>NZ_JAUOTP010000010.1 GCF_030546695.1 Sphingomonas natans
CCTTAAAACCGCCGAGACCCGGAGCCGCCGCCCACATGTCCCTTCATCATTCCAACAATGAGAAAAAGCCAACCGCCAAACACGCGCCAAATTTCCTCCCTGTTTCCAGAGTGGAAGTCCGGTGCTAATTTGGCGGTGAACGATGCTTGCTTTGCAGCAGCGCCGTTGACGAGGGCTGATCTACGGTCGTCGGCCGGAGGAGTCAACAACCATTCGTCGCAAATATGCAAGATTGCGCGCCGCGTGGGGAACAAAGCTCTCCGACGTGTGGCGGCCGCGGCCTACCCTGCCCTTCTGCCGCGGGCACGCCTTGGCGGCAGTCCGGGGTTGGAGCGCGGCATATGACACGTGATGCCGCGCTCCTCCCCAGTGCCGGACGCAGGGAATGCCGCCGACAAGGGACTCAACGTCCCCGGGCGTCTCGGCTTGCGTCGCCGATCGGCTCGCCGCCGCAATTCGCTGTGGATAAGATCGCGCCGTTCGACCGAAGTCGAACGATCGCTCGCGACGGGGCACGCGCACGCGTCCGGCGGAACGGCCCCGCCTGCCGCTGAGACCAAGAGCCGGGCCGCGATCGGGCCCTATTTGGGCCGGTAGCGTTCGAACCAAGCAAGGATCGCGGCATTCTCGGCTACGAGTTGCGACGGCCGATCGGCGAGCCCGCCATGGCTCGCGCTCGGCACGCGGATCAGGACCGTCGGCACCGATCGGATCTGCAGCGCCGCATAATATTGCTCGGCCTCGCTCGGCGGCGTGCGATGGTCTTCCTCGCCCACCATGACGGCGGTGGGCGTCTTGACGTTGCCGACCAGGCTGAGCGGCGACCGGCGCCAATATTGCTCGGGATCCTCCCACGGCCACTTGCCGAACCAATATTTGGCCATGGACGTGTAGCCGTCGGTCGTGAGTACCTCGCTCGTCCAGTTAATGACCGGCTTCTGCGAGACGGCGGCCTTGAAGCGATCGGTCTTGCCGACGATCCAGGCGGTCAGCAGGCCACCGCCGGAGCCGCCGGTGACGAACAATGCGTTCGGATCGACGTTGCCCCGGCCGATCGCCGCATCGACGACGCTCATCAGGTCGTCATAATCCTGGCTCGGATAATTGTGATGGATGCGGTTGGCGAACTCCTCGCCATAGGAGGTCGAGCCGCGCGGATTCGCATAGACGACGATATAGCCGGCGGCGGCATAGAGCTGATCGTCGGTGGACCAGACCGGGCCATAGCTCGAGAAGGGCCCGCCGTGGATCTCGAGGATCAGCGGATATTTGCGCGTCGGATCGAAATTCGGCGGCGTGACCATCCAGGCATCGATCGGCAGCCCCCCCGCCGAAGACGTGACCGCAAGCGGCGCTACCTGCGCTAGGCTCTTGCCGGCGAACAGGCCGGCATTGAGATCGGTAAGCCGGCGCAGGCCGCCGCCGCGGCCGGAGACGGCGACATCTCCCGGCCGCAGCGCATCACCGAGCGTGACGGCGACAACCCCGTTCCTGGACACGCTATAGTCGCCGCTGGAATAAGGGCGATCGAGCTCGCCGCTGGCGAGGCCCGTGGCGACGATGCTCGTCCGGCCGGCGAGGTCGACCCGGCCGACCTTGGTGACGCCATGATCGGTATATTTGAAGAAGAGCGCGCGCCCGTCGCCCGACCAATGGGGATCGTCGATGTCGCGATCGAGGCTGGTGAGCGTGCGCACGCCGGTCCCGTCGGCATTCATCACCGCGAGCTGCTTGTTCTGATTACCCAGTAGCTTGTCGTCGAAGCCGACGAAGGCGATGAGCTTGCCGTCCGGCGATGCGGTCGGCTGCTCGTCGGGCCCGAAGCGGTTGGTCAGTTGCCGGAGCGCGCCGCTGTCCGCCTGCACCGCGAACAGGTCGCTATTATTGGGTTCGCGCTCGGGATCCTTGCCGCGATTGGAGGCGATCAACAGCTGGCGGCTGTCGGCCGTCCAGGCGACGGTCCGGCCATCGTCATAGGCGCCGAAGGTCAGCTGGCGCGATGCGCCGCCGTCGGCGGAGACGGTGAAGACATGATTGTAGCCGGGGCGGAGATAGCCTCTGCCGTCGGCGCGATAGCGGACCTCGCCGATGATCTTGAGCGGCTCCGCCCACTTCGCGCCCTCCGGCTTGGCGATCGGAGCGCCCAGCTTCGTACCCTCGGCCGGCACGAACATCGTGAAGCCGATGCGGGTGCCGTCCGGCGACCAGGCGATGTCGGTCGGGCTTTCCGGCAGCGCGGTCACCGCCGCTTCGGTGCCGGTGCCGAGCCAGCGGACGTGGATCTGCGGCTTTTGTCCGTCGCCGCCTCTGGCGAAGGCGAGCCGCGTTCCGTCGGGCGACCAGCGCGGCCGGCTGCTCCCCGGCGCGCCGAGCGGCGTCTGGCGACCACTCGCCACGTCGATCAGCCAGATCTCCTGCCGCATGCCATCAATCATGATGTCGCCGGTCGCGCGGACATAGGCGATGTGCTTGCCGTCGGGGCTGATCTGGACGTCGGTCGCCTGCGACAGCGAGAACACATCCTGCGGCCGGAAGGTCCGGGACGGTGTCCCGACTTCGGCGACCTGAGCACTGGTCTGCGCGCCGGCGGCGGTCGCGCACAGCAAGGAGGCGAGCAAGAAGTGGCGGCTCATCAGCGGCGTCTCCGATCGCGACGATCGACGACCGTCCGTATCATTTTCCCATGCGGGAGCAGCCGCTCGTTGGCAATCGAAGGACCGAGGCGCGGCGTCAGATCACACGAAAGATTGCCGAAAGGCGGTTCCGGCAGCCCACCTGCTCACTAACCCTGCAGCCGGTCGAGCGGTAAGCGCATCATCCGGGATCCCTCTCCACTCGCAATCTGGGGCCGCTGACCGATGAACCGGCGCAGCGCAACGGCGGACATTGGCTTGCCGTAGCGATATCCCTGCACGATTCTGCAGCCGCTCGCGCGCAGAAGCTCAGCCTGTTCTTCGGTTTCGACGCCTTCCGCGATCAACTCGATCCCCAGCGTCGTCGCCAGGAAGACCATCGCCGCCACCACGGCGGCATCGACACGATTGTTGCAGATGTCACGGACGAAGCTGCGATCGATCTTGAGGCGGCTGAGCGGAAAGCGCCGGAGCAGGCTAAGCGAAGCGAATCCGGTTCCGAAATCGTCGAAGGCAATGCCGACGCCGAGAGCCCTGAGCTTCCGGAGCGGCAGGAGCATCGTGTCGTCGTGACGCAGGGCGATGTTCTCGGTGATTTCCAGCTCGAGCGCGCGCGGCGGCAGGCCCGTCTGCGTCAGGATACGCTGAACGTCCTCAGCCAGCCGCCCCGTGCGAAACTGCGCGCCGAACAGGTTCACCCCCATGACCAGTTCCGGCACCAATTCCCGCAACGCGACCGCCTCGGCGCAAGCGGTCTGCATCACCCACCCGCCAACCTCCGGGGCCAGCAGACCCATCTCGATCGTCGGCAGAAAGAGATCGGGCGTCAGGAGGCCGCGATCCGGATGCCGCCAACGGAGAAGCGCTTCCACGCCCAGCATCGCCCCATCCGCCATGCGGACCTGCGGTTGATAGAAGAGCTCGAACTCGCTCCTGTCGAGCGCACGCCTTATTTCGCCTTCGAACGCCCGCCGGTTGATCGCGGCATCGCGCAAGGACGGTATGAAGAAGCGGCGACAGTTCCGCCCTTCGCCTTTAGCCTGATACATTGCCAGATCGGCGGCCGACAGGAGCTCCTCGGCATGTCGACCGTCCTGCGGGCTCAGTGCGATGCCGATGCTGGCGCCGATATGCGCCATCTGCTCATCGACGATATACGGGGCGCCGATCGCAGCGATCAGGCAATCGGCTTCCCCGCCGATCAGCCCCTGATCGGGTCTCCGGGGGAGAAGGATCGCGAACTCGTCCCCGCCGAGCCTGGCCACGGTATCGATCGAGCGGACACAGCTAAGGATCCGCGCGGCGACCTGCCGCAACACGGAATCGCCCGCATTATGGCCGAGCGTGTCGTTGACGCTCTTGAAGCCGTCCAGGTCGATCAGCATGATGGCCACGGGCTCGCGCGCTTTGGCGCACTCGGCGATCCGGCTCAGCAAGACGGCGCGGTTGGGAAGCTGGGTCAGCGCGTCGCGATGCCCGAGATCGAACAGCCGCGTCTCGTTGGCGCGGCGTTCGGTCAGGTCGCGGATGATCGCGCCGAAGCTCGTCTGTTCGCCTTCGCGCCACATGGACAGCGACAGCTCGATCGGAAATTCGGACCCGTCCTTGCGACGCGCATTCAGTTCGATCGTCGTCCCGACGAGACGCGGTGCGTCTCCGGCGACAACGCGCCGCAGCCCGCCGCCATGTCCACTCCGCATCGCTTCCGGGATGATGATGTCGAGGCTCGCGCCGACCGCTTGAGCGGCCGTAAAATCGAACAGCTCTTCGCAGGCCGAATTCCAGAACGTGATATTGCCCTGCTGGTCGGCACAGATGATGCCATCCGGCGACGTGGCGGCGATGCTTTCGAACCGTGACTGACTGACGGCACGGGCGACCGCCAGACGGCGCAGCTCAAGCCGATCGATCACGAGTTCGGCGAGCGCCGTCAGGTCGGCTCGCTCCCTCTCGGTGATCCCGTTTCTCGGCCGGCTGTCGATAACGCACAGCGATCCGATGGCGTGTCCCGACGGAGCCCTCAGCGGGACGCCGGCATAAAAGCGGATGAACGGCTCGCCCGTGACCAGCGGATTATCTTCGAATCGGCGGTCGAGCGTCGCGTCGGGAATGACGAAGGCGCCGTCCTCACTGATAGCGTGCGCGCAGAAGGAGATGCTGCGATCGGTGCCGCAGCTATCGATGCCCACGCGCGCCTTGAAAACCTGGGCGTCGCGTTCAATCAGCGACACGAGGCAGATGGGCACATCGAACATGTGCGACGCCAACTGCACGATCTCTGTGAGATCGACATCGTCGGTGCCGCTCAGCAGGTCATACTCGGCGAGAGCGGCCAGGCGCGCATCTTCGTTGAACAAGTGCGGCGCTGCACGCATACGGATACTGTCCTTCGGGGCTGGATCGGGTCGCGTAGCACCGAGGCCTTAACGATCTGGGCGTCCGAAGTGGGCCCGAGGCCGCCCGGCAAACGGCATTGAGCCCATGCCGGACCGAGGGCGCAAACGTCGCTGGCGCGTCGACATTGGCGACCCGCCCTCGAAGAGGCCTCCCGACGGACGCGTCGATCAGCCGCGATCACGCGAAGCTAATCCATATCAACTATCTGTATTCGTTATCAACATTGCATCGCTAATTCCGCCAGCGCGGGCAGCGAGCGGAACGCGACAGCCCCCCGGAAGGTTTGATGCGGACCAATGGGCACACCGTCCGTGGAACGGAGAAGGATTGCCCCAAATGCCAGCGCCGGAAGACCTCAAAGAAATTTATACCGACGAGCTGAAGGACCTGTGGTCCGCCAACGATCAGATGAAGCGGCTGCTGAAGAAGATCACGTCCAAGGCGAGCGACGCGGCGCTCAAGGACATGCTGGCTCAATCGCAGGCGGGGATCGAGAAGCACACGGATGTTCTGAAGGAGCTGATCGCCGGGCAGGACGAGAAGGTCTCAAAGGAGCATTGCAAGGGCATGGAGGGCCTCGTCACCGAAGCCACCAAGCATATCGTCGAGGAAGGCCCGAAGAAGGGACCGCTCCTGGATGTCATGATCGTCGCGCAATATCAGCGCATGACGCACTACGGCATCGCCGGGTTCGGCACGGCGGCGGCCTACGCCAAGGCGCTTGGTTTGAAGGATGACAACAAGAAACTCCGCGACGCCACCAAGGAGATTTACGGCGGCGACGAGTTCATGACGAAATTGGCAGAGACCAGCGTCAATCTGCAGGCAGAAGCCGTCTGATATAGCAGCCCCGCCGGCGCGCGGCCGGCGGGGTCGTTCCTGAAATTTTCGAACCGGTCGATGGCAGACCGGAAAGTGAGCCCGACGATGAATCTTGTTGCGCCGGCGGCCCATCTGCATGGCGACGCACCCTCCGCCAGCACGCCCCAAGGCGAAGTCGACCGCAAGGAGCTTGCCTTCATCGCCATGGAGCGGACGCGGATGCCGATGGTCGTGACCGACCCGCGGCAACCCGACAATCCAATCGTGCTCGCCAATCGATCTTTCCTCAATGAAACCGGCTACTCGTCCGAGGAGGTGCTCGGCCGCAATTGCCGGTTCCTGCAGGGGCCTCAGACGGACGCCGAGAGCGTGGACAGGGTCCGCGCGGCCCTCCGAGACGAGCGCGAGATCGTGATCGAGCTGATCAATCATCGGAAGGACGGCACGCCGTTCTGGAACCAGCTCTATATCAGCCCGGTCCACGACGACGACGGGCAGCTCCTCTACTTCTTTGCGTCGCAACTCGACACGACGAAGAGCCATCAGGCCGAGGATCTCGAGGTCGCCGAGCAGAAGCTGTTGCGGGAGGTCGATCACCGGGCGAAGAATGCGCTTGCGCTCGTCCAGGGCATCGTCCGGCTCACGAAGCGGAACGAGGCGGCCGATTTCGCCGATGCGGTTCAGGGCCGGGTCGATGCGCTCGCGCGCGCGCACGCCATCCTCGCCGAGCATCGGTGGCGGACCGTCTCGCTCGAGACGATCCTACGCGGCGAACTGGGTTCGCTTGCCCCACCCCGGGTCCGTATCAGCGGGGATGCCATCGAGCTCGATCCGGCGCAGGTTCAGCCGCTCGCGCTTTTGCTCCATGAACTGGTCGCGAATGCGCATCGGCATGGAGCATTGTCGGTAGCCGCTGGAGCCGTGTCGATCACATGGCAGCGTGATCCGACGACCGGCGAACTGCGTACCATCTGGACCGAGACGGGCGGCCCCCCTCCCCCTCAGGACAGGTCACCCGGCTACGGACAGACGATGATCGATGCCATCGCCCGCAGGCAATTGCGCGGCCGGATCGACTATCGCTGGCCGGATACCGGCCTGGTCGCCGAGATCGCGATTCCCCGCGCCGCCTTCGGTTAAGGTAGGCGCTTCCGGGGATCTAAGTTTCGCTCAGTGGGACGACTTCGAAATCGAAGCCGGTCCAGCCGCGCTGCCGCGCTGCCTCTTCTGTCGCGATCCTCTTGCCCGTCGCTTCCTTCAGCGAATTGCAGTGCCCCCAGAATATCTCCGTCTTGCCGCTCTCGAGATGAGCCACGATACGCCAGAAATGCGTGAATGCTGCGGCGGTCGGGCCGATCCTCTTGACGGTGCCATCTGCCATTATCGCGGTCAGGTAGCGTTTCTTCCGTGCCATTATCCCCGGTCCGCTCCCCCGGCCGCACACGCGCTATCGAATGCGGCCACCAGGGAAGGATAGGTCGATGCCAGCCAATCGCGAACCTTCGCGATGAACGCTGGCGTGGCGCTCTCGGGAACCCGCTGCAGCCACCGCATCGCCCGCTCCTCATCGTCGCGAGCCAGCAGCATCCGCGCGTGGTTGAACATGCCTCTGAAGTCGCCGCCCTGCGCGGCACACAGGAAATGCTCGCCGGCCGCTTCGAGGTCGCGTTCGACCGCCCATCCATCTTCCAGGAAGCTGCCGATCATGTTGACCGATTTGGCGTGCCCCTGCGCCGCCGCGCGACGAAACAGCGCCAGCGCTGCCGGCCTATCCTCCGCGACGCCCTGCCCCAGCGTCAGCAGCGTCGCGAGATTATACATGCCCCAGTCCAGCCCGCGATCGGCAGCCGCGCGATACCATTGCGCAGCAGCCTTGCTGTCGGCGGCGACGCCCCAGCCATGCTCGCAGCATCGCCCGATCATGTTCATCGCCATCGGGTGCCCCGTCCGTGCCGCCTTGCCGAACCAGGTGAGCGCTTCGTGGGGATCGGCTCTCGTGCCCGTCCCGTCGAGCGAGGCCTGCCCGAGCAACAATTGCGCCTCGACCGCGCCGCCCTCGGCGGCGACGCGCAGGAGCGCGATCGCCTGTTCGGGGGAGTCCGAAAAAGCCGCCCGCAATGCCGAAGGCTCCATCGCATTGAGATCGTCGAGTGTCATGCTTCTCGCGTCAGATCGGGCTGCTTTTCGAGCAGCCCGTCCGCCCGGCTCAATAGCGCAGGTTCAGCGTGGCCAGCGCCGTCCGCCCCGCCGCCTGATTGGCGTAGTGCGCGGTATAGGCCTTGTCGAAATAGCGCTTGTTAGTGAGATTATTGACGTTGACCTGCAGGCCGATCCTGTCGCTGATCTGGTAGCTCGCATTGGCATCGAAGCGCCAATAAGCCTGCACCATGCGGGCCAGCGGCCTGGTGATCGTCAACACGCCATTGGTAACCGTCCGCGTGTCCGAATAGCCGCCATAGACCTCACCCATGTAGATCGCACCGCCGCCCACCGTGAATTTCGGCGTGATCTTGTAATTCGAGAAGGCCGTGAAGCTATGCTTCGGCGTGTTCGGGAAGCGCTTGCCCGTGTTCACCGACGGCGCGAAATAGGCGACATTGTTGACCGTCGTCGTCGTGATGCCGCCATCGACGATCTCCGAGTCCATGTAAGTGTAGCCCCCGAAAACGTTCCACTCCGGCGTGATGTTGCCGTTGAAGCCGAGTTCGACGCCCTTGATCTCGCGCTCGCCGATGAAGACGACGAGGCCGTTCTCGCCGGTCGTCCGCGCATTGCTCGTCTTGGTCTTGAACACGGCCGCGGTCAGCGAAAGATTCCCGTCGAGTAGGTTCGCCTTGGCGCCGATCTCATAGGACTTGGTGCGCTCCACCTTCAGCGCGTCGGTCGCCGCCTGCCCGTCGACCGTCGCCGAAATGGTCGTGTTGAGCGCATTGCCTTCCGAGCCCTGCGCAAGGAACGATCCCGGGGGCGTCGCCGAGGTCGAGGTCGAGACATAGATGCTCGTGTCCGGCGTAGGCTTGGCGATCAGGCCGACCTGATAGGTCCACAGATCGTCCTCGCGGCCGAAATAGGTCCGCCCCGTCGTCGGCGCCGTCACCGCGATGCCGGGAGAGACGGTCGTCTTATAGTGATCGTAGCGCCCGCCGACGTTGAGCAGCAGCCAGTCGGTGAAGGTGATCGTGTCGAACAGCGACGCCGCCTTGGTGCTCGTCTCGCTGACCGTGAAGGTGATCGGCTGGGCGCGCTGGATCGTCGCCAGGGCGGTCGAGGTGTCGCTTGCGTAGCTTACCCACGGATCGGACGGATTGGGCGTGTCGATCGTCGTGCAATTGAAGCGCGCGAGCATCGCCGTCGAGCAGCGCGGGCTGATCGTCGACCCGGTCGCGATCGCGGTGCCATTCGCGGCGTTCGAGACGTAGGAACCGTTCTGCGCCTTCTCGTTGCTGATCTCCAGCGTCGCAGCGAAGCTGTGCTTGATGCCGCCCGTGTCGACCGTCCCGTACAGATCGGTCTGGTTCAGCAGGCCCTCGGCCTCGCTGTAGCGCGAATTGATGCGGCGCCAGACGAGCCCGCCCGCAGTCGATGCGGTGGCGGGGTTCGTGCCGTAGACATTGCCCTGCTGGTCGTCGGGCTGCGTCCAGACATAGCCCTGCGTGCTGCGGCCGTAGCGCGAGGTATTGCGGACGTGGATGCCGTTGCCGAAATCATGCTCGAAGCGCAGCGTCGCGTTGTTGACGTTGGTCTTGCGGAAATCGCGATCCTCGAGGCCGTAAAAGGCGCCGCGCGGGACGCTGACCTGGCGGCCGCCGATCGTCGTATAATCGCGCGCCGGGCTGGTCTCGGTGATGCCGTTCGGCACGTTGGCGGCGGTGAAGAGATAGGGGATGCCGGAATCGGGGAGTTCGTTCGATTCCAGATGGTAGAAGGAGGCAGTCAGGCTCGTCGGCCCGGTCAGGCCGAGCTTCACCGATGGGGCAACGCCCCAACGCTTCTGCCAGATGGAGTCGCGGCCGGCGACATCTTGATCGTGCCACATGCCCGCGATGCGCACCCCGACGAAATCATTGAGCGGCTGGTTGATGTCCGCCGTGACGCGCTTGTAACTGGCGTTGCCGCCCACGATCGACGCCGTCGCTAGGCGCGTCGCGCTCGGCATCTTGCTGACGAGGTTCAGCGAACCGCCCGCACTGCCGCGCCCGCCGACGACGCTGTCCGAGCCTTTCACCACCTCGATCTGCTCGACCGCGAACACTTCGCGCGTCTGCGCGCCGATATCGCGTACGCCGTCCAGATACGTGCTCGCCTGGCTGTCGAAGCCGCGGATGAAGGGCCGATCGCCGAGCGGATTGCCACCCTCGCCCGCGCCCATCGTTATGCCGGGAACGGTGCGTAGCGCCTCCGCCAGCGTCGCCGACGCCGTGTCCTTGATGACCTGCGCGGGGATCACGGTCACCGTACGCGGCGTGTTGACGAGCGGCGCGGTATATTTGGGCGAACTGACGCTGTCGGTCTTGTAGCTGCCCTCGTTGATGGCCGTGTCGGTGACGGTCACGCCTTCGAGTTCGGCCGCCTTTTCCTCGGGCGGCGGGGTGGTCTGCGCGACGGCCGGAAGCGCCAATCCGATGCTGCCGACGCAGGACAACGCGAGTAAGCTCTGCGCATGCCGCGCATCGCCGCGGCGTCGATCGGACATGTTCATAACGACCCCTTCTAATTTTCGGGGGTGCTAATGCGAATAACTCGCAGGGTTGGCAACCGCAAATGCGACTGGCTCGCAGAGAACACGTCAATAATCAGGCCGCGACGCCAATCCTCCACCGAACTGTTTCGACACCGAAATAGATTGCAGCGCTGCAATATTAGAATGGATCGCTGGCGTCACCGCAGATGGTGACCAATGCTCGGCATGTTCTGTGCTGCTTTTCTCGGGCCGATGATTTCGGCGAGCGCGGCCCCGTACCGGGGCTATGGCAACGTCGGTAAGTATGCGCTCATCCGGGCTCGATCGCGGGCATCATGGCAGGACGCGGTCTGCTGATGAATGGCCGCGTCCGCCCGCGTGCACATCGATCATCACGACACGGCAAGCGCGGCGCGGCGCGCCCAAAGATCGAAGAGCTTCGGCCAGGCTGCGCTCGCCTGCCCCGATCGGCCGATGCCGAACGCATGCTGGCCCTCTGCGAATAGATGCGCTTCGCACGGTACGCCGCCTTTGCGAAGCGCAGCCAGCATAGCGAGGCTGTTCTCGATCGGCACGGTCGTGTCGTCGGCTGCATGGGCGAGAAAACAGGGAGGCATCGCGGCGGAGATGCGCAGATCCGGAGAGCGATGCGTCAGCTGTTCCAGCGTTGGCGACGGGCCGAGCAATTCCGTGCGCGCGCGCATGCGCATAAGCGCCACTGGTCAGGATCACGGGATAGATCAGCCCCGCATAGGCCGGTCGGGCGCTCTCGCGATCTGCGGCATCCACGGGCAGATAGACCTGCTCGGCGTGATCGGCCGCGAGCGTCGCCGCGAGTTGGCCGCCCGCGGAGAAGCCGAGCACGCCCACGGTGTCCGGCCGGATGCCGAAGGTCCACGCCCGCTGGCGGATCAGGCGCATCGCCCTTTGGGCATCTTGGAGCGGCACGTCGGCCCGCTCCCGCCAGCCTTCTCCCGGCAGGCGGTAGCTGAGCACGAACACCGTGACACCGATAGCGTTGAAGACTCGCGCAACGTCGACGCCCTCGTTCGCCGCCGAGACGAAGACGTAGGAGCCGCCCGGGCATACCAGCAGAGCCGCGCCGTTCGGCCTCGCCGGGCGGAAGACGTTCAGCGTGGGAACGGACGTCCTGCGCAGGAAGCTCGCCGGCCATGCGCCGCCGGTCCAGCCTGCGGGGATGGCGGGTATCTCGAACGCGGCGACCCGCCCGGGCGGCCGATCGGGCCATAGCGGGATCACCTCGCGCGGTGGCCAGATTTGCGACCAGTCTGAAGGCGACAGGCCAGGCGGCGTTCGCTGCTGAGCGACGGCGCTCGTCGCCGCCAGCGCGGAGGCGATGAGGCCGACGCCGAAGGCGCGCCGATCCGGATCGACAGCGAACATGGCAGCTCCTAGCGCGCTTCCGCCTGCGCAAGCGCACGCCGGAAAGGGGCGTCCATCTGCCGATAGCCGACATGCGAGGGATGCACCGCATCCGTGCCAAATTCGGGCTTCAATCCGCCCGCAGAATCCGCGAGCACGGCGTGATAGTCGACGAAAACCAGCTTCTGCTGCTGCGCATAAGTGCGCAGCCAGGCATTCCAGGCATCGATGCGTCCGGCCGGCCGAAGTTCGGGCTTCCAGGGGAAAGAGGCCGCGGGGGGAATGCTGGCCAAAATGATCGCGATCCCGTTGGCGCGAGCGAGATCCACCATGGCGCGGATATTGTCCTGAAATTGGGCATCGCTGGTGGGGCCGGTATTGCCGGCTATGTCGTTCGTGCCCGCCAGGATATGGACGACGCGCGGGTGCAGCGCGATGACATCCTGGTAGAAGCGCACGAGCATTTGCGGCGTCGTCTGGCCGCTGACCCCGCGATCGATGACGCCCTCGGTGAACAAGGCCGGATCGCGCTGCTTCCAGTTTTCGGTGATCGAATCGCCGAACAAGACGACGCGCGGCCGCGGCGCAGCCGTCAGCCGCAGATTCTCGTCGCGGTAGCGACAGAGATAGGCCCAGTCGTTGGCAGCGAGCACCTGGCTATATTGGCGATAGGCTTCGAGATCCGCAGGTGTCGGCAGCGGCGGCTCGCCGCTCGCGGCTCGGCGCACGAGCAGGACCTCGGGCACGGGCGGGCACGCATATTCCCCGACCCGGGAAGGTCCAGCGACCTGCGCCTGCGCCTGCACGACGGGGGCCGCGAAGACTGCGATCAGCAGCGTCGCCCACCATCCAGGCAAGCGACGGATCGGCACTGAGTGGCGGGTTTCGCGGGACAGCTGCATGATATCTTTCGGGATCGAACAACCGCGATTTAGCGTCTTCGCATGACGACAGCGTGACACATGTACGGCTTTTATACGCTATATTTCGTTCTGAAAATACGCCATTGCGTACTATCATGCGAACCATTTGATCTCTGGAAGCGAGGCCGTCGTGATCAGCCAGGCAGATGCCGACATCCAGCCTCTCCTCAAGGCCGCGATGACACTTGTCGCGGCCGACGGATTGAAGGGGCTGAGCCTGCGACCGCTGGCAGAACGGCTGGGCACGACCGTCTCGGCTTTGTCGCACCGGTTCGGGCTCAAGGACGCCTTGATCGCGGCACTGATCGACGCGGCGCGCGAAGCGGATGCGCTGTTTCTGGACACATGGCTCGCGCGGATCCGCGCATTAGAGGTTCGGGATGGCGCGTTGTTCGCCGATCTTGCCGACGCGGTCCTTTCCGACATGGCCGGGCCGGAAGCGCTCCGGACCCAATTTTATTGCGAACTCGTCCAGGGCGCGGCGACGCAGCCCGAATATGCTGCCCCCCTGGCTGACTGGAAGGGACGGCGCCTCGCCTTCTGGCACGCGGCGAGCGAGGGATTGGATCAGGCCGACCTGGGCGACATTCTTCACGCCTTCAGCACGGACGAAGCCGCGCACGGGCTCGCGATCGGCGATCTCGCCGCCTATCGCTGGTTGCGCCGGCTCAATCTCCACAGGCTATGCCGCGGGTTGATCGCTCCCGCCGACGCGCCGGACATGCGCCAGTTCGAGATATTCCATGCGGCCCTCGGCGCGCCGTTCGCCGCCTCGGGTCGCTACCGCCCACCGGAGCTCAGCGAATGGCAGGCGAAGGCCGCGCACCATATCTCGGCGCTCATCATCTCCGGCGGCAGCGATGCGATCACGCACCGCGCCATCGCCGCACGCGCCGGCGTCGCCAACTCGACGCTAGCCTATCATTTCCCGCGCCAGGAGGATCTGCTGAAAGCCGGGCTCAACGACATCATCGCGCGGATCGACGGCGTGATCCACGCCCCGGAGGAGATGCGCGATACCGAGCGGTACGAACTGACGAGCGTGGAGGTTGCGCGCGCCACCTTCGCAATCGCGCTAGCCGCAACGCGGATGCCCGATCTCAAGACCGTCGCCGCCGACATGCGCCGGCGCCGCGGCGAAAATCTTCTGGTGCAGCTCAACCGCGAGACGAGGGACGCGCCGTTCGATCTGCTGGCAGCGCAGGCGGTATCCGTCACCGGCATCGGCCAGCTCATGCTCGATGCCACGCTCGATCCAACGGGCGCGCCCGCCTTCATACTCACCAGCCGCATGACGGCAACCGCAGCGATCCGCTAACCCGACAGTCCCCGTACGATCGTACGCAAATTTACGATCGCGTTTCTGCGCCCCTTCCGAAAATCCGTACAACTGTCTTTTTGCTGTCACTCGCCGTCGATACTCGGACGCCTAGACACTGACGACTCGGGGGCTTTTCGATGATTTCGCGCAAATTTGTTAGAACGATGCTCCTTCTCGGCTCAGCAATTGGCGGCGCATCCTTCGCACAAGCGTATGCTCAGGACGTACCGGCATCCGCGCCGCGCGAACCGGACACGGGCGGCCGGCTCGATACGATCGTCGTGACCGCGCAGCGACGCAACGAAAGCCTCCAGGACGTGCCCGTTTCCGTGACGTCGATCAGCGGCAAGGCGCTGGAGAATTCGAACTTCCAGTCGATCACCGACCTGCAATATATCGTCCCCGGAGTTCAGTTCGATCCGACCAATGGCGCGGCCTTCCAGATCCGCGGCGTGGGCAGCACCTCGTTCGACTATTCGAACGAGAAGTCGGTCAGCCTGGTCGTGGACGACGTGGTCATGGATGCGCAGCGCGACACCGGCTTGACGGGCCTGTCCGATATTCAGCAGGTCGATGTGCTGATGGGTCCGCAGGGCACGCTGTTCGGCAAGAATTCCACCTCAGGCGTGATCGCGATCACGACGGTCAAGCCGGTGCTCGGCCAATTCTCAGCCAAGGGCAGCGTGAGCTATGGCCAGCGCGAGGATCACAATGTCTCGCTGACGCTCAACGTGCCGCTGGGCGATACGCTGGCGTTGCGCGTCACGGGCTTCGATCAGGGGCAGCAGGGTTATGGCCGTTATACGACGCTCAATCAGCCGCTGAATTCGTTCAAGGAATATGGCTATCGCGCCAAGCTGCTGTTCCAGCCCAGCGATCGCATCGATCTCACTTATATCAACGATTACCAGCATCACTGGGACAATTTCATCCGCACCTCAGTGTCTTGCGCGACGGCGGCGGTTACCGCCCTCCAGATTGCGAACGGCGTCACTCCGGGGCCGGAAAATGACGATGATGCCGATTCCAAGATGGGCCGGACGCGCACCTCCACCTGGGGCCATTCGCTTCGCGCCCAGGCCCGGATCGGCCGCGATACGCTGACCTCGATCACCGCCTATCGCGAGACCCGCTATATCGGCGATGCACCCGCCAATCTCGTACCCGCCAACCTGTTCGCCTTCCTCCCCTACAATGAAGGCACGATCCGCACGCGCAAGTTCAGCCAGGAACTGCGCTGGGCATCACCGACGGGCGGCTTCGTCGAATATCTCGGCGGCCTGTTCTACAATCGGCTGCGCAACGATTCGACCCAGCTGCAATGGGCGACGCTCGGCACGCCCTTGGTCTCGTCGACGGGTGTCCCGCTGACCCGATTCTTCGCGCTGACCGGCGCGATCGGCGATCCCGGCAATGCCGTCCGCTTCCAGACGACGAACACGACGAGCGCCGCGTTCGGCCAGCTCAAGTTCAATGTCACGCAGCGCGCCAGCCTGGCGCTGAGCGGCCGTTATACGCGCGACAATAACAGCCAGGATTACCGCTTCTTCTGGCTCGATCCGCTGCCGATTACCGGCGTCAACGCAACCTTCACGCCGACCGCGGCGCCACCCGTCCAGCCTTTCGGCCGCATCAAGGGAGACAATTTCTCGTACCGGGTCGCCGGCCAATACAAGCTGGCCGATGCCGTCATGCTCTATGCGACCTGGTCGACCGGCTATAAGCCGGGCGGCCCGGGCTATGTCGGCAACATTTATTCGCCGTACAAGGACGAGACGGTGAAGAGCCTGGAGGCCGGCATCAAGACCGAGCTGTTCGATCGCCGGGTCCGCCTGAACTTCGATGTCTTCACCTCGAAATTCACCGATTTCCAGACCTCGCTCGTTACCTTCGTGCCGGGCAATCCTCTGGCAGTCGTCGCGATCGGCAATGCCGGCGGGCTCAAGAGCGAGGGCGCCGAGGCAAGCTTCGCGTGGCGCGTGGTCGACGGACTGACGCTGACCGGCGGACTGACCTATGCCGACGCGCACTTCACCGATTATGCCTACAATGCCACCACGAACTATGGCGGCACCATGCTGACCAATGCGCCCAAATGGCAGGGCAATATCAGCGCCAGTTATGATCACGACGTTACCGGGAACCTGCGCCTCCGCGCCAATCTCGATTATGCCTATCGCAGCAAGGTGTGGTCCACGATCGGGCAGCCGGCCTACTCGGAAATCTCCGGCTACGGGATCGCCAATGGCCGGATCAGCCTGTCACCCGCCGACCGTGATCTGGAGATCGGCGTCTATGCACGCAATCTCTTCGACACGTATTATTCGGCTGCTTTTCAGCAATATAGCACCCTGAGCCTGGTCCATTATATCGCGCGCGATGCGCATCGGACGATCGGCGTCTTCGCCAAATTCAGCTTCTGAACCGCGCATTTGCCGGCGCGCGGCCCTTCTCGGTCGCGCGCCGGCCATTCCAGGAGCACGCCATGCCCCGCTCGCCCGCATTCCTCGTGGCACTCGCCGCGATCCTCTCGACGCCCGCCTTCGCCGCACCCAAGCCGGAGGCATCGTCGCTCGATCCCGAACTGAAGCTCAATCAGATCCAGGTGCTCGGCACGCACAACAGCTATGCGATGCCGGTGGACAAGCGCCTGCTCGCGATCGTCGATCCGATCCTCGGGCGGATCACCAGCGATCTGCCGGCCAGGCTGCCGCCGGACGAGCGTGCCAAGTTCCGCGAGGAACACCCCAACGACGTCTCGGCCAGCGACGGGCTCGGCTATCTGCACCCCGACCTGACCACGCAGCTGAACGAGGGGATGCGCAGCCTCGAGATCGACGTCAACCCGGACCCGCTGGGCGGCAACTTCGCCGATCCTGCCGGGTATCGTTTGCTCCGGGCGAAGGGCGTGACGGACCTGCTGCCGTACGATGCGAGCGCGATGAATGCGCCCGGGTACAAGGTGCTGCACATTCCCGACGTCGATTTCCGCAGCCACTGCCCGACCCTGAAGGGCTGCCTGACCGAAATACGCGATTGGTCGGACGCGCATCCGGACCATGTGCCAGTGTTCCTGGTGCTCGAGGCGAAGGTCGCCGATCTTGCGCTGCTTCCCGAGCCGACCCACACCGTGCCGTTCACGCCCGCGCTGTTCGACGATCTCGACCATGAAATCGTCTCGATATTGGGGCGGCAGCGCCTGATCACGCCGGACGATGTGCGCGGCACGCATCGCACGCTCAACGAAGCGATCCGCGCCGGCGGCTGGCCGAGCCTGCGCGCCGCGCGGGGCAAGATCATCATCCTCATGATCACCGCGACCGGCGAGGCGGCGACGCGCGGATATCTTGCGGGCCATCCATCGCTCGAGGGGCGCGCAGCGTTCCTGCGCGCCAAGCCGGGAGAGGATCATGCCGCCTTCCTCATGTTCGACAATGCGCTCGTCCGGCAGCGCGAGATCCGCGACTATGTCCGCCAGGGCTATATCGTACGCACCCGATCCGACATCGAGGCGTTCGAAGCCAAGACGAACGACATGCGGCGCGCGACGGCCGCCTTCGCCAGCGGCGCCCAGATCGTCTCGACCGATTTCGAGCACGCGGGCAATGCCTTCGGTACGCCTTATGTCGTGCGGCTGCGCGGCGGCGGTGTGGCGCGGCGGAACCCCTCGTTCCCCGAACCTGCGCGAGCGGCGGAACGCGCGTCGTTCCGGTAGCCCGGCGCCATTGCCAGCAGGAAAACCAGTCCCCCGGCGGCGATGATGATCGCCAGAGCGGCCATCGCCGCCGGGGCGCCCGCCTTGAACCCGTCCAGCAGGAGCGCGAGCGCGCCGCCGCACAGGGCGCCCGAAAGCTTGATCGTCGCGGTCAGCAACGCAAAGGCGAACATGTCGGTGCGCTCGCCCGTCCGGCGGGCATGGCTGCGGATCGCGACGCTCATCTCGCGCCAGAAGAGCGTCATCATCCCGCCGATACCCACGCCGTGTGCGAAGCAGGCCCAAAGCGCCGCCGGCCCCGTACGGCTGCCGGCGAGGAAGGCGATCGCCGCCGCCACCGCGAGCGCGGTGAACGCCATCGCCGGTCGCCGCGGCTCACCCTGCGCGCGGCGCAACATCAGCGGCCCGATCGCAGTGCCGAGCACCAGCGCGAAAAGCAGACCGGCGCCGGACGCACCGCCCAGATCATCGCCTTCGACGAACGGCACCATCCGCATCGCCATTGCCTCCGGTCCCGCGAGCGCCGCGCCGGCCAGGAGCAATCGCGCGAGACCGACCGGGGTCGATCGGGTTCGTGCGGGCGCTGGCGTCCCGGTTGCGTCCGGGCTGTTCTTCCAGCGCAGCATCCAGCCGGCGGTCGCCGCGATCGACAGGCCTATCGCGCCCGCGACGATGCTTTCCCGCCCGATCGCCAGAGCGTGCCGACCCAGCAGCAGGAAGGCGAGGCCCGCGACGGCGAGCCGCGCCAGGCCGCTCAGCGTCTGCCGTATGACGACATACAGGTCCGCCTCCGCTTCATCCTCTGGCAGCAGCGAGACCAGGGCATTCTGGGACACGTCGTAGAAGGCATACGCGATGCGGAAGCCGCCGAGCGTCACGAGCAGTGCGGCAAAGGATTCGCCGGGCCTGAAAAGCAGCAGCAGCATTGCCGCCGTCGCGAGCCCGGCGACGAACTGGATGACGAGAATATGCGACAGCAAGCCTTCCGCCCGGCGTAGCAGATAAGCAGCGCCCACATCGATCGCGGCGCCCTGTACGGTCGACAGGGCGATCAGCAAGCCCGTATCGGCCGCCGACAGGCCAAGACGCATATTGGCGTAGTAAGCGATCAGCAGATCGGTGAGGCTCCAGGCAAGGCTCTTGGCAAAATGGCCAGCGCCATAGGCCGATCGCAAAGCGGCCCGCTTGCTCGCGGAAAAGCCAGTGTCTGTTCGGGGCAGCAAAGCCATGGTGCCGTTGGTACGTCACAGATGAGAAGATTGTGGGACACGCTGCCCCGCCGCCGATCCGGGGCCTGTCGATAGACTTTCCGGCGCGCGCACAGCCGCAGTCGCTCGTCCGCGGCCCGACGCCGGCCAGCCCGACCTTTCGCATTTCCCGCACGGGATATCTTCCCAGTTCAGCTATCGCCGGAAGCAACACCGCCGAGGCCGGCAAGACGATCGACGACGATGAACTGACGCGCTGGGCCAGCGACGGAAAGGCCGAAAACGGCTGGATCGAATATCGCTTCGATTATCCCGTCACGCTCAGCGATGTCGATCTGAAGCTGGTCGGCTGGCGGTCGCGCGGCTACCCGCTCAGCGTGACGCTGGACGGCCGCACGGTCTGGACGGGCACGACCGATCGCCGGCTGGGCTATGCGCGCCTGTCGTTCCCGCCCGCGACCGGCAGCCTCATGCGGATCACGCTCACCGCGCCGACCGAGGATCGGGACGCTTTTGGAAAGGTCGTGGAGCTGAACAACCAGCGCGCCGCAGCCGACACGGGCGCGGAGGAGGTTCCGCCCGGATGGCGAATGGGCATCGTCGAGGCGGATTTCGCGGGCCCCGCGGGCGGGCGATAGGCCTGCGCAACGAAGGCGCGTCCGCCCAGCTCCATCGGTCGAGAGTTCCCCGAGGGGGCGCTCTTGTCGTTCCGCAGTCAGGCGGGCGGATCGGAAATTGATCGATCGCTCCTGCCAAATTCGACTTACAGGGGAAATTCCGCCACAGAGACCGGCACGAGAACAGCAACGCTAAATTGGCAGAAGCCGGGAAAATATGCAGATCATCGTTCGGGACAACAATATCGATCAGGCTCTTCGGGCGTTGAAAAAGAAGCTTCAGCGCGAGGGCGTTTACCGCGAGATGAAGCTTCGCCGACACTATGAAAAGCCCTCCGAGAAGCGTGCGCGGGAGCATGCAGCCGCTGTCAGCCGAGCCCGGAAGGCCGATCGCAAGCGAGCCGAGCGGGATCGCTGACGCTCGACGACAAAGACCCACAGGCGGACGTGCCGGCACCCGGCCGGCTTTCGACTTCCAACCTCCCGTCATCATGGTTGCGACGGTCGCGACGCCGCAGCGAAAGCCCGCCTCGGGGGATAGCTTCCGACTGTCCGTCGCGAACCGTCATTCTGCGCCCCCCGCCCCTCTCGAGATCAGACGTTCGTGGCACCGCATCGCCCATACGGCGATCGCCGGCGCCAAGTCGTCAGTCGGCGTTCGCCAATCGGCTTGCGGCCAGATAATCCTCCTCGCTGACATGCTCGAGCCAGGTTACCGGAGAGCCGTCCTTCGCCTCCTGAATGGCAATGTGGGTCATCGCGCTATCCGGCGTCGCGCCGTGCCAATGCTTGCGGTCGGCCGGGCACCAGAGCTGGTCACCAGCGTGGAAGAGCAGTGTCGGGCCGTCCTCGACCTGCGTCAGGCCGATGCCCTCTGTCACGATCAGCGTCTGTCCGAGCGGATGCGTGTGCCATGCGGAGCGAGCGCCGGCCTCGAAATGGACGATGGCAGCGCCGACCCGTGATGGCGCTTCGCGCTGAAATTGCCCGGTGACCGTCACCTTGCCGGTGAAATACTCCCCCGGACCTTCGGTCGTTTTGAGGTCAGCCTTACGAATGATGTCCATCGCGACATGTCCTGTCTGGTGTGGGGTTTGCGCGGCCGAAGAGGCCGCATCGAGAAAGGTCAGGGCCAGGCCGAGCGCGATACGCCTGATGATCATGTTCGTTTCATCCTGGTCGCGGCTCAGTGCTATGCGAGATCGCCGTAGAACCAGGAGGCCGTCACGCCGCCGTCCATCAGGATATCGCTACCCGTGATGAAGGCGCCGTCGGGGCCCATCAGCAGCGCGCCGACCGTCCCGACCTCGTCAGGCGTGCCGGCCCGGCCGGCGGGCGACAGATCGATCATGCGCCGATAGCCCTCGCCCCTGGGGCCCGACAGCTCGTCATTGGCAAGCGGGGTCATGATGATACCGGGGCTGATCGTGTTGATCCGCGCGCCCCTTTCCGCCCAGCGCACCGCCTCGGCCTTCACCCGCAAAGCGTTACCGCGCTTGGCGATCTGATAGGCATTGAGCGGATCGGTTACCGACGTGAGCAAAGGCAGCTCTAGCAGTTCCTCGGCCGGTGTCATCGCCAAGGCCCGATCCTCGTCTGCCGTCAGTGCGCCGAGCCGGTGCCCCGACTGAGAAGCGATCACGACCCCCGAGCCCCCGGCCGCGATGACGTCGCCGAACAGCTCGAGGAGCAAGGCGGTCCCGTAGAGATCGACCTTCAGGATCGTGGCAGGCGGCGCCTGCGAAGGAGACACCCCGGCTGCGTGGATCAGGCCGGTAACTTCGCCAATCGCGGCGGCCGCGGAAACGAGCGCCACTACCGACGATCGCGAGGAGATATCGACCGCGAAAGTGCTGGTGACAAAGCCGGCATCGTTCAGCACCTTTGCGGCCGCATCGGCGGCCTCGATACGCAGGTCGGCCAGCAGCACATGTTTGCCGGCACTCACCCGGCGGGCGATCGCCTGGCCGATAGACCCCGCGCCGACGACCACGATCACGTCCAATGTTGCGCGCTTCATGTTCATCTTGTCTGTCAAAGCCCGGTCATCTTGAGGACGGCCTCGGGCAGTCGCTCGCCCTGGACTGTGATAGTGGACAGCCCGCTCTCGATCTCGGCGAGATCCTCGGCGGTCAGCTCGAGATCGATCGCCCCCAGATTTTCGCGGAGCCGGTGTGGCTTGGTGGTCCCCGGGATCGGCACGATCCATGGACGCTGCGCCAACAGCCAAGCAAGCGCGACCTGCGCCGGCGTGGCCTGCTTGCGATCGGCGACCGCGCGGACCACGTCTACAAGCGCCATATTGGCCTTGCGCGCCTCCGGGCTGAACCGCGGCACGGCATTGCGGAAGTCACCATCGGCGAAACGGGTACTCTCGTCGATCTTGCCGGACAGGAAACCCGCGCCCAGCGGGCTGAACGGCACGAAGCCGATGCCAAGCTCCTCGAGCGTCGGCAGCAGCTCTGCCTCCGGCCCGCGCCAGAACAACGAATATTCGCTCTGCACTGCTGTGATCGGCTGCACCGCATGCGCGCGGCGAATGGTGTTCACTCCCGCCTCGGACAGCCCGAAATGATTGACCTTGCCCTCGGCGATCAACTCCCGGACCGCGCCAGCGACATCCTCGATCGGGACGGCCGGATCGACACGGTGCTGGTAGAAAAGATCGATCCTATCGGTGCGCAATCGCTTGAGCGCGGCCTCGGCGACGGCCTTGATATGCTCGGGCCGGCTGTTAGTGCCGCCGGTGCGCGCGCCGGTGACCGGATCGATCTCGAACCCGAATTTGGTAGCGATCACCACCTGCTCGCGGATTGGCTGCAGGGCCTCCCCCACGAGCTCTTCATTGACGAACGGACCATAGGCTTCGGCGGTGTCGTAGAACGTCACGCCCTCGTCATGGGCCGCGCGGATCATCGCGATCATCTCGGCGGTATCGGCCGCCGGCCCATAGGCCGAACTCATGCCCATACAGCCGAGCCCGAGTGCCGAAACCTCGAGGTCTTTGCCCAAACGTCGCGTCTTCATCGTCGTCATCCTTGTATCTGGCCGAGCCAGGATTTGATCTGGTTGAGCGTGCGGCGCTCCTGATCGGCCTCCATGACGAAGGGCGGCTCGATCCGCGCGCCGGGTGCGTGGCTGGTGAGCACGGCGGGCGCGCTGCCGACACCATAGCCGCCATGGGTGATGAACGGCCGCAGCGTCTTGCCGCGCAGATCGTGCGCTTTCAGAAACGATCGGATCGGCGGCGGCGCGGTTTCGCCCCATATGGGGAAACCCAGGAAGATCTCGTCATATCCGGCGATAGCCTCGGCCTTCGCCGCGAGCCGTGGCTCGAACCCGCTGTCGCGCTCGCGCGTCGCCTGCGCGACATGCGCTTCATAATCCGCAGGATAAGGCGAGGCCGGTCGGATCTCGAAGAGGTCGCCCCCGAGCTGCCGGTGGAGCGTCTCGGCGATCACGCGCGTATTGCCCGAGCGCGTCAGATAAGCGACGAGCGTCTTAGAACCCGTCATAGGAGTGGCGCCTTCGTTCTGAGCGCAGGCAGCCGTGCCCGCGAAAGCGAGGATGGCGGGAATGGCGAGCAGCCCGCGCCGGGAGAGATCGCTCACGATGCCCTCGGCGGCGCTTCGACGCCCGAAAAGGCCTGCACCGCCGGTGGCAGGCGCTCGCCTTTCACCGCGATCGCACGGACCGCGCTGTTGAGTTCTCCCACCTCGGCGGGGCCGAGACGCAGCGCCATCGCGCCGCTATTGTCCAGCATATGCGCCATCTGGGTCGTGCCGGGGATCGGCACGATCCACGGCTTCTGTGCCAGCAACCACGCGAGCGCGATCTGCGCCGGCGTCGATCTCTTTCGCTCAGCCCAGCGCTTCAGCAGTTCGACGAGCGCGAGATTGGCCGGCAGATTGTCCTTGGCGAAGCGCGTCTCGCTTTTGCGAATGTCGCCGTCGGCGTAACTCGTCTGGAGATCGATCGCTCCGGTCAGAAAGCCGACCCCAAGCGGACTCCACGGCACGAAGCCGATGCCCAATGTCTCGCACAAGGGCAACACCTCGGCCTCCGGCCCGCGCCACAGCATCGAATATTCGCTCTGCACGGCGGTGACCGGCAACTCGGCGTGGGCTCGGCGCAGCGTGCCCAAACCCATCTCGCACAGACCCCAGTGGAGAACCTTGCCCTCCGCCTTCAGCTGCTTGATGACGCCCGCAACGTCTTCGATCGGCACGGCCGGATCGACGCGGTGCTGGTAAAGCAGATCGATCCGATCGGTCCGCAGCCGCTTGAGCATAGCCTCGACGACGATCCGGATATGGTCCGGCCGGCTGTTGAGGCCGGGTAGACGCCGACCGGTTTCGACGTCGATGTTCCATCCGAACTTGGTTGCGAGCACGACCTTGTCGCGGAATGGCTGGACGCCTTCGCCGAGGATCCGCTCGACCTCAAGCGGACCATAAGCTTCGGCGGAGTCGAAGAACGTGATGCCCTGATCATATGCGGCTCGAATGATACGCAGCATCTCCGGACGGTATGGAACGGTCGTCTGATAGGTCCGGCTCATGTTCTGAACGCCAAGACCGACGCTCGACACCTCCAGCGTACCGAGCTGGCGACGCGACCTCTGCAAGATCGGCGCCGAAGCGCCGCGCTCGTTCATGGCACCCGCTGGTCCAGCTAGGGCGGGTGCCACTATCGCCGCACCAGTCGCCGCAAGCAGCGCGCGCCGATCAATGCCATTTCCGTCGCTCATGAACTCGTCTCCTCGGCGCGCCGGTGCTCAGTTCTGGTTTGGAAAATCGGTGCCTTTGCTGGCGGCCTCCGCTGCATCGATCTCGTCGAGCTGGGCCTGGAGCCCCTTGCGGACGATCTTCACGGCATCGCTGCCGAGGAGCAGCCGCATGGGCAGCTCGGGCTTCGCGACCGTGTCCAGGATCAGCTGGGCGGCGCGTGCAGGATCGCCCGGCTGGGTGCCGTCGCTGCGATCATTCTCCTTGCGGCGCGGACCGACCGTGGCTTCATAGTCGCCGATGGCATGCTTCGCGCCCTTCAGCGAGCGGCCTGCAAAGTCCGTACGGAACGCACCCGGCTCGATGACCAGCACGCGGATGCCGAGCGGCTCGACCTCGGTCTTGAGCGTGAGGGTGATGCCCTCCTGCGCCATTTTCGCTCCAGAATAGTAACCGGAGCCCGGGTTCACGAACTGCGCGGCGATCGAGGAAAAGTTGACGATGGTCCCCTGACGTCGCGCTCGCATGCCCGGCAGCACCGCCTTCATCACCGCTACCGGTCCGAAGACGTGCGTGGCGAAAAGATCGGCGACGTCCTGCGCATCGCCTTCCTCGACAGCGGCGCGGTAGCCATAGCCGGCATTGTTCACGAGCACATCGATATCGCCAAATCGCTCGATCGCACTCGCGACGGCACGGGAGATACTCGCCTGATCGGCCAATTCCAGGGCGACGGCCAAAGCGCGATCCGGGAAGGCGCGCTCGAATTCCCGCACGCTTTCGGCATCGCGCGCTGTGACGACGGCGTTGTGGCCCGCTTCAAGCACGGCAGTCGCCAAGCTATGTCCCAAGCCCGACGAGCATCCTGTAATCAGCCAAGTTGTCATGGCGTTTGCCTCCTGTTGCGATCTGTCGGGAGCGGACCGAATGAGCAGGCCCGTCGCGTACGACGAAGATAGGCCTCGCTCCCGCCATCGATTACCCGCTACAATCGGGATGTCGCGATAAGATGGGCTTCTGAATGGCGATCGAGAATTTCAACAATTTGGCCGCCTTCGTCGCAGTGGCGCAGGCGCGCAGCTTCACACGAGCCGCCGCGCAGCTCGGGATCTCGCAGTCGGCGCTCAGCCAGACCATGAAGGGTCTGGAGGCACGGCTCGGCATGCGCCTGCTCACCCGCAGCACGCGCAGCGTGTTTCCCACCGAGGCCGGTGAACGGCTGCTCTCGACGCTTGCGCCGCGGTTTGAAGAAATCGAACAGGAAATCGGTGCGCTCAGTGCGCTGCGTGACAAGCCGGCGGGAACTGTCCGGATTACCGCCGGCGAACATCCCGCGATTTCGATCCTCCAGCCCGCCCTGAAGCGCATCCTGCCGGCCTATCCCGACATTCATGTCGAGATCATCGTCGATTATGGCTTGGTCGACATTGTCGCTCAAGGCTTCGACGCTGGCGTCCGCCTCGGCGAGCAGGTGGCCAAGGACATGATCGCCGTCCGGATCGGCCCAGATATGCGGATGGCGGTGGTCGGAACGCCGGACTATTTCGAGAGCCATGAGCGGCCGACGTCGCCGCAGGATCTTACCGGTCACAATTGCATCAATATCCGACTGCCGACCTATGGCGGCGTCTACGTATGGGAATTTGAGCAGGGCGATCGAGAATTGCGCGTGCGCGTGGAGGGGCAACTCGTCGTCAACAATGCAGTCGTCAGAATGGCTTCCGTTCTTGACGGGCTAGGTCTTGCCTACATGCCGGAGGACCAGGTCATCGACCACCTTGATTCTGGCCGGTTGATCCGCGTGTTGGACGATTGGTGCCCCCCGTTTTCGGGCTATCACCTCTATTATCCAAGCCGCCGGCATGCTTCGCCCGCGTTCGGCGTCGCGCTCGAGGCGCTCCGTTACCGATCCTAGACGCTGATGAATGTCGGCCCCCCGCTCGCGACAAGCTCGCCGGGCTTGTAGGTTGGGCACGCGCGGCCCGGCAGCTCATCGCCCTTCTGCAAATCGAGCGCCAGCGCGCGTCCTATGATTGGTGCGCGACGCAGTCCCGAGCGAACGGTCTCGCTTGGGCCATTCCCTGTGAGAGCGATTCTGCAGGGAATTGGCTTCGAATAGCAGGTCTCCGCGCGCAACCCCCGACTGATCAGCCAGCCAGCCCAACGGCTTAGCACCGGCCCGCTGACGAACACGCTCGGCTATCAGACCAACGTCAGTTTCGACGATTCGCCGGCAATGCCCGCAACGAGGCGGACGGCAAGAAGCTCAACGGTCGCCGCTATTTCTCAGCGCACCAGAAACTCCGTTGGAAGCCGACCGGCGCTTTCAAGATCGATCGCGGCATCGATTATCAGGATGGGGAAAGCACGACGGTCCGCCCCTTCATCCTGCTGGCGCCCAACGCGATCCTGCGCGGCAATCGGAGCTTCACGCCCGCGGTCTTCGCGCCCGGCATCGTTGTTGGCCCACAGAATACCGACGTCGCGTACAATTTTTTTCAGACCGGCAACACTTACAACGACTTCGCCCAGTCGCTACGCGTCTCGTACGATACAGGCGGCCCGACGGTGATGTCGATTACGGCCCACGATCATCATAATTCGCACGATCGCCTCGATAACGACGATTCCGCGATCCCGACGTTCGACAATCGCCAGCGCGGCGATTTCTCGACCGAGCAATTCAGCCAGGAGTTGCGGCTCGTCTCCCCGGGCGGCGACCGTCTTCGCTACACGCTGGGCCTCTTTTTCAACACGACGAAATTCGATCGGACGTTCAATCGCGGTCCGCTTTTCTCGATCGCGCGATGGGCCGCTGCCAACGGGAGCGATCAGCTGTCCGGTATCAGTCAGCTAGAATATGACGTGCTGCCCTCGACGACCCTCATTGCCGGCGCACGCTATAGCCGCGAGCGGATCGACTACACCTTCAACGATCTGGTCGCAGCCCGCATTTATGGCGGCCATTCGGTTGACTATTTCGGCACTTACAAGCTGGGCCTCCAGCACAAGTTCGCCGCCGACATTACGGGCTTCCTGACCTATGCGACGGGCCACAAGGGCGAGGCCTACGGCAGGCCCTTGTCAGTAAGCTCATGGACGCTCGGCGCGCGGTGGGCCGCGCGCTCAAGGCGGCAGACGGAGAGGCTGGCACGAGCCCGTGCCGAGGTTGATTCAGCCAAGGTGGCGCTTGGCGAACGCGGTCCGGTTTGGTGGAATGACGGGAGCGAGGATATGAACAGGCACCTTGTCCGCAACACGCGTTATGCCAGCTGGTATGAGGCGCTTGGGGACATCGAATGAAGACGATCCGCTTTTCTGACGGCACTACGGTACCGGCTCTCGGACAGGGGACCTGGATGATGGCGGAGCAGCCTCAGAGGCGCGCGAACGAGTTGGCAGCGCTGCGCGCCGGAATCGAACTTGGTATGACGCTGATAGACACGGCAGAGATGTATGGCGACGGCGAGTCCGAGCGTCTGGTAGGCGAAGCAATCACCGGCATTCGCGACGGCGTGTTCTTGGTCAGCAAGGCCTATCCGCAGAACGCGTCGCAAGCACGCTTGGCGACGGCCTGCGAGGCAAGCCTCCAGCGGCTCGGGACCGATCGGCTCGATCTTTATCTCCTTCATTGGCGCGGCAGCGTGCCGCTCGTCGAGACCGTCGAAGCGATGAGCCGTCTCGTCGATGCGGGCAAGATTCTCCGGTGGGGCGTCAGCAATCTCGACACAGACGATATGGAACAGCTGATAGCGGCAGGCGGTAGCGCCTGTGCGTCCAACCAGATCCTCTACAATCTCACACGTCGCAGCCCCGAGCACGACCTGCTGCCCTGGCTAACCGACCATCGGATCCCTATCATGGCCTATAGCCCGGTGGAACAGGGTCGACTGCTCCACCACCGGCAGCTCGTGGATGTAGCGGCTCGGATCGGCGCCACGCCCGCGCAGGTCGCGCTCGCTTGGACCATGCGAAGTGGCGACCTGATCGCCATCCCGAAAGCCGCGAGCGTCGAGCACGTGCGGGAGAACCGCGCGGCGGCCGACCTGGAATTGTCGGCGGACGATCTCGCAGCGCTCGACACCGCCTTCCCTCGGCCGCGCGATCGCTTGCCTCTGGAGATGCTCTGAGGCCCTCGTAAAATGACCTAAGCAACCCCATTTTTGCGATCAGATGGAGGGTTCGATGCAAACCTATCGCAAGACTGACGAGGCAATCTCCGCGCTCACTGCCGAGCAATATCAGGTGACGCAGAAGAGCGGCACCGAGCGTCCGGGTACGGGCTCACTTCTTCACAACAAAGAGCCCGGTATCTACGTCGATATCGTGTCCGGTGAGCCGTTGTTCGCGAGCTCGGACAAATATGAATCCGGATGCGGTTGGCCGAGCTTCACCAAGCCGATCGAGCCAGCGAACGTCGCGGAAATCACTGACACATCATTGTTCATGACCCGCATCGAGGTTCGCTCGACGCATGGTGACAGCCATCTGGGGCATGTGTTCGATGATGGCCCGCGTGATCGCGGCGGCCTGCGCTATTGCATCAATTCCGCGTCGCTCCGCTTCGTTCACCGCGACGATATGGAAGCGCAAGGCTATGGCGCTTATGTGCCTCAGGTCGAGGACGTCGCATGAGCACGGAACGCGCTGTCCTCGCCGGAGGCTGTTTCTGGGGGATGCAGGATCTGATCCGCCGGCTGCCAGGGGTCGTCTCGACCAGGGTCGGCTATTCCGGCGGCGAGGTGCCTAACGCAACCTACCGCAACCATGGCAATCACGCCGAAGCCATCGAGATCACATTCGATCCTGAGCTGACGACGTATCGCGCCTTGCTGGAATTCTTTTTCCAGATCCACGATCCGACCACCCGCAATCGCCAAGGCAACGATATCGGCGCAAGCTATCGCTCCGCGATCTTCTATGCGGATGCGGATCAGAAGGCGGTCGCCGAGGACACCATCGCCGACGTCGATGCTTCGGGTCTGTGGCCCGGCAAAGTCGTGACCGAATTGGCAGAATTGGGGGACTTCTGGCAGGCAGAGCCTGAGCACCAGGACTATCTGGAGCGCCTGCCGAACGGCTATACCTGCCATTTCGTCCGACCTGGCTGGAAGCTTCCCCACCGCGCCGTTGCGGCATGAACTGGCGGGAGGGCCCGCACCGGGCCTGACCGTTGATGCGGGGCCGGTAAAGTCTGATCCTGTCTGGGGTGAGGCACGGCCCCACTCGCTGCCCGCGGCACAAAATCCACGCGATACCGTTTGATGGCCGGACGGGAGGCGTGACATCCAAAGTGACGGGACGAGGCAGCCACGCGGAGACGCGACCGGCCGCGTAAGGCATTCGTGGTCAGACTGGCTGCTACGGATCTTGGGCGCGCTGTGCCTGATCCTGTTCGCGCTGTGGCTCGTCCTTTACCTGACCAAGGGGCGCTTCCTGCGCGGGCCGTTCGAGCGGACCCTGAGCGCTCAGCTTCACCGCTCGGTGAAGACGCGCGGCGACTTCCAGCTCTTCCTTGATCCGTTCGACGTAAAGCTGGTCGTCGCGGGCCTGACGGTCCGCAATCCCGATTACGCGACCAAACCTTACCTAATCAGCGCCGAGCGGCTCCAGGCGCGCATCGCCTCCTTGACGCTATTTCGCAAAAAGTGGCGGCTACGCGAGCTCGAACTGGCCAATGCGGGGCTCGATCTCGAGTGGGACAAGGCGCACCGGCGCAACAGCTGGACCTTCAGTGACCGGAAGGGTGGCGAACCGCTGACGCTGCCAGTCATAGATCGGGCGACATTGTCGGGCACGACGCTGCGTTACCGCGATCCCCGGTTGCGGCTGCTGGCGGACCTCCGCTTCCAGACGATCAGGTCAGCCGACGCCCGGATCGGCTCGGCGGTCCGCTTTGCCGGACGGGGACAGATACGCGCGACACCCTTCACAACCACCGGCGCGCTGCTTTCGCCTGACGAGACCGTCCAGCGCGGCCGCAATCAGCTGACCCTGCGCGCTTATGCGGCCGACAATGTCATCGACATGCGCGGAACATTGCCGAGCCTCGCCGCGCTCGAAGATGTGCCCCTGGCCGTGGCCGCACGCGGTCGCAATCTCGCGCGGTTGCTGGACGTCATCGGCATCACCGTACCGGACACCCGCCGCTACGCGCTGGCATCCCAGCTCATCCTTCACGAAGACCAATATCGCTTTACGCGGATGCACGGGCGCTTCGGCGACAGCGATCTGTCGGGGGCCTTTACCGTCCATAACATCGAGCCGCGCGTGCGGGTGGAGGCGATGCTCGCCACGCATCGGCTCGACATCGTCGATGCCGCGCCTTTCATGGGCTATAATCCCGATGAGATCGCCGCGAAGGGCGCAGCCGGGGCGATCACCCACGTGCGGGGCGCGCCCCGTCTGCTGCCGGATGCGCGGCTGAGAATAGAAGCGCTGCGCGCCTTCGATGCTGGCCTTCGCTGGCATATCGACACGGTGCGATCCCGGACTATTCCCTTGGCGGACATTGATCTGCGCCTGTCTCTCGAGGACCGCCTGCTGAAGCTCGTGCCGCTGACCTTCACGATGGCGCGCGGACGCGTGACATCCGACGTAACGATCGACGCGCGCATGCGGCCGGTTCGGACCACCTACGATGTCCGCCTGTTGCCTACACCCATCAGCCAATTGCTAGCCGGCTTCGGCGCGATCGAGGCCGGAACCACAGGGACCGTGAAAGGCCGCGCCGAGTTGATCGGTGACGGCGACAGCGTGCGCGACAGCCTCGCGAGCGCTCGCGGCCGCATCGCGTTCGTCCTGCCTAGCGGCACCTTCTGGATGCGCAACGTCCAGCTTGTCGAACTCGATCTCGGCGTGTTCTTCCAGCGCATGCTGCAGAACAAGCTCAAGCAGCCGGTCCGGATCAATTGCGGGCTCGTCGCCTTTACCGTCCGCAATGGGCTCGCCACGGCCGACCCGATCCTGATCGATACGGCCAAAAATGTCATTGCCGGTCGCGGCAGCTTTTCTTTTCGCGATGAGCGGCTCGATCTGGCGATCCGCGCGGACGCGAAGACGTTCAGTTTGCTGTCGGGGCAGTCGCCAGTCGGTCTCGGCGGATACTTCGCCGCGCCTGTCATCCGGCCGCTGAGCACGCAGTTATTCAGTCGATCCGGTATCGGGCTCGGCTTGGCGGCGCTGGCCCCGCCCGCAGCGCTGCTCGCGTTCGTCGATCCTGGCGATGCCAAGTCGGCGGCCTGCGGGCCCGTACTCGCGGGCGCTCGTGCCAGCGCCCAGCGGACCAGCGGCGGTCAAAAACGCCGCGATGTTGGCACCGTGAACACGCACGGAGTTTCGAAGCGGAAGAAATTCCTAGGACTGTTTTGAGGGCGCCTCTCGCTGCCCTGCCGCCCCGAGCCCACCGCTGAAGCGGCAGGACCCGCGCCGAGACGCGGCATAGTGAGGAAACCTGGCGCGACGGTCGATCACATCTTTTGGCCGTGAGACGGGGTTCGCCCGCCTCGTCGAGGTCGTCGCTGTTCGACGGGATCGCCGTCCCGCCCGGCAGCCTTTCGGCCAGCGCGGCAATGCCTTCCCCTGAGAACTCCGTCATGGACGCGCCGTCGATGATCACGGGATGTTCGAGCGTCAGCGTGGCGTCCGTCCGGTGAGCCGGATCCAGTGTGAGCCAGGCCCGGACCGCACCCTCGAGGCTGGTCACTTCCGCGACGTCATCGTCGCCACGAGGGACATTCTCGAGAGCGGCGCTCGCACGCCAATTTATCTCGGGCGAGACTGCATCGCCCCATATCGCTTCGGTCATCGATTTCCTTCCGTCTCGGTAGCTTCATTCGAGCGCGGCCGGCGGGCGGATGTTCCGCCGGTCGACTTCGTCCCATTCCGCATTCGGGCGCAGCAACGCTCGACGCCATGCTCATGCGCCACTCACATCTCGGCCTGTGCCGTCATCCTGCCGAATTGCTCGACGAGCATGCTGCGCGCATCGACGCGGGCCCCCAGCCGCGCGGCTAGCAGCGCGGTGCCGCTGATCTTGCGCTGGACGAAGAGCGTGTCGATCGGCGGAATGTGCCAGGTCTCGCGGTCGGCAGCCATGGCCATGCCCTGGTCGCGCAGCGCACCGACGAATGCCCGGTCCCCGAAATCGAAGGCGGCGTCCCGGGTCAATTCGACGAGAATGACGTCGATCATGCGATCTACCAGCGGCCGATGACGCGTGACGGCGGCCTCGCCGAGGAAGCCGGCAGCCACCGCGGCGTCGCGGACGGCGTCGCGATCGCCGGCCAGTCCGGCTTCGAGCAGTCTGCGATAGCCGACAGCCGTGTCCTCGCCCACAGTCCGCGTCGCGCCGAAGTCCAGCAGTACCAGACGGCCGGTCGCCGGCTGGAAGCGGTAGTTGGCAAAGTTGGGGTCCGTCTGCATCAGCCTGAATTCGAACAGTTCGCGCAAGACGAGCGCGATCAGCGATCGCATTGCGCCGTCGCGAACGTCCTGCGTCGATGCGCCGAGCGATTCGATCGGGATACCTTCGACGAAGCTCATCGCGAGCACCCGATCGGTGGTGAACTCGGGTTCTAGGGTCGGCACCACATAGTGCGGGCTGTCCGCCAGCAGCGTCCCGAATAGCCTCAACTGCTCGCCCTCGCGCAGATAGTCGGCTTCCTCGCGTAGCTGACGTTTCGCTTCGGCCAGCATCGGTGCGAGATCCAGTTCCTTCGGCAGCGCACCCGAGACGCGCAGCAGGGTCGCGACATTGTCCACGTCGGCGTCGATGCTCTCGCGCACGCCGGGATACTGGACCTTGATCGCGAGCTCGCGACCATCGGGGAGACGAGCCCGATGCACCTGGCCGATCGAGGCGGCCGCCAGCGGCGTCGCGTTGAAGTAGGCGAAGCGCCGACGCCAATCAGCTCCCCATTCGCGCGCCAGGACCTGCTGGAGCTGTGTCGGCGGCATGTGGTGGGCGCGATCGCGCAGCCGCGCCAGTATCTGGGTCAGCTCGGCGGGCAGCAAGTCGCCGGCGTCCATCGAGATCATCTGCCCGAGCTTCATCGCGGCGCCGCGCAGATGCGACAATTGATCGGCGACGCGGGCGACGTTGCCGGGCGTCAGCAGCATGTCCCGCATGCGTGGTCGCTCGCCATCGGCCAGCCGGCGGGCGCCTTCGGCGATCATGCCTCCGGCGACGCCTCCCGCCAGCCGGCCGAAAACGCCGAGCCGCGAGAGGCGTCCTCCGGGAACGGCCTTCGCCTTCCGTACGGGATCATCGGCCATGCCGATCCTCCAGGGTAATCCTCAGCCCTCGCTAACAGGCGCCGGGACCAGCGCATCCGCTGCGGACTTGGTGAGCGTCACCGTGTTTCCGCGAATGTCCTGCACCAGCGCGGTCGCGACATAGTGATGCTCTCCGTCCTCGCTGCTCGTCTTCGTGAGCTTGATGCGGTCGCCGTCGAGGTGGTCCACCGTCCCCACATGGACACCGTCGGCGCCGATGACTTCCATATGTTCAGCGATTACATTTGCTTCAGGCATGCCAATCTCCTTGGTGTCGCGGCCTAACGAACCAGCGCCGGGATTGGGGACACGCCTTCAGAATTCTGTCGGAAGACCGGCATGGCCCCTCGCTCACGGTCGTAGCTGCGACGCGAGGATGACGCCGGCGATCACCTGGGCGAGCCCATAGGCCCGCCGTCGGCCGGGGCGATCGGCGAACGGGCGGACAAGCACGTCGGCCGCAGGCAGGTTCGATCGCCAGAGATCCACATGGCGTCTTGGCTGGATCAGCCCGAGGATACCGTCGCCGATCATGAAGATCGCCGCCATCTCCGCGGTTCTGCGCGTGCTCACCTACAGCGAACTCCTGGGTGCCGACATCGTCCGATCTCCTTTCCCGACGAACGCCTGCGACCGCACGATGGCAGCATCTCGATCAAGCACCGGCGCGGACGCTATTCGTTGGGCCTGACGGACGACTCCGCTCGTTGAACTGCGACTTATCACGGAGCTCCACCATGATTCCCGACCCGAAAAACCACGTACCTTCCGAGCCGACCAGCGACGAGCAAAATAAGGACGCCTTGGAGAAGGTGCAGGAAGAGGCCGCCGAAGAGCGCAAGGAAGGCGGCTATCAGTGACGCCTTGAAGCCGAGCGGGCAGATCGACGCCCCAACAGGCGTCAGCGATGTCTGATCGTCGGAGCTGGTCCGGCCGAACTGACGGCCGCGATCTACGTGAGCCGCCTAACCGCGCGGGACTGCTCCGCTACTGTTCGACATCCGTCATGCAACTGGCCCGGAGGTAGCAGTCATCGACTTCCGATGGCGCTGCTGGTCACCGGACCCGGCAACATCGCCCTAGCTACGATGACTTCGGTTCCTTTTAAGGCCCTCGGCCTCTGTGGTTTCGAGAGGTATCTTGAATCAGCCAACGACGGATGCAGCTGCAAGCGTCGACCTGTTGTAACCCCGAAGCAGCGAAGCGACATCATCGTATAGCTCGATTGCGCCGGCTTCAAAGAGCGATTGATCGCTGAAGCCGCCTGACCGCAGGCCGACCGCGGCGATCCCGCATTTTGCCGCCGCCTCGATGTCGTAGGGCGTGTCACCGACCACCAGTGCCTCATCCGCCTTCAGGGGAGATACCTTCTCGAGGGCGACCGCGAAGATGTCCGGCGCCGGCTTCGTCTGCTCGACGTCATCGGCGCTGGTGGTGGCCGAAACCAGATCCCGGACATCGAGTAGATCGAGATAGTGGTCGAGTTCGGCTTGGGAGGCGGACGAGGCGAGCACGACCTTCTGCCCGGCGTTCGCCACATGGACGAGGAGGTCGTGCGCACCCGCGAACGGACGCACCTGGTGCAGGAAGCGGCTCTTGAAGACGTCGCCCTGTATCTTGCCCAGCCGTTCCTGCTCGGCCTGGTCCGCATCCGGCAGGAGGCTGGGCACGAGCATGTCGGTGCCCTTGCCGATCTGGTCGTGAACGACTTGACGGTCGAAGCGCACATCGATGTCCGCGAAGGCCTGCTCCCATGCGAGCACGTGCATGTCGTTGCTGTCGACGAGCGTTCCGTCGATGTCGAAAAGTATCGCTCGAATTGCCATTTGGCTGAAGTCCCATCTCGGACGTCCGCCGCTGGAGCGACGGACGTTGGCATCAGGCATTGTCGGCCTTGGCATTCATCTTGGGCGCCCCGAGCCTCGGATCTGTCTCGCCCGCGACGGCTCAGTCGTTATCGTCGTCGCTGTCCGTCTGTCCGAGGCGGTCTTCCTCGTCGTCATGCATCGGCTCGCCCTGAAAGGCTCCGTTGTCGATGCGGCCGCTGGTGACCATCTGGTTCATCGTATCGACCAGATCCGGCACGTCGTCCGGCATGACCGCCGCGGGGTTCGACGCTCCGCCATGCTCGCTATCTTCGGATAGATCGCCGCCGAGCTCCAAGGCGTCGTCGGCGACGTCCTGCGCCTGGCCGTCGTCGCTCTGTTCGTCGTTATCCGTCTCAGGTGCGAGATCATCGGTCGGTATGCGGTTCATGGTTCTCGCCTCGTTGTGGGATTATGCCGGCTCAACAACCGGCCTTCGCGCACGTTCCTCACCGTCGATTGCGTGCCAGCGCGTCCATCAATCGCGCTGTACAGGCCGAGAGACCTCTGGACGGGCCTGAGATCGATTTCCCTCGTAGAGAAACTCTCGCTGGCGGCGTCTGGAGGATTCCGTCCTCGGGCAACGTCATGTCGAATTAACGCAGGTGCTAGTTGCGCCGGATGACCATTTTGCGGGGGCCAGAGTTGGCTTCCGACGACACAGCTTGGTGGTAAGCTCGTTTTTCAGCTGGGCACAGGTTTACGCCCGCAAGTCGCGACCGGAGGCGATCCGCAAATAAACCGCCAGTGACCCGCATAGCTAAAGTAAGTTTCGCGTGGACGATGTCGTGCGTACCATCGACGAATGTTACATGGCCTTCGGGATCAAGCTGAGCGACGCCCTCTATCTTCCCCGAAGAAGCGAGCGCGCGTTCGGTGACCTCACCGGGCGCCGCACGCTTCCTTACGCGAGGAGTGACAAGCCCCGAGCATGCCTACAAGACCTAGAATCCGCCATTGCTAGGCGATTGTCAGTTTCCCAGCTTCCGACGTCCGTTCATGTCTCGACAGCATTCGCGGTGCACGCGGTCGATCGGCACAAGGCGCGGTGCGCCATCGGTCCGCTTTACAGCGTGCGAAGCGAACGTTCGATTAGAAGCTGTACCGTCGCATTCCGCCGTCGACGAGCAGGACAATGCCCGTGATGTAGCGAGCCCGGGCAGAAGCGAGGAACGTCACCGCATTTGCGACATCCTCGGGCTGGCCGAACTCGTGCAGCGCGATCTCACGGCTGGCGAACTTCGTGCGCTCCTCGCCTGGATAGAGGCGGCGGATCTGCGCGGTGTCGATCAAGCCCGGCTGGACGCAGTTGACGGTGATGCCGTACTGGCCGAGCTGCTCCGAGAGCCCCTTCGACCACACCACCAGGCCGGCCTTGGCTACCATCGCCGCGTTGACGACCTCAGGTTCCAGGTTGCCCGACAAGCTGATGATCGCGCCGGCCTTGCGGGCGATGAAGTTCGGCAGCAGCTTTTGGGCAAGCTGGCGATGCCGGTCGAAATTGAGCGTCATGCCCTCGACCCACTGATCCTCGGGCGCGTCGATCTCCATCGGACGGCTTCCGCCGGCATTGTTGACCAGAATGTCGACGTAGCCGAGCGCCGTGAGCGCAGCGTCGGCGATCTTCTGCGGCGCGTCAGGCGTCATGAAGTCTTGCTCGAACAGGACGGGTCGGGCGCCGCCATCGGCTTCGATCTCGCTCGCAAGGCTGGCGAGCAGTTCGGGATTGCGGGCGGTCGCGAGGACGGTGACGCCTTCAGACGAGAGCGCCTTGGCGATCGCGCGGCCTAGCCCTTGGCTCGCGCCGGTTACGAGCGCGGTCTTGCCGTCCATGTGCAGGTCCATGATCCATTCCTCCAACGTTGCCGCGTCCGCGGCCGTGGAGGGGAAATAGGCCGGTCGGGTGTTATGCAGTAGCTCGCCTTTTCGAGTTTCACTGTTACGATAATCACCAACAATCAGGGCGCTGTAGGAAATCGCATGGACCTACTTCAACGGCTCCGCATCTTCGTGGCTGTCGCCGAACGGGCCGGCTTCGCGCGGGCGGCGGAGACACTCTCGCTGGCGCGGCCCCGCGTGACGAATGCCGTCGCGGCGCTGGAACTGGAGATGGGCGTTCGCCTGTTTCACCGGACCACGCGGCGCACCACCCTGACGGGCGAGGGCGAAGCGCTCTATGACCAGGCTCTGCAGCTGCTGAGCGAAGCGGACCGGACCGTGAATCTGTTCGGCGGATCGGCAACGTCGCCGCGCGGCCGTCTTCGCGTCGACGTTCCGGTCGCACTCGCACGCTCGGTTATCGTGCCGAAGCTGGCCGCGTTCCGATCGGCCTATCCCGACATCGAGATCGTCCTGGGCGTGAGCGATCAGCCGACCGACCTGATCGCCGACGGCATTGATTGCGTCATCCGCATCGGGGATCTCCCGATGGGCAGCATGGTGAGTCGCCTGATCGGGCGGATCGACCTCGTCGTGTGTGGCTCACCCGATTATCTGGCTGCGAGGGAGACTGCGCGGACGATAGCTGACATCGCGGATCATGAAGCGGTCGTCTATTTCTCCGGCCGGGGACGGCGCCCCGTTGAATGGCAGTTCATCGAGGACGGCATCGACCGGTCGCTGCGTGTTCGCGCGGTTCTTCTGGTCAATGACTCCGAGGCGTTCGTCGCGTGCGCGATCGCGGGGCTCGGCCTCATCCAGGTGCCGCGCATCACCGTTGCCGACCATCTAGCAAGCGGAGCCTTGGTCGAACTTCTGGGAGACTTGCCGACGATCAGTCGGCCGGTCTCCGTGCTGTACCCAAGTCGGCAGCATCTCACTCCGCAGGTCCGCGCCTTCATCGAATGGAGTGCGTCGCTTCTTGTTTAGGCGAGTCTGCAAACGGGCGATTGATGCATGCTGCTAGAAGCCCGCCTCTGGCGCTAGCGGCTTCGAACTTCCATTCGACTGACTGCGTTGCGCTGGCCGCCAACCCGTCTGGGACGACACTCAGATGTGCTTAGGCATCTCCCGCATCCGACATCCGTTCATGTTAGGCTGGGGCGTGACGATAGGCAGGACCTGGCTCATGCCTGCTTGCTCCACGCTATCGTTCCTATAGCTTCCGAGGCATGGGCAGCGCTCGCGGCCCGGAAGCTCGTCCTTGAGGAAGCCGAACTTTCGCTCAATCAGATCGCCATCAAGCGCAAACGCTGCCGAACCAGGCTTGCGCGCCTGGTCCGCCTTAGCTGGCTCTCGCCGGACATCACTCGCGCTATCGTCAAAGGCGGCATCTCGATCGACCTGTCCTCCTCCCAGCTCCTGGCGGCCGATCTGCCAACGGCATGGGGCGACCAGCGCATCGCACTTACGCGCGGCTGACTTAGTATCTGCGAGTGCAGCGCCTGCGGGCGCTTTGTCGTTTCTGGCGACGACGGCGGCCGGCCAACGTACCAGGACCACAGCAACAGAGCACAGAGCCTGAGGTCCAAATCTCTGACCGCACATGAACCGACCTGCAGTCAGAAAAATTGGCCGCAGAGACGCAAGCCAAAAGGCGGTCAAAGCTGCCTTACAACAGAGACCAAAACTACTGCACCAGGGATCCAGGGCGTCGGCAAAGTGCCGGAATTGCGGGGCAAATTTACCAGCCCTCGCCGGACTTTCTCAGTAATATCAGTCACTTAGGACTGTTTGGTGCGGTCGAGAAGACTCGAACTTCCACGGCCTTTCGGCCACAGCCACCTCAAGGCTGCGCGTCTACCATTCCGCCACGACCGCACATCGAGAAGAGTACCCCGGAAAGCTCCGGAGCGCTGGCAGGCGCGAGCCCCTAGCAGGGCTTCCCGGGTGCTGCAACAGCGCTTCCTCGCAATCGACGAACATCGGCATTTCCGCGTCGCGCGGAAGCTTCGGACGATAGCGCGGACAAGGTGCATACGCAGAGAAAGGGGGTGAGGCCGGGCGCCCCGCCGCTTTCGGTCAGCGCCCCGATCCGCATCAGCTGCCGCCCGTGCCTAGAAAGCTCACCGCGATCTTGGACGAGCTGCGCGGCACGTCGACCGCGGCCGCATCGAAATCGATGCTCTTGCCCGGGGCCAGCCGCGGCTGCGGCCGCGTGATCGTCCAGGCATAGACGGTGCGGCCCGCGGTATCCTTCAGCTCGGCGCGGATGTCGGGCACCGCCTGATCGGTCGCGGTCGGGTTCCAGATCCGACCCGAGACCGCAAACAGCTCGCTGCCGCCCGCGATCATCCGCCAATCGGGCTGCTTCGTGATCGCGATGCCGAGCGGCACGCGGCGATCGGACAGACCGAGGCCGGTGGCGACCTGGTTCGGGCCGAACGCGATCAGCGCGATCGCGCCGCCTAGCAGGAGGACGAGCAGGACGAGGCCCAGCGCGATCAACGGCCCCTTGACCGATCCCCGCCGCGCGACGGGCGCCGTCTCCTCGATCGGAACGGCGGGAGCGACCGCTTCCTCGACCGGCGCGGTCGCAGGCGCGGGGATGACGACCGGCGCGGGCGGCGGCTGCGTCGGCGCCGCACGCCGCAGCGGCAGCGGCAGGCCGGGGCCCGCCTGGATCCAGCTCTCGCCGCAGGCGCGACAGCGCACCTTGCGTCCGGCAGGGCCGATGGCATCGTCGGGAACGTCGTAACCGCTGGCGCAGCTGGGGCAGGTGATCCGCATCGGCGCATGGTTAGCGCCCCGGTCGCATCGGCGGCAAGCGCGCTTGCGGCACGACGCGCGCTTGCCCGCTCCGCCTGCGCCTGCGATGGTCGGGCACGATGTCCGCTATCGTCCATTTCGAAAATGTCGGGCTTCGCTACGGCACCGGCGCCGAGACGCTGTCGAATCTCAGTTTCTCGCTGGCGCCGGGCTCGTTCCACTTCGTCACGGGCGCCTCGGGCGCGGGCAAGACCTCGCTGCTCCGCCTCGTCACGCTCGCGCAGCGGCCGAGCCGCGGCATCATCCGCCTGTTCGGCGAGGATATCGTGACGCTGCCACGCGATGCCTTGCCGGTGGTCCGGCGGCGGCTGGGCGTCGTCTATCAAGATTTCCGGCTGATCCCGCATCTGACCGCGTTCGAGAATGTCGCGCTGCCGCTGCGGATCATGGGGCAGGACGAGCCGACGATCCGCGCCACCGTGACCGAGATGCTCGACTGGGTCGGCCTCGCGCCGCGCGCCGACGCCCGCCCCGCGACGCTTTCCGGCGGTGAGCAGCAGCGCGTCGCGATCGCGCGCGCGGTCGTCGCCCGGCCGGATCTGATCGTCGCTGACGAACCGACCGGCAATGTCGATCCGGAAATGTCGATGCGGCTGTTCCAATTGTTCGAGGGGCTCAATCGGCTCGGCACCACGATCCTCGTCGCGACGCACGATCTGGCGCTCGTCGCGCGCTTTCCATCCGCGGCGACGATGCATCTCGCGCGCGGGAGTATCGAGGATCCGTCGGGCCTGCTGCGCTATCCCGCCGCACCGCGTCGGGCCTATCGATGAGCGCGCTGCCGTCCGATCTGCTTTTGCGCGCCGGGCGGCGCAGCGCCTTGCCTTGGGTGATCGCGGCCGCGGCCTTCCTGATGGCGCTCGCCGCCGCCAGCGCGCTCGCGCTCGGGCGCAGCGCCGATGCGATCGCGGCGAACGCCGCCGGCAAGATTACCGTCTCGATCGCGGAGGGCGATCCCGCGCGCCGCGATGCCGCCGCGGCGCGTGCGCTGGCGATCCTCGCGGGCAATAAGCTGGTCGATCGGGTCGCGCGCGTCGACCAGGCCGAGGTGCACCGGCTGGTGTCGCCTTATCTGGGTGCGGATGCCGATATCCCGCTCCCCGCGCTGATCGATGCCGATCTGCGGCCCGGCGTCGCGATCGGCGCGGTTCGCACGGCGCTGCGGGCGGTCTCCTCGGCGCGCGTGGATGCCGAAGGCGAAGCGCTCGCGCCACTGTCCGGGCTGATCGTCGCGCTGCGCCGGCTGGCGCTGGTGGTGGTCCTGTTGTCCGCGCTGGTCGCCTTGCTGGTGACGGCGATGGTCGCGCGCGCCGCGCTCGCTGCGCATGCCGGCACGGTCGAGACGCTACACGGGCTGGGCGCAACCGATGCCCAGCTCGCGCGGCTGGTCGAGCGGCGCACGGCGATGGATGCGCTGGTCGGCGCCACGCTCGGGCTGATCGCGGCGGGCGGCGTGATCCTGATCGTCGGCGCGCATCTGGGCACGATCAACGGCAGCACCGGCGGCGCGCCCCATCTGCCCGTCCGCGACTGGGGGCTGCTGATGGTGCTGCCGGTCTATCTGGCGGGCTCGGCGATGATGGCGACGCGGCTGACGATCCTCAGCCAGCTGCGGCGATCGATCTGATGCTCCGCTTGCTCTCGACGGTCCTGCTGCTGTGGGCGCTCGGCTTCGCGCTCTTCGCCTCGACGCTGCCGCATCCCGCCGACGACCGCGTGACGGACGGCATCGTCGTGCTGACGGGCGGCCCCGGGCGCGTCCAGCGCGGGGTCGCGCTGCTGCAGGCGGGCAAGGCGAGACGCATGCTCGTCTCGGGCGTCGATCGGCAGGTTCGCCCGGCCGAGCTCGCCACGATCAACCGCTTTCCGCACGCTTTGCTATCGCGCATCGATCTCGGTGCGGAGGCGGTCGATACGCGCTCGAACGCGGACGAGGCTGCGGCGTGGATCGCCTCCTATCGGTTCCATACGATCCGGGTCGTCACGACCGACTGGCACATGCGCCGCGCCCGGCTCGAGCTCGCGCAACAATTGCCGCGCGACGTGACGCTCCTGCCCGATGCGATCCCGAGCACGCCCAATCTCGTCGCCCTGCTGCGCGAATATAACAAATATCTGCTCCGCCGCGCCGCGACCCTCATCGGCCGCTGACGCGCCGCGCGACTTGCCCCTAAGGCAAAGCATGGCCGATTCGCCCGCAACTCCGATCCCCCGCCTCGCTCTGCCCGCCTTGCTCATTGCCAATGTCGTGCTGGCATGCGGCCCGTGGCTCGTCCGCCTGTCGCAAACGGAGAGCGGGATCGGCCCCGTCGCGGCGGGCTTCTGGCGCCTGACCCTGGCCCTGCCGGTGCTGCTGATCGCCGCGCGGCGGATCGAGCATTTCCCGCCGCGGGCCGGCAGCAGTGCTCTGCTGATGGTCGCGATCGCCGGCCTCGCTTTCGCCGCCGATCTCGGTCTGTGGCATGTCGGCATCCTCCATACGCGGCTCGCCAATGCGACGTTGCTCGGCAACATCACCGCCTTGCTCTTCCCGCTCTACGGCTTCGCGGTCGCGCGTCTGTGGCCGCGGCCGCGCCAATGGCTCGCTCTGCTCCTCGCGACCGCCGGCGCAATACTGCTCGTCGGCCGCTCCTACGAGCTTTCGGGCAAGAACTTCCTCGGCGATCTCCTTTGCATCGCCGCAGGCTGCTTCTACACCTTGTACCTGATCGCGCTCGATCGGGTGCGCGGCGCGGTCCCGCCGCTCTCGACGCTCGCCATCTCCGTGCTGACGGGCGCGCCGCTGCTGCTGCTTTTCGCCTTCGGGCTCGGCGAGCCGATCTGGCCCAAGACGTGGCTGCCGCTCCTGCTGCTCGCCGGCGGCAGCCAGCTCATCGGCCAGGGATTGATCCTCTATGCGGTCAGCCGGGTGCCGCCGATCGTCGTCGGGCTGATGCTGCTGACCCAGCCGATCGTCGCCGCCACGATCGGCTGGCTCGTCTATGGCGAGGCGCTGACATTGGTGGACGCGATCGGCGCCGTCGGGATCGCGGTCGCGGTGCTGCTCGTCCGCGATCGCCCGGCCAAGGCCTTGCCGCACGAGACGCACGGCCTAAGTTCGGTGCTATGACCGACTCCGCCATCCCACCGCTCGACATGACGCTCGACGAGCTGCGCGCCGCGCTCGGCCCGCTGCTGCCGCAGGAGGCGGCGTTCGACGGCTGGAGCGAGGCGGCTCTGTCGGCCGCCGCCATGGCGCTGGGCGTGCCGCCCGAGCGCGCCCGGCTGGCGATACCGGGCGGCGCGATCGACATGATCGAGGCGTGGTTCGCCAGCGTCGATGCCGAGATGGTGGTCGTGCTGCCATCCGAACGGCTGGCGGCAATGAAAATCCGTGAGCGGATCACCGCGATCGTGCTGGCCCGTCTGGAGATTGCGACGCCGCATCGCGAGGCGCTGCGCCGCGCGATCGCCATTCTCGCGCTGCCGACCAATGTCCCTACCGCCACGAGGCTCGGCTGGCATGCGGCCGACGCGATGTGGCGGCTGGCCGGAGACACCGCGACCGGCTTCGCCCATTATACGAAGCGCGCGACGCTCGGCGCCGTCTATCTCTCGACGATCCTCGTTTTCCTCGACGACGAGAGCGAAGGCTTCGCCGACACCCGCGCCTTCCTCGATCGCCGCATCGCCGGCGTGATGCGCTTCGAGAAATTGAAGGCGCAATTGAAGCCCGATCCGGACAGGCATTTCAGCCCCGCCCGCTTTCTCGGGCGCCTGCGCTACCGGACGCGCTGAACGTCCGAACACATCGCGACCCGCTCATCCTGAGGAGCCATTGAGCGAAGTCGAAATGGCGTCTCGAAGGACGGCGCCGGTCCTTCGAGACGAGGCTTCGACAAGCTCAGCCTCTCCTCAGGATGAGCGGCAGTAAAATCAGTTTGATCATGTTCGCGCTGAACTGAGCCCGCTTTTATTGATAATCACTCGCAACAGCCCTATGGCGCTGCGATGCGTCTCGACGAGCTCCCTTCGCGCCAAGCGTCCTGCATCTCCGCGATCGACTGGGACGGTCTGGACGACAAGGCCGCGCGCCGCCTGCGCGAGCTTGGTTTCGACGAAGGCGTCGCGATCGAGACGCTGCATCGCGGACCAATCGGGCTCGATCCGATCGCTGTGCGCGTCGGCCGCATGACGATCGCGCTGCGCAAGGCCGTCGCCGCCGCGGTCACGGTCGTGCCCGCATGAATCCCGCCCCGCTCGTCGCGCTCGTCGGCAATCCCAATGCCGGCAAGAGCGCGCTGTTCAACGCGCTCACCGGCGCGCGCCAGAAGGTCGGCAATTATCCGGGCGTCACGGTCGAGCGCAAATCGGGGCGGATGGCGCTCGACGATGGCCGCCCGATCGAGATGCTCGATCTGCCCGGCACCTACAGCCTCGATCCGTCGAGCCCCGACGAGGCAGTGACGCGCGACGTGCTGATCGGCACGCAGGAAGGCGAACGCCGGCCCGACGTGCTGATCGTCGTCGTCGACGCCACCAATCTCGACAATCACCTCCGCTTCGCCCTCCAGCTCGTCGCGCTCGGCCTGCCGACGATCGTCGCGCTCAACATGATCGACATGGCCGAGCGCGACGGTACCGACATCGATGTCGCCCGCCTCTCGGCCGAGCTCGGCGTGCCCGTTATCCCGACGGTCGCGGTCCGCAAGCGCGGGCTGGATGCGCTGAAGGACGCGATCGGTCGCGCCAGCGCCGGCGGCGGCCGCACTTTGCTCTCCCCGACCGTGCCCGGCGCGGACCTGACCGCGCTCCAGCGCCGCAGCCGCCAGATCGCCGCTGCCGCCACCGTCCAGCGCCCGCTGCAGCGCGCCTTCACCGAGAAATTCGATCGCGTCGCGCTCCATCCGGTCGCCGGACCCATCCTGCTCGCGGTGATGATGTTCGTGATGTTCCAGGCGGTCTTCTCGTGGAGCCAGGCGCCGATCGACTGGCTCGCCGAAGCGCAGTCCTGGCTCGCGACCACCGCGACCAACACGCTGCCCGATAATTTCCTCCGCGATTTCCTCGTCGAAGGGATCATCAACGGCGTGGGCATGGTCGTCGCCTTTCTGCCGCAGATCCTCGTCCTGTTCGCCTTCATCCTCGTGCTGGAGGCGTCGGGGTACATGGTCCGCGCTGCCTTCCTGATGGATCGGCTGATGGCCAGCGTCGGCCTGTCGGGACGCGCCTTCATCCCCCTCCTCTCGTCCTTCGCCTGCGCGATCCCCGGCATCATGGCGACGCGCTCGATCGACGATCCGCGCGATCGGCTGACGACGATCCTGATCGCGCCGCTGATGACCTGCTCGGCGCGTCTGCCCGTCTATGCGCTGATCATCGGCGCCTTCATTCCCGCGCAGAATGTGCTGCCCGGCGTCGGTCTGCAGGGCCTCGTCCTGTTCGGCCTGTATATCGCCGGCATCATCGGCGCGATGGCCGCCTCGGCCGTGCTGCGACGGACGGTCACGAAGGGCGGCGGCGGCGGCTTCATGATGGAGCTGCCGCGCTATCAGCTACCTGTCGTGCGCGATATCGCGATCGGCCTGTGGCAGCGCGCCTTCGTCTTCCTGCGGCGCGCCGGCACCGTGATCCTCACCGTCACGGCCGTACTGTGGCTGCTCACTTCCTATCCTAAGGTGCCGATCGGCAGCAGCCTCAAGCAGAGCGAATATTCGATCGCGGGGCGCATCGCCGGCGTGATCTACCCGATCGTCCGTCCGATCGGCTTCGGCCGGGACATGGCGCTGGCGGTGATCCCGGCGATGGTTGCGCGCGAAGTCGCGGTCTCGGCGCTGCAGACCGTCTATTCGATCGATGCGGCCGACGATCCCACGCAGGGCGAGAAGAAGCTCGCGGGCCGCCTGCGCGGCGCCTGGTCGCTGCCGACCGCTCTGGCCTTCCTCGCCTGGTTCGTCTTCGCGCCGCAATGCCTGTCAACGATCGCCGTGATCCGCCGCGAGACGAACGGCTGGCTGTGGCCAAGCTTCACGCTCGCTTATCTGTTCGGCATGGCCTGGCTCGCGGCTGGCGCGACCTTCTGGACGGCGACCGCTCTGGGATTGTAGGCTGGCGCGACTCCGCCGCACCCGGCGCAGGCTCAGGCCGCGGGCCTCAGCACATAGTTTTGGAGAGACGCATGGCCGGATCGGTCAACAAGGTAATCCTCGTCGGTAATCTCGGCCGCGATCCCGAATCGCGCAGCTTCCAGAATGGCGGCAAGGTCGTGAACCTGCGCATCGCCACGTCGGAGACGTGGAAGGACCGTGCGTCTGGCGAGCGCAAGGAAAAGACCGAATGGCATAGCGTTGCGATCTTCTCCGAGCCGCTCGCCAACACTGCCGAGAAGTATCTACGTAAGGGCAGCAAGGTCTATATCGAGGGCCAGCTCGAGACGCGGAAGTGGCAGGACCAGTCCGGCGCGGACAAGTACAGCACCGAGGTCGTGCTACGCCCCTTCACCGGCACGCTCGTGATGCTGGATGGGCGCGGCGAAGGTGGCAGCCAGGGCGGCGGCGGCGCGCGCGGCGGCTGGGGCGAGGATGACGGCGGCGAGTTCGGCGGCAGCTATGGCGGCGGCGGTGCCAGCTCTGGCGGCGCGCGCGGCGGCGCATCATCGGGCGGCGGGCGTCCGGCCCCGGCGGCGTTCGACAGCGATCTGGACGACGACGTCCCGTTCTGAAAGCACCTAATTCCGCCCGCGCGAAACGGGTGAGAGCGCACCGCCGTGTTCCGGCGAAGGCCGGAACCCTGAACCACGAGCGGCGCGCCCGCTGATCCTGGACCCGGGCCTCCGCCGGGGTCCAGCGCACTTTATTTCTTCAGCAGATCCCGCAAGCCCGCCAGCGCGCCGAGCTTCTCGACTTCGCCCTCGGCTTTCACGCCCGCGGCCTTCAGTGCTTCCTCGGCATTCGGCGCGCGTGGATAGGGGTTGAGCGCCAGCGCCAAGGTCTGCGCGACCGCCTCGCCCAGATCGACCGCGCTGCCCGTATAGCCGACCTCATCGAGCGCGGATTCGTCGAGCTCGATCTCCTCGTCGGCGCTGTCATTGCCCGCATCCGCCTCAGGCACGAAGCGCAGCTCGAAGCGCTGGTCGATCTTCTCGGGCACGTCCTCGCCGCTCGCCGCGCAGGACTGGACGACATTGGCGAGGATCCGGCCCGTTACCGCCACCGTCTCGCCGACGCGCGTCAGCATCGCCTGCGCCTCGAGCCGCTCGATCGAGACGAGCCGGAAGCGCCCAGCGAGCGCCGCGCGCTCCTTGGGCTCGGCCACGACATCGATTCCGCGCGCGCCGTCGCTCAGCGTGTCCATCCGCACGGGGCGGGAGAATTCGGGGATCAGTTCCGCCATATGCCATCCAGAAGTTCGTGTACCGGCGTCGCGTCCAGCGCAGCGCTCAGCGACAACAACCCATCACGCAGCACCGACACCGCGCCCGGATCGGCGGCGGGATCGCGCAGCAGGTTGCGCGCGATCGCGCCGTCCAGATCACCGCCCGGCGCCAGCCCCTCGCGAAACGCGCCGAGCCGACCGCCCAACGCTCCCATCATCCGCCCGACATGCTTGCCGACGATGATGTCGCCAATCCCTTCCTGCCGCAGCTGCCCGTCCATATCGTCGACGAACAATTCGGTGAGCCGCGCCGAGGGGGCCGAGGTCTCGCCGCCCTCGCGCTCTAGCCGCAGCAATACGAGGCTCAGGATCGCGGCGATCATGTCGAAGCGGCCATCCATCGTATCGGGCACCTTGCCCGCGCGATACCAGACCGGCAGGCGCGCGGCGGTGACGACCGCGCGGTACAGCGGCAGCAGCGCCTCGCGATCGGAATCGCGGCCCATTAGCCGGTTCAGGAGCTTCGTGATCAACCCATCGTCCTTTTGCGACCGCCCGTTCTTGCTTGGTCGCGGGCTCCCGCATATTGAGGCCCCCGCCCGCCGTTGCAATCCCGGCCGGGCAGCCGCGTCCGGAACTGGAGAGTAAGACCATGGCCACCCTCGCATCGCGCCGCCTGTGGGCCGGCCTGTGCCTCGGCGCGGTCCTCCTGTCCGGCTGCACCAAGATCCGTGATCACAAGGGCTATGTCGTCGACAAGGCACTTGTCGAAAGCGTCCAGCCCGGCGTCGACAATCGCGATTCGGTGATGAAGACGCTCGGCCGGCCGAGCTTCGCTTCCGAATTTGATGGCGGTGCGACCTGGTATTATCTGTCGCGCGAGACGCGCCAGTTCGCGTTCGGCCAGCCCAAGCCCATCCAGCAGATCCTGCTGGCGATCAATTTTACGAAGACCGGCGACGTCGTCGACGTGAAGAAGACCGGTACCGAGACGATCGCCAGCGTTAGCCCCTATGGCAAGAAGACGCCGACCCTGGGTCGCAACCGCGGCTTCTTCTCCGAGCTGTTCGGCAATATTGGCGCGGGCGGCGCCAACGCCACCAAGGCACCGACGGCCGACAATCCGGATTGAGCCCGATCGCTCGTCATTGCGAGCGTAGCGAAGCAATCCGGTCTTGCGGTGAGTGATTGGATTGCTGCGCGGTCGCCGCCCCCCTGCAGAGGCGGCGCCGCAGTTCAGACCGCGATCCCCGCCCCCGCCAGCACCGCCAGCGTCAGCAATTCCGATGCGGTCGACGACATGGTCGCGATCTGCACCGGCTTCTCCATGCCCACCAGCATCGGCCCGATCATCGCATCGGCGCCGACCACCTCGCGCAGCAGCTTGGCGGAGATGTTGGCGGATTGAAGACCGGGCATGATCAGCACGTTGGCCGGACCCGAGAGGCGGCTGAACGGGTAATTCTTCATCACCTCCTCGTTCAGCGCGACGTCGGGCGCGATCTCGCCTTCATATTCGAAGTCGGGCTTGCGCTCGTCGAGCAGGGCGATCGCGTCGCGGACATTGTCGATCCACGTCCCGTGCGGATTGCCGAAGGTGGAGAAGGACAGGAAGGCGACGCGCGGCTCGTGGCCCATCTTGCGCGCGACGTTCGCCGTATGCTCGGCGATCGCGGCCAGTTCCTTGGGCTCGGGCCGCTCGGTCACCATCGTGTCCGACAGGAAGAGGGTCCGGTTCTTGGCGACGAGCACGTGGATCCCGCACGGGCGCCGCCCCTTCGAGGGATCGATCACGCGCCGCACCTGCTGCAGCGTGCGCGCATAGGTGCGCGTAACGCCAGTGATCATCGCATCGCCCTGGCCCAATGCCAGCAGCAGAGCACCGAAGACGTTGCGGTCCTGGTTGACCATCGCCTCCACTTCGCGGCGCAGATAGCCGCGCCGCTGGAGCCGCCCGTAGAGATAGTCGACCATCTGCGGCACGAGCGGTGAATGCCGGCTATTGTGCAGCTCGAAGCTCTCGGGATCGGTAACGCCGAGCGCGCGGAGCTTCGCCGGCACTTCGTCGCGGCCGACCAGGACCGGCGTGCCATAGCCCCCGTCACGGAAAGCGATCGCCGCGCGCAGCACCACCTCCTCCTCGGCCTCGGCGAAGATCACGCGCTTGGGATTCGCGCGCGCGGCCGCATAGGCGCTGGTCAGCACCGATGTCGTCGGGTTGAGGCGCCCGCGCAGCGAATCGCGATAGGCGGCCATGTCCTCGATCGGCTTGCGCGCGACCCCGCTCGCCATCGCCGCCTCGGCGACGGCGGCGGGCACGATCTCCATCAGGCGCGGATCGAAGGGTGCGGGAATGATGTAATCGTCGCCGAACGAAGGCGCCTTTCCGCCATAGGCCGCCGCGACTTCCTCGGGCACCTGCTGGCGCGCCAGCGCGGCGAGCGCGTGCGCAGCGGCGATCTTCATCTCCTCGTTGATCGTCGTCGCACGCACGTCGAGCGCGCCGCGGAAGATGAACGGGAAGCCGAGCACATTGTTGACCTGGTTCGGATAGTCCGAACGCCCCGTCGCGATGATGCAGTCGGGCCGCGCCGCCTTCGCTTCGGGCGGCGTGATCTCGGGATCCGGATTGGCCATCGCGAAGATGATCGGCTTGGCCGCCATCGTCTTCATATATTCGCCGGGCAGCGCGCCTGCCGCGGAAAGGCCGAGGAAGACGTCCGCGTCGACCAAAGCCTCCTGCAGCGTCCGGCGCTCGGTCGCGACCGCATGGGCCGATTTCCACTGGTCCATCTGCTCGGTCCGGCCCTGGTAGATCACGCCCGACCGGTCGCACATCAGCACGTTGTTCGGCTGCACACCCATTGCCTTGATCAGTTCGGTGCAGGCGATCGCCGCCGCGCCTGCTCCGTTCACCACCACCTTCACGTCGCGTATCTCGCGCCCGGTCAGGTAGCAGGCGTTGATCAGCCCGGCGGCGGTGATGATCGCGGTGCCGTGCTGGTCGTCGTGCATCACCGGAATGTTCATCCGCTCGCGCAGCGTCTGCTCGATGATGAAGCATTCCGGGGCCTTGATGTCCTCCAGATTGATGCCGCCGAAGCTCGGCTCCATCAGCGCGACCGCATTGATGAAGGCGTCGACGTCCTCGGTATCGAGCTCGATATCGATCGAGTCGACGTCGGCGAAGCGCTTGAACAGCACCGCCTTGCCTTCCATCACCGGCTTCGACGCGAGCGCGCCGAGATTGCCCAGGCCGAGGATCGCGGTGCCGTTCGAGATGACCGCGACGAGATTGCCCTTCGCTGTATAATCGTAGGCGGCTTCGGGGTTTTCGGCGATCGCACGGACCGGCACGGCGACTCCGGGCGAGTAGGCCAGGCTCAGATCGCGCTGCGTCGCCATCGGCTTGGAGGCGATGATCTCGATCTTGCCGGGTCGGCCCTGCGAGTGGAACAGGAGCGCCTCGCGCTCCGAAAACTCGACGTTGCTGCCCTCAGCCATGTGCACTCTCCGTTGCGAGCCCTGCCTATAGCGAGTGAGGTTTGCGAGGGAACCGGCAAACGATGCGGATCGTGACTTGCCGGGTGGCAGACGGGCCGGCGACGCGTTATGCTCGCGCCATGAACGTAGAGCGCGGATCATTCGATGGCGAGGAGACGCCCGAGTCCGAAGCGGCGCTGGACGCGCGCATCGCCGCGTTGGCCGAAGCCGCGATGGAGAGTCCGGCTTATTATGCCGTGTTCGGCCCGCAGGGCGAAGCCGAGAGCGAAGCCCGCGCCGAAGCCGACATCGCGGCCGGCCGGGTCTATTCGAACGAAGAAGTGGTCGCTTGGCTGAAGACCTGGGGCTCGCCTGACGCAAAGCCGTTCCCGCATCGATGGTCAAAGTAATCTGGTCGGATCGCGCGATCTTCAACCTCAACGAGATTTTTCACTTCATCAGATCGGATGATCCCGCGGCGGCGGACCAGACGGCGGCCAATCTCATGGCCGCGGCGCACAGTCTGGAAATCTTTCCCAACCGAGGCCGGCCCGTCCGCGCCAAGATACGAGAATTGGTGACGGTTCGGCCGTACATCATTCGCTACCGGCTCGAGGACGATGCCATACGGATCCTTTTCGTCCGCCATGCCGCGCAGCGCCGCGACACCTGATGTCATGAGCACCGCCCCCACGCCGATGATGGCGCAATATCTCGCGCTCAAGGCGAGCGCGCCCGATTGCCTGCTCTTCTACCGGATGGGCGATTTCTTCGAACTGTTCTTCGAGGATGCCGCCCGCGCCGCCGCCGATCTCGACATCGCGCTGACGACGCGCGGCGAGCATGACGGCAAGCCGATCCCGATGTGCGGCGTCCCGGCGCACAGCCACGAAGCCTATCTCGCGCGGCTGATCAAGGCGGGCCACCGCGTCGCCATCGCCGAACAGACCGAGAGCCCGGCGGACGCGAAGAAGCGCGGCGGCAAGACGCTCGTCTCGCGCGGTATCGTCCGCATCGTCACGCCCGGCACGCTGACCGAGGAGACGTTGCTAGACGCGCGCACCGCCAACTGGCTGGTTGCGGTAGGAGAGGCGGCAAGCGGGCTCGGCATCGCCGCCTGCGACATCTCGACCGGCCGCTTCGAGATCGGCCCGGTCTCGCGCGAGGCCCTGGACGCGGAGATCGCCCGCCTCGCCCCCGCGGAGCTGATCGCGCAGCCCACGCTCGCCGCCACCCTTCCTGGCGGGCTCGCGGTCGACAAGGGCTTCGACAGCGCGAACGGCGAACGCCGCCTCAAAGGCCTCTTCGGCGTCGCCACGCTCGACGGCTGGGGCGCCTTCAGCCGCGCCGAGTTGGCGGCAGCCGGCGCGCTCCTCGACTATCTCGATCGCGCCGGCCAGGGGACCCTCCCCTTCCTCCAGCCGCCCGTCCGCCGCGCCGCAGCCGATCACATGATGATCGACGCCGCCAGCCGCGAGAGCCTCGAAATCACCTGCACCGCGTCCGGCCAGCGCAAGGGCAGCCTGCTTGACGCGATCGACCGCACCGTCACAGGCGGCGGCGCGCGCACGCTCGCGGCGGATCTGTCGGCACCGCTCGGCGACCGCGAAGCCATTGAGGCGCGGCTCGATCTCGTGAGCCTGCTGCACGATGATCCGGACCTGCGCGCTCGACTGCGCGCCGCGCTGCGTGCCCAGCCCGACGTCGCCCGCGCGCTCGGCCGGATCGCCTCGGGTCGCGGCTCGCCGCGCGATCTCGGCCAGCTGCGCGACGGGCTTAATCAGGCGCAGCGGCTGCAGGCAATGCTGCGCGGCATCGATCCCGTTCCTCCCTTGCTCTCTCTAATGCTTCCAAGGCTGGGCGGACATGGCGCGCTCATCGACGAGCTTGCCCGCGCGCTCGTACCCGCGCCGCCGATCGACGCCGCGCAGGGCGGCTATATCGCCGAGGGCTATGACGCCGCGCTCGATGCGCTGCGCGACGCCGGCGGCGAGGGCCGCCGCGCCATTGCCGGGCTCGAGGCGCAATATCGCACGCGCACCGGCGTCGCCCAGCTCAAGATCCGCCACAACAATGTGCTCGGCTATCATATCGAGCTCCCCGCGCGCTTCGCCGATCCGCTGATGAAGGCGGAGAGCGGCTTCACCCACCGCCAGACGCTAGCCGGCGTCGTCCGCTTCAACGCGCCCGAGCTGCACGAGGAAGCGAGCCGCGTCGGCCAGGCGGGCGCGCACGCGCTCGCCGCCGAGGCCGCGCATCTGGAGTCGCTGACCGAGCTCGCGCTCGCGCGTCGCCAGGAGATCGCCGCGACAGCCGAGGCGCTCGCCCGGCTCGACGTGTCCGCAGCTCTTGCCGAGCGCGCGGCGGAAGGCGGCTGGTCCCGGCCCGTCATTGCCGATCATCCCTGTCTACAGATCGAAGGCGGCCGCCACCCCGTCGTCGAGGGCGCGGTGATGGCCGCAGGCGGGCGCTTCGTCGCGAATGACTGCCGCCTCTCGCCCGACGATCGGCTGTGGCTCGTCACGGGACCGAACATGGGCGGCAAATCGACCTTCCTGCGCCAGAATGCGGCGATGCTAATCCTGGCCCAGGCCGGCGGCTTCGTCCCCGCGACGAGCGCGACCCTCGGCCTGTGTGATCGCCTGTTCAGCCGCGTCGGCGCTTCGGACAATCTCGCGCGCGGCCGCTCGACCTTCATGGTCGAGATGGTCGAGACCGCCGCGATCCTCGCGCAGGCGACGGAGCGCAGCTTCGTGATCCTCGACGAGGTCGGCCGCGGCACGTCCACCTATGACGGGCTCGCGATCGCCTGGGCAGTGGTGGAAGCGGTCCACGACACCAATCGCTGCCGCTGCCTGTTCGCGACCCACTATCACGAGCTGACCCGCTTGGCCGACCGCCTCGACTCGCTCTCGCTCCACCATGTCCGCGCACGCGAATGGAAAGGCGAACTCGTTCTGCTCCACGAGCTCGCGCAAGGCCCCGCGGATCGCAGCTACGGGCTCGCCGTCGCCCGCCTCGCCGGCCTCGCCCCGCCGGTCGTCGCCCGTGCGAAAGAGGTCCTGAAGAAACTGGAAGCCGGACGCGCCGCGACGGGCGGCATCGCCGCGGGCCTTGACGACCTCCCGCTCTTCGCCGCCGCCGCGCAGGCCGAGGAGGCCAAGCAGGATGTGCTGCGTGATACGCTCGCCGCGATCGACGCCGATACGCTCAGCCCGCGTGAAGCGCTGGAAGAGCTGTACCGGTTGAAGGGAATAGCGGCGGGCGAATAGCACGCGACCCCATCCTCAGCATCTGCCGCAGAGCCGTCCCGCATCGGCCCGACCGCATTGCCTCTGAATTCCATGATCCGGTATGCCACTTCACAAAGTGATCGGAATGGAGCGACGATGTTCGGACGGATGATCCTGCTCGGTTTGGCAACCGGCGCGCTGGCGCTCGGCCCGACCTCCGGACTCGGCGCGCAGCCTGCCCCGCGGGCGATGATCGATGCGACGACCGGCCACCGCATCATCAACGTCGACGATCGCCCGGGCGTCTATGCGCTCTACTTCAACTACAATGCCTTCACGCCCGATGGCACTCGGATGGTCTATCTGACGCCGGAGGGCATCCGCACCGCGCATGTCGGCGACTGGACGACCAAGCTGGTGCTCAAGGCGAAGGTCGATCGCCTGCTTTTCACCGGCCACACCGCGGCGACCGCTTATTACACGACGCGTCCCGCCGGCGCCGCCGATGATGGCGGTCCCTACACCGTCTGGGTGCTCGATCTCGACAGCGGCAAGACGCGCAAGATCGCCGAAATGGATGGCGGCCGAATCGAATCGATCAATGCCGACGATACGTTGCTCGCGGGCAATCGCGAGCTCGCGCCCCCCCCGCCCGCTATCGCCGCGCAGGGCCGCCGCGATCCCAAGACCGGATCGCCCAACTATACCGGCACCGATGCGCAGGGCCGCCCGCTCTCCTTCGCCGCCGCGAAGGACAAATGGATGGGCGAGCGCCTTGCCGCGCACGTGCCGATGGAGATCTTCACGCTCGACGCGAAGACCGGCGAACGTCGCAGCATCCACAAGGCCACCGACTGGCTCAACCATGTCCAGTTCTCGCCGGTCGATCCCGGCCTGCTGATGTTCTGCCACGAGGGGCCATGGCACAAGGTCGACCGGATCTGGACGATCCGCGCCGACGGCAGCGCGCTCACCAAGATCCACGCGCGGACGATGCAGGGCGAGATAGCCGGCCACGAATATTGGGCGCCCGACGGCAAGGCGATCTGGTACGATCTCCAGGCGCCCAAAGGCGGGATGCTCTGGCTGGCGCGCACCGACATTACGAGCGGCGCACGCACCTGGTACAAGGTCGCGCCCGATCAGGGCTCCTATCACTACATGACCTCGCCCGACGGCAAACTCGTCGCCGGCGACGGCAACAATGCCGGCAAATATATCAGCCTATTCCGCCCGATCGCCGATCCCTCGCCCGAGGCGGCGGAGACGCTGGACGGCGAGCATCTGATCGCCACCGGCAGCCTGGCCAGCGAACGCATCGTCGATATGGCGAAGCAGGATTACACGCTGGAGCCGAACGAGCATTTCACGCCCGACGGCAAGTGGCTCGTCTATCGCGCGAACGTCACGGGCGCCCCGGCGCTCTATGCGGCGGAGGTGGCCAAGGCGCGATAGGCGCAGGTCAACTCTTCCCGGACGCGCAAGCCCGGATGCGAATTCGTCGGGCATAAAAAAGAGCCGCCGCCTTTGGGCGACGGCTCCCTTGTCGATGATTTGGATCAGCCGAAGGCGATCGTCGTCTTGCGGCGGCGAAGCGATCCGCCGACCATACCGAAGCCCACGATCATCATGCCCCACGTCGCCGGCTCGGGCACATCCGATGCCGCTGCCGTCAGGTCGAACTTGAACGTCGTCACCGAACCGTCCGTTTTCGCATAGCTGACATTGTCGGCATAAGCGTGGAAGCCGTCTCCGGCCGAGCTGCCCTGGCCGACGCTGATACCCTTGACGACATAATTGGCGAGGCTCGCGTCCGCTGCCCAGTCAGCGATCGACTTGCCGTCGTTCACGCTCCCGCCGGTGATGTAGAAATTGTCTGCCGCAGACGTCGAGTACCACACGTCCTTGGACGTCGTATTGTAGGTATTGTTGTACACGCCCTCCCAGATCAGTTCCTTGCGGATCGAGCCGTTATAGATCGTGAAGCGCAGCGCAGGCGTGTACAGCGGATTCAGCGTGGCGACGGAATCGGCGGCGAGCTTCCAGTCGAACGTCAACGACGCGAACGTGCTGAGCAGGCCGAACGAGGCGGAGGCGGCGTTCGGATAGAGCGTACCCACGACGAAACGGCTGCGCTCGCCCTTGAGCTCGATCGAACCATCGCCGTCATGCGCGGATCCACCGGTGATGGTCGCCGATCCGAGCGGATGCCCCGGATAGGCATTCTCATCGGCAGGGTTGCTCCAGCCCTGCATGCTGCCGGGCGTGACCTGCACGACGGTAGCCGAAGCGACACCGGACACGGCAAAAGACACGGCCGCAACGGCCGCCAACGCATAATTCTTCAAGATCGCTCTCCCCTAGGCCTCCGTCGGCCATGCGGACGAGCTACCAAATGATTAACGCGTTGTTAAGAGAAAAATTGTGGCTGATCAAAAGCATGGCGGCGAGCATCGTTTTTCGCTCCGGCCTGCCTGCGATAGCGCGGCATTTCTCGTGGCAGCGCGACTGCCCACGACGATCTTCATTGCGGCTTGGGCATCGCCGCATCGTCGAGTTCGCTCGCCCGGACATAAGCGGGTCGCGTCTTCATGCCGTCCCAATAGGAAACGAAGGCCGGCCGCGCCGGGATCGTCCCGAACTGCAGGCCCCAGCCGATCTGCGATCCGGCATAGACATCCGCCGCGCTGAACGCGCCACCGGCAATATAGGTCTTGCCCGCCACGGCCGTTTCCAGCGCTTCGAGGACGTGATCGAGGCTGCCATAGCCGGCCGACCTGCCCTTGCCCTCCGGCAGCACGAAGCCCATCGCCTTGTTCGTGATCGCTGCCTCCACCGGGCCGGCGGCGAAGAACAGCCAGCGATAATAGTCCGCGCGGTCGGCCGGATCGGGCGCTAGGCCGGCCTCGGGAAACGCATCGGCCAGATAGGCGCAGATCGCCGCGCATTCGGTGACGACCAGATCGCCGTGGCGAAGCGCGGGCACCTTCCCCATCGGATTGATCGCGAGATATTCCTCGCTCTTCAAGGTCCCGCCATAGCCGAGATAATCGACCTCATAGGGCTGGCCGATCTCTTCCATCATCCATCGGGCGATGCGGCCGCGCGACATGGGGTTGGTGTAGAGCGTCAGTGCTGCGGCCACGATATCCTCCCTGCGCGACGAGTCGCGGGCAGCGAGCATCCGTTCTTATTGTGTTCTTGTCGGGCCCGGATCGGCAATGATGCGTGACCGGCATGGCGCACTTGGACGGCTACGCCGCCACGCGATCTGCGCCCGGCTCAGGAAAAGCTGGCGACGCTCCGTCGCCGGCGCAACGTCCCGCCGATCACGCCGAAGCCGACGACCAGCATCGCCCAGGTCGCGGGCTCGGGCGCGTTTGAACTGGCATCCGCAAGAAGGAACGCCTGCGCGGTCGTGAATTTGTATTGCGGGTTGGCCATGACGTCGATCCCGAGATTATAGCCGATGGCGTCAAACGCGGCGAGATCGTCGGCGGAGACGGTGTCGAGGACGCAGGCGCCGATCGTCGGGTCCATAACGCCGATCGGATTGATGTCGACGATGCAGCCGTTAGGGCCGCTCAGATAGGAATAGGCATCCTTCCAGTGCGAGGCTTGGTCGCCGTCGCCATAATTGGTTCCGGTCGCGAACAGCGCCGGATTGCCCGATTCCGCGCCATATGGGGTCAGCGTATTGATCGAAAAGAAGGCCTCGCGACCGGGATCCAGCTGCAGCTGCCGCGATCCGTCGCTTGCGAAGGCGTTGATGCCGTAGCGGAACAGATCGAGGTTGGTGAGCACCGAAGTCTGGTCGACGAACGCCTTCGAAACCGTATCGACATAGCTATAGTCATAATCGTCGGTACCGCTGACGAAGCCCAGCGCGTGCCCGATCTCGTGGATCGCGACGCCCATGAAATCATAGGTTCCGGTTGATATGCCGTTGGTCGGATCGAAATCGAAGGCGAATGTCGAGCTGAACGTGATGTCGCCGTCGCGATTGATGTTCAGCGGCGTGAAGGTCGGATCGTCCGCATAGGCGTCGTTGATCACCTTGAAGAGCGAGTTGTTGTAATCGACACCGATGCCGAGCGCCTTGTCGACCGCGGTGTTGGCGTTGATGAACCGGTTATTGTAGCTGTTATCATTGTCGAACTGACTGCCGGCTGTCGTCGCCGTCAGCAGACCGGTGTTGGGATCGGTCCCGGGCCCGCGATAGCCCACGCCCCCAGCGGCGGTCAGCGGGCGCAGATTGCTGACCGCGATCGCGTCGAGCGAACTCTGCGATTTCGCAGCCATCTGCGCATAGGTCGTCGAGGCCAGCGTGTCGTACGTGTTGCTGTAGGTGCCGCCGAGCACGTTCGGGCCGAGATCCCCGAAGTGGATATCGAAGTCCAACGTCACGTTGGTCGTGATCGTCTGGTTCCAATAGTTCGCCGCCTTCTGAAAGGCGTAGAGCGCCGCGCTGCCATTGGGGGCGCTGGTAAAACCGGAATCGGGATGCAGCACGATGCTGAGCGCGAAAGCCGGCGACCCCATCAAGCCAACGGCCGCGGCGGCATACAAGGCGAGCGTCTTGATCTTCGACATCGGATCGACCCCCTTTGATCTCAGCAACACCAGGCCCGGAGACTCGGTTAATTGTTGGTTAAGAGTTTCATCGATCTGTCATATTGGTCAAGTGGTTATTAACCATGCGCCAGCTGATCTGCGGGCGACCGTTCAGTCCGGAGCCCGAACAGCAGCGCCCCGCTTCGCCCCGCCATCCCGAGATTGGAGATGGCGAAGCGAGCGTCTGTCTGTCCTAGAACCGCGCCTTCAGCGTCGCCCCATACGTGCGCGGATCGGCGGGCTGGCCCACGACGAGGCCGGTGCTGCCCGACTGCGTCGCCAGTACCTCGTAATAATCCTTGTCGAAGACGTTGCGGACCCAGCCATAGACCTCCCACGTCCGGTTGACGCGGATGCCGGCCCGGATGTTGCCGAGATAATAGCCGGCGATGTCGGTCGAGGCCGAGCGCGACGGGTTGGACGAGAATTTCGAGCGGTAGCTGCCGTCGTAGCCGAAGAAGAACTCGCTATCGCCGAACAGCTGCGCGGGCACGCGATATTCGCCGCCATGGCTGGCCGCCCAGCGCGACACGCCCGGCAGCCACTGGCCCGAAATGTCGCAGACGAGCGGGCTGAGCCCCGGCACCCCGGCCGGGGCCGGCGTCGCCCCGTTCAGCGCGGGATTGCCGCCCGCCAGTTCGGGCGGGCACGGCGCATTGACGAACTTCACATATTTGGCGTCGGTGAACGCACCCGACGCGTAGAGGCTGAGCTGGCTCGACGGGCGGAAGCTCGCATCCGCCTCGATCCCACGCGTCCGCACCTTGCCGGCATTGGCGAGATAGCCGCGAATGACGGTGATCTGGCCATTGTTCACCGTCGCCTGATAGTTCTTCACATCGGTCCAGAAGCCCGCGAGATTGAAGGTCACGCGCCGATCAAGGAACTGGCTCTTGAGGCCGACCTCATAATGGTTGACGCTCTCGGGCTTCACCGTCTGCGTCGTGAGATCGACGCCCGTATTCGCCGCGTTGAGCGGCAGGCCGGAAAGGTTGATGCCGCCCGACTTGAAGCTTTTCGCATAGGTCGCATAGGCCAGGACATCGCGTGCGACGTCGAACGAGGCGGTGAAGTCGCCCGACAGGTTCCAGTCGCTGAAGCTCGGCTGGTAGCTCTGCGGCGCGAGCACACCGAGCTGATCGGCGGTCAGCGCGGTGCCCGTGCCGTTGGTCACGGTCGAGACGTAGCTGCCGGTTTTCTTGTCGTAGTTGACGCGCGCGCCGGGCTGGAGGCGCAGGCGATCCGTGACGTGCCACGTGATCTGGCCGAACGCCGCCAGGCTCGTATTCTTGAAGTGGATGTCGTTGAGCGAGGTCAGCCCGTTCAGCACCGCCGGGTTGCATGCCGCCGTCGTCGGCGTGGCGCATCCCGCCGAGCCGACCGCGACGTTGCCGGGATTGAGCAGCCAGCGGCTGGCGGCCGATCCCTGGACCTGGCTGCCGGTCGTGTCGATCTTCTGGTAGAAAGCGTAGAGCCCGCCGACATAATCCAGCGTGCCGCTGTTGCCCGCATAGCGGAGCTCCTGAGTATACTGATCCTGCTTGGACGGGTTCTGCGAGACGGTCGTGATCGGCAGGCCGGTGAAGTCGCGATCGTTCGACGGCGTCCAGTCCCAGAAGCGCCACGCCGTGACCGAGGTGAGCGTGCCGGGGCCGACATCCCATTCGGCGCGCAGCGACGCGCCGCCGATGATCTGCTTGGCCTCGAGCCGCCCGTCGAGATCGGTCACGCGATCGAACGCATTGGTCGAGGGCGGGCGATAGTTGAAGGCGGCGGCGAGCGCGGCGAACTGACGGTTGAGCGGGCGCTGCGTCGGTCCGGTCCGCACGTAGATCTGCACGCAGCAATCCGGATTCTGGCGGTTATAGTCGCCCGACAGCGTCAGCTTGAACGTCTCCGTCGGCTTGTAGAGCAAGGTGCCGCGTACGCCGAGATTGTCCTGCGCGTTCACGTCGGCATTGGTCGTGACGTTGTGGATCGTGCCGTCGCGCTTCGTCGCCGAACCGCCGATGCGGATCGCGACCGTGTCGCTCAGCGGCCCGGAAACCGAGGCCTTGCCCTGCACGAAGCCCAGATTGCCCGCCGAGACCTCGATCTGCCCCTCGGGCGTGAAGCTCGGCGCCTTGGAGGTGATGCTGATCGCGCCCGCGGTCGTGTTCTTGCCGTAGAGCGTCCCCTGCGGCCCGCGCAGCACTTCGACCCGCTCGATATCGAGGAAGTCGAACGTCGCCGAACCCGGCCGGGCGTAATAGACCTGGTCGATATAGAAGCCGACGCCCGGCTCGATCCCGTCATTGATCAGACCGAAGGGCTGGCCGAGCCCACGGATGTTGACCGTCGTGTTGCGCGGATTGGTCGAATAGAATTGCAGGCTCGGCTGGATCTGGGTGAGCTTCAGGACATTGAAGCTGCCCGTCGCGTCGATCGCGCGCGCATCCAGCACCGAGATGGCGAGCGGCACCTTCTGCACCGTCTCCGAGCGGCGGCGCGCGGTGACGAGGATGTCGCCCGACGGCGCAGAGGCTGGCACGGTGCGCGGACGCGCCGGCTCTGCTGCCGGCAGAGCGTCAGTCGTGGCCGTCTGGGCCAATCCCGGCGCCGCCATCAGTGACACGCCTGTCAGCCACGCCAACCGGCTCTTCCCCACACCCATATCAACCCCCTGAGATTCGTTTTTCGTGAGGGTCTCCTAGTTCGGGAATAGGATTAGACGAGTTAGCAAATCTTGGGACGCCCCAAGCCGGAGGCGGGTCCCGCCTTGCGATCGCGGCCGATCGGCGAGAGCGGCGAAGCCCGCCGTCCCGCGCTATCGCCGTCGCTAATTGTCCTGATCGCCATCTACAGTCTGCAGGTTCATCCCGACTATACGGCCTTCCGACAACACACAGGAGGGTGTAATGAACGCCTATATCATCGAACGCGACATTACGGGTGTCGATCAGATGTCAGATATCCAGCTCGTCAATGCTTCGGCTGTTTCCAACGCGGCGATCGAAAAGCTCGCGGGCAAGGTGAAGTGGATCAGAAGCTTCGTCACTAAAGACCGGATTTTCTGTCACTATCTCGCCGAAACCGAGGATTCGATCCGCGAACATGCGCGGCTCAGCGGCTTTCCCGCATCCCGGATCACGCCCGTTGCGGGCATGATCGGCCCCGAAACGGCGAATGGCTGAACGATGGTGGTGGGGGAATTAATGCCGCGGGGCGAACGCGTTCTCGATGTCACGATCGTGATGTTCGAAGGCGGGCTTTCGTCGACCGCGGTCATGCCGACCGAGATCTTCCATTCGGCCGGGCATCTGTGGAACCTGCTGATGGAGGAGCCGGCGCGGCCGCGCTTCCGCGTCAGGACCGTCTCGGTCGATGGCCGCCCGGTGCGGACGCCCTACGGCTTCGCGATGCTGCCCGAATGCGGGATCGGCGATGTCGATCAGTGCGACATCGTCATCGTGCCGACCTCGGGCCTCGATCTGGATCTCAAGCTCGTCGAGAATAGCGCGATCCTGCCGTGGCTGCGGCGGCTGCACGCGCAGGGCGCCTATGTCGTCGGCGTCTGCATGGGCGCCGCGTATCTCGCCGCCGCGGGCCTGCTCGACGGCCGGATCGCGACGACGCACTGGGCGGCTTGTCCCGATCTCGCTGCGCGCTTCCCGGAGGTGATCTGGCGGCCGGAGCTGTTCGTGACCGAGGATCAGCGCCTGTTGTGCAGCGGCGGGGTCGGCGCCGCGATCGACATCAGCCTGTATCTCGTCGCCAAATTTTGCGGGCACGAGGTGGCGGTGCAGACCGCCAAGGCCTTGCTGCTGCCGATGCCGCGGCTGATGCAGTCCGGCTATGCGGTGCTGCCCGTGTCGAAGGCGCATGACGATCCGCAGATCCGCGCCGTGGAAGCCTATCTGCTTGAACATTTCCGGGAGGACGTCTCGACCGAGCTGCTCGCCGAGCGCGCCGCGCTGGGCGAACGGACGTTCGTGCGCCGCTTCAAGGCGGCAACGGGGCGGCTGCCCGCCGCTTATCTCCAGTCGCTGCGGATCGAGGCGGCGAAGGTCATGCTGGAGCATGAGAGCCGCGCGGTCGGGCTGATCAGCGAGGCGGTCGGCTATAGCGATCTCGGCTTCTTCCGGACCCTGTTCAAGCGAACGACCGGCATGACGCCGGGCCAATATCGCGCGCAGTTCGGCCCGATCAGCGTGCGCGGCCACGCGCCGCCCTCGCTCCATCTGGCGCTGCCGGAGCCTCTCGCCCGCTGCTGACGCGGGCGGCTTTTCCCAACCAACGAAGGACAAGACAATGAAGCGACTCTTCGTCGCGGCGTGCTGCGCCGCGTTCCTGGCCGTGCCGGCCTCCGCCGCCGAGTTGATCCTCGACGGCAGCTTCGAGCTGAACCCCGCCGAGATCGGCGGCTACAGCCACCATGCCGGCGGCGGCTCGTTCGACGGCGGCCACTGGTACACGACCGGAGTCGACATCCTCCAGGTCGACCGCGGCTATATGAGCGGCACCGGGCCATCCCTGGTCTTCAATGCGCAGGATGGCCGCAACTCGCTCGATCTGACCGGCACCGGTAACTCCAGCCCCGCCGATGGCGTCTATCAGGACATTTCGACGACGATCGGCGAGGTTTACACGCTCAGCTTCTTCGTTGGCCGCGTGATCGCGAGCGGCAGCGTCTCCTCCGATTACCGGTCCGCCGCGACATTGCGCCTGTCGATCGACGGCGGACCGCTGACCGAGTTCGTCAACGACGACGGCACCGACAATGGCATCGTCTGGAAGCGCTTCAGCCTGCCCGTCACCGCCACCCGCGCGACGACGCGGATCGCCTTCCTGAACGGCGAGGGCAACGATTATCTCGGGCTTGATACAGTGAGTTTCGCCTCCGCCGCGCCCGAGCCCGTCAACTGGGCGGCGATGGTGCTGGGCCTCGGCCTCGTCGGCACGAAGCTGCGCGCCCGTCCCCGCCCCGCGCGGGCCTGATCCCATACCGCCGGGCGGGCGGCTCCCGCCCTTATACCAAGGAGTGAACAATGCTCGATCTACTTGCCTTCGCCGCGCTCGCGGCCTCGTCCCGCCTGACGCTCACCGATGTCCGGCAACTCAGCCGGCCCGTTCCTTATGCCGATCTCGATCTGTCGACGGCATTGGATCGCGAAACGCTCCAGCGTCGCGTCCGCGACACCGCGAACCTGATCTGCCGCGATCTTGCCTTCGGCCAGGCGCTGCCGTCAGGCGAGGAATATCACTGCCGTTCCGAGGCGATGGCGAGCGCGCGCCCGCAAGTGACCCGGGTCCTCGCAGATTATCGCGGCGGGCCGGAAACGGAAGACGTGATCCTTCTCGCGCAGAAATGATCGACGGACTGCCGACCGCCGGCCTTCGCTCGCCAGGGCGGCGGCCGGCGAGAGTGTCAGCCGCCGGCGATCCGACTGCGGAACCAGTCCGCCAATTCCTCCTCGGCTAGCTCACCTGCGGCAAGCGAGAGCACGGTCGCAATGGCATCCGCCGGATCGAAGACAAGGCGTTGATGATTGACGACGAGAAAGAGACGCGCGAGCACCCACGCGGTCCGCTTGTTTCCGTCCACGAACGGGTGATTGCGGGCGATGCCATAGGCATAAGCAGCCGCCAGCGCGGCCGGATCATCTTCGCCGTAGGCCCAACGATTGATCGGCCGGGCAAGGGCGGATTCAAGCAAACCGTGATCCCGTACGCCCGAACCGCCGCCATGCTCGGCGAGCTGTCGATCGTGAATGGCAAGAGCATCGGCAGCGTCGAGCCAGACCGGCTCGATGCGCTCGGGCTCGGTCACTGGGCCAGAACGCGCAATATATCGCGATCTTCACGCATGATCGCTTCGGCCGCCGCCATCTTCGTCTCGAAATTGGGATCGGACGCTGTCAAACGCACCCCATCCGGCGCTTCGCTGGCATATAGGCTATCGCCCAGGCCGACCCGGAGGCGCGCCAACAATTCCTTCGGCAGAACGATGCCCGTCGAGTTACCGATCTTCACGAGTTTTAGCGGCATGTTCATACGAGCGTTATAACGCACTTCGCCGTCACGAGCAACGCGACTCCGGCCAAACCAGTCGGGAATGGACGAATACAGGAAGAGCGCCGGCTCCCGCCGACGCCCTCTCCGTCACCAAATCAAGCTGAAGCCTACGCCTGCTCGGCAGTCTTCTTGGCGCGACCACCCTTCTTGGGCTTCTTCGGCGCGGCCGACACGATCTCGAACGCAAGCGCGCCCTCCTTCATGTGGACCTTCACCTCGCCACCATGGACGAGCTTGCCGAACAGCAGTTCCTCGGCGAGCGGCTGCTTGATCTTCTCCTGGATCAGGCGACCCATCGGCCGCGCGCCATAGAGCTTGTCGTAGCCGCGCTCGGTAAGCCATGCCTTGGCGGGCTCGTCGAGGCTGATATGCACGTCGCGATCCGCCAGCTGCAGCTCGAGCTGCAGAATGAACTTCTCGACGACGCGGCCGATGACCGGCGTCGGCAAATAGTCGAACGGCACGATCGCATCGAGGCGGTTGCGGAATTCGGGGGTGAAGAGCTTCTTCACCGCCTCCTCCTGCACATCCTCGCGGCTGCTCGCGCCGAAGCCGATCGACTCCTTGGCCATGTCGGAGGCGCCCGCATTGGTCGTCATGATCAGGATGACGTTGCGGAAATCGACCGTCTTGCCGTGGTGATCGGTCAGCTTCCCGTTATCCATCACCTGCAGCAGGATGTTGAACAGATCGGGATGCGCCTTCTCGATCTCGTCGAGCAGCAGCACGCAATGCGGCTGCTGGTCGACCGCGTCGGTCAGCAGCCCGCCCTGATCGTAGCCGACATAGCCCGGGGGCGCGCCGATCAGCCGGCTGATCGAATGCCGCTCCATATATTCGCTCATGTCGAAACGCTGGAGCGGGATGCCCATGATCGAGGCGAGCTGGCGCGCGACCTCAGTCTTGCCGACGCCGGTCGGGCCGGAGAACAGATAATTGCCGATCGGCTTGTCCGGATCTCGCAGGCCCGCACGGCTCAGCTTGATCGCCGACGACAGCACCTCGATCGCCTTGTCCTGCCCGAACACGACGCGCTTCAGATCGGTATCGAGGCTGGCGAGCGCGCGCGTGTCGTCGGTCGAGACCGATTTCGGCGGGATGCGCGCCATCGTCGCGATGACCTGCTCGATCTCCTTGGCGGTGATCACCTTCTTCCGCTTGGAGGGCACGACCAGCATCTGCATCGCGCCGACCTCGTCGATCACGTCGATCGCCTTGTCGGGCAGCTTGCGATCGTTGATGTAGCGCGCCGAAAGCTCGACCGCCGACTTGATCGCCTCGGGCGTGTAGCGCACCGAATGGTGCTGCTCGAACGCCGAGCGCAGCCCGGTGATGATCTTGATCGTGTCCTCGATCGTCGGCTCGTTCACGTCGATCTTCTGGAAGCGCCGGAGCAGCGCCCGGTCCTTCTCGAAATGATTGCGGAACTCTTTGTAGGTGGTCGATCCGATGCAGCGGATCGTGCCGCCCGACAGAGCCGGCTTGAGCAGGTTGGACGCATCCATCGCCCCGCCCGAAGTGGCGCCCGCGCCGATCACGGTGTGGATCTCGTCGATGAAGAGCACGGCATGCGGCATCTTCTCGAGCTCGTTGACGACCTGCTTCAGCCGCTCCTCGAAATCGCCGCGATAGCGTGTGCCCGCGAGCAACGCGCCCATATCGAGCGAGTAGATCACCGCCGGCAGCAGCACGTCGGGCACCTGGCCCTCGATGATCTTGCGCGCGAGGCCCTCAGCGATCGCCGTCTTGCCGACGCCCGGATCGCCCACATAGAGCGGGTTATTCTTCGAGCGGCGGCACAGGATCTGCACCGTGCGATCCACCTCGGCGGTGCGGCCGATCAGCGGATCGACGCGGCCGTCCTTGGCCTTCTCGTTGAGGTTGACGCAGAATTGCTTGAGCGCGCTCTCGCCCTTCTGCTTGCCCTCGGATTTCTGCGCCTTCTCGTCCTCGCCCTTCACCTCGCGATTCTCCGTGGGCTGACCGGCCTTGCCGACGCCGTGACTGAGGAAGCTCACCGCATCGAGGCGGCTCATATCCTGCTGCTGCAGGAAATAGACGGCATAGCTCTCGCGCTCCGAGAAGAGCGCGACGAGCACGTTGGCGCCCGTCACCTCCTCGCGGCCCGAGGACTGGACATGGAGGATCGCGCGCTGGACAACGCGCTGGAAGCCGCTGGTCGGCGACGGATCGGCATTGCCCTGCGTCTTCAGGGCATCCAGTTCGGTGTCGAGATAGGTCGTCACGGCGGTCTTGAGATCGCCGAGCTCGACCCCGCAGGCGCTCATGACCTTGGCGGCATGCTCGTCGCCGATCAACGCGAGCAGAAGATGCTCGAGCGTCGCATATTCGTGGTGGCGGGAAGAGGCAGCGGTCAGCGCGTTATGCAGCGTCTGCTCGAGCTCGCGGGCAAAGGATGGCATGGTTCAGCTTACTCCTGGCAGCGGCCGAAGAACGGCCCTGCGACCATCCTCATGTCGTGATGCTGATCCCGCCGATCAAGCCGGGGCCCTTTGCGGGCTTCCCATCCGAAAGCGGGACCCGCCTTCATCGTTTGAATAGGCCTTCGGCACTTGCACGATGGTTAACGGCGAATGCGATCTTGCCGCGGGTCCGTTCGATCTCGCCTTCCAGCGTCGCGATCCGGGCGTGCAGTTCCTCGACGGACAAACTGTCGAGATCCTGCGCCGAAAGCGCCGCGGCGGGATCGGCTGATTTGCGCGGCAGGATGTCATCGAGATCCATGGCAGCAACGTTGACCCTCTTCGGACGCCTGTCAATAAAGCCCGCGACCAACTGCCGGTTCCGGAGAAACAGATGCACGCCTTGCCTCACATGATGAAGGCGCTCGATCCGGAGAAGCCCGGCGGACCCGCGATTCTGGTCCCCGTCGAGCGCCCCGTGCCGGCTCCGGGACCGGGCGAAATCCTCGTCCGAGTCGCGGCCTCCGGCGTCAATCGGCCCGAGATCATGCAGCGCGAGGGCAAATATCCGCCGCCCCCCGGCGCGCCCTCGATCCTCGGCATGGAGCTTGCGGGCCAGGTCGTGGCGGCGGGCGACGCCGCTGGCGAGTCGCTGATCGGCACGAACGTCTGCGCGCTTGTCGCGGGCGGTGCGCAGGCCGAATATGCTATCGCGAATGTCGGCCACTGCCTGCCCGTGCCCGAGGCGCTCAGCCTGATCGAGGCGGCGGCCTTGCCCGAGACTTTGTTTACCGTCTGGCACAATGTCTTTCAGCGGGGCGGCGCGAAAGCGGGAGAGACATTGCTCGTCCACGGCGGCACCAGCGGCATCGGCACCACCGCGATCCTGCTTGCGAAGCTGTTCGGGATCGAGGTGATCGTCACGGCGGGCAGCGCCGCCAAATGCGCGGCCGCGCTCCGGATCGGCGCGGATCAAGCGATCGACTACAAGACGGCCGACTTCGTCGAGGAGGTGAAGCGCATCACTGGCGGCCGCGGCGTGAATGTCGTGCTCGACATGGTCGGCGGCGACTATCTGCCCCGCAACATGAGGTGCCTGGCCGAAGAAGGCCGCCACGTCTCGATCGCGGTGCAGGGCGGGGCGAAGGCGACAATCCCGATCTTCGAGCTGATGGTCCGCCGCCTGACGCTGACCGGCTCCACGCTCCGCCCCCGCGACACCGCCTTCAAGAGCGCGCTCTGCGCCGACATCCGCGAAAAGGTCTGGCCCTTCGCCGAGCGCGGCGAACTGCGCCCCGTGATCGACCGCACCTTCCCGCTCGATCGCGCCGCCGATGCGCATGCCCGCGTCGAGGCGGGCGATCATGTCGGCAAGGTCGTGCTGACGATGGACTAGGCCGCGCGGTCGGATGCCTGGAGCCGGTAAGCGATGCTCCCAGGCAGCCCGCCGCCGCGCACGATCCGGCCCGGTGACCACGCCTGCACCCCTCGCCTTGCGCGCGAAAGCCATTAAGCTGGGGTCATGACCAAGACACTCCCGCTCCTCGCCGCTCTGCTCGCCACCACCGCCACCGCGCAGACGCCGCCGCGATCCGCGCCTGCCGCGAACGACATCCCGGCTCATTATGTCGAGCCGATCGACGGCTATGATTATGTGAAGCGCGTCGTCGAGGTGTCGATGCGCGACGGGGTGAAGCTTCACACCGTCATCGTCGTGCCCAAGGGCGCGACGCGCGCGCCGATCCTGCTAACGCGCACGCCCTATAATGCCGACAAGCGCGCCGCGCGCAACGTCTCGGGCTCGATGCTCGCGATCCTGCCGCAGGGCGACGACCAGTTCGTCGCGGCGGGCTATATCCGCGTCTTCCAGGACATACGCGGCAAATATGGCTCGGAGGGGTCCTATGAGATGACCCGCCCCGTGCGCGGCCCGCTCAACCCGACCGACACCGATCATGTGACCGACGCGTGGGACACGATCGACTGGCTCGTGAAGAATATCCCCGAGACCAACGGCAAGGTGGGGATGATCGGCTCTTCCTACGAAGGCTTCACCGTCGTCATGGCATTGCTCGATCCGCATCCCGCGCTGAAGGTCGCGGCACCCGAAAGCCCGATGGTCGATGGTTGGATGGGCGACGACTGGTTCCACCACGGCGCCTATCGTCAGGGCAGCGACAGCTATTTCGTCGGGCAGGAGAGCAGCCGGAAGGGCGGCGACGAGATCGTCACCTCGAGTGCCGACGATTACGATCTCTACCTGCGCGCGGGCTCGGCTGGCGACTTCGCCAAGGCGCACAAGCTCGAGCAGTTCGGCATGTGGCGGCGCATGGCCGAGCATCCGCGCTACGACGCTTATTGGCAGGGCCAGGCGCTCGACACGCTCGTCGCTGCCAAGCCCTCCAACGTGCCGACGATGTGGCTGCAGGGCCTGTGGGACCAGGAGGACATGTATGGCGCGATCCATAGCTGGGAGGCGCTGAAGGCCGCGGGGCACGAGGCGAACAATTATCTGGTGATGGGCCCGTGGCGGCACAGCCAGGTCAATTACGACGCAGCGAGCCTCGGCCCGCTGAAATGGGACGGCGACACCGCGCTGCAGTTTCGCCGCGACGTGCTGCTGCCTTTCTTCGATCAATATCTGAAGGACGGCGCGCCCAAGGCCGAGACGCCCAAGGTCTTCATCTACAATACGGGCGAGAATCATTGGGATCGCCTGCCGAGCTGGCCGCTCGCCTGCCAGAAGGACTGCCCGGCTCCGCTGAAGCCGCTCTATCTGAGCGCCGGCAAGAGCCTGTCCTTCGCGGCGCCCACCGTCAAAGGCAGCGACGTCTATGTCTCCGACCCCGCCAAGCCGATCCCGTTCGTGCCGCGCCCGGTGAAGATGGACGATGCCGATCAGTGGAAGCCGTGGCTCGTCTCCGACCAGCGCAATGTCGGCACGCGGCCCGACGTGCTCGTCTACGAAACGCCGAAACTGACCGCGCCCGTCCGTATCTCCGGCGCGGCGATCGCCGATCTGTTCGCGGCGACGACGGGCACCGATGCCGATTGGGTCGTCAAGCTGATCGACGTCTATCCCGACGAGGTGCCCTCACAGCCCGAGATGGGCGGCTATCAGCTCGCGGTCGCGCTCGATATCTTCCGCGGCCGCTATCGCGAGAGCTTTGAACATCCGAAGCCGATCCCGGCGGGCAAGCTGCAGGAATATAAGTTCCGGCTGCCGACGACCAACCACGTCTTCCAGCCCGGCCACCGGATCATGGTGCAGATCCAGTCGAGCCTGTTCCCGCTCTACGATCGCAACCCGCAGACCTATGTGCCCAACATCTTCTTCGCCAAGCCGGCCGACTACAAGGCGCAGACGATGACCGTCGCGCATTCGCCCGGCGCCGCGAGCGCGGTGTGGCTGCCGGTCGTGGATGCCAAGTGAGGGCCGGGATCAGCTCAGCTTGAGCGTGTCGCCGGAGATGGACACGACCTGGAAGCGCGCCAGCAAGCTCTGGCCCATCAGGCCGATGCCGCTGCTGGAGGGGGTCACCATGGCCGGGACGTCCTGGAACGTGCGGCCCGCCACCGTCATGTGATCGATCATGACGCGCGCCATCGGCACCGAGCCGGCGCTTGTCATCACCCGTTCGTGATAGGCCAGCGCCTTCACCGGAACGCCCAGCCGCGTCGCCTCGGCGGTCGACAGCATGATCGCGCTGGCGCCGGTGTCGATCAGCAGCCTGACCTTGCGGCCGTTCACCTCGGCAGAAGCGTAGAAGAAGCCATCGGCGCTGCGCGCGAGATACTGATCGCCCACCGGGGCCGAGGGCGCGAGATCTGGAGTCATCGCCTCCGCCTGCGCGGGCCGCGTCGCGCCGAGCGTATAGGCGGTCGGCAAGCCTGCCGTGAGAAGCGTGCCGAGTGCCATGACGGCAATTCCGAGGTGTCCGGCCATGATCGCGTACTTTCGCTAAGCTACTGATACAAAATTCGATGCGCGGTTATCTGATCGCGGCGACGAATATGGCGATCAACCCGATCCAGCTGGCGATGCCGCCGCCGACGATGATCGCCGCGCGCACCGGCGCCGGCCAGCGATCCGAAACAGACTGAGCAACAACCTCGGCGTGCAGCGCGCGCAGCCGGGCCGCGTCGATCCGGTCGGCGGTCTGCGACGCGGGTCCGACGAACGGGGGGACGTTCCGGTCGGGATATTCCCGTGCTGTCGCGGCGAATGCCATTTCCAATTCCTTCGTTCAGCGAGTCTCGCCGATCGTATTCATGATGGCAGAACCTCCCGCCGCAATCCCGGTTCCTTCACTGATAGATAATTCGAAGAATATCACGATCTCATTCAAGATGATGTAAGGTTCATTTAACTTCGTTAATTCGTCTTAACCATAATTGCCACGCTGATTAGTGCCTAATGCAGTGTTAGGTGATGTATTAAGAACTAGTAATATATTGGCTTCCAGCCCGCAGACCGACTACGCGTCTTACAGCGTGTAAACAGATCATGCGGTCGAGCGCATCGAAAAAAAGATCGATCGACCGCTCAGCGGGAATGCGACGCGGTTCTTAAGTCTGCCGTTCCGCGACAGGATAGGCCGTATCCGCTCGCGCGATCGCCCGTCCGGCAATGACCCTTGGTCGATGCCCGGTCGCGCGGAGCACTCGCGATCCGTCGATGTCAGCGCGACATCATGCCTGCGACGGCATGACCCTCTGGATCACGCGACTTCGCTGTCGAACTGCAGCTTCGCGAGCCGCGCATAGAGGCCGCCCCGCGCCACCAGCGCGTCATGCTTGCCCTCTTCCACGATCCGGCCCTGGTCCATCACCACGATCCGGTCCGCCATCCGTACCGTCGCCAGGCGATGCGCGATGACGATTGTGGTACGGCCCTTCATGAGCCGCTCCAGCGCGCGCTGGACGAGCCGCTCGCTCTCGGCATCCAGCGCCGAAGTCGCCTCGTCGAGCAACAGGATCGGCGCATCGCGCAGCACCGCGCGCGCGATGGCGAGCCGCTGGCGCTGCCCGCCCGACAGCCGCGCGCCGCCCTCGCCCATGAACGTGTCCAAGCCCTGCGGCAGATCGCTCAGAAACTTGGCGGCATTGGCGCTCTCGGCTGCCGCCCAGATCGCCGCATCGTCCGCATCCCACTTGCCGTAACGCAGATTGTCGCGCGCGGAGGCGGCGAAGATCACCGTGTCCTGCGGCACGATCGCGATCCGCGCGCGGACATCGGCGGGATTGACCTGCGTCAGCGCGACACCGTCGATCCGCACCGTCCCCGCCATCGGATCGTAGAAACGCTGCGCCAGCTGGAAGAGCGTCGATTTGCCCGCACCCGACGGGCCGACGATCGCGACCGTCTCGCCCGGCTCGATATTGAGGCTGAAATCGTGGAGCGCCGCTACCTCCAGCCGCGTGGGATAGCGGAACTCGACATGATCGAAGGAAAGCCCGCCGCGCGGCGGCAGCGGCAGCGCCTGCGGCTTGAGCGGCGCCGCGATCTCGGCTTTCTCGGTCAGCAATTCGCCGAGCCGCGCCGCCGCGCCCGCGCCGCGCAGCAGATCGCCATAGGTTTCGGTCAGCGCACCGAATGCGCCGGCGACGAGCCCAGCGACGACGACGAACGCGAAGATCGATCCCCCCGTCATCCGCCCCCTGGCGACATCGACCGCGCCCTGCTGCAGCACGAGCGTCACCGCGCCGAAGATCAGCCCGATCACGATCGCGGTCATGATCGCGCGGATCACGATGCGCGTGCGCGATGCGGCGAAGGCGCGCTCAACGACATCGGCGAAGCGGCGGCGCTCGCGCGATTCTTGGTTGAAGCCCTGGACGATCTTCATCGCACCGACGACTTCGGCCACCGTCGCGCCGATATCGGCGACGCGATCCTGCGAGGTACGCGAATGGGCGCGCACGCGCCGGCCGAACATCACGATCGGAACGACGGCCACCGGGATCGCCAGCAGCAGCAAGGCCGCCAGCTTCGGCGACAGGATGAACATGTAGGCGATGCCGCCGAGGCCGATGAAGATGTTGCGGAGCGCTATCGAGACGCTGGATCCCACGACCTGCTCGATCAGCGCGGTATCCGCCGTCAGCCGCGAGGCGATCTCGGACGGACGATTCTCCTCGAAAAAACGCGGGCTCAAGGTGAGCAGATTCGCCTGTACCTCGCGCCGCACGTCGGCGATGACCCGCTCGCCGAGCCAGGACACATAATAAAAGCGCAGGGCCGTCGCGATCGCCAGGACGCCCACGATCATCAGCAGATAATGGAAGCTCGTCGCGACATGCGCGGGCGATCCCCCGCTGCCGACGAAGCCGCGATCGATCACGCGCTTGAAGCCATAGGGTATGCCCAAGGTGGCCGCCGAGGAGACGATCAGCGCCGCCAGCGCGCCAGCGATCCGCCCTGGATAGCGGGCGGCGATCCGCCAGATGAGGCCGAGTTCGCCCAGCCGGCGTTTATCGGGTGCGGTATCAAGGGAAGAGGCCATATGCCGTTACTAGCAGTGCCCCGATAGGGGCTCAATCACACGTCAGCGGACGTGCATTATATTGCATTGCAACACCTACGGGCTCACAATCGTTTGTCCGGAAACGACGGATTTTTGGGAGACACCTTGGTGTTGTACGAAGCTTACGAGATGCAGCGCAGCTTCCTGGCTGGCGCCAGCGCGTTGGCGGGCGCCAGTTCGGATTGGATGACCAATCCGTCCAATCCCTTCTCGAAATCTCCGCTGACGCCGATCTTCGCATCCGGCCTCGATGTGTTCGCCCACGCCTCCGCCAGCTACGGCAAGCCCAGCTTCGGCCTGCCCACGACGCAGATCGCCGGCAAGGCGGTACCCGTGATCGAGAAGATCGAGGCGGTCCGCCCGTTCGGCCAGCTCATCCATTTCACCCGTCCCAAGGCGCCGAAGAACCAGCCCAAGCTGCTCATCGTCGCGCCGATGTCGGGACATTATGCCACGCTGTTGCGCGGCACGGTCGAGCGCATGCTGCCCGGCCACGACGTGTGGATCACCGATTGGGCCGATGCGCGCCAAGTGCCGCTCGCCTTCGGCACCTTCGATCTCGACGATTATATCGATTACGTCGTCGATTTCCTCGACCATATCGGCCCGGGCACGCACGTCCTCGCGGTTTGCCAGCCGGCGGTGCCGGTCTATGCCGCCGCCGCCTTGATGTCGGCCGAGAAGCATCATGCGCGGCCGCGCTCGATCACGATGATGGGCGGCCCGATCGACACGCGCGAGGCGCCGACCGCAGTCAACACCACCGCGACGCAGCGCCCGCATAGCTGGTTCGAACAGAATGTGATCCAGACCGTGCCGTGGTTCCATCCCGGCGGCGGGCGCAAGGTCTATCCGGGCTTCGTCCAGCTCAGCGGCTTCATGGCGATGAACCTCGGCAACCACCTCGTCAGCCACTGGCAGATGTTCAAGCATCTCGTCGACGGCGACGAGGAGCATGCCGACTCGACCAAGGCTTTCTACGAGGAATATCGCTCGGTCTGCGACATGACCTCGGAATTCTACCTGCAGACGATCGACGTCGTCTTCCAGCGCCACCTCCTGCCCAAGGGCGAGATGATGCATCATGACGAGCGGGTCGATCCGGGCGCGATCATCGACATCGCCCTGCTCGCGGTGGAAGGCGAGAAGGACGACATCTCCGGCCTCGGCCAGACCAAGGCCGCGCTTACGCTCGCGACCAACCTGCCCGATGCCTACAAGACCTATTATATGGCGCCCAAGGTCGGCCATTACGGCATCTTCAACGGCCGCCGCTGGCGCGACGAGATCGCGCCCGTGCTCGAGAAGTTCATCCTCGACGCCGACGCGCGCGCCGCCAAGGCCTGACTCGGCCATAGGCATCCTTGGCGCGAGCCGCGCCAGGGGCCTATGATCGCGCCGATGCTTCACCGTACCTTGTCTGCCCGGATCGAGCGTTGGCCGGTCCGCGGCGCCTTCACCATTTCGCGCGGCGCCAAGCGCGATGTCGAGGTGGTCATCGCCGAACTCGCCGAGGGCGGGCTCGTCGGCCGAGGCGAGGCGACCGCCATCTATTATCACGGCGAAAGCGCGAGCGGCATCCTCGCCGTGCTGGAAGGCGTGCGCGAGCAGGTCGAGGCCGGCCTGGACAGCATCGCGCTCCAGACCCTCCTCCCGCGCGGCGCGGCGCGCAACGCGCTGGATTGCGCGCTGTGGGATCTGGAAGCCAAGCGCAGCGGCATCCCGGTCTGGCGGCTCGCCGGCCTCTCGGCGCCGCAGCCGCTTGAAACCGCATTCACTATCTCGCTCGGCGAGCCCGCCCGGATGGAGGCGGACGCGCGCGCCGTCGCCAATCTGCCCCTGCTCAAGCTGAAGCTTGCCGGCGAGGGCGACATCGCGCGCGTCGCCGCCGTCCGCAAGGGCGCGCCCGCCGCGCGCCTGATCGTCGATGCCAACGAAGCCTGGACCGGCCGCGACGTCGCCGCCGAAGCCGGCGCGCTCGTCCCGTTCGGGGTCGAACTGATCGAGCAGCCGGTGAAGGCGGGCCAGGATCATCTGCTCGACAACGTCGTCAGCCCGATCCCGCTCTGCGCCGACGAAAGCTGCCAGGATCGCGCCGATCTGGAGCGCTGCGTCGGACGCTACGCCGCGATCAACATCAAGCTCGACAAAGCGGGTGGCCTCACCGAGGCGCTGGCACTGGCGGCGGAAGCCCCCGCCGCGGGACTTGAGATCATGGTCGGCTGCATGCTCGCGACCTCGCTCGGGATCGCCCCCGCCGCGCTCGTCGCCTCGCAGGCCCGCTGGATCGATCTCGACGGCGCGCTCCTGCTCGCGGAGGATCGCAAACATGCGATGACGGCGACGAAGGGTCTCCTCGCCGCCGCCGCGCCGGAATTGTGGGGCTAACCCTTCCCAGCTTTGCTGGAGAGGGTGAAGTTACAGCGCCACTTCGGCGACATTGTCCTTGTAGCTCGCCTTCGGATCCTTGCCGAACAGGCGCGTCAGCGCCGCGCCGATCGAGGAGCCGCCCAGCCAGATCTTCGCGCTTTCCGTATCCAGGCGCAGCAGAGCCAGCTTGGGATCGCTCTTGCCGCCCTCGTACCAGGCTTCGACATGGCTGTTCCATAGCCGGTCGATCGTGGCGGGATCGCTGTCGATGCTCAGCGAACCGTGAATGCTGGCGAATAAATCGTGGCCCTTGCCGGTGAAGGTCGCGATCGCGCGATCCGACGTGCCGAGCTCGGCCACCAACCCATTGTCCTTCGTCGTGAAGAAATAGAGCGGGCCGCTGTCGTCGCCATCGATCTGCGCGGTCATCGGCTGGGTGTAGCCATCGCGCGCGCCGTCCAGGCCCAGCATCACGAAGGGGCTGGCCTTCAATTCCGTCCAGAAGCGCGCCTCGATCTGAGCGTCGTCTGCCATCGTGTCTCTCCTCGAAAACCGTCCCGGGAAAAGCGCCCGGCAGGCTTTCGGGTTCCGTTCAGGCGGGGGCGATCTCGCTCTCGGTCGCTTCGTGCGTCGCGGCCGCCGGGTGAGGCAGCCCCGGCCTGCTTGCATGGCTGTCCGCATCGATCATCGGCTTGCCGTCGGGGCCCGCAATCACCGCGGTCTGGGTCGGGAAGGCGAAGTCGATATGCGCTTCATTGAAGGCCTCGAGGATCGCGACGCACACCTTGTGTCGCGCCGCGAACACCTCGTTGTAATTCTCGGAATGCACGTCGAACTGCAGATTGAAGTCGAGCGTCGAATCCCCGAAGCCGAACATGCCGCAGCGCACGAGCGTGCACTTGTCCTGCGCCTCGACGATCCCCTTCAGCATCGCCGGCACGCCCGCGCACACGTCGGGCGGCGTATAATAAGCAAGCCCCAGCACCATCTCGATCCGGCGCCGGTCCAGCCGCGCCATATTGTGCAATTCCTTGTTGAGCAGGTTGGTGTTCGAGATCACCACCTCCTCGCCGCTGACCGATCGCACGCGCGTCGTCTTCAGCCCGATCTGCTCGACGGTGCCGCTCGTCGAATCCCAGCGGATCGAATCGCCGCGCTGGAACGGCCGGTCGAAGATGATCGACAGCGCCGAGAAGAGATCGTCGAAAATGCCCTTGGCGGCGAGACCGATCGCGATGCCGCCGATGCCCAGCCCGGCGACGAGCCCGGTCACGTTGACGCCGAGATTATCGAGGATCGCGACGCCCGCGATCGCGAACAGCACGATCGTCACGAGCAGCCGGATGATCCCGATCGCGCTGCCGAGCCCGCTGTGAATGTCGTCGCCCGCCCTATGCTCGACGATGCCGAGCACGAATTCGCGCGCCCACAAGGCGCCCTGGATCGCGGCGGCGACGGTGAAGGCCACGCTGATCGTCTGCGCGACCAGATGCGGCGGATCGGCATAGCCCGAGACGAGCTTGGCTGCGAACAGCACCATGAACCATAGATGCGTGCGCATGATCACACGCCCGATCGTCACCGGCCAGTGGGTGAGCGTCGATCCGCGCCGGCAGAGCCGTTTGCCCAGCCAGCGCAAGCCCAGCATCACCGCGACCAGTACCGCGCCGATCGCGGTGGCGATCGTGATCTGGAGATAGTGGCTCAGGATCCAGGCGATGCTCTGGTCCCAGAGCGCCTGCAGCGAGCTGGTCGAGACGACGAGCGGCTGCTTCATCTGGGCGGTATTCACGATCGGATCTGCCATCAGGCGGCCTTCGCTTCCTTGCTCGCGGCCTCCGCAATCTCGTCGAGGAAACCGATCAGCGCGCGTTCGGCGCCGGTCATATATTTGGTCGCGCGGGGCAGCCTGAGCGCGCACATCGCATCGCCCTTGCCCTGCCGGCAGAGCTCTATCAGCGCGGGATGAACGTAGGATTTGCGGCTGATCGCGGGCGTGTTGCCGAGCGCGGCGGCCACTTCCTCCAGCATCGGCTTCAGCGAGAGCTTGCCGCCCTTCGCCGCTTCCATGATGTGCTCGAAAGCGAGCAGGCTCGCGCCCCAGGTGCGGAAATGCTTGGCGGTGAAATCGCCGCCCGTCGCCTCGCGAATGTAGGCGTTGACCTCACCCGAGCCGACCGCATGGGGCGCGCCATCCTCGCCGACATATTCGAACAGATGCTGCCCGGGCAGGTCCTGCGTGCGGCGCACGATCGAGGCGAGGCGCTTGTCCTCGATGGTCAGTTTCTGCTTCTTGCCCGATTTGCCCATATATTCGAGCCTGAGCTTCGCGCCCGCCACCTTGGCGTGGCGATTTCGCAGCGTCGTCGCGCCGAAGCTGTTGTTATCCTTCGCATAGGCCTCGTTGCCGACGCGGATATGGCCGAGATCCAGCAGCCGCACGACCGCCGCGACGACCGTATCGCGGTCCAGCGAGCGCGACGCGAGATCTTCCTCCACCCGCGCGCGCAGCAGCGGCAGCGCGCGCCCGAAATCGGCACAGCGCTCATATTTGTGCGCGTCCTGCGCGGCACGGAAGGCGGTGTGGTAGCGATATTGCTTGCGCCCGCGATCGTCGACGCCCGTTGCCTGGATATGCCCGTCCGGACTGGGGCAGAACCACGCCTCCTTGTAGGCGGGCGGCAGCGCGATCGCGTTGAGCCGATCGATCTCGTCGCGGTTCGTGATGCGCTTGCCCTTGGGATCGTAATAGCCCCAGCCATGCCCGGCTTTCTTGCGGGTGATTCCGGGCAGCGCATCGTCGACATAACAGAGGACGGCGGGTCGTTCGGTGTCTGACATGTCGGGGCCAACGGGACGGGAGCCGTCTAGGTTCCCACCCGCTCCGGCTCCGACGAAGCGAGTCCCCCTCCCCCGCTCATCCTGAGGAGCCATTGAGCCCTTCGACTGCCTGCCAAGGCAGGCGCTCAGGATAAACTTCGTGCCAAAGGCACGAAGTCGAAATGGCGTCTCGAAGGACGGGACGCGACGGTGCCTGTTCTTCGAGACGGGCCTTCGACAAGCTCAGTCTCTCCTCAGGATGAGCGGTTGGGGAGATGGGGGACGGGCTATGGAACGAGGCGTCACACCTTCTTCAGCGGCCGCGGCATCGGCACCGGCCCCGTATGATCGGGCATCTTCGGATAAACGGGCGGGGTCAGCCCGGTGACCAGGTCCGCGATCTTCACCGGCTGCCCCGTCTGGAAGCAGCGGTTCGCCGCCACCCCGATCACCACCGCCGCCGCGCCGCCGCGCTCGTCCGCGCGCCGCAGCAGGGGATCCGCCGGCGCGTTGGGATCGAAGATCTCCGCCAGCATCACCGCATCGCCGCCGCCATGCCCGCCCGCACCCGTCGCCGGCGGGATGTCGCGCGGATCGCCGCGCATCGGGATGATCCGCGTCTGGATCGCATCGCCCATGCTGCTGCCGTTGAGCCCGGATATGCCCGCCTGCTCGATCACGACATGCTCCAGCCGCCCCTTCGTACCGTTGAACGCGATCGTATAGCCTTCCCAGGCATTGATGGCGTTGAGGCTGTAGCTGAGCGTCGTGCCGCCCTGATATTTGACGATCACGTTCATCGTATCCTCGATCGTGATCGAGGGCCGCCACACGCACTGGTCACGGAAATAGCCGTCATAGCGCTCGGCATCGAGATACATCGCCTTCAGGTCGGGGTCCGCCGCCAGATCGAAGAAGAAGGTGCACTTCGCCGCTTCCGGGCAGGTGTGGCAGCGCTCGTGCGCGCCGGTCAGCCCGAAGCGGCGCGCCATCTCGGGCGTATAGAAATCGCGCTTGCCTACCGCCTGCACCTCGACCGGCATGTCCGACAGCCACCAGTTGACGAGATCGAAATGGTGGCTCGCCTTGTGGATCATCAGTCCGCCGGAAATCGCCTTGGTCGCATGCCAGCGGCGGAAATAATCGGCCCCGTGGCTGGTGTTGAGCAGCCAGTGGAAATCGACCGACAAGATATCGCCGATCTCGCCGGTCATCAGCAGCTCCTTCACCTGGCTGCGATAGGGCGCGTAGCGATAATTGTGCGTCACGCGGATGTGGCGGCCGGTGCGCTTGACCGTATCCAGGATGCGCTGCGCCTTCTCGGCGGTCGTCGTCATCGGCTTTTCGGTCAGCACGTCGCAGCCCGCCTCCAGCGTGCGGACGAGATACTCGTCGTGAAACGCATCGGGCGGGGTGACGATGATCACGTCGGGCTTCTGCTCGCGGATCATCTTGTCGAACTCGCTGGCCAGATAGGCCTTGGGCGCGGCCGCACCGTTGGCGGCGGCGAGCTTCCCGACGAGCGCGAGCCGGCCGGGATTGACGTCGACTGCGGCGACCAGGTCGGCATGCTCCTTGTGCGGACCCCAGATCGCCTGTTGGTACATGCGATTGCGGCTGCCGACGCCGACCGAAACGTAGCGCTTGCGCTTGGTGGTGGCCGCCGCCGCGGGCATCGCCCCTGCCGCGACCGCAGTGCCCGCGGCGATGCCGCCGAGAACGTCGCGTCGCATGAGACCCGTGCCGTCCGATCCGTCCATGTCCATCTCCCTGTCCGGCGATGCTTTTGTCTCCGCCGGTCGGATAAAGGGTAAGATCAAAGACGTCGCCGCGGGAAGGGGCATCTCTCACCAGATGAAAGCCCGCGACGAAAAGGGCGTCTGGCAGCGCGCCGCCCCGACGCGAGCAGTCGATCGTTAACCATGAATCGTGGCCTATCAAGGCGTTAACTTAACAAAACGTTAGACAAGCGTTCGATAATCGCTATCCGCCGATTCGCGTTCAATGCTCCAGGGGGAATGTGATGCGTAAGCTTGGTTTTGCGGCGTTTTTGGGGGTCCTGTCCTTGTCGGCCACCGCCGATGCGACGACCTTTTATGGTTATACGGCGACGCCCAACGGCGTTGTCTCCGGTGCCGCCAAGACGGCGCATGACTCCTTCATCGCAGCGCTCTCCACCAGCAGCGTCGAAGACATCGAAAGCTTCGCGGTCAACCAGGCTCTGCCGCTCGCGCTGAGCTTCGAAGGTTCGGCCGGCACGGTCGCCGCGACCTTGTCCGGCAGCGGTCAGGTCCGTCAGGCCTTCAACGGCCTCTTCCCCACCTCGCCGTCGCGCGAACTGTACGCGACCGGCGATCTGACGATCAGCTTCACCGGCGGCGTCTATGCGTTCGGCTTCTACGCGACCGACGTTTCGGACTTCGGCTCGGCGCTGTCGGTGACCTTCAACGACGGCACTGCCGGATCGTATCAGGTCACGACGACCGCGGCGAAGCCGGACGGCAATCTGCTGTTCTTCGGCCTGACCTCGGACACGGCGATCACCAGCGTCTCCTTGAAGGGCGCGAAGGCGTCGGACGGCTTCGGCTATGACGATCTGACGATCGGTGCGCCCGCCGCAGTCCCCGAGCCCGCGACCTGGGGCATGTTCATCGGCGGGTTCGGACTCGTCGGCGGCTCGCTCCGCCGGCGCCAGCGGACCAATCTGCGCTTCGCCTGATCGGCCAGACTACCGCGCGCCGCCGATCGCAAGATCGGCGGCGTTCGCTTGACCAAGCCGGGTGAACGGCAGCCCGCCCACATCGGGCCGGCTGGCTGCCGCATCAACTCTCCTCGATCGTCAGCGCCTCGATCTCCAGCAGGGTCCCGGCCCCCGCTGCGCGCCGCCCGGCGACGACGATGTCCGCCACGAGATGCCCGCGCAGTGCGAACTGCGCGTCCGCCAGTCCGTCCTCGAACGCAGCCACCGCCGCCGCGCTCGGCAGGCAGATCTCCAGCCTGTGGCGTGCGCCGGAAAAGGTCGCGCTGGCCCAGTTGCGGCTCGGCAGCGCACGCACGTCGCTCTCCTCCCCGCCCCGCGCCGCCAGCGCTGCGATCAATTCCTCGCGCGCGCCGGGTCGCCCGCTCCGTGCGCTTGGCGGCCGGTTGCCTGCCGCGATCATCGCCGCGCCTCCTGCGCATCGGCGATGTAGGTGCAGACCTTGGCTATGGTCCGCGGCCCCGGTTCGCGGCCGGCGCGCAGATCGCTGACGAAGCGCGGATCGTTCAGGACCATCCTCCCGAACAGTGTCTCCGGCATGCGTGTCCGTTGCAGATGGCGGGTGATGAGGCCCAGCAGATACACGATTCGCCCTCCGATTTCGTTCCTGTTATGTTCTAGCTTGCAAGACAAATCCTACATGTCTAGGAATTTTCCTATGTGCGGAGGAAAAAATGGCCGTTGACCCGCGTGCGGCGCTGGAGGCGCTTATCGCCGAGCGGCGCGAGGATTATGCGGGCCTGTCGCGGATGCTCGGCCGCAACCCCGCCTATATCCAGCAATATGTGAAGCGCGGCTCCCCACGTCGGCTTGCGGAGGAGGATCGTCGCGCACTCGCCGCCTATTTCCGCGTCTCCGAAGAGGCGCTGGGCGGGCCGCCGGCTGCGCCCCGCCCCGTCCCCGCCGCCGCCCCGCGCGAGGCATTGCGCGCCGCCGCGATCATCGCCGTGCCCCGCCGCGCGCTCGGCGCCTCGGCCGGGCCGGGTTCGCTGGAGGAGGAGCGCGGCGCTCCGGCCGAGGCCCTGCCCTTCGCCGCGCCGCTGCTGCGCGAACTCGGCGTCGGCGATCCCGCGGGCCTGTCAGTGATCCGCGTCACGGGCGATTCGATGCTGCCCGCTCTGGCCGACGGTGACGACATCCTGGTCGACACGAACGACGCCGCCGAGCGCCTGCGCGACGGCGTCTATGTCCTGCGCAACGAGGATGCGCTGATGGTCAAGCGCCTCGCTTTGCGCCCCGACGGCGGCCTGGCCGTCCTCAGCGACAACCCCGCCCACCAGAGCTGGCCCGATGCCGACCGCAGCCGGATCCGGATCGTGGGCCGGGTGCTCTGGGCGGGCGGGCGGGTGCGGTAGGCAAGATCAGGCCCTCAACCCGTTTGGTTCGAGCTTGTCGAGAACTCCGCAGCATCGAGCGAAGTCGAGATGTGTCCCACGCAGCGCGCCGAGCAAAACTTTTCGACTACGCTCTCGACAAGCTCGATCTCCGCTTGAAACGAACGGAGGGAATTAAACCCCCGTGCGCTTCCGATCGCGCCACCAGAAGAGCAAGGCCGCCACCACGCCCACCGCGACCCCGCCGACCACGCCGGCGGAAGGCTGGCGCGCGATCATCCCGATCACCGCGCCGCCCAGGATCGCGATTGCCAGCAGCACGCCGGCCGCAGAGGGATTGGGGGTCTGGGGCGTGCTCATCGTGTCCTCCCTGCCACTGTCGCGGGGATGTGACCAGCCCGCGCCATCGCCGGCTGGCGGCGGCGCATGGCCTGCACTAGGGAGGGGCATGCCTGCGGTATCGATGCGAGCGGCACTGGGCGCCGCCGCGGCTGCGACCTTCTGCCTGACGCCGCTTCCCGCCGGCGCCCAGACGGCCGCGCCCGATACGCCGCCGCCCCCTCTCGCCGATGCACCCGTCCCACCGGTCACCACCGCCGATCCAGCCCCGCTGACCGCCGATCTGCCATTGGCTCCCATGCCCGATCTCGGTGTGGACTGGCCCGATCTGTCCGCCCCCGATGCCACGGCACCGGTCGCGCCGGATGCGGCCGCAGCACTCCGCGCCAACGATGCCGAACTTGCCCGCCCCTATCGCGTGGCGATCACCGGCATAGACGAACTCGGTGCCAATTTCCGGTTGCGGTTCAACGGCCTGTCCGCGCTCGCGGCCGGCAACAACAAGCCAGCCAACGCCGCGCAGATCAACCGCCGCTTGGTCGGTGACGAGGATCTGATGCGCCAGTTGCTCCGCGCCGTCGGCCGCTACGACGGCACGGTGGAAGGTCAGGTCGATGCCGCCGCCACGCCGATCGCCGTCACCTTGGCCGTCACTACCGGCCGTGCCTACCATTTCACGACGATCACCCTCCCCGGGCTCGACCGGGCCGGCACCCGCACCGCGCCGCTCGCCGACGCCTTCGCGATCCGCCCGGGCGACGCGGTCGATGCCGACCGCGTCACGACCGAGGTCGCCAATTACCGCGCCCGCCTCGGCCGCGAAGGCTACCCCTTCGCCAAGGTCGCCGATCCGCAGGTCACCGTCGATCATGCGACCGGCGAGGCGACGCTGAGCCTCGCCGTCGATCCCGGTGCGCCCGCGCGCTTCGGCCGGATCCTGCCGACGGGCACCCGCCCCGTCTTTTCCGCGCACCACCTCGGCGAGATCGCCCGTTTCCACGAAGGCCAGGAATATGACGCCGCCCGGCTCGACGATCTGCGCCGTGCGCTGATCCAGACGAGCTTGGTCTCGGTCGCGACGATCACGCCTGTCCCCGCCGCCGATCCCGCCGTCGTCGATATCCAGGTCCTCACCGAACCCGCTCCACCGCGCACAATCGCGGGCGAACTCGGCTACGGCACGGGCGAAGGCGCGCGCGCCGAATTGTCGTGGCAGCATCGCAACCTGCTGCCCCCCGAGGGCGCGGTCACCTTCCGCGGCATCGCCGGCACGCGCGAACAATTGCTGAGCGCGACCTTGCGCCGCTCTAATTATCAGGCGCGCGATCGCATCCTGAATGCGCAGATCGCCGCCTCGCACAGCAATCTCAACGCCTATGACGCCAAGAGTTTCTCGGTTTCCGCCGATCTGGAACGGCAGACCAACATCATCTGGCAGAAGAAGTGGGTCTGGTCGGTCGGCGGCGAATTGCTGGCATCCGACGAACGCGACACCATCCAGGCGACCGGAGCGGATCGCCGCCGGACCTTCTTCGTCGTCGCCGCACCCGCGACGCTGGCCTATGACGGCACGGACGACCTGCTGAACCCCAGCCGAAGTTACCGCATCGCGGGCCGCATCTCGCCCGAAGCGTCGCTCCACAAGACCGCCGACCTCTATGTGAAGCTCCAGCTGGACGCGAGCGGCTATTGGCCGGTGACGCCGTCGATCGTCCTGGCGGGCCGCATCCGCGTTGCCTCGATCACCGGCGCCAATACCGAGATCATCGCGCCGTCGCGCCGGCTTTATTCTGGCGGCGGCGGATCGGTGCGCGGCTTCGGCTACCAGAAGATCGGCCCGGTCGATATCGACGGCGATCCGGTCGGCGGCCGCGGCCTCGTCGAGTTCGGGTCGGAGGCGCGTTTCCGCTTCGGCGCGTTCGGCGTCGTGCCCTTTCTCGACGGCGGGCGGCTGACCGACAGTAACGTCCCGACGGTCAGCCACATGCGCTACGGCGCGGGGCTCGGCGCGCGTTACTATACGAGCTTCGGCCCGATCCGGATCGACGTCGGCACTCCGCTCAATCGCCGCGCGGGCGAGTCCCGCATCGCCGTCTATGTCTCGCTGGGCCAGGCCTTCTGATGGAGCTCGATACCGAGACGATCGAGACCGACGCGTCGCCCAAACGCCCCAACCGGCTGCTACGTGCGATCGCTTGGGCGCTGGCCGGCCTGGTCGCGGTCGTCGGCGTCGCCATCTGGAGCGTCGATACCGGCCCGGGCCATCGCCTGATCGTCGATCGCATTGCCGCGCTGAAGATCAAGACGGGCCTGCGCATCCGTATCGGCCGGATCGAGGGCTCGATCTGGAACCACGCGGTGCTGCGCGACGTGCGGCTCTACGATCTGCGCGGCCAGTTCTTCGAGGCGCCCGCGATCCGGCTCGACTGGCATCCGCTCGGCTGGCTCGCGAACCGACTCGATATCGACACGCTCTCCTCCGATCTCGTCACGCTCGATCGGCTGCCGAAACTCAGGAGCACCAAGCAGGGTCCCATCCTCCCCGGCTTCGACATCCGCATCGGCAAACTCGAGATTGCGCACCTGCGCCTCGGCAAGGCCGTCGCGGGCACCGCCGCCGAAGCCCGCGTCGCAGCGCGCGCCGAGATACATGGCCGCCGCGCGATGATCTGGGTGCAGACCGCGAGCAACAAGCGCGACCGGCTCGCGATTGATCTCGATGCCGAGCCCGATGGCGATCGTTTCCGTCTCGCGGCGCACGCCGAGGGCCCGGCCGGCGGCGTGCTCGGCGGACTGTTTGGCACGAAACTCCCAATCCTCGCCAGCGTCGACGGGCGCGGGACATGGCATCGCTGGCACGGCGCCGCGCATGCCCGGCTGGACGCCCGCAGCATCGCCGATCTCGCGCTGACCGTGAAGGACGGCGATTATGGCCTGACCGGCCGGCTCGCGCCTTCGCCCTTCCTGAAGGGCAAGCTGCAGCGTTTGACGGCACCGGCCGTCAGCGTCGCCGGCCATGCGCGGCTCGCCGATCGCCAGCTGACCGGCGACCTCGCGCTGTCGGCGCCCGCGCTCCGCCTCGCCACGCGCGGCCGTCTCGACCTTGCCGAAAGCGCGTTCCGCGCCTTCGCGCTCGACGTCGAGCTGCGCCAGCCATCCGCTTTGTTCCCGAACATGACCGGGCGCGAGGTGCGCCTGCACACCGTGCTCGACGGCGACTTCAGGGAGCCGGCCTTCCGCTATGCGCTGACGAGCCCGCACATCGCCTTCGACCAGACCGGCTTCGATCGCATCTCGGCCGTCGGCTCGGGCCGCTTCGGCAAGGTCCCGGTGCTCGTCCCGATCACGCTTTCGGCGGCGCGCGTCACGGGGATCGGCGATGTCGCGGGCGGCATCCTCGCCAATCTCAAGGTGAAGGGTACGCTCGCCGTCGATGCCAAGACGGTGACGGGCGCCGGCCTGCTGCTCTCGTCGGACAAGCTGAACGGCAAGCTTGGCCTGCGCCTCGATCTGGCCAGCGGCGCCTACGATGTCGCGCTGACGGGTGGCCTGCGACGTTATCTGATTCCCGGCCTCGGCATCGTCGATGTCGATAGCGTGCTCTCGGTGGTCCCGGGCCCAGGCGGACGCGGGACGGTCGTCAGCGGACGCGGCACCGCCGACGTGCGACGCTTCGACAATGCCTTCCTGCGCTCGCTCGCCGGCGGGCTCCCGCATCTCGGGGCGAAGCTTATCCGCGATCCCGACGGGACGTTGCGCTTCCAGAATCTCGTCCTGACCGGTCCCGCGATCCGGATCACCGGCTCGGGCCTGCGCCGTCGCGACGGCACGTTCAAGTTCGACGGCACCGGCCGGCAGGACAGCTACGGCACGTTCCGCATCGGGCTGGACGGCGCGATCGATCACCCGAAGGTCGATCTCGTTCTCGACGCGCCGGTCCCCGCGCTCGGTACGACGGACGTCCGGCTGAACCTCGATCCCGTTCCCAACGGTTTCGATTTCCGCGCGGCCGGCGGTTCTTATCTCGGCCCGTTCACGGCCAACGGCGTGATCGATACCAGCCCGAACCAGCCGACCGTCATCGACGTCCGTGCGCTCGACGTTTCGGGCACGCGGGCCAGCGGCCGACTCCGCTCGGACCCCAACGGCTTCTCCGGACGGCTCGACGTGGCCGGTGGCGGCATCACCGGTGCGCTGCAGTTCGCGCCGCAGGGCACGATCCAGCGGATCGATCCGCACCTGACATTTGCCGGTGCCAAGCTCGCCGCGGCCACGCCGATCGCCATCGGCCGCGGTCAACTCGACGGCACGATCCTGCTGGATTCGGCGGGCGTCGGCATCGACGGTAGCTTCGCGGGCCGGGGACTGCGCCGCGGCGCGGTCTCGATCGCGCGATTGGCCGAAGAGGCGCATCTTCGCGGTGGACGCGGCACGGTCGCGGGCACGATCGTCGGCAGTCGCGGGAAGACCTTCGATCTCAAGTTCGGCGCGACGCTGGATCCGGGCCGTGCCGCGATCACTGCCTCCGGCAATCTCGATGCCAAGCCCATCCGCTTGCCCGAACCGGCGATCATTACCGCTCAGGGAGACGGCTGGCGGCTCGCTTCGGCCCGGCTGGATTATGCCGGCGGCACGGCGCGCATCGGCGGTGAGTTCGGCCCCGGCCGGGTCGTGCTCGATTCCACGCTCGACCGCATGCCCCTGATCCTGGCGGACATCTTCGTGCCCAAGCTCGGCCTAAGCGGCTATGCGAGCGGCAAGCTCTCCTTCCGCCGCGAAGGCGCGGCCGCACCGACCGGCCGAATGGACCTCACCTTGCGGGGCCTCGCGCGCGCCGGTCTCGTGCTCGTCTCCCAGCCGATCGATGTCGGTCTGGCCGCCGCGCTCACGCCGAGCGGCATCGCCGCGCGCGCCGTGGCCATCTCGCAAGGCAAGACGATCGGCCGGGCCCAGGCGCGCATCGCCCCGCTTCCGCCGGGCGGCGATCTGTCCGACCGGATCCTGCGCGCACCCTTGTTCGCACAGCTTCGCTACATCGGCCCGGCGGACATATTGTGGCGGCTGACCGGGGTCGAGACGATCGATCTCTCCGGCCCGCTGACCGTGACGGCCGACGCCGCAGGCACGCTCGCCGATCCGCTGATCCGCGGTTCGCTGCGCACCGATGCGGGCCGCGTCGAGAGCAGCGTGACCGGCACGGTCGTACGCAGCGTCAAGGCGACCGGCACATTCGAAGGCTCGCGACTGCTGCTCTCGGCGATGAGCGGCGTCACGCCCGATGGCGGCACCGTCACCGGGCGCGGCGATTTCGATCTTTCCGGCGCGACCGGCGTCGCGATGAACCTGTCGCTCGTCGCCAAGGACGCGCAGATCCTCAATCGCGACGATATCGGCGCGACGGTGACGGGTCCGATCACGATCCGATCCGATGGGCGCAGCGGTGTGATCAGCGGCGATGTCGTGCTGGAAAAGAGCCGCTACCAGCTCGGCAGCGCTGCTGCGGCGCAGGTCGCGCAGCTCAACGTCACCGATCTGAATGCCGACGATGAGGATTTCGGCGATGCGCTGCCCGCGGCGGCCTGGCAGCTCGATCTGAAGGCGCGTGCGCGCAATCGGGTGATGGTGCGCGGTTTGGGCCTCGACAGCGAATGGCGCGCGGACCTGACGATCAAGGGCGCGGTCAACAATCCCGTCATCGGCGGCAAGGCGGATCTGGTTCGGGGCGGATATCAGTTCGCCGGGCGCCGTTTCGAGCTCGAGCGCGGGACGATCCGCTTCACCGGCGCCGCGCCGCCCGATCCGATCCTGGACATCACCGCGCGCGCCGACATCCAAGGGCTCAACGCCTCGATCCAGGTCTCCGGCACAGGACTGCGCCCGGAAATCAGCTTCCAGAGCGTGCCGGCCCTGCCCGAGGACGAATTGCTCTCACGCTTGCTGTTCGGCACCTCGATCACCAATCTTTCGGCGCCGGAAGCGCTTCAATTAGCCGCGGCCGTGGCCTCGCTCCGCAGTTCGGGCACCGGCGGAGGGCTCAATCTCGATCCGATCAACGCCGTGCGCCGCGCGGTCCGGCTCGATCGGCTGCGCATCCTGCCCGCCGATCCGACGACGGGCGCCAAATCGGCGGTCGCCGCAGGCAAGTATCTCGGGCGCCGGACCTATGTCGAGGTCGTCACCGATGGCGCCGGCTATTCGGCGACGAGCGTGGAATTCCGCATCACGCGCTGGCTGTCTTTGCTCTCGACCATCTCGACGATCGGCCGCCAGAGCGCCAACGTCCGCGTGTCGAAAGATTATTGAGGACTAGGTGGCGACGGGCGCGTGGTGCGGGCGGAAGAGCTTGCCCCGCTCCGTGATAGTGACCGCGGCGATGATGCCGAAGCCGATCACCGTGAACCCCACGGCCAGCGGCACCGTCGTACCATTGAAGGACTGGCCGATGACCAGACCGATCGAGGCACCGATCAACGTCTGGGAAAAGCCCTGGATCGAAGATGCGGTGCCCGCAATGTCGCCCACGGTCTCCATCGCCATCGATCCGAAATTCGAGCCCATCATGCCGAAGAAGAACATCGTACCCGCCTGGATGAGCGCGAGACTCCAGATCGTCTCGTGACCGCTCAGGGACACCGCAAGGTGCAGCAGCGAGAGGCCGGTAAAGCCGAACATCGCCGCTTGCGACACCCGCCGCGTGCCGAAGCGACCCACGATCCGCGAGTTGACGAAGGACGAGACGCCCATGGTTCCGGCAATGCAGGCGAAGACTAGCGGGAACAGGGTCGCCGCATGGAACACGTCGGAGAAAATCTGGCCGACCGAATTGATAAATCCCATCATCGATCCGAAGGAGAGAGCGCTGCAGATCGTATAGCCCGCCGAGGTTCGGTTTCCGAACACGCGCGCCGCCGCCGACCTGAGCCCCGCGAACGAAACGGGCCGCCGATATTCGGGGTGCAGCGTCTCCTTCAGCTTCAGCCCCGCGACGAGCGCCACCGATCCGCCGAACGCGCCGAGCAGCAGGAAAATCCAGCGCCAGGATCCGGTTGCGAGCAGGATGATCTGGCCGATGCTGGGCGCCAGGATCGGCACGGCGAGGAAGCACATGAAGGCGAGGCTCATGACCCGCGCCATCTGCCGCCCTTCATAACAATCGCGCACAATCGAGACGACGAGTACACGCGACGATGCCGCCGCGATGCCCTGCAGGAAGCGTGCGGCAAGCAGCAACGGAAACGTCGCCGAGAGGCCTGCAACAAGGCTAAGCACACCGAACAATGCCGTGCTCGCGACCAGGATCGGCTTGCGGCCGAAGCGATCTGCGAGCGGTCCCCACACCAGCTGGGCGAGGCCGAAGCCGATCACATAGACGACGATGATCCATTGCCGCTGATTTTCGGTGGGAATGTGGAGGCTGTGCGCGATCTCGGGCAGCGCCGCGAGCATGATGTCGATCGCAAGCGCGTTCATCGCCATAAGACAGGCCATCAGCGCGACGAATGGCCTGAACGAAAGACCAGGATCGCTCGCGCCGGGCGCACGGTTGGGCGGCACGGACATGCGCGGCCTCTTCACAAAGAAAAAGGGCGGGAGCAACCGCCCCCGCCCCATTATTCTGCGTATCGATCGCCTGACCGACGATCCCGGCAGGTCAGGCCTCGGCGGGCTTGCGACCCCTGCGCTTCGGCGCGGCGGCTGCGGACGGTGCGGGCGCGGCAGCGCGAGGCTTGCGGCCAAGGCCGATCTTGTGGGCGAGCGCGCGGCGCTGCTCGGCGTAGCTGGCGGCAACCATCGGATAGTCGCGCGGCAGGCCGAATGCCTCGCGATAGCTCTCCGGCGAATAACCATGCTGCGAGATGTGACGGCGAAGCATCTTGTACGGCTTGCCGTCGATCATGCTCACGAGAAAATCGGGCTTGATCGAGGAGCGAAGCGACACGGCGCCCTTCGGCTTCTCGGCGGCCGGCTCCTGCGTGGGTGTACCCAGCGCGCCGAGCGCACCATATACGCTCTGGATCAGCGCGCCGACTTCGGCGGTCGGTACGCTATTATTGCTGACGTGCGCCGAGACGATATCGGCCGTAAGCGTGATCAAATCCTGATTGTCTGTAGACACGGTCAACTCCTTCGGGGTGGGCGGGATATAGTTCGGTGCGCGCCGAGCGCCAGAAGAAATTTGTAACATCGCATCACAAATAGGATGAATCGTCGCAACGCGGAGGCAATCAGCGCGTCAGAACCCGCTTATAGAGTTCCAGATAAGCATTGGCCATGCGATCTACCGAAAAGCGTTTCTTGGCGGTTTCGCGGCATACAACGCGGTTAATCTCGCCGACACGTGCGATTGCCGCAACGGCTTCGTCGAAACTATCGACGAGAAAGCCGGTCACGCCGTTTTCTATCAATTCGGCCATCGAACCCCGCCGATATGCGATGACGGGCGTTCCGCACGCCATCGCCTCGACAACCGACAGGCCGAACGGCTCGTCGAAATCGATCAGATGAAGAAGCGCCCGCGCCCCGCCGAGCGCCCGCGTACGATCTGCACCGCCGACCGCGCCGAGATGGACGACGTTTTCGCCATCCAAGAAAGGCGCGACCTCCCGGTCATAATAGCCTTGATCCTGCACGATCCCCGCCATGGTAAGGCGCCGTCCGGAAGCCTGGGCGGCCCGGATCGCCTCGCCCGCACCCTTGTCCGGGTGCATCCGCCCGAAAAACAGCAGATCTTCGCTGCCGACAGGATCGAAGGGGAAGTCCTCGATTGGGATGCCGTGATGAATAGTCGCGGCATAACGCAGATCTGGATGCCGGTCCGACTCGGAGATCGCGACATAGTGTACGCGATCCTCATATCGCTTGAAGACCGGCACGATCCGTTCCGATGAAAACCCGTGAATCGTGGTCACGATCGGCGTATCGACGAGCCGGCTGAAGGCGAGCGGCATGAAATCAGCCTGGTTGTGGATGATGTCATAGTCGCCGGCATGCTCGAACACGTTGGAGATATGCAGGATCTCCATCACCTTGGCATCGAGCGTCGGATCCTCCGAATAACCGGTGGGCACGACCGACTCGAGTTGGCCCGCGGTAAGGCTGTCGGCAGTCGCGAACAGGGTCACGTCCACGCCGCGCGCGACGAGCGCCTCGGTGAGCAGGCTCGTTACCAATTCCCACGGACCGTAATGACGCGGCGGGGTGCGCCATGAAATCGGCGCGAGCATCGCAATCTTCATGAGAATTTGTCCAGGAGGAGAAGACCCTCGTCGGCCTTTAAGGTGATAAAATGGCTGCCGACGCGGGGCAGCGGGCTCGGATCGATCGTAGAAAGCGCGCCCACGCAGACGAAATCCTTGGGCAACCCGACCGTCGCCTCGATCGATCCAAGGTTGAGCAAGACGATCGCTCGCTCGCCTTCATGATGTCGTTCGTACGCCAGTATCTGTCCTTCCGTATCGATCATCGTCATGTCACCCACGGCAAGCGCCGGATGCGCGCGCCTCAGTCGCAGCAGATCACGATGCAGCGACAATGACGACGCCGAATCTTGGCGCTCGGCCGCGACATTGCGGCTCCGCCAGTCCGCATGAAGCGGGAGCCAGGGATCGCCGGTTGTGAAGCCTGCATGCGCCGAGCCGTCCCATGCCATCGGCGTGCGTACCGGATCGCGCCCGAAGCCGAGGCCGGGCTCGCGCAGTTCGCGCGGATCGGCGACGCGATCCGGCGGGATATCGACCGTGCCGATGCCGATCTCGTCCCCATAATATATCGTCGGTGTCCCCCGCAGCGTAAGCAGCAACATCGCCGCCACGCGCGCCTGCGCCTGGCCGAGACGCGCGGCCGCGCGCGGCCGATCATGATTGCCGAGCACCCAATTGGGCCATCCCCCGGCCGGCAATGCCGCCTCATACGCCGCGACCAGATCGTGAAGCCCCCGCGCGTCCCACGGCGCATCGATCAGCTGAAAGTTGAAGGGCAGTTGCACGCCGGGTGAGGCCGGGCTGCCATAATAAGCCATCAGCCGATCCAAGGGCAGATAGATCTCGCCCACCAGCAAGCGATCGCCGTAGCTGTCGGCCAGCGCGCGCATCTCGGCCGCGAGACCGTGAATCTCGGGCTGGTCGGTCGAGTGGAGCTGGAGCACGCGATGCATGTCGGCCATGCCGGGCGTCCAGGCCGGATTGAGCGGATTGTCGGGAAAGCCCGCCGCCTTGATCATGTGCCAGAGGATATCGACGCGGAAGCCATCGACGCCGCGATCATACCAGAATCGCATCGCATCGAGCATCGCCGCCTTCAGGCCCGGATCGCGCCAGTTCAAGTCCGGCTGCTCGACTAGCATCGCGTGATAATAATATTGGCCCGTCGTCCCATCCCATTGCCAGGCAGAGCCGCCGAAATCGCTGATCCAGTTATTGGGCGGGCCACCATCGGACGCGGCATCGCGCCAGATATACCAATCGCGCTTGGGATTATCGCGAGACGATCGGCTTTCGAGGAACCACGGATGCTGGTCGGAACTGTGGTTTGGCACGAAATCCAGCAGCAGCTTCAGTCCGCGCGCATGCGCGGCAGCGATGAGCCGGTCGAAATCCTCGAGCGTGCCGAACATCGGATGGACGCCGGTATAATCGGAGACATCATAGCCGAAATCGACCATCGGCGATGGATAGATGGGCGAGATCCAGATCGCGTCGATGCCGAGGTCGACGAAATGATCCAGCCTCCGCTCGATCCCGGCGAGATCGCCGATGCCGTCACCGTTGGTGTCCTGAAACGAGCGCGGATAGATCTGGTAGACGACCGCCTTTTCCCACCAGAGTCGATCGGTCACGCGAAGCGGCTCTTCGGGATATGCGTGATCCGGCACGCGAGATCCGCCTCTCCGCTCGCGACGATATAGGAATCACCGCCATCGGCGATGCCGGTCGTGAAGACGACCTCGGTAGGAAGATATAGCTGGTGCGCGATCGGCGCGGTCAGCGCGGGCTTAGCTTCCAGCAAGGGCGTTGCATCTTCGAGGCGGAGGATCTTCCAGGGCTCGTCGCGATCGAGCAACGCCCAGAATGTGCGGTAGATGCCGACCTTCGCGCGCGTCTCGACGCCGTGATAGAGCATCAACCAGCCCGCATCGGTCAGGATCGGCTGCGATCCTCCACCCACTTTCATCGCCGACGTCGAACCGCGCCGCGCCCGCAGGAACGGATGATCGATCGGCTTCCAGTGCAGCGCATCGGGCGACTGGGCGAGGTTGATCGACGGGCCGCCGACATAGTCGCTGCCTTCCGGATAAGCGAAATACAGTTCCCCGAGCGGGCGCGTCAGCGCCATGAACTTCCCGCCGACCTTTCCTTCGAAGAAGATCATGTCCTTGTTCTGATGATCGAGGACGACACCCTCCAGCGTCCAGTCCAGCCCATTGTCGGAGGTGTGCAACGTCGTCGAATGGCGTTCCGGGGAGACCGAGCAGGTCGTCATGTACCAGCGGTCACCGATCTGCGTGATGCGCGCATCCTCGACGCCATAAGCCTGGTAGGGCGCCGCCGGCGCGATCGCGCGGTCATAATGAACCTCGACCACCCTGCGTCCGTCCGCATCGAGCTCGACCGGCAGGAGCCAGGAAAGCGAGGTAAGCGCCAGCATCCGGTAATTCGAACCACCCACATCGAACTGGCGCGGATCGCTCATATTCACCGCCGTCAGCGGATGCGCGTCCAGCACATATCCGCCATCGGCCCAGCGGATCGCGTGCACATGATCCCTGACGACGGGCTCCCGAAGCGCCTCCGCGATGCGGACCATCAAAAGGAGATTGCCGTTCGGCAGCCGCGTGAGGCCAGGATTGAAGGCGCCGAGTACATAGGTTTCGGCACGCAGCGACGCGCGCAGAGGTGAATGTCGAAGATCGACATCGTCGGGTACAAAAATCAGGTAATCGTTCATAATCGCCATTTCGCCCCGATCTTACGCAACCAAAACCGCGACGGCGCGATTGGCTCCCGAAGGAGCTTGCCTCACATGACGACTTTCAAGAAGGGCGACGCAGTGAGTTGGCAGTCGCATGGCGGCACTGCCCACGGTTCGGTCGAAAAGAAGCTGACCGGCGAAACCCACATCAAGGGTCACAAGGTCGCAGCATCGAAGGACGACCCCCAATATCTCGTGAAGTCCGAAAATGGCGGCAAAGCTGCGCATAAACCCGGTGCGCTCGAGCGCGACTAGCGCCCCGCCCCTCACGAAAGCACTCGCCCTCCCCGAAAACGCCGCTTAAGGAGGGCTATCCAGAGCAGGAGAGCATAGAATGGCTAAGGCAACCACCGCTAAGGCAACGACCGCGAAGGCACCGACTGGCGGCATTCATAAGCCCGTCACTCCCTCCGCCGAACTCGGCGCGATTGTCGGCACCAGTCCGCTGCCGCGAAGCGAGATTGTCAGCAAGATGTGGGAATACATCAAGAAAAACAATCTTCAGGATGCCAAGGACAAGCGGCAGATCAACGCCGACGACAAGCTGGAGAAGGTCTTCGGCAAGAAGAGCGTCAGCATGTTCGAGATGAACAAGCACATCTCGACGCACGTCAAGTAAGCGTTCGCGGGCGGGCGGCAGCAAATGCCGCCCGCTCAAAGCTTTACGCTGGCCCATGCGAGAAGGGCTGCCTCAAGATAAGCGCTTCTCAGCGAACCATTTAGTCTGTTATGAGGCCGGAACGACAATCCGGCGCGCTTCCCAACGCGTGTCGCGCGAGCCCGAGGGAACAACCATGACGGAGCAAACGGACAAGACGATCTTGACGCTGACTGCGGAGATTGTTGCCGCACATGTCGGCCATAACCGGATCGTCCCCGGAGACCTTCCCGATCTCATCCAGCGCGTTCATCAAGCCTTGACCGGCCTTGGCCAAGACGGCGTGCAGGAGGCCGTTGCGACGGACGCGAAGCCGGCTGTTTCCATCCGGGCTTCGATCAAGCCCGACTATATTGTTTGTCTTGAAGACGGCAAAAAGCTCACGATGCTGAAGCGCTATTTGCAGACGCGCTATGGAATGACGCCACAGCAATATCGTCAGAAATGGAAGCTGCCCGCGGACTATCCGATGGTCGCGCCCAATTATGCCGATCGTCGTCGCGAGCTTGCCAAGGCGATTGGCCTCGGCCGCAAGCCGAAGGCTGTGCCCGCCGCCGCGCCGGTGAAACGCGGACGCAAGCCCAAGGCCGCCTGACCCGGGGCGGTCGCCTATTGCTTTTGCCCTTGCAGATAGCGATCGAACCAGCCGAGCATCCGCTTCTCCTGATCTGCCAGATTTTTCGGGTCGCGGATCGCATGGCCCTCGTCCGCGTAGATGACGAGCTCGGTCGGTACGTTCATCGCCTTCAGGCCATGCCAGAATTCCAGGCTTTGCGCGGCCGGCGTCTCCACGTCGCGTTCGCCGACATACATCAAGGTCGGCGTCTTCGCGGCGCGCACGGCGCGGACGGGCGACAATTTGTCGTAGATGGCAGGCTCGTCATAGGCCGAGGCCCCGAAATAGGGGACCATCCACTGGTCGATACCGTTCTGCCCATAATAAGCGACCCAGTCGGCAATGCCGGCGCCCGCCACCGCCGCCTTGAAGCGCTGGCTGTGCGTGACCGTCCACATCGTCATGAACCCGCCATAGCTGTGGCCATAGACGCCCAGCCGCTGGCCATCGATCGGCGCCTGCTTCTCGACCGTATCGATGCCGGCGAGGATGTCGGACAGATCGCCACCGCCGAAATCGCGGACATTGGCGCGCACGAAGGCAGCGCCCTGACCGTAGCTGCCGCGCGGATTGGGCTGAAAGACCCAATAGCCCGCGCGCAGGAATGCAGCGACCGGCCCCGTCCACGCGAAGCGCGGTGTCGAGGCCGAGGCAGGTCCGCCGTGGACGATCGTGATCATCGGCGCTTTCGCCGTCGGCGTAGCGGCATCAGGCGCAAGCAGCCAGCCCTGGACCTGGCGACCATCGTTGCGCCAGCGGACATCGGTCGCGACCGTCGTCGAGACGAGCGCGTCATTCTCGTGGCTGATCGGCTTCATCCGCCCGAGCGGGCCGAAGACGATGCGCGGCGGCATCGCATAGCACTCCGCCACCGCCGCCGCCCAGCCGCCCGTGCGATCCAGCGCGACGCGGCCGTCGCCGGCCTCGATCGTCTCGGCCGCCACCGTCGGCGTGGCAAGCACGCCTTTCGCCGGATCGATCGCGGCGATGCCCGTCGATCCGCCCTGCGTGACGCCGGCGATGAGGCGCTGCCCGCGCCAGGCGAGCGAGGTGAAGCTGGCCGGATAAGCAGCCGTCAGGTCGCGCGGCGTTCCACCCGTCAGCGGCACCAGATAGACGTCGCCGCCGATAGCGCCGAAATCGCTCATCAATCCGCCGATGAACGCGACGCTTTGCCCATCGGGCGCCACCCGCGGCATATTCATCTGCATCTTCGGCGCGGCGATGATCCGCATCGCGCCATCGATCGGGAAGGCGCGCAGGCTCGCCACCCACCATTGATTGTCACCATTGCCCTCGGCGGCAGTACCGACGAAGCCGCGCCCGTCCGGCGTCCAATCATATTCATAGACGAACGTGCCTTCGGGCGAGACCAGACGGGGATTGCCGCCCGCCGCTGGCACGATCGCGATCCGGCGGCTGTCATCCTTGCTACCGATGACGCCGACCTGGCGAACGCCGGGCTGGGTCGCGCCGGTTTCCTTGGCGGCATCGATCGTCGCGAGGAACGCGATCTGGTTGCCGTCCGCCGACCAGCGCGGGCTGGCGGCGAGGCCCTTCACGCTCGTCACCTTCGTGACCGTGCCGCTCTCGAGCCGATAGAGCGTCGCCTCGCCCCGGCCGCTGGCGACGAAGGCCAACGCCTTGCCGTCGGGCGACCAGCTCAGCCCGTCATAGCGACATATCTCGCACGGATCGTAACCGACCGGTGCCGCCTTGCCCGTCGTGTCGCGGATCGTGACGATGCCGTGCCCGGCCGAGGGCGCGCCCGCCGCGTGGAGACTGTCGACGGTTGCGATGCGCTTGCCGGCCGGATCCAGAGCGAGGCTCGCATATTTGGCAAGGGCAGCGGGACGAGGCGAAGCGGCGGCGGGCGCCAAAGCAGCGGCGGCAATCAGTGCGAGCATCGGCGAAAGGGATCCGTGACCAGAGGCGAAGCCGGCCGGAATGCGCCGCGGTCCGCGCGCTGGCAAGCATCCTGGTTTGCGAGCCCATAGCTGCACGCTAGATGATGTCGACCAAAAGGGACAAGCACATGATCGATCTCTATTATTGGCCGACGCCGAACGGGCACAAGATCACGCTTTTCCTCGAGGAGACCGGGCTGCCCTATCGCGTGCAGCAGATCAACATCGGCAAAGGCGAGCAGTTCGCGCCCGATTTCCTGGAGATCGCGCCGAACAACCGGATGCCCGCGATCGTCGACGATGCGCCGGCCGACGGCGGCGCGCCGCAGAGCGTGTTCGAGAGCGGCGCGATCCTGATCTATCTCGCGCTGAAGACCGGGCGTTTCTACGGCGAGACGCCGCGCGAGCGCACTGAGATCCTCCAGTGGCTGATGTGGCAGATGGGCGGGCTCGGCCCGATGGCCGGGCAGAACCATCACTTCTCGCAATATGCGCCCGAGAAGATTCCGTACGCGATCGATCGCTATGTCAAGGAAACCAACCGTCTCTACGGCGTGCTGGATCGGCGGCTCGCGGATCGGCGCTTCATCGCCGGCGACGATTATACGATCGCCGACATAGCCGCTTACCCGTGGATCGTGCCGCACGACCGGCAGGGCCAGCGGCTTGAGGATTTCCCGAATATCCTGCGCTGGTTCGCCGAGATCGGCGAACGCCCCGCCACCATCGCGGCCTATGCGATCGGCGAGAAGATACGGACGACGAGCCAGCCGATGACCGACGAGGAGAAGACAGTGCTGTTCGGGCAGACCGCCGCGAGCGTAGCGCCCGTCGCATGACCCCGTCTGCAGGCGCGCCCGCTGCCAACGCGATCCGCTTCGTCCTGCTTGCGGTGCTCATCGATTCGATGGGCTTCGGCATCGTCATGCCGGTGCTGCCGGATATCGTGATGAAGCTGGGCCATGTCGATCTGCCCGAGGCCACGCGGATCGGCGGATGGCTCGGCGTCGTTTACGCGGCGGTGCAGTTCCTGACCGGTCCGTTCGTGGGCAATCTCGGTGACCGCTTCGGACGGCGGCCCGTGCTGCTCGGCGCGCTGGCGGGCTTCACCGCCGATTATCTGCTGCTGGCGTTCGCGCCGTCGCTGGCCTGGCTGTTCGTCGGGCGCGCGCTCGCGGGCCTGTTCGGCGCCTCGTTCGGGCCGGCGGGGGCCGCCATCGCCGACATCTCCGCTCCGGACGAGCGCTCGCGTTACTTCGGGATGATCGGCGCTGCGTTCGGGATCGGCTTCATCGTCGGCCCCGCGATCGGCGGGCTGCTCGGCGAATTCGGACCGCGCGCGCCCTTCTATGCGGCCGGCGCGCTCTCCGGCGCCAATTTCTTGTTCGGCCTGGTCTTCTTCCCCGAGACGCTCAGCTCGGGCAACCGGCGGCCGTTCAGCCTGGCGCGAGCCAATCCGGTCGGGGCGTGGCGGTCGCTCGGCAAGCTGCACGGCGTGATCCCGCTCAGCATCGCCGCCTTCTTCTGGCAGGTCGCGGCGATGATCTATCCGGTCACCTGGGCCTACTTCGCGATCGCCGCCTTCGGCTGGACGCCCGGCATCATCGGCGCGTCGCTGGCGATGGTCGGCTGCCTGATGGCGCTGAGCCAGATCCTGCTGGTCGGCCCGGTCGTGAAACGGCTGGGCGAGCGCGCCTCGGTCGCGGTCGGGATCGCGGGGGCGACCGCGCAGTTCCTTTGCTATACGATCATCCATGACGGCTGGATGGTGTTCGTCGTGATGCTGCTGATGCCGATCCAGAGCCTCGTCTTCCCCGCGATCAACGGGCTCATGTCGCGCAAGGTGCCGCCCGATGCACAGGGCGAGTTGCAGGGGTTCAACGGCAGCATCGCCGCGATCGCGGCGATCTTCGCGCCGGCGATCTTCAGTCCGGCGCTGGCTTACTTCACCAGCCCCGGCGCGCCCTTCCAGTTCGTCGGGATCGGCTTCGCGATGGCGAGCGTGCTTGCGCTCGTCTCGCTCGCGATCCTGCTGCTGGCCGGACGCCGGCCGGATCAGATGCCGCCGTCGACCGCCAGATAGCCCGCCTCGGACAACCGCGCGATCAGCTCGGCCGAGCATCGCCCGAGCTCGTCCTCGTCGGTCGAGCGGATCACGAAATTGGCGCCTGTCCGCCCTTCGCGGAAGAAGGGGTAGGAGCCGATCTGGCAGCCTTCATGATCCTTCTCGGTCACGCGCAGCAGCTCGGCGACCTCGCTCTCCGCGACCCAGCAGCCGATCGTGCGGCTGACGAGCGGGAGCCCGCCCTCCAGCGTGCCGGTCAGCGCCTCCAGCATGCGCGCGGCGATATGCGGCACGCCCGCCATGATGAAGATGTTGCCGATGCGGATGCCGGGCGCGCCGGACATCGAATTCTCGATCAGGCTCGCGCCTTCGGGCACGCGCGCCATACGCAGCCGCGCCTCGTTGATCCCGCCCTTGGGCGCGTAATAGGCCTCCAGCACGGCCTTGGCCTTGGGATGGACGATGACGGGCACGCCCAGCGCGGCGGCGATCGCATCGACGGTGATGTCGTCGTGGGTCGGGCCGATCCCGCCGGTCGTGAACAGATAATCGTTGCGGCCGGCGAGCAGGGTCACCGCCTCGCCGATCGCATCCATCTTGTCGGCGACGACGCGCACTTCGGCAAGGCGGATGCCCTGGACGTTGAGCCAGGAAGCGGTCTGCGCGATATTCTTGTCCTGCGTGCGGCCTGACAGGATCTCGTCGCCGATGACGAGCAACGCGGCCGTCCAGATGCGTGCCCTGTCCATGCGCGCCGCCATAGCGCCCCGCGCCCGGCTGGCAAAGCGCGCGGCATCGTCTATATTCGGAGCATGACGCATTATCAGGTGATCACGTCCGACGACGTCGTCTCGCGCACGGGCGCGATCAAGCTCTATGGCCCCGAAGGGTTCGAAGGCATGCGCCGCGCGGGCCGCCTCGCCGCCGAGATCCTCGATGCGCTCGCCGCGCATATCGTCCCGGGCGTGACGACCGAGGAGATCGACCAGATCGTCTACGACATGACGATCGCCGGCGGCGCCGTGCCCGCGACGCTCGGCTATCGCGGCTACACGCACAGCTGCTGCATCAGTCTCAACCATGTCGTCTGCCACGGCATTCCGGGCCCCAAGACGATCAAGGACGGCGACATCGTCAATGTCGACGTCACGCCTTTGCTCGATGGCTGGCACGGCGACACCAACCGCACTTATCTCGCCGGCGACGTGCCCTTGAAAGCCAGGAAGCTCGTCGAGGTCACCTACGAATGCATGATGCTCGGCATCGCACAGGCGAAGCCCGGCAACCATCTCGGCGACGTCGGCCACGCGATCCAGACGCATGCCGAGAAGCACCGCTACGGCGTGGTGCGCGACTTCTGCGGGCATGGCGTGGGGCGGCTGTTCCACGACGCGCCCGAGGTCGTCCATGTCGGCCGGCCGGGCACCGGGCCGGAGCTGAAGCCGGGCATGTTTTTCACGATCGAACCGATGATCAATATCGGCCGCCCCGACGTGAAGGTGCTGGACGACGGCTGGACGGCGGTGACGCGTGACCGCAGCCTCTCGGCGCAGTTCGAACATTCGATCGGCATTACCGAGACGGGCTGCGAGATCTTCACGAAGAGCCCGGCCGGGCTGGACATCCCGCACCTTCCGAAGGGCTGAGCAGGCGCCGAGTGGCGCCGGAAGTTCACGAACTTCACGACATTCCCTTCTCGAAACGGCGTTCCGGCGCGCGAAAGGTCACTGGAAAGTCGCACCAATGCGCGCGTGCGCGGGGGCGTGTACGCGTGCATGGGCGCGCGAGCAGGGCAAAGGCGGGCGGAACGACAATGGGCCACGGCGTCCGACTCCGGAAGGATGAGCGGACAGACCAAGTCTTACATCAAATCCTACATTGCAAAGGGCAATCTGGCGGGGTGACCGGATCGGTTACGGCCGTTGTGGCGCCCCCTTTCCGGGTGCGGGAGGTCTGAGGAAGTCCTTTGGAGAACAGTCCCACCTCCGCTGCAGTCACTGCCGCGCCAACGGGCCGTTCGAGATCAGCCCTCGCGAGCTGACTTCCAAACGCATTGGTCGCCCGACGTGAAAGCGGGCTGAAAGCAGCCACCGCTCTCGCCCCCCACGAATGCGTGGACCGACCTGAGCGCGTCGTTGAACAGCGGCATCTTCTGGGCGAGCAATGCCGCGCTTGGCCCGAACAATGCGGGCGCCAATGGCCAGAAGACGTTGCAGGCGTGGATCACCGACAATGCCGGATCGCAGCTGACGGTTGTCGGGGTCAGCATCGGGGTCGGCTCCGGCTGGGCGGGCGACTTCAAGGGCGCGGTCGACAATGTCGATGTGCGCTTCGATCGCGCGGCGGCGATCGTCTCCAATTTCGAAGTGGCCGCGGTGCCCGAGCCCGCAACGTGGGGGATCTTCATCGGCGGATTCGGCCTGGTCGGCGGCGCGCTGCGGCGCAGCCGGCGGACGAGCGTCCGCTTCGCCTGATCCCGACGAAACGGCGAGCGCCGCCGGTCGCGAGACCGGCGGCGTTTCGCTGCCTCAAGCCAGCGTCATCACGCCTTCGATCACCGTAACGCAAGTGCCGCCGAGGACGACGCGGTCGCCCTCCAGCCGGCAGGTCAGGTGTCCGCCGCGCGCCGAGGCCTGGAAGGCGGTGAAGCTCGTGCGGCCGAGGCGCTTGGCCCAATAAGGCACGACCACCGCATGCGCGGAGCCGGTCACCGGATCCTCGTCGATCCCGCCCGCAGGCGCGAAGGCGCGGCTGACGATGTCGGTCGAGGTTCCGGGCGCGGTCACGATCGTCAGCCAATCGCCGACGCCGGCGAGCGCGCGCATGTCGGGGGCGCAGGCGCGCACCGCCGCCTCGTCCGCGAGCACGACCACGCCATAATCCTTGGGATGCCACAATGTCTCGACGACGCCGGCGGGATCGATCTCCAGTGCGGCGACGACCTCCGGCAGAGGCTTGGGCGACGGCGCCCAGGCGGGCAGCGTGAGCGCGTAGCCGGCACCGTCCCGCGCGACTTCCAGCACGCCGGCCTGGCGGGTGCGGAAGCGGACCGACGCGCGCTCACCGATCAGGACATGGCCCGACGCGAGCGTCGCATGGCCGCACATCACGACCTCCGAGGTCGGAGTGAACCAGCGGAGCTCATAGTCCGCCTCTTCGCCCGCGAGCGGGACGGTGAAGGCGGTCTCGGCGAGGTTGTTTTCGGCGGCGATCGCCTGGAGCACCTCATCGGCGAGCCATGCATCGAGCGGCATCACCGCCGCCGGATTGCCGGTGAAGGGCCTGTCGGCAAAGGCATCGACCTGGGTCAAAGGCAGTCGCGTCATGGGTAGAGCAATCCTTCGGTCCAGCCGTCGCCGTCACGCGTGAACAGGCGGCGCTCGTGGAGGCGATGCGCGCGATCCTGCCAGAATTCGATACGCTCGGGGTTGACGCGATAGCCGCCCCAATGCGGCGGGCGCGGCACCGCGCCGCCCTCGAAGCGCGCGGCCATCTCGTCGAAGCGCGCCTCGAACGTCTCGCGCGCGTCGAGCGGGCGCGACTGGTCCGAGGCCCAGGCGCCGAGCTGGCTGTCGCGGCCGCGGCTGGCGAAATAGGCGTCGGCCTCGTCGGCGGCGACGATCGAGACCGGGCCCTCGATCCGCACCTGCCGGCGCAGGGACTTCCAGTGGAACAGCAAGGCGGCGCGCGGCGTGCCCGCCAGCTCGCCCGCCTTGCGGCTCTGCTGATTCGAATAGAAGACGAAGCCGCGCGCGTCGTGCCCCTTCATCAACACCATCCGCGCCGAGGGCTGGCCATCGGCCCCGACGGTAGCGAGCGTCATCGCGACGGGATCATTGGGCTCACTGGCCTGCGCCTCGGCGAGCCAGGTTTCGAACAGAGCGTCGGGATCGGTCACTGTCTGGCGGTCGGTCATGGCGCGGGTCTATAGGGGCGTAAGGCGCTCGCGCGAAGCACCGGAAATTTGGAGAGCAGATAGTGGCGGTTGCAGCCCTCGATTTCGCGTTGGGCGAGGCGGCGGACATGATCCGCGAGACGACCGCGCGCTTCGCCGCCGATCGGATCGCGCCGATCGCCGCGCGGATCGATCGCGACGACGCTTTCCCGCGCGATCTGTGGCCGCACATGGGCGCGATCGGGCTGCACGGCATCACCGTGGCGGAAGAGGATGGCGGGCTCGGGCTCGGCTATCTCGAGCATGTCATTGCCTGTGAGGAAGTGGCGCGCGCCTCGGCCTCGATCGGCCTGTCCTACGGCGCGCACTCCAATCTGTGCATCAACCAGATCCGCCGCTGGGGATCGCCCGAGCAGAAGGCGCTCTATCTGCCCAAGCTGATCTCGGGCAAGCATGTCGGCAGCCTGGCGATGTCCGAAGCGGGCGCGGGATCGGACGTCGTCTCGATGACATTGCGCGCACGGAAGGCCGAGGGCGGGTGGCGGCTCGACGGCACGAAGTTCTGGATCACCAATGCCGGCGAGGCGGACACGCTCGTCGTCTATGCCAAGACGGATCCGCAAGCGGGATCGAAGGGGATCAGCGTGTTCCTGATCGAGAAGGGCATGGCGGGCTTCGCGATCGGCCAGAAGATCGACAAGATGGGGATGCGCGGATCGCCGACCGCCGAGCTCGTGTTCGACGATTGCTTCGTTCCCGATGCCAACGTGATGGGCGAGATCGGCGCGGGCGTGCGGATCCTGATGTCGGGGCTGGATTATGAGCGCGTCGTGCTTGCGGGCATCCAGCTCGGCATCATGCAGGCGTGCCTCGACGTGGTGCTGCCTTATGTGCGCGAGCGCAAACAGTTCGGGCAGCCGATCGGCAGCTTCCAGCTGATGCAGGCGAAGGTCGCGGACATGGCGGTCGCGCTCAATTCGTCGCGCGCTTACGTCTATGCGGTGGCGAAAGCGTGCGATGCGGGGCGGACGACGCGCCACGATGCGGCGGGGGCGATCCTGCTCGCCAGCGAGAATGCGGTGAAGGTCGCCAACGAGGCGGTACAGGCGCTGGGCGGCGCGGGCTACACGAAGGATTGGCCGGTCGAGCGCTATCTGCGCGACGCGAAACTGCTCGATATCGGCGCGGGCACGAACGAAGTCCGCCGCTTCCTGATCGGCCGCGAGCTGATCGGCGGATGAGCGCTCAGCGCCCCACGAACAGGAACGCGACCGCGCCCATGATGCACAGGAAGGCGGCGGCGTGGCGCCAGTGGAGTGGCTCGCCGAGCACGAGCACCATGAAGCCGCCGAAGACGATCAGGGCGAGCGCCTCCTGCACGATCTTGAGCTGCCCGGCCGACCAGCCCGACGCGAAGCCGATCCGGTTGGCGGGGACCGCGAAGCAATATTCGACGAAGGCGATGCCCCAACTGATCAGGATCACAAGCGCCAGCGGCTTGTTCATTCCGCCCTTCAGGTGCCAGTACCAGGCGGTGGTCATGAACAGGTTCGAGACGAGGAGGAGCAGGATCGTCGGCATGGAGCGGCTTTAGCGGCCGACCGCCCGTGCCGCCAATGGCTTCCCTCCGGCACGTGCGTCCCATAGCCTGACCGTCTTTCGACGGAGGATATATTCGCCATGCTGCTCTCCTTGTTCGCCGCCGCCGCGCTGACCGCCGCTGATCGCGCCGCGGTGCTCGCGCCCGTCGAGGCGACCTTCGCCGCATTGGCCGCGCACAACGGCCAGGCGATCCTCGCGCAGACGTGGGGCACGGGCGGCGCGACCGTCGCGACCGAGAAGGAGGACGGGACGCGATCGGTGCGTCAGCTGAGCTGGGCGCAGTTCGCGGAGGCGATCAAGCCCGCGCCAGAGACGTATGAGGAAAAGCTCGGCGACACGATCCTGCGCGTCGATGGCGATATCGCGATGGTCTGGGGGCGGTACACGTTCCGCATCGACGGCAAGGTCCACCATTGCGGCATCGACCATTTTCAGCTGACCCGGATTTCCGGCCAGTGGAAGATCACGAACCTCAGCTGGTCGACGCGGACGACGGGGTGCGGCGCCTGAGATCAGGCGAAGAGCCGGTCGGGCATCACCTGCTCCGGACGCACGCCGAACGCTGCCAGTTGCTCCGGCCACGCATCGCCGAACAGCAAGGCCTCTGCCGCGAGCGCCATCGCCGGCGCGGTCTGGAGGCCGTAACCGCCCTGCCCCGCCAGCCAGAAGAAGCCCGGCGCATCGGGCGCGAAGCCCGCGGTCGGCACCTTGTCGGCGGTGAAGGTGCGCAGCCCCGCCCATTTCGTCTTCACGCGGCCGACTTCGAGGGTCGTCGCCTCCTCCACGCGCCACGCCGCGAGCGCGACGTCATAATCCTCGGGCTGTGCGTCAGTCGGCTCGGTCGGGGTCACGTCCATCGGCGAGGCGAGCAGCCGCCCGGCATCGGGCAGCATGTAGAAGCCCTCGTCGCCCGCCGTCTTGGTGAAGGGCCAGGCCGCTATGTCGAGCCCCGGCGGCGGATCGAAGCCGATAATCGTGCGCCGCATCGGCTGGAGCCCGAGCGGGCGCACGCCCGCGTCGATCGCGATCGCATCCGCCCACGCGCCGCCGGCATTGACGACGATCCCGGCGGAGAGGCTTTCACCGGCCGTCTCGACGATCCAGCGCGCTCCGTCGCGCCGCACGGCGATCGCGCCGGCGTCGGTAACGACCTCGCCGCCGCCTGCGCGCACCGCTCTCGCATAGGCCTGGAGCAGCAGATCGCTGTCCAGCTTGCGCCCGCTCGTGTCGAGCAATCCCTCGACGATGCCGTCTGCGCCCGTCTTCAGCACGGGGACGATGTCGCGCATCTCGGCGGGGCCGACGCGCGTGATCGTATCGGTGAAGCGCGCCATCTCGCCTTCCAGCGCGCGCAGTTCGCCGAGCAGTTCTGCGGTGGCGATGAACAAGGCCGGCTTGGCGAGCGACAGCGCGCCTTCGACGAATCTCTCCGGCGGCGCCTCGAAGAAGGGTCGGCTGGCCGCGGTCATCCCGCGCACGGTCGCGTCGCCGATGCCGTAATGGCAGAAGGTCGCGCTGCGCCCCGACGAATGATAGCCGAGCGCGCTCTCGCGTTCGATCACCACCACCCGCGCGCGCTTGCCGAAGCGCATCGCCGCCGAAAGCCCGGCGATCCCGCCGCCGATCACCACGATATCCGTTTGCCGCATGCCCCACCTTAAGCACGGGCCGTGCCGCTTGCCAGCCGCGCAGGGGGCGGCTAATTCGCAACTCTCCTGGGCTGGCCGTTGGAATATGGGCGGTCGAGGATTATCGCGGAATCCGCCGATCCGCGGGTGTAGCTCAATGGTAGAGCAGAAGCTTCCCAAGCTTACGACGAGGGTTCGATTCCCTTCACCCGCTCCACTATCCCGGTGGACGGCTGCGACGCTCGCGATGCGGAGACAGCGATGCGCGTCGTGAAGGGCTTCTGGCGGCTGCTCGTGGGGATCAAGGACGCGCTCGTCCTGCTCCTGCTCCTGCTGTTCTTCGCAGCTTTGTTCGCGGCGCTCTCGGTACGCCCCAACCCCGCAATCCCGACCTCCGGCGCACTCGTGCTGAAGCTGGACGGGACGATCGTCGAGCAGCCCGCCGATGCCGATCCGCTTGCCGTGCTCTCGGGCAATGGTCCTGCGACGCGCGAATATCGGCTGCGCGACGTGGTCCGCGCACTGCGCGTCGCCTCGACCGACGCGAACGTGAAGGCGGTGGTGCTCGATCTCGATCGCTTCGCGGGCGGCGGGCAGGCCGCGCTTGCCGAGACGGGCGAGGCGATTGATGCGGTGCGCCGCGGCGGCAAGCCCGTGCTCGTCTATGCGACCGGCTATGCCGATGACGGCTACCAGCTCGCCGCGCATGCCAGCGAAGTGTGGCTCAATCCGCTCGGCGCGGTGTTCCTCGCCGGCCGGGGCGGCTCGCAACTTTACTATAAGGGCCTGCTCGACAAGATCGGCGTGACCGCGCACCTCTATCGCGTCGGCCGCTTCAAGTCGGCTGGCGAGCCTTATATCCGCGCCGACCAATCGCCCGAGGCGAAGCAGGCCAACCAGGCGCTGGCCGACAGTCTGTGGGCGCGCTGGGGCGAGGAAGTCTCGAAGGCGCGGCCCAAGGCGAAGCTGGCGGCCTACATTTCCGATCCGGCAGGTTCGCTGGAACGCGCGGGCAACGATACGGGCAAGGCCGCGACCGATGCCGGGCTTGTCGACCAATTGGGCGACCGCATCGCGTTCGGCCGGCGCGTCGCGGCGATCGCGGGTGCGGCCACGACCAACCGGCCCGGCGACTATCAGGCTCTGCCGCTCGATCGCTACCTCGCCGCGCATCCGGAAAGCGCGGCGGGCCGCGTCGGCGTGCTGACGATCGCCGGCGAGATCGTCGATGGCGAGCGCGGTCCGGGCACGGCGGGCGGCGAGACGATCGCCCGGCTGCTGACCGACGAGCTCGGCAAGAAGCGCATCAAGGCGCTCGTTATTCGCGTCGATTCGCCTGGTGGATCGGTGACCGGTTCCGAGCGGATCCGCAGCGCGATCCTCGAGGCGAAGGCGCAAGGCCTGCCGATCATCGTCTCGATGGGCTCGGTCGCGGCCTCGGGCGGCTATTGGGTATCGACCCCGGGCCAGGCGGTGTTCGCGGACCCTGCGACGATCACCGGATCGATCGGCGTGTTCGCGCTGATCCCGACCTTCGAGGGTGCGCTCGCCAAAATCGGACTGTCGGCCGACGGGGTCGCGACGACGCCGCTCTCGGGCCAGCCCGACGTCTTGCGCGGCACCTCGCCCACGGTCGACCGGCTGATCCAGGGCAGCATCACGAGCACCTATGCGCGCTTCATGAACATCGTCGGCGCGGCGCGGCACATGACGCCGCAACATGTCGACGAGATCGGCCAGGGCCATGTCTGGGCGGGCGGCACCGCGCGCCAGCTGGGGCTGGTCGATCGCTTCGGCGGGATCGACGACGCGATCGCCTTCGCCGCCTCCGCTGCGAAGCTGAGCGGCGCGGATGCACGCCCGCGCTGGATCGAGCGCGAGCCCAATCCGTACAAGGCGCTGCTGCGCGACTGGACCGAGCGCAAGCCCGAGGGCGACGCCGATGCGGTGGTCGATCCGCTCGCGCGCATCGCCCGCGCGCCGCAGACCGCAGCACTGCGCGCGCTGACCGATGCGAGCGCGATCCTGTCCGGCCCGGTCGTGCAGGTCCGCTGCCTCGAATGCGGCGGCGCGACCACCCCGCCCGATCCTGCCGCGGTCCGCGCCCTGTTGCCGGGGCTGCTGGCGCGCCTCGGCCGCTAGGATGCTGTCGCAGCACAGCCGCTATGCGCTGAAGGCATTGCTGCATCTGGCGTCGTGCAATCGGGTCGGGCCGCAGCCGATCGTCTCGATCGCGGCCGAGGCGAACGTGCCGCGCAAATTCCTCGAAGCGATCTTCGTCGACCTCAAGCGAAACGGATTCGTCAACAGCACGCGCGGACCGCGCGGCGGCTATGTGCTGACGCGTCCGCCGGCCGAGATCACCTTCGGGCAGGTCATCCGATCGATCGAGGGGCCGCTCGCGCTGATCGGCTGCGCGAGCCAGAAATTCTACCGGCCCTGCCGCGACTGTCCCGACGAGGGCGCCTGCGCGCTGCGGCGGGTAATGATGGAGGCGCGCGAGCAGCTCGTCTCGGTGCTCGACAACCGCACGCTGGCCGATGCGACGAGCGACGATTTCTGCGTGGTGCCGGAACTCGCCCCGGCGGAATGATTAGCCGGCAGCCGCGAAGAAACGTAGATTAGTAACGCTCGCGGCTCTAGCAACGATCCTTCGTCGTCGAGGACCGATCTTGCGCCCACACGCCCCGCTGGAACTGCATCATAGCTGGCCCTTGTTCGAGCAGGACCAGCGCTTCGATCTCGGATTGATGTGCGAGCCCAGGGCGTTCGAACGCGCTTTCTCGCCGATCAGCCGGAGCGATCGCGACGCGGTCGTCCGCGAGGGCATGGGGCAATGGTCCTGCGACCTGACCGACAATAGTCTAACCTGGTCGGATCAGGTTTTCGACCTGTTCGGGCTACCGCGAGGCGCCAAGCTTACGCGCGCCGAGACGGTCGGCTATTATGGCGAGGGATCGCGCGCGGCGATGGAGAAGTTGCGGGCTTATGCGATCCGCCACAGGCGCGGCTTCATCCTCGATGCCGCAATCCGCGGCGCGGACGGCCGCCCCAAATGGATGCGGCTCATCGCCGCTCCCGTCTGCACCGGCCCGCGCGTCACCGCGCTGCAGGGGCTCAAGCTGGACGTGTCCGAAACCTATCGCTGAAGCTCGTCAGGGCCTCACGAACTTCTTGAACGCGCTGTCCGCATTCCAGGTCGGGCGCGCAGGGCCGTTGGCGACGCGCAGCGCCATCTCCGCGACGAAATCGTTGAGCTTGACCGCTTCTTCCTTCTCGACCGGCTGATCCACATCGTCGGACGGCGAATGGTAGCGGACCGCGCGCCATTCCTTCTCGATCGCCTCCTGCGGCGTGCCGCGCGCGAAGCCGAACTTGAACGCGACCGCGGGTATGCCCTGGCGGATGAAGCTGAACTGGTCGGAGCGGGTGAAGCTGTTCCGGTCCGGCAGTGGATCGGGCACGAGCGGCAGCCCCTGCGCGACGCTGACCGCCTTGGCGACCTCGCCGAGGCTGCTCTCCTCGGCGCCGAGGACGAGCACGGTCTCCAGCGGCCACAAGGGCAGCGGCATATCGAAATTGAGATCGGCGACGATCGACTTGGCCGGCACGGTCGGGCGGCTGGCGAAGTAGCGCGAGCCGAGCAGGCCCTTCTCCTCGGCGGTGACGAACAGGAACAGGATCGAGCGCTTGGGTTTGGCGCCCTCGGCCTTCAGCTTGGCGGCGATCTCCAGCACGGTAGCGACGCCCGAGGCATCGTCCATCGCGCCATTGTAGATCGTGTCGCCCTTGATCGGCTCGCCGACGCCGAGCCCGTCGAGATGCGCGGAGACGACGACATTCTCCGACCTCAGCGCCGGATCGGAGCCGGGCATCCGCGCGACGACATTGGCCGACATCACGTCGCGGCGCTGCGCGGCGACCTTGACCTTCAGGCGCTGCGCCAGATCGAAGCCGGCGACGGGCTTCGAGGCGTCGGCGAGCGCCGCGACCTCTTCGAACCTATGACCCGAGCCCTTGAACAGCAGCTCCGATTTGGCCGTGTCGAACATCGCCGAGAAGAAGGGCGTCTTGATGTCGCGCAGCGCCGGATCGGCCAGGAACATCGCCGGTTGCGACGCGACGAGCATCCGCCGCGGCCAAGGAATCTCGATTTGCTTGGGCGGGGTCAAGGCGATGATCCCGAGCGCGCCCTTCTCCGCCAGATATCTGGTCCGCTCGGACCGCGCATTCGACTTGAGCGCGCCGGAGATGGTGGAGGGGCCGCCGGCGATGACGACGACGATCTTGCCCTTCACGTCGAGCCCGGCGAAATCGTCATGCTTGGCCTCGGGGATGCGCAAGCCATAACCCGCAAACACCAGAGGCGCGTCGATCGCCTCGCGTGCGGCGCCACCGCCCCCCGACACGATCATTGCATCGGGCACGCCGATCGGCACCGATCCGTCCGGTCCTTCCAGCGACGCCTTGGTCTCCGCGCCGAGGATCCTCTGCTCGGTGAAGGCGACGGGCTGGAGGAAGCCGTTGACGCCGGCGGGCTCGAGCCCCAGCGCCTTGAGCTTGCCGATCACATAATCGGCGGCGCGCAGATGATCGGGCGATCCGGTGATCCGGCCCTTCATGTCATCGGCGGCGAGCACCTGGACATGCGCCCACCATTGCTCGCCCCGCGTCGCGGACACGCCCGCGGTGGCAGCAAGCAAGGAAGCGGCAAGAGCGAGGGTGCGGCGCATGGGGTCTCCGGAAGATCGAGCGGCGCGAGGATGGCCGAGGGGGGCGGCCAAGGGAAGGCCCCCTTGCCGAGGAACATGCTTTTCCGCGTGACGATCGATCGGCGGACATGCCACGCTTGCCGGAGACGACCGCATTCCCGCCGGAGCAGCCTGTTCATGCCCGATTTCGACCTGAAGCGCCTGAAGGGGAAGAATCTGTTCGTCGGCACGCCGATGTACGACGGGACCTGCACCTCCGCCTTCGCCTTCGCGATCACGCAGCTGACCGCCTTGTGCGCGCAGCTCGACATCGGGCTGCGCTTCTACTTCCTGAGCCACGAGGCGCTCGTCACCAAGGCGCGCAACATCACGGTCGACGAATTCCTGCGCTCGGGCCATGACGCCTTGCTCTTCATCGATGCGGACATCGGCTTCGACGCGCGCGATGCGCTGCACATGCTCGCGCTGCAGATGCAGGATGCGGGCGAGCGGACCTACGACGTCGTCGCCGCGCCCTATCCGCTTAAGCGGCTGGATTGGGCGGTGGTGCGCACCGCCGCCAAGGCGGGCGCGGGCGACGCGGACGCCGCCTTGCTCGCGCGCACGTCGAGCCGGGTCGCGATCCATCCCGCGCACGATACGAGCTTTCCGATCGACCGGCCGGTGGAGGTGACGAAGGCGGGTACGGGCTTCATGATGATCCGGCGTGCCACGTTCGAACGCTATCGCGATGTCTATCCCACGCGCACCTACGGGCCGGGCAGCGTCGCCGCGGCGGGCGAAGGCGCAACCGAGATGCACGCATTTTTCGAGACCGAGATCGACACCAAGCAGGGCCATCTGCGCGACGAGATCAAGGCGTATCTCACGCGCTTTCCCGAGGCGACACCCGCCGAGATGCTGGCCTTCCTCGACAGCGACGAGGAAATGGGCAGCTATAGCGGATCGCACATCTCGGAGGATTATGCCTTCTGCCGCGAGGTGCGCGCGGCGGGAATGAAGGTGTGGCTCTGCCCGTGGATGGTCCTCACCCACACCGGCACGCATACCTTCACGAGCCGGCTCGCCGATCTCGGGGCGATCGGGGTGCTGTAGCAGACCGTTTTAATTTTCGCCGTTCGCACTGAGCTTGTCGAAGCCTGTCCTGAGCGCCTGCCTTGGCAGGCAGTCGAAGGGTGCTGTCCTTCTTTCGACGGCGGCAAAAAGGACGGTGCTTCGACAGGCTCAGCACGAACGGGTTGGGGAATGCCCCGGCCGAGCGCTCAATAGAGCGTCGTCAGCACCACGCCGATCGCGACCGCTGCGCCCGCGAGGATCTGCGTGGCCGAGAGCCGCTCGCGGAACAGCCGATGGCCGGCAAGCGCCGCGACCGGCGCCTCGATCACGCCGAGCGCGCGCACCGGGCCGGCGGGCGACAGAGCCAGCGCGACGAACCAGCCCGCCGATGCGCAGGCGCCGCAGAAGCCCGCGCCGAGCGACCGCCGCCAGCTCATGGCGACCGCCCGCAGCGCCCTGCGATCCCAGATCGCGAGGATCAGCGACAAGCCCACGGCCTGCATCGCTTGGACGATCGCGACACTGGCGAGCGCCGAGACCATCGGATGATGCGGCTCGAGCGCGAGCGTCGCCTGGCGGAAGGCGTTCAGTGAGAAGCCGAACAGCAGGCCCGACAGGATGCCGAAGGCCGCGCCCGAAATCGGCTGCGGGCCCGTCGCGCGGCGCGACGGCCAGGTCAGCACCGCGAGCCCCGCGGTCGTGATCGCGACGCCGACCCAGGCGATTCCGCTCATCGTGTCGTGATAGACGATCAGCCCGAGCAGGGCGGCAAGCGGCAGCGAGCTCTGCTGGAGCGCGGTGCCGACCGCGAAACCCGCGCGGTGCATCGCGACGAGCAGGGCGGCGGTCGCCAGCACCTGGCTGAGCGCGCCGGCGACGGCCGATACCCAGAAGTGCGCGCCGAACTGGAACGCGACGCCCGAAGACAGCAGGAGCGCGATGCCGACGAACAGGATCGAGAAAGGCAGGCCGAACAGGAAGCGGACGAGGGTAGCGCCCCACGGCCCGGTCTCGCTCATGATTCCGCGCTGGAGCGCATTGCGCCCGACCTGGAAGATGGAGGCCGCGATCGTCGCGGGGATCCAGAGCAATTGGAACATCGATGCGCCCGTCGTCACGTTGATCCGGGCAGCGAGCTCCGACCTTCCGTCGCGAGAGCCATTACCGACCCAGCGGTCGCTTTGCATCGCCAAAAAGCGCGGACGTGCCTCGAAAAAGGAGATGGACAGCGGGCGGCTTAAAATGCCCTTCTCCCGTGATGCCCGAGCCTCGCATCGCCGTGATCACGCCTTATTACCGCGAGCCGCTCGCGATGCTCGAGCGCTGCCACCGGAGCGTGATCGCGCAGGGCCTGCCCGTCGATCATCTCATGGTCGCCGACGGGCACGCGCTCGATGCGATCGACGGCTGGCCGGTCGGCCATGTGAAGCTGCCGCGATCGCATGGCGACAATGGCAATACGCCGCGCGGCCTGGGCGGGCTGCTCGCGGCGAGCGAAGGCCATGACTTCATCGCCTTTCTCGATGCGGACAATTGGTATCATGAGGGGCATCTGCGCTCGCTCGTCGCGCTGTGGGAACAGACGCGCAGCCCGGTCTGCGTTTCGCTGCGCACCTTCCACGATGCGACGGGTGCGCAGCTGCCGATTCGCGAGCCCGACGAGGAGGCGCTCCGCCATGTCGACACGAGCTGCCTGCTGATCCACCGCTCCGGCTTCGAAAGCCTCCCCGTCTGGCTCTCGATGCCCAAGATCCTGTCGCCGATCTGCGACCGCGTGTTCCTCGCCGGCCTGCTCCACCGCAAGCTCGCCATCTCGCTGACGGGCCAGCGCACGCTCGCCTTCCAGACGCAATATCGCCAGCATTTCCTCTCAGCCGGCTGGCCGGTGCCGGAAGGCGCGAAGGATGCAGGCGAACTCACCCCCGCGCTCGATTTTCTGGCGACGGGCGACGGCGTCACCCAGTGCGTGAGCGCGATGGGCTTCTGGCCGCTCAGCTACGTGACGATCTAGCGAAAATCGATGAGCGGCGTGCGCCGGACGGACCGCGCGCCGCGACATAAGACCGAAGTCTCTCTTGCGCGCGGACTCGCACTCGATACGAATGGGGCATGGGTCGGGAGGATCAGTGAGGGGGCTGTTGCTGGCAGCGGTGGCGGCCGCGACGATCGGCATGCCCGCGCATGGCGACAGCGTTCCCGAACGGACCCGGCTCGATCCCCCATCGCTTGCGCGCAACGTGCCGACGCTGGCGATGCTGCGTTCGAAGCTCGATGCCGAGGCGCGCAGCGGATCGGCGCGCGTCGGCCTCGCCGCGATCGACATCACGACCGGCGACATGGTCTCCGTTAATGGCGATCAGCATTTCCCGATGGCGAGCACGGTGAAGGTCGCGATCGCCGCTGCCTTCCTCCACGGCGTCCAGCAGGGGCGGCTGTCGCTCGGCGCCAGTTACGGGCTATCACCGGCACAGGCGCGCCTCGCCCGCGGCCTCGGCGACATGCGGCTCCACGGCCGCTCGCTTTCGGGCGCGGAGCTGCTCGATCTGATGCTCATCCGCAGCGACAATGCCGCCGCCGACACGCTTCTCGCCGCGATCGGCGGCACGCGCGCCTTGGGCGGCTGGCTGGAGAATGCGGGGATCAGCGGCCAGCGCGTCGATCGCTCGATCGCCGAGCTGCTGCGCGATCATGAGTCGAAGAAGCAGATCCGCGTCGGCAAGGGACGGCGGCGTCACTGGATCACCGTCTCGGTGCCGCGCGCCGCGCCGGTCGGCGACACGCGCGACAGCTCGACGCCCGAGGCGATGGTCGCGCTTCTCGCCAAGCTGCGCAACGGCGAGCTGCTCGATCGCGAGCGCACCGCTTATCTGTTCGGGGTGATGGCGCGCTGCCGGACGGGTCCGTACCGGATCCGGGGCCTGCTACCCGCGGGCACGCCCGTCGCGCACAAGACCGGGACGATGAACGGCATCACCGACGATGTCGGCGTCATCGGCCTGCCCAACGGCCACGAACTGGCGGTGGCGATCTTCGAGACGGGCGGTGGCGGCGCGCGCGCTCACGATCGCAAGATCGCGCAGCTCTCGCGCATCCTCTACGATCATTTCGGGGCGACGAGCTGACGCGCCCGGATCGTCAACCAGCCATGCTTTCGAACACGCCGTCACGGCGGACCAGCGCGTGGAAAAGCGCCGCGCCGATATGGCCGAGGATCAGTAGGAAGAAGGCGTAGGCGAGCAGCCCGTGCGCCGCCCGCAGCAGGCCATAGACGACGATGTCGTGCGGCAGGATCGGAAACAGCACGAAGCCCTTCCAGATCGTGACCGGATAGCCGCCCGCCGACTGCATCGCCCAGCCGATCAGCGGCATCGCGATCATCAGCGCGTAGAGCAGATAGTGTGAGCCCTTGGCGGCGGCGACCTGCAGCGGCGGGAGATCCGCCGGCAGCGGCGGCGGGCGGTGCATCAGGCGAACCGCCAGCCGGATCAGCGCGAGGATCAGGATGCCAAGGCCGATCGGCCGGTGCCAGGCGAGCAGCTCCGGATAGCGCGCGGTCGTCGTCGAGAGCATCCCCGCGCCGATCAGCAGCATCGCCAGGATGAGCGCCGCCATCAGCCAGTGGAGGATACGGGCGGGGAGAGCGAAACGGGGCGTCACAGTGTCTTCCCCTGCTGATAATCGAGCGTGATCGCGTCGGGCTTGGGCCCTTCGAGTGCGCGGCGCCGGAATGAAGCGGCATAGGCCGCGGAACGCGCGGGCAACAACGGATCGTCCGACGCGGCCACGCCCTTCGGCAGGATCAGCGGATCGTAATTGTAATCGCGGCAATTGCCGGCCGCCTCGGTCGTCGCGGCATCGAGGACGAGCGTGCCCGCGTCGATTTGCCTGTGCGGCCCCGTCCAGCGGATCGTGGCATTGTCGGTCCGGTCGCCCGGATTGGCCACGACGAGGATCATGCGCCAGCGGATCGGCCCCTGCTTCACCCGCGCGAGCAGTTCATCGAACAGGAAATCCTTGGGCCGCTTGTCCAGCGTCGCCTTGTCGAGCTCGGTAAACGGTGCCTCCGGCTCGAACTGCCAGCGGACCGCGCGGCTCGTGCCCGCCGCATCGAGGAAGCGGAAGGCGTTGATGCTATAATAGGGGCCGTTGGCGAAGCTCGACGGCAGCGGCGCGGTCTTCATGTAAGCGAGGAACGCGGCGGTCTCCGGGTGGCTCGCGACAAACGGTCCGATCTTCGCCGGATCGGGCTTGCCGGTCTTGGGATCGGGAATGCTCGCCTGCTGGAGCGCAACGAAATCGGCGGGGTTGGAGACGACGAAGATCGGCGTGTGATCGATCGCCATCCGCCATTCCTCACCCTGCGGCAGCGCGAAGCGCAGGCCGAGCGCGTGGAAGACCGGGCGGCCGTCCGCCGAGATCGGATCGCCGCCGCCCGTCGAGGCGCGGCCGATGACCGGATAGGAGCCGCGCTGGAACAGCGCCGCGCGCGACAGCACGGCTCCGGCGCCGTTCGCATCGAAATGTCCCGAGACGCACAGCCCCTTTGCATGCGCGCGCCGAAAGCCCGGATAGACCTTGCCATTGGCCGCCTGCAGCACATCGGCGACGGCCGCGCCGCTGATCCGCCCGCGACCGATCCAGCCGCCTACCCAAGCGAAGATCAGCGCCAGCGCCGCGAGCAAGGCAGCGATGAGCGCAAGGCGCGGCAAGATCCTGATCGGTACGGCCACTGCTCAATCTCCCGATCGGTTCGCGGCCGTCATAGCATGACAAGGTGACGGCGCGAGCCTCATCGCGCATCAACGAAAAGGGCGCCCGCATTGCTGCGGGCGCCCTCCTTTTTCCGGCTGATCCCAAGGGATCAGTAGGAATAGTACATGTCGAACTCGACCGGGCTCGGCGCCATTTCCCAACGGTACACGTCGGGCCACAGCAGCTCCATATAGGCCTCGATCTGGTCCTCGGTGAACACGCCGCCCTTGGTCAGGAAGGCGTGGTCGGCCTTGAGGCTGTCGAGCGCTTCGCGCAGCGAGCCCGCTACGGTCGGGATCTCGGCCAGTTCTTCCGGCGGCAGATCATAGAGGTTCTTGTCCATCGCCTCGCCGGGGTGGATCTTGTTCTCGATGCCGTCGAGACCGGCCATCAGCAACGCCGCATAGCAGAGATACGGATTGGCCATCGCGTCCGGGAAGCGGAACTCGACGCGCTTCGCCTTGGCGCCCGCACCATAAGGGATGCGGCACGAGGCCGAGCGGTTGCGGGCCGAATAAGCGAGCAGCACGGGCGCCTCATAGCCCGGCACCAGCCGCTTGTAGCTGTTGGTGGTCGGGTTGGTGAAGGCGTTGAGCGCCTTGGCGTGCTTGATGACGCCGCCGATGAAGTACAGGCACATGTCGCTGAGGCCCGCATAGCCGTTGCCGGCGAACAGCGGATTGCCCTTGTCCCAGATCGAGATGTGGGTGTGCATGCCCGAGCCGTTATCCTTGGCGATCGGCTTCGGCATGAAGGTCACCGTCTTGCCATAGGCATTGGCGACGTTCCACACGACATACTTGTAGATCTGCATGCGATCGGCGGTCTGGACGAGCGTGCCGAAGGTCAGGCCCAGCTCGTGCTGCGCGGCCGCGACTTCGTGGTGGTGCTTGTCGCAGGGCAGGCCCATTTCCAGCATCGTCGAGACCATCTCGCCGCGGATGTCCGTGGCGGGATCGACCGGCGCGACCGGGAAATAGCCGCCCTTGGCGCGCGGACGGTGTCCCAGATTGCCGCCTTCATATTCGCGGCCGGTGTTGGTCGGCAGCTCGATATCGTCGATCTTGTAGAAGGACTGGCTGTAGGTGTTATCGAACTGGACGTTGTCGAACATGAAGAATTCGGCTTCCGGCCCGACATAGACGGTGTCGCCCACGCCGAGCGTGGAGACATAGGCCTCGGCGCGCTTGGCGGTGGAGCGCGGATCGCGGCTGTACAGCTCGCCCGACGAAGGCTCGACGATGTCGCAGACCAGGATCAGCATCGGCGTGGCCGAAAACGGATCGACCCAGACAGCGTCCAGATCGGGCTTGAGGATCATGTCGCTCTCGTTGATGGCCTTCCAGCCCTCGATCGACGAGCCGTCGAACATGAAGCCGTCTTCGAGCTCGCCGTCGCCGACGACGCCGGCGACCATCGTCAGATGCTGCCACTTGCCCTTGGGATCGGTGAAGCGAAGATCGACCCACTCGATCTCCTTGTCCTTGATCATCTTGAGAACGTCGGACGCCTTGTTCGCCATGAGATAGCCCTTCCCGCTTTGGAATTCCGGTAAACCTGTCGCGGCCCGTTGGCCGCTTGTGCCTTCGCGCGATCGTATCAGATCGCGTCGGCATCCCTCTCCCCGGTTCTGATCCGCACGACCGTATCGATCGTGCTGACGAAGATCTTGCCGTCGCCGATGCGGCCCGTCTGCGCCGCATTCTGGATCGCCTCGACGACGCGATCGGCGAGGCTGTCCTCGACGACGATCTCGAGCTTCACCTTGGGGAGGAAATCGACGACATATTCGGCGCCCCGATAGAGCTCGGTATGGCCCTTCTGGCGGCCGAACCCCTTGGCTTCGAGGACGGTGATCCCCGAGACGCCCACGTCGTGCAGCGCTTCCTTGACCTCATCCAGCTTGAACGGCTTGATGATCGCTTCGACTTTCTTCACCCGTCCCTCCCCGGACGCGAGCATGCGCCGTCGGACGCAGCAAGAGCTTCAATAAGCGTGCCATTCGCGGACTGGCAAGCCGGGCGCGGCGGAAAGCGGCACATGCTCCGGGCGATGCTTACAGATCGTGCAATCCGGCGCAATATTGCCCACTTTTGCAGCAACATTCGCGGCCGTTTCCGCGCGGCTGTCAACCCGATGAACCGAACTGCGGACGACTCCGGCGCGGAGTCGAGCCGCACATACGATCTCAGGCGGCGGCCAGATCCAGCGCCGGCTCGGTCGTCTCGATCCAGCCGCCGCCGAGCACGCGATCGCCATCGTAAAACACGGCCGCCTGCCCAGGCGCGACGCCATATTCGGGCGCTGCGAAGCGGACTGAGGTGCCGTCGAAGGTCGCGGGCACGGGCTTGGCGAGCGAGCGGACCTTGGCGGTGATAAGCCGCAGGGGATCGGCCTCGCCGCCCAGCCAGTTGAGATCGGACACGGACGCCGCGGCGACGGCGAGTGCGCGACGCGGGCCGACGACGAGCCGCTTCGTCTCGGGCTCGATCCGGATCACGTAGAGCGGCTCGCTCTGCCCGCCAATCTCGATCCCGCGGCGCTGGCCGACGGTGAAGCGCGTGATGCCGGGATGACGCCCGAGCAGGCGTCCGGCGAGATCGACGATATCGCCCGGTGCGTCGGCTTCGGGACGCAGTTTGGCGACGAGCCCGGCATAATCGCCGTCGGGCACGAAGCAGATGTCCTGGCTGTCGGGCTTCAGCGCGACGCCCAAGCCCAGTTCGGCGGCGATCGCGCGGACCTCGGCCTTCTCGATGCCGCCGAGCGGGAAGCGCAAGAAATCGAGCTGGGCGGGCGTGGTCGCGAATAGGAAATAGCTCTGGTCGCGCGCGGGATCGATCGCGCGGTGCAACTCCGGCCCATCGCGCCCTTCGATGCGGCGGACATAATGGCCGGTGGCGAGGCAATCGGCGCCGAGCTCGCGCGCAAGTCCCAGCAGATCGGTGAACTTCACGCCCTGATTGCAGCGCACGCAGGGGATCGGCGTGCGCCCGGCCAGATAATCGTCGGCGAAGCGATCGATGACGCTTTCCCGAAAGCTTGTCTCGCGATCGATCACATAATGGGCGATGCCGAGCCGGTCGGCGACCGCACGCGCATCGGCGATGTCGCGGCCGGCGCAGCAGCTGCCCGCGCGGCCGACCGCGGCACCATGATCGTAGAGCTGCAGCGTCACGCCGATCGTCTCCGCGCCCGAGCGCGCCGCGAGCGCGGCCACAACCGAGCTGTCGACCCCGCCCGACATGGCAACGACGATCCGCGGGCGCCCCGCCTTTGCACCGAGCTGGAAATCGATCTGCATGATGGCCCGGCCCTTAGCGCAAGCGGCGAACGCAGGCCAGCAAGCCTAAAGGGACGCGCCGCGCCGCCGTAAAATGGGATGGACGGAAGGCGGGCATGATGAAGATTTCACTTGGGATGAAAGGCGCGACCGAAATCGCGCCCGATTACTCTATGCTCAGGGCCGCCCTCGTCGCCGCACAGGCATCGACTCCGACCGCGCGTGCCAATGGCCCGCGTCCGGTCCTGCCCGATCAGCACGCCGCGCTGCATGCGCTTTTCGCCAGCGATTCCGAGCTCGAGGCATCCGCCGAGGCGCTCGGCCATCGCTTCAATACCGACGCCCCCAAGCCGGAGGATGGCGCGTGATCAAACATGACCGTCTTCTTAACCGTGGCATTTCAAGCTTCGTTGAATCGCCGCCCCTAAACCCCGTTCCCAGGAAACGTCACCTGATCGGCGCGCTGTCGATCGGCAAGGTACAGGGACCGAAATGATAGAGAATCAGAAAATCCGGCCGGCGCAGGTCGTCGGGCCGCTGGGTGAAAAACTGACCCTCGACTCCCTCCCTCCGCCCGGCACGACCCGATGGGTCGTCCGCCGCAAGGCAGAGGTCGTCGCCGCCGTCGACGGCGGCATGCTCACCTTCGAGGAGGTGTGCGCACGCTACGATCTGACGATGGAGGAGTTCGCCAGCTGGAAGCGCGCGGTGGAGCGTTCGGGCATGCCCGGGCTGCGCGTCACGCGCATCCAGCATTACAAGTCGCTCTACGAACGGCAGCAGCGCTTCTGACGATGCGCGCGATTCGTAACACGGATCGCGCAAATCACGGTTTGCCAAGTCCCGGCGCGGAACCGTTTCGCCCCCAGTGCGTCTAACCTTCCAGCACCGCCCGCCACGACGGAGAGGCGCGGTGGCGGATGGAGGATTACATGGGACTTATTCTTTGGCTGATCATTGGCGGCGTCGTCGGCTGGCTCGCAAGCATTGTGATGCGCACCGACGCGCAGCAGGGCATTCTTCTTAATGTCGTCGTCGGCATTGTCGGCGCCTTCATCGGCGGTCTGATCTTCACCGGCGGCACGATCAACAATGCCGGCCTCAACCTCTACACCTTCCTGACCTCGCTGGTCGGCGCCATCATCCTGCTGGCGATCGTCAACCTGGTCCGTCGCGGCACGGTTCGCTAAGCGAACCCAAGCCCGAAGAAACGAGCCCGCTCCGGCCAAGCCGGGGCGGGCTTTTTCGTGCGCGCTAGCCCTGCGGCATCGGCCCGGCGACGAGCAGGGGATCGATCCGCGCGCCATACCAGGTCAGCCCCCAGTGGAGGTGCGGCCCCGTCGCCCGCCCGGTCTTGCCGACGAGCCCGATCACCTGCCCCTTGCGCACATGATCGCCCGTCTTCACGTCGATCCGCGACAGATGCATGATCGCGCTGATCAGCCCGAAGCCATGATCGATCATCACGAGATTGCCCTCCAGGCTGAACGGCGCTGCGGTCGCAAGGCCGACGACGCCGTCGGCCGGTGCCAATGCCGGCGTGCCGATCGGGCGGGCGATATCGATCCCGCCATGATAGGCGCCCGGGACCCCGCCCTTGTAGATACGCTGCGAGCCGAACAGCGTGCTGATCCGCCCGCTGGTCGGCCACATCATCGGCTGGCGCCATCCGTCGCTGTCCGCATTCAGCGTCTTGGCGGCGTTGATCTGGACGAGCTCGGCCGCGCGGATCTTCTGGTAGGCGGGGCTCGGGCTGGTCCCCATTGCCAGCGTCGACAGGTTTGAAATGTCCCATGCGCGCTTGCTAATGCTGAGCGGCGCCTGGAGCAGCCGCCCATCCTGCAGCCGCGCCTCGAGCAGCGCGCTCGGCCCGGCGTCGCGATTGATGCCGAGGATGAACCTGCCGTCAGGCGCGACGCGGACGGGCTTGCCGTCGAGCAGGAGCAATGCGGTGCCGGTCGGTGCGGTGCCGCGCAGCAGCGTGCCTTGCGTCATCTCGCCGGTCAGGCCGAACTGCGAGCCAGGGACGATGCGCGGCGGCGGCGGGGCGATCGGCTGGCCAGCCGATGGCGGAGGCGTGCCCGGCCCCGAGACGGTCGGCCGCCCCTCGCAACTGGCCAGCAGAAGGATCGTGGCGAGCGCGACGGCGCGCCTCAAGCGGCGTGCTCCGCGCGGGTCGAAAGCTCGCAGGTCGCATAAGGCTCCTGGCGGAGCACGCTCCAATAGCGCAGCTCCTCCAGCGAGACGCGCGCGCCCGATTGCGCGCAGACGACATGATCGCCCGCCGCCAGCACGCGGAAATTGTTGGCCATATAGTGCAAGCGGGCCGGCCGGCCCTGCGCCATCAGCATCGTCATGCACCTTCTTGTATGTTCCGCAGAGAGATAGGGCGGCTGTGGCCCGATCGGCAAGCACCCGGCGGCATTTGAACGCGGCGAAGACTCGCTTCGCCCCGGCCGAGCCGAACCACAGCGTCATCCTGAACTCGTTTCAGGATCCATGAACCGAGCTTTCCACCGGAGCTCCGGTTGAGATTGCGGGCCATGGATCCTGAGACAAGTTCAGAATGACGGGTTGGATGGGATCACAGCAAAGTAGGCTGCTCCGGCGGCTTGCGTGGCGCACGCGGCTTCGGCGCAGCGCCCTCCACCTGCACGTCGACGCGATCCTGGCCCGCGAAAACGAGCGTCACCGCGCCCGCAGCGCGCGCGGCGGTGCCCGTCGTCACGACCCCGCCCTTGCGATCCTCGACCCAGGCGTAGCCGCGCGAGAGGACCCGCTCGGGATTGAGCTGTTCGATCAGCCGCCACGTCTGCGCCAAGCGGCGGCGATCGGTCTCGATCCGCGCCGCGACGAGCGCGGGGCGCAGGCGCAGGCCGCTAAGTTTCTCGCGCGCCCGCACCAGCCGCGCCTCCAGCAAGGCGGGACGCAGCGCGCCCGCGGCATCGGCGAGTTCGCGCCGCGCCTCGGACACACGGCCGGACAGAGCGCGCGGCAGCCGCTCGCCGGTATCGTCGAGCCGCTGGCGCTGGGGAGCGAGCAGCCGCTCGGGCACGGGCAGGCGGCGCGCGACCACGGCAAGCCGCTCGGCGCCATGCTCTCGATAGCGCCGCGCGCAGCGGCCCGTGCGCAGCCAGAGTTGCTGGACGCTGTCCAGAAGGTCCGCCCGCACCGGCACCGCCATCTCGGCGGCGGCTGTCGGCGTCGGCGCGCGGACGTCGGCGGCGAAATCGCAGAGCGTCACGTCCGTCTCATGGCCAACCGCCGAGATGGTCGGGATCGGCGAATCGGCGACCGCGCGGACGACGATCTCCTCGTTGAACGCCCACAGATCCTCGATCGAGCCCCCGCCGCGCGCGACTATGATGAGGTCGGGCGGCTCGGGCAGAGCCGCGAAACCGCGCACGGCGGCGGCGACCTGCGCCGCAGCCCCCTCGCCTTGCACCGCGACCGGCCAGACGATCACATGGCTCGGGCAGCGATCCTCGAGCCGGTGAAGGATATCGCGGATCACCGCGCCGGTGGGCGAGGTGACGACGCCGATCTTGCGCGGCAAGAAGGGCAGCGCCCGCTTGCGTGCCTGATCGAACAGCCCCTCGGCGGCGAGCGCGCGGCGGCGCTGGTCGAGCAGCGCCATCAGCGCGCCCTGCCCCGCCAGCTCCATCCGCTCGATCACGATCTGGTAGCGCGATCGGCCAGGGAAGGTCGTGAGCCGGCCGGTGGCGATGACCTCGGCGCCGTCCTCGGGGCGGAAGGCGAGCGGCGTGCCCTTCCAGACGACCGCATCGAGGCAGGCGCGATCGTCCTTCAGGGTCAGATAGCAATGCCCGGAGCCGACGCGCTTGAAGCCCGATATCTCGCCGCGCACGCGGACATGGCCGAACGCATCCTCCACCGATCGCTTGAGCGCGCCCGACAGCTCCGAGACCGAGAGCGCGGGTGAATTGTCGCCCGGCGCTTCCTCGGCTAGCAGCCGGCCGTTCGCATCGGGGATCGTCGCCATGAAAGTCCTGCTCATCGGTTCGGGCGGCCGCGAACATGCGCTCGCCTGGAAGCTCGCGCAATCGCCGCGCCTGACCACGCTCTACGCCGCGCCGGGCAATCCGGGTATCGCCCAGCACGCCGAGATCGTCGATCTCGACCCTGCCCATATAGAGGCGATCGTCGCCTTTGCGCGCGACGAGAATGTCGGGCTGGTCGTGGTCGGGCCCGAACAGCCTTTGGTGGCGGGCCTCGCCGATCGGCTGCGCGCGGATGGCGTGCTCGTCTTCGGACCCGACAAGGCGGCGGCGCAGCTGGAAGGATCGAAGGGCTTCACCAAGGATCTGTGCGCGCGCGCCGGCATCCCGACCGCCGCTTATGCCCGCTACATCGATCTCGCCGAGGCACAGGCCGGCCTAGCGCGCTTCGGCCTGCCGGTCGTGATCAAGGCGGATGGGCTGGCTGCGGGGAAGGGCGTGGTCATCGCCGAGACGGACGCCGAGGCGCAGGCCACACTCGGCGACATGTTCGACGGCGCCTTCGGCGGCGCGGGCGCGGAAGTCGTGATCGAGGAATTTCTGAGCGGCGAGGAAGCGAGCTTTTTCGCGCTGACCGACGGCACCACCGCCGTTCCCTTCGGATCGGCGCAGGATCACAAGCGCGTCGGCGACGGCGATACCGGCCCCAATACGGGCGGCATGGGCGCCTACAGCCCCGCCCCGGTCCTCACCCCCGAGTTGCAGGCGCAGGCGATGCGCGAGATCATCCTCCCTACCGTGCGCGCGATGGCCGAGGCGGGAACGCCCTATTCGGGCGTGCTCTATGCCGGGCTGATGCTGACCGCCGACGGCCCCAAGCTGATCGAATATAATGCGCGCTTCGGCGATCCCGAGACGCAGGTGCTGATGCCGCGCTTCGAGGGCGATCTGATCGACCTGATGCTTGCGGTGGCCGAAGGGCGATTGCAGGAAATCCCCGTCCCCGAACTGTCCCCGCGCGTCGCGCTGACGGTGGTGATGGCCGCACGCGGCTATCCGGGTACGCCGGAGGCGGGCGGCAGCATCGCCGGAATCGAAGCGGCCGAGGCGGCGGGCGCGATCGTGTTCCAGGCGGGGACCAAGCGGATGAATGACGGGCTGGTCGCCAGCGGCGGACGCGTGCTGGCGGTGACCGGCACCGGTGAATCGGTCGCGGAGGCGCAAGCCGCGGCCTATGCCGCGATCGAGCACATCGCCTTTCCGAGCGGCTTCTGCCGCAGCGATATCGGCTGGCGCGAAGTGGCGCGCGAGGCCGCGGGGTCTGAAGCGATCTTGCGCGATCCGATGAACGGAGGCTAGGGGCAGCCCACCGCCTGCGGCCGCAATCAGAACAGGGATAATATGAGCCAGACGACGATCATCATCATCGCCGTGATCGCGGTGATCGCGCTTCTGGTTCTCGTCCTCCTGCGCAGCCGCAAACAGCATGTGACGTTCGACCGCAACGCCGCGCCGACGGTCGCCCCGCTCGCCAAGGTGGCTCCGCAGCCTGCCGCCCCGAAGCCCGCCCCTATCGAGGAGGGCCATGGCGTCGGCTCCGAGATCAGCGCCGCTGTCGAGGATGTCGTCGATCAGTTCATCGGCATCGACGCCCACCCCTCGGGCCAGCCGGTCCCGACCGGCGACGCGCTGACGACGCTGAAGGGCCTCGGCCCGAAGGCCGAGAGCCTGCTCCACACTTTGGGCGTGACGACGTTCGAGCAGATCGCCGCGTGGGACCAGGGCGACGTCGAGGCGATCGACGCGCAGATGGGTGCCTTCAAGGGCCGCATCGTCCGCGACAAATGGGTCGCGCAAGCACGCCTGCTCGCCAACGGCGATACCGCCGCGTTCGAGGAACAGTTCGGCAAACTGGGCTGATTGGCCGCCTCGTTCCTCCCTATGCGAAGCATGGGGAGGGGGACCGTGCCTGTCCGGAGCGTCGCCGAAGGGCGCAGCATGGTGGAGGGGTAGATCCCGAACGCTCCCCGCCGCTTTGCGGCGGCCCCTCTACCGCCTTCGGCGATCCCCCTCCCCATCTGCAATGGGGAGCAACGGTACTCCGCAACGGGGCGTCCGACACACTTTCTGAGCATGAAAAAGGCGGCCCGTCGCCGGACCGCCCTTCTGCGTTCTGCTACGAAACCAGCCCCAATTTTACTCGGGCAGGCCGTAATTCTTGGGCTTGCCGAAATCGACCGCGCCGCCCTGTGCGCCCATGCCGCCCTGGTGGCTGGCGTCGGCATCGTCGACGGCGCTTGCCATCGCCCGGCGGCGGCGGACTTCGGCGCGCTGCTCTTCGGTCAGCGTCGCATCGTCGATACCGTTTTCGGCGGGACCACCGGCGGCAGCACCAGCTTCGGAAGCGCGGTTCGCGAGAGTATCGTCGGCCATCGTCATTCTCCTTCGCCTCAAATAACGAAGCGCCGATGCCGCCGTTCCGCATGCCGGAACGAGAAAAGGGCGGCCCGTCGCCGGACCGCCCTTCCCTTTTGTCTTGCGACAAGATCGTGGGCGCAGGCGCGCCCGCGAAGCTTACTTGAGTTCGACGGTCGCGCCGGCGTCTTCGAGCTGCTTCTTGACCTTCTCGGCCTCGTCCTTGCTGACGCCTTCCTTGACGGCCTTCGGAGCGCTCTCGACGAGCGTCTTGGCTTCCGTCAGGCCGAGGCCGGTCAGGGCGCGGACTTCCTTGATGACGTTGATCTTCTTGCCACCGTCGCCGGTGAGGATCACGTCGAACTCGGTCTTCTCTTCAGCAGCCGGAGCAGCCGGGCCGCCAGCGGCGGGCGCAGCAGCGACGGCAGCGGCGGCGGAAACGCCCCACTTCTCTTCGAGCAGCTTCGAGAGCTCGGCCGCCTCGAGGACGGTCAGCGCGGACAGGTCTTCAACGATCTTTGCGAGGTCTGCCATGATATTCACTCCGGTTGATTGCCCGGGCGCCGGCGCTCGCCGGATCCCAGGTCAGGTCAGGTTTATGCTTCTTCCTTGGCCGCATAGGCCGCGAACACGCGCGCGAGCTGGCCCGCAGGTGCCTGGACGATCTGGACGACCTTGGTCGCGGGTGCCTGAATGAGGCCCACGATCTTGGCGCGCAGCTGATCAAGGCTGGGCAGTTCGGCAAGCGCCTTCACGCCTGCGACGTCGAGCACGGTATCGCCCATCGCGCCGCCCACGATTTCCAACTTGTCGTTGGTCCTCGCGAAATCGACGACGACCTTGGCGGCCGCGACCGGGTCCACCGACGTCGACAAAGCCGTCGGCCCCGTCAGCAGATCGCTGAGCGAGGTGTAGGGCGTGCCTTCGGCGGCAATGCGGGCAAGGCGGTTCTTGGTCACCTTGTAGCTGGCGCCCGCTGCCCGCATCTTGACGCGGAGTTGGGTGGACTGGGCCACCGTCATTCCGAGATTGCGCGTGACGACCACTACGGACGTCTCGCTCAAGACCTGGTTCAGCGATGCAACCTGCTCGGACTTTTGAGCACGATCCATTGCCATTCTCCATTCATTCGGCACGACATGCGCCGAACGTGATCGAACCGCCCCCGCCGAAGCCGGGACGGCATATGTCCGAAGGGGAATGGATGCCTGACCCGAGCGGGCAGAACCCGTCAGGCAGACCGGAGCAGCATCGCACGCGCCACCGGCAAAATCTCTTCCCCGTCTAGGCAGGACATTAAGAGGGGCATATTCCCCTCACCTGCTGTCTCGGACGGATGGCCGGCTGCCCCCAGAGAGGCGGCCGAACGCGAGCGCGCAATGGCGGCGCCGGCCTGTAAAGTCAAGCGGGGCGCGCGCCTGTGGCGGATATGTCACAAATCCGTAACTTGAGATCGGGCGAGCAACCATCGCCGCCACCGCCCCGTTTGGCGTGTCCCTGTTCGATCGGATCGGACAGACATGATGACCTAATTGAAGTTCAGGAGTTTCCGTAAATGAAGAAGTTCGTCCTCGCCGCTTTGTGCGCCGTCTCCCTTCCGGCGATCGCGCAGGCGCAGGAAACCGCACCGGATGGCAGCAAGGCCTTCGGGATCGAGCCCTATGTCGGCGTGCTCGGCGGCTATCACAGCTTCGATCGCGACAGCGAGTTCGGCTCCGCGCCGGGCCGCGTGAAGATGAACGGCGCGCTGATCAGCGGCATCGCCGGCGTCAACGTCCCGCTCGGCGCCTTCTTCGTCGGCGCCGAAGGCAACGCGACCAAGGGCTTCTCGGATATCGATTGGGAATATGGCGCCAAGGGCCGCGCAGGGTTCCGCGCAGGGCAGAGCGGCCTGCTCTACGTCTCGGCAGGCTACCAGTGGGTCAACGGCCGTCATGGCTTCAGCGACCAGAAGGATTGGGTGTATGGCGGCGGCATCGAAGTCGGCCCGAAGGACATCGGCCTCGGCGGGATCAGCCTGCCAGCGGGCGCGCGACTGCGCCTGCAGATCGATACCTATGATTTCGACAGCATCCGTCCGATGGCCGGCGTCGTCTTTCACTTCTAAGCCGAACTCGATCGCGCCTGCGCGACGGGAACAAGAAGGAGGGCCGGGGCAACCCGGTCCTCCTTTCTGCTTTCTGCGTCAGCGGCGGCGCATCATCAGCGCGTAGCTGAGCAAGGCGACGCCGAGCCCGACAAACCAGGCATAAGCATAAAGCCCGGTCCAGAACCCGCCGATCCCGCCGGCCACGCTGGGAAAGGCGGTCGCGACGAACCCCGGCAGATTGGGCGCAACGCCCAAAGCGAAGGCGATGAGCGCCGCAGGGTTCCAGCCACCTCGGTAACGATAAGCGCCGTCCTCGCGATAGAGCGCATCGACCTCGATCACGCCGCGGCGGACGATCCAGTAATCGGCGATTAGGATGCCCGCGATCGGCCCGAGCAGCGCGCCGTAACCCGTCAGCCAAACGAAGATGAAGCCGCCCGTCGTCGCGAGCAATTTCCACGGCATCATCAGGATGCCGGTCACGCTGCTGATCAGCGCGCCGGTACGATACGAGATGCGCGACGGCGCCAGCGACGAGAAATCATAGGCCGAGCAGACGAGGTTGGCGGCGATGTTGCAGCTGATCGTGTCGATGCTGATCACGATCAGCCCGAGCAGCACGAACGGGCCCGAGAGCGTTCCGGCAAGCTTCACCGGATCCCAGATCGCCTGCCCGTAGATGACGACGGTGGCCGAGGTGGTGATGACGCTGGCGAGCGCGATCAGCCCCATCGTCGGCGGCAGGCCCATCGCCTGTCCGATCATCTGATCGCGCTGGCTGCGCGCGAACCGCGTGAAATCGGGGATGTTCAGCGCCAGCGTCCCCCAGAAGCCGACCATTGCCGTCAACGTGGGCCAGAACGCCGTCCAGAATTGCCCTGCCTTGAACCCGCCCGGCGCGAAGGCGGAGGGCGACGCGAAGATCGGGCCGAGCCCGCCCGCGCGATCCACCGCCCACCAGACCAGTGCCGCGCACACCGCGATCTTGATCGGCGCGGTCCAGGTCTCCAGCCGGCGGATCGTCGTCAGCCCCTTGGCCACGAACAAAAGCTGGATCAGCCAAAAGACGAGGAAGCCTGCGAGCTGGCCGATGCCAATTCCTAGCCCGGGCAGGGGCGCGCCTGCGAGATCGCGGCGGAGCAGGATGCCGAGCAGGGTCAGCAGAGCCTCGCCGCCGATCCACGTCTGGATGCCATACCAGCCGCACGCAACCAGCGCGCGCGCGACCGCAGGCACGCGCGCGCCCCGCGTGCCGAACGAAGCGCGGACGAGCACGGCGAACGGAACGCCATAACGTGCCCCGGCATGCCCGATCAGCGTCAGCGGGACGAGCAGGATCAAATTGCCGAGCAGGACGGTGAGCGCAGCCTGCTTGGCCGACATGCCCTGTTCGATCAGACCCGAGGCCAGCATCCAGCTCGGCACCGCGACGACCATGCCGACCCAGAGCGCGGCGAAGTGACACCAGATCCAGGTCCGCTGTGCGGACGTGGTCGGCGCGAGATCGGGGTTCCACAGGCTGGGAGCAGGCTCCGCGCCTGCGTTCGGCGGGCTCAGAATTCCACCTCGAGTTCCTGCATCTCGACCGGCTCGGCCTTAGCGGCAGTGATCCATTCCTGCATCGGCGCCCAGGCCATGATCGTATCGCGATAGGCGGCCGCCGGCTCGCCGAGCGCGACGTCATATGTCGTGAATCGCGTTGCGACGGGGGCGAACATGGCGTCCGCGATCGTCGGCGTGGCGCCAAACAGGAACGGGCCGCCATAGCGCGCCAGGCAATCGCCCCAGATCTCCTCGATCCGATCGATATCGGGTCGCGCGCCGGCGAAGACCTTGAAGCTCTTGAACTGCGAATGGAGGTTCATCGGCAGCGCAGAGCGCAGATTGAAGAAGCCCGAATGGATCTCGCCGGTGATCGAGCGGCAATGCGCGCGGGCCTTCGGATCGGCGGGATACATGCCCGCCTCCGGAAACACCTCGTTGAGATAGCCGGCGATCGCGAGCGTGTCCCACACCTCGACCCCGTCATGCGTGAGCCGCGGCACGCGCACCGAAGGCGACAGCAGCAGCAGCTCAGCGCGCGAATCGGCATCGACAGGAACGACCTGTTCGGTCACCTCAAGCCCGGCGAGCTTGCACAACAGCCAGCCGCGCAGCGACCAGGACGAATAATTCTTGCTCGAAATCGTCAGCGTCGCGCTCATGGCCCACCCTCTTCCGTGCCGCCACGGTGTTCGTAATTGTGGCGCACTGCAGCAAAAATGCCTAGACCCATGCCCACGGTTTGGGGAACGTCCGCATCGATGCTGTACAAGACCTACCAGACCTTCACCGATTGCATGAAGCCCGTAAGGTTCGGCGCGCGGCTGAGCCTGCTGAACGAGGCGGCGACTAACACCTTGCCCGCGGGTCGCAGCGCGATGGCGATGGCGCACATGATCGCCGAGACCAAACTCACGCACCGCCGCCCGCCGTTCCACATCGACACGGTCGCTTCGGGCAACCGGCTGCTCGGAGTGCACGAGGAAGTCGTGCTGTCACTCCCGTTCGGCAATCTGCTGCGCTTCGTGCGCGAGGATTCACGCCCCAAGCCCAAGATGCTGATCATCGCCCCGCTCTCGGGCCATTTCGCGACCTTGCTGCGCGATACCGCCGCGACCCTGCTGTGCGATCACGATGTCTATATCACCGACTGGAAGAATGCGCGCGACGTGCCGCTGTCAGCTGGCCCGTTCGGCTTCGACGAGTATGTCGATTATGTGATCCGCTTCCTTGAGGAGATCGGCCCTGGCGCGAACCTGATCGCTGTGTGCCAGCCCTGCGTGCAGGCGCTCGTCGCGGTCGCGGTGATGGCCGAGCAGGATCATCCCTGCCAGCCGCGCTCGATGACGCTGATGGGCGGCCCGGTCGACACGCGCATCGCGCCGACCGCGGTCAACCGCCTCGCGACCTCGAAGCCGCTATCGTGGTTCAGCAAGCAGCTGATCAGCCGTGTGCCGCTCCGCTACAAAGGGCGCGGCCGCAAGGTCTATCCGGGCTTCATGCAGCTCGGCGCCTTCCTGTCGATGAACATGGGCCGCCACATGGCGCAACATCGCAAGCTCTATCAGCAGCTCGCCGATGGCGAGGACGGCACGGTCATCCGCCATTTCTACGACGAATATTTCGCGGTGCTGGACCTGACCGCCGAATTCTATCTGGAAACGGTCGATCGCGTGTTCCAGCGCGCGCTGCTGGCCAAGGGCGAGCTCGACTATCGCGGTACGCGCGTCCAGCCGGGCAGGATCCGCAAGACCGCCCTGCTGACGGTCGAAGGCGAGCGCGACGATATCTGCGCGGTCGGACAGACCGCGGCGGCCCACGATCTCTGCTCGTCGCTGCGCGCGCATCTGAAGCGGCATCATCTCCAGCCAGGCGTCGGCCATTACGGCCTGTTCTCGGGCCGCAAATGGGAGACGCAGGTCTATCCACAGGTGAAGAGCCTGGTGCTCGCGGTCAACTGAACCGGCCAGCGCGACTGATATCGGCTCACGCGCGGTCCGCGGCCTCGCCGAGCCCGGCCTCGATCATCGCGCCATAGACGATCGCCGCCGCGAACCGGTTCTGCTTGTCGGCGCCTTCCTCGAAATATTCCCCGCCAGCCGCCGCCATCTCGGCGGTCGGCTCGCGCAGGGCGGCGAGGACGGTCCGCGCCACAGGCACGAACGAATGCCAATCCGGCTCGCTCGCAGGCTGCTCCGCCGACGGCTCGTCCTGTGGCTCGGCCGAACCGCCGGCAAGGCCGCACAGGATGCGCGCGATCCGTTCGATCATCTCGGTCATGCTCAGATCCGTCTGAGCAGGCGGACCGCGACGGCGACGATCACCGCGCCGATCACCGAGGCGAGGATCGCGCCGATCAGCCCCCCGCCGAGCGTGAAGCCGAGGCGCGGAAACAGCCAGCCGGCGACGACCGACCCGAGGATCCCGATCAGCGCATCGAGAACGAAGCCGAAGCCGCCGCCCTGGACGAGCAGACCCGCGAGCCAGCCGATGATCGCCCCGACGACGATCCAGATGATGAAGGCGAGCAAGACGCTGTCGCTCCCCACGATCGTGTGCATTTTGGCGCTCCTGTGTCGTTCTCTGGCAGAAGGCCGGACATGCCAGATCGTTCCGCCGCCGTCGTGCATGCACAGATTGTTTGCTGCGATGCACAAAATACATTTGCATCCGCCTGACGTATGCGTCATCACGATCCTGCCTTTCAGGCATCCTCTCCTAGACTTCAGGGCTGGCCTTCGGGCCGGCCCTTTTTTTTGGCTCGAGACCGGTCTATCAGAGCGCCTGGCCGGCGAGAGGATGCCATCCGGCCTATGCGCGCCCCGCAACAGCCAAAGGCGCTGCGGGGCGCCGGCCTCCGCGCTGGAACGGCTGATCGAATCGCGAGCCGCGACGACGCGTCGGCTCCCCGCGACTTGCCCGAAACAAAAAGGGCCGGGGATCGCTCCCCGGCCCTTCCTGTTTGTCAGGATAGAAAGATCAGATCGCGATTTCCGCGACATCGACCTTGATGCCCGGGCCCATCGAGGAGCTGACGGCGATCTTCTTCAGATACTTGCCCTTGGCGCCCGTTGGCTTGGCCTTGACGACCGCATCGACCAGCGCATCGAAATTGGCGCGCAGATCTTCCGCCGGGAACGACGCCTTGCCGATGCCCGAGTGGATGATGCCAGCCTTCTCGACGCGGTATTCGACCTGGCCGCCCTTGGCGTCCTTGACCGCCTGCGCGACGTTCATCGTGACCGTGCCGAGCTTCGGGTTCGGCATCAGGCCCTTCGGACCCAGCACCTTACCAAGGCGGCCGACGAGGCCCATCATGTCCGGGGTGGCGATGCAGCGATCGAAATCGACCGTGCCGCCCTGGATCGTCTCGAGCAGGTCTTCCGCACCGACGATCTCCGCGCCGGCGGCCGTGGCTTCCTCAGCCTTGGCGCCACGTGCGAACACGGCGACGCGGACGTCCTTGCCCGTGCCCTTCGGCAGATTGACGACGCCGCGGACCATCTGATCGGCGTGGCGCGGATCGACGCCGAGATTGAGCGCAACCTCGATCGTCTCGTCGAACTTGGCGGTGGCGTTGGTGCGCGCGAGGGCGATCGCCTCGTTCACGCCATACAGCTTCTCGCGGTCGATGGTCTCGGCCAGTGCCTTGGCCTTCTTGGTCAGGTTCTTCGGCTTCAGCATCGATCAGCCCTCCACAACTTCGAGGCCCATCGCGCGGGCGGAGCCTTCGATGATCTTCGTCGCCGCATCGATATCGTTGGCGTTGAGATCCTTCATCTTCGCAGTCGCGATCTCGGACAGCTGCGAACGCTTGATCGTGCCCGCGGAGACCTTGCCCGGCTCCTTCGAGCCCGACTTGAGGCCGGCGGCCTGCTTGATCAGATACGTCGCCGGCGGCGTCTTCGTCTCGAACGAGAAAGAGCGATCGGCATAGACGGTGATCACGGTCGGCAGCGGCGTGCCGACGGCCTCGCCGGCCGTCTGCGCGTTGAACGCCTTGCAGAATTCCATGATGTTGACGCCGCGCTGACCGAGCGCGGGGCCGATCGGCGGGGACGGATTGGCCTTGCCGGCCGGCACCTGCAGCTTGATGTAACCGGTAATCTTCTTCGCCATGTTTACCTCCTATGGCTTAGCGGTGCTAACGGCGGACCGAAGCCTGCCTCCCGCAACGATGCTCCGGGGACGACCCGAAGTTGAGGAAGTTGAGGGATGCGGACACCCTCAACCAAACTTATTTGACGCGTTCGACCTGCTCGAATTCGAGCTCGACCGGAGTCGCGCGGCCGAAGATCGAGACCGAGACCTTGACGCGGCTGCGATCGAAATCGAGCTCCTCGACGAGGCCGTTGAAGGTCGCGAACGGGCCGTCCAGCACCTTGACCGAATCGCCGATGTCGAAATCGACCTTGATCTTCGTCTTGGCGGGGGCCGCGGCGGCCTCCTCCTTGGTGTTCAGGATGCGCGCGGCCTCGGCGTCCGAGATCGGCTGCGGCTTGCCCGAGGAACCGAGGAAGCCCGTGACCTTCGGCGTGTTCTTGACGAGGTGATAGACGTCGTCGTTCATCGCGAGCTTCGCGAGGACATAGCCCGGGAAGAATTTGCGATCCGACGTCACCTTCTTGCCGCGACGAACCTCGGTGACCTTCTCGGTCGGGACTTCGACGGCTTCGACGAGCGTCTCGAGACCGAGCCGGGTCGCGTCGGTGAGGATCTGATCCTTCACCTTGTTTTCGAAGCCCGAATAAGCGTGGATGATATACCAGCGCGACATTGTTCTATGCGAGCCCTTAACCCTGGACGAGCGACAGCAGGAACTTCACGATCCGGCTGAAACCCCAATCGACAGCGAAGAAGAAGACACCGAGCGTGAGCGTCAGCACGACGACCATGACAGCGGTCATCACCGTTTCGCGGCGGCTCGGCCAATAGACCTTGGCGGTCTCGGCCTTCACCTGGCTGATGAATTCGGTGGGACTGACCTTCGCCACGGCGTGCTTCTTCCTTGTTTTCCGAAAATGAACATGGGACCGCCGCCCGGTCCTCATCGGAGCCGGCGCGATCCATCCACGCTTTCGGATTGGGCGGGCAGATACCCCTAAGCGCGGTTCGACGCAAGCGGGTGGCCTACCGTCCCGGACTCCGCCTCCTGTCATGCTGAACTTGTTTCAGCATCCAGGAACCGACATCGCCGTCGCGCGCGCGTCGCGGACAGGTCATGGATCCTGAAACAAGTTCAGGATGACGGCATCTGCCGATCGCCATGAAGAATGGCAGGAGTGGAGGGACTCGAACCCACGGCCCTCGGTTTTGGAGACCGATGCTCTACCAACTGAGCTACACTCCTCCGCAGAGGCGTGGGCCGCATAGCGGGGGGGGCGATGGGGTGCAAGCCCGCAGACCGCGGCGCTCGTCATCCCGCTCACTCCCCCTCCGTTCGCGTTCTCGACGGGCGCTTCTCGACTTCGCTCGAACTGCGCTCGAACCGAACGGGTTCAGGCGGTGGCGCCCGCAATGGCGTCCAAAGTCGCGATCGCTTCGGCCGGCAGGACGAGATCGGCCGCTGCCAGGTTTTCGCGCAGGTGCGCGGCCGACGAGGTGCCGGGGATGAGCAATATGTTCGGCGCGCGCTGGAGCAGCCAGGCCAGCGCAACCTGCATCGGCGTCGCGCCGAGCCCGGCGGCGACATCGGACAGAGCCGTCGATTGCAGCGGGGTGAAGCCGCCGAGCGGGAAGAAGGGCACGTAGGCGGTGCCCGAGGCGGCGAGCCTGTCGAGCAGTGCCTCGTCCTCGCGATGCGCGAGATTGTAGAGATTCTGCACGCAGACGATCTCGGCGATGCCGCGCCCCTCCTCGACCTGCGCCGGCGTGACGTTGCTGAGGCCGATATGGCGAACGAGGCCCTGCCGCTGCAGTTCGGCGAGCGCGGTCAGCAGCGCCTCGAGCGAGCCCTCGGCCGGCTCGTGGATGCCGAACATGAGGCGCAGGTTGACCACGTCCAGCACGTCGAGGCCGAGATTGCGCAGATTGTCGTGAACCGCGCTCGTCAGCTCGTCGGCCGAGAAAGCCGGGTTCCACGAAGCATCGTCGCCGCGCATCGCGCCGATCTTGGTGACGATGACGAGATCGTCGCGATAGGGATGCAGCGCCTCGCGGATGATCTGGTTGGTGACGTGCGGCCCGTAGAAATCGCTCGTGTCGATATGATCGACGCCGGCCTCGATCGCCGCGCGCAGCACCGCGACCGCGGCGCCGCGATCCTTCGGCGGACCGAACACGCCCGGGCCGGCGAGCTGCATCGCGCCATAGCCGAGGCGCTTCACATTGCGGCCGCCGAGCGTGAAGGTGCCGGCTTTGCTGATGTCCGTCATGGCAAGTCTCCTGAATGTCGACAGCGCATATGGACAGGGCGACCCTGCGCGATAACAGGATCCAATCGGCACGGGCCGTGCGAAAGGGCGAACAATGGCGGCGGATCTGAGCGAACTGGCGGCCTTCGTCGCGGTGGCGCGCGCGGGCGGCTTTCGCGAGGGCGCGCGGGCCACCGGCGGCAGTGCCTCTGGGCTGAGCGAGGCGGTGCGCCGGCTGGAGACGCGACTTGGCGTGCGCCTGCTCAACCGGACGACGCGCAGCGTCGCCCCGACCGAGGCGGGGGCGATGCTGCTGGAGCGGCTCGGCCCCGCGCTCGGCGAGGTCGAATCCGCGCTCGACGTGGTCAACGGCTTTCGCGATCGGCCGATGGGCACGCTCCGGCTCAACGTGCCGGTGAGCGTTTCGCGCCTCGTCCTCTCGCGCATCGTCCCGCCCTTCCTCGCGGCCTTTGCCGATATCCGCCTGGAGGTGACCGCCGAGGACGGTTTCGTCGACATCCTCGCGGCCGGCTGCGACGCGGGCATCCGCTATGACGAGCGGCTGGAGCAGGACATGATCGCGATCCCGATCGGCCCGCGCAGGCAGCGCTTCGCCACCGCCGCCGCGCCCGCTTACCTCGATCGACGCGGGCGCCCCAAACATCCGCGCGATCTGCTCGGCCACGCCTGCCTGGCCGGTCGCCATTCAAGCGGAGGCATGACGATCTGGGAGTATGAGCGCGCCAGCGAGATCGTAAAGATCGATCCGACCGGGCCGCTCGTCGTCCGCATCGGCGCGGCGGTGGATCTCGCGGTCGAGGCGGCGCTGGCGGGCACGGGCGTGATCATGCTGTTCGAGGATTGGCTGCGGCCCTATCTCGACCGCGGCGACCTGGAGCCGGTGCTGGAGGACTGGTGGCAGGGCTTTTCGGGGCCATTCCTTTATTATCCGGGCCGCCGCCATCTGCCCGCCCCACTGCGCGCCTTCGTCGATTTCGTCCGCGCACAGGGGACGTGGGACTGATGGACGCGCCACCCGCCCCGCCCGCACGGCCCGAGCCGTACGAATGCTGCGGGCGCGGCTGCTGCCCGTGCATCTTTGATTATTATAACGACGCGCTCGCGCGCTGGCGGGTGGCGATGCGCGCGCGGGCTGGAGCCGCCCGCCATTCCGGATGCCACGCCGTGGCGGAACTGCTGACGGCCCCCTGCGAAGCCTATGCCTGCGCGATCAGCACCTCGGCGATCTGGACCGCGTTGAGCGCCGCGCCCTTGCGCAGATTGTCGCCGACGACAAACAAGGCCAGCCCGTGCGGCACGGTCGGATCGGGGCGGACGCGGCCGACGAAGACCGGATCCTGCCCCGTCGCCGCGAGCGGATTGGGCACTTCGGTGACGACGACGCCGGGCGCCGCCGCCAGCAAGGCGAGCGCGGCATTGACCGAGACCGCGCGATCGAACTCGGCATTGATCGACAGCGAATGGCCGGTGAAGACGGGGACGCGCACGCACGTGCCCGAGACGGGGAGCTCGGGCAGTTCCAGGATCTTGCGTGTCTCGTCGCGCAGCTTCAATTCCTCTTCGGTATAGCCGTCCTCGCCGAGGACATAATTGAGCGGCACGACATTATAGGCCGCGGGCACCGCCCACTTGCGCACCGGCCCGAGATCGACCGCGCCGCCGTCCGCGGCGAGATCGGCACAGGCCCCGACGCCCGCAACGATCTGGTCGCGCAATATCTCTACGCCTTCGAGTCCGCCGCCCGACACCGCCTGATAGGTGCTGACGACGAGCCGCTTGAGCCCGGCCGCCTGATGGAGCGGCTTCAGCACGGGCATCGCCGCCATCGTCGTGCAGTTCGGATTGGCGACGATGCCCTTGGGGATCGAGCGGAGCGCATGCGGGTTTACTTCCGCCACGACGAGCGGCACGTCCGGATCGCTGCGCCAGGCCGAGCTGTTGTCGATCACGATCGCGCCCGCCGCCGCCACCTTCGGCGCGAGCGCCTTCGACGTCGCGCCCCCCGCCGAAAAGAAGACGATGTCGAGGCCCGAGAAATCGGCGGTCGCGGCATCCTCGACCACGACGTCCTGCCCGGCGACGGGGACGACCTTGCCCGCCGAGCGCGCGGAGGCGAACAGGCGCAGCGCGGCGTAAGGCAGGCCGCGCTCGACGAGCAGCTTGATCATCATCGTGCCGACGAGGCCGGTCGCGCCGACGACGCCCACGTTGGGGCGGCCATTCTGGAAGTTGGTCATCGAAATGCGTCTCCTGTTTTGCGGAGGCGCGGGGATCTGATCTGGCCTGTGGCCGCCCCGCGCTCGGCGGGGCTCTGTCCGGGATCGCTTAGCCGTGAAGCCCAAGCGCAGCCCGAACCGCCCCGCACATGCGGGTCGGCTTCGTGCTAATCGCTTTGATCAGGACCGTGGACATCGCCGGCGCGGTTAGCGGGCCGGCGCGGATTCGTAAAGACCCGCAGGATCGTGGCGCGGCGTGCGCGGCTGCGCTATGTTACGGGCATGGCCGCGCTCGATCCCGACCTGCTGCTGCGTGCTTACTCGGTCGGCGTCTTTCCGATGTCGAACAGCCGCGAGGCCGACGACGTCTTTTGGGTCGAGCCGAAGAAGCGCGGCGTGCTGCCGCTCGACGGTTTCCATCTGTCGCGCAGCCTCGCCAAGACGCTTCGCTCGGGACGCTTCACGACCACCGCTGACCGCGCGTTCGGAGACGTTGTGCGGCTGTGCGCGGAGCCGACGCCGCTCCGCCCCGACACCTGGATCAATCCGCAGATCGAGTCCGCTTATGGCGAGCTCCACCGGCGCGGCTATGCGCATTCGATCGAAACCTGGGAGGGCGATCCGGCCAATGGCCGGCTCGTCGGCGGTCTTTATGGCGTGCGGCTCGGCGCGGCCTTTTTCGGCGAGAGCATGTTCAGCCGGGCGACCGACGCCTCGAAGGTCGCGCTCGCGCATCTCGTCGCGCGATTGAGGGTCGGCGGCTTCCTGCTGCTCGACTGCCAGTTCCAGACCGATCATCTCGCCTCGCTGGGTGCGATCGAGATCGGGCGCGGCGATTATGTCGCGCTGTTGGACACTGCGCTTGGCCTGGGCTCGGCCGTCTCGGCATCGGGCTTCGTCGCGGCCGGATCGGCCGACTTCCTCGCACTCGACCGCGGCGCGCCAGACGTCGACCCGGCGACGACGGTGTTCGGCCCGGTCTCGGCATGCCGCATCGTGCAGCTCTTGGGCCAGACGTCCCAATAGGAATTTTCGACGACGTTGAGCGACGGGCTCTCCTTGTAGAGCCAACCCGAGAAGATCCGCCGCCATTGGCCGTCCGCGCCGTGCAGATCGGCCTGGAGGAAGGCGCCGGTCAGCTGTTCGGGCTCCCAATCGGCGGTCTGGTCGCAGGCGCGCAGCCGTACGATCAGCGGGCCGATGCGCTTCACCTCGCCGGGGCGCATCGTCAGATCGCGCGACACGCCGTCGCGCTTGTTGAGCACGCCGATCACGGCGACGCGCTCGGCCATCGGCGTGTCGGTCTTCGAGAGTGGGGGCGCCGCCGGCCTGGAAGCAGCCTTCGCGGCAGGGGCGCTCTCGTTGGCAAGCGCGGCATCGGGCACGAGCGGCGCGGTCTCATTCTCGTTCGCAGGCGACTGGATCGCGACCGCCGCGCCGAGCCCGAGGGCGCCGACGAGGATCGCCGCCAGCGCGAGCGCGCCGGGCCGGCGCCACCTCACGGCTTCGGGCTCGCGGCCCCCTGCTCGCTCCCCGCGGGCGCGCTGGGTTTGTTGATGAACTGGCCGATCAGCGCCATCAGATCCATCGCGCCCTGCGTATCGGTGATCGTGTCGCCATTCTTGAGCGCGGTCTCCGAGCCGCCCGGCGTCAGCGCGACGAAGGTGCTGCCGAGCAGGCCTTCGGAGGTGACCGAGGCGCTGCTGTCCGCGGGCAGCTTGATCGCCGGATCCAGCGCGAGCGTGACCGCGACCTGGAAGCTCTGCGGATCCAGCTTCTGCGCGGCGACGCTGCCGATCTTGAGCCCCGCGACGCGAACATCGGTGCCGACATTCACGCCCGCGGCGTTCGGGAACAGCGCGGTGACCTTGTAGCCATCGGTATGCTGACCGCCGCCCGTATGATTCCAGGCGAAGAGGACGAAGAAGACGGCGAGGATGACGACGAACAGGCCGACGATCGCTTCACCCGCATTTTCGCGGAACAGGCCCTTCATGGGTTGCCCGGGCTCCACGCTTCATAGTCGCCGGTGGCAGCCGCCCGATTGCCGCCGCGCTCCAGCGCGCCGGCCGGGCGATAGGCGCCGAGCGTGCCGGTCATATTGGGCAGCGATTCCTTTTCCCAGACGCGCGCCGGCGGCAGCGCCTCGGGAACGAGATCGGTCGTGTGATGAAGCCAGCCATGCCATTCGGGCGGCACGCGGCTCGCATCGTTCGCGCCCTCGTAGATGACCCAGCGGCGGCTTTTGCCGTCGGTGATCTTCTTGGTTTCGAAATAGGCGTTGCCGAGCGCATCGGTGCCGACCGAGCGACCATTGCGGCGGCTGTACAGAAGGGTGCCGATCGTGGCGCCCTCCCACCAGGTGAAGATCTTCATCAGCGCGGACATGGGCGCCGCGTTAGCCGCTTACCGGGCGCGAGCGCAACCGGGCGCGACACGGTTCGGCGCGGCGATGCGCGATTATTGCCAGCGGACGAGATCGCCCGCGGCTATTCCCTGCTTGCGGGCCGCCCCGCCGTTCAGTTCCAGCACCGCCGCGACCGGCTCGGCACATTCGATGAGGTCGAGCGAGAGCGGCTGCGCATTCTCCGCGATCCGGATGATTCGCCCGTCGGGCCCGATGAAGACGAGGTCCAGCGGCAGCCAGGTATTCTTCATCCAGAAGCTGACAGCTCGCGGCGGGCTCATCGGGAAGATCATGCCGTGATCGGCCGGCATCGTCTTGCGGAACATCAGCCCGATTTCCTGCTGCTCCGACGTTCGCGCGACCTCGACCTGGAAACGCAGGGCCTTGCCGTGGCTGGTGATGACCAGCGGCACGGCCTTCAGCGACTGGGCGACATTCGTCGACTGGGCGGAAAGGGATGCGGCCGGTGCTGCCACCAGCAGGAGCGCAGCGGCCGCCGCGCGGAAGGGCAGGATCACGCGGCTTCGACCGCGACGGCGAGCGGACCCTTGCGCCCTTCGGCGATGCGCGCACGCAGCGGCGCATCGGGCTCGAGTTCGGCGAGGCCCGCGCGGCGGACCGTTTCCATATGGACGAAGATGTCCTGCGTCGTGCCGGGGCGGAGGACGAAGCCATAGCCCTTGATCTGATTGAACCATTTGACGACGACGGGCTCGAACGGGCCGGCGATCGCGAGCAGCGCAATCGGATCGACGCGATCGGCATTCTTCTTGGCGATCAGATCGGCATCGGGACCGATCGCGGTCGACAGATCGATCTTGAGGATCCGCCGCGCCTGCAGCCCGCGCTGGCGTTCGACCGCCTCGCAGACGATGCGCGCGCCTTCGGGCAACGTCCGGCGATCATGTTCGCGCAGGACGGAGAAATGGATCAGGATATCGCCTTCGCCGTCGTCGCCGATCATGAAGCCGAAACCGCGCGTTCCATCGAACCATTTGACGGAACCGCTGACGCAAACCGCCGCCGGCTCCGGCGCCGTAAAGGTCGGCCGAGCCTCGTCCAGTTCCTCTCCTGTCGCGAGTACGCGCCCCGCCTCGTCGTCGCTCATTGGAATTTCAAGCATTCCTTAGTCGGCCAGAAGATGGCCTACAAAGTGTTAGCTTAGCACTCGGCCCGAAAAAGGAAAGTCTCTCGCCTAAAAAGCCCGAAAACGGCGATCAGGGCCACTCGACTGGAAGCTCGTCGGGCGCGCTGGAGACGATGCGCCGGGCCAGCGCCGGATCGTGACCGGCACGCACCAGCGTCGCGATGGCGCGCTCGCGACCGGGGCGATCGGGCGGAACGGAAGCGAAAGGCCCTAGGCGCCGGCGTCGCGCCAGCGCCAGTGCCGCCTCCAGCGCGCCTTCCCGCGCGGTCGCGAGCGCCTCATCGCCGTCTTCCGCCTCGATTCCCGCCGCGCGAAACGCGAGGCCGATCCGGCGCGCACCATAGCCCCGCCGCTCCAGCGCCGCGCCGCGCTGCACGGCGAATGCGCGATCATCGACATAGCCGAGCGTCGAAATCCGCTCGACGAGCCCCTCGATATCGGCCGCGACGGGCCCCTGCCACTCGGCTTCGCGGAGCTTGCGAAGCAGATAATCCCGCAGTTTTGCGCGCGTGGTCGCATATTTGCCGACATAGCGGAGCGCGAGTGATTCCAGCCGCCCCGCGTCCATCGTGCGGGGGCCACGCCCCTCTTTGTGTGTCGCCGACTGTCTCACCCGCCACGTTTGTGCCACAAGGCGGTCGAAATTAGAACGCGCCGCCGCTTATAGGTTAAAGTTTGGTGATACCGGGCTCCATGGCCCGGCGCGATTTTGGAGCTGCCACAAAAGTGAGTTCGGGCGAGACCTTAATGCGAGCCGACGGGGTACAAGACGCCGCGATTCTCCGCAGCACCCCCAGCGATGATGGCCCTCCGCGTCGCTATGCCGATTTCCCGACATTGGGCGCCGCGCTCGATTATGCGGCCGAAGGCGCGCGCGGACTGAACTTTCACGATCCGCGCGGCACTCTGGTGCGCGCTTATCCCTTTGCCGAGCTGCGCGCCGACGCGATCGCGAGCGCGTACGGATTGATCGCGGCGGGCATCAAGCCCGGCGATCGCATTGCCCTGCTCGCCGAGACGGGCACCGAGTTCGCAGCCGCCTTCTTCGGCGCCATCTACGCCGGTGCCTGGCCGGTGCCGCTGCCGTTGCCCACCTCGTTCGGCGGGCGTGAAGCCTATATCGATCAGCTCGCCGTCCAGCTGGCGAGCTCCGATCCGGTGCTGCTGCTCTATCCGGGCGAGCTCGAGACGATGGCCGAGGCCGCCGCCGCAGCGAAGGCGGTGCCTGCGCGCTCCTACGCGGCGCAGGCCGCCCTCCCCGCACCCGCGATCGCCTTGCCCGAGGCCTCGGGCGACGACATCGCCTATCTTCAATATTCGAGCGGATCGACGCGCTTCCCGCATGGCGTCGCGATCACGCACACTGCGCTCATGTCCAACCTCGCCGCGCATTCGATCGGCATGGAAGTGCGCGACGGCGATCGCTGCGTCTCGTGGCTGCCCTGGTATCACGACATGGGGCTCGTCGGCTGCCTGCTCTCGCCCGTCGCCAACCAGGTCTCGGCCGATTATCTGAAGACCGAGGATTTCGCGCGCCGCCCGCTCGCCTGGCTCGATCTGATCAGCCGCAATCCAGGCACGACGCTCTCTTATTCGCCGACCTTCGGCTACGACATCTGCGCGCGGCGCATGTCGAGCCAGATGAAGGGATCGGGCCGCTTCGATCTGTCGCGCTGGCGGCTCGCGGGCAACGGCGCCGACATGATCCGGCCCGACGTGATGCAGGCGTTCGTCGATGCCTTCGTCGAGGCCGGCTTCGACGCCAAGGCCTTCACCCCTTCCTACGGACTCGCCGAGGCGACGCTTGCCGTCTCGATCATGCCGCCGGGCGAGGGCATCGTGATCGAACTGGTCGAGGAGACCGAGTTGTCGGGCAGCGACGAGGGGCTCGATCGCCCGCGCCGCTACCGATCCATCGTCAATTGCGGCAAGCCCGCGCGCGAAATGGAGATCCAGATCCGCGACGAGGATGGCGGCACCCTGCCCGAGCGCGCGATCGGCAAGGTCTGGTGCCGCGGCCCATCGGTGATGGTCGGCTATTTCCGCGATCAGGAGGCGACCGATGCCTGTCTCGTCGATGGTTGGCTCGACACGGGCGACATGGGCTATCTGAGCGACGGCTACATCTACATTGTCGGCCGCGCCAAGGACATGATCATCATCAACGGCAAGAATCACTGGCCGCAGGATATCGAGTGGGCGGTCGAGCAATTGCCCGGCTTCAAGGCGGGCGACATCGCCGCGTTCGCGATCACGACCCCGGGCGGCGAGGAAACCCCCGCCGTGCTGGTACAGTGCCGGACGAGCGATCCCGAGGAACGCTCGCGCCTGCGCGACGAGATCCGCGAGCGCGTCCGCGCGATCACCGGGATGAATTGCGTCGTCGAGCTCGTGCCCCCGAAAACGCTACCGCGCACCTCTTCGGGCAAGCTCAGCCGCGCGAAAGCGCGCAACCTGTATCTGTCGGGCGAGATCCAGCCTTACGATCTGGCGGCCTGACCGCCGCCCCGCAGGCCGGGATCATAGGCCAGCAGCCAGGTTTCCGCCGCGCTGTGCGAGCAGAAGAAGACAACCCGATCCGCCGGCGCCACGTCGCGCCCGCGCGCTTTAAAGAGGTTGTTGCGGACGACGATCGCAACGCGATCGCCGGGCTCGTATAGCCGCTCGGCATGGGCGTTGATCCGCGCCTGAACTGGCGGGAGCTGCAGTTCGGCCGCGACCGCATCGATCAGGACGCGGATCGGCCGCCGCGCAGCGCGCTGGGCGGCAACGAGCGTCCCGAGCTTCGCGTAATAAGCCTCCACCTCGGCAATCGACCAGTGGCCGATGCCGGTCGCGCGGAGGATGCCAAGATCATCGATGTCGACGTCGAGCATCATACCGCCCTGTCCGGCCCGCGCCGGCGCGATCGTGACTGTCTCATCTGCTCCAACGGCCCTCGGGTTCGTCAATCTGCTTACCATCATCGCATGCTGCCGCCGAGCGGGGAGATAGAAACAAGCCGTTTCCGATCCGATAATGCGGCTATTGTGTCGCGCGACACGCTATTGCTTGCGCGTTATTCGCAGTAATCCGGGATCGCACGAAGCCAAGGCGAACGGGCCTGGCGTAGACGCGGCGCGCGACATCCTAGCATCCGATGATGTGCGCGGATCGACCGCCCGTCGCGGGACGCGCGTTTGACAGCGGCTCGGAGCTCCCCATACGTGACGGCGACTTTCGATCGGGAATGGGGAAGCACAGATGAAACGGCACGTCCTGGCAGCAATCGGCACGCTCGCGGTCGCCGGCCCCGCGCTTGCCCAAGCCCCCGCCCCGGCGGCCACACCCGGCCAGACCGCGTTCCGCACACTCTACAAGGAGTTCGTCGAGACCGACACGTCGGTCTCGACCGGCAGCTGCACCGCGCTCGCAGGCAAGATCGCCGGGCATCTGAAGGCAGCGGGCTTCGCCGATGCGCAGATCACCCTCTTCACCGATCCGCAATTTCCGCTCGACGGCGGGCTCGTCGCGGTGCTGCCGGGCAGCGACCCGAAGGCCAAGCCGATGCTGCTGCTCGGCCATCTCGACGTGGTCAATGCCAAGCGCGAGGATTGGACGCGCGATCCATACGCCTTCATCGAGGAAAATGGCTATTTCTATGGCCGCGGCACCTCCGACATGAAGGTGATCGACGCGATCTGGGTCGATACGCTGATGCGTTTCAGGACGGAGGGCTACAAGCCGAAGCGCTCGATCAAGCTCGCGTTGACCTGTGGCGAGGAATCGGGCGCGCGGCTGAACGGCGCCGAGTGGCTCTCCAAGAACAAGGCCGATCTGATCGCCGCCGAGTTCGCGATCAACGAGGGCGGCGGCGGCGACACGGACGGCAAGGGCAAGCTCGTCACCCAATCGATGCAGGTCGGCGAGAAATCGAACCGGAGCTACGAACTGACCGCCACCAATCCGGGCGGGCACAGCTCGATCCCGATCGACGACAATGCGATCTACGAATTGTCCGACGCGCTGGAGAAGGTCCGCGCGCTGAAATTCCCGATCCGCTTCAACGCGACGACCAAGGCCTTCTTCGCAAAAGCGGGCGCGGCGCGCGGCGACGATCTCGGCAAGGCGATGATCCGGCTCTCGGCCGATCCGTCCGACAAGGCGGCCGAGGCGACGGTCATTGCCGATCGCACCTTCAATTCGATGCTGCGCACGACCTGCGTCGCGACGATGCTCACCGGCGGCCATGCGGTGAACGCGCTGCCGCAGCGCGCGACCGCGACGATCAACTGCCGGATCGCGCCCGGCGAGGATGGCGACACGACCAAGGCGGCGCTGGAGAAGGCGATCGCCGATCCGAAGATCGCGGTGACGATGGTCGGCCGTCTCCGCCCCGTCGCGGTCACCCCGCCTTTGACCCCGCAGATCATGGGCCCGGCCGAAAAGCTCGTCGCGCGCTATTTCCCGGGCGTGCCGCTGATTCCGACCATGTCGACCGGCGCGACCGACGCGACCTATCTGGCCCCCGTCGGCATCCCGACCTACGGTGTGCCCGGCCCGTGGGGCGACCCCGACGGCAACGGCGCGCACGGCCTGAACGAGCGCCACGCGGTCAAGTCCGCTTATGTCGCGCGCGACTTCCTCTATGATCTGGTCAAGGCCTACGCCGACGGGCGGTAGGCGCCGACAAGCGGTTCGTCCGCGCCTCCCCGACGGAGCGTAGCTGAACCGCCGCGCGGCTCAGGCCATGCCAGGAGCATGACCGTCCTGCTGCGCGAGGTGGTGCGCCCACGCGGGCGCTCCGCCGAGGCTGACCGACCCGCAAACGGCAATCACAGCCCTATCGGGACGTGGGCCGAAGGAGCGACGTGGCAGGAACGGTCCGACCGCCTGATGTCCACTCACCTCGCCGCCCTTCGCGATGCGTCAAGGCGTGCCGGCAAACCCGAGGCTTGGATCTACAGGGCCCCCGGGGCCCCGACAGCGGCGCAGCCGCAGCGCACGGCCGTCCTTAACGCCTGCCTGATCGAGGACGAAGCACGTCCCATTAGACCAAAGTCGAAGCGTTTCGAGATTTCGCCGATTGACCATGTCCGATTATGGCAATAATCGGCCACTTCTTCGCAAGAAGATAGACTATAGATCCGTCGAGTTCTGGCACCTAAGGCAATGTTTTGCATCTATCGGACGATCTATCGTGGTGAATAGATGATAGAAATGGATCTGCAGCGGAACCAAAGATGGATATGGCGCGCTCTATAGTGTCGCTTGCTGACGGGTTCTTGCTACAGATTTAGTGTCGCCATTAAGCTGGCCATCGAGGATATGCGACATGCAGCAGACACAGGCCAGTGCCGAGCCCTGCCCGGTCGAAAGCGCCCCGTCCGCCGCCGGCCGGCACTTTCAGGGCAAGGTGCTGCTCGTCGACGACCAGGAGGTCGTCCGCAAAGTCACGGCCGAGATGTTGAGCGACATCGGCCTTGATGTCGTGGAGGCATCGTCCGCCGAGGCGGCCCTGCTTCTGATGGAAGATGGTATCCGTCCGGACCTGGTCGTCACCGACCACTATATGCCGGGCATGTCCGGCGCGGATCTCGTTCGGACACTCCGATCAAGAAGCAGTGTTCTGCCGGTTCTGATCATGTCCGGCTGTCCGGATGCGGACTTCGGACTGCCCGGAATTCCTACCCTAACGAAGCCGTTCCGCAGTGCGGAACTGACGTCGAGGGTCTGCGCGCTGATGCCTCCAGTTTCGCCATCGTCCGGGATCTGTTGAGACAGCGGGCTTCTGCCCTGCTTGGCCCGGCCTTCGCGATCAAAACTCGCCCGGCGATTCGATAAACGCAGCCGCCTGGCTAAGCTAGGGTCGCCGCCGCCTCACGGCTTCAGCGTCCGCCCCAGAAATTCCACCGACGCCTCGTCCGCACGCAGCCAGCTATCGTAGCGGAGGAAGCCGTGGATCTCGTTCGGCAGGATCAGGGTCTCGAACGGCGTGCCCTGCGCGCGCAGGCGGCGGGCGAGATCGACGGTCTGATCGAAGCGGACGTTGCGATCGTCGTCTCCGGCGATCAGCAGCACGGGTGAGGTCCAGCCCTTGAGCGCGCTTTCGGGCGAGCTTTCGAACGCCGACTTCATCGCCGCATCATAATCGCCCTGCTCGTAGCGCTCGGGCCGCGTGATCAGGCCGGGATAGAGCGACCAATCGTGGACGCCGTGGAAATCGACACCCGCCTTGAAGATCGCGCTGTCGTGCGCGAGCGCGTGCGCGGTCAGCAGCCCGCCATAGCTGCCGCCCCAGATGCCGATCCGCGCCGGATCGACCGACGACTGCGCGGCGAGGAAGCGCGCGCCGGCCTGCACGTCCTGATATTCCGAATTGCCGGCGATGCCGCCCTTCGCCGGATGCTGGAAGGCGCGGCCATAGCCGATGCCGAGCCGGTAATTGACCGACAGCACGACATAGCCGTGCGCGGCATAATATTGGTTCATCGCATAAGCGTGCGCGTAATAGTCCATATAAGACGGTCCGAGCAGCATCTGCCGCGGCGGGCCGCCATGGACGAAGATCAGCCCCGGCTTGCGCGCCGCCTGCCCCTTCGCGACGAAGAGCTGGCCGTGGATCAAAGTGCCGTCGGCGGCGGTGAACGAGACAGGCAGGGGCACGACCATGCCCGGAGGTGCATAAGCCGGTCCCGGCTCGCCCAGCGGCTTGGGCGTGCCGCCCCCGGCGAGCATCACGCGCATCGGCCCGGTCGGCGACGCGCCGACATAAGCGACCTTGCCGCCGCCAAGCGCCGCGCCTGTGAATTCGACGCCCTCGCCCTTCGTCAGCGCCACCGGCGCGCCGCCGTCGAGGCCAACGCGATACAAATGTCGCCGGTCGATATCGCCGGGCGTGGCGCCCGTATTGGCGTCGTAGATGAGCGCCGTCCGGTCGGGCGCCAGCGCGACATGCTCGACCATGTAGGCGCCGGGGGTGAGCAGCCTGGGCGTGCCTCCCGCGCCGGCCGACAGCGCATAGAGATGCGGCCATCCGTCCATCTCCGCGCGGAAGACGATCCGGTCGCCCGCCGCCCAGCGCACGAACATTCCGTCCGGCACCTGCGGATAGGAGCCCTCGATTGTCCTGGGGCTTGCCCAGAGCTGCCGCGCGCGGCCGTCGGCGACGCTTGCGACCCAGATCGAGAAGGGATTGGGCGTCTCGGTCAGCGGCGAGGCGAGCAGGTCCGCTTCGCCCTCGCGCCGGACGAAGGCGATGCGTGTGCCGTCGGGCGACCAGGCGAAATCGCCGTCATAAGCGGTTGCCGGGGCCAGCCAGCGGATCGGCACGTCCGGCCCTGCATAGATGCCGATGAAACTGTGATCGCCGCGGTGCGAGACGAAGGCGAGCTTCGATCCGTCGGGCGACCAGGCGAGATCGCCGATCTTGCCGCGATCGTAGAACAGCTTCTCCGGCTTGGCGCCGGGCGTCAGAGTGACCGTCCACGCCTGATGATCCTTGACGAAAGCGAGCCGACCCGTCGCGGACAGAGCCGGCTCGGCACCTTCGGCGACCTGGACCGGGGCCGAGCCCTCGACCGAGACCCAGATCTCCTGCGTCGGCTGCGCGACGGCAGAGGCCGGATTGGGCGGGGGCAGATTGGCGGCCCAGTCATTATGCTCGCCGCCGCCGCGCACCCACGCGAGGATGCGGCCGTCGGGCGAGAAAGCGAGCTCGGCCAGTTCCATGCCGTCGTCGAGGCCTGAGCCGGCCAGCCGCGTCGCCGTGAGATCCGCGCCTCTGGCCTGCCAGACCGAGCGCTTGCCTTCGCGCATTTCGATCCAGGCGAGCGCGCCGCCCCGCTCGGGAGCGACCAAATCGGTCAGGAAGGGATAGGCCAGGAAGGCCTTGAGATCGGGCGCAGGCGCGGCGCGCCCGGCCGTGAGCGCGAGACCGAGGCATCCGATCATCGCCAGCCGCAGTGTCGCCCGCATCACGCGCTCCCGATCAAGTGTCGGGGCAGCCTATGGGCGGCGCGCGACGCTGACAATCGCGCGCTCTACGGCAGGTGGAAATTCACGCGCAGGCCGAGCATGTCGAGCCCGGGATTCTGCTTGCCGAAGATCTGGGCATGGCTGAGGTGGGTCAGGCTCGCCTCGACCGAGATGCGCGGCAGAACCTGCCAGCCGATCGCGAATTCGGGTTCGAACAGGACGCGGCTGCCGAGATCGGTGCGATCGTTGCCGCGAATGCGGCGGCTCGGGCCGTCATGGACGGCGATGCCGACGCCGGGGCGGACATAGATCAGGCCGCCGAACTTCCAGGCTAGGCCCGCCGCGGCGAAGCTGGTGTTGCCGGCGGTGTTGACCGAGGCCAGCACATAAGGCGCGGGGCCGCCGAGCGGACCGAGCCCGAACAAGGCATTGCCGCGATAGCCCGCTTCGAGATCGGTGCCGCCCTCGTGCAGCTTCTTGGCGAAGATGTTGACGTCATGCTGGTAGACGCCGCCGAACAGATCGGCCGCCTGCGCCGGCGCGGTCGCCCCGAAAAGCGCGATCATCAGCGCAGTTCCGCGTCTCTTCATCCATCATCCCCCTTTAGATTCAATTGCATGTAGAGGATGTCGAGCCAGCGGTCGAACTTGTAGCCGACGCGACGCAGGACGCCGGCATGTTCGAAACCGAACGCTTCGTGCAGCGCGATCGAGGGCGTGTTGGCGGCATCGCCGATCACCGCAATCATCTCGCGAAAGCCGCTGTCGCGCGCATGATCGATCAGCGCCGTGAGCAGGGCGCGGCCGGCCCCCGTGCCGACATGATCCTCGTGCACGTAGATCGAATCCTCGCAGGTGAAGCGATAGGCATGGCGCGTGTGGAAGCGCGAATAATACGCATAGCCGATCACCGCCCCGTCGCGCTCGGCGACGAACCAGGGCCAGCCGCGCGACGTGACGGTGGAGAAGCGTAGCCGCATCTCCTCGGCATCGGGGGGATCGACCTCGAAACTGGCGGTCCCGCGCAGGACGTGCCCGCCATAGATGGCGGCCAGCGCATCGGCATCGGCTGCCCGGGCCAGACGGACGATCACGGTTTGTGACACAGTTTTCGCTCCTTTTGGCGGCTTTTCCGCCATTTCGTCATCATAGTGTCACGCCACCTTATCCTGCTCTTAAGGCCGGGCCGATAGCCAGACCGCGATGTCGATCGACCTTCTTCCCCGAACCGAGCCTTCCGTCGAGGAGATCGACCTGTCGTCCCTCTGCGAGCCGGGGGGCGCCGATCTCAAGGTCGCGACGGATGCGCCGCTCAGCGCGGCGATCGAACGGTTCCGCGCTCGCCCCCAGTTGCGGCTGGTCGCAATCGTCGACGCCGCCGACCGCCCGATCGGTGCGATCCTGGAGCAGGACATCCGCGCGATCCTCTACAATCCGTTCGGCCACTCTTTGCTGATGAACCCAGGCTTTGCGCGAACAGCGGGGAGCCGGCGGCGCGATTGTCCGACGGCGGAGGCCGGAACGTCGCTGGGCGACCTGCTCGATCTCTATGCGCGCAGCGGCGGCGGCGAGGGCATGATCCTGACCGAGCAGGGACGCTTTCGCGGTCTGCTCGCCAATCATACGCTGTTGCGACTGGCAGGCGAGCGGGAGGCACGCCTGTCGGCGGCGGACGCGGCCCGTTGGCAACGCGAGGCACGCGCGAGCGCCCGCTTCCTCGGTGACGTCGATCTGATTGCCGACGACCTTTACGATGCCGCCGCCGCGATCGACGCCGCGGCCGATGCGACCGGCGCGCGGGTCGCGACCTTCCAACGGCAGTCCGCGACCGTAACCTCCGCCTGCCAGCGAACGGTCGACGACATGGCGGGGCTGGCGGACCATGGCGCGCGCCTGGCGACGACGATCCAGCAGCTGCGCGATGCCGCCGCCACCGCGCGGACCCGCGCAGGCGAGGCGATCGCCTTGACCGAAGCGGGCAGCCGGCGCGGCGAGGCGCTGGCGGTGGCCGCGCAATCGATCGACGAGAATCTGGCGCGGATCCGATCGATCGCCGTCCAGGCGCATCTGCTTTCGGTGAACGCGGCGATCGAGGCGGCGCGACTGGGCGAGCGCGGCAGCGGCTTCAGCGTCGTCGCGCGCGAGCTGCGCCAGTTCGCCGGGCGGACGCGCGATGCGGTCGGCACGATCGGCGACCAGATGAGCCAGATCCGCGAGATTGCCGGCGACATCGCGACGAGCCAGGCGGCGGTGGAGCAGATTGCGCGCCTCATCGACGGCGTCTCCTTTTCGGTGGAGCAGGCGGTGGCGGCGGAGGCGGACTCGGCGCGCCTGCTCGCCGACAATGTCGATCGCGCGCAGCAGGCAAGCGTCGCGGTGCAGACCGGCGCCGCCGAAACCGAGCGGCTCGTTTCGACCGCGGCCGGCCAGACCGAAGGGCTGCGTGCGCGCGCCGACGATCTGGGACAGGATGCGCGGCGTCTGCGCGAGCGAGTCGACGCTTTCCTGGCGGAGCTCGGCGCGGTCCGCTGAACGGCGGCGATGGAACTTATCTCATCCGGCGCAAACGGGGCTTTCCAAACGCCGCCGAGCGACTATATGCGAGCAATCCAACATCCCTGGCGACGTTCCTCATCCCTGGTGGTGAGTCGCGCGCCGCCCGTCCCGCCCCGGGACACGGCCCAGTTAGCGGTGGGCTGCGACGAATGGGGGCGATACGGGATCAGACGCTGCCAGTGTGGTTCCGACGGTCCGGACCCGCACTTTTTTGCGTGGCGTCCTGCCACGTTCGGCCGCGAACCCGCAGCGAGGCGGGCGATATTTGGTCCTACGCGAGGATATTGAATGGCGACCCAGGCAGTTACGGCCCGCACCCACACGTTGATGAGTGCCGCCAAGAAGCGCATTCGCAAGGTCTTCGGTAACATCCACGAAGTGGTGGAAATGCCGAACCTGATCGAGGTGCAGCGCGAAAGCTACGAGCAGTTCCTGCGCTCCGATGCCTCGATCGGCTACGTCTCCGGCCTCGAGAAGACGCTCCGCTCGGTGTTCCCGATCCGCGATTTCGCCGGCACCGCCGAGCTGGATTTCGTGACGTACGAGCTGGAACAGCCCAAGTACGACATCGAAGAGTGCCGCCAGCGTGGCATCACCTTCGCGGCGCCGATGCGCGTGACGCTCCGCCTGATCGTGTTCGAGGTGGATCCGGACACGGAGACCCGCTCGGTCCTCGATATCAAGGAGCAGGACGTCTACATGGGCGACATGCCCCTGATGACGGGCAACGGCACCTTCGTGATCAACGGCACCGAGCGCGTGATCGTCAGCCAGATGCACCGTTCGCCGGGCGTCCTGTTCGATCATGACCGCGGCAAGACGCACGCATCGGGCAAGTATCTCTTCGCCGCGCGCGTGATCCCGTATCGCGGCTCGTGGCTCGATTTTGAGTTCGACGCCAAGGACATCGTCAACGTCCGCATCGATCGCAAGCGCAAGCTGCCGGTCACGACATTGCTGTATGCGCTCGGCCTCAACGGCGAGCAGATCCTCAACGAATTCTACAAGACGCAGACCTATGTCCGTGGCGACGGCGGCTGGAAGGTGCCCTTCCTCGTCGAGAATTGGCGCGGCCAGAAGCCGAACTTCGACGTCGTCAACGGCGACACCGGCGAAGTCGTGTTCCCCGCCGGCACGAAGATCTCCCCGCGCGCGGCCAACAAGGCCGGCAAGGACGGGCTCAACAGCCTGCTGATCCCGACCGAGGAAATCTACGGCCGCTATTCGGCGTACGACCTGATCGATGAGGCCACCGGCCGCATCTATATCGAGGCCGGCGACGAAGTGACGCCCGAGAATCTCGAGAAGCTCGACGCGGCCGGCTTCGAGCATGTCGATCTCCTCGACATCGATCACATCTCGACGGGCGCCTGGATGCGCAACACGCTCGCGGCCGACAAGGTCGAGGAGCGCGATCATGCGCTTTCCGAAATCTATCGCGTCATGCGCCCCGGCGAGCCGCCGACGAAGGAGACCGCCGAGTCCCTGTTCGCCGGCCTGTTCTTCGATCCCGAGCGCTACGATCTCTCGGCCGTCGGCCGCGTGAAGCTCAACATGCGCCTCGACCTCGACGTCGAGGACACGGTGACGACGCTGCGTACCGAGGATATTCTCGAGGTCGTCAAGACGCTCGTGAACCTGAAGGATGGCAAGGGCGAGATCGACGACATCGACAATCTCGGCAATCGCCGCGTGCGTTCGGTCGGCGAGCTGCTCGAGAACCAGTATCGCGTCGGCCTGCTCCGCATGGAGCGCGCCGTGAAGGAGCGGATGAGCTCGGTCGACGTGTCGACGGTGATGCCGAACGACCTGATCAACGCGAAGCCGGCGGTGGCCGCGGTCCGCGAATTCTTCGGCTCCTCGCAGCTGTCGCAGTTCATGGATCAGACCAACCCGCTCTCCGAAGTGACGCACAAGCGTCGCGTCTCGGCGCTCGGGCCGGGCGGCCTCACGCGCGAGCGTGCGGGCTTCGAAGTCCGCGACGTTCACCCGACGCATTATGGCCGCATCTGCCCGATCGAGACGCCGGAAGGCCCGAACATCGGTCTGATCAACAGCCTCGCGTCGTTCAGCCGCGTCAACAAGTATGGCTTCATCGAGACGCCGTACCGCAAGGTCATCGACCACAAGGTCACCGACGAGGTCGTGTACCTCTCGGCGATGGAAGAGGCCAAGCACACGATCGCGCAGGCCAATGCCGATATCGCCGCCGACCACACGTTCACCGAGGATCTGATCTCGGCACGTGAGGCGGGCGAGTTCCTGATGGCGCCGCGCGATCACATCACGCTGATGGACGTGTCGCCGAAGCAGCTCGTCTCGGTCGCGGCCTCGCTCATCCCGTTCCTCGAGAACGATGACGCGAACCGCGCGCTGATGGGCTCGAACATGCAGCGTCAGGCCGTCCCGCTTGTCCGCGCCGAGGCTCCGTTCGTGGGCACCGGCATGGAAGAGACTGTCGCGCGGGACTCGGGCGCTGCGATCGCCGCCAAGCGTCCGGGTATCGTCGATCAGGTCGATGCCGGCCGTATCGTCATCCGCGCATCGGGCGATGTCGATGCCGGCAAGTCGGGCGTCGATATCTACACGCTGATGAAGTTCCAGCGCTCTAACCAGTCGACCTGCATCAACCAGCGTCCGCTGGTGAAGGTGGGCGACGTGGTGAAGGAAGGCGACATCCTCGCCGACGGTCCTTCCACCGAGTTCGGCGAGCTGGCGCTGGGTCGCAACACCCTCGTCGCGTTCATGCCGTGGAATGGCTACAATTACGAGGATTCGATCCTCATCTCCGAGCGGATCGTGAAGGACGACGTGTTCACGTCGATCCACATCGACGAGTTCGAGGTGATGGCCCGCGATACCAAGCTCGGGCCGGAGGACATCACCCGCGACATCCCGAACGTCGGCGAAGAAGCGCTGCACAACCTCGACGAGGCGGGCATCGTGTATATCGGCGCCGAAGTGGAGCCGGGCGACATCCTGGCGGGCAAGATCACGCCGAAGGGCGAGAGCCCGATGACGCCGGAGGAGAAGCTCCTCCGCGCCATCTTCGGCGAGAAGGCCTCCGACGTGCGCGACACGTCGCTGCGTCTGCCGCCGGGCGTGTCCGGCACGGTCGTCGACGTTCGCGTCTTCAACCGCCACGGCATCGACAAGGACGAGCGTGCGCTCGCCATCGAGCGCGAAGAAATCGATCGTCTCACCAAGGATCGCGAGGACGAACGCGCCATCCTCAACCGCGCCAGCTGGTCGCGGCTGAAGGAGATGCTCGTCGGCCAGACGATCGCTTCGGGCCCGAAGGGCACGAAGAAGGGCGCCGTCATTGACGACGCGCTGCTGGAAGAGGTCGAGCGTCGCGAATGGTGGAAGTTCGCCGTTGCCGACGATGCGCGCCAGAGCGATCTGGAAGCGGTCAAGACGCAATATGACGATGCCGTCGCCGCGATCGTCCGCAAGTTCGACGATCGCGTCGAGAAGCTGCAGCGCGGCGACGAGCTGCCGCCGGGCGTGCTCAAGATGGTCAAGGTCTTCGTCGCGGTGAAGCGCAAGCTGCAGCCGGGCGACAAGATGGCCGGCCGTCACGGCAACAAGGGCGTCATCTCGCGCATTCTGCCGGTCGAGGACATGCCGTTCCTCGCCGACGGCACGCACGTCGACATCGTTCTCAACCCGCTGGGCGTGCCGTCGCGCATGAACGTCGGCCAGATCTTCGAGACGCATCTGGGCTGGGCCGCACGCGGCCTGGGCCAGAAGGTCACGGCGGCTCTGGAAGATTGGCGCGATGCCAATCCGAACCCGCAGCCGGGTCCGGCGCCGCAGGCGGTCGTGGACAGCCTCAAGTATGTCTATGGCGAGCAGTATCACGCCGAGATCGACACGCTGAGCCAGGATCAGGTCATCGAGATGGCCGGCCTGCTCAAGAACGGCGTGCCGATGGCGACGCCGGTCTTCGACGGCGCGCGCGAGGCGGATGTCTCCGACATGCTGACGCTCGCCGGGCTCGACACGTCGGGCCAGAGCGATCTGTATGACGGGCGGACGGGCGACAAGTTCGATCGTCAGGTGACCGTGGGCTACATCTACATGCTGAAGCTCCACCATCTCGTGGACGACAAGATCCACGCGCGTTCGATCGGGCCGTACAGCCTCGTCACCCAGCAGCCGCTGGGCGGCAAGGCCCAGTTCGGCGGGCAGCGCTTCGGCGAGATGGAGGTGTGGGCGCTCCAGGCGTACGGCGCCGCCTACACGCTGCAGGAAATGCTCACGGTGAAGTCTGATGACGTCGTCGGCCGCACCAAGGTCTATGAGGCGATCGTCAAGGGTGACGACACGTTCGAGGCCGGCATTCCCGAGAGCTTCAACGTGCTCGTCAAGGAAATGCGCTCGCTCGGCCTGAACGTCGACCTGAACTCGGTCGAGGACAAGGACGACGACGGCGTCGCGCTGGCTGCAGAGTAAATACTGACCCTCCCCTCCCTGCGCCGGGTTTCCATCAAGTAGTACTTTGATGGGGTCCGAGAAGGGAGGGGATCGAGGGGTGGGTGCCTCCAGGCGACGCGCAACGCCTGAAGAAGCCCACCCACCCCCGGCCCCTCCCTTGCAGGGAGGGGAGTTGGATGAGGGATTGAAACATGAACGAACTGACCAATTTCGCGAACCCGGTCGCCAAGCCCGAGACGTTCGACCAGATCAAGATCGGCATCGCCTCCCCGGACCGGATCCGTTCGTGGTCCTTCGGTGAGATCAAGAAGCCCGAGACCATCAACTATCGCACGTTCAAGCCCGAGCGTGACGGCCTGTTCTGCGCGCGCATCTTCGGTCCGATCAAGGATTACGAGTGCCTGTGCGGCAAGTACAAGCGCATGAAGTACAAGGGCATCGTCTGCGAGAAGTGCGGCGTCGAGGTCACCGTCTCGAAGGTCCGCCGCGAGCGCATGGGCCATATCGAGCTCGCCGCCCCGGTCGCGCACATCTGGTTCCTGAAGTCGCTGCCGTCGCGCATCGGCCTGCTGCTCGACATGCAGCTCAAGCAGCTCGAGCGCGTGCTGTATTTCGAGGCCTATATCGTCACCGAGCCCGGCCTGACGCCGCTCGAGAAGTTCCAGACTCTCACCGAGGACGAACTGCTCGACGCGCAGGATGAATATGGCGAGGACGCCTTCTCCGCCTCGATCGGCGCCGAAGCCGTCAAGACCATGCTCATGGATCTCGATCTCGAAGGCGAGAAGGAGGTCCTGCTCAAGGAGCTGGCCGAGACCAAGTCCGAGCTGAAGCCCAAGAAGATCATCAAGCGGCTGAAGGTTGTCGAGAGCTTCATCGATTCGGGCAATCGCCCGGAGTGGATGATCCTCGACGTCGTGCCGGTCATCCCGCCCGAGCTGCGTCCGCTGGTGCCGCTGGACGGCGGCCGCTTCGCGACCTCGGATCTGAACGATCTGTATCGCCGCGTGATCAACCGCAACAACCGCCTCAAGCGCCTGATGGAGCTCCGCGCGCCGGACATCATCGTGCGCAACGAGAAGCGCATGCTGCAGGAAGCCGTCGACGCGCTGTTCGACAATGGCCGCCGCGGTCGCACGATCACCGGCGCCAACAAGCGTCCGCTCAAGTCGCTGTCCGACATGCTCAAGGGCAAGCAGGGCCGCTTCCGCCAGAACCTACTCGGCAAGCGCGTCGACTATTCGGGTCGTTCGGTCATCGTGACCGGTCCGGAGCTCAAGCTGCACCAGTGCGGCCTGCCGAAGAAGATGGCGCTCGAGCTGTTCAAGCCGTTCATCTACGCGCGCCTCGACGCCAAGGGCCTCAGCATGACGCTGAAGCAGGCGAAGAAGTGGGTCGAGAAGGAGCGCAAGGAAGTCTGGGACATCCTGGATGAGGTCATCCGCGAGCATCCCGTCCTCCTGAACCGCGCGCCGACGCTTCACCGCCTGGGCATCCAGGCGTTCGAGCCCGTCCTGATCGAGGGCAAGGCGATCCAGCTGCACCCGCTCGTCTGCTCGGCGTTCAACGCCGACTTCGACGGCGATCAGATGGCCGTCCACGTTCCGCTGAGCCTCGAGGCCCAGCTGGAAGCGCGCGTGCTGATGATGTCGACCAACAACATCCTGTCGCCTGCCAACGGCAAGCCGATCATCGTGCCGTCGCAGGACATGGTGCTCGGTCTCTATTATCTGTCGATGATGAAGGAAGGCGAGCCCGGCGAGGGCATGCTGATTTCCGACATGAGCGAGGTCCATCAGGCGATCAACGCCAAGGCCGTGACGCTTCACACGAAGATCACGACCCGCGTCCCGCAGACGGACGAGGACGGCAAGCAGTATATGAAGCGCGTCGAGACGACGCCGGGCCGTATGCTGCTCGCCGAGACGCTGCCGAAGAGCCACAAGGTGCCCTTCGAGACCGTCAATCGCCTGCTGACCAAGAAGGAGATCGGCGACGTCATCGACATCGTCTATCGCCACACCGGCCAGAAGGAGACGGTGCTGTTCGCGGACGGCATCATGACGCTGGGCTTCCGCCACGCTTTCCAGGCCGGCATCTCGTTCGGCAAGGACGACATGGTGATCCCGGCGGCGAAGATCCCGCTCGTCGACGAGACCAAGCTGCTCGTGAAGGATTACGAGCAGCAGTATCAGGACGGCCTGATCACGCAGCAGGAAAAGTACAACAAGGTGATCGATGCCTGGTCGCGTTGCGGCGACCGCGTGGCGGGCGAGATGATGAAGGAGATCCAGGCGGTCAAGAAGCTGCCGAACGGTCGCGAAGCCGACATCAACTCGATCTACATGATGGCGCACTCCGGTGCCCGTGGCAGCCAGGCGCAGATCAAGCAGCTCGCCGGCATGCGCGGACTGATGGCCAAGCCTTCGGGCGAGATCATCGAGACGCCGATCATCTCGAACTTCAAGGAAGGCTTGACCGTCCTTGAGTACTTCAACTCGACCCACGGCGCCCGCAAGGGTCTCGCGGATACGGCGTTGAAGACGGCGAACTCGGGGTATCTCACCCGTCGTCTGGTCGACGTGTCGCAGGATTGCGTCATCGTCGAGATCGATTGCGGCACCGAGCGTGCCCTGGAGATGCGCGCCATCGTCCAGGGTGGCGCGACGATCGCATCGCTCGGCGAGCGCATCCTCGGCCGTACGACTGCCGAGGATATCCTCGACAGCAAGACCGGCGAAGTCGTCGCCCCCGAGGGCACGTTGCTCGACGAGGCGCTGATCCTGAAGATCGAGGCGGTCTCCCCGCAGGCGGTCAAGATCCGTTCGCCGCTGGTCTGCGAGAGCAAGGGCGGCGTGTGCGCGGCCTGCTACGGGCGCGATCTCGCCCGCGGCACGCCCGTGAACATCGGCGAAGCGGTCGGCGTCATCGCGGCGCAGTCGATCGGCGAGCCGGGCACCCAGCTGACGATGCGGACCTTCCACATCGGCGGCGCGGCGCAGCTGAACGAGCAATCGAACCTCGAGGCGGTGGCCGACGGCAAGCTGGAGCTTCGCGGTCTGCCGACGATCACCAACTCGCGCGGCCAGCGGATCAGCATGGCGCGTAACGGCGAGATCGGCATCGTCGACATGGATGGCCGCGAGCGGGCGACGCATCGCCTGCCTTACGGCGCGCAGATCATGTTCGAGGACGGCCATATCGTCACCAAGGGCGATCGCATCGCACAGTGGGATCCGGCCTACATGCCGGTCATCACCGAGAAGAAGGGCACGGTCCGCTATCAGGATCTCATCGAGAACCGCACGGTTCGCGAGGAATCCGACGAGACGACCGGCCTGACCCAGCGCGTCGTGATCGAGGATAGCGGCCGCGCCAAGAAGGACGATCTGCGGCCTCGCCTTACCCTGCTCGACGAGAATTCGGGCGAGGCGGGCATCAGCCGCCTGATCGTCGGCGCCGTCATTGCGGTGGACGACGGCCAGTCGGTCGAGGCCGGCGAAGTGCTGGCACGTGTTCCTCGCGAAGCCGCGAAGACGCGTGACATCACCGGCGGTCTGCCGCGCGTCGCCGAGCTCTTCGAGGCGCGCAAGCCGAAGGAGAATGCGATCATCGCCAAGATTTCCGGCCGGGTCGAATTCGGCAAGGATTACAAGGCGAAGCGCAAGATCCTGATCCGTCCGGAGGATGGCTCGGAGCCGATCGAGTATCTGATCCCGAAATCGAAGACGATCGACGCGCAGGAAGGCGACTACGTGAAGCGTGGCGACAACCTGATCGGCGGTTCGCCCGATCCGCACGATATTCTCGAGGTGCTCGGGATCGAGCCGCTCGCCGAATATCTCGTGTCGGAAATCCAGGAAGTCTATCGACTGCAGGGCGTGAAGATCAACGACAAGCACATCGAAACGATCGTTCGTCAGATGCTGCAGAAGGTCGAGATCACCGCGGCCGGCGACACGACCCTGCTCCCCGGCGAGCAGGTCGATCGCGAGGAGATGGACGAGATCAACGCCAAGGCAGCCCTCACCGGCGGCCTCCCGGCGGAGGGCAAGCCCATCCTGCTCGGCATCACCAAGGCTTCGCTGCAGACGCGCAGCTTCATCTCGGCCGCGTCCTTCCAGGAAACGACCCGAGTGCTGACCGAGGCTTCGGTGCAGGGCAAGATCGATACGCTGACCGGCCTCAAGGAGAATGTCATCGTCGGCCGCCTGATCCCGGCGGGTACCGGCGCCGGCATGAACCGTCTGCGCGTCACCGCCTCGTCGCGCGATGCGGCGCTGCGGGCGCAGCAGAAGAGCTGGCAGGCCTCGCTCATCGCGCCGAAGACCGCGGCCGAAGAGCATGCCGCCGAGCTCAAGCAGCCGGTGCAGGCCGATACGGGCAGCGATCCGCTGGCCGAGGTGGTAGCGGAGACGCACGGCACCGATGCCGATGCGGGCGATTATCTGAACAGCTGATCCCGCTCTTCAGCCGATAGAAAGCGCCGTCGTTCCGAAAGGAGCGGCGGCGTTTTCGTTTGTGTCCCGCCTGCCGCGATCCGGCCGCAATGAAGCGACAGACTGTGCCGATGAAACGCCTCCTGCCCGCTCTCGCCCTCCTCGCCCTCCTCGCCCTCACCGGCTGCGTCCGCACCGTCGGCTCGATCGTCACCGCGCCCGTCCGGGTCGCCGGCTGGGGTGTCGACAAGGCGACGACGAGCCAGAGCGAGGCGGATCGCAATTACGGCCGCAAGATGCGCAAGGAAGAGGAAAAGCGCGGCCGCGAGGAGCGCAAGCGCCAGAAGGAAGCCGAGAAGCAGCGCCGCGATTCGGAGCACTGAGCGCGCGCCGCAACGTTTTCGTGCCTATTCGCCGGGCGCGCTTTCATCGCTCGCTAACGCTTTTCGCGATGAACCGCGGATAAACGCGCGACTCCCCCGCTTCGCCGCACTGCAGCTTACAGCGCGGAAAAGTTCCCCTACCGGAAAATTCACCAGCGGGATCGGGGGATCTAGCATCTTGTTCAAGTCCATACGCGCGGCCGCAGCCGCATTGGTTCTCATTGCAAGCGTCGCGGCCCCCACGGCCGCCAACGCCCAGACCTATTGGCAGTGCGCCCCGTTCGCCCGCGTCTTCTCGGGCATCCAGCTGTTCGGCGCGGCCGCGAGCTGGTGGCACCAGGCGATCGGCAAATATGCCTCGGGCGGCGCGCCCAAGGCGGGTTCGGTCCTCGTGTTCAAGGCGATCGGCGCGATGCGCTCGGGCCATGTCGCGACCGTCACCAAGATCGTCTCGGATCGCATCATCAAGGTGACGCACGCCAATTGGGGTGGTGCGAAGGGCCGCGTCGAGAATGACGTGACCGTCGTCGATGCCTCGCCCAATGGCGACTGGAGCCAGGTGAAGGTCTGGTATTCCCCGATCCACGATATCGGCCAGCGCGCTTATCCGACCTACGGCTTCATCTATGGCGGCGCGAAGGCGGTTGCCGCCGAAGCGGTTGCCGCCGGCCACGCGATCGAGGCGCGGACCGCAAATACGGGCGCTTAAGCCCAGGCATTCTGATCCGTTGGTGCTGAGCTTGTCGAAGGCTCTCCTGAGCGACTGCCGCAGGCAGGCAGTCGAAGGGCACCGTCCTTCCTTTGTGGGCGGATGAAGAAAAGAACGGTCCTTCGACAAGCTCAGGACAAACGGGAGCCTGCAACCCGCGTTGCGCGGACTGCGGCCCTTCGTTAGGGCCGCCCGATGGAAGTCACAGACCTTCGCGTCGCCCTGTTCTCGGGAAATTACAATTATGTTCGGGACGGCGCTAACCAGGCGCTGAACCGCCTCGTCGGCTATCTGATGCGGCAGGGCGCCAAGGTGCGCATCTACAGCCCCAAGGTCGCGCGCCCGGCCTTCGCCTCGACCGGCCGTGTCGTCAACGTGCCCTCGCTCCCTCTGCCCGGCCGCGGCGAATATCGCGCGCCGCTCGGCATTCCCGGCAAGGTCCGCCGCGACCTGCGCGAATTCGGTGCGAACATCTTCCACGTCTCGAGCCCCGAAATCCTCGGCCACCGCGCGGTCACGCTCGCGCGCAACTGGGGCAAGCCGGTCGTGGCTTCGGTCCACACCCGCTTCGAGACTTATCCGCGCTATTACGGCTTCGCTTTCCTCGAGCCCGCGGTCGAGGCCTATCTGCGCCGCTTCTATCGCCGCTGCGACGCGATCTTCGCGCCTTCGGAATCGATGGCGCAGGTGCTGCGCGAACAGCGGATGAGCTACGATGTCGGCATCTGGACGCGCGGCGTCGACAACGAGCTGTTCACGCCTGCGCGCCGCGACATGGAATGGCGCCGCAGCATCGGCCTGGCCGATGACGAGCCCGCAATCGCCTTCGTCGGCCGGCTGGTGATGGAGAAGGGTCTCGACGTCTTCGCCGAGACGATCGACCTGATGGCGCAACGCGGCACGCAGGGGCGCATCGTCGTCGTCGGCGAGGGGCCGGCGCGCGAATGGTTCGAGAAGCGCCTGCCGGGCAATGCGATCTTCACCGGCTTCCAGCGGCGCGAGGACCTCGGCCGAGCGATCGCCTCGTGCGACATGCTGTTCAACCCCTCGGTCACCGAGACGTTCGGCAACGTCACGCTGGAGGCGATGGCGAGCGGCCTGCCGGTGGTCGCGGCGAACGCGACGGGCAGCGAGAGCCTCGTCGAGGACGGCGTGACCGGACGGTTGATCCGCCCCGGTGCCAACGAGGCGTTCGCGCAGGCGCTGCGCCTCTATTGCGAAGACAAGGGCGCGCGCGATGCCGCGGGCCGCGCCGGGCTTGCGGCCAGCGAGCGCTTCGCCTGGGACCGCGTCAATCAGGAGCTGGTCGACGGCTATCTGCGCGTCATCCGCCTGCGCGAAGCCGGCGGACTGCCGCGCAGCAAGGCGCGCTGACCGGCCGCTCGCCGGTCCGCTGTTCATTGCAAGCGGTTGTTGCGGCCCGGGTCGCGCCACGCGATAGTGCCGCATGATCCTTGTCGTGGAAGGCATCAGCGCCAGCGGGAAGAGCAGCTGGTGCGCGGAGCACGCGCCCGACCATATGATCGCCGAAAACGGACGTCTGCACGCCGTACCGGACCGAGCCAGCGACCCGGCCGGTGCGGCGCGCTTTTGGGCCGAGCGCAACGCGGATCGCTGGCAGGCGGCGTTGGCGATGGAAGGCGGGCAATCCTATGCGGTGTGCGACACCGATCCGCTGAAGCTTCATTACATCTGGAGCCTGTGGCAGATTGGCGAAGCGGCCGAACGCGACTGGTGGCTCGGTCTGGCGGCGACCCGCCAGACCGTCGCAGAGGGCCGGATCGGCTTCGCCGATGGCTATCTCGTCGGCACGATCGAGCCCGAGGCCGCCCGGAACCGCGCTCTCGCCGATCCGACCCGGCGCCGGCGAAACTTCGAACTGCATGTACGTCTCCAGCCCGCCTTGCTGGCTTGGTATGCCGCGCTCGACGCGATACTGCCCGGTCGCGTCCGGATCGACTTCCCATCCGAAATGCCAAGCATAGCGGACCAAGGCGGCCGATATGACCTGGCCGCGTTCGATGCGATGATCGAGGCACTGCCGAAACCGCCGATCCGCCCGTCTAGATAGCGAACAGCCGACCGGGCAGACAGGTTCGCGCTTTCGCGGACAGGGCGATGTGGCGTAAGGAATCGCGGATGCCCGCCAAGGCCGCCCCTTCCCGTCCGTTCGCGCGCCGCAAAGCGAGCCTGTTTCCGCCCGTGATCGGCTGCGACGAGGTCGGGCGCGGCGCGCTGTGCGGGCCGGTCGTCGTCTGTGCGGTGTGGTTCGAGCCGGAGGCCTTGCCCAAGGGGCTGCTCGCGCGGCTCGACGACAGCAAGAAGATCGAGCGCGACGAGCGCGAGGCGCTGTATCCGCTGATCGCGCGGGTCTCGCGCCTCTCGTTCGCGGCGCGGTCGGCGCGCTATATCGACGTCTACAATATCCGGAACGCGACCTTGCAGGCGATGACGCAGGCGGTGGGCCGGCTCGCGCTCGACGCGCCGGTGCGGATCGACGGGATCGACGTGCCGCGCGGAATACACGGCGATGCGCTCGCGGTGATCAAGGGCGACGCCAAGGTACCGCAGATCGCGGCGGCCTCGATCATGGCCAAGGTGCTGCGCGACCGGCTGATGGCGCGGCTCGCGCAGCGCCACGTCCATTATCGGTGGGAGCAGAATAGCGGCTACGGGACGAAGGCGCATCGCGACGCGATCATGACGCACGGCCATACGCCGCATCATCGCCGCTCGTTCGGCGATCTCTTCTCGATATTGTCAGGAGGGGCTGAGTGCCTCGTCGCGGAGGCCGCGCCAGATGCGCAGGGCCTGCACCGTCTCGAACGCGTCGTGGACGCGGACGAGCTGAACGCCCTGGGCGGCGCCAAGTAACGCGACCGCGACCGAGCCGCCGAGCCGCGCCTCGGCGGGCGCCTCGTTCGACAAGGCGCCGATGAAGCGCTTGCGGCTCGCGCCGAGCACGATAGCGCAGCCGAGGCCGTGGAACAGCGACAGGCCGTTCAAGATGGCGAGGTTGTGGCGGACCGTCTTGCCGAAGCCGATCCCGGGATCGACGAGGATGCGCGCGCGATCGACGCCGGCGGCGACCGCCGCCTCGATCCGCTCCTCGAGCCAGTCATAGACCTCGATCAGCACGTCGCCGTAGCGCGGATCGGCCCGCATCGTCTGCGGATCGCCCTGATGGTGCATCAGCACGACCGGGGCGCCGCGCGCCGCGACCAAGGCGGCGGCCTCGCCATCATACGTCAGCGCCGAGACGTCGTTGACGAGGCCGGCGCCGGCATCGAGCGCGGCGGCCATCACCGCCGCCTTGCGCGTATCGATCGACACCGCCGCGCCCGCGCCGGCGAGCAGGTGGATGACGGGCGCGACGCGCGCGATCTCGTCCTGCTCCCAGACGGTGGCCGCACCCGGGCGGGTCGATTCGCCGCCGACATCGAGCAGCGCCGCGCCGGCCTCCAGCATCCGCATTCCCGCCGTCACGGCGGCGGCGGGATCCGCGTGGAGGCCGCCATCGGAGAAACTGTCGGGCGTGAGGTTGAGGATCGCCATCACCTGCGGCTGATCGAGGCGGATCGTGCGCGCACCCATCTGGAGCGGCGGACGCGGCGCGGTCAGGCGGGCGAGGGAGGAGCGGCCCTGCGTCGCCAGATCGCCTGGCAGCGAGGCGAGAAAATCGTCCAGCGCCTCGATCGGCACGAGCGTCTGGGCGATGCGTCGCCCCGCCTCCACCTCGATGATCTCGATCGCCGCGAAGAAGCACAGCCCGCCGGCGAGCCGCAGCACCTTGCCGTCATGCCCGAACGGCGCATCGACGAAGCTCGTCGGCCGCAGATAGAGACGGGACTGCGCCACCGCGCCGATCAGTGCAGCTTGGCGATCGGAAGCCCGTCTAGCTTGGCGCGGTCCTTCACCGATTCCTCGCTGCGAGTGAGCGCCTTGGCGATGGCCTTCAGGGGCATGCCCTTCTTGGCGAGCGTGTGGAGTTTCTGGATCTCGTCGGGCTTCCAGGGCTGACGATGTCGTTCGAAGCGTTCGGCCATCGGGGGCTCCTACAGGCTGGCGCGGTCGGCGTCATGCCTCTCCGGCAATGCCGCTCTTATTGGCCGCCGCGCGGCGTGCTGAGCTTGGGCAATTCCGCGCGCACGAGCACGCCGTCGCCATTGCGATCGAGGATCTTGAAGCGCGCGGCGGCGGCGACCTCGAACTCGAGCTTGGTGACGCCGCGATCCATGTTCGCATCGGCGGCGATGACGGGCTCGGGCGTGATGATCCAGCTGTAGCGGCCCGCGCCGAGCCGCGTCGGATAAGGCGGGTCGGTGAGCTTGCCGTCCGAATCGACCTTGATCTTCGAGACGTCGCCATAGGTGGAGGTGACCATCACTTCGGGAGCGATGTCGGTCTCGTAATGGAGCAGCTCCTCGGGGCCGATGACGCCATCATGATCGGTGTCGATCGTCGCGAAGAAGCGCGCCGCATCCGCCTGGAATTCGGCTTTCGTGACGCGGCGATCATTGTCCTTGTCGGCCTGCACGAACCAATGTTCGGCGCCAGACAGCTTGTCCTCCGAGCGGAACGGCTCGCCCATCGGGCTCAGGAAGACGGTCGGGCCGTCGATCGGATCGACCGGCTTCGACTGGCCGCTGACCGTGATCTCGGGCGTCCCCTCGCCCGGCGGCGCGGCGGCGGGCGGGGTCGCGGCGGGCGCGGGTGGCTGTTGAGCCACCGCGGGTGCGCAGCAGAAGGTCAAGACAAGCGAGGCGGCAAGCGCGGGGAGACGGGCCATGCGGGCTCCATAACGACGGATCGGGCGACGCACCGCTTTTATTGTCGCGCCGCCCGGACATTGCGACGAATGGGGCGACGAACCGAGCGACGACCGGGCGACGAATCCTCAGAGCGCGGCAGCAGCGGCGAGGTGACGCTGGCGCAGCGCATCGATCGGCAGCAACTTGCCCGCTTCCTCGACATGCCAGAAGGTCCAGCCGTTGCACGACGGCGCCCCCTGCAGGGTCGCGCCCAATTTGTGGATCGAGCCCGCCGTGCCGTCGGCGCAGACGAGGCCGCCATCGGCCATCACCTCGGCATGCCAGCGGCCTTTGGCGTCGCGCAGCCGGCAGCCGGGCGCGATCAATCCGGATTCGACGAGCAGGCCGAAGGCGACGCGCTTCTCGCCCTTTCGTTCGGGCACGACGAGCATCGCGCTTTCGTCGAGCGGCAGCGTCGCGTCGATCCGCGCGCGGGCGGCATCGACATAGGTCGTCTCGCGATCGATCCCGATCCAGCGGCGGCGCAGGCGCCGCGCGACCGCGCCGGTCGTGCCCGTGCCGAAGAAGGGATCGAGGACGATGTCGCCGGGGCGGCTGGCGGCGAGCAGGACGCGATAGAGCAGAGCCTCGGGCTTCTGCGTCGGATGCGTCTTGTGCCCGTCCTCGTCCTTCAGCCGCTCGGCGCCCGAGCAGATCGGCAGCTCCCAGTCGGAGCGCATCTGGACGTCGTCGTTGAGAGTCTTCATCGCGCGGTAATTGAACGTGTAGCGCGCCTTGGGGCCCTTCGACGCCCAGATCATCGTCTCATGCGCGTTGGTGAAGCGCGTACCCTTGAAATTGGGCATCGGGTTCGACTTGCGCCAGACGATGTCGTTGAGGATCCAGAAATCGGCATCCTGGAGCGCAGTGCCGACGCGGAAGATGTTGTGATAGCTGCCGATCACCCAGATCGAGCCATCATCCTTCAGGATGCGGCGCGCCTCTTTCAGCCAGCGATGCGTGAAGCGATCATAAGCGGCGAGGCTGTCGAACTTGTCCCACGCATCGTCGACCGCGTCGACCTGGCTGCCGTCGGGGCGGAACAAATCGCCGCCGAGCTGAAGATTATAGGGCGGATCGGCGAAGATCATGTCGATGCACTTGTCGGGCAGCTTCGCCATTTCGGCGATGCAATCCCCGATCAGGATCGTGTCGAGCGGCAGCAGCGCCAGCTGCGGACGCGCGAGACCTGCTTCCCTGATCGGACGTATCGCCCCCACGTTTTCGCCTTTTCCCGCCCGTTCCGGCGCGCAAATGAATCCAGCGGGACTCTCCGGTCAAGAGTCCGCGTGCGAAAGGCACCGGTCTGCCCGGCTCCTCCGCCCGGACGATCGCAAAGTTATCCACAGGATGTGGCGATCGTTGGCAGGGACGGACTCAAATTGTGGTGGTGTTGCCGAAAAGACTCGCTGTGCGCAGGATCGCCGCGCCGCGCGAGCCCTTGAGATGAAGGGTCCGCACGGCTAAACCGGCGCGGCAACAGGACGGGGACAGCATATGGCCGATGGCGCACCAATGGATCAGAAGGCGCATGAAGCGACCTATTCGCGCTTCATCGGGCTTGCCAAGACGGGCACCGTGATCTGCGCGCTCATCGCCGCGCTGGTCGTCTTCCTGATCTCCCGCTGATTTCGTGACGATAAAGATCGCCGTCCTCAAAGAGACGGCGACCGGAGAGGCGCGCGTCGGCGCGACACCTGAAACGGTCAAAAAGTTCGTCGGCCTGGGGGCCGATGTCGCGGTCGAGAGCGGCGCGGGTCTGGGCGCTTCCGTCGCCGATGCCGATTATGCGGCGGCGGGCGCCACGATCGGCGATCGCGCGGCAGTGCTGGCGGGCGCGGAGATCGTGCTCGGCATCCAGGGTCCGGACCCCGCTGCGCTGACGGGCGCCAAGCCCGGTGCGTGGATCGTGGCCGGGCTCAACCCGTTCGGGGATCGCGCGCGGATCGAGGCTTATGCCGCCGCGGGCTATGAGGCGCTGGCGATGGAATTCATGCCGCGCATCACGCGCGCGCAATCGATGGACATCCTCTCCTCGCAATCCAATCTCGCCGGCTACAAATCGGTGCTGATGGCGGCCGCCGAATATGGCCGCGCCTTTCCGATGATGATGACCGCGGCGGGCACCGTCTCGGCCGCGCGCGCCTTCGTCATGGGCGTCGGCGTCGCCGGGCTGCAGGCGATCGCGACAGCGCGGCGGCTTGGCGCGCAGGTTTCCGCGACCGACGTGCGATCCGCCACGAAGGAGCAGATCCAGTCGCTCGGCGCGAAGCCGATCTTCGTGGAGAATGTGCAGGGCATCGAGGGCGAAGGCGCGGGCGGCTATGCGACCGAGATGAGCCCCGAATATCAGGCGGCGCAGGCGGAGCTGATCTCGGCGCACATCGCCAAGCAGGACATCGTCATCACCACCGCTCTGATCCCGGGTCGGCCCGCGCCGCGCCTGATCTCGGACGCGCAGATCGCCTCGATGCGTGCGGGTTCGGTGATCGTCGATCTCGCGGCCGAGAGCGGCGGCAATGTCGAGGGTGCGGTCTCGGGCGAGACGGTGGTGAAGCATGGCGTGAAGATCATCGGCGCCAAGAATGTCGCGGGCACGATGGCGGCGGATTCGTCGGCGCTCTTTTCGCGCAACCTGTTCAACTTCCTGTCGGCTTTCTGGGACAAGGAGGCGGGCAAGCCGGTGCTGGACGAGGAGATCGGCGACGCGATCCGGCTGACCAGGGACGGCAAGATCGTGAACCCGAGATTGCTTTCATGATCCTCCGCACGGGGAAGGGCACTGCCTTTCATCCTCCCCTGACCCTCCACCATGTTTCGCATGGTCCCCCTCCCCATGCTTCGCATGGAGAGGAACTTAGCGTCGGAGCCGCCTGATGGACTTCATCTCGATCCTGTCGATCTTCGTGATGGCCTGTTTCGTCGGCTATTATGTCGTCTGGTCGGTAACGCCGGCCTTGCACACGCCGCTAATGGCGGTGACCAACGCGATCTCGTCGGTGATCATCGTCGGCGCGTTGGTGGCAAGCGCGGCGGGGGCGCTGGGTGGTTCGGCGACGTCGAAGTGGCTCGGGCTGGTCGCGGTGGCGCTGGCCAGCGTGAACATCTTCGGCGGCTTCGCGGTCACCGCGCGGATGCTGGCAATGTACAAGAAGAAGGACCGGCCGGCGGCCAAGTGAGCCGGCACGGGAGGATGCCGGGACGCCACGCGCGCAAGCGAGCGGACCGGCCAGGGGGAATTGAGCAATGCATGAAGCCGTAGCCGTCAATCCGTGGGCGATGCTGCCCTATCTGGTCTCGGGCATCTGCTTCATCCTCGCGCTGCGCGGACTCTCCAGCCCCGCCTCCAGCCGCAACGGCAACCGCTTCGGCATGGCCGGCATGGCGCTGGCGATCGTCACGACATTGATCACGCATGCGCCGGGCAGCAGCCAGCGCGTCTGCCCGATCGCGGCGGATTGCTGGACGGTCTTCACGGTCGACTGGATCAGCGCGATCGAGATTGCCGGCGCGATCATCATCGGCGGCGGCATCGGCATCGTCACGGCCCGGCGGATCGCGATGACGGCGATGCCGCAACTCGTCGCCGCCTTCCACAGCCTCGTCGGCCTCGCCGCGGTGCTCGTCGCGATCGCGGCCTATCTCAACCCGCAGGCGTTCGGCATCCTCCAGCCCGACGGGCGCGACATCTTCCAGAGCAGCCGGATCGAGATGGGACTGGGCATCGCGATCGGCGCGATCACCTTCTCGGGCTCGGTCATCGCCTTTCTGAAGCTCAACGGCACGATGGGCGGCAAGCCCATCATGCTGCCCGGCCGCCACATCATCAATCTGGCGACGATCGCAGCGATCCTGATCCTCGTCGGCCTGTTCCATCTCGATACGCCGGGCCTGTTCTGGGCCATCGCGATCCTGTCCTTCGCGATCGGCTTCCTGCTGATCATCCCGATCGGCGGCGCGGACATGCCCGTCGTCGTCTCGATGCTGAACAGCTATTCGGGCTGGGCGGCGGCGGCGATGGGCTTCACGCTCCACAATAGCGCGATGATCATCACCGGCGCGCTCGTCGGATCGTCGGGCGCGATCCTCAGCTACATCATGTGCCGGGCGATGAACCGCAGCTTCATCAGCGTGATCGCGGGCGGCTTCGGCGGCGACAGCGGCGGGGCGGCCGGCGGCGAGGCGAAGGAACAGCGCCCGTGGAAGCGCGGGTCCGCCGAGGATGCGGCGTTCCTGATGAGCCAGGCCGAGCAGGTCATCATCGTCCCCGGCTACGGCATGGCCGTCGCGCAGGCGCAGCATGCGCTGCGCGAGATGGGCGACGTGCTGAAGGCGCAGGGCGTGACCGTCAAATACGCGATCCACCCCGTCGCGGGGCGCATGCCGGGGCACATGAACGTGCTGCTCGCCGAGGCCAATGTGCCCTATGACGAGGTGTTCGAACTGGAGGACATCAATTCGGAATTCGCGCAGACCGACGTCGCCTTCATCATCGGCGCCAACGATGTCGTGAACCCCGCCGCCAAGACCGACAAGAGCTCGCCCATTTACGGCATGCCCGTGTTCGACGTGAACAAGGCCAAGACCGTGCTGTTCATAAAGCGATCGATGGGCGGCGTCGGCTATGCGGGCGTCGACAACGACGTCTTCTACCAGGACAATACGATGATGCTGCTCGCCGACGCCAAGAAGATGGTCGAGGAGATCGTGAAAGCGATGGCGCACTAGCCGTCGCGCACTCACGTTCCACCGCAGACGCATCGACAGGATCGCGCCTGCGCTCCTAAGCGTTGACCCATTGCAAACGACATTCGACGGAGAGCCGCGCAGTGGCCGACAGCAAAGCCGATAAAGACAAGACGCCCGAGGCGGCCAAAACGCCCGCCACGCCGAACGTCGGCATGTGGATCGGCGCCGGCGTGGGCGCGGGGATCGGATCGGCCGCGCTTGCCGCCGCCCTTCTCTATGCGACGCGCAACCGCAAGAAGAAGAGCCAAGCGAAGGACTGACGCTCAGGCGTCGGTCACGAGCAACCGATCGATCTCGCGTTCGACGAGCGCGCTGAAGCTCGCGGCCGTGGCGGTCACATCGATGCCGGGCGCTGCCAATTGGCGCTGCGGCAGCCCGACGATCAGCACCATGATGACGTCGACGAGCCGCGCTCGCGCCGTTTCGCACGACCTCGCGGGCGCAATGGCGGCGATCGCGCGCGCGAGATTCGCGCTGATCCGCTCGTCGGCCCGCTGCAACAGGCAGGCGATCCGCGCATTGCGCGCCGACTCGACGAGGATCTGCGAGAGCAGCCGCCCTTGCGCCGGATCGCAATCGCGGCGGATGAAATCGCCGAGCCAGTGTCGCACGGCCGCGGGATCGCGACTCGCGATCGCCTCGTCGAGCGCCGGCTCGTCGAGGAACTCCATCAGATCGGCGCGGACGATATCGGCGACGATCGCCTCCTTGCCGTCGAAGTCGCGATAGATCTGGCCGACCTTGATCCGGGCCGCATCCGAAATCTGCGCCATCCGCGTATTCTGAAAACCCTGGGCGGCGAAAAGCACGCGCGCAGCATCGGAAACCTGCTTCCGACGCGCGCCGATTCTCGGCGATTTCGCGGCGCAACAAGCCGGCTCGGAACTTTCCACGATGCCAATCGTCCTGACGAAGCTTGACCGCAGTGCAACATTTAGGTTAGCCACGGCTGGTGTGAATTCTTATTCACATACCCCTTTGCGGATCAACCGGAAAATTTCATGCAGCTTCGAAGCGCCAGCCTCCTCCTGCTTCTCGCGCTTGGAGCGTGCGGCAAGAAGGAGACGCCACCGCCGCCTCCACCGCCGGAGGTGGGCGTCATCACGCTTACGACGGGCAGCGCGACGCTGACGTCCGATCTGCCCGGCCGGATCGCTGCGTTCGAAACCTCCGAAGTCCGCCCGCAGGTGAGCGGCCTCATCGAATCGCGCCTGTTCAAGGAGGGCCAGGAAGTCCGCCAGGGGCAGCCGCTCTACCAGATCGATGCCGCGCCCTATCGCGCGCAGGTCGCCAACGCCCGCGCCGCGCTCGCGCGCGCGCAGGCCGCGATCGCCTCCAGCCAGGCCTTGTCGCGCCGTTACGGCCAGCTCGTCGCGATCAACGCGATCGCCAAGCAGGATTATGAGAACGCGCAGACGACCGCCGCGCAGGCGCGGGCCGATGTCGGCGCTCAGCGCGCCGCGCTGCAGACCGCCGAGATCGATCTGCGCCGCACGCACATCAACGCGCCGATCTCGGGCCGGATCGGGCGGGCGACGTTCACGCCCGGCGCGCTCGTCACCTCGGGCCAGGCCGACGCGTTGACCACGATCCAGCGGATCGACACGGTCTATGTCGATCTCACCCAATCCTCGGCCGACCTGCTCAAGATGCGCCAGCAGATCCTGCAGGGAACCGTCGCCGGCGGCGGCGCGACCGCGCGCGTGCGCCTGAAGCTGGAGGATGGCAGCGCCTATCCGATCGAGGGGACGCTGCAATTCGCCGACGTCACCGTCGATCCCACCACCGGATCGCAGACGATCCGCGCCACCTTCCGCAATCCGCAGCGCCTGCTGCTGCCCGGCATGTATGTCCGCGCCGAGATCGTCGACGGCGTGACGCGCAATATCCTGCTCGTGCCGCAGCGCGCCGTTTCGCGCGACGAGAAGGGCAATCCGACCGTGATGGTCGTCGGCGCCGGCAACAAGGTGGAAAGCCGCCAGATCACGACCAGCCGGACGGCCGGCGCGGACTGGATCGTCAGCGACGGGCTGAAGCCCGGCGACAAGGTGATCGTCGAAGGCGGCATGATGCTGCGTCCCGGCGCGCAGGTGACGCCCAAGCCCTATACCGGCAAGCCGGAAGCAGGCGGTGCCGCCGCCCCCGCCCAGCCCGCAGCCTCGAAGTAATCGGCCGCCCCAATGTCACGCTTCTTCATCAATCGGCCGATCTTTGCGATCGTGATCGCGATCGTGCTGATGCTGGTCGGCACGATCGCCATCACCCAGCTGCCGATCTCGCAATATCCGGCGATCGCGCCGCCGCAGATCGCGATCAACGCGACCTATCCGGGCGCCGATGCGCAGACGCTGGAGAACACGACCACGCAGGTCATCGAGCAGCAGCTGAAGGGCATCGACAACCTTCGCTATTTCTCGTCGAACTCGAGCTCGGCCGGCACCGTCACGATCACGCTGACCTTCGAGCAGGGCACCAACGCCGACATCGCGCAGGTCCAGGTCCAGAACAAGCTGCAGGCGGCGACCCCGCTGCTGCCGCAAGAAGTGCAGCAGCAGGGCATCCGCGTCGTCAAGGCGACGCAGAACTTCCTGATCTTCATCGGCCTCTATTCCGATAATCCCAAGCTGCATGATGCGGACGATCTGAGCGATCTCGTCGTCTCGAAGATCCAGGATCCGGTCAGCCGCATCAGCGGCGTCGGCGACACGCAGGTGTTCGGCAGCCAATATGCGATGCGCATCTGGGTCGACCCCCTGAAGCTGCAGACCTACAGCCTGACGATGACCGACGTCTCCGCGGCGGTGACCGCGCAGAACGCACAGGTCTCGGCCGGACAGCTCGGACAGGCGCCCGCGCCCGCCTCGCAGATGCTGAACGCGACCGTGACCGTCTCGTCGCGCCTGCAGACGGCCGAGGAGTTCGGCGCGGTTCGGCTCAAGACCAATCCCGACGGCTCGGTCGTGCGGATCCGCGACGTGGCGCGCGTCCATATCGGCGCGGAGACGTTCGGCTTCGAAGGCAAGTGGAACGGGTTGCCCGCCTCGGGCATCGCGATCAAGCCGGCCGCCGGCGCCAACGCCCTCAATACGGTCGAGCTCGTCAAGACGCGCGTCAACGAGATCGCCAAGCAATTCCCGTCCGACGTCCACGTCATCTACCCGTACGACACGACGCCGTTCGTGCGGCTGTCGATCAAGCAGGTCGTGGAGACGTTGGTCGAGGCGGTCGTGCTCGTGTTCCTCGTCATGTTCCTGTTCCTGCAGAACTGGCGCGCGACGCTCATTCCGACGATCGCGGTGCCTGTCGTGCTGCTCGGCACCTTCGCGATCCTCGAGGTCGCCGGCTATTCGATCAACGTCCTGACCCTGTTCGGCATGGTGCTGGCGATCGGCCTGCTCGTCGACGATGCGATCGTCGTCGTCGAGAATGTCGAGCGGCTGATCGTGACCGAGCATCTGAGCCCGCGCGACGCGGCGATCAAATCGATGGACGAGATCACCGGCGCGCTCGTGGGCATCGCGCTCGTCCTGTCGGCCGTGTTCCTGCCGATGGCTTTCTTCGGTGGATCGACCGGCGTCATCTATCGCCAGTTCTCAATCACGATCGTCTCGGCGATGGCGCTGTCGGTGATGGTCGCCTTGATCCTGACGCCCGCGCTCGCGTCGCTGATCCTGAAACCGCACGATCCGGACAAGAAGGAGAGCAAGGGTCTGCTCGCCCGCTTCTTCAACGGCTTCAATTATTATTTCGATCGCGGCCAGCAGAAGTACGAAAACGGCGTCCGCTCGACCGCGTCGCGCTGGGCCCGTTCGCTGATCGCTTATACGCTGATCGTCATCGGCATGGCATTCCTGTTCACCCGCCTGCCGACGGGCTTCCTGCCCGACGAGGATCAGGGCGTCGCGATCGCGCTCGCCCAGCTTCCCGCCGGCGCGACCAAGGCGCGCACCGATGCGGCGCTCGCCCATGCGCGCGACCATTTCCTGAAGACCGAATCCGCCGCCATCCAGGGCGTCTATACGATCAGCGGCTTCTCCTTCTCGGGCCAGGGCCAGAATGCGGGCATCATCTTCATCCCGCTCAAGAATTGGGAAGAGCGCAAGGGCGCGCAGAACCGCGCGCAGGCGATCGTCGGCCGCGCGATGGGCACGTTCTCGCAATGGCATGACGGGCTGATCTTCGCGCTGATCCCGCCTGCCGTGCAGGAATTGGGCAACGCGACCGGCTTCGATCTCCAGCTCGTCGACGAGGCCGGCATCGGCCATGAGAAGCTGCTCGCGGCGCGCAACCAGCTGCTGGGCATGGCGTCGCAGGATCCCCGCGTCGCCGGTGTTCGTCCCAACGATCTGGAGGATGCGCCGCAGCTCAAGATCGATGTCGATCAGGACAAGGCGGCCGCGCTCGGCCTCTCGATCGCCGACGTGAACAGCACGATCTCGACCGCGTGGGGCGGCAGCTACATCAACGACTTCATCGATCGCGGCCGCGTGAAGCGCGTCTACGTCCAGGCCGACGCGCCCTATCGCATGAAGCCCGAGGATCTCGCCAACTTCTACGTGCGCGGCACGAATGGCCAGATGGCGCCCTATTCGGCCTTCTCGACGGTCAGCTGGTCGAACGCGCCGGTCGCGCTGACCCGTTATAACGGCCAGCCCTCGATGGAATTGCTCGGCACCCCCGCCCCCGGCGGCAGTTCGGGCGTGGCGCTGAAGGCGATGGAAGAGATGCAGGCCAAGCTGCCTGCGGGAACCGGCCTCGAATGGACCGGCCTGTCCTATGAAGAACAGCTCTCCGGCGGCCAGGCGCCCTCGCTCTACGCCCTGTCCCTCGTGGTCGTGTTCCTCTGCCTCGCGGCGCTCTACGAGAGCTGGTCGGTGCCGATCGCGGTGATGCTGGTCGTGCCGCTCGGCGTGGTCGGCGCGCTGTTCGCGGCGTGGATCACGGGGCTCAACAACGACATCTATCTGCAGGTCGGCCTGATCACGACGATCGGCGTCTCGGCGAAGAACGCGATCCTGATCATCGAATTCGCCGAGGAACGGGTGCGCGAAGGCATGAATGCGTTCGATGCGGCGGTGGCGGCGGCCAAGCTTCGTCTGCGGCCGATCCTGATGACCAGTCTCGCCTTCATCTTCGGCGTGTTCCCGCTCGCGATCGCCACGGGCGCGGGCGCGGGCGGGCAGAACGCCATCGGCCGCGCGGTCGTCGGCGGCATGCTCTCGGCGACGGTCCTCGCCATCTTCTTCGTGCCGATGTTCTTCGTCGTCGTCAGCCGCCTGTTCGGCCACGGCCAAGGGAAGACCAAGCCCGATCAGGGGCACCAGCCCGCGGAGCAGGAGGCATGATGATGCGCACCCGCTCGCTCGCTTTCCTGCCGCTGATCGCGCTCGCCGGCTGCGACATGGCGCCCAAGCATGTGCGCCCGGCCGGCGACGTGCCGACGACGCTGCCGCAGGGCGGCGTCTACAGGCCGGCGTCCCCTGCCGCGGCCGACCCGACCACCATCGCCTGGCGCGATTTCTTCACCGACGACAGCCTGCGCCAGGTGATCGCGCTCGGCCTGGAGAATAATCGCGACCTGCGCATCGCCGCGGGCAACGTGCTCCAGGCGCGCGCGCAATATCGCGTGCAGCGCGCCGATCTGCTGCCGACGTTGAACGGCACCGCATCCGCGACCTTCACGAACAGCCCGCTCGGCCTTTCGGGCACGGGGACGGGAACCGGTACGGGCACGGGAACCGGGACCGGCACGGGGACGGGCGTGAGCACCGGTGCTGCCGGGGGTGCGACCACCAGCACGGATACGATCAAGATCTACCAGGCCAATATCGGGCTGTCCGCGTTCGAGATCGATCTGTTCGGCCGCGTCCGCAATCTGACGAAGGCGGCGCTCGAGCAATATCTCGCGACCGAGGAAGGTCAGCGCTCGACCCGGATCACGCTGATCGGCGAGATCGCGACGGCCTATGTGACGCTCGCGGCCGATCAGGAACGGCTGGCCGTCGCGCACGAGACGCTGAAGAGCTTCGAGGAGTCGCTGCGACTGACCCGCGCGCAATTCCGGATCGGCATCGCCTCCGAACTGGAAGCGCGGCAGTCCGAGACCAATTACGAAGGCGCCAAGAACGACGCCGCCGCGCTCGACGCGCAGATCGCGCAGGACCAGAATGCGCTGAACCTGCTCGTCGGCACGACGGTGCCCGCCGAATTGCTGCCCCGCGAGCTCGGCGACAAGGCGCTGACGATCAGGGATCTGCCGGCGGGGCTGAGTTCGGAAGTGCTCCAGCGCCGGCCCGACGTGCTACAGGCCGAGCACCAGCTGATGGCGCAGAATGCCAATATCGGCGCGGCGCGCGCCGCCTTCTTCCCGCAGATCTCGTTGACCGCGACGTTCGGCACGATCAGCACGGCACTGTCCGGCCTGTTCGCGAGCGGATCGGACGCGTGGACGGTCGCGCCATCGGCGGTGCTGCCGATCTTCGACTTCGGCCGCAACCAGAACAATCTGCGCTACGCCAAGGCCAGCCGCGACGTCGCGGTCGCCACCTATGAGCGGACGTTGCAGACCGCATTCCGCGAAGTCGCGGACGCTTTGGCGCAGCGCAGCACGATCGATGCGCAGATCGGCGCGCGCGAACGGCGGGCCAATGCGGCGGCCGTCGCCGCTCGACTCGCCGATGCGCGCTATCGCGCCGGGGTTGATTCCTTCCTGACCTCGCTGGACGCGCAGCGCACGTCCTATGCCGCAAATCTGGATCTCACTCAGACGCGACTGACCCGCGCGACTAATTTGGTGACGCTCTACCGGACGCTCGGCGGTGGATTGAACTAACTGCTTGCAGAAGGGCGCGACTCGGATACCTTCTCCGTGAATGGAGAGGCACATGTCGATAACCTTCGATTCTGCTACCGAAAGTCCGCAAGACACCGCCGACAAGAGTGTCGTTATCCTGCAAAGCCTCATCTGTCTTCTTCGCGAGCGCAACATATTGTCGCGCGCCGACATCGAAGAACTTTGCGAGAAGGTGCAGGCCCGCGCGGAGCGGCGGGAAGCGGCCGATCCGCTGCCCTGTTGCGACAAGGAAGCCAGCCAGGCCGCGACGATCGTCTCCAGCCTGTCCGACTATCTGGGCCGGCGCTACGGCGGAAAGCATCGCCACCGTTCCCTGTAAGGCCAAGTGAGGCCCGGCCCGCGGCTCTCCTATTCGACCCACTGCGCGCGCGTATAGCCTTGCGCCCATAGCAACGCCGACAGATCACCGACTTCGATGCGCGCTCCTGCGGCGGCCGCGGTCTTGGGTTTGGCACGAAAAGCGACGCCGAGACCCGCCGCCTGAATCATCGGAATATCGTTGGCGCCATCTCCGACCGCCAGCACCTCGGCGGTATTGATCCCCAACGCTTCCGCCTCGGCCAGCAGCGTCCGGCGCTTGGTCTCCGCCCCCACGATCGGCCGCGCGACCCGCCCGGCGAGCTTTCCGTCGGCAATCTCCAGCACGTTGGAGAGCGCGCGATCGAAGCCGATCTCCGCCGCGACGCGATCCGCGAACACGGTGAAGCCGCCCGAGACGAGCACGCACCGCGCCCCGTTGGCGCGCATCGTTCGGATCAGGGGAATGGCGCCCGGCATCAGCCGCACGCGCTCCTCGTAACAGCGATCGATCATCTCGGCGCCCAGCCCCGCCAACAGGGCGACGCGCGCGTCGAGCGCCGCCTCGAAATCCAGCTCGCCGCGCATCGCCCGTTCGGTGACCTCGGCGATCTCGGCCTTGATCCCCGCATAATCGGCGAGCTCGTCGATGCACTCGATCGTGATCATCGTCGAATCCATGTCGGCGACGAGCAGTTTCTTGGCACGACCGGCGGCGGGCTGGACGACCACGTCGGCGCCCCCAATCAGGCCTTCGAGCACGGCGCGCGCGGCGCCGGCATCGATGCGCGCGACGGGCAGATCGACCGCGAAGCCCTCGTCCAGCCAGCGCGGCTCGCCGGCGACGCCGCCCGCGCCGCCGATCGCCAGCGCTGCCTTGTCCAGATCCTGGAGGCCCAGCCTGCCTTCCGGTGCTATCAACGTCGCGATGAGCAAGCCCGACCCTTCCGATCTTCCGCGGGTGGCGCTCATCGCAGGACCGACGGCGAGCGGCAAGTCGGCGATCGCGCTCGATTTGGCCGAGGCGGAGCAAGGCACGATCATCAATGCCGATGCGAGCCAGGTCTATCGCGACCTGCGCATCCTGACGGCGCGGCCGAGCGAAGAGGACGAAGCCCGCGCGCCGCACCTGCTGTACGGTTATCGCGACGGGGCTCATGCCTGCTCGGCAGCGGACTGGGCGGCGGACGCGCGCGCGGCGATCGATGCGGTGCTGGCCGAAGGCCGCCTGCCGATCCTCGTCGGCGGCACCGGCCTCTATCTGCGCACGCTACTCGACGGGATCGCGCCGATCCCCGCGGTCGATCCCGCGATCCGCGATGCGGTGCGCGCGATGGATGCCGCCACCGCCCATTTTTGCCTGTCGCGCGAGGATCCGGCGGCCGCGGCACGGCTCGGCCCGGCCGATACCGCGCGCAACCAGCGCGCGCTGGAGGTGATCCGCAGCACCGGTCGATCGATCCTGTCGTGGCGGGCCGAACGCGAGGGCGGGATCGGCGCCACCATTCGCGCGGAGGTCCGGATCGTCGATCCGCCCACGGCCGATCTGTATGCTCGCTGCGATGCACGGGTCGAATCGATGGTCCTCGGCGGCGCGCTGGACGAGGTCGCGGGCTTGATGGCGCGGCGCCTGCCCGCCGACCTGCCCGTCATGCGCGCGATCGGCGTTGCACCCTTTGTCGCTTATCTGGGGGGGCTGCAGATGCTCGACGAGGCGAAAGCCGCGGTTGCGCAGGCGACGCGGCAATATGCCAAACGCCAGCGAACCTGGTTTCGAAATCAACGACTTGTTAACCAAGCATTCGACGTCGCCGCGTCGTGACGATCCGTTAACGGATTCGGGGTAAGCCGAAACGGCGCTAAAAAGCCGATTGCAAACAGGTGTAACGGGCTCGCCGCGATCGTTGCGGACCCGAAGCAACCGGCGTAGCTAACGCATCGTAAATAGCCACGGCAGGATTGCCGACCGGAGACATCGACCATGCGTGCCCGTTTCGCTCTCGCTGCCCTCGCCTGCTCGGCCGGACTGACGATCGCCATGCCGGCGTCTGCCGCCACCTTCACGTCCGCCCAATATGCGCAGGCCGTGGCCGGCGCGCAGAAGATGCAGGAGCTGAACCTCGTCGTCTTCGGCAACGCCGCCTCGACCTCGGAGATCGAAGGCAAGGCGTTCGTCGGCGGCAACCTGTCGCTCGGCGGCAATGTCGGCGCGGGTGCCGATGCCAATCATCAAGGCTACAAGGTGAATGCGGACGTGGCGACGCTGACCGTCGGCGGCACGGCCAGCGGCGGCATCCACGTCAAGAACGGGATCGGCGTCCCGACCGTGACCGCCAATGTCGGCGTCAATTCCAGCGACACCTATTTCGACGGAACCACGGGCACGCTGAATGCGGGCGGCACGATCAGCGGGCTCAACAATACCGGCACGGGCAATGCCAATGTCGCGGGCCTCAAGACCTCGATCGACAATCAGACGTCGACGCTGATGAGCAACATGTCGACGCTGTCGCAGATCCTGGCGAGCTATACCGCGAACACCACGTTCAATGCGTCCGACCAGAACAATCTGAACTTCTCGACCGCATCGAGCGCGAGCCTGCTCGTCGCCAGCATCGACGGTTCGAAGCTGGCCAGCGGCACCCTGTTCCTGCCGACGCTCGCCGCCGGCCAGATCCTCGTCGTCAACGTCAGCGGCAACGGGCTGACGATGGGCGCCAATCCGGGCGGCGCGGGCAATGCCGACAACCAGAATGTCATCTGGAACTTCACCGGCACCGGCACGATGACCTTCAACAACTGGAACGGATCGATCCTCGCGACCGGCGCGACCGTGAAGAATAACAGTCAGTTGAACGGAACGGTCGTCGCCAGCGTGTTCGACGGCCATGGCGAGGTGCATCTCGGCACATTCTCGGGATCGCTGCAGACGCTGGTACCCGCGGCTTTCTCGGTCTCCGCCGTGCCGGAGACGGCGACGTGGATGATGATGATCCTCGGCTTCGGCGCGGTCGGCGCCGCGCTCCGCGGACAACGCCGCCGCGCGGGACAGCTTCCGACGCGTTGACGCCGTCCAATTTGGCACCTGAACGGCCGCTCTCCCGCCCGGAGAGCGGCCTTTTTATTATGTCCAAAGCGTCCGTTACGCATCAAAATATCTTGATCAAGGCAAGCAGAGTAATTTTATTGCCGGTCAGGGTTTGACAGCGCAACTTTCGCCGCCTAGTGGCACCTCTCCTCCTGCCACACGGATTCGGAAAGCCATGACGAGCGAGCGCAGCGGCGCGGACATATTGATCGAAACGCTGACCGAGCTCGGCGTCGAGGTCGTGTTCGGTTATCCGGGCGGCGCCGTCCTCCCGATCTACGATGCGCTCTTCAAGCAGGACAAGATCCGCCACATCCTCGTCCGCCAGGAAGGCGGCGCGGCGCATGCGGCCGAGGGCTATGCGCGCTCGAGCGGCAAGATCGGCGTCGTGCTCGTCACCTCGGGCCCTGGCGCCACCAATGCCGTCACCGGCATCACCGATGCGCTGATGGATTCGATCCCGATGCTCGTGATCACGGGCCAGGTCGGCACGTCGCTGATCGGATCGGACGCATTCCAGGAATGCGACACGGTCGGCATCACGCGCCACTGCACCAAGCACAATTATCTGGTGAAGGACCCGGCCGAGCTGGAAGGCACGATCCGCGAGGCCTTCCACATCGCAACCTCGGGACGCCCGGGCCCGGTGCTGATCGATCTGCCCAAGGACGTGCAGGTCGCGCAGGCCAGATCGAAGCCGATGCCGGTCCATCCCGGCTATCGTCCGCAGACCGAGCCCGATCCGAAGCTGATCGAGACGGCGGTGGAGATGCTGGCGGCGGCCGAGCGGCCGGTCTTCTATACGGGCGGCGGCATCATCAATTCGGGCCCGGCGGCAAGCGCGGCGCTGCGCGAACTGCAGGCGCTGACCGGCGCGCCCGTCACCTCGACGCTGATGGGCCTCGGCGCTTATCCCGCGTCCGGCGATGCGTGGCTCGGCATGCTCGGCATGCACGGCACGTACGAAGCCAATTGGGCGATGAACCAGGCCGATCTGATCGTGAACCTCGGCGCGCGCTTCGACGATCGCGTGACCGGCCGGCTCGATGCGTTCGCGCCGAACGCGCGCAAGATCCACATCGATATCGATCGCTCGTCGATCAACAAGATCATCCGCGCCGAGCTCGGTATCGTCGCCGACGTTGGCCGCGCGATGGAGGCGATGATCGCGCTGTGGAAGCAGCGCGGCCATAAGGCGCAGGATCTCGACAATTGGTTCGGCCGAATCAACGGCTGGCGCGCGCTCAAGAGCCTCGATTTCCCGAATTCGACGACCGAGATCATGCCGCAGCATGCGATCCGCCGCCTGTGGGAGGCGACCAAGCATCGCGATCCAATCATCACGACCGAGGTCGGCCAACACCAGATGTGGTCGGCGCAGCATTTCCACTTCGAACAGCCCAACAAGTGGCTGACGAGCGGCGGTCTCGGCACGATGGGCTATGGCCTGCCCGCCGCGATCGGCGCGCAGATCGCCAATCCGGATGCGCTGGTCATCGACATTGCCGGCGAAGCCTCGATCCAGATGAACATCCAGGAGCTGGGCACGGCGACGCAGTATAATCTGCCGGTCAAGATCTTCATCCTGAACAACGAATATATGGGGATGGTCCGCCAGTGGCAGGACCTGACCTATGCCGGGCGCTATTCGCATAGCTATTCGGACGCGCTGCCCGATTTCGTCAAGCTGGCCGAGGCCTATGGCTGGAAGGGAATGCGGATCGAGGATCCGGCGGCCTTGGACGGCGGCATCGCCGAGATGCTGGCCTATCCGGGGCCGGTGATGGTCGATTGCCGCGTCGCCAAGCTCGCCAACTGCCTGCCGATGATCCCGAGTGGCGCCGCCCACACCGACATGATCCTCCAGGCCAACGAGGTCTCGGGCGAGATGGACGACGAGGCGAAGGCGCTCGTTTGATCTAAAACAAGAACTAGGTTCCGCTCATCCTGAGGAGCCATTGAGCGAAGTCGAAATGGCGTCTCGAAGGATCCTTCGAGACGGGACTTCGCCAAGCTCAGTCCCTCCTCAGAATGAGCGGTTAGGACATATCAACATCATGCACTTGAAGCCCGAATCCGCCGAGCGCCACACGCTCTCCGTCACCGTCGCCAACGAGCCGGGCATCCTCGCGCGCATCGCCGGGCTGTTCGCCGGGCGCGGCTACAATATCGAGAGCCTGACTGTTGCCGACGTAACCGAGGACGAGGCGATCAGCCGCATCACCGTCGTCACCAAGGCCGCGCCGACGACGATCGAACAGATCATCTCGCAGCTCGATCGGCTGCCCTCGGTGATCCGCGTGCTGGACCTGACCGCGATGGGCCCGCACGTCGAGCGCGAGCTGGCTCTGGTGAAGGTCGCGGGCTCGGGCGATCACCGGATCGAGGCGCTGCGCCTCGCCGAAGTCTATCGCGCGCGCGTCGTCGATGCGACGATCTCGTCCTTCGTGTTCGAGGTGACGGGCGGGACCGAAAAGATCGATAAATTCCTGGAGTTGATGCGGGAGGTCGGCCTCGTCGAGGTCGCCCGGACCGGAATTGCCGCCATCGCGCGGGGCCGGGACGCGATTTAGGTAGGGACATTGCTCATCTCCGTTCGCTTCGAGCGGAGATCGAGCCTGTCGAGATCGCAGTCGAGAAGTCTGGTCCCGCGACGAGGGCCTTCTCGACAGTCGCTTCTCGACAAGCTCGAAGCTGCTCGAAGCGAACGGCTTCTACGAGGAAGACGAAAATGCGCGTTTATTACGATACCGATGCCGATATCGGCCTGATCAAGACCAAGAAGGTCGCGATCGTCGGCTATGGCAGCCAGGGCCATGCCCATGCCCAGAACCTCAAGGATTCGGGCGTACCCGAAGTCGCCATCGCGCTGCGCCCCGGTTCGCCGACCGCCGCCAAGGCCGAGGCCGCCGGCTTCAAGGTGCTGACCAATGCCGAGGCCGCTCAGTGGGCCGACATCGTCATGATCCTTGCGCCCGACGAGCTGCAGGCGGCGATCTATGCGGACGATCTGAAGGACAATCTGAAGCCGGGCAGCGCGCTCGCCTTCGCGCACGGCCTCAACGTGCATTTCGGGCTGATCGAGCCGCGCGCCGACATCGACGTGTTCATGATCGCGCCGAAGGGTCCGGGCCATACGGTGCGCTCCGAATATCAGCGCGGCGGCGGCGTGCCCTGCCTGATCGCGATCGCGCAGGACGCGTCCGGCAATGCGCATGACGTCGCTTTGTCCTACGCCTCGGCGATCGGCGGCGGGCGCTCGGGCGTGATCGAGACGACCTTCAAGGAAGAGTGCGAGACCGATCTGTTCGGCGAGCAGGCCGTGCTCTGCGGCGGCATCACCCACCTGATCCAGGCGGGCTTCGAGACGCTGACCGAGGCCGGCTACGCACCGGAAATGGCCTATTTCGAGTGCCTGCACGAGACCAAGCTGATCGTCGATCTGCTGTATGAGGGCGGCATCGCCAACATGCGCTATTCGATCTCGAACACCGCCGAATATGGCGACATCCACACCGGCCCGCGCATCATCACGAGCGAGACCAAGGCCGAGATGAAGCGCGTGCTGGAAGATATCCAGTCGGGCCGCTTCGTCAGCCGCTTCGTGCTCGACAATCGCGCCGGCCAGCCCGAGCTGAAGGCGGCGCGCAAGCAGGCCGCAGCCCACCCGATCGAGAAGGTCGGCAGCGAGCTGCGCGCGATGATGCCGTGGATCGCCAAGAACAAGCTGGTCGACAAGGCCAAGAACTGAGGCCGTCTCCCCGGGGGCTCAGGCTCCCGGGGATCTGACGACGACGAGAGTCCGGTTCTTCGGACGACGCAGGATCGCGCTCGCCGTTAACCCCCTTTCGCCCTTCTCAGCGCTTAACAGTTTGTTTACAGGCTCCCCTTCGGTCGGATGTATCGGCTGTTGTTGCGAGGCTTGTGATATGCGGATCGTCTTCTCGTCGTTGTTGGCAGCTTGTCTTCTCGGTGGTCTCGCGACGCCGGCCAGCGCGGTTACCACGATCGGCGGCATCACCTTCTCGGACACCGCCTTCGCCGACGCGATCAGCGCGACGCGTCCCGGCATGACTGCGGTCGGCGGCACGCTGAGCCAGGTGCTGACCGACAAGGATCCAGGCACGTTCGCGCGCGGCGAGGCGGGCGACCGGGTCACCTTCTCGTTCCTCGACAATGTCGCGGTGAACGGTGCGGGAAATGACATCGCCTTGTTCGAGCTCGGCGCGCCCGACAGCTTCGACATCACGATCAACGGCACGACCCTGACCTTCGGATCGGTCTTCACCGGCTTCACGGCGGGCGGCTTCAACCTCAACGTCGCGGTCTTTGACCTGAGCGCGTTCGGGCTGATGACGGGCGAGACGATCGACGCGCTGACGATGGGCTTCCCGATGATCGTCGGCACGCGCGCGACGCCCTCGTTGGTCGCCGCGATTCACTCCTCGGCGGTGCCTGAGCCGGCAAGCTGGGCGCTGATGCTGATCGGCTTCGGCGCGATCGGTGCGGCCCTGCGCCGGCGCTGCCCGGCCGTACAGGTACGCTTCGCGGCCTGATCCAGGGTCGGGGAGGCGCGCCTGCCCCCGGGGAGCTGCGACGCTTCGACCCGGTAGCAACGCGTGCTCGGCCTCTCCCGTCGGAGAGGCGATGTCGCTTTCTAGCGGGCGGCGACCAGCGACTTGCGGACGGTGTTGAGCAGGAAGATCAGGCTGAACATATTTCGTATCCCGAATAGTTTCGCTGCGGTGCAGCATGGCCGGCTTCTCGCGGAGCGGCGCCAAACGGTCAAATGCTCACAATCATGCGGCACATGCATAAAGCGCATGCAAAGGTTGAGGCTTCTTAATGTTTCGGCCGTCGCGACAGGGATCAACAGCTTTAGGGATCCCTTGTGCACCGCACAAAGCGGTGTCTGGCCGGCCTAAGCGAATAGGATTCGGCTTCCTACCACGGTGCGGAACACCTGATCGGGCATCTCGGCGATGGCGGGCGCGAGGAAAGCCTCGCCGGTGCAATGGCCGGGCAGGATGTAATCGGGCTTGAGCGCGCGCATCAGCGCCAGCGTGTCCAACGTCTGCGCCTGCGTCTGGGGCGGCACGAGATGGAAGCCGCCGACGATCGCATGGACGCGATCCACGCCGGAGACCGCCTGCGCCGCGCGCACCGTGTTGATGATGCCGCGATGGCTGCACGAGGCGATCACCACCAGCCCCTTGCCCCTCATGTGGAAGGCCGTGCCCAGTTCGTGGACGGCATCGTCGACGAAGACATCCGCGTCGCGGCGATCGGGATCGAGATCGGCGCGGCGGCAGCCATCACCGGGGAGCATCGCGGTCGGCACCTTCGGGCGTTCGGGCGAGACGAACGGTATGCGTCCGGTCGTGCAGGCGACGCCGCCGACGGTGGCGGACGCGGGCGATATGCGAACATCGATGCCCGCCGCGTTCAGGTCACGCCGATCGAGCCGCCCGAAGCTCGGCCCATCGGCTGCGGTGCCACGGATCCGCGCGCAGAAAGCCTCCTCGCCGCCGACATAGAGCGGCGTGCCGCGCTTCACCCGGCCGAGCAGCGCCGGCAGGCCGCCGAAATGATCGTAATGGCCGTGCGAGAGGACCATCGCCTCGATCGTCGCGGGATCGACGCCGAGGATCGCCATGTTGCCGGCCAGCCCCTCGGGCGTGTAGCCGAAATCGATGAGCAGGCGGTGCGCCGGCGCGGTGCCCGCGGTTGCCTCTGCGAGGACCGAATAGCCCCACTCGCCGCGCAAGGTCAGTTGGTAGGAGGACGCCGCGCGCTCGGGCGGCAGGATCCGGAGGCCAGGCCGTTCGACGGTCTGCGCGAAGCTGGAGACATTGCTGTCGGCCAATATCGTCAGCTGCAGACGATCGATCTGCGGGACAGCGGGCGGAGCCCCCGCGACGCGCCAGGGCAAAGCCGCCGCCAGCCCCGCACCGATCATCGTCCGCCGTGTCAGCATCGCCCGCCCCCCTTGTCCGAGCGGCGTCCTCAGCGCCGCAGCCGCTCGATCGCCTGCGCCAGCGCCACGTAGAGCTTGCCCATGTCGGACGAGAGCAGGGTCACGCCCATCGCCGCGCCTTCGCGCACCGCCAGCACGCGGCGGAGCATTGCCTCGAAATCGTGGACGTAGCGATTGACCTGCGCGCGGAATTCGCCGTCGTCATTGTAGCGGGCGATGATCGCCTTCGCGTCTCCGCTCTCGATGAGGCGCACCGCGCGGCGCGTGAAGACGCCGCGGTCGCCCTTCAGATAGGCGCCCCATTCGGCGTCGGTCGGCTCGTTCGAGAAGATTTTGGCGACATCGATCGCGGTCGAGTTGAGCGCCTCGATCAGCAGGCTGACCTGGCGCGCGAAGCCCTGCTCGTCGGTGGCCGAGGCCGCAGCCTGATGCTCGGCGATGCGCGCCTCGACCGCGCGCGTCGTCTCGGTCAGCGTTACGAGCTGGCGGGTCAGGCGCTCGGAGGATGCCGTCGCGGCCTCGGTCGCCTTGGCGGACGCCGCCTCGACCTTGCCGATCTCGGCTTGGCCGACGCCGTCGAGCGCCTTGGCCATCGCCTCGGCGCTCGCGCTCGCCAGTTGCTGCGCCGCCTCGGGGATCGCGCCCGCGAGCGTCTCGCGCGCATGCGTCGCCGCCTGTGCGGCCGTCTCGCGTACGCGCAGCAGCGCATCGACGAGCTTGACCGAGGCGCCTTCGGTGAGCGCGGCGATCTCGCGATCGGTGCGCGCGACGAGGCCCTCGAACGACGCGACCTGATCGCGCATCGCGGCGAGCTTCTCGTCCGCCTGCGCGGCGAGGCGGGCCATGCGCTCGTCGCTGAACACATCGAGCGCGGCGATCTGGTCGCGGACCGACGCGATCTTCTCGTCCGCCCGATGCGCGAATGTCGCGATCCGATCGTCGCCCGCCTCGGCCATCGCCGCGATCCCGTCGCGCAAGCCGGCGACCTTCGCGTCGGCCTGCGTGGCGAACCGCTGGAGCCGCTCGCCGCCGATATCGATCAACGCGCTGCTCTCGGCGAGCTTGCCCTGCAGATCCTCGGCGGTGCGGACGAGATCGTCGGCGCGGGGGCGCGCCGCCTGCAGCATCGTGATCGCGTCATCGGCCTGCGCACGCAGGCGGGCGAGCGTCTCGGGCAGTTCGCGGTCGAGCGTCTCGTTCGCGGACGACGCCTGCTGGCGCAGCGCGATGATATGGCCGAGCGCGGTCTCGGCATTGTCGCCGCTGCGGCCGAGCAGGCTGCCGATCTTCTCGCCATGATCGGCGAGCATCGCCAGCGTCTCGGCGAGATCGGCGACCTGCTCCGCGCCCTTGTCGCCCAATTGCTCGAAGCGTCCCTCGACGCTGCCCAGCGCCTGATCGAGATGACCGAGCAGCCCGCGCGCGGCGGCCTCGTGCTGCGCGATGCGGTGGCTCGTCTCTTCGATGCGCGCGCCCAATTGATCGAGCCGCAGCGCCAACGCGCGCGCCGATTCATCGCCCGAACGGCCGAGCATGTCGCGCGCCTGCGCGACGATCGCCGACAAGGCATTGCCCTGTTCGGAGACGCCGCGCCGCACCTGATCGAGCGCACCGGCGGCATTGGCGAGCGCGCTGTCGGCGGCGTCGCCTAGCTTGCTCGCGGCTTCGAGGATGCGGCGGTCGGCGGCGGCGGCGCTGCCCTCGATCCGTTCCAGCTCGATCGCGAGGCGGCGCGCGGCGGCGACGCTCGACTGATCGGCGGTGCGCGCCTGAAGCTCGATCGCGGTGAGGTTGGCGAGCAGGGCATCGCTGCGCGCCTCGGCATCCTGGCCGATCGCGCGCAGATGATCGCCGAGCGTGCCGGCCTGCGTCGCCAGAGTCGGCAGATCGCTCATCATCACGCCGAGATCGGTGCGCGCTGTGGCGGTCGCGTCGTCGAGCCGGGCAGCGACATCGGCGACGACGGCGGCGTCCCCGCGCAGGGCCTCGCCCGCGCGACCGAGCCGTTCGCTCGTCTCCTCGCCCATCCGGACGAGGTCCGCGCCATGCTTGGCGAGCCCCTGGCGCGCGGTTACGATCCGGCGATCGACGAGCGTCAGCAATTCGGCAAGGCGCAGGGATTCGATGCGCAGCTCGCGCGCCGAGCGGGCGTAGCGCGTCGCCTCGGCACGGCCGGTGCGCAGCATCACGAGCGCGAGCAAGGCGATCAATGTGAGCGGACCCGAGCCGACGCCGATCCAGGCGGCGGCGCGCGACGCGCCGAGACCGCCCGTGGGCAGGGTTGCGGCGACCATCATCACGAGTACCGCGATCCACGCCGCGGCGAGCAGGAGCATCGCGCCGACGAGCACGGCTTCCTTCCAGCGGCGCGGGCGCTCGGGCTCGATCGCGGCCTCGCCCAGCCAATCGCTGTCGCCCAGCGGAAGTGCTGCCTGCACCTCCTCCGTTTCCTCGATCGGCGTCTGCCGCCAGCTCGCCCCGCCTGCCATGCGATCATCCTATCAGCTTCGTGGCCACGGGGAAGCGTTACCGCGACTTTGCGTGTCGCGCGGATCGCCCCTACACACGATCGCGAATGAAGGGGGTACACGCATGACGCTGGCTGCGCTCGTCGCAGCCTTCGATGTCGAGGCAGGCGCCCCGCGCGCCGCGCTGCCGCTTGCCGGCGTGACGCTGGTAGAACATCAGATCCGTCGCCTGGCCTCGGCCGGCGCCGAGCGCCCGATCCTGCTAGTCGAGCAGATGGCACCCGCGCTCGCCGCGCCGCTCGCGCGGCTCCGCGCGGACGGGATCGCGGTGAAGGTCGCGACCAGCATCGCCGCCGCTGCCGATCTGCTCGCCGCCGAACCGCGCGTACTGATCCTGGCGGATGCCTGCCTGCCCGATCGCGCGCTGATCGAGCGGATCGCGATCGCGGGCGTGCCGAGCATCGCGGTCGTCCTCGACCTGCCAGAGCATGCCGCGTTCGAGCGGATCGATGCGGAGCATCGCTGGGCGGGGATCGCCCTGCTCGACGGGCGGCGCATCGCCGAGGTCGCGCAGATGGTGGGCGACTGGGATCCGATTTCGACGATGCTGCGCAGCGCCGTTCAGGAGACCGCGGCGCGGATCGAGGTCGGGCGCGACGTGCCCGTGCTCGCCGGATCGAGCGAGGCGCTGCATGCGGCCGAGGCGCGGCTCGTCGCCGCCTCGCGCGAGGCGGCGCGCGGGTGGAGCGACCGTTTCCTCGAGGCGCCGATCGCGGAGGCGCTGCTGCCGCAATTGTTCGCGCGAAGCATCCAGCCGTCGCTGCCCGCATTGCTGTCCGCCGTGCTCGCGATCGGTGGCGGGCTGGCAGCGACCGGCGGCTACCGCTGGCTTGCGCTGGTGCCCCTGCTGCTCGCCGGACCGCTGGCGCGGATGGGGCAAAGGCTGTCGCTGATCCAGGCGCGACGCGTGCCGGGCGCGTCGTGGCTGGCCACGGCGCGGCTGGCCGGGCGCGGGCTCGCGGGGCTCGGGCTCGGCTGGTGGCTGATGCGCGGCGACGGCCAATGGGGCTGGCTGCTCACGGCCGGGCTGCTGGTGGGGCTGATGGCGGCTCTGTTCGCTGCGCGGGGCATCGTCGCGTGGCTGGGCGATGGTGAGGATCCGGAATGGCTGGCGACGCCCGCCGCTCTGGGCTGGGCGCTGCTGCCGTTCGGGCTAGCCGGACTTTGGGGCTGGGGCCTGGGCGCGATCACCGCCTATGCGGGCGCGAGCTTCGGCTGGACCCTGGTGCGCGCGTTGCGGCTGGCGCGGTAGCGCAGTCACATTTTCGTCGCGATTCGGGCCTTTGCTGGCGCGCGAAGGCATCTCCGATGATCGGTGCGACCGTCTTTCTGATCCTGCAGGCGACCGTCTACGGACCCGCGCTCCCGGTGAAGACCGTGGCACCGGCCGCGCCGACCGAGGCGGCGACTGAATGCCCGCCGTCCGAAACCGGCGAGATCGTCGTCTGCAAGCGCCGGCGGGCGACGCCCAACCAGCGGCTGCAGGATCGGACCGCCGACGCCGAGCCGGATCAGCGCTTGAACCTCAAGCTCAGCGACAAGCTCGGCGTCAAAGGCGGCGGGCCGGTCGGGAGAAACGGTCAGTCCGTGGGGGTCGGCGTCCGGCTGGGTTTCTGAAGGCGCTGCTTCCGCAGTGCCCCTCCACCAGCCTGCGGCTGGTCCCCCTCCCCACCCGCGGTGGGGAGGATGAGTCAGGTCAGACGCGGATGAGCGAGACGTCCACGATCGGCTTCTTGCCGGTCCACTCGGTCGCCTTGCGGCGGACCGCGAGGCGGACGGCTTCGCGCAGCTTGGATTCGTCCTTGCCGCCGGCCGAGAGCGCCTTGCCCGCGGCCTCGCTCGCCTCGGCGATGAAGTCGACGCGATCCTCCTCGATCGGCACGCCCTGGAAGGTGATGGCGGGCTTGCCCTTGAGCCGGCCCGACTGATCGATCGCCGCGGCGACCGCGATCACGCCGTTGACCGAGACCTTGCGGCGCTCGTTCATCGTCGTGCCGTCGGCGGGCAGGATCACGTCGCCGTCGAGGATCAGGCGGCCCGACCGCTCGGTGCCGATCTTCTTCGGGCCATCGGGCGCGAGGCGGATCATGTCGCCGTTCATCTGCACGATCGACTTGGGCACGCCGAGGCTGTCGGCGAAGCGCGCCTGCTCGGCCATGTGGCGCATCTCGCCATGGACAGGGAGCACGATCTCGGGACGGATCCAGCGATACATGAGCTCCAGCTCGGGGCGGCCGGGATGGCCCGAGACGTGGACATGCGCCTGGCGATCGGTGACCATCTCGATGCCCTTGCTGGCGAGCATGTTCTGGATACGGGCGATCTGCATCTCGTTGCCGGGGATCTGCTTCGACGAGAAGATCACCGTATCGCCCTTCGAGAGCTTCAGCTGGTGACTGTCGAAGGCGATCCGAGCGAGCGCGGCGCGCGCCTCGCCCTGGCCGCCGGTGGCGACGATCATCACGTCGCGCGGGGGCAGTCGCATCGCGGTGTCGAAATCGATGATCGGCGGGAAATCCTGCAGGTAGCCGACGCTCTTGGCGACCTTGAGGATCCGATCGAGCGAGCGGCCCGCGACGCACAGCTGGCGGTCCGTATCGATCGCGACCTGGCCGAGCGTCTGCAGCCGCGCTGCATTCGAGGCGAAGGTGGTGACGAGCACGCGGCCCGTCGCCTCACGGACGACCGCATCGAGCCCCTCGCGCACCGCGGCCTCCGAGCCGCTGGCGGCATCGTTGAACACGTTGGTGCTATCGCAGACGAGAGCGAGCACGCCCTCGTCGCCGATCGCGGTCAGCTCCTCGGCGGTGGCGGGGGTGCCGAGCAAGGGCTCCTCGTCCAGCTTCCAGTCGCCGGTGTGGAAGATGTTGCCGTAGGGCGTCTCGATCAGCAGCGCATTGCCCTCGGGGATCGAATGGGCAAGCGGGACGTAAGTGAAGCGGAACGGTCCGAGATCGAAGGCGGAATCGCGGGGCACGACATTGAGCTTCACCTGCTTGGTGATGCCCTCTTCCTCCAGCTTGCCGCGGATGAGGCCCGCGGTGAACGGCGTCGCATAGAGCGGAACGCCCAGATCGGCGGCGAGATAGGGGATCGCACCGATATGATCCTCATGCCCGTGCGTCAGCACGATGCCGATCAGATCCTTGCGATTGCGTTCGATGAAATCGAGATCGGGCAGGATCAGATCGATGCCCGGATAGCCCGGATCGGCGAAGGTCAGGCCGAGATCGACCATCACCCATTTGCCCTGGGTGCCGTAAAGATTGACGTTCATCCCGATCTCCCCCGAGCCGCCAAGCGCGAGGAAGAGCAGTTCGTTGCCGGGTTTCGTCATGGGATTCCGATGGATCGTGCGGGCGCATGCCAGACGCGCCTAAGGGGTGCGGCGATCGCCGCTTGTGTCCCGTGTCCATGTAGAGGCTTCGCCCTCCGTCGCAACCCCGCGCAACACTTGTTTTCCTTCCCTATGCGTCAGCGCACTGCCCTTTTGGAGATCGCGCCATGAAAGAACGGCGCTGCGCTCCGGATCGAGATGGCGTCGCGCCCGGACCGCCAAAATTTGCCGAATCTTGCCATTTCGGGAACCAATTAATTCTAAGCTGGTTTACCATCGTGGCTCGTTGTTGCGCCGGACTAGCACTCCGTAGAATCTCCTTGCCCGGTTGTGTGACCAATAGTTCTGCTTGACGTTTAGGTTAAGCAATCTGCGAAGCGGGAATTCGCTGTTCGCAGGCGCAGCATGACTTGCCCCGCCACAGAAGCGAACACGTGAAATCAGAAGATTTTCACGAATCCCGAAAATCTCTACTTGCGCGGCAAACTATGCCCCGCTAGGCGCATCTCACCTCGGGAGCCGCGGCGCCAAGAGGAAGCGAGAATCGGCATTCCATGAGGACGCCGCCGCTAGGAGAGGATGCCGCTTAGACACGAGGAGTAGCCCGGCTGCGGCCGCGCCGGGCTACTGACCTCCCCCGCTTTCGCTGACAGGCTGCACAAGCTACAGGCGCGCGATGATCGCCAAGCCCGCCCGTCCGCTCCCCAAGAGCTTCCACGTCAAATCGTTCGGCTGCCAGATGAACGCCTATGACGGCGCGCGCATGGGCGAATTGCTGGAATCGCAGGGCATGGTCGCGGCCGAGGCGGACGATGCGGATCTCGTCCTGCTCAACACCTGCCATATCCGCGAGCGCGCGGCCGAGAAGGTCTATTCGGACATCGGCCGGCTCGCCAAGCGCGGCAGGGAGGCCGGGCGCGACAAGCCGATGATCGCGGTCGCCGGCTGCGTCGCGCAGGCCGAGGGCGCCGAAATCTCGCGCCGCGCGCCTGCGGTGGACGTGGTCGTCGGCCCGCAGGCCTATCACCGCCTGCCCGAACTGATCGCGCGCGCGGCGACCGGTGGCGAGGCGCTCGATACCGACATGCCCGCAGTCTCCAAATTCGATGCCTTGCCCAAGCGGCGCCGACAGGGACCGAGCGCGTTCCTGACCGTGCAGGAAGGCTGCGACAAATTCTGCACCTATTGCGTCGTGCCCTATACGCGCGGCGCCGAGATTTCGCGGCCCTGGGGCCAGATCATCGACGAGGCGAAGGCGCTGGTGGATGCCGGCGCGCGCGAGATCACCCTGCTCGGCCAGAACGTCAACGCCTGGGCGCATGACGGGCGGGGTCTGCACGACGTGATCGAGGAGCTGGCGAAGATGCCCGCGCTCGCGCGGATCCGCTACATGACGAGCCATCCCAACGACATGGCCGACGGGCTGATCGCCGCGCATCGCGACATCGAGAAACTGATGCCGTTCCTGCACCTGCCCGTGCAATCGGGCAGCGACCGCATCCTGAAGGCGATGAACCGCAGCCATAATGCGGCAAGCTATCTGCGCCTGATCGATCGCGTCCGCGCGGCGCGGCCCGATATCGGCGTGTCGGGCGATTTCATCGTCGGCTTCCCCGGCGAGAGCGACGCGGATTTCGAAGAGACCCTGTCGCTGGTCCGCGCGATCGGGCACGCCTTCGCCTTCTCGTTCAAATATTCGCCGCGCCCGGGCACGCCGGCCGCTTCGATGGCCGAGCAGGTGCCGGCGGCTTTGATGGACGAGCGGCTCCAGCGACTGCAGGCGCTGATCGCCGAGCAGCAATATGCGTTCAACCGCGCGACGCTGGGCAAGAGCTGCGCCGTGCTGATCGAGCGCGACGGCAAGCTCCCCGGCCAGAAGCTGGGCAAATCGCCCTGGCTGCAATCGGTGCTGCTCGACGGCGGCGCGATCGGCGATCTGGTCGAGGTGGAGATCATACAGGCCGGGCCGAACAGCCTGCAGGGCAGCGCGAAGATACTGGCGGCGGCATAACGCATATCTTCCCCACGGAACGTGGGGAGGGGACCGTCCGCACGACGGTGGAAGGGAAAAATCCTGCCCTCAAGTCCAGACCCCTCCACCATGCTGCGCCCTTCGACGCCGCCTGCGGCGTCGCTCAGGACAGGCATGGCCCCCTCCCCAGCTGCGAGAGGGAGGATGAGTCCTCGCCTTGACTCCGCACGCTCCGAGCTAGAACATAAAGGGAACATGCATGCGCGAGTCGCCTTCCCTTCCGCCCGCTCCGGGCCTGCAATTGTCCGCCTCGCCGCTGACGGCGGAGCCTTGTGTCCGCTTCGCTCTGGGTTCTCCGCCGCTGGATGCGATGCTGGGTGGCGGGCTCCAGCGCGGCCAGCTCCACGAAGTGCATGCAGCCTCGGACGAGGATCTGGCGAGCATGGCCGGCTTCGCCCTGATGCTGGCGCTGCGTGCCGGCGGGCGGACCGGTCATATCGTTTGGCTGGCGGAGGCGAAACGCGGCGATGGCCTGCTGCACGGCCCGGGCGTGGTGGAGCTGGGGGCGGATCCGGCGCGCTTGCTGTTCGTGACGGTGCGCGACGAGAAGAGCTTGCTGAAGGCCGCGGCCGACGTGGTGCGTTCGCCCGCAGCCGGCACGGCAGTGATCGCGCCGGGGCCGCGCCCGCGCCATTTGGATCTCACCGCGACGCGGCGGCTGATGCTGTTCGCCGAGCGATCGGGCGTCACGGTGCTGCTGCTGCGCGGGCTGGGCGAGGAGATGCCCTCGGCGGCGGCGACGCGCTGGCGAGTCGCCGCCGCACCCTCGACGCCGCTGGAAGCGGACGCGCCCGGTGCGCCGGCCTTCGCGGTGGATCTCGTCAAACGGCGCGGCGGCGTGCCTTCGCCCGGCTGGCGGCTGGAATGGGATCGTGACGCCGCCAGCTTCCGGCCCGCGCCGCTATCTAGCACTGTGGCTGCCGATGATGGCGAGCGACGCGTGGCGGTCGCGTAACGTCCCATTCCTCCCCGGCACGGGGAGGGATACCATCCGTAGGATGGTGGAGGGGTATCCCGGCCCGCACGGCAACGCGCCCTCTCAACCGCAACACCCCTCCACCACCGGCTGCGGCGGCAGTCTCCCTCCCCCTGCGGGGAAGGAATTGACGGTCTTCACCGAGAAACAGGCCAATGCCGTCCGCCTGACCGCGCTGAGCCGCGAAGCCTTGGCGGCCGGGCTCACCACGGGCCTCACGCTCGCCGATGCCCGCGCGCGCCTGCCCGGCCTCGTCGCGATCGAACGCGACCATACCGCCGAGGCGCGCCTGCTAGCGCGCGCGGTCGAGGCGTGCCGCGCCTACAGCCCGGTGGTGGCGCCCGCGCCGTCCGACGGCATCGTCCTCGACATTGCCGGCTGCACGCATGCCTATGGCAGCGAGGACGGGCTCGTCGCCGATCTCGCGCGTCGCTTGCGCCGGCAAGGCCTCACGCTGCGCCTCGGCCTCGGCGACACGCCCGAGGCGGCGCGCGCCCGCGCCCGGTTCGGCGCTGGTCCGGAAGCGGACCTGCTCGCGCTCCCGGTCGAGGCGCTGGAGGCCTCGCCCGAAATCACGCTTGCGCTGCGTCGCGCGGGGCTCAAGCGGATCATGGATCTCGCCTGCCGCCCGCGGCGGATGCTGGCCGCGCGCTTCGGCGATCTCGCGCTGCGGCTCGGCCGGCTGCTGGGCGAGGAGGATCGCCGGATCACGCCCGAGCGGCTGATCGATCCCGTCTTCGGCTTGCGCCGCTTCGCCGAGCCGATCGGCCGCGTCGAGGACGGGCTCGCCTGCCTGGCGGACCTGCTGGCCGAGGCCGGCGCGACCCTGCTGGAGCGGCACGAGGGCGGGCGCCGCTTCGTCGCGCGCTTCTTCCGCAGCGACGGCGCGGTCCCCGGGCTGGTCGTGGAGACGGGGCGGCCGGTGCGCGATCCGGGAATCGTCATGCGCCTGTTCCGCGAGCGGCTGGAGGCGCTTGCCGACCCGATCGATCCGGGCTTCGGTTTCGATTGCATCCGCCTCGACGTGCCCGTGACCGAGCCGCTCGCCCCCGCACAGGATGGGCTGGGCGGCGAAGATCGGGCGGCAGCCCCGCTCGCCGAACTCGTCGATCGGCTCGTCGCGCGGCTGGGTGCCGACCGGATCGCGCGCGTCGCGCCGCTCGACAGCCACATTCCCGAATGCGCGGTGGCGATCGTCCCGGCTGCGACCGAACCGCACTGGCCCGCCCCTTTCCCCGACGACCCGCCGCTTCGGCCGTTGCGCCTGCTCGATCCGCCGCAACCGATCGAGGTGACCTATGGCTTGCCCGAAGGCCCGCCGCGCCGCTTCGTCTGGCAGCGGCGCGCGCACGAGGTCGCGCGCTGGGAGGGCCCCGAACGGATCGCCGCCGAATGGTGGCGGCGGCGGATCGGCGCGGAGACGTGGCTGCGCCGCGACGCGGACGACCATCCGCTGCCGCTGCCGCTCTGCGCGAGCGGGCGGACGCGCGATTATTATCGCGTCGAGGACAAGGCCGGGCACCGCTTCTGGCTGTTCCGCCACGGTCTGGCCGGCGGCGAGACGGAGATGCCCGCCTGGTATGTCCACGGGCTGTTCGCGTGATGCGATGGCCGAGACACATCCCGCTCCCCCGCCTTTCGTCGAACTCGTCTCGGCCAGCCACTTCTCCTTCCTCCACGGCGCTAGCCCTGGCGGCGATCTCGTGGGGACTGCCCTCGATCTCGGCTATCCCGGCCTCGGCCTCGCCGACCGCAACACGGTCGCCGGCGTCGTCCGCGCCTGGAAAGCGCTGAAGGACGCGCGGGACGACGCGAAGAAAGCGGGCCTGTCGCTCCAGCCCTTCAGGCTCGCCACCGGCGCGCGGCTCGTCTTTGCCGACGGCACGCCGGACATCGTCGCTTACCCCGAGCATCGGCGCGGCTGGGGGCGGCTTACCCGCCTGCTCTCGACCGGCAATCTCCGCTCGGACAAGGGCGATTGCCTGCTCACAATCGAGGATCTGCTCGCTTATTCGGAGGGGCTGCTGCTGATCGTGCTGCCCGAGAGCAGCCGGCGCGAGGGCGAAGGCGTGGCGCGCAAAGTGCCGACGATCCTGCCGGAAGACAATGATTCACGCGGAGACGCGGAGACGCGGAGAGAAGCAGAGGAAAGGGACGAAGCTTGCTTCGTCCGTTCCGCGCCTCCGCGCCTCCGCGTGAATCCGAATTCCGTTTCCCGCTTTCACGAGAGTGACGATGAAACGCCCAGCAACGTCATCCCTTTCCCCCTGCGCCAGGAGACGGGTCCAGCAAGCCGAAAAGCGCTGTCTCGCACGCTGAAAACGCTCCGCGCCGCCTGCCCCGGCCGCGTCTGGCTCGCTTTGCCCGCCACCGGCTCGGGCACCGACACGCGCCGCCGCGCGCGCCTGCTCGGGATCGCGCGCGCGGCGCAGGTGCCCCCGCTCGCCACCACCGATGCGCTCTACGCGACGCGCGAGAATCGGCCGCTGCAGGACATCCTCACCTGCATCCGCCTCGGCACCACGATCACCGAGGCAGGTCGCCGGCTCGAAGCCAATGCCGAGCGTCACCTCAAATCCGCGGCCGACATGGCCGATCTCTACCGCGACTGTCCGCAGGCGATCGACCAGACGACGCGCCTGCTCGATCGCGTCGGCTTCGATCTCGGCGACCTCAAATATGAATATCCGCACGAGCCGGTGCCCGAAGGCTGGGAGCCGCAGAAGTGGCTCCAGCATCTCGTCGTCGCCGCCGCGCGCAGGCACTGGCCGCAGGGCGTGCCCATCGGGGTGCTCAGGATGCTGGCCGACGAGTTCCGGCTGATCCGCAAGATGGGCTATGCCTATTACTTCCTGACCGTCCACGACATCGTCAGGTTCGCGCGCGAGCAGGATCCGCCGATCCTGTGCCAGGGGCGCGGCTCCGCCGCCAATTCGATGGTCTGCTTCCTGCTCGACGTGACCTCGGTCGATCCCGCCAAGCACCAGTTGCTCTTCTCGCGCTTCATGTCGCCCGACCGCAACGAGCCGCCCGATATCGACGTCGATTTCGAGCACGAACGGCGCGAGGAGGTGATGCAATATATCTACCGCCGCTACGGCCGCGAGCGCGCCGGCATCGTCGCGACCGTCATCCATTATCGCTCGCGATCGGCGGTGCGCGAGGTCGGCAAGGCGCTGGGGCTGACCGACGACGTGACCTCGCGCCTCGTGAGCACCGTGTGGGGCAGCTACTCGACCAAGATGGAGGATAGCCGCTTCCACGAGACCGGCTTCGATCTCGACAATCCGGAGATCGCGCGGCTCAACCATTTCGTCGGGCTGCTGCTGGATGCGCCCTTCCCGCGCCACCTCTCCCAGCATGTCGGCGGCTACGTCCTGTCGCAGGGCCGGCTCGACGAGATCGTGCCCGTCCATCACGCGGCGATGGCGGACCGCACCTTCATCGAATGGGACAAGGACGATATCGATGCGCTGAAGCTGATGAAGGTCGATATCCTCGCGCTCGGCATGCTGACCTGCATCCGCAAGGCCTTTGATCTGATCCGCGATCATGATGGCACGGATTACGACCTGAAATCGGTGCCCGAGGACCAGAGCGACGTTTACGACATGCTCTGCAAGGGCGACAGCATCGGCATCTTCCAGGTCGAGAGCCGCGCGCAGATGAACATGCTGCCCCGGCTGCGTCCGCGCGAACTCTACGATCTCGTCGTCCAGGTCGCGATCGTGCGTCCCGGGCCGATCCAGGGCAATATGGTCCACCCCTATCTGCGCCGGCGTCAGGGGCTCGAGCGGGTCGATTTTCCCTCGCCCGCCCCGCCCCATCCGCGCGACGAGCTCAGGTCCCTGCTCGGCAAGACGCTGGGCGTGCCGCTGTTCCAGGAACAGGCGATGAAGCTCGCGATCGTCGCCGCCGAATTCTCGCCCTCCGAGGCGAACCAGCTGCGCCGCGCGATGGCGACGTTCCGCAATGTCGGCACGATGCCGCTGTTCGAGGAGAAGATGGTCGGCGGCATGACGCGGCGCGGCTATTCCGAGGAATTCGCGCGGCGCTGCTTCGGCCAGATCCAGGGTTTCGGCAGCTACGGCTTCCCCGAAAGTCACGCGCAGAGCTTCGCGATCCTCGTTTACGCCTCGGCCTTTCTCAAGCGCCGCCACCCGGCCGCCTTCTGTGCGGCTCTGCTCAATTCGCAGCCGATGGGCTTCTACGCGCCCGCCCAGATCGTCCGCGATGCGCGCGAGCATGATGTGGAGGTACGCCCGATCGACGTGACCGCGAGCGGGTGGGACAATCGGCTGGAAGTCGGGCCGAACGGCCCCGCGGTGCGGCTGGGCTTTCGCCAGATCGAGGGGTTCAAGGAGGCCTGGGGCAAGGCGATCGAGGCCTCGCTCATCCTCCCCATCGCAGATGGGGAGGGGGACCATGCGAAACATGGTGGAGGGGAAACGTCCACCGCTCGCTATTTCCCCTCCACCGCCTTCGGCGGTCCCCCTCCCCATGCACGGCATGGGGAGGAACTGGAGCGCCTCGCCCGCCTCGTCCCGCCCCGTGCGCTGCGCCTGCTCGCCGATGCGGATGCGTTCCGCGCACTCGATCTCGGCCGGCGCGATGCCTTGTGGGAGGTGCGCCGCACGCCGCAGGATGCGCTGCCGCTGTTCGCCGCCGCCGATGCGCGCGAGCTGGCGGCCGAGGCCGATGCCGCGCTACCCGCCATGCCGCTGTCCGAAGAGGTCGCCGCGGATTATCAGATGACACGGATGTCGCTGAAGGCGCATCCGATGAGCTTCCTGCGCGCGCTGTTCCGGGGCGAGGGCATCCTGAGCGCGGCCGAGCTTTCCGCGCTGCCCGACGGCCGCCCGGCGCGGATGGCGGGGGTCGTCCTCGTCCGCCAGCGCCCGGGCGAGGGCAAGGCGATCTTCGTGACGCTGGAGGACGAGACCGGCGTGACCAACGTGCTGCTGTGGGCGGCCGATTTCGAGAAATATCGCGCGGCGGTGATGGCCTCCCGGCTTATGGAAGTGCGCGGCATCGTCCAGAAGAGCGAGGAAGGCGTCGTCCATCTGATGACCGTCCAGGTCGTCGATCGCACCGCTGAGCTCTCGCGCCTGTCCGCCGATCACCAGACCCGCCAGCCTTTGAGCCGCGCCGACGAATTCGCTCACCCCCAGCATCCGCGTACCAAAGGCCCTCGCGGGGGCCATCCGCGCGACGTGCGCGTGCTGCCCCCGTCGCGCGACTTCCATTGAAAACGCGGTCTAAATTGCCGATATTTCCGTGTCGTGATGAAACATTAACCAAAATCGGCTATGGCGAGGCATGGGTACCAGCGTCGAAATCGAGCGCCTCGCGACGCTTGCCAGTCTCGAAATTCTCGACACGCCGCCCGAGCGCGAATTCGACGAGATCGTGACCCTGGCGCGTCAGCTGCTCGGCGCGGACACCGCGCTGATCTCGCTGATCGACGACCATCGCCAGTGGTTCAAGGCGCGGGATGGCCTCGACGCGCGAGAGACGCCGCGCGAACATGCCTTCTGCGCGCACGCCATCGCCCAGGACGATATTTTCCTGGTGCCCGATGCGACCTGCGACGATCGTTTCGCCGACAATCCGCTCGTCACCGGCGGACCCAATATCCGCTTCTATGCCGGCATGCCGATCAGCGCCAAGCACCCGACCGACGATCAGCGCCTGCCGATCGGAACGCTCTGCATCCTCGGCCCGGAGCCGCGCCGGCTGGGCAAGGCCGAGCAGCGCACGCTGCGCGCCCTCGCCAGGATCACCGAAGCCCTCATCGACGCGCGCACCACCGCGATCGGCGCGACCCGCCTCACGATCGAATATCAGGCGACGCTCGAGCGGCTCGATCGTTCGGATCGCGTGTTCCGCCAGGCCGAACGCATCGCCAATATCGGCAGCTGGCGGCTGAGCCTGATCGACGATTCGGTCATCTGGTCCGACCAGACCTATGCGATTCACGGCCTGTCCTCGTCCGAACACCCTTCGCTCACGGACGCGATGAATTTCTACCCGCCCGAATCCCGGGCCAAGCTGGACGCGGCGATCGCCGACACGATCGCCAGCCACGACTCGTTCGACGTCGAGACCGACTTCGTCACCGCGCGGGACGAGCAGCGCCGCGTGCGTGTCATGGGCGAACTGGAGCTGAAGGAAGGGACACCCGTCGCCCTCGTCGGCGTGTTTCAAGACATCACCGAGCGTCATCTCATGGAGCGAGCGCTGCGCGACATCGCCGAGACGGACGAGCTCACGCGGATCGCCAGCCGCAGCCGTTTCACCGCCTTCATCGATGCCCGCATCGCCGAAGCGCAGGGCACCGGATCGCCGCTCGCCCTGCTGTTGATCGATCTCGATCACTTCAAGGAGGTCAATGATCGCTGCGGCCATGCCGCGGGCGACGATCTGCTCCGGCTGATGGCCAAGCGCCTGCGTGCGCCCTATCTCGAGACCAGCTTCGCCGCTCGGCTGGGCGGCGACGAATTCGTCATGGTCGTGACCTGCCCGCGCGTCCTCGCCGATCTCCCCGCCCTGCTGCGCCGGATGCTCGCCGATCTGCGTCATACGGTCAGCCGCGGCGGCCTGGCGATCCGCGTCTCGGCGACGATCGGCGCGGCGTGGCTGAGCGAAGGCGTCACGACGCGCGGCGAGCTGCTCCAGCACGCCGACGAGGCGCTGTACGCGGCCAAGGAGCGCCAGCGCGGCGCGGCGATGATCGCGGGCCAAGACGAGCTGATCCACCCGCCCCGCCGCAGCCAGCCTCCCCGGACGGGCACGACCGGCTGATCGCCGACGCGCACGATGCTTGCGCGATGCCGCCCCAGCCCATAAGGGGCCAGCACAGTCGGGGAGTGGCGCAGCCTGGTAGCGCATCTGGTTTGGGACCAGAGGGTCGCAGGTTCGAATCCTGTCTCCCCGACCATCATCGTCTTTTCGATTTTTTCGAACCTTCCGGCCGATCTTATCCGGCTGTCTTAGTAAGCGCGCGGCTGGCATTAGCTTTCACGTCCACTAAGGAGCGCGGCGATGGCGAAGGTTCTGGTCCTCTATTATTCCTCTTACGGTCACATCGAAACGATGGCCGGGGCGATCGCCGACGGCGCGCGCTCGGCGGGTGCGACGGTCGATATCAAGCGCGTTCCCGAGACCGTGCCGGAAGACGCCGCAAAGGGCGCGCACTTCAAGCTGGAGCAGTCCGCGCCGATCGCCACCGTCGCCGATCTCGAACATTATGATGCGATCGTCATCGGCGCGCCGACCCGCTTCGGGCGGATGCCGAGCCAGATGGCGGCGTTCCTCGACCAGGCCGGCGGGCTGTGGGCGCGCGGCGCGCTCAACGGCAAGGTCGGCGCCGCCTTCACCTCGACCGCGACCCAGCATGGCGGGCAGGAAGTGACGCTCTTTTCGATCATCACCAACCTGATGCATTTCGGCCTGACGATCGTCGGCCTGCCCTACAGCCATCAGGGCCAGATGACGCTGGACGAGATCGTCGGCGGATCGCCGTACGGCGCGACGACGATCGCGGGCGGCGACGGATCGCGCCAGCCGAGCGCGCTGGATCTGGAAGGCGCGCGCCACCAGGGCCAGAAGGTCGCCGAGGTCGCAACCAAGCTGTTCGGCTGAGCCGCCCCCGCGCGCGGAAGTTGACAAAGTTGACACTACGTCACCCCCCGTACCGGGTCTTCCGGGGGGTGACGGACCCCGCGCCGGCCCGTCCAGACCAGACGTAAGCGCGTGCAAATCCGCGGCGCAGACCGGCAGTGGCGGCGGTGATCGACGGGATGGCGTTCATGGCGTCCGGCTCCGAATCGTGGGCGGACAGACCAAGTCTTACAACAAATCCTACATTGCAAAGCGCGATCGAGCGCCCCGGTTGATCCCGATCGGGCATCCGCCGCGATGCCGCTGCGCCACGCTCCGTCTCGGCCCGGCGCCAATAGCCAAAGGTCGAATTAGGCCCGCTTCGGTACGAACGGTAACCGATCGATAATCACCTAAGCACATCTCGGCCCGAATGAAGGCGCAAGGACTGGAAGCGCGGATGCAGGGCCATATCGAATATCGAAACGACGGTGCGGCGGGCATCGTCCGGATCAAGGGATCCGGTCTCTGGTCGGTCGCGATGATCGAAGAGCATTTCGGCGAACTCAAAGCGATGCTGAGCGCGCTGCGGGAGCAAGGCAAGGCCGTCCGCGTGCTCGTCGATATGAGCGGGGCCGCTGTCCAGCCCCCCGAGGTCGCCGCGGTCATCCGAACCGCGACGCAGGACATTTACGAACCGGGCGACCGGATCGCGATGATCGTCGGCTCGACGCTCGCGAAGATGCAGATGCGCCGCCTCGTCGACAATGACGTGATGAAGCTGTTCGTCTCGGCGCAGGCATCCGAAAACTGGCTTCGCGCCTATGAGCCTGTCGATCGTGCAGAACGGCAGGCGTCGATGGGCGGCCGCCGTTAGGATCGGCGAGGCGCCAACCGCTGCGGCCGATTTCGCGTTCGGCGGAGGCCGCCCGCTTTCGTGGAGCCGCCACTATTACTGAGGGCTCGGGCGCTCCCCACCCCCGCGACGCGCCGTCTCGATAAGGATCGTCGCATAGAGATCGGCCAGGACTTCCTTCTGGCCTTCGCGCGCGAAGATCGCGCCGATCCCGAACAGGAAATCGAAATCCTCCTCGGCCATGTCCGCCCCGTTCGCGGCGAGGAATTCCGCGAGGGTCCGGGCGGTCCCGACCGATCCGATAATGTCGTCGGACAGGTTACGGCCGACCTGATTCATTTTGACGACGAGGCAATCCGACGAAGGATACTCTGACATAGGTCAACTTTCCGCAACGATCCCAGCGCCCTTCCCAGCACCAGGATCGGCCGTCGTGCTTAATTAAACTCTAACGGCGGGGTGGGCCGACCGAGAAGTTTCGCGCTTTTTAGCCGTATCGAGGCTGTGGGCGAAATGGCCGGCGCGCGTTCTGCCGCACCATTTTGACGGCCCGCTTGCCCGCCTCCGCGGTTCCCCATAGACGCCCGACGCGTCCTCCTGCTCGCAGGCAGGAGGCGCGGGCGGAGAGCATGTCGAATGGAAGCGCCGGTCTTCTATGATCCCAGCGGCAAGCGCAGGCGCTGGGCGCTGCGCCTGCTCTGGGCATTCATCGTCATCGTCGCGCTCGCCGCGATCGGCTTCGCGGTCACGATCCTCAACGTTCCCTCGCCCGATCCGCTGAAGCTGGGCATCGAGCGCCAGCAGCCGCGCTCGCTCAACGCGCAGGTCGCGCGTATCCGGCGCAGCGTCGACAAGCGCGTGCGCGGTGTCCAGAACTGGCTGCCCGGCGCGCCGAAGCCGGGTACGGTGCCGCGCGGGCGGCAGACCGTCGTCGGCTTCTACGTGCCGTGGGACGATGCGAGCCGCGCGAGCCTGTCGGCGCATATCGGCGAGATGGACTGGCTCGTACCGGTGCTGGCCAACGTGACCGGCCCCAACCACGATTTCGCCTACAAGCCCGATCTCCGCCTGCGCGCGGTCCTCCAGACCAGCCAGCACCGGCCGATCATCCTGCCGCTCGTGCAGAACGTGTCCGACGAGCAATGGGACGGCGCGGGCATGGCCGCCCTGCTCCACGATCCGGCGCAGCGCGCGCGCTTCCTGGATCGGGTGGCGGCGATGATGCGCGCCGAAAATGCGGGCGGGGTGTGCTTCGACATCGAGGAACTGCCCGAACGCGCGCAGGCCGATTATCGGACCTTGCTCGACGAGGCGAACAAGCGTTTCGGGGCGCTGCTCGTGACCGCCGCCGTGCCGGTGGACGACGACAGCTGGAACCTGAAGGCTTACGCCAAGGTCGCTGACAAGCTCTTCCTGATGGCCTATGACCAGCACGTACCCGGCGGCCCGGCCGGGCCGGTCGCCGCGCAGCCCTGGTTCGTCGAGCGGATCCGACGCAACATCGCGGCGATCGGCCCCGACAAGGCGATCGTCGCGATCGGCAGTTATGCTTATGACTGGCCCGACGGCGGCACCAACGCCGATACGATGACCGACGAGCGCGCCTGGCTGATCGCGCACGACAACAATGTCGTGACGCACTTCGATGCCGCGAGCGGCAACGCGACCTTCGATTATCACGACGATGACGGCACGCTGCGCCACGTGTGGATGCTGGACGCGGCGAGCGGCTGGAACCAGATGCTCGCCACCAAGATGGCGGGCGCGTTCGGCGTGGCGTTGTGGCGGCTTGGCGGCGAGGACCCGGGCATATGGGACGCGTTCGCGGCGCTGCGCCGCGGCAATCGTCCGCCGGGCTTCGGCCAGGTCGTTTCGATCGGCAATACCGACGTGCAGGGCAATGGCGAGGTGCTGCGCATCGCCGCCGTGCCGACGCCCGGCTTCCGAACGGCCACAGCCGACGACAAGGGCCTGATCCGCGACGAACATTACAGCGCCTACCCCACACCTTATGTCGTCGCTCGGACCGGCTACAAATCCAAGCAGATCGCGCTGACCTTCGACGACGGGCCGGATGCGGTGTGGACGCCGCAGATCCTGGACATCCTCGAGGCCAAGAAGGTGCCCGCGACCTTCTTCGTCGTCGGCGAGAATGCGCTCGCCCACCCCTTCCTGCTCGACCGGATCCTCGCCGGCGGCTCCGAGATCGGCAACCACACCTACACGCATCCCAATCTCGCGCTCGTCAGCCAGCGCGGCACGCGGATCGAACTCAACACGACGCAGCGGCTGCTGGAGGCCTATACCGGGCGATCGATGCGGCTGTTCCGCGCGCCCTATTTCGGCGACGCCGAGCCGACCACGGTCGACGAACTGGGGCCCGCCCTGCTCGCGCAGAAGCAGGGCTATGCGATCGTCGGCCTCCACGCCGACAGCGAGGACTGGACCCGCCCCGGCGTGCAGGCGATCATCGACAATACGATCGAGGCGGTCGAGAGCGGCGAGGACGAGGCCAAGAACGGCGATCCCAACAAATCCGCCAACGTCGTGCTGCTCCACGATTCGGGCGGCGACCGCGCGCAGACCGTGGCGGCGCTGCCCGCGATCATCGATGGGCTGCGCGCGCGCGGCTACACGCTCGTCCCCGTCTCGCAGCTCGCCGGGCTCACGCGCGCGCAGGTCAATCCGACGATTTCGGGCAGCGACCTGATCGCGGTGCGCTTCGATGTCGCGATCTTCCTCGTGCTGGCCGGGCTCAACGCGACGCTCAAATTCCTGTTCTTCGTCGCGATCTTCGTCGGCACGTTTCGCGCGATCCTGCTCGCCTTCCTCGCGGTGCGCTCCAATGCGAAGGCCAATCGGCCGGTGCCGCCCGAGATCGATCCCGAGCGCTTCGTCTCCGTGCTGATCCCCGCCTTCAACGAGGCGCGCGTGATCGAGGCATCGGTGCGGCGCGTGCTGGAGAGCGAGCAGATCGGGCTGGAGGTGATCGTCATCGACGACGGATCGACCGACGGCACGAGCGCGATCGTGGAGGCGGCTTTCGCCGGCGATCCGCGGGTGCGGCTGCTGACGCTGGCCAATGGCGGCAAGGCGCGCGCGCTCAATCGCGGCCTGGAGCTGGCGACCGGCGAGATCATCGTCGCGCTGGACGCGGACACGCAGTTCGAGCCGCTGACGATGGCGCGGCTGTCGCGCTGGTTCGCGGATCCGGCGCTCGGCGCGGTCGCGGGCAATGCCAAGGTCGGCAACCGGATCAACATCGTCACGCGCTGGCAGGCGGTGGAATATGTGACCGCGCAAAATCTGGAGCGGCGCGCGCTGTCCCGATTCGACGCGATCACGGTGGTGCCGGGCGCGGTCGGCGCGTGGCGCAGGTCCGCGCTCGACAGCGTCGGCGGATATCCGCACGACACGCTCGCCGAGGATCAGGATCTGACGATCGCCATCCAGCGCCACGGCTGGCACGTCCGCTACGATATCGATGCGGTCGCCTGGACCGAGGCACCCGAAAGCTTCGGCGCGCTCGCCAAGCAGCGTTTCCGCTGGGCGTTCGGCACGCTGCAATGTCTGTGGAAGCATCGCCGCATCCTGGTCGAGCGCAAGCCGGCCGGCCTCGCGCTCGTCGGCATCCCCCAGGCGTGGCTGTTCCAGATCGGCTTCGCCTTGATCTCGCCGCTGATCGATCTCGCGCTCGGTATCTCGATCGTGTCCACCTTCCTGCGCGTGCAGCAACATGGCTGGGCGCAGACGCAATCGGACGTGCTGCGCATGGGCGTCTACTGGATCGGCTTCACCGCGATCGACGCGATCTGCGGCTGGATCGCCTATCGGCTGGAAGGGCGCGAGAAGCGCTTCCCGCTGTTCCTGCTGCTCGCCCAGCGCTTCGTCTATCGCCAGATCATGTATTCGGTGGTGGTGCGCGCGGTGGCGGCGGCGATCCGGGGCCCGTGGGTCGGCTGGGGCAAGCTCGAACGATCGGGCCGGGTGACCTCATCGAGTTGAGGCGACGGAAATCCGCCGCGCGATCATGGTTAAATCGCCGGTAACCGCCAGTTTTTACCCGCCGGTAAGGCTCCGCGCGCCATATGGTCTCGACCACAAGGAGGGTCGAGTAATGGCGCAGCGCAAATACAAGACGGAATGGACCGAGCAGCAGGGCAACGCGCCCGTGGCCGCCGCGCGCGATGGCGCGATGTCCGTCCAGTCGCCCGCGCGCCTGCTCCAGCAGATGCTCGACGAGCGCAACGCGCAGCTGCTCGAGCCGCAGGTCGATCGCTGGTCGCAGCGCCGCGCGGTGGCCTTCATGGCGGCGAGCGCCAGCGCCTTGTGGCTCGCCATCCTGGCGGCGGGCACGCAGATCGCGAAGTTCGTCGCCTGAGGCGCGCCGTCACCCGGCGAAAGCCGGGGTGACGATCATTTCAGACCGACCGACCCCGGATCGACCGTATCGGCGGCGATCCTTTCCATGAGGATGCCTTTCGCCGCGAGCCCCGCGGCGAATGTCTTCGCGTCGCCGACCACGGCGAGGCTCGCGGCGGCGGGATCCAGATGGGCAGCCGCCGCAGCCCTGAGCGCGGCGGGCGTCACCGCCTCGATCCGGCCGGCATAGAGACCCATTTCGGCAAGCGGGACATCTTCCGCGATCAGCCCGGCCGCCGCGCCCGCGAGCCCGTCGGTCGTCTCGATCCCCTCGCCGAAACCGCCGATGAGCGTCGCCTTGCGCGCGGCGAGCTCGGCCTGCGGCACCTCCTCGCGGCCGAGCCGAGTCATCTCGTCGCGCATCAGACCGATCACCTCGGGCACCGACGCATTCTTGGTCTGGGTGCTCGCCGCGAACGGACCCGGCATGCGTCCGGCGGCGAGCCGGCTGCCCGCGCCATAAGCGAGCCCGCGCCGGATGCGGACCTCGAGATTGAGCCGCGACGAATAGCCCCCGCCCAGCACCGCATTGGCGACGAGCAACGGATAATAAGCGCGATCGGTGCGCGTCAGCGTCGGCCGGACCAAAGTCACCGCCGCCTGCGGCACGCCCGGCATGTCGAGAAGAATCGCGCGCGGCTTGGGCAGAGCCGCCGACGCGAGCGATGCGGCGGGCATGGTCGGCGCGGTCCAGTCGCCGAACAGGCTCTGCGCGAGCGCACGCCCGGCAGCGGGCGTCACGTCGCCTGCGAGCACGAGCGTGGCGGAGGCTGGCGACCAGATCGCGCGATAGCCCGCGGTCATGTCGGCGCGGGTGAGCGCGGCGAGCGTCTTCGGCGTTCCCGCCTCGGGCTTGCCGTAAGGCGCCGCGCCGAAGGCGGCGCGCGTCGCGACGAGGCTGGCGAGCGTCGCCGGGCGCTTCATCGCGACCGTGAGATCGTCAAGCGCCTCGCTGCGCGCGCGATCCAGCTCATCGGCGGCGAAGACCGGGTTGCGCGCGGCATCGGCGAGGATCGCCATCGCCGGCTGGAGCCGATCGCTGCGCGCGGTCATCGATACGGTGGCGGCATCGCGCGACGCATCGGCCGAGATCGAGGCGCCGAGCGACTCGATCGCATCGGCGAATTGCGTCGCACTGCGCGTCGGCGTGCCCTTGGTCATCAGATCGGCGACGAGCTCGGCGCGGCCGAGCCTGGCCTCCGGATCCTCGGCCGAGCCGTGCGGCGAGACGAGCAAGGCGGTGACGATCGGCAGATCGTGCCGCTCGAGCACGACGATGCGCAGGCCGTTGGCCAGCTTCTGCTCGCTCGCGACGGGGACCGCGGGCGACACTGCAGCACCCGGCGCAGGGGGTGCTGCGCGCTCGGTGGCGCCGAGCGCGGTGACGATCGGCACGTTTGCGGGCGTCGCGAGCGGCGCGGTCACGACACCGGACGCAAGCGCGATCGGATCGCGGTCCGTCGCCCCTTTGGCCGGAGCGCCGTAACGGATCGCGACCGCGCGATCGTCGGGCAGCAGGCGCCGCGCGACGCGCTGGACGTCGGCCGCGGTCACGGCCTGGATCGCGGCGAGCCGGCGATCGGCCGCATTCGGATCGCCCTCGATGATCACGCCTTCGGCAACGAGCGAGGCGCGCCCCTCGGCGGTCTCGCGCTCGCGCAGCGCCGAGGTGACGACGAGGTTCTTGACCCGATCGAGCTCCGCGGCGCTCACCGGCCGATCGCGCAGCAGGGCGATCTCGCGCCGCAGCCCTGCCTCGACCATATCCGCATTCTTGCCGCCGGCGACGATCGCATAAGCGGTGAAGAGCCCCGGCCCCTTCTTGAAATCGGTCTCGACATCGGCCTCGCTCGCGACGCGATCGCGATAGACGAGCGATTGGTACAGACGCGAGCTTTCGCCGCCCGAGAGCAGCCCGTCGATCATGTTCGCCGCGGCATGATCGGCATCGCTGCTCGGCGGAAGCAGCCAGGACAAGGTGACCGCCGGCAGGGGCGTGTTCGCCGCGGTCACCGTGAAGCGCGCGGGCGCGGTGCGGGCGGGTTCGGCGACGGCGACGCGCGGGATCGGCCGATCGGGCCGCTTGATGACGCCGAGATAGCGATCGACCCACTGGTTCAGCTTGGCCGGATCGAAATTGCCCGAGACGACGAGCACGGCATTGTCGGGCCGATAATAAGTCGCGTGGAAGGCGCGGACATCCTCGACGCTCGCCGAATCGAGATCGGCGATGCTGCCGATGCCGGGCCGCGCATAAGGATGGACGCGATAATTGGCGGTCGGCAGATCGTGGCCGAACAGCTGGCCATAAGGCCGCGCGAGCCCGCTGCGCAGCTCCTCCTCGACGACGAGGCGCTCGGCAGCGAAGGTCGGCTGGTCGATGACGAGCCCGCCGAGCCGCTCGCCCTCGGCCCAGATCAGCCGCTCCAGATGGTTGGCGGGCGCGGTCTCGTGATATTCGGTATAATCGTCGTCGGTGGAGGCATTGTTGGCGCCGCCGACATCCTCGGTCAGCCGATCGAGCATCTCCGACGGCATATTGCGCGTCGCCTTGAACATCAGATGCTCGAAGAGATGCGCGAAGCCGGAGCGGCCGCGCGGATCGTCCTTGGATCCGACATCGTACCAGATCTGCACCGAGACGGTCGTCCCCGTCTTGTCGGGCATCGCATAGACGCGCAGCCCGTTGGGAAGCGTGCGCGCGGTGAAGGCGAGCGGCGGCACCGCGACCGGGGCGGCGGTGACGGGGCTCATCGCCGTGGCGGCGAGGAGGACGGCGGGCAGGAGAAAGAAGCGCATGGGGATTCGTCTAGCAGATCGCGATGAACCGCACCGGGCCAGGATCACCGCAACCCCGGAACCGCGCACGTCCGTCGCGCCCCGTCCGCGATCCGGTAGAGCCGCGCGAAGCCGCCGTCCGCGACAGGCGCGATCCGGCCGCCGAACGTGCGCAGCAGACCTGCGCGATTCGGCAGGTCGGCGTTGAGCACGAGCACGAAATCGAAGCAGGGCCAGTTCATCAGATAGGGATAAAACGTCGCATCGGGCGAGGTCGGCGTGAGCGCACCGAGCCGATCGACCGTCGCGAGCGTGCCCTCGCGCACGGCGATGCGATCATAAGGCGGTCTGACCGAAACCACCTGTTTGCCGGCATAAGCGAAGAGCGTCGGCAAGAAGGCATGGCGCCCGGGCACGGCGAGCAGCGGCAGGTGCAGATAGGTGGGCAGGGGTCCGAGAGCGCGGCCGATCGGCAGGCCGGTATAGGGAACCAGCTGCGGCTGTTGATCCAGCGGCAGGATCCGCGCGCCCTGTGGCACCTGCGCGAGCATGGCAGCGACCGATGCCGCGTCGCTTTGCCGCGCGATCCAGACGCGGCCGATATCCGCCGTCCTGAGCGCGACCGCCGCCAGCGCCAGCGCGGCGCCCCCCGACGTGGCGCGTCGCCCCCAGCCGACGCCGGGCAGCACCGCCGCGATCCAGGTAAGCCACGCCATTTCGGCCAAGCGCAGCATCAACTGCCCCGTATCGAAAGCGATCTGCGGCACGACGAGCGTCCCCCCGGCCAGCAGAGCCGCGGCGATTGCGAGGCCCGCATGGACGCGCAGCGCATCGCTCGCCCGCGCGATCAGGATCGTACCCCAGAGCAGGGCGACCAGAACGGTGCCGATCGACCCACCATAGCCCTGCATCGGTGAGAACAAGGCTTCGATGCGAAACGGCCAGGGCAGCCACGTCGGCGCGGCCGACGCGCCGCCGGGATGTCGCGCGACCAGCCAGAACAGGATCACCACCGCTATTGCGGGGAGCACGGCGCGAATCGCGCGCCCGACCGGGATCAGCAGCGATCTTGCGCGAAACCGATCCGGAAGATCGGGCCCGAGCGCCAACCCGCCTAGCAGGGCCGCATGAAACCCCAAGCCGAAGGGGTGCGTCACCAGTAGCAGGATCGCCCAGCCGATACGGAAGGCGATGCGGCCGGGCGCGCCGGTCAGACGCGCATCGATCGCCGCACCGATCAAGGCAAGCCCGCAGCCGATCTGGAAATTGAGGAAGCCCAGCAGCAGCGGCGCGCCCCAGGCGGGGAGCAAGGCGAAGAGATGCCACCAGCTCCATCGCCTGAACGCAGCGCGCCCCAGCATCGCCGCGCCGATCGCGGGCAGCAGCAGCGCCGCGATCAGCAGCGCCGGCCCGAGCAGCCCGATGGGAACGACGCGGCCGATGGTGATCGCGATCAGATCGATCAGGATGTTGGTGCCGCTCGCGCTCCAGTCGATCGCGTAAATGGCCGGAAACGACGCCTCGCTGGCGCCGCCCGCGAGCAGCCAGAGCCGCGCGAGATGGTTGGGATAATCCAGCACGAGCGGCATCGGCACGGCGAGGATCGGGATCGCGGCAATCGCGCAGGCGGCGGCAAGCGCGCACAGCCAGCCTGTCCCCCGTTCGTCCTCAGCCTGCCGAAGCATCGCCTTCCCCCTGCGACGAGGTTTAAGGACGGGCTGCGCTTCGACAAGCTCCACGCGGCCGGTTTCGCGTCATTTCGCGGGACCGGACCATTGTCTCAAACGAAAAAGGGCGCTCACCGGCCAAGCCGGGAGCGCCCTTCTCGTCGTCTGGCAATCGCTATCAGGCGAAGCGGACGCCGACCTTGCGACGGCGCATCGCCGCGCCGAGCAGGCCGAAGCCGCCGACCATCATCGCCCAGGTGGCGGGCTCGGGCACGGCGGCGAGGGGGCCGACGTTGATCGTCAGCGTGTCGTTCGCCGAGCTTGAGCTGAAGACATACGAGCCTGCCGTAAGATGGAGGCCGGCGATCGTCTGATTGAGGAACGTCGCCGTCCCGGCCAGCTGCGTACCCGAAATATAGTTTACGGGCACGTTGATGCCGTTCAGCCCATAGTTCAACCCGAACGCGTCGCCGGTGGCCGCCGAGGCGGACGTGAAGTTCGCGAACGTGCCAAGCGCCTTGCCGGTCAATCCGGTGAAGATGCTGATCGGCGCGGAAACGCCGACGTTCAGGCTGTAGGACGGGTTGACTCCGGGGCTGCTCTGGAAAGGCTGGCTAGGGCTGTACTGGGTAAGCCCGGCCGTGTTGAACGAACCCGATCCGGTGAAAATGACCGACGTGCCGACCTGGGCGACGTTGATGACGAGGGCCGCCTGCGCCGAGGCCGGCAGAACAACGGCGGCCAGAGCCGCCGCAAAGAAACGCTTCATGCTGATGTCCCCTTCCCGCGCTCCCTGCGCGGATATGCGCCGTTAACCGATCGCTAACCATTGTGTAAATGGATGAAAAGTTGCAGTTTTCTTACGCGCGATGGTGAAACGGCAGGGAAAGGCGTCATTGTCGCCCGAGGATCAGATCAATCCCGCCAGCGGGCTCGAGGGATCGGCGTAGCGGCGGCGCTGCATCCGTCCGGCGCGATAGGCCAAGCGGCCCGCCTCGACCGCGGCCTTCATCGCCGCCGCCATCAGCAGCGGATCCTTCGCCTCGGCGATCGCGGTGTTCATCAGCACGCCATCGCAGCCGAGTTCCATCGCCTCGGCCGCCTCGGATGCGGTGCCGACGCCCGCATCGACGAGCACGGGCACGGTCGCATTTTCCACGATCAGCCGGATGGTCACGGGATTTTGGATGCCGAGACCCGATCCGATCAGCGATCCGAGCGGCATGATCGCGACCGCGCCCGCATTCTCCAGCCGCTTCGCCGCGATCGGATCGTCGGCGCAATAGACCATCGGCAGGAAGCCTTCCTTGGCGAGGATCTCGGTCGCGCGCAGGGTCTCGATCATGTCGGGATAGAGCGTCCTCGCCTCGCCCAGCACCTCCAGCTTGACGAGATCCCAGCCACCCGCCTCGCGCGCCAGCCGCAGCGTGCGGATCGCGCTCTCGGCATCGAAGCAGCCGGCGGTGTTGGGCAGATAGGTGATGCGCTTGGGATCGATATAATCGGTCAGCATCGGCAAGTTCTTGTCGGCGATATTGACCCGCCGCACCGCGACCGTGACGATCTCCGCGCCCGAGGCGGCGACGGCGGCCGCATTCTGCGCGAAATCCTTGTATTTGCCCGTGCCCACGATCAGCCGCGAGCGGAAGGTCTTGCCGGCGACGCTCCACGTGTCCGCATCCACCGCCGGTGCGACATGGTCTCCCCCGCCCACGAAGTGCACGATCTCGAGCTCGTCACCGTCGTCGAGGACGACATCGGCCAGCGTCGAGCGCGGCACGATCTCGAGATTGCGCTCGACCGCGACCTTCGTCGGCTCAAGGCCGAGCTCGTTGGCGAGGCCCGCAATCGTCAGGCCGGCATTGACGCGGCGATGCTCGCCGTTGACGATGATGCTGATCGTACCGTCGCTGTGCATGAGGTGCTGATGTCCCGCTGGAGAGAGCGCGACTTAGGCGCTCCGGCCCTTGCTTTCAAATGGCGCGGAGCCGCTGGCGACGCTCAATGCTGGACGGATGCGGCAAGCTCTGACATTGCGCCCGGCCAAACGAGATGAGGTGGTCTTGATGACCGATATTACGAGGACAGCGATGCAGGTGGATCCCGCGCTTGTCCGCCAGCTCGCCGAGCTGCTCGATGATACGCGCCTAACTGAGATCGAAGTGCAGGACGGCGATCGCCGGATCCGCGTCGTCCGCAACGTCGCGGTGCCTGCGCCTGCCGCGCCGAACCTGGCGCAAGCCGCCCCTGCGGCGTCGGCTGCCGCCGCGCCCGCACCGGTGGCCGCCGCGGCGGTGGCGCCGGCCGAAAATCCCGGCACGGTCCGCTCGCCGATGGTCGGCACCTGCTACATGGCGGCCTCGCCCGAGGCGAAGAACTTCATCGCCGTCGGCCAGCAGGTCGCCGCCGGCGACACGCTGCTGATCGTCGAGGCGATGAAGGTGATGAACCCGATCGTCGCACCCAAGGCGGGCACCGTGACCGCGATCCTGATCGATAACGGCCAGCCGGTCGAATATGATCAGCCGCTCGTCGTCGTCGAGTAACGACGTGGCGAAGATCGAGAAGGTCCTGATCGCCAATCGCGGCGAGATCGCACTGCGCATCCATCGCGCCTGCCATGAGATGGGCATCCGCACGGTCGCGGCGCACTCCACCGCCGATGCGGACGCGATGCACGTGCGGCTCGCCGACGAGGCGGTCTGCATCGGGCCGCCGTCCGCGACCGAGAGCTACCTGAACGTCCCCAACATCATCTCGGCCGCCGAGATCTCCGGCGCGGACGCGATCCACCCGGGCTACGGCTTCCTCTCGGAGAATGCCAAGTTCGCCGAGATCGTCGAGGCGCACGACATCATCTGGATCGGGCCGAAGCCCGAACATATCCGGACGATGGGCGACAAGATCGAAGCCAAGCGCACCGCGGGCGCGCTCGGCCTGCCGCTGGTGCCGGGCTCGGACGGCCCGATCTCCGATCTGGCCGAGGCCAAGGCGATCGCCGCCGCGGCGGGCTATCCCGTGATCATCAAGGCGGCGTCGGGCGGCGGCGGACGCGGCATGAAGGTCTGCACGTCCGAGGACCAGCTCGAGACGCTGATGAACCAGGCCGGGACCGAGGCGAAGGCCGCGTTCGGCGACGCGACCGTCTATCTCGAAAAATATCTCGGCAATCCGCGCCACATCGAATTCCAGGTGTTCGGCGACGGCAAGGGCAATGCGATCCATCTCGGCGAGCGCGACTGCTCGATCCAGCGCCGTCACCAGAAGGTGATCGAGGAGGCCCCCTCCCCGGTCATCAGCCAGGCGCAGCGCGATCATATGGGCGGGATCGTCGCGCGGGCGATGGCGGCGATGCAGTATCGCGGCGCGGGCACGATCGAGTTCCTCTACGAGAATGAGGAATTCTACTTCATCGAGATGAACACCCGCCTGCAGGTGGAGCATCCGGTGACCGAGGCGATCACCGGGCTCGATCTCGTCCGCGAGCAGATCCGTATCGCCGAAGGCCATCCGCTGACGCTGCGCCAGGAAGACGTGATCTTCCGCGGCCATGCGATCGAATGCCGGATCAACGCCGAGGATGCGCGCACCTTCGCGCCCTCGCCCGGCATGGTGACGCAATATCATGCACCGGGCGGCATGAACGTCCGCGTCGATAGCGGGCTCTACGCCGGCTATCGGATCCCGCCTTATTACGACAGCATGATCGCCAAGCTGATCGTCTACGGGACGACGCGCAACGGCGCGCTGCGCCGTCTGCGCCGCGCGCTGGAGGAGTTCGTGATCGACGGCGTCAAGACGACGATCCCGCTGCATCAGGCGCTGGTGGAGGATCCCGAGTTCCTCGCGGGCGATTATTCGATCAAGTGGCTGGAGGAGTGGCTCGCGAGGCAGGAGCCTTGAGAGCGACGATCTGGCACAATCCGCGCTGCTCCAAGTCGCGCGAGGCGCTGGCGATCCTGGAGGCGGCCGGGGCCGACGTGACGATCGTCGAGTATCTGAAGGTGCCCCCCGGCGCCGAGGAGCTGGCGCGACTCTATGCCAAGGCGGGGATGACTGCGCGCGACGGGCTGCGGCTGGCCGAGCCCGAGGCCAAGCCGCTCAGGGATGCCGATGAGGCAAGGATCCTCGCGGCGATGGCGGCGAACCCCATCCTGATCGAACGGCCGCTGATCGAGACGGCCAAGGGCGTCAGGCTCGGCCGACCGCCCGAAAAGGTGCGCGAGATCCTGTAACCCTAACCTCCGCTCATCCTGAGGAGCCGCTGAGCTTGACGAAGCGGCATCTCGAAGGACGCGCGCAACGGTGACGTCCTTCGAGACGCGCCTTCGACTTCGCTCAGTCGCTCCTCAGGATGAGCGGTTCGGGTTGGCGATGCCCGCCCTCAAATATGCGGGCGATCGTCCTGCATCGGCTGGAGCTTGGCGTCCGGGTTCGGATCCAGCGGCGGCTGGTTCTGCAGGCGCGTCGCGGGGCGCACCGGCGGGCGCTCGTCTTCCTCGTCGGCGAGGCCCTTCTTGAAGCTTTTGATGCCCTTGGCGGCATCGCCCATGATGTCCGACAGGCGCCCCTTGCCGAACAGGAGCATGACCACGACCGCAAGGATCAGCCAATGCCAGATGCTCAAACCGCCCATCAGAAATCTCCCTAGAGCCTCTCACCGAGGTCCCGTCGCGGCTTTCTAGTCTCCCTCGTCGGGATTCGCCACCTCAAGCTGCTGCTCCAGCACCAGATCGATCGGATCGAGCAGGCCGGCCGCGCGCAGATCCTCGATCCCCGGCAGATCGCGGCGCGAAGCGAGGCCGAAATGGTCGAGGAAGGCGGGCGTCGTCGCGAAGGTCAGCGGCCGGCCCGGCACCTCGCGCCGCCCGGCCGGCCGGATCCAGCCCGCCTCCATCAGCGCATCGAGCGTGCCCTTCGAAATCTGGACGCCGCGGATCGCCTCGATCTCGGCGCGGCTGACCGGCTCGTGATAGGCGATGATCGCGAGCGTCTCGATGCCGGCGCGCGAAAGCTTGCGCGGCTCGCTCTTCTCGCGGCGCAGGATATGCGCGAGATCGGGCGCGGTCTGGAGGCGCCAGCGGCCGCCGCGCTCGACCAGTTCGATGCCGTGGCCCTCGTAGAGCGCGGCGAGGCGGGCGAGCGCAGGCTTTACATTCTCGATGCCGGTCGCGGCGGCGAGCCCGTGGGGGGTCATCGGCTCCTCGGCGGCGAAGAGCGTGGCTTCCAGCGCGCGGACTTCGATGTCGATCATAACGGGCATTCCTCCCCGGCACGGGGAGGGGGACCGCTCGCGAAGCGAGGGGTGGAGGGGGAGTTCGGCGCAGCGCGGCGCTGATTGAGAGCCCCCTCCACCATCCTGCGGATGGTCCCCCTCCCCGTTCCGGGGAGGAATTTTGGCGTCCCCCTCACGCCCGGCGTACCATCAGCGGCGCGAACGCCGCCTCCTGTCGCAGCGCCAGCCGCCCCTGCTTGGCCAGCTCCAGCGCCGCCACGAAGCTGGAGGCCACCGCCGAGCGGCGATAGGCCTCGTCCTCCGCTGGCGGCAGGAAGCTCGCCAGATCGGCCCAGTCGAGCTTCTGGCCGATCATCCGCGCGACCAGCTCCAGCGCCGCCTCCAGCGTCATCACCGGCCGGCGCGAGACGATGTGCATCGCCGGCACGCTGCGCGCCTTCAGCGCGCCATAGGCCGCGATCAGATCGAACAGGCTCGCCTCCCAGGCGGGTTTCTTGACGACGCGCAGGCCTTCGGGATCGCCGCGCGCGAAGACGTCGCGGCCGAGCCGGTCGCGCGCCATCAGCCGCGCGCCGGCCTCGCGCATCGCATCCAGCCGCTGGAGGCGGAGCTGCAGGCGCAGCGCGAGCTCCTCGGGGCTCGGTTCCACCTCCGGATCGCGCGGCAGCAGCAGCGCCGATTTGAGATAAGCGAGCCACGCGGCCATCACGAGATAATCGGCGGCCAGCTCCAGCTTCAGCGCGCGCGCCTCGGCGATGAAGGCCAGATATTGCTCGACGAGCGCAAGGATCGAGATCTGCTTGAGATCGACCTTCTGGTTACGCGCGAGCGTCAGCAGCAGATCGAGCGGCCCCTCCCACCCGTCGAGATCGAGCGTGAGCGTCTCGTCCTCGTCGCGCTTCAGGGTGAGATCGAACTGGTCGGTCATGAACCGCGCAGATTAGCCGGACATACGGGTGAGTCGAGACATGCTTCCCCTCCCGCCCGCGGGAGGGGATCGAGGGGCGGGCACCCGACGGCGATAGTGCAGGCCCACCCCAGCCCCTCCCGCAAGCGGGAGGGGAGAGGCTAGATCAATGCCAGAAACGCGTCCCGCTTGGCGATCAGTGCCTCGAACGGTTCGACCGTCGCCGCTTCCGCGATCGTCGCCATCGCGCGATCGAGGCGGATGCGCGCCTCGGCGGTGATGCCCGGGACCGCATCGGCGCAGGCGATCATCTCGGCCATGTCGCCCGAGCAATGCAGCGCGACGTCGCAGCCCGCCGCGATCACGCCCGCCGCGCGCTCGCCGAAATCGCCCTTGAGCGCCTTCATGCCGAGATCGTCGGACATGAGCAGGCCATCGAAGCCGATCCGGCCGCGGATGATGTCGCCGATCACCTTCGCTGACAGGCTCGCGCAATCGTCCGCGTCCCAGGCGGTGTAGACGACATGCGCGGTCATCGCCATCGGCGCGCCCTTCAGCCGCACGAAGGGAGCGAGATCGGTTTCCAGCTCTTCGGCGGGGGCATCGACGACGGGCAGTTCCAGATGACTGTCCGCCGTCGCCCGGCCGTGGCCCGGCACATGCTTGACGACGCCGACGACCCCGCCCGCGCGCAGCCCCTCGATCGTCGCCCGCCCCAAAGCCGCGACGCGCAGCGGCTCGGTGCCCAAAGCGCGATCGCCGATGATGTCGTGCGCGCCCGGCTGCCGCACGTCGAGCAAGGGCAGGCAATCGACGTTGACGCCGACCTCGCGGAGCATGAGCCCCAACGCGGTCGCATTGGCGCGCATCGCCTCGATCGCCGACATCGGCGCGACGTCGTAGAGCGCATCGAAGCGCGCGCCGGGCGGGAAGGCGGGCCATTCGGGCGGCTGCATCCGCGCGACGCGGCCGCCCTCCTGATCGATCAGGATCGGCACGTCGTCGCGGCCCGACAGCGTGCGCAACGAGTCGGTCAGCGCGCGCAGCTGGGCACGATCCGTCACGTTGCGGCGGAACAGGATGTAACCGGCGGGCGCCACGTCGGCGAAGAAGGCGCGCTCCTCGTCGGTGAGGATGGGGCCGGAGAGGCCGAGGATCAGGGGGGTCACTTCTGCGTCCTTTTCGAGCCTCGCGACGGCTAAACTCCGTTTGCTTCGAGCGAAGTTCGAGCTTGCCGAGAACGAAGTCGAGAAGGGTTCTCGACGGACGCTTCTCGACAGGCTCGAAGCTGCTCGAACCGAACGGATACGCGCGCTGGCTTCACTAATTAACGATGCTGCAGCTCTCACCCGCCACGCGCAACTGTGCGCACAGGCGCGCGCCGTTGGCGGCGCCCGAAGCGCGCAGCCGGTAGAGCGTCTTGTCGCCGCTCTCGACCGGGCTGATCGCGAGCCCCAGATCACGCAGCCCCGCGAATCGCGACGAGAGCGATTTCCACGCTTCCTTCGCCTTGGCCTCGCTGGAGAAGGCGCCGAGCTGGATCACGCCGCTTCCGCCCGCATTGGACGGCGCCGACGGCGCGGCGGGAACGGGCGCCTTCGGGATCGGCGCGGGCTTCGGCGCAGGGGGCGGCACGGCGGCGACCGGCGGCGTCGCCGGGAGCGCGGGCAGCGG
>NZ_JAUOTP010000011.1 GCF_030546695.1 Sphingomonas natans
GGCGACCGCGGCGCGCTCGCCCGCCGCCGCCAGCGCGCCCGCGCGCAGCAGCCAGCCCAGCGCCGCGCCTATGGCGAGCGCCGCCACCACGATCAGGATCACCGAAACCGACATGCCACCTCGTCGAAAGAACAGAGCGCGAACTTGCCTTGGCGGCGGATCAAATGCAAGCTCGTGCGCAGGAACGGTACGCCGCGCCCGCTGTTGGGAAGAGATGCCGTCCGAGGAGAGCGCGTATGTCCGTCCGCAAGATGATTGGCCTTCACCCCAAGGTCGCCGGCCATGTCAACGAGCCGCTCGCGCTCGCCGCCAAGCACGCAATGTATTGCGCGCTTTTCACCACCTCCTGCGCGGACGCCTGCTCGGCCGAGGGCGCCTCCGCGAAGGGCGAAGCCGCAAGCGGCATCGCAGGGGACATGAGCCAGTGCATCCGCACCTGCATGGATTGCTCGGACGTCTGCACCGCCGCCGCCAAGGTCGCCACGCGGATGACCGGCGACGACGACGCGATGGTCCGCGCGACGCTTACCGCCTGCATCGAGGCCTGCATGATCTGCGCCGCCGAATGCGACAAGCACGATCACGAGCATTGCCGGCTGTGCGCGACGATGTGCCGCGAATGCGCCGACGATTGCCGCGAGGCGCTGGCGACGTTGCATTGAGCAGAGGTTGAGGGGGGCGGACAAACATGATGACCCCGCTCATCCTGAGGAGCCATTGAGCGAAGTCGAAATGGCGTCTCGAAGGACACGGACCGTCCTTCGAGACGGGCCTTCGCCAAGCTCAGTCCCTCCTCAGGATGAGCGGATCAAAGTTCCGTGCAAACGATCCGCCTAAGCCGCGCGCCGCATCCTGCGCGCTTTTTCCAACTTCTTCATCACCATGTCGCGCTTCAGCTTGGACAGATGATCGATGAACAGCACGCCTTCGAGATGGTCCATCTCGTGCTGGATCACGGTCGCGAGCATGCCCTCGATCCGCTCGTCATGCTCGGCGCCCTGCTCGTCCAGCCATCGCGCCTGGATCGCGACCGGGCGCTCGACATCGGCATATTGATCGGGGACCGACAGGCAGCCCTCGTTATAGACCGACACGTCGTCGGCGGGCTCGCGCAGTTCGGGATTGATGAACACGCGCGGCGCCTTGATCCGCTCGCCGTCGGGCCCGTCCTCCTGCAGATCGATGACGAGGATGCGCTTGGGCACGTTGATCTGGACGGCCGCCAGCCCGATGCCCGGCGCGTCATACATCGTCTCGAACATGTCGGCGATCAGCGCGCTCACCTCGTCGTCCACCGTCTCGACGGGGGTGGAGATGACGCGCAGGCGCGGATCGGGCGCCTCCAGGATCGGTCTTATGGCCATCCGCGCTATTTATGCGCGTGGCGCAGGCGCTTCAACCCGCCGCATCCGATCAGCGTGATCGGCTTTTCCGTTCGCATCCGGGCGGCGGCGGCGTTACGCCTCCCCAACGAATGAGGGAATGTTCATGCTGGACCGGGCGTTTACGTGGATCGCATCGCGGATCGCCTTCGCCACGGGCCAGCCCGCCGCCTTCGTCATCGCGCTCGCGTCGATCATCATCTGGGGCCTGACCGGGCCGATCTTCCATTATTCGGATACGTGGCAGCTCGTCGTCAACACATCGACGACGATCGTCACCTTCCTGATGGTGTTCCTCGTCCAGAATTCGCAGAATCGCGATGCCGCGGCGATGCAGGCCAAGCTCGACGAGCTGATCCGCGCGGTCGACGATGCCCGCGGCCAGTTCATCGGCATCGAACACAAGACCGAGCGCGAGATCGAGAAGATCCGCTCGGACCTCGAAAAGGAATGCGCGGACGATGAGGAACGCCTGACGGGCAAGCCGAGCAGCGACGAATATCTCGATCGCCTGATCCGCCGCCGCTGATCCGCGCGGTTTTCGTTCGGCGGTTGCCCAAATGGGGGGACGGTCCCTATCTCTGCCGCCACGATCCGCGCTTGATGAGGCCCCGATGACCGCCGTCCACTCCACCCGCATGCTTGTTCTCGGATCAGGCCCGGCCGGGCTGTCCGCCGCCATCTATGGCGCGCGCGCGGGCCTGTCGCCGATCGTCGTCCAGGGGCTCCAGCCCGGCGGCCAGCTGACGATCACCACCGATGTCGAAAATTATCCGGGCTTCCGCGATGTGATCCAGGGCCCGTGGCTGATGGAGGAGATGCAGGCGCAGGCCGAGCATGTCGGCGCGCAGATGATGTGGGACACGATCGTCGAGGTCGATCTGTCCGAGCGCCCGTTCCGTCTCAAGGGCGACGGCGGCACCACCTATGTCTGCGACACGCTCGTCATCGCGACAGGCGCGCAGGCCAAGTGGCTCGGCGCCCCCGGCGAGGCCGAACTCGGCGGCAAGGGCGTCTCGGCCTGCGCGACGTGCGACGGCTTCTTCTATCGCGGCAAGAAGGTCGCGGTCATCGGCGGCGGCAACACCGCGGTCGAGGAGGCGCTCTACCTCACCAACCACAGCCACGACGTGACGCTCATCCACCGCCGCGATTCGCTGCGCGCCGAGAAGATCCTCCAGGAGCGGCTGTTCAAGCATCACGCGATCAGCACGCTCTGGAACAAGGAGGTCGCGCGCTTCGTCGAGGGCGAGGGCGCCGCCGGCCTCGTCGCGATCGAACTGCGCGACACCGTGACGGGCGAGATCAGCCAATTGGAGGTCGACGGCGGCTTCGTCGCGATCGGCCACTCTCCCGCGACCGAGGTGTTCAAGGGCACCGGGCTCGATCTCGACGACGAGGGCTATATCAACGCGCAGCCGGGCACGAGCCTGACCAACATTCCCGGCGTGTTCGCGTGCGGCGACGTCATGGACAAGGTCTATCGCCAGGCGATCACCGCCGCGGGCACGGGCTGCATGGCTGCCCTGGACGCCGAGCGCTTCCTCCAGGCCGCCGATTTCCCGGTGCCCGAGGACGCGATCGCCGGCCATCCGGTCGATCCGCTGATCGAGCATGAGACGGTGGCGGGGTAAGCCGCTTTTCTTCTGTCATCCTGAACTCGTTTCAGGATGCCGGTGTTTTGTCCGTCTCGCCTTTCCCATCCCGCCGGCACCGTTCCGAACAATATTTCACGCTGTCCCAGTCGCGCGCCCACTTCTTGCGCCACGCAAACGGTCGCGCGCACGCGATGCAGGTCTTGGTCGGGAGCGTGAGCTTGTGGTGCGCCATCCGTGCCCAACGCTCGGCGCCGCATCCGGGCCGCGCATTTCCGAATGACGCCGATCCGGCATAGCATCCGACGACTCACATGGGAGATGGCGATGAACCTGCGCGTCTGGGGAGCCTCGCTCCTGCTCGTGGCGAGCGCGGCGCCCGCCGCCTCGCCGATCCAGCCCGGCCTGTGGGAGATGACCACGAAGATTGACACGATCAGCATGCCGGGCGCGCCGCCGGCGATGGCCGCGGCGATGCGCCGGCCGAAGACGATCCGCACCTGCATCACCGCCGAACAGGCGGCGCAGGGCCCCCGCGGGATCCAGCAGGCCGACAAGAGCTGCAAGATCGGCCGCTACGACTGGGCCGGCGGCAAATATGTCGCCGAGATCGTCTGCAGCCGCCCCACCGGCACGATGACGACGCGCTCCACCGGCACCTATACGCCGACCAGCTTCAACTCGAAGAGCCAGATGAGCAGCACCGGCCAGATGAAGATGGCGATGACGATGACCGCATCGGGCCGGCGCGTGGGCCTCTGCAAGCGCTAGTAGAGCGCCTCGACGAAGTAGAGCCCGTCGGGCGGCGCGTTGAAGCCCAAAGCGGCGCGGTCCTGCGCGTCGAGCGCCGCCTGCAGGTCCGCCGCGCTCCACTTGCCCTGGCCGACGAAGGCGAGGCACCCGACCATCGAACGCACCTGATGGTGGAGGAAGGAGCGCGCCGCCGCCTCGACCAGCACGACGTCGCCCTCGCGCCGCACGTCGAGCCGGTCGAGCGTCTTGATCGGACTCGCCGACTGGCAGTGGACCGAGCGGAAGGTCGTGAAATCGTGGCGGCCGACGAGGCGTTGCGCGGCCGCGTGCATCGCCGCGACATCCAGCGCGCGCGGAATACGCCAGGCCTTGCCCTCGTCCAGCGTCAGCGGCGGGCGCCGGTTGACGATCCGGTAGAGATAGGCGCGGCCGAGACACGAGAAGCGCGCATGCCAGTCGTCCGCCACCGTCTCGCAGTCGAGGATCGCGATCGGCTGCGGCCGCAGCAGCGCGTTCAGCCCCTCGCGCAGCCGGAACGGCGCGATCTCCCGATCGATATCGACATGCGCCGCCATCGCCAGCGCATGGACGCCCGCATCGGTGCGCCCGGCCGCATAGACCGTCGCCTGCGCTCCCGTGATCCGCAGCGCCGCCTCCTCGATCGCCTGCTGCACCGAGGGGCCATGCGACTGCCGCTGCCAGCCCATATACGGGCGGCCGTCATATTCGATCGTCAGCCGGAAGCGGGTCATGCCGCACCTCTTCGCCGGCAAATCCCGTTTGCTTCGAGTAGCGATCGAGCTTGTCGAGAGCGCGTATCGAGAAGTCGGTGCCGATGTCTCGATACGGCTTCTCGACTTCGCTCGAACCCTACTCGACACGAACGGATCGGGAGAGACTGGCGCGATTTCACAGCCGCGTCCCCACGGGAATCGCGAACCCGCGCAGCAGCTCGGCCGCGGTCATGATCCCCCGCCCGGCACGCTGGACGCGGATCGGGCGGAGCGCGCCGGTGCCGCACGCGATCGTCAGATGCTCGTCGAGCACCGTGCCCGGCGCGCCTTCGCCCGCGACCGGCTCGGCGGCGAGGATGCGGATGCGGTCGCCCGCCTGCTCGAACCATGCGCCCGGCGCGGGCGAGAAAGCGCGCACCTGCCGCTCGACCGCCTCCGCCGGCGCCGTGAAATCGAGCCGCGATTCGGCCTTGTCGATCTTGGCCGCATAGGTCGCGCCCTCGGGCTGGATCGCGCCCGGAAAGGCGGCAAGATCGCCGAGCACCTCGACCATCATCGCCGCGCCCATCTCGGCCAGCTCGGCGGTCAGCTCGCCCGCATCCTTCCCCGCGACCGACGTCGCGCGCAGCAGCCGCATCGGCCCGGTATCGAGCCCCTTCTCCATCTGCATGATCGTCACGCCCGTCTCGGCATCCCCGGCGAGGATCGCGCGCTGCACTGGCGCGGCGCCGCGCCAGCGCGGCAGCAGCGAGCCGTGGACGTTGAGGCAGCCGTGCCGGGGCGCATCGAGCACCGCCTGCGGCAGGATCAGCCCGTAAGCCGCGACGATCGCGACATCGAGATCCAGCGCCGCAAAGTCCGCCTGAGCCTCGGCGTCGCGCAGCGACACGGGCGAGCGCACCGCCAGCCCCAGCATCTCCGCGCGCCGCTGCACCGCCCCCGGCTGCGGCGCCTTGCCCCGCCCGGCCGGCCGCGGCGGCTGCGTATAGACGGCGATGATATCGTGCCCGGCCGCGACGAGCGCATCGAGCGTCGGCAGGGCGAAATCGGGCGTTCCCATGAAGGCGAGGCGCATGGCGGCCGCTTAGCGCCTCCCTCTCCTCCCGTCATGCTGAACTCGTTTCAGCATCCAAGACCCGCCCTTGCCGCGCACGCGACGAGGCTGCAGCATCCTGCCGTGGAACCCTGCGCCTACATCCTCGCCAGCGGCAAGCGCGGCACGCTCTACATCGGCGTCACCTCCGATCTGCCGAAGCGGCTCCACCAGCACCGCACGCGCGTCACCAAGGGCTTTGCCGATCGCCATAGCGTGAAGCGCCTCGTCCTGATCGAGGTCTGCCCCGACATGGTGACCGCCATCGCGCGCGAGGAGCAGCTCAAGAATTGGCATCGGGACTGGAAGATCGCGCTGATCGAGGCGACCAATCCGGACTGGCGCGATCTCGCGGTCGATCTCGGATTTGCACCGTTTCGCCAGCCGACGAGCGCGGGCCATGGATCCTGAAACAAGTTCAGGATGACGGCGGTAATAATTGTCATGCTGAACTCGTTTCAGCATCCATTACCCGCGCTTAGCCATAAGCGCGCCAGTCGACGAACACCCCCCGCCTCCCTATCTCCCCTCCATGGCCTCGCCCGAAATCGACGCGCTGACGCAAGCGCTCTCGCGCCTCCCCGGCCTCGGCCCCCGCTCCGCGCGCCGCGCCGTGCTCCACCTGATCAAGAAGCGCGAGGTCGCGCTCGCGCCTTTGCTGCGCGCGCTGGAGGCGGTGAACGACAAGCTCGTCACCTGCGCGATCTGCGGCAATGTCGACACCACGAACCCGTGCGCGATCTGCACCGATTCCCGCCGCGACATCCGCATGCTGTGCGTGGTCGAGGAGGTGGCGGATCTGTGGGCGCTCGATCGCACGCGGCTCTTCCCCGGGCGCTTCCACGTGCTCGGCGGGCGGCTCTCCGCGCTGGAGGGGATACGCCCCGAGGATCTCGGCATCGATCGCCTCGTGGGCCGGATCGAGGCGGGCGGGATCGACGAGGTCGTGCTGGCGATGAATGCGACGCTCGAAGGCCAGACCACCGCGCATTATGTCGCCGAACGGATCGAGCGCTTCCCCGTCCGCGTCACCCAGCTCGCGCACGGGCTGCCGGTGGGCGGCGAGCTCGATTATCTCGACGAGGGCACGCTCGCGCAGGCGCTGCGGGCGAGAAGGCCGGTGGGGTGACTCACTCCCCTCCCTCCAGGGAGGGGAAGCGTTGGTCGCGCCCCGGCACCACCTCGCACCACCCTGCTTGACACTCCCGGCAGCCCCACACATATGCGCCTTGGCACTCACGCAAGCGGAGTGCCAACAAGTTCATCGCAAAGGGTGGGAGCCGGGCGGCCAGGTCGCCTTATCCTGCCTTCATTGCAGGAAAGGGACAGATATGGGTTTCCGACCGCTGCACGATCGCGTGCTGGTTCGTCGCATCGAAGCCGAGGCCAAGACGGCCGGCGGCATCATCATCCCGGACACGGCCAAGGAAAAGCCGCAGGAGGGTGAGATCGTCGCCGTCGGCGGCGGCGCCAAGTCCGAGGACGGCAAGGTCACCCCGCTGGACGTCAAGGCCGGCGACAAGATCCTGTTCGGCAAATGGTCCGGCACCGAGGTCAAGCTCGATGGCGAAGACCTGCTGATCATGAAGGAAAGCGACATTTTGGGTATCGTCGGCTGACGCCAACGGGCTCGGGATCGCCGGCTCGGCCGGCGTTCGCAACCCTCAACTTCCTCAACTTCTCTCGTTTTAGAAAGGCAGTCACATGGCAGCCAAGGACGTAAGATTTTCCCGCGACGCGCGTGAGCGCATTCTGCGCGGCGTCGATATTCTCGCCGATGCCGTCAAGGTGACGCTCGGCCCCAAGGGCCGTAACGTCGTCATCGACAAGAGCTTCGGCGCCCCGCGCATCACCAAGGACGGCGTCACCGTCGCCAAGGAGATCGAGCTCAAGGACAAGTTCGAGAATATGGGCGCGCAGATGCTGCGCGAAGTGGCCTCGAAGACCAACGACAATGCCGGTGACGGCACCACCACCGCGACCGTCCTCGCCCAGGCGATCGTTCGCGAGGGCATGAAGTCGGTCGCGGCCGGCATGAACCCGATGGATCTGAAGCGCGGCATCGATCTCGCCGTGATCAAGGTCGTCGAGGACGTGAAGTCGCGCTCGAAGCCCGTCTCGGGCACCAAGGAAGTCGCGCAGGTCGGCATCATCTCGGCCAACGGCGACACCGTCGTCGGCGAGAAGATCGCGGAAGCGATGGAGCGCGTCGGCAAGGAAGGCGTGATCACCGTCGAGGAAGCCAAGGGCCTCGAGTTCGAGCTCGATGTCGTCGAAGGCATGCAGTTCGATCGCGGCTATCTCTCGCCTTACTTCATCACCAATCCCGAGAAGATGACCGTCGAGCTTCAGGATCCCTACATCCTGATCCACGAGAAGAAGCTGTCGAACCTGCAGGCGATCCTTCCGATCCTGGAAGCCGTCGTCCAGTCGGGCCGTCCGCTCCTGATCATCGCCGAGGATATCGAGGGTGAGGCGCTCGCCACGCTCGTCGTCAACAAGCTGCGCGGCGGCCTCAAGGTCGCGGCCGTCAAGGCGCCTGGCTTCGGCGATCGTCGCAAGGCGATGCTTGAGGACATCGCGATCCTGACGAAGGGCGAAGTGATCTCCGAGGATCTCGGCATCAAGCTCGAGAGCGTCACGCTGTCGATGCTCGGCACCGCGAAGCGCGTGACGATCGACAAGGACAATACGACGATCGTCGATGGTGCTGGCGAAGAAGCCAACATCAAGGGCCGCGTCGAGGCGATCCGCAAGCAGATCGAGAACACCACCAGCGACTATGACAAGGAGAAGCTCCAGGAGCGTCTTGCCAAGCTCGCCGGCGGCGTTGCCGTGATCAAGGTCGGCGGCTCGTCCGAGGTCGAGGTCAAGGAGCGCAAGGATCGCGTCGACGACGCGCTCCACGCGACCCGCGCGGCGGTCGAGGAAGGCATCGTCCCCGGCGGCGGCACGGCTCTGCTGTACGCCACGAAGGCCCTCGAAGGCCTTACCGGCGCGAACGACGATCAGACGCGCGGCATCGACATCATCCGCAAGTCGCTGACCGCTCTGGTTCGCCAGATCGCGCAGAATGCGGGCCATGACGGCGCGGTGGTTTCGGGCAAGCTGCTCGAGAGCAACGATCCGACGCTCGGCTTCAACGCGCAGACCGACACGTACGAGAATCTCGTCGAAGCCGGCGTGATCGATCCGACCAAGGTCGTCCGCACCGCGCTGCAGAATGCGGCATCGGTCGCAGGCCTGCTCATCACGACCGAAGCGGCCGTGTCCGATGCGGCCGAGGACAAGCCTGCAGCCGGCGGCATGCCCGGCGGCGGCATGGGTGGCATGGGCGGCATGGGCGGCATGGACTTCTGATTTCGCACCGGCGCAGCGTTTGCTGCGCCGGAGACGAAATCAGAACGGCCGGAGGGCGACTCCGTCGCTCGACCGACGACACGGAGCTTCGCTTCGTGTCCCGTTCCGAACAGACCGACAGAACGGGGCCGGGGGAGCAATCCTCCGGCCCTTTTCTTTTGGCCCTCGCTGTCCGTTGGGTTCGAGCAGCTTCGAGCTTGTCGAGAAGCGTCCGTCGAGAACTTCTCGACTGCGATCTCTACAGGCTCGATCTCCGCTCGAAGCAAACGGATGATGGGAGCGCAGCTCGACCAAAATTCCACCGCATTATGACAAAGCGCGCATTGACCCCGCTTACCTTGCGGCGCAGCATAATCGCATCATGGCTGACGCTCCCCCACCTCCCCCGATCGCCCAGAATCCCGACATCCGCTATCTCGGGCGCCTGCTCGGCGACGTGATCCGGGCTTATGGCGGCGACGCTCTGTTCCGCCGGATCGAATATATCCGCTCGGCCTCGGTCGATCGCGCGCGCGGCGTCTCGGGCGAGGTCGATAGCGGGCTCGACGCGCTCAGCATCGATGACACGCTCGCTTTCACGCGCGGCTTCATGCTCTTCTCGATGCTCGCCAATCTCGCCGAGGATCGCCAGGGCGTCGCGACCGATCCCGATGCCGATCTCGCCGCCGCGCTGGAGCGGCTCGCCGCGCACGGCATCGGCTCCGATCAGGCGCTCGAACTGCTCGATCACGGGCTGATCGTCCCCGTCCTCACCGCGCACCCGACCGAGGTGCGGCGCAAGAGCATGCTCGATCACCGCAACCGCATCGCCAATCTGATGCGCCTGCGCGACGCGGGCATGGCCGAGACGCCCGAGGGCGACGTGATCGAGGAAGCGATCGTCCGCCAGATCGCGCTTCTCTGGCAGACGCGCCCGCTGCGTCGCGAACGGCTGTTCGTCGCCGACGAGATCGAGAGCGCGCTCTCCTACCTGCGCGACGTGTTCCTGCCCGTCCTGCCCGTCCTCTATGCGCGCTGGGAGCGCGTGCTCGGCGCGCGGCCGCGCAGCTTCCTCAAGCCCGGCAGTTGGATCGGCGGCGATCGCGACGGCAACCCCTATGTCACCGCCGAGACGTTGCGCCTCGCGCTCGGCCTCTCGTCGGAGGCCGTGCTCGCCCATTATTGCGATCTGCTCCACAAGCTCGGCGGCGAGCTCTCGATCTCGAACGAGCTGGCGCCCGTCACCGCCGAGGTCGAGGCGCTCGCCGACCTCTCGCACGACGACGGCCCGGCGCGCGCCGACGAGCCCTATCGCCGCGCCGTCACCGGCATCTATGCGCGCGTCGCCGCGACCTACAAGGCGACCACCGGCAAGCTGCCGGCGCGCGCGCCGACGCACGCCGCAGACCCCTATGCGACTCCCGCCGAGCTGCGCCGCGATCTCGTCGATCTCGCGCATGCGCTGGCCGCAGGCGGCGGCGGATCGCTGGGGTCGAGCGGCGGGCTCGGCCGGCTGATCCGCGCGGTCGAGACGTTCGGCTTCCACCTCGCCACGCTCGATCTGCGCCAGAATAGCGACGTCCACGAGCGCGTCGTCGCCGAGCTGCTCAAGGTCGCGGGCGTCGAGGCTGATTATATCGCCTTGGACGAGGCGGCGAAGGTCGCGCTGCTGCGCCGCGAGCTGCGCACCGCCCGCCCGCTGACCGGCGCGCATCTTGCTTATGGCGAGGAGACGGCGGGCGAGCTCGCGATCGTCATCGCCGCCGCCGAGGCGCATGCGCGCTACGGCCCGGCGGCGATCACGACCTACATCATCTCCAAGACCGATTCGGTTTCCGATCTGCTCGAGGTGGATATCCTGCTGAAGGAAGTCGGCCTCTACCGGCCCGACGATCCCGCCTCCTCGACGATCATGGTCGTGCCCCTGTTCGAGACGATCGAGGATCTCGAAAACGGCCCGGCGATCATGAAGGCCTATTTCGATCTGCCCGAAGTCTCCGCCCGCGTCTCGGCGCGCGGCTATCAGGAGGTGATGGTCGGCTATTCGGACAGCAACAAGGACGGCGGCTATCTGACGTCGGTGTGGAGCCTCAACGAGGCGAGCCGCGCGCTGAAGCCGGTGTTCGAGAAGGCCGGCGTGGCGATGCAGCTGTTCCACGGCCGCGGCGGCGCGGTCGGGCGCGGTGGCGGATCGGCGTTCGGCGCGATCCTCGCCCAGCCCGCGGGCACGGTGAAGGGCCGGATCCGCATCACCGAGCAGGGCGAGGTCATCGCCGCCAAATATGGCACCAAGCCCGCCGCCGCGCTCAATCTGGAGGCGATGGCGGCCGCGACCCTGCTGACCAGCCTCGATCCGGGCGAAGTGAAGGGCGAGCAGCGCTTCCACGCGGCGATGCGCGAGATTTCGGGCAATGCGTTCCGCGCCTATCGCGGGCTCGTCTACGAGACCGAGGGGTTCCGCACCTTCTTCCGCCAATTCACGCCGATCAACGAGATTGCCGGGCTCAAGATCGGCTCGCGCCCGGCGAGTCGCACGAAATCGGACCGGATCGAGGATCTGCGCGCGATTCCCTGGGTGTTCAGCTGGGCGCAGGCGCGCGTGATGCTGCCGGGCTGGTACGGCGTCGGCCAGGCGCTCACCGATTTCGAGGACAAGGCGCTGCTGAAGGACATGGCCTCGCGCTGGCCCTTCTTCCAGACGACGCTCGCCAATCTCGAAATGGTGCTCGCCAAATCGGACATGGGCATCGCCGATCGCTATCTCGCGCTCGTCGAGGACAAGGCTGCGGGCGAGGCGATCTTCGCGCAAATCCGCCACGGATGGGACTTGGCCCGCGATGCGGTGCTCGATCTGACCGGCGAGAGCCGCCTGCTGGAGGGCAGCCCCAAATTGGAGGAATCCGTCCGGCTCCGCCTGCCCTATATCGAGCCGCTCAACCTGCTCCAGATCGAGCTGATCAAGCGCCACCGCGCGGGCGAGGACGATCCCCGCATCGCCGAGGGAATTCAGCTTTCTATCAATGCGATCGCGACCGCTTTGCGCAACAGCGGTTGACGCGGCCGGCACCAGGGGTAATGCGCCGTTAAGAGCCTTGCGGCATAATTGCCGCGAGGTGACCGATGCGTTTTTCATGGGGGGCCATGATCGAGGGGGGGATCGCTAGGCGCCGTTGGCGTCTGGCGTGCATCAGCGCATGTTTGTTCTTGCTCGCCGCCTTGGCGAGCGAGCTCGTCGCCTCGCAGGCTTCGGGCCTCACCTCCTTATGGCCTGCGAACGGCATCCTGCTCGGCCTGCTGATCGCCTCGGGCCGGGATGGCAAGGATCGCTTCGCGATCGTGCTCGGCGCGCTCGTCGGCGATCTGATCTCGTCCGTCCTGCGCGATCAGCCGCTCACGATGATGCTGCTCTTTCCGATCGCGAACATGACCGAGGCGGTCGGCGCGGCGCTGCTGATCCGTGTCTTCGGCGGGATCTCCGGCGCATTCGAGCGCACGCGCGACGTGCTGATCTTCGTCGCGGCCTGCACGATCGCCCCGCTCTTCTCGTCGATCATCGGCGCCATCGGGATGCACCTCGCGATCGGCGCGCCATTCCGCGAAGCCCTGATCAACTGGTATGGCGCCGCGGCCCTGAGCCTTGCGATCATCGCCCCCGCGGTGATCGTCATCACGCGCTTTTCCGAGACGATGGAATTGAGCGGGATATCGCGCCAGCGCATCGGCGAGAGTCTTATCCTGCTGGGGCTGGTTGCCGCCGTCGCCATCCTGATCTTCTACACCTCGCACCTGCCCTTGCTGTTCCTGATGCTTCCGGTCGCGTTGCTCGCGACGTTCCGGCTCCGCCAATTCGGCGCGGTCGCCTCGACGATCATCATCGCCGCCATCGCCGCACGCGCCACCGCCGAGGGCCACGGGCCGATCGCCGCGCATGGCGGGCCCCACGCCGCGGGCCACCTGCTGCTGCTGCAGTTCTTCCTCGCGGTGAACTTCCTCTCGTCGCTGCCGGTCGCTGCGGCGCTGACGCAGGGCGATCGCCGCGGCGAGGAGGCGCATCTGCTCGCCGATCACTTCAAGACCGTCGTCGAGAATATCGGCGAGGTCATCTTCCGAACCGATCGCAAGGGGCGCTGGACCTATCTCAACCCGGCCTGGCAGGCGCTGACCGGCTACCCCGTCGCCGAAAGCCAGGGCCGCTCGTGGCTCGACTGGATCGAGGAGGCCGAGGCCGCCGAATTCCGCGACTGGGCGCAGCCGGTGCTGGACGGCGACGTTCACAGCACGCGCCGGCTGCTGCGCTTCCGCATGCTGAACGGCGACATTCGCTGGATGGAGCTTTCGATCCAGACGCTGCGCGACACGAGCGGGCATGTCGTCGGCACCACCGGCACGCTGCGCGACATCGACGATCGCAAGAAGCTGGAAGAGCATGTGATGTCGGCCAAGCGCCGCGCCGAGGAGCAGGCGCGCGAGGCGACCTTGCTCGCCTCGACCGACGAGCTGACCGGCCTCGCCAACCGCCGCGCCTTCCTCCGCCATCTCGAACGGCAGGTGGAGGCCGCCAACGAATTCGGCTGGGCGCTCGCCGTCGCGATCTTCGACGTCGATCACTTCAAGCTGGTCAACGATTCGCACGGCCATGCCGTCGGCGATCAGGTGCTCCAGGTCGTCGCCGATCGCTCGGTCGGGGTCGTGCGCAGCGGCGATCTGGTCGGGCGGCTGGGCGGCGAGGAATTCGCGATCCTGATGCCGGGCGCGAGCCCCGAAGATGCGACCGCCGTCGCCGAACGGCTGCGCGGCATGATCGCGGGGCCGGTCGACATGGACGGGGTCGGACTGCCGCGCGTGACCGTCAGCATCGGCATCGCCGCGCATTGCCGAGAGCAAGGCGCGAGCGACCTGCTCGCCGGGGCGGATCGTGCGCTCTATGCCGCCAAGAGCGCCGGCCGCAACATGGTGAAGCTCGCCGCCTGACAGCCGCCGACCAAAGCGTTCGTTCCGCCGATTTTTCCGTCCGGCCCCGATTGCGTGCGGTGCAGCATTAACGCATCCTTGAGAGGATCGGCGTTAACCATGCGCCGACTCACCACAGCGATCCGGGGGGATCAACGATGCTAGAAGTTGCCGCGCTCTTTTACGGGCTGCTTGCGAGTTTCATCATGGCCAGCGCATCGCGCAACAAGCGCGAGGCACGCGGCCATCCACCGATCCTCACCTTGTTCGGATGGGCGATGCTGTCTTTCTCGGCAGTCATGGGCGCGATGCTGCTCGCTTATGCCGGCTGGCTGCTCCTGACCGGCGCCGTCGGCTGAGGCCGGCCGCGCCGACGCATCCTAAAGCCGCGGGCCGCGTTGAGAGCGGCATGGGCATCACCCCGCCGCGTCAGGCCGCTTTGATCGTCAACGGCAAGTCGCGGAAAGGTCGGGAGGCCTTCCGCGAGGCCTGCCGGCTGCTGAAGGGCGCCGGGATCGATCTCGTCTCGTCGGTCGCGGTGCGCGACCCCTCCAAGCTCGACGACGCGGTCCTTGCCGCGGTCAGATCCGGCGTGCCGATGGTGATCGTCGGCGGCGGCGATGGCTCGATTTCCTGCTCGGTCGATCATGTCGTCGCCGAGAAGACCGTCTTCGCGCTACTCCCGCTCGGCACCGCGAACAGCTTCGCGCGCACGCTCGGCATCCCGCTCGATATCGAGGGCGCGGTCCGCACGATCGTCGACGGACAGGTCCGCCGCATCGATCTCGGCATGATCGACGAGGATTATTTCGCGAATTGCGCCGCGATCGGCATTTCGCCGCTCATCGCCGAGACCGTGCCCCACGGCCTCAAGAAATGGCTCGGGCGGCCCGGTTACCTGACCTGGGCGGCGCTGCAGATGGCGCGCTTCAAGCCCTTCACGCTCACCGTCAGCTGGGATGGCGGGCGCGAGAGCCTGAGCGCGCTGGAGGTTCGCATCGCCAACGGCGCTTATCATGGCGGCACCGAGCTGGTGGAAACCGATGTCGAGAATGGCGAGATCGTGATCCAGGTCGTGACGGGCTCGGTGCGCACCAAATTGCTGTGGAGCTGGGGGCTGAGCCTCATCGGCCCGCAGACCGCGCGCGGCACGTTGCGCGAATTCCGCGGCAAGAGCTTCCGCCTCGAGACCGACACGCCGCTGCCGATCTCGATCGACGGCGAGGTGCTCGCACACACGCCGGTGACGGCGAGCGTCTCGGCCAAAGCGATCCGGATGTTGGTCCCGGCCTGATGGGCGAGATCGTCAACCTGCGCGCGGTGCGCAAGGCGAAGGCGCGGGACAGCGCGAAGGCACAGGCGGAGACCAACCGCGCGGTCCACGGCCGCACCGCCGCCGAGAAGAAGCGCGACCGCGACGAGGCGGCGCGGCTGGCGAAGATCGTCGACGGCGCGAAGCTGGAACGCGACGCGACAGACTAACCGCCCGTTCGTGCTGAGCCTGTCGAAGCACTGTCCTTCACCTAGGCCGCCGAAGTAGGACAGCCCTTCGACAAGCTCAGGGCAAACGGAGGCTGGTTTTGACCGTTACGATGTACGGAATCCCGAACTGCGACACGATCAAGAAGGCGCGTATCTGGCTCGACGATCACGGCATCGCCTTCGCCTTCCACGATTACAAGAAAGCCGGCATCGACCGCGCCACGCTCGCCGGCTGGGTCGCCGAGCAGGGTTGGGAGACGCTCCTCAACCGCGCAGGCACGACCTTCCGCAAGCTTCCCGACGCCGACCGCACCGATCTCGATGCGGACAAGGCGATCGCGCTGATGCTGGCACACCCCTCGATGATCAAGCGCCCGGTACTGGATCTCGGAGAGCGGCGGATCATCGGCTTCAAGCCGGAGGCCTATGCGGCCCAGTTCACCTGACCGCCGCTCATCCTGAGGAGCCACTGAGCTTGTCGAAGTGGCGTCTCGAAGGACGCGCGCAACGGTGAAGGTCCTTCGAGACGGGCCCCTTCGACGCCGCCTGCGGCGTCGCTCAGGACATGCTTCGCCTGAGCTCAGTCCCTCCTCAGGATGAGCGGGTTGGAGCTTGATTGCCTCAGTCCCGCACCACCACACCACCCTTCATCACGAAGCGCACCGCCTCAAGCGCCGTGATATCCCGCGTCGGATCGCCGCCGAGCGCGACCAGGTCGGCCAGCAACCCCGCCTTCACCGCCCCGACCCGGTCGTCGACCCGAAACGCCTTCGCATTGCCCGATGTCTGCGCGAGCATCGCCTCGCCCGCGGGCATCCCCGCCGCGACCATCTGCTCCGCCTCGCGCGCATTCGTGCCGTGCGCGAACACGCCGACATCGCCGCCCACGCACAACCGCACATGCGCCTTGAGCGCCTCGGCCAGCTCGCGCCGCTTGGCCAGCACCGCCGCCGGCGCGGGCTCGGCGCCGGTCCAGCCGCGATAATGCTGGATCGCGTCGGTCGCCGCCAGGGTCGGGCACAGCACGGTCCCCTTCGCCGCCATCAGCCGCATCAGCTCGGGCGTCGCCCCGTCGCCATGCTCGATCGTGTCGAAGCCGGCGAGGATCGCGCGGCGTATCCCCTCCTCGGTCGAGGCATGCGCGGCGGTCGTGCGCCCGGCATCGTGCGCGGCGGCGACCGCGGCCGAAAGCTCGGCCTGCGAGAAGGTCGCCCGGCGCGGCTCGCCTGGCCCCCACGCATAATCGGCATAGAGCTTCACGACATCCGCGCCCGCCGCGATCTGGCGGCGCACCGCGCGGACCACATCGTCGACCCCGCTCGCTTCCTCGGCGCCCTGCGGCACCGCGACACCCGGCTCGAACCCCTTCGGCCCATAAGCCCCGGTCGCGACGATCGCGCGCGTCGCCGCCAGGATGCGCGGCCCGGGGACGATCCCTTTGTCGATCGCCTGCCTGAGGCCGACATCGGCATAGCCCGCGCCTTCGGTGCCGAGATCGCGCACCGTCGTATAGCCCGCCATCAATGTCGCCTGCGCCTGCGCGACGGCGCGCGCGGTTCGCAGCGCGAGCGCCTCGTGCAGCACCTGATCGTCCCACGGAGTCTCGTTGTAGGGATGGAGGAACAGGTGGCTGTGCCCTTCGATCAGCCCCGGCGCCAAGGTCATCCCCGCCAGATCGATCACCCGCGCCCCCGCCGGCACCGCGAGCGCCGGCCCGACCGCGGCGATGCGATCGCCCTCGACCAGCACCTGCCAGCCGTCGTGCGGGCTTGCCGTCACGCCGTCGAACACGCGCGCCGGCTTGAGCAGGATCGCCGGCCCCGCCGCCGCCAGCGGAGAGGCCGCCAGCAGCGCCGCCAACCATCCCGCATATCTGCGCCACGTTCCCACTTTCGTCTCCTTGCCGCGCCGCACCATCGCCGGTAGCGAGAGCCGACCATAAAGGGGGCGCGACACATGGCCAGAGGCGGGTGGGCCGAAGGCAGAGTGCGACGGTGGCTGATCCTGTGCGCGCTCGGCGCAGCGCCCGCGTTCGCCGCCTCGCCCGATCAGGCGCGCTGGGCCGCGACCGCCGGGTGCGTGACGATCACCCGCGACGAATGGGGCATCGCCCATGTCCACGGCAGGACCGACGCCGATGCCGTGTTCGGCATGATCGGCGCGCAGGCCGAGGACGATTTCCCCCGGATCGAGGCCAATTATCTGACCGCGCTCGGCCGCACCGCCGAGGCCGAAGGCGAGAAGGCGATCTGGGCCGATCTGCGCCAGCGCCTCTACGTCGATCCCGCCCAGCTCCAGAAGGATTATGCCGCGAGCCCCACATGGCTGCGCGCACTGATGGACGCCTGGGCCGACGGGCTGAACCATTATCTCGCCACCCACCCGGCCGTGCATCCGAAGGTGCTGACCCATTTCGAGCCGTGGATGGCGCTGTCCTTCACCGAGGGGAGCATCGGCGGCGATATCGAGCGGATCGATCTGAAGGCGCTGGAAGCCTTTTACGGCGGCAAGCCCGAGGTCGCGCTGGCGACCGACCGCCACCTGATCGAGCCGACCGGCTCGAACGGCATCGCCATCGCGCCGGCAAACACCAAGGACGGCCACGCGCTCCTGCTGATCAATCCGCATACGAGCTTCTTCTTCCGCTCCGAGCTGCAGATGACGAGCGACGCGGGGCTCGACGCCTATGGCGCGGCGACCTGGGGCCAGTTCTTCATCTATCAGGGCTTCAACCCGCACGTCGGCTGGATGCACACGTCGAGCGGCGTCGATGCGGTCGACGAATATGTCGAGACGCTCGATCCCAAAACGGGCGGCGCGCTCTACGGCGGCAAGGTCCGCCCGCTGACGACCAGGCCGATCACGATCCGCTATCGCCGGCCGGACGGCACGCTCGCCGAGCGCAGCTTCACCGCCCGCTATTCGACGCACGGCCCGCTCGTCCGCTCGGAAGGCGGCAGGCCGGTCGCCTTCAAGATGATGTGGAGGCCCGTCCCCGCGCTCGAGCAGAGCTATCTGCGCACCAAGGCGCGCGACTATGCGGGCTTCCTCAAGATCGCCGCGCTCCAAGCCAATAGCTCGAACGACACGCTGTTCGCGGATGACAAAGGCACGATCGCCTATCTCCACCCGCAATTCGTCCCCGTCCGCGACGATCGCTTCGATTATACCAAGGCGGTCGACGGCAGCGATCCCGCGACCGACTGGCGCGGCCTGACCCCGCTCGCCAAGCTCCCGCAGGCGGTGAATCCGCCCGGCGGCTGGGCGATGAACACGAACAATGCGCCGTGGGGCGCCGCCGGCCCCGCCAGCATCCGCAAGGCCGATTTCCCCCGCTACATGGACATGGTCGGCGACAATCCGCGCGGCGAACATGCGACCAGATTGCTCACCGGCCGCAAGGATTTCGACGCCCCCGGCCTGATCGCCGCGGCTTACGACAGCTGGCTCCCGACCTTCGCGACCAACGTGCCGTTACTCGCCGCTGCGTGGGACAGGCTCCCCGCCGCCGATCCGCGCAAGGCCAAGCTCGCCGCGCCGGTGAAACTGCTCCGCGACTGGGACAGCCGCTGGGCCGCCGCATCCGAGGCCACCACGCTCGCCGTCTATTGGGGCACCGAAATGTGCACCGCGATCCTCCAGGGGCCCTGCGCCGCCGGCAAATCGCCGTGGGCGCGCATGGCGGCGCTCGACGATAGCGCGCGCCTCGCCGCGCTCGATCGCGCCACCGCCGAGCTGACCCGCCTGTTCGGCGGCTGGCGGGTGAAGTGGGGCGACATCAACCGCTTCCAGCGCAACGACGCCGCGATCCAGCAGACGTTCGACGACGCGAGGCCCTCCACCCCGGTCCCCTTCGCTTCGGCGCTGTGGGGCTCGCTCGCCTCGTTCGGCGCCAAGCCCTGGCCGGGCACGAAGAAATGGTACGGGACGAGCGGCAACAGCTTCGTCGCGGTCGTCGAATTCGGGCCCGCATTGCGCGCCTGGGCGGTCACCGCCGGCGGCGAAAGCGGTGACCCCACGTCACCGCATTTCAATGATCAGGTGCCACGTTATGCGGAAGGCCAGCTCCGGCCGGTCCATTTCCAGCCTGCCGACATCGCCGCGCACGCGCAGCGCACTTACCATCCCGGGGAGTAGAGTATGAGCATGCGTCCGAAACCCTTTCCCGTCCTCGTCACGGGCGGCGCCGGCTATATCGGCAGCCACGCCGTGCTCGCTTTGCTCGACGCGGGCTGGGACGTCGTCGTCCTCGACAATCTGACGACGGGCTTCCGCTGGGCGGTGCCCGAGACCGCGACCTTCGTGGAGGGCGACGTCTCCGACATGGAGCTCGTCGGCCGCGTGCTGGGCGAACACGGGATCGGCGCGATCCTCCATTTCGCCGGATCGATCATCGTCCCCGAATCGGTCACCGATCCGCTCAAATATTATCGCAACAACACCGCCGCGAGCCGCGCCTTGATCGAGGCGGCGATCGTCGCGGGCGTACCCCACTTCATCTTCTCCTCGACCGCCGCCACCTACGGCATCCCGGATGAAGTCCCGATCCGCGAGGACATGCCGAACCGGCCGATCAACCCCTATGGCCAGTCCAAGCTGATGACCGAGCATATGCTGCGCGACGTCGCCGCGGCCTTGCCGATGAACTTCTGCGCGCTGCGCTACTTCAACGTCGCCGGCGCCGATCCCGCCGGCCGATCGGGCCAGTCGACCGCGGGCGCGACGCACCTGATCAAGATCGCGGTCGAGGCGGTGACGGGCAAGCGGCCGCATGTGGGCGTGTTCGGCACCGATTATGCGACGCCCGACGGCACGGGGGTGCGCGACTATATCCACGTCTCCGATCTCGCCGAGGCGCATGTCGCCGCCCTCGAATGGCTGATCGAAAACCCGCAGGAGAGCCGGATCATGAATTGCGGCTATGGGCGCGGCTATTCGGTGCTGGAGGTGCTCGACACGGTCGATCGCGTCACCAACAATCCGATCGTCCGCAAGCTGGAGACGCGCCGCGCGGGCGATCCCGATCTTCTCGTCGCCGACAACAGCCTGATCCTGAAGACCTTGCCTTGGCGCCCGCAGCGCGACGATCTCGGCCTGATCGTCCAACATGCGCTGGCCTGGGAGCGCAAGCTGGCCGAGCGGGCGGAAAGCTAGGCAGCCCAGCTGCCGGAAGGCGCGCGACCATGAAAAAGCCGCCGGCATCGCTGCCGGCGGCTCTTCATTCGATTTCGTCGCGAGCGATCAGCCGAAGCTGACGCGCACCGGCTGGCGGCGACGCAGCGTCGCGCCGAGCAGGCCGAAGCCGCCGATGAACATCGCCCAGGTCGCGGGCTCCGGCACCGCGGCGGCGGCGACGCTGCCGTTGATCGAGACCGGCGAATTGGTGCCGCCCGAGACGTAATTCTCGACGCGGAAGGTGCCGCCGCTCGCCAGCGTTCCGCCATTGGCCGAGGTCGTGCCCGACGCGGTCAGGCGGAACACGATGCTGTTCGTTGCGGTCAGCGTCGTGAACGAAAGGCTCTGATAGAGATCGTTGGTCCCCTGCGCGAACGACGCGATGGTCGTGAACGCTCCGCCATCCAGCGAGGCGAGCAGGCTGATCGCGCCCGGCCCGGTGTTCGACGACCGGGTGCCAAGCAGGAGCTGGTTCACCGATGCGGTGAAACCGGAAGCGACGTTCAGGCCGAAGCTGACATAATCGGTCGCTTCGGCGTTGAAGCCGCTCGAGTTGATCGAATTGCCACCGGCGGGGGCGTTGAGCCCGGCGCCGCGCGTGAACGAGAGACCGGTCAGCCCCGTCGCGACATTGCTGGCGGCGGTGGAGGCCTGATTGCCCGTCGCGCCCGTGAAATCATATTGAACAAGCGTCGCGGCGCTCACCGGCGAAACGAAGAGAACGGCGCCAACCAGCGCCGCCGAAAATACGAGTTTCATAATGTGCCGCCCTGTTAATTCGTAATGACGAGGCCTTTTCCCCTAACAATGTGTAACCATGATGACTCGATTGGTCGAGACTGCACGCCGAGGTTAATATTCGCTGCATTTTCGATTCTTTTGGGGTGCGTGCGGCCAGCCCCCGGCCGTCCGGTCGAGCGGTCGCGCACCTCGCGGGCTGCGAGCGAAGCCGGTCGCGCCTCTGAATTTGCAAAGTCTTCGATCGCCTGAGCGACAGCCATTTGAGGCGCTAGCCGCCAATCCGCTCTCGGCGTCCACTATCGATAGGCCGAATGTCTGGAGGTGGTGGTTAGCGGTCATTTGGCTCCACTCCCTGGAAGGGAGGGGAGGTAACGGCGGCTGAGCAGTACAGCCGCATCGTGCTTCCCCCGAAAATATCCTTTTGCAATGTAGGATTTCATGTGATCCTTGGGCGGTCCGCACCACAGGGAGTCGGACGTCATGCCCCATCGCCAGCCCTTGCCGCCCGCCAGGCCATGCACCCTCGCGTGCGTAGGCGCGCAGATACGCGCGCGCACTGGTGCGACGTTCCAGTGACCTTTCGCACTCCGGGAACCCGCACCGGGGGGTGACGTAGTGTCAACTTTGTCAACTTCCGCGCCCGAACCGCTCCTCCCGCCGCGGTTCATTCCGCGCCGCTTTGGCGCTAGGCAGGCCGCATGACTCACCACGCTTCCTATCCCGCCCTTCGCCTCCGCCGCACGCGTCGCTATGCCTGGAGCCGGGCGATGGTCGCCGAACATGTCCTGACGCCCGCCGATCTGATCTGGCCGCTGTTCGTAACCGAAGGCACGCAGACCGAGGAGCCGATCGGCACCCTCCCCGGCGTCTCGCGCTGGTCGATCGACCTGCTCGTCCAGCGCGCGAAGGAGGCGGCCGCTCTGGGGATCCCCTGCCTCGCGCTCTTCCCGAACACGCCCCACGCATTGCGATCGGCGCGCGGCGAGGAAGCGCTCAACCCCGAAAATCTGATGTGCCGCGCCTCGCGCGCGATCAAGGACGCGGGCGTGCCCATCGGCATCCTCACCGATGTCGCGCTCGATCCCTACACCGCGCACGGCCATGACGGACTCGTCGACGCCGAAGGCCGCGTCCTCAACGACGAGACGATGGAGATCCTCGTCGAACAGGCGCTCAACCAGGCGCGCGCCGGCGCCGACATCATCGCGCCCTCCGACATGATGGACGGGCGCATCGGCCTGATCCGCGCCGCGCTGGAAGGCGAGCGCTTCGCCGACGTCCAGATCATGGCCTATGCCGCCAAATATGCCTCGGCATTTTACGGCCCGTTCCGCGACGCGGTCGGCAGCCGCGGCCTGCTGAAGGGCGACAAGAAGGGCTATCAGATGGACAGCGCCAATGCCGAGGAGGCGCTGCGCGAGGTTGCGCTCGATCTCGCCGAGGGCGCGGATACGGTGATGGTCAAGCCGGGCCTGCCCTATCTCGACATCGTCGCCCTCGTGAAGCGGCGCTTCGAGGTGCCGGTCTTCGCGTATCAGGTGTCGGGCGAATATGCGATGATCGAAGCGGCAGTCGCGGCCGGCGCGGGCGAGCGCGACGGGCTCGTCATGGAAACACTGATGGCGTTCAAGCGCGCCGGAGCGTCGGGCGTGCTCACCTATCACGCGCTCCACGCCGCGCGCCTCATGGGGGGATGATCGAGACCGAGCGACTGCTGTTGCGCCCGATCGGGCCGGACGATCGCGATGCTGTCGCGACGATGTTCGCTTCGCCATCCGGGCGACGCTATCTCGGCGGCCCGCGTCCTGCCGACGAGGCATGGGACGCGATCGTCGCCATGATGGCGTGTCAGGCTGCGTATGGCATGTCGTGCTGGGGCGTCGAACGGCGCGCCGACGCGCGCTTGATCGGCGTCTGCGGCCTGGCGCCGTTCGCGCGTGCGGACACGCCGATCGAGGGCGAGATCGAGATCGGATGGCAGCTCGCCGAGGAGTCCTGGGGACAGGGCTATGGTCTTGAGGCGGCGAAGGCGAGCCTCGCCTGGGGCTGGGGCCATCTGCCCGCACCGCGAATCGTCGCGATCACGGTTCCGGCCAATTTGCCGAGCGTGCGCCTGATGGCGCGGCTGGGAATGACGCCCCGCCCCGATCTCGATTTCGATCACCCGCTCTTCGCGGCCGGCGATCCTCTCCGTCGCCACGTCACCTACGAGGCGCAGCGACCATGATCGAGACCGAACGCCTGATCCTGCGCGACTGGCGCGACGCCGACACCGCGCCCTTCGCCACGATGTGCGCCGATCCCGAGGTGATGGCGCATCTCGGCGGCCCCCAGCCGCGCGCCGATGTCGAGGCGGCGATCGCCCGCCAGCGCGACATGCAGGCGCGGTGCGGTCATTGCTTCTGGGCGATCGAGCGACGCGAGGACGGCGCCCTGCTCGGCTTTTGCGGTCTGCGCGAAGGCGGCCATCCCGCCACCCCGGTGATCGACGAACTGGAGATAGGCTGGCGCCTGCGCCGCGATGCCTGGGGGCAGAGCTATGCGCGCGAGGCGGCCGGGGCGTCGCTCGTCTGGGGCTGGGCGAACACGCCGCGCTCGCGGATCCTCGCCTGGACCGTCCCCGCCAATGTCGCCTCGTGGACGCTGATGGCGCGGCTCGGCATGGTCCACCGCGCCGATCTCGATTTCGCGCATCCGGCCTTTCCGGCCGATCATCCGCTCTCCGCGCATATCGTCTATGCGGCGGAGCGCCCGTGCTAGCCGGTCAGCCCGTCCACCGCGTCGGCCTCGGCGGCCGCGAGCCCCGCAACGGCCGCCGCCGCCGCCTCGATCGCCTCGCGGTCGCCCGTCCCGACGAAGGCGGGATCCACGCGCAGCCCGTCGATCGCGCCCGCCGCATTGCGCACCGGCGTGCGCGCCGCCTCCAGCGCGCTCAACGCCTCCTGGCCCGCGATCCACGCTTCGCTGCCCTCGGCCGCCCCCTTGGCGCGGGAAATGGTCGCGGACACAGTCTTGCGCTCGGTCTCGAACGCGGCATGCCCGGCTTTGGCATCGCTGAGCAGCTGGGTGAGCTGACTCGTCAATGCGGGACTCGCGGCGGTCTGCGGCTCGCTTGCGGCATCGGGCGGCAGGATCGCCTGATGCTCGACGGGCCGGGAGCCGAGACTCGGCACGTCGGGCAAGGTCGCACTGCAACCGGCCAGCATCAGGCCACCGAACGCGAACAGGGGAGAGAAGCGCATGCAGGCGCCTTACCGGCCGCGCCCCCTGCCGACAATCGCGGCCGGGACGCGAACCGAGGGTTGCGCCCGCGCCGGCCCTCGACTAGGGGACCCCACCACGCACCCATAGCTCAGCTGGATAGAGCATCAGACTACGAATCTGAGGGTCGGGCGTTCGAATCGCTCTGGGTGCACCATTTTCTTTCCATGACGCGACGGCATAAGCCGTCTTACCTGGCGCACGCATCGCCGTGCAGGCCGCGGCGCGCCCGTTGCGCACGCCCGAGCGCAGCCTCGCCGCCGCGCTTTGCGTTAAGTTAACGTCCTGAACACCAAGCTTTTTTTGTCATCGGGCGTAACCAACTCGCTGCCTGGGCATTGTGTAGTCGATGTGGCGTTCGGCCATCGGCAGGCAAGGCGAGTGAGTTGACGAAGTTGCGTATTCTGGTCGTCGATGATTCGTTGACGATCCGGGCCCTGCTGGAAGGCATTTTCGAAAATGCCAGCAATTGCGAGGTGGTCGGTCTCGCCGCCGACGTCGATCAGGCGCGCCAGTTCATCGCATCGGAGGCGCCCGACGTGATCACGCTGGATCTCTCTTTGCCCGGAACCGACGGGCTGACCTTCCTCGACGAGCTGGGCCAGCACGCGCACGCCCCCGTCATCGTCATATCCTCATCGACCTCCCCGGGATCGTTCGAGAGCGGAGAGGCGATGCGGCGCGGCGCCGTCGCCTGTTTCGACAAGGCGCGCCTGATCCCGGACGCGGCGCGCCTGGTCAAGCTGCTGAAGCACTCCGCCCTGGAGCACCAGCGCATGCGCCTGGCCGATATGGAGAAATGCGCGCGAGCGGATCGGTTGCTGAGAGCCGCCTGAGCGGTAGCGGCCGTTTTCCGCGCCGCGAGAAGGCCGCGGCGGGCCCGTCGCTATCGTCCCGCGCGGGATTTCTGATAAGCACCGGCCATGAGCCCGTCTTCTCTTCTCCGCATTGCCGGCCTCGTCGGCGCCATCGCGGTCGCCGCCTCGCCCGCCTTGGCGCAAGGCTCCGCGGCCAGTTCGGCGCCGGAGCTTGCGCGCGTCGCCGAAACGCTGAAGCCCGGCCAATGGGTCTGGGCACCGCAGATCGCGCCGGCGGGGCCGCTGCTCGTCTATGTCGATCTCTCTCGCCAGCGCGCGACCGTCTATCGCAACGGTGTGCGCATCGCCGTCAGCACGATCTCGTCGGGCAAGCCCGGCTACGAGACGCCGACCGGCGTCTTCACGATCCTGCAGAAGGACGCCGATCACAAATCGAATCTCTACAATGCCGCGCCGATGCCCTTCCAGCAGCGGCTGACCTGGGATGGGGTCGCGCTCCATGCGGGCGGCCTGCCCGGCTATCCCGAGAGCCATGGCTGCGTCCATCTGCCCTACAGCTTCGCCAAGGCGCTGTTCGCGATCACCAAGCTGGGCGCGACGGTGGTGGTGCAGGACGGCAAGGCCGATCATGTCCGTTCCACCGCGGCGGGGCTGCTCCAGCCGATCCTGCCGACCGGCAAGCCCATCGCCGAGGTCCGGCTCGAGGAAGGCGAATATCGCTGGGCGCCCGAAAAGGCCGCCGCCGGCCCGGTCACGATCATCGTCTCCAAGCATGATCAGGCGATCGTCGTGCTGCGCAACGGCACCGAGATCGGCCGGAGTCGGGCGATCATCAAGGATGACGATCCCGGGAGCCACGTCATCAGCCTGACGACCGCAGCGGACGGCAAGCCGCGCTGGATCTATGTCGGCCTGCCCGGCCATGCCGAGGATGCCGGGCGCCCGCTCGACGAGGCGACGCTCAATCGCGTGCGGATGCCGCGCGCCTTCCTCGATTCGGTGAAGGCTGTGCTCGTGCCCGGAAGCACGATCCTCGTCACCCAATCGAGCGTCGGCGAGGATACGGGGCGCAAGATCACGATCATGGACGCGGTCCCGCCGAAGCTCTGACGCGCTCTCAGCGCGGCAGGCCGACCTCCAGCACTTCGATCGCATCCTCGCGGCCGGCGAAGGGCAACAGGTCGCCCTCCACCCCGCCGATGAGCGCCCGTGCGAGCGGCGCATCCTGGGAGACCGTGCCCTTGTCGCGATCGGCCTCGTCATGGCCGACGATCACGATCTCCTGCTCGCGGCCTTCGCGCCGGAAGCGCACGCGCGATCCGAACACGACCTTCTCGCTTTCGCGCGGCGCGACGATCTCGGCCGAGGCCAGGCGCGTCCGCCAGTAGCGCAGCTCGCGGACGAGGCCCTTGCGCCGCTCGTCGTCCGTCTCGACCTGCACACCGGCCTCGAGCAGCGTCACCTTCGCCTCGATCAGGCGATAGCCGCGCTCGGTCACCGGATTGGGGCCGGGCGGCACGGGCAGCTCGAATTTCGGCTCCAGATGTTCCTCGTCGCTCTCGCGACGAAAGGCGACGCTCACATTGTCTCTCCTTATGCCCGCCCGGCGGCGGATCAGCTCCGAACGAGCAACGCCGCGACCTGCTCCATCTCGGTGCGGCTGTTGTAGATGTGCGGCGAGAAGCGGATCAGCGCCGCGCCCTGTGCGCTTGCCTGCGCGGTCGCCAGCTTGTGATCCTTCCACAGCCGTGCGCGCAGCGCGGTGACGTCCTGGCCCGGGAAGGCGACGGTCAGGATCGGTCCCGACAAAGCCGGATCGCCGCTGCCGACGATCTTCGCGCCCGGCACGGCGGCGAGGATGTGCCGCATCTCGCTGCCCCGCGCCCGCGTCTCCGTCTCGATCCAGCGTTCGCCGAGCGCATCGAGGCGCACGAGCGTCGCCTCGATCGCCTCCAGCTTCGGATCGTCGCGCTGGCCGAGTATCTCGTAGCGCTGCGCCGTCTCCAGGTTACGCGTGTCGGTCAGCCAGTAACCGTGGCTCAGCATCGTCGGATTGAGCCTGTCCTGTCGATCGCGCCGCACATAGAGCAGCCCCGCCTCGAGCGGCCCCATCATCCATTTGTGCGTGCTACCGCCATAGGAATCGACGCCGAGCGCAGGCAGATCGAGCTGCATCCAGCCGAAGGTCTGCGCGCCATCGACGTGCAGCCACGCGCCGTGCTTGCGCGCGACCTCCGCGATGGCGGCGACCGGATAGAGCAGCCCGGTCACGTTGGTGATGTGGCTTAGGAAGATCGCCTTGGTCCGCGGGGTGGCGGCGCGCGCAAAATCGTCGGCCACCGCCTGCGGCGACGTCGCCGAGACCGGCGTCGGCAGGATCTTGAGCACGAGCCCGTCGCGCTTGGCGCGCAGCTTCCAGCTGTCGAGCGTCGACTGGTGATTATGCTCGGTGACGATCACTTCGTCGCCCGGCTTCAGATCGAGCCCCAGCACCGCGACCGTATTCGCCTCGCTGCAATTGCGGAGAAGCGCGATCTCCTCGGCGGTGACGCCCAGCCGCTTGCCGAGCCGCGCGCGCAGGCGATCCGCGGCGACGGGATATTTCTCGCGATATTCACGGCTCGGATTGGCCTGGAACGCGCGCAATTCCTTTTCCTGCACGTCGATGACGCTGCGGAAGGTCGGCGCGATGTTCGCGGCGTTGAAATAGAGGATGTCGGGTGCGAGCAAGAGTTGATCGCGAAGAGCGGCCGTTCCCGCTGGCACGACCGCCGCGGCGGCGGGCGCCAAAGCGGCCGCGACCACCCCCGCCTTCAGCATGCCGCGCCGTGTCAGCCCACCGTCGTTTCCGTCCGCCATGTTCACCCCCGTCGAGAAAGGCGACGGTAGCAGCGGCGCGAGCGGGGACAATGGCTGGCCCGCATCTTTGTCCTATCTTGATAGGGCGGAAATCGGTGCCAATATCGGCGGCATGAATATCCTGTCCGTGCTCATCGGCCTCATCACGCTGCCGGCCGCGCTGATCGCCTTCCTGCCGCTGCTTGGCTGGATGTACTGGCTGATCGTGCCCGTGGCGGTCGTCGGGCTCGTCTTCGGCCTGCTCTCGCGCCACGGCGCGGGTCGCGCACTGAACCTCGTGGTGATCATCGTCGGCATCGTCCGCCTCTCGATCGGCCACGGTATCATCTAAGCGCCGCACCGGCCCGCCCCCACCCGACCTCCCACAGCGTAATCTGATTGGGAGGTCGGGTGGGGGTGCGGGCCGGTGCGGCCTATCAAGCAAAAAGTAAGCCCCCGGCGCCGAGGGGAGGGAGCGCCGGGGGCTTTGGTTCGCCCGAAGGTTAGTCGGGGCTTACCCGCGCAGGAGGCTCAGAACGTTCTGGCCGCTCTGATTGGCCTGAGCCAGCATCGCCGTGGCAGCCTGCGAGAGGATCTGCGACTTGGCGAGGTTGGTCGTTTCCGCCGAGAAGTCCGCATCCTCGATCCGCGAACGGGCATCTTCGAGGTTGGTGGAGGTCGTCGACAGATTGTTGACGGTCACCTGCAGGCGGTTCTGGATCGCACCGAGATCACCGCGGCTCTGCGACACCTTGTCGAGGGCCTTGTCGATCACGGTCATCGCGCCGGAAGCCGAAGCCTGGGTAGCGATCGAGAGCGAGCCGGCGACGAAGTCACCCGAGCCACCCTGGTTGGCAAAGCCCACCTTGGCCAGCGAGGCCGTGGAGCCCTCGACCTTGATGTCCGCGCCGGCGTCCGACTTCAGCGAGATGCGGCCGTGGAAGGACGCAGCCGTCGAGAAGGTGGTCACCGCAGCCGAGCCGTCGTCGGTCGAAGCGGAGAGCGTGAGGCCCGCCGTGCCTTCCTTGATGGCGATGTCGTTGCCGCCGTCGGAGCTCAGGATCAGGTTGCCCGAGGTGTCCGTCGAAGCGACGACGCCGGAGATGCCCGCCGCGTTGATGTTCTTCACCACGTCGGAGATCGACATGCCAACCACACCGTCCGCGTCGGACAGGGTCACCGTGGCGCCGTTGATCTGGATCGTGGCGGCAGCCGCGATCTTCGAGGCATCCAGCTGAGCCGTGACGGTCGTCTTGGCGCTGGCCGAAACCCCCGACTGGCCGGTAACGGCGTTGATTGCAGCGGCCTTGGAAGCAGCCGAGGCATCGCTGGAGGCACCGACGGTGACGCCGTTGATCTTCAGATCGTCGCTCGAGAGGAGCGCGGTGCCGTTACCGGCGCCGCCGACGACGGTGGAGCCGTCCGACATCTCGTTCAGGCCCATCGCCAGGAAGTCGGCATGCGTGCCGGCCGTGCCGCGGGTGACCTTGATGTCGCTGCCATCCGCGCTGTTGAGCGCCACGAAGCCATGATAGGTGCCCGTGGTAAAGCCCGCTGCGCCCGGAGCCGAGCCGGCGATGACGATGTCGGCACCGGTGTCGTTCGAGAGCGCGATCGTGCCGTCGCCGTTCAGCTTGGCGGTGACGCCGGCGACATCGCGGTTGATGTTCTTGACGATCTCCGCACCGTTGGCACCGGTGACGGTCGTGCCGCCGATCGTCAGCTGGCCGGAGGTGACGCCGCTCGACGAGACCGCACCGCTGGTCAGCGTGTTATAGGCGGTTGCCGAGACGCCGGTCTGGCCGGTGTTCGTGTTGATCGCCGTGGCGAGCGCTGCGGCCGTGTCGGCGGTCGGGGCGGTGACGAAAGCGTTCTTGCCGTTGAGCAGGATGTCGCTGGCCGCCATCGTCGTCAGCGCCGTGCCGGTGCGGCCCGTCGTGACCTGGCCATCGACCTTGTAGCCGTTCAGGCCCAGCGAGTCGGCCGAGGTGTTGACCATCTTGATCGAGACCTGGTCCGAAGCGTTCGTGCCCGTCTGCAGGTTGATCGCCTTGGCCGAACCGTCCAGCAGCGCGATGCCGTTGAAGTTGGTCGTCTTGGAGATGTTGTCGACTTCCGAGACGAGCTGCGAGAGCTCGTTCTGGAGGCTGCCGCGATCCGTGTCGGAAAGCGTGCCGTTGGCGGACTGAACAGCCAGTTCCTTCATGCGCTGAAGCATGTTGGTGACCTGGCCGAGCGCGCCTTCCGCAGTCTGCGCCATCGAGATGCCGTCGTTCGCATTGCGGACCGCAACCGCCAGACCGCGGACCGTGCTGGTCATGCGGCTGGAGATGGCGAGGCCGGCGGCGTCGTCCTTGGCGGAGTTGATGCGCTTGCCGGTCGACAGGCGCTCCATGGCAGTCGCGCTCATGGCCGAGGCGGTGTTCGTACCCGCCTGGGCCCGGAGCGCCGCGATGTTGGTATTGATCACAGTCACAGGTTGGTTCCTTTCCCCGCTTAATCCCAGGCGTCGGACTGGGGGGTCCTTTGCCGCCTCGAAACCGGATAACGACCGTCGTCGCCGGGGCTTTAACCAGATTATTTTCGGGGGAGGCCGCGGAGGCCGAAAAGCGCGGTTCTTTCGCGCTCACACACGGGGCGCGGGCCGCGCGCTCCCGTGACACGCGGGTGCCTTTAAGGATTTGATAGTTAATTCGGGCGTAACCAGCCTTCACGAGAGGTGAACAGCACTTCTCGGAAATGTTCACGAGGGCTGTAGCGGATGACCGAGACAGGGTTGAGCGAGGGCGCGGCGAAGGCCAATCCGATGCTGGCGGCATGGCTGGCAGGCGTCGGACTGGCGGTGCCGCGCATCGATGCGACGGCGCCGGCCGGCCGCGACGCGATCCGCATCCTCGACACGGCTGAGCGCGCGCACGCCCGCTACCGCGACCTGATCGTCACGATCGCGGACGGCGAGCCCTCCTATCAGCCCGCCAGCAACGGCCTTCCGGCCGAGATCCGCTTCGGCATGAACGACGCCGCCTTCGGCCACGCGCTGATCGCCGAGCTCGTCCGCCCTGCTTATCGCCCCGCCGCCGGCGAGCCGGAAAGCGCCGCGTTTCTCACGCTTTCCGCCCGCATCGCCAAGAGCGACGCGACCGTGCTCGTGCTCGGCGAGACGGGTACCGGCAAGGAGGGCATTGCCCGTTTCATCCACGCGACATCCAAGCGCGCCGACGGTCCGTTCGTCGCGGTCAATTGTGCCGCGCTGCCCGATACGATGCTGGAAGCGATGCTGTTCGGCCACGCCAAGGGCGCCTTCACCGGCGCCGCCGGCGCATCCGAGGGCCTGTTCCGCGCCGCTGACGGCGGCACGCTGCTCCTCGACGAGGTCGCCGAGCTGCCGCTGCCGCTGCAGGCCAAACTGCTCCGCGCGCTCCAGGAGCGCGAAGTGCTCCCGGTCGGCGCGACCAAGCCGATCCCGGTTAACGTCCGTGTCGTCGCCGCCGCCAACCGCGAGCTCGCCGAGGAAGTCGCCGAAGGCCGCTTCCGCGCCGATCTCTACTGGCGCCTGAACGTCATGCCGCTGATGCTGAAGCCGCTCTCGCAGCGCCGCCTCGACGTCCGCGCGATCACCGCCACGCTGATGCTCCGCCATCTCGAAGCGGGCGAGACTTTCCCCTGGCCGACCAACGCCGCGCTCGATCGCCTGATGGCGCATGGCTGGCCCGGCAATGTCCGCGAGCTGGAAAATGTTCTCCAACGCGCGATGCTGCTCCGCCGCGGCGACCGCATCGAGGCCGACGATCTCGCGATCGAGGCCGGCACGCTCGCCGCCTGCCAGCAGGTCCGCGCGCAGCCGTCGCAGCAGCGCGCCGCCAACGGCCCGATCCGCCTCGCCGAGGCGGCCCGTCATTCGGAAGCCGCCGCGATCGAGGAAGCTCTGGATGCGTGCAACGGCCACCGCCTGCGCGCAGCCGAACGGCTCGGCATCAGCGAACGCACGTTGCGCTATCGGCTCGCCGATCTGCGCCGGCAGGCGGCGTGAGGGCTGAGCAATGACCGCCATCACCCCATCCAGCCTGCTCGCGATGCGCTCGGCGATCCTGCAGCAGAACAGCGCGCTGCAGAAGGCGGCGGGCTCGGCCGGCGTCGGCGGCGCATCGCCAATCGACGGCGTCAAGCCGACGACCGATGCGACCAGCTTCGCCGGTGCGATGAAGAGCGCGCTCGAGCAGGTCAACGGCCTCCAGGCCAATGCCGAGACCGCGACCACCTCGTACGAGCGCGGCGAGACCACGGACATCGCCCAGGTCATGCTCGCGCGCGAACATGCCTCGGTCGGCTTCCAGGCGACCCTGCAAGTCAGAAACAAACTCCTGTCCGCCTATAAGGACATCATGAGCATGCCGGTTTGATATGAGTGACGCAGCAACCCTCCCCGTCGCGGCCTCGTCGCGCCTTCCCGCCGCTTTGCCCACGGGCAATGTTCTGGAGCGGATCCGCAGCTTCACGCGCCAGCCGGCCGTGGCCAAGAGCCTGCCTGCCGTCGGCCTGATCGCCGCGCTGGCGATCGCCTTTGCCGCGTGGATGACGTTTGCGACCGGCCCCCAGCAAAGCCTCTTCTCGGGTCTCGGCGATGCCGACAAGGCCGCCGTCGCCGATCAGCTGACCAGCGCGGGGATCAAATATTCGATCGATCGCTCGACGGGTGCGGTCACCGTCTCGGAAGGCGATTATTATCGCGCCAAGATGCTGCTCGCGCAGGCCGGCCTGCCCAAGAGCGCGCCCGATGGCGACAGCGTGCTCGCTTCGCTGCCGATGGGTGCGAGCCGCGCGCTCGAGGGCGAGCGCGTCCGCGGTGCCCGCGAAATGGATCTCGCCCGCACGATCGAGGCGATCGACGCCGTCGAGAGCGCCAAGGTTCACCTCGCCGTCGAGCAGCAGAGCGTGTTTGTCCGTGACGCGGCCCCGGCCAGCGCCTCGGTCATGCTGCGCCTCCGCCAGGGCCGTGCGCTCTCGGACGGTCAGGTACAGGCGATTGTCAATCTGGTCGCCACCTCTGTGCCCGGCCTCTCGCCCGATCATGTCTCGGTCGTCGATCAGGCGGGGCATCTGCTGTCGCGCCAGGGCGGCGACGGCGGCGGCGATCGCCAGCTGGAGCTGCAGCAGCGCACGGAGCAGGGCTATCGCGACGCGATCACCAAGCTGCTGACCCCGCTCGTCGGCGCCGACGGCTTCACCGCCGAGGTCCATACCGATCTGGATTTCGCCGAAGTGCAGGCGACGCGCGAAAGCTATCCGAAGGACACGGCCGTCATCAAGGCCGAAGCCGGCGGCTGGAACAAGGATCAGGCCGGCGCCGCGGGCCAGGCTGGCGGCATCCCCGGCGCGATCGCAAATCAGCCGCCGACGACGGCGCAGGTCACCGCGACTCCGCCGGCGCAGGTCCAGCCGAACGGCGCGGTCGGCGCCCAGCCCGGCACCACCGCCGCGGCCGACGGCGGCAAGACCAGCGAAACCTACAATCGCACCTTCGAGCTCGGCCGCGAGGTTTCGGTCACGCGCAACCCGACCGGCACGATCAAGCGGCTGTCGGTTGCGGTCGCGCTCAAGCAGGGCGCCAAGCCGCGCAGCGTCGCGGAGCTTGCCCAGATCGAGCAGCTCGTGAAGGGCGCGGTCGGCTTCGACACGACCCGCGGCGATCAGTTCGCGCTGTCCAGCCGCGCCTTCGCCGATGTCGCTGCCGATAGCTCCGCCGCCAAATGGTATGAGGCGTCGTGGGTCGGCATCGCCGCCCGCAATGGCTCGGCCCTGCTGATCGCGCTCCTTGCCTTCTTCGGCATCGCCAAGCCGCTGATGAAGAAGCGCGGCGCGGCCAGCGCCAGCGGATCGGCCTCGGGCTCCTATGCCGGCGGCTCGGGCAGCAGCAGCGGAGCCGGCAGTTCTGCAGGCGGCCTTCGCGGTGGCGGGACGGGCTCGAGCGCCGATGCGGGCGTGCCGCCCAGCCCCGAAATCCAGCGCGAGATCGCCGCCGCCATCGCCTCCGAGGCGGTCGCCGATCCCAGCCGCCCCGTCACGCTCGACATGATCGAGGCGGCACCTGGCTACACTGATCGCGCTACGCTCATCCGCAATTTCGTCCGCCAGGATCCGGCCCGCGCCGCCCTGGTCGTCCGTGACCTCATCCGGGCCGACATGCCCGGCGCCGCGCAGAACGGATAAAGACGATGGCCGATATTACCGAGACGAGCGCCACCGGCGCGATCCCGACCGGCAGCCAGGCCGCCGCGATCCTGCTGATGCTGCTGGGCGAGCAGGAAGCCGCCGAAGTGCTCGGCCGGCTCGATCCGCCCGAGGTCGAACATCTCGGCGGCGCGATGTTCACCGTCGCCGACGTCTCGGAGCGCGAAGTGAACGGCGTGCTCGACGAATTCGTCAACCGCGCCAAGAGCCGCACGACGATCGGCTATGCGGCCGATCTGCAGATCCGCGGCATGATGGAGCGCGCGCTCGGCCCCGAGCGCGCCGGCACGATCCTCGACCGAATCACCCCGGCGACGCGCGGGCCTTCCCTCGATGCGCTCAAATGGATGGATCCGGTAACGATCGCGCTGCTGATCGAGAACGAGCATCCGCAGCTCATCGCGGTCGTGCTCGCGCATCTCGAGCCGCCGATCGCCGCCGACGTGCTCCAGCAGATGCCCGAAGAGATCCAGCCGCAGCTGATCCACCGCGTCGCCACTTTGGGGCCGATCAGCTCGGAGGCGCTGCAGGATGTCGAGCGCCTGCTGCTCCGCCCCGTCTCGCAGCCCAAGTCCGGCGCCGCGACGCGTCGCGGCGGCACCAGCGAGGCCGCGCAGATCGTCAACAACAGCCGCAAGGCGGCCGAGAGCCGCATCCTGAAGGCGCTGCAGAAGCTCGACAAGAATCTGGCGCGCACGATCGAGGACGAGATGTTCGTCTTCGACAATCTCAACGCGCTCGACGACAAGAGCCTCGGCACGCTGCTGCGCACGGTCGACAGCGACATCCTCGTCGTCGCGCTCAAGGGCGCCGAAGAACGGCTCAAGGGCAAGATGTTCGGCTGCATGTCCAGCCGCGCCGCGCAATCGATCCAGGATTCGATCGCTGATCGCGGGCCGATGCGCCTCGCCGAAGTGCAGGAGGCGCAGAAGGAGATGCTCTCGATCGCCCGCCGCCTCGCCAGCGAAGGCACGATCAACCTTGGCGGCAAGGACGATGATTATGTCTGATATGTCGGGCCATTGGGCCAAGGGCATTTTCGCCGACGCGCCCGCCGTCCCCGTCTGGACGCGCCCCGCGCCCGCGCGCTTCACCGCGAACCCCACGGGCGGCGGCACCGGCTTTTCGGCTTGGGCCAGCGATGCTGGCACGGATCAACCCCAAGCCGCGGGCGCCGCGATCAACGACAGCGAGGCGCAGCGCGCCGAGGCCTATGCGGTCGGCTTCGACGAAGGCCATCGCACCGCGCTCGCCGCGCTGGAGAGCGAGCAGGCCGCCTTCGACCGACTTGCCACCGCGCTCGCGGGCGTACAGGCCGAGCCACCCGCCGATCTCGCGCGCTTGCTGTCCGAGACCGTCTCGCGGCTCGTCCGCCAGGTGGTGGGCGAATGCGCCGCGGTCGATACCGATCTGCTCGCCGAGCGCACGCATGCGGTCGCCGCCCTCATCACCGAGGATGGCGCGCCCGCGCGGCTGCGTCTCAACCCCGCCGATCTCTCCCGCATCGACGGGCTGCGCCCCGATCTGAAACTCATCGCCGATCCGTCGATCCCCGAAGGCTCGGTCGTCGCCGAGACGGCCAGCGGCTGGGTCGAGGACGGTCCCGCGATCCGCCTCGAGAAATTGCGTGGGCTGCTCGATCAGCTAAGCACGCGCCGCTGAGGGCGCACACGCGGCGCGTCTACTGAATCGCGAGGCGGGCAGCCTCCCGGACGAGGACCGTATGCTGGTAGCGGTTCAGGCTTCGCGCCTGCCCGTTCACGGTATTAGCGATCGGAACAGCCCTGATCTCGCCCGATACCGTCACCGTCTTGCCGATGAGGGCGACTTCCGGCTTGGCGCCGAGACGCTTCTCCAATGTCTTCGCGGCCGAAGGCGTGAGATGGAACGTCACGTCGTCTGGCGAGCGATAATCGACCGACGAATTCAAGTACAGGGCATAGGGGGTCCGCTCGGCGGCGGCGACTTTCATCTTGAAGGTGCCGGGGCTGCCCCGTTCCCGGTGGACATCCGCCAGCGCGATCGCATCGGCCGGCTCCAGCAATCTCGTGTCCGCGTCAGCACCGCCCGCTGCCAGCAACAGGAAAAACAAGGGGATCATGGCCGTTCTCCGCGAGCGAACGACCAATCCTAACGATCGCCCGAGTGCGGATCAACGGCCGTCATATGCCGCGCGACCTTGATCCGATGGCGCGCGAGACCGCAGTCCCGATCGGCGACGAGTCGCCCGGAATGGCTAACCGGCCTTAACCATCCTTTTAAGGATTGCGGTCCAAAGCGGCGCCGCATGCACAACGCCCTCTCCCAAACCGGCCTCGCCGCGCGCGCGGCTACGCTCCTCGAAGGCCTCGACATCGGCCATATGAGCCCGCGCCGGATCGGCCGGCTCGCTTCCTATGACGGGCTGATGCTGGAGGCGACGGGCTTTCCCGAGCCGGTCGGTTCCAACGCGCGCGTGATCGATGCCGATGGCCGCGGCGCGCTCGCCGAGGTGGTCGGCTTTCGCGGCGATCGCACTTTGCTGATGGCGCTTGACGCCGACGCGCCCCACTCGGCCGGCGCGCGCGTCGAGCCTGATCGGCGCGGCACCACGGTCGAGGTCGGCGAAGGGCTGCTCGGGCGCGTCGTTGATGCGCTCGGCAATCCGCTCGACGGGCTCGGCCCGATCATGACGAAGGCGCGCTGGCCTTTGAACGGCACGCGCGCCAACCCGCTCGACCGCGCGCGCGTGACCGAGCCGTTCGACACCGGCGTGCGCGCGATCAACGCGCTGCTCACCGCAGGGGTCGGCCAGCGAATCGCGATCGTCGCGGGCTCTGGCGTCGGCAAATCGGTATTGATGGGGCAGATCCTCGCCGGCGCGGAGGCCGACGTGATCGTCGTCGGACTCGTCGGCGAGCGCAGCCGCGAAGTCTCCGACTTCCTGGAGACCAAGCTGACCGGCGATGTCCGCGCCAAGACAGCCGTCGTCGCCGTGCCTGCCGATCACCCGCCGATCCTGCGCCTGCGCGCGGCGATGCGCGCGACTGCGATCGCCGAATATTTCCGCGATCAGGGCAAACGCGTGCTGCTGCTCATCGATTCGCTGACCCGCGTCGCGCACGCGCAGCGCGAGATAGGGCTGAGCCTTGGCGAACCGCCGACGATGAAGGGCTATCCGCCCTCCGCGCTCGGCCTGATCCCGCGTCTGTGCGAGCGCGCCGGCGCCGATGCGCGCACCGGCGGTTCCATCACCGCGCTGTATACGGTGCTCGCCGACGGCGACGATACCGACGATCCGATCGTCGATACCGCGCGCGCGATCGTCGACGGGCACATCGTCCTCGCGCGCAGCCTGGCGGAACAGGGCGTGTTTCCCGCCATCCATGTCGGGCGGTCGCTGAGCCGCGTGATGACCGACATCGTCTCGCACGAGCAGCAGGAAGCCGCGCGCACCTTGCGCCGTTTGTGGTCCACCTATGACGAGAATCGCGATCTGATCCTGATGGGCGCCTATCGCCACGGATCCGATCCGATGATCGATGCCGCGATCGCGCACATGCCCTTGATCCTGGAATTCATCCGCCAGGGGCAAAAAGAACTCGTTACGCTTAACGAGTCAGTTACCACGTTGGTCGCAAACTTCGGGGCATGAAAGCTTTAGCCGATCGAAGAGCCCGAATCGCCCGCGTTCGGAAGGTCCAGCATCTCCAGGCGGTGGGCGCTGCGGCGGTTGCCGAGGGTAAGCTCGTCCAGCTCGAGGGCAACGCATCGCGCCTGCAGGGGCTGCGCGACAGCCTGTCGGGGCAGGCGGGCGTTACCAGCGGCGCCGCGCTTGGCCATTCGCGCGAGCTGGCGATGCGGCTCGACGATGTCCGCCACGGGCTCAATCGCGCGATCGGGTCGGCCAGGGAGGTGGTCGAGCTACGCTCGCAGGAGCGGATCGGCGCGCACATCGCGCGCGAAAGCGCCGAGCGGCTCCAGGTCCGCGCCGTCGCCAACATGCACAAGATGATCGAGGAACGGATGGCCGCAGCCTTCCGCCCCCGTCGCAAGGAAGCCGAGAATGACTGATATCGCCCTCGCCGCCTCGCCCATCCTCGCCACCACGAGCGTCACCGCTGCGACGCCCGCCGCCGCCACGCCGGGTGCTGCCGTCGGCGCACCCGCGACGGGCGACGCCGCGGTCGATCCCTTCGCCGCCTTGCTCGCCTCGCTGACGCCCGCCACCGATGCCGATAGCGCGACGCCCGCGCCCGCGACGCCGCCGACGCCGATCGCGGTCGCGCTGCCGACCGTGATCGTAGCGCCGAAGCCTGCCCTTCCCACGACCGCGACCGAGGAACCCATTCTCGCCGAGCCCGAGCGGGACGACACGGGCGACGCGCCCACCGATGACGACAAGGGCGACGCGACCAAAAGCGAGGACCCGCAGCTCGCGATGATGCTCGCGCTGGCCCCGCCCCCGCCGGCGCCGATCGCGATGCCCGTCGCGATAGTCTCGCCCGTTACGATCACGACCAAGCCCGCTGCCACTCCGGTCACGGCCGCCGCCGCAATCGCGCTGATCGCCGCCTCTCCCGCAACTACCTCCGCCGCGAAGGCAGCGGACGGTGCCAGCGCTCCAATCGCGGGCTCGCAGACTGCCGACGCCAGCTCGGCCGAGCCCACCGGCGAAGCCGAGGCCACCGTCGAATCGCTGCCCGCCACTCCCCGCCCCTCGCGCTTTGCAAGCCTCGCGGCGCGCTTGCTTGGCGGTACCGTGCCTACCGCCGCGGGCGCAGAGTCGGTCGCGCTGCCGCCACAGGGGCCGGCTCCGGCCGAGGCTCTCGACGCCGCGGCCCAGCCCGTGCTCGCCGACCAGCCGAAGCCCGTCGCCGCCCGTCCCGGCGTCCCGGACCAGGTGGCCGTCAACCAGCCGACCGCGCAGATCGCGCCCGCCTCGGCGGTCGCACCGCGGGTCGCCGATCTCGAGCGCCCGAAGGAGAAGCAGGCCACGCTCGATACGGTAGCGCCGCTCTTCACCGCACAGCCCGCGCCGAACGCGACCGCACCGGCCGATCCAGGATCCGCCACGGCCACTCTCGCGACCGCGCAGGCGCCCGACGCCGCCGTCACCCGCGAGCTTTCGGTTGCGCGTGACGGACAGTGGCTCGACACGCTCGCCCGCGACATCGCCGCGACCGCGGGCAAGGATGGGCAGCTGAGCTTCCGGCTCGACCCGCACCATCTCGGCAGCCTGACCGTCCACATCAATCACTCGGCCGAAGGCGCCTCAGTTCGCCTCAGCGCCGACACCGAAGCGGGCCGCGCGATGCTAGCCGACGCGCAGCCGCGACTCGCCGCCGAAGCGCGCGCGCAGGGTCTGACATTGCGCGAGACGAGCGTCGATCTCGGCGGTTCGGGCGCAGGCCAATCGGGTCAGCAGGGCGCGGCTTCAACTTTTGCGAGCCTCGCCCAGGAACAATCGCAGCGCCAGTCCGGGCGTGATCAGACATTTATTAACCTTGTTCCCGCAGAAGCGGATGAGCCGGTGCGCACGTCCCAGACGGACGCCCGATCCGATCTTTACGCGTAGGGAATCCGTTTATGAGCGACGCGGCTGAGCCGAAGCCCAAGAAGAAGGGCGGTCTGGTCAAGAAGCTGGTGATGTTCGGCGTGCTGCCGCTCGTCCTCATCGGCGGCGGTGCCGGCGCGGGCCTGTGGGCCGCCGGCAAGACCGGTGGCAGCGCGCACGAGAAGAAAGAGGATCCGAATCGCCCGAAGCTGATGCTGAAGAGCGAGGACGGCCACTCCGCGGGCGCCGAGGGCGGTCACGGCGAAGGCGGCGGCGAGAAGAGCAACATCTCCGGCGGCGGCGGCGTGCCCGATACGGGCCCCGAGCCTGCCAATCCCGATCCGTCGCAATATCAGGCGACCTTTTATTCGATGGATGCGCCCTTCACGTCGAACCTGGCGGATACGGACGGCTTCCTTCAGGTCGGCATCGGCGTCTCCACCTTCTACGACATGAAGGTCATCGACAATCTCAAGGCGGCGGACATGCCGGTGCGCTCGGCGGTGCTGCAGGTCCTCGCGCAGCAGAGCGCCGAGGCGCTCAACACGCCGCAGGGCAAGGCCGATCTGCGCAAGCAGCTGCGCGATGCGATCAACAAGACGCTCAAGGAAAATGAAGGCTTCGGCGGCGTCGGCGACGTCTTCTTCACAAGCTTCATCATCCAATGAGCGGATCGGGGGGCGACCAGTTCGGCGACGAGGACGTTCTGAGCGACGGCTTCGAGGAGGCGATCGCGCAGGCGACGCGGCCCGGACCCGAGGTGCTGACCTTCGCGCTCGGCAGCGACAGTTTCCGCCCGGCCGAGCGCCTCAGCGGGCTCGAGCGAATGGGCGAGAAGATCGCGCGCTCGCTGCGTACCGTGATCGAGCCCTTCGTCCAGGTCCGCACGCAGGTCGCCGCGGTGCCGCTCACGACGCGCTCGTTCGACGAGTGGCTGGAGGCGCAGCCCAATCTGATCAGCCTCAGCCACTATCGGCTCCAACCGATGAAGGGTGGGATGCTGATCGCGATCCCGGCCGATTTCGTCGCGGCCCTGATCGAGCGCTTCTATGGCGGAACGGCCGGCCCGACCGCGGCCAGCGCCAAGCGCCTCGAATTTTCCGCGAGCGAAGACTTGCTGCTCGCCCGTCTGCTGGAGAAGGTCTCGGGCCTGATGGTCGAGGCATGGCGCGACGTGATCCCGGTCGAGGCGACGCTCGCGCAGCGCGAGACGAGCCGCTTCCACATCCGCTTCATCCGTCCCGACGATCAGGTCGTCGTCCAGAATTTCACGATCACGCCCGCCGAAGGCCAGCCCGCGACGATCACCGTCCTCTATCCGCTCGCAATGCTGCGCCCGATCGAGGAGCAGATGTCGAAGCGCGTCCATGACGATGCGCCCTCGGGCAACACGGCCTGGAGATCGATGCTCGCCGCCTCGCTCGCCGAGGTGCAGATGCCGGTGCGCAGTATCCTCGCCCGGCCCGAAATCTCGCTCGCGCAATTGATGACGCTGAAGCCGGGGGACGTGATCCCGATCCAGATCCTGCCGCGCACGCCCTTGCTGATCGCCTCGCGCACCGTCGCCGAAGGCCAGATCGGCGAACAGGACGGGCGCGCCGCCATGCTGATTGAAAGAGTGGGTTGAGTCGATGAGCGATATGATGGAAGCCCCGATGATGAGCGCCGAAACGGGCCTGTCGGGCCGCAACTACCGGCTTCTGGCCGACATTCCGCTCCGCCTGTCGGTCGAGGTCGGCTCGACGAGCCTGAAGCTCGCCGAACTGATGGACCTGGCCGAGGGCTCGGTGGTCGAGCTGGATCGCGCCGCCAACGAGCTGCTCGACATCCTCGTCAACGGCACGCTCGTCGCGCGCGGCGAGGTGGTGACTGTCGGTGGCAAGTTCGGCATAAGGGTCGTCGATGTCGTCGCCGCAGAGGCACGACTGGGGGGGCTCGAACGCCGCAAATGATGTTGGATTACCTGGCCCGGCTCCTGCTGCTGGTGCCGCTGGTCGGCGGTCTCGCCTTCCTTTCGCTGTGGCTCTACCGCCGCTTTCAGCCGGGTATGGCGTTCGGCCAGCGCGAACGCGCGATCCGCGTCGTCGATGCGATGCCGATGGGGCCGATGAGCCGGCTCGCGGTCGTCGAATTTGCCGGCAAGCGCTATCTGCTCGCGGTCTCGCGCGGCCGCGTCGACAAGATCGCCGAGACCGACGCACCCACCTTCGTGGTGCCGGATGGCGAATAGGTCGGTCTCCCGCTTCCTTTTCCCCGTTCGAGCTGAGCCTGTCGAAGCACGTGCTCCGGGCGCGGCGCCGGCTGCCCGTCCTTCGACTTCGCTCAGGACGAACGGCTGGAAGGTCATCGCCCTCCTCTCCGTCCTCCTGCTCGCCTTGCTCCTTGCGCACCCCGTCTTCGCGCAGGCCGCGCCCGCAATAACCCCGCCCGCCGCGCCCAACCCCGCCGGCGGCATCGACCGCGCGATGCGGACGATCGGCGGCACGGGCCAGCCGCTCTCGCTGTCGCTGCAGATCCTGCTGCTGATGAGCCTGCTGACGGTGCTTCCGTCGCTGGTGCTGATGATGACGAGCTTCACGCGCATCATCATCGTCCTCTCGATCCTGCGCCAGGCGCTCGGCCTCCAGCAGACGCCGCCCAATCAGGTGCTCGTCGGCCTCGCGCTGTTCCTCTCGCTGTTCGTGATGCGCCCCGCGGTCGACCAGATCACGCAGACCGCCTACCGCCCGTATGGCGCGGGCCAGATCCCGATCGAGGAGGCGATCAGCCGCTCGGCCAACGTGCTGCACGGCTTCATGATCAAGCAGACGCGCCAGACGGACCTGAAGCTCTTCACCGACATGGCGGCAGGGACGGATCGGCGCGGCGGCGCGGCGGCGGGTCCGCTCAAATTCGCGCGGCCCGAGGATGTGCCCTTCACGATCCTGCTGCCCTCGTTCGTCACCTCCGAGCTCAAGACCGCTTTTCAGATCGGCTTCCTGATCTTCCTGCCTTTCCTCATCATCGATCTCGTCGTCGCTTCGACGCTCATGGCGCTCGGCATGATGATGCTGAGCCCGTCGATCATCTCGATGCCGTTCAAGCTGTTGCTGTTCGTGCTCGTCGATGGCTGGGCGCTGACGATGGGCAGCCTCGCGGCGAGCTTCCAGACGTGAGCTGCGCCGGCCGGCTCCCCTCCCTGGAAGGAAGGGGCTGGGAGTGGGTCGGCCGACAGGCCGGCGCAAGCGTCGAAAGGCGCGTCCCGCAGGACGGCAACCCACCCCCTCCCCCTCCCTTCCAGGGAGGGGAGTGAGACGTGGAACCAGCATCCCCCGATTATTTCATTGGCGTGGCCCAGCAGGCGCTCTGGATTCTCGCGCTCGCCTCGTCGCCGATCCTGATCCCGGCGCTCGCCGCGGGCCTGATCCTCGGCATGATCCAGGCGGCGACCTCGATCAACGAGCAGACGCTGTCGTTCGTGCCCAAGCTGATCGTCGTCGGCATCGCGCTAGCCTTGTTCGGCGGCGCGATCCTCTATCTGATCGCGGACTTCACACGCGACATCTTCGCGCGCATCCCCGATCTCGTCCGCTAGGCCGGGGCGCATGTTTCCGGCCGGCTTCGAACATGTCGAGGATCAGCTCTGGCTCTGGCTGGTCGCGATGATCCGGCCGGGTGCGGCCTTCTTCGCAGCCCCCATCTTCGGCATGGCTTCGGTCCCCGTCCAGCTTCGCCTCGTCGTCAGCCTCGCGGTCGGAATGGCGGGGCTGTCGGCGGTCCCCTTCCAGCTGCCGCCGGACGGCGTGACCTCGGTCGCGGGCGTCGTGCTGGTATTGGGCGAGATATTGGCGGGGCTCGCGCTTGGTTTCGCCGTGCAGATCGGCTTCTCCTCGGCCATGCTGGCGGGCGAGACGATCGGCAATACGATGGGGCTCGGCTTCGCGCAGATGATGAACCCGATGTCGGGCGCGTCCACGCCCGCGCTCGCGCAATTCCTGTCGATCATCGCGACCTTCCTGTTTCTCTCGATCGGCGGGCATCTCAGCCTCGCGACGATCATCGTCGACAGTTACCGCGCGCTGCCCGTCGGATCGGCGATGCCGGCCGCGGCGAGCCTGCGCGGGCTCGTGATGTTCGGCGGCGATCTCTTCGCGGCGGGGCTCGCGATCGCGCTCCCGGTCGGCTTCGCGCTGATCCTCGTTCAGATCGTGATGGGAATGCTGTCGCGCTCGGCGCCGGCGATGAATCTGTTCGCGGTCGGCCTGCCCGCGACCCTGCTCGCCGGCCTCGTCCTGATGGCGATCGCCTCGCCGAGCATGGGCGACGGGATCATCGCCTCGATCAATGCGGGACTGGGCGAGGCAAGGAAGATCGCGGCGGGGCGCTAGCTTGATATCCGTTCGAAACGAACGATGAGGTCGCGGGCGAAAGCACAAAAAAGGGAGCGGCCCGAAGACCGCTCCCTTCCTTGTTCACAAACCGGACCGATCAGGCGTCGATGGTCGCGGTCTCGCCCTTCGGCTTGCGCGGCGCGCGGGGTCGACGCACCCGGGGTGCCTCCTCGCCGCCGGCCTCGCCGTCCGCCGCGACCGGAGCCGGGGTGGTGGAGAAGCCCGCCGGCAGCCGATCGATCTCGATCCGCTCGGACACTTCGTTCGCACTCTCGTCGCGCGCAACATACGCGTTGCCGCCGTTGGGCGCGCGCTGGGCTTCACCATTGGGACGCTCGCGGCGCGGGCGGCGTTCGCCGCGCGGCTGGTTGTCGCTCCGCGGCTGGGCATCGACCCGCGGCTGGCCTTCGTCGGCCTGCACGAACTCGGCGCTCTGAACAGGCTGCTCGGCACGATCCTGCCGCTCGTAGCGACGCGGCGCCTGCTGCTGGCGAGGACGCTCGTCCTGCTGCTGCCGTGGCCGCTCGTCCTGCTGGCGGGGACGCTCGTCCTCGCCGTCCCAGCCATTCTGGTTCTGGCCGTTGGCCTCGAAGCCGTTCTGGCCCTCCTGCTCGTCGTCGGCGTCCTGGCCGAACTCGTCGCGGAAATCGTCGCGGCGCGCGGGCGTCGGGCGCGGCTCATCGAAGCGGCTGCGGCTCTCGCTCAGCACGCGGAAATAATGGTCCGCAAACTGGAGATAATATTCGGTGTTGACGCGATCGCCCTGCATCTGCGCGTCGCGCGCCAGGCTCTTATATTTCTCGAGGAGCTGGGCGGCGTTGCCGCGCGCGCGGTTGTCGATCCGGTTACCGCGATCCTGGCTGCCGGGCTGACCGTTGCGCGCCTGCTGACCGCCACGGCCGCGACGACGGCCGTTCTGACGATTATTTATCAACTTCGCCTGATCCTTCAGTCACTGGTGCTCCGCACCCACTCCCATTCCGGGCCCTTCCCGGAAGATCGGAACCGGGCATCCCGCCCGATATGTCGCCCCATTTCCAGGCCGGCGGCGCGAATGAGGCGCAGCACGGGCACTCACATTGCCGAGACGCCGCAAGACGGCCGAGCCTGGAGGTTTGGGGTTGAGGTGAGCGGCGCTTCTGCAGCCGGCTCGCCTATGTCCTGAACTCACATGTAGTGCGTCGCAGCGCGTCTGCCAAGGGGAATAAGGGTTAACGCGCGGTAAGATTTGGCGGTTCGTCGCAGTCTTTCGTCGCCGTCACCGCGTGACGACCAGACAACGATCGCGCCCGGCCAGATCGCGGCGGAGTTCGACCGCGAAACCCTGCGCGCGAAACAGCGCCGCTGCGGCCTCACCCTGCGCCGCGCCGATCTCGATCGCGGCCATCCCGCCGGGCGCGAAAGCGAGCAGGGGAGCGATCGCGCGATAGTCGTCGAGCCCGTCCGCGCCGGCCCACAAGGCGCTGCCCGGTTCATGATCGACGACGCCCGGCGGGAGGCTTTCGCCGGTGCCGATATAGGGTGGGTTGCACAGGACCAGATCGGCCGCCGCATCGCCGCGCCAGCCGCCTTCGACGAAGCAGGCGCGATCGGCGAAACCCAGCGCCTCGGCATTGGCCCGCGCCACGGCGAGCGCGGCCGGCGAGATGTCGATGCCGGTCCCCGTCGAGCCCGGCCATTGGGCGAGCGCGGCGAGCAGCAGCGCGCCCGAGCCCGTTCCCAGATCGAGGATATGAGTTGGAGGCGCGCGGCCGGCGAAATGATCGATCGCGGCCTCGATCAGCGTCTCGCTGTCGGGCCGCGGGATCAGCACGGCGGGCGTGACCGTCAGGCTGATCGTCCAGAAATCCTGCCGGCCGATGATGTAAGCGATCGGCTCGTTGGCAATGCGGCGCGCAACGAAGCCGGCGAAGGCCTCGGGGGCGGGCCGATCACGGTCGCCGAGCAGCAGAGCCTCGCGCTTTATGCCCAAGGCCCGCGCCATCAGCAGTTCGGCATCGAGCCGCGCGGTGAGCGTGACCGCGGCGAGACGAGCGGCAGCGTCGCGCAGCGCTGCGTCGATCGTCACTTGCCGCCCTGCGCCTGGCGCGCAGCGCGCTGGCGGCGCTTCCAGTCGCCCCAGTCGTTATAGTCGCGCTTGGCGCAGCCGAAGGCACCGCCCGCGCCGACCGCGCTGCACGATCCGGTGCCCGTGTCGCCGACGCCGTCGAGCGCCTCCTCGGTCGTCTTCAGCTTGGGATCGGTCTCGGCGAAGCGCGGATCGAGCTTGGGCAGGCGATAGGATTCGGCGATGCCGCGATCGCGCGAGCAGATCACGATCTCGTCGCCCTTGGATTCGGGGCAGGCACGGATCGCGTCGATCACCTTCTGGCGGATCTCCGCCGTCGCCGCGGCGACCGGCTCGGCCGGCGGATCGGCGGCGGCCAGAGCGAGGATCAGCAGGAGCGGCATGGCCTCATTCCGAGAGCAGAGCGAGCCGCTCGGCCTCGTCCTCCGAGATCAGGGCCGAGACCAGTTCCTCCAGCCCGCCGCCCTCGAGGATCTCGGGCAAACGATGCAGCGTCAGGTTGATGCGGTGATCGGTCACGCGGCCCTGCGGGAAATTGTAGGTGCGGATACGTTCGCTGCGATCGCCTGAACCCACCATGGATTTGCGCGCGCCCGAGCGCTCGTTCGCCAGCCGCGCGCGCTCCGCCTCGTACAAACGCGAGCGCAGCACCTTCATCGCTTTCTCTTTGTTCTTGTGCTGCGATTTCTCGTCCTGCTGGATCACGACCGTGCCCGTAGGGATATGGACGATGCGCACCGCCGAATCGGTGGTGTTGACCGATTGGCCGCCCGGGCCGGACGAGCGATAGACATCGATCCGCAGATCCTTGTCTGCGATCTGGACGTCGACCTCCTCGGCCTCGGGCAGGACCGCCACGGTCGCCGCGCTCGTGTGGATACGCCCGCCGCTCTCGGTGACGGGGACGCGCTGAACGCGGTGGACGCCGCTTTCGAACTTCAGCTTGGCGAACACGCCCGCGCCGGTGATCGAGGCGATGACTTCCTTGAAGCCGCCCATTTCGGCGGCGGAGGCGGACATCATCTCGACGCGCCAGCCGCGATCGTCGGCATAACGCTGGTACATGCGGAACAGGTCGCCCGCGAAGAGCGCGGCCTCGTCCCCGCCGGTGCCCGCGCGGATTTCGAGGATCGCCGAGCGCTCGTCGGCGGCATCCTTGGGGAGGAGCGAGAGCGCGAGCCTGCGCTCGGCAACGACGAGCTTGTCGCGCAGATCGGCCAGTTCCTCGCCGGCCATCGATTTCAGCTCGGGATCGGCCTCCTCGTCCTCGATCATGTAGGAGAGCGAGGCGAGCTCCTGCCGGTAGCGGCGGACCTCGGTCGCGGCCTGCGCGACCGGCTCTAGCTCGGCATAATCCTTGGAGAGCTTCACGAACTGATCGGCGGCGAGATCGCCGCGCGACATCTGCGCGGACAATTCGTCGCGGCGCGCCTCGATCTGGCGGATGCGCTCGAGGGGGATCGTGGTCATAGGGCAGGCAACGGGACCACCGTATCGAGCTGATTTGCTGTCGGTTTCAAAGGATCTTCAGTATCGATGATCTTGGCGCTCAGAGCATCAACGATAGTGTAGACTGCTTGATCTCCGCCTTCGTGATCGTGATTGGCTCGGATCGATATTCCGAAATTTCGGCTACCGTCTGGGTGCGATCTAGGCCCCGTAACCACCACCCTGCTACGCGATTGAGATTTCGCGGCCAGCTCGAAGCGCCGCTTGATATTGCCCTTGAACGCGATCTCCGCGCTGACCCCTTTCGCTCGTAGCGCCGCAACGATGGTAGAGGCGTTCTCTTCAGCAGCAGAGGATTCCGGTATGACGGTTGCGAAGGGGCGATCTGCCTCCGGTGCATCAATCAGCATCGCTAGCCGCTCGATCCCCGCCGCCCAGCCGACCGCGGGCGTGTGCGCGCCGCCAAGCGTCTCGATCAGCCCATCATAGCGGCCGCCGCCGAGGACGGTGCCTTGCGCGCCAAGACGATCGGTGACGAATTCGAAGGCGGTGTGGCGGTAATAGTCGAGGCCGCGCACGAGCCGGGCGTTGCGCGTCCACTGGACGCCGGCGGCGTCGAGCCCCTTCGTCACCGCCTCGAAGAAAGCGCCCGCCTCGCTCGACATATAGGCGTCGATTTCGGGCGCGGCGTCGGCGATCGGGCGGTCGCGGGGGTCCTTGCTGTCGAGAATGCGCAGCGGATTCTTGGCCAAGCGCGCGACGCTCTCCTCCGACAGCGCATCCTTGGCGCCCTCAAAATGCGCGACGAGCGCCTCGCGCCACGCATCGCGCGTCGCCGAATCGCCCAAAGTGTTGAGCTGGAGCGTCACGCCATCCGCGACGCCCAGCTCGTTCAGAAGCTGATCGGCGAAAGCGAGCAGTTCGACGTCGGCGGCAGGCTCGGCCGCGCCGATCACCTCGGCATCAAGCTGGTGGAACTGGCGGAAGCGGCCTTTCTGTGGGCGCTCGTAGCGAAACAATGCCCCGTGCGTGCCGACCTTCAACGGCGCATATTGCTGCCAACCCTCGGTCAGATAGGCCCGGGCGATGCCCGCGGTGAATTCGGGGCGGAGCGTCAGGCTATCGCCCCCGCGATCCTCGAACGAATACATCTCCTTGGAGACGACGTCGGTCGTCTCGCCGAGACTGCGCGAGAAGACCGCGGTCGCCTCGAACACGGGCACCTCGACGCGGCCGAAGCCGTAGAGCCGGCGGACGCGCTCGAACGTCTCGACGACCTTCGTGAAGCGCTGCGCCTCTTCGCCGAGCATGCTTTGGGTGCCGCGCACGGCCTTGGGTGTTTCGATCTTCGCCATAGACGCGCGGCCTCTAGTGGATTGGCCCGGCATCGTCACCTCTCACGGCGCGGCGCCAGAAGCCCTCTTGCCCCTGTTGCGTCGCACCATTACCAACCCGCGCCATGAACATCGATCTCATCCCCACGGGCGCGAACCCGCCGCACGAACTCAACGTCGTCATCGAGGTGCCGACCGGCGGCGAGCCGGTGAAGTACGAGTTCGATAAGAAATCCGGCGCCTTGTTCGTCGATCGCATCCTGCACACGCCGATGCGCTATCCGGCCAATTACGGCTTCGTACCGCACACGCTTTCGCCGGACGGCGATCCGCTCGACGCGCTCGTCATCTCGCGCACGCCCTTCATCCCGGGCTGCGTCGTGCGCGCGCGGCCGATCGCGGTGCTGAAGCTGGAGGACGAGGCCGGCGGCGACGAGAAGCTCGTCTGCGTGCCGACCGATTCGACCTTCCCTTATTATCACGACGTGCTGGAAAAGGGCGATCTGCCCGAGATCGTGATGCAGCAGATCGAGCACTTCTTCACCCATTACAAGGATTTGGAAAAGAAGAAGTGGGTCCGGATCGGCATGTGGGGTGACACGGCCGAGGCCAAGGAGATCATCCTCGAGGCGATCGAGGCGGCCGAGCGCAAGAAGGCCGAGACCGGCACCGACGCGGGCGCCAAGCAGCTCTAAACCGACCGTTTGCCCTGAGCTTGTCGAAGGGCCGTCCTTCTCCGATACCTCCGCAGAGGGAGAAGGACGGTGCTTCGACAGGCTCAGCACGAACGGAAATGGGGTTGGTCGGCGGCGATTGCCGCGCTGCTCCTCTCCGGGTCCGGTAGCGCCGCCGTCCCGCCGCCCGGCCCCGCCGAACAGGCCGCGACCGAGGCACTCGCTCGGATCGCGCGGAGCAATCCCCGCCTGAAGGCCGTCCTCGCGATCAATCCGCACGCGCCGGCGCAGGCGCGCGCGCTGGATCGGCAGCGCATGGCGCGCGGGGCCCTGTTCGGCCGTCCGATCCTGATCAAGGACAATATCGAGACGCAGGACCAGCCGACGACGGCAGGCAGCCTCGCGCTCATCGCTAACGATACGAAGCGCGACGCGCCGATCGTGACCGGGCTGCGCGCGGCGGGAGCGGTCATTCTTGGCAAGACCAATCTCAGCGAATGGGCCAATATCCGTTCGACCGCCTCGGTCTCGGGCTGGAGCGCGGTCGGCGGACAGACCGTCAACGCGCATGATCCGGCGCGGACGCCGAGCGGCTCCTCGGCCGGGAGCGGCGCCGCGGTCGCGGCCGGGCTCGTCGATCTCGCGATCGGCACCGAGACGGACGGATCGATCACCGGCCCGGCCGCGGTCAACGGCGTCGTCGGGCTCAAGCCCACGGTCGGGCTCGTCAGCCGGACGTATGTCGTTCCGATCAGCCACAGCCAGGATACGCCCGGGCCGATGACGCGCACGGTGCGCGACGCGGCACTGGTGCTCGCGGCGATCGCCGGGCGCGATCCCGCCGATCCCGCGACGGCGCAGGCCGACGCGCACCGCGCCGATTATGCTGCGGCGCTGAGGCCGGATGCGCTGAAGGGCGTCCGCATCGGCGTGATGCGCTTCGATACCGGCCTGTCGGCAGGGACCGACATCGTCTTCGAGGCAGCGCTGGCGGTGTTGCGCGCGCAGGGCGCGGTTCTCGTCGACATCAAGGAGAGCAGGTTCGATCCCACGATCGGCGCGGACGAGCATGTGGTGCTCATGACCGAACTGAAAGCCGACCTGAACGGCTATCTCGCCGGCGCCGCGCCCAAGGTAACCGCGCGGACTTTGGCGGATCTAATCGCGTTCAACATCGCCAATGCCGATCGCGAGATGCCGCTGTTCGGACAGGAAAGCTTCCTCGAAGCCGAGAAGACCAAGGGCCTAGACGATCCGGCCTATCTCGCCGCGCGCGACCGGGCGAAGCGCCATGCCGGGCCGGAGGGAATCGATCGGCTGCTCCACGAATATGACGTCGCTGCGCTCGTCGGCCCGACGCGCAATCCGGCGTCGCTGATCGATTCTGTAAACGGCGACAGCAGCCGGCGCGGGCCGGGAGCCGGCAGCATCGCCGCGGTCGCCGGCTATCCGCACCTGACCGTGCCGATGGGCGACGTGAAAGGATTGCCGGTAGGGCTGAGCTTCATCGGCACCGCATGGAGCGAGGCCAACCTACTCGGCTTCGGCGCCGCGTACGAATCGGCGCGGGGGGCGCTCGACCCGACTCGCTAGCGCCGGAAAACAGGCCAAATCGGCCGGTTAATCACGGTTACCAACTCTTAACCTTCCTAAACGAAAATAGAGGCGAGCCATTCGGAGCCTCGCTGACCCGTGTCGATCACCCGCCTTCCCTCCAGTATCGAGAGCGCACGCGATGACGTGCGGTCTGCGATCGGCGCGGCGGCGCAGCGGACAGGCGTGGATTTCTCGTATTTGCTGGCGCAGGCCAAGAGCGAGAGCGGGCTCAATCCGGGCGCGAAGGCGTCGGGATCGTCGGCGACGGGTCTCTACCAGTTCCTCGATCAGAGCTGGCTCGGCATCGTCAAGAAGCACGGCACCGAGCATGGCTATGGCTGGGCGGCGGACGCGATCAGCGCCAAGGCAGGCGGCGGCTTCACGGTCGCGCCGCAATATCGCCAGGCGGTGATGGCGCTGCGCGAGCAGGCCGGCCCCGCTTCGATGATGGCGGCGTCCTATGCGAGCGACAATGCGCAGAGCCTCGGCCGATCGATCGGCCGCGAGGCGAACAGCACCGATCTCTACATGTGCCATTTCCTCGGCCTCGGCGGCGCGACGCGCTTCCTGCAGGCGTGCAACGCCGCGCCCAATGCGAGCGCGGCCTCGGTCTTCCCGCGCGAGGCGCAATCGAACCGCGGCATCTTCTACGAGCGCGACGGATCGCCGCGCAGCCTTTCCGAAGTCTATTCGCTGATGGGCAGCAAGCTCGCCAAGAACGGCGCGGATACGGATGGCGACGCGCTCTCCGGCGCGTCCGATTTCTCGGTGCAGGCGGGCGATCTCGTCAGCGCACCGCCTTCCACCGGGATCAACGGCTTCCGTCTCGCGGTAGACGATACGGTCGCGACCGACGCCACGGCGACGGGCGAAGTCTCGCAGACCCTGGCCGCGCTGGAGCAGGGCCGGATGAACGTGCTGCGCCCGACCCCGGCGCAGGCGCGGCTGGCCTATCTCATGCTGTCCATGCCGACGGTGTGAGGGCCGCCTTGCGTCCCCTTTCCCGTTTGTCCTGAGCCTGTCGAAGGGCTGTCCTACTTCCTAAAAAGGACGGTGCTTCGACAAGCTCAGGACGAACGGGGAAAAATTGCGGATCAGTGCCCCGCCCCCTTGTGGCCGCTCTCGGCCACGACCGGCGCGTCCGCCCCGACCGAAATTTCCCCACCGCTCTCCGGCTTGTCCATGTCGTCGCCGTTCATATAGGCGAGCGTGATCGACATGCGGCGGTTGCGCGGATCGTAGCGGTCGGCCGGGATATAGGGTTCGCGATCGGCGACGCCCTCGATCCGGTAGAAGCGGCTCTGCGGCACGCCCGCCAGCGCCAGCGCTTGGCGCGTCGCCTCGGCGCGGCCGCTCGACAGCGTCCAGTTGTTGACCGACTGGCCGCGCGTATAAGGCAAAGCATCAGTGTGGCCGCGCAGGATCACCGGATTGGGCGCGGCCTCCACGACCTGGGCAACCTGCTCCATCAGCGTGCGCGCCTCGGGATTGAGCGTGTCCGTGCCGACCGCGAACATCGAGAAATCGGCCTTGTCGACGAGATCGATGCGCAGCCCCTCGCGCGTATCGGTGAAGCGGATATTCTCGGCGAACTTCTTGAGCGCGGGATTCTTCTGGATCTTCTCCATTAGCATCTTGGCGAGCACGCCGAAGCGGCGCTTCTCTTTCATGCGCTCGGCCTCGGACGGGCCGCCGACCGCACTCTTGGGGATCGTCAGGCTCTTGCTGCCGGTCTGCCCGGCGCGGTGCGGATAATTGTCGACCGAGGTGATAGAATCGCCGCCCATCATCCCGTTCGAGCCCGCGCTCTTCTGCTTGAGCTGGATCATCGTCGGGGTGAAATAATCGGCGATTCCCTTGCGCTGCTTCTCGGTCGTCGCGCCGAGAATCCACATCAGCAGGAAGAAGGCCATCATCGCCGTCACGAAATCGGCGTAGGCGACCTTCCAGGCGCCGCCATGATGGCCGCCATGCCCCTCGGCGATGATCTTCTTGACGATGATCGGACGGGGTTCGGGCTCGTTCTTCCCCCTCTTCGCCGGTGCCGCCATGATGAGTATCCCTTACCGTCGTGCTCCGGCGCAGGCCGGAGTCCTGCGTCACGAAGCGGTGCGCTTCCAAGTTCAGGGCTCCGGCCTGCGCCGGAGCACCGGATCACCGACCCCGCATGCCATCGAACACGTCGGCGAAGGCCGGCTGGTTCGAATGGGTGATGCCCGAGCGCGCGGCTTCGATGACCAGCGGCAGCGGATGGCCGTGGAGCGAGGCGACGATGATCTGCTTGACCACCCCGTAGATCGCCGCGTCCGCCTCGATCACCTGCTTGCAGCGGTTCGCGAAGGGTCCGACGATGCCGTAGGCGAGCAGGATGCCCATGAAGGTGCCGACGAGCGCCGAGCCGATCATCGCGCCGAGGATCGAGGGCGGCTTGTCGATCGAGCCCATCGTCTTGACCACGCCGAGCACGGCGGCAACGATGCCCAGGGCCGGCAACGCATCGGCAAGATTCTGCAGCATGTCTGCCGGGCGGATGTCGTCATGGTGGTGCGTCTTCAGCGCATTGTCCATCACGTCCTCCACCGCCATCGGATCCAGCGTGCCCGACGAGATGACGACGAGCCGCAGCGTATCCGTGATCATGTGGATGAGCGTCGAATCCTTCAGCAGCTTGGGATATTCGCCGAAGATCGCCGAGGACTTGGGATCCTCGATATGCGGCTCCAGCGCGACCGGGCCATCAGTGCGCAGCATTTTCATCAGCTTGGAGACGAGGAAGATCGTGTCGAGATAATCCTGCTTCTTGTATTTCGGGCCCTTGAAGACCTTCACGAAGCCGCCGCCGAACTGCTTCAGCTCCTTCATCGAATTGCCCGCGACGATCGCGCCCATCGCCGCACCGCCGATGATGATCATCTCGTGCGGGATGGCCTCCATGACGGGGCCGAGCGAGCCGCCGGTGAAGGCGAAGCCGCCGAACACCATGACCAGGAGGACGACGAGGCCGATACCTGCGAACATAAGAAAAGGCTTCCCCGGGACTGGATCGACCGGAGGCGCACCTGCCCCCGCTGTTTATGATTAACGGCCCGGTTCCCGTGCCTTTATGGTAAAGGCGGATTTAACCACGAATTCAGCCGAGCAGATCGAAGAGCGTGCTCTTGTGCGATTGCGCGAAGATCGTCTGCGCCGCCTGCAGCGCGAGGCTCTTCGCCTGATATTCGCTCACCGCCTGCGTGAGATCGGTATCCTCCAGCGACGACCGCTCGATCTTGAGATCGTCGGTGCCGCTGGTCAGGAGATCCTTGGTATCGTCGAAGCGCTGCGCGCGAAGGCCCTGATCGGTATGCGCTGCGACCGCATGATCATCGGCCGCGTTGACCGTGGCGACGCTGTAGGTGAGCGCCTGCGCCCGCGTCATCACCAGCGGCTCGCAGTCCGCATCGGTCGTGTTGCCGAGGCTATCGGTATAGGGGATGTCGTCGTTGGGGCCGGCTTCCAGCGCTGCGGCGGCGTCGGTCAGGATCTCGGCCATCGAGCGATCGCCATGCTCGGTCGGCACCGTGCCGAAGAGCGTCTTGGCGGACGTCGTCGCGGCGATGCTGCGGCCGGCCGAAACCGGGATTAGGATCGGATCGCCGGTCGGGAACAATGCCTGCCCGTTCGAATCCTTGGTCTGGCTGAGCGCAGTGATCTCGCCGGCGATCGAGCGCAGTTCGGTCGCGATCTGGGCGCGATCGACATTGGCGTTCGTGTCGTTGGCACCGGCGATGACGAGCTCCTTGGCGCGCTGGAGCATCGTCGAAAGGCTGGACAGAGCCGTGTCGGCGGCCTTGGCGATGCCAGCGCCGGTCGTCGTGTTGCGCAGCCAGACCGCATTGTCCGACTGGTTCTGGCGGATGTCGGCGATGCGCGCCGCGGCCTTCGGATCGTCCGATGCGGCGGACAGCCTCTTGTTCGAGGAGATGCTCTGCTGCAGCTTCGAGATGTCGGCGGACAGGGTCGTCTGCCGCTGGATCTCGACGCCGGCGATGTAGCGGGTTGCGCCGATCATGATGCTATCCTCAGAACAAGTCGAGAATGGTCTGGAGCGTTTCGCGCGCCGCCTGGATGACCTTCGCCGAAGCGGAATAGGCCTGCTGGAAGCGCAGCAACTCTGCCGCCTCATTGTCGAGATCGACGCCGGTCGTCTCGTCGAGTGCGGTGTAGGCGGTGTCCTTGCGCGTCGACGCGGCGCTCTCCTGGAGCTTGGCGGAGGAGACCTGCAGCGACTGATCGGTGACCATCGTCTTCCAGCGCTGCTCGAGTCCGTCGGGCCCGCGATTGTCGCCGACAAGCGCCAGTAGATTGCCGTTGGCGGCGCCCGCGACGGGCGGGACCGGCGGATCGAGCGGATCGACCGGGGGTGCTGCGGGATCGGGCGGCGCGACGCCGGCGGCGGCGATGTCGGCGATCCCGAACGGATCGACGAGCTTGATCGAGGCCGCGTCCGTGCCGGCCAGCATGTCCGTGCCGGCGACGCCCGCGTCGGTGAGGCCCGCGGCCTGGAAGCCGTTGAGCAGATCGACAAGGCCGGTGGCCATGCCATCGAGCTGCTGGCGGCGCCCGGCGGTGGTCGCCGCGCCATCGACGAGACCCGCCAGCGCGCCGCCCGTGGGCGTCGCGGCTAGCGTGGTATCGTCCTCGGTCTGGACGGAGATCGAGAGGCGGCCATCGGTCGCGGTCTGCAGCCTGACCTGCGATGCCGAGACCGCCGTATTGGAGAGAAGCAGCGGGCCGCTGACGTCGTTCATGCGGACCGAGACCGAACCATCGGCGGCGAAGGTCGTGTCGATCGCCATCGCGCCCGACAGCGTACCGAGCAGAGCGTCGCGCTGATCCTCGAGCTGCGCGCGCGCGGCCGTCGTGCTGGGCGTGATCCGCAGCGCGAGATTGATCTTGGCCAGATTGTCGAGCGCATCATTGCTCTGACCGACGAGCAGGTTCGCCTGCGTCGAGATCGTGCCCGACAGCTTGGTGAGGTTCGCCGCGGTCGTGTGGAACGCCGTGGTCGCATCGGAGACCGCGCCCAGGAAGGCTTGGCGCAGCCCGGTATCGGCCGGATTGGCTGAAAGCTGCGTCGCGGTCGCGAAGATCGCGGTCAGGCGCGTGCCGAGGCCGGTATCGCTGTCGTTGAGCAAGGATTCGACGGTCGAGAGATATTGGGTGCGCGTGCTGGCGCCGCTCGCGTCGGAATTGCTCGTCCAGGCATTGGACGCCTTATACTGGTCCCATACGCGCTGGACGCCCGTCGCCTGGACGCCGCCGAATGCGCCGGCCGAGCGATTGAGGCTGAACGCGCCGATATAGGTCGATTGCTCCTTGAGCACGACCGAGCGGCGCGAATAGCCCGCCGTATCCGCATTGGTGACATTCTCGCCGATCGTCTGCAGCGCGCCCTGATAGGCGAGTACGCCCGACCGGCCGATCGACAGAAGGTCGCTCATTTCGCGCTATCCTTGGTCGCGTCGCCGCCGGCGGTCGCCGTGCCCGTGACCCGCGCGCCGAACTGCTTCACGAGCAGATCGGCGACGTGCAGCACGCCCTTTTCGGCCATCGTATCGGCGAGCTTGGAGTCGCTCATCGTGCGGAACTGCTCGGTCGCGCTGGAGTCGAAGATCCCTTCGCTCGCGCTCGCGGTGCGCATCGATCCGATCATCTGGCGCAGGAACACCGCCTCGAACTGCTTGGCGACGGCCTTCAGCTTGTCGGTCGGCTGCGCGGGCTGGACCGTCGCCTGCGTCGCGCTCGTGGAGGAGGTGACGGCGTCGGTCATAGCACGATCAGCTCCGCCTTCATCGCGCCCGCCTGCTTCAGCGCCTCGAGGATCGCGACCAGATCGGCCGGCGATGCGCCGATCGCGTTCACCGCCTTGACGATATCGGACAGGCTCGCGCCGGGGGCGAAGCGGAACATCGGGCGCTTCTCCTCGTCCACGGTGATGCCGCTCTTGGGCACGATCGCGGTGCCGCCCTGGCTGAACGCCTCGGGCTGCGAGACCTTGTAATTCTCGTTGACGCGCACGGTCAGCTTGCCGTGGCTGACCGCGGCGGGCGCGATCCGGACCGCACCATTGATCACGACCGTGCCGGTGCGCGCATTGACGATCACGCGCGCGGGCGCATCGGCGGGATCGACGAGCAGATCCTCGATCTGGCCCATCAGCATCGTGCGCGTCTCGGCGCCCGGCGGGGCGACGATCGCGACCGTGGCGGCATCGATCGCGCGTGCGCGGCCGGGGAAACGGGCGTTGATCGAATCCGCGACGCGGGCGACCGTCGTCAGATCGGCCTCGGCGAGGTTGAACAGGACTTCGGGAGTCGTCGCGAAGCCGGCGGCGACTTCGCGCTCCACCGTCGCACCGCCGGGAATGCGGCCGGCGGTCGGCACGTTGACCGTGATCTTCGATCCGTCCGCGGCATCGACGCCCAGCCCGCCGACGGCGAGATTGCCCTGCGCCATCGCATAGATCTGGCCGTCCGCGCCCTGCAGCGGCATCATCAGCAACGTGCCCCCGCGTAGGCTCTTGGCCTTGCCCATCGCCGAGACGGTGATGTCGAGCTTCTGGCCCGGCTTGGCGAAGGCCGGGATGTCGGCGGTGACCATCACCGCGGCCGCATTCTTGAGCGCCGGATTGATGCTCGCGGGCAGCGCCAGGCCGAAGCGCGAAGCGATGCCCTTCATGCCCTGCGTCGCATAATCGAGGCTGTCGTCGCCCGTGCCGGCCAAGCCGACGACGATGCCGTAGCCGGTCAGCTGGTTCGAGCGGAGGCCCTGGAAATTGCCGAGATCCTTGATGCGCTCCGCCTGCGCCGGCGCGAAGGCGGCGAGCGTCGCGGCGGCGAGGATCAGGAGACGGGACAAGCGGAGGGTCATCATCGGTCCTAGAAGGGGCTGACGCGGGAGAAGAAGCGGCCGAGCCAACCCTGGCTGCTGGCGCGCGCGATCTCACCCTTGCCGGTGTAGGTGATGCGGGCATCGGCGACGCGCGTGGAAAGCACGCGATTGTCGAAGCTGATGTCGTTGGGGCGGATGATCCCCGAAATCTGGATCTGCTCGTCGCCGCGATTGAGCGTGAGCTGCTTCTCGCCGCGGATCAGCATCGTGCCGTTCGGATAGACCTGCGCGATCGTGACGCTGATCTCGCCGTTGAGCGAATTGGACTGGGCGGCATTGCCCTTGCCATCGAACTTGCCGCCGCCCGACGTGCCGATGTCCGTGCCCTTGATGAAATCCAGGGGGCCGGTGACGGGCGGGGTCAGGCTGATCGATCCGCTGCGATCGGTGTTGGCGCTGTTGCTCTTCAGCGCCTGCGTCTTCTCGACGAGCAGGATCGTGACGACATCGCCGACCATCGCCGCGCGCGTGCCCGAGGTGAGCGGCGCATAGCCGAACGCGGCGTGGAAGATCGCGCCGTCCGCGACGGGTGCGGCGGCGGGCGGCGAATAGCTCGGCGCATAGCTCGGCTTGTCCTTGGCCTTGGCGAGCCCGAACAGGCCGGCATCGGCCGGCGACGGCAGAGCGAGGATCGCGGCGCCGGCGGCGAGGCCGGCGAGGATGGCGAAGGTGATGCGCATCGCGATCAGAGCTGCTGGTTCGCGGTTTGCAGCATTTCGTCGGTCGCCTTGATGAGCTTGGAATTGACCTCGTAGGCGCGCTGCGTCTCGATCATGTCGACCAGCTCTTCCACGATATTGACGTTCGAGCTTTCCAGCGCGCCGGAGCGGACCGTGCCGCGCCCGTCCGAGCCCGGATCGCCGATCTGCGGCGCACCCGAGGAGGCGGTCTCGACGAGCAGATTGTTGCCGATCGCCTGAAGGCCGTCCTCGTTGGTGAAGCGCGCGATCTGGAGCTTGCCGAGTTCGGTCGCGGCGGTCTGGCCCTGCAACGTCGCCGAGACGGTGCCGTCCGAGCCGACCGTGATCGCGCTTGCGCCGTCGGGGATCTGGATCTGGGGGACGAGCGGCATGCCGTCCGAGGTGACTATATTTCCCTCGGCCGAGCGCTGGAAATTGCCGTCGCGCGTATAAGCGGTCGTGCCGTCGGGCTGGGTGATCTGGAAGAAACCGGCGCCCTCGATCGCGAAATCGAGCGCATTTTCGGTCTGCTGGACCGACCCTTGCGTCGAGATGCGCGAGGTCGCCTTGATCGCGACGCCCGAGCCGAGATTGAGGCCGGTCGCATATTTGTTGTCGGCCGAAGACGGCGCGCCGGGCTGCGTGATCGACTGGTAGGCCAGCGTCTCGAACTGGGCGCGGTCGCGCTTGAAGCCGGTCGTGTTCACGTTCGCCAGGTTGTTGGCGATCACGCGCATGCGCTCGTTCTGCGCATCGAGCCCCGTGCGGGCGACGTGGAGAGCTGCGTTGGTCATCTTTCTCTATCCTTCTGACGCCGGCTCAATCGGGCAGGCGCATGAGATCGGCGGCGGACTTGTCCAGTTCCTGGGCGGTCGAAAGCATCTTCACCTGCGTCTCCCACGATCGGCTCGCATCGATCATGTCGATGAGCGCCGAGGAGGCGTTGACGTTCGATCCTTCCAGGCTTCCACCCGTCACCTTCGCATCGGGATCTGCAGGAAGCGTGCCACCCGAGATTTCGTGGAACAGGCCGTCCAGTCCCTTGGCGATCTGCGAGCCCTTGGGGCTCACCAGCTTGAGCCGATCGACGACCTGCACGTCCTGCGCCTTGCCGCCGACGGGCACGATCGAGACCGTTCCGTCCTTGCCGATCGACAGGCTGTCATAGGGTGGCAGCGTGATCGGCCCGCCCTCGCCCATGACGACCTTGCCGTCGCCGGTGGTCAGCAGGCCGCTGTCGCTCATCTGCAGATCGCCGCGCCGCGTATAGGCCTCCGATCCGTCGGCGGCCTGGACGGTCAGCATCGCATCGCCGTCCACCGCGACGTCGAGGCTGCGGTTGGTCGCCATGACCGCGCCGGCGCTCATGTCCGCGCCCGACACCTCGCCCGACACCGTCGCGCGCGTGTCGAGACCCTTGCCGGAGAGCCACATCGCCTGGGCGTGCGTCACCTCGCCGCGGAAGCCCGCGGTGTTCACGTTGGCGAGATTGTTGCCGATCGTCGCCTGCCGCGACATCGCGCCCCGCATCGCCGCCAGCGATGAATAGATGAGCCGGTCCATGCTCTAGCTCCCCGTGCCCGCCGTCAGGTCCGCAGGTTGATGATCGTCTGGGTCATGTTGTTGCCCGTCTCGATCGCCTTGGCGTTGGCCGAGAAATCGCGCTGCGCCGAGATCAGCGCGACGAGCTCCTCGGTGATGTCGACATTGGCCTGCTCGAGCGCACCCGACTGGATCAGGCCGGCCGAGCCCGAGCCCGCCTCGGAGACGATCGCGTCGCCCGACAGGCCGGTCGATCCCCAGCGCGCATCGCCGAGCTGGCGCAGGCCGTTCGGATTGGCGAAATTGGCGATCATGATCTTGCCGAGCTTGGTCGTCGTGCCGTCCGAGAAGGTCGCCGAGATCAGGCCGTCGGTGCCGACCGAGACGTTGTTGAGCTGGCCCGCGGCCTTGCCGTCCTGGCGGAAGGCGCCGGGGGTGAAAGTGGAGGCGGCCTGGCGCGTCGTCGTGCCGTAGCTCAGGTTGATGCCGATCGGCTCGGATGCGCCCGAGGGCAGGACCGACGAGAATTGCTGCGCGCTGGTCGGCGAGGTCAGCGAGCCGTCCGCGGCGAAGGTCAGCTCCAGCGGAGCGGGCGGATCGGTGACGGCGCTGCCGTCGGCGCTCGCCTGCTGATCGCCGATGAACAGGCGCGCTTCCCACTTGCTCGTCGTATCGGTCGCGGTCGGCGCGGTGACGCGGGTATAATAGAGCGTCGCCTGCTGCGGATTGCCCGCGCTGTCATAGACGGTCGTCGCGCTCGAATAATTGTAGCTCTGCGGATCGTAGCGATCGAACTTATACGGGAAGGTCGCATTGTAGGCGCTGCGGCTGGCCGGCAGATCGGAATCGCTCGGGAAGGTCGCCGAGAGATCGAGCGTCGTCGTCGCCTTCGGCCGGCCGGCGGAGAGCGGCACCTGTAGATTCTGCGAGGACGAGATGCCCGTCGCGGTGACCGCGCCCGACGTATCGACCGGCAGCACCTGGACATAGGCGCCGTTGCTGTCGACCAGGTAGCGGCTCTCGTCGATCGAGAAGGCGCCGTTGCGCGTGAAGCTCAGCTGCGCGCCGGTCTTGGTGACGAAGAAGCCCTGGCCCGAAATGGCGAGATCGAGCGCGCGATCCGAGGTCTGGAAGCCGCCCTGCGTGAACTGCTGGCTGATCGACTTCAGGCGCGTGCCCTGCCCGGCGATATTGCCCGACTGGAGCGGCGAGGCGGAGATCAGATCGCCGAATTCGGCGCGGCTCTTCTTGAAGCCGATCGACGCGACGTTGGCGACGTTGTTCGAGATGACCGCAAGATCGGACTGGGCGCCCTTGAGCCCCGAAAGCGACGTGAAGAAGGACATGGTTTGGCTCCTGGAAGCAGGTTTTCGGGGGAAGGCGGGAGTTTAGGAAACGGCCTGGATGTCGCTCGGCGCGAAGCTGCCCAGCGCCGTGACGAGCTTGGTCGTGCCGCTGACGGGCGACTGGACCGAGGCGATCTCGGTCCAGGCCGCGTTCGTGGCGGTGACGCTGCCCGTACCGGTCGCGGCGGGTGCGGAGACGAGCATCTGGACGGGTCCGGCGACGGCATTGCCGTTGGCATCCTTGCCGTCCCAGCTCCAGTTGACCGCGCCGGCATCGTGCGCGCCGAGATCGGACTGGTGGACGATCTGGCCGCTCGAATCGAGCAAGGTGAGCTTCACGTCGCTCGCCGCATCCGGCAGCGTGATCTCGCCCGCAAAGGCGCCGTTCGAGGCGGCGGCGGCGATATCGGATTGCACGAGCGCGGCATGTCCGACCCAGTTGGACGCGCTGCCGAAGCGGCTGGCGGCGATATTGTCCGCCATCGACGACAGCGTCGTGTTCATCTGGGTCGTGCCGGCGACCTGGCTGAAGGTCGCCATCTGCTGGACCATCTGGTTGTTGTCCATCGGCGCGGTCGGGTCCTGCATCGTCATCTGCGTCGTGAGCAGCTTGAGGAAGCCGGCCTGGTCGATCGTGCTGTTCGACTTGGTCGCCGTCGTGGACGCGGACGCGCTGTTCGAGAGCGAATCCAGATAGCTGTTACCGGTGGATATGGTCATTTTTCGAGCCTCAGCGTGTCGAGGGTCAGCGACTTGGAGGTCTGCAGAACCTGGACGTTGTTTTGATATTGGCGGGCGGTTTCCATCATCTCGACGAGCTCGGCGGCGCTATCGACGCCCGCCTCCCAGACATTGCCGTCCTTGTCGGCGAGCGGATTGCCCGGATCGTGGCGCTGGGTGGGCTCGGTCTGGCTGGCGACGACCTGCGTGACGCCGACCGTGGCGGTGCCGGCCTGCCCGCCGATCGTTTTGAAGACCGGCTTCAGCGCGCGGAACGCATCGGCCTTGTTGGTCGAGACCGAATTGGCGTTGGCGAGGTTCGACGCGGCGGTCGACAGCCGCACGAGCTGCGCCGACATGGCGCGGCCCGAAATGTCGAACACGGAAAGATTGTTCGCCATCTCTTATTCTCCCCGCAGCGCGGTCATGACCGTGCCGATGCGCCCCTGCAGGAAGGAGAGCGTCGCACGATATTGGACGGCATTTTCGGCGAAGAGCGTCTGCTCGGTCGACAGCTCGACGGTGTTGCCGTCGAGGCTCGCCTGGAGCGGCACGCGATAGCCGGTCGAATCCTCGATCGCGCCGTCGACATTCGTGCCGGTGTCCTGCGCGGTGCTCGCCGCGGCGAGCGCCTTCTGGAAATCGAAATCCTTCGCCTTGTAATTGGGCGTCGCGGCGTTCGCGATGTTGGAGGCCAGCATCGCCATGCGTTGCGAGCGGAGCGCCAGCGCGTTTCCGTGAACGCCGAAGAGCGGATCGTCAGCCATCTTTGTCCCTTCTTGTCGCTAAAGACCGGCGCCAACCGGTCGTGAACAGTCATGGCCACAGGGCCCTCGCAGACCTCGTTGCAAACGGCGTGCCAGTTGCGCGCCGGACGCCTCGTGCCGGCTGAAACGGGGGTTTCGGAGGCCTGCCGGCAAGTTTTTGCCGGTGCCGGCAGATTTTTGCCGGGTGGATTCGGGCGGGACGGTGGATGGGCGGTGCGTTGACTATTCTCGCCTGGTTCGATCCCCAGGCGTTCGCTCTCGTCGTCGGTGGATCCTTGCTCGTCGGCTGCCTGCGCGCGACGCGCAGCGAGATTGCGGGCGCGTTCGCCGCATTCGGCCCGCTGCTGCGCGCGAATCCCGAGGCCGATGCCGACGCCGCGCGCCGCGCCGTCAGCCGCGCGCACGCCATCGCCGAGACCAAGAGCATCGTCTGCGTCGATCGCATCGCCACGACCGGGCGCTTCCTCGCCGAGGCGGTGCGCCGGCTTTCGGACGCGCGTTCCAGCGTCGAGTTCGCGATCTGGGCGGACGAGGCGCTCGATGCGCGCCGCCGCCGCCATGCCGGCGTCGCGGCCTTCTGGCGCGCGATCGCCGACACCGCGCCGGCGATGGGCATGATCGCGACCGTGCTCGGCCTGATCAGCATGTTCCGCCAGATGGAGGACGCCTCCAAGATCGGCGCGCCGATGGCGAGCGCGCTCGTCGCGACCCTGCTGGGGCTCGTCGTCTCGAACATCTTCGCCGGGCCGATCGCGGACCGGCTCGAGCGTCTGTCGGCGGCCGAGCTCGCCTGGCAGGAGCGGACCTTCGCGCATTTCAAGACGATCGCGCGCGCCGAGCTGGATCAGGCGATCGGCCTGCAGCGCAGCCTCGCGCGCAGCCTCGCCCGATGAGAAGCGGGTCATGAAGGCGATCAGCGCGCGCTGGGCGGTCAGCTTCGCCGATCTGTGCCTGCTGCTGCTCGGATTCCTGATCCTCGCGCAGGCAAAGCCCGACCGCGCCAAGCTCGCCGCGGGCATGCCAGATGCGCCGAGCGCGCCGCCGCCCGAGGCCGCGCAACTGATCGCGGGCCGCCTGTTCGAGCCCGGCGAGGCGCTGCTGACACAAGCCGGCCGCGCGCAGATTGCCGCCTTTGCGGCGCGCGCCGGCACCGGCAGCAAGGGTGCGCGCATTCGTCTCGAAAGCCTCGGCGCGGATCGTGCGACGAGCCGGCTCGACGCATGGGAGCTCGCCGCCGCGCGCGCCGCCGCCGTCGCCCGCGCGCTCGTGTCCGACGGCATCGGCGAGGAGCGGATCCTGCTTGCGATCGACCGCACCGAAGGCCGGCCTCAGCGTCTGTCGCTCGTCGCAGAATAGATCCGGACCGCTCACCCTGAGGAGGGGACTGAGCGAAGCGCAGCGGAGACGAAGGCATCTCGAAGGACCTGCATCGTCATACCCGACCTTCGAGACGCCACTTCGGCAGGCTCAGCGGCCCCTCAAGATGAGCGGTGGCGACAGGATGAGTGCAGGAGACAGCCGCAATTGGCACACATCATGCTTGGTGCGTAAGCATGAGATCCATTTTCCCCCTCCTGCCGCTGCTGGCGATCGCCACGCCGGCTGCCGCTGCGCCCTTCCAGAATCTGGAGGCGCTGGAATCGCGGCTTATCAACGCGCTCGGTGCCGGCGTCGGCGAGCCCGGCGGACTGGCCACGCCGATCGATCGGCGGATGAAGCTCGCCACCTGCCCCCAGCCGGTGACGATCGATCCGCCGGTGATGGGTGCGGTCGCGCTGCGCTGCCCGGCGATCGGCTGGCGGATCCGCGTGCCGCTCCAGCGCCTGCAGGGCGCAGCCCCGGCCTCCTATAGCGCTCGCGCGCAGGGAGCGGGCGGCTATGCCGCGATGGCGCAGCCGGCGGCCGCGAAAGCGGCGCCGGTCGTACGGCGCGGCGATCCCGTCGATCTCATCGCCGAGACGGGCGGCTTCAGCGTCAGCGTGACCGCGACGGCGCAGGAAGATGGCGCACCGGGGTCGCGAATTCGGGTGAAAACCGATAAGGGCGATCATCCGCAGGGCCAGATATTGTTCGCCGAGGTGATCGATGCGGGCCGCGTGCGATTACCAGGATTTAACTGATTGAACTCGGTGCCGTTATCTCGATCGTGGAACGGAGCGATCGGGCTAGTGCGATGCGAAAGGACGTGATGATGATTTCCGCGATCGGCCCCACGGGTACGCAGCGTATGGCGGACATGATCCGCACCAACGGCGCCAAGCCGAACGTCGCCACCGCGCAGGCGGCCGCGACCGGTGAAACCGTGCCCTCGACGCCCGCCGCTCTGCTCGCCGCCGAGGGCGCGCCGATCGACAGCGACAAGGTCGCCTCGATCAAGGCCGCGCTCGCCGCGGGCACCTATGCGATCAACCCGCGCGCGATCGCGGACCGGATGATCGCGCTCGACCTGCCCGGCACCGCACGGTGACCACCGCCGCCGCGCTCGAAGGCCTGATGGAACGCGAGGAGGCGCTCGTCGCCGCTCTCGACGCGAACGACGTCGGCGGGATCGAGCGCGCGACCTCCGCCATCGGCCAGACGCTGACAGCGATCGTCGCCACTGCCGGCTGGCACGAGAGCCACGCGCTTGGCGAACGCGTCACGCAGGCGCTCCGCCTCGCCGAAGCCGCCGGCGGCCGCATCCATTATCTGGCCGATGCCAATCGTCGCCGGATCGATCGTCTGGTCTCGCTCGCCGGCCAGCCCCGCGCCGAAGCCTATGCGCGCTCGGGGCGCCACGCCTGAGCTGACCGGCAAAAGCCTGCCGGCAAGATGTTGCCGGTCCCGATTTCCTCGACTTCACCGTTATGCTGAACGTGTTTCAGCAGCCATGAACCGCCACCGGCCCCACACGGCACGGTGGCGTTTTTCGTTTTGGGCGCGGCCGCGAAACGCGTTCGGATTGACGACCCCACCCCGCCCGATCACGCCCAAACTGGCACGGCCCTTGCTTCGAGTGAGCGAACGCAAGAGGAATCGAATGGCCACGCAGGCGATCAACAAACGGCTATGGTTGGGCACCGCAAAGGGCGCGATCCTTCCATTAGCCACGCTCATGCTCGTCGGACTGATGATCGTGCCGGTGCCGAGCCTCGTGCTCGACATGGGCTTCATCGCCAACATCATGATCAGCCTGGCGGTGCTGATGGTAGCGCTGAACGCGGAGAAGCCGCTCGACTTCTCGGCTTTCCCGACCGTACTCCTCTTCACGACTTTGTTGCGCCTCGCGCTCAACGTCGCCTCGACGCGCGTCGTGCTGGTCAACGGGCACACCGGTGCCGCCGCCGCGGGCCATGTCATCGAGGCGTTCGGTGAATTCCTGATCGGCGGCGATTATGCCGTCGGCCTGTTCGTGTTCGGCATCCTGATGATCATCAACATGGTCGTCATCACCAAGGGCGCCGGCCGCGTCTCCGAAGTCTCGGCGCGCTTCACGCTCGATGCCTTGCCCGGCAAGCAGATGGCGATCGACGCCGATCTCAATGCCGGCTTGGTCACGCCCGAAGAAGCCAAGCTGCGTCGCCAGGAAGTCGCGACCGAAGCCGATTTCTACGGTTCGATGGACGGTGCCTCCAAGTTCGTGAAGGGCGATGCCGTCGCCGGCGTGCTGATCCTCGCGATCAACATCCTCGGCGGCCTCGTCCTCGGCGTCGTCAATCACAAGATGGCGATCGGCCAGGCCGCCTCGACCTATATCCAGCTCGCGATCGGCGACGCGCTCGTCGCGCAGATCCCCGCGCTCCTGCTCTCGATCGCCGCCGCCGCGATCGTCACGCGCGTCTCCTCGCCGCTCGACCTTTCCAACCAGATCGTCAGCCAGTTCGGCTCGGCCAAGGCCTGGACGCCGGTCGCCGGCATCCTCGGCTTTCTCGGCATCCTGCCGGGCATGCCGCATCTGATCATGATGCCCGCCGCCGGCCTCGCCGGGTTCATCGCCTGGAAGCTGAAGGACGCCCCCCCGCTCCGCCCCGTCGCCGGCGCACCCGATACCGCGGCCGAGGCCGCCGCCCCGGTCAACCCGTCGCAGATCGGCTGGGACGAGGTCTCCGACGGCGCAGCGCTCAGCCTGGAGCTCGGCTATGGCCTCATCGGCCTCGTCGACGAGCGCAAGGGCGCCCCGCTCATGGCGCGCATCACCGGCATCCGCCGCCAGCTCAGCCGCGAACTCGGCTTCGTCGTGCCGCTCGTGCGCGTCCGCGACAATCTGTCGCTCGGGCCGAACAATTACCGGATCAGCGTCGCCGGCGTCGTCGTCGGCGAGGACGAATGCTGGCCGGACGATCTGCTCGCGCTCGACAGCGGCGATCTGCAGGGCATGGTCGAAGGCCGTGCGGTCAAGGATCCGAGCTTCGGGCTCGACGCGATCTGGATCCGCCCCGAGCAGCGCGGCGCCGCCGTCGTCGCGGGCTATACGGTCGTCGACGGCTCCACCGTCATCGCCACGCACCTCAACCAGCTCGTCGCGCACGCCGCCTCCGATCTGTTCGGCATGGACGAGATGCAGAAGCTGCTCGATGCGCTCAAGGAAAGCGCGCCCCAGTTGGTCGCGGGCCTCACCCCCAATCCGCTCAGCCTCTCGCAGCTCGCGGGCGTCAGCCGCTCGCTCCTGTCCGAAGGCGTGCCGCTCAAGGATTTCCGCCGCATCGCCGAGGCGATCGTCGACAGCGCCCGCGAGACGACCGACGCGATCGCGATCGTCGAGCAGGTCCGCAGCCGGATCGGCGCGCTGATCGTCCAGACTGTGGTGCCGGTGCGCATGCCGCTGCCCGTTATCACGCTGGATGCCGAGCTGGAGGGCCTGCTCGCCAATGCGGTGCGCGTCGGCGGCAATGCCCACCATCCGTTCGAGCCCGCGCTTTCCGCGCGCATCGTCGGCGCGGTGACCCAGGCCGCCGCCCCGCTCGTCAACACCGCGTCGCGCTTCGCGATCGTCACCTCGCCGCTCGCGCGCCGTGCGCTGGCCCGCCTGCTGAAACCCCATCTACCGGAGACGCCGGTGCTGAGCTTCCTCGAAATCCCCGACGGCAAGCCCGTCGAAGTCGTCGCCATCGTCGGCTCCAACGGAGCCCATAATGCGCTGACGCAACAGCCGGAGATGGCACGATGAGCCTCGCCGCTCGCATGGACGAGCCGATCGTCACGACCTATCAGCGCCGCCCGGCCAAGACCGATGCGGGCCAGCTCGCGCGCAGCCACATGCCGCTCGTCCGCAAGATCGCCTGGCACGTCCATGGCCGCGTCAGCAGCGCGATCGATATCGAGGATCTCGTCCAGATCGGCATGGTCGCGCTCGTGGAAGCCGCCAACGGCTATGAGGATCGCGGCCACGCTTTCTCGACCTATGCGTCGATGCGGATTCGCGGCGCGATGATCGATCATCTGCGCCGCCACGCGACGATCTGCCGATCGGCGATGGCCAAGCGCAAGGAACTGGGCAAGCAGACCGCCGCGCTGGAATCGCAGCTCGGACGGATGCCGACCGAGGCCGAGCTGGCGACGGCGATGGGCCTGAGCCCGTCCGAATATCGCGAGCTGGCCGATAGTGTGATCCAAGTGCGCCAGGAATCGCTCGACGAGGTCTATTCGGACCAGTCGATGTGGTTCGCCAATGTCGAGGAACGCGCTGACGATGCGCTGGAGCGCGAGCAGCTCGGCCAAATGCTCGCCGCGCATATTTCCGAACTGCCCGAGCGCGAGGCGCTCGTTCTCCAGCTCTATTTCGTCGAGGAGATGAATCTCGACGAGATCGGCCAGGTGCTCAATGTCGGCGCCGCGCGCATCTGCCAGATCAAGAAGGCCGCGCTCGACAAATTGCGCAATGCGCTGTCCGATCGGGACGACGACTGAGGCGGTCTCCGCCCGATACGAAATCGGCCGACCGGTAGATACCGGCCGGCCGAGGCGGGGACGACAAGGGCGCGTCGTCCCGATGCCGTCCGCGTCCGGCCGGAGCCGGGGGCGGAGGCTTGATCGATCAGCGGACCGCCGCGACCGTGCTGCCCTGCGTGGCGGCGAGGCGCTGGTCGAGCTGGTGCTTCGCATCGCGGACCGCGACGCTGTAGCAGTTGAGATATTCGACCGGCGAGCGCGTGTTGCTCACATTCTTGCCGTCGCAGACGTCGCTCGCCGCGAAGCGGACGCGCTGATCCAGCTGCGCGCGGCCCTTCTCGGTCGAGAGATCGAGATCGCCGAAGCGGACCTGCTTCTGCATCGTAACCTTCGACTGGGCAGCGGGCGACACGATCGTCGTGGATTCCGCCAGCGCGGCGCCGCTAAGCAGGCAAGTCGCCGCCAGACCCAGCGCGCTTTTGGCGATCGCCGAGCCAAAGCTCTTCGTGGTGGACATAGGTTTTCCTTCTCTCCTGCGCGCCTGACATGTTTCTGTCATGACACATTCATTTTGATGCACTGCAGCAACTTCATGTTGCACTGCGATGGCAGACATCCGATCTTGGGAATAGACGGCAAAGTCTGTCGTCTATACTTAGGCCGACTGAAGTTGTTCCACAAGCGAGCCGATTACAGGCCGCGCAGAATGGCGCAAAAATGCGCTCCCGCCCGGATCGGCGGGTGGGATTCAATACGGAAGGCGGATCCGACTAGCGGTCGAGCCGGCGTCCGAGCGCAACGAAGCCGGTTATCAGCCATGGCACGAGGATGATCGAGAGCACCACTTTCGTCAGCATCTGCCCGGCCATCAGCCCCATGATCGGCCGTTCGCCGTAAAAAGAGATGCTGATGAACAGGACGGTGTCGACGATCTGGCTGACGACGCTGGCGATCATGCCGCGCAGCCAGACGAGCTTGCCCTCCCCTTCCGCGCGCTTGAGCTTCGAGAAGATCAGCACGTTGAGCGTCTGGGAGGTGCCGTAGGAGATCAGCCCGGCGAGCATCATCCGCGCGCCCTGGCCGACGACGATCGGGAAAGCGTCGATCGCTGGCGGATACATGCCGCTGTCGGTCGGCAGCGCGAGCACGATCTGGATGAGCAGCGCCGAGACGATCAATGGCAGGAAGCCCCAGCGCACGATCGCGTCGGCCGTCTTGCGTCCGTGCAGCTCGGCGACCGCGCTGCCCATCGCGACGAGCAGCAGGAAGGCGAAGATCCCCGCCTCCACCGCGAGCGGCCCGAGCGTGACCTGCTTCACGCCCAGGACCCCGGCGATGACGACCATGCCGCCATAGAGAAGCGAGAAGACGAAAAGCGAGCGGCAGAGGAGCGGGGATTGGGCTGGGGTCATCGCGCGAAACCTAGCGGCTGACCCGAAGCTGTCACGCGGAAAAGCGGGTGCCCTACTAAGCCCCTCTCCCGCTTTCGCGGGAGAGGGTTGGGTGAGGGTCTTCTTTTTGGGCGCCACCCATCACCGAAAAAGAAGACCTCACCCTCCCACCGCCAAAGCGGCAGGCCCTCCCTCTCCCGCGAAAGCGGGAGAGGGATTTCTCAGGGCGCGACCGGCTCGGGCCGGGCTTCGGCCAGAAACAGCGAGAACATGCCGTCGGCATCGGGCCATTCGCGGATCGGCGTCCAGCCGCCCGCCGCGAGCAAGGCGCGCGCGCTGCGCGGATCATATTTGTGGCTGTTCTCGGTGTGGATCGTATCGCCGGCCTGCATCGCGAAGCGCCGCCCCGCGATCGTGAAGGACAGGTCCGCGCTCGCCACCAGATGCATCTCGATCCGCGCCCAAAGATCGTTCCAGCGCGCCTGGTGGCGAAAGAGATCAACGGGCACGTCCGCGCCCAACTCGCGATTGATCCGGCGCAGCAGGTTCAGGTTGAATTCGGCGGTAACGCCCGCTGCATCGTCATAAGCGGGGACGAGCACGTTCTCGCTCTTCACCCGATCCATCCCGATCAGCAGCATCGCGCCGAGCCCGAGCGTCTCGATCATGCCGCGCAGCAGATCGACCGCGCTGCGCGGCACGAGATTGCCGATCGTCGAGCCCGGGAAGAAGCCGAGCTTGGGCGCATCCGCGATTTCGGCGGGCAGGGCCACCGTCTGCATGAAATTGGCCTCGACCGGGAAGATCGGCAAACCGGGAAAGGCCTGGCCGAGCCCGGCCGCGCTCTCACGCAGGAAATCGCCCGAAATATCGATCGGCACATAAGCCGAGGGCGCGATCGCGCGCAGCAGATGCGGCGTCTTGACGCTCGATCCCGATCCGAACTCGACCACGGCGCGGCCCGCCCCCGCGATTTCGCCGACTTCGGGGCTGTGCCTTTCGAGCAGCCCCGTCTCGACGCGCGTCGGATAATATTCTGGCAGATCGGTGATCTGTTCGAACAGCTCCGAACCGCGATGATCGTAGAACCAGCGCGCCGGAATCGCCTTCGGGCTCTGCGCGAGGCCGGCGAGCACGTCCGACAGGAAGGCCGGATCGGCCGGCGGCGCATCGCCGTGCGTCTCGTCATCGAGCAGCAGCATCTAGAGATCCTTGGCGAGGCGCACGGCGGTGAACTGCCAGCGCTGATGGGGGTAGAAGAAGTTGCGGTAGCTGGCCCGGCTATGGCCGCGCGGCGTCGCGCAGCTCGCGCCCTTCAGCACCGCCTGCCCGCTCATGAACTTGCCATTATATTCGCCGACCGCGCCCTCGGCGGTCTTGAAGCCCGGATAGGGAAGGAAGGCGCTCGACGTCCATTGCCAGCCATCGCCGAACATCTGGCCGACGCTGCCCGACCGGCTTGCCGCGCGCGGCCGGACCGGGCCGGCCCCGTCCAGCTGGTTGCCCGCCGCGGAATCGAGCCCGGCGGCGGCGACTTCCCATTCGGGCTCGGTCGGCAGCCGCGCGCCCGCCCAGCGCGCATAAGCATCCGCCTCGTAATGCGAGACGTGCGTGACCGCGGCGGCCGGATGCAGCGGGTGCAGCCCGTCCAGCCCGAACTGAAGCCAGCCCCCCTCCCCGTCGCGCCGCCAGTAGAGCGGCGCCTCGACGCGGTTCGCCTTCACCCACGCCCAGCCGTCGGCGAGCCAGTGATCGGCGCGCGCATAGCCGCCATCGGCCATGAACTCTTTCCACTCGGCGTTGGTGACGAGCCGGTCGGCGAGCGCATGCGGGTGCAGCAGCACCGCGTGGCGCGGACCTTCGCAATCGAAGCCGAAGCCCGTGCCGTCATGCCCGATCTCGGCCAGCCCCTCGCGGCCCTCGATCCAGCCGATCGGCCCGGCCACGGGCGCGGGCGTCGGGCGGGGACGCGACCACACCGCCGGCGCGAGCGGATTTTCGGCGAAGCTGGCGAGCAGATCGGTCAGCAGCAATTCCTGATGCTGCTGTTCATGCTGGATGCCGAGCTCGATCAGATCGCGCGCCGCCTGCGGCAGCGTATCGAGCGCGCGGGCGACCTGATGATCGACCGCGTTGCGCCACGCGACGATCTCGGCGAGCGAGGGCCGGCTGAGCATGCCGCGATGCGCGCGCGAATGACGCTCGCCCTCGGCCTCGTAATAGCTGTTGAACAAGTAGGCGAAGCGCGGATCGAAGGGCGCGTGGCCGGCGACATGATCCCGCAGCACAAACGTCTCGAGAAACCAGGTCGTGTGCGCGAGATGCCATTTGGCGGGCGACGCATCGGGATGCGGCTGGATCGTCGCGTCGGCATCCGACAGCGCGGCGACGAGGTCGAGGCTCAGCCGGCGGGTCGCCCACAGGCGCGCAGCCAGATCTTCCCCGCCCGTAAGGGACTCAGCACGTGCCGCCATGATCCGGAACTCCTCCCCCGGGGAAGCAGAACATAGGGAGGCCGAAAAAGTTTCGCCACCCGTCCGGTGATCGTCAGCCCCGGCTCTTGCCCGGCACCCACAGCACTTCGCCGCCGCCCGCATTCGCCACGAGCCGCGCGAGCACGAACAGATGATCCGACAGGCGATTGATATAGGCCAGAGCCTGCGGATTGAGCGTCGCCGCCTGCGACGCCGCAACCGCCGATCGTTCGGCGCGTCGCGTGATCGCGCGCGCGAGATGCAGCGCCGCCACCGCGCTTGAGCCGCTCGGCAAGATGAACGAACGCAGCGGCTCCAGCGCCTCATTCATCCGATCGATCTCATGCTCGAGCCGCTCCACCTGATGCGCGGTGATGCGGAGCGTCATCTCGTCGGGCGTGAAATCCTCGCCCGGCGTCGCGAGATCGGCGCCGAGATCGAACATCTCGTTCTGGATCAGGCCAAGCATCTCGGCCTCGGGGCCGTCGCCCAGAGCGGCGATGGCGAGCCCGATCGCGCTGTTCGCCTCGTCCACGTCGCCGATCGCGGCCATCCGCGCATCCGCCTTCGACACGCGCGATCCGTCGACGAGCCCGGTCGTCCCCGCATCGCCGGTGCGCGTGTAGATCTTGTTGAGCTTCACCATCGCTGGCGAGATCAGCCCGCGTGGCCGCGCGCGACGAGCAGGAACAGGATCACGAAGACGATCGCGATCGCCTGGAACTGGACGCGCCGCCACATCATCCGGTTCTGCTTGAGCCCGTTGGCGCTCGGCTCGCCGGTCCGCAATTCCTCATGCTGGCTCTGGAGGAAATAATAGACGCCGCGCACGATCGAGACGAGCGCGCCGATCGCGGCCAGCACGATGAGGATGAAGAGGAAGGTCTGCATAAGGGCGTCCTACGCCTTACGATTATGATCGTCACGCCCAAGTTCCTCGCGGCACGGGGAGGATGTGAGGCTCGCCACCAGCGCCCGGGGATCAGCCCCTTCCGCCCGCAATTCGGCGAGGCTCCTCGCGCCGTCGCGTTTGGCGAGACGCCGCCCGTCCGACCCGGTCAGCAACGGATGGTGATGATAAAGCGGCGTCGGCAGACCGAGCAGAGCCTGCAGCAGGCGGTGCACATGCGTCGCCTCGAACAGATCGACCCCGCGCACGACATCGGTGACGCCCTGTGCCGCATCGTCGATCGTCACCGCCAGATGATAGGAGGTCGGTGCATCCTTGCGCGCGAGGACGACGTCGCCCTGGGAACCGGCATCGGCGCGAACCCATCCCGCGTCCGCATCCCACCACTCCAGACCCGCTCGAACCGAGGAAAGGGCATTCGCCATATCCAGCCGCCAGCAATGCGGCTCGCGCGCCAACCGCGCCGCGTCATGCGGCAACGCCCGGCACGTCCCCGGATAGACCGGCACCACCCCGTGCGGCGCCGAGGCGCTCGCCGCAATCTCGGCGCGCGTGCAGAAACAGGGATAGACGAGCCCACGCGCCTTCAGCCGCTCCAGCGCTTCGGCATAGAGCGGTAAGCGCGCCGACTGCCGCACCACCGGTCCGTCCCAGGCGAGCCCGAGCCACGCCAGATCCTCCTCGATCCCCGCGACGAAATCCTCGCGCGTCCGCCCGGGATCGATATCCTCGATGCGCAGCAGGAAAAACCCGCCCGCCGACCGCGCCAGATCGTGCGCGTGCACCGCCGAAAAGGCATGGCCGAGGTGCAGCCGCCCGGTCGGGCTCGGGGCGAAGCGGGAAATCATATCGGGCGTCGCCTAAGGACTCTTGACCGCGAGTCGCGAGCCTGCTGCAATGCGATTGTCACGCTTCGCTGGCAACGGGCGGGACAACGGAGACGCGGCGGCCGAAGGCCCAAGCGTCCTGCGTGCGACGGGACGACGAAGGCGCATTCGAAACCCAAGGCTCCGTGTCAACGGAGGCCTGGTCGTTTCATGTACCATCCCGATCTCATTCGCCATCCTGACGGGTGCCCCGCGCTCGTCCTCAATGCCGATTATACGCCCCTGTCTTATTATCCCCTGAGCGTCTGGCCGTGGCAGACCGCGGTCAAGGCGGTGTTCCTCGAACGCGTCGACATCGTTTCCAATTACGAGCGCGAGGTGCGCAGTCCGAACCACAGCATCAAGCTGCCCTCGGTCATCGCGCTGCGCCAATATGTCCGCCCCTCGGCGCATCCCGCCTTCACGCGCTTCAACCTGTTCCTGCGCGATCGCTTCGCCTGCCAATATTGCGGCAGCCTCAACGATCTGACCTTCGATCATGTCATCCCGCGCGCGCAAGGCGGGCGGACGACGTGGGAGAATGTCTCCACCGCCTGCGCGCCCTGCAATTTGCGCAAGGGCGGCCGCACCCCGCGCCAGGCGGGGATGGCGCTCGCCGAGGAAGCCTATCGCCCGACGAGCTGGCAGCTTCAGGAAAACGGCCGCAGCTTCCCGCCCAACTATCTCCACACGAGCTGGCGCGATTGGCTGTATTGGGACATCGAGCTGGAGGCGTAGCGCTCCTCGCGCGCCCCCCGTTCGGTTCGAGCAGCTTCGAGCCTGTCGAGAAGCGTCCGTCGAGAACTTCTCGACTACGATCTCGACAAGCTCGATCTCCGCTCGAAGCGAACGGGACTATGTGGTTCCACCCGCCAAAGCCGCCTCGTCCTCCGCCGCCAGCGCCTCGATATGCCGCAATTTGTCCGGATTGCGCACCATGTAGATCGCCGCGATCTTGCCGTCGCGCAGCTCCAGCGCGGTCGTCTGCAGCGCGCCGCCGCGATCGCAGCTGATGTAACCGGGCAGCCCATCGATCTCGACCCGGCGCAGCAGCACCGGCCGGTAATAGGATTTGCGCGACAGCCCCGCGAACAGCCGCTTTACGCGATCGAGACCGCGGATGATGTTGAGGAAGGCGATGACGCGCCCGCCGCCGTCCGAATGGAGGATCACGTCGTCCGCCAGCATCGATCCCAGCGCCTGCGTGTCGCCGTCGCGCGCAGCGGCGAAGAAGGCGCGCGCGATCCTGTCCGCCTCGGCCTCCGCGACGCGGTAGCGCGGCTTGGCGGCATGGACATGCCGGCGCGCGCGCACCGCGAGCTGGCGGACGGCGGCGGCGTCGCGATCCAAGGTCGTCGCGACATCGCCCAAGGCCACCCCGAACACGTCGTGAAGCAGGAACGCCGCGCGCTCCAGCGGCGACAGGCGTTCCAGCGCGAGCATCAGCGTCAGCGTCAGGTCGTCGGCGGTCTGCTCCGCCTCGGGATCGACCGTGCCGAGCAGCGGCTCGGGCAGCCACGCGCCGACATAGGTCTCGCGCCGCACCCGCGCGGATTTGATATGATCGAGGCACAGCCGCGTGACGATCCGCGTCAGGTAAGCGGCGGGCGTATCGACCGAATCCTCCGTCCGCGCCCAGCGCAGCCACGCCTCCTGGACGACATCCTCGGCCTCGGCGAGCGAGCCGATCATCCGATAGGCGAGGCGCAGCAAGCGTGGCCGCTGCGCCTCGAAATCGCGGAGGCGTACGTCAGGCATGTGCGGCCGGATGCGCGAAGCGGAAGCCGATCGCGAGCCGGTTCCACAGGTTGATCGCGCCGATCACGAAGCTCAGCCGCACCTGCTCCTCCTCGGAGAAATGCGCCGCCAGCGCGGCATAGTCGGCATCCGGCGCATGCGTCCGGCTCACCAGTGTCAGCGCCTCCGCCCAGCCGAGCGCGGCGCGCTCGCGATCCGTGAAATAGCGCGATTCGTGCCACCCGGCGAGAAGGTGGAGCTTCATGTCGGCCACGCCCAGCTTGCGCAGATCGCTCGCATGCATGTGCAGGCAGAAGGCGCAGCCGTTGGTCTGCGAAATGCGCAGCTTGAGCAACTCGACGAGTTCGGGATCGAGGCCTGACGTCGCGAAGCTCTCCTCGAGCGCGACCATCGCCTTCATCTGGTCGGGGGCCGCCTTGTAGGCTTGGGCCTGGCTGATCCGCTGCGTCGTCATCGTCCATCTCCTCAAGCGCAGGATGCGCATGCGGAGACATGACGAGACGGACGGGCGGGTTGTGACATCGCTCCAAACTTTTCCTCCCCGTCGCAAATGTGGGGAGGAGGAGGGATCACCCCAAACTCTTCGAAACCTGCTCGAACACGTCCTTCGACAGCCCCGGAACCGCCAGCACCCGCTCCAGCTCGTCGCGCATCAGGCTCGCGCGGCCCGGTTCGTAGCGCCGCCAGCGGCCGAGGCTCGGCACGAGCCGCGCCGCCGCCTGCGGATTGAGCTTGTCGACGCCGAGGATCATGTCCGCGACGAAGCGATAGCCGCGCCCCGAAGGATCGTGGAACGCGCGCTGGTTGACCGCAAACGCGCCGACGAGGCTGCGCAAGCGATTGGGATTGGCGATCGTGAAATCGGGGTGGCGCGCGAGCGCTTCGACCGCCTCGACCGTGCCGCTGCGCGTCGACAAGGCCTGGGCGGTGAACCATTTGTCGATGACGAGCGCATCGCCCGCATAGCGATCGTAGAAATCGGCGAGCGCCGCCTCCCGCTCGGGCGCGTCATTGTTGGCGAGCACGCCGAGCGCACCCTGCCGGTCGGTCATATTGTCCGAGGCCCGATACTGCGCGAAGGCAAGCTCGGCCCAATCGGGCGCGCCGGCGGCGGCGAGGAAGGCCAAAGCGACCGAGCGCAGCCGCCGCATCCCCTTGGCATTGGGGCTATATTCGTAGCGATTGGCATGCGCGCGGGCATAAGCGTCGCGCCATTCGTCGATCAGCTCCGTGCCCAGATCGGCGCGCAGCGCCTCGCGCACCGTCGCCACCATCTCGGGATCGACCGCGTCGAGCTGGTCGCCGATGAACGCCTCGGACGGCAGCAGCACCGCCTCCGCGACGAACGCCGCGTCCAGCGCGGGATCGGTCAATGTGTTGCGCACCGCATCGATCACCGGCGTGTGATCGACCGGACCACCCTTCGCCGCGCCGACGAGCGTATCGAGCATCAGTTGCTGCATCGCCTCGTAGCGCGCGAACGGATCCTCGTCATGCGCCGAAAGGAAGGCGAGATCGGCGGGGCTGCGATCGGTCTCCAGGCAGATCGGCGCGGAGAAGCCGTGGTTGATCGAGAGCACCGGCAGTTCGGTCAGCCCGTCGAAGGTCACCTCCTTCTCGGCCTCGTCGAGGATGACGAGATGCTCGCCACCCATCGCAGCGCCGCTCACCGCGCCGAGCAAGGAGAGCTTGAGCGGGATCGGCATCGGCTGTTTGTCGGGCTGGCCAGGCGTGGTCGGGACGCTCTGGGACAGGCGCAGACGCGCGCGGCCACCCGGCGCATCGGTCGTCAGCGAGGCGGTGACGCGCGGCGTGCCGGCCTGCGTGTACCAGAGGCGGAATTGGGTCAGGTCGGCGCCGCTCGCATCCTCCATCGCGACGATGAAGTCCTCGCACGTCGCCGCCTGCCCGTCGTGGCGATCGAAATAGAGATCGGTGCCGGCGCGGAAGCCCTCGTCGCCGAGGATCAGCTTCATCATCCGGATGACTTCGGCGCCCTTGTTGTAGATCGTCGCCGTGTAGAAATTGCTGATCTCGATATAGGAATCCGGCCGGATCGGGTGCGCGAGCGGCCCGGCATCCTCGGGGAATTGCGCGGCGCGTAGCGCGCGCACATCCTCGATCCGTTTGACCGCGGGCGAGCCCTGATCGGCCGAGAATTGCTGGTCGCGCAGGACGGTGAAGCCCTCTTTCAGCGAGAGCTGGAACCAGTCGCGGCAGGTGACGCGATTGCCCGACCAATTGTGGAAATATTCGTGCGCGACGACGCCCGCGATCGCATCGAAATCCGCGTCTGTCGCCGTATCCGGATCGGCGAGGATGTAGCGCGAATTGAAGATGTTGAGGCCTTTGTTCTCCATCGCGCCGAAGTTGAAATCGGAGACGGCGACGATGTTGAACACGGCGAGATCATATTCGCGGCCATAGACGCGCTCGTCCCAGGCCATCGAGGCCTTGAGACTGGCCATCGCATGGCGCGTCTTGGGGAGATCGGCCTCGCGTACCCAGATGCCGAGATCGATCGTCCGGCCCGATCGCGTGACGAACTGGTCGCGATTGGCGGAGAGATCGCCCGCGACGAGCGCGAACAGATAGCAGGGCTTGGGGAAGGGATCGCGCCACAGCGCATAATGGCGACCGGCGGGCAGCTCGCCCGCATCCAACTGATCGCCGTTCGACAGCAACACCGGATAGAGCGCGGCATCGCCCTCCATCCGCACCGTATAGCGGCTGAGCACGTCGGGCCGATCGGGGAAGAAGGTGATCCGGCGGAAGCCCTCCGCCTCGCATTGCGTGCAGAGCAGTCCGTTGCTCGCGTAGAGGCCCATCAATGTCGAATTGGCGGCGGGCGCGATCTGGACGATCGTCTCGACCAGATGATCGTCGCCGGGCAGATCGATGACGAGCTGCTCGCCGTCGATCCGCCACGCATCGTGCAGCTCCTCGCCGTCGATCGAGACGCTGACGGGCAGAAGCCCGCCGCCGCCGTCGAGCCGCAGCGGGTGCCCATGCGCACCCTGGCGGCGAACGGTGAGCCGCGCGGTGACGCGCGTCGCCTGCGCATCGAGCTGAAAATCGAGCGCGATCTCGGGCACGAGCCAATCGGGCGGCCGATAATCTTCGCGGCGGATCGCGGCGGGCGTGGCGGAGACGGCGGTGGCGGCATCGAGCATCACCCGGATGTATGGCGAGGGCGCGGGGGATGGAAGGGCTTACCCGTTCACCCAAGATCCGTTCGCTTCGAGCGAAGATCGAGCTTGTCGAGATCGCAGTCGAGAAGGCGCGCACATTTCGCTGAGTTCTCGACGACGCTTCTCGACTTCGCTCGAAGCTGCTCGAACCGAACGGGACAGGAGAACCGTCATCCCAGCGCAGGCTGGGATCCATCGCTCTCGCAACGCGCTCTTCGCTAAACGATAGAGGCATGGACCCCAGCCTGCGCTGAGTGACGAGAGGAAGAGATGAGACTGGTCCTGTTCGGCCCCGGCTATACGGGTGCGCGCATCGCTGCCGCCGCCGAGGCGCAGGGCGCCGCCGTCGCCGCATTCGGCCGCGCCGCCGATCCGCTCGAAATCCGCGGCGCGCTCGCCGCCGCGACGCACGTCCTGTCGACCGTCGCCCCAGAGGCCGACGCCGACGCGATCCTCGCCGCCTACCGCCCCGAAATCGCGCGCGTGCGCTGGATCGGCTATCTCTCCTCGACCGGCGTCTATGGCGACACGCGCGGCGCCTGGGTCGATGAGAGCGCCCAGCTCGCCGGCCGCCGCGGCCCGCGCATCGCCGCCGATCTGGCTTGGGCCGAGCTCGGCGCGCGCATCTTCCGGCTGCCCGGAATCTATGGGCCCGGCCGCTCGATCCTCGATCGCGTGCGCGCGGGCCAGGCGCACCGGATCGATCTGCCCGATCAGGTCTTCAGCCGAGTCCATGTCGACGATATCGTCGGCGCGGTGCTCGCCGCGACGATGCGCGGCGCCCCCGGCATCATCAATATCGCCGACGATCTCCCCGCGCCGCAAAATGCCTTGGTCGAGGTCGCCTGCTTTGCGCTGGGCCTGCCGCTTCCCCCGCTCCAGAGCATCGACGAAGCGAAGCTCTCGCCGGCCGCGCGCGCTTTCTATGCGGAGAATCGCCGCGTCGCGAACGGCAAGGCGAAGCGCGAACTCGGCTGGCGCCCGCTTTACCCGACCTATTTGGCGGGCATCCGCGCCCTCATCGCCACAACCAGCCCGGCGACGACGAGCGCGCCGCCGATCGCGGCTTCGACCGACCAGACATAATGTTCGAACAAAGTCGACAGCAGCATCGCCAGCACCGGCGTCAGCACGTTGACATATCCGCCCCGCGCCGGCCCGATCGCGCGGATCAGCCCGAAATAGAGCGTGAAGGCGAGCGCCGAGGCGAGCACGCCCAAGTAGAGCACCCCGCCCAGATAGACCGGCGTCAGCAGGATGCGGGGTGGCCCGGTCGTGACGAACGCGAACGCGGCATTGGCCGCCGCGCCCCACGTCATTCCCCAGGCGAGCATCGCCGGCATCGGGATCGCGCGCATCCGCTCGGTCGATTGCATGACGTTCGAAAGCGACGCGAAGACGAGCGCGACCAGCACGAAGCCGATGCCCAAAGCGGTCTCGTGCGGCGAGCGCGGCGAGGCGCGCAATTCATGCTCGAACAGCAGCCCGATCCCGCCCATCGCCACCGCCGATCCGGCGAGGAACGGGCGCGACAAGGGCTGGCCGAGGAACAGCCAGCCGGCGACCGCATTGTAGACGAGCAAAAGCGCGAACACGACCGCGACGATGCCCGAGGTGACGTGCGCCTCGGCCCGATAGATGAAGTTGAAATTCAGGCAGAAGATCGAGATGCCCATCACCGCGAGCAGACCTTGCTCGCGAAGCGTCAGCCGCAGGCGCGTGCGCGTGACCAGCGCGACGACGAACATCGTCGCGGCGGCGGTGAGGAAGCGGTAGCAGACCGACCAAGTGACCGGCACCTCGCCCAGCTGGCCGCGGATCACGAGCCAGGTCGATCCCCACAGGAAGGTGACGATCGCGAAGGGGACGAGCACGCGCCCCTTCGTCGCCTCGCTCAAGGGCTTGGCGTAACTCATAACGCGGCGATGGCGCCGGCCAGCGCCGCCACCTCTTGCCGGTCGCTCGCCCAATGCGTGACGAGCCGAATCTCGCCCACGGCCCAATCGTAGAAATCGAAGCCACGCGCGCGCAGCGCCGCCGCCTCGCTCGCGGTCGCGCGCAGGAAGATCTCGTTGGCCTGCACCGGATGCAGCAGGCGCGCGCCCGCGGCTTCAGCGAGCATCGTCGCCGCATCGTTCGCCGCGCGCGCCGTCTCCAGCCACAGATCATTGTCGAGCATCGCGTGGATCTGCGCGGCGAGATAGCGGCCCTTCGAGAGCAGATGCCCGGCGCGCTTGCGGCGGCGCTTGGTGTCTTCGGCGAGATCGGCATCGAAGAAGATCAAAGCCTCGGCCGAAAGTCCGCCATTCTTGACGAAGCCGAAGCTCAGCACCTCGACGCCCGCATCGCAGGTCAGCTCGGCCGGCGTGCAGCCGAGATGGACGATCGCATTTGCGAAGCGCGCGCCGTCCATGTGGAAGCGCCACCCGCGCGCCTTGGCGAGCGCGCCCAAGGCCGCGACCTCGTCGGGCGCATAGACGCAGCCATATTCGGAGGCGTTGGTGATCGAGAGCGCGCGCGGCTGGACGCGGTGGACGTCGTCGGCGATCGCATCCGCGGTTTTCCGCACCGTCTCGGGCGTCACCTTCGCGCCCGGCCCGTCGCACAGCAACAGCTTGGCGCCGTGCGTGAAGAATTCGGGCGCGCCGCATTCGTCATTCTGGATGTGTGCGTCGCGGTGACACAGCACGCCGCCGAAGGGCGGGCAGAGCGCGGCCAGCGCCAAGGAATTGGCGGCCGTGCCGGTCGGGATCCACAGCGCGGCGACCTCGCGCCCGAACAGCTCGGAGAAGCGCGCGTCGAGCCGCTTGCTCAAGCCATCGCCGTCATAAGCGGTGTCGACCGCGTCGGCCGCCTGCATCGCGGCGAAGACGGCGGGATGGACGGGGGCGGCATTGTCGGAGAAGAAGCGCATGGACCGCGCTTGCGGCGACCGACGCGCCTTAGTCAACCGAAGCGGAACGCGATGCGCCTGATCCTGCCTTTTCTCGCTCTCTTCCTCGCCGCGCCGGCGTTCGCCGCATCGCCGGCGGACACCGCCTTCGAGAAGCTCGCCCAGGCCGATTACGATTGGTCGCAGGCCGATCGCGGGCTGATCGACGGCGAGGATGACGATCGCGTCGCGCCACAGCTTGCCGACGTAAAGCCGGTCGCGCAGGCGAAGCGCCTCGCGGTGCTGGAGGGCTATGCCAGGACGCTGGCGAGCATCGACACCAGAACGCTCAGCCCAGCGCGCCAGACCGATGCCGCCATCTACCGCTACCAGCTCGACACGCGGATCGATCGCCTGCGCTTCCGGACGTGGGAGATGCCGTTCAACTCGGACAGCAGCTTCTGGGGCAATCTCGGCTACACATCCGCGCGCGATTTCAAGACCGAGGCCGATTATCGCAACTGGATCGCGCAATTGCGCCAGCTGCCCGCCTGGTTCGCGGACCAGACCGCCAATATGCGCGCCGGGCTCGCGCGCGGCTTCACGCCGCCGAGGATGACGCTTGCGGGGCGCGAAGCCTCGCTCGACGCGATCGCCGACGCGAGCGATCCCACGGCGACCAGCCTCTACAAACCGTTCAAGACGATGCCCGCCGGCATGGCGCCCGCCACCGCCGCCGAGCTGCGCGCGCAGGCCGCGCAGGCGATCCGCGCCGCGATCCCGGCTTATGCGGCGCTGCGAACCTTCCTGAAGACCGATTACATCCCGAAGTCGCGCACGACGATCTCGGCCGCGGCGCTGCCGGACGGCGACGCCTTCTACCGCGCGCAGATCGCCGAATTCGCCACCGTGGCGATGACGCCCGCCGAGATCCACGCGATCGGCTTGGCCGAGATCGCCGCGATCCGCGGACGCATGAACGGAGTGATGGCCGAAACCGGCTTCAAGGGCGACTTCCCCGCCTTCCTTACGTATCTGCGCAGCGATCCGCGCTTCTATGCAAAGACGCCCGAGGAATTGCTCAAGCAGGCTGCGTGGATCGCCAAGCAGATGGACGGCAAGGCCGCGACCTGGTTCGGCCACCTGCCCCGCCGCCGCTTCGCGATTGTCCCAGTCCCGGCCGACATCGCGCCGTTCTACACCGCCGGGCGCGGCGGCGACGGCGTCTATTTGCTCAATACCTACGATCTGCCCTCGCGTCCGCTCTACCAGCTGACCGCACTGACCCTCCACGAATCCGCCCCCGGCCACGCCTTCCAGATACCGCTCGCGCGCGAGAATCAGGATCGCCTCCCCTTCCGCCGCAACCTCTACATCTCGGCCTATGGCGAGGGCTGGGCGCTCTATTGCGAGACGCTGGGCGAGGAGATGGGCCTGTACGAGACGCCTTATGACCGCTTCGGCATGCTCTCCTATCAGGCGTGGCGCGCCGCCCGGCTCGTGATCGACACCGGCCTCCACTCGATGGGCTGGAGCCGCGAACAGGCGCAGGCCTATCTCCGCGACAACACCGCGCTCTCGCCGCACGAGATCGAGACCGAGGTCGATCGCTACATCAGCTGGCCGGGCCAGGCGCTGTCTTACTATCTCGGCGAGATGGCGATCCGGCGGGGCCGCGCGAAGGCCGAGACAGCGCTCCGCGCGAAGTTCAACATCCGCGCCTTCCACGACATGGTGCTCGCGCTGGGATCGGTGCCGCTGCCTGCGCTCGATCAGGCGGTCGACGGCTTCATCGCCTCGGGCGGGATCGGCCCCTATCCGAAGGAGGAATGAGGGAAACGCGGCCGGTGTTGCGCGTTTCGCCGCCATCGTTCGATGGAGGGAAGCCGTGCCCCAGGGTGACAAGGACGCGTACACCGACAAGCAGAAGCGCAAGGCCGAGCATATCGAGGAAGGCTATGAAAAGCGCGGCACGCCCAAGAAGGAAGCCGAGGCGCGCGCCTGGGCGACGGTGAACAAGGAATCGGGCGGCGGCAACAGGTCCGGCTCGGGCCGCGGCAAGGCCGACACGCACGTCTCCTCGTCGCGCGGAGGCAAGGCGCACAAGTCCGGCTCGCCCGAGCAGCGCTCGGCCGCGGCGCGCAAGGGCTGGGACACGCGGCGCAAGAACGCGGCGGGCTGAGCTTTCCAATCCTCCCTACAAGGGGGGGTGGCGCGCCGAAGGCGCGACGGAGGGGTGTCCCGCTCTCCGACGGGGCGATACCCCTCCACCATGCTGCGCATGGTCCGCCTCCCTTGCAGGGGAGGATTTGAGCCGAAGGGTTCACCCCAGGCCCCGCCGCCGCTAAGGCGCGGCGCATGATCAGCCACGCGCCCAATCCCGACCTGCTCGCCAAGGCCGAAACCCTCGCCGAGGCGCTGCCCTACATGCAGCGTTATGCCGGCCAGACCTTCGTCGTGAAATATGGCGGCCACGCGATGGGCGATGCCGAGGCGGCGACCGATTTCGCCGAGGATATCGTGCTGCTGAAGGCGGTCGGCATCAATCCGATCGTCGTCCATGGCGGCGGGCCGCAGATCGGCGCGATGCTGAAGGCGCAGGGGATCGAGAGCCGCTTCGTCGATGGCCTGCGCGTGACCGACGCGGCGACGATGAAGACCGCCGAAATGGTCCTGTCGGGCGCGATCAACAAGGAGATCGTCTCCTGGATCACGAAGGCCGGCGGGCGCGCGGTCGGGATTTCCGGCAAGGACGGCCGGCTCGTCACCGTCTCGAAGGTGCTCCACCCGACCGACGATCTCGGCTTCGTCGGCGAGCCCGACGATATCGACATCCGCGTGCTCGACACGATCTCGAAGGCGGGGATGATCCCCGTCGTCGCGCCGATCGGCGTCGGCCCCGACGGCGAGACCTACAATATCAATGCCGACACGATGGCCGGCGCGCTCGCCATCGCCACCGGCGCCGAGCGCCTGTTCCTGCTGACCGATGTCGCCGGCGTGCTCGACAAGGCGAAGAACCTCCTCTCCGATCTCACGCCCAGCCAGATCAAGATGCTGCGCGAGGACGGCACGATTACCGGGGGCATGATCCCTAAGCTGGAGACGTGCATCGATGCGGTCGAGGGCGGAGTCGATGCCGCGGTCGTCCTCGATGGCCGCGTGCCGCACGCGATGCTGATCGAGATCTTCACCCGCCAGGGTGCGGGCACGCTCGTGCGGCAGGGCTAGCTCCCGCTTCCTGCTCTGGACTTAGCTTCGCCTGATACCGATGTTATAGCTCGCTAAGACACCCGAACCTCAAGGCCCGGATACCGCCATGCTCACCCTGCTCGATATCGTCCAGCTGCTGCTCTCGGTGCTGATGTGGATCATCATCATCCAGGCGGTTCTGTCCTGGCTCGTCGCGTTCAACGTTGTGAACACGTCGAACGATTTCGTCCGCCAGGTGCTGTATTCGCTGAGCCGGCTGACCGAGCCGCTCTACCGCCCTATCCGCCGCGTCATGCCCGATTTCGGCGCGCTCGATTTCTCGCCGCTCGTGGTGTTGTTGCTGATCCAGATCATCTCCGGCATCGTTATCCCGCATCTGCGCGCCGCGCTCGTGATCGGCGCACCGCTTTGAGCCGATGATGAGCGACGCCAAGATCATCGACGGCAAGGCCACGGCGCTCAGCCTGCGCGCGCGCGTCGCCGAACAGGCGCAGGCGTTCGCCGATGCGGCAGGCCGCCTGCCGGGGCTGGCCGTGGTGCTGGTGGGCGAGGATCCCGCGAGCGCGGTCTATGTCCGCGCCAAGGAGCGCGCCTCGGCCGAGGCGCATATCGGCGGGACCGTCCACCGCCTGCCCGCGACGACGACACAGGAGGAATTGCTCGCGCTCGTCCGCGCGCTCAATGCCGACACGACCGTGGACGGCATCCTCGTCCAGCTGCCGCTGCCGCCGCAGATCGATGCGCATGCGATCATCGCCGCGATCGATCCGGAAAAGGATGTCGACGGCTTCCATCCGATCAACGCCGGCCGCCTCGCCAGCGGCCTGCCCGGCTTCGTGCCCTGCACCCCGCTCGGCTGCCTGATGCTGCTCAAGGACTATCACGATCATCTCGCCGGGCTCGAAGCGGTCGTCGTCGGCCGCTCGAACATCGTCGGCAAGCCGATGGCGCAATTGCTGCTCGCCGAAAGCTGCACCGTCACGATCGCGCACAGCCGCACGCGCGACCTGTTCGGCGCGGTCCGCCGTTCGGACATCGTCATCGCCGCGGTCGGCGTGCCCGAGCTGATCCGCGGCGACTGGATCAAGCCCGGCGCGACCGTGATCGACGTCGGCATCAACCGCGTTACGCTGCCGGACGGGAAGACGAAGCTGATTGGCGACGTCGCTTATGACGAGGCGATCGAGGTCGCTGGCGCGATCACGCCCGTGCCCGGCGGCGTCGGGCCGATGACGATCGCGGTCCTGCTGCGCAACACCCTCGTCGCCGCGCACCGCAAGACCGGCATCGCGCTGGACGAGCGCACGCTGTGATCGCGCTCGCGCTTGCCGCTGCCGTTGCAGCGAGCCAACCCGTCGAACAGGCAGAGCGGGCCTTCGCCGCGACTGCGCAGACCGAAGGGCAGTGGACCGCGTTCCGCCGCTTCATGGCCCCCGGTGCGCGGATCCTGACCGACGGCCCGACCGACGCCGCCAAGTTCCTCGCGCCGCTCAAGGATCCGCGCGTCGCGCTCATGTGGTGGCCCGCGCGCACCGTCACCGCGTGCGACGGCAGCTTGGCTTTCTCGACCGGCCCATGGCGCTCGGCCAGGGGCCATGGCCGCTTCCTGACGATCTGGCAGCGCCAGCCCGATGGTGCGTGGAAATGGCTCTATGACGGCGGCGGCGCCGACGATGCCGGCGGCAGCCCCGCCGGAGACACGGTCGTCGCGACGCGCGCGGCATGCGGCCGCCTGCCGCCTCCGCCCGCGACGCCGGCCATGCTCGCCGGCGGCGAGTCGCAGGATGGCTCGCTGCGCTGGAGCGTCACGAAAGACGGCGCCGCGTGGCGGATGCGCGTGCTCGCCGCCGCGCGCGGCACATGGGCCATCGTCGCGGATCGGATCGTGGGCACATGATCACGCTCTTCATCTCGGCGTTCGTCACCTTCTTCCTCGTGATCGATCCGCTCGGCTGCGCACCGATCTATGCCGGCCTTTCGCGCGGCGCCGGCCCCGCCCAGCGGCGCGCGATGGCGCTGCGCGCGACCCTCATCGCAGGCGCGATCCTGATCGTCTTCGCGATCATCGGCGAACCCTTGCTCCACGCGCTCGGCATCAGCCTCGATGCGTTCCGGATCGCCGGCGGGATCATGCTGTTCCTGATCGCGCTGGAAATGGTGTTCGAAAAGCGCACCGAGCGGCGCGAGGGCCGCGCCGAGGAGATCGCCAAGCGCGCCGAGGCCGAGCATCGTGAGATCGAGGATATCTCGGTTTTCCCGATGGCGATCCCGATGATCGCCGGCCCGGGCTCGATCGCGACCGTCATGCTCTTCGCCTCGCACAATCACGGGCTCGCGCTCGTCACGGTGCTCGGCGCGCTGATAACAGTGATGATCCTGATGGCGCTGGCGTTGCTCGCCGCCGGCCCGATCATGCGCGTGCTCGGCGCGCGGATCGAAGCGGTCATCACGCGCATGCTCGGCGTGATCCTTGCGGCGCTGGCGACGCAGTTCGTGGTCGACGGCCTGAAGGCGAGCTTCGGCTAAAGTTTTGGCGCGCGGCCGGTCAGCGCCGTTGGCGCGTCACCCCACCAGCCGCCAGAGCTTGAACGGCGAATTCTTCGGCAGCTCGACCCGCTCCAGCCACTTGGGCACCGTCCCGCGGTTGAGCTGGATGTAGAAGCCCTTCTTGTTCTCCGCCGCATAGACGGTGGATTCGCTCATCCCCGGGCATAGCAGCAGCATCGTCGCGCCATGCCGCTTCATCACTTCGTGCGCGACCTCGGGATCCTCGGCGCGGAAGCTGTGCTGGACATCGAGAATGTCGCTGCCCGCGCGATGATAGGGCCCGGCGATCGCGCTGTGATGCGTGACCGCGATCAGGCGCGGCCCCATGTCGGTGAAGGTCAGGAAGGTCGCCGGCGGCATTTCGGCGATCGGCTTCAGCGCCGGCAGCGTCGGGCAGCGCCGGTTGGCGGTATCCACGGTGCGGCGATAGGCGGTCTTGTGCTCGGGGATCCAGTTGATGATCAGCCCCGCGAACACGCCCGATACCGCGACGAACGCCGCGACCGAGCCCAGCACGCGCACCAGCATCGCGCGGTGGTTGAGCGTCAGGCTCAGGATCGGCTGGCCGAGCGCGGTCGCGCCGATCACGCCCATCAGCTGCGAGGCGGGCCCGGCGCGCGTCTGCCAGAGCAGAAGCAGCATCGAGAAGAGCGAGAAGAGCGAGACGACCGTCCACGGCATCGCGAGCGGCGTGCCCCGCGCACGCCAGCGCGCGAACAGGCTGCCGCCGAAGCCGATCACCGACAGCGCCATGATCGGCACCGCGATCCGCCAGCTATGCTCGTAGAGCGGCTTGGCCTCGCGGATATGGCTGAACCACATCCGATCGAGCTCGGGCGTGATATGCTCAGGCCGGCCGAGGCATTGCGGCCAGGCATAGACGAAGACGCCTGCGATCAGCGCCCCCGCCACGACCGCCAGCACGGCGCGCACCGGCAGCGAGCGGACGGGCACGAAGGCGAGGAGGACGAGCGCCGCGCCCGCCTCCAGGAGGGTCGAGAGATAGACGGGCGTCAGCGCATCGCACAGCGGCTGCCGGTTGTCATACGATGCGAACGCCGCAAAGCCGGCGGCGGCGCCCGCCGCGAGGCTCGCTCCGTAGGCCCGCAGCCGGTCCGCCTCGTCGCCGTCCAATACCCACCACAAGGCGATCAGCGCGCCGGCGGTGGCGAGATAGGGCATCAGCTCCAGCCCGATCGTCAGGCTGATTGCGGTGGCGAGGCCCGTCGTCACCCCGCCGCGCACGCGCTTGGGATCGGCGATGCCCGCAATCGCGATGATCAAGGTCGCCAGCTGCCAGCCATGATGGTCGATGCGCAGCGGCATCCACATCAGCACCGTCGTCTGCGCGCAGGCGAGGATCGCAGCCGCCAGCACATAAGCCTGGGGGCTCACAAGCCGCCTTGCGGTCAGCATCGTCCCGTAGAGCCCCGCGCCCATCGCCAGCAGAGGCGCGATCGCGCACGCCCAGCGCGCAGCCTGCTCACCGCCCAATATCGGCCGGAGCAGCAGGATCAGCCCCGCGATCGGCAGATCGACGATGCGCGACCAGTGGATCGAGATGCCGTTCGGCGGATCGAACCGGTGCTGACGCAGATCGTACCAGCCCTGCCCGTCGAGGAGAGCGCGCACCTGCGCAAAGCGCATATTGTCGTCGGTGTCGGAGAGCGCGAACCAGTGGATCGCGCCCCATTTATACTGGATCAGCCAGATTGCGGCGACGAGCCAGAACAGCAGGAACCAGCCCCGCCAGTCGGCCGCATCGTCTTCCCGATTGGTGGTGATCCAGCTTTCCATCGCTGCCTCCGGCCTCTAGGCGGGCGCGGCAAAAGAGCAAGGCATGTGCGATGACGGCGATGGCGAAGGACGGAAGACGCAAGCTGTTCGGCCAGCTCCTCCGCTATGGCGTCAACGGCGTCGTCGTCACGAGCATCTATACCGCAATCTTCGTCGGGCTCGACACGCTCACGCATGCCGGCATCCAGATCTGCAATCTCGCCGCATTCCTTGTCTCGGTCGTGGTCGGCTACAATCTCCACAGCCGCATCACCTTCGCCGGCCAAGGCGGGCGCGGGCGCAAGGCGTGGCTGCGATTCTTCCTCGCCGCTCTCCCCAGCTTCGCGCTCAACGCGTTCTGGACGTGGCTGTTCGCGACCGCGCTGCACTGGCCGCACTGGACCGTGCAGGTGCCGGTCTGGTGCGTCACCCCCTTCGCAATCTTCGCGATCAACCGCTGGTGGGTGTTCCGCTAGGGAGCGCCGCTAGGGCTTCTCCGGCCGATCGGTGGGATCCGAGCCCAGCCCCTTCTTCCGCTTCTTGACCTTGGGCAGGTTCGGCATCGGCAGGAAGCGATGCTCGGGCATCACCTTGTAGAGGATGCCCGCTTTCTCGCCCGTCCAGATCGGCATCAGCCCGGGGAAGCTCGCCCAGATGCCCTTGGGCAGGTTGATCAGCCAGACATAATCGAAGGCGCCGCGCGGCAGCGCGTTGACCGCCTCGGGATAGGTCTTCGCATCCGCCTGGCGGCAGCGATAGGGCCGTAATATCTGGCTCGGATCCTTGTCGTAATCGTCGGGCGGGACATATTTGAGAACGAGCAATTGCGCGCCGGGATCGGCCCACTGGCCGTTCATGAACGCGCCGCGGCGGACGATCGCCATCGATCCCAGATGATCCATCCGCGTCGTCTCCCACTGGCCGAGGCACTGGAGCGAGGCCTGCACGAACACGCGACTATAGGGGCGGATATGGTCGAGCGCCTCCAGTTGGCGCGCGTTCGCGGCATCGTGCTGCGCGAAGTTCAGCGTCAGCAGCAGGAGCCGCCCCGCGTAGAAGAAGGTCGCCGCGCCCGCGACCGCGGCGGATTGCCAGCGCACCGAGCTCTTCAGCGTCAGCGCGATCGTCCCGATCGCGATCACGTACGGCGCCAGCCGCATATCGGCATAAGCCGAATTGAGCAGGATCCGCGGCAGCAGCGCATACGCGATCATCAGCACGAGGCTGGCGATGCCCAGCGTGCGATTCATCCGCACCCAGACGCCGCCCAGCCCGAACGCGATCAGCCCCCACAGCAGATAGACGCAGGCGATATCCAGCACCATCCACTGCGCCCGCAGCGCGGAGAGCAAATAGATGTATTTCGCGCGCCAGTAAAAGAAGTCGGCATTTTCGGTGACGCCGTCGGCGGCGCCGGAGGCCATGCGCCAGGCGAGCAGCAGCAGGATCGGCGGCGCCAGCGAGATGCACGCCCAGCCGCCGTTCCACAAGGACCGCCACACGACGGTCCCGCGATCGCGCTGGCGCACGACCTCCGCCGCGAACGCCAGCAGGCACAGCACCGCCCAGCCGAAGATGTGCGCGACCGTCAGCAGGATCCCGATCGGCACGAACAGCCAGGCGCGCAGGCTGAACCGGCCCTGCCGCCCCAGCCGCAGCCAGAGCGCGAAGGCGTTGAGCGCCAGCGCCATCGAAAAGCTGAAATTGAGGAAGCCCCAGATGAAGGGGAAACTGTAGGTCAGCGGCAGCGCGAACAGGGCCGGCGGCGTCACGCGGCCATGCGCCTCGCGTGCGGTCCACAGCAGGCCTGCCGCCATCAGCGGCGGGATCGTGAGCACGATCAGCTTGAGCCCCAGCTCCAGCCCGAACAGCCGCGCCATCGGCAGGATCGCGATATCGACGCCCAGATTGGCGAGGAAGCGCCATTCATAGCCGTAATAAAGCTGGCGGAGCGGCGAGGCCGGATCGCTGATCTCGACGCGGTAGCGGCCCATATGCCCGGGCAGATCGGTCAGCGGCGGCATGCCCGGCCAGATCAGCGGAATTGCCGCGGCCAGCACCATCAGGATCAGAAACCAGCCGCTGTTCCACCAGCCCTTGGGCGGAAGGGACGGGGGAAGCGCGGGCCGGAACATGGCCTGCCTTATGAATATCGTGAGCGTCGCGGCAAGGGGTAAGGCGGCCGACGCCCGCCGTCCGAAGGCCAAGGGGCCGGCGCAATCGTGCGCGCCGGCCCGTCAGCGTGTCGGATCAGCGGTAGCGCCAACCATTCTGATGGCGATAGCGCTCGCGCCAGTAGCGGCGGCCATCCCAATAACCGCGATCATAATGACGGCCGACGATCAGCCGATCGCGGACGACCGGGCCGCCATTCGGGCGGCAGCGGCCCGCGGGGCCGCGATGGAAGCCGGCGCCACACCCTTGCGCCGCTTGCGCACTGGATGCGCCGGCGATCGCCGTGACGCCCGCACTGACCGCCAAGGCGATTGCGATCAATCTTTTCATATCGCTCTCCTACCTGATCATGAATTCGATCTGCCAACCGAACGTTACGGGGACGGCCGCGTTCCTCGGATCGTCGCTTCGCCCTGTGCGATCAGTTGCGGCGCAGCCGCGCGATGAAGAAGCCGTCCGCGCCGCCCTCGGCTTCCAGTATGCCCGGCAGGATCCGCACCCAGCCCTCTGGCGCGGCGGCGATCCCGGTGGGCAGTTCGACGTCGGTCGGCGGCTCGATCCGGAAGCCCGATTGCGCCGCGAGGAACGCCTGGATCGTCCGCTCGCCTTCTTCGGGCTCCAGCGAGCAGACCGCATAGACGAGGGTGCCGCCCGGCTTCACCGCGCCGGCCGCGCGCGCGAGCATTGCCCTCTGGCGCTCGGCCATCTCCACGATCGCGCGTGGGCGGACGCGGTGGAGCACGTCCGGATGCCGTCGGAAGATGCCCGTCGCCGAACAGGGCGCGTCGAGCAGCACCGCATCGAACGGTTCGGCCGGCGCATAGGTCAGCGCGTCGCCCAGCCGGATCGTCGCCACCAGCTTCGTGCGCGCGAGATTGGCCTTCAGCCGCTTGATGCGGCTCTCGGCGAGTTCGATCGCGGTCACGCTCCAGCCGGCGGCGACGAGCTGCATCGTCTTGCCGCCCGGCGCCGCGCACAGATCGAGCACGGTCTTGCCCTCGCCCGAACCGAGCAGGCGCGCGGGCAAGGCGGCCGCGATGTCCTGCGCCCAGAAGGCGCCTTCCTCGAACCCGTCGAGCTCGGTGATCCGCGTTCCGGCAGGCAGCCGCAGATGGCCCGGCGCGAGGCTCACCGCACCGAGCCGTTCGGCCCACTCCGCCGTCCTGCTCACCGCGCGCAGCGACAGATCGAGCGGGGCAAGCGCCGCGGAGGATCTCTGCGCGGCAGCGACCACCTCGTCGCCCCACGCCTCGGCCCAGCGCTCCGCGACGTCGGCGGGCAGGTTCGGCGGATCGGGCAGCGTCACGCCCGCGCGCGTCAGCGATCCGAACACGCCGTGGACGAGCTTGCGCGGGCCCCCGTCGACCAAAGGCAGCGCCGTCGCGATCGCCGCGTGCGGCGGCGTGTTGAGCAGCAGGGTCTGCGCGAGCGCGATGCGCAGCACGAAGCGCGCCTTGGCATCGTCGGGCAGGCGCTGCTTCGTCGCGCCGTCGATCGCCGCGTCGAGATCGCCGAGATGGCGCAGCACCGCCGCGGCGATCGCATGCGCGAGCGCGCGATCCTCGGAGCGGTCGAGCCCGCGCGCCGCCTTGTCGAGCGCGCCCTCCAGCGGCAGGCCGCGCCGGAGCACGGCATCGAGCAGGCGCAGCGCCGCAGCGCGCGCCGCCATGCCGGGAGCGGCGGTCTTGTCGGGATCGGGGGAAGTGGCCATCTGGCAGCATGTGGCCGCGATGCGCCCTTACCGCAACGCCGCCGCCGCCAGGAGCCGCGCCATGACCGACGAAACCACGCACCTGCCCGGCCGCCGCCCGCCGAACGTCACGCCGCCCGCGCACCTTTCGAAGAGCCCGCCCGTGCCCGAGCCGCGCGCGTCCGACGAGGCACCCGATCCCGATCGCCTGCTCGCGCCGACGCGCTATGGCGACTGGGAGCGCAACGGCATCGCCATCGATTTCTGACCGGGCGCCCGGCGCTTAGGGCCGGAACGGAAGCAGTCGATCGCGCGTCTTGGATCGATGCGGCCCGCTTTCCTGTCCCGTCGTGGTCCCCGCATCGCGCTCGCCGGTGTCGCGGTTTTGCTCGTGCTCTTGCTGGTCGCGGCGTTGCTGCTCCTCAGCTTCGGCTGGACCTGGCTGCGCCACCCGATCGAACAGCGCCTGAGCGCGCGGCTCGGCCGCCAGGTCACGATCGCCTCGATCCGGCGCCTCGATCACGGCTTGCTGGATGCGACGCTCGCGATCGACGGCATCCGCGTCGCCCAGCCCGGCTGGGTCGGCGGCGGCGATTTCGCGAGCGTGCGCCGCGCCACCGTCATCCTGCCGATCCTGCCCGTCCTGCGCGGCGCGATCCGCGCGCAGTCGGTGGAGCTGGAGGGGCTGCGCGTCCACCTGATCCGCCGCGACTCCGACCATGCCAACTGGAAGGACATTCCCGGCGGCAAAGGCGGCAAAGGCGGCAAGGGGCCGGGCCCGGCGCATGTCGTGATCCGCGACGGCCAGCTCCGCTTCGACGATTACAAACGCGACCATTTCTTCACGGCCGGCATCTCCGCCGACGATCGCGCCTTCCGCCTCGCCGGCACCGGCACGCTGATCGGCAAGCCGACGACCCTCGCGCTCACCGCTCCCGGCCTAGCGGGCCGCAAACCCTGGCCGTTCCGCCTCGATTATCGCTCGCCGATCGCCAATGCCACGCTCGTCGGGCAGGCCGACACGCCGCTCAGCCTCGGCCATTTCTCGGCGCAGACCACCGCCTGGGGCGACGATCTCAAGCATCTCGATCTCATCGTCGAGGCGGGCCTCCCCGGCACCGCGCCCGCGCGGATCGTCGCCGACGTTCGCCACGATGCGCGGATCTGGACCTTGCGCTCCTTCGCCCTCACGCTCGGCCGCTCGCAGGCGACGGGCGCGCTCGCGATCACGCTCGGCGATCGCACGAAACTGACCGGCAAGGTCGTCGCCAGCGCGCTCGATTTCGACGATCTCGCCAATGCCGAGGGGCGCGCCAAGGCCGCCGCCAAGCGCGCCGCCGCCCCCGACCGCCGCATCCCCGAGACGCGGATCGCGCTCGATCATCTGCTCAGGACCGACGGCGATCTCGATATCGAGGTCCATCGCCTGCTGTTCCGCGCGCCCAGCGCCGCGCGCTCGGTCCGCGGCCATATGGCGCTCGATCATGGCGTGCTCACGCTCTCCCCGTTCGTCACGACGCTCGAGAGCGGCACGCTCAGCGGGCTGATCCGGATCACGCAGGTCGAGCGCGCGACGCGGCTGCATCTCGATCTGCGTCTCGCCGGCAGCCGCATCGAATCGCTCGCGACCGATCCGACCGCTTTCTCGGGCGCGCTCGCCGGGCGCTTCCTGCTCGACGGCACGGGCGCGACAATCCGCCGCGCGATCGGCACTGCCAGCGGTCGCGTCGCGATCGTCGGCCATGACGGCACGCTCGGCCGCAAGACGGCCTTGCTGCTCGGCCAGGATATCGGCCGCGGGCTGCGCGCGCAGGCGGGCGAGGTCGCGCGGCTGCGCTGCGGGATCGGCAGCTTCATCGTCCAAGGCGGCCAGGCACGTCCTGCGCCCGTCATCATCGACACCAGCGTCGCCCGCGCCGAGGCGACCGGCCTGCTTGATCTGACGGACGAGCGGATGGATCTCGCCGTCACCGGCGCGCCCAAACAGCCAAGCGCGCTGCGCCTCTCCGGCCCGATCCGCGTGACAGGCGCGCTCTTCACCCCCACCGTCAGCGCCCCCGCCGCAACCTCGACCAAGGGCATCTTCAGGTCGATCCGCCAGGCGCTCTCAGGCAAGCCCCTGCCGCTCGCCGCCGACGCCGATTGCGCGGGACTTGCGGCCCGCGCACTCCGCTAAGCGCGCCGCCCTCACCAACCCCGTTGGGTTCGAGCGCAGTCGAGAAGCATCCCATCTGGCGCGCCTTCTCGACTACGATCTCGGCTGCGCTCGATCTCCGCTCGAAGCGAGCGGAGGGGGGTGAGCTAGCCCTGCCGCGCCGCCGTCGCGCGGATCAGCGCGATCATGTTCGGGATCCCCTGCGTCCGGTTCGAGCTGAGCTGCGTCTTCAGATCGAACGGCGCCAGCGCCCCCTCGATATCGGTCGCCTCGATCGCCACCGCCGCGCGGTCCTGCACCGTCTGCAGCACCAGCGCGATGATCCCCTTCGTGATCGCCGCATTCGAATCGGCGAGGAAGTGCAGCCGCCCGTCGGGCAATCTGGTCGGATAGACCCATACCGAGGCCGAACAGCCGCGCACCAAGGTGGCGTCGGTCTTGAGCGCCTCGGGCATCGGCTCCAGCGTCCGCCCGAGATCGATCAGCAGGCGATAGCGATCGTCGGGCTCGAGGAACTCATATTCGGCGAGGATATCGTCCAGCGGTTCGGCCATGGCGGCCCGCTAGCAGGCGCTTGCCCTCCCCGGAAGCCTGCGCCAGACTCATCGGCGCGTCATCAGGAGCATCTTTTGCCCGAACCCCAGGTCGTCGAAGTCGCCGCAGCGCCGGGCAAGCGGATGGTCACCCTGCCCGCGCGCCCCGAGCCGATCCGCGTCGCCGCGGACGAGACCGCGATCGTCGTCATCGACATGCAGAATGCCTATGCGAGCCTCGGCGGATACGTCGATCTCGCCGGCTTCGACATAGCCGGCGCCGCCGCGACGATCGAGAAGATCGCCGCCGTGCTGGAGACAGGCCGCGCGGCGGGCGTGCAGATCGTCTATCTCCAGAATGGCTGGGACGCCGATTATGTCGAGGCGGGCACCGCCGGCCAGTCGCCCAATTTCCACAAGTCGAACGCGCTCAAGACGATGCGCGCGCGCCCTGAGCTCCATGGCAAATTGCTCGCGCGTGGCGGCTGGGATTACGAGCTCGTCGAAGCCCTCAAGCCCCAGCCCGGCGACATCCGCCTCCCCAAGACGCGCTATTCGGCCTTCTTCAACTCGCAGCTCGATAGCGTGCTGCGCGCGCGCGGCATCCGCACGATCGTCTTCGTCGGCATCGCCACCAATGTCTGCGTCGAGAGCACGCTCCGCGACGGCTTCCACCTCGAATATTTCGGCGTGATGCTGGAGGATGCGACGCACCATCTGGGTCCGCCCGCGATGCAGGAGGCGAGCGTCTACAATGTCGAGCGCTTCTTCGGCTGGGTCAGCACGACCGCGGATTTCTGCGGCAGCTTCGGCCAGATGGAGACGTGACATCCCTCCTCGCCGTTCGTGCTGAGCGAAGTCGAAGCACGTGAAACCGGCGGTGTCGCCAGCAGCCCGTCCTTCGACTTCGCTCAGGACGAACGGATTATCTGAATGAGGACAACCATGCCCTTCGAAGCGATCAACCCGCCCCAATTCCCAACTCCCATCGCCCCCTTCTCGGCCGCCGCGAAGGCGGGCAAAACGCTCTACACGTCGGGGATCCTCGCGCTCGGCGAAGGCGGCGTGGTCCTCCATGTCGGCGATGCCGCCGCGCAGACGCGCCACATTCTCGAAGCGATCAAGATCACCGTCGAGGCGGCCGGCGGCACGATGGCCGACATCGCGATGAACCACATCTTCCTGAAGGACTTCGCCGATTATGCGGCGGTCAACGCGGTCTATGCCGACTATTTCCCCGGCCAGAAGCCCGCGCGCTACTGCGTCCAGACGCCGCTGGTGAAGCCCGACTGCCTCGTCGAGATCGCCAGCGTGGCGCATCTTAGCTGATGCCCGACGCGAACGGCCTCCATTACGAATTTCACGGTCCCGAAGGCGCGCCGGTCGTCATCCTCTCCTCCGGCCTCGGCGGCTCCGCCAGTTACTGGGCGCCTAACCTGCCCGCGCTGACCGCCGACTATCGCGTGCTCGCTTACGATCACCGCGGCACCGGCCGCAGCGAGCGCGCTCTGCCTTATGCGCAGGAGCCCGACGTCGGCATGACCGACGATCTGCTCACGCTGATGGACGCGCTCGCCCTCCCCTCGGCGCACATCATCGGCCATGCCGCGGGCGCGATGATCGGCCTGTCGCTCGCCGCGCGCGCGCCGGAGCGCGTCCGCTCGGTCGTCGCGATCAACGGCTGGGCGACCGCCGACCCGCACTTCCTGCGCTGCTTCGCCGCGCGCATGGCGATCCTCCGCGGCGCCGGCCCGGAGGCCTTCCTGCGCGCGCAGCCGATCTTCCTCTATCCCGCCAACTGGATCTCCGCGCACAGCGACGATCTGGAGCGCGAACTGCCCCACCAGCTCGCCGCCTTCCCCGGCGCCGACGTCGTCGAGCGCCGCATCGCCGCGCTCGCCGCCTTCGATCTCTCGCGCATCGCCGGCAGCATCGCCGCGCCTGTGCTGGTGCTCGTCTCGGAAGACGACATGCTCGTCCCTTCGGACGCCGGCCGCCGCTTGGCCGCGCTTCTGCCCAACGCGAAGCTCGCCTCGCTCGCCTGGGGCGGCCACGCGGTCAACATCACCGATCCGGAGGGCTTCGCAGGCGCGATTCTTCCGTTCCTCGCCCGCCAAACCTTGGAGTCCTGAGCATGCAGGTCGGCGTCTTCGTTCCCATCAATAACAATGGCTGGCTGATCTCGAAGACCGCCCCGCAATATCAGCCGAGCTTCGATCTCAACAAGGAGATCGCGCTCCGCGCCGAGAAGCACGGCCTCGATTTCCTGCTCTCGATGATCAAGCTGCGCGGCTTCGGCGGCGCGACCGAATTCTGGGATTATGGCCTCGAAAGCTTCACGCTGATGGCCGGCCTCGCTGCGGTCACGAGTAAGATCAAGATCTACGCGACCTGCCCGACTTTGCTCCTGCCCCCCGCCTTCGCCGCGCGCATGTGCAACACGATCGATTCGATCAGCCACGGCCGCTTCGGATTGAACCTCATCACGGGCTGGCAGCCGCCCGAATACACCCAGATGGGCCTGTGGCCCGGCGACGCGCATTTCCGCAACCGCTACAAGATGCTCGACGAATATGCCGGTATCCTGCGCGAGCTCTGGGAAACCGGCACGTCCGATTTCAAGGGCGATTATTACCAAATGGACGATTGCCGCGTGTGGCCGAAGCCGCAGGGCGACATGAAGATCATCTGCGCGGGCTCGTCGGACGAGGGCCTCGCTTTCTCGGCCAAGTGGGCCGATTACGCTTTCTGCCTGGGCAAGGGCGTCAACACGCCGACCGCCTTCGCCTCGAACAATGCGCGCCTCGCCGCCGCGACCGAGAAGACCGGCCGCGCCGTCTCGATCTTCGTGCTGATCATGATCATCGCCGACGAGACGGACGCAGCGGCGATGGCCAAGTGGCAGAATTATAACGACGGCGTCGATCTGGAGGCGATCGCCTGGCTCGCCGATCAGGGCGCCAAGGACACGGTCAACGCCGACACCAATGTCCGCCAGCTCGCCGCGCCCGAAGGCGCGGTCAACATCAACATGGGCACGCTCGTCGGCTCCTACGAAAATGTCGCGCGGATGCTGGACGAGATGGCGGCGGTGCCGAACACCGGCGGCGTACTGCTGACCTTCGACGATTTCATCGCGGGCGTGGAGAATTTCGGCACGCGCATCCAGCCGCTGATGAAAAGCCGCGCTGGAACAATGCGATAATTAAGCGCACGGTATCCCGGCGAAGAGAACTTTGATTCATGTTATGATCAGCGTCCTTCGCGGGGGAGAGGCCGGTTGAAGATCCGATTCATGCGGTCCTCCGCTTCGGCCGGCACGACGCCCGGCTCGGTCGCCTTCCTATTTTTGGGCGAATTGTTCCTCATCCCGCATCTGCTGCCGATCGCGATCGCGCTTGCCGCCACCCCTCACGCGCCGCGAATCACCTTGTTCGTGATCACCAGCGCGCATGAGGAGATCATCGCCGCCGCGCTGGCGGCCGCAGGCCTCTCGCTGCCGATCCGCCGCGCGCGCGGCTTTCGCCGCCTGCCCGCCGGATCGCGCGAGACGCCGCATCTGCCGCACAAGCTCGGCATCCTCGCGCGCAACGCCTTCGCCATTCTCGCTCACGACATCGCGGTCTGCGCCGAGCGGACGAGTCTGTGGCTGCCGCGCATCGCCCAATGCTTCGGCGCGGACTTCGTCTATAACGAGCATGGCGCCGGGCCCCACGCCAATTTCTCGGCGCCGCGCAACCGCGCCGCCGCGCGCATCCTGATGCCGGGCGACGGCATGGCGGATCGCGTCCGCGAAAGCGGCCATCGCGACGCGCCGATCGTGACCGTCGGCTATATCAAGCGCGATTATATGCGCACCGTCGCCGCGATCCGCCCCTGCCCGCCTTTCGCCGAACGCCGCCCGACCGTGATCTACGTGCCCCACTGGAAGCGGTGCAAATCCAGCTGGTGGGCGATGGGCGAACAGATACTCGATCATTTTGCCGCCTCGGACCGCTACAATCTGATCCTCGCGCCGCACATCCGCCTGCCCGAATTCGATCCGGACTTCGAAGCGCGCGTCGCTCCGTATCGCGACCGGCCGAACATCCATATCGACGCGACGTCGTTCCGGCTCGTCGACCAGACCTATATCGATGCCGCCGACATCTATCTCGGTTGCGGCTCCAGCCAGGCGCTGGAATTCGCCGAGCATCCCCGTCCCATCATCTTCCTCAATCCCGATTGCGTCGATTGGGCGGCCGATCCGCGCTTCAGCCACTGGACGATGGGTGATGTCGCCGACGACATTCCCGAGCTTGCCGCCGCGCTCGATCGCGCCGATGCGGTGCACCCCGCTTATGCGCCCGTGCAGACGGCCTACGTCGCGCGGATGATGGGTATCGACAACGGCTCTGCCGCCGCACGCGCCGCGGGTGTCGTGCTGGATGCCTTGGCCTGTCACCGCGCGCGTCGCTGGCGCGCGGTGCAGCCCCTGCCGCCCGCGGAAGGCGCTGAAACCGCACATGAAAGAGCGCCTCGAGCCGCTGCATGAACCTCGCCTGCAGGGCCCATTCCACCCCGATTAACCCTGAATGGCGCAAACCGCTCTCCGTACCCGGCCTCCCGGGTCACAGATGGAGAGTAAGATGCGTATCATGATCAACGCGACCCTCGCCGCCGCTGCGCTCGCTGCGGCCTCGCTCGGCGCGGTCCAGCCGGCTCAGGCGCGCGACCATACGGGCGTGGCTGTCGCCGCAGGCATTATCGGCCTTGGCGTCGGTGCGGCGCTCGCGTCCGATCGTGGCGGCTACGGATCGGGCTATGACGGCGGTTACGCCCCGGCTTATGGCGGCGGCTATGCCGATGTCGGCTATTACGGCCAGCCTTATTATGGCGGCGGCGCTTATTACGCGCCGGTCTATTCCTACGGTTATGGCCGCGCCTACGGCTATGGCTACGACCGCGGCTATCGCGGCGGGCCGCGCGGTGGCTATGGCTACAATCGTGGCCGCGGTGGCGATTATGGCCGCCGCGATCATGGCCGGGGCGGTGGCCGCGGTGGCCGCGACGGCGGTCATGACGGGCGCGGTCGCCGCTGACAAGCAGCGCCCCTCAGCCTGCGTTCAGGCGGATCCGGCGCATGAGCTGGATCGTCCGGGGAAAGGGCCAGCCCTTCCACCCCGGGCGATCAAGCACTAAGAGAGCGCGCGCCCATGGGTCGGGCGCTCTCCCCGGGGATATGGATTGGCGCTGACACCGCAGAATAATGAGGCCTTTTTCCGCGAGGTGGACGAGGAAGTCCGCCGCGATCGTGCGGTGGCTTTCTTCACCCGCTACGGAAAGGTCATCGCCGCGCTCGTCGCGCTCGCGCTCGTCGCGCTCGCCGGCTGGCTGTGGTGGAAGAGCCATCTCGCGCAGCAGGCAGGACAGGATAGCGAAAAGCTCGCCCCTGCGCTCGCCAACCTTGAAGCCGGCAATTCGCCGACCGCGCCCGATGCCGCAGCGCTCGCACAGGTCGGCGATTCGCCGCGCGACGGCTATCGCGCGCTCGCCGGGCTCGCGCTCGCCGATACCGCCGCGATGAAGGGCGACACGAAGGGCGCCGCCGCGCGCTATGCCGGGATCGCCGCAGACCAGGGCATCGCCCAGCCGGTGCGCGACGTCGCTCTGCTGCGGTCGATCGCGATCCGCTTCGATACGATGCCGTCTGCCGAGGTGATCGCGACGCTCAAGCCGCTGGTCGTGCCCGGCCAGGCCTTCTTCGCCAGCGCCGCCGAATATACCGCGCTCGCCGAGCTGAAGCTCGGCCACAACCAGACGGCGGCCAAGTTGCTCGCGACGATCGCGCGCGACCAGACCGCGCCCGCCACACTGCGCGGCCGCGCCGCGGGACTTGCGACCACGCTCGGCGAGACGATCGAGCCTGCGGATACGGTTTCGAAGGGATGAGGATGAGGAACGTTTCGCGCGCGCTCGTAGCGGTCGCGCTGGTCGCCGGCCTGGGCGGCTGCGGCATCTTCAAGGGCGGCAACAAGCCCAAGACCGCGGTCCTCGGCGAGCGCATTCCCGTGCTCGCCACGCAGAACGATGCCGAGGTCGATCCCTCGCTGTCCGATACCCCGGTAACCCTGCCCGCGCCCGCCGCGAACGAAGCCTGGGCGCAGCCCGGCGGCAATCCCGCCCATTCGATGGGCCATCTCGCTCTCGGCCTCGCGCCCGCCCGCGTTTGGACCGCGCGCATCCCCAAGAGCACGCCCCAGCAGCGCTACGGCGCCGCGCCGGTCGTCGCCGGCGGCCGGCTCTACGTGATGGACGCCGACAGCGTCGTCCACGCCTTCAGCCTCGAAAATGGCGCGCAAGTGTGGAAGCAGGGTTTCGCCGAGGGAAAGAAGGACAAGGGCGCGCTCTTCGGCGGCGGCGTCACCTTCGACGACGGCAAGCTCTTCGCGGTCAATGGCCTCGGCGATGCGGTCGCGATGGATGCCGCGACCGGCAAGCAATTGTGGAAGGTCCGGCCGGGTGGACCGCTCCGCGGCGCGCCGACCGTGGGCCTCGGCAACGTCTATGTCGTGACGCAGGACAATCAGGTGTTCGCGCTGAAGGTCGAGGACGGCAAAACCGCCTGGACCGACAGTGCCACGCTTGAAGCAGCGGGCGTGTTCGGCGTCGCCGCGCCTGCATTGGGCCGCGGCACGATCGTGGCCGGCTTCTCGTCGGGCGAACTCTCGGCGCTGCGCTACGAAAATGGCCGCGTCGTCTGGCAGGACCAGCTCGCGCGCACCTCGATCACGACCTCGGTCGCGACGATCTCGGACATCGACGCCTCGCCCGTCATCGACAATGATCGCGTCTATGCGATCGGCCAGGGCGGCCGCATGGTCGCGATGGATCTCGCCGCGGGCCAGCGCCTGTGGGAGCTCAACGTCGGCGGCGGCGATACGCCGTGGGTCGTCGGCGACTGGCTGTTCGTGCTGACCGACGAATCCAAGCTGCTCTGCGTCAACCGCGCCACCGGCAAGGTCCGCTGGCTCACCCAGCTCGAGCGCTTCCGCAACAAGAAGAAGAAGGACAATCCGATTCAGTGGTCGGGCCCGATCCTCGCCGGCGGACGGCTGTTCGTCGTCAGCGATCGCGGCGAGATCGTCGGCGTCCAGGCGGTCGACGGCGTGATCCGCGACACGATCAAGGGCAGCGGCCCGTTCCAGCTCGCTCCGATCGCGGTCAACAACATGCTGATCACGCTGGACGGCAAGGGTACGATCACCGCTTATCGCTAAGGCCATCTCGGGCGCGCGCATTGCGTTCGTGCTGAGCGCAGTCGAAACACGGGCAACGGGCGCTGCGCTCTGCGGCACGTCCTTCGACTTCGCTCAGGACAAGCGGGTCGGGGCTTGCGGCGCATTAATCCCTTTTCGCCTGAGCCCTAACCGCCTACAACTCGCGACATCCCCGGGGGGCCGCGTGATCGGCGGCTGAGAGGCGAGGCGAAACCTCGCGACCCGTCGAACCTGATCCGGTTAGCGCCGGCGGAGGGAGGGGCGGCCGCAAGGGCGTGATCTCTGTCCGTATTTTACGGAAGGACGCGTCTCATGGCCGATATCCCCGCCCGCACCGAACTCGCCGTCACGACGGGCCCGATCCGCGGCAGCCGCAAGATTCATGTCGAAGGCCCCGGCGGCATCCGCGTCGCGATGCGCGAGATCGTGCTCGAGGCATCCGCCAACGAGCCGCCCCTGCGCGTCTACGACTGCTCAGGCCCCTATACCGACCCCAAGGCGCGCATCGACATCATGGCCGGCCTGCCCGAGCTGCGCCGCGACTGGATCCGCGGCCGCGGCGATGTCGCCGAGGTCGCGCAGCGCGAAGTCCGCCCCGAGGATAATGGCCTGAAGGGCCCCGATCGCTCGGCCGGCGTCGATCCCTTCCCGCACGTCCGCAAACAGGTCCTGCGTGCCAAGCCCGGCGCCAACGTCTCGCAGATGCACTATGCCCGCCGCGGCATCATCACCCCCGAAATGCATTATGTCGCGATCCGCGAAAATGCCGGCCGCGCCGAGCTCCACGAGAAGCTGGTCCGCGACGGCGAGGATTTCGGCGCGTCGATCCCCGATTACGTCACCGCCGAATTCGTCCGCGACGAGGTCGCCCGCGGCCGCGCTATCATCCCCTCGAACATCAACCACCCCGAGAGCGAGCCGATGGCGATCGGGCGCAACTTCCTCGTCAAGATCAACGCCAATATCGGTAACAGCGCCGTCGCGTCGGACGTCGCCGCCGAGGTCGACAAGATGGTCTGGTCGATCCGCTGGGGTGCGGACACGGTGATGGACCTCTCGACGGGGCGCAACATCCACGACACGCGCGAATGGATATTGCGCAACTCGCCCGTGCCGATCGGCACCGTGCCGATCTACCAGGCGCTGGAGAAGGTCGGCGGCGTCGCCGAGGACCTGACCTGGGAGGTGTTCCGCGACACGCTCATCGAGCAGGCCGAGCAGGGCGTCGACTATTTCACGATCCACGCCGGCGTCCGCCTGCCCTATATCCCGATGACCGCGAAGCGCGTCACCGGCATCGTCAGCCGCGGCGGATCGATCATGGCCAAATGGTGCCTCGCGCACCACAAGGAGAGCTTCCTCTACGAGCGCTTCGACGAGATCACCGAGATCATGAAGGCCTATGACGTCGCCTATTCCTTGGGCGACGGCCTGCGGCCCGGCTCGATCGCCGACGCCAATGACGAAGCCCAGTTCAGCGAACTCGCGACCCTGGGCGAGCTCACCAAGCGCGCCTGGGCGCAGGACGTGCAGGTCATGATCGAGGGCCCCGGCCACGTGCCGATGCACAAGATCAAGGTGAATATGGAGAAGCAGCTGGAGGCGTGCGGCGAGGCCCCTTTCTATACGCTCGGGCCGCTCACCACCGATATCGCGCCGGGTTACGACCACATCACCAGCGGCATCGGCGCGGCGATGATCGGCTGGTTCGGCTGCGCGATGCTCTGCTACGTGACGCCCAAGGAGCATCTGGGCCTGCCCGATCGCGACGACGTGAAGGTCGGCGTCGTCACCTACAAGCTCGCCGCGCACGCCGCCGATCTCGCCAAGGGGCACCCGGCCGCGAAGCTCCGCGACGATGCCTTGTCGCGCGCGCGCTTCGATTTCCGCTGGCGCGACCAGTTCCACCTGAGCCTCGATCCCGACACGGCCGAACTCTATCACGACCAGACGCTCCCGGCGGAAGGCGCCAAGACCGCGCACTTCTGCTCGATGTGCGGCCCCAAATTCTGCTCGATGAAGATCTCGGCCGAGGTCCGCGAATTCGCGACGAAGCAGAACGCCGCAGCCGACACCTTCCTCGCCGCCAATCCCCAGCTGGCCGAGGACGAGGCCGAAGCCGGCATGGCCGAGATGAGCAAGGTCTTCCGCGAGACGGGGAGCGAGCTTTACATGGGCGCTGGCGATCGGGAGCATGATTGAGGGAGGAACTTGCCTGCCGAGACAAAGCCCAGTCGCCAAACCAGCCAGACAGCATCCAGCTATGCTTATAGGGTACGGCGCGCTTAACGCTGTCACTTGCTTATAAATTCAAATTATTGATAAAGGGCATAACATAATTGGGGGGGGTGCGTGTGGCACGACGATCAAAGGATCTTGCTTCAGTAAGCTTTCATTTTCTGCAGCGCGAGACCGAAGATCGAAATGGCTCGATCATTCCGTACACTACTGATGAATTTGATTTTCTCTGCAGCGGAATCGAAAATCAGCCATGGCCGGATTTTGATGACGAGGCACAAAAAGAGCGTCTTCGAATTGGTACATTAGTGCCTTTGAGAAACTTCGAGCGTGTGAATTCGCGCATAGCTAGCGGAACGTTCCAGACCTCGTATTCCGGTCATGCGTATCACAATACCGAGAAGGGAAAGATTTCAGCCCAGAGTCTCAATCAACGAGAGTTTCTCTATGTTCTATATCTTTCCGACGATGGGAAGATTTTCGTTGGGGCTCAGTACCTGGGAAACTACGGTGGCTACGAGACACTCAAGTGGGGCTTAACACGTCATCTGCATTCGCGTGCGGGACTTCGATCGTATTCCTTTCGACGTGATATCCACGAGGCTCATACAATACGCCCAAAAGAAATCCGAATTAATATTATGGCTAGCGGACGTTTAGACCAAGACAACGTTCTAACCAAGAAGAGGGTCGTGGTTCTACAACGTTCCGGCGGGAAAGATGAAGCATTTGAAGAGGCTGCCAGGGAGGTATTCCTTCCTTTCGTATCATCTGACGACCCCGGCAAGATAGCCGCACTTGGCCAAATGCTGAGCGCCAACCATCTGATGTCGGCTGATGACGAGGACGTTCAAAACTGCGTCTTGATCGCTGATGTGGATGGCCGTGAGAAGCGCTTTCACGTTATCGGCGATAGTCAGTTCGCAACGAAGCTCCATCTTTCCGTCCCATACAATATCGACGGCCACCCTGAGTATTCCGTCACTGCCCAAGCCATGGTTTCTATGCTTCATAGTCAGATCATTGATGCGGTTGCATGATCCCCGTTAATTTCTCGTCTTGGTCCGAAAATCGTGCCACTTTCGGCGGCGGCGGAAAAGCGTGGAGTGACCGCGCCGTTTTTCTATACTATTTTTCGGGCGTGGCGATCTGCTGCGCTCTGGGCGTCATATCTGGGCGACCTAGCGAAGACTTATTGAGCGGTCTTTTATCTGCCGTATCGATCATCGCCGGTTTTTCGTTCAGCGCTCTTATGTTTTTTGTGGATCATGAGTTCAGCGTCGTAAAAGAGATAGACTCTCTTGAGCAGGCTTCCAAACAGAAACGTATCGATAAGCTGGCTGACAGCGTATTTCGAATGCTGTACTATTTTACCATTGTCGCTCTTGCATTGATATCAAGCTGCGTTGTGGCACTTTTAATGCCGGCTCTATCGAGCAGCGCCCCTTTGAGTGTGGCCCGTTATTTTTGGGCACCTGAATTTTTCGGGCGATCACTTCTGTACTTTTTGATGCTTGAAACTGCGACCACGTTTTTACGAATCCTGAGGCGTTTGCGATATCTTTTTGGCAAGGTGCGCGAGCTTCAACGCTAGCCCGACTTGTTCCTAATGCGCATTCGCACGCGCTTGAGGCGCGATCTTATTACCAGTCAGCTCTCTATATGCTGAGCGTAACCGACGGGTCAGTCTGACTCGACGCGCTCACTAGCATCAAACCCAGCGATGCTATCGAGCAGCCGCTTCGCATTGGCCGGCGACGCCATGAGATACAGCGTCTCCTCCACACTTGCCCATTGGCTGGCGGAGATCAGCACGACGTTCCCGCCGCGCTTGCGCGTGACGAGGATCGGCGCGCGATCGGCGACGACCTTGTCGATAAGCGCCTCCAGGTTCTCCCGCGCCTCGGAATAGCTGACCGTCCGCATTGCCGAAAATGCCGACGATCTCGCCAACGTCAATGCGATCGGTCACTGCCGGCGTCGTCCGGCTCGTCCTTGCCGTTCGCATCCCCGTCCGCATCCGGATCGCGCACATCCCCCACGCGCCGCCGCAGCGTCTTGAGATAGGCGAACGGATCGGTTTCGCCCGTGGTCAGGCCTTCGTCGATCACGGTCAGCAGGCGCGTGAACTTCTCGCGATTCTCCTGATCGCGGCGCACCAGATCGGCGACATAGTCGCTCGTCGTGGTGTAGCGCCCCTCGGCCACGCGCTGCTCTGCCCAGCTCTTGAGCGCTTCGGGGATGGAGATCGTCATCCGCGGCATGGCCTGTTTATGCCGTTTCTTGCGCCGCCTGCCAATCTCCGGTCGATCCGTTACGACGGCATCGCCTCGAACTGGGGCACGTCCAGCGGCGTCGCCCAGGGCAGGCGGCGCTTCACGAACATCTCCAATTTGGGCCGAACCCACGCCATATCGTCGAGGCTGCCGAGCTGGACGAAGACGAGCCCCGGAAAGCTGCCGAGGTTGCTCGTATAGAGCCGGGCACCGCAGGTCGGGCAGAAATTGCGATCGAGTTTCTGGCCGGAATCCGCGATATATCCGAAGGCCTGCGGGCTCCCGCTCAGCAGCGCGAAATCCGCCTCCGGCACGCCGAACCAGGTCGCCGCCTCGCCGCCGCTCGCTTTCTTGCAATCGAGGCAGTGGCAGACCGCGATGAAATCGGGATCGCTGTCGAATGCGAACGTGATCGCGCCGCACGCGCAGCGGGCCGTGTGCTTCTTCGCCATGTCTCGCTCCCCGATCAGAACAAGCGCGGGCGCGGCGCGCGGTGGGCCGCTCCCGAAGCGGGTTCATAGCCGATTCGCCCCGCGCGCTGAAGCCACCGCCTGTGCTAGGCTCGGCGCTCGAGGAGCCGCTTCATGCCACCCGAAACGCCCCACCCGCTCGCCGCCCCGCAGACCGCGCGCGCCACGATACGCTGGGGCAATGTCACGATGGAGGCCGAGGCGCACGCCACCCCGCTCGGCTTCCTCGCGGTCGGCGGGCTCGTCGCCGCGATCCTGCTCGCCATCCCGCCGATCGTCCGTGCCAAACGCCGACCGAAGGCCTTGCCGCCACCGCAGGACTGATCCGGCGGCGGATCGGCGGATCCGCGCGGAAGTTGACAAAGTTGACACTACGTCACCCCCCACCCCCGGTCCCCGGCGGCGGTTCGCCCAGCGATGCGATCAGCTTTTCGACAAGCGCGTGCTCCTCTTCGTCGAAGCCGGCCCCGTCCCGCGGCGGCTCCGCCACGCGCCGTGCGCGGCGGAGCGCCTCGATCCGCCGACGCCGTTCGACCGTGCCGTGAAGGGGGGCGTCGGAGCCGATAAGCGCGTCTTCATCCCGGCGCGCGCGCTCTTCGGACAGCGGGACGGTCTCGAACGGCGCGACATCGGGATCGTCGGGCAGATCCGGGACCTTGTGCGCCTCGTCGGCCGTGCGATCGCGCGCCTTTGAAAGGCGGATCGCGGCGGCTTCGACATGGCCCGAATAGACCATCTGATCGAGCGTGGCGGCATAACGCAGCGGATCGCGATAGCGGAGCAGGAAGAGCGCAAGGCGGGTATCGTAGCGGCGATGCTCGCCGACGACCGCGCCCCCGAAATAATGGGGCACGGGCGTGCCGTTGAGCGCGCGGGACAGGCATTCGTCGGACAGGCGGCGGATCGCATAATCCAGCGCCGCATCCCAGGCGATGCGGAAGGCCTGCGCATCGATGCGCGCGCGCCGCGCATATGCCGACTGGCGCGATACGCCGACCGACGCGCAGGCTTCGTGGATGCAGCCGCTTTGCGCGAGCGCATCGATGAAGGCGGTCTGGCGATGGGGCGTCCAGCCATCGTGGCGGGCGCGGGTGGGGACGGGCGCGAAGGCGGAGGCCCTGGGCGACGACGGGGGCGCGGCAACCCGCCGGCGGGGGGATCTGGCTCTGCTCATCCGTCCTATATAACCTATCTGGTATGCTGTAGGACAACGAAAAGTGAATATCGGTTCGACCGATGCGGGGTCTCTGTCCGTTCGACGCAGGCGCATCGAAGCCTGCCTGAGCGCATGTCCTGCAGGCATTCGACGGCACCGGCCTTGGTGCGCAGACGGAACAGGCCTTCGACGGCTCAGGACGAACGGGCTGAGGGCGTCGCACCTGTTTCTACCGCCGTCGGCATCGGCACATGGCCTGCCGGCAGGCCTAGCCGACCGTCTCCGGCAGCGCCCAGTCGATCGGCGCCTGCCCGTGCGCGACGAGAAACGCATTGGCCTGCGAGAAAGGGCGGCAGCCGAGGAAGCCGTTATGCGCGGAGAGCGGCGAGGGGTGCGCGGCCTTCAGCACGAGGTGTCGCCCGCCTGCGCTTTCCACGAACGCCGCCTTCTTCTGCGCATAGGCACCCCATAGCAGGAACACGACCGGCTGAGGCTGCGCGGCGACGGCGCGGATCACCGCATCGGTGAAGCGCTCCCAGCCCTTGTCCTTGTGCGAGGCGGCCCGCCCCATCTCCACGGTCAGCACGCTGTTGAGCAGCAGCACGCCCTGCTTCGCCCAATGTTCGAGAAAGCCGTGCGCGGGCCGCGCGACGCCGAGATCGGAGTGCAATTCCTTGTAGATATTGGCCAGGCTCGGCGGCGGGCGGACGCCGGGCAGGACCGAGAAGCTCAGGCCATGCGCCTGCCCCTCGCCATGATAGGGATCCTGGCCGAGGATGACGACGCGGACCCGATCGAGCGGGGTCAGCTCCAGCGCGCGGAACCGGGCGCCTTCGGCGGGAAAGATGCGCTTGCCCGCCGCCTGCTCGGCCGCGAGGAAGGCGCGCAACGCCGCGATCTGCGGCGCGGCCAGCGCGTCGCCCAGCGCCGCGCGCCAGCTTTCGGGCAGCTTCGTCTCCGCCATCGTCTATCGTCTCCTTGGGCCGGCGATGCGAAACCGTGCGCCGCCCGTCAATCGCGCCGTCCCGGAGATCGCCATGCCCCGCCTCGCTCATATCGCTTTGATCGTCCGCGACTATGACGAGGCGCTGGCTTTCTATGTCGGCAAGCTCGGCTTCGGCCTCGTGGAGGACTCGCCTCAGCCCGAACCGGGCAAGCGCTGGGTCACGATCCGCCCGCCCGGCGCGCCGGAGCAGGCGACGACGATCCTGCTCGCGCGCGCCGCCACGCCCGGACAGGCGCGCGCGATCGGCGACCAGTCGGGCGGCCGCGTCTTCCTGTTCCTCGCCACCGACGATTTCGCGCGCGACCACGCCGCCTTTACCGCCGCCGGTGTCGATTGGGTCCGCCCGCCGCGCGTCGAGCCTTATGGGACGGTCGCGGTCTTCGCCGATCTCTACGGCAATTTGTGGGATCTCGTGCAGTTCGCCTGAGCGCGTAGAGCCGGCTCGATTCGAGGTGCAGTGGTCCGAAAGACGCCTTGATCCGAAAGAACATATCAGGTACATGCATCCCGAAGCGGGGAAGATGCCGATGCGGGGGTGGGTCATCCTGATGGCATGGTTGATCATACGCACCTCCAGCGGGCAGTTGCCCGATCGCACGGAGGAAGATCGTTTTCTGCCTCCGGATTACCCGCGTCTGCGCGCAGGAAGCTGGCTCCTGCCCCGATCGGGGGCGCCTTGAGCCGGGCGCGCCGCGGCGACAGCGCCTTCTCCCGGATCGCATGTGCGCATCGACAGCAACCCACCCCTCAATCCCCTCCGCGGAAGGGACTGTTGCAAAAGTTCAAAGCCCAATTCCGTTTGCCCTGAGCTTGTCGAAGGGCCGTACTTTTTATCGAGGCTTTTCCAAAGAAGGGCGGTGCTTCGACAAGCTCAGCACGAACGGTTTTTGGGGTTTGCCCGACTTTTGCAACGCCGCCTTCTAGGAATGGGGAGAAGGCTCAGCGCTTCTTCACGAACTCGGCGCGCAGGACGAGGCCCTTGATGCCCTCATATCTGCAGTCGATCTCCTGCGCGTCGCCGGTCAGCCGGATCGACTTGATGAGCGTGCCGCGCTTCAGCGTCTGACCAGCGCCCTTGACGGTCAGGTCCTTGATGAGCGTCACCTGATCGCCGACAGCGAGCACGTTGCCGACCGCGTCGCGCACCACGGCCGCGTCGTCGTCCGCCTCGGCGCGCGCCGCGCCAGCGCTGATCCATTCGCCGCTCGCCTCGTCATAGACGAAGGCGTCCTCGTCGACCTCGCTCACTTCAGCGTGGTGATCGAGACGGGCTTGTCCTTGGTCGAAGGATTGGAGGCATTCTGCTTGGGCGCCTTGGCCGCCTTCGGCTTGCGCGTTTCCTTGTTCGATTTCGCCTGGCCCTTGGCCATGATAAGTTCCCATGGGGCGGAAGGCCCTGCGCCACCCTACGCCGCGAACGGCATCGGCCGCACATCAAATCGTACGCGGCAGCGCCTTCTCCCAGATCGCATCGTCGAACGGGACGTCGCCCACGAGGAAGGCCTGGCGCGATCCGGTGTCGGCGAAACCCTCGCGCGCATAGAAACGCTGCGCGCGGTGATTGACCGTATAGACGCACAGCAGCAGCCGGTCCGCGCCCCGCGCCGCCGCTTCGGCCTCCACCGCACGGAGCAGTTTCACGCCCCAGCCGCCCTGCTGCCAGCCGTGCAGCACATAGATGCGCTTGAGCTCGAGATCGCCGGGGCGGGTCGGGTGGTTGACGTCGGGCGGAGTCATCACCGCATAGCCGACCGGCGCGCCGAGTTCGGTCTCGACGATCCAGATCGCGCAGTCCGGATCGGCGATCGTCGCCGCATACCATTCGGGCGAGTGGGTGCGCTGGACATGCTCGACGATCGCGTCGCCCGGATGATCGAAGGCGAAAGACGTGAGGAAGGTCGCGCCGCCGAGCAGCGAGAGCCGCGCGGCATCGTCCGCCGTCGCGCGCCGCATCGTCTCGGTCATAAGGCGTCGGGCCCCAATTCGGGATCGAGATCGCGCGGCCGTACGAAGCGCGCGAGCCCGCCCGTCGCCGGCGCCAGATCCGCCCAATCTTCGATATCCAGATCGATCTCGGCGAGCGATCCGGTCGGATATTTCTCCTCGACCGCACCCCGTTTGCCATCGGACGCGGGCACGAGCGTCAGCACCAGATCCTCGAGCCCCGGATTATGCCCGATCAGCAGTAGGCTCCCGGTCTCGGCGGGCTGACCGCGGATCAGATCGATCAGTTCGGACGCGGAGGCGAGATAGATGCGGCGGTCCCAGATCGGCGCGAGCCCGCGCCCATATCCGGCGGAGACTTCCTCCACCGTCTCGGCCACGCGCACCGCGGGCGAGGCGACGACCGCATCGAACCGGCTCGCGGTGTCGCGCAGATGGCGCCCGATCGCGCGCGCCGCACGCCGGCCCTTCGCATTGAGCCGGCGATCGATATCGCGCGCCACCAGTCCGTCGTCACCTGATTTGGCGTGCCGAAGCAGCGTCAGCTTCTTCATGCCTCTCCGCTGCCTTTGCCTCTTCGGGGCCCTGATGCCCGAAAGATGCGTCGGACGAAAGACGCGATGCGACGTGGCGCACCGCCTCGTCGAGCGGCAGCCGCCGGATCGGCACGCCGGGCGGAAAGGCGCTGAGCAGGCGCGACGGCATCGCCGCGGACAGCAGCACGAAGCAGCCACGATCGCCCGCGCGCCGGATCAGCCGTCCGAAGCCCTGCGCCAGCCGCGCGCGGACAATCCGGTCGTCATGCGCGCTGCCGCCATTGGCCGCGCGGCGTGCACCGTGCAGCACGGTCGGCCGCGGCCAGGGCACCCCCTCCAGCACGACCAGCCGCAGCGAATCCCCGGGAACGTCGACCCCGTCGCGCAGCGCATCGGTGCCGAGCAGAGACGCGTGCGGCTCATCGCGGAACATGTCGACGAGCGTGCCGGTGTCGATCGGATCGACATGCTGCGCGTAGAGCGGCAGGCCTTCGCGGGCGAGCCGGTCGGCGATGCGCGCATGGACCGCCTTCAGCCGCCCGATCGCGGTGAAGAGCCCGAGCGCGCCGCCGCCCGACGCCTCGATCAGCCGCGCATAGGCGCCGGCCAGAGCAGGCATGTCGCCTTTCCGGACGTCGGTGACGATCAGCACTTCAGACTGGTTGGCATAATCGAACGGGCTTTCGACCGCGAAATTGGTCTGCGGCGCATCGAGGTGGAGCGCGCCGCTGCGCGCCTCGGCGACCGACCAGTCGCCGCCGCCGGTGAGCGTCGCCGAAGTGACGAGCAGGCCATGCGCGGGCTTGAGCACCGCCTCGGCGAGCGGCCGCGTCGGATCGAGCCAGTGGCGGTGCAGCCCTACGTCGAACTCGCGCCCCTCGACGCGATCGACCGCGAGCCAATCGACATAATCGGGATCGGTGGTCCCGCCGAGCCGCGCGAGCATCGCCACCCACGCCGCCAGCGTCTGGCCGCGCCGGAGCAGCCCGCCCAGCGCGCCCTCGATCCGCGCGCGCGCCTGCCCGTCGAGCCAGTCGGGCGCATCCTCCATCACCGCGATCAGCCGCTGGCGCAGCCGCGCGAGCGGGCGCATCAGCGCCTCCAGCGCCTCGACCGCGGGCGCGGCCGCCTCGATCAACGGCGCGTCGAGCTCGGCGGCGTGCGTCTCCAGCCCGAAGCCCGCATCGCCGGCGCTGGCGCGCGCGAGCACGGTCGCGCGCACCCGGGCGAGCAATGTCTCGATCGGGCCGAGCGGCAGCTCCTCGGCCAGCCGCCCGAGCCAGCTGTCGGCGGGCAATTCGTGCGCGGCGGCGACCGCCTGCTCGATCGCGCGCGCGCCCTCGTCGTCATAGGAAGCGAGGTCCGCCAGCCGCGCCGCGAGCCCGCGCCGCCGTCCGCGCGAGCGGCTCTCGGGTCCGACGATCCAGCGGCGCAGTTCGATCGCCTCCTGCCCCGTCAGCGCGGCGGCGAAGGTGCTGTCGGCGGCGTCGAACAGGTGATGGCCTTCGTCGAACACGATTCTGGCGAGCGGCTGCCCGCCCTCCGCCTGCCGCGCGGCGAGCAGCATCACCAAGGCGTGATTGGCGATGACGAGGTCGGCGCCTTCGGAGGCGCGCGCGGCGCGCTCGATGAAGCATTTCCGGTAATGCGGGCAGCCGGCATAGACGCATTCGCCGCGCCGATCGGTCAAGGCGGTCGCGCCCGCGCGGCGGAACAGGCTCGGCAGCCAGCCGGGCAGATCGCCGCCGACCATGTCGCCGTCCGCGCTATAGGCCGCCCAGCGCGCGACGAGCTGCGCGAGGATCGCCGCGCGCCCGGCGAACCCGCCCTGCAGCGCATCCTCCAGATTGAGCAGGCAGAGATAATTCTCGCGCCCCTTGCGGACGACGATCTTCTGGCGCCGCTCCGCCTCGTTCGAGAACAGCCGCGCGCCCTCGGCGGCCAATTGGCGCTGGAGCGCCTTGGTGTAGGTCGAGACCCACACCGCGCCGCCCGCCTGCTCCGCCCAGAGCGAGGCGGGTGCGAGATAGCCGAGCGTCTTGCCGATGCCCGTGCCCGCCTCGGCGAGAACAAGCCGCGGCCGCCCTGCCTCCAGCCGCGGATCGAAGGCGCGCGCCGCCGCCGCCGCATAAGCGCGCTGGCCCTCGCGCGGCTCGGCGCCCTCGCCGACGAGATCGGCGAGCCGGTCCTGCGTCGCGCCGTCGGGCAGGCGGAGTGGGCGCGCCTCGGGCCGCGCGCCGGCTTCCTCCCATTGGGGAAGCTTCGAGAAGAGCCAGCGCTCGCCCCGCTCGGGCTTGACGATGCGGGGACCGACCAGCGCCGCCCACGGCCAGCGCAACCGGCCGAGCGCCTGGCACGCGGTCCATGCGCCTTCGCGCTCCGGCCAATCGGACGCGCCGAGCCGGGCGAGCAGGGCCGCCGCGGCGCGCTGGTAGAAAGCGGCCGCGCCGCTGTCGTCGGCGGGCGGATCGAGCCCGAGCGCGCGCGCCAGTCCCGGCGGGGTCGGCACCGCGAAGCGCGCGGGGTGGACGAAGGCGAACAGCTCCAGCAGATCGAGCCCGGACATTTCGGGGAGGCCCAGCCGCGCGGCGACGAGCGGCGCGTTGAGCAGGATGGTCGGCGTGCCGGCGCAGAGCGACAGCGCCTCGCCGCGGCCGACCGCGCGCACCCGGCCGTCGCCCTCGGCGAGCCAGATGCCGCCATGCGTCGCGTGCAGCGCGGGCAGGCCGATCGCCGCCGCCTCGGTCAGATCGCTCACCAGCTTTCGATCGCCCCGACGAAGCGCGCGACCTGCGGCAGGCGATCGAAATGGATATGACCGTCGATATCGGCGGCGGGATCGCCCGCGACCAGCTCGACCGCGGCATTGCCGCGCCCGCGCCGATCGACCGAACCCAGCACCCCGCGCAGCATCCGCCGCCGCCCGATCTCGATCAGCGGCTGCTTCTCCCACGGCACGGTCCACAGCATCCGACGATCGGTTACGGTGATGCTGATGAAGGGCGCTTGCACCACCGCGCTGATGAAGCCGCGATTGCGCCGGATCAGCATCGCCGCGACCGTCACCACCGCGCCGGCCAGCACGATCGAACAGAGGATCGCGCGGACGAAAGCGTGCATCGACGCCGGATAAGGCCACCAGATCGCCCAGACGAGGAAGCCCAGCGAGAGCAGCTGCGGCATCATGAAGACGAGGATCGTCCCAGAGCCCGACGGCAGCGCGCCGAAGCCGGCGCGCGCGACATAGAGGATACGCTCCGGCCGTTGCTCGGCGCGCCGCAGCGCGGGCAGGCGGATCGGCGCATCCTGTTCGTGCATAAGGCTTTTTCCACGGGAAGCGGCGGGAGTCGCGCTCCCGTCGAGCGCGAACATAGCGTGGACATCGGCGGGGACCAAGCCTTCCGCTTCACCGCCGGCCTCGGCACCCGCGCGGCCGGACGCACCGCTGGCGTAACCCTGCGGACACACTATCTTGGGCGACGATGCCTCCTTCCGCCACCGATTCCACCCAAAAGCCGATGGACGGCTTCGGCGCGCTCCGCCGCTTCCTGCCCTATCTGTGGCCTGCGGGTCAGCCGGCGATGCGCGTGCGCGTCGGCGTGGCGATGCTGTTCGTGCTCGTCTCCAAATCGATCACGCTGCTGATGCCCTTCGCCTACAAGGCGGCGATCGACCGGATGGCGCCGGGGCTCCAGCCCGGCGTCGGCCTCGCGATGGCGCTCGTCGTCGCTTATGCCGGCGCGCGCTTCGGCGGGGTGCTGTTTGACAATCTGCGCAATGCGATCTTCGAGCGCGTCGGCCAGGAGGCTGCGCACCGGCTCGCGCTCGAAGTGTTCGGCCATCTTCATCGCCTGTCGCTGCGCTTCCATCTCGAGCGGCGCACCGGCGCGGTCACCAAGGTCATCGAGCGCGGCACCAAGAGCATCGATACGATGCTCTATTTCATCCTGTTCAACATCGCGCCGACGATCCTCGAGCTCGCCGCGGTCTGCATCATCTTCCTGACCAAGTTCGGCTGGCCGCTCGTCGCGGGCACGATGGTGATGATCGCCGCATATGTGACGTTCACGCAGCGCATGACCGAGTGGCGCACGGTCGTTCGCCGCGAATGGGCGAAGAGCGACAGCGAGGCGACGCAGAAGGCGGTCGACAGCCTCTTGAACTATGAGACGGTCAAATATTTCAACGCCGAGGAAGTCGAGCGCCGCCGCTACGGCAGCAGCGTCCGCAAGCTCGTCGACACGACCGCGACGGTCGAGATCAGCCTCGCCTGGATGAATATCGGCCAGTCGCTGATCACCAATCTGATGATGGCCTCGGCGATGGCGTATAGCGTCTGGGGCTGGTCGAAGGGCCTGTTCTCGGTCGGCGACGTCGTGCTGGTCAACACGCTGTTGGCGCAGCTTTTCCGCCCGCTCGATTTCCTCGGCATGGTCTATCGCGAGATCCGCCAGGGGCTGATCGACATGGAGGCGATGTTCGGCCTGATCGACACGAACGAAGAGGTGAAGGACGCGCCCGCCGCGACGGCGCTGACCGAGAAAGGCGGCGCGGTCCGCTTCGAGGACGTGCGCTTCTCCTACGATCCCGAGCGCGAGATATTGAAGGGCGTCGACCTGTCGGTGCCGGTGGGCGGCACGCTCGCGGTGGTCGGCTCGTCGGGCGCGGGCAAGTCGACGCTCGCGCGGCTGCTGTTCCGTTTCTACGACGTCACCGGCGGCCGGATCACGATCGACGGGCAGGATCTGCGCGCGGTGACGCAGGCGTCGCTGCGCCGCGCGATCGGCATCGTCCCCCAGGATACGGTGCTGTTCAACGATACGATCGGCTACAATATCGCCTACGGCCGCGACGGCGCGAGCCGGCTGGAAGTGGAGGCCGCCGCCAAGGGCGCGGCGATCCACGATTTCATCCTCTCGCTGCCCCAGCAATATGACACGCCCGTCGGCGAGCGCGGCCTCAAGCTCTCGGGCGGCGAGAAGCAGCGCGTCGCGATCGCGCGCACTCTGCTCAAGGATCCGCAATTGCTGATCCTCGACGAGGCGACGAGCGCGCTCGACAGCCGGACCGAGGCCGAGATCCAGGAGACGCTCGCGCGCGTCGCCGAGCGCCGCACGACGATCATCATCGCCCACCGCCTCTCGACCATCGTCCATGCCGACGAGATCGTCGTGATGGAGGCGGGCCGGATCGTCGAGCGCGGCACGCATGGCGGGCTGCTCGCGCAGGCCGGCCTCTATGCGGAAATGTGGATGCGCCAGCAGACCGAGGACGAGGAAGCGCTGGCGGCGGAGTAGGGTTTTCTTCGGAAATCGAACCCCGCTCATCCTGAGGAGGGACTGAGCGGAGCGTAGCGAAGTCGAAGGCCCGTCTCGAAGGACAGGGACCGTCCTTCGAGACGCCACTTCGACAAGCTCAGTAGCTCCTCAGGATGAGCGGAAGGGGGTTAGACCGGCCCATCCGATGCGTTAATGAAGCCCATCAGCCGCTTGTCGGCACCCCCATCATCGGAGAGCGCTTTGCTCCGCACCCTGATCCTCGCCACGACCGCTCTCGCTTCGACCGCGGCCAGCGCGCAGCCCGCTGCCAACCCGTTCGCGCAGCCCAGCACGCTTCCCTATCAGGCGCCCGATTTCGCCCACATCAAAGACACCGACTTCGATCCCGCCTTCGCCGCGGGCATCGCGCAGGAGCAGGCCGAGATCGCGAAGATCGCCGCCGACCCTGCCGCGCCAAGCTTCGAGAACACGATCGTCGCGCTAGAGAAAGCCGGCGAGACGCTCGGCCGCGTCCGCATCGTCTTCGGCGCGCTGACCCAGGCCAACACCAATCCGACGCTCCAGAAGGTCCAGGCCGCGCGCGCGCAATGGCTGAGCGAAGGCGACGATCCGCTTTACGGCGATCCCAAGCTCGCCGCGCGCGTGAAGACTCTCCACGATCGCGCCGCCAGCCTCCGCCTCGATCCCGAGCAGGCCGCCTTGCTCGATCTCCACTGGCAGCGCTTCGTCCGCGCCGGCGCGGCGCTCGCGCCCGCGGATCGCGCGACGCTCGCCCAGATCAACCAGCAGCTGAGCTCGCTCGGCGTCACCTTCCGCCAGAAATTGCTCGCCGCGACCAAGGCGGGCATGCTCGTGCTCGATCGCCCCGAGCAGCTCGCCGGCCTCGGCGAGGACGGCATTGCCACCGCCGCGCTCGCCGCCAAGGAGCGCGGGCTGGCCGGCAAATATGTGCTGTCGCTCCAGAACACGACGCTCCAGCCCGCGCTCCAGTCGCTGACCGACCGCGCGACGCGCAAGGCCCTGTTCGACAAGAGCTGGACGCGCGCCGAGCAAGGCGACGCCAACGACACGCGCGCGACAATCCTCCAGATCATCCAGCTGCGCACGAAGAAGGCGAACCTGCTCGGCTATCCGACCTGGGCCGATTTCACGCTGACCGATAATATGGCGAAGACCGCGAAGACCGCGCGCGACTTCATGGCCGGGCTCGATGTGCCAACCGCCGCCGAACAGACGCGCGAGGTCGCCGAGATCCAGAAGGTGATCGACAACGAAAAGGGCGGTTTCCAGCTCCAGCCGTGGGACTGGGACCATTATGCCGAGAAGGTCCGCAAGGCGAAATATGATCTGAACGAGGAGGACACCAAGCCCTATCTCGAGATCGGCAAGGTGCTCCAGGACGGCGTCTTCTACGCCGCGAACCAGCTTTACGGGCTGAGCTTCAAGGAGCGGAAGGACCTGCCGACCTACGATCCGGACATGCGCGTGTTCGAGGTGTTCGAGGAGAATGGCACGCCGCTCGGCCTCATGTATTTCGATTACTGGAAGCGGGACAACAAGGCGGGTGGCGCCTGGATGTCCAATTTCGTCAAGCAATCCAGGCTGATGGGCACCAAGCCCGTCATCTACAATGTCGCCAATTTCGCCAAGCCCGCGCCCGGCCAGCCGCAGCTGATCACGTTCGAGGATGTGCGGACGATGTTCCACGAATTCGGCCATGCGCTGCACGGTCTGTTCGGTGCGCAGGCCTATCCGAGCATCTCGGGCACCGCGGTCGCGCGCGATTTCGTGGAATTCCCGTCGCAGTTCAACGAACATTGGGCGCTCGAGCCGCGCGTGCTCGCGCGCTACGCGGTCCATTACAAGACCGGTGCGCCGATGCCGGCCGAGCTCGTCGCGAAGATCAAGAAGGCCGAGCATTTCAACTCGGGCTCCAGCTTCGGCGAGCTGCTCGCCGCCGCCCAGCTCGACATGAGCTGGCACTCGCTCAAGGCCGACGCGATCCCCGCCGATGTCGATGCGTTCGAGGCGAAGGCGCTCGGGGAGACCGGGCTCGACATCGCCCATGTTCCGCCGCGCTACCGGACCAGCTATTTCAACCACATCTGGGGATCGGGCTATTCGGCCGGCTATTATGCCTACATCTGGACCGACATGGTCGAGGAAAATATCTACGCCTGGTTCGAGGCGAATGGCGGCATGACCCGCGCCAACGGCCAGCGCCTGCGCGACCTGATCCTCTCGAAGGGCCGCACGCGCGATTACAGCGTCATGTTCCGCGAGATGACCGGCCACGATCCCGAGCTCGCGCCCTTCCTCAAGAGCCGGGGTCTCGTCCCCGAATGAGCCCCCTCGAAGCGCTCGGCACCACCTTCGGCTACAAGAGCTTCCGGGGTCGCCAGAGCGAGGTGATCGATCGCGTCATGGCGGGGGAGCGCACGCTCGCCGTGATGCCGACGGGCGCGGGCAAGTCGCTGACCTACCAGATCCCCGCGCTGTGCCGGCGGGGCATCGGCCTCGTCATCTCGCCGCTGATCGCGCTGATGCACGATCAGGTCCGCTCGGCCGAGGCGGCGGGCATCCGCGCCGCCGCGCTGACCTCCGCCAATGACGATCGCGACGAGACGATAAGGCGGCTGCGCGCCGGCGATCTCGATCTGCTATATGTCGCGCCCGAGCGCGCGACGACCGAGAGCTTCCGCCGCCTCGCCGACCAGATCCCGCTTGCGCTGATCGCGATCGACGAGGCGCATTGCGTCTCCGAATGGGGCCATGATTTCCGCCCCGATTACCGCCAGTTGCGCGGGCTGCTCGATGCGTTTCCGGGCGTGCCCCGGCTCGCGCTGACCGCGACCGCGGACGTCCGCACGCGCGCCGACATCCTTGCCCAGCTCGGCATTCCCGACGAGGGCCTGATCCTCGCCGGCTTCGATCGGCCCAACATCCAGTATCGCATCGCCGCGCGCGAGGGCCTGCCGCGGCAACTTGGACAGTTCATCGCCGAGACGCCCGGCTGCGGCATCGTCTATGCGCAGAGCCGCGCCGAGACCGAGCGGCTTGCCGCCTCGCTGCGCGATACCGGCCGCCCCACGCGCGCTTATCATGCGGGGCTCGAGCCTGCCGCGCGCGCCGCCTCGGCCAAGGCCTTCGTCCAGTCGGAGGACATGGTGATGGTCGCGACGATCGCGTTCGGTATGGGAATCGACAAGCCCGACGTCCGCTTCGTGGCGCATGCCGGCCTGCCCAAATCGATCGAGGCTTATTATCAGGAGACGGGCCGCGCCGGCCGCGACGGCGATCCGGCGATCGCGCAGCTCTTCTGGGGCGCGGACGATTTCGCGCGCGCGCGCCGCCGGATCGAGACCGAGATGGAGGAGAGCCGCCGTGGCGGCGAGCGCGCGCGGCTCAACTCGCTCGCCAGCCTCGTCGAGACGAGCGGCTGCCGCCGCGCGGTGCTGCTGCGCCATTTCGGCGAAGAGCCACCGCTGACGTGCGGCAATTGCGACAATTGCCTGAGCCCGCCCGCGACGGTGGAAGCGACCGAGATCGCGCGCAAACTGCTCTCGGCCGCCTTCCGCACCGAGATGCGCTATGGGATCGGCCATCTGACCGACGTGCTCGCCGGAAAGGGGACCGACAAGATCCTGGGTGCGGGTCACCACAAGCTCTCCGTCTTCGGGATCGGGACGCCCGAGGAGCTGCGCCTGATCAAGCCGGTCGCCCGCGCGTTGATGGCGCGCGACGCGTTGCGCGCCGACGATTTCGGGGGGCTGTCGTTCGGACCCGGCGCGAAGCCGATCCTGAAGGGCGAGGAGCCGGTCGCGGTCGTCCTGCCGCCCAAGCGCGCCGAGCGGCGCTCGCGTAGCAGCGAGGATTTTCCGCACGATCCCGTGTTCGAGCGGCTGCGCGAAGTCCGCCGCGATCTCGCCAAGGCGCAGGGCGTGCCGCCTTATGTGATCTTCCACGATTCGGTGCTGCGCGAGATGGCGGCGGAGCGGCCGCGCTCGATCCACGCGCTCTCGCGGATCGGCGGCGTCGGCGCGAAGAAGCTGGAAAGCTATGGCGCGGCGTTTCTCGAGGCGCTGAAGGAAGTGGCATGATCGAGCCGAACCCGCTCATGCTAAGGAGAGGCTGAGCGTCGAAGCCTCGTCTCGAAGCACGACCTTCGAGACGCCACTTCGCCAAGCTCAGTGGCTCCTCAGGATGAGCGGTCGATCGGCTTCAACTCGGCGGCGCGACCTGGTCCGCGACGCTCGCGCCGCGCTGGCCGAGCGGCTTGTCCGGGCCGGTCGTCGTATCCTGCGCGGTCTGGCGCTCGGCCTCGGCATTGATCACCGCGCCGAGCAGGATCGCATAGGCCGAGACCCACAGCCACATCAGCAGCACGACGACCGCGCCGAGCGAGCCATAGGTCGCGTTGTAATTGCCGAGCGTCGCGGCATAGGCGCCGAAGCCGACCGTCGCGATCAGCCACAGGAAGGTCGCGAGGCCCGATCCGACCGTGAGCCACTGCCAGCGCGCATCGTGGCGCGAGGGGCCGTAGCGATAGGCGGCGCCGATGCCGACCGAGGCGAGCACCGCCGCGATCGCCCAGGTCGTCAGGTTGATGCCGAGCGCGACGGTCGGCCCCAGCCCTTCGACGAAGCGGCCGACCAGCGCCAAGGCGGAGGCGGCGAGCAGGCCGACGATGCCGACCAGCACCGCGCCGATGATCATCACGAACGAGATGATCGTCGTCTTGATGATCCCGCGCTGCTCGGGCTGCTCGTAGACGACGTTCAGCGCGGTCATGATCGCGCCCGACGCGCGCGTCGCGCCATAGATCGCGATCAGCAAGGCGACGAGCAGGCCGATGCCCTTCTTGGTCGACGCGGTCGTGACGAGGCTCACGAGCTGATCGAGGATCAGCTTCGCGGCATCCTTCGGAACGACGCTGATGATCGCGCGCATATGATCGGCGATCGTGCCGGGATCGGCGATCAGGCCGTAGGTCATCACCAGCGCGCCGAGCAAAGGCACGATCGAGAGGAAGGCGTAGAAGGCGACGCCGGCCGAGAGCAGCCCGATATTGTCGGTGCCCGTCTTGGTCCAGACGCGCCCCAGCACTTCGCGCCACGCATGCGCCGGCAGCCCGATCGGCGCGCGCGCATTGCGCCCGTGCCGGTCGACATGCTCCGTCCGCGCTTCTTCCATCGTCGCCATCAGCCCTCCTGTGGGCGCTTAACGCCTGAAACGACGATGGTGCCGCGTTCGTTCGAGCGATTGTCGCGAGGGTGTGTGCCCGTTACCTTCTCGCTCCGGAGGAGGATCGATATGCGCAAAGTGACGATCGGAATGGCCGCGGCCGCCTTGGCTTTCGGCGGGCCGGCCCACGCCGCGAAGCCCGCCGCGCTGGAGCAGCTGACCACCGTCGAGCTGAAGGAGCGGCTGCAGACCGGCTGCCCGGTGGCGATCCTCTACAATGGCGGCGTCGAGGAGAGCGGTCCGCACCTGGCGCTCGGCAAGCATAATCTGCGCATCTATCAATATGGCGCGGCGCTGGCGCAGGCGATCGGCGATGCGATCCTGCTGCCGGTCATGCCCTTCTCGCCCAACGACGCGGCGCGAATGGCCTTTGCGGGCACAATCAGCCTGCGGCCCGAAACCTGGGTCGCGGTCAACGAGGATGTGATCCGCAGCCTCATCGGCGGCGGCTTCCAGCGGGTCGCGATCCTGACCGATCATGGCGACGGCATGGCCGGCCTGCGCGAGATGGTGGAGCGGCTGGACAAGGAATATCGGCCGAAAGGCGCGCGCGCCTTCTTCGTCGAGGATGCCTATACGAAGGCGCGCACCCAGATCGAGGCCGAGATCAAGGCCGACGGCAAGGTGCCCGGCGGCCATGGCGGGCTGTGGGATACGGCCGAGGCGATGGCGGCCGACCCCAATCTGGTCCGTCCGGGCCTGCTCGCGCCGGGCAATCTGGCGAATGACGGCAACGGCCCGATCGATGCGAACGGCGTCTCGGGCGATCCGCGCGGCGCGACCGTGGCGATGGGGCGGCGGTTCGGCGCGATCCGCGTGAAGCTCGCCGCCGATCAGTTGCGTGGTCAGCTCGCCGCCGCCGGGCCCTGCCGTTGAACCGCTGCCGCTGAGTGTCGCGCGAAAGCATCTTCATCGCCGCGCTGCGCGGGCTGGCACGGGATCCTGCGGCGCGCGACCTGATCGACGACGCCGCGGTGCTGACGGTCGGCGGCACCGCGCTCGTCCTGACCCACGACATGATCGTCGAGGGCGTCCATTATCTGCCCGCCGATCCGCCCGAAGATGTGGCGTGGAAGCTCGTCGCGGTGAACCTGTCCGACCTCGCCGCGAAGGGCGCGCGGCCGATCGGCGTGTTGCTCGGCTATGCGCTGGGCGAGGATGAGTGGAACCTGCGCTTCGTCGCCGGCCTGCGCGATATTCTGGCGCATTATGATGTCCCCTTGCTCGGCGGTGACACCGTCGCCGGCCAAATGGGCACACCACGTATGTTGGGGCTTACCGCGATCGGCGAGGCGCCGGCGGGCGGCGCGCCGTCGAGAACGGGAGCGCAGATCGACGACATCTGCTACGTCACCGGCGCGATCGGCGCGGCGGGGATCGGGCTGGCTGTCGCGCTCGGCGAGCGGAGCGGACCGGCGAGCGCGCTCGCCGCCTATCGCCGGCCGGTCCCCCGCCTGGCCGAGGGGCGAGTGCTCGCGCCGCACATCAACGCGATGATGGACGTCTCGGACGGCCTGCTGATCGACGCGATGCGGATGGCGCAGGCGAGCGGCATCGGCCTGACGATCGATCTCGATGCCGTGCCGCTCGCCCCGGCCTGCCCCGACGACCAGGCGGGCCGGATCGCCGCCGCCAGCGCGGGCGACGATTACGAACTGCTCTTCGCCGCTCCCGTCGATGCGATGCTCCCTTCGTTCGGCGACGTAGCGATCACCGCGATCGGGCGCTTCCAGGCCGAGGAAGGCTTCGTCCTCATCGACCGCGACGGCCCCGTCGAGCTGCCGACGCGGCTCGGCTACGAGCATGGCGCATAGGCGCAAAAAGGACGGTTCCGGCCCTGCTTGCCCAAACCACCACCGCTGTTCATACTCGCGCCCAAGGGGGCACCACGCAGTGACCTCCCATGAGGAGAGGAAACCGCATGCTCATCGTCCAGCTTGCGATCGCCTGTGGCGTGTTGGCCGTAATCTACGGCATCGTCACCAGCGGTCAGGTTCTGAAATTGTCGCCCGGCAACGCGCGGATGCAGGATATCGCCGCCGCGATCCAGGAAGGCGCGCGCGCCTATCTAGCGCGCCAATATACGACGATCGCGGTCGTCGGCGTCATCATGGTGGTGTTGGTCTTCTTCCTGCTGGGGACGGTATCCGCGGTCGGCTTCCTGATCGGCGCCCTCCTCTCTGGCGCGACCGGCTTCGTGGGCATGAACATCTCGGTAAAGGCCAATGTCCGCACCGCCGAGGCCGCGCGCACCAGCCTGCAGGCGGGCCTGACCACCGCGTTCCGCTCGGGCGCGATCACCGGCATGCTCGTCGCCGGGCTCGGCCTGCTCGCGATCTCGGTCTTCTTTGGGTATCTGATCGGGCCGGCCGGCCATGCGCCGACCGACCGGATCGTGATCAACGCGCTCGTCGCGCTCTCCTTCGGCGCCTCGCTCATCTCGATCTTCGCGCGGCTGGGCGGCGGCATCTTCACCAAGGCGGCCGATGTCGGCGCGGATCTCGTCGGCAAGGTGGAAGCGGGCATCCCTGAGGACGATCCGCGCAACCCGGCGGTGATCGCGGACAATGTCGGCGACAATGTCGGCGATTGCGCGGGCATGGCCGCCGATCTGTTCGAAACCTATGTCGTCACGCTCGGCGTGACGATGGTCTCGATCGCCTTGTTCGTGAAGAACGAGGACGTGCTGGCGCTGATGAGCCTGCCGCTTCTGGTCGGCGGGGTGTGCATCATCACCTCGATCATCGGCACTTACATGGTCCGCCTCGGATCGGGATCGATCATGGGCGCGCTCTACAAGGGGTTCCTGACCTCGGCCCTGCTCGCCGTGCCTGCCATCTATGGCGCGACGAAATTCGCGCTGGGGGATCTCAACGCGGTCATCGGCGGCGGGCGCGAGGCGGCGGGGCCGGATGTCGCCGGCGCGGTCGCGGCGGGCGCGGGCAGCTTCACGGGCATGGACCTGTTCTGGTGCATGATGATCGGGCTCGCCGTCACCGGCGCGCTCGTGTGGATCACCGAATATTATACGGGCACCAATTATCGCCCGGTGAAGTCGATCGCGAAGGCGAGCGTCACGGGGCACGGCACCAACGTGATCCAGGGGCTGGCGATCAGCCTGGAATCGACCGCGCTGCCGACGCTCGTCATCGTCGTCGCGGTGATCGGCGCCTATCAGCTGGCGGGCGTGATCGGCATCGCCTTCGGCGCGACATCGATGCTCGCGCTGGCGGGGATGGTCGTCGCGCTCGATGCTTATGGCCCGGTCACCGACAATGCCGGCGGCATCGCCGAAATGGCGGGGCTGGAGGACAGCGTGCGCGAGCGCACCGACGCGCTCGACGCGGTCGGCAATACGACCAAGGCGGTGACCAAGGGCTATGCGATCGGCTCGGCCGCGCTCGCCGCGCTCGTCCTGTTCGGCGCCTATACGGCCGACCTGAAGGAGTATTTCCCGACGCTGATCGTCGATTTCTCGCTGTCCAATCCGTACGTGATCGTCGGGCTGCTGCTTGGCGCGCTGCTGCCCTTCGTGTTCGGCGCGTTCGGGATGACCGCGGTCGGCCGCGCGGCGGGTGCGGTGGTCGAGGATGTCCGCGACCAGTTCCGGAGCAATCCGGGGATCATGGCGGGGACGAGCCGCCCCAATTATGCGCGCACCGTCGATCTCGTCACCAAGGCGGCGATCCGCGAGATGATCGTCCCGAGCCTGCTGCCGGTGCTGGCGCCGGTCGCGGTGTTCTTCGTGATCCGGCTTGTCGCGGGGCCTGCCAACGGCTTCGCATCATTGGGCGCCTTGCTGCTCGGCGTGATCGTCTCGGGGCTGTTCGTCGCCATCTCGATGACGAGCGGCGGTGGTGCGTGGGACAATGCCAAGAAATATATCGAGGACGGCAATCATGGCGGCAAGGGATCGGAAGCGCACAAGGCGGCGGTGACCGGCGATACGGTCGGCGATCCCTACAAGGATACGGCGGGCCCGGCGGTGAACCCGATGATCAAGATCACCAACATCGTGGCATTGCTGCTGCTTGCCGCCTTGGCGGCTCACGGGTGAGAAGACGGAAGAAGGGTTGATTCACGCGGAGGCGCAGAGAGGGATCGCCTGCGTGCCGCGTCGTTCGTCTCGTCATCGTCGCGGAGGAAAAGCCGCTACGCGGCGACTGGGCGGATGGCCTCCGCGTCTCCGCGCCTCTGCGTGAAAAGAACCTCCTGCTTCACTTCGCCGGCGGCGCCAACCCCGTCCAGTAAGCGGCGAAGGCGAGGATGTCGGCATATTCCTCGATCGCCTTGGAGGTCGGCTTGCCCGAGCCGTGGCCGGCGCGCGTCTCGATCCGGATCAGATGCGGCTTGGGGCCGATGTCCGCAGCCTGCAGTGCGGCGGCATATTTGAAGCTGTGCGCGGGCACGACGCGATCGTCGGTGTCGGCGGTCGTCGCGAGGATCGCGGGATAGGCCGTGCCGCTGCGGATCGTATGATAAGGCGAATAGGCCAGGTTGTACGTCAGATCGGCTTCCTTGGCCGGATCGCCATAGTCGCCTGTCCAGAAGCGGCCCGCCGTCCAGTTGGTGAAGCGGATCATGTCCATGACGCCGACCTGCGGGATCGCGGCGACGAACAGGTCCGGCCGCTGGTTCGTCACCGCGCCGACGAGCAACCCGCCGTTCGAGCCGCCATTGATGACGAGCTTGTCCTTGCGCGTGATGCCGCTCGAAACCAGCGTCTCGGCGGCGGCGATGAAATCGTCGAACACGTTCTGCTTGCGATCGAGCTTGCCGGCATCGTGCCAGGCCTTCCCATATTCGCCGCCGCCACGCAGGTTCGCGACCGCGACGACGCCGCCCATCTCCATCCAGTCGAGCCAGGCGACCGAGAAGCTGGGCGTGAGCGAGATGTTGAAGCCGCCATAGCCGTAGAGCAAGGTCGGCGCGCCGGCGGCGAGGTCCAGACCCTTGCGGTGTGCGACGAACATCGGGATGCGCGTGCCGTCCTTCGACGGATAGAAGATCTGCTCGACCTGATATTGGCCGGGATCGAACGGCGTCTGCGGCGCCTTGAAGATGGTCGAGGCGTTCGTGGCCGCATCGTAGCGGTAGATCGTCGTCGGGCGATTGTAGCTGGCGAAGCTGTAGTAAGTGAGCGGGCCGTCGCCATTTTCGGCGAAGCCGGCAGCGGTGCCGATGCCGGGCAGCGCGACGACACCTTCGGCCGTGCCGTCCAGCGCGTAGCGGCGGACGACGCTCTTGGCATCCTCCATCGTGCCGATCAGGAAGCGGCCGCCGACGATCGAGGCGGAGTCGATCGTGCCGGGCCCCTCGGCGATCAGCGGCGTCGACACTGGATGGCCGGGCGCGGTGCCGTCGAGCGCGACGATCCGCTTGCGCGGTGCGCCATCGGTGGTGACGACGAAGAGCGTATCGCCGGACGAGCCGGCGAATTGCAGCTCATGATCGCCATAGGGGATCAGGATGCGCGGCGCGGCGCCGGGCTTGGCGAGATCCAGCGCGACGAGCTCGGTCTTCACATCGTCCTCGGTCGAGAGGATCACGAGCCAGCGGCCATCTTCGCTGACCTGGAGGCCGTGCGTCAGCTTCGGCCGATCGGACGCGGCGTAGACCAGCGTGTCCGCCGACTGGGGAGTGCCGACCTTGTGGAAATAGACGCGCTGATCGAGCGTGCCCGCGGTGAAGAGGTGCCCGCCCTCGGGCTTCGCGTAGCGGCCGTAGAAGAAGCCCGAGCTGTCGCCCTTCCAGCTGATGTTCGAATATTTGCCCCACTCGACCGCGTCGGGCAGCACCTTGCCGGTCGCGACCTCGACGAGGTGATAGGTGCGCCAGTCGGTGCCGCCTTCCTGCACGCCATAAGCGACGTAGCGGCCGTCCTGCGAGGCTTCCCATTCGGCAAGCGCGGTCGCGCCGTCCTTCGACCAGGGGTTGGGATCGATCAGGATCCGGGGCGCGGCGCTGCCGTCCTGGACGTAGAGGACATATTGATTCTGGAGGCCGCTATTGCGTCGGTAGAAGAGACGTTGCCCGCGCAGCTGGGGGACTGCGAACTTCTCGAAATCCCACAACTCGGTCAGCCGCGCCTTGATCGCCGCGCGGCCCGGCAGCGTCGCCAGATAGGCTTCGGTGAAGGCGCTCTGGCCATCGACCCAGGCGCGGACCTTGGCGTCGGTGCGGACATCGCCTTCGAGCCAGCGATAGGGATCGGGGATGGCGAGCCCGAACGGATGATCGACGACCGTGCCGCGCTCGGTCGCCGGATAGGGCGCGACCGTCTGCGGGGGGGCGGCCAGGCTCGGCGTGGAAATCAGTGTCATGGCGAGGAGCACCGGGCGCAGGATCATGGGGAGCCTTGAAACGAGAAAGGGCCGGAGGCTTGCGCCCCCGGCCCTCATCGCATTCAATCGCAAGCGAAGCCCGCGATCAAGCCGCCTCGTCTTCGTAGATCTCGACCGGACCCGAATCCTGGCCCTTGGCCGAGACGTCGCGATCGACGAACTCGATGACCGCCATGGCCGCCGCGTCCGACAGGCGGGTCGGCGCCTTGATGATGCGGATATAGCCGCCGTTGCGATCGGCGTAACGCGGCGCGATCACGTCGAACAGCTTCACGAGCTGAACATCGTCCATCAGGCGCGAATAAGCGAGGCGGCGGTTGGAGAGGCCGCCCTTCTTGGCGAGCGTCACCAGCTTCTCGACATAGGGGCGAAGCTCCTTCGCCTTGGCGAGCGTGGTGATGATCTGCTCGTGCTTGATGAGAGCGGCAGACTGATTGCGGAACAGGGCGGTCCGGTGCGAACCGGTCCGCTGGAGTTTACGACCGCCGACGCGATGGCGCATGATGACTTTCCTTCATGTTCGTCCGGCAGCCGTTTCAGGTACTGCCGGCCGGGCGGTGTGGAACGGGCCACCGCCCAAAGCCCGAAGAGGATGCGAAGTTGAGGAAGTTGAGGGACACGTCCAACCGGCGTGCCCCGCCCCTCAGAACTCCTGTTCGAGCTTCTTGGCCATTTCCTCGATATTCTCGGGCGGCCAGCCGGGGATTTCCATGCCCAGGCGGAGCCCCATCGTGGCGAGGACTTCCTTGATCTCGTTGAGCGACTTGCGGCCGAAATTGGGCGTCCGCAGCATCTCGGCCTCGGTCTTCTGGACCAGATCGCCGATGTAGATGATGTTGTCGTTCTTGAGGCAATTGGCCGAACGGACCGACAGTTCGAGCTCGTCGACCTTCTTGAGAAGGAAGCGGTTGAGCTGGTTCGAACCGACCTCCGGCTCGCTGACGCCGCCGCCGATCGGAGCGATCGGCGCCTGCGCGACCGGCGCCGACTGCGCCATGCCATCGTCGAAGTGGACGAAGAGCTGGAGCTGGTCCTGCAGGATGCGCGCCGAATAAGCGAGCGCGTCCTCGGGCGTCACGGTGCCGTCGGTCTCGACGGTGATCGTGAGCTTGTCGTAATCCAGTTCCTGGCCGACGCGCGTATTCTCGACCTTGTACGCCACCTGGCGGACGGGCGAGTAGAGCGCATCGATCGGGATCAGGCCGATCGGCGCATCGACGGGACGATTGGCCGCTGCCGGCACATAGCCCTTACCGATATGGACGGTGAGCTCCATGTTGAGCGAGGCGCCCTCGTCCAGATGGCAGATCACGAGATCCTTGTTCATGACCTCGATGTCGCCCGACGTGGCGATATCGCCCGCGGTGACTTCGGCCGGACCCGTCGCCGAGAGCTGAAGACGCTTCGGCCCTTCGCCCTGCATGCGCAGCGCGACCTGCTTCACGTTCAGGACGATGTCGGTCACGTCCTCGCGCACGCCGGCGAGGCTCGAGAATTCGTGAAGCACGTTCTCGATCTTGATCGCGGTGACGGCGGCGCCCTGAAGCGACGACAGCAGAACGCGGCGCAGCGCATTGCCGAGCGTGAGGCCGAAGCCCCGCTCCAGCGGCTCGGCAATGAAGGTGGCGCGGCTCTTGGAGCCACCGCCGGCCTTGCGCTCGAGGCCCATGGGCTTCTTCAGTTCCTGCCAATTCTTGGCGTTGACGGCCATGTTTTTCCCCTTGGGGTTTGAGCCGCGGCGCGTCCGCCGTGGCTGAGATAGGTCAGCGGGGCCGGAGCGACCCCGACCGGAAGATCAGACGCGACGACGCTTGGACGGGCGGACGCCGTTGTGCGGGATCGACGTCACGTCGCGGATCGACGTGATGTGGAAGCCGACCGCCTGCAGCGCGCGCAGCGCGGACTCGCGGCCCGAGCCGGGGCCCTTGACCTCGACTTCCAGCGTGCGGACGCCGTGCTCGGCGGCCTTCTTGCCGGCGTCTTCGGCGGCGACCTGCGCGGCATAAGGCGTCGACTTGCGGCTGCCCTTGAACCCCATCATGCCGGCGGACGACCATGAAATGGCGTTGCCCTGGGCATCGGTGATGGTGATCATCGTGTTGTTGAAGCTGGCGTTCACATGCGCGACGCCGGACGTGATGTTCTTCCTTTCGCGCCGCTTGATGCGCTGGGGTTCGCGTGCCATCGAATTCTTCCTGACCTATATCTCTGTTGCTGGCGGAGGGGTCGGCCCGTTGCGGGCTTCCGCCTCCGGCGGAGAAGAAGTTGGAAAAACAGTCTACAAGACTGCTTTTCTCTTACTTCTTCTTACCCGCGATCGGCTTGGCCTTGCCCTTGCGGGTGCGCGCATTGGTATGCGTGCGCTGGCCGCGGACCGGCAGGCCCTTGCGATGGCGAAGGCCGCGATAGCAGGCCAGATCCATCAGCCGCTTGATGTTCATCGCCACCTGACGACGAAGATCGCCCTCGACCGTGTAAGTCGCGTCGATCGCTTCGCGGATCTGGAGGACCTCCTGGTCCGACAGATCCTGAACGCGGCGCTGGGGCACGATGCCGAGCTTGGCGGTGATGTCCTTGGCGGTCTTGGGACCGATGCCATGGATGTAGGTCAGCGCGATTTCGACGCGCTTGTTGGTCGGGATATTCACACCCGCGATACGTGCCATGTCTAAATTGTCTCCTCGCTCCACGGGGCAGTTGGCAGCCGCCCCATCTCTACGCTCTGGTGGCCCCGAACGCCGAAAGCACGACGCACGCCGAAGCGCCGCCGGAAACCGGGTTCATGGGATGTGAAGCCTCTAAGAGAGCGCGGGAACCGAGTCAAGCGTCGCGCGTAACGCCCCGCCCGTCTCGTCGCAAACGGACGCAATATCGTCCGCCGCGCTTCAGACGGTCGCCGGCTCGCCCAGGATGCGATCGATCGACTCGGTCACGACATCGATATCGGCCATGCCATCGACGCGCGCGACGATGCCCTGCGCCTCGTAATGCGGAAGGATCGGCGCGGTCTTCGCGCGATATTCGGCGAGGCGCGTACGGACCGTCTCGGCATTGTCGTCCGGCCGGCGCTTGAATTCGTGGCTGCCGCAGACGTCGCACGTGCCCGCCACCTTCGGCAGCTTGTAGCGATCGTGATAGCCTTCGTTGCATGTGGCGCAGGTGAAGCGCCCCGAGATGCGATCGACGAGCGCGTCCTCGTCCACTTCGAGCTCGATCACATGATCCAGCTTGAGGCCCCGCGCGGACAGCAAAGCGTCCAGGGCTTCGGCCTGCGCCTGCGTGCGCGGATAGCCATCGAAGATGAAGCCGGGGGCATGCGCCTCGTCGTCGAGGCGATCCGAGATCAGCTTGGTGACGATCTCGTCCGAAACGAGCCCGCCCGACTTCATGATCGCATCCGCCTCGCGCCCGACATCGCTGCCGGCCTTGACCGCGGCGCGCAACATGTCGCCGGTCGAGAGCTGGATCAGGCCATGCTTGGTCATCAGCAACTGGGCCTGCGTGCCCTTCCCCGCCCCCGGGGGTCCCAGCAGGATCAGAAGCTTCATCTACGCACCCCTCCCTTGAGGCGAGCCTTCTTGATGAGGTCGCCATATTGATGCGCGAGCAGGTGGCTCTGGATCTGCGTCACCGTATCGATAGTGACGTTGACCACGATCAGCAGGCTGGTGCCGCCGAAACCGACCAGATGCCGCGGCATGAAGATTTCTGGCACCACGCAGATCAATGTCAAATAGGCGGCGCCGATCACGGTGATGCGCGTCAGCACATAATCGAGATACACCTCGGTATTCTTGCCGGGCCGGATTCCGGGGATGAAACCGCCGTAGCGCTTCAGATTGTCCGCCGTTTCCTCGGGATTGAACACGACTGCAGTGTAAAAGAACGAGAAGAAGATGATTCCCGCCGCATAGAGCACGAAATAGAGCGGCGTATCCTGGCCGATCAGCTGGTTCACCGTGATCAAGAAATCGCCCCAGCGGCTTTCGCCCGAGATGCGATTGCCCGCGAACTGGGTGATCGTCAGCGGCAGCGCCAGCAGCGACGAGGCGAAGATCGGCGGGATCACGTTGGCCGTGTTGATCTTGAGCGGCAGGTGGCTCTTGTCGGCCTGCATCATCCCGCGCGCGGTCTGGCGCTTGGGATATTGGATCAGCACGCGGCGCTGCGCGCGCTCCATGAAGCAGATCAGCAGGATCAGCGCGATGATGAACAGGAAGCCGGCCAGCACCATGAAGGGCGAGGAGGCGCCGGTGCGGGCCTGCTCGAACGCGGTGGCGATCGTCGTCGGCAGCTGCGCGACGATGCCGGCCATGATGATGAGGCTGACGCCGTTGCCGATGCCGCGGCTCGTGATCTGCTCGCCGATCCACATCAGGAACATCGTGCCGCCGACGAGCGTGATGACCGTCGTCACGCGGAACAGCATCGGATCGACGACGACCGCGGCCTGGCCGGCATTCGCACCCCAGGCGGAGAGGCCGACGGCGATGAAATAGCCCTGGATCGCGGTCAGCAGCACCGTGCCGTAGCGCGTATATTGATTGAGCTTCTTGCGCCCGCTTTCGCCTTCCTTCTTGATGGCGGCGAGCTGCGGGCTGAGCGACGTCGACAGCTGCACGACGATCGAGGCGGTGATGTAGGGCATGACGCCCAGCGCTACGATCGACATGCGCGTCAGCGCGCCGCCGGTGAAGGTGTTGAAGAAATCCATGACGCCGCCCTTCGTCGTATCGAAGAGCGTGGCGAGCGCGCGCGGATCAATGCCCGGCAGCGGCACATAAGACAGCAAACGGAACACGACGAGCGCACCCAGCGTGAACCAGATGCGCTTCTTGAGCTCGGTGGCCTTGGCGAATTGCGAGAGGCTCGCGTTCGAGGCCATTTGTTCAGTGGCGGATGCCATGGAGACTGTTCGAACCTTCAGAAATGACAGGAGCGGCGCAGACGATCAATCCGCCTGCGCCGCTCCATATAGTGCCCGTTCGGCCAAAGCCACCCGACTCAAAGCCGCCCGATTGGGGGTCAGGCCTTCGCCGCGGCCTTCTTGTCGGCCTTGTCGGCCGCGCGGACCTTCTGGACCGTGCGATGCTTGGCCTTGTGCTTGTCGGCTGCGAGGACGAGCTCGATCACCTCGACCGAGCCGCCGGCGGCTTCGATCGCTTCGCGTGCCGACTTCGACACGCCGGCGACCTTCAGCGACAGCTTGGTCGAGAAATCGCCCTTAGCGAGGACGCGGACGCCATCCTTGCCGCCGCGCGCGACACCCGCCGCCTTCAGCGCGGAATGATCGATCACGCCGTCGGTAGCGAGCGTGCCGGCCTCGACCAGCTTCTGGATCGCGCCGAGATTCACCTCGGCATAATCCTTGGCGAAGATGTTGTTGAAGCCGCGCTTCGGGAGACGCATGTGGAGCGGCATCTGGCCGCCTTCGAAGCCGGCGATGGACACGCCCTCGCGGCTCTTCTGACCCTTCTGGCCGCGGCCAGCCGTCTTGCCCTTGCCCGAGCCGATGCCGCGTCCGACGCGCATCTTGCCCTTGCGGGCGCCGGCATTGTCCTTGATCTCGTTAAGCTTCATCGTCTGCACTCGCTTTCGCTTTTGTCGCGCTGACGAAGGAGAGGGCTCAGCCCTCCACCTTCACCATATGCTGCACCTTGCGGATCATTCCGCGGACCTCGGGGCTGTCGACCAGCTCGCGGGTCTTGTGCATCTTGTTGAGGCCGAGGCCGATCAGCGTCGCGCGCTGATCGGCGGTGCGGCGGATGGGGGAACCCGTCTGGGTCACCTTGATATTCGCCATCTGTCTTACTCCACCACGGCGGCGGCGTCGGCCTCGGCAACCTCGGCAGAGGCTCCGCCACGACGCAGCAGGTCCGCGATCTTCTTGCCGCGGCGCTGGGCGACGGCACGCGGGCTCGTCTGCTCGCCAAGCGCCTCGAAGGTCGCGCGGATCATGTTGTAGGGATTGCTCGTGCCGACCGACTTGGTGACCACGTCGTGGACGCCCAGGCTCTCGAAAACGGCGCGCATCGGGCCGCCGGCGATGATGCCGGTGCCGGCTGGTGCCGAGCGGACATAGACGCGGCCCGCACCGAAATGGCCGAGGCCATCGTGATGGAGCGTGCGGCCGTCCTTCAGCGCGACGCGGATCATCGCCTTCTTGGCAGCGGCGGTCGCCTTCGAAATGGCTTCCGGCACTTCGCGTGCCTTGCCATGACCGAAGCCGACGCGGCCGGCGCCATCGCCGACGACGACGAGTGCCGCGAAGCCGAAGCGCTTGCCGCCCTTGACCGTCTTCGAGACGCGGTTGATGTGAACCAGCTTCTCGACCAGCTCTTCGCCGCCCTCGTCGCGGTTGTTGTTGCCGCCGCGGTTGCGATCGTTGCGACCACGGCCGTCACGATTGCCGCCGCCACGATTGTTGCCACCGGGACCACCGCCACGGCCGCCGCGCGGCGGGCCGCCACGACCACCCGGGCCGCCGGGGCCCGGATTCTCGCGGGGAGCCGGAGCGGTCGCCTCGACGGCGACCTCGTTTGGAACTTCGTCAGCCATTTAGAACTCCAATCCGCCAGCGCGGGCGGCATCGGCGAGCGCTTTCACCCGGCCATGGAACAGGAAACCACCGCGATCGAACACCACCTTGGTGACGCCGGCCGCAGCCGCACGCTCTGCGACGCGCTTGCCGACGCTCTCGGCCGCGCCGATATTCGCGCCGGACGCATCGCGCACATCCTTTTCGAGGGTGGACGCCGCCGCGACGGTCTTGCCCGCCGCATCGTCGATCACCTGCGCATAGATGTGGCGGCCCGAACGGTGGACCGAAAGGCGCGGACGCAGCGTGCCCTTGGACTTGAGCGCAGTGCGCACACGGCGCCTGCGGCGCTCGAAGAGAGAGAGACCCTTGGCCATTACTTCTTCTTCCCTTCCTTCCGGAAGATGAACTCGCCGGCATATTTGATACCCTTGCCCTTGTAGGGCTCGGGCTTCCGCCAGCGGCGGATCTCGGCGGCCACCTGGCCGACCTTCTGCTTGTCGATGCCGGAGATGTTGACCGTCGTCTGGTCGGGCGTCACGATCGTGATGCCCTCCGGGATCGCATAATCGACATCGTGGCTGTAGCCGAGCTGCAGCTTCAGGTTCTTGCCCTGAACGTTCGCGCGGTAGCCGACGCCGGTGATCAGGAGCTGCTTGGTGAAGCCTTCCGTCACGCCGGTGATCAGGTTCTGCACGAGCGTGCGCTGCATGCCCCAGAAGGAGCGCGCCCGCTTGGTCTCGTTCGCGGGCATCACCGAAATGCCGCCCTCGACCATCTCATAGACGATCTCGGAGACCTTCGGGATCACGAGCGCGCCCTTGGGGCCCTTGACCGAGACTTCATTGCCTTCGATCGTCGCGGTCACGCCGGCCGGAACCGGGACCGGCTTCTTGCCGATGCGGCTCATCAGAACACCTCCGCGAGGACTTCGCCGCCGACATTCTGGTCGCGTGCTTCCACGTCGGACAGAACGCCACGCGGCGTGGAGACGATGGTCATGCCGAGGCCGTTGCGGACGCGCGGCAGGTCCTTCGAACCCGAATAGACGCGGCGGCCCGGCTTCGAGACGCGCGCGACATGCTGGATCGCGGGCTGGCCCTCGAAATACTTGAGCTCGATGCGCAGACCGGGATGGTCGCCGAGCTGCTCCTCGGAATAGCCACGGATATAGCCCTCGCGCTGGAGAACATCGAGCACGCGGGCGCGCAGCTTCGATGCCGGCGACAGGACCGAATCCTTGCGCGCGCGCTGGCCGTTGCGGATGCGGGTGAGCAGATCACCCAGGGGATCGTTGATCGACATACTGCGGACCCTTACCAGCTCGACTTGACGACGCCGGGGATCATGCCCCGGGTGGCAAGCTGACGCAGCATGACGCGGCCGAGCTTGAACTTGCGATAGACGCCGCGCGGACGCCCGGTGACCATGCAGCGATTGCGCACACGGGTCGGGTTAGCATTGCGCGGGATCTCGGCCATCTTGAGGCGTGCGATCAGACGCTCGCCATCATCCCTGGATTCGTCATCCGCGATCTCGCGCAGCCGGGCATATTTGCCCGCATACTGCTTAACGAGCTTCTTGCGACGCTCGTTCTTGTTGATCGAACTCAGTTTCGCCATCGACTTAAGTCCTTTGACGTCGCCGGCGAACCGGCGACGGAGAGTTGATTACGCCGCCTTCTTCTCTTCGACAGGCAGCGGGAACGGGAAGCCGAACAGGCGGAGAAGCTCGCGAGCCTCCTCGTCGGTGCGGGCGCTGGTCTGGACGATCACGTCCATGCCGCGGATATTATCGACCTTGTCGTAGCTGATCTCCGGGAAGATCAGCTGCTCTTTCAGGCCGCAGGCGTAATTGCCACGACCATCGAACGACTTGTCCGACAGGCCACGGAAATCGCGGACGCGGGGCAGTGCGATCGTCACGAAGCGGTCGAGAAACTCGTACATCCGCTCGCGACGCAGCGTCACCTTGCAGCCGATCGGCATGCCTTCGCGCAGCTTGAACTGCGCGATCGACTTCTTCGCCTTCGTGACGACCGCCTTCTGTCCGGCGATGAGCGTCATCTCGTTGGCGGCCGCATCGACCTTCTTCTTGTCCTGCGTCGCGTCGCCGACGCCCATGTTCAGCACGATCTTCTCGAGCTTGGGCACCTGCATCGCGTTGGTATAACCGAACTTCTCGGTCATCGCCTTGACGATCGACTCGTCATATTTGGTGTGAAGACGGGGCTTCACGTTCTTGGCCTCAGCCATCGATCTTCTCCCCGGTCTTGACGGCCACGCGGACCTTCTTCCCGTCCTGGGTTTCGAAACGGACGCGCGTCGGCTTGCCCTCGGCGGTCGCGATCGCGACCTTCGAGATGTGCATCGGCGCTTCGCGACGCTCCAGTCCACCCTGCGGGTTGGACTGATCCGGCTTGCGGTGGCGGGTCGCGACGTTGACGCCGGACACGATCACCTTGCCCTCCTTCGGGAGAGCCTTGGTGACGTCGCCCGTCTTGCCCTTGTCCTTGCCGGACAGGACGACGACGCGGTCACCCTTCTTGATCTTGGCAGCAGCCATCACAGCACCTCGGGCGCGAGCGAAATGATCTTCATGTGACCGGCGGCGCGCAGCTCGCGCACGACCGGACCGAAGATACGGGTGCCGATCGGCTCCCCGCTATTCTTGTTGATGAGAACGGCGGCATTGCCGTCGAAGCGGATCGTCGAGCCGTCAGCGCGATTGATGTCCTTGGCGGTGCGGACGATCACGGCGCGGTGAACGTCGCCCTTCTTGACCTTGGCGCGCGGCGCGGCTTCCTTGATCGACACGACGATGACGTCGCCGACCGAAGCGAAGCGACGCTTCGAGCCGCCGAGCACCTTGATGCACTGGACGCGCTTGGCGCCCGAATTATCGGCGACCTCGAGGTTGGACTGCATCTGGATCATGGTTCAGTCCTTCCTTTAAGCTGCGTGGGCTTCGGGGGCGCGGTGGGCGTCCACCGCTTCGACGACGGTCCAGGTCTTCAGCTTGGACATCGGCTTGCACTCTTCGATGCGAACCGTCTGGCCTTCCTTGAAGACATTGCCCTCGTCATGGGCATGATATTTTTTCGACCGCTTGATGATCTTGCCGTAGAGCGGGTGCTTGACCCGGCGCTCCACGAGCACGACGATCGTCTTGTCGGTCTTGTCGGACACCACAGTGCCCGTCAGCACGCGCTTCGGCATCGTGTGGCTCCCTTACTTCGCAGCCGAGCGGGTACGCTCGGTCTGCAGCGTCTTGATCTGCGCGATCGTCCGGCGGACTTCACGCACCCGGCTCGGCTTTTCGAGCTGGTTGGTGGCGGCCTGGAAACGCAGGTTGAACTGCTCGCGCTTCAGCTCGGCGAGCTGGGTCGAGAGCTGGTCGTCGGTGCCGACCTTGAGATCCGAAATCTTCGCCATGATCACACAGCCTCGTGCACGGACTCACCCAGACGGGCGACGACCTTGGTCTTGATGGGCAATTTCTCCATCGCGCGCTCGAAAGCGACGCGGGCGATCGGGCCGGGGACACCGTCCAGTTCGAAGAGAATGCGGCCGGGCTTGACCCGGGCTGCCCAGAATTCCGGCGCGCCCTTGCCCGAGCCCATGCGGACTTCGGCGGGCTTCGACGAAACCGGCAGATCCGGGAAGATGCGGATCCACAAACGCCCCTGGCGCTTGATGTGGCGCGTGATCGCGCGGCGAGCCGCCTCGATCTGGCGGGCCGTGATGCGATCCGGCTCCATCGCCTTCAGGCCGAAGGACCCGAAATTGAGCGCGGTTCCACCCTTGGCGTCGCCATGGATGCGGCCCTTATGGGCCTTCCGGAACTTGGTGCGCTTTGGTTGCAGCATGTTCTCTAACCTTCAAACACCGCGTGTCTTACGCGGCCGATAAGGCGGCAGGGCTTTTCAGCCTCAGCGCGCCGGACGAACTCCGGAAGTCTGCGCTTCCATCATCAGGCGATCTTGCGCGAGCGGATCATGGCCGAGGATCTCACCCTTGAAGATCCAGACCTTGACGCCGCAGACGCCATAAGCGGTGTGCGCTTCGGCTTCGGCATAATCGACATTGGCGCGCAGCGTGTGCAGCGGCACCCGGCCTTCGCGATACCATTCGGTCCGCGCGATCTCCGCGCCGCCGAGACGGCCGGCGCAGGTGATCCGGATGCCCTCTGCACCGAGACGCAGCGCCGACTGGACCGCGCGCTTCATCGCGCGACGGAAGGCGATGCGGCGCTCGAGCTGGTCGGCGACGCCCTGGGCGACGAGCTTGCTGTCGATCTCCGGCTTGCGGATCTCGACGATGTTCAGGCTCACTTCCGAGCTGGTCATCGAATTGAGCTTCTTGCGAAGCTTCTCGATGTCCGCGCCCTTCTTGCCGATGATCACGCCGGGGCGTGCGGCATAGATGGAGATGCGGGCCAGCTTGGCCGGACGCTCGATCACGACCTTCGAGATCGCGGCCGACGGCAGCGTCTTGAAGATGTAAGCGCGGATCGCGAGATCCTCGAGAAGCAGGCGGCCATAGGCCTCGCCCTCGGCATACCAACGGCTGTCCCAGGTGCGGTTGATCTGCAACCGCATCCCGATCGGATTGCTCTTCTGACCCATTATGCTTCTTCCTGCTCGCGCACGACGATGCGGATGCGGCTGAACGGCTTGATGATCTGCGCCGAACGGCCACGCGCACGGGTCGCGAAGCGCTTCATGACGAGGCCCTTGCCGACCGACGCTTCCTTCACGACGAGCGAGTCCACATCGAGATTGTGGTTGTTCTCGGCATTGGCGATCGCCGAGGCGAGGCACTTGCGGACCTCGATGGCCATGCCCTTCTTCGAGAAGGTCAGGACGTTGAGCGCATCGCTCACCTTGCGGCCGCGGATCAGGCCCGCGACGAGATTGAGCTTCTGCGGGCTACCGCGGACCGAGGTGTTGACGGCAAGGGCTTCCTTGTCGCCCACCTTGCGGGGGGATGCTGGCTTCGACATCAGCGCTTGCCCTTCTTGTCCGCGGCGTGGCCGGGGAAGTAGCGCGTCGGCGCGAACTCGCCGAGCTTGTGCCCGACCATGTCCTCGTTGACGGCGATCGGCACGAACTTGCGGCCGTTATAGAGGCTGAAGGTCAGCCCCACGAACTGCGGAATGATCGTCGAGCGACGCGACCAGGTCTTGATCGGCGTACGCGTGCCGGCCTCCTGTGCGGTCTCGGCCTTCTTCAGAAGGCTCAGTTCGACGAACGGGCCTTTCCAGACTGAACGAGCCATGGTTAGCCCTTCCTCTTAGTGGAATGACGCGACCGGATGATCATCTTGTCGGTCGACTTGTTGTGACGGGTGCGATGACCCTTGGTCGGCTTGCCCCACGGCGTGACCGGATGGCGGCCGCCCGAAGTCCGGCCTTCGCCACCGCCGTGCGGATGGTCGACCGGGTTCTTGGCGACGCCGCGCGTCAGCGGGCGCTTGCCGAGCCAGCGGGTGCGGCCGGCCTTGGCGAGATAGGTGTTGGCGTTGTCGGGGTTCGACACCGCGCCCACGGTGCACATGCAATCCGAGCGAATGTAGCGCTGCTCGCCCGAATTCAGGCGAACCATCACCATGCCCTTATCGCGGCCGACGATCTGCGCGTAGGTGCCAGCGGCACGCGCGATCTGACCACCCTTGGCGGGCTTCATCTCGACATTGTGGACGATCGTGCCGACCGGAGCCTGGCCGATTTCCATCGCGTTGCCGGGCTTCACGTCCGTCTTCTTCGCGGCGAGCACGACGTCGCCGGCGGCGAGACGCTGCGGCGCGAGGATGTAGGACAGCTCGCCGTCCGGATACTTGACCAAAGCGATGAAGGCCGAGCGGTTGGGATCATATTCCAGCCGTTCCACGGTCGCAGGCACATCCCACTTGCGACGCTTGAAGTCGACGTGGCGATACTTCTGCTTGTGGCCGCCCGCGATGCCGCGCGCAGTCGCGTGGCCCATATTGTTGCGGCCGCCCGACTTGTGCTTGCCCTCGACGAGCGCCTTGACCGGCTTGCCCTTCCAGAGGGACGACTTGTCGACGAGCACCAGGCCACGACGGGCCGGGCTGGTCGGGTTATAATGCTTGAGTGCCATCGCCTCAGATCCCCGTCGTCACGTCGATGGACTGGCCGTCCGCCAGCGTCACGATCGCCTTCTTGGCGTCCGAACGCTTGTAGGGCTGGCCCTTCCACTTCTTGGTCTTGCCCTTGGTGACGATCGTGTTCACGCCCGTCACCGTCACGCCGAACAGCGCCTCGACGGCCGCCTTGATCTCGGGCTTGGTCGCATCGTTGGCGACCTTGAAGACGACCGCATTATGCTCGGAGAGCAAGGTCGACTTCTCGGTGATGTGCGGAGCGAGCACCACGTCGTAATGACGGATGTCGATCGCGCCCTTCTGCTGCTTAGCCATTGAAGCGCGCCTCCAGCTTCTCGACAGCGGCGCGGGTGAGCACCAGCGTGTCATGCTTCAGGATATCGTAGACGTTGGCGCCGATCGCGGGCAGCAGATTGATGCCCTTGATGTTGGCCGAGGCCCGCGCGAACGAGACGTTCAGCGCCTCACCGTCGATCACCAGGGTCTTCGTGCCGAAGCCGAGATTGGCGAGCTGACCGATCAGCGCCTTGGTCTTGCCGTCGGCGACGTCGAGGCCGTCCAGCACGATCAGGCTGCCGTCCTTGGCTTTCGCCGAGAGCGCCATCCGCAGACCGAGCGCACGGACCTTCTTGTTGAGGCCCGGATTGAAATCGCGGACGCGGGCGCCGTGCGCCTTGCCGCCGCCGATGAACACCGGAGCGCGACGATCGCCGTGACGGGCGGTACCGCCGCCCTTCTGATTGCCGAGCTTCTTGCCCGAGCGTGCGACATCGGCGCGCTCGCGCGTGCCGCGGGCGGTGCCGCGACGCTTCTCGAGCTGCCAGGTGACGACCCGGTGAAGGATGTCGGCGCGCGGCTCGAGGCCGAACACGTCGTCGTTAAGCTCGATGTCGCCGGCTGCCGCCGCGTCGAGGTTCTTGACCTGAATCTTCATGATCAGCCCTCCTTGCCGTCGGTGTCGGGAGCCTGCTGCTCCACGGCAGCGACTTCGGCGTCATGCGCGATCGCGACATCCGCCGCGGCCACGCCGGCTGCGACTTCGTCGGCACCCGGCAAAGGCGGAAGCTCGTGCACGGCGCCCGGCTCGACCATGCCGGCCGGCGCTGCTTCGTGAACGGCCTTGCCGGTCCACAGGCCTGCGGGCAGCGGCGCGTCGGCGTGCGCCGGCTCCTTGACCGCGTCCTTTACGAGCAGCCAGCCACCCTTCGAGCCCGGAACCGAACCCTTGATGAAGAGCAGGCCGCGCTCGGCGTCCGTGCGGACGACTTCCAGATTCTGCTGGGTGCGCTGCTTGTCACCCATGTGACCGGCCATCTTCTTGTTCTTGAAGACCTTGCCCGGATCCTGGCGCTGACCGGTCGAACCGAGCGAACGGTGCGAGACGGAGACGCCGTGGGTGGCGCGCAGACCGCCGAAGCCCCAGCGCTTCATGCCGCCCTGGAAGCCCTTGCCCTGCGTCTTGCCGGAAATGTCGACATACTGGCCGGCGACGAAATGCTCGGCCGAGAGCGTCGCGCCGACATCGAGGAGATTGTCCTCGGTCACGCGGAACTCGGCGACATACGCCTTGGGCTCGACCTCGGCCTTGCCGAAGTGGCCGCGCTGCGGCTTGGAAACATTCTTGGCCTTCGCGGTGCCGGCACCGAGCTGGACGGCGACATAGCCATCGGACTCGACATCCTTGCGCGCGATAACCTGGACGCTCTCCAGCTGCAGGACCGTGACGGGCACGTGGCGCCCATCGTCCTGGAACAACCGGGTCATCCCCATCTTCTTAGCGATCACGCCTGTGCGCATGATCCATCCCTTCCACAACAGAGGCTCCAGACCGAAGCCGGGAGCTTGCCAACGAAAAGGGCCCCACGTCGCCGCGAAGCCCCTGCCCAAATGAAACTGCGCGCCCCGCCAGGGCCATGTTCAACAAAGCGGCGACGGATCACCGAAATGTCGAAAGCGGGGACGCAGGCAACGGTCATCCCCTTGCGGGTCAGTCCGTTCGGTATCCTTGCTTTCTGCTTCGACCGCGGTGCGAGCACCAGGCGGGAAACTAAAAGCGCTGGCCGGATGGAATCACCTGGCCAGCGAATGTCAGCGCCTTACGCCAACTTGATCTCGACATCAACACCCGCGGCGAGATCGAGCTTCATCAAAGCGTCGACCGTCTGCGGCGTCGGCTGCACGATATCGAGCAGGCGCTTGTAAGTGCGGACCTCGAACTGCTCGCGGCTCTTCTTGTCGATGTGCGGGCCACGGTTGACGGTGAACTTCTCGATCCGCGTCGGCAGGGGGATAGGGCCACGGGTCAGCGCGCCGGTGCGGCGGGCGGTGTCGGCGATCTCGCCGGTCGCCTGATCGAGAATACGATGATCGAACGCCTTCAGGCGAATGCGGATATTGCTGTCCATGATACCTACCGATGCGAAAGAGCCTGGGCCGGCCACCACACCCGCTCGGGGGTAGCGTCGCGACCTCTCATAAAATGCAAACCGCCCGACTCTCTTGCGAGAGCCGGGCGGCTTCAAGGCTGGCGCCTATATTATGCGGTGATCGAGCTGACAACCCCGGCGCCGACGGTGCGGCCGCCTTCGCGGATCGAGAAGCGCAGACCCTGCTCCATCGCGATCGGCGCGATGAGCTTGATGCCGAGCTTCACGTTGTCGCCGGGCATCACCATTTCGGTGCCCTCCGGCAGCTTCACTTCGCCCGTCACGTCGGTCGTGCGGAAGTAGAACTGCGGACGATAGTTGGCGAAGAACGGCGTGTGACGGCCACCCTCTTCCTTCGAGAGCACATACACTTCCGATTCGAACTCGGTGTGCGGCTTGATCGAGCCGGGCTTGCAGAGAACCTGGCCACGCTCGACCTCTTCACGGCCGACGCCGCGAACCAGCGCGCCGATGTTATCGCCGGCCTGGCCCGAATCGAGCAGCTTGCGGAACATCTCGACGCCGGTGACGACGGTCTTGCGCGTGTCCTTGAGGCCGACGATCTCGACTTCCTCGCCGACCTTGACGATGCCGGCCTCGACGCGGCCGGTGACGACCGTACCGCGACCCGAGATCGAGAACACGTCCTCGATCGGCATCAGGAAGGGCTTGTCCAGCGGACGCTCCGGCTGCGGGATGAACTCGTCAACCGCCTGCATGAGCTTCAGGATGGCGCCACGGCCGAGTTCCTCGTTCACGCCGTCGAGCGCGGCCTTGGCCGAACCCGGGATGACGGGGATGTTGTCGCCGTCGAAATCATACGACGAGAGCAGCTCGCGGATCTCGAGCTCGACGAGCTCGAGGATCTCGGCGTCGTCGACCAGATCGACCTTGTTCATGAACACGACGAGCTGCGGCACGCCGACCTGACGTGCGAGCAGGATGTGCTCGCGGGTCTGCGGCATCGGGCCGTCGGTCGCCGAGACGACGAGGATGCCGCCGTCCATCTGCGCCGCACCCGTGATCATGTTCTTCACATAATCGGCGTGGCCCGGGCAATCGACGTGCGCATAGTGGCGCGCCAGCGTCTCATACTCGACGTGGGCGGTCGAGATCGTGATGCCGCGCTCACGCTCCTCGGGAGCCTTGTCGATGTTGTCGTAGCTCGTGAAGGTCGCGCCGCCGGTTTCGGCCAGGATCTTGGTGATGGCGGCGGTCAGCGACGTCTTGCCGTGATCGACGTGCCCGATGGTGCCGATGTTGCAGTGCGGCTTCGTCCGCTCAAATTTCGCCTTCGCCATGTTCTTCCCTCTACAGCGCGCCGCCCAATATGCCGGCGGGCCGCGTGAACGTGATGTGATCTGGAACGGGGATAAGGAATCCCCTGAAACACAAGAAGCCGGACGTTACCGCCCAGCCCCCTGCGAAGGCGCGCCTTTAGCGGGTGTGGCCAAGGCGCGCTAGCCTTTATTTGGGTTTGTGACAGCGGGAGGCAAGGGGGCGGACCGCTTTCGGCACAGAGTTAAGGTCACTCGACGAGTCCGGCGCTGTCGATCTCCAAGCCCTCGATGGTAGCAGAGAATAGGGTCTCGCCGAGCAGCACATCCAATTGCCCGTGATAGCCGTCGGCATCCGGATGCTCGTGCATCAGCATGCGCCGCTCTTTCAGGTCCAGAACCCAATATTCGGGGATGCCGGCGGCGGCATAGAGATCGGACTTGCGGCCGAGATCCCTGTCCAGCGTAGTGTCCGAGACCTCCACCACGAGCGCGACCGACTCGACGGGAACCGCGCCGTCACCACGGTAACGGGTCAGCACGATGTCGGGCGCCGGCATGCTGTCATCGTTCACGCGAACCGAAACCGAGCTGAGCACATCGAGGTCGCTGCCCATCTGCTCAAGCCGAGTGACCAGCGCGACGATCAGGCGGCTCTTGGGGCGTGCATGCTCGCTATAATGCGCGTTCACGCCCGTAACCTCACCGTCGATCAGCTCGGTCTTCGTATAGGCGGCGAACGCACCATTGTCGTTGAGCAGCAGGAAGTTCTCAACGCTCAGCCAAACGCGCTCGGGCGACGTGACGACACGGAGAGAGCTGGTCATCAGATCAGCTTATGCCTGACCGAGTATCGTGCAAGCCGGCAAAAGAAAGGCCCGCCCCCGGACAGGGACGGGCCTCTCGACGTGTAGCAGCTAAGTAAGAAGCAATTACGCCAGCTTGGCGACGACCTCTTCCGCGACGTTCGCGGGGACTTCGTCATAATGCGAGAACTGCATCGTGTACTGCGCGCGGCCCTGCGTGAACGAGCGGAGCTGGTTCACATAGCCGAACATGTTCGCGAGCGGCACCGTCGCCTCGACCGCCTGCGCGTTGCCGCGCGTGTCGGTGCCCTGGATCTGGCCACGACGGCTGTTGAGATCGCCGATGACGTCGCCGAGATAATCTTCCGGCGTCACGACCTCGACCTTCATGATCGGCTCGAGGATCTTGATGCCCGACTTCTGGGCCGCTTCGCGCATCGCGCCGCGGGCGCAGATTTCGAACGCCAGCGCCGACGAATCGACGTCATGGTAGGCACCGTCGGTCAACGTCGCGGTGAAATCGATGATCGGGAAGCCGATCTTCGAGCCCGTCGCGGCGATCTCGCGAATGCCCTTCTCGACCGACGGAATATATTCCTTCGGAATGTTGCCGCCCTTGACCTCGTCCTTGAAGACGACGCCCTGGCCGCGCTCGCCCGGCTCGACCGTCATCTTGATGCGGCCGAACTGGCCCGAGCCGCCCGACTGCTTCTTGTGCGTATAGTCGACGTCGACCTTCTTACCCAGCGACTCGCGATACGCGACCTGCGGGGCGCCGATATTCGCCTCGACCTTGAACTCGCGCTTCATGCGATCGACGAGAATCTCGAGATGGAGCTCGCCCATCCCCTTGATGATCGTCTGGCCGCTCTCATTGTCCGAAGACACGCGGAACGACGGATCCTCGCGCGCCAGGCGATTGAGCGCGACGCCCATCTTCTCCTGATCAGCCTTCGTCTTGGGCTCGACCGACAGCTCGATCACGGGCTCGGGGAATTCCATCCGCTCGAGGATGATCGGAGCGTTCTGCGCGCAGAGCGTGTCACCGGTCGTGGTGTCCTTGAGGCCCGCGAGCGCGACGATGTCGCCGGCGAAGGCTTCCTGGATGTCCTCGCGGCTGTTGGCATGCATGAGCAGCATGCGCCCGACCTTTTCCTTCTTGTCCTTGACCGAATTGAGCACGACCGAGGCCGTGTCCATCTTGCCCGAATAGATGCGGGCGAAGGTCAGGGTGCCGACGAAGGGATCGTTCATGATCTTGAACGCGAGCGCCGACATCGGCGCATCGTCGCGCGGCGGGCGCGAATCCGGCGTCTCGCCGTCGAGCTTGAGGCCCTCGACGTCCTTGATGTCCAGCGGCGACGGCAGATAATCGACGACGCCGTCGAGCAGAGGCTGCACGCCCTTATTCTTGAACGCCGAGCCGCACAGGACGGGGACGAACGAGAAGTTCAGCGTGCCCTTGCGGATCAGCGCCTTCAGCTGCGCGACGGTGGGCTCGGTGCCCTCCAGATACGCTTCCATCAGATCGTCGTCCTGCTCGACGGCCATCTCGATCAGCTCGGAACGAGCAGTCGCGGCGGCATCGGCCAGATCGGCGGGGATGTCCTGATATTCGAACTTCGCGCCCAGCGACTCCTCGAGCCAGATGATCGCGCGATTCTCGACGAGATCGACGAGGCCCTTGAAGCCGCCCTCGATGCCAATCGGCAGATACAAGACGGCGGGCCGCGCGCCGAGACGATCCTTGATCATCTCCACGCAGCGCTCGAAGCTCGCGCCGGTGCGATCCAGCTTGTTGACGAAGCACATCCGCGGGACGTGATACTTCTCGGCCTGGCGCCAGACCGTCTCGGACTGCGGCTCGACGCCGGCCACGCCATCGAAGCAGGCGACCGCGCCGTCGAGCACGCGCAGCGAACGCTCGACTTCGATCGTGAAGTCGACGTGGCCTGGCGTGTCGATGATGTTGATGCGGTGATCGTTCCAGAAGCACGTCGTCGCAGCCGACGTGATCGTGATCCCGCGCTCCTGCTCCTGCTCCATCCAGTCCATCGTCGCGGTGCCCTCATGGACCTCGCCGATCTTGTAGGACTTGCCGGTGTAGTAGAGGATTCGCTCGGTCGTGGTCGTCTTGCCGGCATCGATGTGGGCCATGATGCCGATGTTGCGATACATGTCGAGCGGATGGCTGCGGGCCATTTCGGAACTTCCTTAGCGATGTGGGGAGCAAGCGACGAGCCGGCTCCCCACGATATAGGTCAGGGTGCGGAGAGTTCCAGCCTTACCAGCGGTAATGGCTGAACGCGCGATTCGCTTCCGCCATGCGGTGCGTGTCTTCGCGCTTCTTGACCGCGTTGCCGCGGTTGTTCGCCGCATCCATGAGCTCGCCCGACAGGCGTGCCGACATGGTGTGCTCCGAACGGCCGCGCGCCGCGGTGATCAGCCAGCGGATCGCCAGGGCCTGGCTGCGCTCGGGGCGAACCTCGACCGGAACCTGGTAGGTCGCGCCGCCGACGCGGCGGCTGCGGACCTCGATGCCCGGGCGGATGTTGTTGAGCGCGTCATGGAACACGCCGATCGGCTCGCGCTTGGCGCGGGTCTCGACGGTCTCGAGCGCCGTATAGACGATGCCCTCGGCGACGGACTTCTTGCCGTCGAGCATGACGGAATTCATGAACTTCGAGAGGATCTCATCGCCGTATTTGGGATCCGGCAGGATGATGCGCTTCTCGGGACGACGACGACGTGCCATCTGATCTTCCTTTTCAATTCTTCAGCCTGAATGGTCGAACTGGCCGGCGCCTGCGCGCCGGGCCGACCGGCTTACTTCGGACGCTTGGCGCCGTACTTGGAGCGGGACTGCTTGCGGTTCTTGACGCCCTGGGTGTCGAGCACGCCGCGCAGCACATGATAGCGGACGCCGGGAAGATCGCGAACGCGACCGCCACGGATCAGCACCACCGAGTGCTCCTGCAGATTGTGGCCCTCGCCCGGGATGTAGCTGATGACTTCGCGCTGGTTGGTCAGGCGGACCTTGGCCACCTTGCGCAGAGCCGAGTTCGGCTTCTTCGGGGTCGTCGTGTACACGCGGGTGCAGACGCCGCGCTTCTGCGGGTTCTGCTCCATCGCAGGGACCTTGGACTTGGCCTTCTGCGGTTCGCGACCCTTGCGGATCAGCTGGTTAATCGTCGGCATTGAAGCCTTCACCTTTCATAGGGTTACTTTGCCGTTCGCCCGCCCGCTTCGCGCTGGATGGCGCCGCAGATCGACGAAATGCACGGAAGGCCCCAGCCGATCGGTTCCGATCGTCTTGGTGCCTGCGCAAGCAACGGCAATGTTCATGCACCCGAGGCCGGAAACCGGCTTCGGACGGTGGCGGCCTATAGTCACGGGGGTGCGAACGGTCAACCGGAGTCACGCGGCGCCGGCCCCGCCGCCCCGCGCGGCGCGAATCAGAACGGGCTGACCGCGCCCTTCAGCGTATCGAACAGGCCGCCCTTCTTTTTCTTCGGCGGCTGTTCCTGCTGTTGCGGCCGCGCCTCATCGGCCTCCGCGCTTATTGCGCCGCCCGGCATCCCGAGGATCAGGCCCGTCGTCGATTTGAAGCGGACCTTGGTGGTCCAGCTGATGTTCCACGGCATCTTCGGATCGGCCGGGCGCGGCGGATCGGCGAAATTGGCCTCGTCGCCATATGCGATCATCGAGACGATCCCCGATTTCGCCGCGGTCGCCACCTCGACCGGCACGGTGCACTGGGTGGTGCTCGGCGGGATGATCAATTTCTGGCCGATCAGGCGCCTGACCTCGCCGGGCGCTAGATAATCGAGCAGCCCGCCGCCGGCGAAGGTCTCGACCGCGCTGGAGCTCCACATCACGATCGTGGTTGTGCCATCGCCCCCGCTTTCGCCGGACGCGCCGAACAAGGTCGCGAAATAGCCCGTCGCGCTCGGGATCGCCTGCCACTTCAGGATCGTGCCGCCGGCCGGGCTCTTGCCCGCCGCATCGAGCAGCAGCGGCGGCATATAATCCTGCCCCGGCGGCAGCGTGAACTTGATGTCGGGCGAATAATTGCCCTTCACCTGGTGATCGCCGAGCAGGCTGGCGGGCATCTGCCTGTCGCGCGACTTGCTGTTCGGCCATTCGCCATAGGTGGCGTAGCGGCCCGGCGACGGCGGATTCTGGTGGCGGATCGCGACATAGGGGATCCTGGGCAGGGCCTGGCCGGCCATGATCTTCGAGAAATCGAGCACATAAGGCTGCCCCGGCCCGGCATGTTCGCCACAGCCCCAATAGATCAGGATCCGCGCCTTGGGCGGATCCTTGATCTCGGGCTGGGTCTCGGTCGATTCCTCCGGGGTCGAGGCCGGCGCCTGGACGGGGGTCAGCAGCGGGAGCGGCGTGCCGACGCCGGGCAGGTGATTCGCCTCGGGCGCTGTCGCCTTGAGGCTGGAGCCCAGCTGCAATTCCAGCTGGTGGATCGCGCGGCCGCTGCCGCCGCGCATCATCGACATGATGTCCCCCATCGACGGCTTCTTGCCGCCGTTCGCGTTCATTCCGCCGAAGCCGAAGCCGCTCGAGGTCGCCGCGCTCATCCAATAGACGGCGACGGGGCCGGTGACCTTTTGCGGGGTGGCGGGTGGTGCTGCTGCCGCCGCGAATGCGATCGCGGATCCGAAGCCGATGGTTTTCCCGCCGATTTTCACAAGCATCGCCCCTCAAACGCCGTGAACTAAGCGGATTGATGCGCCGGATGGCCCATTATCGTCAATCTCGGAACACGGATATTGCTTGCACGAACCGCGATGGGGCAGGAAGAACGGCTCGATATTGGGGGTGGGAACTCGTGAGATCGCTTCGTTTCGCCTGCGCGTTCGCGGCCATTGCCGTAGCCGATCCGGGGTCGGCGCAGTTCGGCTCGTTTCTGCGATCGATCACGCCGCCCGCCTCGTCCTCGACCACGACGGCGGACAGCAGCGGGACCTGCAAGCAGGGCCAGCGCAGCAAGGGTGCCTCGATGGTCGGCAAGATGTTCGGCAACGCCACCAATCGCGCGCTGGGCGGCACGGGCCTCGCCCAATTCGTGCCGATCCCCGAAGTGGCGGGCGTGCTGAGCGACGCGGTCGCCTGCCGGCTCGACCAGAAGGAGCAGCGCCAGGCCGCCACCGCGACGCAGACCGTGGTGCGCGAGGGCGAGATCGGCACCTCGTCGGAATGGAAGAGCGACAGCCGCGCGGGCGTCTCGGGCAAATCGACGCTGACGGCGCGCAGCGAGCAAGCGGACGGCACGACCTGCGTGCAGGTCACCGACGTCGTCATCGTCGAGGGCGAGGAGACGACCGTGCCGAAGAAGATGTGCCGCGCGCCGGGCGCATCGGGCTATACGATCGCGACGGCATGATGCGCGCCGCCGCTTTGCTGATGCTGCTCGCCACGGCCGCGCACGGCCAGGCGCAGATCGACCCGCGCAACCCGACCTGCCCGCTCAATCCGGACTGGTCCTCCTATCCGGCGATGAAGTTCACGCCCGAGAAGAAGGACGGGCGGACGATCCTGTTCGCCGAAGGGCGGATCGATGCCGATGTCGCCACCCGGCTGCAGGCCGCGATCGAGAGATCCAAGCCGATCGACGAGATCGTCGTCCGCTCGCCGGGCGGCGATGCCGAGGCCGGCAACAGAGCGGGGCTGGTGGTCCGCAAGGCGGGGATTCCGACGCGGATCCCTGCGGGCTGGGCGTGCTTCTCGGCGTGCAATTTCCTGTTCATGGGCGGGCCGATCCGCGCGGTGGAGCCGGGCGGGCTGTTCATCGTCCACATGTTCACCTTTACCGGCGACGGCGGCGTGATCGCGGCCGAGGCGCAGCGCGGCTATAAAGAGGCCGTCTCGGTCATCGGCGATGTCGAGCAGGGATCGGCGCTCCTCGCCAGCGAGGACAATGATTTTCTGATCCGCATGGGCGTTTCGCGAAAATTGCTGACCGAGATCATGTACCGCCAGAAGGCGGTGTCCGGCGGGGGCGACGGTTCGACTCGCCGCTGTCTCACGCAGGACGAGCTGTTCCGCTACAACGTCGCCAACGTTCGCTGACGCGAACGGCCGCGCGCGCGGCTCCCTCCGTCGTACCACCCGGCCCGGTACTGCAACATCCGAGCTACGTGGCGCCTCATTCGGCAATCGTTAAGCAAACCGGCTCATAGAGATTGCGGCCATGAACGCTCCGCTTCGCCTTCCGACGCGCCCTTTTGCGCCCGTCGAGCTTCGCCCGCTGGCTTTGGCCGTCATCATCCCCACGCTCAACGAGTGCGACAATGTCGCGCCGTTGCTCGCCGCACTCGACCGCGCGCTTGCCGGGCGCGAATGGGAGGCGATCTTCGTCGATGACGGATCGACCGACGGGACGCAGGGCGAGATCGAGACGCTCGCCCGCCATCGCCGCGATATCCGCCTGATCCGCCGCCACGGCCGGCGCGGGCTTTCGACTGCGATCATCGAGGGCATGATGGCCACGACCGCGCCCGTCGTCGCGGCGATCGACGCCGACATGCAGCATGACGAGGCGATCCTGCCGCGCCTCCACGATGCGGTCCTGGCCGGCGCCGACATCGCGGTCGGCACGCGCTACGCCAATGGCGGATCGACGGGCGAATGGGACAAATCGCGCGTCCGCAAGAGCGAGATCGCCACGCGCCTCGCCGCCGCGATCACGCAGACCCGCGTGTCCGATCCGATGTCCGGTTTCTTCGTCGTGCGCCGCGAGGCAGTGCTCGCCGCCGTGCCGCACATGTCGGGCGTCGGCTTCAAGGTGCTGCTCGATCTGCTCGCTTCCTCTCCGCAGCCGCTGGCGGTGGCCGAGGTGCCCTATACGTTCCGGTCGCGGCAGGCCGGCGCGAGCAAGCTCGATTCGATGGTCGCGCTCGAATATCTGCTGCTGCTCGTCGACAAGATCACGCACGGCGCGGTGCCGGCGCGGATGATCCTGTTCCTCGCGGTCGGCGCGGTGGGCCTGATCGTCAATCTCGCGGCGCTGGACATGCTTCTGAACGGCGCCGGCTTCACCTTCCGCGCCGCGCAGACCGCCGCGGTCGCGCTTTCGATCCTGTTCAATTTCGCGCTGAACAACTGGCTGACCTACAATGATCGCCGGCTGCGTGGCCTCGCCTGGCTGCGCGGGCTCGCGACCTTCACGCTCGTCTGCGGGATCGGCGCGATCGCGCAGGTCGGCATCAGCGAGATGGTCTATGACGAGCGCCGCATCTGGTGGATCGGCGGGCTCGCCGGCGCTGCGGTGGGGGCGGTGTGGAACTACGCCGCCTCGTCCTTCCTCACCTGGCGCCGCGCGTAAATCCCGTCACTCGCCGCGCCGCGCCAGCGCAGCGTTGATCCCATAGCGGGGATCGAGCGGCGCGCCGCACCCGCCGGGCCGGACGAACAGGCAGCTTTGCGGCAGCCGCTCCAGGCGGCTGCCGCGGCGATCCTTGCGCCCCGCCACGCAGCGGACGAGCCGATACTGCGTGCCGAGCAGGTGCGCGCGATCGGGCGAGGTCACCGCCATATTGAACGCGCTCCCGAGCTGCGAAGCGGCGCGATACGAATCGTCTTGGTTGAAGACGTAGATCGGCGTCGCGCGATCATAATAAGTATAAGCCGCGACCAGCGCGCCGGGGGGCTGCAGGAAGGCCAGCCCGCAGCCATTGGGCACGTTGTGCGCCGCACGCATCAGCGTGATGATGCGTTTGTTGCTGCTCCACGTGCGCCGCCCCGGGGACGTCGCCACCGCGACCGACGCCGCCACCCAGATCAGCATCAGGCCGGTCAGCAATGCGGGCCTCGCCACGTTCCTGCGCCGCGCGACCCACGAGGCGACGTCCGCCGCGCCTATCCCCGCCAGGACCAGAGCGAGCACCACGCTGAGGAAGATGAAGCGATATTCCTTGTGCGGAATCGCCGAATGAGCAGCGACGTTGACGAGCGCGACGACCGCGAGCAGCGGCATCCGCCGCGCGCCGACGATCGCGCAGGCCAGGATGGGCACGAACGCCCAGCCCCAGACGCGGATCTGGTTGGGCAGATACCACTGCCATGATTCGGTGCCGTAATCGGCGCTGCGCCGTTCGACGAGATTGATGCGGACATTCTCGATGATCCAGCGCAGCGGCACCGCGCCGTGCGCGAGATCGACGAGGCCATCGACCGCCAGTGCGAGCAGCCCGCCGGCGATGGCCGGCAGCCAGAGCCGCCGATCGCGCCAGCAGCCGCCGATCAGCGCGACGCCCAGCGCCGGCGCGAGCTGGAAGCGGACCGCGAAGCACAGGCCCAGCAAGGCGCCGCCCGCCAAAGCGCGCAGGCGCGGACGCGGGCCATCGACGAGCAGCAGCCAGAGACCGGGAAGGAACAGAGCCGGCGCGATACTGTCCGACAGCGCGCGATCCGAGAAATAGACGAGCTCGAACGACGTGGCGAGCATCAGGCCCGTCACCAGCCCGTGCCAGCGCGAGATGCGCAGCGCAAAGGCCGCGCCGAAGCCGACGATCGACAGCGAGAACGAAGCGAGCGCGAGCCGGACGGGCAGGAGATAATGGAGCGTATCGGGCGCCAGCAGCTTGCCCAGCGCCATCGGCACGCTGAGCATGCTCGGGATCAGCCAGGTGCGGATCCCCGCGCGATATTCCCACGGCACCACCGCATGGCCGGTCAGGATGCCGTGCGCCGGCTCCAGATATTGCCAAAGCTCGTCGGGGTGATGGAGCAGTTCCCAGAAAGCGAAGGGCAGGCGCAGCAGCAAGGCGAGCGCGAGGCTGATGCCGATGATCCTCCGGCCAGCCGGCAGGCCGTCCGCATTGCGATCCGAAGAGAGAAAGGCGCTCACCCGCGCCGCTTGATCCCCGTACAGACGGGCGTCAACCGCGCGCGGGACGATCCGGTGTCCCCGACGCGCCCGATCGGTTGCCCGGCTTCGCCCCGGCGCGCGGCTTGATGTAGATCGATCCGATGATCGGCCAGGCTTCGCGCAGCCGCGCCTCGGTCTCGGCGATCAGGCGCTCGACGTCTCCCGCAAGGACATGATCCTCGAAATCGACGCTGGCGGCGACGAACACCCGATCGGGCGCCGCGTGCAGCGTCATCACCTCGCCCACCGCCGTCACTTCGGGGCGGCCGTCGAAGGCGGCGCGGATCGCGGCGCTGAGGCGCGGATCGGCGCGCTCGCCGATCAGCAGCCCCTTCGATTCGCGCGCCAGCAGGGCCGCCACCACCGCCAGCGCGAGCCCGATCACGATCGAGGCGGCGCCGTCCCAGGCGGGATTGCCGGTGAGGATCGCGAGCGTCACGCCGACGCCCGCGACGACGAGGCCGAACATCGCCGCCGAATCCTCGAACATCACCATGAAGGAGGGCGGGTCCTTCGATCGGCGCACCGCCTCCCACCAGCCCTGATCGCCCTTGGTCTTGGCGAATTCGCGCACTGCGAGCAGCCACGATCCGCCCTCCAGCACGAAGCTGACGCCGAGCACGACATAGTTGATCAGCGGATTCTCGATCGCGACCGGATCGAGCATGTGGAGGATGCCCTCGTAGATCGAGAGGCCCGCGCCGACCGCGAAAATCAGGATCGCGACGACGAAGCTCCAGAAATAGAGTTCGCGGCCATAGCCGAACGGATGGACTTCGTCGGCGGGCTTGCGGCTGCTCTTCTGGCCATAGAGCAGAAGGATCTGGTTGAGGCTGTCGACGACCGAATGGACGCCTTCGGTGAGCATCGCCGAAGAGCCGCTGATCCCCGCCGCGACGAACTTGGCGACGGCGATGCCGAGATTGGCGGACAAGGCCGCATAGAGGACGAGCTTGCCGCCTTTGTCGCTCTGCGTCGCCACCTGTCCGTTCATCCCGCAATCGTTGGAGCCCGCGCCACGGCGGCGGGCTCAGGCTATGGTCGAACCGGAAAGCTTGCCCTCGACCGGATAGGGATAAGGCTCTGTCGGCAGGACAATACGCGCGGCGACGCCGATCAGGCACAGGATCGCCACGACGACGAGCCCGGCGCGGAGTTTGCGCCGGTCGAGCGCATCGGCGGCGACCAGCAGCACGAGCGCCAGCGCGGTCGCGAGCATCGACCAGAGGTGATAGCGCAGATCGCTGGCGATGCTGACGAGCGCATAGCTCGCGCCCATCACCAGCGCCGAGAAGGCGAGCGTCGCGCCCAGCGCCGCGATCGGCGCGCGCACGTCGCGGATCGCTCCGAGCAGAGCGAGCGCGAGCGCCAGCCAGGCGAAGGGCCAGCCGAGCGGCGTCGCCGCCATCCAGGATGCGGCGGTAACCAAAGCCCGCCCGGCGCCGCTCGGCGGCGCGCCGAGGCCGTCGTCATTCTTCTCGGAGCCGGCGGGCGGCGCGGCATCGCTCTGGCCGCGGCCGACGAGGAAGCGGATGTTCGAGTTGAAGTGGCGCAGGCGATGCTCGGCCCAGGCGATCGGGTGCGTCGCGACCAAGGTGATCCACGCGCGCATCAGCGGCGCGCCGCTCACCGCATCGAAGGCGACGCTGTCGCCGAGCGACTCGCATTGCGTCGGCATCCCATAAGGATTCCAGAAATAGGGGGTGTAGCAGCCCTTGCGCTCGCCCTCGCGCCACGCCTGCTCGGTCGCGCCCGCGACGGTCGGGAGGCCCGCCTGATGCGCGATCCCGGCGATGTCGTAGAGCGGCAGAGCGCGCTCGACCTTCGAGGCGCGCGCGCCGAGCAGATGGTGGTTGATCGACGGGCCGACGACGAGCACGGCCAAGATGAGCCCGAGCGTCAGCGCGCCCCGCATCCACCAGCGACGCACGCCGAGCCAGCCGAACAGAGCGAGCGCCAGCGGTACGGTCGCGAACACGGCATTCCCTCGCACGAGCGTCGCATAGACGAGCAGGACGAGGATCGCCGCCACCGCCCAGCGGGGAATGGCACCTCCGGTGAAGCGGAAATGCGCGGCGAGACCCATAGTGGCGACGAGGCACGAGGCAAGCTGCGCGTCTTTCAGCACGACCGTGTCCCAGCCGACGAACAGGGGCAGCGCGCCGACGACGAGCACTGCCGACGCCGCTTTCGCCTTGCCCGTGCGCGCAAGAGCCGCGCCAAGCAGACCGAGCCCGCCCCACCACAAGGCCACCTGCAGGATCAGGAAGGGCGCGGTGCCCGGCCAGATATGGATCAGCAGCGCCCAGGTGCGCGCCATGATCGGCGGGTGCCAATCGAAGAAATCGCCGCTGGTCGCCTGTTCATATTGCGAGATGCTGTCGTACATCGCGACGCCCGGCCAGCGCGCCGCCAGCGTCGCAAGGCAGAGCAAGGCGGCGGCGATCGCAATCGCGCGCGCCGCTCCCGCCCCCGTGGACCGCGCCTTCACCGTCGTCGCGCGGATCCCGTCGATCATGTCCGCTTACATGTGGAGCTGACGGCCATAGGCCGACAGCACGGACTCATGCATGGTTTCGCTGATCGTCGGATGCGGGAAGACCGTCTCCATGAGCTCGGCCTCGGTCGTCTCGAGCGTCTTGCCGATCGTATAGCCCTGGATCATCTCGGTGACCTCGGCGCCGATCATGTGCGCGCCGAGCAGCTCGCCCGTCTTCGCGTCGAAGACGGTCTTCACGAAGCCCTCGGGCTCGCCGAGCGCGATCGCCTTGCCGTTGCCGATGAAGGGGAAATTGCCGACCTTCACTTCGTAGCCGGCGTCGCGCGCCTTCGCCTCGGTGAGGCCGACCGACGCGATCTGCGGGTGGCAATAGGTGCAGCCCGGTATGTTGAGCGGGTCCATCGCATGCGGATGCAGGCCGGCGATCGCCTCGACCGCGATCACGCCCTCATGGCTGGCCTTGTGCGCGAGCCAGGGCGGCGCGGTGATGTCGCCGATCGCGTACAGCCCCTCGACATTGGTCTTGCAGGTCGCATCGGTCTTGAGGAAGCCGCGATCGTCGACCGCGACGCCCAATTCCTTCAGGCCGATATCGGCGGTGTTGGGGACGATGCCGATCGCGACGATGACGTGGCTATACTGGCCGTCGCTCGCCTTGCCGTCCTTCGTCGTGATCGTCGCCTTCACGCCCGATGCGTCGGCGGAGATCGTGTCGATCTTCGCGCCGGTCAGGATCGTCATGCCCTGCTTCTTGAGCGCCTTTTCGAGATGCGCGGAGATATCGGCATCCTCGACGGGGACGATCCGGTCGAGCATCTCGACCACGGTCACCTCGGCGCCCATGTCATTGTAGAAGCTGGCGAATTCGATGCCGATCGCCCCCGAGCCGATGACGAGCAGCTTCGTCGGCATCTCTTTGGGCGTCATGGCGTGGCGATAGGTCCAGACCTTCTCGCCATCGGCGGGCAGGTTGGGCAGATCGCGCGCGCGCGCGCCCGTGGCGACGATGATGTTCTTCGCCTCGAGCTCGGTCGTCTTGCCGTCGGCGCCGGTGACGCTGAGCTTGCCCTTGCCGGCCAGCTTGCCCGTGCCCATGAACACGGTGACCTTGTTCTTCTTCATCAGGTGCGTGACGCCCTGATTGAGCTGCTTGGCGACGCCGCGCGAGCGCTTCACGACCGCGGCGATATCCGCGCTGATCCCGTCGGCGACCAGGCCGTAATCCTTGGCGTGGCTCATATAATGGTAGATTTCGGCCGAGCGCAGCAGCGCCTTGGTCGGGATGCAGCCCCAGTTGAGGCAGATGCCGCCAAGCAGTTCGCGCTCGACGATCGCCGTCTTGAGGCCGAGCTGCGCCGCGCGGATCGCCGCGACATAGCCGCCGGGGCCGGAACCGAGAACGATGAGATCGAAGGCGTCGGCCACGTCAGTTAGCTCCATGCGTCAGCGGGCGGGGTCGCCCGTCTTCATCGATTGCGACGAAGGTGAACGTCGCGTGCGTCACCCGATATGTGTCTTGCGACGCGCGCTTGCGACTCCAGGCGGCGACATCGATCTTCATCGAGCTGCGCCCGGACGAGACGACCTCGGCATAGACCGAGATCACGTCGCCGATCTTGACCGCGCGGTGGAAGGTCATGCCGTCCACCGCGATCGTCACGGCGCGACCCTTGCTGTGCAGCGCGGCGACGGTGCCGGCGGCGCTGTCCATCTGGCTGAGCAGCCAGCCGCCGAAGATGTCGCCATAGGGGTTGGTGTCCGCCGGCATCGCGACCACGCGGATCGCGGGCTGCCCCTCCGGCGGTTCGGTCGGTTCGCCTTCGCTCAAGCCAGCATGCCCAGCGGCGCTTCGACGAGCCGCTTGAACGCCGCCATGAACTTGGCGCCGTCCGCGCCATCGATCGCGCGGTGATCGAAGCTGCCGGTCGCGCTCATGATCGTTGCGATCTGGAGGCTGTCGCCCACCACATAAGGCCGCTTCTCGCCCGCGCCGATCGCGAGGATCATCGCCTGCGGCGGATTGATGACCGCCTCGAACTGCTTGATCCCGAACATGCCCATGTTCGACAGGCTGGCGGTGCCGCCCTGATATTCGTGCGGCTGGAGCTTGCCGTCGCGCGCGCGCTCGGCGAGGTCCTTCATCTCGGTGGCGATCAGCGAGACGGGCTTGATGTCCGCGCCGGCGATGATCGGGGTGATGAGACCGCCGGGGATCGAGACCGCGACCGAGATGTCGGCGCGCTTGAACGAGGTCAAAGTATCGCCGCCGAACATCACGTTGCAGGCGGGGACTTCCATCAGCGCCACGGCCTGCGCCTTGATCAGCAGATCGTTGACCGAGAGCTTGATGCCGCGCGAGGCGAGCCCGTCGTTGAGCTGGCCGCGCAGCTTCAGCAGCGCATCGAGATTGATATCGACCGTCAGGTAGATGTGCGGGACGGTCTGCTTCGATTCGGTCAGGCGGCGCGCGATGACCTTGCGCATGTTCGAAAGCTTGGCCGTCTCGGCCGGGATGCCCTCGGGCGCGACGGCGGGAGCCGGCGCGGGGGCCGGTTTCGCGGCCGGCGCTGCGGGAGCGGCGGCTTCGGGCTTGGCGGCAGGCGCACCGCCGGCCTTGCCCGCGAGATCCGACTTCACGATCCGACCGTTTGGCCCGGAGCCGCTGACCGCGCCGAGATCGACACCCTGCTGCTCGGCCAGACGGCGGGCGAGCGGGCTCGCCTTCACGCGGCTGCCGTCGCCCGCCGGCGCGGGCGCCGCCTTGGGGGCCTCCGCCTTTGCGGGCGCGGCTTCGCCCTTCGGCGCGTCGGCCTGGGGAGCCTCCGCCTTCGGGGCGGCCGGCTTGGCGGCCGCCGTGGGCGCCGGCGCCGAGGCATCTTCGCCCTCTGCGGCGATGATCGCGATCACCGTGCCGACCTTCACGCCGTCCGCGCCTTCGGCGACGAGCAGCTTGGTGACGACGCCTTCGTCGATCGTCTCGAATTCCATCGTCGCCTTGTCGGTCTCGATCTCGGCGAGGATGTCGCCGGACTGGACCGTGTCGCCTTCCTTCACGAGCCACTTGGCCAACGTCCCCTCTTCCATGGTCGGGGAGAGCGCGGGCATCTTGATTTCGATGGGCATCGGCAAACTCGTGGCTGGCGGGAAGGCGCCCCCTTTCGGATTTCGGGGCGGGACGGTCAAGGGTCAGCGGCGGCGGGACAGACTAAGTCTCAATCACGCAGCAGTTCGTTGATGCCGGTCTTCGAGCGGGTCTGCGCATCGACGCGCTTGACGATCACCGCGCAATAGAGGCCCGGCCCGCCATCCTTGCCCGGCAGCGTGCCGGGGACCACGACCGAGTAAGAGGGCACGCGCCCGATCACAATCTCGCCCGTCGCGCGATCGACGATCTTGGTCGAGGCGCCGAGATAGACTCCCATCGAGAGGACCGCGCCCTCCTCGACGATGACGCCCTCGGCCACTTCCGATCGCGCGCCGATGAAGCAATTGTCCTCGATGATCACCGGATCGGCCTGAAGCGGCTCCAGCACGCCGCCGATGCCGACGCCGCCCGAGAGGTGCACGTTCCGGCCGATCTGCGCGCAGGAGCCGACCGTCGTCCACGTATCGACCATCGTGCCCTCGCCGACATAGGCGCCGATATTGACGAAGCTCGGCATCAGCACGCAGCCCTTGCCGATGAAGGCGCCCGAGCGCGCGACCGCGCCCGGCACGGCGCGGAAGCCCGCCTCGCGAAAGCGATTGTCGCCCCAGCCGGCCCATTTGAGCGGCACCTTGTCGAAGGCCGGGCCGCCCGCATCCGCGCCGACGACCGCATTGTCGTTAAGCCGGAACGACAGGAGGACGGCCTTCTTGAGCCACTGATTGACGGTCCAGGCGTTCGCGACCTTCTCGGCGACGCGATACTCGCCCGCATCCAGCCCGGCGATCGCCGACTCGACCGCGTCGCGGACCTCGCCCTGCGTCGAGAGGGAGAGCGTGTCGCGCGCCTCCCAGGCGGCGTCGATGACCGCGGCAAGCTGCGTGCTCATATCGTGTCAGTCCTTCAGTATGTCGGCGAGCCAGGCGCCCAGATCGGCGGTCCGATAATCGATCCCCTCGCCCGCGCCCAGATCGCCGACCTGCTCGGATCCGTTGTCGATCCAGAGCGTGGTGATGCCCAGCGCATGCGCCGGCGTGAGGTTGCGGGCCATGTCGTCGGCGAAGAGCGCCCGCCGGGGATCGACCCCAAAAGCGGCGATCATCGACTCGTAAGAGTGCGCGCTCGGCTTGGGCCGATAGGCGCAGGCGTGGATGTCGTGGATCGCCTCGAACGCCTCGGACAGACCGATTCGTTCGAGCACGCGGCGCGCATAAGTTTCGTCGCCGTTCGTGAAAATGAGTTTCCGTCCGGGCAGAGCGGCGATCGAATCGATCAGCCGGCGATCCTCGGCCAGCACGTCCATCTCGATCGCGTGGACGTCGGCCAGGAAGTGATGCGGGTCCACGTCGTGCAGCGTCATCAGCCCCGACAAGGTCGTGCCATGCTCGCGAAACAGCACTTTCTGGAGCTGGTAGGCGGCGTCGCGATCGATGCCCGCGGTGCGCGCGACATAGTCGGTCATGCGCTGGTCGATCAGCCCGAACAGATCGGACGACGCCGGATACAGCGTGTTGTCCAGATCGAAGATCCAGCTGTCGATATGGGCGAGCGCGGGGAGCATGAGGCGGCCGCTGCTAACCCTCTCGCAATACTCAGGCAATATGGCGGGGCTTCCTTATGGTAAACGGGGCGTAGAGGATTGGCATGTCGAGCAGGGGGATGAAGGCACGGATGTGTCTCGCGGCGGCGCCGCTGGCGTTGCTCGCCGGTTGCGGCGGCGGCGGAGGGGGTGGTGTCGGCTCGACGCCGACACCCACCACGACGACCCCAACCACCACGACGCCGACCGTGACGCCCACAGTCGTCACTCCGACGGTCACCAACCCGACCGTCGCCATTCCGGCGGCAAATTACGACGATGCCGAATATCGGCGATCGAACGGCGCGACCGACATCGGCGCGGTCACCGCCTACAATGCCGGATCGAACGGTACGGGCGTCACGATTGCGGTCGTCGATACCGGCATCGCCACGGTCGGCTCCGAATTCAGCGGCAGACTCTCGACCGCGAGCCGCGCCTTCGGCGGCAATACGAGCGTCACCGATGTCGACGGGCACGGCACCGCGATCAGCGCGATCGCCGCAGCCGCGCGCAACGGATCCGACGTCCAGGGCATTGCCTGGGGCGCGACCGTACTTGCCCTTCGCGCCGATACGACCGGTACCTGCGGCACGACCGACGGCTGCAAATTCGGCGATTCGTCGCTCGCCAGCGCGATCGATTATGCGCGCACCAACGGCGCCAAGGTCATCAATCTCTCGCTCGGCGGATCGGCCGCGAACGGCATGCTCACCACCGCGATCCAGCGCGCGACGGCCGCAGGGATCATCGTCGTCGTTGCCGCCGGAAACGACGGCAATGCCAGCCCCGATGCTTTCGCGCAGGTCGCCGCCGCGCAGGGCACAAGCGGGCTGGTGATCATCGCCGGCTCGCACGACGCGACGGGCGCGATATCGAGCTTCTCCGATCGCGCCGGCACCTTCGGCCAATTCTACCTGACCGCGCTCGGCGAACGCGTCCGCGCGTTCAACCAGAATGGCGAAGCCTATCTCTATTCGGGAACGAGCTTCTCGACGCCGGGCATCGCCGCCGCGGTCGCGCTGATCGAACAGGCGTTTCCGAGCCTGACCGCGGCGCAGGTCGTCGACATCCTCTACAAGAGCGCGACCGATGCGGGCGCGGCGGGCACGGACGACGTCTATGGCCGCGGGCTGCTCAATCTAGCAAAGGCCTTCCAGCCGATCGGCACCGCCAGCCTCGCCGGCAGCGCGGTGCCGGTCTCGTCCACCGACACGACCGTCCTGTCCCCGGCGATGGGCGATTCCAGCCTGACGCCTTCGTCGCTCGGCTCTGCGATCATCCTCGACAGCTATGGCCGCGCGTTCGAAATGGGCCTGTCCGGCCGCACGATCCGCACCGGCGCTGGCCGTCCGCTGCGCGATGGCCTGCGCACCGATCTGCTGACGCAGAACACGGATCTGGGCGCGGTCTCGGTCGCGACGACCGTCGCGCGCCGCTTCGCCGACGAGCCCTGGACGGGCTTCGCGCAGCGCGGCCTCGCCGGCAACGAGCAGCGCATCCGGCCGAGCTCGGGCGCGATCGTCAGCCGGTTCAGTCCCGGCTTCGCGACGGGCATGGCCTTCGGCGAAGGCGCCGCCTCGCTCGCCTCGCGGCTCGACCCGTCCGCCGGCGAGGGCAGCTTCCTCTCGGCCCGATCGCCCGCGACCGCCACGGACATGGCGCGCCGTCCGCAATTCGCGCTCGCGGTGCGGCGATCGGACGGCGGCATCGATTTCCATATGGAGGCCGAACAGGGCCGGATGGCGCGCGCGCTGCCGACCGACACGCTGGAGCCGAGCTATGCGCAGATGCGCGTCGGCCTCGGCCGTCGTGTCGGGCGGCTGCTGATGAACGGCTATCTGGGGACACTGCGCGAGGCGCACAGCCTGCTCGGCGCGCGGCTCGCGCCAGCTCTCGGCGCGGGCGGCGCAACGACGCGCTTCATCGATATGGACGCGAAGCTCGATCTCGGCCGGGGATGGTCGGCCAATGGCGGCGTCCGCCGGAGCTGGACGGAAGGGACAGAAGGCGGCGTGCTCGCCTCTGCCGATCTGCGCAGCATGGCGGCGTCGCTGGGCCTGGTTCGCGAGGGGGCGACCAACCGGATCGGCCTGCGGCTGGCGCTGCCGACGCGGGTGACGGGCGGCGGTCTCGGGCTGATCGTGCCGACGAGCTACGATTATACGACCGGCGCGATCGGCTATGAGACGCGCTTCATCGGCCTGGCGCCGAAGGGCCGGGAGAGCGACGTCGAGGCCAATGCCGGCCTGCGCCTGGGCGAGGGCTGGCTGGAGACGAACCTGTTCTGGCGCCGCCAGCCGGGCAATATCGCCGCCGCGCCCGACGATCTCGGCGCGGGGCTGCGCTACAATCTGGGCTTCTAGAGCCTGAGCTAGACCGTGAAGCTCTCGCCGCAGCCGCAGCTGCCCTTGGCGTTCGGATTTTCGAACACGAAGCCCGCGGTGAAATCGTCGTCGACCCAGTTCATCGTCGAGCCGATCAGATAGAGGACCGAGCCGGCGTCGACGTAGAAGTCGCCGCCGGGGGTTACGATCTTCTCGTCGAACGGATCGGCCTCGGTCACGTAATCGACCGAGTAAGCGAGGCCCGAGCAGCCGCGCCGCGGGGTCGACAGCTTGACGCCGACCGCGCCCTCGGGCGCCTGCCCCATCAGTTCGGCGATACGCGCCTCGGCCGAGGGTGTCAGCGTGAGCGCGGCGGGGCGGGCACGGGCAATCGTCGCCATCATTGTCTTCCTTCTGCCCCGATCAAAGTATCACTTTGATCGGCGTTCACAGCATGCCCAGTTCGAGCTTGGCCTCGTCCGACATCTTCTGCGGATCCCACGGCGGATCCCAGACGAGATTCACTTCGGCCGAGCCGATGCCCGGCACCGCGCCGACGCGCATCTCGACCTCGCCCGGCATCGATTCGGCGACGGGGCAATTGGGCGTGGTCAGCGTCATCGTCACGACCGCATGCGCATCGGCGATGTCGACCCCGTAGATCAGCCCGAGATCGTAGATGTTCACCGGGATCTCCGGATCGAAAATGTCCTTCAGCGCATCGATCACGCCGTCGTAAAGCGCGCTGCCCGGCTCGCCGCCGGCCAGCGGCACGGGCTTCTCTGCGAGGAAGCCCGCCAGATAATCGCGCGGGCGTTCCGTAGCGGTTTCGGCGGTCGGCGCAGCATCCTCGACGCGCGCTTTGGGCGGCGGGGTCACGGCATCGACCTCTTCCACCTCGAACGGGAATTTGTTGTCGTCGCTCATCCGAAAATCCGCCTTACCCGCTCGATACCCTTGACCAGCGCGTCCACGTCCGCCGGCCCGTTATAGACCCCGAAGCTCGCCCGCGCCGTCGCCGGCACGCCCAGCGCCTCCATCAAGGGCTGCGCGCAATGATGGCCCGCGCGGATCGCCACCCGGCCTTCATCCAAGATGGTACCGACGTCGTGCGGATGCACCCCGTGAATCGCGAAGGACACGATTCCCGCCGAATCCTCGGGGCCGAACAGGGTCACGCTGTTCATTGCCGACAGCGCCTCGCGCGTCTGACGCACCAGAGCGGTCTCGTGCGCGTGGATCGCGTCGAGGCCGATGCTCTCGACATAGTCGATCGCGGCATGCAGCCCGAGCGCGCCGACGATGTGCGGCGTGCCCGCTTCGAACCGCGTCGGCGGCGGGGCATAGGTCGTTTTCGCGAACGACACCTTGTCGATCATCGAGCCGCCGCCCTGATAAGGCGGCATCGCCTCCAGCAGTTCGGGCCGCGCCCACAGGCAGCCTATGCCGGTCGGGCCATAGAGCTTGTGGCCGGAGAAGACGTAGAAGTCGCAGCCGAGCGCGGTGACATCGACGGGCAAGCGCGCGACCGCCTGGCAGCCATCGACGAGCAATTTCGCGCCGACCGCATGCGCGAGATCGGCGGCGCGCTTCACGTCGAGCACCGAACCGAGCACGTTCGAGACGTGCGCGAGCGCGACGAGCTTGTGCTGCGGCGTCAGCATCGCCTCGACCGCGTCGAGATCGATGCAATGATCGGCGGTGAGCGGGGCGACGTCGATCAGCGCGCCGGTGCGCTCGGCGATCATCTGCCACGGCACGATATTGGAATGATGTTCGAGCTGGCTGAGCAGGATGCGGTCGCCGGGCTTGAGGACCGTGCCGCCCCAGCATTGCGCGATGAGATTGATCGCCTCGGTCGCGCCGCGGACATAGACGATCTCGGCCGACGAACCCGCGCCGATGAACCGCGCCACGCGCTCGCGTGCTGCCTCATAGGCCAGCGTCATGTCCGCCGAGCGCTGATAGACTCCGCGATGCACGGTCGCGTAGGTTTCGCCGTACGCGGCGGCGATGGCGTCGATCACGATCTGCGGCTTCTGCGCGGTCGCGGCGGTATCGAGATAGGCCCAGCCCGCGGGGATCGCCGGAAAATCCTGCAGCAAATCCAAGGCTTCCCCGTTCGCCCTGAGCGAAGTCGAAGGGCGTGCCAGCAGCGGATCGCCAGGAGCCCGTGCTTCGACTTCGCTCAGCACGAACGGAACAGCAGGAGCCGTCACAGCATCTTCTCCAATGCAGCATCGATCGCCGCGTCGAAGCGCGTCTCGTCCGGCGTGCCCTCGAACAGCCCGCCGACGAACGCGCGCAGCAGCAGGGCCTTGGCCTCGGCTGGCGGGATGCCACGCGCGGCGAGATAGAAGAGCGCCTGCGCGTCGAGTTCTCCGACCGTGGCGCCATGCGCGCACTTCACGTCGTCGGCATAGATTTCGAGTTCGGGCTTGAGATTGGCGGTGGCGGTGCGCGCGAGCAGCATTGCCTTGGCGGACTGGGTCGCGTCGGTCTTCTGCGCGTCGCGCGCGACCGCGACCTTGCCGAGATAGGAACCGGTCGCCTGGCCGCCGAGCACGATGCGCACGGTCTGCGCGCTCGTCGCATTCGGCTCGGCATGGGTGACGCGGGTGACGATCTCGTGCGTGTCGCTGCCGCCGCCGACGATCGCGCCGGTCAGTTCGAAATGCGCGCCTTCCGCGAGCCGCACCTTGACGAACACGCGGCCGAGCCTGCCACTCGTGATCGCGACATGGACGATCGCCTGCGCGCTCGCGCCGATCTCGATCTCATGATCTTCGATCGTTACCGCATCGTCAGCAGCGTCGAGCAGGATCGGCAGCGCCAGCGTTTCGCCAGCCGGTACGACGTGCGCATGCGTCGCCACCGGCCAGACGCGCGCGACCGCCTCCAGATCGCTGTAGCGCCACGTCTCGTCGCGCTTGGTGGGAAGCGCGGTCACCGTCGATCCTCCCCTGCAAGGGGAGGGGGACCGCCGGAGGCGGTGGAGGGGTATTCCTGCCGAAGGGGATCGCGCTGCCGCGACCGGCGATACCCCTCCACCATGCTCCGCATGGTCCCCCTCCCCGTGCCGGGGAGGAATTGAACGAAGCCGCTCACGCCGCGATATCCTTGTAGCCCTCGCGCTCCAGTTCCAGCGCGAGCTCGGGCCCGCCCGAGCGGACGATGCGCCCGTCGGCGAGGACATGAACGAAATCGGGCCGCACATAATCGAGCAGCCGCTGATAATGGGTGATCAGCAGCACGGCGCGATCGGGCTTGCGCATGATCGTGTTGATGCCCGCGCCGACCGCGCGCAGCGCATCGATGTCGAGGCCCGAATCGGTCTCGTCGAGGATCGCGAACTTCGGATCGATGATCCCCATCTGGACCATCTCGGCGCGCTTCTTCTCGCCACCCGAAAAGCCGACATTGACCGGGCGCTTGAGCATCTCCGGATCGAGGCCGAGTGCTGCCGCCTGCGCGCGTGCGATCTTGAGGAATTCCGCGCCCGACAGAGGCGGCTCGCCGCGGCCCTTGCGCTGCGCATTGAGCGCCTCGCGCAGGAACTGGAGATTGGAGACGCCGGGAATCTCGACCGGATATTGGAATCCGAGGAACAGGCCGGCGGCGGCGCGCGCGTGCGGGGCCATGTCCCGCAGGTCGAAGTTGAGGAAGTTGAGGGTTCCGTCCGTCACCTCGTAGCCCGGCTTGCCGGCCAGGACATAGCCGAGCGTGGACTTGCCCGCGCCGTTCGGCCCCATGATCGCGTGGATCTCGCCGGCGTTCACCGCGAGCGACAGGCCCTTGAGGATCTGCTTGCCGTCGATCTCGGCGTGGAGGTTTTCAATTTTGAGCATTACTTCCGGACTTTCTTGAGCGGGCACCGATATCTGGTCGCGCTTTCTTGACCCGTTTGAGTGGTCAGCTCGTTGCCCGAGCCGGAGATCACCATCCGATTTACGCGATCCCAGACCTGCCCCTCACCGGAGTAGCTGGCCAGAATCGTTACGGCCCTGCTGTTGTGTCTGATTATTCTGCGGACTTCCCCGTCGGACTCATAAAATCGGATCGTGTTCGCCCCTATTCGAAGACGCATATCACTCAGACCGGTCCCACACGCCTTGACTGGATCGTTCCATTCTCCGCGAAAAGCGACCGGGATAACTGGCGGCTTTATCTCTACGCCGGTGGGAGCGCCGGAATAGGTTTCCCAAGGACCGAGCGTTGGCGTCACATACTTGGCAAACGGATTTGGAGCAGGCTGAGCCACTGCCGCAGTAGGCGCTAAAAGCGAAAGTCCGATAACAAGTCTGAGCATTATCCGACCGAGCCCTCTAGGCTGATCCCCAGCAGCTTCTGCGCCTCGACGGCGAATTCCATCGGCAGCTGCTGCAGCACTTCCTTCGCAAAACCGTTGACGATCAACGCCACCGCCGCCTCCTGATCCAGCCCGCGCTGCATCGCGTAGAAGAGCTGATCGTCGCTGATCTTGCTCGTCGTCGCCTCATGCTCGATCTGCGCGGTCGGGTTGCGGACCTCGATATAGGGGACGGTGTGCGCGCCGCAGTCGCCGCCCAGCAGCAGGCTGTCGCACTGCGTGAAGTTGCGGACATTCTCCGCAGTCGGCCCGACGCGGACGAGGCCGCGATAGGTGTTGTCCGAACGGCCCGCCGAAATGCCCTTCGACACGATCGTCGAGCGGCTACCCTTGCCGAGGTGGATCATCTTCGTGCCGGTATCGGCCTGCTGGTGATTGTTGGTGACCGCGACCGAATAGAATTCGCCGACGCTATTCTCGCCCGCGAGCACGCAGCTCGGATATTTCCAGGTGATGGCGCTGCCGGTCTCGACCTGCGTCCAGCTGACCTTGCTGTTCCGGCCCTGGCAGAGCGCGCGCTTGGTGACGAAATTGTAGATGCCGCCCAGGCCATTGGCATCGCCCGGATACCAGTTCTGCACGGTCGAATATTTGATCTCGGCATCGTCGAGCGCGACGAGCTCCACCACGGCCGCGTGGAGCTGGTTCTCGTCGCGCATCGGCGCGGTGCAGCCTTCAAGATAGGAGACGTAGCTGCCCTTGTCGGCGACGATCAGCGTCCGCTCGAACTGGCCGGTATTGGCGGCGTTGATGCGGAAATAGGTGCTCAGCTCCATCGGGCAGCGCACGCCTTCGGGCACATAGACGAAGGTGCCGTCCGAGAAGACGGCGGCATTGAGCGCGGCGAAATAATTGTCGTGGATCGGGACGACCTTGCCGAGCCACTTGCGGACCAGATCCGGAAACTCCTTCAGCGCCTCGCTGATCGAGCGGAAGATGACGCCGGCCTGCTCCAGTTCCTTGCGGAAGGTGGTCGCGACCGAGACCGAGTCGAACACCGCGTCGACCGCGATCTTGCGCTGCGGCTTGTCGCTCTCGACGCCGGCGAGCAGTTTCTGCTCCTCGATCGGGATGCCGAGTTTCTCATAGACGCGCAGGATCTCGGGATCGACCTCGTCGAGGCTCCCGAGCTTGGGCTTCTCCTTCGGCGCCGCATAATAATACGCGTCCTGATAATCGATCGGCGGGATGTTGAGCTTGGCCCAATCGGGCGACTCCATCGTCAGCCAGTGGCGATAGGCCTTGAGGCGATAGTCGAGCATCCACGACGGCTCGCCCTTCTTGGCCGAGATGAAGCGGACCGTGTCTTCGCTCAGCCCCTTGGGCGCGAAATCCTGCTCGATGTCGCTAGAGAAGCCCCATTCATAGGCCTTCTCGGCGGCGGCGATCGCGTCTGCGTTACGGGTGGCCATCAGAGCGCCCCCACTTCCAAGACCGTTCGGACTGAGCTTGTCGAAGTACCGTCCTGCTTGGTCAAAGAGAAGGACAGCCCTTCGACAGGCTCAGGGCGAACGGGGGTCTGGGCGAGCGCGATCAGGCTGACGTCGGCGAGCGCCTTGCGCATCGCATCGTTCACGATCTCCCAGTGCGGGCGCACCTTGCAGCTGTGATCCAGCCCGCAATCCTGCTTGCCGGCCTCGACGCAGGCAGTGAGCGCGATCGGGCCTTCCACCGCCTCGACGATGTCGGCGAGGCTGATCTCGCTCGCCGGGCGGGCGAGGCGGAAGCCGCCGCCGGTACCGCGCGAGGAGACGAGCAGGCCGGCCGTGGCGAGCTTGCCGACGAGCTTCTGCGCAGTGGGCAGCGGCACGCCGGTCTCCTCGGCGAGGCAGGTCGCGTTCAGCCGCCCGTCGCCCGCGCGCACGGCGGCGGCAAGCAGGACGACGGCATAATCGGCGAGGTTGGACAGGCGCATAAGCTCCAATCGGAGTGATTCGTTCCGATTGGGCAGATAGGGACGCGGGCGAGACGGGGCAAGCGCCGGGATCGGCTATTTCGTCGGCCGCGTCGCGATCCAGGTGCCGCAGATCACAGCGACGCCGAGCGGGATATAGCGCCAGTGATCGTGCAGGAAGACGAAGCCCATGATCGCGCTGCCCGTCAGCCCGAGCAGGCCGAACGCCTTGCCCCGCATCGAGATCGCGCCACGCTCGCGCCAGGCGAGGATATGCGGGCCGAACTGGGGATGCTCGATCAGGCGCCTTTCCCATGCGGGATTGCTCCGCGCGAAGAAGAAGGCGGCGAGCAACATGAAGGGGACGGTGGGCAGGAGCGGCAGGAAGATGCCGACGAAGCCGATCGCGACCGAAAGGATGCCGAGGGCGAGATAGACGTGCCGCATCGCCACGAGGTGGCGGGGCGGAGGATCGAACGCAAGCTCGGGCCATTGCCCGGCCGCCGCCGGGCGGGCAAAAGCAGAGCATGGCTCTCTTCCCGCTCGTCCGCCCCATCCTCTTCGCGCTCGATGCCGAGCGCGCGCATCGGCTGACGATCGAAGGGCTGAAGCTTCTTCCCCGCCTCGCCGCGGCCACGCCCGACCCGCGCCTCGCCACGCGCGTCGCGGGGCTCGATTTCCCGACGCCGGTCGGGCTGGCGGCGGGCGTCGACAAGGACGCGGAAGTGCCCGACGCGTTCCTGTCGCTCGGCTTCGGCTTCGTCGAGATCGGCACGCTCACGCCGCTGCCACAGGCGGGCAACCCGAAGCCGCGCCTGTTCCGGCTGGCCGAGGATCGCGCGGTCATCAACCGGATGGGCTTCAACAATGGAGGCCAGGCCGCGGCGCTGGCGCGATTGGCGAAGCGCCCCCGGCGCGGGATCGTCGGCGTCAATGTCGGCGCGAACAAGGATGCGGCCGACCGCATCGCCGATTATGCGACGGGCATCGCGGCGATGGCGCCGGTCGCCGATTATCTGACGATCAACATCTCCTCGCCCAACACGCCGGGCCTGCGCGCGCTGCAGGAAGCCTCCGCGCTCGACGACCTGCTCGCCGGGGCGATGGCGGCGCGGCCCGCGGGCGGCCCGCCGATCTTCCTGAAGGTCGCGCCCGATCTGGCGCCGGCCGACATCGACGCGATCGCGCGCGTCTGCCTCGACCGCCATGTGGACGCGCTGATCGTATCGAACACGACGATCACGCGCGACGGACTGGGGAGCGCGCACGCAGGTGAAGCGGGTGGATTGTCCGGCGCGCCGCTGCAGGCGCTCGCGCTGGAACGGCTCCGCGATTTCCGGAACGCGACCGGCGGCGCGCTGCCGCTGATCGCGGCGGGCGGCATCGCCAGCGGCGAGGATGCCTTTGCCCGCATCCGCGCCGGCGCGAGCCTCGTCCAGCTCTACACCGCGCTCGTCTATGAAGGGCCGCTTCTCGCGCGCCGCATCGCCAGCGAGCTTTCCGCGCTGCTCAAGCGGGACGGCTTTGCGAATGTCGGCGAGGCGGTCGGCGCGGGCTTGTGACGCAGCGCACAATTGCTAGTCTGGCAGCGATGCTGACCCGTCCCCTGCTCGCGCTTGCCGCTGCCTCGCTCGCTTTCTCGTTACCCGCCGCCGCCAAGCCACCGGCAGAGCCGGGGATGGTCTCCGCCGCCGATCCACGCGCGACCGCGGCGGGTGCGGAGATCTTGCGCGCGGGCGGGAGCGCGGCGGATGCGGCGGTGGCGATGATGCTGGCGCTGAGCGTCGTCGAGCCCGGCCATTCGGGGCTGGGCGGCGGCGGCTTCCTCGTCTTCCACGATGCCGCCCGCCACGCGACCGTCACCTATGACGGGCGCGAGGCGGCGCCGAAGGCGGCCGATCCGCACTGGTTCTACGGGGCTGACGGCGAGCCGATGACGCATGCGCAGGCGGTGCCGGGCGGGCGCAGCGTGGGCGTACCGGGCAGCCTGCGGCTGATGGCGGCGGCGCATGCCAAATATGGCAAACTGCCCTGGGCGCGGCTGTTCCAGCCGGCGATCCGGCTGGCGACCGAGGGCTGGGCGATCTCCCCGCGCTTCTACAATTTCATCTCGCGGCCGACGCCGGGGCTGCTCAACGGCTGGCCGGTCCAATATCTCTACGACGCGGACGGCAAGGCGAAGATCGTCGGGACCATACTCAAGAACCCCGAGCAGGCGGCACTGCTGCAGCAGATCGCGACCAAGGGACCCGACAGTTTCTATGCGGGGCCGACCGCCAAAGCGATCGTGGCGACGGTCAACGGCTCCCCGCGCAACCCCTCGAAGATGACCGAGGCGGACCTGGCCGGCTACAGGGTCAAGGAACGGGCGCCGGTGTGCGGGACGTACCGCACCTACCGGATTTGCGGGATGGGGCCGCCTTCGGGCGGGGGCGTCGCGGTTCTGCAGATCCTCAAGCAGCTCGAGCGCTTCGACATGGCGACGCTTGGCAAGGACAATCCCGTCGCCTGGCACCTGTTCGCGGAGAGCTCGCGGCTCGCCTACGCCGATCGCGACGCCTATCTCGGCGATCCCGATCATGTGACGGTGCCGCTCGCGGGGCTGCTCGCCGCCGATTATATCGCCGGCCGGTCGGCGCTTCTGTCCGAGACGGGCAGCATGGCCGTGATCGCGCCGGGCAAGCCGGCCGGCGCGCCGGCGCGGGTGGCGGTGACGCCGGGGCCCGAGCATGGCACGACCGATCTGGTCGCGGTCGATCACGCGGGCAATGTCGTGGAGATCACGACGACGATCGAGAGCGTGTTCGGATCGGGACTGACGACGAACGGCATCTTCCTCAACAACGAACTGACCGACTTCGACACCGTGCCCGATCGCGACGGCTATCTCGCGGCGAACAGCGTGGCGGGGGGCAAGCGGCCGCGCAGCTCAATGTCGCCAACGATCGTCTACAATCCGGACGGGACGGTGCGGATCGCGATCGGCGCGGCGGGCGGCTCGACGATCATCGCGCAGGTCGCCAAGGCGCTGATCGGGGTGATCGACTGGAAGATGAGCGCGCAGGACGCGATCGCGATGGGGCTGATCTTTTCGCCCGGCCAGACCGCGGTGGCGGAAAAGGCGACGCAGGCCGAGACGATGGTGCCCGCCTTGCTGGCGCTCGGCGAGAAGATCGTCGTCGCGCCGCTGGGCTTGAAGGCCAATGCGATCGAATGGGTCGGCGGGCACTGGGTGGGCGCGGCCGATCCGCGCAGCGAGGGCGTGTCGCAGGGCGAGACAGGCGCCGTGGTCGTGCCCAAGAAAGCGGCGGCGATCGAGCGGCCTTCGGAGTAAGCCCCCCCTCCCCGGCTTCGCCGGGCAGGATCAGACGCTTTGTCCGCCGCATCGTCCGGTCTATGAGCGCGCGCAGAGGCGGCGGCCAAGCCGTCCCTGTTTCGCGGAGTCCGGATGTCGCTCGAGCCCTTCCCCAATCTGGTGGCGATGTTCTTCGCCCGTGCCGCCGCCAAGGGCGAGGCGCCCTTCCTGTGGCGCAAGGCCGATGGCGCCTGGAGCGCGATCTCCTGGGGCGAGGCCGCACGGAAGGTAGCGGCGCTCGCGCAGGCGCTGAAGGGGCTCGGGCTGCTGTCGGGCGACCGGGTGATGCTCGTCTCCGAGAATCGGCCCGAATGGCTGATCGCCGATATGGCGATCATGGCGGCGGGCTGCGTGACCGTGCCGACCTATGTGACCAATACCGAGCGAGACCATTCGCACATCGCCGAGAATAGCGGCGCGCGCGCGGCGATCGTCTCCACCACGAAGCTGGCGCGCACCCTGCTGCCGGCGCTCGCGCGCTCCTCCGCGTGCGATACCTTGATCGCGATGGAGGATGTCGGCGTCGGCCGCGTGGGCGCGATCCGCATCCATGACTGGGACGCGCTGATCGCGCGGCAGACGCCCGACGTGGCCGCCTGCGCGCGCGCGGCGAGCTTCCAGCGCGGCGACCTCGCCTGCATCATCTATACGAGCGGCACGGGCGGCGCGCCGCGCGGCGTGCGCCAGCATCATGGCGCGATCCTGCAGAATGTGAACGGCTGCATGGCGATCATCGCCGAGGATTTCCGCGCGAACGACGACGAGATCTTCCTGAGCTTGCTGCCGCTGAGCCACGCGCTGGAGCATTCGGCGGGGCAGTTCCTGCCGATCGGGCTGGGCGGGCAAATCTATTATTCCGAAGGGATCGAGAAGCTCGCCGCCGATATCGAGGCGGTGCGCCCGACGATCATGATCGTCGTGCCGCGGCTGTTCGAATTGCTGCGCGGACGGATCCTGAAGACGGTGGAGAAGGACGGCGGGCTGCCCAAATGGCTGCTCGGCAAGGCGCTGGCGCTGGGCGCGAAGGACAGGATCGGCCTCGCCGACAAGCCGCTCGATTGGCTGCTCGGCGCGACGATCCGGCCCAAGATCGGCAAGCGCTTCGGCGGGCGGATGAAGGCGCTCGTCTCGGGCGGCGCGCCGCTCAGCCCCGAAGTGGGACAGTTCTTCGGATCGCTCGGGCTGATGATCCTGCAGGGCTATGGCCAGACCGAGTCCGGCCCCGTCATCTCGTGCAACCGCCCGCGCGCGGGTATCGATCATGCGACCGTCGGCCCACCGCTGATCGGCACCGACGTGCGCATCGCTAGCGACGGCGAGATCCTCGTGCGCGGCGAATGCGTGATGGCGGGATATTGGAATAACGAGGCCGAAAGCGCGCGCGTGCTGATCGACGGGTGGCTGCATACGGGCGACATCGGCCTGATCGATGCGGCCGGCCGGATCCAGATCACCGATCGCAAGAAGGACCTGATCGTCAACGACAAGGGGGACAATGTCGCGCCGCAGCGGATCGAGGGAATGCTGACGCTGGAGCCCGAGATCGGCCAGGCGATGGTCGCGGGCGACCGCCGCCCCCACCTAGTGGGGCTGATCGAGCCGGACGTGCAGTGGATGCTGGAATGGGCGGCGGCGAACGGCGTGGCGGCGGCCGACGCGCGCGCCTCGACCGGGCTGCATCGCGCGCTGATGGCGGCGGTGGATCGCGTCAATGCCGGCCTGTCGGTGACCGAGAAGGTGCGCCGCATCCTGGTAACCGACGAACCGTTTTCAATCGAGAATGGCGAGATGACGCCCTCGCTCAAGATCCGCCGCCACGTGATCCGCGCGCGATACGGCGCGCGGATGGATGCGTTGTATAAAAGCTGATCGGCCCGCACCTCGTTCGTGCTGAGCCGAATGGAAGCGGTGTGAAAGCGCCGCGCTGGCAACACGTCCTTCGACTACGCTCAGGACGAACGGGGATATGGGAGTGATCGTTCGCGCCAGCGCTACTTCGCTTTCTCATAGGGCGTGAAATCGCCGAGCACGCAGCTGCCGCCTTCGATGCCGGTGGTGAAATCGACGACGCGGGCGATGTCGCCGCGGCACAGCTGGGTCGAGGGCGTGCGCGTCACGATCCCGTTGAAGCTGTTGAGCGACGGGCAGCCATTGACGAAGCGGTTTACGTAGAGCGTGCGGCCGCGCCGATAGACCATGCCGACGCCTTCGATCTTGGTGCTGTCCATGCTCGGCGCGAGCGAGACGCAATTGGTGGGCGTGCCGGCGGTGCGCCCCGCCAGCATCGCCTGCAGCCGGGCCTCGCCGGTCGGACGCGGCGCCGCGGCGGCGCCGGTGGCGATCAGGGCGACGGCAAGGGCGATGATCGGTTTCAACATGGCGGACCTCCTGTGCGACAGGGAACGCGCGGGGCCGTCGATCCGCCCCACGCCTCCGATCTAGCTCCGCCGCGGCCTTCGCCCGCAGCCCGGCGTCACCATTCGCCGATATTGGGCATCGACGCCCAGGGCTCGGCCGGAGGAAGATGCCCGTCCTGGAGCAACTCGATCGAAATATTGTCGGGGGTGCGCACGAACGCCATGTGGCCGTCGCGCGGGGGGCGGTTGATCGTGACGCCCGCGTCCATCAGCCGCTGGCAGGTCGCGTAGATATCATCGACCCGGTAGGCGAGATGGCCGAAATTCCGGCCGCCGGAATAGCCCTGCTGATCCCAATTGTGGGTGAGCTCGACCGCGGCGTCCTCGTCGCCGGGGGCGGCAAGGAAGATCAGGGTGAAGCGGCCTTTCTCATTCTCCATTCGCCGGATCTCGCGCAGGCCGAGCAGTTCGAAGAAGCGGATGGTGGCGTCGGGATCCGAGACGCGGATCATCGTGTGGAGATATTTGGTCATAGCAGCGAGATAGAGCGCGCGGGAAGGCGTTGCCAGATCCTACCGTCCCTACCGCTCATCCTGAGGAGGGACTGAGCTTGTCGAAGTCCCGTCTCGAAGGACCTTCGCCGTTGCAGGTGTCCTTCGAGACGCCATTTCGACAAGCTCAATGGCTCCTCAGGATGAGCGGTGAGGATGGACGCCCTGTTCACCCGTCCAGCGGCAGCGGCGGTTCCTTCTTGGCGACCTCTTCGTTCAAGCCGTGCTTCATCAGCATCGGCACGTTGGCGATCGCGAAGAGCAAGGTCGCGGGGAGCGAGCCCCAGAGCTTGTAGCCGATCCAGAAGCTCGTGCTGCTGTTGCGCCAGACCGCCTCGTTGGCGATGCCGAGCAGGACGAAGAAGAACGCCCAGTTGCGCGTGAGCAGGGTCCAGCCGCGCTGGGTGAGGCCGGGATAGGCCTGGCCGAGGACCAGTTCCAGCGTCGGACGCTTCGCGATCAGACCGTAGAAGAGGATCGCCGAGACGGTCGCGTAATAGGCCGTCGGCTTGATCTTGATGAAGGTCTCGCTGTGCAGCCACAGGGTCAGCCCGCCGAAGACGAGCACCATCACCCCCGAGACGATCAGCATCGCCGAGACGGTGCCGTGGCGCAGCTTCGCCCAGACGATGGCGGCGCCTGTGGCGAGCATGAAGGCCAGAGTCGCGGCCATGACCTTGGCGAGCGGGGCGCCGGGCCAGAGCAGATTGACCGCGAAGAAGACGATCAGCGGGCCGAGATCGAGCCCGAGCTTCACGAAGGGGTTCATCGGCGCAGGCGTGGGTTTGCTGCTCACCGGCGGCGCTCCACGGCGATCGCCTCGATGCCGGCGATGGCGCGAGCGACCTCGCGCGGATCGAACGGGCGCAGATCGTCTATGCCCTCGCCCAGGCCGATCGCGTGGATCGGCAGGCCGAACCTCTCGGCCGCGGCGACGAGCACGCCGCCGCGCGCGGTACCGTCGAGCTTGGTCATCACGAGGCCCGTCACGTTCGCGGTCTCCTTGAACACCTCGATCTGGTTGAGCGCATTCTGGCCGGTCGTGGCATCGAGAACGAGGATCACATTGTGGGGCGCGGCGGGGTTGAGCCGGCCGAGCACGCGGCGGATCTTGGCGAGCTCGTCCATCAGCCCGGCCTTGTTCTGGAGGCGGCCGGCGGTGTCGACGATCAGCGCGTCGATCCCCGTCGCGGTGCCCTGCTTGACGCCTTCGAACACCAGGCCGGCGGCGTCCGAGCCTTCCGAGCCGGCGATGATCGGCACGTCGATCCGCTCGGCCCAGACCTTGAGCTGGCCGATCGCGGCGGCGCGGAACGTGTCGCCCGCGACGAGCATCACCGAATAATCCTGCTCCTGCAGCAGATGCGCGACCTTGGCGATCGTCGTCGTCTTGCCCGATCCGTTGACGCCGATGACGAGCAGGACCTGCGGGCGCGGGAAGGCATCGATCTCGAGCGGCACGGCGACGGGGGCGAGGATCGCCTCGATCTCCTCGGCGACGATCTCGCGCAGGCGCAATTCGGTGAGGCCGAGCGCGAAGCGCTCACCGGCGAGGCGATGGCGGATCCGGCCGGCGGTGGCGGGGCCGAGATCGGTGGCGATCAGCGCCTCCTCGATCGCATCGAGCGTCTCGGCATCGAGCGCGGCCTTGCCGAGCAGCCCGCCGAGATTCTCGCCAAGCTTGTCGGAGGTGCGGCGGAAGCCGCCGACGAGCCGCTCGGTCCAGGGCCTGCTGCTCACGCGACACTTCCCACGAGATGATCGTCCTTCTGGGCTGCGATGCGGACCATGTGGATCGCGCCGGGAGTGGCGCCGTCCGCGATCCGAACCTTGGCGAAATTGGCGGCGTGGCCGGTGCGGCCGTCGCGTTCGATCAGCACGTGCTGGCTGCTGCCGACGAGCGTCTCCAGCCATGCATTGCGCTGGCGGGCGGCGGCGGCGCGCAGGCGCGCGGCGCGCGTGCGGATCACGTCGTGGGGGAGCTGCGGCATGCGCGCGGCGGGCGTGCCGGTGCGCGGCGAGAAAGGGAAGATGTGCGGGTGGACGATATCGCACTCGGCGATCAGCGCGAGGCTGTCGGCGAACATGTCCTCGCTCTCGGTCGGGAAGCCGGCGATGATGTCCGCGCCGATCGCGAGCTCGGGGCGCGCCGCTTTCAGCCGCTCGACCAGGGCGATCGCCTGTCCACGCGCATGGCGGCGCTTCATGCGCTTGAGGATCAGATCACTGCCCGCCTGGAGCGAGAGATGGAGGTGCGGCATCAGCCGGGGCTCGCTTTCGAACAAAGCGATCAGCCGCTCGTCCATTTCGTGCGGATCGAGGCTGGAGAGGCGCAGGCGCGCGAGATCGGGGACGAGGCGGAGGATGCGCTCGACGAGCAGGCCGAGCGTCGGCTGGCCAGGCAGGTCCGCGCCATAAGCGGTGACGTCGACCCCGGTGAGGACGACTTCGCGGTGCCCGGCCGCGACCGCCGCGCGAACGCCCTCGACGACCGCGCCAGCGGGGAGCGACCGGCTTGGCCCCCGGCCCTGCGGAATGATGCAGAAGGTGCAGCTATGGTCGCAGCCATTCTGGACGGGGATGAAGGCGCGCGCGTGCGCGCTTTCCGTCGTCGCGGCGGGGACCGCCTGCGGTGCGGCGAAAGACGGGACATAGAGCGAGGCGTCGGCCTTCGTCGCATTGGCGACGACGTGGCTGACCTCGGCCATCCCCTCGAACGCGGCGCGGTCGATCTCCGAGGCGCAGCCGGTGACGACGATGCGCGCGTCGGGGCGGCGGCGCGCGGCGCGGCGGATCGCCTTGCGCGTCTCGGCGACCGCCTCGTTGGTGACCGCGCAGCTGTTGACGATGACAAGCTCGGTCTCGCCCGCCAGCGCGAGGCGGATCGCCTCGCTCTCGGCGATGTTGAGCCGGCAGCCCAAGGTGATCAGCTCGGGGCCGCTCACAGGCCCCGCGCCTCGCCGGTGAAGACGTGCGCGGCGGGGCCGGTCATCCGGATCGTGCCGCCCGGCGCCCAGGCGATGACGAGCTCGCCGCCGGGCAGCGCGACCGTGACCGGGCTGTGCGCGCGCCCGCTGCGGATCGCGGCGACGGCGGTCGCGCAGGCGCCGGTGCCGCAGGCGCGCGTCAGCCCCGCGCCGCGCTCCCAGACGCGCAGGCGCAGGCGCTGCGGGGATTCGATCGTCGCGACGTTGACGTTGACGCGCTCGGGGAACAGCGCGTCATGCTCGATGAGCGGGCCGAGCCGGTCGAGCGCGACCGCATCGGTATCGGGCACGAAGAAGATGGCGTGCGGATTGCCGACATTGACCGCGATCGGGGCTTCCAGCTCGTCCCACGCGACCGGCAACACCGCGGTATCGACCGGATAAGCGAGCGGGATCGCGTCCCAATCGAAGCGCGGCGCGCCCATGTCGACGGTCGCGCCTTCGCCCTCCGCAATGAGCGCGATGACGCCCCCCGCGGTCTCGACCCGGCTCTCGCCGCCGAGCAACTGCGCGATGCAACGCGACGCATTACCGCAACTCTCGGCCAGACTGCCGTCGGCGTTGAAGAAGGTGATCTTCGCGTCGGCGGTGGCGGAAGGCTCGATCAGGACGAGCTGGTCGCAGCCGATTCCCTCGCGCCGATCGGCGATCGCGCGGGCGCGCGCGGCATCCATCGCGACCGCGCTCTCGCGCGCGTCGATCACCACGAAATCGTTGCCGAGCCCGTGCATCTTGTGGAAGCGGAAGGGTGCGCCCGAGGCCATGGCGCGCGATCTAGGGTCGGGGGCGCGCGAAGTCCATGCGGGCCACACCCGACTGCTCGGTTCGAGCAGCTTCGAGCGAAGCCGAGAAGCGTCCGTCGAGACCGGTTCTCGACAAGCTCGAACCCAACGGCCTTGGCAGGATCAGCGCCCGGTCTGCGCGCGGTGCAGCAGCTTCTGGTCGGCCAGCACCAACGCCATCATCGCCTCCACCACCGGCGCGGCGCGGATGCCGACGCACGGGTCGTGGCGGCCCTTGGTGCGGATGTCCGAGGCCTGACCGTCGCGGCCGATCGTCTCGACCGGGGTCAGGATCGACGAGGTCGGCTTGAGCGCGACGCGGATCACGACCGGCTGGCCGGTGGCGATGCCGCCCGCGACGCCGCCGGCATGATTGGCGAGGAAGATCGGCTTGCCGTCATTGCCGGGGCGCATCGCATCGGCATTGGTCTCGCCGGTCAGGCGCGCGGCGGCGAAGCCGTCGCCGATCTCGACGCCCTTCACGGCGTTGATGCTCATGCATGCCGCGGCGAGTTCGCTGTCGAGCTTGGCGTAGAGCGGCGCGCCCCAGCCGGCGGGCACGCCTTCGGCGACGCATTCGACGATCGCGCCGACGGAAGATCCTGCCTTGCGCGCATCGTCGACGATCTTTTCCCAGCGCGAGGCCGCGGCGGCATCGGGGCAGAAGAAGGGGTTGGCGTCGATTTGCGCATCCTCGAACGTGGCGCGATCGATCGCGTCGCCGCCGAGCTCGACGAGATAGGCGCGGATCCGGATCTCGGGGATCACCGCGCGCGCGACCGCGCCGGCGGCGACGCGCGCCGCCGTCTCGCGCGCCGAGGAACGCCCGCCGCCGCGATAATCGCGAAAGCCATATTTGGCGTCATAGGCATAATCGGCATGACCCGGCCGGTAGGCGAGCGCGACCTCCGAATAATCCTTCGAGCGTTGATCGACATTCTCGATCATCAGGCTGATCGGCGTGCCGGTGGTGCGGCCTTCGAACACGCCCGAGAGGATGCGGACCTGATCGGGCTCCTGGCGCTGGGTGGTGAAGCGCGACGTGCCCGGACGGCGCTTATCGAGCCAGGGCTGGATATCGGCCTCGGTGAGCGCGAGCCCCGGTGGGCAGCCGTCGACGACCGCGCCGAGCGCCGGGCCATGGCTTTCGCCCCAGGTGGTGAAGCGGAAGACCCGCCCGAACGTGTTGTAGCTCATTCGGCGGCCGCAAGATTCCATTCGGGCCCAAACCGCTCGGCCATGTAGCGCGCGGTGCCGAAGCGACCCGCCAGCAGCCCTTCGACCGTGAAATCGGCATCGAGAGCCTCCCAGTGCAGGCCGAAGCCTGCGCCAAGAATTTCGACTTCGCCGATTTGCTCGTCGGTGGCGGATTCCAGCCCCTGGGCAAGCCGGGCGGGAAAAGCGAAGGTGGCGCCGCTGACGAGATCGATCACGATCCGACCGCTCGCGCGATCATACCGAGCCGTGCGAGCGCGAGGCTTGGTGCGCAACTCGATCTCGCCCTTTCGGGAGGCCGAATCATAGTCGGCGTCGCTCAATTCAGCCATGAAGTTCGGTCCAGCGCCGCATCAGAATGTCCCGCGAGTTTCGCACGATCCGCAATGCGCGTCGACTCTCGGCTTTGTTGGCATCGACCGTCCGAACGACCTTCAGCGTCTCGAGCTCGATCTTGCATTCGCCATCGCCAAACACATGAACGTGCGGGCTCGTGATCATCCAGGAAGATCATGACGCGAAAGCCGCCCTTGCGGAGAACGACCGGCATTACGCCAGAGCGATGTCCGGGGCGTCCTCCGCCTTCATGCCGATCACGTTGTAGCCGGCATCGACATGGTGGATCTCGCCGGTCACGCCGCTCGCCAGATCGGAGATGAGATAGAGGCCCGCGCCGCCGACATCCTCGATCGTCACGTTGCGCTTCAGCGGCGAATTCAGCTGGTTCCACTTCATGATATAATTGAAATCGCCGATGCCGCGCGCCGCCAGCGTCTGGATCGGGCCCGCCGAAATGGCGTTCACGCGGATATTCTCCGGGCCCATATCGACCGCGAGATATTTGACGCTCGTCTCGAGCGCCGCCTTGGCGACGCCCATCACGTTATAATGCGGGATGACCTTCTCGGCGCCATAATAGCTCAGCGTCAGCAGCGATCCGCCATTGGGCATCATCGCGCGCGCATGTCGCGCCACCGCGACGAAGCTGTAGGCCGAGATGTTCATCGTCATCAGGAAATTGTCGAGCGTGGTATCGTAGAATTTCCCGCGCAGCTGGCTCTTGTCCGAAAAGCCGATCGCGTGGACGAGGAAGTCGATCGTCGGCCAGCTTTCGGCAAGCTCGGCGAAGGCGCGCGCCATGTCGGCCTCGTCCGAGACGTCGCAGCTGACGAGCAGGGGCACGCCCAGCTCCTGCGCCAGCGGGCGCACGCGCTTCTCCATCGCCGCGCCCTGATAGCTGAAGGCCAGCTCCGCCCCCTGCGCGCTCAGCGCCTTAGCGATCCCCCATGCAAGGCTCTTGTCATTGGCAAGACCCATGATGAGGCCACGCTTGCCTTCCATCAGACCGGCCATCATTCCTCCGTCGAAACCGTCTCTTCGGCGCCCATTAGGCCGCTTTGCGGCTTCTCCGCCAGCGCCGCGTTGAGTTGGGCGCCGATGACGAGCCCCAGACCGACCAGCCAGAAGAACAGCAAGGCGACGATGACCCCCGCCAGGCTACCATAGGTGAGGCCGTAGCCGCCGACCAAGGAGAGGACCGCGGGGAGCGCCATCGTCACGAGGATCCACCAGAGCGCGGTAAAGGCCGCGCCCGGCCATTTCGGGCAGGGCGTGTCGCGATATTTGCTGGGGGTGAGCGAGTAGAAGAGCAAATAGAGCGCCAGAAAGAGCGTCGCGAGCGGGGCGAGGCGGCTCCAGCCGATCCAGCTCAGCACACCATGCGCGAGCGGCAGCAGGCGATAGATGAACTGCTCGACGCCGGTCAGCACGAGCTGGACCGAGAAGGCGATGAAGGTGAGCATCACCGAGCCGAGGATCAAAGCGGCCGAACTCAGCCGATAATGCCAGAAAGGCTTCGAATAGCGCACGCCATATGCGCGGCGCAGGATGTCGCGGATCGTCTCGATGAAATTGCCCGTCGTCCACAGGCCGACGAGGCCGCCCAGCCACAGCAGCCCGCCGGTGCGCTGCGCGAGCACGTCGGCGATCGCCGGGCGGAGCATCTCGCGCACCGCACGCGGCAGATTGCGCAGGAAGCTGTCGATCGCGACGATCGTATCCGGCCCCATCCCCAGCAGGTGCGCGAGCGCGGCGGTGACGATGAAGAAGGGGAAGAGCGAGACCAGAGCGAGGTAAGCAAGGTTGCCGGCGTGGATGAAGCCGTCCGAATAGACGCCGATCGTAATCCTCTTGAGGATCTCATAGACACGCGCGCCGGGGCGCAGATGATCGAGCGAGCGATCCCAGGCGCTGCGCCGCGCGCGTTCCTCGGGCGATTCGGGAGAGATTGGCTGGACCATCCTTCCCCCTTCGATCGCGTCCGCTGGCAGATCGGCTATACGCCGAGACCGGCGCGCGGGTTCCTGTCGGCATCGCCGCTCCACCCCTCGACGAAGGCGCGCAGCGCCTCGTCTTCGGCGGGCAAATCGACCATCAAGGTCACGAGCTGATCGCCGCGGCTGCCGTCACGCTTGTGGAAGCCGCGGCCCTTCAGGCGCAGCACCTTGCCCGAGCTGGAGCCCGCCGGGATCGCCAGCATCACCGCGCCCTCGACCGTGGGGACCTTGATGCGCGCGCCCGTCACCGCCTCGTCGAGGCGGACGGGCAGATCGAGGCGGACATCGTCGCCGTCGCGCTTGTAGAAACGGTGCGGGCGGATCTCGATCGTGACGAGCGCATCGCCCGCGCCGCCGGCGCCGGCCTCGCCCTGGCCGGCGAGGCGCAGCGGCGTGCCGGCGATCGCCTCGGGCGTGAGCTTGAGATCGACGGTCTTGCCCGTGCCGAGCGTGATGCGCTGCGGCTTGAGCGCGGCGGCCTCATCGAGATCGATCGCGAGCCGATAGGCGGCGTCGGCGCCCTTCTGCGGCCGTCCGCGCCCGCCGAAGCCCGAAAAGCCGCTGCCGAAGCCGCCGCGCTGCTGCTTGGCGGCGCCGCCGAACAGACCTTCGAAAATGTCGCCGAAATCGCCCGAAGCTTCGAACTCGGCGCCGCCCGGCCGACCGCGAAAGCCGCCGCCATAGCCGAACGGCATCTTCGGGCTGCCATTCTCATCGATCTCGCCACGATCATATTGAGCGCGCTTGTCCTTGTCGGACAGCAGATCATAAGCCGTCGTCACTTCGGAGAAGCGCGCGGTCGCCGCCGGATTGTCGGCATTGCGATCGGGATGCAGCTCCTTGGCGAGCTTGCGATAGGCCTTCTTGATCGCGGCATCGTCGGCGCCGCGCGAAAGCCCCAGGGTCGTGTAAGGATCAGCCATTGCACCTCCTCTTTCGCAGATGCGAAGCGGCTTCGCCATCGGCAAGAGGCGTTTTTGGTGCAGCTGAAGCTGAACGGCTGCGGCGCCGGCCCGCAGCGCCAGTTGAATCATTATCGGGCACCAGAACGTGTCTGCGGCGTTTCCCGCCCGACTTTCGAACCCGATCAGGAACTTCCATGCGGCCCTATGCCTGCCCCAATTGCTCGCGCCCCAACCATTTCGAGGTGCGCGTCTGCCCGAATTGCGCGTTCACGCTCGGCTACGACCCCGACAGCGACCAATTGCTGTTCCTGGGCGACAATGCGACGACGTGGCGCGACGCGCAGGGCGAGGAGCATGCTTTGCTCGTCTGCCAGAACAACAATGCCTATCAGATCTGCAACTGGCTGGTGCCCGCGGTGGGCAATCAGCCGCTGTGCCTCGCGTGCAAGCACAACCGGACGATTCCCGATCTGACAGCGCCCGACGTGCCCGCGCGCTGGGCGAAGATCGAGGCGGCGAAACGGCGGCTGTTCCACACGCTTCTCTACCTGAAGCTGCCGATCGAGACGGTCGCCGAGGCCGAGGCGAACGGCACCTCGCCGGGCCTGGCCTTCGACTTCCTCTACGATCCGGTCGGCGAGCAGACGGGCACCGTCCAGATCACGACCGGGCACGATGCCGGGCTCGTCACGCTCAACATCCTCGAGGCGGACGACGTCCAGCGCGAGAAGATGCGCGCGGGCTTGGGCGAACCCTATCGCACCCTGCTCGGCCATTTCCGCCACGAAGTGGGCCATTATTATTTCTCGCGGCTGATCGAGGACACGGCCGAGGTCGAGAATTTCCGCGCGGTCTTCGGCGACGAGCGGATCAGCTACGACGAAGCGATGCAGAAGCATTATGGTGAGGGCACCGCGGGCACCTGGTCGAGCGACTATGTCTCGGCCTATGCGACGATGCATCCGTGGGAGGATTTCGCCGAGACCTTCGCGCATCTGATGCACATAATCGATGCGCTGGCGACGATCGGGGGCTTCGGGATGCGGATGCTCAAGTGGCCGGGGCACGAAGAGCAACCCGCGGTCGATTTCGACCCCTATCACGCGCCGACGCCCGAATTGCTCGCCGAATGGGGGCCGTTCGCCTTCGCCGAAAATGCGATCAACCGATCGATGGGCCAGTCCGACCTCTATCCGTTCCACCTGTCGCCCACGATCTCGGCGAAGCTCGATTATATCAACCGGCTGCTCCAGCGCGCCGGCGAGGGCGATATCGCGCCGAAGCTCGGGCAGCAGATCGCGGCCTGAGCTACCTAGCCCAAAGGCTCGACATCAACCGAGACGTCGATCGTCTGGCCGTTGCGGCCGACGAAGACGCCGTCGATCGGGGCGACGTCCGCATAATCGCGGCCGATCGCGGCGACGATGTGATCGGGGCCGACGGTGCAGGCGTTGGTGGGATCGAAGCCGAGCCAGCCGCGCTCGGGGCCGCACCACAGGATGACCCAGGCATGGGTCGCGTCCGCGCCGACGAGCCGCGCCTTGCCGGGCGGCGGGATCGTGCGGAGATAGCCCGAGACATAGGCGGCGGCGAGGCCGGCCGAGCGCGCGCCGGAGATCATGATCTGCGCGAAATCCTGGCAGACGCCGCGGCGTGCGGCAAAGGCCTGCGCGGGGCTGGTATCGAGTTCGGTGGCGCTGCCGTCATATTTGAAGCCGGCCATGATCGCGCGCGCGAGCGCGAGCCCCGCCTCGACGACGCCGCGCTCGGGCCGCAGCTCCTGCGCGCACCAGGCGGCAATTTCGGGGAAGACGCCGATCAGCGGCGAGGGGAAGAGGAAATTGGCGGGCGCGGTGCGGCCGAGATCGCGCGCCTCGCGCGCCAGCCGCGAGGCTTCGGCGACGCTGAGATCGTCGGGCCGCGCCTCGGGGGCGATGCGATCGACGATGATCGTCGAGCGGCTCTCGATCGAGAGTTCGTCGGCGCGCTTGTCGAGCACGAAGCGTTCGCCGAGCACACAATAGCCATTGTCGCGGCCGGGCAGGACCGGCGTCTGCGGATCGATCGCCAGCGCATACTCCTCGACGCGCTGGCCGTCCCAATCGACCGGGTGCAGCCGCAGATTGCAGCGCGCGAAGCGGACCGGCGAATCATAATCGAAGCGCGTCAGGTGGCGGATGGCGTAGCGCATCAGGCGAGCGTCATGCCGGCCGCGCGGATCGTCTCGGCGCCCTGGAGGAAATAACGGCGGCCGATCGCGTCCGACAGAGCCGCGAGCTTGTTCTCGAGGCTGAGCAGGCCGGTGCGCGACATCGCCTCGGCGCGCATTGTCGCGATCGTGAAGCCGAGCTCGGTGGCGGCGGCGACGGGCGCCTCGTCGATCCCGTCGTCGCGCAGCGAGGGCAAGGCGGCGAGATGCTCGCGGATGCGATCGACCTGGAAGGCGACGCTGCGCGGATTGTAAGGATCGAGCGTCATCAGATCGCGCACCGGCACGAGCGCGAGCCCGGTCAGATAGCGCGCGCGATAGCTGATCTGGCTGTCCGAGAGATCGAGCAGGGTCGTCAGATCGTCCGAGGTCGCGGCCTCGGTGGCGAAGGTGCGGACGTAGCGGCAGACCGCAAGCGCGCGCTCGATCCGGCGGCCGAGATCGTGGAAGCGCCAGCCGGCGGTGCGGCCCATATTCTCGGCAGCCAAGCCCGCGAGCGCGGCGAAGCGATCCTGCAGGCTCGCGGCACGCGCCAGCATCGCGCCGGTGTCCTCGGCGGGCGCGGCGGGGAGCGGCATGTCGATGAGCCGCCACACGTCGGCGGCGAGCCGGTCGCGGATCACCTCGGCAATGCCGTGCGCGGCCCCGATCAGGGTGCGGATGCTGGCATAACCGGGCCCGTCGATCGCGGCGGCGGCGAGCTCGGCGAGATCGCGGATCTCGCCCGGCTCCTCATCGTCGCCCTCCGCGTCATCCGCATCGTCGATCCGCGCGGCGCCGGTGGCGATGAGCAGGGTCGCGAGCCGATCGAGCGTGACGGGGACGAGGCTTTGCCCGCCATCGGCGTCGATCGTGCCGCCGAGCGTGGCGCGGACGAGCCGCAGCGTCGCGTCGCCGCGCTCGAGATAGCGGCCGAGCCAGAAGAGATTGTCGGCGGCGCGGCTGGGAAGGGTGCCCGGATTGCGGCGCACCTCGACATGCGCGGGCAGCAAGGAGACGGGCTCGACCGGGTGGAGCGCGACGATGCCGACATCGGCGGAGAAGGCGCCCTCGCCCATCACGGTCGCGCGGACATCGGCGTCGTCGCCGAGCCGCGCGAAGCCGCCGGGCATGACCGACCAGCTCCCGTCCGCCGCGCGCGTGGCGAAGGCGCGCAGCGTGAAGGGGCGCGACACGAGCCGCCCATCCTGGACGACGGGCATCGTCGACAAGCGCACGACCTCGCGCCCGATATAATCCTGCGGGCGCAGCGCGATCGCCTGTTCCAGCGCGGCGCGCGCGGTCCAGTCGATATTGGCACCCAAGGACGCCCCGCCGGGCAGGCCGATCACGGGATCGCCGAAGGCGGGCGCGATCAGCAGATCGTCCATATTCGCGAGCATCTCGGCGCGTGGGCCGTCCTGCCCGCACCACCAGGTCGCGATATTGGGGAGCTTCAATTTCTCGCCGAGCAACTTGCGCGCGAGCATCGGCAGGAAGGCGGCCATCGCCGGCGCCTCCATGATGCCGACGCCGGGCGCGTTGGTGATCACCGCATTGCCCGCGGCGATCACGTCCATCAGCCCGGGCACGCCGATCCGCGAGCTCGTGTCGAACGACAAAGGATCGAGGAATTTGGTGTCGATCCGGCGCCACAAGGCGTCGATCCGCTTGAGTCCCTCGATCGTACGGACGAACAGTTCGTTGCCGCGCACCGCCAGATCATCGCCCTCGACGAGCAGGAAGCCGAGATAGCGCGCGAGATGCGCCTGTTCGGCATAGCTGGGGTTGAAGCGGCCGGGGGTCAGCAGACCGATGCGCGGCGCGGCGCGGCGGCAGACCGCGGCGAGGCCTTCGCGGAAATCGGAGAAGAAGGGGGCGAGGCGCTGGATGTTGAGCCGCGTCTGCAGCGGCCCCATCACCCGGCTCGCGGCGAGCCTATTCTCCAGCGCATAGCCCGCGCCGGCGGGGGCGCGGACATGATCGGCGAGCACGCGCCATTCGCCATCCGGGCCGCGCCCGAGATCGACCGCGTAGATCTGGAGGCGATGGCCGCTGGTCGGCTCCATCCCGATCATCGAGCGCCAGAAGCTGCGGCTGCCCGTGACGAGCGGCGCGGGCAATGTACCGTCGGCGACGAGCCTGGCCGGACCGTAGACGTCGGCGAGCACGGCTTCCATCAGATCGGCGCGCTGGACGACGCCCTCGGCGATGCCGCGCCATTCATCCTCGCCGATCAGCAACGGGAGGGCCGCGGCGGGCCAGGGCCGCTCGCTGGTATCGCCCGGCAGACGAAAGGCGGTGCCGAGATCGTCGACCTGGCGGCCGATCCGGTCCTGCAGGCGCTGCAGCCGGCCTTCGGTGAGCGTCGCGACGCCATCGAACAGATGGTGCCACCAGCGCGCGCCGCGCCCGAGATCGCCGCGCACGACATCGCCAAGATCGGCCTGCGCGACATAGGATTCCAGCCAGCCCTGCCCCCAGGTGGGCATGCCGGGCAGCTGGGCCATGTTAGGCGCCGCGGGCGACATCAGCCGCCAGTCTCAAAACAGACCACATCCGTTCGTTTCGAGCGAAGGTTCGAGCGCAGTCGAGAATAGCAGTCGAGAAGGCTTCTCGACGTTGGCATCTCGACACGCTCGATGCCGCTCGAAGCGAACGGAGAAATCCTCACAGCCCGATCGGCCGGCGCAGATCGAGCGTCATCGGGAATTCGCCGCTGCGCTCCACAGGCGGCATCGCGACGCTGCCCGGCGTATGGCCATGCTCCTGGAAGCGCGACTTGCGGCGACTCTCGGCCTCATAATCGTTGATCGGCACACCTTCGTAGCTGCGCCCGCCGGGATGGCCGACATGATAGACGCAACCGCCGAGCGAGCGGCCGTTCCACGTATCGAGCACGTCGAAGGTGAGCGGCGCGTTCGACTTGAGGCGCGGGTGGAGGCAGTTCGCCGGCTCCCACGCCTTGTAGCGCACGCCGCCGACGCCTTCGCCGGGCGTGCCCGTCTCCGTCATCGGCACGCGGCGGCCGTTGCAGGCGATGACGTGGCGGCCGGGGGTGAGGCCGGTCGCGCGGACCTGCAGCCGTTCGGTGGAGCTGTCGACATAGCGGACCGTGCCGCCGATCGCGCCGGTCTCGCCCAGCACCGGCCAGGGCTCGAGCGCATGCGCGATTTCCAGCGTAACCCCGCCCGCGACGATATGGCCGTGGACCGGGAAGCGGAACTGGCGCTGCGCCTCGAACCAGCTGGGATCGAAATCATAGCCGGCGCCGCGCAGATCGCTCAGCACTTCGAGGAAATCGGCCCAGACGAAATGGCCGAGCATGAAGCGATCGTGGAGCGTCGTCCCCCAGCGGACCAGCCCGCCCGCCTGCGGCTCGCGCCAGAACCAGGCGACCATCGCGCGCAGCAGCAATTGCTGGGCGAGGCTCATCTTGGGCTCGGGCGGCATTTCGAACCCGCGAAACTCGACGAGGCCGAGCCGCCCGGTCGGCCCGTCGGGCGAGAAGAGCTTGTCGATGCAGATTTCGGTGCGGTGCGTATTGCCCGTCACATCGACGAGCAGATTGCGGAACAGGCGATCGACGACCCAGGGCGGCGGCGCCTCGCCGGCATCCGACGCGAACGGATTGGCGACCTGCGCCAGCGCGACCTCCAGCTCGTAGAGCCCATCGTGGCGCGCTTCGTCGATACGCGGCGCCTGGCTCGTCGGGCCGATGAAGAGCCCCGAGAACAGATAGCTGAGCGCGGGATGGCGCTGCCAGTAGAGCACGAAGCTCTTGAGCATGTCCGGCCGGCGGATGAACGGCGAATCCAGCACCGATCGCCCGCCGAGGACGAGATGATTGCCCCCGCCCGTGCCGACCGAGCGGCCATCGACGAGAAACTTGTCCGCGGTCAGCCCGATGCCGCGCGCCATTTCGTAGAGCGCGCTCGTCAGATCGACCGTCTCGTCCCAGGTCGCGGTCGGCTGGACGTTGACCTCGATCACGCCGGGATCGGGCGTGACCTTCAGCACCTGCAGCCGCGGATCGGGCGGCGGCGCATAGCCTTCGACGCGGATCGGGATCCGGCTCGCCTCGGCGGTCGCCTCGATCGCGGCGATCAGCGCGAGATAATCCTCCAGCTCCTCGGTCGGCGGCAGGAAGACCGCGAGATAGCCTTCGCGCGGCTCGACGGTGACCGCGGTGCGCACCGCGCCGTCGATCATCACCTGCTCGACGCGCTCCTGCGCGGCCGCGCCCTCGCTCGCGACCGATTCGGCGCGCTGGTCGCGCACCGCGCCCGCCGTCTCGGCGGGCGCGAGCGGACGCTCGCGGAAATCGGGGAGCGGCGCGACGGCTTCGGTCGTGTCGCGGATATGGTGGTAGGGATAATCGGACTTGGGGACGTGCGGGAGCGATCCCAGGGGCAGGCGATAGCCGACCGCGCTGTCCCCGGGGACGAGGAACAGCTTGCCGCGCCGGACGCGCCACTGCTCGCTGCGCCAGCGGCGCGGCTCGGGCATCTGCGTCGCCTGCCAGGCCTGGATCGGGAGAACATAGCCGACCGGGCGCGAGAGGCCGCGCTCGAACGCGCGCACCATCCGCGCGCGCGCCTCGGGATCCTCGATCTCGGGATCGGTCGGCACGGTGTTATCGGGAAGGTCGGCTTCCTTGAGCGACCATTCGACCGGATCCTCATAAGCCGCCTGGACATAATCGGCGGGCACATCGAGCCGCGCGGCGATGCCCTTCAGGAACTGCTCGGCGGCGTCGGGCGCGAGCGGGGTCGCGCCGTCGAGCGCCTGCGCGAGCAGGCTCGTGTCGCGCCAGACGGGGACGCCGTCGCCGCGCCAATAGACCGAATAGCCCCAGCGCGGCAGGCTCTCGCCCGGATACCATTTGCCCTGGCCGTGGTGGATCAGCCCGCCGGGTGCGAACTTGTCGCGCATCAGCCGGACGAGTTTGTCCGCGTAGGCCGCTTTGGTCGGGCCGACCGCATCGGCATTCCATTCGGGTGCCTCGGGATCGTCGGCGGCGAGGAAAGTCGGCTCGCCGCCCGTCGTCAGGCGCACATCCTGTGCGACGAGATCGGCATCGACCTTGCGGCCGAGCGCATCGAGCGCGAACCAGCGCGCATCGGTGAAGGGCTTCGTGATGCGGACCGCCTCGGCGATGCGCTGCACGTCCATCGCGAAACCGAAATCGGTGTGGACGGGCTCGAGCACCGCGCCCTCGATCGGGGTCGCGGAGCGATAATGAGGCGTGGCGCAGAGCGGGATATGGCCTTCGCCCGCGAACAGGCCCGAGGTCGGATCCATGCCGACCCAGCCTGCGCCCGGCACATAGGCCTCGGCCCAGGCGTGGAGATCGCACACATCCTGCGCGACCCCCTTGGGGCCATCGACCGGGATCACGTCGGGGGTCAGCTGGATCGAGTAGCCCGAGACGAAGCGCGCGGCGAAACCGAGCCGTCGCAGCAGATTGACGAGCAGCCAGCTGGAATCGCGGCACGATCCGGTGCCGATGCAGAGCGTCTCCTCCGGCGTCTGCACGCCCGCCTCCATGCGGATCACATAGCCGACCGCCTCGTTGACCGCGCGGTTGAGCTCGACGAGGAAATCGATCGTCCCCATCTCGACCGACTTGAAGCGTTCGTAGAGCGAATCGAAGAGCGCGCCCTGCGGTTCGCACTCGAAATAGGCCGAGAGATCGTTTTCGAGATCGGCGGCGTAGGCGAAGGGCCGCTTCGTCGCATAATCCTCGACGAAGAAGTCGAACGGATTGATCACCGCGAGATCGGCGATGAGATCGACCGTCACGCGGAATTCCTGCGTGGGATCAGGAACCACGATCCGCGCCAGCCAATTGCCGTGCGGATCCTGCTGCCAATTGATGAAATGCGCCTCGGGCAGGATCGTCAGCGAATAATTGGGCACGTTGGTCCGGCTGTGCGGCGCGGGGCGCAGCCGGATCGTCTGCGGCCCGAGCATGACCGGGTGATCGTAGCGATACGAGGTCAGATGATGGAGCGCGGCCTGAATCATGCCCGCGCTTGCAGCACAGCGCCCGGGTGGGGGCAAGCGCGACGCGCGGGATCAGTCCTCCAGCATCGCCGCGAACGCAGGGCTGAGATGCTCGATCGGACGAGGACCGGCGCGGATGACGATGCGCGCGGCGATCCGCTTTTCGGTGGCCAGCGCGATGCCGCGCGCGGGGCCAAGCGTGGTCAAAGCCGTCGCCCAGCCATCGGCGAGCATCGCGCTTTCGTGGATGACGCTGACCGAGATGACGCCGGCAGCGAGCGGCCGGCCGGTCGCGGGATCGATCGTGTGCGCGCCGCGCCGGTAATCGCCCGAGGTCGCCACGGCCAGTTCGTGGAGCGCGATGTGGAGGGGGGCCAGGCGCATTCCGGGGGGCGATTCCAGCGCGACCCACCAAGGCTCGCCATCGGGCCTGACCCCGCGCCCGACGAGCTCGCCGCCGATCTCGACGAGGAAATGGCGGATGCCGCGCTCGGCGAGCAAAGCGGCGACCGCATCGACCGCATAGCCCTTGGCAATGCCCGACAGATCAAGCCAGAGGCCGCCGGGCTGGCGGAGACGGCGCGCGGCGGGATCGAAGGTGAGGCGTCGCCAGCCCGATTCGGCCTGCGCGGCGGCGAGATCATCGCCGGCGGGAACACTCGCGCCGAAGCCGAGCAAAGCTGCGGCACGGCCGAGCGTGGGATCGAAGGCGCCGTCGCTCTGCTCGGCGATTGCGAGCGCGCAGGCGATGACCGTGGCGAAATCGGGCGGCAGATCGGCCCAGCTGCCCGCCGGCGCGCGGTTGAAGCGCGAGAGGTGCGAGTCGGGCTCCCACTGGCTCATCTCGGCGACGAGGCCGGCCAGCCGCGCGAGGATGTCGCGGCGGAGCGCGGCGGGATCGAGGTGGGGCGGACGCGCGAGGCGCACCCGCCACCCCGTGCCCATCGTCTCGCCCGAAAGATCAACGATCCGCGCATAGGGATCGCGGCCGGCGATCGCCGCCGCCGACAGAAGCGGCGGCAGCGCGACGCGGGCGTCCCCACCCGTCGTCAGGGCGTCGCCACCTCGATCGTCGCGGCATAGGTCATCCGCCGCTGCTGCGCCTTCGGCTCGGCGGGATGCGCGTCCTCGGCCGCCGCGCCGACCCATGTCATCCCCGCCATCGGCCATTTGATCGCGACGACGCCGTCGGCGCCGGTAACCAGCTCCAGCGTACCCGTATCCTCGCGATAGCGATCTCCGCCGGGAATGACCGTGACCTTCACGCCCGCCGCCGGCTTGCCGTCGATCAGGAAGCGGAAGCGCGACGTCTCACCCGCGGCCGCCGCATTCGGGTGCGTCAGTGGCTCCATCTCGAGCGCCTTGCCGGCGGGCTTGAACAGGCTCGTCGTCGGCTCGCCCTGCGTGACGAAGGTCTCGATCGTGGCGACCATCTCGGTCAGCTTCACGTCGGTCGCCTCGGGCGGGATATCCTTAAGCGCGATCGGCGGCAGACGGCGGGGGCCGCCCGGACCGCCCGGACCGCCGGGGCCACCCGGACCGCCTTCGCCGCCGCCCGGACCACCGGGGCCACCGGGGCCGCCGGGACCACCGCCCTCGCCGGGGCCGCGCATGCCCATGCGACCGCCTTCGCCGCCGGGTCCGCCCGCGCCGGGGCCACCCGGGC
>NZ_JAUOTP010000012.1 GCF_030546695.1 Sphingomonas natans
TCACGTCCACTGCCTCGCCGATCGCGTACAGGCCGGGGACGTCGCGCGCCTCCATCGTCTGCGAGGAAAGGCGCGCGGTGGCGATCCCGCCGACGGTGACCTCGGCCTTGGCAAAGCCCTCGGTGCCGTTCGGGTGGAAGGGCCAGGCGGCGAGCGCCTGCTCGGCGGCCTGGAGCTTGCCGTCGGTTTGCGCGCCAAGCTCGCCTTTCAGGCCCAGCCGGTCCGCCAGCGTCTCCGCCAGCCGATCGGGCAAGACGGCGGCCAGTTGGCGATGAAGCCCTGCCTTCGGGCTCGCGCGCTTGGCGTCGCGGAGCCAGCCCGCCGGCCGATCGGGCAGGAAATCGATCCTCACCGGCTCGCCGTGCCGCCAGTAGGACGAGATTTGCAGGATGGCCGGCCCCGAAAGCCCGCGATGCGTGAACAGCGCCGCCTCGCGGAAGCCGGTCTTGCCGGCCTTGGCGACGACCTCCGCCGAGACGCCGGAAAGCTCGCGGAACAGGACCTCGTCACCGCCCAGCGTCAGCGGCACGAGCGCGGGGCGGGGCTCGACCACCTTCAGCCCGAACCGCCGCGCGAGATCGTAGGCGAAGCCGGTCGCGCCAAGCTTCGGGATGGAGGGTCCGCCGGTCGCGATGACGAGCGCGGGCGCCTCGACCGTCCTTGCGCCCAAGCGGAGACGATAACGCGCATCGGCATGCTCGATGTCCGTGACCGGTGCACCGAGCGCGATCTCGACGCCGCCCAATTCGCATTCGCCCAGCAGCATCTCGACGATCTGCTTCGCCGATTCGTCGCAGAAGAGCTGGCCGAGAGTCTTCTCGTGCCAGGCGATGCCGTGCCGCCCGACCAAGGCGACGAAATCGGCCGGCGTGTAGCGTGCGAGCGCCGAGCGCGCGAAATGCGGATTGGCCGAGAGGAAGCGCTCGGGGACGGTGCCGAGATTGGTGAAGTTGCAGCGGCCACCGCCCGAGATCAGGATCTTCTTGCCCGGCGCATCGGCATGATCGATCAGCAGGACGCGCTTGCCCAGCTGCCCCGCCGTCGCCGCGCACATCAGGCCCGCAGCGCCCGCTCCCAGCACGATCGCGTCATAAGCAGCAGCCATGCCGCCTCCTAGAGCGTGGACCGGCGCGCGTCATGCCCCGTCGGTGACGGCCGCGACGACCAACCGACCGTATCGCGCGCCGATTTGTCATATTTTTTGTTTCGTACCCATCACGAAACCGTCGCCGCGCGGGTATAGCTTTGGCTCAGGCAACTCGAATCGCAGACGAGGACCGAAGCATGGCGACCATCACGACGCAGGACGGCACGGAAATCTTCTACAAGGATTGGGGTCCCAAGGACGCCCAGCCGATCGTGTTCCACCACGGCTGGCCGCTGTCTGCGGACGACTGGGACAATCAGATGATGTTCTTCCTCGAGAAGGGCTATCGCGTCATCGCGCATGATCGCCGCGGCCACGGTCGGTCCAGCCAGACCGATACGGGCAACGAAATGGACACCTACGCCGCCGACATGATCGAACTGGCGGCGGCGCTCGATCTGAAGGGCGCGGTCCATATCGGCCACTCGACCGGTGGCGGCGAGGTCGCCCGCTATGTGGCCCGCGCCGAGCCAGGCCGCGTCGCCAAAGCAGTGCTGATCGGCGCCGTCCCGCCGCTCATGCTGAAGACCGAGGCCAATCCCGGCGGCCTCCCGCTCGAGGTGTTCGACGGTTTCCGCAAGATCACCGCCGAAACGCGCGCGCAGGCCTATCTCGATATCCCGACGGGGCCCTTCTACGGCTTCAACCGCGAAGGCGCGACGGTGAGCCAGGGCGTGATCTACAATTGGTGGCGCCAGGGAATGATGGGTGGGATCAAGGCCCATTATGATTGCATCAAAGCTTTTTCGGAAACCGACTTCACCGAGGATCTGAAGGCGATCGACGTGCCCGTGCTCGTGATGCACGGCACCGACGATCAGATCGTCCCTTATGCCGATGCGGCGCCGCTCTCGGTCAAGCTGGTCAAGAACGGCACGCTCAAGAGCTATGAGGGCCTGCCGCACGGCATGTGCACGACGCATCCCGAGATCATCAATCCCGATCTGCTGGCATTCATTCAGAGCTAAACTACCGGCGAGCCGGCGCGCATGGCCTGGTGGTGGCTCAGGCGGCTTCCAGCCAGGTCAGCGCGGCGGCCTCCGACACGAAGAAGGCGATGATGTCGTCTTCCGCCAAGGCGCGCCGCATCTGCATTTTGACGAGGCTGGACGACACGCGCACCGCGACCTTGTCGCCCTTTTCGTAGATGCGGGCAGTCGCCTCCTGGACGCAGGCCTGCCCCTCCGGGGTGTGCGGCTTCAGCCCCACCGCATCGATGAACACGCGGATCGGGCGATCGGCGGAGCGCCAGCGCTTCACGACGATCTCGTTGTCGGTGAAATGATCGGACAGGGTCTCGAGGTCGAAAAACCCATCCACCATCATGCGGATCACGCCGCGCGGCAGGTCTTCGCGCACGGTGTAGCCCGGCCTGTCCAGCATCGGATCGTCGGCAGGCGAGGCCGGATTGTCGTGCCGCAACGTCAGCACGCCGTGCTGGAGGGCCATCGCGTAGATGAGCTGGGTCTCTTCGGATGTGCGCTGGCGGACGCGCCGCATCAGATCGGCCGTCTCGGCCTTGAAGCCCGGCCAGTCGGCCTCCAGGCATTGCGCATTCCAGTCGAGCAGATAGTCGTTCCAGTCGGCGCACAGCTTCTCGAAACGGGCGTGAAACTGCGCGATCACCGCGTTCGGCGCGCCGGCGCTTTCCATATAATGTGCGTAAATCGATTCCTGTTCGTGCGCGAGATGTTCATCCAGCGCCGTCTTGAGATCGAACCGCGCGGCGGCGACGCCATACACATCGGCGACGTCACGCTCGCAGATCGCTTCCAGCCGCAGCGTCAGCTCCTCGAGATGATCATGTTCACCGATCAGCTTCTCGAATGTCATCGTATCATCCGTCGTACGGCTGTTTCGCTCAGATCCTTCGTCGTGGCGTGCGCTCAGGCGGCCAGGAGCATCGCATAGGTCGGCTCCCAGCCAAGCCATTGCCGGGCGACTTCGACATCGTCGAAATTGGTATGGGGAATATCCATGAGCAGACGCCGACACTGCATGCGCATCAGGAAACTCGGCACGATGAGCGCGTAGCGCGCGATCGGGAGGTCGCGCATCAACACCACCGACTCCTCGACCCGCCGGGAAATCTCCTGCGTGTGCAGGACGAGACCGGTCAGATTGGAGAAGATCGTGATCGGCGCGGTCGATTCACGCGTCCAGGCGTGGATGGCGGCGATATCGGAATACCATTGATCCGCCTGGTGCGGTGTCCATTGCCCCTGGCCGCGGATGATGACGCGGCGGAGCTTGCGATCGACCTTGACGTAATTCTGCATGAATGCCTCGCGGTTATCCGCGCTATCGGCACCATCGAAGTAAATCGGATATGAAAAGAACAGGGCACGCCGGCCCGGTTCGACCTATGTCGAAACGGGCGGCGTCCTTTTTCTCAGCTCCGGCCGCTGTCGGGTGGGCTAGGCCACCTGCGCATCGGCGAGCGCGCGCTCCACCGCCGGCTGGAGATCGTCGCGCAGCAGCGGCAGCAACTGATCGCCCTGCCTGCGTATTTCCGGCAGATAGGGTGTGTCCGAAAGCACGAAGTGCGTGATGCCGAGCGCCCGATATTTGCGCAGCGAACGCGCGACATCCGCGGCCGAGCCGACCAGCCAGGTCGTGCCCGCGCCGCCGCCGCCATATCTGCCGGGCGCCGTGTAGAGATTGTCGTCGAGCACGTCGCCGCGCGCGTGGAGATCCAGCAGCCGTTGCTGGCCGACGGCGGGGGCGCGGCGATGCTCGTCGACGACGCCTTGCTTCTGCGCCATCGCCGCGACCTTGGCCTCGGCATCGGCCCAGGCCTGCTCGGTCGTGTCGCGGATCATCGTCGTGATCCGCAGCCCGAATTCCAGCGGGGGCAGGTTGCGGTCGAGATCCCGGCTCAGGGCCTTCAGTCGCTTGATCCGCTCGCCGACGCCGTCGAGCGGCTCGCCCCAGAAGAGCTGGACGTCGGCATCGGTGGCGGCGACGCGCTCGGCGGCCGCAGACGCCCCGCCGAAATAGAGCCGCGGGTGCCGCCGCTCGCCGCGCGGGGTGATGCGCGGGCTCACGGTCGATTTGGCGACGCGGAAATGCTCGCTCTCGAAGCTGACGTCCTCCTCGGTCCAGAGGCGGCGGACGAGCCGCATGAAGTCCTTCGTCCGGTCGTAGCGATGCGCCTGTTCGCCCTCGCTGTCGCCATAAGCGGCGAGATTGTCCTGGCCCGAGACGATATTGATGCGGACGCGTCCGCCCGACAGCTCATCGAGCGTCGCCGCGGCGGAGGCGAAATTGGCCGGGCGCCAATAGCCCGGGCGGATCGCGATGAGCGGCTCGAACGTCGTCGTCCGCGCGGTCAGCGCCGCGGCGACGGTGAAGGTGTCGGGCCGGCCCCAGCCGGTGCCGATCAGCGCGCCGCGCCAGCCATGCTGCTCCAGCGCGGTCGCGTGGCTGGTCAGCGTATCGAGGCTCCAGGCATCCGACGAGACGTCGCCGCGGTGCCCGGCCTCGACCTGGTTGGGGATGTACCAGAGGAATTCGGAGCTCATGCGCGGGCCTCCAGAACGACGGGACGGGCGATGCGATTGGCGCGTATCGGCATGGGAACTCCGTGGAGAAGAGCTGACGGGGGAAAAGAGGGGCGCTATTCGAGGCCAAAGCCGAGGCCGTGGAGTATGTCGCGCAGCTCATGCCGGCCGCTGAGCGCGAGATGGGCGCCGCGGACGCGCTGGGACGCCTGCTCGCTCCAGTCGCGCTCCACCATCGCCTGCTCGCGCTGGAAGCTTCTCAGGCGGCGATCGTACGCGGCGACGTGGTGGGCATTGTCGTCGGCGCCGTAGGTTTCGCGGAACAGGACCGCCTCCTGCGGCAGGCGCGGCTTGACCGAGGCGGGGCGACCCGGATCCGGATAGCCGACCGTCAGCCCGAACAGGGCGAATACGTTGGGGGGCAGGTTCAGCTCGGCGGCGACTTCGGCCGGCTTGTTGCGGATCGCGCCGATATAGCAGCTGCCGAGCCCGATCGATTCCAGCGCGACGACGGCGCTCTGCGCGGCGAGCGAGGTGTCGACCGCGCCGAGCAGGAAGCTCTCCAGATAGCGCAGCCCGTCCGCGGGGGTCGCGAGCGCCTCGCCGATCCGGTCCAGCCTATTCAGATCGACCAGCCACAACAGGAAGAGCGGCGCCTGGTGGATCTGCTTCTGGTCACCCGCGAGCGATGCGAGCCGCGCCTTACGCGCCGGATCCTCGACCGCGACCACGCTCCACGGCTGGAGATTGGAGGAGCTGGCGGCGGACTGTGCGGCCGCGACGAGCAGTTCCACCGTGCCGACCGGAAGTGCTTGGGGGAGGTAGGCCCGGACCGAGCGGTGCGCGATCAGCGTATCGAGCGTCTCGTTCCACGCGACGGGCACGTCGAGCGTGTTTCGGTAGCGATCGAAGAGGCGCGCATTCAGCCGTTCGTCCGTGTCCGGCGTCGATGCGAAAGCCAGGTCCGCTGCACTGCTCATATCGCTCTCCCCAGCGCGGCCGGCTCCGGCGGCGTCGTGTCTTCGTGATAATCGGCGGGGGCCTCCTCAACGCCGAGCAGGCGGTGAAGGAGCGCGCGCAATTCGGCGATGCGCTCGCGACGCGCGATCCCGCTTGCGGGCAGGTCGACGGGCAGGTCGGCGGCGAGCCGGCCATCGTCGAGCATGACGATCCGGTCGGCGAGCAGGATCGCCTCGTCGATGTCGTGCGTGACGAGCAGGACCGCGGGATCGTGCACGTCGGACAGGCGCCGGAGCAGAGCGTGCATCTGGATGCGCGTCAGCGCATCGAGCGCGCCGAACGGCTCGTCGGCGAGCAGCAGCTTGGGCTCGCGGACCAGCGCGCGGGCGAGCGCGACGCGCTGCTGCTCGCCGCCCGAAAGCTCGTGCGGCCAGGCGCGCTCGCGCCCCGCAAGCCCGACTTCGGCGAGCGCCGAACGGCCCCGTACGCGCGCCTCCCGGCCGGGGACGCCGAGCAGGACATTGTCGAGCACGCGCATCCACGGCAGCAGCCGCGCATCCTGGAAGATGACCGAGAGGCGCTCGGGCAGGCGGATCTCGCCGCTGCCCTCGGCCTCGTGATCGATCTCGGCGAGCGCGCGCAGCAGCGTGCTCTTGCCCGATCCGCTGCGGCCGAGCAGCGCGACGAACTCGCCGGGCGCGATATCGAGATCGATCCCGTTGAGGACGCCCTTGAGCGTGAAGGTGCGGACGAGGCCGCGGACCTGGACGGCGGATATGGTCATCGGCCGAGCGTCTTTCGCCAGGAGAGGAGGCCGCGCTCGAGCTGCTTGACGATCGCGTCCGAGCCGAAGCCGAGCAAAGCATAGAGGACCAGCCCGACGAGCATCACGTCGGTCTGCGCATAGTTGCGCGCGAGCGTGACCATGTAGCCGATGCCGCTGGTGGCGTTGAGCTGCTCGACGACGACGAGCGCCAGCCACGAGGCGGTGACGCCGAAGCGCAGGCCGGTGAGGAAGCCCGGCAGCGAGCCCGGCACGACGACGGAGCGCAGGAACTGCCAGCGCGTCAGCCGCACCGTTTCGGCCAGCTCGACATGGCGCAGGTCGATCGCGCGCAGCGCATTGTGCGTGTTGATATAGACGGGGAAGAAGACGGCGGTGGCGATCAGCGTGATCTTCATCGTCTCGCCGATGCCGAGCCACAGGATCATGAAGGGGATCAAAGCGAGGATCGGGATGCCGCGCTTGATCTGGACCAGCCCGTCGATCACGTAGCCGCCGAGCAGCGACAGTCCGGAGAGCAAGGCAAGCGTCACCCCGACGATCACGCCGAAGCCGAGCCCGGTCATCGCCCGCCATGTCGAGATGGCGAGGTTTTCCTGAAGGCGACCCTCGCGGATCAGCTCGATCGCGGTGGTGATTGCGGTCCACGGCGCGGGCAGGATGCGGGGATCGAGCCAGCCGGTGACCGACAGCACCGTCCAATAGAGAAGCAGCAAGGCGGGGCCGAGGAGGATGCCGTAGCGGGCCGGCTTGCCGGGGCTCAGCCGCTGCTTGGGCACCGACCGCGGTTTTTGTACCGTGATCGGCTCCACCCGGAGGTCGGAATAAGCGTTCATGACCGTTTCCCCGGAGCGGAGGCGGCGCCGTCGGCGGCGATCGTCTCGAAGCGGTGATCGAACAAAGCCTTCGCATCGAAGCGCGGATGCTTGGTCTCGGGCGCGAGCGTGTCGATCGCGGTCTGCTCGTAGGCGATCGCCCCGGCCCAGCTGCGCGGCGCCGCGACTTGGCCGACATAGGCCGCCATCACGCGCGCGTCGGCGATCGGCAGGCCCTGATGCGTGCCATAATAGCCGCGCGCCAGTTCCTCGGGGTGCGCGTTGATCCAGGCCAGGGCCCGGCCCCAATAGTGGACATAGATGCGCAGGGCCGCGGCCTTGGCCGGATTCACCAGCACGGTCTCGGGCACGTAGAGGCCGCCGCCGTCGTCGCGGAAGGCCGGATGGCGGATCAGGTGCGCGCCGTCCGAGGCATATTTGCGGATGTAGCGCTCGGAGACGAGATCCGCGCGAAGCGGGGCGGCATCGACGACGTTCGAGGCGAGCGCGTTGCTGTAGACATCGCCGCCGATGCTCGAGGGCAGCTCGACCAAGGTGACCTCGTCGCGCCGGATGCCCGCGGCGCGCAGCGTCTGCAGCACGACCTGTGCCTGCACCTGGCTGGGGCTGAAGGCGATGCGCTTGCCGCGCAGATCGGCGATGCTCGCGATGTTCGCCTTGGGGGCGATGCCGAGGACATAGGCCTGGCGCTGCGAGCGATCGACATATTGGCGATAGGCGATGATCCGCACCGGGATGCCCGTCCACACGGCGTGGATCGGCGGGACGCTGGCGCCGAAGCCGACGTCCAGCACGCCGGCGTGGAAGGCTTCGGTCACGTCCGGCCCGCCGGTGATCTGCGCCCATTCGATGCGGAACGGGAGCTGCTTCTCCCAGCCATTATGCTCGAACACCCACTGGGTGACGGGATCGCCGATCCGCAGGACGACGCCGGGCGGCACCTTGTCCGGGATTGGCGTGGTCAGCGTGAAGCCCGTGCTGGTGGCGGCCGCGCGCCGCGCCGGTGCGAAGGCGAAGAGCAAGGCGATCGAGACGATCACGAAGATCGCAAGCGATGCGGACCCCCGCGGCCAGGAGGAACGGGCGATAGCCATGTCAGGCGAGCGCGGGCTCGGCGGGGACCTGCTTCAGTTGCTCCGCCGGATAGCGATCGCCGACCGTAGAGCCGCGCGGGAAGGCGGCTTCCAGTTCGTCGATCGTGCCGTCGTCGAGCCGGATCGCGCCCGCGGCCCAATTGTCTTCGAGATGGCGGACATGGCGCGTGCCGGGGATCGGGACGACCTGCTTGGACAGCGCCCAGGCGAGGCTGACCTGCGCGGGCGTGACGTGCAGCCGCTCGGCGACGTCCTCGATCGTTCGCCGGCGGACCGCATTGGCGGCCACCGCCTCGGGCGTGAAGCGCGGGTGGATGCTGCGCCGGTCGCCCTCGCCGCTCGACGTGGCGCCTGCGAGGAAGCCGCGACCGAGTGGGCTATAGGCGACGAAGCCGATGCCGAGTTCGCGCACCGTGGGCAAAATCTCGACCTCGACGTCGCGGGTCCATAGCGAATATTCGCTCTGCAGCGCGGTCAGCGGCGCCACGGCATGCGCGGCGCGGAGCTGCGCGGCGCTCGCCTCGGACACGCCGATGCCGCCGATCTTGCCCTCTTCCTCCAGCCGCGCGAGCTGGCCGACCGACTCCTCGATCGGCACGTCGGCATCGACGCGGTGGAGATAATAGAGATCGATCTGGTCGAGGCTGAGCCGGCGCAGGCTCGCCTCCACCGCCTCGCGCGCCGAGACGTGGCGGCCGTCACTTCCCTGGCGATGCGTGAACTTGCTGGCGATGACGAGGCGATCGCGCCGGCCGGCGATCGCCTTGCCGAGTAGATCCTCATTGTGGCCGGCGCCATAGCCGGTTGCCGTATCGAAGAAGGTGACGCCGAGATCGATCGCGCGGTGGATCGTGCGGATCGATTCCGCATCGTCCGCCTGCCCGTAGACCGAGGACAGGCCCATCGCGCCGAAGCCCTGCGCGCTTACCTCGAACGATCCGATCTTCGCCATGCCCGTCTCTCCCGCCACCCGGCCCGGCAGCTTTTGGCACCGGATCGCTTTTGGCCGCGATGCAGAAAAACTAACCGGCCGCGCAGATTCTCTAGTTACCCGATAGGAGTTGTATTTTCTACTCGGCTCAGCCCTGAGATCGGTTTCATAAGGGGCAAAAATCATGACTCATCGGCGGATTCGGGCGTTCTTGGCCGCGGCCTTGGCGAGCACGTCGGGGGGCGCCGCACTCGCGGCAGAGCCCGATGCGGCGCCTGCGGCAGTGGATGCATCGTCCGATTCGCCGGAGGTCCTGGTCACCGCGCGCCGGCGCGCCGAGAATATCCAGGACGTTCCGATCTCGGTGCAGGCGATCAGCGGCGAGACGCTGCAGCGCAAGGGCACGATCGATCTGCAGAGCTTGGTCGAACAGACGCCGGGCCTCAACTCGACGGGCGGCAATCCGCGCAATTTCTCGGTAACGATCCGCGGCATCGGCTATGCGCCGACCGCGGCCGACGGCCTCGACAACGCGATCGGCGTCTATTTCGACGGCGTCTATCAGGCCCGGCCGGGGCAGGTGCTGCAGGATCTGGTCGACGTCCAGAGCTTCGAGGTGCTGCGCGGACCGCAGGGGACCTTGTTCGGGCGCAACGCTGCGGCGGGCGCGCTCAACATCACCTTCAACAAGCCGAGCTTCACGCCGAGCTACACGTTCGAGGCGTCCTACGGCCGCTATAATTTCGCGCAGGGCAAGGCGATCCTGACCGGGCCGATCACCGACAGCATCGCCTATCGCACGGTCGCATACGGGACCCGCTCCGATCCCTGGGTCGATACGCCGTTCCGCCCCGCTTTCCGCAACGCGGCGCTCCAGAAGGGCATCTTCGCCCCGACCGCGACCGACGATTCCAAGACCGCCGGCGTCGGGCGCTGGGGCGTCCGCCAGCAATTTCTGATCGATGCCGGCGATCTGAAGCTCAATATCGCGGGCGATCTGAACGTCGAGAGCGACAGCTCGGCCGGCTACAGCTCGGGTGGCGGGATCAGCGAGATATTCGGGCCTGGCAACTGGGGCATCAACACGACCGCGGCGCAGCAGGCGCGCGTGACCGCGGCGCGCAACGCGCTCGCCCAGCTGACCAATTTCGGCGGGGTCCAGAACTGGATCCAGACGGTCGATCCCCGCTCCAGCATCATCAACAATTACAATCACATGAAGACGAAGAATGCGGGCGTCTCGGTGACCACCGACTATGATTTCGGCGGCATCACCCTGACCTCGATCAGCGCATGGCGGCTGTGGACGTTCAATCCGCCGCAGGACAGCGATACCTCGCCGCTCGACATCTACCAGAATGTCGCGATCAGCCACAACGACCAGTTCAGCCAGGAATTCCGCCTGGCATCGGACAAGCATGGTCCGATCGAATGGCAGCTCGGCGCGTTCCTCTATTATTCGAAGCTGAAGGATCATTACGTCGTCCACCAGTTCGGCGCCGACGTGATCCCCTGGTACAATGCCTACAACACGCTGGCGGGCACCGCTTTCGCGCCGATCCCGCTTTCCTTCCGCTCCGCTTTGACGGGCGTGCAGATCATCGAGGACACGACAGTCGAAAACCGGAACGCGGCGGCCTATGGCCAGGCGACCTGGCATATCGACAGCGCCTTGGATCTCACCGGCGGCCTGCGCTACACCTATGATCGCAAGAATGGCAGCAGCCCGGTCGATACCAGCCAGCTGCCGACCGCGTTGCCGGCGGGGATCACGAACGCGCAATTGCTCGCTTTCTACAATGCGATCGATGCCGTGCAGCGCAATGCGGGCGTGGCCTATACCGTGCCCGGCTATCCGGCCGGGGTCGCGGCCACCGGCTATGCGCTCGGCCGCAGGACATCGAGCGACAATGTCTCGGGCACCGCCAGCCTCTCCTACAGGATCACGCCCGACGTCACGACCTACGTCACCTATGCGACGGGCTATCAGGCGGGCGGGCTGGATCTCAACAATCGCGCGCTCGATCCCTCGGCACCCAATGTGAAGCCGACGAAGACCAAGAATATCGAGGCCGGCATCAAGGGCGCGGTGTTCGATCGCCGCCTGACCTTCGCGCTCGCGGCCTATCGGGAGAAGCTCGAGGGTTTCCAGACCTCCATCTCGTTCACCTTGCCCAACGGCACGATCCAGCGCGGCGCCACCAATGTCGGCGATATCCGCGCGCGCGGCTTCGAATGGAGCCTGGCTGGCAATCTCGGCTCGGGCATCCGGCTGACGTTCGACGGCAATTACAATGACGGCATCTACACGCGCGCGCCCTCGCTGCCGGCACCGGCGGAGCTGAGCTACAACGGCATCGCGAGCATCGACGCGAAGGGCCAGCGCGCGCCTTATTCGCCGAAATGGGCGCTGTCGGTCACGCCGTCCTGGGATGTCCCGATCGCGCCGGGCGCCGAATTCTACAGCTACGCCCAATATTCCTACACGACCCGCTACGGGACGGGCGTGACCCAGTCGATCTACACGCAGGTGCCCAACCAGTTCACGCTCAACCTGCGCGCGGGCGTGCGGCTGAAGGACGGCCAATACGATATTTCGCTCTATGCGAACAACGCGACCAACGAGAAGAACATCGTGTCGCAGGCCCTGCTGGCGGCCCCGTCGGGTGCCGGCGTCACGGCCTATCTCGGCCGGACGGTGACCTACAATCAGCCGGCACGATATGGCGTGACGCTGCGCGCGAAATATTGATGCGGCGGTCGAGGTCGGTCGCGTCGCCGACCTCGACGCCGGTTGGTGTGGCGGGGCGGGGAAGATAGGGAGAGTCCGACAGCCGCCGGCGAGAGGAAGAGCATGAACGCAACCGAGGATCCGCACGAAGCGGCGGATCTCCCGATCGGCAAGCTTCAGCGCCGCCTGATGCCGTTCCTGCTGCTCATGTACGTGCTGGCCTTCCTCGACCGGACGAATGTCGGCTTCGCGCGCGATGCCTTCCAGCACGATACCGCGATCGGCGACGCGGCCTATGCGTTCGGCGCGTCGATCTTCTTCCTCGGCTATGCTGCGTTCGAGATACCGTCGAACATCATTCTCCACCGCGTCGGCGCGCGGCTGTGGATGGCCCGGATCATGATCACCTGGGGGCTGGTGACGGCGGCGATGATGTTCATCCGCAGCGAGGGGCTGTTCTATGCGCTGCGCCTGCTGCTCGGCATCTGCGAGGCGGGCTTCTTTCCGGGCGTGATCTACTTCATCACGCGCTGGTACCCGCCCGCAGCGCGAAGCCGCGCCATCGGCCTGTTCTATTTCGGCGCGCCGATCACCTTCATCCTCGGCGGCCCGCTCTCCGGGCTGCTTCTCGACATGGAGGCAGTGGCCGGGCTGCACGGCTGGCAATGGCTGTTCGTCGCGACCGGCCTGGCCGCGACGGCGGTCGGCATCGCGGCCTTCTTCTATCTCGACGATCGGCCCGAGGATGCCGCGTGGCTGTCGGCGGGCGAGAAGGCCGCTTTGGCGCGCGCCTTGGCGTCCGCACCGGGCGACGGACATGATGCGCGGCCGCGCGCGGTTCTGGCGCAGCTGTCCAGCCCGCGCTTTCTCCATCTCGGCCTCATCTATCTGCTCATCCAGATGAGCGTGTACGGGGTCGTGTTCTTCCTGCCGTCGCAGGTCGGCGCGCTGATCGGCCGGAGCGTGGGGTTCCAGGTCGGCGTCGTCTCGGCGATACCGTGGGGCTGCGCTCTGTTCGCGACCTTCTATCTCCCGCGCCTGGCCGATCGGACCGGACGCCGCCGGGAGATCGCCGCGGGCGCGCTGGCGGTTGCCGGGGTCGGTATCGCGGTCTCGGTCGCGGCCGGATCGGCGTGGCTGGGCCTGCTGGGCCTGTGCTTCGCCGCGAGCGGGTTCATCGCCGCACAGCCCATCTTCTGGGGACATGCCTCGGCGGGGTTGAGCGGGGTGACGGCAGCGGCCGGCATCGCGCTCATCAACAGCCTCGGCGCGATCGGCTCGTTCCTCGCGCCCAACGCGCGGGTAATGGCGGAAACGCTGACGGGGGAGAAAGCGGCGGGTCTCTTGCTGCTCGCGGCCTTGACCCTGCTCGGCGCCATCCTGATGCTCGCGGCGCGGGTCGGCACAGAGCGATCGCGCCCGAAGATGTGATTGCTCAAACCTCCCGTTCGATGCGCTGCGACGCGCGATCTAGCCTTCGGCGTGATCCATGACCTGGCGGAGCTTCTGCGAGAGGCTGGCGAAGGTGAAGGGTTTCGACAGCAGATCGACACCCGCCTGGATCCGGCCGTCCGGGCTGATCGTATCGCGCGGATAGCCCGACATGAAAAGCACCTTCAGTTCGGGCCGAAGCGATCGGGCGGCATCGGCGAGTTCGGTCCCCGACATGCTCGGCATGACGACGTCGGTCAGCAACAGGCTGATCGGCTGATCGTCCCGCCCCAGAACCTGAAGCGCCGTGATCCCATCGACGGCCTCCATGACGTGATAGCCCAGTTCCCGCAGGACGCCGACCGTATAGGCGCGGACATCCTCGTCATCCTCGACCACCAGCACGGTTTCGCTCGGGCGGCCGCGCTCGGCGGCGACCGCGTCCGGCTCGTCCGGACTTTCGGCGGCGCCCTGCTGGCGCGGCAGGAAGAGCGAAACCGTCGTGCCGGCGCCGAGCGCGGAGCGGATATGGACATGGCCGCCCGATTGCTTGGCGAAACCATAGACCATCGACAGGCCCAGGCCCGTCCCCTTGCCCACCTCCTTGGTGGTGAAGAAGGGATCGAACACCTGCGCGACCGTCTCCGGCGCCATGCCCATGCCATCGTCGCTGACCGAGACCACGACATAGGCGCCGTCCGGCACGCCGGCGAACGCGTCGGCCCCGATCACCTCGTTCTTTGCCTCGATCGTCAGCGGTCCGCCGTCCGGCATCGCATCGCGGGCATTGACCGCAAGATTGAGGATCACGTTTTCGAGCTGGTTCGGATCCGCCTCGACCGCCCACAGATCGGGCGCGGCGACGACGCGGATCGCGATCGTCTCCGCGATCGATCGCGTGAGCAGATCCGACATGCCGGTCAGCAGGCGCGCGATATCGATCGTCTTGGGCGCGAGTGGTTGGCGGCGCGAGAAAGCGAGCAGCCGCTGGGTCAGCGCCGCGGCGCGCTCGGCCCCCTTCAGCGCATTGCCGAGCGAGCGCTGCTCGCGCGGATCCCGGTCCGTGCCGGAGCGGCGGAGCACCGTATCGATATTGCCGATGATGATCGTCAGCAGATTGTTGAAATCATGCGCGATGCCGCCGGTGAGGTTGCCGACCGCCTCCATCTTCTGGGCCTGGCGGAGCGCGTCCTCGATGAGCTGCCGCTCGGCGAGCGCGGTTTCGATCCGCGTCTCCAGCGTCTCGTTGAGATCGCGCAGAGCGGCCTCCTGCGCCTTCGCGGCGGTCACGTCGTAGATGACGCCGATCAGGCGATAGCCGCCATCGCCGTCGTGCAGGATCTCGCCCCGCCGCGTGATCCAGCGCCGCTCGCCATCATCGTTGCGGATGACGCAGAACGTGCCGTCCAATGTCTCCATCTGCGCGCCATGCGGCGCCTCGGGGATCAGCATGCCGGCATCGGCGGAGGTCAGCACCGCGTTGATCGTACGGACGGGAAGGATGTTGGCCGGGTGGAGCCCCAGCAGCCGGCAGAATTCCGACGAGACCGCGACGGTCGCGAAACCGTCCGAATATTCGAACGTGCCGACGCCACCCGCGCTTTGCGCGACGCGCAGCCGCTCCTCGGTGCGCTTGCGTTCGGTGACGTCGATCAACAGCCCGGTGAAGGATTCCGGCTGGTCGTCCTGATCGAAATGCGTCTCGCCGCGGCCATGGACCCACAGGACCGTGCCGTCCGCGGTGACGACGCGGAACTCCTTCGAGAAATGCTCCGCGCCCGCGACCATCCCGGCGACCGCGATGCGGATGCGCGCGCGATCGTCCGGATGGACCGCCTTGAAAAACGTCGCGGTCGGAAGCGGCGTGTCCGCTTGAGTCTCGTCCAGACCGTAGAGCTCCGCGAAGGGCGCATCGATCCGAAGGCGGTTTTGGGAGATATTCCAGTCCCAGGTGCCGCTCGCGCCGGCCGCCGCGAGAAGCTTGCGGACATGATCGCTGCCCGCGGACGGGCCGGTTTCAGGCATCGTCGCTCATCACGCGCTGGATGAATTCGTCGAGCAATTCCTTCAGCGTCGCGAGCGAGGGCAGATCCATGATCATCGCGATATAGCCGCGTATGTCATGCTTTCGGACCGAGAAGTTGATGTACAGGAACAGGACGAGCCCCTCGGACGCGTTCGTCTCGTCCACCTCGAACAATGTCGCGCCGGATCCGCGGATGACCTCGGGGATCGTCATCTGCAGCGATCGCTTGAGCATGTTTGCCATCGTCGCGAGGCAGGAATTGAGAATGACGTTGCCCGTTTCGGCCAGCGCCTCATGTTCCATCTCGACGAGTTCGGCGGTGCTGAGCTCACCGCCGGTAACGGCGCGCACCAGCTCCAGGCTGTTCGTCTCAGGAAAGATCAGCAGCGCGCAGCCCGAAAACGGGCCCTGGAAATTCTGGCGGACCGCGATCAGATCGCTTACTTCGCGCTCGCTGATCAGGCGCGCGGCGCGGCGCTGGCTGACGACGTCGATCGAGGGCACGGAGAGTAGGACTTCGCCGCCGATCATCTTGCGCAAATTTGATGCGGCGCGGCTGACGCCGATATTCACGATCTCCGTCAGTGCATCCCGCTCGAGCTCGGCGAGTGAGATGGGTTCGGTGATCATCCCTTTGCCGCTCGCAACCGCAAAGCGGCGCCGGACAGGAAGCCGCGCAGGCCGTCCGCCGTGACGGGCTTCGGCACGAAGGTCGCGCCGACCGCACGGGCGCGCGCGATGATCTCATCCTGGATGTTGGCGGTTATGATGGCGATCGGCAGATCGGGATGCAGCGCGCGCAGTTCCTCGGCGAGCTGGAGGCCATCCCTTTCCGGCATGTTGAAATCGATGAGCGCGATATCGATCGCCTGTTCGCCGACGATCTCCAGCGCGAGCTGCGCGCTCGCGGCTTCCAGCTTCTGCCAAGCGGGCTGCAACTCGGCGAGCGCCTTGCCCGCGACGATCCGCGCGAGCTTGCTGTCATCCACGATCAGGACGGTAACGGACATTCGGCACTCCGAAACTATACGGGACGACAGGGTCGCCATCTGCAAAACATAGACAGACCAATCGGCTATGCGCTTCCTCGGTCGCGATCAAGCAGCGGAAGCAGGTAAGTCGCAAAGAATGGATCCGTGGGTACGCCCACGATGCGCGGTCGAAGCGCAAGTAGAAGCCGGACCAGCGCAGTGTGCAGACGAACGGCTTGATGCAGATCAACGGTCCTCGATGAATCCTCGTGGAGCGCAGCCAGCAAAGGCTCGGCATCCTCGACCGCCGCATGGCCGACGATACTGATGACGGTCCCGCTGACCTCGATGCTCATGCCACCAGCTCCGGCAGGTTGAGGACCAGCAGGATGCCGCCGTCGCCGAGCAGCGCCGTGCCCGCAATACTGGGAACGCCGGCGAGCAAGCCGGTCGGCGCGCGCACCATCGCGTCGATCCGGTGACTGAAATGATCGACGCGCAGCGCAACCGGTTCGCCGCTCGCGCGCGTGACGAGGAGGCGCGCCGGGTCCAGTCCGCTCTCCTCGCCGCCCAGCAGCTCTGCGAGGCTCAGCACCGGGACGGTCCGGTCGCGTAGCACGCAGGCGATACCCGTCCCGAGCGGGACGAGGCGCTCCGCCTCGACGCGCGCGGTCTCCGCGATCTGGTCGAACGGCACGGCGTAGCGGTCGCGGCCGACATCGATCACGAGGAGCCGCGTCGTCAGCGCGTTGGCGGGCAGGCGCAGTCGGAAGCTGGTGCCGAGCCCGACCTGGCTTTCGATGTCGATCCGGCCGCGCAGGCGATCGACCGCCGATTGCACCGCATCCATGCCGACGCCGCGGCCCGAAACGTCGCTGATCTGCGCCGCGGTCGAGAAACCGGGTGCGAAGATCAGCCGGAGCGCGGCGCCGTCGGCCAGTTGCGCGGCGGCTTCGGCATCGATGAGTCCGCGCGTCACCGCGAGCGCCTTGATGCGGGTCGGGTCGATCCCCGCGCCGTCGTCGGCGAGCGTGACCAGGACATCGTCGCCCTCTCGCGATATCCGGAGCGACAGCGCGCCCTCGCTGGACTTTCCGCTCGCGGCGCGCGTCTCCGGCGCTTCGATGCCATGATCCAGCGCGTTGCGAACGAGATGGAGCAGAGGCTCGAACAGCCCGTCCGCAATCTGCTTGTCGACCTCGATCTGATCGCCGCTCAGCGTGAAGGCGACCTGCTTGCCGAGATTGACGGCGATCTCGCGGACCAGCCGCGGCAGTCGTGCGAGCGCGGGCCCGAGTGGCACGAGACGCACCGCGGACACGGCGCGGTGCACGACCCCGACCGCGCGATCGAGATCGCCCTGCGCTGCGCGAATGACGAGCGCCAGAGCGGGATCGATGCGTTCGGCGCGATGGGCGATGTCCGAAAAGGCGTTGGCGGCGACCGCGAGCTCGCCGACGCCATCCGCGAGCGCATCGAGCCGCGCCGCATCGACGCGCAGGAACGTCGCCCCGGACGAAGGGGCGGAGTGTTCGCGGACCGGCGCGCCGCGTGCTTCCAGCGCGTGGAACGCGACCTGATCGGGCACGAGCCGGAAGATCGGCTGCAGGGCGGCGAGGGGCGCGGCGGCTACGCCCTCGATCACCATCCCGCACGAGAAGGGATCGATCGTCGCGAGATCGGGCCAGGCGCCGTGCGCGGGCAGGACGGCGAGCGCAATCAGCCCGGGGACGGTCGCGATCAGCGCCAGCGGATCGTCCCCACGGAAGAAGGCGTCGCTGTCGGGCGCATAGCGAAAGGCGACGAGCGCACCTGTGGCGTTCGCGAGCGCCGCTGCCTCCCGATCGGCAAGCGTGATCGCCCAGTCCGGACTGCACGGGTCTGGGTCCAGCGCCTCCGCTCGGGGCGATGTCTCCGCTTGCTGATCGAGCAGGCGTGCGGCGATCGCGTCCGCCCCCGATCCGAGCGAACCGGACGCCTCCATCGCATCGATCCAGCGATCGACCTGATCGAGGCTTGCGACAAGGCGCGGTACATCGCCCGGCGATATCCCCGCGGGCGCCTTGCGCGCGCTTTCCAGCAAAGTCTCCGCCGCGTGCAGGACGCGCTCGGCCGGCGCCATGTCGAAGATCCCGACCGATCCTTTGAGCGTGTGGATCGCGCGGAACGCGCTATCGATCGCACCGGCATTGCCGGGATCGCCGAGCAGGATGATCAGATCGGCCTGTCCCTGCAGGACGAGCTCGCGCCCTTCGATCAGGAATTGCTCGAGCAGTTCGTCCATCACGGGCGACGATAGACGATCGCATCGTCGAGGCGAACCATCGTGAAGCGATCGGTGATCCGCGCCATGGATTCGCTGTGCCCGAGCAGCAGGAAACCGCCGGGGTGAAGGCAGTCGAACAGATTGTCGGCGGCGATGCGGCGTGACTCATCGTCGAAATAGATGAGCATGTTGCGGCACAGGATGATGTCGAACTTGCCGAGCGACGGCAGCGTCGATCGATCGAACAGATTGGCGGGCACGAAGCGGACCGATTCCCGCAGATCGTCGATGATCTTGCGGCGATGGTTCCGCTCCGCCTCGAAATAGGACGCGATCACGGTCGCAGGGAGCCGCGCCAGCGCACGCGGCGCGTAACGGCCGGCCTTGGCCTGTTCGATCGCGGCCGTATCGACGTCCGAGCCGACGATCTCGACATTGTAGGCGTCCACGAGCGGCCAGTTTTCGAGCAGCCAGATCGCGATCGAATAGGCCTCGTCGCCCGTCGAGCAGGGCATCGACCAGATGCGGACCAGATCGCCGGGGCGCTTGTTCGCGATGACCTGCGGCAGGATCTGCGCCGACAGAGCCGCGAACTGATGCTCTTCGCGGTAGAAATAGGTTTCGTTGACGGTGAACGCGTTGACGAGCTGCTCGCGCTCGACCGCGCTGCCCGCGAGCAGCGCCAGATAGGCGCGGACGTCGGGCATGTTCGTCTTGGCGATGCGATGGGCGAGGCGCCGTTCGATATAATAACGCTTGCTCTCGCCGAAGATCATGCCCGTCCAGCGATAGATATAGGCCGTAATCCGGCGCAGCTCTTCCTCGGACGGGACCGAAGCGGCGGGCTCCTGGCCGCCGGGCTCCTCGCTCACCGGCCGATCAGGCCGGTCAGGCGCGCGGCGATCGCATCCAGCGGCACGACATGATCCGCGCCGCCCAGCGCGACCAGCGCACCCGGCATGCCCCACACGATCGCGCTCTCCTCGGCCTCGGCGATGGTCTGTCCTCCCTTTTCGGCGAGTTTCGCCATGGCCTGCGCGCCGTCCGCGCCCATGCCCGTCATCAACACTCCGATCAGCCGTTCGGGTGCGAGATATTGCATCGCGCTAGCAACAAGCCGGTCGACGCTGGGATGCCAGTGCAGTTCGGGGGCGCTCGGGGCCGCCAATGCGACGAGCGCCCCGGCCCGCCGCGAGATCAGGACGTCGGCGTCGCCACGCCCGATATAGGCGGTGCCGGCGACGAGCGGCGTCTGCCGCGCCACCTCGACGATCGAGAGCGCGCAGATCTTGTCGAGCCGCCGGGCGAGCGCGCCGGTGAAGCTCGCGGGCATATGCTGGGCGATGACGATCGGCCATGGAAAGTCGGCCGGAAGCTGGCCGAGCAGCTTGTCCAGCGCGGCGGGGCCGCCGGTCGAGGTGCCGACCAGGACCAGACCTTCGCTGCCGCCGGCCGCCACCGGCTTGGCCGCGCCGCGGGATGCGGGTGTACGCGTTCGGCCAAGCGCAGGCGCGCTGGTCCGCAGCCGCACGCGATCCGCCAGGCGTGTTGCGCGGGACATGCGCGCGCGTGATGCGGCCCGCACCTTCTCCACCAAGGCGGGCGCGATCGTCTCGATCTCGATCGAGACCGGGCCGCGCGGCTTGGCGACGAAATCGATTGCGCCGAGCGCGATCGCCTCCAGCGTCTCGTCGGCGCCCTCTGCGGTCAGCGACGAGATCATCACGACCGGGCAGGGCCGCTCCACCATGATCCGGTCCAGGCAGGCGAGCCCGTCCATTCCGGGCATGTGGATGTCGAGCGTGATGACATCGGGCTTGAAGGTGGCGAGCTGCGCCAGCGCTTCGGCCCCGCTGCGCGCGACGGCGACCTCGAAATCGGCTTCGGCTGCGAAGATCTCGCTGAGCAGCCGCCGCATCAGCGGCGAATCGTCGACGATCAGCAGTCGCGTCACGATGCGGCGGCCGGCAACTTTCCGCCGAGTTTGCCCAGCATCTCGCGCTCGGCCCGATCGAGCAGTTCCTGCGGGCTGACGATCAGCACGATCCGCCCTTCGTCCCCGAGATTGACGACGCGATCGAAGACGCGCGTCTGCTCGCCGCCCAGATCGGGCGCGGCGCGGATCGCGCCGACGGGCACCCGCATGACATCGGAGACCGCTTCCACGACGAAGCCCGCCTGAAGCTCGCAGAGCCGGACGACGATCACCCGGCGGCGCGCGCTTGGCGGCACCGTGCTGCCGAATCGCCGCGCCTGATCGATTACGGGGATCACCTGGCCGCGCAGGTTCATCACGCCCTGTACGAAGGCGGGCGCACGGGGCAGCCGCGTCAGCTTTGCGGGCGGGCGGGCCACCTCGACGACCGCCTCGATTGGCAGGCCGAATTCCTCCTTGCCGATCCGGAACAGCAGGAATTGCGCCAATGCTTCTTCTGCCGTGCGCTCCGCCATCAGTTCGTCAGCTCCCTGCAGCAGGCGCGCGGTGAGATCCTCGCGGATGAGATGCTCCACGGCGAGCACGGAGACCAGCCGCTGCCCGCCGTCCAGCCGGCAGATCGCCTGGATTCGCGCTTCGGCCGAACCGCGCGCGAGGACGGCCGGGACGGTATCGATCTGCGCTTCGGGAACGCGCAGGATCGCATCCATCCGGTCCACCACCAGCCCGACCCTGTGCGTGCCGATCTTGACGACCAGGACGCGCGCGCGCTCCGCATCCCCGTCCCCGGGAAGCGCCAGCAGGCTCTGGAGCGACAGCAACGGCAGGAGCGCGTCGCGCACCACGATCGAACCCACCACCATGTCATCGGCATGGGGCAGGAGGGTGATGTCGGCGGGAAGCCTCAGCACCTCCTGCACCGCGGCGATCGGCAGCGCATAATCCTGTCCGGCGACGGTGAAGGCGACGAGGGTGATGCCGGCATCCGCGTCGCTCGCCGGTGCTTGGCTCGACCGGGCGACCGCACGCGCCTTGCGGTCGGCCCGCTGGAAATCCCGGGCGATGAGCTGTTCGATATCGATGCGCCGCGCATCGTCATCCTGTCCCAGCGCCGCCACGTCATCCACGGCGAGCGCCAGCGGATCGGCGGTGTCGAGCAGGATCACGCGCCGCTCGCCCTGCGTCTCGCGGCCGGTCAGGCGCGCGAAGGAGACGACCGGCAGAACCGATCCGCGGAAGTTGCCGAGCCCGAGCAGGCTGGCGGGCGCATGCGGCACGCGCGTGATGCGCGGCAGCCTGGAGACCTCGCGCACGATCGCCGCCGGAACGCTCAACCGGTCTCCGCCGACGCGGAAGCTGAGCATCGGCTCATCCGGGCCCGCCGCGCTCGCCACGCTCAGGCGGCGGTCTCGATCAGCGCCGTCGCCAGCGAGGCGATCTCCTCGATCGCTGCGGCCAGCATCTCGGCACCCTGCGATTGCTGGCGGGCGGCGCTGGCCGCCTCGCGCGCCGCGCCCGAGCCGATCTCGGCGGCGGTCGCGATCTGTTCGGTGCCGCTGCGCACCTCGCGCACCGAGCGCAGGATCGCAGCGGCGTCATCGGATATGCCCAGGCTGGCGGTCTGCGCCGATTCCAGATCGGCGGTGATGATCTTCAGCCGCTCGACCATCGCGCGGTTGTGCGCAAGTTCGCCTTCCGCGGCGCCCACGATCTGGTCGAGGTCGCGCCGCACGGAGGCGATCTGGTCCTGGATCGCGCGCACCGTATCCTTGGCGCGTTCGGCATTGAGCGCGGATTCGCGGGAGAGCTTGCGGATGTCGCCTGCGACGTTGGCGAAGCCGAGCCCGGCTTCCGCCGCGCGCGTCGATTCCACCGATCCGCTCACCGCCAGCATGTTGGTCTGGACGGCGATCAGCGCGAGCCCGTCGGTGATCTTCTCGATCCGCCGTCCCGTATCGCCCAGCGTCGTCAGCAATCCCAAGACCGATCGGGTCTCGACGAGCGAGGTCTCCACGCCATTGGCCAGCCTCCCGATCGTCTCGCGGCTGATCGCGACGTCGGCGACGACCGCGCCAATGCGATCGGACGTCCGGCTGGCGCGCTCCTGCGCGGCTGCGGCCGATCGCTCGATCTGCGTCATCGCGCTGTTGGCCTGCAGCGTGGCCGCCGCCTGGATCTCCGCGCCGCGCCCGATCTGCTCGATCGCGACCTGGATCTGGCTGGAGGCGCCGGACAGCTCCTGCACCGTCGCGGACAATTCCTCGGCGGCCGCCGCGACCTCCTCGGCGCTGGCCCTCCGCGCGCCGCCGTCCTGAAGCATGGCGGTGACCTTGCCCAGTTCCTCGGCGGTCTGCTGGCTCTGGTCGAGCGACACGCTTTGCTGTTCGATCGCCTGCTGCGCCTCGGCCGCGGCGGCGGATTGCTCCTCGGCGGCGCTCGCGACCTGCTCCGCGCCGCGTTCCGCTTCGCGCGCCGCCGTATCGGCCTCGACCGCCGAGAGGAGGATCCCCTCCATGTCCGTCGTCAGCGCCGTCAGCTCGGCGCGCCCCTTGTCGAGCTGATCGATCACCTGGCGCCCCGCATCGGCCTCGGCCGTCGCGATCTCCGATGCGGATCGGATCCGGCCAGCGACGATCCGGACGTCGGTGGCGATGCCGCCCGCCAGCGTCTGGATCTCGCCGGCATTGCTCTCCGAGCTTTCGGCGAGGGCGCGCACTTCGTCCGCCACGACCGCGAAGGCCGCGCCGCTATCGCCCGCGCGCGCGGCCTCGATCGCGGCGTTCAGCGCGAGCAGGCTCGTCTGTTCGGACAGGTCGGCCACCGTCTGGCCGATTTCGCCGATCCGCGCCGCCGCGTTCTCCAGCGAGCCGATGATCTCGACCGCACCGGCCTGGCGGCGCGCGTTGAGTTCGATCGCGGCGACCGACGTATCGATCTGGACGCCCGCCGCCTGGAAGGCCGCCTCGACGATCGCCGACTGGCGGGAGGCCTGCGCCGCACGGTCGCGGGCTTTCTGAAATGCGGCGCCCAGCGCGGCGATCGCGCCCAGCGATTCCTGCGCCGCGCCCGCCGCCTCCTCGGCGCCGCTCGAAATCCGATCCATCGATTGCTGAAGTTCGACCGATGCGGCCGATGCCTCCGCGAGGCCGCTGGCCAGTTCCTGCGTCGCCTGATCGATCCGTTCGATGACAGTGGCGGCGCTCGCCTTGGACGGCGCCCGGCGCACGACCGGCCTCGGCGCCGCCATCTGCTCGTCCGGCGAAGCACCCACGGTTCGGGAAGGTGACCGAAGGGTAGATTTCTTGACCAAAGCCATAGAATCGCTCTCAACCAGCAGGAGAGGCGCGGCATAGGGCAGCGCAGATCATTTCGCCACCGATCTCCAGCCTTCCCAGGGCCCCCCGTTGGCACGTCGCCGATGCGCGACGTTCTCGCAAAATCTGCAATGACTCCGCCTATTGGCTGGCGCCGATGCCCGGTGCGACGCTACCTGAAGCCGACGGTGCAGACGGCGCTATCGTCCCATGATGAGACCGACATGACAGACAGCAGCTATCCCATCGGCATCCCCGGCCAGCCATGGGGCGCGGAGCAGATCGGTGAGTGGCGCTCGCGCCAGTCTCGCCAGCGCCGGTACGGCGAGGATGTCGTGCCGCGGATCGATGCGCTGGCCGCCCGGTACGAAAAGCTCGCCTACGGGCGGCTCGATTATGCGGGCGAGACCTATACGCTGCTCGCCTTGCGCGATCGCGCCTTCGATCCCGCGCTGCCGACCGCGCTCGTGACCGGCGGCGTGCATGGCTACGAGACGAGCGGCGTGATGGGGGTGCTCGAATTCCTGGAGCGGCATGCCGCGTTTTATTCGGGCAAGATCAACCTGCTGGCGGTGCCGTGCGTAAGCCCCTGGGCCTATGAGCGCATCAACCGCTGGAATTACGACGCCGTCGATCCCAACCGCAATTTCCGCGCGGACGGTCCCGCGCAGGAGGCGGTCGCCCTGATCGCACTTATCCGCTCGGTCGAAGCCGGTTTCCTGCTTCACATCGATCTGCACGAAACGACCGACAGCGACGAAAGCGAGTTTCGTCCTGCGCTCGCCGCACGCGACGGCGAGCCCTACGAGCCGGGCGAGATCCCCGACGGCTTCTATCTGGTCGACGATAGCGCCAATCCGCAGCCCGCTTTCCAGCAAGCGATCATTTCCGCCGTGGAGCAAGTGACCCACATCGCGCCTCCGGACCCGCGTGGCGAGATCATCGGATCGCCTGTCGTCGCGCCTGGCGTGATCGCATATTCGCTGGCGGAGCTGGGGCTGGCCACCTCGATCACCGGCGCGCGCTACACCACGATCACCGAGGTTTATCCCGACAGCCCGCGCACTACCCCCGCCGAATGCATAGACGCGCAGGTCGCGGCCGTCCGCGCGGCGCTGGATTACGCGCTGGCGCATCCGTGACGCGCAAACCGCCCCGATCGATCGCGTCATGAACCATTTGCCTGCCGCCCCGTTCCCGCCTTAGGCTTCTGCCCGAAGGCAAAATGTCGAGATATTTTTACAGGTTAGGGTGAAGCGGGATGGCCGAGCAGAAGTCCGACAAGCCGCAGATCAAGCCCTTCGCCGGACCCGCGGGCGGCTGGGGTTCCGTCCGCTCGCTCGCCGAGATCATGCCGCGCGAGCATGTGAAGCCCGAGGCGCTGCGCGAGCTCGCGCGCCAGAACAAGCCGGACGGTTTCATGTGCGTCAGCTGCGCCTGGCCGAAGCCCGCCGACCATCATCCGTTCGAATTCTGCGAGGAGGGCGCGAAAGCGACCGCGTGGGAACTCACGACCTTCCGGACCACACCCGAATTCTTCGCCGAGCATAGCCTGGCCGAGCTGCGCGGGTGGAAGGATTATGATCTGGAGCAGCATGGGCGCCTGACCCATCCGCTGCGCTACGATGCCGCCACCGACAAATATGTCGCCTGCAGCTGGGAGGAGGCGTTCGACGGAATCGCCGCGGAACTGGGGCCGCTCGATCCCAAATCGGTCGTCTTCTATTCCTCGGGCCGTACGAGCCTGGAGGCTTCGTACATGTACGGGCTGATGGCGCGCATGTTCGGCAACCAGAATCTGCCGGACAGTTCGAACATGTGCCACGAATCCACGTCGGTCGGGCTGAAGGCGGCGATCGGCGTTCCGGTCGGTACGACGCAGCTTGAGGATTTCAAGCATTGCGACGCGATCCTGTTCTTCGGCCAGAATGTCGGATCGAACGCGCCGCGCATGCTCCACGATCTGCGCGACTGCCGGAAGCGCGGCGTGGAGATCGTGACCTTCAATCCGCTCAAGGAGCGCGGCCTCGAACGGTTCACCGATCCCCAGAACCCGATCGAGATGGCGACGCTCGGCGAGACGGCGATCTCGACCCAATATCATCAGGTCAAGGCAGGCGGCGACATTGCGGCGATGATGGGAATCGCCAAATTCCTCGTCGAATGGGACGATGCCGCGCTCGCGGCGGGCGAACCGGCCGTGCTCGATCATGACTTCATCGAGCAGCATACGTCGGGCTTCCCCGATTTCCTGAATGCCGTCCGCGCCGCCGACTGGGCCGCGATCGAGCACGAATCCGGCCTGCCCCAGGCCGAGCTCGAGGACTCCGCGCGTATCTACGCCAAGGCCAAGGCGGTCCTCGCCATTTACGGCATGGGCCTGACGCAGCATGTGAAGGGCGTCGAGAACGTCCGGATGGTCGTCAACCTGCTGCTGATGCGCGGCAATATCGGCAAGCCGGGCGCAGGCCCGACGCCCGTGCGTGGCCATTCCAACGTGCAGGGGCAGCGCACCGTCGGGATCACCGAGAAGACCGAACTCGTCCCCGTCGACAGGCTCGAGGCGCAATATGGCTTCACCGCGCCGCGGGAGAAGGGCCTCGACACGGTCGAGAGCTGCCGCGGCGTGATCGACGGATCGGTCAAGGCGTTCATCGCGCTCGGCGGCAATTTCCTGCGGGCGGTGCCCGAGACCGGCCCGATGGAGGAGGCGTGGACGAGGCTGCAGCTCTCCGTCCAGATCGCGACCAAGCTGAACCGCAACCACCTCTTCCCGGGCAAGGTGGCCTATCTTCTGCCGTGCCTCGGCCGGATCGAGGAGGATGTGCAGGCCAGCGGCCCGCAGGCGGTGTCGGTCGAGGACAGCACCAGTTGTATTCACGGTTCGCGCGGAAAGGCGAAGCCGGCCAGCCCGCACCTTCTCTCCGAACCCGCGATCGTCGGCGCGATCGCCAAGCGCATCCTGCCGCCGAACCCGCATGTCGATTGGGATGCGTGGGTCGCCGACTATCGCCGGATCCGCGTCGCCATCGCCGAAACCTATCCGGAGGTCTTCAAGGATTACGAGACGCGTCTGTTCACGCCGGGCGGTTTCTGGAAGGGCAACAAGGCGTCCGAACGCATCTGGCTCACCGCCAGCAAGAAGGCCGAATTCTTGGTGCCCGAGCATCTTTCCGCCGCGGGTTTCGCGGATGCGCCGGGCCGGTATCGGCTGATGACGCTGCGGTCGAACGACCAGTTCAACACGACCATCTACGGCTATCATGACCGCTTTCGCGGGGTGAAGGGCACGCGCGACGTGCTGTTCATCAACGCGGCCGACATGGCGGAGGCGGGGCTGAGCGCGGGCCAGATCGTCGCGCTGGAAAGCGATGCCGGCGATGGCAAGGCGCGCCGCCAGGAAGGGTTGATCGTCACGCCCTATGATATTCCGCGCGGCTGCCTCGGCGCTTATTATCCCGAGTGCAACGTGCTGATCCCGGTCGAGCATCATGCCGAGGAAAGTCACGTGCCCGCCGCCAAATCGGTCCCCGTGCGTATCGCGGCGTGATGCGTCGCCGATGAACACGGCGCCGCACGATTTCCTGAGGGCACCGCCGGAGGGAGCGGCGCAGCGCATCGAGCGGGAACTCGCGGTCGAGATGCCCGTCGCGATCGAGGTCAATGGCCTTGGCTACGCGGTCCTCATGGCCAGCCCGTCCGACCTCGACGATCTCGTCCACGGCTTCCTGCTGACCGAGCGTCTGATCGACGGTGCGCAAGACATAGCCGATGTCGATATCCATGAGGCGGAGGCCGGGATGGTCGTCCGCGTGGCGGTCGCCGAGACGAGCGTCGCGCGGCTCGCGCACCGCGTGCGGCATCGCACGGCGGATGCGTCCTGCGGTCTGTGCGGCATCGAGAATCTCGAACAGGCCCTGCGTCCGCTGCCGGCCGTGCCGCGGCCGTGGGCCGGCGAGGATCGCGCGGTCTTCGCGGCCCTGTCCGCACTCGACGCGCATCAGCCGCTCAACCGCGCGACCGGTGCGGTCCATGCCGCGGCGCGTTGCGCGGCGGACGGCCGCATCGTCGACGTCCGCGAGGATGTCGGCCGCCACAATGCATTCGACAAGCTCATCGGCGCGATGGTTCGCGCGGGGCAAGGCTGGGAAGGCGGCTTCGCGCTGCTCACCTCGCGCTGCTCGTACGAGCTGGTCGAGAAAGCGGTTCTGTCCGGTTGCCCGATGCTCGCCACGATCTCGGCGCCGACCGACCTCGCGGTTCGCCGCGCCGCAGACGCGGGGCTCGCCCTGCGGGTGCTCGCGCGCCGCGATGCGCTGCTGATCAGCCTGCCATGATCCTCGGCGCGGTGCTGGCGGGCGGTCGCTCCTCCCGCTTCGGTACGGACAAGGCGCTGGCGCTCTGGCGTGGCCGCCCCCTGATCGAGCACGTCGTCGCGGCCCTCCAATCCGTGTCGCAGACGATCGTCATCTGTGGACGCGCGCATGGCAGCGCGGCTGCGATCCCCGACCGCCCGATGCCCGATCTCGGGCCGCTGGGGGGGCTCAACGCCGCGCTTCACCATGCCCGCGCGCATGGCTTCGATCGCGTCGTCACCGCGCCGTGCGACACGCCCTTGCTCGACGAGGGATTGCTCGACCTGATCCTGTCTTCGGCGGGTGACGCCTGGCTCGCGGACATGCCGGTGATCGGCATCTGGCGCAGCGAACACGCGGCCGCGCTCGATGCTCACCTGCAGGGCGGTGGCGATCGATCGATGCGCCGCTGGGCCAGGCTCATCGACGCCCGTCCGCTCGCATATGCGGCGCCCTTCAACATCAATCGGCCCGCCGATCTGGAGATGCTGGATGGGCGGTGACCGCCCGAGCGTCGATGAGGGCCTCGCCCTCATCCGCGGGAACGTCCGGCCGCTGCCGGGCGAGAGCGTCCCCATCGATCGCGCCTTGGGGCGCATCACCGCCGTACCGCTCGTCGCTGCCCGCACCGTCCCCGGATTTCGCGCTGCCGCGATGGACGGCTTCTGCCTGCGCAGCCAAAATGTTGCCGCCGCCACGCCGGAGGCGCCCGTCCGCTTGCCGATCGCAGCCCGGATCGCGGCCGGAACCTGGCCGGTGCCGCTGCGCGACGGCAGTGCCGCCGGCATCGCCACCGGCGCGCCCGTCCCCGATGGCGCGGACGCCATCGTCATGATCGAACATTCGGCGGTCGAGACTGGCGCTGCTTATGTCACGATCTCCACCCCGGCGCGGCCGGGCCTCAACATCCGCGAAATCGGCGAGGACGCGATCGCGGGGCAAAAGGTGCTGGACGCCGGCCACGTGATAACGCCCGATATCGTCGCCGGCATGGCCGCCTATGGGATCGGGCAGGTCGCGGTGATGTGGTCGCCTCGAGTGGCTTTGGTCGTCACGGGCAGCGAACTGGCCCGCGACGGAGCGGCGATCGATCCGTCGGCGATCATCGACGCCAACGGGCCGATGATCGCCGCCACCCTTTCGTCCGTGGGCGCGATCCTGTCCGCATCGGAGCGCGTCGGCGACGATCTCGCTATGCTGGGGGCGGCGCTTGATCGCGTCTGCGCGACCGATGCCGATCTTGTCGTGACGACCGGCGGGGCCTCGCGGGGCGACTATGATTTCGTCCGCCAAGCGCTCGAGCGCCGCGGCGCGCGCATCCTCTTCCATGGCCTGTCGATGCGGCCCGGCAAGCCGATCCTATTCGCGCTGCTGGCGGACGGACGCCCCTTCTTCGGCCTCCCCGGCAACCCCGTCTCGGCCTGCATCGGCATGCGCTTCTTCGTCGGCCAGGCGTTGCGCGCGATGCTCGGCCTGCCCGACGAGCGCGGTCTTGCAGTGATCAGCGACGAGCAAGGCCGGGACGACACGACCCTCTTCCTGCGCGGCACGTTCGGACGAGGACCCTCCGCACGCTTCGAGACGCCTTTCGATCAGCGATCGCACATATTGTCGTCGCTGATGGCGGCCGACCATTGGCTGCGCGTCGACCGTTCGGGCGGAGAGACAAGGCGCCTGGCCTTCCCCAAGACGCTTCATTTCGGACGTTAGATTCGGGATCGCCGCTTGGTGACCTTCCGCCGCGCGGGGGCGGCGGCTTTCGATCGGTTGGCGGAGACGGAGAGATTCGAACTCTCGGTACGGTCTCCCGTACGACGCTTTAGCAAAGCGTTGGTTTCAGCCACTCACCCACGTCTCCGGACCGGCGGCACGGGGCGGCTATAGCGAGCAGTCGGGCGGCGATCAATGCGGGTCGCCGTTCATCGTGAGGCAATCGCGCGATCCGCTATCTCCCCCCTTAAACGGAGGTGGGACGAGCGATGGACAGAGGCATGAAATGGCTGGCGACGGCAGCGGCGATCGGGCTCGCGGGCGGTCCCGCCGTGGCGCAGGTCCAGACGATCGATCCCAACAACGCCGCCTCGCGCGCCGCGCGGCCGTCCGATTCACCTGCCCGGCCCGAGCCCGAGCGGGTCGCGCCGCCCGAGCGGGCGAGCCCGCCGCCGCCCGCGGCGCCCGCGACCGAACATGCCGCGGCGCAGGCGTCGGCCGACGGCGCCTATCAGGAGAATGACGTGCTCGCGGCCGCCGAGGGCGTGTTCGGCAAGGGTGCCGAAGGCCTCGCCAAGGTCATCGAGCGGACCTTCAAGCAATATGGTCGCCCCGACGCCTATATCGCCGGGCGCGAGGCGGGGGCCGCGATCGCGGTCGGCGTGCGCTACGGATCGGGCACGCTCTTCCACAAGGTGGAGGGTCAGCGCCCGGTCTATTGGACGGGGCCGTCGCTCGGCTTCGATCTCGGCGCGAACGGCGGCAAGACCTTCGTGCTCGTCTATAATCTGTACGACAGCCAGGAGCTGTTCAACCGGTACCCCGCCGCCGAGGGCAATCTGATCGTGATCGGCGGCTTCCAGGCGAGCTATCTAAAGCGCAAGGATGTCGTGCTGGTGCCGATCCGGCTCGGCGTCGGCTGGCGGCTCGGCGCGAACGTCGGCTATATGCGCTTCAGCGAGAAATCGCGCTGGTCGCCCTTCTGAGCGGCGGCGCGATTGCGCTCACGTCACGATCGACCGCTCAGCCTGCTAGCCCGATCAGGCTGATCTCGCGCCCGTAACCCGGCTCGCCGCGATGCGTGGCGCGGCGGTAGCTGAAGAAGCGCGCCTCGTCGGCATAGGTGTCGAGCCCGAGCGCCTCGATCCGGCCGATGCCACAGGCGGCGAGCCGCGCGGCGACATAGCCTTCGAGATCGAACTGGTGGTGGCCTGCTCGCCCGTCGGCGAAGAAGCGCTCATTCTCGGGATCGGCCTCGCAGAAGCGGATCAGGAAGCCTTCGTCGACTTCGTAGGAGGCGCGCGCGATGCACGGGCCGATCGCGGCGACGATGCGGCTGCGGTCGGCGCCGAGCTGTTCCATCGCGGCGATCGTCGCGTCGGTCACGCCGCCGATCGCGCCCTTCCACCCGGCATGCGCCGCGCCGACGACGCCCGCGTCCACGTCCGCGAACAGGACCGGCGCGCAATCGGCGGTGAGGATGCCGAGCAGCAGACCGGGCCGATCGGTGACGAGCGCGTCGGCCCTCGGGCGATCGGCATCGGCGAAGGCGGCCTCGACGATCACGGCATCGGCTGAATGGATCTGGTGCAAAGTGACGAGCAAGGCGCCGGGGAGGATCGCTTCGGTCGCGCGGCGCCGATTCTCGACAATGGCGGCGCGGTCGTCGTCCGAGCCGAGGCCGACATTGAGACCGGCATGGATGCCTGTCGAGACGCCGCCCTCGCGGCCGAGGAAGCCGTGGGGCAGCGAGGTCAGGGCGCGGGCGCGGATCGGGCGGGGCTGGTCGGGCATCGCGCTGCTCTAGAACGGCGCGGGCGCGGGGTCGAATGGCGGCTTGTGGTGGTGAGCGGACGTTTGGCTCCCCTCCCTGGAAGAGCATCAGGTGAACAGCGCCCCCGCGCTGTTCAGGTCATGCTGGGGGCATGACCGACCTGATGCTGGGCTGGGGGTGGGTCGCCATCCACCGATGCGCTCGGCTGGACAGCAACCCACCCCTCAATCCCCTCCCTTTCAGGGAGGGGAGGTAACGGCGGCAATGGTGGTTAGCGGACGTCGTCTTATGGCATGGCTGCGACGAGACTCATTTCCGATTATTCGTTTGCGGAGTCATGATGACGCATAATTGGAGCATTCCGGAGCGCGAGTATGCCCGACAGGAGCAACGGCGTGGGCGACGCCATGCCTTCTCGCATCTTGCGCCAAGATCGACCGCTTTGGTGGTAGTCGACATGGTACCATTCTTCGCCGGTAATAAGCACAGCGCCGATGTTATCGAAAACATCAATAGGATCGCCGCTCCGTTGCGCGACGCAGGTGGGACTATTGCGTGGGTGATCCCATCATCAGACGATCCTTATCCTGATCTATCGAACGAGTTCTACGGCAGGGAGGCTGCTGAGGCGTTCCGTGTTTCGGGAGGACAGGGGCCTCTCGAGAGTCGCCTATGCCCTAGTCTCGAGCGGTACCCGTCAGACCTGTTCCTAGAAAAGCGTACCGCGAGCGCATTTTTCCCGTTGCACTGCAATTTGCACAGCCAGTTAGGGAGTCGCGAAATCAAGACTGTAATTATTGCAGGAATGGTATCAAATGTCTGCTGCGAAGGCACTGCCAGGGACGCCAGAGCGTGCGGCTACAGGGTTATTATGGCAGCAGAGGCCAATGCGACTGTATCCGACGAAGTGCATAACTCCACGCTTTTCACAATCTATAGGTCGTTCGGTGATGTCCGATCCACGACCGACATCATCGGCCTGATCCGCGCAAGCTGAAAGAGTGTAGAAGGTCCGCTACTGGGCGATAACGGACCGTCCGCTTTCAGCGTCTGGTCCCGCGACCTCCATTCGATCATCTTCGGAGTGGGCACCGCAGCACGGCCGCCCTATGCGGGCGGGGCAATCAGGCGAGACAGGCAGGACATGGCCCGCAAGCACCCCAGACACGGTCCCTATGACGATCCGCAGCGCGACGAGGAGGCTCCGGCGGCGGCGCCGCCCTGCTGGCTGTGCGGCCGGCCGACGGGCAAGACCATCGTCTGGCACCATCCCGTGCCCAAGAGCCGGGGCGGGCGCGATGTCGTGCCGATGCACCCGATCTGCCAGCAGACGCTGATCGTCAATTTCACCAATTCCGAACTGCAGCGCCACGGCATGGATGTGGAAGGCCTGCTGGCCGACCCCGCCGTCCGGAAATTCGTCGATTGGGTGGCGAACAAGGATCCCGATTTCACCGCGACCCTCGCCAAGAAGCTGCGCTGATCGCGATCCGACGCCGGCTTCGGGCCGGATGCTGCGCTCTTGGCGGTGTCGATCGCGGCAGCGGACGGGGGATAGGCCCCGGAGCCCCGATCACGCGAAGCCGGCGGGCTCCGGCCATTTCGGGGAGACCACCGCCAGCGCCTTGAAAAGGCTCCCCATCTCGTCGGGATGCGTGAGCCGGCGGTAGGCGGCGGCGATCTCGTTGCCGCGGTCGCGCGCCTGGCGCGTCAGCGCGCCGGCGCGGTCCGAAATGCCGAGCGCGATCAGCCACTGGCCCTGCTCGACGGGTCCGAAGACGCGCGCGCCGGCGGCGGTCGCGGCCGCCTCCAGCGCGAGGAAATCGACATGCGCGGTCAGGTCGCTCTGGCCCGGCTTCACGAGCGGATCGGCATAAGCGTGCGCGTGGACCGCCTGGAGCGTGTCGCCGTGGCGGCTGCCGTCATGGCCGTAATCCACGATCAGCAAGGCCCCGCCCTGCTTCGCCAGCCGGTGCGCGAGCGCGGTGACGATCGCGATCGCGGCGGGATTCTGCTCGACGATCCGGCCCGGATCGGCATCCCACAGATGCTGCGGGATCAGACTGTCCATCAGCTTGGTGCCTGGCACGAAGCTGAAATCGCCGGCGACGCCCTCCACCATCTGCTCGCGCCAGCCCGAGACGGTCGCGATCAATTGGTGGACGGGCAGCGCGTCGAAGAATTCGTTGGCGACGATCAGCAGCGGCACGTCCTTGGGCAGCGTTTCGATCGTGTCGTGCCAGATCGCCTGCTCGACGCGCTCGCGCTGCGCATCGCGCAGGATCGGGCTCGTCTCGACGAAATGGACGGGCGGCGCGAACTCCGCCTTCGCCATCGCGCGCAGCGCATCCACCGCGAGCGTGCCGCGGCCCGGCCCGAGCTCGACATAGGCCGCCTTCGGCGTGCCCGCACGTTGCCACAGATCGGCGAGGCACAGGCCGACGATCTCGCCGAACATCTGGCTGATCTCGGGCGCGGTGACGAAATCGCCGCCCGCGCCGAACGGGTCGCGCGTCGCATAATAATGCGCGTTGGCGAGGCCCATGAAGCGCCCGAGCGGGATCGGGCCTTCGGCGGCGATCAGGGCCGCGATCTCGTCCGCCAGATCGGCGGGCGGCGGGGCGTCAGGCGATGCTGTCATGGCCCGCGATCGGCTCGACGCGCACCCGCCGGCTTTTGGCGGTCGCGATGAAATAGATGCCGACGATGATCATCGGCGCGGACAGGGTCTGCCCCATGCTCAGCCCCCAGGGCAGGATGCCGAGCTGGACATCGGGCTCGCGGACGAATTCGAGCGCGAAGCGGATAATGCCGTAGCCGGTCAGGAACACGCCGAGCAGGAAGCCCGGCCAGTAGCGCGCGCGCGTCTTCCAGAAGAAGGCGTTGAGGATCAGCCACAGGACCACGCCTTCCAGCGCCGCCTCGTAGAGCTGGCTGGGATGGCGGGGATAGGGGCCCGCGTCGGCACCCGGGAAGACCACCGCCCAGGAGACGTCGGTGATCCGGCCCCACAATTCGCCATTGGCGAAATTGGCGAGGCGGACGAGGAACAGGCCGAAGCCGCCGCAGCAGGCGACATAATCGATCATGCGCAGCGCCGAGAGCTTCTCGCGCCAGGCGAGCCACCAGACCGCGACGACGGTGCCGAACGCGCCGCCATGGAAGGACATGCCCCCGTCCCACAGCCGGAACACCTGCAGCGGATCGTCGCGCAGCATCCACGGATCGTAGAAGATCACATAGCCGATCCGCCCGCCGAGGATGATGCCGAGCGTGGCATAGAAGACGAAATCGTCGGCATGACGCCGCGCCATCGGCGCGCCGGGCTGGGCGATCAGCTTGGTCAGCCACCACCAGCCGAGCATGATCCCGGCGATATAGCCGAGCGAATACCAGCGGATCTGGAAGAAGCCGAGGTTCAGCGCGATCGGCGACAGATGCAGATCCGTGTAGCGGATCGGCTCGGCGACGGCGGCGGTCGCAGCGGCGAGGGCGAGAAGGCTCATAAACCGCGACTTAGCCGAGCCTGAGGCGTGTCGGAAGATAAATGGCGCGCAAACCGAACCGGATCGTCGCTCGCTTGTTCTGTGCCCACAGTTTCAACGACATAGGTGGCATATGGACGAAGACCGGCAGACGACGCGACGCAATGTCCTCCAGGGTGCGGCCGTCGGCATGGCCGGCGCGGCGATCGCGGCCGGGCCGGCGCTGGCGCAGGCGGGCGGCTCGGGCGGCCCGGCCAACGGATCGGGCACGGTCGCGCCTGTCGATCCGCGTCACAAATATCGCAGCGAGCCTTATGCCGAGCAGCGCCAGCCCTGGCCCGCGCTGCAATCGAAGATGGATCCGAAGCCCGATTGCGGCGAGGCGAGCTACAAGGGCTCGGGCCGGCTCGCGGGGCGCAAGGCGCTGATCACCGGCGGCGACAGCGGCATCGGTCGCGCGGCGGCGATCGCCTTCGCGCGCGAGGGCGCCGACGTCGCGATCAACTACTACCCGACCGAGGAGCCCGATGCGAAGGAGGTCGTCGATCTGATCCGCGCCGCGGGCCGCAAGGCGGTCGCGCTGCCGGTCGATATCCGCAGCCTCAAGGCCTGCGAGAAGCTCATCGACGATGCGGTCAAGGCGCTGGGCGGGCTCGACATCCTCGTCAACAATGCCGCCTACCAGCAGTCCAAGAAGGACATCTTCGAGATATCGGACGAGCAGATGGTCCGCACTTACGAGACCAATGTCTTCCCGCTCTTCCGCCTGAGCCGCGCGGCGATCCCGCACATGAAGCCGGGTTCGGTGATCATCAATACCGGCTCGGTCAATTCCTACGATCCCGAGCCGGAGCTGCTCGATTATGCGAGCACCAAGGGCGCGATCCTGATCTTCACCAAGGGCCTCGCCAAGCAGATGGCGGAGCGCGGCATCCGCGTGAACATGGTCGCGCCGGGGCCGATCTGGACGCCGCTGCAGGTCGCGGGCGGGCAGCTGCCGGGCGAGATGGCCAAGTTCGGGCAGGAGCAGCCGCTCGGCCGCGCGGGCCAGCCCGCCGAGCTCGCGCCGCTCTATGTCGCGCTCGCCTCGGACGAACTCAGCTACACGACCGGCCAGGCGTTCGGCGCGAATGGCGGCAAGGGCAATCCATAAGCCTGGCGAGATCGTGGACGGGCCGGGCCGCGGACCCTATCAGGCCCGCATGGCGCCGCCCGTCCGACCTTCGCGCAAAGGCCTCGATCGCCGGACCCTGCTGATCGGCGGCGGGGCCGGGGTCGGGCTCGCGCTCGCTTGGGGCGTGTGGCCGCGGACCTATGCGCCCAATCTCGTCGCCGGGCCGGGCGAGACGATCGTCGATGCGTTCCTGAAGATCGGCAGCGACGGGCGCGTCACCGTGATCGTGCCACAGGCCGAGATGGGGCAGGGCGTATGGACCGCGCTGCCGCAGATCCTGGCCGATGAACTGGGCGCCGACTGGCGGCAGATCGGCGTCGAGCCCGCGCCGATCAATCCGGTCTATGCCAACACGCTTCTGCTGGAAGAGGCGGTGACCGAGCAGGCGCCCGCCTTCCTCGCCGGCGCAGGCCGCTGGGCGGCGCGCGAGTTCGCGACGCGCGAGGCGCTGATGATGACCGCGGGCTCCAGCTCGATCCGCGGCTTCGAGCAGCGCTTCCGCGAGGCGGGGGCCGCGGCGCGGATCCTGTTGTGCATGGCCGCGGGCAAGCGGCTCGGCGCGGACTGGCGCGCCTGCGATACCGAAGCCGGCTTTGTCGTGCGCGGCGAGGATCGCTTCCGCTTTGGCGAACTGGCGGCCGAGGCGGTGGGGTTCGCGCCGCCGAGCCCGCTGCCGCTGCGCAAGCCCGGCGAGGGCAAGCTTTCGGGCCAGTCGGTGCCGCGGCTCGATCTGCCCGCGAAGGTGGACGGGACGATGCGCTTCGCGGGCGACGTGCGCCTGCCCAACATGGCCTTCGCCTCGATCCGCCACGGCCCGCTCGGCGACACCACGCTCGGCGCGATCGACGAGAAGGCCGCGCGCGCGGTTCCCGGCGTCGTCGGCATCGTCCGCAGGCCCGGTTGGGTCGCGGTGCTGGCGGACAATTGGTGGGCGGCGGATCGCGCGGTCGATGCCCTCGGCGCGAAGTTCGCGACGCGCGGCACCTTGCCCGGCGCGGTGCATGTCGCAGGCGCGCTGGATCGCGCGCTGGCGGACGGCGGCAAAAGGCTCGTCGCGATCGGCGACGCGGATGCGGCGCTGGGCGCCGTGCCCTCGCTCGCCGCCGATTATGCGGTACCGCTCGCCGCGCATGCTCCGATCGAGCCGCTGGTCGCGACGGCGCGTGCGACGAGTAGGCGGATCGAAATCTGGGTGCCGACGCAGGCGCAGGGCCTGACACGGCGCGCGGTCGCGCAGGCGACGGGCCTGTCCGAGGATGCGGTGACGGTCTATCCGATGCCGGTCGGCGGCGGCTTCGGGCGCAAGGTGGAGAATGATGCGGCGGTCGAGGCTGCCCTGCTCTCGATCGAGGCCAGGCGCCCGATCCAGCTGCTGTGGAGCCGCGGCGAGGAATTGCAGCGCGCGCGGCATCGCCCGCCCGCGAAGGCGCGGCTGAAGGCGAAGCTCGCCGGCGGGCGGATCGCCGCGTGGAGCGCGACGGTGGCGACACCCTCGGCGATGGGCGAGATGGGCAAGCGCCTGACTGGTTATGGCGGCGGAGGCGGCGCGGAGCTCGGCGCGATCGATGGCGCGCGGCCGCCTTATGCGATTCCGGCGGTCGCGATCGCGCACGCGCCTGCCGATATCGGCATCGAGACCGGCATGTGGCGCTCGGTCGCGCACAGCTACACCGCCTTCTTCGGCGAGAGCTTCATGGACGAGTTGGCGGCGGCGGCGGGCAGCGATCCGCTCTCGTTCCGGATGGCGCAGCTCGGCGGCGCGCCGCGGCTCGCGCGCTGCCTCACGCGCGCGACGGCGGCGGGGGGCTGGTCGGGCGAGGCGCAATCGGGGCAGGGGCTCGCGATCCATTCGGCGTTCGGCAGCCACATCGCGTTGCTCGCGGAGGCGAGCGTCGAGGAGGATGCGATCCGCGTCTCGCGGCTCGTCGTCGCGGTCGATTGCGGGCGGATCATCAACCCCGACATCGTCCGCCAGCAGATCGAAGGCGGGCTGATCTGGGGGCTTGCCGCCGCGCTCGGCGACGCAATCACCTACACCGCCGGGATCGTCGATCAGCGCTCGATCGCCGCTTTGCACCTGCCGCTTCTGGCCGACACACCGGAGATCGTCATCGAACTCATCGAAAGCCGCGAGGCGCCGGGCGGCGTCGCCGAACTCGCCGTGCCCGTCGTCGCGCCCGCGCTCGCCAATGCGCTCGCCTCGGTGACCGGCAAGCGGCTGCGCCAATTGCCGCTGACGCTCGCATGAAGCCCGCCGGCCATCCTCCGATCCCCGCGCCGAAGCTCGGCGTGCTGCTCATCAATCTCGGCACGCCCGACGCGGCCGAGACCAAGGCGGTGCGGCGTTACCTGAAGGAATTCCTGTCCGATCGCCGCGTCGTCGAGCTGCCGCCCTGGCTGTGGCAGCCGATCCTGCGCGGTGTGGTGCTGACGACGCGGCCGAAGAAGTCGGCGCATGCCTATCAGCAGGTGTGGAGCGAGGACGGCTCGCCGCTCGCCGCGATCACGCGCGCGCAGGGCAAGGCGCTGGCCGAGCGGCTGGCGGGCGACGGCGTGCTCGTCGATCATGCGATGCGCTACGGCCGGCCGGCGATCGCCGACAGGATCGCGGCGATGAAGGCGGCGGGCTGCGAGCGCATCCTGCTCGCGCCGCTCTATCCGCAATATTCGGGGGCGACGACGGCCACCGCCAACGACGCGGTCTTCGCAGCGCTGGCGGCGATGCGCTGGCAGCCGGCGATCCGGACGCTGCCGCCTTATCATGACGATCCGCGCTATATCGACGCGCTCGCGGCGAGCATCGAGGAGGGTCTCGCCGCGCTGGACTTCGTCCCCGATGCGATCCTCGCCAGCTTCCATGGCATGCCGCAGCGGACGCTGGAGCTGGGCGATCCCTATCACTGCCATTGCCAGAAGACGGCGCGGCTCCTGGCCGAAAAGCTGGGCCGCGAGGTGATCGTCTCCTTCCAGTCGCGCTTCGGCAAAGCCAAATGGCTCGGGCCGGCGACGGATCTGACGCTTGCCGATCTTGGGCGTGCCGGAAGGCGCGTGGCGATCGTGACGCCCGGCTTCTCGGCGGATTGTCTGGAGACGCTGGAGGAGATTTCGATCCGCGGCCGCGAGGACTTCCTGGCCGCGGGCGGAGAGGATTTTGCCTATCTGCCCTGCCTCAATGCCGGCGTGCGCGGAATGGACATGATCGAGGCGCTTGTCCGACAAGAGCTTGCGGGCTGGCTCCCGGTTTCATAGGCTGCGGTTAACAAGCAGGCGTTGTTGGGAGAATGTGGATGGCGCGCGTGGCAATCGTTACCGGTGGGACGCGTGGGATCGGCGAGGCGATCAGCATCGCGCTGAAGGCCGAAGGCGCGATCGTCGCCGCCAATTATGCCGGCAATGACGAGCGCGCGAAGGAATTCAGCGAGCGCACCGGCATCGCGGTCTTCAAATGGGACGTCGCCGATCCGGCCGCCGTGGACGCGGGCGTCGCCGCGGTCGAGGCTGCGCTCGGCCCGATCGACATCGTCGTCAACAATGCCGGCATCACCCGCGACGGGACGATGCTCAAGCAGACCTACGAGGAGTGGAAGGCGGTCATCGACACCAATCTCGGCGGCTGCTTCAACATGGCGAAGGCCACGTTCAAGGGCATGAAGGAGCGCGGCTGGGGGCGCTTCGTCAATATCGGCTCGATCAACGGCCAGGCCGGCCAATATGGCCAGGTCAATTATGCCGCCGCCAAATCGGGCATCCACGGCTTCACCAAGGCGCTCGCGCAGGAAGGCGCGCGCTTCGGCGTCACGGTCAACGCGATCGCGCCCGGCTATATCGATACCGACATGGTCGCTGCGGTCCCCGCCGACGTGCTCGCCAAGATCGTTGCCAAGATCCCGGTCGGCCGGCTCGGCAACGCGCACGAAATCGCGCGCGGCGTGACCTTTCTCTGCTCCGAAGATGGCGGCTTCGTCACCGGATCGACATTGTCGATCAACGGCGGCCAGCACATGTATTGATGGACCGGACGGGCCCCGACGACGCGAAGCGGGGCCCGATCAAGCGATCGGTGATGATCGCCGGCCATGCCACCTCGGTCACGCTCGAGCCGATCTTCTGGGATGCGCTGCGCGAAGCCGCGGACGCCGATCGCCTGCCACTAAGCGCGCTCGTCGCGCGCATCGATGCCGAGCGGGCGGGGCAGGGTGCCGCCGTCAATCTCGCCAGCGCGATCCGCGTCTGGCTGTTCCAGCGTCTCAGAGCTGACACGGTCGCCTGATTCCCTCGCCGCCACGGCGCGCTAACCCTGCGAAAAACCCGGAATTCTCCTGATCCTCGCATGTTTCGAAACGTTGCAGCGTCGAAACATAGTTGACTCCCATGCGAATGATTCGCATTAGCCGCGCCGGCAAATGAGAATCAGTCGCAACAAAGGGGGTCTTCCTTGCGCTCGAACACAATCCGGCCGGCCTCGGCCTTTCTCGCTCTCTCCTGCGTCGGCCTGATCGCAGCACCCGTCGCCGCCCAGGCGCAGAGCAGCCCCCAGGATGAAAAGGGAACCGAGCTCGAGGGCGTCACCGTCACCGACACGGCGGTGGCCGACGAAGTAAAGGTCGGGAAGCTGGAGAGCCCCAAATATACCCGCCCGCTGCTTGATCTTCCGCAGACGGTGACGGTCATCGGCAATACGACGATCCGCCAGCAGAACCTGCTTTCGCTGCGCGATGCGCTGGCGACGATCCCGGGCATTACGTTCGGCGCGGGCGAAGGCGGCGGTGGCTATGGCGACAGCATCAACCTGCGCGGCCAGAGCGCGAATAATGACATCCAGATCGACGGCGTGCGTGACAGCGCCCAATATAGCCGCTCGGACACATTCAACTTGGAGCAGATCGAGGTCGTGAACGGCGCGAACTCGGTCTATGGCGGCGGCGGGTCGATCAGCGGCACGATCAACCTCGTGACCAAGCGCCCCAAGGAAGCGGACCTTACTGTCGTCCAGGGCGCGGTCGGCACCGACGATTATTTTCGTGGTACGGTCGATAGCAACATCAAGCTATCCGACACGGTCGCCTTTCGCCTGAACGCGATGGCGCATCAGAACGATCTGCCGCGCCGTGATTTCGAATATGCGCATCGCTGGGGCGTCGCGCCGTCGATCACGGTCGGCCTCGGCACGCCGACGCGCTTCACCCTGATGTATTCGCACCAGGAGGATCACAATATCCCGGTCTATGGCGTGCCGTATTACGCCTCGTTGGGCGGGCTGCTTCCGGGTGCGAGCTACAGCGGCTATTATGGCTACGAGGATATCGACAAGCAGACGCAGTCGGTCGACATTGGGACTGCGATCCTCGAACATGATTTCACGGACAAGATCTCGCTGCGCAACCTGACCCGCTGGGAGCGGGTGGAGCAGGACACGTATGCCGATCCGCCGCAGGGGACCTATTGCCTGTCGACCGGCCAGACGACCACGGGTGTCGCCTGCGCGGCGGGCCAGCAGGCCGGTCTTTTCTACCCGTCAGGCCCGCGCGGCACGGCGCGCCTCACCAACACCAGGAATTTGTTCACGCAGTTCGATCTGCGCGGCGTGTTCGACACGGTCGGCATCGAGCATACGATCAATCTCGGCGCGTCGATCGGTCGCGAAACCTATGATATCAGCAACGGCAACGTGCTGCGCAACATTGCGGGCGCCACCCCCAATCCGACGCTGCCGGCCATCAACATCGCCAATCCGAATCCGATCTATGGCGGGCCGATCAACTATATCCCGACCGCGGCGTCGGAGGGCCGGCTGATCACGAAGGCCGTCTATCTGTTCGATGCGATCAAGCTGAGCGAGATGTTCGAGATCAATGGCGGCCTGCGCTACGAGGGCTTCAAGACCAAGTTCCGCTCCGACACGATTATCGGCACGCCGGGTGCAACCTTCGGCCGGGTCACGCGCGGCGCGGACCAGACGGCGAACGACAATCTCTTCTCCTACCGCGTCGGCCTCGTCTTCAAGCCGGTCACGAACGCAAGCCTGTACGTTGCCTACGGCAATTCGAAGACGCCTGTCTCCTCGACCGTCCGCTCCGGCTGCGGCACGATCGCCGCGGGCGCGCCCAACGTCGATCCATGCGATGCCAAGCCGCAGACCGCGGTCAATTACGAGGTCGGTGGCAAGATCGATCTGATGGACGCCAAGCTGCAGCTGACCGCTTCGGTCTTCCGCAACGAGCGCACCAACTTCCCCGTAACGAGTTTCGATCCGCTGTTCCCCACGCTGCAGGTCAATGACGGCAAGAGCCGCGTCAACGGCATCACGCTGGGCGCGTCGGGCAAGATCACGCCGAACTGGACGATCTTCGCCAATTACAGCTATCTCGACACGAAGATCTTGCAGAGCATCTCGGATGTCTGCAAGGAGCGGCCCACGACCACCGGCTGCACTGGCGATGCCCAGGCGGGCGCGGTCATCAACCAGACGCCGAAGAATTCGGGCAGCCTGTTCACCACCTACACGCTGCCATTCGGGCTGCAGCTCGGATACGGCGCCACGTATCAGGGCGACTATGCCCTCAACAATACAGGCGTGGTCTACCGCTCGAAGGACTATCTGATCCATCGCGCGATGCTGTCCTACCCGATTGCCGGCGGGCTGACCGCGCAGGTCAACGTGCAGAACTTCACCAACAAGAAATATTATACCAGCATCCGCAACAATGGCTGGGCGAGCCCTGGCGAGGGCCGTCAGGCGATCCTCAGCCTGTTCTACAGCTTCTGATCCCAACGGCGCCGGGCCTCTCGCGAGGTCCGGCGCTAATGCGATTGATTATCAGTAGGCGCGGCGCTACCAGCATCGCGAGGGGAATCACTTTTCCCGAGTTTTTTGGACGGGTGGGAATGATCCAGGCCGGCTATGTACGCACGACGGAGCGCCGCCCGGCGCGGACGCTGGCGCCCGCGTCGCCGTCGCCCGAGCCCGAAGTGCTCGCGCGCATCGGCGGCGGCTATTGCAACCAGCAGCGGCGCCCGCGCTGGGAAGCGATGGCGGCGATCCTCGCGGTCCATGTCGCAGCCCTGTTCCTGCTCGCCTATTTCGACGTCATCCAATTGACCCCCAAGGCCAAGGCGCGGCTGACCGTGGTCGAGATCCAGCCCGAGCCGGTCGTGCCCGACACGCCGCCACCGGCTGCCGCCAAGGTCCCGCCGCCGCCGGCCGAACAGCCGATCGTCGCCCCGCCGCCCGTCATCCAGACGGCGATCGCGATGCCATCGCCGGTCGCCACGACGCCGATCCCGTCTCCGCCGACGCCGCCCATCGTCTCCGCCGCGCCGCCGTCTGCGGTCGTGTCCGAGACCGCCGCGCCGATCAGCGCGCCCGACGGATCGGCCAAGAGCCTCGGCAATCCCTCGCCCCGCTATCCGATGGATGCGCGCCGCAACCGCTGGGAAGGCACGGTCCGCCTGCGCGTCGTCATCACGCCCGAGGGGATGGTCAAGGACATCGGCGTCGCGCGCTCCAGCGGCTTCGACAGCCTCGACGAGGCCGCGCTGAAGACGGTCGCCAAGTGGAAGTTCGTGCCCGGCAAGCAGGCCGGCGTCGCGGTCGAGGCGGTCGGCTTCCTCAACATCCCCTTCCGCCTGACCTGAGCGCCGGCGCATGATGATTGCCGTCCCCGGCGTCTTCGGCGGCGCGGCGCTCGCGCATATCCGGGCGCTGCTGGACGCGGCCGACTGGATCGACGGCAACGCGACCTCGGGCCATCAATCGGCGCTGGCCAAGCGCAATCGCCAGCTGCCCGAAGGATCGCCCGCGGCGGTCGAGATCGGCAATCTCATCCTCGATGCGCTCGGCCGTACCCCGCTCTTCATCGCCGCCGCCTTGCCCGCGCGCGTCTTCCCGCCCTTGGTCAACGCCTACGGCGTGGGGGACACGTTCGCGATGCATGTCGATAATGCGGTGCGCATCCGCCGCGGCGACGATTTCCGCGTGCGCAGCGATCTCTCGGCGACGCTCTTCCTGTCGGAGCCGGACGAGTATGAGGGCGGCGAGCTCGTCGTCGAAGATACCTATGGCGCGCACAGCGTGAAGCTGCCCGCGGGCGACATGATCCTCTATCCGGCCTCGAGCCTCCACCACGTGACCCCGATCACGCGCGGCGAGCGGCGCGCCTCCTTCTTCTGGATCCAGTCGATGGTCCGCGACGATGCCGCGCGCACGACCCTGTTCGATCTCGACGGCGCGATCCAGACGGTCGCGGCCGATCGCGGCCATGCCGACGAGGCGGTGATCCGCCTGACGGGCGTGTATCACAATCTGCTGAGGCGCTGGGCGGAGGTGTAGCCAGGCTCGGCTGAAGTGCCCAGCTCCGTTCGTCCTGAGCCTAGTCGAAGGACGTGCTGCGGGCGTTGCGCTGGCGGCACGTGCTTCGACTTCGCTCAGCACGAACGGTAAAAAGAGGGCGATCCGCCAGGGCTAGCGAATCCCCCTCACATCGGCCAAACGCTCGCGCCATGACCGACATCAAGATCCGCCGCGCCCTGCTCTCCGTCTCCGACAAGACCGGCCTCGCCGATCTGGGCAAGGCGCTGGCCGCGCAAGGCGTCGAGCTCGTCTCGACCGGCGGCACCGCCAAGGCGCTGCGCGAAGCCGGCCTCGACGTCCGCGACGTCTCCGATCTCACCGGCTTTCCCGAGATGATGGACGGCCGCGTCAAGACGCTCCACCCGATGGTACATGGCGGGCTGCTCGCGGTGCGCGACGATCCCGCGCATGCACAGGCAATGGCCGATCACGGGATCGGCGCGATCGATCTCGTCGTCGTCAATCTCTATCCGTTCCAGGCGACCGTCGCGAAGGGCGCGGGCCGCGACGAGGTCATCGAGAATATCGATATCGGCGGCCCGTCGATGGTCCGCTCGGCCGCGAAGAATCACGCTTTTGTCGCGATCGTCACCGATCCGGCGGATTATGCGCTGGTCGCGACGGGCAGCACCGATCTGGACGATCGCAAGCGCCTTGCCGCCAAGGCGTTCGCATCGACCGCAGCCTATGATTCCGCGATCGCCGGCTGGTTCGCGCATGTCGATCAGGGCGAGCGCTTCCCAACCAACGTCGCGATCGCGATGACCAAGAAAGCGGACGTCCGCTACGGCGAGAATCCGCACCAGATGGGTGCGCTCTATGTGCCCGCCGGCAGCCCCGGCATGGGCATCGCCGCCGCGGTCCAGCTCCAGGGCAAGGAGCTCAGCTACAACAATTATAACGATGCCGATGCCGCGCTCGAGCTCGTCTCCGAATTCCGGGACGGGCCGCCCACCGTCGTCATCGTCAAGCACGCCAATCCGTGCGGCGTCGCGACCGGCGCGACGCTCGTCGAGGCGTACGAGGCGGCCTTGGCCTGCGACAGCGTCTCGGCCTTCGGCGGGATCATCGCCGTCAATCGCCCGCTCGACGGCCCCACCGCCGAGGCGATTTCGGGCATCTTCACCGAAGTCGTTGCCGCGCCCGATGCGGACGATGCCGCGAAGGCGGTGTTCGCGAGGAAGAAGAACCTCCGCCTGCTGCTGACCGGCGCGCTGCCCGATCCCGCGCGCAAGGCGAAGGCGATGAAATCGATTGCGGGCGGCTTCCTCGTCCAGTCGCGCGACTTCGGCATCGTCACCGAGGCCGACCTGAAAGTCGTCACGAAGCGCGCGCCGACCGACGCCGAGCTGGCCGACTGCCTGTTCGCCTGGACGGTGGCCAAGCATGTGAAGTCTAACGCGATCGTCTATGCCAGGGACGGATCGACCGCGGGCATCGGCGCGGGCCAGATGAACCGCATGGAAAGCGCGCGCATCGCCGCGTGGAAGGCCAAGGACGCCGCCGCCAAGGCCGGCTGGAGCGAGCCGCGCACGATCGGCTCGGCGGTCGCCTCCGACGCCTTCTTCCCCTTCGCGGACGGCCTGCTGACCGCGGTCGAGGCGGGCGCGACGGCGGTCATCCAGCCGGGCGGCTCGATCCGCGACGCCGACGTGATCGCCGCCGCCGACGAGGCGGGCCTCGCGATGGTCTTCACGGGCATGCGCCACTTCCGGCACTGAGCCTCACACTTCGATCACGGGAGCAGGCATGACCCCCACGATCACCGCCTTTGCATCCTCGCCCGATCGCGGCCGCGGGCTCGCGCGCGACATGCCGGTCCGCTGGGCGCTCGAGGAAGTGGGCCGGGCTTATGATGTCCGCCTCGTTTCCTTCGCCGAGATGAAGCAGCCCGCGCATTGCGCGCTCCACCCGTTCGGCCAGATCCCGACCTATGAGGAGGACGGGCTTGTCCTCTTCGAATCCGGCGCGATCGTCTTACACCTTGCGGAGCGTCATGCGGGTCTGCTGCCCGGGGAGCCCAAGGCCCGCGCCCGCGCGATCGGCTGGATGTTCGCCGCGCTCAATACGCTGGAGCCGCCGATCCTGAACCGCGAGGTCGCCGTGCTCGTCGAGCGCGACAAGCCCTGGTATGCGGAGCGTCTGCCGTTCCTGGAGGACCGCATCCGCGATCGGCTGCGCGATCTCTCCGCCCGGCTCGGCGAGGCCGACTGGCTGGAGGGCGATTTCAGCGCGGGCGATCTGCAGATGGTGACGGTGCTGCGCCGGCTGGCCAGCTCCGGCCTGCTCGACGAAGTTCCGAACCTGCGCGCTTATGTCGCCCGCGGCGAGGCGCGCCCCGCCTTCCAGCGCGCGTTCGCGGCGCAACGGGCGGTGTTCACCGCTGCGGGCAATGTCGCACAGGCTTGACGCGTCTCGCCCGGCACCCGACCTGTTCGCGTCACGGGAGAGAGACGATGGTCGAAGCACGGTGGAACGGCGCGCTGATCGCGCGCAGCGACGATACGGTCGTCGTCGAGGGCAATCACTATTTCCCCGCGGACTCGGTTGACGCCGCCGTGCTGCGGCCGAGCAGCACGACGAGCATCTGCCCGTGGAAGGGGACCGCGCACTATCACAGCCTGAGCGTCGACGGCGCCGACAACAAGGACGCCGCTTGGTATTATCCCGACCCCAAGCCGGAAGCCGAGAAGATCCGTGGCCGGATCGCCTTCTGGAAGGGCGTGACGATCGGCTGACGATCAGGCTGCCTTCGTCATGCCGGCTTGATCGGGATCCCGCTTCGCTGCTTCGGGCGATAGAGCGGGACTTTGGTCCCGCTTGTTCCTGAGCTTCAAAAGTGCGCGTGGCGAAAATGTCCGCAATTGGTGGAAAGCTTCCGCTCCGCTCCTCCGCTCTCCTCCCTGCAAGGGAGGGGCTGGGGGTGGGTCGCCATCCACCGATGGCGCCCGGCCGACAGCAACCCACCCCTCAATCCCCTCCCTTTCAGGGAGGGGAGGTAACGGCGGCTACTGGGGCGAAAGCCGCCGCAGGGTTGGCCGCAATCGGCACCATGACATTAGACTTTCGTCTAATCCATTTGCACGCTTCACCGATCGCTCACGTTTCAAGCGGATGCGGCGGACATGTCCAGCTTATACGACATCATTGCCGTTCCTGGCCACAACCTCATCCGTCTCACGATGGGCGGGTTTTTCAGCCCCGCCGACATCCAGATGCTCAGCATCGGGATGGCCGAGGCGATCGCCGGGTTGGGCTGCTTGCCCAATCAGCATCTCACGATCTGCGACATTCGCGACATGGCGATCCAGAGCCAGGAGGCCGTCGGGCATTTCACCCGCCTCGTGGGCACCGAGGAGGTCGGCTCCCGCAAGCTCGCCTTCGTCACGACGAAGTCGCTCGCGCGGCTGCAAGCCCGCCGCCTGACCGACCGGCCCGACGTGGAGTTCTTCGAAACGATCGTGGCGGCGGAGAAATGGCTCGGCGTGACGTCGCCGTCGGATGCCGTTGCCCATTAGCGAGCTCGAAGACAGGATTGCTCGCCCTCCGAGGCGAGGGCGCAAGCTCGCCACCGGAGCCGGTCCGCGCTCATGCCGGCTGGCGGCGCAGCCTCCAGTTGGAAAGATGCGCGGCCACGATCAGCAGGCTGCCCGCCATCGTCACCGGCGCTTCGCCGGGCGTGCGCTCGTAGACGAGCACCGCCACCAGCAGCAGCACAAGCCCGGCCAGCCCTGCCAGCAGCGGGAAGGTCCGGCGGTGGTGGCGATAGCCGATGCCCAGCGCGAACAACGTCGTCGGCACCGCGAAGACGAGTGCGGCGATGTGGAACGAGGTCGGGATCGGAATCACGGTCGCCAAAGCCGGCAGCGCCGCGACCAGCACCGGCAGCGCGACGCAATGCGCGAGACAGGCGGCCGCGGCGGCGATCGCCATGCTTTCGACGAGATCGGATCGTTTTGCCATCGTGAGGCCAGATGGCAGCGGTGAGGCGAACATGCAATGATATAATGTATCATTTCGTCCCGGACAGGCTCGGTTCGCCGCATACATCACCGCTTTCCTACACGCTCGCGATCTGCAAGGCTGGCCCAATGTTCTTGTTCACGGCCCGGTTCGTCTCCTCCGTTCGCGCACACGCCGGTGGAGAGGGCGTGCCACCCCTGACGTAGTGTCAACTTTGTCAACTTCCGCCGCCGCGACTCGGATCGCGAACCCCCGCCGGACGGGCCCGTGATGGAGGCTGATCGGCCGCGGGGGCGGCTCGTCTATCGGCACCGATGGCCGACGCGGCTGTGGCACTGGGTCAATGCGCTCTGCATCTTCATCCTGCTGATGAGCGGGCTGATGATCTTCAACGCGCATCCGCGCCTCTATTGGGGGGCATATGGCGCGAACCGGGATCATGCCTGGCTCACGATCGGCGGCACGCAGGCGGGCGGCCGGATGATCGTCGGCCCGGTCGCGATCCCCACGACAGGCGTGCTCGGCTATTGGAAGGACCAGCAGGGCCATATCCAGCGTCGCGCCTTCCCCTATTGGGCGACGATCCCGTCGCGCTACAGCCTCGCCGGCGCGCGCCGCTGGCACCTGACCTTCGCGTGGCTGTTCATCGGCGGCGGCGGCGCGTTCGTCGTCGCCAGCCTGATCAACCGCCACTTCGTGCGCGATCTCAAGCCGCGCCGCGACGAACTGGCGCCGCGTCACATCTGGCAGGACATCAAGGATCATGCGCGTCTGCGTTTCCCCGCGGGCGAGGCGGCGGCGCGCTACAATATCCTCCAGAAAGCGAGCTACATCCTCGTCATCTTCGTGCTGATCCCGCTGATGATCCTGACCGGGCTGACGATGGGGCCGGGCTTCGACGCGACCTTGCCGTGGCTGCTCGATCTGTTCGGCGGTCGGCAATCGGCGCGCTCGATCCACTTCCTGTGCGCCGGCGGCCTGCTCGCCTTCACGATCGTGCATCTCGTGATGGTCGTGCTCGCCGGGCCGTTCAACGAGGTCCGATCGATGGTGACCGGCTGGTTCCGGCTGCGCGCGCGATGAGCGGCCCGCTCACCCGCCGCGGCCTGATCGCGCTCGGCGGAGGCGCGCTGCTGGCCGGCTGCGACAAGATCGGTGCGAGCAGCGCCGCGAAATCGACCTTCAAGGCGGCCGAGAAACTGACCATGGGCGCGCAACGCCTCGTCACCGATCGCGCGGCGCTCGCGCCCGAATTCGGCGCGGGTGACATCTCGCCGGTCTTCCGCTCGAACGGCAATGCCACGCCCGGAACGCCGGATTATGCCCGGTTGCTGGCGGGCGATTTCCGCGACTGGCGGCTGGAGGTGAGCGGCCTCGTCGATCGCCCGCAGCTGCTGTCGCTCGCCGAGATCGAGGCGATGCCGCGCCGCACGCAGACGACGCGCCACGATTGCGTCGAGGGCTGGAGCGCGATCGGCCGCTGGACGGGGGTGCCGCTGCGGCTCGTGCTGGCGCGCGCGGGGGTGCGCCCTTCGGCGCGCTACATCGTCTTCCACTGTTTCGATTCGTTCGCCGGCGCGCCTTATTATGAGAGCGTCGACATGATCGATGCGCTCCATCCGCAGACGATCCTCGCCTTCGGGCTCAACGGACACCGTCTGCCCGTGCCCAACGGCGCGCCGCTCCGCCTGCGCGTCGAGCGCCAGCTCGGCTACAAGCATGCCAAGTTCCTGCGCGGGGTGGAGGCCGTCGCGAGCCTCGATTCGATCGGCCGGGGCGGGGGCGGCACGTGGGAGGATGTCGGCGATTATGCCTGGTATGCGGGGATCTGACGGCTCAGACGAGCGCCGACGAGATGCCGGCGTGCGATTGGGCGGCGAGCGCCTTGCGATCGAGCGTCGCGGGATCGAGCGGCGGCAGGAAGCGCAACGTCACGGGCACGGGTTCGGCGCGGTTGAGCATCCGCTTCGCCTCGTCCGCGAAGCTCATGCCGTCGGGCCAGGCATAGCGCGCCCGATCCGGCCCATAATCGATCGCGACCGGCTGGACGGGCGTTCCCGCCTCGACCGCGGACGCGAAGAGGGCCGGGCGGAACGGGCGGACGAAGCTCGGATCGCCGGTGCCGCCCTCGGCGAACAAGGCAACTGGCCGCCCTTCGCCGAGCGCGGCGGCGACCGCATCGGCCTGCACGCGCGTCGCGCCGCGCCGCTCGCGGCTGACGAACACGGTGCCGCCCAGCCGCGCGAGGCTGCCGACCAGCGGCCAGCGCGCAATCTCGTCCTTGGCGATGAAGCGCGCCTCGCTCGCCCCGCCCAGCGCGAGAATGTCGAGCCACGAGATATGGTTGGCGACGTAGAGGACATGGCCCGGCTTGGGCCGCCCCTCGATCGTCACGCGCAGGCCCAGCAGGCCGCCGATCCCCCGCATGAAGCGACGCACCCAGCGCGATTCACGGCCGATCGGACGAGCGATCGAATAACAGACGAAGCAGCCGGCGAGCCAAAATGCTGCCGCCGCGAGCCGGGCATAAGCGCGCAGCGTCATTGCCGCCGGTCAGGCCTCACGATCGAGCGGGATACCGTACAGCTCCATCCGGTGATCGACCAAGCGGAAGCCGAGCTTCTCGGCGATCTGACGCTGGAGCATCTCGATGTCGGCATCGATGAACTCGATCACGCGGCCCGTCTCGACATCGATCAGATGATCGTGATGCCCTTCGGCGGCCGCCTCGTAGCGCGCGCGGCCGTCGCCGAATTCATGCCGTTCGAGGATGCCCGCTTCCTCGAACAGGCGGACCGTGCGGTAGACGGTCGCGATCGAGATGCCCGCGTCGATCGCGGAGGCGCGGGCGTGCAGGGCTTCCACGTCCGGATGATCTTCCGATTCGGACAGCACGCGCGCGATCGTGCGGCGCTGGTCCGTGATCCGAAGACCCTTCTCCGCGCAGAGCGCTTCGACATCGATCTTGCGGTTCATTCCGATAATCCAATGAAAGGCATGCTCGGCAATCTAGTGATCTTTGTTGCAGGACGGAAGGGCTCAGGCGACGAGGCCCGGATCGATGCCGAGCGGCCGCGCGAGCGTGATCGCATCGTGTCGGCTCATGTCCCGCCCCCGGTAATAATCCCGGCGACGGCCGATCTGCGCGAAGCCGGCCGCGGCATAGAGCGCGAGCGCGCCATTGCCCTCCCGCATCTCCAGCATCAGCCGCAACGCGCCGCGCGCCCGCGCCTTTTCGGCCACCGCCTCAACGAGGATCCGCCCGATCCCGCGGCCCCGCGCCTCCGGCCGCACCGCGAGCAACAGCAGTTCGGCCTCGTCGATCGTCAGCCGGGCGAGCGCGAAGCCTTCGGGCATCTCGTCGTCGTCGGGCGTCGCGAGGATCAGCCAGACATCGCTCAGCGACATCATCCCCAGAACCTGCCCGCGATTCCACGCCTCGCCGAAATTCGGATCGAACGCCGAATCCATGATCCGCATCACCGCTTCGATATTGGCGGCGGTGCCGGTGCTGACGATCACCCGAGTCACGCCGGCAGCTTCGCATCGGGTGCGCGCCCGTAGATCGGCACCGGCGGCAAGCCGACCAGTTCGGCAGGCAGCGCCACGGCGGCGCGCGCGTCCGGCAGGATGTCCCGCACCTCGCCCCAGCCGCGCGCCTCGACGAGCGCGCGCGCGCCGGGGCCGACGACGACGGCCTCTGGAATTGCGGCAGCGGCGTCCTCGGGCTTCAGCGAGCGCAGCGCAGACACGGCGCGCAGCGGCGACGATGCGAAGGATTGCACGAACAGTTCGCCATGCCCGCCGGGGATCGCGACGGCGATCGACTCGGATGCTCCGGCCATCGCCGCGAGCAAGGCAAGCGACGAATAGCCGGTGACGGGCACCGACCAGCCGAGCCCGAAGGCGCGCGCCGCGGCGAGCCCGACGCGGATACCGGTGAAGCTGCCCGGCCCGCAATCAACCAGCACCGCATCGGGCAACCCGCCTGCGCCGATCAGTTCCTGGATCATCGGCACGAGCCGCTCGGCATGGCCGCGCCCGACCACCTCATGCGCGGCGGCCAGGACGACGCTGTCCGCCACGAGAGCGGCGGAACAGGCGGCGGTGGCGGTTTCGATGACGAGCGTTCTCACATCTCAGGCGACGCTCGTCGCTTCCTCGAAATCGAGGCGCGGCAGGCGATCGAAGATCGACGCCGGATCGCCATGGCCTAAAGTGGCGATGAAATTGGTCTTCACGGTCGTGCCCGCGAAGAAACTCTCGTCCACCTTGGCCGCGTCGAAGCCGGACATCGCGCCGGTGTCCAAGCCCAGCAGGCGCGCGGCGATGATCAAATAGGCGCCCTGCAGCGTCGAGTTGCGGAAAGCCGATTCCTTGATCAGCCCGTCATTGCCAACGAACCAGGCGCGCGCGTCGGCATGCGGGAAGAGCCTGGGGAGCTTCTCGTAAAATTCCATGTCCATGCCGAGGATCGCGGTGACCGGCGCCTTCAGCACCTTGGGCGCATTCTGGGCCGAGCAGGCGGCAGCGAGCTTCTGCTTTGCTTCGTCGCTCGTGCACCAGACGATCCGCAGCGGCGACTGGTTGGCCGAGGTCGGACCCCATTTCATCAGATCGTAGATCTGGCGCAGCTCGGCTTCGGTGACCGGCTCGTCGGTATAGCCGTTATAGGTGCGCGCGGTGCGGAAGACGCGGTCCAGCGCGGCGTCGTCGAGCGGATCGATCATGCAATGTTCTCCCCCGGAAATGGCCTCGGGCCGAAGCGATCAGGCCGCGCGGACCTCGGTCACTTCCGGCACATAATGCTTCAGCAACTGCTCGATGCCCTGCTTCAGCGTCGCCGTCGAGGAGGGGCAGCCCGAGCAGGCGCCGTGCATCGCCAGATAAACGGTGCCGCGATCGAAGCCACGATAGACGATGTCGCCGCCGTCGCGCGCCACCGCCGGACGCACGCGCGTTTCGATCAGATCCTTGATCTGGACGATGATGTCGGCATCGGCCGGATCGTCGGTCAGGATATCGGCGTCGATCGCATTCTCGCCGGCGCTGCCGGGGCGGAAGAGCGGGTGCTGGCCCGAGAAATGATCGAGCAGAACGCCGAGCACGCGCGGCTTGAGCCCGCCCCACTCGACGCCTTCGCCCGCGGTAACCGAGACGAAATCGCGTCCGAAGAAGACGCTGGAGACGTCGCCGAGATCGAACAAGGCCTCGGCCAAGGGCGATTCCTCGCCTTCCTCGGGATCGGCGAATTCGCGCGTGCCGGTTTCCATCACCGTGCGGCCGGGGATGAACTTGACGGTGGCCGGGTTCGGCGTGGGTTCGGTCTCGATCAACATGCGTGCGATGTGGGCCGAAGCGGAGCGCCGATCAAGGCCGCGCCTGTTTCAGGCAGCAAAGCGCTGCTTTGCGGGGGGCTCATGGAGGCTGCCGGCAGCCGGAGCGGGGTCAGGCCGTGGCGTCGAGTCCGTGGCTGCGCTCGATCTTGGCGAGGCTGGCGTTCCAGAGTTCGACATTGGCCTTCGCCTCGCGGACGAAGGGCGATTTGCGGATCAGCCACAGGAATGCATCGGCCAGCCACTTGCCCGGCGCGCGCAGCGGACGCTTGACCTGGAGGAGCAGGATGACGCGCGTCTCCGCCGTCTCGTTCCAGACCTCATGCGTCCAGCTGTCGTCGAACAGGATCGTCTCGCCGGGTGCCCAGCGCACCGTTTCCGGTCCGACCGCCATTTCCAGCCGGCCTTCGGGTACGATCAGCCCGAGGTGGCAGGTGAGCAGCGCCTTGGTGACCCCGCGATGCGCGGGGATGTGCGCGCCGGGGGCGAGGATCGAGAAGAAGGCGCTGTTGAGGCCCGGGATGCGCGCGACCAGATCGGCCGTGCGCGGGCAGCGGGCGAGGTTCTCGGGAACCGAAAAGCCATAGCCGTGCAGGAAGAAGGACCGCCACTTGCCGGGCGGGGCGATATCCTGATGATCGGGCGAGATCTCGTCGAGCAGCGGCACGAGATCGGGCTGCCGGACCACCGCCAGCGCCTCGTCGCGGATCGCCTGCCAGTTCGCGCGCAGCATCGCCGTCCAGTCGAACAGGTCCGGATCCAGTAACGGATCGTTCGGGATCAGCGAGGATCGCGCGATCAGCGCGTCCAGCGCGATGCGGAGCCGGCGTCCGAGGCGCACGGAAAGCGGTCGGCGCGCGGCCGGATTCAGGGTTTTCGGCGCGTTCGGGGAATCGGGTGAGGCGATCATATTCAATCGCCCGATATCATCGCTTGATAGTTTGGCACAGATGAACGATATGCGGCTTCAGCGCCGATGTCCCCCCGCTGATGTTGGGGAGGACGTTCGTCCGGACAGCGTGAACTCCGCAAAGGCAAACAGCCGCGGGCGTGTCCGGCCACCGGGCGCAAGCCACAGGCTCCCCCTTTCACGCGGGTCGTCTCTTACGAACCCGCTTGGTGGACCGCGTCCGAGACGCGGCCCCACGCGAATACGCGAAAGTTTTCCATGACCGATTTTACCTCCCTCGGCCTTGCCGCGCCGATTCTCGATGCGCTGGCGTCCAAGGGCTATACCAAGCCGACCCCGATCCAGGAGAAGGCGATCCCCGTCGTGCTCGACGGTCGCGACCTGTGCGGCATCGCCCAGACCGGCACCGGCAAGACCGCAGCGTTCGCCCTGCCGGCACTGCATCGCCTGTCGGCAGCCCCAAAGGCGCGTCGCCCGAAGAGCTGCCGGATGCTCGTATTGTCGCCGACGCGCGAACTGGCCAGCCAGATCGCCGAGAGCTTCAACGTCTATGGCAAGAACCTCAATCTTTCCGCCGAGGTGATTTTCGGTGGCGTGCCGATCCCGCGCCAGATCAAGATGCTGGCGACGGGCGTCGACATCGTGGTCGCGACGCCGGGCCGCCTGCTCGACCTGATCGATCAGCATGCGCTGAGCCTGCGCGACGTCGAGATCCTCGTGCTCGACGAGGCCGATCAGATGCTCGATCTCGGCTTCATCCATGCGCTCAAGCGGATCCACCGCCTGCTGCCGCAGAAGCGCCAGACCCTGTTCTTCTCGGCGACCATGCCGAAGACGATCGCCGATCTCGGCGACAGCTTCCTGAACAACGCCGTCAAGGTCTCGGTCGCGCCGCCATCGACGACCGCCGAGCGCGTCGAGCAGCGCGCGATCTTCGTCAACCAGTCCGAGAAGCAGGCGCTGCTGACGATGCGCCTGAAGAGCGATCCGATCGATCGTGCGCTCGTCTTCACCCGCACCAAGCATGGCGCGGACCGTGTCGTGAAGCATCTCGCCGCCGCCGGAATTTCGGCCAATGCGATCCACGGCAACAAGAGCCAGCCACAGCGCGAGCGGGCTTTGGCCGAGTTCCGCTCGGGCCAGTCGCCGATCCTGGTGGCAACTGACATCGCCGCGCGCGGCATCGACGTCGGCGGCGTCAGCCACGTCTATAATTTCGAGCTGCCCAACGTCCCCGAGCAATATGTCCACCGGATCGGCCGCACCGCGCGGGCTGGGGCCGACGGCGTCGCCATCTCGTTCGTCGCCGATGACGAGAAAACCTATATGCGGGCGATCGAGAAGCTGACGCGCGTCAAGGCGACGATCGACACGCTGCCCGAAAACTTCCTCGCCGAAATGGCGCGGCTGCCCAAGCCGAAGGCCGACGATCGCCCCGAGCGGCCGCACGGCCAGGGCCAGCGTCGCCATGACGGCGAGCGGCCGGCGGGTGGCCCGCCGCAGCGTCGTCGCCGCCCAGGTGGCGGTGGCGCTCCCGGCGTCGGCGCGCACAAGGGCGCGGTTCGCCGGACCGGCGGACGCTGAGACAGGAAGGGCGCCCCGCGTGGCGCCCTTTTTTTTGGCCTGCGCTCAGCGGGGCTTCTTCAGCTTGTGCCAGAGGATGAATGCGATCCCAATCGCCAGCACCGCGACGACCGCCGCGTCGGCGCCGTGGAGGATCTTGCCCAGCCGCGGATCGGTGTGCCAGGCGGCGCCCAGCTTCATGCCCACCCATGCGAGGCCGAAGCACCACGGCCAGGATCCGACGAACGTATAGAGGTGGAACTTCGCCAGCGGCATCCGCGCGACGCCGGCCGGGAAGGCGATGAACGAGCGGACGAAGGGCAGCAGCCGGCAGATCAGGACGGTGGCGCTGCCCCAGCGCGCGAAGAAGCGCTCGGCCAGCTCCAGATCGTGCATGTTGAGCAGCACATATTTGCCATAGCGCTCGACGAACGGCCGCCCGCCCCGCTTGCCGACCTCATAAGCGAGGATCGAGCCGACATTGCAGCCGATCGCTCCCGCCGTCGCCACCCAGAAGAGCGAGAAGCGGCCGGTGGAGACGAGATAGCCGGCGAAAGGCATGATGATCTCGGAGGGCAACGGGATGCAGGCGCTCTCGATCGCCATCAGCCCGACGATGCCGAGATAGCCGCCGGCCGAGATGATCATGATGATCCAGGCGGCGACGGGGGCGAGGATGCGTTCGACGATGCTCAAGGGAGAATGGCTCCTGCGCGGAAGGGATTGACGATGCGCAGCCCGTCGATGATCCGCCCGTCCTGCATGTCTTCGGTGTAGAGGATGTTGCAGCCGAGCGCCTGCGCGGCGGCGACGATCAGGCTATCCCAGATCGAATAGCCCGTTCGTGCCTGAACGGCGAGGGCGGAATCGAATAGCGAGAGCGTTGTTTCCTGCACAGGGAGATGCCGAAAGCGCGTCAGGGCGCGCTGCGCCTTATCGGCGCTGAGGCGGAAACGGCCGCCCGGCCGGGTCGCCTGGTGGAAGAACTCCTGACAGACCTGCACCGACAAGGCACATGGCAGCCCCAGCATCAGCGCTCTCGCACTATCCCTCTTGGCGATCTCCTGCGGATCCTCGCTGATCGAATAGAGAAGGATGTTCGTATCGAGGAAGGCGCGATCAGCCACGATCCGCGTCTTCGATCTCCTGCCGTGCCCGCGCGCGATCATAAAGCTCGTCCCGCGAGAGCCTGTCTCCCGCGCTGATGCCGATCCCCTCGCGGTCGAACTCCTCGAACAGTTCGCGAAGCTTGCGTCGGCTCTGCTCCTGCTCGGTTTCGGAGGTGCCGAACTCGGTCAGGAACTCGCGGACCACCGCCGACAGGGTCTTGCCCATCTCAGCAGCCTTCACGCGGCCGCGTCGGAACGATTCTTCGTCCAGTGAGACTGTGACGTTTTTCATGATCTCACAGTATCTCCTCCTCGGCGGAGCAGCAAGCTACAGCACGTAGTTCGACAGATCATTGTCCTTCGCGATCGCCGAAAGCTGGCCTTCGACATAGGCCGCATCGACCGTGACAGTCGTGCCCTGGCGGTCCTCGGCGTGGAAGCTGACGTCTTCCAGCAGCTTCTCCATCACCGTCTGCAGCCGCCTGGCGCCGATATTCTCGATTCTGTCGTTCACCTGCGCGGCGATGCGGGCGATGGCGGCGATGCCGTCTTCGGTGAAGACGATCTCGACGCCTTCGGTCGCGATCAGCGCGCGATATTGCTCGGTCAGGCTCGCACGCGTGTCCGAGAGGATGCGGACGAAATCGGCTTCGGTCAGCGCCTTCAGTTCGACGCGGATCGGCAGGCGCCCCTGCAGTTCGGGTAGCAGATCGCTCGGCTTGGCGACGTGGAAGGCGCCGGAGGCGATGAAGAGGACGTGATCGGTCTTCATCGGACCATATTTGGTGGCGACGGTCGTACCCTCGATCAAGGGAAGCAGATCGCGCTGGACTCCCTCGCGGCTGACCGAGCCGCCGCGCACGTCGCTGACCGCGATCTTGTCGATCTCGTCGAGGAAGACGATGCCATTGGCCTCGGCATCGGCGAGCGCCTGGCGGCTGACCTCGTCCTGATCCATGCGCTTGTCGGCCTCCTCGTCGACGAGCTTGGCCCAGGCGGCGCGAACCGGGAGCTTGCGCTTCTTGAGCTTGGTGCCGCCCAGCTTGCCCATGATGTCGCCGAGATTGATCATGCTCATCTGGCCGGGCATTCCGGGCACCTCGAACTGCGGGCCGGCGGCATCCTCCAGCTCGATCTCGATCTCGCTCGTGTCGAGATGGCCGTCGGTGAAGCGCTGGCGGAAGGCGGTGCGGGTGGCCTCGGACGCATCCTTGCCGACGAGCGCATCGATCAGCCGCGCCATCGCCGCTTCCTCGGCCTTGTCCTTGACCGCGGTGCGGCGGCGCTCCTTCTCCAGCCGGATCGCCTCCTCGACGAGATCGCGCGCGATCTGCTCGACGTCGCGGCCGACATAGCCGACCTCGGTGAACTTGGTCGCCTCGACCTTCACGAACGGAGCGTCGGCGAGGCGGGCCAGGCGGCGGCTGATCTCGGTCTTGCCGCAGCCGGTCGGCCCGATCATCAGGATGTTCTTGGGCGAGACCTCGTCGCGGAGCGCTTCGGGCAGGCGCATCCGGCGCCAGCGGTTGCGCAAGGCGACCGCGACGGCGCGCTTGGCGTCGTCCTGGCCGACGATATGCGCGTCGAGCGCGGCGACGATGGCTTTGGGGGTGAGGGACTGGTTCATTCTGATCTCCCCCCTCCCTGCAGGACACCACGAAAGTAATACTTTCGTGGGAACCCCGTCAGGGAGGGGTCGGGGGTGGGTCGGTTGGAGGGGAGCGGGCGGTCGGGGAGAGCAACCCACCCCAACCCCTCCCTTCCAGGGAGGGGCTAAGCAGACTCGTCGATCGTCTCGATCGTGAGGTTGCCGTTGGTGAAGACGCAGAGCTCGGCGGCGATCGCCATCGCCTTGCGCGCGATCTTCTCCGGATCCTGCTCGTAATCGACGAGCGCGCGCGCAGCGGAGAGCGCGAAATTGCCGCCCGATCCGATCGCGGCGATGCCGGCCTCGGGTTCCAGCACGTCGCCATTGCCGGTGAGGATGAGCGTCACCTCCTTGTCGGCGACGATCATCAGCGCCTCCAGATTGCGGAGATATTTGTCGGTCCGCCAATCCTTGGCGAGCTCGACCGCGGCGCGCAGCAGGGCGCCGCGATGTTGCTCTAGCTTGCGCTCGAGCCGCTCGAAGAGGGTGAACGCATCCGCGGTCGCGCCCGCGAAACCCGCGATGACATGGCCGCCTTCGCCGAGACGCCGGACCTTGCGCGCATTGGGCTTCATCACCGTATTGCCCATCGAGACCTGTCCGTCGCCGGCGATCACGACCTTGCCGTTGCGGCGCACGGAGAGGATCGTCGTGCCGTGCCAGCCTATCTTGTCGTCGCTCATGTCCATCCCGGTTCGTTGCGCAGCGGATATGGTGGCGGGGGGCGGGGGCTGCAACGCATGCGAAGTTGAGGAAGTTGAGGGTTCCCGCGGCTGCATGCGAGGCGGGGCGTTCAGCGCGCGCCCTTGGCCTTTCCCCATTCGCGCGCGACCGTGTAGCCAAGATAGCCGGTGCCGAAGAGCGCGTAGAGCGGCTCGGGAATCGCGGCGAAGTAGGCCCGCATCGCGGCGGCGATCGCCAGAGCGGCGGCCGGGCGGACGGTGGCGAGCAGGCCGACGGGGATCGCCGTTAGCAGCAGGACGTACATGATATAGAGGAAGGTGGGACGCGCGCGGCGGGTGAAGCTGTCGGGATCGGCGTCTTCGTCGAGCGGGGTGGGCATCGGGCGGCTCCGGTTCTATGGGGAACCATAGATAACCTATATGGTTGTGTGTAGGACAGTGCGAAGTGGCCTGCGGCCAGGGCTCATGCCGCTGGTGCTCCGGCGAAGGCCGGAGCTTCGGAGATAAAGCGCGCCGATCGTGACCAGCGCTACGGCCTTCGCCGGAGCACCGAGTGCGCCTTGGCACGTCGGCGATGATGCCGGCGGCATCAAAGCCCAGCCGGCGGAACCGGCGCACCGCCCGCGCGTCCGTCCCGAATGACCACACGCCTGTTCCACGTCTCCGACCTCCATTTCGGCCGCGAGGATATCGCCGCGGTCGCGCGCTTCGCCGAGATCGTCCGCGACGAACGGCCCGATGCGGTGATCTGCACGGGCGACCTGACGATGCGCGCGCGCGCGCATGAGTTCGCCGCCGCGACCGATTGGCTGAAGACGCTCGGCGTGCCGGTGACGATCGAGCCGGGCAATCACGATCTGCCCTATTTCAACCCGATCCAGCGGCTGCTCGACCCTTACAAGCGCTATCGCCGCGTCGCCGCCGCGATCGAGCGACCGATGGATCTGCCCGACGTGGTGATCGTACCGCTCAAGACGACCGCGCGCATCCAGCCGCGCCGGCTTTCCTGGGGGCGCGTCTCGCGATCGGGGTTGATCCGCGCATTGGCGCTGCTGGCCGAGAAACCCGCCGGGGCGGTGGCGCTCGTCACCTGCCACCATCCCTTGGTGCGCACCGATTTCGAGGGGCATGGCGACACGCTGGGCGGCGCCGCGGCGCTGGCGGTGCTGGCCGAGGCGGGTGCGGATGCGGTGCTGTCGGGACATGTCCACGACGCCTTCGACGTGGCGTGGGAGGCAAAAGGGCGAACGGTACGGCTGATCGGCGCGGGGACGCTCTCGCGAAGGACGCGGACGACGCCGGCCTCGTTCAATGAATTGCGGGTGGAGAATGGGCGGCTGGAGGTAACGGTGCGGGCTGTCGGCTGAGCCCTTCCCTCCCCATCGCAGATGAGGAGGGGACCATCCGCAGGATGGTGGAGGGGTACATTCCTGGCGCCTACCGCCGCTTCGCGGCGGCCCCTCCACCGCCTGCGGCGGTCCCCCTCCCCGGCAAAGCCGGGGAGGATCTGGACGTCAGCCCTCGGCCTCGTCCTTGTACTTGAGTTCCAGATAGCGGTTCTGCGTCGCTAGCTTGCGCAGGTCGCCCGCGGCGAGATCCTCGCTCATCCGCGCCAGTTCCTCGTCGACGACGCCGAGGCCCTGGATCAATTGCACGTCGGGACCGATCCCGTCGCGCGCCTTGCGCAGCGACAAAGGCACGCGCGCATAGCCCTGGATCAGCTCGGGCAGTTCCTCGGCGAGCAGTTTGCGCACGGCGTTGGCGGCGGGCTCGTTGGGGTCGAGCGCGGCGAGCTGGGTGCCGAGCGCCTCGAGCTTGACGCCGATGCCATCGACGAGCCGCGCGGCGGGCGGCGGCAGGAGCTGGCGCTGCGCGCGCAGCCAGGTCTCGGTGCGCTGGGGCAGGCGGGCGAGATCGCTCTGGACGAGCCGCTCGGGCGTCTCCTCGATGCTGCGCGACGCGAACAGGATGATCGACCAGGCCGCGATCAAAGCGACGAGCGCGCCGGTGAAACCGGTCATGCCGATCGGGCCGATCGCGATCGCCCACAGGATCGCGGCGGCGAAGACCGCAATGGTGGCGACGAGCAGGCGCTTGCCGGTGCGGAAGGCGGCGGCGTTGCGCTTGCGGCGCTCGCGCTGGGCGAGCGCGCGGCCTTCGGGCGAGACGCGGTGGAGCAGGGCCTCGGCGTCGGCGACGACGCGGTGGGGATCGGGCATCTTGTTGCTCTGCCTCAGCCGACCGGCTTGAAAGGATCGTCGGTGGACCCGCCGCCCGTCAGCCGCGCCTGCGAGGCACCCTCGGCGCGGGCGATATAGCCGCGCGACTTCTCGACCTCGCTCGTCAGGCTGGTCACGGTCTGCTTCATCGAATCCAGCGCCTCCAGCTTGAAGCGGTCGATCGAATCCATCGTATCGTAGATATTCTGGAAGGCGCGCTTGAGCGTGTCGATCGGGATCGTCGCGCTCGCCGCCTGCTTGTGGATGTCCGCGGTCTGGCTCTTGAGCAGCTCGCCGGTGCTGTCGATGATGTTGGCGGTGGTCGTGTTGAGCTGCGTGATCTGCTGGAGGACGAGCTTCTGGTTGGTCAGGGCCTGCGCGACCGTGACCGCGGTGCGCAGCGCCGAGACGGTGGTGGTCGAGGCGCGATCGACGCCCTTCACGAGCTCGACATTGTTCTTCTTGACCAGATCGAGCGCGAGATAGCCTTGCACCGTCACCGCCATCTGGGTGAGAAGGTCCTGCGCGCGCTGGCGGACGTAGAAGAGCGCAGTCTCGCGGATCGCCTTGGCCTTGGCGGGATCGGTCGCGTCGAGGTCGAGCGCCTTGGCCTCGAGCTTCTCGTCGAGCGCCTTGGCGACGTGGATCATCTGTTCGAGCCGGTTCATCGCGGCCCACATCGACTGCCGCTCGACATCGACCGCGGCATTGTCCTTGATCAGTTCGTCCTTGCCCGAGGCGAGCGCGGCGAGGATCGACGAGATGTGGCCCTGCGCGGACTTGTAGCTGTCGAAATAATTGCGCAGCTTGCCGCCGAACGGGATGATCCCGAACAGTTTCTTGGGCGCGAGCAGATTGCCCTTCCGGCCCGGATCGAGATCCTCGATCGTGCGGCGCAGTTCGGCGAGATCCGCGCCGACGCCGCTCTCGCCGTCCATCGCGCGGACGGGGCGATCGAGGAAGCGGTTCGATTGGCCCGCCGCCTCGGCGATCTCGCGCCGGCCCATATTGGTGATCTGATCGACCTTCTTGCCGAATTCGGGCGAATTGGCGTCGAGTGCGGCCAAATCCTCGACGAAGCTCTCGGCCTTCTCCTCGAGCTGGCCCTTCTGCTCATCCTTCAGGGGCACGAGCCCCGCCGCCTTGGCGGGCGCGATCGCCTGCACCGGCGTGGGTGGGGTCAGCACCAGATCGCTCTCGGTCTCGGTTGCCGTCGTCGCCATCGTCTCGGAAGCTCCACCGCGAAATGCGTCCCGTAAAATGGACGCTTAAGCTGTATGGTGCAAGTGCGACACCGCCGTCGCCTTGGGTATCCGAAGCGGCTAGAGGCCGGGCGACAGCGAGAAAGGCGGCGCGCGTGCTGAAGAGGTGGCTCGGAAAAGCGAAGGACGCGGCACCTGCCGCGCGCGATACGGATGCGGACTGGCGCAAGCTGGGGCGCGACGAGCCCTATTTCGGGGTGCTGGCCGATCCGCGCTTCCTGCGCGCGAACCTGACCGCGGAGGCGCTGGACGATTTCTACGCGAGCGGCGTGACCGATATCGCTTATTATCTCGCGCTGATGCGCGCGCGGTTCGGGCCGTTCGCGCCGGCATCCGCGCTCGATTTCGGCTGCGGGGTCGGGCGGCTGACCGCGGCGCTGGCGGACGTGACCGGCGACGCGCTGGGCGTCGATATCGCAGAGGGCATGCTGGTCGAGGCGCGCCAGCGAGCCAGGCCGGGGCTCGATTTCGCGAACGTGCTGCCCGAGCGCGCCTTCGACTGGATCGTCTCGATCATCGTCTTCCAGCATATCGATCCCGCGCGCGGCCATGATCTGCTCCGCGCGCTGCTCGCGCGGCTCGGGCCGGGCGGGGGCGTGACGCTCCAGATCACGATCTTCCGCGATGCCCGGTTCCGCGACGCGCCCGGCGGGCGGCTGGCGCTGGGCGACGGGATCGAGCGGCTCGATCCGCGCAAGGGGCTCGCGGCGCTGGCCGAGGGCGAGATGGTGATGTTCGATTATGATCTGTCGATCGTCTATGCGCTGCTGATCGAGGGGGGCGTCGGCGAGATCGCGATGCTCCCGACCGACCATGGCGGCTTTCGCGGCGCGCTGATCCTGGCGCGTAAACCGCACTGAGCGCGAACGGCGCGACATCATGTGTCCGCCAGGAATTGTCAGCGCACAGACCTGAGATCGCCCGGCAGGGTGGCGCGCCCAGACGCTCCCCGGCTTTTCAGGGAGATGGAGCGATGCGTATTTTCGGTCTGGTGATGGAGATGGCGGTGTTCGGCGGCGTCGCGATCGAGGCGGCGCTGCTGTTCATCAATGTCGTGGTGCCGGGCGTCTGAGACCTTTGGCAGCGCGCTCAGGCCGCCAGTCGGCTGATCAGCGCGCGGTTCCGGCCTTCGCGCTTAGCCTGATACAGCGCGGCGTCGGCGGCCTGGACCAACGTCGATCCGTCCTTGGCCATGCCGCTGGTGAAGGTGGCGAGGCCGAAGGACATGCTGGTCGTGCCGAGCGCGCGGCCGTTCTGGCGGACGGTCAGCTCGGAGATCGCCTTGCGGACCATCTCGACGCGGTGGAGCAGCGCCTCGGGAGTCGTGCCCGGGGCGATGATCGTGAACTCCTCGCCGCCGAAACGGCAGACGACGTCGCCGTCGCGGAAGCGGCTGCGCATCTCGGCGGCGACAGCCTGGAGCACGGTATCGCCCGCGTCATGGCCGAACTCGTCGTTGAAGCGCTTGAAATGATCGACGTCGCACATGACGAGGCTGAGCGGCGCACCGGACCGCGAGGCGCGCGCGATCTCCAGCGTCAGCGTCTCCTCCATGTAGCGGCGGTTGAACAGGCCGGTCAGCGGATCGCGGATCGTCTGCTCGCGCAAGGAGCGCTGGAGGCGATGGTTGACGAGCGCAGAGGCGATATTCTCGCTGAGCACGCGCAGCCGGAAGCGGCTGTCCGTGTCCACGACGCCCCGCAGATACAGGACGCCGATCACCTCGCCGCCGGCGAGGAGCGGTTCGCAATGGTAGATCTCGTCATCGGGGACGTGGCCGCAGACGATGTCGCTGCCCGGCTCGGTCACGCAATGGCTGCGGCCGCGGCGCAGCGCCCAGCATTGCTCGGGCGCGAAGCCGTCGGACGCGACCGCCAGCCCGCCCCAGCCCGCGATCGGGATCAGCAGGTTGCGCGAATTGTTGTGCGCATAGAGTATGCCCGGAATGTCGGGGAGGACGCGGGGCACGAAGACGCGGATGATCGCAGCGAGCTCGTCGTCGGTTCGCGCCGCCTGCATTCGGTGCGCCATGCCGCCGAGCAGCTCGATTACGTCGCTATGCTCGCGCAGTGCCTCGCTGTTGCGATGGAGTTCGCCGTTGACGACCTGGAGGCGCAATTCGCTCTCCACCTGATCGGTGACTGCGGATTCCAGCCGCTCGGCCATCGCATTGTAGCCGCGCGCGAGCCGATCGAATTCGCGCGAGCCCATGGCGGTGGCGATGCGGGCCTGCCGCTCGCCGCTGCCCAATTCGGTCATTGCCTGCAGCATGATGCCGAGCGGACGCCGGATGCTGCGGATCAGCAGGACGAACCCGATGACGACGAGGAACGCCACGACCGAGGCGCCGATCAGCGCGATGAACTTGCCGCTCGTGAGACGCCGCTCCGCGGCCGCGCCGCGCGCCGCCTGCAGGACCTTCTCCTCATCGAGGAAGCTCCGCGTGAGCATCGTGATCGTGTCCATCAGATCGAGGCCGCGACCATTGGCGATCAGCGCGCCGGCGCGCGCGAAATCGCCGCTCCCAGCGAGCGCGAACGGGCGCCGCAGGATGCGCGCGCGCTCCGCCATCAGACGAGCGATCTCGCCCGCGCGCTTGTGCTGGAGAGGATTGTCGCTCGTCAGCACGACGACGCGCGTGATGTTGCGCGTCGCACCGGCGATGCTCTGGGCGAAGGACCGGGCGTAGGCCGGATTGTGCGTGAGGATGAAGCCGCGCTGGCCCGATTCCGCCTCGCGCAGATCGCCGAGCGCCGCCTCGGTCGTCTCGATGACATCGGCCGAATGGGTGACGGCGCGGAAGCTCGTGCTCGTCTCGTGCGAGGCGTCGGCCAGCAGCCCGGCGAGCGACGCCAGAGCGATGACGACGATCAGGCCGATGCCGGCGACGCGAGCGGACAGGGAGGCGAACATGATCGCGAGTTAGCCGCGAACGGTTAGCGAGAGGTTATGATCGGGCCGCGAAAGGCAATTTTTTACGGGAATTCAGGGGTTTTCTCTCAGGGGGAGCGCCTGGAGGTGTCGCAGTACCGGTGATATCGCCCGCCCGGATCCCGTGCGAAGAGCGCCGCGCGCTTCACCCGCCTTGTTGCAGCGCACCGCATGGGCTATGGGCGCCCACGAACCTGAAAACCGAATAACGAAAGACCACCATGCGCCTTCGCAACGTGGCCATCATCGCGCACGTCGATCATGGCAAGACAACCCTGGTCGACCAGCTCTTCCGCCAATCCGGCACGTTCCGCGACAATCAGCGGATCGAGGAGCGGGCGATGGATTCGAACGATCTCGAAAAAGAGCGCGGGATCACCATCCTCGCCAAGCCGACCTCGATCGAGTGGGAAGCACCCGATGGCGTGAAGACGCGCATCAACATCGTCGACACGCCCGGCCACGCCGATTTCGGCGGCGAGGTGGAGCGCATCCTCTCGATGGTCGACGGCGTGATCCTGCTCGTCGATTCGTCGGAAGGCGCGATGCCGCAGACGAAGTTCGTGACGGGCAAGGCGCTGAAGCTGGGCCTGAAGCCGATCGTCGTCGTCAACAAGGTCGATCGCCCCGACGAGCGCATCCAGGAAGTGCTGGACGAGGTGTTCGACCTGTTCGTCAGCCTCGATGCGACCGACGAGCAGCTCGATTTCCCGGTGCTCTACGCGTCGGGTCGCAACGGCTATGCCAGCGAGGATCCCACGCGCCGCGAGGGCACGCTGATCCCGATGTTCCAGAAGATCGTGGATCATGTGCCCGCACCGAGCGCGGACCCGGACGGCCCGTTCAAGTTCCTCGTGACCCTGCTCGACCGCGACAATTTCCTTGGCCGCATCCTGACCGGCCTGGTCTTCTCGGGTTCGGTCAAGACCAACCAGCAGATCCACGCGCTCGACAATGACGGCAACGTCGTCGAGACGGGCCGCGCGTCCAAGATTCTGACCTTCCGCGGGTTGGAGCGCGTGCCGACCGACGAGGCTTCGGCGGGCGACATCATCTCGATCGCGGGCCTGACCAACGCGACCGTCTCGAACACGATCTGCGATCCGCAGGTGACCGAGCCGCTGCATGCGCAGCCGATCGATCCGCCGACGCTGTCGATGCGCTTCGCGGTCAACGATTCGCCGATGGCGGGCCGCGAGGGCACCAAGGTGACGAGCCGGATGATCCGCGATCGCCTCGCCCGTGAGGGTGAGTCCAACGTCGCGATCAAGGTGACCGAGAGCGACGACAAGGACAGTTTCGAAGTCGCCGGGCGCGGCGAGCTCCAGCTCGGCGTGCTGATCGAGACGATGCGCCGCGAGGGCTTCGAGCTTTCGATCAGCCGCCCGCGCGTGCTGTTCGGCGAAGATGAGGACGGCAAGAAGACCGAGCCGTACGAGACGGTCATCATCGACGTGGACGAGGAATATTCGGGCACGGTCGTCGAGAAGATGAACGTCCGCAAGGCCGAGATGACCGACATGCGTCCGTCGGGCGGCGGCAAGACGCGCATCACCTTCTCCGCGCCGTCGCGCGGCATGATCGGCTATCACGGCGAATTCCTGTCCGACACGCGCGGCACGGGCATCATGAACCGGCTGTTCGAGAAATACGGGCCCCACAAGGGCAAGATCGAAGGCCGCAAGAACGGCGTTCTGATCTCGAACGGGGCCGGTGAGGCCAACAGTTATGCGCTGGGTCCGCTGGAAGAGCGCGGCATCCTGTTCGTCGCGCATGGCGAGACGCTGTACGAGGGCATGGTCATCGGCGAGAATGCCAAGACCGACGACCTCGAGGTTAACCCGATGAAGTCGAAGGCGCTGACCAACTTCCGCGTGAGCGGCAAGGACGATGCGATCCGGCTGACCCCGCCCAAGCGGATGACGCTGGAACAGGCAATTGCCTATATCGACGATGACGAGCTCGTCGAGGTGACGCCCAAGAATATCCGCCTGCGCAAGCGCTATCTCGACCCGAACGAGCGCAAGCGCATGAGCCGCTCCAAAGCCGCCTAAAAACAACGCGTCCGCGCCGGCGATGCCGGTGCGGACGCGGCCCGGCAGCGGCCCCAACTTGCCGCCGCAGCACGATCCAGATCAGGGCGGATGCCGTCCGGCCATGCCAGAAGGCCGGATGCGCTACTATTTCCATACCGCCGACGGCTCCCGCGATCGCGATACGACCGGCACCGAATTGCCCAACCTCAACGCTGCGCGGAAGCAGGCGATCATGTTCGCCGGCGAGTGCATGGCGTTCGATCCGGACATCCTCTCCGACCATCACGACTTTCGCGTCGAGGTGACGGACAAGCGCGACATGATTTTGTTCACGATCATCACCTTGGCGGTCAATGCGCCCTCGACGGGCACGACCTGATCGCGCCGCCACCGACCTTGTAAGTCGCACCCGGATGTGACCATGTCGGGCGGAGATTCCCCGCGTGACGGACGCCGCCTTGGCCTACGCAGCGACCGACCTCCCCCGATTGGAAATTTTATGGGCCAGCTGCGTACCGGCAACAAGCGGCACAACCGCGCCATCGTCTCGTCCGTCGCGCGCGAAAAGGCCGCAAAAGCGGCACCCGTGACGGCCGAGGCCGCCAAGACCGACACGCTCGCGTCCTGATCTTCGCGATGCGAGGCGAAGCGCTCATGGGCGCACGCTGATGTCGGCCGAACTGGTCGACTCGGCCGACATACCGCGCGGCGGTCAGCTCCACCTGATCCGCCACGGCGACGATTTCGAGATCCTCTATGGCGAGGACCAGCTGATGGGCAGCTGGGACAGCGGCTCCGAAGTCGCGCTGGCGGCCTTGGCCTGCCAGCGGCTGGGCGCGCGCGGCGGGCGCGTGCTGATCGGCGGGCTCGGCATGGGCTTCACGCTCGGCGCGGCGCTGAAGGCGCTGCCGCCGAGTGCGACGATCGTCGTCGCCGAGCTCGTCCCCAAGGTGGTCGATTGGGCGAGCGGGCCGCTCGCGCACATCTTCGGCGGATCGCTCGACGATCCGCGCGTGACGATCGCGATGCGCGACGTGCATGACGTGATCGTCGGATCGCCCGAGGGCTTCGACGCGATCCTGCTCGACGTCGACAACGGGCCGGACGGGCTGATCGATATCGCCAACGAGCGGCTCTACTGCAATTGGGGGCTACGCGCGGCCTATGCGGCGCTGCGCCCGGGCGGCGTGCTCGCGGTGTGGTCGGCCTATCCCGACGGCGCCTTCGTCGAGCGGCTCGGCAAGGCCGGCTTCGAAGTCGAGGAGGTCGAGATCGACGGCGACGGCGGGCGGACCGGCTACACGATCTGGCTGGCGGCGCGCGCGGTGGACGAGGCTTTGGTCCCGGCCTGACCGGCGCCGATCAGGCCGCGGCCATCTCCAGGATGACCGCCCATTCCTCCTCGCGCACCGGCGTCACGCTCAGGCGCGACTGGCGGATCATCTCCAGCGCGGCGAGCCGCGGCTCGGCCTTGATCGCCTCGAGCGGGACGGGCCGGGCGAGTTTCTCGACCGGTTCGACCGCGACCGACGCCCATTTGCCGTCGTCACCGTCGGGCTGCCACGCCCGCGTGATCGTCATGATGCCGACCGCGGCCTTCTCGATATTGCTGTGGTAGAAGATCGCGCGGTCGCCCGGCTGCATTTCCTTCAGGAAATTGCGCGCGGTATAGTTGCGCACGCCGTTCCACTCGGTGCCGCCGTCGCGGACCAGATCGTCCCAGCCATAAGCGTCGGGCTCCGACCGGAGCAGCCAGTAGCGCATCACGCCTCCTCTCGTCCTTCGCCCTTCTGGGCGATCAGCAGCTTCATCCGCGCGGCTGCGATCGGCTTGGTCGGATCGTCCTGCCACGCCTCGACATGGACGCTGCCGATGCGCGTGCCGACGCGGACGGCGACGCCGCGCGCGTAGGTTTCGACGGGCTTGCCCGCGCGGATATAATCGACGGTCACGTTGATCGGCTTGAAGCGCTGGCGGGGATCGTCGGGCTCCTCCAGCGTCGCATCGATCGCGGCGATCGCGGCAATCTCCAGCAGGCCCGCGACCGCGCCGCCGTGGAGCCGGCCGGGCGCGCCGATCAGCCCTTCGGAATAGGACATCGCCAGCACCGGCGAGCCGCCATCCTCGCTGATCACGCGGATGCCGAGGAAATCGGCATATGGGAGAAGCTGGACCTTGCTCATAACCTCAGGCCGGGACCGACAGCGCCGGGCCGTTATCGAGCAGGAAGCTGCCGGCGACGCGCGCGATCGGATCGTCCGGATCGCCATCGTGCGCGACGCCCTCGACGAAGCCGACGCGACGCGTGAGGCGGTAGCAGCGGCAGCGGCCGTGCACCGTCTGGCCGGGGCGCGCGGGGCGGAGGTAATCGATGCGCAGGTCCAAAGTCGCATGCGCCTGGAGCTTGCCGCGCTTGAGGCAGATCGCCATGCCGGCAGCCGAATCCATGATCGAGACGATCGGCCCCGAGGCGAGCACGCCCGTCGCCAGATCCGAGATCAGCCGGCGATCATAAGGCAGCGCCAGCTCGCACCAATCCTCACCATGCGCGACATAATCGGCGCCGAGCGCGACGATGTGCCCGGAACGCCCGCGCCCGAGCAGGCTCGCGGGATTGAAGGGGGGCGGGGCGTCGATCATCGCTGTCCGCATATGGAAGCGGCCCGGCGACGACAAGCGCGGCGCGCAGGGCTGCGCCGAAGCGAGCGGCGTATCGATCGCACCCTCAGATATAGCGCGGGATCGGGCCTTGCTGCGGCGTCTGATCGGGAAGATCGATCTCGACCTCGTCGACATAGCACCAACCCCAGCCTTCGGGCGGATCATAGCCCTCGATGATCGGATGCCGCGTCGCGTGGAAGTGCGCGGTCGCGTGGCGATGCGGCGAATCGTCACAGCAGCCGACATGGCCGCACGCGCGGCACAGGCGCAGATGCACCCACGGACTTCCGATCCGCAGGCATTCCTCGCAGCCCTTCGCGCTCGGCGTCACCGCGTTGATCGTGATGCTGTGGGGGCATTGGTTCATTGCGCGCTCCTCAAGCGGACCTCGGTGAGAACGGTAAGGCGAAATGTCGGGCGAAAACTATTCTTATGCCCGGCAAACCGCCAAGCGGATCCGAATTGGCAGTTTTCAGGCTTAATCTTTCGCTGACATCTTTTTGTTACGGCACCGTCATCACGCGGAGGCCGGAATGCTGGGATTACCGCAAAATTCGGGAGGTGTCCGCAATCAGGGCATCGATCTGTTCCGGGGCGTGCTGATCCTGCTCGTGATCCTCGGCCACTTCGCCGAGCTCACGACCCCCCACACGTTCCTGACGTGGATGGGGTTCGGATTCCGGATGCCGCTGTTCATCGGCATGACCGGATATCTGTTCAACCTCGAACATGCCCGATCGATGACGCTCCCCGCGCTGACCGAGCGTTATTATCGCCGGCTGGTCCTGCCCTGGCTGATCGCGTGCCTGATCTACATCGTGCTGTCGGAGCCGCTCACATGGGCGATGCCGCTCAGGATCGTGCTTCGGCCCCCGTTCCATCTGTGGTTCGTGCCGGTGATGCTCGCGTTCATCCTCGCCAGCTGGGCCTGCTCGCTGCGGCCCGGACAGATGCTCGCGATCGCCGCGCCGGTGAGCATCGCCGCGATGTACGTTTTCGGGGTCGGGCACGAGATCGAGCAATATCGGCCGTGGATCCCCGACCGGCGCTACTTCATCTACCCGATCTATTTCATGTTCGGCCTGTGGATCGCGCGCCGGCCGCTCTACCCCGAGAAATTGCCGTTCGCGATCGTGCTGGCGCTGATCGGGTGCGTCTGGTGGGCGCTGCTGTTCGATCGCCCTTCGCCCGCCGCGGAGGTGGCGGCCGAGCTCCTGCTGTGCCTTCCGCTGATCCGGATGCTGCCGCTGGTCCGGCTCATCCCCCCGAGCCTGCCGCTGATCGCCGGGGTCGGGCGGGACAGCCTGTTCTTCTACCTGTGGCATCCCTTGGTGCTCGGGCTGTGGGCGAGCGCGGGTCTTGCGGGTGCGCCGATGCTGGCGGTCTCGCTCTTGTCGCTGGGGCTGGCCTGGGCAATGATCGTGCGCATGCCGTTGTTGCGTCCGATCGTCGGTATCTGCCCGCCCGCCCGCACGAGGCGAACGGAGGATGCGGCGATCCAGGGCGAAATCGTCACGGCCGGGACGACTTGATGGGATCCATCTTCCAGTTCGTTCGGACCGGTTTGCTGACGATTGTATGGCTCCTCCTCGTCTCGTGTCTGTGCATCCTGCTTTCGGCGATGCTGCCGATCATCCCGTGGGTGCGGATCTATCTGATCGATATCGTCCCCAATCACGCCTCGTGGCTGCTGATCTTCTGTCTGTCCGGACTCGCGATCACCATCCTGCTCCATGCCGAGCGCCGAACGCGGGCGACGCGCATCCTGCTGCCCGTCGCGGCGATCGCCGTCCTGCTGGCGGCCGGCGTGACCGCGCACCTGCTCTATGTCGCGGTGAGCAACGGCGCGCGGATCGATCCGCTCCAGACGCTGTCGTTGCGCCGCCTGAGCGACGATGCCGGCCCCGACGAAAGCCATGTCTATTCGCGGCCCAAGGGCGAGCCTCTCCGGCTCGACGTCTATCGCGGACGCAAGCCGCAGCCGCGCGCGCTGAACCCGGTGCTGGTGGTGATCCACGGTGGAGGCTTCGCGCGCGGCAGCCGCACGCAGGGCGCCGCGAACATGCGCTGGTATGCCGATCGCGGCTGGACGGTCGTCAGCATCGACTATCGCCTCGCGCGGCGCGATCGGCCGACCTGGAATCTGGCGACGCGCGACGTGGAATGCGCGCTGGCCTGGACCGCGACCCATGCCGGGCCGCTCGGCATCGATATCCACCGACTCGTCCTGAGCGGCGGATCGGCCGGAGGCAGTCTCGCGCTCGGCGCGGCCTATGCCTCGAATGCCGAACGTTCGGATCCCGACTGCGGCCCGCATGTGCCGCGCGTCTCGGCGGTCGTAGTCAAGGTGCCGCTGATCGACGCGGCGGGATCCTGGAACGAGCCGCGCGAGCTCCAGCGCCTCCAGCAGATGCTGCTCTCCCGCTATATCGGCGGTTCTCCCCAGCGCTTTCCCGCGCGATATGCGGCGCTGGATCCGACCCGCTTCCTGCGATCGGACACGCCGCCGACGCTGATCCTGGGCGGGAGCGATGATCCGCTCGTCCCGCCCTATGGCGCCGTGGCGTTCGCTCGCAAGGCGAAGGCCATGGGCAGGGACGTCCGCCACATCCTGTTTCCCTATTCGGGCCATGACTTCAACGTGACGTTCGGCAGCATCCCGAACCAGGCGGTGCTCCAGATCGTGGTGAAGTTCATGACCGATCATGCCCGCCCCGCGCCGCCCGCGCGGCGATAAAATCAGAGCGGTTGATCTGGATCATCCAGCGATCGGGCCGGAGAGGTGTATAGTCTGCTCGCGAGCCGGACTCGCAGAGAGGAGGGGCCCATGCCCCCGACGGACAAGAACCAGATGACCTATCTTCAACGGCGTCTGGCCGAAGAACAGGCCAAGGCAGCCAGCAGTTCGTGCCTGGTGCGCGCGGTGCACCGCGATTTCGCCGAGGCCTATCAGAAGAAGATCGAAGTGATCGGACGCGGATCGGCGGACGCCTGAGGCGCCCGCGACGACCCGCCCGAAGACGATCGTGACCAGGGCCGGTATTTCCACCGACCCTGGTCCCCTGTCTCCTAGAAGTGGAAGCGCACCGTGCCGCCATAGGTGCGCGGATTGCCCGGATAGCCCTGGATCACGCCGGTGGCGCGGGTGGAGCCCAGCAGGTTGATGAAATAGGCCTTGTTGAAGAGGTTCTCGACCCAGCCCTGCAGTTCCAGCTTGTCGTCCATCAGCAGCACGCCCGCGCGCACGCTGGCGAGCGCATAGCCCTTGCCCTCGGCGGTCGGATCCAGCGTGATCGTGTAATTCTGCTTCGAGCGATAATTCACGTCGAACAGGCCGTAGCCCTTCACCGTCTCCGTGATCGGATGCGTATAATCGATCGTGAAATCGCCGGTCCATTTCGGCGCCCACGCCACCGTGCGTCCGGTGATGTCGCAGGTCAGCGCGGTCGACTGGCCCGGGCAGGCCGAATTGTGGAAGGACGAGTAGCGCGCATCGTCATAAGCGAGGAAGCTCTTCGTGTGCAGACCGGGCGCCAGCCAAGTCTCCATCTCCGCCTCGATGCCCTTCGACGTCAGCGAGCCGACATTGGCGAGGAAGCGGATCGCCGCGCCGGCGCCGAGCGACTGGTTCGCCTGATAGTTTTTCACCTTCGTGTGGAAGGCGGTGAGGTTGAAGACGACCTTGTGATCGAAGAACGAGGTCTTGATCCCGGCTTCGAAATTGTCGGCCGTCTCGCCCTTCACCGTCTGCTGCGCGCCGAGCGAGATCGCCGATCCCACGCTCGTGTCCGGATTGGACGCATTGTAGGCGAGCAGGTTGAAGCCAGCCGATTTGTTGCCGCGCGCATATTTGCCGTACAGGAAGACGCTCGGCGTGACCTTGTAGTTGACGCCGGCTTCGCCCGAAAGCGACCTGTCCTTCAGGCCGGCATCGACCACGCCGATCTGGGCATTAGCGGTGCTGGGCGACAGCGCGTTGAGCTGCGCCTGGGTCAGCGCGCCCGGATTGGCGACGACGCTGCCATTGTAGATCTGTGTGCGATCTTCCCAGGTGTAGCGCAGGCCGGCGTCGATCGAGAGGCGGCGTGCCGCATCGGGGTGCCAGCTGACATTGCCGAACAGCGCGTCCGTATCGGTGTGGAAGACGGCCTGGCTCTGGAACTTCGTGCCCTGCAGCCGCGTGGCATAGGCGCCCTGCGCCCAAGTGCGGCCGGCGACGTTCGGAAACAAAGTCGCGGACGGATTGGCCGCGAAGATGTTGTACTGGGCGCCGAACCGGAAGCGGCTGTCGACCTGCAGGCGCTGGCGGCTGAGGAAGCCGCCGAACGTCGCCTCGATCGGCATGTCCTTCGGCGTCGCCAGGCGCAGCTCCTGGCTGAACTGATGCTCCTTGTTGCACGAGCCATAATCGTTGATCGCGTCGAGCTGGGTGAAATCATTGTCGTTGTTCGTGAAGCACGACCAGGTGTTGTAGGCGGTGATCGAGGTCAGATCGCCGAGCGAGCCGAGATGATAATCGATCTGGCCGCTGCCCGAATCCGTCTTGGTCTGCGCGTTGAGCGCGCTGTCGATGTTGACGAAGCGGTCCTTGGCGTTGCTCGTCAGTAGCGTGTAGCCCGCTGCCGTCATGCGCGCCTGGAGCGCCGCCGGATTGAAGATCGACAGGATCACCGGCGAGATCGTCGGGAAGCTCTGGCGGCCATGCGTATAGATCAGGCGGACCGAGAGATCGTCGGTGGGCGTCGCCAGCAATTGCGCGCGGACGCCCGAGCCCTGCCGGCCGTTCTGGTCGCCGCCATTGTACAGGTTCGTGTAGGTGCCGTCGCGCTTGGAATAGAAGCCCGAGATGCGGACCGCGAGCTTGTCGTCGATGAGCGGGCCGGTGACCGAGGCCTTCACTTCCTTGAAGTCGTAATTGCCGTAGGTCGCCTCGCCCGATGCGCCCCAGGTGAAGCTGGGCTTCAGCGTGTTGATGATGACCGCGCCGGCCGTGGTGTTCTTGCCGAACAGCGTGCCCTGCGGGCCGCGCAGCAATTCGACATCGGCGATATCGTTGAAATCGTTCGAAACCATGCCCTGTCGGCCAGTATAGACGCCGTCGACGAAGATGCCGACCGAGCCATCGATGCCGTCGGTGTTGAAGCCGTTATTGCCGATGCCGCGGATGCCGAGATTGAGCTGCTTCGGATTGGTCAGGAAGACCGAGAAGCTGGGAAACTTGTTCTGGAAATTGGTGAAGTTGACGAGATTCTGGCGGGTCAGTTCGACGGGCGTGATGACCGTGACCGGGATCGGCACCTGCTGCGCATTCTCGCTCCGCTTGCGCGCGACGATCATGATCTCGCCGGGCTCGGCGTCCGTGGCGGCGTCATCGGCGGGAGCCGCGGCATCGCCTGCGGCAGGCGCCGCGGCGAAGGCGGGCGAGACGGCCAGCAGGCTCGCGGACAGCAGGAAGGGTCCGATGCCCCTGGCGAGCATACGGCCGGCAGATGCTGACGACATGATGATGTAATCCCCGATTTTTTCGACACTGATCGGCGCATGCAAGACCATCCGCCGCCGCTGCCGCAGTCGACGTCTTGGCTTGTCTTTATCGCTGGCTGATCCGCCTGCACCCGTCCGGCGCGACTACTTCTGTTCGATGTAAGAAATGTGACAGTTCGTGGCCGGCGCCTTCATGCTTTCTCGACGTTCAGCCCCGGACGGCCATCGATCAGCGTGAAGCGGACGAGATCCGAGATTCCCGAATCCTCGCGGCGGGCATCGTCGACGCCGCGGAAGGTGATTTCGCCGCCGTTCGGGGTCAGATCGACGCGGCCATAACCGTGTATCTCGTTCTCGGCGTAAACGAGCCCGTTGGCGGGCGCCTGCTGCTTGAAGCTCGCATCATGGAACAGCGACGTGATCGATCCGCCGACGAACTCCGCTGCGATCGGCGGGCCGTCCGGCCTGGCCGGATCGTGGACGTCGGCCGCGGCGAAGGCGTGGATATCACCGCCGAGCGCGAGCGGGTTCGACGTGCCGGCCTCTGCCCAGCGGCGGAAGATCCGGTCGCGCGCGGCCGGATAGCCCGACCAATTGTCCGCCGAATATTGCGGGCCGCGCTCGGGATGCTCGGCATCGATCCGGCTTTGCTGGTGCATCAGGGTCTGCTGCGCGAGCAGGTTCCACTGCGCGCTCGTGTCGCCGAGCCGATCCATCAGCCAGCGTTCCTGCGTCGTGCCGAGCATCGTCCGGCGGGGATCGGTGAGGTCGGCGCACGGGCCGATCAGCGTCTGATATTGCTGGTGCGCGGCGAGCAGGCCGGGCGGCTGGCAGGCGCGGGGGCCGCGATACTGGCGATCGTCGATGATCTGGAATTGCGCGAGGCGGCCCCAGTCGAGCGTCCGGTAGATGCGCATGTCGGGGCCGTGCGGCCGCGCGGCGCGGATCGGCTGATGCTCGTAGAAGACCTGATAGGCAGCGGCGCGGCGGCGCAGGAAGGCGACCGGATCGCCGTTCTTCTCGTCGAGCGCATCGGCATAATCGTTCGAGACGTCGTGATCATCCCAGGTCAGCGCCCAGGGCGCGGCCTGATGCGCGGCCTGCAACAGGGGATCCAGCCGATAGGTCGCGTGGCGGATGCGGTAGCCGGCGACGTCCTTGGGCTCGGGATTCTTGTGGAGGCGGACAGCCTCCTTGGGGCTGGGATCGGCCTCGTAGATATAGTCGCCGAGGAACAGGATCAGATCGGGATCCTCGGCGACCATGTGGCGATAGGCGGCATAATAGCCGGCCTCATATTTCTGGCAGGAGCCGAAGCAGAGGCGGAGGCGATCGACCGCGGCGCCGGCCGCCGGCGCGGTCTTCGTCCGGCCGATCGCGCTCGTCTCGCCGCCGGCCAGGAAGCGGTAGAAATAAGCGCGCGCGGGTCGGAGCCCGGTGACGTCGACATGGACCGAATGGCCCCAGGCCGTCTCGGCGCGGGCGGTGCCCTGCCGCACGATGCGCGCGAAGCGATCGTCCTCGGCGACCTGCCAGCGCACGGGCACGGTCTGCGGCGGCATGCCGCCATCGCCTTCGAGCGGGGCGGGGGCGAGGCGCGTCCACAGGATCATGCCGTCCGGCGTCGGATCGCCCGAGGCGACGCCGAGCGTGAACAGGCCCGTGGGGAGGGTGAGCGCGCCGCGCGCGCCGACGCCGAGCAAAGCCGCCGATCCGGCCGCGCCGGCGATCAGCGCGCGCCTGGTGAGGCCTGTCGTCTCATGATCGTCGCGCATCGCACCGCCTCTTTTCGCTGCGGGGGGCGTGTCCGACTTTCGTGACGAAACTGTGACGCCTTGCGATCAGCCGTTCGGGATTAGGCGGCGGGCAAGCGCCTCGCCCTGACGGATCGGCGTGCCCTCGGCGATCCCGTCCGCGAGCGCGAAGCCGGGGGGCAAGAGCAGGACGAGCGTCGAGCCATGTTCGAACCAGCCCATCTCATCGCCTTTCGCGATGTCGGCGGAGACCGGCACGGTGCGCGGGCCGCCGTCGCGCAGCAGGCGATCGGTGTCGAGAAAGGTCAGGCGGATGCCGGCGACGAGGATCGCGGCGACGGCGACGATCAGGAAGGGGGTGTCGTCGGCCAGGCGGCAACTGACGATGGCACGTTCGTTGCGGCAAAATAGCCGCTCGACGCGCTTCAGCGCGATCGGATTGACGTTCCAGCAGTCGCCCGAAAGGTAGCGGACGCGCTCGACCGCGAGATCGTGGGGCGCGTGGAAATGGTGGTACATCGCCGCCGTCAGCCTGAGCGTCACATAGGTGCCGCCCGCAAAGGGCGCTCCGTCCGCGGCATCGCCGAGCAGTTCGGCGAGCGAATAGGGCATGCCCTTGATCTGGTGGATCTCGTCGCCGGTGACGGTGCCGTGCGCGCCGACGATCGCGTCGCACGGGCTGGCGAGGATGTCGGGGCGTGGATCGACCGGCCGCGCGCCGGGGCGCAGGCGGCGGGTGAAGCAATCGTGGAGGCTGGCGAAGCGCGGGGCGGCGGCGTCCGACAGATCGAGATCGGAGAAGATGCGCCAGACGCGGATCGAGGCCTTTGCCACTAGCGGCTGCTCGATCCTGCTGAACCGGCCGACCAGCTGCGTCGCGAGCCGGCGCGGCAGGCGATTGGTGAGGAGGAAATTGACGTCCTCCTGCAGCAGCACGCGCATCAGGGCGCTCCTGACTGTCATCGTTTCGTCCGCCTTCCTGTCATAATTGCTTGCCCGGCGAAGCGTAGAGCCTGGCCATGATCTCCACCCTCGCTCTCGTCGCCGGCACCGCCGCTACCGCTTTCGGTGCCGACCGCGCCCGCCGCCGGCTGATCCTGTCCCAAGCCAAGCATCCGTCGCTGGCCGGCCATGTCCGCTGGGGCAAGAGGATCGCCGGGCAGATCCCGGCGACGCGTTACGACGAGGCCGAGGCGTTCCGCATCGACGGCACGCCGGACGAGATCGCGGCGGCGCGCGAGGCGGGCTTCCGCCGGCTCGCCGCCCTGTTCGCCGAGCGCTATCCCAAGAGCCGCGCGCTGACCGCGGAGACCAAGCCGGGCCTGTCCGACCTGCAATTCACGGGCAGCTACCGCGTGCCCTTCCAGTTCGCGCAGATGGTGGCGACCGCGCTCTCGGCGGGAAGCTTCTACGAGCGTTCCGACGGGCCGGTGCTGACCGATCTCGACGGCAACCGATTGTGGGACCTGACCGGCTCCTACGGCGTCAACGTGCTCGGCAACGAGGCGTATAAGCGCCTGATGCGCGCGGCGGTGGACGAGGCCGAGCCGCTCGGCGCGGTGCTGGGCGGGCTGCACCGAAACGTCGCCGACAATGTCGCGCGGCTGAAGGCGCTGTCGGGGCTCGACGAGGTCTCGTTCCACATGTCCGGCACCGAAGCGGTGATGCAGGCGGTGCGGCTCGCGCGCTATCACACCGGGCGCAGCCATCTCGTCCGCTTCTGCGGCGCCTATCATGGCTGGTGGGGCGACGTGCAGCCGGGGATCGGCAATCCCGTGCCCGCCGACGGAACCTATACGCTCGCCGACATGTCCGAGAAATCGCTGCGCGTGCTGGCGAGCAAGAAGAATATCGCCTGCGTGCTCGTCAATCCGCTGCAGGCTTTGCACCCGAACAAGGGCGCGCCCTCCGACGGGGCGCTGGTCGCGGGGCGCATCGTGACGGGCGCCGATCGCGAGGCTTATGCGGCGTGGCTGAAGCGGCTCGCCGACGTCTGCCGCGCGAACGGCATCGTGCTGATCCTGGACGATGTGTTCACCGGCTTCCGGCTCGCGCCGGGGGGTGCCGCAGAATATTATGGCGTGCAGCCGGATCTGGTGACCTACGGCAAGACTTTGGGCGGGGGCTTTCCGGTCGGCGTGCTGTGCGGGCGTGCGAGTCTGATGCGGCGCTTCCGCGAGGACCGGCCGGTCGACATCTGCTTCGCGCGCGGCACGTTCAACGCCCATCCTTATGTGATGGCGGCGATGAACGGCTTCCTGCGCACGCTGGACGAGCCCGCGACGCGCGCGCTCTACGACGGGCAGCATGCGCGCTGGGACGATCGGGCCGCGGCATTGAACGCGCGGCTGGCCGAGCAGGGCCTGCTCGTGCGCGTCGCCCATCTCGGATCGATCTGGACGGTGCTCCACGAGGCGCCCTCGCGCTACAACTGGATGCTGCAATATTATCTCCGCGCCGAGGGGCTGGCGCTCAGCTGGGTCGGCACCGGGCGGCTGATCTTCAGCCTCGATTATGACGATGCCGCCTTCGGCGAGGTTGCCGATCGCTTCGTGGCGGCGGCGGAGCGGATGCAGGCCGATGGCTGGTGGTGGTGCCCCGAAGGCGCGACCAGCAAGACGATCGGGCGGACGTTGCTGAAGGAGGCGATCCTGCGGCGGCTGGGGCGGTGATCCAATCCTCCCCCTGCAAGGGGGAAGTGGCATCGCGCAGCGATGACGGAGGGGGTTCCCTCCGCATCTACGGATCGCCCTGCGAGGATCCACCCCACCACCATGCTTCGCATGGTCCCCCTCCCCCTTGCAGGGGGAGGATTATGCTGTGCCGTGATCCATCCGCTCGCCCTTGAGGAGGCGGAAGGGGGCGCGCCAGTAGAGCAGGAAATCGTTGAACGGATCGGTGACGATCTTCGTCGCCCAGACGAGCCCCGACATCACGTCGCGCAGGAAGAAGAGCTGGACGGTGCGGAACAGCAGCCCGCCACCGCCGACGCCCAGCCACAGGATGCCGACTGCGCGCAGCACGTCGCGATAGCCCTGCGGCGCGGGTAGCAGCCCGAACAAAGTGGGGCTGGCGAACAGGATCAGCGGGCTCAGCGCCCACAGAGTCATCAGCACGACCTTGCGGAACAGATTGTAGCCGACCTTGATCTCTTCCTTGTGGACATGCGTCGCCTGGTTGACGTGATCATAGCCCTTGGGCTCGAAGAAGAAGTGGCCCGCCTGCCGGCTCGTCATCGCCACGCCCCAGGCGAGCAGGCTCGCCAGCGCCGGATCGGTGAACAGCAGGACATAAGCGGTCAGGAAGGTCGTCGCGCTGACGAAGTGCAGGCTCTGATTGACCAGGCTGTGATGATAATAACGATGATCGTCCCAGCGCTGCTCCTGGAGCTGCGCCTTGAAGCCCATGCGATCTTCTTCATCGGCGGCGTACATCTTGAGGGCCTTCATGCGGCGGCTCCCGGAAGCTTGCGATAGCGGATCAGCTCGAAATGGCCGAGCGGCGGCAGCGGCGAGCGCTCCATCAGGCGGACCGACGGCGCGCCTTTCTCCCACGCGGCATAACGCGCCCACGAAAATTCGGTGCGGAAGCCGAGACGGCTCGTGATCGGCATCAGCATCTTCTCGATCGAGGCGCGCGTGCCGCCCTCGGCGCCGATGCGCGTGGTGATGATGATCTCTCCGCCCGGCCGCACGACGCGCGCGAGTTCGTCCAGCGCGCGCTCGGGATTGGGGACGGCGGTGATCACATATTGGGCAATGGCGACGTCGAAGCTTCCGTCGGCGAAGCGCAGATCCTCGGCATCCATCACCTCGATCGCCTCGACATTGTCGAGCCGGGCGGCGCGGGCGCGCGCCTTGTCGAGAATCTTGTCCGAGATATCGATCCCGTACACGCTGCAGCCGCGCCCGTAGAAAGGCAGCGAGATGCCGGTGCCGACTCCGACCTCGAGCACACGCCCGCCGATGCGTGCGGCCGCCTCGATCGAGCGGGCGCGTCCCTGACGGAAAACGGGGCCGAAGACGAGATCGTAGATCGGCGTCCACCTGTCATAGGCCGAGGCGACGCCGCTGGTATTCATCGTAAGTGCCATTTCGGGCTCCCTGGATCGAAGCCCCTCTATCGGTCACATACAAGTCAAGACGGCGAAGATCAGATGAAGGTTCGATGACGACGGCCAAAATGAAACTGGCTTATCATCATAATGTCATCTTGCCGAAACGAGACCATCACTGTGCGTGACTAAGCGTCCTCGCGAGTAGCGAGGAGAAGAGGCGTATGTCTCAGCCGGAAGCGAAGCGTGATCTGCGCCCCGTCCCCCCCGTTCGCCCCGTCGCCCGGCGCGCGCTCGTGCCGATGCCGAGCTGGCTGGTCGAACCCGAGACCGAGACGAAGCATCCGCACCGTCCGCGGATGCGGTACCGGACGGTCTGGATCTCCGATATCCATCTCGGCACGCCGGGCTGCAATGCCGAGCTGCTGGTCGATTTCCTGAAATCGATCGAGTGCGAGACGCTGTATCTGGTCGGCGACATCGTCGATGCCTGGCAGCTCAAGAAGGGCTGGTACTGGCCGCCGCGCCATAACGACGTCGTCCGCCGCATCCTGAAGATGGCGAAGCGCGGCACCGATGTCGTCTATGTGCCGGGCAATCACGACGAGATTTTCCGCGATTATGTCGGGCTCGCCTTCGGCGACGTGACGATCGCCGACGAGGTCATCCACGTCACCGCCGACGGGCGGCGGCTGCTGGTGCTTCACGGGGACCAGTTCGACGGCGTCGTGCTCTATGCGCGCTGGCTCGCCTTCCTCGGCGACAGTGCCTACACGATGCTGCTCAAGATGAACGGCGGCGTGAACGCCGTCCGGCGCCGGCTGGGCCTGCCCTATTGGAGCCTCGCCGCGCATCTGAAGAAGCGCGTCAAGAACGCGGTCCAGTTCATCTGCCGCTTCGAGGAGGTCGTCGCGCATGCCGCCGCCGAGCGCGGGGTGGACGGCGTCGTCTGCGGGCACATCCATTCGGCCGAGATCCGCCAGTTCGGCGACATCACGTATTACAATGACGGCGACTGGGTGGAGAGCTGCACGGCCTTGGTCGAGCATGCCGACGGCCGGATCGAGGTGCTCGACTGGGCCGAGAAGCGCCGGCTGGAAGCGCTCGACAAGATGAAGCCCGCCGCCGCGACGGGCCGCGAACTGGTGACGGCGTGAGGATCGCGCTCGTCTCGGACGCCTGGGCGCCGCAGGTCAACGGCGTGGTGCGCACGTTGCAGACGACCGTCGCGACGCTGCGCGCGCGCGGCCACGCGGTCGAGACGATCACCCCGGACGCCTTCCGCACGATCGCCTGCCCGACCTATCCCGAGATCCGCCTCGCGCTCGGCTGCGGCCGCGCCGTGGCGGATCGGCTGGAGCAGGCGGCGCCGGATGCGGTGCATATCGCGACCGAAGGCTCGCTCGGCTGGGCGGCGCGGCGCTGGTGCCTGAGCGCGGGCCGGCCGTTCACGACGAGCTTCCACACGCATTTCCCGGATTATGTGGCGATGCGGACGGGGCTGCCCGCCAAATGGTTCTGGCCGATCCTCGGGCGGTTCCATCGCCCGGCGCATGCGATCATGGTCGCGACCGAGACGCTGGCGACCGAGCTTGCCGGACATGGGCTGACGCAGACGCGGCGCTGGTCGCGCGGCGTCGACCTCTCGCTTTTCTCGCCCTCCCGGTCGTCGCACCCGATGCTCGCCGGACGGCGCGGACCGATCCAGCTCTATGTCGGCCGGGTCGCCTGCGAGAAGAATATCGAGGCGTTCCTCGCCTCGTCCGTGCCCGGTACGAAGGTCATCGTCGGTGACGGGCCGGCGCGGACGGCGCTGGAGCGGCGCTTTCCGCAGGCCCTGTTCCTCGGCGCGCTGCACGGCGCGGAACTGGCCTCGGTCTATGCCGGCGCCGACGTGTTCGTCTTTCCGAGCCGGACCGATACGTTCGGGCTCGTGATGATCGAAGCGCTCGCCTCCGGCGTGCCCGTGGCGGCCTTTCCGGTTCACGGCCCGCTCGACGTGATCGGCGGGCTGGGGCGCGGCCCGGGCGGCCGGGCGGGGGCGCCAATCGGCGCGCTGCGCGACGATCTGGATGCCGCGATCCGCGCGGCGCTGACGGCCGATCGCGGCGCCTGCGTGGCGGAGGGCCGGCGCTATGCGTGGGAGGCCTGCACCGACCAGTTCCTGGCGGCGCTTGCCGGTCCTGTGGAGCGGCGTTTCGCGCACGCGGCCTGACGCGCGACCTGCGCGCGACAATCTGTCGGGCGCGATCCGCTTACGGTGAAATTTGGGCGATTCGGCAGCTGGAGGAGGCTGCTCCGCGCGGCAGATGTCGCCGCAGATTCGTGTATTCTGGTCGGGGCGACAGGATTCGAACCTGCAACCCTCAGACCCCTAATCTGAAAACGGACAATCCCCCACTTTACCCGCACATGGGTGTAGCTTTATTTAAAAACATTAGGGGGTCGCTTAACGCGGCGCCCTTTTTGTTTCGGATGACGCAGCCAAGCGCTTCTACGCATCAGGCACACTTCATTAATCAATGATGTCAATGGCTTGAAATTTTCAACGCATTGTCTTTGACAGGTCGGTTTATCCACGGCTTCAAACTCCATCGCGAAGCACGCTCGTGCACGTTGGTGGTAAGCAGAATGATCACTTCGGGGCGGTAGACCGTGGTAAGCAGCTGTTCGTTCATACTGGTCATCGGCTGCTATGCGTCTCTATTCTGCTTTGTAAAACGGTCTGCAATCCTGAAATCCGCCTTGCATCCATGCGGGGCGGTCAGCGCCACGAACCGTAGCGTTGGGGAAGCTGAGGGACGGTTGCGGCGTCATCGGGTCGAGCGGGCCTGCAAATATACTTGATCCGAGGGTCATAAACTGTCGCCTTCTACGGTAAACCGTCCATATTTTACCGTGATGCCTGAGTTTCATGAAATTAGGGGGGCTCTCCTAATTACCGTCTTCAGAACGAAGCTTGAGTTAATTCTCGATAACATCGGGATTCGCGACAGTTTCGCGACCATCAACTGGAAATGCTCCAGATCGGATACTACTACTCTAAGAAGATAGTCGAAATCTCCCGTCATTTGAAAGCAATCCGTCACCTCTTCGACTGCCAGGACGCTGGATTCAAAAGCTGTCAGTGCTTCGTCCGACTGGCGATCAAGAGTTATGGAGATCAGCGCCTCTATCGCGCCAATCAAACGCTTTTCATCCAATCTCGCGCCATAGCCGAGAATATACCCCTCGCTTTCGAGGCGCCGAACACGGCGCAGAGTCGGCGTCAGCGAAAGCCCTATCCCGTCGGCAAGATCGCGCCAGGAAACGCGGGCGTCTTGGGTCAACCGCTGGAGAATATGGATGTCGAACGTGTCGAGCTTCGCGGCCATGCCGATTCCTCCGTGCTGTCGACTGCTACAGCGCCTCGACATGATAAGTCCACAATGCCGCGACTCTGGTCGATCTCCCGATACTAGAATATTGACGCGAAAGGCCAATCTGTATGCGCTTTGTAGCGCAAACACGCTAAAATCAAGGTGATTAAGCAGGATATTTGGAGTTGCCTTATTTCGATAATTGCCGCTTCATGTCACTTCAATGACGGCGAGGGCACGGACGGGCATCGGTGCGGCAGCGGAAAACCGCGCCGGACACGGGGGAGCGGGACGATGACCGTCCTGCCCCAAGCGGGGGCGCATCATTATGTTCAAGAATGAAGTTCAGAGATCTCGGCAAGCAAAAATCCTGCTCGGGGTGTCGCTATTGGCAACGTCGACTGCGCTGAATGCTCAGGCGGCGGAGCAGCAGTCCGCGGCGCCCGAGCAGCAGACCGCAACGCCGGCAAACGATTCGGATATTGTCGTCACGGCGCTTCGGCGGGCGACCAGCATTCAGCAGACGCCTCTCGCCATTTCGGCGGTCAGCGCGGATACGCTGGCCAAGCAGAATATCACGGATTCGCAGGCGCTGGGGCGGGTTTCTCCCAGCCTCGTCATCAACGAGAGCGCGAACGGTGGCAGTCGCGTCATCATCCGCAACCTGTATGCGACCGGCGAGCCGCTGGTCGGCATCTATTATGACGATGTGCCGCTGAGCGGCACAGGCGGCGTCTCCAACGACGCCGGCGGGACGCAGCCGAGCATCCGCCTGTTCGACGTGGAGCGCGCCGAAGTGCTGCGCGGCCCGCAGGGCACGCTCTACGGCGCGAGCTCGATGGGCGGCAACATCCGCATCATCTTCGCCAAGCCCAAGCTGGATAGCTACGAAGGCGCGATCGACAGCCAGATCACGACCGCGTCCGAAAGCAGCGGCGCGATCGGTCGGCAGGTCAACGGCATGGTCAACATTCCGGTCATCGACGGCGCCATGGCCATCCGCGCGGTCGGATATTACGATCGCAGCGCCGGCTATATCGACAACAGCATCCTCAACCTCAGCCGAGTGAATAGCAACAAAAGCTATGGCGGCCGCCTGACGGCGCGCATCAAGCCGATCGATACCGTGACGATCGATCTGATGGGCGTCTATCAGGACCGCAAGGGCGCCGGTACGAGCTGGAACTATACTGAATATCAGCTCACGGGAAAGAAGTTCGATCAGTCGCTGTATATCCAGCAGCCGCAGGAGGACCGGATGAAATTGTTCTCCGGCACGCTGAACTGGGATGTCGGCTTCGCGACTTTGACCGCGGCGGGCTCCTATTCGGACCGTCTGCTGCAATACCGGTTCGACTATACGCCGTATTTCGCGCGATATCAGACGACGAATAATACGGGCGGCGTCGTTACGCCGTATGCGGGCGCCGGTACCGCGATCCCGGGCTACAACGCGTTCCTCAGCGATTGTAACACGGGCTATGTCCGCGGCACGACCTGTAACGGCGCCGGCTATCAGCAGCTGGTCAACGGCTATGGCAACCTTTCGACCTATCAGCCGCAGTCGAACAAGACTTCGACCGAGGAAGTCCGCCTGGCCGACGATCGCCATGCTTTCAAGTGGACGGTCGGTTTCTACCACAGCTTCCGCAAGAACTTCACCGAATCCATCCTGAACCCGACCGATCCGGTTACCGGCCTGCAAGCCTATCCGATCGGCTTTCCCACTGGGAACACCTACACGGTCGGCGTCAACAACACCGGTCTCGACCGGACGATCGACGACAAATTGGAGCAGAGCGCGGGCTTCGCCGAAGTCACCTGGGACCTTAACAGCAAGCTGAGCGCGACCGCCGGCGGCCGGTACTTCAAGTACAAGAAGGACACGACCTCCGCGACGATCATCCCGAGCTACATCGCCGGCAATACCCGCCAGGCGCCCCTGACCACGGGCGGCGACGAGAACGGCACGCTGCTGAAGTTCGGCGCCAACTACAAGTTCACGCGCGACGTGATGCTGTATGGCACCGCGGCGCAGGGCTATCGCCCGGGCGGCGTCAACCAGACGCTCGGCCTGCCCAGCTATGCGGCAATCTATGGCTCGGATTCGGTGTGGAGCTACGAGGCAGGCGTCAAGACGGCCTGGTTCGACCGCAAGGTGGTCGTGAACCTCGACGCGTTCCGCATGGACTGGAAGAACATGCAGATCTCGGCCAGCTTTAACAACGCGTTCGGCTTCATCACGAACAGCTCCAGCGCGGCACGGATCCAGGGCATCGAGCTCGATACGTCCTTTTATCCGATCGAGCGGCTCGTGCTGCACGCGTCGGGCAGCTATATCGATGCCAAGCTGCAGGGCGACCAGTCCCTTCCCGACGGTATCACGCAATGCCCGATCCCGTTCGTGGCCGGCACGACGGGTTGCGCGACGATCAGCGCGGGCAAGAAGGGCGATCCGATCCCCTATTCGCCCAAGTGGACGCTGCAGGGTTCGGCCGATTACAGCACTCCGATCGGTGGCGACCTGCAGATCATCTACCATGCCGACGTCAGCTATCGCGGCAAGTCGCTCACCACCTACAATCTGCCGTTGTACGCGGCTGCCTATCCGAATGGTCCGGGCGGCACCGCGGGTGGCGCGGCTCTCTACACGCTGCCCGGGTTCGCGACGGTCGGCCTGCGGTTCGGCATCGAGAAGGATGGGGGGCGTTGGGCGCTGCATGTCTTCGCCAACAACCTGTTCAACACGGTCGGCCTGACCAGTCTCACGAACGGCCAAGCCAGCGCCACGTCGCTGGCGTGGCGGTATAACGGCTCGGTCATCAGGGCCAACTACGCGGTCACGACGGCGCCGCGGATCGTGGGCATCCAGGGCACGGCCAAGTTCCGATAACCCGCAGAAGGGAATGCAGAGAATGAAGTCGGAAATCACACGCGGCTGTGCTGCCGCGGCCCTGATGATCGGAAGTGTTCTCGGCGCGGGACAGGCCTGCGCCAAGGATGTCGTGATCCACGCGGGCACTTTGATCGACGGGGCTTCGGCGACGCCGCGCAAACAGGTCTCGATCCTCATCCACGACGATCGCATCACCGGCGTCCAGAAGGGCTTCGTCACCCCGGCTGGCGCCGACGTGATCGATCTGTCGACCAAGACGGTGCTGCCCGGCTTCATCGAGACGCACGACCATATCTCGGCAACGGGAAGCCGGCTGCCGATCAACCGCTTCGTGCTCACTGAAGGCGACGCGACGATCGCGGCGTCGATCAATGCCCGCAAGGAAATCGAGACCGGCTTCACCACTGTCCGGGACCTCGGCTCCAGCCGGGTCACGGCGCCGGCGATCATCCGTGCGATCGCGGCCAAGCAGATCGTTGGCCCGCGCTACTGGACGGCGCTTCAGGCGATGGGGCCGACTGGCGGGCATAGCGACCGCCAGAACGGCCTGTCGCCCGACATCCACGTCGACGGACGCGACACCGCGATCATCGACGGGGCGGACGATGCCCGGCAGAAGGTGCGCGAGCATCGCCGCGATGGCGCCACCGTCATCAAGATCATGCCCTCGGGCGGCGTGGGCTCTATCGGGGACGATCCCAATCATTTGACGATGACCGACGCCGAGATGGTGGCGGTCGTGGAGACCGCGCACGAACTGGGCCTCAAGGTCGCGGCACATGCGCACGGTAAGCTGGCGATCGATCATGCGGTCCGCGCCGGCGTCGATTCCATCGAGCATGGCACCTATGCTGACGCGCAGAGCTATGCGCTGATGAAGCAGCACGGCACCTTTCTCGTGCCCACGTTGCTGGTGGCCGACGCGATCTACCAGCAGGCGGTGAAGGCGCCGGAAACGCTGCCGCCCACGGTCGCCGATAAGGCGATCGCGATCACCCCGACGATGATCCACAATGCCGCCAGCGCTTATAAAGCCGGCGTCAAGATCGCCTTCGGGACCGATCAGTCCGCCACGTCGGGGCGCAACAAGGCGGAAGAATTCGCCTTGCTCGTCAAGGCGGGGCTGACGCCGATGGACGCGATCTTCACGGCAACGCGCAACGCTGCCGAGTTGATCGGCACGCCGCAGGATATCGGCTCGGTGCAGGCGGGCCGCTATGCCGATATTGTCGCAGTGGACGGCGATCCACTCTCCGACATCACCCGGCTGCAACATATCGATTTCGTGATGAAGGGCGGAGACGTCCTGAAATCCGGCGGGAGGATGATCCGATGAGCGTGCGCAACATATTGGCGGCGCTGCTCGCCGCACCCACGCTTCTGATCGCGTCGCCCGCTGCTGCGAAGGATGTGGTGATCCACGCGGGCACGCTGATCGATGGGGTTTCCTCGACGCCGAGGCGGCAGGTTTCGATCCTCATCAAGGACGAGCGGATCGTCGGCGTGCAGCCGGGCTTCGTCACGCCGGCCGGTGCGGAGGTGATCGACCTGTCCTCGAAGACGGTGTTGCCGGGCTTCATCGATTGCCACGATCATATCTCGATGAACCCCGATTGGGGCGTGCTGGCGCGCTTCACGATGAACGAGGCCGATGCGGTGGTCACCTCGATGCGGAGTGCCCAACGTGACATCGATCAGGGCTTCACCGCGGTTCGCGATCTCGGCTCGGGCGCGATCGAGGCGCCGGCGATGAAGCGCGCCATCACTGCCCACCAGATAGTCGGGCCGCGCATCTGGACGGCGATGCAGCCGCTGGCGCCCACGGGCGGCCACTCCGATGCGCAGAACGGCTTCCAGCCCGACGTCCACTTCGACGGCCGCGAGCTTTCGATCGTGGACGGCGTGGAGGATGCCCGGCGCAAGGTGCGGCAGCACCGGCGCGACGGCGCGACGCTCATCAAGATCATGCCGTCCGGCGGTGTCGGCTCGATCGGCGACGATCCCAACCACATGACGATGACCGACGAGGAGATGCGGGCCATCGTCGAGACCGCGCACGAGCTTGGCATGAAGGTGGCGGCGCATATCCACGGCAACAAAGCGATCAATCATGCGGTGGCCGCAGGCGTCGATTCGGTCGAGCACGGCACCTATGCCGACGCCACCAGCTACAAGCTGATGAAGGACCACGGCACTGTCCTGGTGCCCACATTGCTGGTCGCGGACTGGATCTACCAGATGGCGGTCAAGTCGCCCGAGAAACTGCCGCCGACCGTCCCGGAAAAGGCGATCGCGGTGACGCCCACGATGATCGGCAATACCGGCCGCGCCTACAAAGCGGGCGTCAAGATCGCGCTCGGCACCGACCTCACCGGTCTTGGTGATCGCAACAAGGCGGAGGAGTTCGCCTTGCTGGTCAAGGCAGGGCTGACGCCGATGGATGCGATCTTCGCCGGTACGCGCAACGCGGCCGAGCTGATCGGCGCGCCGCAGGACATCGGGTCGGTCCAGGCCGGCCGCTATGCCGATATCGTCGCGGTGGATGGCGACCCGCTGGCGGACATCACGACCCTGCAGCATGTCGGTTTCGTGATGAAGGGCGGCGACGTCCTGAAGCGCGATGGCGCGATGCAGCCGCTGGATTGAAGGGACGCACGCCATGAGAAAGTTGATCCAGTCCGTGCTGCCTGTAGCGGCAGCCGGCTGCGTACTGGCGGCGACGTCGTCCGTGGCGGCGCCGGTGGGCCAGCGCCCCGCCATCACCATCCCGCCGGGTGCGGCGTTCAGCATGGCGAGCATCCCAACGTTCAAGGGCGAATATAAGGACGTCTACGCCTATATCGACGCGCATAAGGACAGCGATCTCGCCAACCTTCAGCGCTGGGTGCGCCAGCCCTCGATCAGCGCGCAGAATATCGGCGTGAAGGAAATGGCGGCGCTCGCCGCGGCGGACCTGAAGAAGATCGGCTTCAAGGAGGCCGAGGTCGTGCCGACGGGCGGCCATCCTGGCGTTTGGGGCTATTACGACGCCGGCGCGAAGACGACGCTCGCCGTTTATATGATGCTCGACGTCCAGCCGGTCGAGGAAGCGGACTGGCAGGTCAAGCCGTTCGACGGCGCACTGGTCGATCATCCGCTCGGCCGCGTGCTGATGGCGCGCGGTGCCACCAACACCAAGGGGCCGGAACGCGCCTTCCTAAACGCGATCGAGGCGATCATCGCGACGCGCGGCAAGCTGCCCGTCAATCTGATGATCCTGGCCGAAAGCGAGGAGGAGCTGGGCTCGCCGCATTATCCTGAGCTGATCGCCAAATTTGCAAGCCGGCTGAAGACGGCAGCCGGGGCGATCTATCCGGGCGGTGGCCAGGCGCCGGAAGACGGTGCGGTGTCGGTGCAACTGGGCGTGAAGGGCCTGCTGTACGTCGAGCTCGAGGCCCGGGGGAATCCGCGGACCGGCGGGCCCCAGAAAGCGGAGATCCATTCGAGCTGGAAGGCGACCACCGACGCGCCCGCCTGGCGGCTGACGCAAGCGCTCGCCTCGCTGACCACGCCGGACGGCAACACCATCCTGATCCCGGGATATTACGACAAGATCCGCCAGCCGAATGCCGAGGAGCAGCGCCTGTTCAACGGCACGCTGGACGGCTGGGTCAAGCGCGAGGCCGCAACGCGCAAGGCCTTCGCCGTCGATCACTGGTACGACAATATGGACGCGCGCACCTCCCTCACGCGCTATCTGTTCGACACCACGATCAACATCGATGGGCTGGCGAGCGGCTATGGCGGACCGGGGACGAAGACGATCCTGCCGAACCGTGCGCTCGCCAAGCTCGACAGTCGGCTGGTGCCCGGCCAGACGCCCGAGGAGTCGCTGCGACTGCTGAAAGCGCATCTTGTGAACAAGGGGTTCGGCGATATCGAGGTTCGGCAGCTTGCCGGCTATCCGCCGTCGCAAACCTCGGTGGAAGCACCGGTCGTCAAGGCCCTGCTGTCGACGTACAAGAAATACGGCCTGCCGGTGGATGTGTCGCCCCGTTCGGGCGGCAGCCAACCCAACTACGTCTTCACCGACACGCTCGGCGTGGCGGAAGTGGGACTGGCGGCGGGGCATGGTGCCGATGCGCACGCACCCAACGAATATTGGCTGATCGATCCGAAGCCCGGATCGAAGCTGTTCGGCATGTCCGCGGTCGAGAAATTCTATGTCGATGCGCTCTACGCCATGGCGGCGGCGAAGTAAGCACACGGTCTTTCAGGGGAAAATCATGAACGTTCGTATGTCTGTCCAGGCCGCGGCACTTGCCGCGACCATCCTCTCCACGCTGCCTGGACTGGCCCAGGCCCCGCTGCCGGCCACGCTCGCGCCTCCGGGGGCGTCGGTCCCCTCGGGTACGGCGGCGCTGACCCAGCCGCAGGATGCGGAATACGGCCGGCTGATCAAGCAGCACCTGGTCGACAAGCGCTTCACCACCGAACTAGTCGATCACATGCCGGCATCGGATACGGTGCCCTCTCCGCTCAAGTTCTTCGGCCGCATCCCCGGCACGCCGGGGGAGCTGACCTACGCCGCCGACATCCATCGTTACTACAAGGAGCTCGCGCGCACCTCCAAACGCGTCAAGTTCATGTCGCTCGGCACGACCGAGGAGGGGCGTGAGCAGGTCGTGATCGCGATCGCCGACGAAACGACGCTGGCGAAGCTCGACGATTACAAGGCGCAGCTCGCCGCGCTCGGCGATCCGCGCCGCACCGATGCCGCCAAAGCCGCCGAGATCATCAAGACCGCCAAGCCGATCTATTGGGTGACGAGCGGCATCCACTCGCCTGAAACCGGCGGGCCGGAAATGCTGATCGAGCTAGCTTACCGCCTCGCGGTGGAAGAGACGCCGTTCATCCAGAACATCCGCAACAACATGATCACTTTGATCACGCCGGTCGTCGAAGTCGACGGGCGCGAGAAGATGGTCGACACTTATTATTACGGCAAGAAGACCGGCAAACCCAAGCCGCCGCTGGTCTATTGGGGCAAATATGTCGCCCACGACAACAATCGCGACGGCATGGGTCAGTTCCTGAAGCTCACGCAGAACATCACGAAGGGCATGCTCGAATGGCATCCGACAGTGCTGCACGATCTGCACGAGGCGCAGTCCTATCTCTACACCTCGACCGGCACCGGCCCGTATAACGACAAGCTCGATCCCATTCAGACGAACGAATGGTGGCTGCTCGCCGAAACCGAAGTCATGGAGATGACCAAGCGCGGCGTGCCGGGCGTGTTCACCTATGGTTTCTACGACGGCTGGGTGCCCAACTATCTGTTCTGGATCGCGAATACGCACAACAGCTTCGGCCGCTTCTACGAAGTGCAGAGCTACGGGCCCGACATCCAGAAGGACCTCAAGCTCGCGCCGACGGTCACCAGCCGCGAATGGTATCGGCCCAATCCGCCGCTGCCCTCGATCGACTGGGGGCCGCGCAACAACACCAATATCCAGGAATCGGCCTTGCTCTTCGCGATGGGCAAGGTCGCGACCGACCGTGAGACCTACCTGGAGAATTACTGGGCCAAGTCCCGCAACGCGATCGAAGTCGGCCGCACCGGGCCGATCAACGCGTACGTCATTCCCGCGCACCAGCATGCGCCGGATAACGTCGTCGACATGATCAACATGCTGCGCCAGCAGGGCGCGGAGGTCTCGACCGCGACGCAGGGCTTCACCGCCGGCGGCGTCCAGGTCGCGGCGGGCGATTACGTCATCCGGGCCGACCAGCCCTATCGCACGATGCTGGACATGTATTTCAGCGTGCAGAACTATCCCGCCGCCAACCCGCGTCCTTATGACGATACGGGCTGGACGATGCAGCTGATGCAGAACGTCACGCTCAAGACGATCAAGGATCCCGCCGTCTTCCAGCAGGCGCTGACGCCGCTTACCGCGGATGCGCGCAAGCCCGGGGGGATCAGCGGCAGCGGCTCGACGATCGTGTTCAACCACAATGGCGACAATGCGCTGGTCGGGCTGCGCTTCCGTCTGAAGGGCACGCGGATCCTGGCGGCCGAGGCAGCCTTCGACGCGGACGGGCGCCATTATGCCGCGGGTAGCTTCATCCTGCCGAATGCGGATCGGGCAACGGTCGCGCGCGTCGCCGCGACGCTGGGCGTCAACGGCGAGGCGGTGAGCGCCGCCCCGCAGGTCGCCACGCACGCGCTGAGCGTGCCGCGGATCGGCTATATTCACAGCTGGCTGCGTACGCAGGACGAGGGCTGGTGGCGGGCCGCGCTCGATACCTATGGGATACCGTACGACTATTTCGCCGACATCAAGCTCAAGACGGCGGGCAAGCTGCGCGGCAAATATGATGTCCTGATCTACCCGACCGTTGCCAATAGCGGGCGCGAGCAGTTCGTGGGCGTCGAGAAGAACGGCAAGGATCCGATCCCCTATAAGAAGACCGCGATGACGCCCAATCTGGGCGCGATCGACTCCGCGGACGACATTCGTGGCGGCGTCGGCGGGGCGGGACTGGAGGCGCTGCGCACCTTCGTCCAGGAAGGCGGCACGCTGATCGCAGACGGCTCGACCGTCGAGATGCTGTCCGGCTACGGCTACACGCAGGGCGTCAATGTGGTCCAGCCGAGCGAGCTGTACAGCAAGGGCTCGATCATGCGGGGCATGATTACCGACCAGACGAGCCCGATCGTCTACGGCTACGAAGGCAAGCAGCTGCCGATCTACTTCTCGCAGTCGCCGGTGCTGAACGTCAGCCGTGGCGGGAACACGATGGGCTATTTCGATCCCAACGGACCAGGCGTGAAGCTGGCGCAGAATTACACTCCGAATGCGGTGCCGGTGCCTCTCTCACCTTGGGATCCGGCGGCACCGGTGGCGAAGGGCGGTCCGGCGGGCACCACCGATCCCAGCCCGTTCGGATCCGCCCCGCCGGCATCGCGCTCCAGTGGGGCCGAGCCGACGCAATTCCCGCGCGTGGTGATGAACTTTCCGGCGAAATCGAGCGACATCCTCCTGAGCGGCATGCTGAGCGGCGGTGACGTGCTCGCCAGCAAGCCGCTCATCCTCGATGTGCCGGACGGACGCGGGCACATGGTCCTGTTCACGCTCCGGCCGTTCTGGCGTTGGCAGACGCAGGGCAGCTACATGCTGGGCTTCAACACGATCCTGAACTGGGATCACCTCGATGCAGGCAAGGCAGCGTCCAAATAGGCCGGCGCGGCGAGCGGCCTGAACCTTTGCGCGGAAGGCTGGTCGGGATCGATCAGTCTTCTGCGAGATCGGCACGGAAAGGCGCTCACGGGCCGGGCTCGCTAGATATTTAGCCAGCGCCGCCGACGCGCGCGCGATGCTCGCGCGTCGTGAAAGAGCCGCCCGTCGATCCGAAGGAAGGTGCACAGCATGGCTACCCGGACTTCGCCAAACTGGCAGGCCGCATCCGAAGACGCCTACGGCCTGATCGTCGCCACGATCATGATGGCAACAGGGGCTTATCTTCTCCACGTCAGCCGGATCATCACCGGTGGTACGGTCGGGCTCTCGCTGCTGATCTCGCAGGTAACGAGCATTCCTTATGGCGTGCTCTTCGCGGCAATGAACGTGCCGCTCTTCCTGCTCGGGTGGCGATGGATGGGGACGAGGTTCATTGTCAAATCGCTCGCGGTCACGGCAATGACGACCGGGTTGATGGTGACGATGCCACAATTCTTCGTGGTCTCTCGGCTAAGCCCGGCCCTTTCGGCTTTCGCGGGGGGGACGCTCGTCGGCATGGGCGCCCTTGCCGCAGCCCGTCACGGCGCAGGCGCGGGGGGGACCCTCGTGGCGGTTCTCTGGCTGCAAAAGCGCTACAGATTGAACGCTGGACTCGCGCAGCTTTGCTTTGATCTCGTTGTGATCGTCCTCAGCGCAATTCTGCTGGGACCCGTCGCCACTGCTTGGTCGACACTTGGCGTGGTTGCGGCCGATGCAATGATCATCATCTGGCATCGCATACCCGTTGATAAGTAGTTTCTCTGCGCACGACCCGCGCGGGAGATCGCGTACACGAATTGACAGCGGCTTAAATGTCTTTCGAACCGCGAGCCGCCCTTTCGCGAACGGCCGTTACCGAACACGGACGTTGAACAAACGTATGGCCCGCCCCGTCTGCAAGTAGGATTTTACGGTGTTCTGATCAGTCTGCGTCAACGTATACGGTCTCATGGGCGAGCCCACGGCCAAGATGGACATCCGCGCGTCTGAAGCCTCATAATGTCCTCGGCATCGAGTGCCAATTCGTTCACCGGGCTTTCCAAACGCCGATCGACTGTCAGGCCATCTTCACGATCCTTCCTGCAAACCTCATGGGCTACACGCGCGGGAGCGTGCAGCCGATCTGATCACGCACGGCCACATAGCCGCGCTCGAAACTTGTTTCCTTGCGCAAGGTCGCCCAGGCGATGCGCGCCAGCTTGTTGGCCAAAGCGACGATCACGGCGTTGCGGTGGACACCTCGCTGGATCATGCTTTTCAACCAGCGGCCCATCGGAGTGTCGCTCTCGGACAGGGAGGGCAGCGCTGCCCGGGCGCCGTGGATCAGCAGAGTGCGCAGGTAGGTGTTGCCGCGCTTGGAGATGCCCATCAGCCGAGGCTTGCCACCGGTCGTGTGCTGCCGCGGGACGAGACCGAGCCAGGCGCCTAGATCCCGAGCTTTGGCAAAGGCGCTAGCGTTGCCCACAGCGGCAATCAGGGCTGTCGCGTTCAAGACTCCGACGCCTGGGATCGACGTCAGCCTTCGCGCGGCAGGATCGTCGCGTGCCAGTTCGACAAACTCGCCGTTCAGCGCCTCGATCTTCATATCGAGGCCGCGCCATTCCGCGCGTAGGTCGCTCACCAGCTGGCGCACCCGCGGCGACAATGGGCTGTTATCGTCTCCCAGAATGCCATCAAGGCCTAACTCGAACTTGAGTCGTCCAGCCGGGAAGATCACTCCGCGTTCCAGCAGGATTGCTCGCAGCTGGTTGATAAGGTTGGTGCGCTCGGCCACGAGGCGGGAACGCACCCGATGTAAGGTCTGGATATCCAGCTGCTTCTCGCTTTTGAGCTCGACGAACCGCATCGTAGGGCGTGATGCGGCCTCGGCGATCCCCTCGGCATCGCGGTCATCGTTCTTCTGCGCTTTCACGTACGGGCGCACATACTCTGGTGACATCAAGCGGATCTCGTGACCTCGCGCGGCAAACAGGCGCCCGAGATGATGAGCCCCGCAACATGCTTCCATGGCGACCACGCAGGCTGGAAGCTTCAGCACGTAGTCAATCAACGTCTGCCGGCGCATCGATCGGCGCACGACCACCGCGCCGGCTGCGTCGATGCCCACAATGCTGCACGAGTTCTTGCCGAGATCAACGCCAAGGATCACAATAGACATCGGCCCGTTCCTTTCCCTCTTCTGACGCCAGCATCATATCCGATGCTGGGGAAAAGGGGCGGGCCATCCCATAATGTCTTATTCCGAACGGTCGGAAGACGGCGTAAAATGTCCGATAATGGTCATTCAGGTTCGCAAGTGGGCAAAACGAAGCGTCTGCTATCTGCCACTGCTCAACTAAGCTGATGTTTGCGCCGAGCCGGTTTTTCTAAAAGCGGGTTCGCAAAGTGACACCGTAGGTCGCCGGATCGGCAAGACGTATCAATGCTGGCACAAGCGTGAGCTCCAAAAAAATGCGCTTCCACGAGCAGCATCGGCCAGCCCACCATGCGAGAAGGGCCCCCATGATTACCATCAAGCGCTTTCGAGGGATCGATTTGGCCGTCCGAGTCGCCGGGTACGCCGATGAAATTGCATGGCGCGAAGCGTTGTTGCCGCCCACAGACGCTGACGCGTTCGCCACCGAAGCGCTCTACGTTATTATCGACTCAGGAATGAAAACAGCATCGCGCGTCCCATTTTCGATCGCGTGATGGTCGCGCTTGCTGAGGGCGGCAGCTGTAGCGCGGTTTGCGGTCACGCCGGGAAGGTCGCTGCGATCGAAAAGATTTGGCCGCAACGGCAGCGGCTGTTCGCGGCATTCCAGGCAGCCGATGACGTTGTCGCTTTTTGCGCAACGTTGCCGTTTACGGGCGAGGTAACGAAGTTTCACCTCGCCAGAAACCTAAGGAAAGATTTTGCCAAACCTGATGTGCATTTCAACCGGTTGGCGGAAGTTGAGGGGGCCACGGCCAGGAGCTGTGCGAGCGTCTGGCACAAGAGAGCGGCTATCGCGCCGCCACCGTCGATTGGTAATGTGGCGCGCGTGTGCCGACGGCGTCATAGATCACGGCAACTAGCCGCGCGACCCAGCTAGGCCCTGGGGAAAGTGAACTCCGATGATCTCTTGCGGAGCGCCGACTCGAGCGTGCTGAAATTTGCGGTGATTGCTGGGTGCTTGCTAGGCGCCTCACCATCCGCCACCTAGGGAGGCACTTATGCGGCTAAGCGCTTGATATAATTCTGGTCGGGGCGACAGGATTCGAACCTGCGACCCTCAGACCCCCAGTCTGATGCGCTACCAGGCTGCGCTACGCCCCGACCAAGGTCGAGCCCCCTAGTGGCAGGTCGGCGGCTTGGCAAGGCCGCGCATGGCGGTTTCCGCGACAAGCATTGCGCGGGAAGCGGCGATCGTGATAGGCGCGCGCCTCCTTTCCGGCGCCGCCTGCTCCTATGTGGCCGCGCCCAATCCCGGGACGCTCGAGAGACTTCATGTTCGCATCCCCCGCCTTCGCCCAGTCCACCGGCGCCGCCCAGGGCAGCGGCGGCTTTCTGCCGATCCTGCTGCAGATGGCGCCGCTGATCCTGATCTTCGGCATCTTCTATCTGCTGCTGATCCGCCCGCAGCAGCAGAAGCTGAAGGAGCAGCGCAACCTGATCGACAGCGCCAAGAAGGGCGACACCGTCGTCACCGGCGGCGGCCTGATCGGCAAGGTGCTGAAGGTCGACGGCGACGAGGTCGAGATCGAGCTCGGCCCGAACGTGAAGGTGCGCGCGCTCAAGGCGACGCTGTCGGACGTGCGGTCCGGCTCCAAGCCCGCCAACGACTGACGGACGCAGCCAGTGCTCGATTTTCCACGCTGGAAGGTCTGGGGAATCCTCCTCGTCCTGTTCGCCGGCGTCTTCCTCGCCGTGCCCAGCCTCATGCCCGAATCGACCGCCCGGAGCCTCGGCCTCGGCGGCTTTCCGCGCATCAATCTCGGTCTCGATCTGTCGGGTGGCAGCCATCTGAAGCTGGAGGCTGATACCGCCGATCTCGCCAAGCAGAATCTGGCGAAGATGGAGGACGTGATCCGCACCGAGATGCGGCGCGGCTCGCCGCAAATCGGCATCGGCGACATCTCGACGCAGGGCGGGCGCATCTCCTTCTTCGTGCGCGACATTTCGCAGCTCGATGCGGCGGTGGAGCGTGCGCGGACGCAGACGAGCGCGGTCGGCGTGACCGGGCAGCGCGACTGGAACGTCGCGGTCGTCGATTCGACGCGGATCGTGATGACGCAGACGCAGGCCGGGCTCGATGCCGCGGTCGACAGCGCGATGAACGTGGCGACCGAAGTCGTCCGCAAGCGCATCGACGAGCTCGGCACGCGCGAGCCGACGATCGTACGCGAGGGCAAGGACCGCATCCTCGTCCAGGTGCCGGGTCTGCAGGATCCGGCGGGGCTGAAGGCGCTGCTCGGCAAGACCGCGAAGCTGGAATTCAAGCTCGTCGATCTGACCGCCAATCCGGCCGACGTCGCAGCGGGACGCGCGCCTCCCGGCAGCCAGGTGCTGCCGTATCCCGAAAACCCAGGCGGCGCGCCGATCATCGCAGTGCAGCGACGCGTGATCATTTCGGGCGACGATCTGATCGATGCTCAGATCAGTCATGACGAGAATCAGCGCGCTACTGTCACGATCAAGTTCAATAGCGAGGGCGGGCGCAAGTTCGCGCGGGTCACGCAGGAGAATACCGGCAAGCCGTTCGCGATGATCCTCGATGGATCCGTGCTGTCGGCGCCGAATATCAACGAGCCGATCCTCGGCGGTAACGCCGTCATCAGTGGCAACTTCACTACCGACAGCGCCAACCAGCTCGCGATCGCGCTGCGTTCGGGCAAGCTGCCCGTCGCGCTGAAGGTGATCGAGGAGCGCACGGTCGGCGCACAGCTCGGCGCGGACTCGATCCATGCGGGCGTTGTCGCCAGCATCATCGCCTCGGTCGCGGTGATCGTGTTCATGCTCGTCACCTATGGCCGCTTCGGCGTCTATGCGAACCTCGCGGTGATCCTGAACATCTTCGTGATCCTCGCGGTGATGGCCTTGCTCAGCGCGACGCTGACGCTGCCGGGCATCGCCGGCTTCGTGCTGACGATCGGCACCGCGGTCGACGCCAACGTGCTGATCAACGAGCGCATCCGCGAGGAACGCCGGCGCGGGCGCAATGTCGTCCAGTCGGTCGAGCTCGGCTACAAGGAAGCGAGCCGGACTATCTTCGAGGCAAACACGGTCCACGCCATTTCGGCGCTCATCATGCTCGCTCTGGGCTCGGGTCCGGTGAAGGGCTTCGCGGTCGTGCTGCTGATCGGCATCTGCACCAGCGTGTTCACCGCCGTTTTGTTCACGCGGATGATGGTCGCGCTCTGGATCCGTCGGGCGCGCCCGACCGATCTGCACATCTGATCGGAAGCCGAGACATGCGCCTCCTCAAACTCGTCCCCGACAACACCAATATCGGGTTCGTGCGCCTGCGTTACTGGGCGTTCGGCCTCACCCTGCTGCTAACGATCGCGGCGGCCGGGCTCGTCGCGGTGCGCGGGCTCAATCTCGGCGTCGATTTCGTCGGCGGGGTGATGATCGAGGCCAGCTTCAAGCAGCCGCCCGTGCTGGATCAGCTGCGCGAAGAGGTCGATCGGCTCGAGGTCGGCGAGGCTTCGCTCCAGCAGTTCGGCGCGGCCAATGTCGTCTCGATCCGCCTGCCTATGCCCACGAGCACGGACGAAGGCGCGACCAACCGCCTCGTCCGCACCGTCCAGGCCGATCTGTCGAAACGCTATCCGGGCGTCACCTTCAACCGCGCCGAGACCGTCTCCGGTAAGGTTTCGGGCGAGCTGATCCGCAACGGCATGCTGGCGGTGTTCCTCGCGGTGTTCGGCATCGCCGTCTTTTCGTGGCTGCGCTACGAATGGGAGTTCGGCATCTCGACCTTCGTCGCGATCGGGCACGATCTGCTCGTGACGCTCGGCTTCTTCGCGCTGACGCAGCTGGAGTTCGACCTCAACATCGTCGCGGCAGTGCTCACGATCATCGGCTATTCGATCAATGACAAGATCGTCATCGACGATCGCATCCGCGAGAATATGCGTAAATACCGCCAGATGGACATGCGCGCGCTGATCGATCTTTCGGTCAACGAGACGCTGCCGCGCACGGTGATGACCTCGCTGACGATCATCCTCGCCTTGGGCGCGATGCTGATCTTCGGCGGGCCGGTGCTGCGCGGCTTCACCGCGGCGATGATGCTCGGCGTGGTCGTCGGCACGTACAGCTCGATCTACGTATCGAGCTCGCTGCTGATCACTTTGGGGCTCAAGCCGCAGCCCTTCGCGGTCAAGAATGCGCCGAAGGGGCCTACGAGCAGCGCCGAGCGGGTCCGCTAATTTTTTAGGCGACCCCGTTCGCCCTCATGAAAGCGAGCAGTTTCGGCCAGGCGTCGGCTGAGGCCGCTTCGTTGTAGCTCGCGCGATAGTCGGCGAGGAAGCCGTGCTCGGCCTGGGGATAGACGACGATCTCGTCCTTCCTGCCCGCCGCCTTCAGCGCGGCGCGCATCGCGGCGACGTCCTCCAGGGTGATGCCCTTGTCGAGCCCGCCATAGAGACCGAGCACGGGCGCCTTCAGCTCGGCGGTGCGCAGGGTGACCTTCTTGAGCTGGCCGTACCAGGCGACGCCCGCCTTGATGTCCGGATCGACCATCGCCGAGCGCCACACGACCTGCCCGCCCCAGCAGAAGCCGGTGATGCCGATCGCCTGCGGCTTGGCGAAGGCCTGCTTCTTGATCCAGTCGGTGGTGGCGCGCACGTCGCTATCGACCTGCGCGTCGCCCGCCTCGTTCACGACCGCGAGGATCTCCTTCAGGTCCGACTTGGCGGGCAGATCGACGCCCGATCGGTAGAAGAAATCGGGGGCGACGGCGACATAGCCGGCCTTCGCCAGCCGGCGGCAGACGTCCTTGATCCATTCGTGGATGCCGAACACCTCGTTGACGACGAGGATCGTCGGGTGCGTGCCCTTGCCGGCGGGGCGGGCGACGAAAGCGGGGAGCGGCTTGGGCGCCCCGTTCGGGATCGTCGTCCATTCGGTGATGAGCCCGTCCGACGGCGTCGTGATCGGCGCGGCATCGGCGGAGAAAGCGGCGACGGCGTAGCCTGCGAACAGCATGCCGGCGGCCGTGCGGCGCGAGACGTGGAAATCTTCGGGCAGGGATCCGTCGGGGCGCGTCAGGTTCAGCATCGCTCTCTCCACCTTTGTCTCCGATGCCAGACTAAGCCGAGACGGGAGGCGAAGGGTAGCCCGCTATTTTCCGCGGAGGCGCGCGATGTGGCGGACGGCCAGCGCATAGCCGTGCGTGCCGAGCCCGCTGATCATGCCGGTCGCCGCCTTCGTCATCAGCGAGTGCGCGCGCCACGGCTCCTCGCGGCGATGGATGTTCGAGATGTGGACCTCGACGATCGGGCAATCGCACATCAGCAGCGCATCATAGGTCGGGTAGCCCGCATAGCTGAAGGCGGCGGGATTGATGACGATGCCGGCGGCGCCGACGCGCGCCTCGTGCAGCCAGCCGACCAACTCATGCTCGGCATTGGTCTGGTGGAAGCGCAGCGCGAAGCCGGCGGCGTCCGCCTCGACACGGCAGGCGGCCTCGACACCGGCGAGCGTCTCGTGCCCGTAGATCGCAGGCTCGCGCTGGCCGAGCAGGTTCAGATTGGGTCCGTTGAGAACGAACAGGGTCGTGCCGCTCATGTCCTGCTCCGTTTGCGTGCGAGAGCCCAGCGCCCGACGAGCGGGAAGATGGCGGGGCAATCGACCAGATAGCGTTTCGCCATGCGGCGGGGATTGGCGGCGAGCCGCCACGCCCATTCCATCCCGGCCTTCTGGACGGGCAAGGGCGCGCGCCGCTCCTTGCCGGTGATGAAATCGACGCTCGCGCCGACGCACAAGGCGGTGCCGCGCACCTTGCCTTCGCGCTTCATTTCCAGCGCGATCAGTTCCTGCTGTGGCGAGCCGACAGCGAGCAGGATGATGCGGGCGTCCGCGGCCGTCGCCGCGGCGATCGCCGCGGCGCGCCCCGCCGGATCGTTGAGCAGGCCCATCGGCGGGATGTGCTGCGCGATCGACAAAGCGGGGTAGAGCCCCTGGAGGTGCGCGAGATCGGCGGCGGTCCCGCCGATCAGGAAGAGCCGGTCGCCCGCGGGCAGGCGATCGAACAGCAGGCGCGTGATGTCGCTGCCCGGCGCCACCGGCAGGCGCACGCCGACCAGGCGGGCGAGCCGGGCGAGCACGCGGCTGTCGCACAGGCACAGATCGGCATCGTCATAAGCGCGCCTGAGATGACGATTGAGCTGGGGCAGGCGCACCATGTGATCGATATTGGGCGTCACGACATAAGCGAACGGATCGACGGACGACCGCGCCGCGATCCAGCCGAGCGCGCCATCGGTATCGAGCCGGTCGAACTCGAGGCCGAGAAATTCGGTGCGGGGGGCAGGGCTTTCGATGGGATTATCCTGTCGCGTACCGGATCATGATGCGCCGTGCGAGCGCGCCTGCGCAAGGCAGAACGGATCGTTCGCGGCCTGACACATCGTCTCGTAGAGCCGCCACGCATCGTCGCGATTGACCTGCCGGGCGAACAGGCCCGCGACCTGCGCCGCCTCGGCCGCGCGGCCGCGCCGGATCAGCCAGGCGGTGCGCGCCCGGACCGGACCGATGCTGCGCGGCGCCGCGGACTGGGCATCGGCATATGCCGAAGCCGCAAGCATATCGTTGCCCTGCGCGGCATAGATGTCGGCGATCAGCACGGCGGCGGATTCGTTGGCGGGATCGTCCGCGATGACCGACTGTGCGTCGGTGATCGCTTCGTCATATTCCTTGCGGGCGACGTGCGCGCGCGCTCGGGTGAGCAGCGCGACATCGTTGCCGGAATCGAACGCGAGCGTCATTCGCGCCTGATCGCGGGCGGCGGCGACCTTGCCCTGGGCCATGAGCAGGTTGGAATACATTGCGTGCAGATCGACGTTCGCGTCCGTCACCGGCTGGGTCGCGACGGGCCCGAGCAGGGTGGCCGCCTCGTCGAGCGCGCCGGAACGGATGAGCCGGCCGACGAGCGCCGCCTTGGTGAGGCCGTTGCCGGCGGCGGCGGCCTGCGCGATCCGCTGCGTCGCTTCGTCGAGCGGCAGCGCGCCGAGCCAGAAGTCTGCGACGGCACCCAGCACCGAAGGATTGTTCGCATAGCGCTTGACCAGATAGGCGGTCACGCGCTCCCGATCGGCGACGGCCCCTTTCGCCTGAAAAGCGCGCAGGCTTTCCAGTTGATAGCGCGGATCGACCGGCTTTAGCTTCGCCAGCCGGATCGAGATCGAGCGCACGCCCTCGACATTGCCGAAGCTGCGATAGAGCTGGAGCAATTGCTCGCCCATATCGGTATCGTCGGGCATGGTCTGCATGCGCTGTTCGAGCAGGCGCGCGGCCTGGATGGGATGGCCGGTCTTCTCCAGGACGTGGGCCTTCAGGATATAGCCCTCCTTACTGTCGGGCGTGAGCTGGATCATTTCATCGGCGATCTTCAGCGCGGTCGGATAATCTTCCTCGTAATAGGCGATCGCGCCCGTCGCCAGCACACCGGCGATATCGTTCGGAGAGAGCGACAACAGCGGATCGACGACGCGCTTGGCTTCCTGAAATCGACGGCCGGCAATGTAGAGAACGGCGAGGTTCTGCATCGCTTCGATATTGGCGGGATCCAGATCGAAGGCCTGTTGAAACGCCGCCGCTGCCGGTGACGGCTGGCCGAGATCGCGCCGGACGCGGCCGAGCTTGACCCAGCGGCCGGGATCGTTGCCATCATAGCTCAGCGCCTTGTCGAGCGTATCGGCGGCGCGGACAGCGTCGCCCGCGGCGATCAGATTGTCGGCCTGCGCCTCCAGCGCGATCGCCTTGGTCGTGTTGCGGCCGCAGCCGGCGACGAGGCCCGCGAGAAGGAGCGCCAGCACGATGAAAAGAACGCGCGAAGCGACATCAAACCGCGGAAAGATGCTGTTCATAACCCTGCGCTACTAGGCGATGGCCGGATCGGCGAGTGGAATAGCATCTGCGTATAAGAAATTCCGTCCGCCGCCGTTACAATTGTTTGATCCGGAGCGTTTAGGGGTCTGCTAGGGGGGCTCGGGCATTTGACCGGATCCGGCTATTTCCACCATAAGGCTCGCGTTGACGCCGCTCGCAAGCCCGTACCTGTTTTTCGAAGAGGTGTTCTCGTTATGATGATCCGCCCGGTGGCAGCTTTGCTGGGACTTGCCGCGCTCTTGCCGGCGAGCCTTTTCGCGCAGGGCGCCCCCCCGACCGCGGCGTCCGCCCCGACGCCGGTGCCCGCGGCCAAATTGCCCGGACAGGCGGCATCAACCTATCGGATCAGCGCGGGCGACATGCTGGACGTCTATGTATGGGGCGACGAGCGGCTGCAACGCGCGCTGACCGTGCTCCCCGACGGCACGTTCGGCTTTCCGCTTGCGGGTACGGTGATGGCTGCGACGCACACGACCAACGAGGTTGAGTCCGAACTCTCCCGCTTGCTCGCGCCCCAATATAAGGGCGTGGCGCCGCAGGTGACCGTCTCGGTCAAGCAATCGAGCGGCATGCAGATCTCGGTCATCGGCAAGGTACGCTCGCCGGGGACTTTCTCGCCGACGCGTTACGTGACGGTGCTCGATGCGCTGGCGCTGGCCGGCGGCCCCAGCGAGTTCGCCGATCTCGGCAACGTCGTGATCCTGCGCAACAATGGCGGCAAATCGAGCGTGGTCCGCGCGAAGCTGGCCGGCGTGCTGAAGGGCCGTCCGACCGACGGCGATCTGGCGGGCGACGGCATTCCGCTGCTGCTGGCCGGCGATACCGTGGTGGTTCCGTGAAGCGCGTCCTATTGACGACGGCGCTCGCTGCGAGCGCCCTGGCGGCAAACGGCGTCCAAGCGCAGAGCATCACTGCGGGCGGATCGATCGATGGCCGGATCGGCTATGGCAGCAATCCCTATCTGCAGCTCAATTCGCCTGGCGGCACGGGCATCGGCGGCGGTACGCTGACCGGATGGCTGCAGAGCCGATCGGAGACGTCGCAGACGCGGCTCACCGGCATTGCGGATCTCAGCCAGAATTTCCGCTATTACGGACTTGCCGAAAATTATCAGGCGACGCTTGATCATCGGCAGACGATCAGCAATCGGCTCTCCGCGAGCGGTCGGCTGCGTTATCAGGACTCGATCAACGCGCGCAATTTCGACAATAGCGGGCTGGCCGGCGAGAGCGGTACGATCGTCGACCTGCTCTCGATCGGCCAGCGCACGCGCACTTACGGCGCGGACGGCACGCTCCAGTGGACGCCGACGAGCCGCGACAGCTTCTATATCGGCCCGCAATATTCGCACACGACCTATCCCAGCACGGCGATCAGCGATTTCGAACAATATGGCCTGAGCGCCGGCTATCTGCGGCAGGTGAACGCGCGGATGAAGCTGGGCGTCGATACGTCGCTGCAGAGGGTGAAATCCGATGCCTTCGCCAGCAGCACGTCCTACAATGCGGCGCTGCGGCTGGTCTATGATTTCAACGAGATATGGCAGTTCGACGGCAATGTCGGGATCATCTTCCAGAAGTCCGGCATCGGCGGCACCACATCGACCCCCGGCTTCTCGGCGCAACTGTGCGGCAAATATCCGCGCTACCGGGTCTGCGTGCAGGGCTCGCGGCAGAGCGCGGCGTCCGGCTTCGGCGGGCTCCGCACGGACAATCGCATCGGCGCGAATGTCACATACGATCTGTCGGCGCGCTCGAGCGTGAATTTCGCGGCGGTCTATGACGTGTCGGAGTCCCGCGGGCTTTCGATCATCCCGAAGCAGAAATATTGGGAATTGTCGGGCGGCTACTCGCGCACCCTGACGGATCGCCTGTCGGCGGGCTTCAGCGGCCGATATCAGCATCGCGATTACGGCTCGCTTGTCGCGGGCGGCGACAGCACCGTCTCGGGATATGCGGCGACGCTGGACATCGCGTATAAATTCGGGCGTCTGGAATGATGAACCCCTATCCCAATCCCGGCCCGCTGGCGTCGATCGCGCAGCAGGATGACGAGGAAGGCGGCGGCTCGGGCCTGATCCAGGCGCTGCCGGTGATCCTGTGGGAACGGCGCTGGTGGATCATCATTCCCGGCATCCTGGCGCTGATCGCCGGCGTGGCGGCAGCCTATACGATTCCGACGATGTACGAATCGAGCGGGACCGTGCTGATCGAAAGCCAGCAGCTCCCGATCGATATCGTCAATTCGCCCGTAACGGACGTGATCGGCCAGCGGATCGCCCGGGCGCGTGAGCGCGTGCTCAGCCGGCAGGATCTGATCCGCCTCATTCGCACCAACAATCTCTACGCCGACGAGCAGCGTCGCCGGCCGCTGTCTCAGATCGTCGATACGATGCGCGACGCGACGACGATCGACGCGATCGGTGCCGACACCGGCAATACGGGTCGGACGATCGCGCTGAAGATCGGATTCTCCTATTCGGATCCGGTCAAGGCGCAGATCGTCGCGCAGCAATATGTGAACCGCTTTCTCGAGGTCGACGCCAGCGCGCAGACCGATCAGGCGGTGGGCGCGGCCAATTTCCTCAACCAGCAGGGCGGGCAGCTCCAGGCGCAGATCGCCGCGATCGAAAACCAGATCACCAAGATCAAGACCGAGAATGGCCCGCTGCTGGCGATGCAGGCGCAATCGACGGGCAACCCCGGTGCCGACGCCGCGCGCATCGATGCCGAGATCGCCAATCTGCAGGCGGAGAACGCCCGGCTGTCGCAGGCACCAATCAGTGTCGAGAACGGCACCGTGCAGGCTGCCCAGATCGCTCTGGCGAACGCCAAGGCGCGCTATTCGGATACGCATCCGGACGTGATCGCGGCGCAGAACCAGCTCGATGCGGCGCGTCGCGCGACGACGGCGGCGGCCGCCCCGAGCTCCAGTCCGATGATCGGCGCGAACAACGTCCAGATCTCGTCGCTCCGCGCGGCCAAGGGACTGATCCTGTCCCAAACGAGCGAGGTCCGGTCGGCGCAGTCACGCGGCCCGGGGCTGGCGGCGGAGGTCGATGCGCTCGAGAAGCGCGCCGATGCGCTGCGCGATCAATATCGCGACATCGGTTCGAAGGCGCAGTCCGCACAGCTCTCCGCCCGCATGCAGACCGAGCAGAAAGGCGAGCGGCTGACGCTGGCCGATCCGCCCGTCGTGCCCGATGCGCCCTACAAGCCTAACCGGCCGCTGCTCATCCTCGGGGCGCTGATAGGCGGGCTGGGTCTCGGTTTCGGTGTCGTGCTACTGCTCGAACTGCTGCTGCGACCGATCCGGGGCACGGAGATGCTGCGCGATGCCGCCGGATCGGCGCCGCTGGTGATCATCCCCGATTATTCGCGGAAGGCCAATTTTATGATCCGCTGGCTGGAGCGCCGCAATCGTCGGCGGGCGCGGACATGAGCCATGAGGATATCGATCGTGATGCGTTCAATCGGGGCCATGCGATGAGCACGCTGGCCGAGAGCGCGGCGGCGCGCCCGCTCTATCAGGACGAAGCCGAATTCCCGCGCTTCGAGGCGGCCTCCGACGAGTTGGGGCAGCGCTTCGTGTTCGGCTTTCGCGGCGGCGACCAGCGGGCCCGCCCGTTCAAGCTGCTGCGCACGCGCATCGCTCAGCTCGCGGCGGACGACAATGTCAGGCTGATCGGCGTGACCTCGGCGGCGCCCAATGTCGGCAAGACGTTCGTCGCGGTCAACCTTGCCGCGGCATTGTCGCGGCTGACGGACACGCATGTCTGCGCGATCGACCTCGACTTGCACCGCCCGGCGCTGGGGCCACGCATCGGGCTCCCCGAAGGCAATGGCGTCCACGATTATCTGGGCGGAGACGTCGGCGACATCCGCGAGATCGGCTATCGCGTCAATGACGAGCGGCTCGTGGTCATACCCGGCTATCGGCGCAACGTCGCGACCGGCGAATTGCTGTCGGGGCCGCGCGGCGAGGCGATGTTCGCCGGGCTGCGCGCGATGTCGAAGACGCTCGTGATCGTCGATATGCCGCCGATCTTCGCGGATGACGATGCGGTCATCATCGCCAACCGGATCGACGGCTATCTGCTGGTGGTGGAGGATGGACGGACGACCAAGAAGCAGGTCGCCGATACGATCCGGATGCTGTCGCCCGCCCCGATGCTGGGCACGGTGCTCAACCGCTACAAGCGCCGGCTGTTCAGCGACGATTATGGCTATGGGGTGAGCTACGGCTACGGCGCTTATTACTGATCGCCACCGCCTCCGATGATTGACGGTATCCAGTGGGGTCTGCCGGTGTAAGGCGGACCGATGGAAGTAGCCGTCGTATCCCCGCTCGTTGCCCCACCGCCCGCGTCCTGGCGGGACGAGGCCGCGTCGCTGTTGCGCCTGTCCGGGCCGCTCGTCGGCTCGAACCTCCTCCAGATGGCGATCGCCGCGGTCGACGTGATCTTCGTCGCGCGGCTCGGATCGCGCGATCTCGCCGCGGCGACTTTGGGCGCGTTCATGTTCAATCTCGCGGTGTTCGCGCTGATCGGCCTGACCGGCGCCGCGGCACCGCTGATCGCCGCCGAACTCGGCCGCCGCGCGCATGCCGTGCGCGAGGTGCGGCGCAGTTTCCGCATGGCGCTGTGGGTGGGGCTGTTCTGCTCGGCGCCGGTGATGATCCTGCTGTCCCAAGGCGAAGCGCTGCTGCGGCTGGCCGGGCAGGATGCGGAGGTTTCGCGGCTGGCTGGCGGGTTCCTCTGGGTGATCCTCATCGGCATGCCTTTGGCGGTGGGCGCGGGCGTGATGCGGACCGCCGCCGCCGCGCTCGGCCGGCCCGGATGGACGTTCCTCGTCACCGGCCTGGCGCTCGCGCTTGATATCCTCGGGAATTGGGCGTTCATCTACGGGCATCTCGGCGCGCCCGCGATGGGACTCGACGGATCCGCGCTCGCCAACGTGCTGTCCTTCGCCGTGATGACGCTCGCTTATGCGATCATCCTGCTGTGCGATCCAAGGCTGCGGAAATACCGGTTGCTCGGATATTGGTGGCGGCTCGATTGGCCGCGCGCGCGCGACGTGCTGCGCCTCGGCCTTCCGATCGCCGCGACCTGGACGTTCGAGGCGGGCTTGTTCGGCGGCGCTGCCGTCCTGATGGGGCTCATCGGGATCGAAGAGGTCGCCGCGCATGCGATCGCGCTCAACATCGCCGCCTTCGCGTTCCAATTGCCGTTCGGGATCGCACAGGCTGCCACGATCCGCGTCGGCATGGCGTTCGGCGCGGCGGACCCGCAATGGATCAGGCGCGCGGGCAATGTCGCTTTGGTGCTCGGCATCGGCATCATGGCGGCGACCGCGCTCATTATGTGGAGCATCCCCGACGCGCTGATCCGCATCTATCTGGATCCCGGCCGCACCGACAATGAAGCGGTGGCGACGCTGGCGCGGCGCTTCCTCGCGGTCGCCTCCATCTTCCAGCTCGCGGACGGCGCGCAGGCGGTGGCGGCGGGCGTGCTGCGCGGCCTGCAGGATACGCGCTTTCCGATGATCATCGCCCTGTTCGGCTATTGGGCGATCGGGTTCGGCAGCTCCGTCTGGCTGGGTTTCTTCACCCCCTTGGCAGGCGTTGGAGTCTGGTGGGGGCTGGCGGCGGGCCTCGCGATGGTCGCCGTGCTGCTGGCGGCGCGATGGCGCGCGCGGGAACGGCTGGGCCTTTTGCCGGAGGCCATCCTGGCCAGAAGCTAGATTAACGTATGTAAGCTACTGCGTTGCAGGCCATAAAGTAGTATGACGAACCCTCTTCCACCCCGATGTCGTTGCCGCCCGCGCCTCTGCGAGCGGCCGCGTGCCAGGCATCGGGGCGCTTATTCCTCGCGCTTCGGCGAAAAAGAAGTTGTCCGACACGATTCGTTCAGAGACAGGGCGTCACCGCGCCGCTGAACCTCCTCCAGTGAAAGCCACGTCCATTTTCGCTGATTCTTTCCCGTGCGGCGAAATGACCGCAACACCCGATGTCCGCACGAATGCCGAGAGCGTCTCCAGCGTGCCGCAGATCGACACATCCGGCCTGTTGCGCGCGCTGACGCCGTTCCGCGCGGCCAGCAACGGCCGCGGCATCCTGGAGCTGGTGATCACCGTCGGCCCGCTCGTGGCATTGTGGATCACGGCGCTGTTCCTCGTGAAGGCGCAGATCTGGGCGGGGCTGCTGCTGACGCTGCCGGCTGGCGCATTCCTGCTGCGCCTGTTCATGATCCAGCACGATTGCGGGCACGGATCCTTCTTCCGCGGGCGCCAGGCGAATGGCTGGGTCGGGCGGGTGATCGGCGTGCTGACCTTCACGCCCTACGAATTCTGGCGGCGGAGCCATGCCCATCACCACGCCGGGACGGGCAATCTGGATCGTCGCGGGACGGGCGACATCGATACGCTGACGCTCGCCGAATTCCGCCAGCGATCGCGCTGGCAGCAGCTGCGCTATCGTATGTATCGGAACCCGATCGTGCTGTTCGTCCTCGGGCCGGCCTTCCAGTTCCTGCTCGTCCACCGCTTTCCGGTCGGGATCGCGCGCGGCTCGCGGGCGCTGTGGATGAGCGTGATGGGCACGAACATCGCGATCGCTCTGCTGTGCCTCGGCCTGATCGCGGGCTTCGGGCTGACGACCTTCTTCCTCGTCCACCTGCCGATCACGCTCGTCGCGGCGTCGCTCGGCATCTGGCTCTTCTATATCCAGCACCAGTTCGAGCAGACCAGCTGGGATACGGCCGAAGACTGGTCGTTCCAGAAGGCGGCGCTGCACGGCAGCTCGCATTATGATCTGCCGCCGGTCCTGCGCTGGTTCAGCGCGAATATCGGCGTTCATCACGTGCATCATCTGTGCAGCACGATCCCCTTCTATCGCATGCAGCGCGCGCTGGCGGCGGCGCCGCAGCTCAGGGAGGTCGGGCGCATGACGCTGCGCCAGAGCTTCCGGACGATCCGGTTGGCGCTGTGGGACGAAAAATCCCGGCGCATGATCTCCTTCCGGGACGCCGCGACCGCCTGACCGGCCCGGAGCCGGTCGAGACGGCACTGGCCTGTCGCGGACATCCGGTTATGCTCGCCCCGTTGCAGAGGGGGCGCTGATCATATGGGAATTCGTCGCGGCCGTGGGCCGATCGCGGGCGTCGCTGCGGCGCTGATCGCCTGGGCCGGAGCTGCGCAGGCGCCGACGACGGCGCAGATGGGGCAGCGCATGGCCAAGGCGCCCGTGACGGCACCGATCCTGCCGATGAGCGACGTCGAGCAGGCGTCGCCCGCGCCGCCCTTTATCCTCGGCATCCGCGATCGGGCCGCACTTGAAAATGCGATCCTCGCCGAGCGGCTCGACACGGTCGTCCCCGCGATCATGCGCGCGCAGAAGATCGACATGTGGGTGCTGGTCGCGCGCGAATATTTCGAGGATCCGGTCGTCGCGACCATGCTCAATGCGGAGAGCCTGCACGCGCGCCGCCGGACGATCCTGATCTTCTTCGATCCGGGTGCCGGCAAGCCGATCGAGCGGCTCACCGTAAGCCGTTACGGGCTGGGCGGCCTGTTCCAGCCGGCCTGGGATCCGGACAAGCAGCCCGATCAGTGGAAAGCCGTCGCCGAGATCGTCGCCGCGCGGAACCCCAAGGCGATCGCGATCAACACCTCCTCGCTCTCGGCCTTCGCCGACGGGATGACGCTGAGCCAGTATAAGGATCTGACCGCCGCGCTGCCCCAGGCCGCGCGCGACCGGATCGTCTCCGGCGAGAAATTGGCGATCGGCTGGCTGCAGACGCGCTCGCCGATGGAGATGCAGGCCTATCCCGGCATTCTTAGGCTGGCGCATTCGATCATCGCCGATGCTTTTTCACGAAAGGTCATCACGCCGGGCCGGACCACCGCCGACGACGTCGTCTGGTGGTATCGCCAGCGCCTGTCCGATCTCGGGCTCGTGCCTTGGTTCCATCCGTCGATCGGTGTGATCCGCAAGGGCAGCGCCGCGATGCTGGAGGGCGATACGATCATCCAGCCGGGCGATCTGCTGTGGACCGATTTCGGCATCACCTATTTGCGGCTCAACACGGATACGCAGCATCTCGCTTATGTGCTGAAGCAGGGCGAGACGGAGGCGCCGGCGGGGCTGCGCGCCGGCCTGCGCGCAGCCAATGGCGTGCAGGATGCCTTGCTCTCCTCGTTCCGCGTGGGTGCCACGGGCAACGAGGTGCTGGCCGCGGCGCGCGCCAAGGCGATCGCGGCCGGACTGAAGCCGTCCATCTATTCGCATCCGCTGGGCTATCATGGCCACGCCGCCGGGCCCGCGATCGGCTTCTGGGACGACCAGAGAGGCGACGAGCGCGGCAGCACTCCGATCGCGCCGAACACGACCTGGTCGATCGAGCTGGCAGCTTACCTGGCGGTGCCCGAATGGGGCGGGCAGGAGGTGCAGTTCCGGGCCGAGGAGAATGCCTATTTCGATGGCACGCGCGTGCGCTTCCTCGATGGCCGGCAGACCGCGATCAGACTGATCCCAAACAAGTGACGCTCGATGCGCGAAAGCGCCGTCCCGCGGGAACCTTCCGGGGCTTGGCGCATCCCTACCGACGCACGTAAACCGCCATAAGGCGCACCAGCAGCGAACGGGCCCGCAATACCCATGACTGATACGAACTCCCGGCAGTGGGAGGTGCGCCGCCTCGAGGCGCTCAGCCGTTACGAGATCCTCGATACGCCGCGCGAGACGGCGTTCGACGATGTCGCGCGGCTCGCCGCCGATATCTGCGGCGCGCCGATCGGGGTGGTCAATCTGATCGGCGACGGCCGCCAGTTCTTCAAGGCCGAGGTGGGGCTCGGCGTGCGCGAGACGCCGCTGGAATCGTCCTTCTGCGCCAAGGCGATTCTCGAAGATGAGTTCCTGCTCGTGCCCGATGCGAGCGCCGATCCGCGCTTCGCGGGCAATCCGCTCGTCACCGGCGAACCCCATCTGCGCTTCTACGCGGGCGCGCTGCTCAAGACGCAGGACGGCTATCCGATCGGCACGTTGTGCGTGCTGGATGTCGCACCCAAGGCGCTGACCGAGCTGCAGCAGCGCACGTTGCGGATCCTGGCGCAGCAGGTGATGGATCAGCTCGATCTGCGGCTGACGATCCGCGAGCGCGGCCATGCCGACCAGCGTTACCGCACCTTGTTCAATTCGATGGACGAAGGCTTCTGCATCATCGAATTCCTCGACGGGCCGGACGGACCACTCAGCGACTATGTCCATGTCGAGGCGAATGCGGCCTATGAGCTGAACGCGGGGATCCCCAATGTCGTCGGCCAGAAGGTGCGCGACATGGTCCCCGACGAGGCCGGCGGCTGGGTAGAGCTCTATCGGCCTGTGCTGGAGACGGGCATCCCGATCCGCTTCGAGCGCGAACTGGAGGCGACGGGGCGCTATCTGTCGCTCTCCGCCTTCCGGATCGAACCGGCGAGCCGGCGCGAGGTGGCGGTGCTGTTCCAGGACGTTACCGGCCGCCGCAAGGCCGAGCTGGAGCTCGTCGAGCTCAACCGGACGCTGGAGCGGCGCGTCGCCGAGGCGCTGGCCGAGCGCAAGCTGCTGGCCGACATCGTCGAAGGCAGCAACGCGCTCGTCCATGTTCTCGATACCGACTATCGCTGGCTCGCGATCAACGGCGCGGCCGCGCGCGACTTCAAGGCGACGTTCGGCGTCCTGCCGAAGGTCGGCGACAATATGCTGGAGCTGCTCGCCGACAAACCGGTCAACCTCGATGACGTCCGCGCGCTGTGGACGCGCAGCTTCGCGGGCGAGGAATTCACCGAGGTCATCGCCGTCGGCGAACCCGGGGCGCGGCGCCATTTCGAGGTCCGCTCCAGCATTCTGCGCGACAAGGACGGCGAGCGCATCGGCGCCTATCAATTCGCCTACGACGTCAGCGATCGGCTGCGCGAGCAGGAGCGGCTGCGCGATGCCGAAGATGCGCTGCGGCAGGCGCAGAAGATGGAAGCGGTCGGCCAGCTGACCGGCGGCCTCGCGCATGATTTCAATAATCTGCTCGCGGGCATCGCCGGCGCGTTCGAGATGATCGGGACGCGGCTCGCGCAGGGGCGCACGCTCGACGTCGAGAAATATCTGGCGGCCGGGCAAGGTGCCGCGCGCCGCGCCGCCGCGCTCACGCACCGCTTGCTCGCTTTCTCGCGCCGCCAGACGCTCTCGCCCAAGTCGGTCGTGATCAATCGGCTGATGTCGGACCTGGTCGAGCTCGTGCAGCGCACCGTCGGGCCGTCGATCGAGGTGGAGACGATCGCGGCGGTCGGGCTGTGGCCCACGCTCGTCGACGCCAACCAGCTGGAGAATGCGATCCTCAACCTGTGCATCAACGCGCGCGACGCGATGCCGGACGGCGGGCGGATCACGATCGAGACGGGCAACAAGTGGCTCGACGAGCGCGCCGCCAACGAGCGCGGGCTCCAGGCGGGGCAATATGTGACGGTGTGCGTCAGCGATACGGGCACGGGCATCGAGAAGGCGATCCTGAAGCGCGTCTTCGATCCCTTCTTCACGACCAAGCCGATCGGCGAGGGGACGGGGCTGGGGCTGTCGATGGTCTACGGCTTCGCGCGCCAGTCGCACGGCCATGTCCGCATCTATTCGGAGCTGGGGCAGGGGACGATGGTCTGCATCTACCTCCCCCGCCATGTCGGCGAGGAAGACGAAGTCGAGACGACGGCCGCGTCTGCCGCGACGCCTGCGCAGAGCGGAGCGACGGTCCTGATCGTGGATGACGAGCCGACGGTGCGGATGCTGATCGTCGATGCGCTGGAGGACCTGGGCTATGCCTGCGTGGAGGCGGCGGACGGGCCAGCGGGGCTGCGCATCCTGCAGACGAACGACCGGATCGATCTGCTGATCACCGATGTCGGCTTGCCCGGCGGGCTCAACGGGCGACAGGTGGCGGATGCGGCGCGCGCGCTGCGGCCGGCGCTGAAGGTGCTGTTCATCACCGGCTATGCCGAGAATGCGGTGCTGAACCACGGGCATATCGAGCGCGGCATGGAAGTGCTGACCAAGCCGTTCGCGATCGGCGATCTCGCGATCCGCGTCGATCGTTTGCTGCAGGGCGACGCCGGGCGCACTGCCTGAGGGCCGGGAGGGCGAGTGCGCGCTCAGCGCTGGTTCAGGCTGGTGGGCGCAAAGAGCAGGACAAGAACATCGCGAGGAGAGGAATATGCGACACGCACTCCCAATCATGCTCGCCGCCGCTCTGATCGCGGGCGGCGCATCGGCCAGGTCGGCCCAGCCCAATATCAAGGGCGAGGCGGAGCTTGCCAAGCTGCTGGACGGCCGCGTCGCGGGCAAGCCGGTCAACTGCATCAGCACGACCAATTCGCAATCCAGCCGGATCATCGACGGCACTGCAGTCGTGTACCAGTCGACCGGGCGGACGCTCTACGTGAACCGGCCGCGGATCGGCGCGGATTCGCTGCGCAACGACGATATCCTCGTCACCAAGATCTGGGGATCGCAATTGTGCAGCCTGGATCAGGTGCGGCTCGTCGACCGCACGAGCCGCTTCCCGCGCTCGTTCGTCGGGCTCGGCGAGTTCGTGCCTTATACCAAGCCGAAGAGCTGACCCCGCTTTAGTCGATCGCGATCGTCCGGCGGCGCGCGCCGGTGGCGGCGTAGATCGCCAGGCCGAGCGCGTTCCAGACGACGAAATAGCCCTGCGTCTTCGCGGGCAGGCTGGCGAACAGATAGAGGCAGCCCAGGATGCCGAAGCCGCCGACGAACCAGGCGGCGGGGGTGCGGAAGGTGCGCGGCGCATCGGGCGCGCGCACCCGCATGATCAGCATGCAGGCGCAGACCGCGACGAAGGCGGCGAGCGTGCCGGCATTGGCGAGCGCCGCGATCTCGTCGAGCGGGAACAGGCCCGCGATCGCCCCGACGATGACCGCGGTGAAGAGCGTGATCCGCACCGGCGTGCCCCGCGCCGAGACCGTGGCGAGGCTGCCCGGCAGCAGGCCATCGCGCGCCATCACGAAAAAGATACGCGACTGGCCGTAGAAGAAGGCGAGGATCACCGTGGGCAAGGCGATCACCGCGGAGGCGGCGAGGAAGGTCGCGGCCTTGGGCTGGCCCAGCTCGCGCAGGATCAGCGCCAGCGGCTCGGGGCTCTTGGCGAAGCTCGTGAACGGGATCGCGCCGACCGCGGCGCCGGCGACGCCGACATAGATGAGGATGCAGACGAGCATCGATCCGACGATGCCGATCGGCAGATCGCGGCTTGGGTTCTTCGTCTCCTCGGCGGCGGTGGCGATCGCATCGAAGCCGTAGAAGGCGAAGAAGATGATCGCGGCGGCGGCCATCACCCCGCGCTCGACTCCGTCCGGCCCGGTCGCCTTGATGAAGCCGAACGGGGCGAAGGGGTGGAGGTGCGCGGCGTTGAAATAGGGCAAGGCGACTGCGACGAAGACGGCGAGCGCGACGATCTTCACGAGGACCAGACAAGCATTGAGCGTCGCGCTCTCGCGCGTGCCGACGATCAGCAGCCCGGCGACGACGGCGATGATGAGGATCGCCGGCAGATTGGCGACGCCGCCCAGCGCCGGGCCCTGCATCACGCTCATCGGCACGCCGAGCGCCGCCTGGAGCAAGGGCGCGGCATAGCCCGACCAGCCGACCGCGACCGCGCTGACGACGAGGCTATATTCGAGGATCAGGCTCCAGCCGATCACCCAGGCGACGAGCTCGCCGATCACGACATAGGTGTAGGTGTAGGCGCTGCCCGAGGCGGGGATCATCGTCGCCATTTCGGCATAAGCGAGCGCGGCGCAGGCGCAGATCGCGCCGGCGATCGCGAACGACAGGATCACCGCTGGCCCGGCCTTGTCCGCGCCGACGCCGATCAGGGTGAGGATCCCGGTGCCGACGATCGCGCCGACGCCCAATGCGATCAGGTGCGGCCAGCTGAGCGTCCGCGCGAGGCGATGCTCGGCCGCCATCTCGGCCGAGGGCACGATGATCTTGCGCCTGTTCCAGTTCGCCATGCGGTGCTCCTTCGGCGGGCAGCATAGCCGGGAATGCGCGGGGCTGAAGCGGTTTTGCTGGGCGAGAGGGCAGCGGGTGATTCGTGGCTAAAGCGGCAATTGTCTCAAGCAATGCATGCAAGGCTCGAACCCCCACTCCGTTTGCCCTGAGCTTCTCGGAAGAAAGACCGTGCTTCGACAGGCTCAGCACAAACGGTTTTTTGGGGCTAGTCCGAGTTTTGCAACGGCCCCTTCCCGAGAAGGGAAGAGGTTACCGCCCCGCCACCGTTACCGGCGCATCCGGGGTCTGCCAGCCGCCGCCCAATGCCTTGAACACGTCCACCTGCGCCAGCGCCAGCGCCGCATCGGCTTGCGCGAGCGCGGCTTCGGTGTCGGCGAAGGTGCGTTCGGAATCGAGCAATACGAGGAAATCGACGACGCCCTCGCGCTGGCGGGCGCGGACGATGCGGACCGCGCGCGCGGCCTCGTCGCGCGCGCTGGCGAGCGCGCGGCGGCGATCGATCAGGCGGGCATAATTGGAGAGCGCGGTGTCAGTCTCCTGAATCGCGCGCAGCACCGTGCCGTCGAAGCTGGCGAGCGAGGCCTGCGTGTCGGCGCGCGCGCCGGCGATGCGCGCGCGGGCGCCCTCCTGATTGGGGAAGGTCCAGCTGATCAGCGGCCCGAGCAGCCAGCCCAGGGGGCCGGCGCCGAAGATATTCGAGAAGCCGTTGCCGCTCGACGCGATCGAACCGCCCAGCGAGATGTGCGGATAGAGTTCGGACGTGGCGACGCCGATCCGCGCCGTATCCGCCGCGAGCCGCCGCTCGGCCGCGCGCACGTCGGGCCGGCGCGCGAGCAAGGCGCCGCCGTCGCCGATCGGGATCGGCTGGGCGATTTCGGGCGGGGCGGTGCGCACCGACGCGTCGGCGGGGAGCTCGTTCGGTGTGCGGCCGGTGAGCATCGCGAGGCGATAGAGCGCGGCCTGGCGCTGGGCGATAAGCGGCGGGATCTCGGCGCGGCGCTGTTCGCGCAGCGCGGCGAGCCGGGCGACGTCGAGCCGCTCGGCGCGGCCGGCCCGGAAGCGCTTGTCGGTGACGTCGAGCGAGCGATCGAGCAGGCCGAGCACGCGCTCGGCCACGGCCTGCTGCTGCGCGGCGGCGGCGGCCTCGACATAAGCGCTCGTCACCTCGGCGACGACGGCGATGCGGACCGCCTGGCTGTCGGCCGCGGCCGCGCCGACATCGCCGCGCGCGGCCTCGATCTCGCGCTTCACGCGGCCGGAGAGATCGAGCTCGTAGGAGACGTCGAGCCCGAGATTGACGCTCCAATCCTCGCGATCCGCGCCGATCGGGCGGCGGTTCGAGGAGAAGCGGCCATATTGCGGGGCGGCCGAGAGATCGGTCTGGGGCAGGCGATCGTTGCGCGCCTCGCGCAGGTCGGCGCGCGCCTTGTCGAGCCGGGCGACGGCGACGCGCAGATCGGTGTTGGCGGCAAGCGCATCGGCGATCAGGCGATCGAGGACGGGATCGTTGTAGAGCTGCCACCAGCGATCGGGCGTCTCGCTCTCGGCGACGGGCGCGCCGGCGGCGATGAGCGGCGCGGTCCTGCTCGCGCTGGCGATGGGCGGGACATAATTCGGTCCGACCGCGCAGGCGGCGAGCGCGAGCAAAGAGACGGGAGCGAGGAGGGCGCGGAGACGGCGCGACATCGCGTTTCCGACGGCGTTCGTCGCCGCGATCCGCTCATCCTGAGGAGAGGCTGAGCCTGTCGAAGCCTCGTCTCGAAGGACCAGCACTGCTGCGGCCGTCCTTCGAGACGCCATTTCGACTGCGCTCAATGGCTCCTCAGGATGAGCGGGGGTGGGCGTCTTGGCAAAGTTGTTCATAGCAACTGTCCTATTCGGCCGGCTGCAGCGCGGCCGGGGCGGCGCCGGGGCGGCGGCGCTCCAGACGCTGCGCGAGCCCGCGGCAGACGACGTAGAAGGTGGGGGTGAAGATCAGGCCGAAGCCGGTGACGCCGATCATCCCTGAGAAGACCGCGGTGCCGAGCGCCTGGCGCAGCTCCGAGCCCGCGCCCTTCGCCAGCACCAGCGGCACGGCGCCGAGGATGAAGGCGAAGCTCGTCATCAGGATCGGGCGGAGCCGATCCTTCGCGGCGCGGACCGCGGCATCGACGGGGGAGAGCCCGTCCTCCTCCTCGGCCTGCCGCGCGAATTCGACCACGAGGATCGCATTCTTGGCGGCGAGCGCGATCAGCACGACCAGCCCGATCTGCGTCAGCACATTATTGTCCATGCCGCGGATGTTCACCCCGGTCATCGCCGCGAGCAGGCACATCGGCACGATCAGGATGATCGCGAGCGGCAATGTCAGGCTCTCATATTGCGCGGCGAGGACGAGGAAGACGAACACGACCGCCATGCCGAAGACGAGCGCGGAGGAATTGCCCGCCGACTTCTGCTGATAGGCGATGCCCGTCCATTCGCTGTCGTAGCTGGCTGGCAACGTCTCGGCGGCGAGCTTCTCCATCGTGCCGAGCGCCTGGCCCGACGAGACTCCCGGCGCGGTATCGCCATCGACCTCGACCGCGGGGAAAAGATTGTAGCGGACGACGCGATAGGGGCCGGACTTGTCCTGGAAGGTCGCGACCGAGCCGATAGGGACCATCGCGCCGGAGGCGGAGCGGGTCTTCAGATTGGCGATGTCCGCGGTCGTGTTGCGGAAGCGCGCATCGGCCTGGGCGGTGACGCGATAGGTGCGCCCCAGCAGGTTGAAGTCGTTGACGAAGGTCGAGCCCAGATAGACCTGCAGCGCTTCGAACACGCGCTCCGGCGGCAGGCCGATCAGGTTCGCCTTGCGACGATCGATATCGGCGAAGATGCGCGGCGTGGCGGTATCAAAGAAGGTGTAGATCTGCTTGAGGCCGGGGGTCTGGTTGGCCTTGCCGATCAGGCCGAAGCTCGTCTCGCCGAGCTTCTTATAGCCGTTGCCGCCCTTGTCCTGGATCATCAGGCGATAGCCGCCGGCCGAGCCGATGCCCTGGATGAGCGGAGGCGGAATCATGAGCAGGCGCGCCTCGTTGATGTCGGCGGTGGCCTTGCCCGCCTCGGCCATGATCGAGCCGAGCGTGACGCCGAGCTTCTCGCGATCGGCGAAGCTCTTGAGCGGGATATAGGCCGCGGCCGAATTGGGGGCGAGCGTCTGCGAGGGGCCGTCGAAGCCCGCGAGCATCACCGCGCCCTTGACGCCGGCGAGCGGCAGGATGCGCTGGGCGACCTTCTTCATCACCGCATCGGTGCGCTCGACCGAGGAGCCGGGCGGAAGCTGGATGACGGTGAGGAAATAGCCCTGGTCCTGCGCGGGGACGAAGCCCGTGGGCGTGACCCAGAAGACCGCGCCGGTGACCGCGATGAGCCCGGCATAGGCGATCATCATCCGCTTCGGCATCAGCACGAGCTTGCGCGTGAGCTTGGCATAGCCCTCGCTCATCCGCTCGAAGCCGCGGTTGAAGCGGTCGCCCGCGTCCGAGAGGATCCGCTTCCAGCGCGGACCGCCCGACACATCCTCACGCGGGCGCAGCAGCATCGCGGCGAGCGCGGGCGAGAGGGTGAGCGAGAGCAGGAGCGAGATGATCGTCGCGGTCGAGATCGTCACCGCGAACTGGCGGTAGAAGGCGCCCGACAGGCCCGTGAGGAAGAGCGTCGGGATGAACACCGCGCACAGCACGAGCACGATCGCGACGAGCGCGGTCGAGACCTCGTCCATCGACTTGCGTGCTGCTTCCAGGGGGCTGAGGCCGTGCTCGAGATTGCGCTCGACATTCTCGACGACGACGATCGCATCGTCGACGACGATGCCGATCGCGAGCACCATGCCGAACAGCGACAGGTTGTTGAGCGAATAGCCGACCGCGGCGAGCACCGCGAACGTGCCGATCAGCGAGACGGGGATCGCGACCACGGGGATGATCGCCGCGCGCCACTTCTGGAGGAACACCAGGATGACGAGCACGACGAGGATCACCGCTTCGAACAAGGTATGCTTCACCGCGTCGATCGACTGGGCGATGAACTCGGTCGGATTGTAGATGACGCTGTAGCCGAGGCCCTTCGGGAACTTGGCCTTCATCTCCTCCATCGCGGCGGAGACGCCCTGCGCGGCGGCGAGCGCGTTCGACCCGGGGCGCTGGAAGACCGCGACGATCACGGTCGGCTTGCCGGACAGGTATGTGTTGCTGCCATAATCCTGCGCGCCCAATTCGACGCGGGCGACGTCGCCGACGCGGACCTGGCGGCCATCGGCATCGGTGCGGATGATGACGTCGGCGAATTGCTGCGGCTCGGTCAGGCGCCCTTGCGTCTCGACGCTGAGCTGGAAGGCATTTCCCTGCGCATAAGGCGGCGCGCCGATCGCGCCCGAGGCGACCTGGACGTTCTGCGCGCGCAAGGCCGCGACGATTTCCCCGGGGGTCAGATCGAGCGCGGCGGCGCGGTTGGGATCGATCCAGACCCGCATCGAGAAATCGCGGCTGCCGAACAATTGCACGTCGCCGACGCCGTCGATGCGCGCGAGCCGGTCGCGGACCTGCGTCAGCGCATAATTGGAGATGTAGCCGCGATCGAGGCTGTCGTCGGGGGAGACGAGATTGACGACCATCAGGAAGTCGGGCGAGGTTTTCTTCGTGACGACGCCGAAGCGCTGCACGTCCTCGGGCAAACGCGGCAGCGCGACCGCGACGCGATTCTGGACGAGCACCTGCGCTGCATCCAGATCGGTGCCGATCTTGAAGGTGACGGTGATCGTCAGCTTGCCGTCACCCGTCGATTGGCTCGACTGGTAGAGCATGTTGTCGACGCCGTTGATCTCCTGTTCGATCGGCGCGGCGACGGTCTCGGCGACGGTCTCGGACGAGGCGCCCGGATATTGCGCGCTGACCGTCACGGTCGGCGGCACGATGTCCGGATATTGCGAGATGGGCAGCGCGAAATAGGCGAGCGCGCCGACGATGGTGATGACGACCGCGATCACCGCGGCGAAGATCGGCCGCGTGATGAAGAAGCGCGAGAAGCGCATGATGTGTCTCCGGGATGGAGGGCGCCTCTCAGCGCGAGATGGGCGTGTGCCTGCCGCTCGCCCTGGGCTGGTTGAGCACCGTCCTTCCGGGGGAAAAGGAGGACGGTGCTCGACAAGCCCAGGGCGAACGGATCGGTGGCGTTACCGCGCGAAGGTCGCCTCGGCGGCCGCCGCGGGGGCGGCTTCGGTCGTGGTCGCGGTGGCCTGTTCGGGGACGATCCGGCCGGGCGACGCGGTGACCTTTGCGCCGGGGACCGCGACCTGCGTGCCGGCGATGACGACGCGGTCGCCGGCGGCGAGGCCGGTGCGGATGATGCGCAGCCCCTCGATCACGGGGCCGAGCGTCACCGGCTTGGCCGCGACCGTGCCGCCGGCGTCGACGACAAGGAGGGTCTTGCGCGCCTGATCGGTCTGGATCGCGGCATCGGGGACGAGCATCGCCTTGACCGTGCCGCTATGGCCGAGCCGCATGTTGCCGAACATGCCGGGGGTCAGGAAATAGTCCGGATTGGCGAGCACGGCGCGGCCGCGGATCGTGCCGGAGCGCGTATCGAGCCGGTTGTCAGTGAAATCGAGGCGCCCTTTCCAGCGATAGCCGCTCTCGTCCTGGAGCTGGATCTCGACCGGCTGCGCGCCGCCCGTCTGGCGATCGCGCTGCGCCTTCAGATAGAGCGCTTCCGAGCCGTCGAAGGAGAAATAGATCGGGTCGAGCGCGTTAATCGTGGTCAGCAACGTGCCGGCCCCATTGTCGCCGCCGGCGACGAGATTGCCCGCGTCGATCCGCCGATCCGAGATGCGCCCCGCTATCGGCGCGCGGACGGTCGTGAATTCCAGATCGAGCGCGCGCGAGCGAACGCGCGCGGTGGCGGCGGCGAGACCCGCTTCGGCCGCCTGGAGGCGCGCCTTGATCGCATCGATCTCGCCCGCCGAGACCGCCTCGTCGCCCGCGAGCCGGTTGACGCGGCCGAGATCGGCGCGGGCGAGCGCGACGGTGCTGGCGGCGCTCGCCGCATTGGCGCGCGCCTCGGCGAGCGCGGCCGCGAACGGGCGCTGGTCGATCGTGAACAGCAATTGCCCGGCGCGGACGATGTCGCCGTCCTTGAAGTGGACGCCCGTCACGGCGCCTGAGACGCGCGGGCGGATCTCGACCGTGCGGCTGGGGGCGAAGCGGCCGACATAATCATCCCACTGGCTGACGTCGCGGACGAGCGGCGCGGCGACGCTGACGGTGGGCGGCGGCGCGGTCGCTTCGGCGGGCGCGCCGCGGTGGAGCAGGCTGTAGCCGCCGAACGCGACGGCGGCCGCCGCGACGCCGAGCGCGCCGTTGCGCCGCCAATTGCGCGGGCGCCTGTCCGACGCGTCCGCCTCGACCGTGGCGATGCGGGTTTCCATGTTCATGCCGCGATCCTCTGGCGGCGCGTGCTGCGGCGCGTGGCGATGCTCGCGAGCATCGTCTCGAACTGATCGAGGCTGAAGCCGGCGGCGATGAAGCGGCCGATCTCGGATGCGGGCAGCAGATAGCCGTGATGCCAGGCCTGGACCGCGGTCTGGCGCAGCGCCTCGAGCCGCGGATCGGCGAGCTTGGAGCTGCTGCCGAGCCCGAACAGGCTGCCGAGCGCGCGCGACAGGCGGCCGGGCTCGCCGAGGCTCGCCAGCGTGTCCTTCGCGGAGAGCGCGATCACGCTCCACTCGAGGCCCGAAAAGCCGGTGCCGGCGCCCTGGGCGGGCGTCTTCGCGACGGTTTCGGCGGGCAGGTACGGCACGCCGCCGGCAAATGCCTGATTGAGATCCATATAGGCCATGGTCGGTCCCCTGTTCTTGGGCGTTCTTTGGGCGCGGCCGGGCGACAGCGGACGCGCCTCGCGCCCGCTCGCCGTCATCGGACGCGAGATTGTGGTGCCCGACGACCGCGCAAGCGGGCCGGGCGATGTTGATGAAGCGCGGCGCGAGCGCCGACGTCTGGGCTAGAGAGTGACCAACTTCATAAGCGGGCTCCTTGGCCGGTGCCGCCGAGTCTGTTCGGCGGCGTTCCGTACCGAGCGGTATATAAAGCGCCGGGTCGTTCCGTCAACGACTTTTATACCGGTAGGTATCTTTTTGCCAAGCGGGGGCGGCGAAGAAATTTGGTGCGGTGCACAAGTGTTTGAAAAATGGGCTTTGCTTTAGGCGACTGGCGCAAGCATGCCGGCTCCGGCTGGCCTATCAGCACCTCACCTCCGATTGACCCGCCGCCGTTTTTCGCGAAATTTGATTCACTGTAGAGAGTCGAACCGCCGATGCTCCTTCTCGTTCAGCTCGATATTTCCCAAGCGGAGATGGCGCTGTTCGACGAGTATGAGGCGCGGGTCCTCGCCTTGCTCGGAAGCCACGGCGCCAAGCTCGTCGAACGGTTGCGCTCCACGGATCAGGCAACAGAGGTCCATCTGGTCCACTTCCCGGACGCCAGCGCTTTCGAGGCGTATCGTGCCGATCCGGTGAGAGTGGGACTTCAGCAGCTGTGGCTGGAATGTGGTGCGTCCTCGACGCTGACCGAGGTTCGGCGCGTCGGTGAGACATAGTTGTCTTTGTTGTCGTGCGAGAATCTTGCACCGACCTAGATCGAAAGCGTGCGACCGCAAACGGACTTGCTTCTGATCCCTCTCCCGCGAAAGCGAGAGAGGGCTAAGGCCGGCGCCACAAGCGGACCGTCTGCTTTCGCCCCAATAGCGGACTTATCCCTCAAACGCGGCGCCCCCGCTCCCTCGAAGCGGAGAGGGCTTGCTGAGCGTTCGCTCACACGATTGCCGCCGTTACCTCCCCTCCCTGAAAGGGAGGGGATTGAGGGGTGGGTTGCTGTCCAGCCGAGCGCATCGGTGGATGGCGACCCACCCCCAGCCCAGCATCAGGTCGGTCATGCCCCCAGCATGACCTGAACAGCGCGGGGGCGCTGTTCACCTGATGCTCTTCCAGGGAGGGGAGCCAAACGTCCGCTCACCACCATTAGCAGTCGTTAAGCGTCGGATCCCGCCCCGCCCCCTCAATCCGGCTTGTGCGCGGCGATCTCGTTGCCGGCGGGGTCGCGGAAGTGGAAGCGGCGGCCGCCGGGGAAGGCGAAGATCGGGCGGGTGACGTCGCCGCCGACGGCTTCGACCGAGGCGAGCGCCGCCTCGAGATCGGGGACCTGGATCACGGGCAGGGGCGCATCGGACTGTTCGGGCGTATCGGCCTGAAAGCCGATATCGACGTCGCCCGTCATCGTGCAGGCATAGGTCGGGCCGAACTGCTCGAACTCCCAGCCGAACACCGCCCCATAGAAACCCTGCATCTCGGCGACGTCGCCGCAGGGCAATTCGATGAAGTCGATCCGTCCGCGCACCATCGCCTTCGTCCTCAGTAGCGCCGGAGCAGGCCGGCAAGCTTGCCCTGGATGCGGATCTGGTTGGGCTTGTAGCGCTGCGGATCATAAGCGCGATTGGCGGGATCGAGGCGGACCATCGTCCCTTCGCGGCGGAAGAACTTGAGCGTCGCCTCGCTCTCGTCGACGAGCGCCACGACGATCTCGCCGTCGCGCGCGGTATCGGCCTTGCGGACGAGCGCATAATCGCCGTCGAGGATGCCCGCCTCGACCATCGAATCGCCCGACACTTCCAACGCATAATGTTCGCCGGGGCCGAGCAGAGCGGCGGGAACCGACAGGCTCGTCTGCCCCTCCATCGCCTCGATCGGCAGACCCGCGGCGATGCGGCCGTGGAGCGGGATTTCCAGCACGTCGTTCGCGACCGGAGGCAGCGCGGTCTTGGGCTTCAGCGTCACCACGTCCGCGCTCTTGCCGGGCTTGGTCTTGGCCTTCACCGCATCGGGCAGCTTGACGATTTCGAGCGCGCGCGCGCGATTGGGCAGGCGGCGGATGAAGCTGCGTTCCTCGAGCGCCGAGATCAGGCGGTGGACGCCCGACTTGGACTTGAGATCGAGCGCGTCCTTCATCTCCTCGAACGAGGGCGAGACGCCGGTCTCGTTCAGGCGATCGTTGATGAAGCAGAGCAGCTCATGTTGCTTGACGGTGAGCATCGCTTTTTCCTGAAGGCGAGGAACGTATGCGGAACGTGTAGGAAACGATCGAGTCGCTGTCAAGCGAGCGGCAGGAACGCGGCGCTGGCGGCTGCGGGGAGGGCCGGCGCGTGCGGCGGGCGGATGACGAGCGCGTCGGCAGCGGCGAGCGTCGAGAGCGAGGCGCTGTCCTGATCGGGCAGCACATGGAGCGCGCCGTCCGCGATCCGCGCGCGCAGATATGCGGCGCGTTCGCCATTGGCGGGAAGTGTATCGGCGATGGGGAGGTAGTGCGTCGTGGGTAACGGATCGGCCGCGCCGGCGAGGTGCGCGACGAGCGGACGCAGGAACAGGGTGGCGGTGACGAAGGCTGAGACGGGGTTGCCGGGCAGGCCGAGGACGGTCGTCCCGCCGAGACGGCCGGCCATGAGCGGCTTGCCGGGACGCATCGCGACGCGCCAGAAATCGAGTTCCGCCCCGGCCCGGGAGAGCGCGGGGCGGACGAGATCGTGATCGCCGACCGAGGCGCCGCCGATCGTGACGAGAATGTCGGCGTGGGCGGCGGCTTCGGTGATGGCTTGGGCAAGCGCATCGAGATCGTCGCGGACGATGGCGTGGAGCGTGACGTCGGCGGCGTCGCCGAGCATCGCCGCCAGCATCGGCCCGTTGGAAGAGGGGAGCATCACGCCTGCGGTCGGCGCGCCGGGCTCGACCAGTTCGTCGCCGGTCGCGAGGATCGTCACGCACGGGCGGCGGCGGACGGCGAGGCAGCCGTGGCCACCGATCGCGGCGAGCGCGATGCGCGCGGGGGTCAGGCGGGCGCCGGGCGCGATCAGGGGCGCGTCGTCGGTGAAGTCCGAGCCTTTCGGGCGGACGAACAGGCCCTGTCGCGCGGGGGCGTCGCCGGTAAGGGAGACGCGATCGCCGTCGCGGCTGGTCTCCTCCTGGATCAGGATCGTGTCGGCGCCGGCCGGCAGCGGCGCGCCCGTGAAAATTCGCGCCGCCTCGCCCGCGCCGATCGCGCGATCGAGGCCGGCGCCGGCCGCACTCTCGCCGACGACGCGCCATGGCCCCGGCAGATCGGCGAAGCGGATCGCATAGCCGTCCATCGCCGAGAGGTCGGCGGCGGGCTGGGTGCGGCGGGCGGCAACGGCCGAGGCGGCGAAGCGTCCGGCGGCTTCGGCGAGAAGGACGGTCTCGATCGGGAGAGGCTCGGCCAGCGCCAGCAGGCGCGCCTGCGCCTCGGCGACGGCCAGCATCAGGCCCGCCACTCGCCCGAGCGGCCGCCCGATTTGGCGAGGAGCGAAACGCGCTCGATCGTCATGCCGCGGTCGATCGCCTTGGCCATGTCGTAGATCGTCAGCAAAGCGGCGGTGCAGGCGGTGAGCGCCTCCATCTCGACTCCCGTCGGGCCGGTGGTGGCGACGGTCGCGGTGCAGGCGATGCCGTCGGCCTCGATCGCGAGATCGATCGCCACCTTCGCAATCGCGATCGGGTGGCAGAGCGGGATCAGATCGGGGGTGCGCTTGGCGGCCATGATCCCGGCGACGCGCGCGACGGCGAGCGCATCGCCCTTCGCGAGCGCCCCGTCGCGGATCGCGGCGAGCGCCTCGGGCGACATGGCGATGCGCCCGGCGGCGATCGCCTCGCGCTTCGTCGCGGGCTTGGCCGAGACATCGACCATGTGCGCGGCGCCCGCCTCGTCGAGATGCGTGAGGCGTGTCATGCCGCGAGCAGCGCCCGCGTGGCCGCCTCGACATCGGCCTGCCGCATGAGGCTTTCGCCGACGAGGAAGCAGCGGACTCCATGCGCGGCCATCGCATCGAGATCGGCGCGGTTCGTCAGCCCGCTCTCGGCAACGAAGGTGCAGCCCTCGGGCGCGCGGCCGACGAGATCGTAGGTCCGCGCGAAATCGACCGAGAAATCCCTGAGGTCGCGATTGTTGACCCCGATCAGGCGCGATCGGAGCGAGAGTGCGCGCTCCATCTCGGCCGCGTCATGGACTTCGACGAGCACGTCCATGCCGAGCCCGAGCGCCGCCGCCTCGATCTCGGCCATCGCCCCGTCGTCCAGCGCGGCGACGATGATCAGGATCGCGTCGGCGCCCAAGGCGCGCGCCTCCAGCACCTGCCAGGGATCGACCATGAAATCCTTCCGCAGGCAGGGCAGTGCACAGGCCGCGCGCGCGGCGACGAGGAACTCGTCCGCGCCCTGGAAATAGGGCATGTCGGTCAGCACCGAGAGGCACGCCGCGCCGCCCGCTTCATAGGAACGGGCGTGCGCGGGCGGATCGAAATTGGCCCGGATCAGCCCCTTGGAGGGCGAGGCGCGCTTGATTTCGGCGATCAGCCCGTAGCCGCCGGCCTTCGCTTTGGCCTCCAGTGCGGCGCGAAAGCCGCGCGGCCGCGTCTGGCCGCCGGCCTGCGCTTCGAGGGTCGACAGGCTGAGCTGGGTCTTGCGCGCGGCGACGTGGACGCGCTTGTCGACGAGGATCTGGGTGAGGCGGTTGCTCATGGCGCCCGCCCTACACCAGCGTTTCGGTCCGGTGGAAGGGCGGGTATGGCGGAACGGTCAGCGCCGCGGCCGGCGGCTCCCGAAGAAGCAGACGCCGAGGCTGTAGGAAAGGCTCGTCGCGTGGAAGCCCGGCATCGCCGCGGTCACGCGATCGACGACGCAATTCACGCCGCGCGCGGCGGGCGAGGGGACCAGTGTGGAGAGCGGGACATAGGTCACTGGCAGGTCTCCGTCGGCTGGGTAAGCGGGCTCAGGCCGTGCTGGCCGAGAAACTGGTGGAGGCCGACGAGCAAAGCCTGCGCCGCGGCGACGGGGGTGGTCAGGCGGGCGACGACGACGCGCTCCATCGGCGGCGGCGACTTGGAATGATCGCAGTGCAGGCTTTCGAACGTGATCGTGACGACGCCGTTCATCAGCGACAGGCCCGACATGCCGGTGGCGAGTATCTCGGGGGCGAAGGTGTTGTCGATCAGGCGGATGTCGGGTTCGGGCTGCGGGGCGATGGGGGGAAACATCTTCATGGGCGATCACGCCTTTCCTGGCTGGCATCGGGCCGGATCGCTTGGAAAAGGGGGGAGGCGATCCGTGGCGATGTTGTCGGAAAGACACGTCACGGGGGAATTGCACGGGATTGCAGCGCTAAAATCCGCGCGTGACATTCGGCAATGCAGGTGTGCCGAAGCGTGGTCGTTAAAACGCGATCCAGGCCTCGAACAGGCGGCGCGCGGCGCGGCTGTCGAGCGCGTCGGCGGCGATCTGCGCGCCGTTCGTCCAGCCATCGGTCTTGCCGGCGACGATCAGCGCACCGGCGGCGTTGAGCAGCACCGCGTCGCGATAGGCGCCGGGTGCACCGTCGAGCAGAGCGGCGAGGGCGGCGGCGTTGTAAGCAGAATCGCCGCCGCGGATCGCATCGAGCGGGTGGCGGGTCAGGCCCGCATCCTCGGGCGCGATCCTTGCCTCCGACACCGCGCAGAGGCCCGTCGCGACGATCTGGCTCGGGCCGGCGATCGACAGTTCGTCGAGGCTTTCCTCGCCCGAGACGATCATCGCCGCCTCGCTGCCGAGCAGCTCCAGCGCCTCGGCGACCGTATGCAGATAATCGACGCGCGCGACGCCCATCAGCTGGCGGGTGACGCGCGCCGGGCTGCACAAAGGCCCGACGATATTAAAGATCGTGCGGCGGCCGATCGTGCGGCGGATCGGGGCGAGCCGGCCGAGCGCGGGGTGGTGCTTCTGCGCGAAGAGGAAGGCGATGCCGAGTTCGGCGAGGCTCTCCTCGGCGGTCGCGGCGGCGCGATCGAGGTTCAGGCCGAGCGCCTCCAGCACGTCGGCCGCGCCCGATTTGGACGAGGCGGCGCGGTTGCCATGCTTGGCGACGGGCACGCCGCAGGCGGCAACGACGATCGCGACCGCGGTGGAGATGTTGAGGCTGTGCGCGCCGTCCCCGCCCGTGCCGCAGACGTCGATCGCATTCGCCGGCGCGCTGATCGGGATCATCCGGTGGCGCAGCGCGCGCGCGGCGGCGGCGATCTCGATGCTCGTCTCGTCGCGCAGCGCCATTTCGGACAGGAAATGGGCGACGCTCTCGTCGGGCACCTTGCCGTCGAGGATGTCGGCAAAGGCCTGTTCGGCGACATGGCCCTCCAGCGGCCGCGCGGGATCGGGCAGCAACGCCAGTGTCGTCACGCGCGCTCCAGCACCTTCATGCCGGCGAGGCGCATGAAATTGGCGAGCATCTTATGGCCATGTTCGGTGGCGATGCTTTCGGGATGGAATTGCACGCCGTGGATCGGCAGGCTCTCGTGACGGAAGCCCATCACCGTCCCGTCGGGCGCGCGCGCATTGACGATGAGGCAGGCGGGCAGATCCTCCTCGCGCACGATCAGCGAATGGTAGCGCGTCGCGGTGAAGGGCGAGGGCAGGCCTTCATAGATGCCGGTGCCGTCGTGGATGACGGGGCAGGTCTTGCCGTGCATCAGCTCGGCGGCGCGGACGACGGTGCCGCCGAAGCTCTGCCCGATCGCCTGATGGCCGAGGCAGACGCCGAACAGCGGACGCCGGGCCTCGGCGCAGGCGGCGACGAGATCGAGGCTGATGCCCGCCTCGTTGGGGGTGCAGGGGCCGGGCGAGATCAGGAAGGCCTCGGCGCCCGATGTCATCGCCTGGCCGACGCCGATCGCATCGTTGCGCACGACCTCGACTTCCGCGCCCAACTCCTGAAGGTAGTGGACGAGGTTCCAGGTAAAGCTGTCGTAATTGTCGACGACGAGGATCATGTGGTGCCCTTAATGCGCTTTGTGGTTGTGCGAAACCCGAGGAGAGCGACGATGACAAGCGGACCCGAAGATCCCGACCCCGACGATCTGGACTTCACGCCGACCGAACCCGAGGGCGACGAAGAGGAACAGATCGAGGAGGAAGGCGAGCCCGGCGGCGGCAATTTCGCGTGAAGCCCGTTCGCGCTCCGCCTAGCTAGCTCCGCCAGCCGGCTGACGCTGGTCCAAGAACAGCGTCATGTTTTTGGGGTCGTAGGGAAAGGGAATATAGGGCACGGGGTCGTGATCGCTTTGCCCGATCTTGTAGCGAGCGATGGCGCTCGGATGCACCCCCTCGCTCGCGTCCGCGCCGATGACCCGCACCTTCTTTCCCAGCGCCCGATAGAATAGGCTTGCCGCGGAATTGACCAGCTGCCCTTCGGCCATGCCTTCGGCGACACGGTGAACCTTGGTTTCGAGATACGGCTGGTCGAACGCCAGCAACTGTCCCACCTTCTCGCACATCCACAGGAAGGTGATGTCGGACAGGACGCGATCGCGGTAGCCGCCGCCGATATTGGAATGGACGCCCGCGAACCAGCGCTGCTCGACGATCTGTCCCTTCCTGAGATTGCTGGTGTCCCAGATCGTGGGCGCGAAATTCTTGCGCTGCTCGTCGATCGCCAGGGCATGATAAGCGCGCTGGATCTTGGCGCCGAGGCGGACGTCGTGGAAGGCGTAGCGCGCGCGGGCGATCCCGCGAAACCAGTTGCCGGGAATGCCGAGCGACCCGACCGTGTCCCAGACCCCGACCAGATCGATGTCGGCCTCGCGCGCATCCTTCCATTGCGGATCCGGCAGACCGGTGCGCTCCGCGGGAGCCGTGCGGTAGCGCGTCCAGATGTCGGGCATATATTCGAGGTCGCCCTTGCGAAGCAGACCGACCAGCCCGATCAGTCCCGCGAGGCTGCGCACGGTGAAGGCGCCGCGCGAGAAGCCGAACAGCAGGATGCTGTCACCGGGCTCATAATTCAGGCAGCAGAAGCGATAGGCTTGCTGCACATTCTCGGCGAGGCCAGTGCCGATCGCGCCGCCGACGAACCGCTCGACGACATTGCCGACGCCGACACCCTCGTCATAATAGACGATCTGGGCGCGTCCTTCCGGGCTCATCGGTACGATGGCGCGTGCCATCTTGGTGACGTTCGTGGGGCCGCCTGCCTGATCGGCGGTGTTCCATGTGCCGTCGCAACAGACGACCAGCGTCTTCGCCATCTCCCCCCTCCCCAGAGAGCCGACGGAAAACCGTCTCCAGGCACATTCCGATCAAGGCAAGCCTTCTGTCAACGGCCGGCGAACGCCCCGATCAGACGGCGGGCTGGCTCGTCACGGTCAGTGCGCCGATCACGCCGCCCTTGATGAAGGGCAGAGCCGCGAGCGTCGCGGCGGTCATCGCCGAGAGCAGGATCGTGAGCGCCGCCCAGAGCGGCAGCCCCCAGAACCAAGGTACCGCCAGAGCCGGCGCGATCAGCACGTGCGCGACCAGCAGCACGGTCACGTAGGAGGCAATATCGTCGACGCGGTGCTGGCCATTGTCCGCGCTGCACACCGGGCAGATCGGGCGCACCTTGAGATAGCCTTGGAACAGCGTCGGCGAATCGCAATGCGGGCAGTGGCGCTTGAGGCCGCGCGTGATGCCTTCGCCGAAACTGAGTCTGGGCATTACGAAGCTTCCCTTCCGTCGAGCGGATATAGAGCGTCAACGCGGGTGCGTCATTGCCGGTTCGGGCGCTGGGACAATTTGTCCGGGATAGCCGCATTGACCGGGTTGCAGACGTCAGTTCCTCCCTATGCGAGCATGGGGAGGGGGACCATGCCTGTCCTGAGCGACGCCGCAGGCGACGTTGAAGGGCGCAGCATGGTGGAGGGGTGAGTCTCTGACGCTCACCGCCGCTTTGCGGCGGCCGCTCCACCGCCTTCGGCGGTCCCCCTCACCATCTGCGATGGGGAGGAACTCGGTAAGGCGACCCTATTGCCCGAACCTCGCCGCCCCCGCCTGGGCGATCGCCTCGCGCGCGGCCGCGAAGAGCGCACCGGACTTCTGCTCGCATTCCCGCTGTTCGCCGGCCGGATCGCTGTCGGCGACGATGCCCGCGCCGGCCTGGACGTGCATGACGCCGTCCTTCACCACCGCCGTGCGCAGGACGATGCAGCTGTCCATATTCCCGTCGGGCGAGAAGTAGCCGACGCAGCCGGCATAAGCGCCGCGCGTCTCATGCTCCAGTTCGGCGATGATCTCGCAGGCGCGGACCTTGGGCGCGCCCGAGACGGTGCCTGCCGGGAAGCCCGCGAACAGGGCGTCGAGCGCGTCCTTCGTGGGATCGAGCCGGCCGGCGACGTTCGAGACGATGTGCATGACGTGGCTGTAGAGCTCGACCGCATAGCTTTCGGTGACGTGGACCGTGCCGGCCTTGGCGACGCGGCCGACATCGTTGCGGCCGAGATCGAGCAACATCAGATGCTCGGCGCGCTCCTTGGGATCGGCGAGCAGGCTCTCGCGGTTCGCGGCATCCTCCTCGGTCGTACGCCCTCGCGGCCGCGTGCCCGCGATCGGGCGGATCGTGACCTCGCCATCGCGGACGCGGACGAGGATCTCCGGGCTCGATCCGGTCAGCGCGAAGCCGGGCAGATCGAGATGGTAGAGGAAGGGCGACGGGTTGATCCGGCGCAGCGCGCGATAGAGATCGAAGGGCGGCAGCGGGAATGGCGCGGTGAAGCGCTGCGCGAGCACGACCTGAAAGATGTCGCCTGCCGCGATATACTCCTTTGCCGCCGCGACCATCTCGCCATAGCGGCCCGCGGGCAGGATCGGTGTCGGCGCGACATCGGGCAGTTCGCCGGGGTTGCGCGCGGCTGCGGGCAGCGGCGCGGCGAGGCGCGCGGCGGCGGTCTCGATCCGCTCGACCGCGTCGGCGATCTGGACATCGGGATCGCTTAGCGCCGGCCAGACGGGCGCGACGAGGAAGAGAATGTCGGCGAGGCGATCGAAGACGAGCAGCAGGGTCGGCCGGCCGAACAGCATGTCGGGCAGATCGAGCGGGTTCGGGGCAGGTCTGGGGAGCTTCTCGACGAGTCCGACCGTTTCGTAGCCGAAATAACCGACGAGGCAGGCCAGAGCGGGGGGCAGGCCCTCCGGCACGTCCATCCGGCATTCGCCGACCAGAGCGCGGAGCGCCGCGAGCGGATCGCCGGGGACGGGTTCGAACGCGTCGGGTTGGGTCAGCCAGCGGCGGTTGATCTCGGCCTCGCGGCCGCGCGCGCGGAACAGCAGATCGGGGGCGAGGCCGAGCAGGCTGTAGCGCCCGCGCGTCGCGCCATCCTCGACCGATTCGAGCAGGAAATCGCCGCGGCCGGGCTCGATCAGCTTGAGCGCGGCCGCGACGGGCGTGTCGGTGTCGGCGAGCTGGCGCCGCCAGACGAGCGCGGGGCGGCCCGCGGCGAGCGTGGCGCGCGCGACTGCATCGTCTCCGCCGATCACGACATTGAAACCGTCATCGAGTTTCCCCGTCCGTTCGCACTGAGCTTGTCGAAGTGCCGTCCTTCCTGCCTCGGCTCAGAAGAGGGACGGTGCTTCGACAGGCTCAGCACGAACGGGTCGAGAAGGCTTGTCTCGATCCGGATCACTGGCCCTCGGCGGGCGCCTGCCCGGTGAGCTGCTTGCCGAGATCGGCGATCGCCTTGGGGTTGCGCTTGACGGTCACTTCGGCCGCCGCCGCGTGCGAGAATTGCTCGAGCAGCTCATCGCCCATCGCGCGGCCGAGATCGGCGCGCATCTGCTGCGCGATCGTCGTGCGCATCTGCGGTGCGGCGGGATCGATCTTGAGCACCTTGATGATGAACCAGCCGGTCGGCGCAGGCGCGAGCGTCGCCTTGCCGGGGGGGATCTGGAACAGGGTGCGCGCGGCGGCGGGCGCTTGCTGCATCCGGCTCAGCTCCAGCTGGCTCGCCGAGATCGGCGCGGGCGCGGCGAGGCCGGCCTTGGCGAAGGCGGCTGCCATGTCGCCACCCTTGTTGATCTGGTCGAGCAAGGCCTTGGCGGTGGCGCGCGCGGTGGATTGCGCGCGATCGACGATCAGGTCCTGGAGGATGCGCGGGCGGACCTGCGCGAGCGGCACGGGCGCCGCCGCATCGATGCGCGCGACATCGAGCAAAGCCGCGCCGTCGGGGCCGGTGCGCTCGAGCGAGGGCTCGTCGTCGGCGCCGGCGACGAAGCCGGGCTTGAGCAATGCCGTCACGACCGGATCGGGCTTGAAGGCGGGATCGGCGGGGGAGACGCCGGTCGCGGTCAGCGCCGGGGTCGTCGCGACCTTTAGCGCATTGGCCTTGACGATCTCGTCGAAGGTCGCGCCGTCGCCGACCGCATCCTCGATCTTGGTCGCGAGTGCGGACAGGCCCTCGGCGCGCTTCATCTTGACGAGATCGGCGACGACATCGGCCTTGGCCTGCTCCAGCGTCTTGCCGGGCTTGTCGTTGATCGCATCGACATGGACGACGTGCCAGCCGAGCACCGACTTGAGCGGCGCGGTGATCGCGCCGGCCGAGGCGGTGAAGGCCGCGTCGGCGATCGGCTTGGACGTGATCGTCTCGAACATGTCGCGCTGCTGCTCGCCGAGCGCGATGTCCTTGGCGGCAAAGCCGGCGGCGGCGGCGGCATCGGCGAACGGCGTGCCGGCCTGGACCTTGGCGGCGAGCGCCTTCGCGGCGGCCTCGCTCGGCAGGATCACCTGGCTGAGCGTGCGCGCGGCGCTCGGCGCATATTTGGCGGCGTCGGCCTTGTACTGGGCGGCGATCTCGGCGTCGGTCGGCACCGCCGGGGCGATATCGAGCGCGGCATAGCGCAGCACGCGGCGCTCGGGCAGCGAGTAGGCCGCGATGTGGCTCTTGTACCAGCCGGCGACGTCGGCGTCGGTCGGCGGCTTCACCGCCTCGGGCTTGGCCGGGATCATGCCGACGAGGCCGGAGCGGTTGGCGACGAGCACGCCGGCATAAGGCTCGATCATCGCCGGGGTCGGGCGGATGCCCGCGCTGATCGGGATGAGCAGCTGGCGGCGGATCAGATCGCCGCGCATGCCGTCGCGCAAGGAAACTTCGCTGATGCGCTGCTGCGCGAGGATCGAGCGCATGACCTTCTCGTCGAACCGGCCGGTCGTGCCCTGGAAGGCGGGGATGCTGGCGACCTCGCCGTCGATCAGGCGATCGCTGGCGACGATGCCGTGGCGCGTCGCCCAGGCCTCCAAAGTGCGGCCGCTGATATATTGATCGACGATCGGGCCGACGCCGCCGACCGCGGCGAGCAGCTTGGTCATGTCGAGATCGGGCTGCTGCTGGCGCGCCTGGGCAAGCTGGTTCTGCGCGCGCCGCTCGATATCGGTCGTCGGGATCGCCTTGCCATCGACCGTGGCGACATTGTCCGCGCCGGGGCCGGTCAGCCCGCCCATGCCCGAAGGCGAGCTGACGCCGGTGACGATGAAGGCGATCAGGATGATGCCGAACAATCCCAGGACATACCAGGAGCCGAGGGCGCGACGGAAAAAGGCGAGCATCTGGAAACCCGGAAATGAAGAGCGGGGAAGGGGATCGCCCTTAGGCCTCACGCGCCCGGCCGACAAGCGTTGGCGGGATCGGCCCGCCCTGCTAGCCGATCGGAGAGAATCGCGGGCGGGGGCAGAGTATGGCGTTGCGGAAGCTGGTGGCGGGCAATTGGAAGATGAATGGTACGCGCGCCGCGCTGGCCGAGCTGGGCGCGATCGCCGATGCGGCGGCCGGCGCCCCTTCGCTGGATGTCGCGATCTGCCCGCCCTTCACATTGATCGATGCCGCGATCGCGCAGGCGCCCTCGCTGCCGATCGGCGCGCAGGACTGCCACCATGCCGAGAAGGGCGCGCATACGGGCTGCATCTCGGCGACGATGATCGCCGATCTGGGTGCTACCTATGTGATCGTCGGGCATAGCGAGCGCCGCGCCGACCAGAGCGAAACCGACGCCGACGTGCAGACCAAGGCCTGGGCGGTGCTGGCGGCGGGCCTGACCGCGATCTTGTGCGTCGGCGAGACCGAGGCCGAGCGCGACGCCGGCAAGGCGGGCATGGTCGTGTCGGGCCAGATGCAGGGATCTGTGCCGCCTGCGGGCACCGCGGACAATCTCGTGATCGCCTATGAGCCCGTCTGGGCGATCGGCACGGGGCGGACGCCGTCGGTGCGCGACGTCGCCGAGATGCACGGGCTGATTCGCGCGAAGCTGGACGAGTTGCTCGGCGAGGAAGGGCCGCGCGTCCGCATCCTCTATGGCGGCTCGGTGAAGCCCGACAATGCCGCCGAGCTGATGGCGGTGCCCAATGTCGACGGCGCTTTGGTCGGCGGCGCGAGCCTGACCGCCGCCTTGTTCGTGCCGATCATCGAAGCAACGGCTGCGCTCTGAGCGAGGGACCCTTGGGCCGGCGCGACCGTTCGGGCGAAATGCGTCTCCTTGCTCTCCCGCTCTTCGCCTTCGCTCTTGCGACGGGGGTCTCCGCCCAGACCGAGGCTCCGCCTGCCAAGGTGGACGCCAAGGGGATCGCGCTCGGCAAGGTCAGCGCGGCCTATTTCCTCGGCCTGCAGGAACTGCCCGCCTTCACGCCCGAAGAAATGATCGCGCGGCACGACGGTGCCACCGGCGATGCGGAAGCGCTTGCCGCCGACACCGCGCTCAACGACTGGAAGCTCTGCGCGCTCGAGAGCATCACCCACTGGGCCGAGCTCAAGCCCGGCCGCGGCGAGATCGTCGACGGCGCGATGGGGCGCTGCATCGATATCGAGCGCGGCTATCGCAACCATCTGCTCAAGATCACGCAGGACGGGCGGCTGCTGTTCGACCTGTCCTTCGCGCGGCAGATGGCGCGCAGCCTGGAGGAAGCGTGGCGGCCGCGGCTGCTTGCCGCCGCGCTCGATCACGATCTGGAGGTGGTCCGCGCCGAGAAGGAGAAAGGCGGCAGCGCGCGCCGGCGCGAGCCCGAGGCGCGGGCGTCCGAGACACCGAAGGGATAGTTGCCCCCGAGGCCCGCATCCTTTATCGGCGCGCCCATGTTCACCTTCCTGCTCGTCATTCACGCGATCATCGCCGCTGCCCTCGTGGGCGTCATCCTGATCCAGCGATCGGAAGGCGGCGGCCTGACCTCCAGCGGCAATTCGGGCGGGCTGATGAGCGCGCGCGGCGCGGCCGACTTCCTGACGCGCGCGACCTCGATCCTCGGCACCCTGTTCATCGTCATGAGCATCGGCCTCGCCGCGCTCGCGACGTTGCAGACGGGCCCGCGCAAGATCGATACGTCGCTGGCGCGCAAGGCGGCGCCGGTCTCGACGGCTCCGGCCGCGCCCGTGGCGCCTGCTGCCGATAACGGCGCGGTCCCGCTCGCGAAATAATCTTATCCCTCCCGGAACGGGGAGGTGGTATCGCGCAGCGATGACGAAGGGGGCTCTCCAGATGGGGGACGCGCCCATTGCGATCCCCCTCCACCAGCCTGCGGCTGGTTCCCCTCCCCGTGCCGGGGAGGATGCTTTTCCTGTGGATGGAAATCGCGCGCCGGTCCGCCAGCGCTTGCCTAACGCAGCATCCCCCGTCTAAGCCTTTTCTCCCATGACGCGGTTCATTTTCATAACCGGCGGCGTGGTCTCCTCGCTTGGCAAAGGCCTGATGGCGGCGTCGCTCGCGGCGCTCCTCCAAGCGCGTGGATACCGCGTCCGGATCCGGAAATTCGATCCTTATCTCAACGTCGATCCGGGCACGATGAGCCCGTATCAACATGGGGAGGTGTACGTCACCGACGATGGCGCGGAGACCGATCTCGATCTCGGCCATTACGAGCGCTTCACCGGCGTCTCCGCGCGGCAATCGGACAATGTGACTTCGGGCCGCATCTACCGCGACATCATCACGAAGGAGCGGCGCGGCGACTATCTCGGCGCGACGGTGCAGGTGATCCCGCACGTCACGAACGAGATCAAGGCGTTCGCGCTGGCCGACATCGAGGATCTCGATTTCGTGCTGTGCGAGATCGGCGGCACCGTCGGCGACATCGAATCGCTGCCCTTCATGGAGGCGCTGCGCCAGCTGCGGAACGATCTGGGGCGCGACAATACCTGCTTCGTTCACCTGACGCTCGTGCCGTATATCGCCGCCGCGGGCGAGCTGAAGACCAAGCCGACCCAGCATAGCGTGCGCGACCTGACGAGCCTCGGCATCCAGCCCGACGTGCTCGTCTGTCGCTGCGAGCATCCCTTGCCCGAGGCCGAGCGCACCAAGATCGCCTTGTTCTGCAACGTCGCCGAGGATGCGGTGATCCCGGCGCTCGACGCGAAGAGCATCTATGCGGTGCCGCTCCAATACCATGCCGCCGGCCTCGACGAGGCGGTGCTGCGCTCGTTCCGGATCGATCCGGGCGCCAGCCCCGATCTGCGCCGCTGGGACGACATCATCGATCGCATGACCAATCCCGAGGGCGAGGTCACGATCGGCGTCGTCGGCAAATATGTCGGGCTGGCGGACGCCTATAAGTCGCTGAGCGAGGCGCTCGTCCATGGCGGCATCGCCAACCGCGTGAAGGTCAATATCCGCTGGCTGGACGCCGAGATGTTCGAGCAGGATTCGGACGAGCTCGCCGCCAAGCTGGAGCCGTGCCACGCGATCCTCGTCCCCGGCGGATTCGGCGAGCGCGGATCCGAGGGCAAGATCGCCAGCGTCCGCTTCGCGCGCGAGCGCAAGGTGCCCTATTTCGGCATCTGCCTGGGCATGCAGATGGCCTGCATCGAAGGCGCGCGGAACACGGCGGGAATCGAGGGCGCCTCGACCACCGAATTCGGCCCGACCGACGAGCCGGTCGTCGGCATGATCACCGAATGGATGAGCGCCGAAGGCCTGCAGACGCGCGCGGCCGGCGGCGACATGGGCGGCACGATGCGGCTCGGCGCCTATGAAGCGAGCCTCGCCGGCAACAGCCATGTCGCCTCGATCTACGAGAGCGAGACGATCTCGGAGCGGCATCGCCACCGCTACGAGGTCAACGTCCATTACAAGGACGCGCTGGAGAAAGGCGGTCTGCGCTTCTCGGGCATGTCGCCCGACGGGACGCTGCCCGAGATCGTCGAGCGGCCCGACCATCCGTGGTTCATCGGCGTCCAGTTCCACCCGGAACTGAAGTCCAAGCCGTTCGAGCCGCATCCTTTGTTCGCGAGCTTCATCGAGGCGGCGCTGCGGCAGAGTCGTTTGGTCTGATCGCGGCACCCCGAACCGGTTTCGGGGCGCCGCGATGCCGCAGTTACAGGCCGCCGCTGACGGTGAGCGTCTCGCCGGTGATCCAGCGCGATTCGTCGGAGGCGAGGAACACCGCAACGCGGGCGATGTCGTCGGGTTGGCCGGTGCGGCCGAGCGGGGTCTGGCTGACGAAGCCGCGCTCCATGTCGGAGCCGATGACGCCGGCCGTGTGCGAGCCCTCGGTCTCGACGACGCCCGGGCTGATCCCGTTGACGCGGATCTGGCGCGGCCCGAGCTCCTTGGCGAGAACGCCGGTGATCGCGTCGACGGCGCCCTTCGTCGCGGAATAGACCGCCGATGCCGGGGGCAGGATCTTCGTGATCGCGGACGAGATGTTGATCACGCTGCCGCCCTCGCCGAGATGCTTCGCGGCTGCCTGCGTCGTCTGCAGCAGGCCGAGCACGTTGATGTCGAACATGTAGCGATATTGATCGGCGGTGATGTCGTCGATCGAGGCGAAGCCATAGACGCCCGAATTGTTCACGAGGATGTCGAGCCGACCGAAATGCTCGATCGCGGCATCGACGATGCCCTGCGCCTGCGCGGCATCGGCAACATCGCCCTGCACGGTGACGGCCGTGCCGCCGGCGGCGACGATCTCCTGCACGACCGCCTCGGCGCCGGCCTTGCTCGAAGCATAATTGACGACGACGGCGGCGCCATCGGCTGCCAGCGCCCGGGCGATGCCGGCGCCGATGCCCTTGGATGCGCCGGTGACGATGGCGACCTTGCCTGCGAGTTTCGACATGATTTCAAGTCCTGCGGGACATGCGGATCGCCGGAGTGGCGCGCTTAGTCCCGTAGTTCAGGAAATCGGAACAATTGAACTCGCGTTCAAGCCCCCCTAACTAAAAAAGATGCGGACGCTGGTTCATCCCTCGATCGACGATGTGCGGCTGGAGGCGATCCTGCATGCCTTGTCCGATCCCGTGCGCGCGGAGATCTTCGCCACGATCGCCACGGGCGCCTGCATCCAGAATTGCTCGGCCTTCGCGGCGGTCGGCGATCGGGTGATTCCCAAATCGTCGCTGTCGCAACATTTCAAGGTGCTGCGCGAAGCGGGGCTGATCCGCTCGGAGCGGCATGGGGTAGAGGTGCGCAATTCCTCGCGCTGCGGCGAGGTGGACGGGCGCTTTCCGGGACTCATCGCCGCCATCCTCGACGCACATGGCAAGGAACAGGCGTCGGTGGCTAAGGTGGCCGAGTAAGCATTCCGCGAGTGCGCCTTCGGCGTCTCGCTATTCCGGATCTTCGGCGTTGAGGGCGGCGGACGCGGCCTTCAGACCGTCCGCCGAATTGGCGGCGCTGACCGAGGGCGCATCCCCGCCCGCGAATTGGACCGCGGAATAGCAGATGCCGCCGGCCCAGAGCAGGGCCGCCCAGCGGCTGCGGAAGATCCAGCGGAGCGGTACCATGACGGCGGGATACCGCCCCGCGGTTAAGACCGGGTGAAGCTCAGGGGCCTTCGTAGAGCGGATTGCCAGCGGGCGCCGGGTTCGCGACGGGATCGCTCGGCTCCAGCGGCACGGGATCGATCGGCGAGGGGACCGGATCGTCGACCGGGGTCGGCACGGGGCCGTCGGGGCCTGGGGGTTGGCTTGCCATGGGCGTCTCCTTTGTCGGGAGAAGAACGCCGGGCCGGCGGGAAAGGTGCCGCTGAAACGGCAAACGCCCGGGCCACCCCTTGAGGTAGCCCGGGCGCCTGCGTGACGATCGCTCGTCAGCCCCCGATCTGTGCCCGGCCCACTCGCTCCGGTTTTCACCGTGCGGGGCCGTAGCCTCCCCGAACCCGAGCCATTGGCCGTCGTCCGTGAGAGGTGCCTAGCGGAGGCTTCCCTGCGTTGTCATCGTTAATGAGAGGCTAACATTGCGAAAGGTTCCACCCTGTGTTTTTCGCGCAACAGAGCCCGGTTCGGCCGGAAGTGCGTCGCCGGCGGAAGGTTAACGTGCGTCATGCGTTCGGGTCAGGTGTACGCCTGCGATGCGTTGCGCTTCCCCGGCGGACGATCAGGCCCTAAGCAGCGACCTCCCCCGCCACAGCGACGGACGACCATGCGCCTTTCCCGTTATTTCCTGCCCGTGATGAAGGAATCGCCCGCCGAGGCGCAGATCGTCAGCCACAAGCTGATGCTGCGCGCGGGCCTCGTGCGGCAGACCGCCGCGGGAATCTACGCCTGGCTGCCGCTCGGGCTGCGCGTGCTGCAGAAGATCTCGCAGATCGTGCGCGAGGAGCAGGATCGCGCCGGCGCGATCGAATTGCTGATGCCGACGCTGCAATCGGCCGATCTGTGGCGCGAATCGGGCCGTTACGACGCTTATGGGCCGGAGATGCTGCGCATCACCGACCGGCACGATCGCGAGATCCTCTACGGGCCGACCAACGAGGAGATGATCACGAGCGTCTTCCGTGATGCGGCGCGCTCGTATCGCGATCTGCCGCGCACGCTCTACCACATCCAGTGGAAGTTCCGCGACGAGGTCCGCCCGCGCTTCGGCGTGATGCGCGGCCGCGAATTCCTGATGAAGGACGCTTATTCGTTCGATCTGGACGAGGCCGGCGCACGCCACAGCTACAACCGGATGTTCGTGGCCTATCTACGCACCTACAAGCGGATGGGGCTGCGCGCGATCCCGATGCAGGCCGATACCGGCCCGATCGGCGGCGACCTCAGCCACGAATTCATCGTGCTCGCCCCGACCGGCGAAAGCGAAGTCTTCTATCACACTGCCTGGGAGCAGGATCGCGCGCTCGACGTGAATGCGGACGACGCGGTGGCTTTGCAGGAGTTCGTCGGCGCGCTGACCGCCGATTATGCCGCCACCGACGAGAAGCGCGACCTGGACCGCGAGCGCGAGGCGGGCGAGGCGCTCTGCACGTCACGCGGGATCGAGGTCGGCCACATCTTCTATTTCGGCACCAAATATTCGGACTCGATGGGTCTCAAGGTGCAGGGGCCGGGCGGCACCGAAATCGTGCCGCAGATGGGCAGCTACGGGATCGGCGTCAGCCGGCTGATGGGCGCGATCATCGAGGCGAGCCATGACGACAAGGGCATCGTCTGGCCCGACGCGGTCGCGCCTTATGCGGTGGGGCTGATCAACATGCGCGCAGACGATGCGGCCTGCGCGGCGGCGGCGGACGATCTGTACGCGACGCTGACCGCGGCGGGCGTCGAGGTGCTGTACGACGATCGCGACGAGCGCGGCGGCGCCAAGTTCGCGACGATGGATCTGATCGGCCTGCCCTGGCAGATCGTGGTCGGGCCGAAGGGGCTGGCCAACGGTGTCGTCGAAGTGAAGCGGCGCGCGACGGGTGAGAAGGTCGAGTTGTCGCCCGAAGATGCGGTGGCGCGGGTTTCGGCGAAGTGAGTCTCCATATTCCGGCGAAGGCCGGAATCCAGGCCGTTGAGCGCGCCGCCCCTCATCCAGGACTCCGGCATTCGCCGGAGTGCCGATCGGCGTATATCCGATGTTCCTGAACCCCTATGAACGCCTCATCGCGCGGCGCTATCTGTGGCCCGGCAAGGGCGAGGGGATCATCGCGGTCGTCGTCGGCTTCGCTTTGATGGGCGTGATGCTCGGCGTCGCCGCGCTCGTCGTCGTGATGTCGGTCATGAACGGCTTCCGCGCCGAACTGTTCGACAAGACGACCGCGCTCAACGGCCATGCCGTGATCCAGGGCTATGACGGCAAATTGCCCGACTGGCGGCGGATCGTGGAGGTCGCGCAGAAGACGCAGGGCGTGACCTCGGCGGTGCCGCTGATCGAGCAGCCCTTGATGGCGAGCGCGGCGGGGCGGGTCGAGGGCGTGCTGCTGCGCGGCATGCGCGAGCAGGAGATCCAGGGAAAGCAGATCGGCGGCAACGTCGTCGCAGGCGACATCAAGATGGTCGCGCCGGGCGCCGGCACGGTCGCGCTGGGGGCGCGGCTGGCCGAGCAATTGGGTGTCGGCATCGGCGGCGATATCAGCCTGATCAGCCCGGCGGGGCAGACGACGCCGTTCGGGACGGTGCCGCGCATCGTTTCCTATCGCGTCGCCGCCGTCTTCGAGGTCGGCATCTACGATTACGATAACGCCTTCGTCGTCATGCCGATCGCGGATGCTCAGACGTTGCTGATGATGGGCGATGCGGTCGGCATGGTCGAGGTGCAGACGGTGAATGCCGATCGCGTCGAGCAGATCTTGAAGCCCGTCGCCGCCGCGGCGAAGGGCGTCGCCGAGGTGCGCGACTGGCGACAGATGAACGCGAGCCTGTTCGAGGCGCTGCAGGTGGAGCGGGTGACGATGTTCATCGTCCTTTCGATCATCATCGTCGTCGCGGCGTTCAACATCCTCTCCTCGCTGATCATGCTGGTGCGCGCCAAGACTCGCGACATCGCGATCCTGCGCACGGTCGGCGCGGATCGATCGTCGATGGTGCGGATCTTCGTCACGGTCGGGCTGACGATCGGCGCGCTCGGCACGATCGGCGGGCTGATCCTCGCGGCGATCTTCCTCTATTACCGCCAGGGCGTCGTGAACTTCGTCCAGCTCGTGACGGGGCAGAATCTGTGGGATCCGCAGATCCGCTTCCTGACCGAACTGCCCTCGCGCACCGATCCGGTCGAGGTGCTGTCGATCGTCGTGATGACGATGGTCATGTCCCTGCTGTTCACGCTCTATCCGGCACTGCGCGCGGCGCGGACCGATCCGGTGCAGGTGCTGCGCTATGAGTGACGAGGTACGCCGTTTGAACGACTTCGCAGGCGAAGTCTTGGGCACGACCGGCCTTGCCCGCTCCTTCACGCAGGGTGGCAAGACGATCCACGTGCTGCGCGGGGTCGATCTGTCGGTGAAGGCGGGCGAGATCGTGGCGCTGCTAGGCCCGTCAGGCTCGGGCAAGTCGACCTTGCTCCAGGCGGTAGGGCTGCTCGAAGGGGGGTTCGAGGGTTCGATCCGGATCGGCGGGCAGGAAGCCGCGTCGCTCGACGATCGCGGCCGGACGAAGCTGCGCCGCGAGACGTTGGGCTTCGTCTATCAATTCCACCATCTGTTGCCCGATTTCACCGCGACCGAGAATGTCGTGCTGCCCCAGCTCGTGCGCGGCACGAAGAAGCCGGCGGCGGAAACGCGCGCCAACGACCTGCTGTCGACGCTCGGGCTGGCCGAACGGCTCGACCATCGCCCAGCGGCGCTGTCGGGTGGCGAGCAGCAGCGCGTCGCGGTCGCGCGCGCGCTGGCCAACCGGCCTTTGCTGGTGCTGGCCGACGAGCCGACCGGCAATCTCGACGAGAAGACCGCCGATCGCGTGCTCGCCGAATTCGTGCGGCTGGTGCGCGGCGAGGGCGCGGCGGCTTTGATCGCCACGCATAACGAGCGGCTGGCGGCGGCGATGGACCGCGTGCTGCGCCTGCACGAGGGCGTGCTGGCATAAAGCGCGAGGCCCCGCGGGATGTGCGCATGCGGATCGCCGGTTCGGGCTCGTGCGTTCCTCCCGTCTTGCAGGAGCCGCTGATGCTGACCGTCGACGCCATTGATCATCTCGTCCTGAATGTCCGTGACGTCGGCGCTTCGGCGGCCTGGTATGGGCGCGTGCTGGGGATGGACCGCACGGACGCCCGGTCTGCCTCGGGCGAGATGCGCACGAGCATGACCTTCGGCCAGAACAAGATCAATCTTCGCCCCGTCGACGCCTCTCAGGAGACCTGGTTCACGGGGCGGATGCCCTGCGCGGGCAGCGCCGATCTGTGCTTTCTGACCCCGGCAACGCCGGATGCGGTGGTCGCGCATGTCGGGCAGTGCGGCGTGCTGATCGAGCTTGGCCCCGTTACCAAGAGCGGTGCCCGCGGACCGATCTGCTCGGTCTATGTGCGCGATCCCGACGGCAATCTGATCGAGATCTCCTCCTATCGCTAGAGGGTGCGGTGATCGCGCCGCCGCCGCGCCTGCTTGCGATATCGGCCTATTTCGGCCACAAATGCCGCCACTCGGGGTGGGAGAGTGGTATGCGTGCATCGGGTTTCGCGGCGCTGGTTGGCGCCTGTCTTGCAGCCGTGCCGGCACAGGCCGTCGTGGCGACCTATCAGACCAACTTCGTCGCCGATTTCACGGCCGTCGCCGGTGCCCCGGTGCCGTCTGCAACGGGGGCCTACAAGGTCACCTACAATAGCGACACGCGTGCGTTGACGCTGGTCGGCTTCGTACTGAACGTCGGTGCCAAGTCCTATGGTCTGGCGGACGTGATCGCGAGTGCGACGCCCAGCGACAGCTTCTATTACCCCTATGTCCTGCTCAGCGGCACGCTGAACGGTACGAGCGCGAGCGGGGGCACCTACGATTTCTCGATCGGCATCGACGGCCCGAACCGGACGCTGATGGACGTCGGCTATGCGACTCCGGACACGCGCGGCTTTTACGTCAGCCGCAGCTTCACGCTCAGCGCCTACAATCCGTCGGCGCTGCCTGTGCCGGGGGCGTCGGTTCCGGAGCCGGCCGGCTGGGCGCTCATGATCGCGGGCTTCGGCCTCACGGGTGCGGCGATGCGCCGGCGGCGAGCGCGGGTCGCTTTTGGCTGATCAGGCGGCGCGGGGTACGATCCGATCGAGCGCACCATTGAGCGCTCGCTTGGCTTCCAGCAGTTCGTAGCGATCCTGCAGGCCAAGAAAGAAGCCTTCGGACATGCGGAAATACCGCGCAAGCCGCAGATCAAGCTCTGCATCCATGGGCTTATGCCCTTCTAGCACGTCTGTTAGGCGCGCGGCGGGCAGATCGATATGTCGGCCGAGTTCGTCTGCGGCCATACCGATCGGCTCGAGGAATTCGATCCGCAGGATCTCACTGGCACTCGGATTCGGAAGCCAGTCAGCCGGATCGCTCGACCAGCTGCCCTCAGTGATAGTCGGTGATTTCGACATCGGCGCACGCTCCATCGCGCGGCGTGAACACGATCCGCCACTGGCGATTGATGCGTATAGCATATTGGCCTGCCCGATCGCCATGCAAGACGTGCAGATCGTTGCCGGGCGGCTCGCGCAATTGGGACCAGTCGGTCACACGATCCATGATGCGTAGCAATCTCAGGGCGCGTGGCTGGATGTCTGGCGGCAACTTGCGACTGCGGATGCCGGCAGCCACACGCGCTGTTTCCTTGTCGGCAAAATCCGCAATCATTGCTCGCTCCTCGCGGGAAGCATGAGCGACGTTTCCAATCCGTCATAGTGGGTTTGAGGGTCAGTTCGGCCGCCCCCTCTTGCCCGCCCGTGCGGCTTGCGCCTTGCCGTAGCGCGTCTGGCGCGTGCCCGGTTTGCCGAGCGTCGAATTGCCGCGCACGCCGGCTTTCTGCTCGGCGGGGGGCAGGCCGAGCTCGTCGGCTTCCAGGATGCGGATCTCGTCGCGCAGGCGTCCGGCTTCCTCGAATTCCAGATCGGCGGCGGCGGCGCGCATCTTGGACTCCAGCTCCTCGATATACGCGCGCAGATTGTGGCCGACCATGTGCGGTCGGTCCTCGACGCCCGTCTCGACCGTCACCTGATCGCGCGACGAGAGGTGGCTGACGATGTCGGTGATACTGCGTCGGATCGTCTCGGGGGTGATGCCATGTTCGGCATTGTAAGCCTGCTGCTTCTCGCGCCGACGCGACGTCTCGAGCATCGCGCGCTCCATCGATCCGGTGATGCGATCGGCATAGAGGATGACCTTGCCGTCGACGTTGCGCGCGGCGCGGCCGATCGTCTGGATCAGCGAGGTCTCCGAGCGGAGGAAGCCTTCCTTGTCCGCATCGAGGATCGCGACCAATCCGCATTCGGGAATGTCGAGGCCCTCGCGCAGCAGGTTGATGCCGACGAGCACGTCATAGACGCCAAGCCGCAGGTCGCGGATCAGCTCGATCCGCTCCAGCGTCTCGACGTCGCTATGCATGTAGCGGACCTTGAGGCCGGCCTCGTGCAGATATTCGGTCAGATCCTCGGCCATGCGCTTGGTCAGCGTGGTGACGAGGCTGCGATAGCCGGCCTTGGCGGTCAGCATCGCCTCGTGGACGAGATCGTCGACCTGGCTCTCGATCGGGCGGATCTCGACCGGCGGATCGATCAGCCCGGTCGGGCGGATGACCTGTTCGGCGAAGACGCCGCCGGTCTGCTCCATCTCCCACGTGCCGGGCGTCGCCGAGACGTAGACGGTCTGCGGGCGCATCGCCTCCCACTCGTTGAAGCGCAAGGGGCGGTTGTCGATCGCCGACGGCAGGCGGAAACCATATTCGGCGAGCGTGATCTTGCGGCGGTGATCGCCGCGCGACATGCCGTTGATCTGGCCGATCGTCTGGTGGCTCTCGTCGACGAACAGGAGCGCATTCTCGGGCAGATATTCGAAGAGCGTGGGCGGCGGCTCGCCGGGCAGGCGGCCGGTCAGGAAGCGGCTGTAATTCTCAATGCCGGCGCAACTGCCCGTCGCCGCGATCATCTCGAGATCGAAATTGGTCCGCTGCTCGATGCGCTGCGCCTCGATCAATTTGCCCTCGGCAATCAGCTCCTTGAGCCGCTCGGCCAGTTCGTGGCGGATCGCCTCGCCCGCCTGCTTCAGCGTCGGACCGGGGGTCACATAGTGGCTGTTGGCATAGACGCGGATTTCCTTAAGCGTCGCGCTCGTCTTGCCGGTCAAAGGGTCGAATTCGGTGATCTGGTCGATCTCGTCGCCGAAAAATTCGATCCGCCACGCGCTGTCGTCATAATGCGAGGGGAAGATTTCGAGATTGGCGCCGCGCACGCGGAAATTGCCGCGCTGGAAGCTCTGGTCGTTGCGCTTGTACTGAAGCGCGACCAGCTTGCGGATGATCTCGCGCTGATCGACCGTCTGGCCCTTCTTGAGATCGAAGATCATCGCCGAATAGGTCTCGACCGAGCCGATGCCGTAGAGGCACGAGACCGAGGCGACGATCAGCACATCGTCGCGCTCAAGCAACGATCGGGTCGCCGAATGGCGCATCCGATCGATCGCCTCGTTCACCGAGCTTTCCTTCTCGATGTAGGTGTCGGAGCGCGGCACATAGGCCTCGGGCTGGTAATAATCATAATAGCTGACGAAGAATTCGACCGCATTTTCGGGAAAGAAGCTGCGGAATTCGCCGTAGAGCTGCGCGGCGAGGATCTTGTTGGGCGCCAGGATCAGCGCCGGGCGCTGCAATTGCTCGATGACCTTGGCCATCGTGAAGGTCTTGCCGGAGCCCGTGACGCCGAGCAGCACCTGATCGCGCTCGCCCGCCTGCGCCTGCGCCGCGAGTTCGGCGATCGCGCTCGGCTGGTCGCCCGAAGGCTGATATTCGGAGACGAGCTTGAACGGCTTGCCGCCCTCGCTCTTCTCCGGCCGCGCCGGGCGGTGCGGAATGAAGCTCTGCCCGGTTTCGGGCTCGTCGAGGCTGGTACGGATCTGGATCGCCATAAACGGGATATGGTGTGCGGCGGGGGGCGCGGCAATCGGAAGCGAGCGCTTATCGGCCGGATATCGCGATGGCTTTATCCGTTGCGCACTCTCCCGCGTCGGCGATAATGCACGGGTAAGGGCAGCGGGGCAGCATGGCGATACTCGATCTTCACGAAACCGGTGGCTACCTCCATTTCGATCGCGAGCAATGCGTGCGCGAAGGCAAGGCGCGCGCCGAAGCCTATCGCGAAGCCGCACCCTTCCCGCATATCGTCATGGACGATTTCCTCGATGCGGACGTGCTGCGGCGGTTGCTCGCGGAATTTCCCGATCGCGAAGGGCGGGGATATTTCGATCGCGCGCAGGAGCGGCTGAAATATCAGTTCGATCCCAACACGGTCGCCAGCGGCCGCGTCCGCAACCTGCTGGCGGAGCTGAACGGCGAGCCTTTCCTCGCTTTCCTGAGCGAGATGACGGGGATCGAGCATCTGATCTCCGATCCCTATTTTGCAGGCGGCGGCCTGCATGAGACGCTCGCGGGCGGACATCTCAGCGTCCATGCCGATTTCAACGTGCATCACGGAATGAAGGTCGAACGCCGTCTGAACCTGCTCATCTACCTCAACGACGATTGGGGTCCCGATTATGGCGGCCAGCTGGAATTGTGGGACAAGAAGATGCGCAAGGCCGCGGTCTCGGTCGATCCCGTGATGGCGCGCGCCGTCGTCTTCAACACGACGCTGCAGAGCTTCCACGGCGTGCCGGAGCCGCTGACCTGCCCGCCGGATCGCTCGCGCCGGTCGATCGCGACCTATTATTACACCGCCTTTCCCAGCGACGCGACGGTCCCGACGCGCACGACCACGTTCCAGACCCGCCCCGGCACGGGCGACAAGGTCGACTGGCAGGTCCGCTATGGGCATTTCGTCGAGGATTGGGTGCCGAAGAAGATGCAGCGGCTCGCGCGTCGCCTCGTCCGCTAGCTTCGGGCTTGCGGGCGGGCGCCGGGGGATGGAAAAGCCCGGCGCCATGACGATCCCCGCTCTGCCCTTCGCCCTCGACGCCTATCTCGCGCGGATCGCGCTCAAGGAAGCGCCCGCCGCCGATGCCGATGGGCTGGCGACGCTCCAGCGCGCGCACCGGCTGGCGATCCCGTTCGAGAATCTGGATATCGCGCTCGGCCGCGGGATCGGCATCGATCCGGTGAGCGTGTTCGCCAAGCTCGTGAGCGCCAAGCGCGGCGGCTATTGCTTCGAGCATGGCCAGTTGTTCCTTGATGCGCTGGAGGCGCTCGGCTTCGCGGCGCGGCCCCTGCTCGCGCGGGTCTGGCTCGGGCGTCCGGAGGCGGTGCCGCCGCTGACGCACACGCTAGCGCTGGTGACGATCGATGGCGCGGAGTGGATCGCGGATGCGGGATTCGGCGGCAGCTATGCACCGCCGATGCCGCTGGCCGATGGCGAGGAAGCCGAATCGCCCGACGGCGCGCGCTTCCGTCTCGCGCGCGATCCCGAATTCGGCTGGATGCTCTCGCGCAACGGGCATGGCGGGATGACCGACGGGCGCAGCCCCGGCGAAGGCTGGCAGGATCAATATAGCTTCACGCTCGCGCCGGTCTTCCCCGCCGATCTCGCGCTCGGCAATTTCTGGGTGAGCGAGGCGCCGGAGAGCCGCTTTGTTCAAAATCGGATCGTCAGCGTGCCGCTGCCGCACGGCTTTGCGACGCTCAATGGGCGGGCTTATCGTCGCCACAGCAAGGATCAGTCGACCGAGGCCGAGATCGGCGATCCGCGCGTCTATCGGATGCGGCTGAGCATGATGTTCGGGATCGACCTGACGGCCGAGGAGGTCGCCGCGCTGGGATTGTTCGGAGGGGGCTGATGCTACAGGTCTATGGTCACCCGCTCTCCTCTTATTGCTGGAAGGTGTTCGTCGCGCTGCGCGAACTGGGCCTCGATTACGAATTGCAGCAACTGGACCCGGACCATCCCGAGATCGGCGCCGAATTCGCCCGCCGCTGGCCGATCGCGAAGATGCCTTTGCTCGTGGATGGCGATCTGCAATTCGCCGAAAGCAGCGTCATCGTCGAATATGCGGACCTGCTGGCGGGGGGCGGACGGCTGATCCCCGCCGATCCGGTGGCAGCGCTTCACGTCCGCTTCCTGGACCGCATGTTCGATCAGTATGTGATGGCGCCGATGCAGGCGTTCACCGTCGATTTCCTCCGGCCCGCCGGGGCGAAGGATCCTTATGGGATCGCGCAGGCGCGCGCGCTGCTCGACAAGGCCTATGCGTGGCTGGAGACGAACCTCCCGACCACGGGCTGGGCGGCGGGCGAGCGGCCGACGCTGGCCGACTGCGCCGCCGCGCCGTCGCTTTACTATGCGGACAAGGTCCATCCGCTGGCCGGACGCTTTCCCGCGCTCGAGACCTATCTGGCGCGGCTCATCGCCTGGCCGGCCTTTGCAGGGGTGGTCGCCGACGCGCAGCCTTACTGGCACATGTTCCCGTTTGCCGACGGCCCGCCGCCGGACTGACCGGGGCGCGCATTTCGCATTCAGCCGAAATTGGCTAAGCGGCAGCCCAAGTGCGCGCCGGAGACCTTAGATGACCGTTACCATCCGTCCCGAAGACCTGATCGAGAGCGTCGCCGACGCGCTCCAATATATCTCTTACTACCACCCGATGGATTATATCCGCGCGCTGGGCGTCGCCTATGAGGCCGAGCAGGGGCCGGCCGCGAAGGACGCGATCGCGCAGATCCTGACGAACAGCCGGATGTGTGCCGAGGGTCACCGCCCGATCTGCCAGGATACGGGCATCGTCACGGTCTTCATCAAATGGGGCCAGCACTGTCTGCTCGGTGGCGAGCAATCACTGCAGGACGTCGTCGATGAAGGCGTGCGCCGCGCCTATCTCCACCCCGAGAACCGGCTGCGCGCCTCGATCCTCAAGGATCCTGCCTTCGGCCGCATCAACACCAAGGACAATACGCCCTGCGTGCTGAACGTGGAGATGGTGCCGGGCCATCATGTCGAGGTGCAGCTCGCCGCCAAGGGCGGGGGCAGCGAGAACAAGTCCAAGTTCAAGATGATGAACCCGAGCGATTCGATCGTCGATTGGGTGCTGGAGATGATCCCGCAAATGGGCGCGGGCTGGTGCCCGCCGGGGATGCTCGGCATCGGCATCGGCGGCACCGCCGAGAAGGCGATGACGCTCGCCAAGGAATCGCTGATGGGCGACATCGACATGGCGCAGCTCAAGCAACGCGGGGCGCAGACCAAGATCGAGGAACTGCGCATCGAGATATTCGACAAGGTCAATGCGCTCGGCATCGGCGCGCAGGGCCTGGGGGGGCTGGCGACGATCCTCGATGTGAAGATCCTCGATTATCCGACGCATGCCGCGTCCAAGCCGATCGCGATGATCCCGAATTGCGCGGCGACGCGCCACGCGCATTTCCACCTCGACGGCTCGGGACCCGTCTTTCTGCCCGTGCCTGATCTCAACGACTGGCCGAAGGTGGAGTGGGCGCCGAGCAAGGAATCGATCCGCGTCGATCTCGATACGTTGACTCCGCAAGTCGTGCAGAGCTGGAAACCGGGCGATCGCCTGCTGCTCAATGGCAAGATGCTGACCGGCCGCGACGCCGCGCACAAGCGCATCCAGGAGATGCTGGCGGCGGGCGAGCCGCTGCCCGTCGAGTTCGCCGGCCGAGTCATCTATTATGTCGGCCCCGTCGATCCGGTCGGCGATGAGGTGGTCGGCCCGGCCGGCCCGACGACCGCGACGCGGATGGACAAGTTCACGAAGATGATGCTCGATCAGGGCCTGCTGGCGATGGTCGGCAAGGCCGAGCGCGGGCCGGCGGCGATCGAGGCGATCAGGGAGGCCAAATCGGCTTACCTGATGGCGGTCGGCGGTGCGGCCTATCTCGTCGCGCGCGCGATCAAGGCGGCCAAGGTCGTCGGCTTCGCCGATCTCGGCATGGAGGCGATCTACGAGTTCGAGGTGCAGGACATGCCGGTCACGGTCGCGGTCGATGCGACGGGCACCAGCGTCCACACTACCGGGCCGCTCGTGTGGCGCGAGAAGATCGCGCGCGAAAGGCTGCTGGAGACGGCCTGACGTGACGATGATCGCGATGCGCCCGGTCGGCCGGGTCGTCGGCGGGCGGGCGAGCCTGGACGATGACGGCTGGGATGCCGTCCAGGCGCGGATCGAACTGGCGCAGGATGTGCCGGACGATGCGCTGGCTGGCCTCGCCGACTTCAGCCATGTCGAAATCGTCTATCATTTCGATCGCGTCGCCGAGGCCGCGATCGTCACCGGCGCGCGCCATCCGCGCGGGCGGGCGGACTGGCCGAAGGTCGGCATCTTCGCGCAGCGCGGCAAGGCGCGACCCAACCGGATCGGGGTCACCGTCTGCCGATTGATCGCGGTGGAGCCGCGCGCGCTGATCGTCGCCGGGCTCGACGCGATCGAGGGGACGCCGGTGCTGGACATCAAGCCGGTCCTGTCGGGCTTCCTGCCGCGCGAACCGATCCATGAGCCCGAATGGGCGCGCGCGATCATGCGGGATTACTGGTAGGCGTGCCGACGATGATGGCGGCGCTGATTGCGCTGGCGCTGTCGGCCGCCGTGCCGCCGACGCCGCCCGCCGAGGCTTCCGTGGATGCGGCCGTGGCCGTCGTGCGTGATTATTATGCGGCGATCGAGGCGCGCGACTATCGCGCCGCCTATCGGCTCTGGCACGGGCGCTACAGCCTGGCGCAGGTGCGTGCCGGCTATGCCGATAACGTGCATGTCCGCGCGACGCCGATCCCGCCGTTTGAAGCGGATGCGGGCGCGGGCAGCGTCTATTGCGAGGTGAAGGTGCGCGTGGATGCGGTGCTGAGAAGCGGGCGCCGCCAGCATTTCGCCGGCAGCTTCACGCTGCGTCGGGTCAACGACGTCGACGGATCGACGGCAGATCAGCGGCGCTGGCACATCATCGGTGCGAAGCTGCGCCCGATATGAAAAGGCCCACCGTCCGCGCAGGACGATGGGCCCGTCATTCACGCCGTCAGACGCTTAGCGGCACTTGATCTGCGCCTGGTTCTGATCGACCGCCTTGCCGGCGAGCGCGCCGATCGCGGCGCCGAGCAGGGTACCTGCGGTGCGCGAGTGGCCGCCGTCGATGACGTTGCCGAGGATGCCGCCGGCGGCGCCGCCCGCGATCAGGCCGGTCGTGCCGTCCGAACGCTTGCAGTAATAACGGCCGTCATTGCCGGCATAGACGCGCTCGTCGGGGGCGAGGACGCGCTCCTGCTGACCCGGGCGATAGGTCGCGGCCGGATCGAAATTCTCGACGCGATCGTCATTGGCATAGCCGCCACCGCCATAAGCGCCGGTGGGCGGGGGCGCGCCGTAACCGCCGCGCGGGCCGCCACGCGCATTATAATAGAGGTCGCGCTCGGCATAATAACGCTCGGTCTCGGCCTGATAGCGGCGCTGGGCATCCGCCCATCGTGCCTCGACCTGGCCGCGCGACTGCGCGACGGCCGGCGCGGCGAGAGCCACCGGTGCGGTCGCCGCGATCATCGCCGCGAAAATCCACTGACGCATGTTCCTGTCTCCCTTGCGATCGGAGGCTCATCCGATGCTGATGTCGCTTTTGCCCGGCCGCGACTGAACGGTCGCTGAGCCGGACATTAGCCTGCCGTTCAGCGGCAGCGCACGTTGCCGCGATCGATCGATTGGCCGAGCAGCGCACCGCCGCCGACGCCGAGCAGGGTCGCGACCGTGCTGGAGCGGCCATTGGCGAGCGAATTGCCGAGCAGCCCGCCGAGCGCGCCGCCGACGATCAGGCCGGTCGTGCCGTCCGTGCGGCGGCAATAATAACGCCCGTTGCCGCCGCGATAGATGCGATCGTTGCGGCCGATGCGGCGCTCGCTGTAATTGCCGTCGCGATAGTAGCGCGCCGCGTCGTAGCCGCCATAGCGCTGGTCGGGGCGGTTCCAGTCATAGTTGCGATAGCTCTGCCAATCCTGGCCGCCGCGCCCGCGATCATTGCCGCGATCGTTACCGCGCGGGCCGCCGCGATCATCGCGTCGGCCATTCTGGCGATCGTCGCCGCGGCCGCGGCCATTGTCGCCGCGGTCGTCGCGATCGCCGCGCGAATAACCCTGCTGTGCCAGTGCCGGTGCGGCCGCGGGCAGGATCATCGCGGCCAGCGCCGTGCCCAGGATGAAGCTCTTCATTATCTGTTCCTCGTTATTATGAGGGTTGAACGGAGCGGCGGGGCCGCGGTTGCGTGAACCGCAAACTACGCGCCGTTCATCTTGCGGAACGGGGCCGGTCGGAGTCATGATCGCCGGCATGGCAAAGGATGACCGTGTCGATGCCGCGATCGCCAAAGCGGGCGATTTCGCGAAGCCGATCCTCGGCAGGCTGCGTGCCGCGCTGCACGAGGCAGAGCCGGGGCTGGTCGAAACGATCAAGTGGGGCCGCCCCTTCTTCGAGCTGGACGGGCGACCGTTCGCGTTCATGGCCGCGTTCAAGGCGCATTGCGGCTTCGGCTTCTGGCAGGGCGCCGAGACGGGCCGGGAAGAGGAGGGCGCCGGCCAATATGGCAGGATCGCCTCGCTCGCCGATCTGCCGCCCGATGCGGAGCTTGTCGCGCTGATCCGGGCGCGCGCGGCCGAGGCGCGCCTCGAGCGCCCGTCCCGTCCGCGGCGCATCGCCAAGGGCGAAGCGGCGCTGCCCGACGATCTCGCCTCCGCGCTGGCGGCCGATCCCCAAGCCGCGGCGCATTTCGCCGGCTTCGCGCCCGGCCAGCGGCGCGATTATATCGATTGGGTGACCGAGGCGAAGCGGCCCGAGACGCGCGCAAGGCGGATCGGCGAGACCGTCGCGCAGGTCGCGCAGGGGCTCCGGCGCAACGAGAAATATCGCTCGTGCTGAGGCGGCAGGTCGCTGCTCAGCGCGTCCGCGCGTAGCGGCCGGGCGCGTCCTCGATTGCAGGCAGCGCGCCGCCGCCGGGAATGCGCGCGCCTTCGGCCGGTACCTTGGCGGCATCGTGCGCGGAAAGCCATTTCAGCCAGTCCGGCCACCAGCTGCCCTTATGCTCGGTCGCGCCGGCGACGAAGTCGTCGAGCGTGTCGACCTTCGCCTCGTTGGTCCAATATTGATATTTGTTGGCGGACGGGTGGTTGACGACGCCCGCGATATGCCCCGATCCGGCGAGCACGAAGCGCATCGGCCCGCCGAAATGATGGAGCATCTTCCACACGCTCTTGGCCGGCGCGATATGATCCTCGCGGCCCGCCTGGATATAAGCGGGCGTCTTCACGATCGTCAGATCGATCGGAGTGCCCGCGACCGAAAGCGCGCCGGGCTTCACCAGCAGATTGTCGCGATAGAGCTCGGTCAGGTAGCGCAGCTGCCAGCCGGCGGGGAGATTGGTGACGTCGCCATTCCAGTGGAGCAGATCGAAGCTCTTATAGTCTTCGGCCAGCAGGTAATTGTTGACGACATAGTTCCAGATCAGGTCGCGGCTGCGCAACAGATTGAAGGTCATCGCCATGTAGCGGCCGTCGAACACGCCGTCCTTGGCCATCGTGCCCATCAGCTTGAGCTGCGCATCGTCGACGAATAGCGAGAGATCGCCGGATTCGGTGAAGTCGACCTGCGCGGTGAAGAAGGTCGCGCTGGCAATCTTGGCCTCGTTGCCCGTCGCATGCGCCCAGGCGAGCATCATCGACAGCGCCGTGCCCGCGACGCAATAGCCGACGACATGCGTCTTGGGCACGTCGAGCAGGCGGGTGACGACCTCGATCGCCTCCCATTCCCCGTTCAGGACATAATCGTCCATCAGGACATGGGCGATGCTGGCGTCGGCCGATTTCCACGAGACGATGAAGACGGTGAGGCCTTGATCGACCGCCCACTGGACCAGGCTCTTCTCGGGCGAAAGATCGAGGATGTAGAAGCGGTTGAACCAGGGCGGGAAGATGATGAGCGGGATTTCGGAGACCTGCTCGGTGGTCGGGCTATACTGGATCAGCTGGAAGAGCGGCGCTTCGTAGACGACCTTGCCGGGCGTCATCGCGATGTTGCGGCCGAGCTCGAACGCATCCTTGCCGACATGGCGGAGCTGCCCGCTGGACGCATCCTCGATCATCCGCTGGAGCCCGGTGATCAGGTTCTGGCCGCGCGTTTCGACGATCTTCGCCACGACCTGAGGATTGGTGAAGGCGAAATTGCTGGGGCTCATCGCCTCCACGAAATTGCGCGCGCCGAAGCGCAATTGCTCAGCCTGGTGCGGGCTCAGCCCCGGCGCCTGATCGATGATCGAGAGGAACTGGTCGGCGGCGACGGCATAGGTCTGGCGGATCAGGTCGAAGAGCGGCTCCTGCCAGTCCGGCGCGGCGAAGCGGCGATCGGGGGCGGCGCCTTCGGTCTCGGGCAGCATCGATCGCCAGAAGCCGAGCGTCTCGGCCCACATCGCGGCCGGCGCGGCGGCCATGCCCGCCGGATCCATGACCGGCATCTGCCCCATCTGCGCCATGAAATCATCGCCGGCCTTCAGCGCGGCGCTCGCGCCATGCTCCATCAGAAGCTGCTGCGCCTTGCCGATCACGCCCGTCCAGTGCGCCATTTCCGCGAGCAGAGCGCCGCCGTCGTGCGGCTCGTTCCCGGGCTTCGCCATCAAATCTCTCCACCGGGCCTTCGGACTGCCAATTGGCCTGCAAACCCCGTATAGCGCAAGCGCCTGGGACACGGCGAGCGATCCGCGCGCGCCTTTTCAAGGCCTTCAACCCGAGGACGAGATGACCGAAGACTTCTACCGCATCCGCCGTTTGCCGCCCTATATCATCGCCGAAGTCAACGCGATGCGGGCCGCGGCGCGCGCGGGCGGAGAGGACATCATCGATCTCGGCATGGGCAATCCGGATCTGCCGCCGCCCGCGCACGTCATCGCCAAGCTGGTCGAGGTCGCGCAGAAGCCGGACGCGCACGGCTACTCCGCCTCGAAGGGGATTCCCGGCCTCCGCAAGGCGCAGGCCGGCTATTATGCGCGTCGTTTCGGCGTCGATGTCGATCCCGAGACCGAGGTGGTCGTGACGATGGGATCGAAGGAGGGGCTCGCCAGCCTCGCCACCGCGATCACCGCGCCGGGCGACGTCGTGATGGCGCCCAACCCGTCTTACCCGATCCACACGTTCGGCTTCATCATCGCCGGCGCGACGATCCGCGCCGTGCCGACGACGCCCGACGAACATTATTTCGAGAGCCTCGAGCGGGCGATGAACTTCACCGTGCCGCGGCCCTCGATCCTCGTCGTCAACTATCCCTCGAACCCGACGGCGGAGACGGTCGACCTCGCCTTCTACGAGCGGCTGGTGGCGTGGGCGCGCGAGAACAAGGTCTGGATCATCTCCGATCTCGCCTATTCCGAGCTTTATTATGACGGCAAGCCGACCGTCTCGATCCTGCAGGTGAAGGGCGCCAAGGACGTCGCGATCGAATTCACGTCGCTCTCCAAGACCTTCTCGATGGCGGGCTGGCGGATCGGCTTCGCGGTCGGCAACACGCAGCTCATCGCGGCGATGACGCGCGTGAAATCCTATCTCGATTATGGCGCCTTCACGCCGATCCAGGCGGCCGCCTGCGCCGCGCTGAACGGGCCGCAGGACATCGTCGCGCAGAATCGCGAACTCTATCACAAGCGCCGCGACGTGCTGGTCGAAAGCTTCGGCCGGGCGGGCTGGGACATTCCGAGCCCGGCCGCGTCGATGTTCGCCTGGGCGCCGCTGCCGCCGGCGCTCGCGCATCTGGGCAGTCTCGAATTCTCCAAGCAGATGCTGACGCATGCCAAGGTCGCGGTCGCGCCCGGCGTCGGTTACGGCGAGAATGGCGAAGGCTATGTCCGCATCGCGCTCGTCGAGAATGAGCAGAGGCTGCGCCAGGCGGCGCGCAACGTGAAGAAATATCTCCAGTCGATGGGGGTCAATACGGGGCGGCGCGTGGGCTGAGTCCCGGCTCCTCCCTTGCGGGGGAGGAGCTGTCTCCCCCGCGGAGCCTGCGAGACTGCCGCCGATTTGAGAGGATTGCCGCCGATGGCCCTGCCCGTCGATTTCGACGACATCTTCCACATCACCGGGCTTCCGGGGCTGACACGCGACATCCAGTTCGCGCTCGCGCCGGTCTTCCTGCTCAACGGCATCGGCCTGATCCTCAACATGCTGACCGGGCGCTTGAGCCGCATCGTCGATCGCGCGCGCGACATCGAGGAGGTGTTCACCCCGCGCGATCATCCCCGCCACGCCCAGCAGGTCGCCGAGCTGCGCATCCTCGATCGCCGCATGACGATCGTGAACAATTCGATCTTCCTGGCGACGGCGAGCGCGGTGGTGCTGTGCAGCCTCGTCGCGGGCATCTTCATCGCCCGGCTGGTCGGCGTAGGCTTCGCGCGAACCTTGTCGCTGCTGTTCGCGATCTCGCTGCTGCTGCTGATCGCGAGCCTGATGCTGTTCCTGATCGAGGTCCGCATCGCCGTCGCCGCGATCCGCGTGCGGGACGAACTGCTGGAGCGAAGCTGACCTCATCTTCCTCATCGAAGATGGGGAGGACGAAGAAGCCTCAAAGAAAAAAGGACCGCCGGGTTGCCCCGACGGCCCTTCTTACATGGTCAGCGGCCGGATAATCGGCCCGGGAGACCCCCGGCGCTACGCTGAAGCATCCTGATTCATTCCATCGCGCGCGATGCGACGATGGCCGTGTTCAGGGCTTCAGGAGCGCGTCTCCCGAACGGACTGAACCGACCCCCAAGCTGAACCATGAGACATCGGATCACCTCCTTTCGCTACGTTGAAGAGCAAGGCGAATGTGAGTCAGATCGAGCCCCATCGCAAGCCCTTGATTCACAATTTTTTCGCGTCAGGATAGCGCGCTTCCGCCGGGAAGCCGCGCGTCAGGCGCCGCTGCGGCAATCCTCGATCACGCGCGCCGGCTCGGCCCAGGCGGGCACCATCAGCAAGGGCTGCCCCGGCACCGCATAGGAGACGCGGCCGCGGCTGAAGGCGATGCGATCGAGGAAGGGATCGGCGGCGGCGAGACTGGCCTCGCTCTGACCGGCGGCGCCGGCGACGAGCGGAAGATCGCGCCCCGCATAAGAGGTGGTGATCGTCAGCGCGCCGGTCGCGGTGCCGGCCAGCACCATGTGTATCCGCCGCGCGGCACGATCGCAGCGGATCACGAGCGCGGGCTTGTCCGGGCTGCCGAAGCGCGCGGCCGAACCGCTCGCCTCGGCCGCGTAGCTCCAGCGTCCGGCAGAAAGCGGCAGATCGCGCCAGTCGGTGTCGGTCGCCACCGGTGCAGCTGGGGCGGGCGGGGCCGGCGTCGGCGCTGCGGTGGCCACGCGGGGTGGCGCGGTCGCACAGCCGGCGAGAACCGACAGCAAGGCCATCGACGATAGGACGGGGAAAATTCTGGTCACGCGGACGGTCAATGGCCGATTGTGCGCCGGGACGGAAGCCATGGTGGGAACGCGGGAGGGGGGTGGGGGGTTTTCACACTCGAACCCGGCACGACGCCGGACACATAGGAGTTTCATCATGGGCGAGATCACGGACAAGATCACGGGCGCAGCCAATGAAGCCATCGGCAAGGTCAAGCGCGCGATCGGCGAGCATACCGACCGCCCCGACATCACCGCCGAGGGCGATGCGCAGGAAGCTAAGGGCGATCTGCAGAGCGCCAAGGGCGACGTGAAGGGCGTGATCAACAAGATCTGATCCCTCCCGGAACGACAGCAAACGCGTCGGCCTGCGGCCGGCGCGTTTTCTTTTTGTTCCTAGCCGATGATCGAGATCAATTGCATCGCGAAGCCATTCCTCTATTTTGCCGGGCGTGGGGGATGGTTGGTTGAATGCTTGGACGGTTCCGGCGCTTGTCGCACTCGGCAGCTATCTGCTCGGATCGATTCCGTTCGGCCTGATCCTGGCGCATTTCGGCGGCGCGGGTGATCTCCGCGCGATCGGCTCCGGCAATATCGGCGCGACCAACGTGCTGCGGACCGGGCGCAAGGGCCTCGCCGCCGCGACATTGGCGCTCGATGCCGCCAAGGGCGCTGTCGCGGTGCTGATCGCCGAACGGGTCCTGCCCGGGCTGGGGCCGCTCGCCGGCGTCTTCGCCTTCTACGGCCACCTCTTCCCCGTCTGGCTGCGCTTTCGCGGCGGCAAGGGGATCGCCACCTATCTCGGCATCGCGCTGGCTTTGTTCTGGCCGTGCGGCCTGACCTTCGCGATCGTCTGGCTGGCGGCCTCGCTGCTGACGCGCCATTCGTCGATCGGCGGAATCGGCGCAGCCCTGCTGACGCCCGTCTGCGCGGCCTATTTCTTCGAATCTGCGCTGACGCTCATGTTCCTGGCATTCGGGCTGACCGTGCTGTGGACGCACCGCGCCAATATCGTCCGCCTCTTTGCTGGGACCGAGCCGCGCATTGGCGACCGCTGAGGCGATCGATCCGGCGGCTCTGGACGCCGACGCGCTCGACCGGCTGAGGCTCATCCGCACGCCGTCGATCGGCCCGATCACCTTTCGCCAGTTGCTGGGACGGTTCGGATCGGCGCGCGCGGCGATCGAGGCGCTGCCCGATCTCGCGCGGCGCGGCGGCGGACGCGCGCCTGCCATGCCCGCCGCCGGCGAGATCGCGCGCGAGGCGGAGAAGGTGCGGGCGATCGGTGGAGCCTATCTGCTGCTCGGCCGGCCGGGCTACCCCGATCTGCTCGCCGAACTGGAGGATGCGCCTCCCGCTCTGATCGTGATCGGCGATGCCGCGCTCGCGGCCAGACCGGCGGTGGCGATGGTCGGCGCGCGCAACGCGTCGGCGGCGGCGATCCGCTTCGCCCGCGCGCTGGCGCATGATCTGGTGGCCGGGGGCGAAATCGTCGTCTCGGGGCTGGCGCGCGGGATCGATACCGCCGCGCATGTCGGCGCGCTCGACGGCGGCACGATCGCGGTCGTCGCGGGCGGCGCGGACATCTTCTACCCGCCCGAGAATGAGCGATTGCAGCGCGCGATCGGCGAGCGCGGGCTGCTCGTCGCCGAACAGCCGCCGGGCACCGAACCGCGCGCGCGCCATTTCCCCTATCGCAACCGGATCATCGCCGGGCTCGCGCGCGGCACGGTCGTCGTCGAGGCGGCGCCCAGATCGGGATCGCTGATCACCGCGCGGCTCGCTGCGGAGGCGGGGCGCGAGGTGATGGCGGTGCCCGGCTCGCCGCTCGATCCGCGCGCGCAGGGCTGCAATCTGCTGATCCGCGAGGGCGCGACGCTCGTCCAGAGCGCGGCCGACATCATCGAGGCGCTCCAGCCGCTCGGCGGTCCTGGTGCGGCGCCCGTCCGCCTTCTCCGCGAGGAGCCGATGCCGGTCGACGTCGAGGATCGCGAACGGCGGGCCATCGGCGATCTGCTCGGCCCGGTCCCCGTCGGCGTCGACGAGATCGTGCGGCTCTCCGGGCTGGCGCCCGCTCTCGTGCAGACGGTGCTGCTGGAGTTCGAACTCGCGGGACGGCTGGAGCGCCATGCGGGCGGCCGGGTCAGCCTTTGCGGTTGAGTGCGCGCGGCTCCGCCGCCACAGTGCGGATCAGGCGGCGGGGGAGCGGACGATGATAGCGGTGATGGCGATGATGATGGCCGCAAGCTCCGACACGTCGGCGGCGGCGACCAAGCCCTACCGCATCCTCGTGCCGATCGGACAGCAGGCGGGCTGGTTCCAGGCGGAGGATTATCCCCCCATCTCGATCGCGCAGAAGGCCGAGGGCATCGTCCATTTCGCGGTGGAGATCAGCCCGGACGGCAAGCCGACGGCGTGCCGGATCGTGAAGAGCAGCGGAAACGAGGGGCTGGACGGCGCGACCTGCAAGGCGCTGATGGCAAGGGCGCGCTTCCACCCGCTGATCGACAAGAAGGGGCAGCCGACGACCGCGACCTTCGATCAGGTTGTCCGCTGGCGGCTGCCGGTCAAGACCGCCACCGAGGAGATCAGCGACCGCACCTTCACCGCGCATGCGATCATCGCCCCGACCGGTGAGGTCGTCGAATGCACGATGAGCGGATCGGGGCCCGCGCGCTTCGGCACCAGCGGCAACAACTGCGGGCCGTTCGGCGAGCGCGGCTTTCTCGCCAATCTGATGGGCGCGGATTATGCCAAGGCGCGGACCAGCGATATCCGCCTTCAGGTCAGCTACGAGGGCCTGCCCGAGCATGGCGCGGGCAGGACGCCCGATTTCTACCTGCTGCTCGCCGAATCCGAAATCGCGGTCAATCGCGACGGATCGATGGGCAAATGCACGAGCGTGCGCCCGCTGCAGATGCAGGGCCGCAGCGTCGATCTGTGCAATATCGTCGCGATGGCGCCGCCACGCTTCCAGCCGGGCACGGTCAACAAGCGCGCGATCTTCGTGCTGGACCTGTCCGTCTCGTACAAGTGAGCGGGGAGGAGGCGCGCTACTTCTTGCCCGTCGCGTCGCTGGCGGCGACGCGGACCCGGCGGAGCGATCCGCCGCTCTGCCCGTCGGGCGTGTCGGCCATGTCGATCACGCACATCATCTTGAATTCGGGATGCGGGCCGCAGGCGACGCCCGCATAGCGCAGATGGCCGGCGAACAGCATGTTGCGGTGGCCGCGATCGGGCACGCCATCGTCGACGATCAGCTGGCGGATGACGTCGGCGGCATCCACCGCGCCATAGGCGATGACCTCGGCCACGAGCGGCCCCCCGCCGCGCTTGACGACGCGGTCGCTCGGCGCCGAGCCGTCCGCGCTGTAATGGCCGGTGCGCCCCGAAATGCTCTGCTCGGCGACATGGTCGGCGGCCGCCGCCGCCAATATGTCGGCGGGCTGGAGCGGGGCGAGCATGGTCTGGCTCGCGAGATAGGCGATCGCCTCGTCCACCGGCGCGGTCCCCTCGACCGTCTCATAATCGACCGGGTTGCCGGGCATCACGACGATATTGGCCTTGAAGAAGCCGCGATAGGTCTTGAGCCCGCCGGTATAGGTCGCGGGATCGGTGCGCGCCGCATTGAGCGCGGCGAGCACGGCCTGTTCCATCCCGCGATGGTCCGCAGGCGCCTGCGCGACAGCCGCCTGCGCCGAAAGCGCAGCGGCCATACCCGCAAGCCAAACCCCGAACGCCCGCACGCCCCAAGCCCCTTGTTCTTTTGCGACGGAAAGCTTCATGAGCGTCCGCATTAACCCTGCACCCTTAGCAGATCGTGAAAGGGCCGAAAACGACCTATTGCGAATCCGTTACGAGAATGGGCGCTTGACGGTTGCACGCGGACCTCTCCACCCTCGTGCGTGTACGTGAAGGAATGGCAAAGCCGTCTTATGAAACTGGTCGTCGTAGAATCTCCTGCAAAAGCAAAGACCATCGAGGGTTACCTCGGCGCCGGGCACAAGGTGCTCGCCTCCTATGGCCATGTCCGCGATCTGCCCGCCAAGGATGGCTCGGTCGATCCGGACAATGGCTTCGCGATGGAATGGGAGCCTTATGCCGACAAGGCCGCGCGGCTGAAGGCGATCGTCGACGAGGCCAAGGGCGCCGAGTCGCTGATCCTCGCGACCGATCCCGATCGCGAGGGCGAGGCGATCAGCTGGCACGTCCAGGAGCTGCTCCGCAAGCGCAAGGCGCTGCCCGCCAACGTCCAGCGCGTGACCTTCAACGCGATCACCAAGGCCGCCGTGCTGGATGCGATGGCGAACCCGCGCGCGCTCGACGAGGATCTGATCGATGCCTATCGGGCGCGCCGCGCGCTCGATTATCTGGTCGGCTTCACGCTCTCGCCGGTGCTGTGGCGCAAGCTGCCCGGCGCCAAATCGGCGGGCCGCGTCCAGTCGGTGACGTTGCGCCTCGTCGTCGATCGCGAGCGCGAGATCGAGCTGTTCCGCGCGCAGGAATATTGGTCGGTCATCGCCAATCTGGAACAGGATGGGGTGGGTTTCAGCGCGCGTCTGGTTCGCTGGAAGGGTGAGAAGCTCGATCGCCTGTCGCTTGGCAATGGCAATGATGCCGAGGCCGCCAAGCGCGATGTCGAGGCGGGCCGCTTCTCGGTCGCGAGCGTCGAGACCAAGCCGCTCACGCGCAATCCGCCCCCGCCCTTCACGACATCGACGCTCCAGCAGGAAGCCGCGCGCAAATTGGGCTTCTCGGCCAGCCACACGATGCGCGTCGCGCAGGATCTCTACGAGCAGGGCGCGATTACCTATATGCGCACCGACGGCGTGCAGATGGACCACAGCGCCATCTCGGCCGCGCGCGCCGCGATCGTCGATCGCTATGACGGCGGCTACATCCCCGAAAAGCCGCGCCTCTACACGACCAAGGCCAAGAATGCGCAGGAAGCGCATGAGGCGATCCGCCCGACCGATTTCGGCCGCGACAAGGCCGGCGGCGGCGATCATGCGCGGCTCTACGAGCTCGTCTGGAAGCGCGCGCTCGCCAGCCAGATGCAATCGGCGCGGCTGGAGCGCACCACGATCGAGCTGACCGACGGCACCGGCCAGCACGCCTTGCGTGCGACCGGCCAGGTCGTGCTCTTCCCCGGCTATCTCGCGCTCTACGAGGAAGGCCGCGACGACGAGGGCGACGAGGACGCCAAGCGCCTGCCGCGCATGTCCGAGGGCGATGCGCCCGCCAAGCGCGACGTGCTGGCCGAGCAGCATTTCACCCAGCCGCCGCCGCGTTATTCGGAAGCGAGCCTCGTCAAGAAGATGGAGGAGCTCGGCATCGGCCGGCCTTCGACCTATGCCTCGATCCTGCAGACGCTCAAGGATCGCGAATATGTGAAGCTGGAGAAGAACCGCTTCCACGCCAACGAGAATGGCCGGCTCGTCACCGCCTTCCTCGAGCGCTTCTTCGAACGCTATGTGTCGTTCGATTTCACCGCGGGCCTGGAGGATCAGCTCGACGAGGTGTCGGGCGGGCGCGCCGATTGGCAGGCCGTGCTCGAGGCCTTCTGGCGCGATTTCAAGCCCAAGACCGTCGAGGTGATGGAGCAGAAGCCGTCCGAAGTGACCGCCGCGCTCGATATCTTCCTCGAGCCCTTCCTGTTTCCCGACAAGGGCGACGGGACGGATGCGCGGCTCTGCCCCAATTGCGGCAACGGCCAGCTCGCGCTGCGCGGCGGGCGATTCGGCGCGTTCGTCGCCTGCTCCAACTATCCCGAGTGCAAATATACGCGCCGTTTCGCGCAGGGCGGGGGCGAGGAGGTCGCCGATGCCGGGCCGGTGGAGCTCGGCAAGGATCCGGTGACGGGCGCGGAAGTCACGCGCCGCACCGGGCGCTTCGGCGCCTATGTCCAGCTGGGCGACGAGAAGGACGCCAAGCGCGCCTCGATCCCGAAGGATGTCGGTGAGGTCGAGCTGGAGCTGGCGCTGAAATTGCTGTCGCTGCCGCGCATCGTCGGCGTGCATCCCGAGACCGCGAAGGACATTACCGCCTCGATCGGCCGCTACGGCCCGTATCTGATGCACGACGGCAAATATGCGCGGCTGCAGTCGACCGACGAGGTGTTCGAGACGGGCATGAACTCGGCGGTCGCCAAGCTCGCCGAGGCGGCGGCGGGCGGCGGTCGCGGGCGGGGTGCGGCGCGCGAGCCCTTGGCGACGTTCGGCGTCTCGCCGGTCACGTCCAAGCCGATCAAGGTGATGGAGGGCCGCTTCGGCGCCTATGTCACCGATGGCGAGACCAACGCGACCCTGCCCAAGGGCACCGATCCCAAGGATCTGACCGAGGAGGCGGCGCTGCTGCTGCTCGCCGAGCGCGCGGCCAAGGCGCCGGCCAAGGGCAAGAAAAAGAAACCGGCGCCCAAGGCCGCCGCGGCCAAGAAGCCCGCGGCCAAGAAGGCGCCGACCAAGAAACCTGCTGCCAAAAAGGCGCCGGCGAAGAAGGCGGCATCATGAGCGCGCGCCGGATCCTGATCATCGGCATCGCGCCCGATGCGGTCGATTTCTCCGATCCGGATCTGCCGCCGGGTGCGGATGCGGCGATGATCGCCGGCGGGCTCGCCGAGGCGCAGCTTCTGTTCGCCGCGCAGGGCGATCGGTGCGATCTGTGCCTGCTCGATCTGAAGGGACCGGCGGACGTGCCGATTGCGGCGCAGCTTGCGCGCGAGACCTATGATTGCATCGTCATCGGCGGCGGCATCCGCCTGCCGAGAGCCAATCTGGAGCTCTTCGAAGCGGTGGTGAATGCGGTCCATCGCCATGCGCCGGTCGTCCCGATCGCCTTCAACACATCGCCCGCGAACAGCGTCGAGGCTGCCGGGCGCTGGCTTGGCGAGCGCTGATACGAATAGTTAACGACCGTTTCGGGGCAGTACCCAATAATGTTTCGAATAGCGCCGGACGCTCGCTAGAACGCCCGGCGATCGGCTCAGGCGGCGAGATGCGGCGCGCGACGGTTGAAGCGCATCTGGGCGTTCAGTTGGCGAAGTCGCTGAAGCTTACGGACCCGCCACTGAACGCGCTGGAGCACATAAGCGCTGTCCCATTTGCGCATGCCGACGGCGGAGCTGATCTCGTCTGCGATGCGCACATAGGCATCCTCGCCATGCGCCAGCGAATATTGCTCGGCGAGACGTTCCAGCTCGAGTTCGTCGATCTTCATGAGAACCACCTACTGATACCAAAGCACTGTCAGGTAGAACTCGATTGCTCCGTTATTGATCCAATTACCGCCGTTTTTGATGGTTAAAGGCAAGATAACCTGATCTATGTAAAATGTTATATATTGACCAATACTGGTTTTGCTTGGGTTTTAGCGCAGTCGATACGTAGTCATTTCCAAATCCGCGCATTGTAAAAGCAAGCTCGTTCAGCTGGTTAGCTCCGCGGCGGCGCCCTGAAGCCGAGGGCCATCTTGCCCTTCGTCCGGCTCGTCAGGTGAAACAGGCGGCAGCGATCGCAGCGATAGGGCCTGAGCACGATCGTCGCGCCCAAGGCAGCCGCGATCGCCTCCCGTTCGGTCGGATAGCGCGTCTTGCGGCGGCAGACGCTCAGCTTGGTGCGCATCGTCTCTTCCCGGTCTGCTGCCGTCGGCCAGGTCCGCGGACATTATCCGTCAGCGGCGCGGTCCTGTCGCGCGCGCCTATCCGGCAGCGATCGAGCAGGCAGGCGGCGCGCGCCGCCCGCGCTTACTTCTGCTTGTCGGACGTGCCCGACGTCGCCGGGGCGGCGTCGCCCGCGACATTGCCCTTGGGCTGCTTGGCGGCCTGCGCCTCGGTCTGGACCGGCTCGTTGGCGGCCTTCTGCGCGCCTTCCTGCTCGGCACCCTTCGGGGCGCCTTCCTGGGCTGCGGCGGCGGGCGCCGTGTCGGACGCGCCGGCGGCGGGTGCGGCCGGCAGAGGCTGCGGCTTGTCGTTCTGCTGGTTCAGATAGGCGATCACGTTGGCGCGATCTTCGGGCTTGGAGAGGCCCGCGAAGGTCATCTTGGTGCCCGGCGCATAGGCCTTCGGGCTGGTCAGCCACTTGTTGAGCTCTTCGAAGTTCCAGCTGCCGCCCTTGGATTTCAGCGCGTCAGAGAACGCGAAGCCGCCGGCACCCTGGCCGATCGCCTCGCCGACGGCGTTCCACAGATTCGGACCGAGCGCGTTCGCGCCGCCCTTGTCCGCATTGTGGCAGGCAGTGCACTTCTTGAAGACGTCGGCGCCCTTCTGCGGATCGCCGGCGGCCATATAGAAAGCGAAGGGCTTTTCGGCAGCAGCGGCGCCCGCCCCGGCCTCGGCTTCCACGCCGGTGACCTCATAGCCCATCTTCTCGGGGCGCTCGGCCATGAAATGTTCGCCGGTCACGATCGTGAGGCCCAGCGCAGCGATGCCGGCTGCCAGCACCCAGCCCGCAATCGTATTCCCTCGATCGTTCATGCCGCCCCCGAACACAGGATTAGAGGCCGCTTTAGTCAGCGATACGAGCGCCCGCAAGGTTGCGGCGCACCGCAGACGAACCTAAGCCGCGCGACCACAATGGAAAGCTATCCCGCACCCGCCCGCGCGCTCGTTGCCGAGCTCACTTCGGCCGCCGCCGCCGCCCCCGAACGCGCGGTCGCCTTCCAGGGCGCGCCGGGGTGCAATTCGCATATCGCCGCGGTCACGGTCGCGCCCGATTGCCTGCCGCTGCCCTGCTTCCATTTCGAGGATGCGCTGGATGCGGTGCGCGACGGGCGCGCGGGTCAGGCGCTGATCCCGATCGAGAACAGCCTGCACGGGCGCGTCGCCGACATCCATTTCCTGCTGCCCGAATCCGGTCTCTCGATCGTCGGAGAGCATTTCATGCCGATCCGCTATTGCCTGATGGGCCTTGGCGGCCAGGTGACCGAAGCGATGAGTCATCCGCAGGCGCTCGGCCAGTGCCGCCTCTGGCTGCGCGAGCGGGGCATCAAGCCGGTCGCTTATCCCGATACGGCGGGCGCCGCGGCGGCGGTGGCCGAACTGGGCCGCGACGATATCGGCGCGATCGCGCCGCGTCTGGCGGCCGATCTCTACGGGCTGGAGATCCTCGCCGAGGGGCTCGAGGATTCGGACGATAATACGACGCGCTTCGTGAAGCTCTCGCGCGAAAGCGCGGCGGCGCCGGCAGGCGTGGCGACGATGACGACCTTCATCTTCGAGGTGAAGAACGTGCCGGCCGCGCTCTACAAGGCGCTGGGCGGCTTCGCGACCAACGGCGTCAACATGACCAAGCTCGAAAGCTACCAGCGCGGCGCGAGCTTCGCGGCGACCGAATTCTATTGCGACGTCGAGGGCCGGCCCGAGGATGCCAATCTCGGCCGCGCGCTGGAGGAGCTGGAATTCCACACCAAGTGGATGCGCGTGCTGGGCACCTATCCGCAGCAGCGGACGCGGACGATCCTATAGAAGCTGACTCCAAACCCGTTCGTGCTGAGCTTGTCGAAGCACCGTCTTTCTTTCGGCTCTCAGAAAGAACGGCCGTTCGACAGGCTCAGGGCGAACGGTGCCGCAGGCCTAGGCTCCCTCCGCCCAGGCGCGGAGCAATGTATGCGCGATCGCATAGGACGGCGGGGCCAGGAACGGCGCGCCATCCTCTCCCGCCAACGCCGCGAGGACGTCGGCGCGGGTCACCCACTTGGCGTCCTCCAGCTCGTTCGTGTCGAGCGTGATCGTCGGATCGTCCACCTCGGCGATGCAGGCGATCATCAGCTGTGACGGGAAGGGCCAGGGCTGGCTCGCGACATAGCGAATGCGGCCCGCGCGGACGCCCGCCTCCTCGAACAATTCACGCGCGACCGCGCCCTCGATCGCTTCGCCGACCTCGAGGAAACCGGCGAGCGCCGAGAAGCGGCCGGGCGGGAAGATCGGCTGGCGGCCGACCAGCACCTGCGCGATGTCGCCCCGGCGATATTCGGCGAGCATGATCACGACCGGATCGGTGCGCGGATAATGTTCGGTGCCGCAGGCCGGGCAGTGCCGCGCCCACCCCGCGCGCATCGGGGTGCTGGGATTGCCGCAGAAGGCGCAGAAACGGTGCCGGGCATGCCAGTCGAGCAGGCTGCGCGCGACGCCGTAGGTCGCGGCATCGCTTGGCGGCAGGCTATCGATCAGCGCCATCACAGCGGGCGTGCGCCGGGCGGGCTGGATGTCGCCGGGCAGGCGGGTGAAGCGGGGCCGACCGTCGATCCGGCCGAGCAGGACCAGCTCGTCGGCGGGTATCGCAGCGTCGAGCGCGGTCCAGGCGAGACTCGCGTCGTCCGTCGCCGGCTCGTAATCCGGCATCGCGAGATAGAGGGCGTCCCCTTCGGCGACGAGCCGGGGCACGATCGCCGGATCGAGCCGCTCCGCCTCGACGCGATCGAGCACCGATCCGGTAAAGCCCGGGGTGAAGGCCATCAAAGTCTCTCCATCTGCGATCGGGCGAGCGCGGCGGCGCGCGCAAACAAAGTGGGCAGGCCGGCTTCGTCGATGCGATCGACCGGCCACCATTCGCCTTCGGCCGAGCGACCGGGCGCATGCGCGCCGACGACGGAATAATCGAGCGCGAAGTGCGTGAAGACATGGCGACCCCCGCCGAGCGGGCGCCAGTCGGCGGCGGCGGGGGCTTCGGCGAGGCCGGAATCGTCGCCGGCCCATGGCCCCGACGGCAGAGCGCGCATCCCGCCGAGCATCCCTTTGGGCGCGCGGCGATGGAGCAGGACATGATCGTCCGCCTCCAGCCAGAAGATCGTGCCGCGCCGGACGGGCTTGTCGCGCTTGGCCACCTTGCGCGGATAATCCTCCTGCGCGCAGGCGGCGCGCGCCGCGCAATCGGCGGAGAGCGGGCACAGCGCGCAGGCGGGGGCGCGGGGCGTGCAGATCGTCGAGCCGAGATCCATCATCGCCTGCGCGAAATCGCCGGCGCGCGCGTCGGGCGTGATCGTGTCGGTCAGGCGGCGCAGTTCGGGGCGTGCGGCGGGGAGCGGCCGTTCGACCGCGAACAGGCGGGCGACGACGCGCTCGACATTGGCGTCCACCACCACCGCGCGCTGCCCGAAGGCGATCGCGGCGACGGCGGCGGCGGTATAGGCGCCGAGACCGGGCAGCGATCGGAGCGCCTCCTCCGTATCGGGAAAGCGCCCGTCATGATCGGCGGCGACGGCGCGGGCGCAGGCGATGAGATTGCGGGCGCGGGCATAATAGCCCAGCCCCGCCCAGGCGGCCATGACATCGGCATCGTCGGCCGCCGCCATCGCCTCGACCGTCGGCCAGCGCTCGAGGAAGCGCGCATAATATGGCTTCACCGCCGCGACCGTGGTCTGCTGGAGCATGACCTCGGACAGCCAGACCGCATAGGGATCGGGGTGCGGCCCGCTTGGCCCGGCGCGCCACGGCAGGGTCCGGCGATGCACGTCATACCAGGCGAGCAGTCGCGCTGCGGGGCTTGGTACGGCCGGCGGCTGTGGAATATTCGTCTGTGCGACGGACGCTGGTGACACGCTATCGACGAGCATGGCGGGCCTATGGCATGGCGGCGGGGATGACGGAACGAAAGACTCGCAAAACGGCCGATGCTCCCCGCGCGAACGGCGTCCGTTCGGTCGCGGACATGGTGCCGCAGGTGGGGGCGATGGCGTTCAAGCGCTTCGGCTTCGTCCAGTCCTCGATCGTCTCGCGCTGGGCCGAGATCGTCGGCAGCCGCTATGCCGAGGTCTCCACCCCCGAATCGATCAAGTTCCCGCACGGCAAGAAGCAGGACGGCACGCTCAACCTGCTCGTCCAGGGCAGCCACGCGACGATGATGCAGCATGTCGCGCCCGCGATCATGGAGCGGGTCAACCGCTTCTTCGGCTATCCCGCGGTCGCGCGGCTCGCGATCAAGCAGGGGCCGGCGGTCATTCCGGTCGTGCGCCGCGCGCCGCCGTCGCTGAAGCCGATGCCGATCGAGATGGGCGAGAGCCTGCGCGCGATCGGCGATCCGGAGCTGCGCGAGTGCCTGACGGCGCTGGCCGGCGCGGTCGTCGCCTCGACCGGAATTCCGAAACTGTCGGCCGGGCGGCCGCGGGGGAGCAACGATTGAAACAGCTTGTCCGGCGGCTGCTGCCGCTCCTGATCCTCGCCTTCGCCTGCCCCGCATTCGCACCCGCTAGCGCCGCGACGCCTGTGGCCGCCAAGGACTGGACGAAGGTCGCCACGCGCACGCCGGCGGGCACGTTCGTCCAGGGCAATCCCGACGCGAAGGTGAAGCTCGTCGAATATCTGTCCTTCACCTGCCCGCATTGCGCGGCGTTCGAGAAGGAAGGCGCGGCGCCGCTGGCCGAGCGCTACATCCGCACGGGGCTCGTCAGCTACGAGGTCCGGATCGCGCTGCGCGATCCGTTCGATCTCGTCGCCGCGGTGCTCGCGCGCTGCTCGGGGCCGCAGGCCTTCTTCGCGGTGAAGCCGGCCTTGTTCGCGGCGCAGCCCGATTGGCTGGGCAAGGGCGAGAAGTGGGGCGCGACCTCGCCCAAGCTCGATCAGATGTCCGAAGCGGACGCTGGCAAGGCGATCGCCGCGGGTTCGGGGCTCGACGCCTTCTTCCTCAAGCACGGCCTGCCGCGCGCGCGGATCGATGCGTGCATCGCCAATGTCGCGGATCAGCGCCTGCTCTCGAGCGCGGCGCAGGCGATCTGGACGCCCGATTTCCCCGGCACGCCCTTGTTCGTGATCAACGGCACGCGCGCCGAAGGCGTGCATGATTGGGCCGGGCTCGATGCCAAGCTCAAGGCCGCGCTCGGCTGAGGCCGACGCGCTTCGTTCACCACCGGAATCAAAGTCGAGGATGCTCAGAATGACGTTTCGCCGGCCCGCCACCGCATTGCTCATCGCTCTCTCGCTGGCCGCCTGCTCCAAGAAGGGCGCCGACAGCAATACCGCGCCGCTGCCGACCGGCCCCGTCGCCGCCGTCGCGCCGCCCGCGGGCAAGGACTGGACCGAGGTCGCGAGCATGACGCCGGAGGGCGGCGTGCGGATGGGCAATCCCGATGCGGCGATCAAACTGGTCGAATATGCCTCGCTGACCTGCCCGCATTGCGCCGAGTTCACGAAGGAAGGCGCGGAGCCGATCCAGGCCAAGTTCGTCAAATCGGGCAAGGTCAGCTGGGAATATCGGCCGTTCGTGCTCAACAGCTATGACATCCCCGCCTTTCTGCTGACGCGCTGCCGCGGCGCCGAGCCTTTCTTCAAGCTCGCCGAGCAGGCTTATGCCGCGCAGCCCGAATGGGTGGGCAAGGCGATGGCGCTGACGCCGGCGCAGCAAACCGAATTGCAGGGCACCGACCAGAGCCAGCTCTTCAAGAAGATGGCGTCGTTCATGGGGCTCGACGCCTTCTTCCGCGCGCGCGGCATCTCCGCAGCCGATCAGGACAAGTGCCTGGGCGACGTGGCCGCGGCCGAGGCGCTCGCCAACGGCACGAGCAAGGCGACCAACGACAAGAACGTCACCGGCACGCCGACCTTCTTCATCAACGACGAATTGTGGTCGGTGCCGGCCACGACCTCGCCCGTCGCGCCGCAGCTCGTCGCGCGGCTGAGCGCGCTCAGCGGCAGCTGAGGCGAAGCGGGGGGCGGCCGCGATGAGGATCAGGAAGCTCCGTCTGGCGGGCTTCAAGAGCTTCGTCGAGCCGACCGAATTGCTGATCGAGCCCGGGCTGACCGGCATCGTCGGCCCCAATGGCTGCGGCAAATCCAATCTGCTGGAAGCCATTCGGTGGGTCATGGGCGAGGGCAGCGCCAAGTCGCTGCGCGGCGGCGGGATGGAGGACGTGATCTTCGCGGGCACCGCGACGCGGCCCTCGCGCGACTTCGCCGAGGTCAGCCTGCTCGTCGAGCTGCCCGACGGCGAGCAGGAGGTGGTGCGCCGGATCGAGCGAGGCGCGGGCTCGGCCTATCGCCTCAACGGGCGCGACGTGCGCCAGCGCGACGTGTCCTTGCTGTTCGCCGATGCCGCGACCGGCGCGCATTCGCCGGCTCTGGTGAGCCAGGGGCGGATCGCGGCGGTGATCGCGGCCAAGCCCGTCGCGCGGCGCGAGATGCTGGAGGAGGCGGCGGGGATCGCCGGGCTCCACGTCCGCCGCCGCGAGGCCGAGATCCGCCTGCGCGCGACCGAGGCCAATCTCGAGAAGATCGACGAGATGCTCGGCGAGATGGAAGGCCGCGCCAACGCGCTGCGCCGCCAGGCGCGCGCGGCCGAGCGCTATCGGACCTTGTCGAGCGAGATCGGGCTGGCCGAAGCGCGTTCGCTCTACGCGCGCTGGCGCGAGGCGGCGGCAGGGGCCGAGCAGGCGCGCGCGAAGGCCGGACTGGCCGAGCAGGCGGTGGCGCAGGCAGGCGAGGCGCAGCGTGCTGCAGCCGCCTATGTCGGCGCGGCGACGAGCGCGCTGGCCGAGGCGCGCGCCGCGGGCGAGGCGGCGCGCGAGACGGCGGGCGCGACGCGGCACCGGCTGGAGGCGATCCGCGCCGAGGACGAACGGGTCGAGCGGCGGCTCGAGGAATTGTCGCGCGCGGTGGCGATGCTGGCGCGCGACCGCGCGCGCGAGGATGCGCTCGCGATCGACGCGGCGGCGGCGCTGAAGGCGCTCGACGAGGAGGACAAGGCGCTCGGCGCGGCGATCGCGCGCGCGACGGCCGAGCAGGCGGGCAACGATGCCGCGCGCGCCGAAGTCGAGCGCAAGGTGCGCGATGCCGAGGTCGCCGTCGCGCAGGCGCTGGCGGCGGCGGCGGCCGAGGAGGCCGAGG
>NZ_JAUOTP010000013.1 GCF_030546695.1 Sphingomonas natans
CCGGCAGGCCGGGCAGGACGCTCGCTTGCGCCGGCGGCCGGACGCACCGGGCGCGCCGTCCCCGCCGCCCGCGTCGGCGCCACGGTGCGCGGGGCGCCGAGCACGGGGGTCGTCTTCGGCGGCATCGTCGTGCCGAACGCCACGCGCGCGGCCGGATCCGCCTTCAGGTCCTTCAGGAAGCCGACCAGATCATGCTGCAGCACCTCCACCGCGCCGCCCGGCGGCAGATCGGCGAGGATGAACGGGCCATAGGCGGTGCGGATCAGGCGATTGACCTCGAGCCCGAGGAATTCCAGCACGCGCCGCACTTCGCGATTCTTACCCTCGCGCAGGCGCAGCTCGATCCACTGATTGGCGCCGGTGCGCCGCTCCAGATTGGCGTTGATCGATCCGTAGCGGATCCCCTCGATCTCGATCCCGTCGCTCAGCGTCTCGAGATCGGCCTGCGTGACATTGCCGTAGCAGCGCGCGCGATAGGTGCGCTCCAGCCCGGTCGCGGGCAACTCCAGCTGGCGCTTGAGCCCGCCGTCGGTGGTCAGCAGCAACAGCCCTTCGGTGTTGAGATCGAGCCGCCCGACCGGCACGACGCGTGGCAGCTCCGCGGGCATGCGATCGTAGATCGTCTTGCGGCCCGCCGGATCGTTGGCCGCGGTCAGCAGGCCGACAGGCTTGTGGTAGAGGAAGAGCCGCGCGAAATCGGGCTCGGCGACGGGCTGCCCGTCGACGGTGACGCCCGCGAGCGATTTGACGATCGTCGCCGGCGTCTCGATTGCGACGCCGTCGATCGCGATGCGCCCCTCCTCGATCATCCGCTCGATCTCGCGGCGGCTGGCGACTCCCGCGCGGGCGAGCAATTTGGCGATACGTTGAGGTTCGGCCATTACTCGATCCGATTGAAACGCACGTCGAACGCGCGGGGAATACTGATCGCGAGCGCATCGATCTTGCCCGCGGCGTTGCGCCGGAAGCGCACCATCGCACCGCGCGCCTCGAACAGATCGGGTCCGATCGGCTTGGCGCGCAGCTCGATCTGCGGGCGATTTTCCAGCCGGAGCCTGATCTCGTTGTCGCCGGCGATCACGCGATAGGCCGCGCCTACCTCTTCGCTCGAATAGCGGCCAGCATAATCGGCGATGACGAGTCCCGAGATGGGCGGGATGCGCCGGAAGCGCGCGCGCCCGTCGGGGGTCGTCATGCTCAGCTCGCCGGGCGCGGCGAGGCTCAATTCGCTATCGTCGCCCATCCGGAAGCGATCCGAGGAAAGCGGGAACAAGGCGCCGCCGCCCGCGATGCGCAGCTTGCCCTTGTCGTCCACGATCGTGAGCGGCTGGTCGTGCGCGTCGAGATAGAGGCCGGCGACCTGGCCGACCGTGGCCGGCACGCCGACATCGGCCTGCCGGGGCGGCGCGGGCGTCGGCCCCAGCAGGATCGAGGCGACTGCGCGGCCGAGATCGGGCGCATTGGCATCCGCGCTGCTGCACAGCAGAGCCACCGACATCCGGCGCGAGGGATAGAAAGCCAGCCACGCGCGATAGCCCGCGGTCGATCCCGCATGCGAGATTTCGGGCAATCCCGCGAAGCGCGTGACGACGAGCCCGCGCGCATATTGGATCGCCACGCCGTCGTTCAGCACGCCGCGCTGCTGGAGCTCGGCGGCGACGTTGCGGCCGATCCGCCCGGCCAGCAGCGCCTCGCTCCAGCGCGTCAGATCGCCCACCGTCGTCAGCAGCCCGCCATTTCCATAGGCGCTCTCGAACGGCATATCCTGTTCGTAGACGACGCCCTTGGCCGAATAGGCGATCGCGCGGCCGGGCAGCACGCGCCGGAAATCGTCGCGCCAGCCGGTCGATGCCATGCCCAGCGGCCGGAAGATCTTCTCGGCGGTGAAGCGCGGGAAGCTCATCCCGGACACGCGCGAAACGATCAACGCCGCCAGCGTATAGCCGCTGTTCGAATAGCTATATTCGGCGCCCGGGCGGAAATTGAGCTGCTTCTGGCGGGCGATGATCGCGAGCGCATCGTCCATTCCGTAGGCCGCGGTGCCACGCGGCCAGCCGGCGAGCTCGGCGACCGCGCCCCAGTCGCGCAGCCCGCTCGTATGGTTGAGCAGATGCCGGATCTGGATCGGCTCGTCGCGCGCCGGCAGTTCGGGCACATATTTGCGGACGTCGTCGTCGAGCCGGAGCTTGCCCTCCTCGACGAGCAGCAGGATCGCCGCCGCGGTGAACTGCTTGGAGACCGATCCCGCCTCGAACACCGTGTTCGCGTGGATCGGCGTCACATGCTCCAGATCCGCCGAGCCATAAGCCCGCAGCGCGATCGGCTGCCCGCCCTCGGCCACCTCCAGCGCACAGCCGGGCGTGGTGGGCCGGTTCCAGCGCGCAAACAGTCCGTCGATCCGGTTCAATTGCTGCGCGCGCGGCACCGCGACGGGCATCGGCACGGGCGCGGGCATCGGCGTCTTCGCCGCCTGCGGCTTCGACACGGCCTTGGCGGGCATCTTGGGCGGCGGCGGCGGCGCCTTCGTCGCGGCGACGAAGAGCAGGGCGGCCGGCACTAACAGGAAGTGGCGCATCAGCGGTTGGGGTCGAGGTCCAGGCCGGCCTTGCCGCCCGCGGGCGTATGGGCCGGGGCGGGCAACGGCGCCATGTCGTCGCTCTCGATCTTCTCGAACGCGCCCTCCCATTTGGTCACGAGCACCGTCGCCACCGCATTGCCGAGCACGTTGGTCGCGGTGCGCCCCATGTCGAGGAAATGATCGACCGCGAGGATCAGCAGCAGCCCGGCTTCGGGAATGTTGAAGAAGGACAAGGTCGAGGCGATGACGACGAGGCTCGCGCGCGGGACGCTGGCGATGCCCTTCGAGGTCACCATCAGCAGCAGCATCATGATGATCTGCTGCCCGAAGCCGATATGGATGCCATAGGCCTGCGCGATGAACATCGTCGCGAAGCTGCAATACATCATCGAGCCGTCGAGATTGAACGAATAGCCCAGCGGCAGCACGAAGCTGGCGATGCGCTTGGGCACGCCGAACTTGTCGAGCGCCTCCAGCAGCCGCGGGAAGGCTGCTTCCGACGAGGCGGTCGAGAAGGCGATCATGAACGGCTCGCGCACGTAGCGGATCAGCGTGCTCGTCTGCTTGCCGATGAGCGCGTAGCTGACCGCATACAGGAAGGCCCACAGCACGAGCAGAGCCAGGAAGAATCCGCCCATGAACCAGCCATAGGTGACGAGGATGCTGAGCCCCTGGTTGGCGACGGCATTGGCGACCGCGGCGAACACCGCGACCGGCGCGGCTTTCATCACATAATCGGTCACCTGCAGCATCACGCTGACGAGCGATTCCAGCCCGCGCACGATCGGCGCGCCTTTCTCGCCGACCGCGGTCAGCGCGATCCCGAAGAAGACCGAGAAGATCACGATCGGCAGCACTTCGTTCTTCGCCATCGCATCGATGATCGAGCTCGGCACGAGATGGACGAAGAAATCGTGGAGCGAGAAGGGCGGCTTGACCACGCCGCTCGCCGCGGTGACGGGCGGCAGGGGCAGATCCAGCCCGACGCCCGGCTGGAACAGATTGACGAACAGGAGCCCCAGCGCGAGCGAGACGAGGCTCGCCAGCACGAACCAGCCGATCGCGCGTCCGCCGATCCGCCCCAGCGCCGACGTATCGCCCATATGCGCGATCCCCGCGACGAGCGTTCCGAAGATCAGCGGCGCGATGATCATCTTGATCAGGCGCAGGAAAATATCGGTGAGGATCGAAAAGCCGCCGGTGATCGTTGCGAGGTCAGCAGGATCGGATACGGTCTGGTTCAGCGCGAATCCGGTGAGGATGCCGATGAGCATCGCAAGGAGGATGTAGAGGGTCAGGCGCCGGGCCATGCATGTTCCGTTCAAGTGGGACAGGCTTGGTCGGGCGAAAGCGGTGAGGCGTCAAGTCCGCGTGCCTGGGTTGGGTTCGGGCGGTCGGTGGGAGCGAGCGGCGTGGCGTTGTTCAGCAAGCGGGAAAAGGTCACGACCAGCATCAATCGCATCCTCATCGTCGAGGATGAGCCGCTGGTCGCGTTCGACAATGAATATCTGCTCCAGGATGCCGGTTATCTGGTCGTCGCCTCGGTCGATACGGTCGACGATGCGATTCGGACGATCCACGGGCAGCCGCTGCACCTCGTCCTGGCCGATGTGCGCCTCTCGGACGGCGGCACGGGCCTCGACGTCGCGCATGCCGCGCGCGATGCGGGCGTGCCCCTGATCTTCGTGACGGGCGCCTGTCCGGTCGAGGCGCAGGAACTGGCCGTCGGCTGCCTCGCCAAGCCCTACACCCCGCGCGATCTGCTCGCCGCGATCGACGCGGTCGATGCGAGCATGGCGGGTCGCAAGCCCAAGCGAATGCCGCGCGGGTTCACGCTGTTCTGAGGGGCGCCGCTCGACAGGCCCGGTGATCCCGTTACACCGGCAGCATGACCGCCACGATCGACGCGCCATCCCGCAGCTTCTTCTCGGGCATCAAGCCCTATGTCGAGAAGGCGCCGCTCGCGTCCTTCTTCCTCGGCGTCTCGTCGGGCTTTCCCTATGCGATGATCGCGGCGACGCTCACGACGCGGCTCGCCCAGTCGGGCATCGAGAAGAAGACGGTCACCGCCTTCGCGCTGGCCTTCCTGGTCTATAATCTCAAGTTCCTATGGGCGTGGATGATCGATGGGGTGCGGATCCCGTTGCTCGGCCGGCTCGGCCAGCGCGTGTCGTGGATGATCCTGGCGGGTGCGCTGGTGATCGCCGCCGTCGCCAATCTCGCGATCGTCGATCCGGCCGCCAGCCTGTGGTGGACGGGCGTCGCCGCCGTGGTCGTCGCGGTCGCGGGATCGACCTACGATATCGTCATCGATGCCTACCGGATCGAACTGCTCGAACCGCGCCAGCTCGGGCCGGGATCGGGCATGACCCAATATGGCTGGCGGATCGGATCGCAGCTCGCCGCCGCGCTGGCTTTGGTGATGGCCGCGCGGATCGGCTGGACCGGCGCCTATCTGCTCTGCACCGTCTTCGCGCTGCCTGCGGTCGTCACGGCCCTGCTCATCGGCGAGCCGCCGCGCCACCGCGAGCCCCCGGCCCGCAAGGGCATGAGCGAGGCGTTCACGGCCGTGCTCGGCCCGTTCGTGGAGTTCTTCAGCCGCAAGGGCGCGATTCTGGTGCTGGCCTTCATCCTCCTGGCCAAGATGGGCGATACGCTCGCCAACCTCACCTTCCGCCTGCTGTTCGACAGCCTCGGCTACACCAATGACGAGATTGCAGTGTACGATGTCGGCGCGGGCTTCTGGGCCTATCTGATCGGCATCTTCGTCGGCGGCTATCTCTATGCGCGGCTCGGCGTGAAGCGGTCGGTGATGATCAGCCTCGTGCTGATGGCGGTCTCGAACCTCAGCTTCGCCGGCCTGGCGGCATCGGGCCATTCGAACTGGGCGATGGCGGGCGCGATCAGCTTCGAGAATTTCACGAGCGGGATCGGCGGCGTCACCGTCACCGCTTATTTCGCGGCTCTGTGCGACCTGCGCTTCACCGCCTCGCAATATGCGCTGATCTCGGCAGCGGCGAGCATCGTCGGCCGCCTGCTTACCGGCACGACCGCCGGCGCGCTGATCGAGGCGATGGGCTATGTGAACTTCTACCTGCTGACGACCGTGATCGCGCTGCCCGGCATCCTGCTCTTCTGGCTGATGCTGCGCGCGGGGCTCGTCGAGCAATCGATCGGCAGCGCCGGCATCGAACCCGCCCAAAGCGACGCCAAACCGCCACTTTGATAGTATTTACAAAGAGATAGTAGTATCTTCGCCCGAATAGGCGCATGATCCTCCGCGGCTTGGTAAGCGGCGTGAGTGTCATGATCATGTCATCCGACGAAATCGATCGCTGCCTCCTGCTGTTGCTGGAGGCGGAGGCGACGCTTCAGCGGAACGGCGAGAATATCCTCGCCGCGCATCTCTCGCTCATCACCAGCCGGCTGCGGCGCCGCCATGTCGAGCTGGCGCCGCTCACCCACTGATCGGCCTGACGGCTCAGCTACGCCCGAAGACCCGCCCGAAGATCGTCTCGACATGCTTGAGATGGTGGCCGAGATCGAAATTCTCGGCGAGCGCCTCGTCCGACAGCGTCACTTCGGGATCGGCCTTCAGCAGTTCGAGCAGCGAAAGCTCGCCATCCGATTCCCAGACCTTCATCGCGTTGCGCTGGACGAGCGCATAGGAGGCCTCGCGGCTGAACCCCGCCTGCGTCAGCGCGAGAAGCACGCGCTGCGAATGGACGAGCCCGCCCATCCGATCGAGATTCTTCTGCATCCGTGCCGGATAGACGAGCAGTTTATCGACGACGCCGGTCAGCCGCGCGAGCGCGAAATCCAGCGTGATCGTCGCGTCCGGCCCGATATAGCGCTCCACCGACGAATGGCTGATGTCGCGCTCGTGCCACAAAGCCACATTCTCGAGCGCCGGGGTCACATAGCCGCGGACCATCCGCGCGAGGCCGGTGAGATTCTCGGTCAGCACCGGATTGCGCTTGTGCGGCATCGCCGACGAGCCCTTCTGTCCCGGCGAGAAATATTCCTCGGCCTCCAGAACTTCGGTGCGCTGCAAATGGCGCACCTCGGTCGCGAGCCGTTCGATCGACGACGCGATCACGCCCAGGGTCGCGAAGAACATCGCATGCCGATCGCGCGGGATCACCTGCGTCGAGACGGGCTCGACCGCGAGGCCGAGCTTGGCGGCGACATGCGCCTCCACGCTCGGATCGATATTGGCGAAGGTGCCGACCGCGCCCGAGATCGCGCAGGTCGCGATGTCGGCGCGCGCCGCGACGAGGCGCACGCGGTTGCGCTGGAATTCGGCATAGGCCTCGGCCAGCTTCAGTCCGAACGTGACCGGCTCGGCATGGATGCCGTGGCTGCGGCCGATCGTCGGCGTCATCTTGTGCTCGAACGCGCGCCGCTCGATCGCCGCGAGCAAGGCATCGATATCGGCGAGCAGCAGGTCGCTCGCCTGCGCCAGCTGCACCGCCAGCGCGGTATCGAGCACGTCGGACGAGGTCATGCCCTGGTGCATGAAGCGCGCCTCGTCGCCGACCTGCTCGGCCACCCAGGTCAGGAAGGCGATCACGTCATGCTTGGTGACCGCCTCGATCGCGTCGATCGCGGCGACGTCGATCGCCGGGTTGGTCGCCCACCAGTCCCACAGCGCCTTCGCCGCGGACTTGGGCACCACGCCGAGCTCACCGAGCGCCTCGGTCGCATGCGCCTCGATCTCGAACCAGATGCGGAAACGGTTCTCGGGCGTCCAGATGGCCGTCATTTGCGGCCGCGAATAGCGCGGGATCATGGGATGGGTCGCCTCGTTGGAAAGTCGGCGCGCGGGTAGCAGCGGGACAAGCGGGGTTCAATGCGGCGTCTGGCCGTCGCCATCGCCACGGCTTTGTGCCAGAGGGCGGCGTCCTCCGATCAAAAGGCCCTGCGATGCGCTCTCGTCTCCTGTTCTCCGCGGTCCTCGGCCTCGCGATCGGCGCCACGCCCGCGATCGCGCAGGATGCCGCGTCCGACGTGCGCTGCCTGCTCGTCAGCAACGCCTTCGCCGCGACCGACAAGGATCCGCAGCGCAAGCAGCTCGCTATCGAGGCGTCGCACTTCTTCCTCGGCCGCATCGATGCCCGCATGACGCAGCCGCAGTTGAAGGCCTCGATCATCCAGATCGCCAAGACGCTGACCCCGCCGGGGATGGGGCCGGCGATGAACGCCTGCGTGACGCGCCTCCAGTCGCGCCAGCGGATGATGCAGGTCATCGGCCGCGAAGTCGCCGCGACGGCAGCGGCCCCCAAGATCGGCGCCGTCAAGAAGTAAGGCCGCTAGATCAGCCCCATCGATCGCAGGCTCGACTGGCCCTTGCTGCCCACGATCACATGATCGTGGACGGAGATGTTCAGCGGCCGGCAGGCGGCGATGATCTCGCGCGTGATCGCGATGTCCTGCTTGGACGGGCTCGGATCGCCGCTCGGATGATTGTGGACGAGGATGATCGCCGAGGATTGCAGCTCCAGCGCGCGGCGGACGACCTCGCGGACATGGATCGCCGCCTGATCGACTGAACCTTCCGAGATCAATTCGTCGCGGATCAGGACATTCTTCGTGTTGAGATGCAGCACGCGCGCGGATTCGGTCGCGCGATGCGCCATCGCCGCGTGAAGATAATCGGACAGCGCCTGCCAGCTCGCGAGCACGGGCCGATCGGCGATTCCGCTTTTCAGCAGGCGCAGCGCCGCCACCTGGGCGATGCGCAGCGCGCCGATCGCGGTCTCGCTGACGTCGGCACGGGCCAGCGTCTCGCTGTCGGCGCTGAGCAGGGCGCCGAGGCCACCGAATTCGGCCAGGAGCGCGCGCGCCATCGGCTTCGTGTCGCGGCGCGGAATGGCGAGCGCGAGCAGATATTCGATCAGCTCGTGATCCAGCAGCGCCTCGGCCCCACCCTCGATCAGCCGCCGCCGCAGCCGCGCGCGGTGGCCGCTCGTGTCCTGCGCGGGATCGACGTCGCTCATGGTGCTGAGGCTAGCGCGGCTTTCGGCGCTGACAACCGTCCATCGCCCCTGCGGGGTACCGTTCGGTTGACTCGGCGGAACCCCTTTCCTAGAGGGTGCGCGCCTGACGGGATCGCCCGCCGGTGCGGCAGCTTTCCCGATAAATGAGGAGGATTGCCGTGGCGGAGGATGAAACCGGGCAGGATCCGATCGGTCAGGATGTCCGGCTGACGTCGCTGGATCAGCGGCTGAAGGCCGCCGCAGACGCCGAGAAGGTCAGAACCGGCACGGTGCAGCGCGAGCCTGGCAAGGGCTATAGCCAGGGCAGCCGCGTGTTGACGGAACTGATCGCGGGTCCCGCCGGTGGTGCGCTGATCGGCTGGCTCTTGGATGGCTGGCTGGGCACATCGCCCTGGCTCCTGTTGGTGCTGATGGTCCTCGGGATCGCGGTCGCCTTCCGGAACATCATGCGGATTTCGAGCCAGCGCGCGGAGTGATCCGGGCGCTTCGGCTGCAACAGAACGGGGACAAGAAGAGTGGCGGCTGAGGGCTCCGGCATCGATCCGATGCACCAGTTCAAGGTCGAGCCGTTGTTCGGCGCCGACTGGTCCATTGCGGGCCACAATATCGCCTTCACGAACAGCGCGCTCTTCATGGTGCTGACGCTGGCCGGGCTGTGGCTGTTCATGCTCGGCGGCATGAAGCGGCAGCTCGTCCCCGGCCGCTGGCAGGCCGCGGTGGAGGGCATGTCCTCCTTCATCACGAACATGATGGATGCGAATATCGGGCCGAAGGGCCGGGCGTTCACGCCTTATGTCTTCTCGCTCTTCATGTTCATCCTGTTCGCCAATCTGATCGGGCTGATCCCGCTCGGCGTCGTCCCGGGCGTCCACCCGTTCACGGTGACGAGCCACATCACGCTCACCGCGATCCTGGCCTTCTTCAGCTTCGGCATCGTCGTCATCGTCGGCTTCGCCAAGCACGGCTTCCACTTCTTCTCGCTGTTCGTGCCGTACGGCACGCCCTGGTATATCGCGATCCTCGTCGCGCCGATCGAGTTCATGAGCTTTCTCGTGCGCCCGTTCAGCCTGGGCCTGCGACTGTTCGTGGCGATGACCGCGGGGCACATCCTGCTCGATGTGTTCGCCAGCTTCGTCGTCCAGGGGCTCAACGCGGGCGGGATCGGCTACGGCGTCAGCATCCTGTCGTTCATCATGATCATCGGCGTGTCGGCGCTGGAATTGCTGGTCTCGGCGATCCAGGCCTATGTGTTCGCTCTGCTCACGTCGCTATACCTTAACGACGCGATCAATCTTCACTGATTTCAAATACTTACATTTCATAGTTCAAAGAAGGGAAGACTCATGGATCTCGCATCTGCCAAGTATATCGGCGCCGGTCTCGCAGCCATCGGCGTTGGCATGGCCGCACTCGGCGTGGGTAACGTCTTCGGCTCGTTCCTCGAAGGCGCGCTGCGCAATCCGGGCGCGGCCGACGGCCAGCAGGGCCGCCTGTTCATCGGCTTCGCTGCCGCCGAGCTTCTGGGCCTGATCGCGTTCGTCATCGCGATCCTGATCCTGTTCGTCGTCAAGTAAACAGGCCTAGAGCCTCAACTTCCTCAACTTCGTAAGGCCTTCCCAAGCCGATGCCTCAGATAGACCAGATCGCCGAAATCTACGCGTCCCAGTTCTTCTGGCTCGTGATCGTTTTCGCGCTCCTCTATTTCGGCATCGGCAAGGCGATGCTGCCGAAGATCGAGAAGACGATCGAGGATCGCGACGCGCGCATCCAAGGCGATCTCGCCGCTGCCGAGGCTGCGCGCGCGCAGGCCGACGCGGCCGAGGAAGCCTATCTCGCCAAGCTCGACGAGAGCCGTGCCGCCGCGCAGGCGGAGACGGCCGCCGCCAAGCATCAGGCGACGTTGGATGCCGAAGCGAAGGTGAAGGCCGCCGACGCCGCGGTCCACGCCAAGGCCGTCGAGGCCGAGGCCAAGCTCGCGGCGCAGCTCGCCGAGGCATTCGCGGGGATCGAGAATGTCGCCGCCGAGGCCGCGCAGGAGATCGTCGCGCGCGTGTCCGACCTGAACGTCGATCGTGCCGAGGCCGCACGCGCGGTCAAGTCCGCGCTGGCGGCATAAGGAACTTAAGATGGCCGAAGTCGCCGGCACCGAACTCACCGCCACCACGCTCGCCAATCCCGAGACGATCGAGCATGGCGAGATGACCGCGCTCGGCCTGCCGCCGGGCGGCTGGGTCGCTCTGTCGATGCTCGTCGTGATCGCGATCATCCTGTGGAAGAAGGTGCCGGCCGCGATCGCCGCATCGCTCGACAAGAAGATCGCCGGCATCCGCGCCCAGCTCGACGAAGCCGCCAAGCTTCGTGCCGAAGCCGAGGCGCTTAGGTCCGAATATGAAAAGAAGGCGCTCGCCGCCGCGGGCGACGCCGCCTCGATCGTCAGCCATGCGCATGCCGAGGCTGCGCTGATCGTCGAGAAGGCGAAGAGCGACGCCGAGACGCTGATCGCGCGCCGCGGCAAGATGGCCGAGGACAAGATCGCCGCCGCCGAGCGCATCGCGCTCGCCGAACTGCGCGCCACCACCGCCAACGCCGCCGCCGCCGCAGCGGCGCAGATCATCGGCGAGAAGCTCGACGCGAGCGGCGACAAGGCGCTCGTCGACCGCACGATCGCCGGTTTGGGCCAGCGGGCGAACTGACTTACGGTATCTCGTCCGCAGGCGAGATCGTTGCAAAAAGAGATCCAACCCTAAAAGCCGTTCGTGCTGAGCCTGTCGAAGCACCGTTCTTCTCTTGAAAGGGTTCAAGAAAGAGTACGGCCCTTCGACAAGCTCAGGGCAAACGAAGGAAAGGGTTTTCGTTTTTTGTAGCAGTCCCGAAGACGGGAGAGGGCTCGGCTCAGGTCAGCCACCCCACGATCCAGTCCGGATGGATCGGCAGCTGCGCGAAGCCCGCGACGCAGAACAAAACCGCCAGGGCACCCGCGCCCCAGCCGAACCAGAGCAGACCCCACAATTCCACCAATGCCGCGATCGCCGTCGTCGCCAGCGCGATCGAGGCGAGGCCGTCGGACAGGTCGAACTGGTCGTCGCGATAATTGTTGTGATCGTAATCGGCCTTCGCCGCGGCGGCCTGCGCCTTCAGCTGCGCCGATTCCGCCGTATATTTGGCGATCTCCGCTTTCGCCCGCACCGCATCCGCACCGGGCGCCACGGCGGCGATCTCCTCCATGTGCAGCTTGAGCCGCGTCGCCTGATATTCGTTCCACGTATCGACCTGCGTCGCCTGCGCGGCCTGCATGTTCTGGACGATATTGCCGTCCTTGATATTGGCGAGCGCCATCGACACCGAGAGGGCGACGACCGTCATCGCGACGGCGCGGTTCAGCCTCTTGTCGTGGATCTCGGGCTGGTCGAGTTCGGGAAGGTCGGGCGTCTCGCTCATGCGGCGGCTCATAATCCTCGCAGGCTGAACGCCAGCTAAGCGTCTCGACGCTGGCGCGCGCGGCGCGCCGCTCCTAAATCGCGGGCGTGAGCGATCGTCCCGACAGTCCCGACCGTTTCTCCGAGGAGAAGCAGACCTATAGCGTGCGCGGCGACGGCTCCGCGCCCGATCTCGAGGCGGGGGTCGCCGCGATCCGCAACGTCCTGAAGACGCTGCCGCAGCGCCCCGGCGTCTATCGCATGACCGACATACGCGGCGACGTGCTGTATGTGGGCAAGGCGCGCTCGCTGCGGAATCGCGTGACCAATTACACGCAGGTCACGCGCCTGCCCAAGCGGCTGAGCCGGATGGTCGCGCAGACGCGCGGGCTGACCGTCGTCACCACGAATACCGAGGCCGAGGCGCTGCTGCTGGAGGCGCAGCTGATCAAGCGCTTCCGCCCCGCCTACAATGTGCTGCTGCGCGACGACAAAAGCTTCCCCTTCATCCTGCTGCGCGAGGATCATGCCTTTCCGCGCGTCCAGCTCCATCGCGGCGCACGCCGCGCCAAGGGGCAGTATTTCGGGCCGTTCGCGGGGGCGGGGGCGGTGCGCAAGACGCTGACCGCGCTCCAGAAACTGTTCCTGCTGCGCTCGTGCACCGACAGCTTCTTCGCCAATCGCACGCGTCCCTGCCTGCTCCATCAGATCAAGCGCTGCTCGGCGCCCTGCGTCGATCGGATCAGCAAGGAAGATTATGCCGAGCTCGTCGCCGATGCGTCCGATTTCCTCGGCGGCCGCTCTACCAAGGTCCAGCAGAAGCTAGGCGCGCAGATGACCGCCGCGGCCGAGGCGATGGACTTCGAATCGGCCGCGATCATGCGCGATCGGCTGAAGTCGCTGACCTTCATCCAGGGCACGCAATCGATCAACGCCGAGGGCGTCGACGATGCCGACGTGTTCGCGCTCGCCTGCAAGCAGGGCCATATCGGCATCCAGGCCTTCTTCATCCGCGGCGGCCAGAATTGGGGGCATCGCGCCTTCTTCCCGACGCACACCGCCGAAGTGCCCGAGGACGAGGTGCTGACCTCGTTCATGATGCAATTCTACGAGGAGGTGCCCCCGCCGCGGCTCGTCCTGATCGATCGCGTCCTGCCCGAAGCCGAACTCGTCACCGAGGCGCTGGGCGAGAAGGCCGGGCGCAAGGTCGTGCTCAAGGTGCCGCAGCGTGGCGAGCAGAAGCGCCTGCTCGCCCAGGCGACGCGCAATGCCGTCGAGGCGCTCGATCGCCGCCTGGCCGAAGGCGCGACGCAGAACCGGCTGCTGAAGGAGGTCGCCGACCTGTTCGAGCTGGAGGCGGTGCCCAACCGGATCGAGATCTACGACAACAGCCACATCATGGGCACCAACATGGTCGGCGGGATGGTCGTCGCCGGGCCGGAGGGCTTCCGCAACGGCCAGTATCGCAAGTTCAACATCAAGCGCCCCGAAACCGCTCCCGGCGACGATTTCGCGATGATGCGCGAGGTGCTGGAGCGCCGCTTCGCGCGGCTGGAGCGGGAGGATCCCGATCGGCGCTCGGGCGAATGGCCCGATCTGCTGCTGATCGATGGCGGCAAGGGGCAGGTCTCGGCGGTGTTCAAGACGCTGGAGGAAATGGGCGTCCACGACGTCCCCGTCGTCGGCATCTCGAAGGGGCCGGATCGCAATGCCGGGCGCGAGCATTTCCATCTGCCCGACGGGCGCGAATCGATGCTGCCGCCCGGATCGCCCGTGCTCTTCTATCTCCAGCGGCTGCGCGACGAGGCGCATCGCTATGCGATCGGCGCGCACCGCACGAAGCGCGCGGCGGCGTTCGTCGCGAGCCCGCTCGACGACGTGCCCGGCATCGGTCCGGCGCGGAAGAAGGCGTTGCTCATGCATTTCGGCACGGCCAAGTCGGTGCGCGGCGCGGGGCTCGAGGATCTCCAGCGCGCGCCCGGCATCTCGGCGGCGATGGCGCGGCTGATCTACGATTATTTCCATCCGAGCGGGTGAGGCCCGCGATCAGGCTCCGGCGAAAAACATGCCTGTCGCCATTTTAACCTTCGCTCTTTGCGCGCTGGTCATCAGCCGCGGCTAGCCAGAGCAGGCGGCGTGATCGTCGCGCGTATCGGTAGCGTATCGTATCTGCGTCAGCGTCGTTCCGGGTTCGCCCGGCCCACGGCCTCCCCCGCTGGCCGGAGGGGCGGCCATCCGGGACGACGCATCTCGCCACCGCGCGCGCGGCCCCCTACATCGCTGTCATGCATATCGAGGCGGAGGCGATCGTCTGCGCGGTCCGCGCGCATGGCGAACATGGCGCGGTCGTCCGCGCGCTCACGCCCGCGGACGGGCTGATCGCGGGCTATGTGCGCGGCGGGCGCTCGCGTCGCCTGCGTCCCGTCCTGATCCCCGGCAACCGCATTCGCGGCGACTGGCGCGCGCGGAGCGAGGATCAGTTGCCCGCGCTGGTTGCCGAGCTGGTCGAGAGCCGGGCAGGGCTGCATGCCGAGCCGCTTGCGGCGATGGCGATCGAATGGACTACCGCGCTCGCCACCGCCTCGCTGCCCGAGGGCCAGCCTTATCCGCGTGTCTATGCCGCGCTGGAGGGGACGCTCGCCGCGATCGCCGCCGCGCCCTCGGCGCGGGGCTGGACGGCGGCGCTCGCGCGTTACGAACTGCTGGTCCTCGCCGAATTGGGCTTCGGGCTCGATCTGTCTGCCTGCGTCGCCACGGGCGCGCGCGAGGATCTCGTGTTCGTCAGCCCGAAGAGCGGCGGCGCGGTCTCGCGCGCGGCGGGCGACATCTATCGCGACAAGCTGCTGCGGCTGCCTGCCTTTCTGCTGGAAGGCGGCGCGGGCGACTGGCCCGATCTGTTCGATGCGCTCGCGCTGACCGGTCATTTCCTCGCGCGCGATCTGCTCCACGGCCACGCCGCCGATACGCTCGCTGCGCGCGACCGCCTCGTCACCCGGCTCCAGCGCATCGCCTGATCGGCAGTTCGCCTTACAAAATGTGTGCTGACACAAAACAAACCGGGCTTCGGCAACGGATTGTTTGCCTTTGGCCGTTACGCATCCGGCTCAAGAAATTCCACCTCACTGAAGGAGGTTCAGCATGTTGGCCCGCCGCGTATCCAGTACCCAAAGCACTGCAAGCGCCGCCGTCGCCGAAGACGTGGGGCCCAATGTTCTCGGCTTCCTGTCGCGCCAGCAGCTTCCCGCCACGCCGCAAAATTATGCGCTCGGATTCCTCATCGTCACCAATAGCGAAGGCCTTGCCGCGCGCGCGGTGGATGCCGTGCTGATGAACGGCGATCGCCTCACGTCCGACGACGTCGGCCGGATCCTCGCCGCGCACGGCCCGAAGGAAGAGGAGAAAGGCGAGAGCGAGGATCATGCCAAGGTCCGCCGGCATACGCTGCGCCTTGCCGAGCTCGCCGCCACCGCCGTCGAGGAGACCGGCGAATTCGGCCGCGCGCTGGAGGCGGAGCAGACTCTGCTCGCGGGCACGGTCGCGATCGCCGAACTCGTCGCGACGATGATCGAGCGCTCCACGCGCACCGAGACGCAGCTCGCCAAGGCCGCCAAGCAGATCGAGGATCTTCGCCAGGAGGTCGAGACCGCCAAGGGCGATGCGCACAATGATTCGCTGACCGGCCTCCACAATCGCCGCGGCGTACTCGCCAGGCTGCAGGGCATGACCCCCGATCAGCGGCCCTTGCTCGCCATCTGCGACATCGATCGCTTCAAGACGGTCAATGATCGCTACGGCCATGTCGTCGGCGATCGCGTGCTCAAGCTCGTCGCCGCCTCGATCAAGGAAAGCTGCGGTCAGAATTTCCTCGCGCGCTGGGGGGGCGAGGAATTCCTCGTGATCTTCAACGGCGCGGTCACGCCCGACGAGGCGTTCACGATCCTGAACCGCGCGCGCGAGGATCTCGCCAATCGCAAGGTCAAGCTGCGCGCGACCGATCAGCCGCTCGGGCTGCTCAGCTTCTCGGCCGGCATCGCCCGCTTCGGCGAAAAGAGCCTCGATCAGGCGATCGCCGCCGCCGATGCGCTGCTGTACCAGGCCAAGGAAAATGGGCGAAACCAGGTGCTGGTAGAGGATTAAGGGACACAGTCCCGCATTTTATTCCTTACGGTACAGAAAGGATTTGACCTCCTCGGGGCATCGGCATAGCGACGTTCCCGCAGGGCGAGCGCCACCGCGGCGCCGCTTTCAAGATCCGATGCAGGATGCGCGGCTCCGTCGCGACTGTCGGCGCTGCGTGACAGGCTGCGTTCACGCGGCGCACGCGACAAGGATCCGAAGGCGATCGTCCGGCGTGAGGGAGACGAGGGATGGGATATCTCGATCTGAATGCGGCCTATGCGCAAGCGGCACCGCTGGATGCCTTCACCGGCCACGCCGCCGCGCGCGGCGAGGTCGCCGAATTCTCTCCGCTCGAATGGACGACGATCCTCTTCTCGCGCCGCGACGGGCTGTCGAGTCTGTCCGCGCCCGGCCGCCTGTCGCGCCTCATGAGCCGTCTGTTCGGGCTCGAGCACAAGCCGCAGCTTGCCGACACCCGGCTGGAAGCGCTGCGGCGCTTCGCCGTATTGGCCTGGCACAGCGGCTATAATGTCGCCAAGTCCGAGCTGCTCGCCTTCAAGGCTGCCGGCTATTCGACGGCCCAGGCGGAAACACTGCTCGCCAGCGTCGCCATCGCCCGGACGGATCGGGCGCGTTAGGTCCCGGGCGCTGACGGCAGGTCGAAGCGGAAGACGCCGTAGCGCATCGCGCCGGTGCGATAGGCGAGGATCAGCCGCGGCAGGCTCAGCGCGAAATCGCGATTGCGGCCGGACAGCGCGATCCGGCGCACGTCGGCGCGCGTGACGAAGGCCCGCAGGAAGCGGCCGAGGCAGATCGTCCAGGTCTTGGCGACCGAGCCGCTGATGTCGGCATAGCTCCGGACGCTGAAACCTGCCTGCTTGGCCATCACCTCATATTCGGCGGCGGTGGCCATCGACGGCAATCGCCCTTCCTCGCAGATCGGCCGGAGCAGATGCTCCACCTGCCAGCGCGGCACGGGATCGTTGGCCAGCCACGCGCAGACGACGAGGCGCCCGCCCGGCTTCAGCACGCGCGCCGCCTGCGCGAAGAAGGCGGGCTTGTCGGCCATATGCTCCGAGCTTTCGATCGCATAAGCGCCATCGAACGACGCATCGGGCAACGAGTTCTCCAGCCAGTCCTCGACCCGCAATGTCACGCTTTCACGCGGGGCAGCCCGTGCGATCTGCGTCTCGGAGACGGACAGCCCGGTGACGATCGCGCCCGCGGCGGCGAAGCGGCGCGTGGTCGCACCATAGCCGCAGCCGATATCGACGAGCCCGTCTCCCGGCGCGACATCGAGCGTCCGGCCGACGAGGTCGCTGAGCGCGGTCACGGCCTCCAGCGTGCTCTCGCGGCCCGTGCGCCACATCCCGTGATGAAGATCCTCGCCCCACAGATCGCGATAGAGCGGATCGAGTTCGTCATAATGATCGGCGACGGCATGCAAGGATGAGGATGCGCGCGGCAGGATCATCGATCGCTCCGTCGAAAGCGCGGAGATGGGATCGCGCCATGCTGATTCTGTCACTATGGCGGCGACGCCGGGAGGCGGCAAGACGGTGGCGAAGGGGCAGGATTTGCGAGGATTTCTGAGGATCGGTGTGGCGGTCACCGCTTTGGGCGCAGGCGCGGCATCGGCCGAGCCGTCATCCCCCCCGTCGGACATCGTCGTCCTCGGCGCGCCGCTCGCGCGCCCCGAATCCGATCGGGCCTATGACAGCGTTGTGATCGATCGCGCGCGGCTGACGGGCGACGCCTCTGGCCGGATCGAGGATGTGCTGGGCGATGTCGCGGGGCTCCAGCAGTTCCGCCGATCGGACAGCCGATCCGCCAACCCGTCCGCGCAGGGCCTCACTTTGCGCGCGCTCGGCGGCAATGCCTCGAGCCGGACGCTCGTGCTGCTCGATGGCGTGCCGATCACCGATCCCTTCTTCGGCTATGTCCCCTTCAATGCACTGTCGGCCGAGCGCCTGTCCGAGATCCGCGTCACGCGCGGCGGCGGCAGCGGCGCATTCGGCGCGGGCGCGCTGTCGGGCACGGTCGAGCTGATCAGCGCGGGCCGCGACGCATTGCCGCCGCTCGCCGCCAACGCCTCCTACGGCAGCTTCGGATCGGTGCAGGTCGCCGCGACCGCGGCGCCGGACGTGGGCGCGGGCTATATCGCCGTGTCGGGCCGCTATGATCGCAGCGACGGCTTCTACACGACGCCCGAGAGCCAGCGCGTCGCCGCGACGGCGCGCGCGCGCTATCGCGACTGGTCGACCTCGATCCGCGCGGTCGCGCCGATCGACGAGCTGACCGAGCTGCAGGCCAGCGCCAGCGTGCTGCGCGACGATCGCACCCTGCGCTTCAAGGGCGCGGACAGCAGCACCGACGGCCAGGATGCGAGCGTGCGGCTGATCCATCGCGGATCCTGGGCGGTCGACGCGATCGCCTATCTGCAGACGCGCAACTTCACCAACAAGGTCATCAGCGCGACGACCTTTCGGATGACGCTGAACCAGCGCGATACGCCCGCGACGGGACTCGGCGGCAAGATCGAGCTGCGCCCGCCCGTCGGCGACGCGCATCTGCTGCGGATCGGCGGCGATGTGCGCCGCGCTTCGGGCGAACTGTTCGAGGACGGCTACAATGCGACGACGGGCGCGCTCACGCTTCGCCGCAATGCCGGCGGCAACCAGACCACCGCGGGCCTGTTCGTCGAGGACGAATGGAAGCTGGGCGATCTGGTCGTGACCGGCGGCGGCCGCGTCGATCGCTGGAGCATCGCCGACGGTTTCCTGCGCGAGCGCAACCCGGCCGGCGTGCTGACGACCAATGCCGCTTATGCCGATCGCGACGGCACGCGTGCCACGGGCCGCGCCGGCGCGCGCTGGCAGGTCGCCGGGCCGCTCGCGATCCGTGCCGCCGCCTATACGGGCTTCCGCCTGCCGACGCCGAACGAGCTCTATCGCCCGTTCGTGGTCGTGCCGATCACGACGCAGGCCAATGCCGATCTGAAGCTGGAGCGGCTGCGCGGTGCCGAGGCGGGGATCGACCTGACCCCGCTTCCGGGCGTGTCGCTCAGCGCGACCGCCTTCACCAACCGGCTGGAGGATGCGATCGCCAATGTGACGATCGCCACCAATGTCCGGCGCCGGCAGAATGTCGATGCGATCGTCGCCAAGGGGATCGAGGCGTCCGCCGCCTTGCGCCACGGGCCCTTTTCGCTGACCGCGAGCTATGCGTTCAACGCGTCGCGCGTCCATGCCTCGGGCAATGCCGCGCAGCTCGACGGCTTCATTCCCGCGCAGAGCCCGCGCAACGCCGCTAACGCCACCTTCGCCTGGGCGCCGGCCAAGGGCCCGTCGCTGTCGGCGACGGTCCGCCGGATCGGCAAGCAATATGAGGACGATCTCCAGACCGACATCCTGCCCGCGGTGACGACGGTGGACGGGGTGGCGAGTCTGCCGGTCGGGCACGGCCTGACGCTCGTCGCGCGCGCCGAGAATGTGTTCGACGTCAACGTCATCACCCGAAATGCGGGCGGCTCGATCGACTATGGCACGCCGCGGACCTTGTGGATCGGGGTGCGCCTGGGCGGCTGATCCCGTCATCCTGAACTCGTTTCAGGATCCATGGCCCGCAATCTCGACCGCGATGACCGTGGAGAGTCCGGGTACTGCATCCTGAAACGAGTTCAGGATGACGGTCTGATCAGGGCCGCGCCGGTATCGTCAGCCCGCGCTGCACCGCCGGGCGCGCCAGCCCGCGCTGCAGCCAGGCATCCACCGCGCCGAACCGGTCGTAGCCGGTAATCTCGCGCGCCTCGTACATCCCGATCAGGTTGCGTACCCAGCCGAGCGTGGCGATGTCGGCGATCGTATAGTCCTCGCCCATGACCCAGCTGCGCTCCGCGAGCCGGCCATCGAGCACGCCGAGCAGGCGCGTCACCTCGGCGACGTACCGGTCGCGCGGGCGCTTGTCCTGGTAATCCTTGCCGGCGAATTTGTGGAAGAAGCCGAGCTGGCCGAACATCGGCCCGATCGCGCCCATCTGGAACATCACCCACTGGATCGTCTCGTAGCGCCGCGCGGGATCGGTTGGCAGGAATAGACCGCTCTTCTCGGCGAGATAGAGCAGGATCGCGCCCGACTCGAACAATGCCAGCGGCTGCCCGCCCGGCCCGTCGGGATCCAGGATCGCGGGGATCTTGCCGTTCGGGTTGAGCGAGAGGAATTCGGGGGTCCACGTCTCGTTCGCGCCGATATTGATCGTGTGCGGCTCGTAGGCGAGCCCCATCTCCTCCAGCGCGATCGAGACCTTCACGCCGTTGGGCGTCGGCAGCGAATAAAGCTGGATGCGATCGGGATGCTGCGCGGGCCAGCGCGTGGTGATCGGGAAGGCGGAAAGATCGGCCATGGTTGCTCCTGCGAACGAACACGCCATCTAGGGTTTCGCCCCCAGCCGCGCCAGACGCAGGAGATTTCGCATCGTGACCGAGACCCGCATCGAAACCGACAGCTTCGGACCGATCGACGTGCCCGCCGACGCGTATTGGGGTGCGCAGACGCAGCGATCGATCGCCAACTTCCCGTTCGGCGCGAGCGAGCGGATGCCGCTCGGCATCGTCCATGCGCTGGCGATCGTGAAGCAGGCGGCGGCGCGGGTGAATCGCGCGCACGGATTGGAGAGCGAGAAGGCCGACGCGATCGAGGCGGCCGCGGCCGAGATCGTCGCGGGCCAGCTCGACGATCAGTTCCCGCTCGTCATCTGGCAGACGGGCTCGGGCACGCAGAGCAACATGAACGTCAACGAGGTCATCGCCGGCCGGGCCAACGAAATGCTGACCGGCACGCGCGGCGGCAAGACGCCCGTCCACCCCAATGACGACGTCAATCGCAGCCAGTCCTCGAACGACAGCTTTCCAACCGCGATGCATGTCGCCGCGGCATTGGCCTCGCGCGATCGGCTGGTGCCCGCCCTCGAAAAGCTCGAGGCCGGGCTGCTGGAGAAGGCGAAGGCGTGGGACGATATCGTCAAGATCGGCCGCACCCATCTCCAGGATGCGACGCCGCTGACGCTGGGCGACGAATTTTCGGGCTATTATGCGCAAATCCGGCTGGCGCGGACGCGCACCGTGCCGCTGATCGAGCATGGCCTGTCGAAGCTCGCGCAGGGCGGCACCGCGGTGGGGACGGGGCTCAACGCGCCCAAGGGCTTCGGCGAGGATATTGCGCGCGAGATCAGCGCGATCACCGGCTTCGCGTTCGAGACCGCGCCCAACAAGTTCGAGGCGCTGGCGAGCCACGATACGCTCGTCGACTTTTCGGGGCGGCTCAATGGGCTCGCCGTTTCATTGACCAAGATCGCCAACGACATCCGCCTGCTCGGCTCGGGCCCGCGTTGCGGCTTGGGCGAACTCTCGCTGCCCGAGAACGAACCCGGCAGCTCGATCATGCCCGGCAAGGTCAATCCTACGCAGTGCGAGATGCTGACGATGGTCGCGGCGCAGGTAATGGGCAATCATGTCGCGGTCACGATCGGCGGCATGCAGGGGCATATGGAGCTCAACGTGTTCAAGCCGCTGATCGGCGCCGCCGTGCTGCGCTCGATCGACCTGCTCGCGACCGGCATGGACAGCTTCCGCGAGCGCGCGCTCGACGGACTCGAGCCCAATCGTGCGCGCATCGCCGAATTGCTCGATCGCTCGCTGATGCTCGTCACCGCGCTCGCGCCCGCGATTGGTTACGACGATGCCGCCAAGATCGCCAAGCATGCGCATCATGAGGGGCTGACCCTGCGTGAGGCGGGTAAGGCGCTGGGGCTTGTCAACGACGATACCTTCGATCGCTTCGTCGTCGCGGAGACGATGCTCGGGCGATAACGTCGTCACGGGGGCGGAACCGAACGGCCGGTCGCGCGCTCCATGGCCGACTATCCCGGGAGGTTGATGTGAGTGCGACGACGATAGGAGCGCTGGTAGGTGGCGCGATCGATTCGGTCAGCGGCGACGACAGCGCCGCGGACGGCGCGCTGGTCGGTGCGATCACCGCGAACGTGCTGAAAGTCGCGATTCCCGTCGTGATCACCTACGCGATCGGCTGGGCGGTCCTGCGCGGGCTCGGCCTCGCCAAGGATGAGATTTTCGGCGAACAGAAGGACCTAAATGCATGATCGGCAAGATTATCGGCGCGCTCGTAGGCCGTCAGCTGGATCGTCGCGACGGCGATAGCGGCGTCAAGGGCGCGGTGATCGGCGCGACCGTCCCGGCCTTGCTGCGTCGCCTGGGGCCGCTCGGCCTGATCCTCGGCGGCGCCTATGTCGCCAAGAAGGCCTATGACAGCCGCAAGGCTCCCAAGGTCTGATCGATCAGGCGGCCTGCGCCGCGCTCTTGAGGATCGCGACGAGCCGGCCGCGCTCCCACAATTCGGTTTCCAACCCGCGCATATGATCGGCGAGGCGCATCAGCGCCTCCCGATCGTCGGCGCAGTCGCCCAGCACTTCGCTGTCGACGATGCGGCCGGTCTGGGCACTGCGATGGAAGAGGCGGTAACAGGGCATGAAGGCGGCTCCTTGTGAGCGCCTGATTGCATTTGGGCGTGGCCGGGGAATTGCCGCTCTTTTGCGGCACCGAAATATGCGACGAACCGGACTCAGCCGATCGCGGCCTGCCACGTCCGGACCGCCTCGATCGGCCAGACCAGCATCAGCACGTTGAGCGTGAGATTGTCGCGGATCACCGCGAGTGTCAGCAGTTCGAACCCGATCGCGATGCCGATCGACGCTGCCACCGGCAGCCGGCGCGCCAGCCAGAAGCCGAGCGACATGAAGCCGATGTCGCACAGCGAATTGAGCACGCTGTCGCCTTCATAGCCGAGCGCCATCGTCGCGGTGCGATAGCGATCGATGATCATCGGGCTGTTCTCGAGCAATTCCCACGCCGCTTCGATCGCCAATGCCGGCAAATAGCGCGCCGCCACCGGCCAGCGCCGCAGCAGCGCCCAGCCCGCCGCGTAGAAAAGCAGACCGTGGATCAGATGGCTCGGCGAATACCAGTCGGCGATATGCTGGCTGTTCCCGGCATCGATCGCGCCGTGCCACAATGCGACATGGCCGCAGGTGCAGATCGGCGGCCGTCCCATCGCCAGCAGGATCGCGGCGGTGGCGGCAAGCATCAGCAGGGCGGCGGCGGCCGTGCGCCGGCCGCTCATTCGCCCACCATCTCGATCAGCTTCTGGACGGTGTTCCAGTTGCGTGCGGTCAGCGTCGATCCCGCCGCCTTGTCGAGCAGCGGCGGTGTAAGCTTGCTGTTGCCGACCCCGCGCGCGAAATCGATCCACAGCGCGCCGCCCGCCAGCGCGATGCGCTCCCCCGCCAGCGCGCGCGCCGCGAGCGTCGCGGATGCATCGGAATAGGGCGGATGCTTCGTCAGGCACAGATGCAGCTGGTTCGGCAACGCCTCGGGAAAGGGATTCGCCTCGGCAATCTCGGCGAAATGGCGCGCCGATCGCACCAGCGCGATAACCTTCAATCCGAACGCGGTCTCGATGAGCGCCTCGATCGCGTCTTCCGCCTCGGCTTCGTTGCCCTTCGCCGAAAAGAGCAAATTGCCGCTCTGGATATAGGTCCGGAACGCCTCGAAGCCGGCCGCCTCCGCCGCGGCGCGCAGATCGGCCATGACGAGCTTGCGCCCGCCGACATTCACGGCGCGCAGCAGGCAAATGAAGGTCTCGGCCATGAAGCCATGTTGACGGCACGGCTTCGCGGCGACAAGAGCGCGCATGCCTCGTCACGGCCTCGATCATCGCGGCGTCCTCTTCGTCCTCTCCTCGCCCTCCGGCGCGGGCAAATCCACGATCGCGCGGATGTTGCTCGCCGGCGACGATGATATCGCCATGTCCGTCTCGGTCACGACGCGGCCGCCGCGCGCGGGCGAGGTCGACGGCAAGGATTATCACTTCGTCGACGTGCCCCGCTTCAAGGAGATGGTGGCGGAGGGCGAGCTGATCGAATGGGCGCACGTCTTCGATCATCGCTACGGCACGCCCGAAAAGCCCGTGCTCGACATGCTGGCGGCCGGCCGCGACGTCCTGTTCGACATCGATTGGCAGGGCGCGCAGCAGCTGTTCCAGAAAGCGGGCGGCGATGTCGTCCGCGTCTTCATCCTGCCGCCCTCGGTCGAGGAACTCGGCCGCCGGCTCGCGAGCCGCGGCACCGATGACGAGGATGTGATCGCCGGTCGCATGCAGCGCGCCGCATCCGAGATCAGCCATTGGGACGGCTATGATTATGTGCTGATCAACGACGACGTCGATCAATGCTTCGAAGAAGTGCGTACGATCCTGCAGGCCGAGCGTTTGCGTCGTTCGCGCCAGACCGGATTGATCGGATTCGCGCGAAAATTGATGAGCGCGACGGCTTGATCTAGCCTTCGCCTCGCGAAGAGGGAGGCGAAACCATGATCAAGGTCCTACTCGGCAGCATTGCCGGCGGAGTCGCGATGTTCATCGCCGGCTTCCTGTTCTGGGCGACGCCGCTCAACAAGATCGCTTTTTCCAGCGCGACCGAGGCACAAAGCGCGGCCGTTCAGCTGTCGCTCGCGCAGAACCTGTCTGCGACCGGCTATTATCTGATCCCCAATCCCGAGACATCGAACGGCGCGGTGCTCTACGGCAAGGGCCCGACCGCGCTCGTCAATTATAACAGCGCCGGCTTTTCGACCGCGGATCCCAGCGCGATGATCGGCGGCTTCATCCACGAGGTGGTCGTCTCGCTGATGATCGCGCTCAGCCTGTATGCGGTCGCCGGCCGGGTCACCGATTTCGCGTCGCGCGCGCGGCTCGTCGTCGGGCTGTCGGCAGCGACGGTCGTCATGATCACGCTCAGCGATCCGATCTGGATGCACGGCGCCTGGCGTTTCGCGCTCTACGGCCTCGTCGCCGATCTCGCGATGATGTGTGCGTCGGGGCTCGTCATCGCGCGCTGGTTCGTGCCAACGCGGGCGGGCTGACGCCTCGACGGCGGATCGTCGCCCCGATCAGCCCGAAGCCGAGCATCATCATCGCCCAGGTCGCCGGCTCCGGCACGTCCGCGGTCGTCGAGACGCTCACGCGGCTTTGCCCGGCTATGACGTCGCCGGAGAGCGCGCTGCCCGGGATCGCATAGCCGGTGAAGCGGATGTGGAGGGCGTTGGTCGTCAGCGAGCGGACGAAGGCATCGCCAGACATATTCTCGGTCAGGATCTGCTCGTTCAGGACGACGCGATGGCCATCCCGATCCCAGACGATCGTGTTCGGTGCGAAGCTCGTGGCGGCATCCGAATAGAAAACGGGGTCGCGATTGTCCCGATTGACGTAGAGTTCGGTGACATTGCTCGTGCCCACGAAGTTCGCGCCGTCGAACGTCGTCGTCGAGCCCAGCGCCGATGCCGAAAAGCTCGCGAAGTCGCTGTCTCGCGTCACGGTCTGGGCGACGAGCAGGCCGAAGCCGGCGAAGGCCAGCATCGTCGATGCGCTGCCGGCCGGAGACTCCGTATCGCCCTGCGCGCTGCTCGTCAGGCTATTGGCGCCGAAGCTCAGATAGAGCGGCCCGGTGGCGACCGGCCCGACGTCGAGGCGTCCCGAATAGGAAACCGGCCCCGTCGACTCGCTGAACGCGGGCGGGGCGGTGCCGGTGGCCGCGCCAGCCGGCGTCAAGGTCGCCGTCGCCCCCGAGGCGAGGCGAACGTCCGACAGGAACGCGGTGGCGCTGGCCGAGATCATCGTCGCGGCCTGCGCGGTCTGCAAGGGGAGGGTCAGCAGGGATATCGCCAGCGCGCAGCGGCCCAGTGACATTCGCACACGTGCATCATCCGCCATGCTCGCCTCCTGCCTTCGTTGCCCGATCTAGGGCCGGAGTCACTCGATAGGACGTCGTTTCAGGCTACAGGCTGCCTTGGCATCAACGATATCGAAAAAGGGGCCCGGCGGCGAGTGCCACCGAGCCCCTTCGCTGCAGGTCGCCTGGTTGCGGTCAGGCGAGTGCGCGAACCGCGCGGCGCTGATGACGGAGCGCGCCGCCGACCATGCCGAAGCCGAGGATCATCATCGACCAGGTTGCCGGCTCGGGCACCGCCTGGGTGACGCTGACCTGGCTCTGCCCGACGATCACGTCGCCGTTCAAGAGCGCGCCGCCGACGAGGAAGTCCGTATAGGTCACGCGCAACGCGTTGGTCGTGAACGATCGCGTATTGAGCCCCGCGCTCGTCAGGTCGGTGGCGATCTGCTCGTTGAGCGTGATCTTGAGGCCGAGTATGTCGATCAGCGTACGGTTGGCCGCGGTCGAGGCGTAGATGCCCGCATTGATCGGCAGCGACAGGATCAGGCTGTTCAGGGCAAGATCTGCGACGCTGCTGACACCGGTGAAGTTGCTCCCGTCGAACGTCGTGGTCGAGGTCACCGCGGACGAGCCCAGCGACAGCGCGTTGAGCGATCCCAGCACGCCGAGATTGATCGCAAGGCCCAGCCCGAGATTGTTGATCGTGGCGCTGGCGCTGCCCGTGGGGCTGACGGGGAAGGCCGATTGCGCCGAGGTCGTCATCACGCCCGTCGTCAGCCCCTGGCTCAGCGGGCCGCCGACGACGCCTCCCAGCGCGAGCGACTGATTGACCGAAGCGACGCTGTTGCTGGCGCTATAAGCGGGCGCGGCGGTCCCGCTCGACGTACCGATCGTGACGCCGACGGGAATGGTCGCGATCCCGAGCGAAACCTTGAGGTCGGTCGCGTTGCTCGAAATGCTGGTGACCGCGAGGGCCGACCCGGTCGTGGCTACGGCGAACGATGCCGTGATGGCGGCGCGGGCCCCGCCCTTCGCAATCAAACCGATAATGTTACGCATAAAAAACCCTACTCTACGCGGACTATGGTTACTGACGAAGGTTCACGGAATGTCGTGCCATTTTTCTCGGAAATCCGAATATAAATGCACTAATACCCTGTTCCGAAAGCAGTATTACTGCCCCGAAGTCCTAACTAGCAAGGTGTATGTTTGGTTAACGGTCGTAAGTTTACGATCGTTTTCAGAAGTTAGACTGAAGTCTAAATCTTGTTTGCGCGCCGTAAGGCAAATAGCAGCAGTAATCTGCTCAGCTCGCGATCTGACAACGAAAAGAGAACGCGATTAGACTTCAGTCTAATAGCTGCAGAAATCTTGCCGCTGCCGTGAAATCGCGCCGCCGCGCATCGCGCGTCTGCGTCGCGAGCGCATCTTCGCCCCAGCGGCGCGCCTGCCAGATTTCGTCGAGATGGGTCGCTTCGAAGGCCGGTTCGCCGTCGATCGCGCCTTCGGCGATGGCGAGCGCGGTGACGAGCGAGCCGCTGATCGTGATCAGCGGCGCCATCGCGGCGAGCGCGAAGGGGGAGCGCACCGTTAGCGCTTCGCGCAGGCGGGCGACGGTCGCCGGCGGCTGCGGGCAGTGGACGATGCCGGCGACGATCTCGAAATGGACGTCGTAGCGCGCGCGCGCCCAGTCGAGCAGCGGATCCCAGGCGGCCTTTTCTTCGATGAGGAGCTCGGGCGGCGTGAGCGCACGATAGCAAAGCAGGTCCGTCTCGGCATAACCCGCAAGCGTCGCCACGAAGGCGGGGGGATCGGGCGCGACGCGATCGATCGCGGCATTGGCAAGCCCGGTCATCGGCATCGATCGCGGATCGAGCACGTCGCCCTGCGCGCGCCACTCAGCGGCGATCGCTGTCGCAAGCGCGGGGTAGGGGACGGAAAGGGCCGCGCGGTCCGGCGTCTTGACGATGCGGCCGTCGAGCCGGATCGCTCCGTCCTCGATCGTCACGTCCGTGTAGAAGCGCTTCACGGCAGGGCTTCGAGCAGATCGACCAGTTCGGACGCGTGGCTGGCCACCGCATCGGCGCCCGCCTCGCGCAGCATGTCCGCCGAATGATAGCCCCAGGCAACGCCGATCGCGGCGACGCCCGCGGCCTTCGCCATTTCCATGTCGTAGCTCGTATCGCCGATCATCGCGGTGCCGGCGGGCTCGGCGCCGGCATCGGCCATCGCCTGCCGGATCATCGACGGATGCGGCTTGGACGGGTGGCGATCTGCGGTCTGCAGCGTGATGAAGCGCGGGTGGAGGCCGTGCTTCTCCAGCACATGGCCGAGCCCCCGATCGGACTTGCCGGTCGCGACGCCGAGCAGCCAACCGCGCGCCTCCAGCCCGTCGATCGCCGCGAGGATCCCGTCATAGAGCGGCTCGTCGGCCCGGCCCTGCGTCCGCAGTTCCGCGAAGCTGGCCTTGTAGGTCGCGCCCAATGCCTCATGATCGTCGGTCGATCCGGCCGGGTGCAGCACCGCCATCGCCTGGGTCACCGAAAGGCCGATGATCCCGCGCGAGGCCGCGCGCGTCGGCGGCGCGATCCGGTGTGCCGCGAAGCTCTGCTCGATCGCGGTGCAGATCACGCCCTGCGAATCGACGAGCGTGCCGTCGCAATCGAAAATGGCGAGGCGGTTCATCGGGCGGTCTCCATTGAGGCGGCAATGTCGGTGCGGTCGAGTTCGCGCAACGCGGCGATCGCGCCGGCAGCCTCGACAGCGCTCTTGTTCTGGCCGAGCTTCACGGTGCCGCGGATCGCGGGCGCATCGATCGCAAATCCGACGATCGCCTTCGTCATCGCCGCGAAGCGGGCAGGGTTCATCTTGTCGCGCGTCCATGGCGGCTTGGGCGCGAGCAGCGCCTCCTGCGCGGCGCTCAGGCGATCGAGCTGGTCGATCAGTCCGGCATCGTCGAGGCGGCGGACGACGCCTTCGATCTCGACGAGCCGGTAATTCCACGTCGGCACCTGATCTTCGCTGCCGTACCAGTCGGGGCTGATATAGCTGTGCTCGCCGACGATGGTGGCAAGCGCCGGCCGACCGTCGAGGTGGCCGACCAGCGGATTGGCCCGTGCCAGGTGGAAGACCGGCGCTCCGTCGCCGGCGAAGGCGAGGGGCGCCTGCGCGGTGACGACCCGCCCATCCACCGCAACCGCGATCAGGGCGAAGGCGACGCGCTCCACGAAATCCCGCATCGCTGGTTCGTCATCCCAGACGAAGGCCCTGTTGGGATGCATCAGTCGCGCGCGGTCCGGTTGCGCCTCTCGCCCTTGCGATCCTTGCGGCGCGCTTTGGCGGCGGCGCTGACGGCGCGCTTCTTGCCTTCGGCGGTCTCGCTGAACTTCGGCTCGTCGATCGGCAGCGCATCGCCCAGCTCCATGTCGAAGCCGAGATGGCCGAGGCTTTCGGCGAAATGACGCGGCGGCTCGGCGGTCACGTCCAGCTTGCTGCCGTCGGGATGGTCGATGCGGATGCGGCGCGCGTGCAGGTGCAGCTTGCGGCTGACGCCCCCGGTCAGGAACGCGTCCTGCCCGCCATATTTGCCGTCGCCGACGATCGGATGGCCGATCGCCGCCATATGGACGCGCAGCTGATGCGTGCGGCCGGTGAAGGGCTGGAGCTCGACCCAAGCGGTCGCGTTGCCCGCGCGCTCGACGACGCGATAGCGGGTGCGCGCGGGGCTGCCCTCCTTCTCGTCGACATACATCTTCTCGCCGCCGGTGCCGGGCTGCTTGCCGATCGGCAGCTCGATCATGCCGTCCTCGATCGAGGGCACGCCGACGATCAGCGCCCAATAAAGCTTCTTCGCCGTGCGGCTGGAAAAGGCCTTGGCGAAATGCGCCGCCGCATTGGACGAGCGCGCGAGCAGCAGCGCGCCGCTCGTATCCTTGTCGAGCCGGTGGACGAGCTTGGGGCGGTTCTCCTGCTCGAACTGCAGTCCGTCGAGCAGCCCGTCGACATGGCGATCGGTCTTGGTGCCGCCCTGCGTGGCGAGGCCGGGCGGCTTGTCGATGACGATCGCCGAGCGATCGCGATAGATGACGAGGCTCTGGATGAACGCCTCGTCCTCGGCCGAGAGCGGCGGGCGCTGCTTCTTGGGCTTGGCCGTCGAGGTGGCGACGGGCAGCGCCTCCAGCGGCGGCACGCGCAGCACCTGGCCGGCTTCGATCCGGTCGCCCGGCGCGATCCGCTTGCCGTCGACGCGCAGCTGCCCGGTCCGCGACCAGCGCGAGACGATGTTGAAGCTCGCGTCCGGCATGTGCCGTTTGAACCAGCGATCGAGGCGGATGCCGTGATCGTCTTCCGCGATCGTGAAATTGCGGGCGTCGTCCGCGGTCGCGGTGGGATCACTCTTTGCGTCGCTCATGCCATCGCCTTTGTCAGCAGCAGGCCTACGAACAGCATCAGTACCGACCCTGCGACCGAGGATACCGCATAAGCGGCCGCTTGCACATGCTGGCCGCGGATCAGCATGTTCGCCGTCTCCAGGCTGAAGGCGGAGAAGGTCGTGAAGCCGCCGAGCACGCCGACGCCGAGGAACAGGCGCAGAGGCTCGCCCTGCAGCGCCGGGCCCTTGGCGAGCGTGCCCGCGAGCACGCCCATCAGCAGACCGCCGAGGAGGTTGACCATCCACGTCCCCCACGGAAAGTTCGGCCCGAGGTTGCGGAGCGCGACGTTGCCGATGTGGAAGCGGAAGCCGGCGCCGATGGCGCCGCCGATCATGACGAGAAACAGAGGGGGCATGAGGCGCGCTCTAGAGCGTCCCCGCAGCTTGGCAATGCGTGATCGGCGGGGAAGGGGGCGTCAGCCGAACATCAGCGCCCACAGGATCAGCACGAGACCGACCGAGGCGACCATCCAGACGATCGATCGGACGATCGGGATGCCCGCCGCATAGAGCGGCACATAGAGGACGCGGCCGCCGAAATAGAGCGCCGCGCCGATCGCCGTCAGCTCGCCCAGCTTGTTGGCGAAGGCCGCGGCCAGCACTGCGCCGATGAAGATCGGCAGCGTCTCGAACAGATTGGCCTGCGCGCGCACGAGCCGGCCCGCCAGCGGATTGAGCGGCGGCATCTCCGCGTCGCGCGCGCCGGTATTCCACTTGGTGCCATATTGCATCGTGCGGACCTGCCCCGCGAGCATGATCTGGATGAGCGCGAGAATGAGCGTGGCGCCCAGCAGGGTAATTTCGATACGCATAGTCAACTCCGCAAGCCGCCATCGCCCGCGCGATCGAACGCGCGGACGCTAATGTTGTGTCGCCGCAACGATATCGCCGCTGTGTTACGCTTGCAATACGGTTGGTCGCAAATGTCCGGCGCTGGACAAATGCCACTTTCCCGCCGATGCGCCGACCATGACGGGTTCCGCGACACTGCGAACAACGCTGCGCCTGCTCGGCGCCGGCTTGCTGTGGCTGGTGATCGTGCTGCTGCTCGCGCCGGTCGTGATCCCGCCCTTCCTCGACCGCATCTATTATCGCGGCCCGAAGAGCGCGCATTACGACGGCGCCCATTTCTTCAATCCCGATGGCGAATATGGCACGGGCGGCACTCAGCGGCGTCCGCCCGCCGCCACCTTCGTGCGCTTCCTGCTCGGGCAGGACCGGAGCGCATGGCCCGAACATATCGACGTGGCGCCGGGCTATCCCGCGGCCCAAGGCACGCCCTGTCCGGCGGCGAAAGCCCGCATCGTCGAAAGCTGGGCGCGCTGCGTTCCCAAGGTCGATCCGCGCCGCATGTTCGTCACCTGGATCGGCCATGCGACGGTGCTGATCCAGGCGGGCGGGATCAACATCCTCACCGATCCGATCTACGCCACGCATTCGGGCCCGTTCGGCGTGACCGGCCCGTCGCGCGTCCGCGATCCGGGCATCCGGTTCGAGGATCTTCCCAGGATCGATCTCGTCCTCGTCAGCCACGATCATTGGGATCATATGGATCTGGCGACGCTTCGGCGGCTCTGGGAGCGCGATCGCCCGCTTATCGTCACCAGCCTCGGCAACGACACTGTGATCGCCGGCAGCGGGGCGAAGGCGGTCGCCAAGGACTGGGGCGAGCGCATTACCGTCCGGCCGGGCATCGACGTGATTATCGAGCGCGTCCATCACTGGGGCTCGCGCTGGATGAGCGATCGCAACCGCGCGCTCTGGTCGGGCTTCACCGTCACGCTACCGGGCGGCAATCTGTTCTTCGCCGGCGATACGGGCTGGGGCGACGGCAGCTGGCCGGCCGAGGCGGCGCGCGACGGGCCCTACCGCCTCGCTCTGCTGCCGATCGGCGCGTGGCAGCCGCGCGCGCTCATGTCCGGCAACCATATCGGACCGGCCGAGGCGGTGGCGGCGTTCCAGACGCTGGGCGCCGCCCATGCGCTCGCGATCCACTGGGGCACCTTCCGCCTGTCCAACGAGGGAATCGACGAGCCGCCGGCGCTGCTGGCGAAGACGCTGGCCGACAAGGGCATAAAGCGGGATCGCTTTCGCGCGCTGGAGGTCGGGCGCAACTGGGAGGTGCCGGCGCTGCCGGGCCGCTGAGTCGGCATGCTCACCGTGCTTCTGATTCGATCCGCACCATTTCGCTTGAACCCTTGACTCGATTGTGATTCTGTCCGGCTGATGTCGCGCCGCTCGGCCCTTACCCTGATGAAGTCGGCTGCCCTCCCGGCGGTGGCGCTGTTCGTCATCGCGCATTTTGCGGGCTTCGCCGTATTCGGCGAGAATGGCCTGCTGCAGCTGGCCGGATACCGCCAGCAGAAGGTCGATCATCTTTCGACGCTCGACCGGCTGAAGGCCGAGAAGGCGATGCTCGAGCATCATGCGAGCCTGCTCGACCCGCGCCACGTCGATCCCGATTATGCGGACGAGCTGGTTCGGCGCCAGACCGGGCAGGTCCGGCCCGACGAAGTGATCATCACCCACCCATAAGCCGACATCGGCCCGAAACGCCCCGGCAACATCCCGTCTTTGCAGCAATCCGTTCGCAGCAGGTCATTGCCGTCCGGCGGTGGCAGCGCCTATACGGGCCCGTCCCATTGTCCCCCCCGACAGGAGCCATGATCCTTGGCGAAGGCAGCATCAGCAGGAATTCCACGCGCACAGGCCGCGGCGCCCCCCGCCGTGTCGAAAGTTTCGACTCCGGCCGGAATCGGCAATCGCGAACGCCCCGATGAGCCGAAGGCTTACGCTGCCTCGAAAGAGGAGATGCTTGAATTCTATCGGCAAATGCTTCTCATCCGGCGCTTCGAGGAGAAAGCCGGCCAGCTGTACGGCCTCGGCCTGATCGGCGGCTTCTGCCATCTCTATATCGGCCAGGAGGCCGTCGCCGTCGGGCTCCAGTCCGCGCTGACCGTCGGTCGTGACTCGGTGGTAACCGGTTACCGGGATCATGGGCACATGCTGGCCTACGGCATCGATCCGAACGTCATCATGGCCGAGCTGACCGGCCGCGCCGCCGGCATCTCGAAGGGCAAGGGCGGCTCGATGCACATGTTCTCGGTAGAGCATGGCTTTTACGGCGGCCACGGCATCGTCGGCGCGCAGGTCTCGATCGGCGCCGGCCTCGGCTTCAAGCACAAATATGCCGAGGATGGCGGCCTCGCGCTCGTCTATTTCGGCGACGGCGCGGCCAATCAGGGCCAGGTCTATGAGAGCTTCAACATGGCGGAGCTCTGGAAGCTGCCGGTGATCTTCGTGATCGAGAACAACCAATATGCGATGGGCACGAGCGTCAATCGCGCCTCGGCCGAGGACCAGCTCTATCGCCGCGGCGAGAGCTTCCGCATCCCCGGCATCCAGGTCGATGGCATGGACGTCCTCGCGGTGCGCGGCGCGGCCGAGGAAGCCAAGGCCTGGGTCCAGGCCGGCAAGGGTCCGATCCTGCTCGAGCTCAAGACCTATCGCTATCGCGGCCATTCGATGTCGGATCCGGCCAAGTATCGCTCGCGCGAGGAGGTCCAGTCGGTCCGCGACAAGAGCGATCCGATCGATCATCTCGCCAAGCTGCTGGAAGGCGAGGGCGTCTCGGCCGACGAGCTGAAGGCGCTCGACAAGGACATCCGCAAGATCGTCGCCGATTCTGCGGCCTTCGCCGAAGAGAGCCCCGAGCCGGATCTGTCCGAGCTTTACACCAACGTCCTCGTCGACACTTACTGAGTTACGAGCCCCATGCCGATCGAACTGAAGATGCCGGCCCTGTCTCCCACGATGGAGGAGGGCACGCTTTCCAAATGGCTCGTCAAGGAAGGCGATACGGTCAAATCCGGCGACATCCTCGCCGAGATCGAGACCGACAAGGCGACGATGGAATTCGAAGCCGTCGACGAAGGCACCGTCACCAAGATCCTCATCGCCGAGGGTAGCGACGGCGTGAAGGTCGGGACGGTGATCGCGATGATCGCCGGTGAGGATGAGGACGCCTCCGCCCCGAGCGAGCCGGCCAAGCCCGCCGCCGAAGCACCGAAGGCCGAGGCGAAAGCCGATGCCGCCGTTCCCGCGCCCGAGGGCGGCGAGGTGTCGAACCAGATGCCGACCGCCGCGCGTGCGCTCGTCGCGGCCGTCGCCGATACCCGCGACGATCTCGAGGTCCCGGCCGGCACCGAGCTCGTCAAGATGACGGTACGCGAGGCGCTGAAGGAAGCGATGGCCGAGGAGATGCGCTCCGACGATCGCATCTTCGTGATGGGCGAGGAAGTCGCCGAATATCAGGGCGCCTACAAGGTCACCCAGGGGCTGCTCGCCGAATTCGGCCCGAAGCGCGTCATCGACACGCCGATCACCGAATATGGCTTTGCCGGCATCGGCACGGGCGCGGCGATGGCGGGCCTGCGCCCGATCGTCGAGTTCATGACGTTCAATTTCGCGATGCAGGCGATCGATCACATCATCAATTCGGCTGCCAAGACCAATTACATGTCGGGTGGCCAGATGCGCTGCCCGATCGTGTTCCGCGGACCCAACGGTGCCGCCGCGCGCGTCGGCGCGCAGCATTCGCAGAATTATGCGCCCTGGTACGCCTCCGTCCCCGGTTTGATCGTGATCGCGCCTTATTCGGCGGCCGATGCGAAGGGCTTGCTGAAGGCGGCGATCCGCTCTAACGATCCGGTCGTCTTCCTCGAGAACGAACTGCTTTACGGCCAGTCGTTCGATGTGCCGAAGCTCGACGATTATGTCCTGCCGATCGGCAAGGCGCGCATCGTCAAGGAAGGCAAGGACGTGACGCTCGTCAGCTACACGATCGGCGTCGGCGTCGCGCTGGAAGCGGCGAAGAAGCTGGCCGAGGACGGCATCGATGCGGAGGTCATCGATCTGCGCACGATCCGTCCGCTAGACAGGCAGACCGTGCTCAAGAGCCTCGCCAAGACCAATCGCATGGTCGTCGTCGAGGAAGGCTGGCCGACCTGCTCGGTCGCGTCCGAGATCATGGCGCTCGCGATGGAGGAGGGCTTCGACGATCTCGACGCCCCCGTCCTGCGCGTCACCAATATCGACGTGCCCTTGCCTTATGCCGCGAACCTCGAGACCGAAGCCCTGCTCAAGGTCGGCGACGTGATCGAGGCGGCGAAGAAGGTCTGCTACAAGTAAGAACCTGGTCCTCCCCGGAACGGGGAGGGGGACCACCGCCGAAGGTGGTGGTGGAGGGGGTGCCCCGCTCGTGGTGACCCCCCTCCACCAGCCTTCGGCTGGTCGCCATCCCCGTGCCGGGGCGGAACTGACGCTCGCCGATCCCGAGCGCGCGCTCATCGTCACATATGCCCCCGCGCATCTTCGCCCCGGCCTGAGCGCCCTGTTCGCGCTCGACGAGCGCCTCGGCATGATCGTGGCGAGGACCACCGAACCGACGATCGGGCTAATCCGCCTCGCCTGGTGGCGCGAGGCGCTGCAGCGGCTGGATCACGCAGCCCCCCCGGCCGAACCTTTGCTCGCATCGCTCGCCACGAATGTCCTCCCGCGCGGGCCCTCGGGCGAGGCGCTGGCGGCAATAGAGGATGGCTGGGCCGCGCTGCTCGACGCCGAGGATGTCGTCGTCCGTCACGGGCACGAACGCGGCGGCAATCTCTTCCTCGCGGCCGGCCATCTGCTCGGCACCGATGACGATCGGATCGAGCCGGCGGGCGAGGCATGGGCGCTCGCCGATCTCGCGCACCGCCATTCCGATGCGGCGATCCGCACCGAGGCGCGGCGCCGGGCCGCCGAGATCGCTGGGCAGATCCGGCCCGGCTCTTGGCCGCGCGCGGCCCGTCCGCTCGGCGCGCTCGCGGCGCTGGCAAGGTGGGATGCGGCGAGTGACGGCCTGCGTCGGCAGGGATCGCCGGCGCGGCTCGCGCGGATGCTGGTGCGACGGCTGACGGGACGATAAACTCTGCCCGATCCGGGGGGAGACAGGGACGATGTGGCGCTATCTGGTCGGTGCGGTGGCGGCGCTGTTGCTGGCGGGCGGCGGGCTTCTGATCTGGCGGGGCGGGGCGGATGCGCGGTCCGGCCTGCCCGATGTGCCGCTCGCCGCGCGCAGTGCCGCGGGACGTGACGAGGCTGTCCCGGAGCCACCCGCCGCCAGCGAGAAGACGCGCGAGGAGCGGCGCTTCAGCCGCTACGACAAGGACAAGGACGGCCAAGTGGCCCGCGAGGAGTATCTCGCGTCACGCCGCAAGGCCTTCGCGAGGCTGGACGCGAATGGCGACGGCAGACTCGACTTCGACGAATGGGCGATCAAGACGACGACCAAATTCGTCGCCGCTGATGCCGATCATGATGCGAAGCTGACCCCGGTCGAGTTCGCCGTGACGAAGGTCGCGCGGAAGACGGCGCCGAGGATCGCCTGCCCGCCCGCGACCGCGGCGAAGGACGACGAGGAGACGTAAACGCGGTCCTTCGACCCGTTCGGCCTGAGCTTGTCGAAGGCCCGTCCTTCTTGAGCCGAAAGGGAAAGGCCGTGCTTCGACAGGCTCAGTACTATCGTTTTCAGCCGTCGGGAGCGTCCAGGATCCGCGCCAAGGCCACGAAATCCTCGACCGACAGCGTCTCGGCGCGCCGCGTCGTCTCGATCCCCAGCGCCTCCAGCGCCTCGATCGCACCGCTCACGCTCTTGAGGCTCTGCCGCAGCATCTTGCGGCGCTGCCCGAAGGCCGCGGCCGTGATCCGCTCCAGCGTCGCCAGCCGGACGCCTTCGGGCGCGTCGGCGGGCACGATATGCACGACCGCCGACGTGACCTTCGGCGGCGGCACGAACGCGGCGCGATTGACGGTGAAGGCGATGCGCGGCGTCGAGCGCCACTGGGCGAGCACCGCCAGCCGCCCGTAATGATCGCTGTCCGGCTTCGCGACGATGCGCTCGGCCACCTCCTTCTGGAACATCAAGGTCAGCGATGCCCACCACGGGGTCCAAGCGGTGTCGCTCAGCCAGCGGATCAGCAAAGCCGTGCCGACATTATAGGGCAGGTTGGCAACGATATGCGCGCCGCGCCCGACCAGCGGCGCCTCGTCCAGATCGAGCGCGTCACCTTCGATCACGGTCAGTTGGCCATCGACGACCTGCGCCAGCTCGATCAGCGGCACGAGGCAGCGCCGGTCGCGCTCGACCGCGACGACATGCGCGCCCGCGCCGAGCAAGGCGCGCGTCAGCCCGCCGGGTCCCGGCCCGACCTCATAGACCGAGGCACCGTCGAGATCGCCCGGCACGCGCGCGATCCGATCGAGCAGCTGCGCGTCGAGCAGGAAGTTCTGGCCGAGCGCCTTTTCGGCCGAAAGGCCGTGCGCCGCGATCACCTCGCGGAGCGGCGGCAGCGGCGGCAGCCGGCTCACGCGTTGGCTAGGCGGTTCGCCGCGCAGCTGCCGGCAAGCGCGATCGCCGCGATCATCGCACCCGGATCCGCTTTGTCCTGCCCGGCAATGTCGAAGGCGGTGCCGTGATCGGGCGAGGTGCGGACGATCGGCAGGCCCAACGTCAGGTTCACGCCCTCGTCGAAATGGAGCGTCTTGATCGGGATCAGCGCCTGATCGTGATACAGGCACAGCGCCGCATCGTAATGGACGCGTGCGCGGGCATGGAACATCGTGTCGGCAGGCAGGGGCCCGATCACGTCGACGCCGTCGGCGCGCAGCCGCTCGATCGCGGGCTCGATCAGGTCGATCTCCTCGCGGCCGAGCGCGCCGCCTTCGCCGGCATGCGGATTGAAGCCGGCGATAACGAGGCGCGGCTTCTCGATCCCGAAATCGCGGATCAGGCCGCGCTCGACGGTGCGCGCGCAGGCGATGATCAGATCGACCGAAAGGAAGTCCGGCACCTCGCGCAGCGCCATGTGGATCGTGACGGGGACGGTCCGCAGCGTCGGCCCGGCGAGCATCATCGCGACGTTGCCGGGCGAGATGCCGCAGCGTTCGGCGATGAATTCCGTCTGGCCGGGATGCGTGAAGCCGATCCCGTAGAGCTGCGCCTTGGCGACCGGGCCCGTGACGACGCCGCCGGCCGCGCCGGACCGCGCGAGCCCCACCGCCATCTCCAGCGAATCGAGCGAGCAGCGGGCGCCGGCCGGATTGGGCACGCCGGGCTCGATCTCGCCTGCATCCTCGACCTGCAGCAGCGGCAAGGCGCGATCGAAGCAGGCGATCGCCTCGGCCGGATCGGAGATGCGCTCGATCGGCCCGCGCCAGACGATCTCGATCGAGCGCGTATCGCCGATCGCGAAGAAGATCGGGAGATTATGTTCGCGGCGCAGCGCCCAGGCCTTGCCGACGATCTCGGGGCCGATCCCGGCGGGATCGCCGACGGCGACCGCGAGCGGCGCAGGCGCGCCCCCGGGCATGGCCTCAGCGATAATCGATGACGGCATCGCGCCGGAGATCACGCAGATAGCGGCGTGCACGCAGATTGACGCGCGCCTCTTCCATCTGGCTCTGGACCTGCTCGAAGGTCGGCAGATTGGCGTCCTGCGGCTCGTCGCGACCGCAGACGACGAGCGCGCGGATGATGCCGTCGGCGCTGGAGCCGAATGGCGGGGTCGCCTCACCGACGCGCAGGTTGAGCATCACGTCCTGCAATTGCGGCGGGAGTTCGCGCACGCGCAGCGAATCATTGTCGATCACTTCGGCGCCGATCTTCGTGGCGATGCCGGCGACGTCGCCGCAACCCTTCAGCGTCTTCAGCTGATCGGCGAAGGCGGTGATCTTCGGCTGCGCCTGTTCCTTGGACGCGCCGGGATCGACATGGATCGAGATCTGCTTGAGCGCGAGCACCGTATCGCGCGGATCGGTCGTCAGCACCTGGCGCTTGTCGATAAGCGCGATGATCGAGACGCCGCCCGGCACCGCGATCGGATCGCTGACCGCGCTCGTCGGCATCTGCTGGACGGCTGCGGCCAGCGCATCGGGCAGCTGCTCGGCGCGCACCCAGCCGAGATCGCCGCCGACCGCCTTGGTCGAGGCTTCCGAATATTCGTGCGCATAGGCCACGAACGACGCGCCCTTGCGGATCTGGTCGACGATGCGGTTGGCGTTGGCCATCACCGGCGCTTCGTTGCCGAGGGGCGCGGCGAGATAGATCTCGCCGACGTGGAATTCCTGCGCGCCCTTCGAAGCCTTCAGCCGATCGATGACCTGGCGGACCTCGTCGTCGCTGACGCTGACGAACGGCTCCACCTGCCGGCCGAGCAGGCGGCGCCAGGCAACCTCGCCCTCGATCTGCCGCTTCATCGAGGCTTCGGACGAGCCTTTTTCTTTCAGGAAGTCGGCGAACTCGGTCGGGTTCTTCTTGAACTGGGTGCCGACGCGGACATAGGTTTGCTGGATCTCGGCGCGCTCGACCGTGATCTTGTTGGCGGCGGCTTCCTGGATCTGCAGCGTCTCGTCGATCAGGTTGCTCAGCACCTGAAGGCGCAACCGGGCGCGCTCCTCGGGCGAGATCGCCTGCGGGCTGGCGGCGAGCACCAAGCCCAGCCGCTGATCGACATCGGTATCGGTGATGATCGCGCCGTTGACGATCGCGGTCGCCTTGCGGACGGTCGGATCGTTGTGGCCGAGCAGGGCGACGTTGGCGGGCAGGTTCAGCGGATCGTTATCCGGCGCTTCGGCCTGTTCCTGCGCGGAGACCGCGCTCATCGCCAACGGGATCGCGCCTGCCATCAGCATGGCCATCACCGTGGCGGCCACGCGCCTTCCTGCACCTGTCACTCTTGTTTATCCGTCCAGCCTCGGGAACGCCGCACTTCACCCTTGCGGCTGAACCTGTGCTTAGCGACCGATGTTCTTGAGCGCCAGCCGCAAGCTGAACGTACTGCCGCGTCTTGCGTCGCCCGTGGGATCGTAATCCTTGCGCCACGAAACGCCGAGCGAGAGGCATTCGTCTTCATAGACGACGCCCACGCGCTGCCGCACCGGCTGATAGCCATCGGTCAGCGCCAGCGGATCCTCGCTCTTGCCGGTCAGATCGACGACCGTCGATCCGAAGATCGACCAGAAGCGCGCGATCTGGACGCGCCCGCCGAGCCGGATCTCCTCGCGATCGCGCAGATCCTCGATCGACGTGTCGATGTTCCGATTGAGGCGCAGATAGCCGATCAGCGCATAGGTGTGGCTGGAGCCGATCGTCGCATCGACTTCGTTGCGGCGGACGTTGAGATTGTCCTTGTCGATGCGGAACCGCTCGGTGACCTCGAGCCACTTGCCATATTTGACGCTGACGCGGCCGACGATGTCCGAAAAACGATCCGATAGCCCGGTGCCGGGGGGCAGGATCGTCGGCTCGCTCGTCAGGCGATAGCTCTGGCCGGCGACGGCGCGGATCTCGACGCGGGGGCGCTGGTAGTTCCACTCCGCGCCATAGGTGACGCGGCTGCCGTCCTCCCACCGGTCATATCCGGCGAAGCGGTTGAGCGCGAACAGGTTGCTGTCCTCCAGATCGATCGCGCGCGCATCCTCATTAGGGATGACGAGATTGCGTGTCTGGGGCGAGGCGACGAGCTGGACGCGGGGCGTGAGCTGCTGGCTCCCGCCAAACAGGCTGCCGATGAACGGCCAGCGCATGTCGACCGCGCCGGCGACGATCGCTCGGCCTTCCCAGCCTTCGCGGCCGCGATAGACCACGGTCGGCGAGCGGTCATTCTCGTCGCTATGATAGATGTCGGCCCGGCTATAGGCGGTGAAGGTCACCTGCTGGCCGAGCCCGGTCAGCGTCCGCAGGTCCCAGCGCGCGCCGGCGAAGGCGCGCTGCGTATCCTGGCCGTCGGTGCGGATCAGCGACAGGCTGTTCGCCTGCAGCTGGATGACGCCGCCGAGCCAGGGATCGGTGATCCGCTTGCGATAGTCGATCGCGGGCAGTGCGATCGGTTGCTGCCCCTGCTTGTCGCCGGTCCGCACCGATTGCACGTACCAGCCGGCGATCTGGAGATAGCTGCTGGTGTCGATCCGCTCGGCCGATAGGCTCGATCGCAGGCGATCGTCGCTGCTGATGTCGTAGCGCCGCATGAACGTGCGGTCGGTCTGCAGCCGGACCTGGCCGCTCAGCGTCCAGTCGGGGCCGAGCTGATAGGTGCCGTTCGCGTCGATGAAGGCGCGGATGCCCTTGTCCTTGTCGAGCGCGGTCGCATTGACGCTCGCGGGCAGGCGCGAGCCGTAGGTCACCATGCCGCGCACCTGATACGCGCCCAACGTGTTCAGCGCGCGATATTGCGCCTCGATGCCCGGCGCGACCTTGGAGTAAACGTGCGGCGTGACCGTCAGGTCGCGATTGGGCGCGAGCTGCAGATAATAAGGGATCGATAGATCGACCCCGAGCGCGCTGGAAACCTCGAAATTGGGCAGCAGCAGCCCCGATCCGCCGCCCGCCTGGTTCGATCCGTCGGGATGCGAAAAGCCGGGCAACCACAGCACGGTCTGGCCGAGGATGCTGATCCGCGCATCCTTGTAATAGATGCGATGGCGATTGCCGTCGTGGATGATCCGCACCGCGGTGACCTTCCACGATGGCTCCTGCGCGCAGCCCTTCACATTCTCGACCGAGCAGGGCGTGTAGGCGGCGCGATCCAGCGTCGTGATCTCGCCCTTGCGCACGCCGTGGCGCGCCGCGAGCCGGCCGCCATTGGCGAGCACGATCAGCAGATTTTCGACGACGCCGTCCTTCATGTCGTCGGTCAGCACCGATTCGTCGCTATAGGCGGTATCGCCGCCCGGGTTGACGACGGCGACATTGCCCGAGGCGTGGACCTCGCCCGTGCGGCGGTTCCAGACGACCTTGTCCGCGCGCAGCCGGCTGCCGGCGCGCTGCATGCGCACGTCGCCGCTGGCCGTCACGATATCGTTGGTATCGTCATAATCCAGCGCGTCGGAGGCGAAGCTCACCTGATCGTCGGCGTTGGTCGCGGGCAGGCCGGCGGCGTCGGCGGGCGGCGCGACGGGCCGATCCTGGAGGTTCTGCGCCTGCGCCGACGTCGCTGCGCCGATGGCGAGAATGACGAAAGGCGCGAGCGCGCATCCCCTGAACCTTATCGCGCCCCGCTTCATCGGCCGCGCCCTATCGTACCGCCATCATGCCTGCAATCGGCTCGCGTCGGGCTGCGGCTGTTCTTGTCCAGCCCTTTCAATGACGGGGAGAAAGGGACTGCCCTTTGACACGCGGGGGCGCGCGCCTAGATAGGCGCCTCCTTCTGAAAGGCGTCCCGCGTTGATCACCGTCTCCTTCGCCGCCGCTCGCCCGGCCGAGCCCCATGTCCTCGTCATTCCCGTCGCGAGCGGGGAAGGGCTGGAGGCGCGGCTGCCGGCGGAGCTTTCCGGCGCAGGTCCGGTCGCCAAGGCGGCGGCGACCGCCGCGCGCTTCGAAGGCAAAGCGGGGACGATCGTCGAATTCTATGCGGCCGAGGGCGATGCGGTGCGGCGCGTGCTGCTCGTCGGTCTCGCCGGCAGCGCCGATGGCGAGAGCGCGGGCGGCGCGGTCGTCGCGCGCCTGCTGGTCTCGGGTGAGACGCGCGTCGCGATCGATCTGACCGGCCTGCCTTCGGCCGATCGCCCGGCGATCGCGGCAGGAATCGCCGAAGGGGCGATGCTGCGCAGCTGGCGCTACGACATCTATCGCACCAAGCTTCCCGCCAAGCAGCGGCCGAGCCTCGACAAGCTCGTCCTCGTCGTCGGCGACGCAATCGAAGCGGCGCAGGCCGCCGCCGCGCCGCGCATCGCCGTGGCCGAAGGCGTTGCCTTCACCCGCGCGCTCGTCGCCGAGCCCGCCAACATCATCTATCCCGAGAGCTTCGTGGAGCGTGCCCGCGCGCTGGCCGATCTCGGCGTCGAGATCGAGGTGCTCGGCGAGGACGAGATGCGCGCCGCGGGCATGGGCTCGCTGCTGGGTGTCTCGCAGGGATCGCCGCGCGAGGCGCAATTGCTGGTGATGCGCTGGGACGGCACCGGCGGCGCCGTCGCCACGCCGACCGTCTTCGTCGGCAAGGGCGTGACCTTCGACACCGGCGGCATCAGCCTAAAGCAGCCCGGCGGCATGGAAGACATGAAGTGGGATATGGGCGGCGCAGGCGCCGTAGTGGGCGCGATGAAGGCGATCGCCGGCCGCAAGGCGAAGGCGCATGTCGTCGGCGTCTGCGCGCTCGTCGAGAATATGCCCGATGGCTTGGCGCAGCGCCCGGGTGACATCGTCACCTCGATGTCCGGCCAGACGATCGAGGTCATCAACACCGATGCCGAAGGCCGGCTGGTGCTGTGCGACGCGATCACCTGGGTCCAGAAGCGCTATTCGCCCAAGACGATCGTCGATCTCGCGACGCTCACCGGCGCGATGATCGTCAGCCTGGGGCATGAATATGGCGGCATCTTCGCCAATGACGATGCCCTGGCCGATGCGCTCACCGGCGCGGGCAAGGCGACCGGCGAGAAATTGTGGCGGATGCCGATGGGCGATGCCTATGACAAGATGATCGACTCGCCGATCGCGGACATGAAGAATGTCGGCCCGCGCGAGGCCGGCTCGATCTCGGCCGCGCAGTTCCTGCTCCGCTTCGTCGACGAAGGCGTCCACTGGGCCCATCTCGACATTGCCGGGATGGTCTGGGCGTCGAAGCCCGGTACGCTCTACGACAAGGGCGCGACCGGCTATGGCGTGCGCCTGCTCGATCGCTTCGTCAGCGAGACGCTGGAGAGCTGATCCTCAGCCGACGGCGCGGGCAAGCAGCAGCGACAGGGGAGCGGCCACCGCGACCATCGCCGCGGCGAGCCCCGCCATCCAGAAGCGGCCGCGCGTCGGCCGGTCGTCGATCAGGCGGAGCAACGCCTCCGTCTCGTCGTCGGCCTCCGGCGCGGCGGCCGCGCGACCGAAAGAGTGGAGCTGTACGACGGGCGCGCCGTGAAAGGCCTGCGCCGCGACCTCGCTCGTCAGCGGCTCGTCGAACTGGCAGCCATATTCGTTGCCGCTGCGCCAGACGATCCGCGCCCGCGTCGCGCCCGCACCGGCGAGCCCGACCGTGACCTCGTCGCCCACCGCCAGATCGGCGCGGCATTCGATCCGCATCCCCGTGCTGGAGACGTCATGGACCCAGCTGTCCTGCGGCGCGCTGCCCTGGCCGCGCAAGGTGCTGGGCTGGTCCGCGTTGCGGCGTTCGGCGCGAGGGGTTGCTTGCGTGCTCATCATCGATCCTCTTTGACCCGCGCATAACGCACGCAGGTTGCCAGAGGATTGACGGCTGGCGATCGATTGCGTTCCGCTCTTTCGGGGAATGGAAGGAATGATGATGCGCTGGGTCCTGACGGTCGCGATGCTCGTTCTGGCCGCGCTCGGCGCGACGGGCGCGCCTGCCGCCGAGCGCCGCAAGATCATCATCGATCAGGATGCGTTCGAGGGGCCGGGCCTCCAGCCGATCCTGATGCTGCTGAACGATCCCGCGATCGACGTGCTCGGCATCACGATCGTCAGCGGCGACGGCTGGCAGCCCGAAGAGACCGCCGCCACGCTCCGCATGCTCGAACTGGTCAAGCGCACCGACATCCCCGTCATCGCCGGCGCGACCTTTCCGCTCGTCAACAGCAAGGCGCGTAACGCGCGGCGCGAGGCGCTTTACGGCGCGCTGCCCTACAAGGGCGCGTGGATGGACAGCTGGCCCGCCTACAATACGATCAAGCGCCGCGAGCCGCATGCGCCCGATGTGGTCGCGCCGATGGCGGAGGGCATGCCGACGACGAAGCCGCTGCCCGTCAGCGCCGCCGAGTTCCTGCTGGCGATGTCGCGCAAATATCCCGGGCAGGTGACGATCCTGGCGATGGGACCGCTCACCAATCTCGCGCTCGCCCAGCGCCTCGACGACGGATTCGCGGGCCGCATCCGGGAGATCGTGACCGAAGGCGGCAATTTCGTCGGCCGCGATCTGGCCAAGGCGCAGGACGAGTTCGCGATGCAGGTCGCGTTCAATCCGCGCATGTCGTTCAACCATTTCTGGGATCCCGAAGCCGCGCACATCGTCTTCACCAGCCCGTGGCCCAAGCTGACGCTCGTCACCGGCGACGCGAGCGATCCGACCGTCGGCACGCAGGCGCTGCTCGACAGGGCGACGGCGAGCGGCCGGCCGGTCGCCGCGTATGTGAAGCGGATCGCGCAGCCCGGCTATCCGCTGTGGGACGAGACGCAGGCGGCGGCGTGGCGCGATCCGGCGATCGTCACCGCGCGCGGCCGGCTGGCGATGGATGTCGATCTGATGCCGGGCGCCAATTATGGTGCGTTGCTGACCTGGCCCGCGGGCAAGGGGCCGGGCTTGGGCGAGCGCGACGTCGACCTGATCTATGCGGTCGATGTCCCGAAGGTGGAGGCGATGTTCGTCGATCTCGTGGGACGGTGAGGCTCTCGCGTCCGCGGGCGTGCGATCCGGGATGACGCGGCACGCGGTGCGCGCTAGCAAAGCGTCATGAAGCGCATCGCCCTCCTCCTCCTCGCCCCCTTCCTCGCCACCTCCGCCATCGCCCAGCCCGCCGATCCGTGGGTCGCGCGCGGGCGGGCGATGCTGGAACATGCGATCAACATCCCCACCGTCGCCGGGCGTGAGAAGGTGCCCGAACTGGCCAATTATCTCGCGGGGGAATTCCGCAAGGCCGGCTGGGCCGAGGCGGACATCCACGTCATTCCCTATGTGGGCGAGGGTGACAACAAGACCGCCGCGCTGATCATGCGCTGGCCGGCCGCGGGAGCGCCCAAAGGCAAGCCGATCCTGCTGATGGGGCATATGGACGTCGTCGAGGCCAAGCGCGAGGATTGGACGGTCGATCCGTTCGTCTTCGCCGAGAAGGACGGCTATTATTACGGGCGCGGCACCGCCGACATCAAGGGCCCGACGGTGGCGATGCTCACCGCTCTGCTCAAGCTGAAGAGCCAAGGCTTCAAGCCCCAGCGCGATTTGGTCGTGCTGCTGACGGGCGACGAGGAGACCGCCGAGGTCGGCGCCAAGCTCGCCGCGACCGAATGGCGCAAATGGACCGATGCCGAATATGGCCTCAACGCCGATGCCGGCGGCGGCAGCTTCACCGCCGACGGCCGTCCGCTCGGCTTCGGCCTCCAGACCGCCGAGAAGACCTTCGCCGATTATACGCTGACCGTCCGCAACAAGGGCGGCCACTCGTCGCGCCCGCGGCCCGACAACGCGATCTACCAACTCGCCCACGCGCTGGACAGGATCGAGGCCTATCGCTTCGAGCCTGCGCTCAACGAGACGACGCGCGCTTATTATCAGGTGCGCCAGCAGGACGAGAAGGGCGCGCTCGGCAATGCGATGCGCGCCTGGCTGAAGGATCCGAAGGACGGCAAGGCGGCCGACGCGATCGAGGCGGATCCGCTCGAAGTCGGCTCGACGCGCACGCGCTGCGTCGCAACATTGCTGTCGGGCGGCCATGCCGACAATGCGCTCCCCCAGCTCGCCACCGCCAACATCAATTGCCGGATCCTGCCCGGCGTCTCGCCCGATGCGATCCGCACCGAGCTGGAGGCCGCGATCAAGGATCCCGGCGTCGTCGTGACCCGCCGCGACGACAACGCCACCACCGCGGCATCGCCGCTCCGGCCCGATGTCGTCGCCGCCTTCACCGACGCCGTGCATGCGCGCTTCCCGGCGTCCAAGATCGTCCCCCAGATGTCGGCCGGCGCGACCGACGGCGCCAAGTTCCGCGCGGTCGGCATCCCGATCTACGGAGTCGACGGCGCGTGGATCATCTCGCCCGACGACGAGCGCGCGCATGGGCGCGACGAACGGCTGCCCGTGAAGGCTTTCGCCGACGATATCGCGCATTGGGACGGAATGTTGTCGCGCTTGGCCGCGCAATAACATGTCACAAAATGCATCGTGCAATCGCAGCAAAGGCGGTTGCCCCGCGTGGGAGTCGGGTCTAAGTCGCCCCCGCTGATCCGCGGCCCGGGTTTTTCGTGGCCGTATCCTGGCAGCGCCTCAATGGCTGGCAAGCAGGAAAGGGGGCCTAGTGGCTCGGAAGAAAATTGCGCTGATCGGCGCAGGGAATATCGGCGGGACGCTGGCGCATCTCGCCGCGCTCAAGGGTCTTGGCGATATCGTGTTGTTCGATGTCGTCGAAGGCGTGCCGCAGGGCAAGGCGCTGGATCTGTCGCAGTGCGGCCCCGTCGAGGGCTTCGACTCCACGATCACCGGCACCAATGATTATGCCGATATCGCGGGTGCGGACGTCATCATCGTCACCGCCGGCGTCGCCCGCAAGCCGGGCATGAGCCGCGATGATCTGCTCGGCATCAACCTGAAGGTGATGAAGGCCGTCGGCGAGGGCATCAAGGCCAACGCACCCGACGCATTCGTGATCTGCATCACCAACCCGCTCGACGCGATGGTCTGGGCGCTGCGGGAATTCTCCGGCCTCCCCGCCGAGAAGGTCGTCGGCATGGCCGGCGTGCTCGACAGCGCGCGCTTCAGCCACTTCCTCGCCGAAGAGTTCGGCGTGTCGGTCAAGGACGTCACCAGCTTCGTGCTCGGCGGCCATGGCGATACGATGGTCCCCGTCATCGAATATTCGACCGTGTCGGGCATTCCCGTGCCCGATCTGATCGCAATGGGCTTCTCCACGCAGGAGAAGATCGACGCGATCATCAAGCGCACGCGCGGCGGCGGCGGCGAGATCGTCGCCCTGCTCAAGACGGGTTCCGCTTTCTACGCGCCGGCGACGAGCGCGATCGCGATGGCCGAAAGCTATCTCTACGATCAGAAGCGCGTCCTGCCGGCGGCGGTGAACCTCACCGGCCAATATGGCGTCGACAATCTCTATGTCGGCGTGCCGGTGATGATCGGTGCGGGCGGCGTCGAGAAGATCGTCGAGATCAAGCTCAGCGAGGAAGCCAAGGCCAATCTCGCGGTCTCGGTGGATGCGGTGAAGGAGCTGCTGGTCGCCTGCAAGGCCATCGATAGCTCGCTGGCATAAGCCATTCGGTCGGCCCGGCGGCATCGTTCGCCGGGCCGATGCTACATATTGTTCGGAGCGCCCATGTCGATCCTCGTCAACAAGGCCACCAAGGTCATCACCCAGGGGATGACCGGCAACACCGGCACCTTCCATACCGAACAGGCGCTCGCCTACGGTACGCAGATGGTCGGTGGCGTCACGCCGGGGAAGGGTGGCACCACCCATATCGGCCTGCCCAATTTCAACACCGTGCATGAGGCCGTCGCCGCGACCGGCGCGACCGCATCGGTCGTGTATGTGCCGCCGCCCTTCGCCGCCGATTCGATCCTCGAGGCGATCGACGCGCAGGTCGAGCTGATCGTCGCGATCACCGAGGGCATTCCGGTGCTCGACATGGTCCGCGTCAAGCGCGCGCTCTCGGGCTCCAAATCGCGCCTGATCGGGCCGAACTGCCCCGGCGTGCTCACGCCGAACGAGTGCAAGATCGGCATCATGCCCGGCTCGATCTTCAAGAAGGGCACCGTCGGCGTCGTCAGCCGCTCGGGCACGCTCACCTACGAAGCCGTGTTCCAGACCAGCCAGGCGGGCCTCGGCCAGACGACTGCGGTCGGCATCGGCGGCGATCCCGTCAACGGCACGAACTTCATCGACATGCTCGAGCTCTTCCTCGGCGACGACGAGACCCAGTCGATCATCATGATCGGCGAGATCGGCGGCTCGGCCGAAGAGGAGGCCGCGCAATTCCTGCAGGAGGAGGCCAAGAAGGGCCGCAAGAAGCCGATGGTCGGCTTCATAGCGGGCCTGACCGCGCCTCCGGGGCGTCGCATGGGCCATGCCGGTGCGATCGTGTCGGGCGGCCAGGGCGGTGCCGAGAGCAAGATCGCGGCGATGGAAGCCGCGGGCATCCGCGTCGCGGCGAGCCCGTCGGAATTGGGCACGACGCTCGTCGAAGTGCTCAAGGGGTGATCAGCACAACCCCGGCCGCTTCGGCCGGGGTTGATTAAGTGGTGGTACACGCTCACCTCGATAGGGGTAGCGACGAAGCGGCCGATTTGGTCGCCGGAATGAACGACAGGCGGTGCATGATGGGCTTCGAGGGATCGAACTTCGATGAGCTGGAAGGCGTAAGCCCCAGCTTCGCGGAGGCGCTTTACAAGAAGTACCGCCAGGATCCGGCCAGCGTCGACGAGAATTGGCGCGCTTATTTCGGTGCGCTGGAATCCAGCGTCTCCGGCCCGAGCTGGACCAATCCCCGCTGGCCTCTGTCCGAGACCGACGCACTCACCGCCGGGCTCGATCCGACCCAGATGGAGCCCGCGCCCAAGCCCGCGAAGGGCGGCGCCAAGCCCGCTCCGGCAGCGGCCGCACCCGCTGCGCCCGCGCTCAGCCAGGCGGAGATCGAATCCGCCGCGCGCGACAGCATCCGCGCCTCGATCCTGATCCGCACCTATCGCGTCCGCGGCCATCTCCTCGCCGATCTCGATCCGCTCGGCCTCTGGCAGCGCGAGATGCCCGAGGATCTGAAGCCCGAATTCCACAATTTCACCGAAGCCGATATGGATCGGCCGATCTTCCTGGGCGGCCTGCTCGGCTTCCAGCACGCGACCCTGCGCGAGATGATCGCGGTCCTGCGCCGCAATTATTGCGGCAAGGTCGGCCTCGAATATATGCACATCCAGGACGTGGAGGAGCGGCGCTTCCTCCAGGACCGGTTGGAGGGCAAGGACAAGGAGATCAGCTTCTCGCCCGAGGGCAAGAAGGCGATCCTGTCCAAGGTGATCGAGGGCGAGCAGTGGGAGAAATTCCTCGCCCGCAAATATGTCGGCACCAAGCGCTTCGGCCTCGACGGCGGCGAGAGCATGATCCCGGCGCTGGAAGCCGTGCTCAAATATGCGGGCGCGGCCGGCGTCGAGGAAGTCGTGCTCGGCATGGCGCATCGCGGCCGCCTCAACGTGCTCGTCAATGTGATGCGCAAGCCGTATCGCATCCTCTTCCATGAATTCGCCGGCGGATCGGCCAATCCGGAGGATGTCGGCGGCTCGGGCGACGTAAAGTATCACCTCGGCACGTCCACCGATCGCGAGTTCGACGGCAACGTCATCCATCTGAGCCTCGCGCCCAATCCGTCGCATCTCGAATGCGTCGATCCGGTCGTGCTCGGCAAAGCGCGCGCCAAGCAGACCAAGCTCGACGATACGGCCCGCGCCAAGGTGCTGCCGATCCTGATCCACGGCGATGCGGCCTTCGCCGGCCAGGGCGTGATCATGGAGTGCTTCGGCTTCTCGGGCCTCGTCGGCTACAATACCGGCGGCACCGTCCACTTCGTCATCAACAATCAGGTCGGCTTCACGACCAGCCCGCAATTCGCGCGCTCGTCGCCATATCCCAGCGATATCGCGAAGATGGTGCAGGCGCCGATCCTTCACGTGAACGGCGACGATCCCGAGGCGGTCACCTTCGCCTGCAAGCTGGCGACCGAATATCGCAGCCAGTTCAAGCGCGACGTCGTCATCGATATGTGGTGCTACCGCCGCTTCGGTCACAATGAGGGCGACGAGCCGGGCTTTACCCAGCCGCTCATGTACGAAGAGATCCGCAAGCACGTCCCCGTCTCGAAGCTCTATGCCGATCGCCTCGTCGCCGAGGGTCAGATCGATGCCGAGTGGCTCGGCGCGCAGGAAGCGACCTTCATCGCCCAGCTCGAGGACGAGTTCGAGGCGGGCAAGAGCTACAAGGCCAACCGTGCCGACTGGTTCGGCGGCGAATGGGAAGGCTTCGCGCTGCCCCGCGAGCCGATCACCGAACGGCGCGCAGCGGCGAGCGGCGTCACGCCCGAGCTGTTCACGGAAGTTGGCACGCAGCTGACGACCGTTCCCGACAGCATCGTCGTCCACAAGACGCTGGCGCGCATCCTCGATGCGAAGAAGGCGATGTTCGAGAGCGGCGAAGGCTTCGATTGGGCGACCGCCGAGGCGCTCGCTTTCGGCACTTTGCTCAAGGACGATTACACCGTCCGCCTCTCGGGCCAGGATGTCGGCCGCGGCACGTTCAGCCAGCGCCACGCCGTCTGGGTCGATCAGAAGGACGGGCACAAATATATCCCGCTGTCCGCGATGGACCGGCGCTTCCAGGTGCTCGACAGCCCGCTCTCCGAATTCGGCGTGCTCGGCTTCGAATATGGCTATGCCGGTCAGGCGCCGAACACGTTGGTGCTGTGGGAAGCGCAGTTCGGCGATTTCGCCAACGGCGCGCAGGTCATCATCGATCAGTTTATCGCCGCGGGCGAGGCCAAGTGGCTGCGCGCCAACGGCCTCGTGATGCTGCTGCCCCATGGCTATGAGGGGCAGGGGCCGGAGCATAGCTCGGCCCGTCTGGAGCGCTATCTCCAGCTCTGCGCCGAGGACAATATGCAGGTCGCGAACTGCACGACGCCGGCCAATTACTTCCACATCCTGCGCCGCCAGATGCTGCGCAAGTTCCGCAAGCCGCTCATCATCATGACGCCCAAGTCGCTGCTGCGGCACAAGCTCGCGGTGTCGAAGGCCGAGGATTTCCTGGGCGACAGCTTCTTCCACCGCGTCCTGCCCGACGATCATGTCGTGCCGGCCGAGCAGGTGAAGCGCGTCGTGCTGTGCTCGGGCAAGGTCTATTACGATCTCGCCGAAGCGCGCGATGCCGCCGGCGACGAGACGGTGCAGATCATCCGCATCGAGCAGCTTTATCCGTTCCCGGCCGATGGCGTGATCGAGGCGATCCGTGATTTCACGAACCTCGAGACGGTCGTCTGGGCGCAGGAAGAGCCGAAGAACCAGGGCAGCTGGCACTTCGTCGAATGCCCGATCGAGGAAGTGCTGACGACGCTCGGCGGCAAGCCGACCCGTCCGCTCTACGCCGGCCGCAAGGCCGCCGCGGCGACCGCCACCGGCCTCGCCAAGAACCACACCAAGCAGCAAGCGGCGCTCGTCGCCGAAGCTCTCGGCTACCAAGTCCAATAGGAAGATCTAATGGCGACCGATGTTACCGTACCGACGCTCGGCGAATCCATCACGGAGGCGACCCTCGGCCAGTGGCTGAAGCAGCCCGGCGAGACGGTGAAGCTGGATGAGCCTATTGCCAGCCTCGAGACCGACAAGGTCGCGGTGGAAGTGCCGTCGCCGGTCGCCGGCGTGATCGGCGAGCTGGTCGTCGCCGAAGGCGATACCGTCTCGGTCGGCGCGGTCATCGCGCGCATCACCGAAGGCGCCTCGGCGCCGACGAGCGCGACGCCCGCCGTCGAGGATCGCACCGCGGTCGGCAAGGCTGAGGCCGCCGCCCCGCCCGAGCCTGCCGCGGCCCCCGCCGGCGCGGCGACGCCCGCCGGTTACGGCAATCATGGGGAAGTCGCGGTCGGCGACAGCCCGACGCTTTCGCCGTCGGTCCGCCGCGCGGTGCTTGAGCTCCATGTCGATCCGTCCAAGATCAAGGGCACCGGCACGGACGGCCGCATCACCAAGGATGACGTGCTGCTCGCCGCCAAGTCGGGCCAGGCCAGCGCGAAGGCGCCTGCGCCGGCGGCCCCCGTCGCCAGTGCGCCGCAATCCTCAACTTCCTCAACTTCGCCCGATCGCAAGGAAGAGCGCGTCCGCATGTCGCGTCTCCGCCAGACGGTCGCACGCCGCCTGAAGGAAGCGCAGAACACCGCCGCGATGCTGACGACGTTCAACGACGTCGACATGACCGCGGTGATCGAGGCGCGCGCCAAGTACAAGGATCTGTTCGAAAAGAAGCATGGCGTCCGCCTCGGCTTCATGGGCTTCTTCGTGAAGGCCGCCTGCATGGCGTTGAAGGACATCCCGTCGGTCAACGGCTCGATCGAGGGCGATGAGATCGTCTATCACGATTATTGCGACATCTCGGTCGCGGTCTCGGCCCCGAACGGCCTCGTCGTCCCCGTCATCCGCAACGCGCAGGACCTGACCGTCGCCGGGATCGAAAAGACGATCGGCGATTTCGGCAAGCGCGCCAAGGACGGCACGCTCAAGATGGACGAGATGAAGGGCGGCACCTTCACGATCTCGAACGGCGGCGTGTTCGGCTCGCTGATGTCGACCCCGATCATCAATCCCCCGCAGTCGGGCGTGCTCGGCCTGCACCGCATCGAGGATCGCCCGGTCGTCCGCGACGGTCAGGTCGTCGTCCGCCCGATGATGTATCTTGCGCTCAGCTATGATCACCGCCTGATCGACGGCCGCGAGGCGGTCACCTTCCTCGTCGCGCTGAAGAACGCGATCGAGGATCCGACGCGGATTTTGATCGACCTGTAAGTAGCGCGAGCCCTTATTATATTCCGTTCGTGCTGAGCTTGTCGAAGCACCGACCTTCTTTCGAGCGGAAGAAAGTACAGCCCTTCGACAAGCTCAGGGCGAACGGAGTTTCCAATGGCTGACTATGATTTCGATGTTCTGGTGATCGGCTCCGGCCCGGGCGGCTATGTCGCGGCGATCCGCGCCGCGCAGCTCGGGCTCAAGACCGCGTGCGCCGAGAGCCGCGCGACCTTGGGCGGCACCTGCCTCAACGTCGGCTGCATTCCCTCCAAGGCGTTGCTCCACGCCTCCGAACTGTACGAGGCCGCCGCCGGCGGCGCGCTCGCCAAGCTCGGCGTGAAGATCGATGCGATGAGCCTCGATCTCGGCACGATGCACGGCCAGCGTCTGGAAGCCGTCAATGGCCTGACCGCGGGCGTCGAATATCTGTTCAAGAAGAACAAGGTGGAATGGCTGAAGGGCCTCGCCACGTTCGAGAGCGCGGACACCGTCACGGTTGCCGGCCGCACCGTGCGCGCCAAGAACATCATCATCGCCACCGGCTCGTCCGTCACCCCGCTGCCGGGCGTGACCGTCGACAACGAGGCGATCGTCGACAGCACCTCCGCGCTGGAACTGCCCAAGGTGCCCGGCCGCATGGTCGTCATCGGCGGCGGCGTGATCGGGCTCGAGCTCGGCTCGGTCTGGCGTCGTCTCGGCGCCAAGGTCACGGTCGTCGAATATCTCGACCAGATCCTGCCCGGCATGGACGGCGAGGTCCGCAAGGAAGCCAACAAGATCTTCAAGAAGCAGGGCTTCGAGTTCAAGCTCTCGACCAAGGTCACCAAGGTCGAGCGTAACGGCGCGGGCGCGGTCCTGACCGTCGAACCCGCCGCGGGCGGCGCGGCCGAGACGATCGAGGCGGACGTCGTCCTGGTCTCGATCGGCCGCAAGCCGAACACCGACGGCCTCGGGCTCGACAAGGCCGGCATCACGCCGAACGGGCGCGGCCAGATCGAGGTCAATCACGAATTCGAGACGGGCGTTTCCGGCATCTGGGCGATCGGCGACGTCGTCCCCGGCCCGATGCTCGCGCACAAGGCCGAGGACGAGGGCATCGCCGTCGCGGAGAATATCGCGGGCCTCACCGGCATCGTGAACCACGATGTGATCCCGTCGGTCGTCTATACGATGCCCGAGATCGCGGGCGTCGGCCTGACCGAAGAGCAGGCGAAGCAGACGGGCGAGATCAAGGTCGGCAAGTTCCCGATGCTCGGCAACAGCCGCGCCAAGACCAATCACGAGCCGTGGGGCTTCGTGAAGGTCATTGCCGATGCAAAGACCGACAAGGTTCTGGGCGTGTGGATGATCGCCTCGGTCGCCGGCACGATGATCGCCGAGGCCGCGCTCGGCATGGAATTCGGCGCGACCAGTGAGGACATCGCCTACACCTGCCACGCGCACCCGACGCACGCCGAGGCCTTCAAGGAAGCGGCGATGGCGGTCACGGGCAAGCCGATCCACGTCTGATACGGCACGCCCTCCCGCAGGGGAGGGCGCTTGCAGGAAACCCAACCGCGCCCCACGCGTACTTTACGCATCTGTAACGACAATGTGGGGTCGGAATGCGTTTGGTCTGTGGAGCGATGATCGCGGCGGCGTTGGTTCTCCCCGGCTGCGGGGAGAAGCTCCCGACGCTTCCCGAAGACGCGGTCGATCGCGCCGCGACCTGCGGCGTCGTCGCCGCGGCGACGCAGCGCGAGAAAGCGGGCGTGAAGGGTGACCTGTCCGCCGAGGCGCAGGAAGGCATCTTCCACTACGCGCTGCTTGCCGGCGCCGAGGGCTCGGAATTCGACTCCGAGCGCGCCAATGCCGTGTTCAAGCGGATGCCCGGCCTGTTCGACACGACGATCAAGGGCAAGTGGCAGGTGCTGCGCCCCGCCTGCGCCACCGCTTATCCCGCGACGACCAACGGCGCGCCGGCGCTGCCGGAGGGCAAGCTCGACAGCGCACTGCAATGCTATGTCCTCGTCGATTTCATGCGCAAGGCGTTCGGGAGCCAGGGCGGCTCCTATACCGAAGTCTCGACGACGCTGGGTGTGCTCAGCACGAAGCTCGACGCGAAAGTCTCGCCGATGTTGAAGAGCGCAGGCGTGGGCAATGGCGATCCGCTCGTAAAGAAGCGCAACGAGGCGCAGGCGGCGGTCGCCAAGCTCGGCCAGCCGCAGGCGGTGATCAAGGCCTGCGAGGCGAAATACGGGTAGGCGGGAAACCTTGCTTCCGTTCGTGCTGAGCTTGTCGAAGTACCGTCCTTCTTGATCGAAAGACGAACTGCCCTTCGACAGGCTCGGGGCAAACGATGGTCTCTGCTCAGGCCGCCCGCTCCACCACGTCCTCGCCCAGGATGGCGCGCGCGACCGCCTCGGCGATCTTGATCCCGTCCACGCCGGCCGAGAGGATCCCGCCCGCATAGCCGGCGCCCTCGCCGGCAGGGAACAGGCCTTGCGTGTTGAGGCTCTGGAAATCGCGCCCGCGCGTGATCCGGATCGGCGAGGAGGTCCGCGTCTCGACGCCCGTGAGGGTCGCCTCAGGGTGATCGTATCGCGCGATCTGCCGGCCGAAGGCGGGGAGCGCCTCGCGGAACGACTCCATCACGAAATCGGGCAGGCAGGCGGAAAGATCGGTCGGCGTCACCCCCGGCTTGTATGACGGCGTCACCGCGCCGAGCGCGGTCGAGGCGCGCCCGGCGAGAAGATCGCCGACCAGCTGCACCGGCGCGTTGTAGTTCGATCCCCCGGCGACGAACGCCAGGCTCTCCCAATGCCGCTGCAATTCGATCCCCGCGAGCGGATCGCCCGGATAATCGCGCTCGGGCTCGATGCCGACGACGAGCCCCGAATTGGCGTTGAATTCGGCGCGTGAATATTGGCTCATGCCGTTGGTGACGACGCGGCCCGGCTCCGATGCCGCCGCGACTACGCGCCCGCCCGGGCACATGCAGAAGCTGTAGACCGTCCGCCCGTTCGTGCAGTGGTGCGAGAGGCTGTAGGCGGCAGCGCCGAGATCGGGATGGCGCGCGCAGGCGCCGAAGCGCGCTTCGTCGACCCACGACTGGGGATGTTCGATCCGCACCCCGATCGAGAAGGGCTTGGCCTCGATATGCACGCCGCGCGCATGGAGCCGCGCGAACGTGTCGCGCGCGCTATGCCCCACCGCCAGCACGACATGATCGGCCTCGAGGAAGCTGCCGTCATGCAGATGCAGGCCGCGCAGCCGCCGTGCGCCGCCCGGCCCGCGCTCTACCTCGAAATCCTCGACGCGCGTCCCGAAACGATATTCGCCGCCCAGATCCTTGATTGTCTGGCGCATGGCCTCGACCATCGTCACGAGCCGGAAGGTGCCGATATGCGGATGCGCCTCGGTCAATATTTCGGGCGGGGCGCCTGCCTTCACGAATTCGGTCAGCACCTTGCGGCCGAGGAAGCGCGGATCCTTGATCTGGCTGTAGAGCTTTCCGTCGGAGAAGGTGCCCGCGCCGCCCTCGCCATATTGGACGTTGCTCTCCGGCTCCAGCACGCCGCGCCGCCAAAGCCCCCACGTATCCTTGGTCCGCTCGCGCACGACCTTGCCGCGCTCCAGGATGATCGGCCGGAAGCCCATCTGCGCGAGGATCAGCCCCGCGAAAAGCCCGCACGGCCCCGCGCCGATCACGACCGGGCGGGGGACGCCGGCGGGCGCGGTCGCGACCGGGACATAGCGGTCGTCGGGCGTGACGCGCAGACGCGGCTGGCCCGCGAAGCGCGCGAGCACCGCCGCCTCGTCGGCCAGCGTTACGTCGACCGAATAGACCATCAGGATCGCCGAGCGCCGTCGCGCGTCATGGGCGCGGCGCGCGATCGTCCAGTCGAGCAATTCCGTATCGCCGATACCGAGCCTTGCGAGGATCGCCTCGCGCAGCGCCTCGGGCGCGTGGTCCAGCGGCAGCTTGAGTTCGGACAGGCGAAGCATCCCGCCTCTTAGCCACGCGTGCACAGCTGCGCCACATCCGCGCTGGCGATCTTAACCTGGAGTGTGGGCAAGCGCGCGGGACGCGTGTAGGCGCTCGGGCCGCATCGGGACACGCGAGGGGATCATGACGAAATCGGCGACGGACATCATGCAGGAGATCATGTTCTCCGCGGTCATGGACGCCGTCGCGGCGCTCAAGACCGCGTCGAAGGGCATGCCCAACTCGCTGCTGCGCGATATCGGCGCGATGGGGCCGAACACCGCCTTCGCCGATCTGCCCAAGGAAGTGCAGGCGAGCATCACCGCGACGGTGCGCGCCGCGTTCAACCGGCTGCTGAAGGAAGGCTATTCGGTCACGCCGACCGCGAGCGCACCACCGCCGCCGCGCCCGTCGAGCCCGCGCCCGGATGGCCCGCGCGGGCCTCGGCCGACCGGTCCGCGCCCGGATCGGCCGCGGGGGCCGAGGCC
>NZ_JAUOTP010000001.1 GCF_030546695.1 Sphingomonas natans
GGACGGGTCAACTCCACGGGCGGCAAGTCCGTCTTCTCCCGCACGGAGGCCTACCGCACGGAGAAGGGCAGCCTGGGCGCGCCGTTCAGGGGCGCGACCCTCACCGGGGGCGCCCGGACCGCCAGGGCCACCGGGCCCGCCCGGGAAATTGAAGCCGCGCGCTGCCGCCAGCTTGCGGAAGGCGGCGATCTGGCCGGCGGTCGGCTTGAGCGGGATCGAGAGATTGAAGCCCCAGCGCAGGCTTTCGGTATCTTCGCGGCTGAAATTGACCGGGCGCGTGTCGGCGCGGATCAGATCGCCGTCGGCATCGCGGATGAAGCGATCGGGGAAGGCCTCCTCGATCGCGGCGGTGGGCTCGGGAAGCGAATTGATCGCGTCGCGGATGCGGCTCTTCACATAGTTTGCGGTGAAGCTGATGTCGGTCTTGGGCAGCGGCTTCCACGTGGCGCCGATCTTCATGACATGGCGATTGTCGGCGAGCAGGGTGGGATTGCCGCCGGTGATCGCGGAGACGTCGACCGACTGGCCCTGCCGATAATCAAACACACGTGCGGCGGGCGTGACGACGACCGGATTGCCGAGCTGCGCCACGGTCGGTGCGCCCTCATCGTCCGTGACCGAAAAGATGAAGGTGATCGGCGGGCGCGGCGTCCAGTTCACGCCATAGCCGTAGGTGCGCAGCGTCCCGAAATCGCTGAGCTCGTTGACGGCGAGATTGACGTTGGCGGTGAGGTTGCCGAGCGCGGTCAGCACGCCCGCGCGGCGGCTGGCGATCGGCAGATCGACGCTGACCGAACCGGTGCCGCCCGTGCGCGAGAGCGAGGTGGATTGGAACAGGCCCGCGCGCCGCGTGTCGGCGTCGATCGCCTGCAGCGTGCCGCCGGCCTTGATCGTCGTGCCGACGGCGCCGGCGGGCAGTTTGAAGAGATTGCCGCGCGTGATGATCTGCGCATCGCCGCTGTTCGTGATCGAGCGGGCCTTGTTGACGAGCAGGGAGCCGATCAGCGGATCGAGATCGCCATAGGGATTGAGCGTCGCGTCGTTGGCGGTCAGCCGCGCCTGGATCGCGCTCGTGTCGAGGCTGGTCTCGGTGCGCGTGCGGCTGTCGCCATGATCGTAATTGGCGGTCGTCGTCCAGCGCCAGGCGGGCGAGAATTGCCCGTTCGCGCCGAGCCCGAGATGCCCGGTCCAGCCGTTGGTCCGCTGCGAGAGCGGATCGGTGCCGAGATAGCGATCGAGCAGCACCGCCGAGGCGAAGGGCGAATAGGGATTGCCCGCGGGCAGCGACAGCGAGGTGGAGGGCAGGCCGTTGAGCGCCTGGCTGCGCGTGACGGTCAGCATGCCGTTGGCGGTCGCCGAGATGCCGCCGAAGGCGCGCGCATAGACGCTGTTCATCGTCAGCGTCCGCGTCTGCGGGCGCAGCGTCCGGTACGGCGAGATATCGGTATTGGTCTGCTGGTTCGCGGTCGCGGCGAAGGCGGCGAGATTGGGCGCGGCGGTCGCGGCGGAGGCGGGGACGCCGGCGATCGTGACCGGCGCGCCGACCAAAGCGGCGAGGCGCGGATCGAGCAGGCTGCCATTGGCGGCGACGATATTGCCCTGCGCCGAATAAGGCTGGCCCGCCGCGGTGGAGATCAGATCGCGATCGCTTTCCAGCAGGCGCTGGCTGGCTTGCAGGCGGACGTTCAGATTGAAGCGATTGTCGCCGCGGATCTGGATCTTGCCGCCCTCCAGCGTGCCGCTCTCGCCGCCGCCCTCGGTGGAGGTGCTGCCGTCGGCGACGAGCGTCTTCGCGTCGAAGCGGCGGCGCAGCACGAAATTGACGACCTTCTGGTCCGCACCGAAGCCATATTTGAGCGCGACCTCCTCGGGCATCACCTCGACGCGAAGGATCGCCTCGGTCGGGATGTCGCGGATTTCGGCGAAGCTGGAGATGCGCTTGCCGTTGAGCAGGACGGCGGGTGCGCCGCCGCCGCGGCCCTGGTTGCTGCCCGTCTGCGGGGCGAGTTCGGTCAACAGATCCGAGATCGAATTGACCCCGTAGGCGCGCACGTCGGCAGGATTGAGGACCTGCTCGGCGGGGATGTCGCCCACGACCGAGCCGACCGGCTTCTGGCCGTTGACGACGATCGCCTCTTCCTCGTCGATCGCGCCGCCCTCGCTGCCGCCCGGCGGGGGCGTGCGGGCCGGCGGCGCGTCCTGCGCGAAGGCCGGAACGCCCGAGAGCGCGATGAGACCGGCGAAAGCGGGGGCGGCGGCGAGGCGAATCGTTCGGATCATGGGTTTCCGCTAGCGGATAAACCTCGCCCCATATGTCATTATGGCAACAAAGGCCGGATCGAACCTATCGCGCCGACTATCGCGGATTGATCCGCGTGGCGGCGCGTCCCATATCCGGTGCCAAGGCCGCGAGAGTCCGCGCGGCATCGGAGTGATCATGGTCGAAACCCTTCCCGTCCTGCCGCTACGCGACATCGTCGTGTTCCCGCAGATGATCGTGCCCCTGTTCGTCGGCCGCGACAAATCGGTCGCCGCGCTGGAAAGCGCGATGGCGGCGGACAAGAGCATCTTTCTCGTCGCGCAGCTGGACCCGGCCAATGACGATCCCGACGCGGCCGCGCTCTACGATATCGGCGTCGTCGCGACCGTGCTGCAATTGCTGAAGCTGCCGGACGGCACGGTGCGCGTGCTCGTCGAGGGGCAGAAGCGCGGCCAGCTCGGCGACTTGCGCACCGAAGGCGGGCATCTGGTCGGCGACATCGCCGCCGTCGCCGAAGCAGCGGCGGGCGACGAGACCGAAACCAAGGGCCTGATCCGCTCGGTGATCGAGCAGTTCGAGCGCTATGCGCGGCTCAACAAGAAGATCTCCGAGGATCTGCCGGGGCAGCTCGCCGAGATCGAGGAGCCCGGCAAGCTCGCCGATGCGGTCGCGGGCAATATCGCGGTCAAGGTCGCCGAGAAGCAGACGATGCTGATGGAGGCCAATCCGGCGCGGCGGCTGGAAATGGCCTTCGCCTTCATGGAGGGCGAGCTCGGCGTGCTCCAGGTGGAGAAGAAGATCCGCAGCCGCGTGAAGCGGCAGATGGAGAAGAGCCAGCGCGAATATTATCTGAACGAGCAGCTGAAGGCGATTCAGCGCGAGCTGGGCACCGCCGAGGGCGAGGAAAGCGGCGACGAGATCGCCGAGCTGACCCAGAAGATCGCGACGCTGAAGCTCTCGAAGGAGGCGCGTTCGAAGGCGACCGCCGAGGTCAAGAAGCTCCGCACGATGGCGCCGATGAGCGCCGAGGCGACGGTCGTCCGCAATTATCTCGACGTGCTGCTCGGCCTGCCCTGGGGCAAGAAGAGCAAGGTGAAAAAGGATATCGCGGCCGCCCAGGCGGTGCTCGACAACGATCATCACGGGCTGGAGAAGGTCAAGGACCGGATCGTCGAATATCTGGCGGTGCAGGCGCGGACCAACAAGCTGAAGGGGCCGATCCTGTGCCTCGTCGGCCCGCCGGGCGTCGGCAAAACCAGCCTCGGTCGCTCGATCGCGAAGGCGACGGGGCGCGAATTCGTGCGCCAGAGCCTCGGCGGCGTGCGCGACGAGGCCGAGATCCGCGGCCACAGGCGCACCTATATCGGCTCGCTGCCGGGCAAGATCGTGTCCAACCTGAAGAAGGCCGGCACCTCCAACCCGCTGTTCCTGCTCGACGAGATCGACAAGCTCGGCCAGGATTTCCGCGGCGATCCCGCCTCGGCCCTGCTCGAGGTGCTCGATCCGGAGCAGAACGGCAAGTTCCAGGATCATTATCTGGAGATCGACGTCGATCTGTCCGACGTTATGTTCGTCTGCACGGCGAACAGCCTGAACCTGCCGCAGCCCTTGCTCGATCGCATGGAGATCATCCGGCTCGAAGGCTATACCGAGGACGAGAAGATGGAGATCGCCAAGGCGCATCTCCTTCAGAAGCAGATCGACGCGCACGGGCTGAAGGCGGACGAGTTCGAACTCGCCGACGAGGGCCTGCGCGACCTGATCCGCTATTATACGCGCGAGGCGGGCGTGCGCACGCTGGAGCGCGAGATCGCCAAGGTCGCGCGCAAGGCGCTGCGGCGGATCCTCGAGGGCAAAGAGACGAAGGTCGTCGTCGATGCCGGCAATCTCGGCGATTTCTCCGGCGTGCGGAAATATCGCTACGGCGTCTCCGAGGAGGAGGACCAGATCGGCGCGGTCACGGGGTTGGCCTGGACCGAGGTCGGCGGCGAATTGCTGACGATCGAGGCGGTGACCGTGCCCGGCAAGGGCCTCGTCAAGACGACCGGCAAATTGGGCGAGGTCATGAACGAGAGCGTCCAGGCGGCGTGGTCGTTCGTGAAGGCGCGTGCGCCGATCTACGGGATCAAGCCCTCGATCTTCTACCGCAAGGACATCCACATCCATCTGCCCGAAGGCGCGGTGCCGAAGGACGGTCCGTCGGCGGGCATCGGGATGGTGACGACGCTCGTCTCGACGCTCACGGGCATCGCAGTGCGCCGCGACGTGGCGATGACGGGCGAGGTGACGCTGCGCGGCCGCGTGCTGCCGATCGGCGGGCTCAAGGAGAAATTGCTCGCGGCGCTGCGCGGCGGGATCACGACCGTGCTGATCCCGCAGGAGAATGAGAAGGATCTCGCCGACATTCCGGCCAACATCCTGGAGGGGCTTAAGATCGTCCCCGTGGCGCATGTCGACGAGGTTCTGGCGATCGCTTTGATCCGTCCGCTGGTCGCGATAGAGTGGACGGATGCGGACGAACTGGCGACCGAGCCGCCTGCTGCGATCAGTTCTCAGGAACATGGTGGAAGTTTAGCTCGACATTGACGCAATCTTTTGCGGCATTTCAGGTATTTTCCTTTTGACAGGTTGCCGCACAAAGGGGTTTATCCCTCTTACCAACAAAAAGATTGGGGGTGCAGGATGAACAAGCAGGAATTGATCTTCGCGGTTGCGGAAGAAACAGGGTTCAACCGCAGCGATACAACTCGCGTTGTGGAAGCGATGCTTAGCAAGATCGGTCAGACTTTGGTCGATGGCAGCGAAGTGCGTCTGGTTGGATTTGGAACCTTTTCGGTGACGAGGCGTAAGCCTTCGACCGGGCGCAATCCGCGCACCGGCGAGCCGATGAACATCGCCTCGACCAGCCAGCCGAAGTTTCGTGCGGGCAAGGTGCTGAAGGAACTGGTCAACTAGGCACTGGCCGCCGTCGATGTCGGACTGGACAGGACGGCGGCGAGCCTCTAATCGCGCCCCCTTGGCGTGGCCCTGGCAAGCACAGGGGCGCATAGCTCAGCGGTAGAGCACACCCTTCACACGGGTGGGGTCGCAGGTTCAATCCCTGCTGCGCCCACCACGCCTCCCCTCATATTCATCCGTGCCGCGCTGCAGCGGACGACCGCTCTCCGCCTGAACAATGGGCATGGAGCCGCACGCGACGCCGCTCGTTCATCCTTCGACAAGGAGAACAGACATGGCCAAGCCGCCCGAAACACCGCCCCATTCCGACATAGAGGGCGTCAATCGCGACGCGCGCGTCGGCACGCCCACGCGCGACAAGCAGCCCGATCCGGGCGCGGCGATGAATCACGCCGATGACGAGAGCAAGGGCCGGCCCGAAGGCGGGCGTCAGTCGACGAGCGAATAGAAGCTCCCCGATCCTCCCCATCGCAGATGGGGAGGGGGACCGCCGCAGGCGGTGGAGAGTGTTTTGAAACGCTGAGGATTTCACGCCACCGTGCTGCGTGAGGTCCGCCCCCGGGCAGAGCCGGGGGCTTAGATCATCAGTCGCGCGCGATGCACATGGCGATGCCCATGCCGCCGCCGATGCAGAGCGTAGCAAGGCCCTTCTTGGCGTCGCGCTTCTCCATTTCGTAGAGGAGGGTCGTCAGGACGCGCGCGCCGCTGGCGCCGACCGGATGGCCGATCGCGATCGCGCCGCCATTGACGTTGACCTTGTCCGCATCCCAGCCGAGCTCCTGCCCGACCGCGAGCGCCTGCGCGGCGAAGGCCTCGTTGGCCTCGATCAGGTCGAGATCGTCGATCGTCCAGCCGGCCTTCTCCAGCGCCTTCTTGGACGCGGGCACGGGGCCGATGCCCATATAAGCCGGATCGACGCCCGCAGTCGCCCAGGAGGCGATGCGCCCGAGAACCTTGGCGCCGCGCTTGGCGGCCGCCTCCGCGCTCATCAGCACGATCGCCGCGGCGCCGTCATTTATGCCGCTCGAATTGCCCGCGGTGACGCTGCCGTCCTTCTTGAAGGCGGGGCGCAGGCCGGCCATCATCTCGGTGGTGGCGCCGACGCGGATATATTCGTCGTCGCTGACGATCGTCTCGCCCTTGCGCGTCTTGATCGTGACCGACGCGATCTCGGCCGCGAAGCGGCCGTCGGCGCGCGCCTTCTCCGCCTTGTTCTGGCTGGCGACGGCGAAGGCGTCCTGCGCCTCGCGCGTGATCTGGTAGCGCTCGGCGAGATTCTCGGCGGTCATGCCCATCGGATAATTGTGGAAGGCGTCGGTCAGCGCATCGTTCATCATCGTATCGACGAGCGTGACCGGGCCCATCTTGGTGCCGCCGCGCATATGCTGTGCGTGCGGCGCCATCGACATGCTTTCCTGCCCGCCCGCGACGATGATGTCCGCGTCGCCGGCGGCGATGCCCTGCGCCGCGATGGCGACCGCGCGCAGCCCCGATCCGCAAATCTGGTTGATCGAGTAAGCCGTCGCCTCGACCGGGATGCCCGCGGCGACGGCCGCCTGCCGCGCCGGGCCCTGGCCTTCGCCCGCCGACAGGATCTGGCCGAGCACGACCTCGTCCACTTCGTCGGGCGCGACGCCCGCCTGTTCGAGCGCGGCGACGATCGCCGTGCGCCCGAGTTCGTGCGCGGAAACATTGGCGAAGGCGCCGTTGAAGCTGCCGACGGGCGTCCGCTTGGCGCCGGTAATGACGATGTCTGCCACGTGTCGATCCGTCATGATGAGAGGTGGGATTGCGCTAGCAAAGCCGCCGCGCCTGCGAAAGCCATTGCAACAGCGGCTGCCACAACAAGGCCTCCGCCCGGCCGCCGACGATCATGCCGACATGCCCCAGGCTCAGCGTGATCCGATCGCCGATTCCCGCCGCCGACGCATGCGGCACGATCCGGTCGCTCGTCGAGACAACCTCCAGCACAGGGAAGGAAAACCGCGCCGGATCGATCGCCTGTCCACCGACGCGCCACGCGCCGCTGCCGGGCAGATCGCGCAGGAAGAAATCCTCGAGGAGTTCGCGCGCGGCGGCGAAGGTCATCGGCGGGCCGGCATTGGCCCAATCCTCGACCGTCGTAAAACTCGCCACCGCGCGGCGGTCCGCGGCCTTGCGCCCGATCGCCTCGAACTTGGCAAGCGTGCGGACGGGATCGAGTCGCCAGAAGGCCGACTGCATGATTTCCATCGGCATCAGGCCGAGCTCCTCGGCCGGGCCGCGCGCGCTCTCCCACAATTCGGTGAGGCGCAGCCGCGAGCCCGGCGGGAAGCCGGCGAAGCGCCAGGGCGCGGCGATCAGAGCCAGCCCGCGGACGGACATCGCCTGCGCCGCCGCCGTCGCGAGCGTGCCGCCAAGGCAATAGCCGACGAGGATCGGCGGCTCTGGCAGCCGCGCCAGCAAAGGCAGCAGCAGCCTTTCGACATGGCCGGCGAGATCGAGATGGCGTTCGTCGCTGCCCGGCGTTCCCCAATCGACGAGCAGCACGCGCAGGCCCGCGGCGCGCAGCCAGCGCAGCAGGGATCGCTGCCGATCCAGATCGAGGATCTCGGCGCCGTTGATCAGCGAGGGGATGAAGACGATCGGCGTGCCTTCGCCGCCATAATCGCGCAGGCTGGCTCTGCCGCGCTGCGCGATCCTGCGCGCGCGCCGCATCGGCCGCTGGCGCGGGGCGTCCTGATAGGCGCGCACGCCCTGCAAAACTGCAGCAATCCGTGCAGCATCGTCACCCGCTTCGCTGCGCAGCATCTCCAAAAACAGCGGGAGCGGGCGCGGCCTGTGTTGCGACGCGGCGGATGATAGTGCTAAGACTTCGCTATTCGACTGAGGGGAACGGGGCATGGCGAAATCATCGAATCCTTCTGGCCCGGTCACCATCAAGAAATATGCGAACCGCCGGCTCTATAATACGGAGAGCTCGAGCTACATCACGCTCGAGTTCCTTGCGCAAATGACGCGCGAGGGGCGCGAGTTCAAGGTCATCGACGCCAAGAGCGAAGAAGACATCACGCATAACATTCTCACCCAGATCATCATGGAAGAGGAAAATCGCGGGCAGACGATGCTGCCCGTCGGCTTCCTGCGCGAACTGATCTCGCTCTACGGCGATTCGATGCAGTCGGTGGTGCCGCAATATCTGGAAGCGTCGATGGAGGCGTTCCGCCGCAACCAGTCGCAATTCCAGCAGGCGATGCAGGGCGCGTTCACGGGCGGGCCGTTCGCGGATCTCGCCAAGCGCAACATGGAGATGATGGAAGCCGCCGCCGAAGCCTTCAAGGTCAAGGGCACCAGCGGCAAGGCGACCCCGCCGACGAAGGCCGAGACACCGGCCCCGGCCGTGCCGAAGGACGATATCCTGGCGCTGAAGGAACAGATGGCGGCGCTTCAGGCGAAGATCGACAAGATCGGGAAATAAGCGCGCGTCAGCGGCGGACGTACATGTCGATCGTGCGGCCTTCGAAATTGGCGCTTCCGGCCAGCCAATAGGAACGGCGCAGCGTTTCGAACAGAATCGCGGCGGTCCGCGGATTGCGTTTCGCGTCCGCCTCGCGACCGATCGTGATCGCCGACGGGTGCGCGGCGAGGATGCGTCGCACTTCCGAAGCGGAGTCGATGCCCAGCGCGTCTTGCTCGACGCGCGACGACAGGTGATCCGGGAAGACGAAGCGGCTGAGCGTGCAGGCGTGCGCGAGCTGGAACAGGATGGGCGGGCCATCATATTCGAACAGGCAGCCGCGGTCGACGTCGGCCGGCAGCAGCGCCACCATCTTCTCGATCTGCTCGCGGGACCGGCGGTGCGAGGCCAGATCGGGCCAGCCCAGATTGGCGAGGGGAATCCACAAGGCGATCGCCGCGAAGCCGATCCCGATCGGACGCCGCGCCGCGATCGGCGCGAGGCCGACGGCGAGCGGGACGTAGAGCGGCATCAGATAATGATAATAGAAGCCGCCGATCAGGAAATAGCCGGCGAGCGCCGCGCCGATCCAGCCCATGAGGAACAGCGCCCACCGGCGCACCGCGGCTTCGCTCCGGCGCAACTGCCAAAGCGATGCCGCCGTGCAGAGCGAGAGTGGCGCGAGATGCCCGAGGCTCGTGATCAGGCGCTCGCCTGTCTTGCCGTCGATCGCCGTATCCCGCAGCATGATCGAGACGAAGTTGGCGAAGACGAAGCTTTGGCCTCGGCCGATCGCCGCATAGGCGACCCACGCCAGCAGAGTGGGGAAGAGCGCGGCCGCCGCGAGCAAGCCGGTCCAGCCGACGGCCTTTGCCAGAGGCAGGCGCCGTAGCAGCAGCCCCGCGAGCACGAGCCCGAAGAAGGCGACCTCGAACAGCGCGGTATATTTGATCTGGATCGCGATGCCGCCCAGCGCCATCGCCACGAAGCCGTGCCGCAAGCTTCGTCGCACATCGCTGGACTCGATCGCGCGCAAAGTCGCCAGCGCGGCGAAGGCGACGAGCGGATTGTAGAAGACGGGCGACTGGCCGCCGCCGCCCTCGACCGTTTCGATCCACAGAAGATAGGCGAGCCCCGCGAAGAGCGCGGCGGGCTCCGGCGCGGCGCGGCGCGCGATCCGGGAGACCGCCCATGCGCCCGCCCATGCGAAAAGCGCGGCCACGACCTGATATTGGTAGACGCCCTGTCCGCCGAGCAGCCGGATCGCGGCATAGAGCAGGAAGAGGCCGATGGGCTTCCTGTCCCAGATATCGACATAAGGGACGGCCCCGTGGAGCAGCCGATCACCGACGAGCAGATAGAATTGCTCGTCCAGGAACGGCGCGGGATCACCGAAGGTCGGCGCGCGCAGCAGGAGCGTCGCCACGAGCAGGGCGATGCCGGTGACGAGGGGCATCGACACCGATCGCCGCGCATCGGTTGCAGACGGCGGCACCACTATCGCTGGTAGGGTCGCCATCAGCGGATGCCCGGGCAATCGCGCGGGGCCAGTCCGTGCGGCGGCAGGTGAAGGACCATGCCCGCATAGATGAAGCGGCGCGGATAGGTCGCGTCCATCGCATCGGCGACGGCGGGATTGTAGCGGCTGTCATATGTGGTGTCGCCACGGTCGCCGTCGGTGATGAAGCCGCCGAAGCAGCGACGGCGGACGAGGGCGACGAAAGCGGGCTCGTCATAGCGGCCGAGCGCGGCGAGCTCGGCGGCGATTGCGGGCTCCCATTCGGCGGATCTGCCCGCGCGGATGAGCAGCGTCATATCGTCGGAGATGACCGGGGCAGGGGTCGCGTGGATCGCGTGCACGAGACGATCGAGACGCCCGGCCTTTGCATGCGCGGCCGCGGTGAAGTCGCCCCATTGCGCGAGCGGGATGGCCTGGATGGCGGCTGCGATCAGCAGCAATGTCGGCGCGACGCTCTCCGGCGAGAAGGGCCAGCCCGCGGGCGGTCGCTCGCCCACCGCGAAGGCGAAAGCGGGCGAGGCGCCCAGCGCGGCGAGGATGGCGAGCGGCGCGAACCATTCGATCAGATAGTTCGAAGAGCCGCCCGACTTGACGATCATCGCCAGCATCAGCGTTCGCAGGATCAGATAGAGTCCCAGGATCAGCAGGATCGCGCGCCGTTCCGATCCGCCGCTCTCGCGGCGAAAGGATGCCCACGCAATCCCGCACCCGAGCAGCGCCATCAGCACGAACGCGACATGCGCGCGCAGCGGCGGCAGAAGCGACCACAAGCGATGCGCCTCGTTCCGGTTCATATTGTAGAGGACGATGTGGCGGAGGAAGCCGCCGTGGGTCATGAGCGTCAGCGTGCCCAATGCCGCAAGGCCGATGACGAGGCAGGCCACGAGGCACGTCCAGCCGAGACGGGGTCGGGTCAGGAGCAGGCCGAGGATCGCGGCCGCGGGCGCCGCGACCGTGACCTGCTTGGTATAGACGCCCAGCGTGAAGCAGAGCGCCGCCGCGAGGATCAAACGCGGGCGGCGCAGCGCCATGATCGTCAGCAGCAATCCGCAGAGCGTGAACAGGCAGGCGAGCATGTCGACCCGCATCGTCGCCGACCATTCGGCGACCGGCTGGCAGACGGGGAAGAGCAGGCCCGCGAAGAGTCCGCCCGCAATTGCCGTGCGTCTATCGCCGACGGTCGCGATGGCCGCGCGCGCGATCAGACCGACGGCGACGGCCGAGGCTAGCGTCGCGGCGAAGCTCAACGCGCGTCCCGTGAACAGCGGATCGGCGCCCGTCACGCGCACGAGCGCTGCGACCGCCAGATGATAGACGGGCGGATAATGATAGACGATCGCGGGAAAGACGCCGATCGGCGAATAGCCGCGCCCGGCGACCATGTTGATCATCTGCTGCCAGACGATCCCCTCGCCATAATCGACATTGTAGCGATAGCCGATGATCGTGCGCGTCGCGCCGAGCAGCGAGACGACGTCCAATGCGAGGATCGCGATCAGCAGCGCAAGCGCCCATGCCGGCAAGCGCAGCGCAGGAGCGCGCTTGATCACCCGGGCTGCGCCATCACGAGCATCTGCTTGCCCATCGGCTTGATCGGGGAACGCAGATAGGCGCCGATCAGCCAGCGCCATGTCGGCAGACGCGACTTGATCGTGAGCGGGAGGAAGCGCGGCTTGATCATCGTCACGCGCCAGCCTTCGGCGCGGAGCAGATCGGCAAGCGCGATGTGCGAGTAAGCGACGAGATGCGTATAATCGTCGAAATATTCGCGATAGGCATACCGATAATTGGGCTGGAGCAGCGCCAGCGTGCCGCCCGACCGCAGCACGCGGCGGAGCTCGGCGAGTGTCGTGCGCGCATCGTCGCGCGAGAGATGCTCGAAGAGGTTGGAGGCAAGCGCGAAATCGACGCTGCCGGGCGGGATCGCCGACAGATCGGTCGCGGGGGTGACGACGGGCGTGACCCCGGGTGCGAGATGATCGGCCATGCCGGGCCAGGCGTCGACCGCGATCCGCTCGCGGGCGACGACGGCATTGATGAAGTCGCCATAGCCTGCGCCCAGATCGAGCACGCAATCTTCGGGCCGGACATGATGGCGGAACACATAGTGCCACAGCGCCGACCAGGTCGCACCGCGCCGCGGATCCTCGCTCAGCCGCGCGTCGTGATAGCCGCTCATGCGCGCGCGAGCCGCCAGTCGGTGAGCAGGCCCAGGATCATGCGCGCGCCGACCTGCAGCCCGCGCCAATTGTTGACGTTGCCGCCCTTGCTGACGCCGATGCGCGGGTGGAAGGTGATCGGGCATTCGAGCAGGACGAGCCCGCGATCGAGCGCGGTGTCGAGAAGATGCGCGTTGAATTCGAGATTCACCGCCGGATTGAGCTGCGGCAGCAGGCGCAACAAGGCATCGCGCCGGCAGAGCTTGTAGGTCGTGCCGACATCGGTGATCGTGCTGCGCCCCAGATGCTTGGCCTCCAGCAATTTGCCGACGAACATGTTGCCATAATAGATGAAGGTCGAAAGCTGCGTCAGATACTGGCGCAGCGGCTCGACCGTGCGCGTTCCGTTCACGATGTCGGCGTGCGGCGCGTAAGCGAGCAATTTCTCGATATCATAGGCGCGAAACGTGCTGTCGCCCTCGCACAATACGACGAATTCGGTGTCGGTATATTTGGCGGCTTCGGTGAGACTGCGATGCACACAGCGGCCGTATCCGGGCTGCCACTCCGTGAAGACGATGGCGCCCGCTTCCTCGGCGCGCGCGAAAGTCGCGTCGCTCGAATTGTTGCTGACGACGATGACGCGCTCGACGAGCGGGTGGACGAGGAAATCCTCGACCGCGCCGGCGATGCTTTCCTCGTCGTTATAGGCGGTCAGCGCGACGGTCACGCGGCGGCGCTTCACCGGCTGGAAGCGGACCGGAACGTCGGGCTTCTTGCCCGGCAGCAGGAACAGCAGATCGAACATGGCGAGCGCGAGCCCGGCGACGATCGGCATGCCGCTATACCAGACGAGCCACTGCGCGATCGGATCGAGCAGAGCCTCGAGACCCAGCAAGTAGCGCGGGAAGATCAGCAGCACGCCCGTCATATACATGACGAAGCCCAGGCACAGGCAGAGCACCCCCCAGAGCAGGAAGGGCTTGTGCAGGCGTCGCGCGACGTTCGGCGGGATCGTGGTCATCGTGCCAGCGCTAGCGGCACAGGGTTAACGGAAGGCTAGCAAGCAGGCGCTGCGCGCAAATCCGCTTGCATCGCCGGGCGCCTGCCCCGATCGGATTTCGGCGTAAACGGGCAGGGGAGTGCGGGGCATGGACGTCGTCGGCATCGTGGGCGCGGGGCAGATGGGCGCGGGCATCGCGCAGGTCGCGGCGCAAGCGGGGATCCGCGTGCTGCTGTCGGACGTCTCCGAAGAGGTGGCGGCCAAAGGGAGAGCGGGAATCGCCAGGCAACTCGGCCGGCTCGTCGAGAAGGAGAAGATCACCGCCGAGGCGCGCGATGCGGCGCTGGCGCTGATTGAGCCGATCGGCGCGCTGGACGCGATGGCCGAGGCGGAGATCGTCATTGAGGCCGCGACCGAGCGTGAGCCGGTCAAGCGCGCGATCTTCGAGAGCATCGGCAAGGTGCTGGGGCCGCAGGCGATCTTGGCCAGCAACACCTCCTCGATCTCGATCACGCGGCTCGCTCAGGCGTCGCCCGATCCGGCGCGCTTCATCGGCATGCACTTCTTCAATCCGGTGCCGCTGATGCCGCTGCTGGAGCTGATCCGGGGGCTCGGCACGAGCGATCGCGCCGTCGCGGTCGCCGAGGCGTTCGGCGCCAAGGCCGGCAAGACGACGATCGTCGCCGCCGACCGGCCGGGCTTCGTCGTCAACCGCATCCTCGTGCCTTTGCTCAACGAGGCCTTTTTCGCGGCGGGCGAGCGACTCGCCTCGATCCCCGATATCGATGCGGGGGTGAAACTGGGCGCGGGGCACCCGATGGGGCCACTGGCGCTGGCGGACATGATCGGGCTCGACACGATCCTCGAGATCTTGCGTGTCTTCCAGGCCGATTTCGGCGATCCCAAATATCGCCCGGCGCCGATCCTGATGAAGATGGTCGAGGCGGGCTGGCTCGGCCGCAAGACCGGCCGGGGCTTCTACGATTATGCGGGCGAGACGCCGGTGGCGATCACGCTCTGAGGCTCAGCGCCCCAGCACATGATCGACGAGCGCGCCCAATGTCGCGAAGCCCGAGACGCGCATGCCGTTGCCGTCGGTCTTCGTCGCCGACGGCGCGAGCGCGCGCTGGAAGCCGAGCTTGGCGGCTTCCTTGAGGCGCAACGCGGCATGGCCGACGGGGCGGACCTCGCCCGAGAGCGCGATCTCGCCAAAGGCGACCGCGTCGGCGGGAATCGGCCGCTCCGACAGCGCCGAGACGAGCGCGGTCGCGACCGCGAGATCGGCGGCGGGATCCTGGATGCGATAGCCGCCGGCGACGTTGAGATAGACTTCCGCGGTGGAGAAGCTGAGCCCGCAACGCGCTTCCAGCACCGCCAGCGTCATCGCCAGCCGCCCCGCATCCCAGCCGACCACCGCGCGGCGCGGCGTCGCCCCGCTGGCGAGCCGCACGACGAGCGCCTGGATCTCGACGAGCACCGGCCGCGTCCCCTCCATCGCCGGGAAGACGGTCGCGCCGGCAATGCCGTCGCTGCGATCGGTGAGGAACAGAGCGGACGGGTTGGTGACCTCCTCCAGCCCCATCTCGGCCATCGCGAACACGCCGATCTCGTCGGTGCCGCCGAAGCGGTTCTTCACCGCGCGCAGGATCCGATATTGGTGGCTGCGCTCGCCCTCGAACGACAGCACGGTATCGACCATATGCTCCAGCACGCGCGGGCCGGCGATGCTGCCGTCCTTCGTGACATGGCCGACGAGAATCAGAGCCGTGCCGCGCTCCTTGGCGTAGCGGATCAGCTCCTGCGCCGAGGCGCGGACCTGGCCGACCGTGCCGGGCGCGCCCTCGATCAGGTCCGAATGCATCGTCTGGATCGAATCGATCACGAGCAGGGTGGGCGGGGCGCCCGAATCGAGCGTCGTCAGGATGTCGCGCACCGAGGTGGCCGAGGCGAGCTGGACCGGCGCATTGCCCAATCCCATGCGCCGCGCGCGCAACCGCACCTGATCGGCCGCTTCCTCACCCGACACATAGGCGACACGCGCGCCGCCGAGCGCGAGCTTGGCCGCCGCCTGCAGCAGAAGCGTCGATTTGCCGATGCCGGGATCGCCGCCGATCAGCGTCGCCGATCCGGCGACGAGCCCGCCGCCGAGCGCGCGATCGAGCTCCGCCATGCCCAGCGACAGGCGCGGCGGCAGCGCGACATCGGCATCGAGCCCCGACATCAGGATCGCGCGCCCGCCCGAGCGCAGATCGTGCTTGGCCGCGAATGGGGTCACCACGCCGCCGCCCGATTCCTCGACGAGACTGTTCCACTCGCCGCAATCGACACACTGCCCCTGCCAGCGCGACGTGGCGGAGCCGCAGGCCTGGCAGACGTAACGGCGATGCGGCTTGGCCATGCGGGCTCCGGGGGCGTTGAACGAAGCAAGAACATACCGTCTGGCAAGCCACGTGGCAACCGCAGCGCACGCGAAGATCGTTGCGGGGTCGCCATCTGCGCCGAAGCGCGATAGGAAGGGGATTATGGGCTTCCTGAGAACGCTCTTCTGGATCGCGATCACCGTCGTCGTCGTGGTCTTTTCGCTCCACAACTGGACGTCGGTGACGCTGGACCTGTTCGGCGGGCTCGCGGCGGACGCGAAGCTGCCCGTGCTGCTGCTGATCGCGTTCTTGCTGGGTTTCGTGCCACTCTACATCTATCATCGCGTGCAGCGCTGGCGCTATCAGCGCCGCATGATCGATCCCGCCCGCATCCCGCCCGTCCCGGCACCGCCGCCCGCTTTCGAGCCGACGATCCCGCCCGAGCCCTTCTGATGGGCAGCCGCATCTATGTCGCGCTGGACACGCCCGAGCTCGCCCAGGCGCTGTCGATCGCCGGGCGCGTGCGCCATCATGTCGGCGGGTTCAAGGTCGGGCTGGAATTCTTCGTCGCGAACGGCGCCGCCGGCGTGCGCGAGGTGGCCGCGCTCGGCCTGCCCATCTTCCTCGATCTGAAGCTCCACGACATCCCCAACACCGTCGCGAGCGCGATCCAGGCGCTGCACGATCTGCATCCGGCCGTGCTGACGATCCACACCGCGGGTGGGCGGGCGATGATGGAGGACGCGAAGGCCGCCGCCCCGCCGGGGACGAAGGTCGTCGGCGTCACGGTACTGACTAGTCTCGATGGCCGCGATCTCGCATCGATCGGCGTCGATGCGGCGCCCTCGGCGCAGGTCGAGCGGCTCGCCGATCTCGCGGCCGAAGCCGGGCTCGACGGGATCGTCTGTTCGGGCGCGGAGGTCGCCGCCGCGCATGCGCGCTGGAAGCACGGCTTCTTCGTCGTGCCCGGCGTGCGCCCGGCGGGCGGGGATGCGGGCGACCAGAAGCGCGTCATCACCCCGCGCGCCGCGGTGGATGCCGGCGCCTCGATCCTCGTCATCGGCCGGCCGATCACGAAGGCGGAGGATCCGGATGCCGCGGCGCGCGCTATCGCGGCGACGCTTTGACCCGCTCGGCGACAGCTTTGTGACCGGCTCCGCTTGACCGACCGGGGCTTGCGACCGTAAGGGCGCGCTGCCGACGGGCAATGTGCGGCGGTCGTAGCTCAATTGGTTAGAGCGCCGGTTTGTGGTACCGGAGGTTGCGGGTTCAATCCCCGTCGATCGCCCCATCGGCTTCCTTTCTGCCGTCGCGCATCGGCTCACCCCGAAGCCCAAAGCCATGATGTCCCCCTGGGATCTTCCCGATTTCGACACGCACGAAGGCGTGCATTTCTTCCGCGACGAGGCCACCGGCCTGACCGCGATCATCGCGATCCACTCCACGCATCTCGGGCCGGCCGCAGGCGGCACGCGCTTCTGGCGCTATGCCGACAAGAGCGAGGCCGTGACCGACGCGTTGCGCCTGTCGCGCGGGATGAGCTTCAAGAATGCGATGGCGGGGCTGCCGATGGGCGGCGGCAAGGGCGTGGTTCTCGCCGACGAGACCGTCGTGAAGACGCCCGAATTGCTGGCCGCGTTCGGCCGCGCGATCGATTCGCTGGGCGGGCGCTACATCACCGCCGAGGATGTCGGGATGAGCGATCAGGACATGGTCGCGATCCAGCGCACGACGCGCCACGTCTCCGGACTGCCGGTGGGCGAGGGGGCCGCCGGCGGCAATCCCGGACCATCCACCGCGACGGGCGTGTTCCTCGGCATCAAGGCCGCGATCGCGCGCGGGCTGGGCAAGCGCAGCGCGCAGGGCGTGCGCGTCGCGATCCAGGGCGTGGGCTCGGTCGGTGGCGGAGTCGCGCGCCTGCTCGCGGCGGAAGGCGCGATCCTGACGCTCGCCGATGTCGACGCCGCGCGCGCCGAATCGCTCGCGCGCGAACTGGGCGCTGAGACGGTCGCGGCGGACGCGATCCTGCGCGTCGAGGCCGATGTCATCAGCCCCTGCGCGCTGGGCGCGATCCTCGACGCGGACAGCATCGCCGCGCTGCGCGCGCCGATCGTCGCGGGCGGCGCGAACAACCAGCTCAAGACTCCGGCCGAGGGCGATCGGCTGACCGAGCGCGGCATCCTCTACGCGCCCGATTATGTGATCAACGCCGGCGGCATCATCAATGTCGCGTTGGAATATCTGGGTCAGGGCGATCGTGCCGAGGTCGAATCGCGGATCGCGCTGATCCCCGAGCGGCTGGAGGCGATCTGGGCCGAGGCGGCGGAGACGGGCGAGGCGGCATCGACCGTCGCGGACCGGATGGCGATGCGGCTGATCGGGCGCGGCTGAGGCCGCACCGGCTCAGCCTTCGGGCGGGGCCAGCGCCTGCTTGGGCTGCTGGCCCTGACGGCTTTCGCGATAGGCGGTGTAGATGCCGCTCGCAGTGATCAGCGCGGCGCCGGCAAGCGTCAGGCTGGCCGGCGGCGAGGCGAAGATGACCCAGCCGATGAACGTCGCCCAGATGATCTGCAGATAATCGAAGGGGACGACGACCGAGACGGGCGCGAAGCGCAGCGAGCTCGTCAGCCCGATCTGGCCGACGCCGCCGCACAGGCCCGCGCCGATCAGCAGGGCATAGGTCGTCGCATCGTGCGTGTGGCCGAAGATCGGCAGCAGCGCGCCGCCGACGAGCGTGCCGAAGCTGGTGAACCAGAAGACGATCGCGGCGGTATGCTCGGTCTTGCCGATCTGGCGCAGCGTGATCATCACCGCCGACTGGCCGAACGCGGCCATCACGGCCATCGCCACGCCGACCGGCGCGAGCCCGCCGCCCCCGCCCGGGCGGACGACGAGCAGCATGCCGACAAAGCCGATCGCAACCGCCGCCCAGCGCCGGCCGCCGATCGCCTCGTGCAGCACGATCGCCGAGAGGATCGTCGAGAAAACGGGCGCGGTGTACGTGATCGTCGTCGCCTCGCCCAAGGGCAGGCGCGAGAGTGCGCCGAAGGTGAAGACCATCGTCGACAGACCGATCACCGAACGGGTCAGGTGCGCCATCGGCCGGCGCGTGCGCAGGCTGGCCAGGCCGGGGCCGAACGCCGCCCACGCGAGCACGAGCGGCAGCGCGCAGACGCTGCGGTAGAACAGCATCTCCATCGTATCGGCACCGCGTTCGCTGGCGGCCTTCAGGAAGGCGGCCATGAAGGCGAAGCTGGTGGAACTGACCGTGCGAAGTCCCATGCCCAGCAACGGGCGATCGACGGGAAGCGCGGGGGCGTTCATCGGGCAAGCGCTTGGCGGCTCGGGCCGGCTTGCGCAAGCGAGCGCGGCATCACGGCGCCGCTTTCCACCGGGCGATCCTTATACTATTCGGCGGAAAGCCCTTTCCGGACCTTCGATGCATCGCTTCGCCAACCCTGCGCGCTTCCTCTCGATCGCCCGCCCGCTGACCGCCTGGTTCGGCTGGGGCGGCGCCGTGCTGATCGCGGTCGCGCTCGTCGGCGGGCTTCTCATCACGCCGTCCGATTACCTGCAGGGCCAGACCGTGCGCATCATGTACGTCCATGTGCCGTCCGCGTGGCTGGGCATGGCGGGTTGGGCGGGAATCGCCGCGGCGAGCTTTGCGCAGCTGGTCTGGCGGCATCCGCTGAGCGCGGTCGCCGCGCGCGCGATGGCGACGCCGGGCGCGGTCTATGCCGCGATCTGCCTCGCCAGCGGATCGATCTGGGGAAGGCCGACCTGGGGCACCTGGTGGGAATGGGACGGCCGGCTGACCTCGATGCTCGTCCTTTTGTTTCTCTATATCGGCTATATCGCGCTCGCCAATTCGGCGGGGAAGGATGCGGGCGGGCAGCGCATCACCGCGATCTACGGGATGGTCGGCGCGGTGAACCTGCCCGTCATCCATTATTCGGTCTTGTGGTGGCGGACGCTCCATCAGGGGCAGAGCATCGGGCTGACGAGTTCGTCGATCGATCGCAGTCTGCTGTGGCCGCTGCCGCTCGCGGCATTGGGCTTCACGCTCCTGTTCGGCGCGATCGTGCTGATGCGGATGCGGGCCTTGCTGGCGGACATGAAGGTCGAGGCGCGCATGAAGCGTTTGGCGACGGCATGATAGGCGGCTGGCCCTTCGTGATCGCGGCTTATGCGCTCGCCGTCGGCGGAACGCTCGGCCTCGTCGGCTGGGCATTGATGGCGATGCGCCGGGCCGAGGCGCGCGCGGAGCGGTTGCGCGACCGGTGATGGCGACACGCATGAAGGCCAAGCACCAGCGCCTGACGCTGGCCCTGCTCGCGGTGGCGGCGCTGATCGGCGCGGCGCTGCTGGCGATGTCCGCGCTGAAGGATCAGGCCGCCTATTTCTACACGCCGAGCGACGTCGGCCGCGATCATCTCGCGCCCGGCCGCGCGGTGCGATTGGGCGGGATGGTCACCAAGGGATCGATCACGAAATTGCCCGATGGGGTGACGATCCGCTTCCTCGTCACCGATGGCGCGGCGACCGTGCCGGTGCGCTTCTCGGGAATCGTCCCGGCCTTGTTCAAGGAAGGCTCGGGCGTCGTCGCCGACGGGCGCTTCGATGCGACCGGGCTGTTCGTGGCCGATCAGATCCTCGCCAAGCATGACGAGCGCTATATGCCGCCGCAGGTGGCGGGCGCGATGCACAAGAGCGACAGCATCGAGACAGGCCCGAAAGCGAAGGCGCTCAAGTGATTGCGGAAGCCGGCCTTGTCGCCTTGTGGCTGGGGGCTGCGCTGTGCGCGCTGCAGCTGGTGCTGACGATCCTGACACTTCGCACTCCGCTTGTCCTGAGCGAAGTCGAAGGACGTGTCGCAAGCGCATCCCCCGGAGCACGTGCTTCGACTTCGCTCAGCACGAACGGGGAAGAGATGGGTCCGGACGGGGCAATGCTCGCCAAGGCCATCCGCCCCGTCGCGGTTGCGCAAGGCCTGCTCACCTGCCTCGCCTTCGCGCTGCTGATCCTGCTCTTCATCCGCGTCGATCTGTCGGTGCTGCTCGTCGCGCAGAACGATCATAGCGAGAAGCCCTTCCTGTATCGCTTCGCCGCCTCGTGGGGGAATCACGAGGGCTCGATGCTGATGTGGGTTTCGATCCTGTCGGTCGCGGGCGCGGCGGTCGCGGTGCTCGAGCGGCGGCTCAACGAGCGGACCCTAATCGCCACGCTGGGCGGGCAGGCGGCGATCGCCTTGGGCTTCTACGCCTTCCTGCTATTCGCCTCGAACCCGTTCGCGCGGCTGACCCCGCCGGCGATGGAAGGGCAGGGGCTCAATCCGCTGCTGCAGGACCCCGGCTTGGCCTTCCATCCGCCGACGCTCTACATCGGCTATGTCGGGCTGTCGGTCGCCTTCTCCTTCGCGATCGGCGCGCTCGTCACGCGCGACGTCGGCCCGGCCTTCGCGCGCGCGATGCGGCCCTGGGTGCTGGGCGCGTGGATCTTCCTGACGATCGGCATCACCGCGGGCAGCTACTGGGCCTATTACGAGCTCGGCTGGGGCGGCTGGTGGTTCTGGGATCCGGTCGAGAATGCCTCGCTGATGCCGTGGCTCGCGGCGACGGCTTTGCTCCATTCGGTGACGGTGCTCGCGACGCGCGATGGCTTGCGCGCGTGGACGGTGATGCTCGGCGTCGTCGCTTTCTCGATGAGCATGGTCGGCACCTTCCTCGTCCGATCGGGCATATTGACGAGCGTCCACGCTTTCGCGGTCGATCCGCGCCGGGGCAGCTTCCTGCTGGCTTTGCTCGCGCTCTATATCGGCGGGGCGCTCGTCCTGTTCGCACTGCGCGTGGGGACGGTGCGCGAAGGCTCGCGCTTCGATGCGCTGAGCCGCGAGGGCGCGCTGGTGCTCAATAATCTGCTGCTGACCGTCATCCTCGGCATCGTCCTCGTCGGCACGCTCTATCCGCTGATCCTGGAAGGGCTGACGGGCGACAAGCTCTCGGTCGGCCCGCCTTATTTCAACAGCGCGGCGGGGCCGCTGGCGCTGCTGCTCTGCATGGCGATGGTCGCGGGGCCGCTGATGCGCTGGCGGCGCGAGGATGTGCGGCCCTTATTGCGCCGGCTCGCCCCGGCCGCCGCGCTCGTCGTCGTCGCGCTGATCGCGATCAAGCTGTTCGCCCCGCCGATCGGGCTCCTGCCTCTGCTCGGGCTCGGTCTTTCGTTCGGCATCGGGCTCGGCTCGATCGAGCCTTTGTTCGGCCGCAACCTGCGCCGCACGCCGCTCTTCACCTGGGGCATGGTCGTCGCCCATTTCGGGATTGGCGTCGCGCTGGCGGGGATGGCCTGCGACAGCGCCTTCACCGTCGAGAAGCTGGTCGCGGCGTCGGTCGGCGAGACGATCCCGGTCGGCCCGTGGCGGGTCAAGCTCGCCAGCGTCACACCCGGCTTCGGGCCGAACTGGACGTCGATGGAAAGCACGCTCGAGGTCGAGCGCGGCGGGGCTCCGCGGACGCTCCGTCCGCAGGCACGCTATTATTGGGCGCCGCCGACCGAGACGAGCGAAAGCGCGATCCTGACCGTATGGAACGGCCAGCTCTACACCGTGCTCGGCAGCCAGGCCGAAGGCGGCCGCTGGCAGCTGCGCCTGTGGTGGAAGCCGTTCGTGACCTTGATCTGGGCGGGCGGCGGGCTGATCGGCCTGGGAGGCTTCCTCGCGCTGATCGGACGGCTGTTGCGCGAGCGGCGCTCGGCCAAGAATCGCGAGCTTTACGCGTGAGCGCGCGCCGCCGCCCGTGGCTGTTGTGGGTGCCGTTGCTCGGCTTCATCCTGCTCGCGACGATCTTCGTGATCGGGCTGCGCAAGCCCGACGATCCCAGCATCACCTCGAAGATGATCGGCGAGACGATCCCGGCTTTCGCGCTGCCCGCGGCGACGGCGGGCGTGCAGGGCCTCGCCAGCGCGGACCTGACGACGGGCACGCCGCACCTCGTCAACATCTTCGCCAGCTGGTGCGTGCCGTGCGCGGGCGAGGCGCCGCAGCTGGAGGCGCTCGCCAGGAACGGCGTGCCGATCGTCGGCATCGCGATCCGCGACCGGCCCGACGACGTCGCCGGCTTCCTGACGCGCTACGGCAATCCCTATGCCCGGATCGGCAGCGACACGACGAGCAAGGTCCAGATCGCGATCGGCTCGTCGGGCGTGCCCGAGACGTTCGTCGTCGACGGCAAGGGCGTGATCCGGCTCCAGAAGATCGGGCCGATCATGCCCGAGGACATGGCCGACGTGCAGGCTGCTCTGGTGGCGGCGCGATGAGGTCCGTCTCGCTTCCTGTCCGTCATGCTGAACTCGTTTCAGCATCCATGGCCCGCTTTCTCGATTGGCAGGCGGGTGGAAAGGGCAGGCCATGGATCCTGAAACGAGTTCAGGATGACAGGTTGAGAGGCCCGGTCGTCATAGCCGCGGCGGCGCTGACACTTGCGCTGGCCCCTCCCGTCCTCGCCAACAGCGCTATGCCGACCGCGCCGCTCGCTTACACCCAACTCCCCGATCCCGCGCAGGAGGCCAAGGCCAAGGCGCTGATGGAGACGCTGCGCTGCCTCGTCTGCCAGGGGCAGTCGATCGCGGACAGCAATGCCGATCTCGCCGCCGACATGCGCAGCCTCGTCCGCCAGCGCATCCAGTCGGGCGAGACGCCCGAGCAGGTGCGCGCCTGGCTCGTGAAGCGCTATGGATCGTGGGTGTCGTACAAACCTCCGCTCGCCGCCGATACGTTGATCCTGTGGATCGCGCCCTTGCTGCTGTTCGCGCTCGGCGGCGTGCTCGCAGTGGGCTCGCTCAAGCGGCGCCGGCGATGAACGGCTGGATCATCCTCGCCGCCTTCGCGGTCGCGCTCGGCGCGGGGCTGTGGCTCGTCATCCGCCCCGGTCGCACCGTAGCCGAATTGATCGCAGCGGCCTTGCTCGTCGCGCTCGCAGGCTATGCCTGGCAGGGCAGCCCGGCCTTGCTGGGGCGCCCGACCGGCCCGCACGACAATCGCCAGCCGCCCGCCAATCTCTTCGCCGACGAGCGCGGCAAATGGCTGGAGCAGGTCGGCGTCGATGCGCAGGCGCTGGACGCGGCCGACGGACTGATCCGCAGCGGCGACGCGGCGTATGCGGCGGGCATATTGCGCGCGGGACTCGAGCATCGTCCGCGCAGCGCGACGCTCTGGATCGGTCTCGGCAATGCGATCGCGCAATATGCCGATGGGCTCGTCACGCCGCCGGCGCGCTACGCGTTCGAACATGCCTCGCAGCTCGCCCCCGACAGCCCGGCGCCCGCCTATTTCCTGGGTCTCGCGCTCGCGCAATCGGGTGATCTCGACGGCGCCGAGCAGAGCTGGCGCGAGCTGATCGCGAAGGCACCGCCGGGGGCGCCGTGGCGTTCGGCCGTCGAGGACAAGCTGGCTGCGATCGATCGCGCCCGAACGCTGCGCTGAGCGAATTCTTATATCGGTCCGGTTATCGCGTCATATCATGAATTTCGCGCTAATCCCTGTTCAGCCTTTCGAACGCGCGCTACACGGCGGCGACTTTCCTCGCGCGAGCGCCCGCCGTTGCTGATCCGAAGTGTGACCGACGACCCGAAACTGGATGCGATTGGTTCGCTGATCGCTCGCCTGCGCCGCTCCGACATGATCTCCGAGAACGAAGTCGCGGCGCTGGCCGGGCTGATCTCGGTCTGCCGCGACTATCCGGCGCGAGCGGTCGTCGCGCGCCCGCGCGAGCATCTCGAAAAGAGCCAGCTCCTCGTCGAAGGCTTCGTCGCGCGGCAGACCGAATTGCCCAACGGCCGCCGGCAGATCCTGGCGATCCATGTCCCCGGCGATTTCCTCGATCTCCACGGTCTGCTGCTCAAGTCGCTCGATCATGACGTCGTGACGCTTTCGCCGGCGCGGCTGGCCGAGGCGCCGCACGCCATCCTGCGCGAGACGACCGCGCAATATCCGCACGTCGCGCGCCTCCTGTGGTTCTCGACGATGGTCGACGCCGCCATCCACCGCGAATGGATCGCCTCGCTCGGCCGCACCGCCGCCGGCCGCATCGCGCATCTGTTCTGCGAATTGCAGCTGCGGCTGGAGGTCGTCGGCCGCGCCGATGCGGACGGCTATGCGCTGCCGCTGACGCAGATCGACATCGCCGATGCGACCGCGCTGACGCCGGTCCACGTCAACCGGACCTTGCGCCATCTGCGCGAGGCGGGGATCGTGGATTTCCGGACCGGGCATGTCGCGATCGGCGATCTCCCGGCGCTGCGCCGGATCGCAGGATTCCGCCCCGATTATCTGTATCTGGAGCAACAGCCGCGCTGATCGGCTCGACTGTCATAAAAATGTCATAGAAGCGACCCAGAGCGGACGCCACGGACCGATAGGACCGATCGTTCGGCCGGTCCGGCCTTCCTCGTCCAGGCGTATCATGCTGCCCAGGCTTCTCTGTTCTTCGCTCTGCCTGCTGATCGCGACGGCGGCCGGCGCGCGGACGATCGCCGGCGCGGGCGCGACCTTCCCGGCCCCGGCCTATGCGAAATGGGCGGAGGCCTATCGCGCCGAGACGGGGCTCAGCCTCAATTATCAGGCGATCGGGTCGGGCGGCGGGATCAAGCAGGTCAAGGCCGGCACGGTCGCGTTCGGCGCCTCGGACAAGCCCTTGCGACCACGCGATCTGGCCGCGGCCGGGCTCTATCAATTTCCGACGCTCGTCGGCGGCGTCACGCCGATCATCAACCTGCCCGGCGCGAAGCAGGGGCAGGTTCGGCTGACCGCGGGCCTGCTCGCCGATATCTATCTCGGCCGCGTCCGCCGCTGGAATGCGCCGCAGATCGTCGCGCTCAACCCTGGGATCCGGCTGCCCAACCTGCCGATCACGGTCGTCCACCGCTCGGACGGATCGGGAACGACTTTCCTCTTCACCTCCTATCTGGCGCGCAACAGCGCGGACTGGACGAGCGAAGTCGGCGCGAGCGATGCGGTCGCCTGGCCGACCGGGCTCGGCGGCAAGGGCAATGATGGCGTCTCGGCCTTCGTCAAGCAGACCAAGGGCGCGATCGGCTATGTCGAATATAGCTTCGCCAGGCAGAACGGATCGACGGTCGTCGCGCTGCGCAATCGCGCGGGCCGTTACGTCGTGCCCTCGGCGGCCGGTTTCGCGGATGCCGCGGCGAGCGCGGACTGGCTGCACAGCCCGGGCAATTACATGCTGCTGCTCGACGAGCCCGCGGCGCGCGCCTGGCCGATCGCGGGCGCGACCTTCATCCTCGTGCCGCGGCGCCCGAAAGATGCGGGCGATGTCGGCGAGGCGCTGCGCTTCTTCGCCTGGGGCTTTCGCAAGGGCGATGCGCTGGCGACCGCGCTCGATTTCGTGCCGATCCCCGCGACGGTCGAGAGCCTGCTGATCCGCCAGTGGACGCGGCTCGTCGTCGCCGACGGCAAGCCGGTCTATAGCGAGCGCTGATGGCCAGCCTGTTCGCCAGCGCGGGCGCCGAGAGGCAGAAGCCGAGCGAGGCTCTATTCCGCTTCGCCTGCGCGGCCGCGGCGACCCTGCTGATGACCGCGCTGGCCGGGATCGTCGTGAGCCTCGCGATCGGCGGCTGGCCGGCCTTCCGCGCGTTCGGCCCTGCCTTCCTGTTCACCGCGACCTGGAATCCGGTGACCGAGGTCTATGGCGCGGCCGGGCCGATTGTGGGCACGCTGCTCACCGCCTCGATCGCGCTCGGCTTCGCGCTCCCGCTCGCCCTCGGTGTCGCGATCTTCCTCGTCGAATTCTGCCCCGCGCCGCTCGCCGCGCCGCTCGCGGTCGCGATCGAGCTGCTCGCGGGGATTCCCTCGATCGTCTATGGCATGTGGGGCCTGTTCGTGCTCGCGCCGTGGTTCGCGGAGCATGTCCAGCTGCCGATCGCGCTGTCGACGGTGCCCGGTAGCTGGGCCGACGCCTTCTTCTCGGGAACGCCCAATGGCGCGAACATCTTCACCGCCGCGCTCGTGCTCGCGGTGATGATCCTGCCTTATATGGCGGCGGTGTTCCGCGAGCTGTTCCTGACCGTGCCGCCGCAGGTGCGCGAGGCGGCCTATGGGCTGGGCTGCACGCCGCTCGAGGTGGTGCGCTCGATCACGATCCCGTCGGTTCGGCGGGGCATGATCGGCGTGATCATGCTGGGGCTGGGGCGTGCGCTCGGCGAGACGATGGCGGTGACCTTCATCATCGGCAACGCGCATGCGATGCCGCGCTCCCTGTTCGACGGGGGCGCGACGATCGCCTCGACGATCGCCAACGAATTCACCGAGGCGACCGGGGCGCTGCACGAAGCCTCGCTCGTCGCGCTCGGGCTGATCCTGTTCCTGATGACGTTCGGCGTGCTCGCGCTCGCGCGCACGCTGCTGCGCACGGACGATCGGTGACGGGCTCGCGCGCGATGCGGCGGCGGCTCGCCAACTGGCTGTTCGTCGGCCTGTGCGGGCTGGCGACCGCGATCGCGCTCGGACTGCTCGTCGCGATCCTGTGGACGCTCGTCAGCCGCGGCATCAGCGGACTCGGCCTCGTCCTGTTTACGCTCGACCAGCCCGCGCCCGGATCGCACGGCGGCTTGCGCAACGCGATCGTCGGCTCGCTGATCATGTGCGGGATGGGAATGGCGGCGGCGCTCGTCATCGGCATCCTCGCCGGCACCTGGCTGGCCGAATATGCGCCGGGCACGCGCGCCGCGACGGTCGTCCGCTTCCTCAACGATGTGCTGCTGTCCGCGCCGTCGATCCTGATCGGGCTGTTCGTCTATGAGCTGCTCGTGGCACCCTTCGGCGGATTTTCGGGCTATGCCGGTGCGGTCGCACTCGCCTTCGTCGCGACGCCGATCGTGGTGCGCACGACCGAGGACATATTGCTTCTTCAGCCCGCCGCATTGCGCGAAGCGGGAATGGCGCTGGGCGCGGGCAGGGCGCTCGTCATTCGCCGGATCGTCTGGCGCGCAGCGCGGACCGGACTGCTCACCGGCGGGCTGCTCGGCTTCGCGCGGATCAGCGGCGAGACCGCGCCTTTGCTGTTCACCTCGCTCGGCAACCAGTTCTTCAATGCCGATCCCTCGCAGCCGATGGCGAGCCTGCCGACCACGATCTTCCAGTTCGCGCTCTCCGCCTATGACGAGTGGCAGAGCCTGGCCTGGGCGGGCGCCTTGCTGATCGCCGCAGCGGTGCTGGTCGTGAATATCGTCGGCCGTATCCTCGCCCGGGAGAGCCATTCACTGTGACCATGCCGATGACCGCGCCCGAGCTGATCACCGAACCCGATCCTGCGAAGGTCGTACTGGAGACGCGCGGCCTCGATTTCTTCTATGGCGAGACGCAGGCCCTGTTCGGAGTCGATCTCGCGGTCGAGCGCAATCGCATCACCGCTCTGATCGGGCCGTCGGGCTGCGGCAAATCGACTCTGCTGCGCGCGATCAACCGCATCTACGCGCTCTATCCCGGCCAGCGCGCCGAGGGGACGATCCGGCTGGACGGCGAGGATATCCTCGCCACGACGCATCTCTCGGCGCTGCGTGCGCGGATCGGCATGGTCTTTCAAAAGCCGACGCCCTTCCCGATGTCGATCTACGACAATGTCGCGTTCGGCGTTCGCCTCGCCGACAAGAAGCCCAAGGCGGAAATGGACGGCATCGTCGAACATGCGCTGCGCCGCGCGGCGCTGTGGGACGAGGTCAAGGACCAGCTCGCCAAATCGGGGCTCGGCCTGTCGGGCGGCCAGCAGCAGCGCCTGTGCGTCGCGCGCGGGCTCGCGGTCAGCCCGCAGGTGCTGCTGCTCGACGAGCCCGCCTCGGCGCTCGATCCGATCTCGACCGCCAAGCTGGAGCAGACCCTGTTCGAGCTGAAGCGCGACGTGACGATCGTGATGGTCACGCACAATCTCCAGCAGGCGAGCCGCATCTCGGATCATACGGGCTTCCTGTATCTCGGCCGGATGGTCGAGTTCGGCCCGACCGACGCGCTCTTTTCCAAGCCGCGCTCGACGCAGACGCGCGATTATCTGACCGGGCGCTTCGGCTGACGGCACCGGAACGACCCGCCTGCGTTGTGGGGGCATGCAGCGGACGTGGCTCATGCGCGGGATGGCGGCGGCGACCTTTCCGGTGGCCGTCTTCTTCCTGATCCCGCCGACCGAGACGAAGGCGTCCTGGTCGAGCATCCACCACGATGTCACGCCGTTCAGCGCCGCGCCTGCGGCCGAGACGAGCGCGCCCGATTACGCCTATCCGGTCTCGTATGGACCGCCCGCGTCGCCGCAGTTCGTGCGGTCCGAGGATCGCGACGGTGCGATCGACGAAGCCACCGCGCACGAGATCGCGATCGCCGACGAGGATCGCGCTTATGGCGACGGCTATGCCTGGGCGTCCGAGCACGAAGTCGCCGATGCGCGCGAGTGTCGCCGGCTGAGGCGAGCGCGCGCAAGCGGCTGCCGCGATTATGTCGCGAGCCTGATGCCCGCGCCGGAGCCCGAGCGCCAAGCGACCGACCGGATCGACCCGTCGCTCTGATCGGCCGGTAGCCGAACTCCGCCGGCCCGCGTACAGCCGGTGCATGCCCCGAGGAACCACCGACGTGTCGCATCTTGGCGATTGAGGCGCTCGTCGCCCGCTACGGGCTGATCGCGATCTTCGCGGGGGCGGGGATCGAGGGTGAGGCGGTCGTCATCACCGGCGGCGTGCTCGCGCAGAAGGGCCTGCTGCCGATCTGGGGCGTCGCGGCGGCAGCAGCAGCGGGGTCCTGCCTGATCGACCAGCTCTGGTTCTGGATGGCGCGGCGCTACCGCGATCATCGCCGCGTCCGCGCGGTCATGGCGCGTCCCGCCTTCGCGCGCGCGATCCGGCTGCTGGAGCGCTATCCGACGAGCTTCATCCTCGCCTTCCGTTGGATCTACGGGCTGCGCACGGTCAGCCCGATGGCGATCGGCACCTCGGCGATCCGCTCGCGGACGTTCGTGCCGCTCAACATCGTCTCCGCGGCCTTCTGGGGGCCGGCGATCGCCTGGGCGGGCTATGCGTTCGGCAAGGCGCTCGATCCGTGGCTGCACGACGTCAAGTCGGTCGTGCTCGGGGCGCTCGCGCTCGGCGGGGGCATCGCGCTCGTGCTCCTGCTCGTTCGATGGCACCGGGCGGCCGTCGCGGGCTAAGGTCGTCCGAGGACAAGGGAGTGTGCGGATGACCGGCAAAGCCATGCCTATCGAGCGGCGTTCCTTCCTGGGCGCCGCCGCGCTGGTCGCAGGCGCGGGAGCGTCGATCCTGCGGGCACAGCCGTCGGGAGCGATGCTCGCGCCGACCCCGCCGATGGGCTGGAACAGCTGGAACAGCTTCGCCACGACGATCACCGAGGCGCAGGCGCTCGAGACCGCGCATATCATGGCGGAGAGGCTGCTGCCGTTCGGCTACGACGTCTTCACGGTCGATATCCAATGGTACGAGCCGGACGCGAAGAGCTACGACTATAACAAGAACCCGATCCCGCAGATGGACGGCTATGGCCGGCTGCTGCCCGCGCCCAACCGCTTCCCGTCGAGCACCGGCGGCAAGGGCTTCGCGCCGCTCGCGGATCGGGTGCACGCGCTCGGTCTCAAATTCGGCATCCATCTGATGCGCGGCATCCCGCGCTTGGCGGTTCAGAAGAACCTGCCCGTGCTCGGCACCTCGGTCCGTGCCGCCGACATCGCCGACACGACCAGCATCTGCGCCTGGAACCCCGACATGTACGGCGTCGACATGACCAAGCCCGGCGCGCAGGCTTATTATGACGGTGTCTTCGCGCTCTATGCCTCGTGGGGCGTCGATTTCATCAAGATGGACGACATGAGCCGGCCCTATGCCGCGCATCGCCCCGAGATCGAGGCGGCGCATCGCGCGATTGGGAAGACGGCGCGGCCGATCGTCCTGAGCCTGTCGCCCGGCGAGACGCCGGTTGCCGAGGGCGCGCATGTCGGGCGCTACGCGCAGATGTGGCGCATAAGCGACGATTTTTGGGACGAATGGCCGCTACTGGAGGCGCAATTCGCCCGGCTGGCGAACTGGGCGCCTTATCGCCGGCCCGGCGCCTGGCCCGATGCCGATATGCTGCCTTTGGGGCGGCTCGCGCTCGGCCAGCGCGATACGAAGTTCACGCCCGCCGAGCAGCAGACGCTGATGACGCTCTGGGCGATCGCGCGCTCGCCTTTGATCATGGGCGGCGACCTGCGCCACCTCGACGAACCGACGCTTGCGCTGCTGACCAACCGCGCGGTGATCGCCGTCAACCAGGCCTCGACCGACAATCGCCCGCTGCCGATGCCCGAGGGCGCGCGTGCGTGGAGCGCGCGGAGCGAGAATGACGACAGCCGCTATCTCGCCTTGTTCAACCTGAAGCACGCGCCGGCCGAAGTGAGCGTGCCGGTCGGAACGCTTGTCGGCGCACGCGCCAAGGTCCGCGACCTGTGGACGGGGGCGGATCTGGGGCAGGCGGGGCAGCGTGTGACGCGGATGCTGCCTGCGCACGGAGCGGCGCTGCTGCGGCTGGGATAAGGCGTCAGGCCTTGCTCTTGTCCTCGAGCATCCGCGTGCCGCCTTCCTTCACCGCCGCCTGGATCGCGGCAGAGAAGTAGCCGAGCATCCCCGGCAGCATCAGATGGACGCGGACGCGCGCCTCCTCGACTTCGAGGCTGGCGGCAATGTCCTGCCCCATCGCCTTGATATTGAGGACCATCTCGTTCTCGTTCGGCCAGGCCGACTGAACCTCGGCGAGCCCGCCCGGAATATGACCGGCGAGATCGCCGATCCGCGCCTTCATCCGCTCGCGCGCGCCGGCGCGGCCGAGACTGTGGGGAACGTCGACCGTGATCGGCGTCATTTCGCGCTCACCCGCCACACCGCATTGCCGACATCGTCCGCGACGAGCAGCCCGCCCGCGCGATCGACGACGACACCGACCGGGCGTCCGCGTGCCTGCTCGTCCGCATTCAGGAAGCCTGAGAGCACATCGACCGGCAGTCCGACCGGGCGGCCCTTCTGGAAGCGCACGAAGATTACCTTGTAACCGGAGAAGGGCTTGCGGTTCCACGAACCGTGCTGGCCGATGAAGGCGCCGCCTGTGAATGCCGGCCCGAGCTTGGCGCCGTCCGAGAAGGTCAGGCCAAGCGAGGCTGTGTGCGGCCCGAGCGCGTAATCGGGGCGGACGACATATTGCTGGAGATCCTGATCGTCCGGATCCTTGGGCCGGGTGTCGGGCGCGCCGCCCCAATAATACCAGGGCCAGCCGTAGAAGCCGCCGAACTGCACTTCGGTCAGATAATCGGGGACGACGTCAGAGCCCAGTTCGTCACGCTCGTTGACGACCGTGTAGAGCACCTTGCGCGTCGGCTCCCACGCCATGCCGTTGGGATTGCGCAGGCCGTAGGCGAAGATGCGGTGCTGCTTGGTCTGGAGATCGACCTCCCAGATCGCGGCGCGCTCCTGCTCCACCGCCATGCCGCGCTCGCCGACGTTCGAATTCGATCCGACCGTGACGTACAGCAATTTGCCATCGGGGCTGGCGAGGATGTTCTTGGTCCAGTGATGGTTGATCGGCCCGCCGGGCAGATCGATCAGTTTGACCGGCTTGGCGTCGATCCTGGTCTGGCCGGGGGTGAAGGGCACGCTGACGATCGCATCTGCATTGGCGATGTAGAGCGTGGGGCCCACCAGAGCCATGCCGAACGGCGAGTTGAGGCCCGAGATCAGCACCGTGCGGCTCTCGGCGACGCCGTCGCCATCCTTGTCGCGCAGCAGCGTGATCCGGTTCGCGCTCTTCGTCTCGGCACCGGCCATGCCCATGACGAGCCCCTGCACCTTGGCCTTGAGTCCCTTGTTATCGTCGGGCTTGGGCGGCGCGTTACTCTCGGCGACGAGCACGTCGCCGTTCGGCAGCGCTAGCAGCCAGCGCGGATGATCGAGCCCGGTCGCGAACGGCTGCACCTTCAATCCGGCCGCCGGCGTCGGCATCTCGCCCGTCTTCCAGCCCACCGCCTTGGCGACATGGACGAGCGGGATCAGCCCGGTGTGGATCGAATCCAGCTTCGGCTTCGTCCCCTGGCCCGCGGTGATGTCGAGCCGCGCGCGCTGGTTACGGACGGTGAAATAGAGGCCGGCGGCGAGCGCTACGACGATCAGACCGGTGACGATGAGGATACGCTTCAGCATGACGGCGCAACGATCCAGTTCGCAAAAGGTGGCACGCGGTAATCCAGGGAGATTAGCCGATTTCCTCCGGGGGATGCAGCCGCAGCCGCTCCACGCGGCGCGTATCGGCGGCGGTCACTTCCAGCCGCCAGCCGCTCGGATGCAATACCGTCTCGCCGACCTGCGGAACATGGCCGGCCAGCACCGAGGCGAGCCCGCCCAATGTATCGACATCCTCCTCGATATCGGCGAGCCGCGGATCGATGACTTCGGCGACTTCCTCCAGTTCGGCGCGCGCATCGGCATCCCAGACGCCATCGTCGAGCGCGACGAGCAAGGCGGGCGGCGCCTCGTCATGCTCGTCCTCGATCTCGCCGACGATCTCCTCGACGATATCCTCGATCGTGATGAGCCCCTCGGTGCCCGAATATTCATCGAGCACGATCGCGAGGTGCGTACGCGTCGCGCGCATCTCGGCAAGCAGATCGAGCACGCCCATCGATTCCGGCACGTAGCGGGGCTGGCGGATCAGATCGGCGATCGTCTCGGGCGGCTCGCGCCCGGTCGCGAGGATGAAGAAGACGTCCTTGATGTGAATCATCCCGATCACATGATCGAGATCGTCCTGGAAGACGGGCAGGCGGCTATGACCGGCGTCGGCGAAGACCTGGACGAGCTCGGAAAAGCCGATCGTGTCGGGCACGGCGACGATGTCGCCACGCGTGACGCCGACATCGCCCGCGGTGCGATCGCCGAAATCGAGCAGGTTGCGCAGCATCTGCCGTTCGGCGACCGACAGGTCGCCCTTGGCCGGCGCGCCGTGATCATGCTCCTCATGTTCCTCGATCGCCTCCGCGATCTGGTCGCGCAAGGTCGGCTCGGCCTCGTTGCCGAAGAGCAGGCCGCGCAGGCCCGCCCACAATCGGCCGCCGTCATTCGCCTCAGCCATGGATGCGCTTAGGCCTCCCGGACCGCATAAGGGTCGGCGATGTTGAGCGTGGCCAATGCGGCGCGCTCCAACTCCTCCATATGATCGGCCTCGGCCTCCCCCTGTTCATGATCATAGCCTAGCAAATGCAGCAGGCCGTGGACAATCAGGTGCGTGGCATGCTCCTCCAGCGTGGCGCTTTTCTCGGCTGCCTCCGCCGAGGTGACGCCGAAGGCAAGGACGATGTCGCCGAGCAGCACCTCGCCATCGTCGCTGTTGGCGAGCCCGTCGAGCATGTCGAGCTGGACCATCGGGAAGGACAATACGTTGGTCGGCTTGTCCTTCTGCCGATAGTCGCGGTTGAGCGTCTGCACCTCCTCGTCGGAGGTGAAACGCACCGAGACTTCGGCGGTGAAGCGCGCGGTGGCGATGTCGCCATGCGGGCTCGCCTCCAGCGCGGCGCGGACGGCGCGTGTCGCGAGCGCCTGCCAGTCGCCCTCGGGCCAAGGTGTTTCGACAGCGGTTTCGACGTGGATCATGCAAGGTCCGTCTTGGAGAAATCGTCGCCCTTGTAGAGCAACTTCGCGTTGTTAGCCTTGGCGCAGGCATAAGCGAAGCAATCGCCCATGTTGAGCTTGGCCGGGTGCCGGCCCTTGCCGTAGCGTTCATACGCATCGAGCGCAGCGATCGTCTCCCGCTCGCCGATCGCAACGATGCGCAGATCGAGCACCGCGATCGCGCCCCGGACGCGATCGCGCGCAATGTCCAGCGGGACGTCATGACTTCGGCACAGCGCCAAAACCGACTCCCATTCGGCCAAGGGCGAACTCAGGCGATCGAGCGTTTCCTCAAGGATCAGCGTCAAGGCATCGGATCCCGGCTCGCCCATGATCATGGCGACCAGTGCCGAGGCATCAACGAAGATCTTCAACGTCTTCTTCGCCGCTTAACCAGTCGAAGAACGCCTTGTCGGCCTGGTGCCCAGTGGGCGAGGGCAGGGGGTGCGCCGCGCGCCACGCGTCCAGCCGGTCGATCAGACTGTTCTCGGCTTTCCGCGGCTCAGATGAGCTCAGCTCCGCCTCCAGCGCATCCAACGCACGCCGGATCGTGTCGGTCTTGGTCGTTCCGAGCCGCTCTGCGACGCGACCTACCCGCGCGGCCGTCACACTATCCTTGATGTAGAGCGATGCCATGACCGTATCTCCGGGGATATCCTATCGGGATATCCCCGTTTACGCAATCAGGCCTCCGCCATTTCCTGCTTCAGGCTGGCCATGTCGATCACGTAGCGGAAGCGCACGTCGCCGCTCTTCACCTTCTTATAGGCCTTGTTGATGTCCTGGATCGGAATCACCTCGACGTCCGGGGCGATCTGATGCTTGGCGCAGAAATCGAGGATCTCCTGCGTTTCGGCGATGCTGCCGATCAGCGATCCGGCCAGACTGCGGCGGTGCATGATCACCTCCTGATTGTTGTAGCCCGGCATCGGCCCGAGTTCGCCGACCGCGACGAACGTGCCGTTGCGCTTCAGCGTCGGGATGAACGGATCGGCCTTGTGCTTTTCGGGCACGGTCGAGAGGATGAAGTCGAACGTCCGCGCGAGGCTCTTCAGCGCCTCCGTGTCGCTCTCCAGCACGCCCTTGGCGCCGAGCTTCGTCGCCTCGGCGATCTTCTCTTCGGTCGTCGTGAACATCGTCACCTCCGCGCCCAGCGCCCTGGCGATCTTGAGCGCCATCTCGCCGAGCCCGCCGAAGCCGAGAACGCCGATCTTGTCGCCGGCCTTCACGCCCCAATGCTTCATAGGCGAAAAGGTCGTGACGCCCGCGCACAGGATCGGCGCGGCCGCCTCGATCGGCAGCGATGCCGGGATCTTGAGGACGAAATCCTCCTTTACGACGACGACGTTCGAATAGCCGCCATACGTATTGTCGCGGCCGTACATATTGCGGCCGTCGGGCGCCTTGGCGGCGGGGACCATCGGCCCGTTATAGGTGGCGAGCCAGCTGTTCGGGCCTTCGCAATATTGCTCCTCATGCGCATGGCACGGCTCGCACGAACGGCAGCTGTCGATCATGCAACCGACGCCGACCAGATCGCCGACCTTGTGCAGCGTCACGCCCGCGCCGACGGCCGCGACGCGGCCGACGACCTCATGGCCGGGGACGCACGGATAGACGGTGTTGGCCCAGTCGTTCTCGGCCTGGTGCACGTCCGAATGACAGACGCCACAATAGAGGACGTCGATCTGCACTTCGTGCGCGCCGGCTTCTTCGCGTTCGAATTCCATCGGCTTCAGGCGGCTGAAACTGTGCTGCGCGGCATAGCCGAGCGCTTTGATCGTCATCGATATTTCCTCGTGTAGCGGGGCCCGCCGGATCATCCCCGGCGGGCCTTGGATTTGTTGGCTCAGGCGTCGAGGTCTTCGAGCTGCTTCACCTGGTGCATCGGGCATCCGTTGAACGTGCTGCGATGATTGGCCGAGAATTCGTAGGTCTCGTGGCGCGCGCGATTGACCGAGCCAAGCGGCTGGTGCGCCGCGATCCCGTGCCACGGGCTGAACGACAAGGCATCTTCCTGACGATCGCTGACGCCATGCTCCCAGGAGACCTGCGGCGCGACCTCCAGCGTCGCGACCGGCACGAACGGGCTGACCGTCTCGTCCCACACCACGGTCGGATTCTCGACGGGCATCGCTTCCAGATCGGTGCAGAGCTGGACGCACAGCTGCCACGTCCCGCCCTGCGACGCGATGACCTCGCGCACATCCTCGCGCAGCGCATCGGGGCGGCCGCTGACGTTGACCTTGTCGCCGGTGAGTTCCGTCAGCGCGGGCGAGATCGGCTTCAGCGAGAATTTCGCGATATGGTCGCCGTAGCGGAACGCCGTCTGCGAGTAATAGGTGTCGCCGAGCGGATGCGTCTCGGGCGTCCCGCCGAGCTGGCTGATCAGCACCGAACTGCCGCCGACCGCCTCGATCGCGCCTTCTACCGCGCGCAACGTCGCCGACAGCACCTTCTTGAGGCCCTCGCCCTTGTCGGTCGTGGCCGCGAGCAGCTTGAGGTTCTTGAGGAAGGCGGCCGGTGTCGGCGCGCCGAAGACCGGTCCGTTGACCATCAGGAAATCCTGCTCGCCATCGTTGGAGCCCGGCAGGCGATCGCCGGGCACGCCGAAGATCTTGAGGCCCACGCCGCGCGGCGCGCTCACCGAATCGTCGAGGATGTCGCCGGGCGCGGTCGAGATGCGCAGCACCGCTTCATAGCGTCCCGGCTGTGCGAACAGGCCCTGCGCGAGTTCGATAGGAAGCGTATCGAGGATCGTCAGCGTGCCCCGGACGATGCCGTGGCTCTTGGCGTGGACGCCGCGCACGGCATGGCCATAATCCTTGGACGTCGTATCGAGGATCGTCTGGAACGTCTGCTTCAGCCCCTTGATCGCCTCGGCTTCGTCGGGCTCGATCGTCTCGACGGACGGGGCGTAGCGAACGGGCTGGGTCGTCATGAAAAAATCTCCGAATAATCGAAGACTTAACCTTGAGCAGCCCAGCATGTTCCGGACGAAAATGCGCGGCTCGACGCTTTTGCGGTCCCTTCTAGCGACGGCGAAGGACGCGGGTCAGGCGTCGTCGGGCCCCTCATAGGCCTGGACGATCTTGCCGACGATCGGATGGCGGACGACATCGGCCGCGCCGAAGCGGATCGTGGCGATATTCTCGATCCCGTCCAGCCTGTTGACCGCGTCGGCCAGGCCAGATTTGCCGATGTCGGGCAGATCGATCTGGCGCGGATCGCCGCACACCACCATCCGGCTGTTCTGCCCGAAGCGCGTCAGGAACATCTTCATCTGCGCGGGCGTGGTGTTCTGCGCCTCGTCGAGGATCACGAACGCATCGGAGAGCGTCCGGCCGCGCATGAACGCGATCGGCGCGATCTCGATCTCGCCCGAGGTCATCCGTCGCTCGACCTGTTCGGCGGGCAGCATATCGTAGAGCGCATCGTAGAGCGGGCGGAGATAGGGATCGACCTTCTCCTTCATGTCGCCGGGCAGAAAGCCCAGCCGCTCGCCGGCCTCGACCGCAGGGCGCGACAGGATGATGCGCTGCACCGATCCCTGGATCAGCTGCTGCACGGCCTGCGCGACCGCGACATAGGTCTTGCCCGTGCCCGCCGGCCCCAGCGCGAAGATCAGGTCGGCCGAGCCGAGCGCTTCCATGTAAACCGCCTGCGTCGCCGAGCGCGGCACGATCGTCTTCTTGCGCGTGCGGATCATCACCGAGGGCGGCGCCGAAACGTCGTTGCGGATGATCCCGTCCAGCATCGGCTCGGCCGACATCTGGATCACCGCGTCCACCATGCCGCTGTCGATATTCTCGCCGCGGACGATGCGATTGTAGAGCCCGGAGAGCACTTCGCGGGCGCGGCCGGCCTGTTCGGCCTCGCCCTCGATTTGCAATTTGTTGCCCCGCGCCGAGATATAGACGCCGAGACGATGCTCGATCGCGATCAGATTCTGATCATATTCGCCGAACAAGCGCCCCAGCAATTGCGGGCGATCGAAGGTGATTTCCAGGCGGGCGCTGTCGCCGGCGCGGGCGGGGACTGGCTTGCGGCTCATCGGATCCTTTTACGGTACGAGTCGAAGAAGAAGATGGGCCGGTCGTGTGACGATTGCTAGCGGCAACTTGCCGTACGCGGGCAGGGGAGACCGGACCGTGGCTATTTCGCCAGCATCCGCCAGACGCCCGCCCAGCCTTCGGGGGGCACGCTGTGCAGGCCACGGATGCGGCCCAGCATCGCTGCGCTCGGCCCGTCCTCGGGGCGCAGCTCCAGCGCGCGGACGAAGCCCTGCTCGGCCCGGTCCCACGCACCGTCGCGATACCAGCCGAGCGCGTCGGCATAAGCGGCGTGGACCGTCCGCTGCTCGGGCGTGGCGGCGCCCGCCATGCCGATCAGCTCGTATATGTCGATCGGCGTATCGCGCCCGACGACGCGGATTGTATCCAGCAGCCGCGTCTCGATCGCATCGCCGGCGAGGCGCACGGTTTCGGGATCGACGATGATGCACGTGCCATAAGCCTTGTTCGTCCCCTCCAGCCGCGAGGCGAGATTGACCGTATCGCCCATCACCGTGAAGCTGCGCGCGAAGCCCGGCCCGATGCTGCCGACGACGACCTCGCCGGTCGTGACCGACATCCGGCTGGTGACGTGCGGCGCCTTCCGCCAGCCGAGCAGATCGGGCAGCCGCGCGTTGAAGTCGGCGAGCAGATCACGCTGGGCGAGCGCGGCGCGGCAGGCCTGCCCGGCCTGGTCCGCCGGATCGGCGAAGGGCGGCACCCAGAAGGCCATGATCGAATCGCCGATATATTTGTCGATGATCCCGTCGAAGGCGCGGATCGGTGCGGACATGGTCGCGAAATATTCGTTGATCATCGTCACCAGCATCGCCGGCGTGAGCGTCTCGGAAAGCTCGGTGAAGCCGGCGATGTCCGAGAAGAACAAGGTCGCGATCTGCTTGGTGCCCGCCTTGGTGGCGGAGGCCTCGCCGTCGATCAGCTGCGTCACGATCCGCGGATCGACATACTGGCCGAACGTCTCCTTGATCCGCTCCTTGGATCGGAGCCCGGCGAGCATGTCGTTGAAGGCGCGCGTCACGTCGCCCACCTCGTCGCTCGACGTGACGGGCACCTCGCCGTCCAGCCGCCCCGCCTCCACCGCGCGCGCGCCTTCGCGTAGGCGCGCGATCGGCCGCGTCACGCCGCGCGAGACGAGGAAGGCGAGAAACAGCCCGATGACGCTGGCGATCGCGATCAGCAGATAGTTTGCGCGCATCGCGCCGGTCTCGCGATTCTCGACGAGCGTGACGGCGCTGCGCGCAAAGGCCTCGATCTCGTCCGCATCGGCATCGCTGGCCTTCTTCAGCAGGCGCGTGTCGGCCGCATAATCGCGCTGCGCCTCGACATCGGCGGGCGCGGCGCACAGCCTGTCCGCGGACTGCCGATGGCGCTCTTACAATTCTCCCAGCTGATCGATCAGCGGCATCATCCGCGCGAATTCGGTGCGGTTCGGATCGATCCGCGAGATCGACTGGCCCAGCCGGACGTCTTCCCGTGCTTCTTTGAGCTCGCCGGCGGCGACGCGCGCGGCGCTCGCCACGATCGCACGGCAGGCGGCGGGGCCGTCAGTGACGTGCTGCGCGATCCCCAATTCGCCGTCGTCGATCGCGTTGCGCAGGTCCTGCAGATCCAGCGCTAGCGGGACGACGGAATGGCCGAGCGTCCGCAGCTGATGGCTGACCCGATCGATCGAGCCGGCCGACCAGGCCGAGACGACCAGCATCACCAGCAGCAGGCCCACGGCGATGCCGAAGATCTTCAGGCTGATCGATCGCAGCACATTGCTCATGTCGCATGCCCCCCAGCGCAACCGAGACCAACCGGATCGCGCCCGTCCCGCCGCGAGTCAAGCCGCGCGGATCAGGCGTGCGCGTCAGGCCTTGCCGGGCAGGAACTTCAGCGCCACGCCGTTCATGCAATAGCGCTTTCCCGTCGGCGGCGGGCCATCGTCGAACACATGGCCGAGATGGCCCCCGCAGCGCCGGCAGACCACTTCGGTGCGCGCCATGCCGAGCGTATAGTCGCTCTTGACGATCACCGCCTTGGGCAGCGCCGCGTAAAAGCTCGGCCAGCCTGTGTGGCTGTCGAACTTGGTCCTGGACGAGAAGGCCGGCAGCGCGCAGCCGGCGCAGGCGAAGACGCCCGCGCGATGCTCTTCCAGCAGCGGCGACGAGCCCGGCTGCTCGGTATCGGCCTTGCGCAGCACGCCATAGGCTGCGGGCGAAAGGCGCTTGCGCCATTCCGCGTCGCTCAGCGTGACCTCATATTTGGCATCGGCCGCGCCGCCGCTCGACGCCCACATCAAGGCGACCGCCGAGGCCACGCCCATCGTTCCGATCGCTTCCCGCCGACTAACCCGCATGTCCCGTCTCCTCAGCTCCCATACGTAGGAGGTCGGCTCATGGTTGCCGAGAGCTGCGCCCCGATTTCAGGACATTACGGCGGAACATGCGCGCGCCGATCCGGATCATCAGCGCGAGCGCCGCGATCTGCCAGACGAGCGCCGCCAGGTGCGGCCACAGAACGGGCATCTGCGCCGCGCGCGCGATCATCGCGAAGGGCGATGTCCAGGGGATGATCGTCGCCAGCAGACCCACGGTCCCATTGGGTTCGGTAACCGAGGCGGAGGCGAGCCCGAACACGAGCAATTGTGCCATCGTCAGCGGCATCGACAAGGTCTGCACCTCGCGCACGCTGCCCGCCTGCGCGCCGATGCCGAGATAGAGCGCGCCGATCAGCAGATAGACGGTCGCGAAATAGAGGATGCCGAGCGCGAGGAAGATCGGCCAGCCGACCGCGGGCGCGGGCAAGGCGAGCTGCGGCGGCAGGAAGCCGGCAATCGCGATCCCGCCGCTCGTCCACACCGCGACCCCGGTCAGCGAGACGCACAGCATGCCGATCAACTTGCCGAGGAACACCGCGTCGATCGGCACGGCGGCGGCGAGCAATTCGATCACCTTCGAGGATTTCTCCTCGACGAGATTGGAGATCATCATGCCCGCGAGCAGCATCGTCAGGAAGAAGAGGACGAACTGCGCGCCGCGCGCGAGATCGAGCCGCGAATCGTCCGGCCGTTCGGTCTCGACGTCCGTGCGCGTCGTGATCGTCACCTGCGCGGGCAAGGCGTGGCCCGTCGCCCGCTCGGCGCGCGCGCGATCGACGATCAGGCCGATCCGTCCCGACAGGCGCGGCAAGGCGTCGGCGGGCGCGGCCAGCACCGGCTTGTCGAGCGTGCCCGTCAGCACCGGCTGGTCCTTGCTGTCGCTCTCGCGCTGGAGCCGCGGCAGAGCACCGTCGCCGAGCCGCTCGGCGAGCGCGGCGCGCGCAGCGATCAGCGCGTCCGAGTCGGGCCCGGCCATGATCAGCTGCACCGATCGCCCCGGCGGCGGGCGCGACTGGCTCGCCATGATCGCGCCATAGCCGCCCCCCAGCAGCAAGGGCAGCAGCGGTCCGATCAGGAACAGGATGAAGGTCTTCGACCAGACCGTCGCGACGTAATCGCGCCGGGCGATGACCCAGGCGGAGCGCAGCAGGCGGTTCATGACAGCGCCTCGGCGACCGGATCGGGCTCGGCTCCGACGATAGCGACGAACGCCTCGTGCAGGCTCGGCGGCTCGATCGCGAGCGTCTCGATCCCCGCTTTCGCGTCGATCAGCGCGGCGAGCAGAGGCTCGATCCCGCCCTGCGGAAGCTGAAACTGCCACACGCCGTCCCGCAGCACGGCATCGGCCGGCAAAGCGGCGTGCCACGCGCCATCGGCGACCTTCGTCGAGAGGCGGACCCGGGAGGGCAGGCGCGCCCGCGCGGTCGCGATCTCGCCCTCGAAGCGGACCTCGCCCCCGGCGATGATTGCGATCCGCTCGCACAGCCGCTCGGCATGCGCGATGACGTGCGTCGAGAACAGGATCGTCGCGCCGCCCGCGGCCTGCGCGCGGATCAGCCCCTCCAGCCGCTGCTGGTTGATCGCGTCGAGCCCCGAGAAGGGCTCGTCGAGCACGATCAGGCGCGGTTCGTGAACCATCGTCCCGAGCAATTGCACGAGCTGCGCCATGCCCTTCGACAGCGTCCGGATCGGCCGATCGGCAGGCAGTCCATGATCGGCGAGCAGCGCCACCGCCCGCCGCCGCCCCTCGGCAAGCGAGAGCCCGCGCAGCGCGCCCATGAACGCGATCGCCTCGCGCCCGGTCATGCCCGGATAGAGGCCGCGCTCCTCGGGCAGATAGCCGACGAGCGGCGCGACCGCGAGCGGATCGGCGGACCCGAGGATGCGCCGCTCGCCGCCGTCGGGATCGATGATGCCGAGCAGCATGCGCAAAGTCGTCGTCTTGCCCGCGCCATTGGGGCCGAGGATCCCGTAGATGCTCCCCGCCGGCACCGCGAGATCGATCCCACGCACCGCCGGCACGCCGCCGAACGTCTTGGTGAGCCCCGTGGCGCTGATGGCGAGATCCGGCATGCGGGGCGGGTCATAGCGGGCCGGGGGTTAACGGCAAATTCCCTGGCCCGTCATGCCAGCGAAGGCTGGCATCCATGTCTCTTACGTTCGGGCGCCGGCCTGGCCTGAGAGAGTCATGGACCCCAGCCTTCGCTGGGGTGACGGAAGAGGGTAAGGGGCGAGCGTGCCCGACGCCGCCCCTCTAGAAACCCGCCTCAAGGCCGAAGCCGCGCGCCTGGGCTTCGTCGCCTGCCGGATCGCGGCCGTTACCCCAGCCTGGGCTGCGGGCGAGCGCCTCCATGCGTGGATCGGCGAGGGTGCGCATGGCGAGATGGGGTGGATGGAGGAGCGCGCCGAGCAGCGCGCGCACCCCAATGCTTTGTGGGCCGAGGCGCGCTCGGCGATCATGCTCGGCATGAGCTACGCGCCGCCCTTCGATCCGCTCGCGCTGGCGGACGAAGGCGGGATCGGGCGCATCTCGGTCTATGCGCAGGGCCAGGATTATCACGACATCATCAAGAAGGCGCTGAAGGCGCTCGCCCGCTGGCTTGTCGCCGAAGCGTCCAACAACGGCGCCGCGCTCAAGGTGTTCGTCGATACCGCGCCGGTGATGGAGAAGCCGCTCGCCGCGCGCGCCGGGCTCGGCTGGCAGGGCAAGCATACCAATCTCGTCAGCCGCGAACATGGCAGCTGGCTCCTGCTTGGCGCGATCCTGACCGAACTGGAGCTCGCTCCCGACGAGTCCGTCGGCGACGCTTGCGGCTCGTGCGACGCCTGCCAGCGCGCCTGCCCGACCAATGCCTTTCCGGCACCCTATCGGCTCGATGCGCGGCGCTGCATTTCCTACTTAACAATCGAGCATAAGGGCCCGATCCCGCACGAATTTCGCGAAGGGATCGGCAACCGCATCTATGGCTGCGACGATTGCCTCGCCGTCTGTCCGTGGAACAAGTTCGCCGAGGATGCGCGCGCCAATCGTGCCTTTCTGTCCCGTGCCGAACTCGTCGCGCCGGAGCTCGCCGACCTGCTCGCGCTCGACGATGCGGCGTTCCGCATGGTCTTCGCCGGCTCGCCGATCAAGCGCATCGGCCGCGACCGGATGGTCCGCAACGCGCTGATCGCGGCGGGCAACAGCCGGCAGGCGGGGCTGGCCGAGACGGTCACGCGCCTGCTCGACGATCCCGCGCCGATTGTCCGCGGCGCGGCGATTTGGGCGCTGCGCAGGCTCGATCCCAATCGCGCCACGGCCGAGCGATGGCGCCTCGCGGGCGAAGGCGACGATGATGTCCGCTCCGAATGGGCCGGGATGACGGGGCAGGGCGCGAGCGGCTAGGAGAGGCCATGCGCGCCATTCATCACATCGCGATCATCTGCTCCGATTATGATCGCTCGAAGCATTTCTACACGCAGGTGCTGGGCTTCCCCGTCCTCGCCGAAGCGTATCGCGCGGAGCGTGCCTCGTGGAAATGCGATCTCGATGCTGGGAACGCGCAGATCGAGCTCTTCTCCTTCCCGTCGCCTCCGCCGCGCGCGAGCCGGCCCGAGGCATGCGGCCTGCGCCACCTCGCCTTCGTCGTCGAGGATGTCGCGGCCGAGGTCGCGCGGCTCGAAGGCTATGGCATCGCCGTCGAACCCGTCCGCATCGATCCTTACACGGACCGCAGGTTCACCTTTTTCGCCGACCCGGACGGGCTGCCGCTGGAACTGTACGAGCAGGCTTAGGTGGCTCGATCCGCGCGAGCGAGGCGACGCACGAGGCGCGATCGAAATCCGCGCCCGTCGGCGTCCGTGCATCGATCCACGTCACCTTGGGATCGCCTCCGCCCGCGGGCGGATACAGATAGGTATCGAGCACGCAGGCGGGCGAGCGGAATTGCAGCTTGCGCGCCGTGCCCTCGCGCACGTCCAGCGCGGGCGTGCCGAGCGACGCGATCAGGCTCGGCGCGCTTTGACCCATCACCCGATCGAGCCCCGCAGCGGGCGCGGCCGCGCGCGACGGCGGCGGTGGCGTCGAGGCGGGCGGCGCGGTTGGCCCGCAGGCGGAGAGTGCCAGGACGAGCAGGAGAGGCGGGACGAGGGGAAGGCGCTGCATTCGATCTCTCTCGGCGCGGGCGCCCCTGTCCGCAAGCGGTTGCCGCCGGAGCGCGCCGTCTCTAGGCCGGATCGACATCCCGCTTCCTGTCCGCTCATCCCGAGGAGCATTGAGCGAAGTCGAAATGGCGTCTCGAAGGACATGCGCGACGTGCGGATCCCTTCGAGACGGGCCTTCGACCGGGTCCCACGAAAGTACTACTTTCGTGGGTGCCCGACTTCGCTCAGTCCCTCCTCAGGATGAGCGGGTGGAATAAAACGCTATACGGAGACCTCAGTGAGCGAACCCACCATCGATATCGTCGCCATCGGCAATGCCATCGTCGACGTCCTCGCATCCGCCGACGATGCCTTCCTTAGCCAAAACGGCATGACCAAGGGCGCGATGCAGCTGCTCGATGCCGATCAGGCGAAGACGCTCTACGACGCGATGGGGGCGGCGCGCGAGATCAGCGGCGGATCGGCGGCGAACACGCTGGCGGGCGCGGCCTCGCTCGGCGCGAAATGCGCGTTCATCGGCCAGGTCGCGACCGATCAGCTCGGCGAGGTCTTCACGCACGACATCCGCGCGCAGGGCGTCGATTTCGTCACGCCCGCCAAGCCGCTCGACGCGCCGACCGCGCGCTGCCTGATCCTCGTCTCGGACGATGGCCAGCGGACGATGAACACTTATCTCGGCGCCGCGCAATTCCTGCCGCAGGATGCGATCGTCGAGGCCGAGATCGCCAGCGCCAAGGTGCTGCTGCTCGAAGGCTATCTGTGGGATCCGGCCGAGCCGCGCGAGGCGATGAAGCGCGCGATCCGCATGGCCAAGAGCGCGGGCCGCAAGGTCGCCTTGGGCGTGTCGGCGGTGTTCTGCATCCTGAACCACCGCGCGGATTTCCTCGCCATGCTGGATGCCGGCGACATCGACATCCTCTTCGCCAATGACGAGGAACTGCTCGCGCTGGCCGGCACCGAGGATTTCGAGGAGGCGGTCGCCTTCACCGCGGCGAAGGTCGAGCTGCTGGTGACGACGCGTGGGCCGGACGGCGCGATTGCGGTTTCGGGCGGCGAGCGCGCGAGCGTCCCTGCCGAGCCAATCGCCAAAATCGTCGACACGACCGGCGCGGGCGATCTGTTCTCGGCGGGCTTCCTCGTCGGCTATGTGCGCGGCAAGGGCCTGGCAGAAAGCCTGCGCATGGGCGCGATCGCCGCCGCCGAAGTCATCTCGCACTGGGGCGCCCGCCCCGAAGTCGCACTCGACAAGCTCATCGCCGAGAAGATGGGCTGAGGCTCCAGCGTCTCTCTGCGGCGAAAGCCGCAATCCAGCTTCTTCTCTGCGTCTCTGCGTGAATCAGATTTTTCACGCAGAGACGCGGAGACGCAGAGGAGAGAAGCAGGATCGTAGATCGGCGGAGCATCAAAGAAAAAGGCCCCCTCCCGATCCGGGAGAGGGCCTTTTCTTTATTCCGATCGGCTCAGCGCCTCATCACGCATCCTTATAGCCCGGCGTGTGGGCTCCCGGAAAAGGGGGCACGCCCTGCGGCGGCGCATCCTCGTCGGTCTCGGGGCTGTCGATGATGCCGCGGCCGAGGTTCGAATTGCCCTTGCTGTAGAGGAAATAGACGACCAGCCCGACCGCCGCCCAGCCGACGAACAGCAGGATCGTCTCCTTGGAGAGGCTGAAGAACAGATAGATGCAGCCGAGGATCGAGATCGGCGCGGTGATCATCACGAGCGGCGTGCGGAACGGGCGCTTGCGGCTCGGATCGGTCCGGCGGAGCACCATTACCGCGATCGAGACCGCCGCGAAGGCGAAGAGCGTGCCCGAGTTGGACACGTCGGCGAGCAGGCCGACCGGGAAGAAGGCGGCGAACAGGGCCACGAAGATGCCCGTCAGGATCGTAATGACGTGCGGCGTATGGAACTTGGGGTGGATCTTCGAGAAGAAGGCCGGGAGCAGGCCGTCGCGGCTCATCACGAAGAAGATGCGCGTCTGGCCGAACATCATCATCAGGATGACCGACGGCAGAGCGATGATCGCGGCGGCGCCGACGAGCCAGCCGATGAACGGATGGCCGACCGAGCGCAGCGTCCAGGCCAGTGCCTCCTTCGAGCAGACCACCGCGCCGTCCTGGATCGAACGGCAGGCCGCCGACAGAGCCGGCGTGCCGGGCGAAAGCACTTCGCCGGCCGCGCCGTGGACCGGTTGCGCACCGACCGTGCCGATCACGCCGGCCGCGACCAGCATGTAGAAGACGGTGCAGATGGCGAGGCTGCCGATCAGGCCGATCGGCATGTTGCGCTGCGGGTTCTTGGTCTCCTCGGCCGCGGTCGAGACCGCGTCGAAGCCGACATAAGCGAAGAAGATCGAGGCCGCCGCACCGGAGATGCCGGCGAAGCCCAAAGGCGCGAAGGGGGTGAAATTGCCGCTCTTGATGACCGGCAGCGTGACGATCACGAACAGGGTCAAGGCGATGATCTTGATCGCGACGAGGCCGGCATTGACCGTCGCGCTCTCCTTGGTGCCCCACACGAGCAGCAGGGTGACGATCGCGGCGATCAGCATCGCCGGCAGGTTGATGATCCCGCCGTCGAAGGGGCCTCGCACCAGATCCAGCGGCACGATGATATGCAGATTGCTCTGGACGAAGCCGATCATATAGCCCGACCAGCCGACCGACACCGCACCCGCGGCGATCGCATATTCGAGGATCAGCGCCCAGCCGACCATCCACGCGACGAGCTCGCCCATCACGGCATAGCTATAGGTGTAGGCGGAGCCCGAGACGGGGACCATCGCCGCCATTTCGGCGTAGCAGAGCGCGGCGACCGCGCAGACGAAGCCGGCGATCACGAACGAGATCATCATGCCGGGGCCGGCCTTCTGCGCGGCCTCGGCGGTGAGCACGAAGATGCCGGTGCCGATCACGGCGCCGACGCCGAGCATGGTCAGTTGGAAAGCACCCAGGGATCGCGTCAGGGACTTTTTCTGAGCCGTCGCCAATATGGCATCCAGCGATTTGACGCGTCCGAAAATCATGCAGTGTTCCCCTTGCGCCCGCAGCTTGAGGCAGGCCGATCGGATGAGACTAGCTACAAAAGCGATCGGCGCAACCGTTAAGCGATATTCCGCAGATCCGCGCACGTCGCCATGCTTTCCGGCAGGAACCGTCGAAAGCGCGTCGGATTCCCCTATCAGCGCTCGCGCGGCAGCATCGCGAGGAACTGGCGCCCGCCGAAGATGTGGACATGGAGGTGCGGCACCTCCTGGTGGCCATGCTCACCCATATTGGCGAGAAGCCGGTAGCCGTCCCCGGCCAGCCCCGCCTCGCGCGCAACCTGGCCGACCGCGCGGACGAAGCCGCCAATCTCCGCATCGGACGCCTTGGCCGAGAAGTCGTCCCACGAGACGTAGCGCCCCTTGGGGATTACGAGCAGATGGACGGGCGCCTGCGGCGCGATGTCGTGGAAGGCGAGCGCGTACGCGTCCTCATAAACCTTTTTGGCCGGGATCTCGCCGCGCAGGATGCGCGCGAAGATGTTGGCATCGTCATAGGGCAGGCTGGCGTCGATCGGCATGGGTCTCTCCGCTAAAATCCGTTCGGGCTGAGCCTGTCGAAGCCCCGTCTTTCTTCAAGAAGGGCAGTCCTTCGACAAGCTCAGGACAAACGGGAAGGGGATCAGGTCGTCCGCCCGGCCTTCTCGATTATTCCTGACACACCCTCGCGCCGATCCAGCTCCGCGAGCACGTCGCTCAGCGGCACGCCGGCATCGGCGAGCAGCACCATCAGGTGGAACAGTACGTCCGCCGCCTCGCCGGTCAGCGCCGGCCCATCCTCGGCCAACGCCGCGACGATCGTCTCGACCGCTTCCTCGCCGAACTTGCGCGCGATTTTCGGCCGGCCCTTGGCGAACAGGCTCGCGACATAAGACGAACCCGGATCGGCACCGCGACGCGAGGCGATCACCGCCTCCAGCCGCTCCAGCGTCTCGCTCAAGCGACCGCCTCGAGCAGGCCCTCGAACAGGCGACGTCCGTCGACATTCCCGTGCGCGCGCTCCATCGCGCGCTCCGGATGCGGCATCAGCCCCAGCACGTTGCCGCTCGCATTGACGATCCCGGCAATATCGCGCGCGGAGCCGTTGACCTGCTCGGCATAGCGGAAGGCGACGCGGCCCTCACCCTCGAGCCGATCGAGCGTGTCCTCGTCGGCGACATAATTGCCGTCATGATGTGCGACCGGAATGCCGATCGTCTCGCCCGCGGCATAGCGGCTGGTGAACAGCGACTGGCTGTTACCCACCTCCAGCGCCACCGTCCGGCAGACGAAGTCGAGCCCGGCATTGCGCATCAGCGCGCCCGGCAGCAGTCCCGCCTCGGTCAGCACCTGGAAGCCGTTGCACACGCCCAGCACCGGCACGCCGCGCTCGGCCGCCTTCGCCACCGCCTGCATGACCGGCGATCGCGCCGCCATCGCGCCCGAGCGCAGATAATCTCCATAGGAGAAGCCGCCGGGGATCGCGACGAGATCGACGCCGTCGGGCAATTCGGTCTCGCGATGCCAGACCATGACCGGATCGGTGCCGGTGACGTCTCGGATGGCGACGGCGAGGTCGCGGTCGCAATTGGAGGCCGGGAAGACGAGTACCGCGGTTTTCATGACGCTTACCCCCGTTCGATGCGATAATTCTCGATGACCGTATTGGCGAGCAACTTGCGGCACATCTGGTCGAGATCGTCGTCGCTGACATTGTCCGCATGATCGATCTCGATCAGCTTGCCCTGCCGCACGCCCTCGACTCCGGCGAAGCCGAGCCCGTCGAGCGCATGCTGAATGGCCTTGCCCTGCGGATCGAGCACGCCGCTCTTGAGGGTTACGTAGATGCGCGTCTTCATGGGGCTCGCCTCTGTCCATAAGCGGGGGCCGCTCGTTCGCGGGGCGCTATGGCGCGGAGCGCGCGGATGGGCAAGCGGGGGAAGGGCGGTTCGCGGCCTGCCGGCCTCCATCGCATCGATCTCAGGCTCGGCGCAGTTCGTCCTCGATGATTGCCAGCGCAGGAGCGATCCCGTCGGTCTGGGAGCCGAAGCCGATGCGCATGTGATCGGGCATGCCGAAACAGTCTCCGGGCGCGAGGAGCACGCCCCGCTCGGCCATCCGCTCGCAGAAGGGGCGGCTGTCGCGGCCGTCGCGGAACCAGGGAAAGGCGATGAGCCCGCCCTGGGGCGGCACCCAATTGAGGATGTCGCGCATTCGCGTCATGAACGACCGCAGCTCCTCCAGATTGGCGGACGCGACCCGGGTCGTGCGCTCCAGGATCGCGCGGCGGCTTCGCATCGCCTGCAACCCCAGCGCTTCCAGAACGGGAGAGCCGCTCCACGCGATATAGCTGCGGGCACGGATCATGCTCTCCCGCCGCTTCGCATCGGCATCGATAACCCAGCCGAGGCGGAGCCCGGGCATCGAGAGCGCCTTCGACATGTCGCCGGTGACGATCACATTCTCGATACCGGCGGCCGAGGGGCGGGGATCCCCGAAATAGATCGGATGGAACACCTCATCGACCACAAGCGGCACGCCTTTGCCGGCGAGCGCCCGCGCCAGCGACCGGCACTCCGTCGGCTCGATCACCGCCCCGCTCGGATTGTGCGGGCAGTTGGTCATCGCCGCGACGGTCCGGCCGTCGGCCAGGGCCGCGACCTGCGCGAGATCGATGCCGAAGCCCCGCTCGCGCGCCAGCGGATAGGAACGGGGATCGAGATGGACGAACCGCGCCGTGCCGGCGAAGGCGGCATAACCGGGCATCGGCAGCAATACATTGCCGCCGGGCCGCGAGAGGACCGACAGCAACAGCAGGAGCGCTTCCGCCGCGCCCGTCGTCAGCACCACCCAGTCCGGATCGACATCGTGATGGGCCGCGATCTCGGCCCTCAGCGCGGCCGCGCCGGCCGTGGGCGCGTAGCTCAGCGGATGCTCCGCAAGATCGGGCTCGCCGCCGCACAAGCGCAGTAGCTCGCGCATCGTCCAGCGCGGACCGGCGCTTCCCGCCAGATTGAACGAAAGATCGCGCGGGCGTTCGAGCCACTCGTTCAGCAGGAATGGCGGCAATTCCATCCGCACGGTCTCCTTTCAAGAGCATCATCCTGAGATGATCGTCGTCAGCCGAGGCTCTCCCGGAATCGTGGCACCAATGGGACGTTTTCGCGGCGTCCGTCGCCGGGCCTTCCGCCGCATGCGAGAAGCTGCGAGGGTCGGGCATCTCGGCACGCCGCCCGCATCCTGCCCTTCCGGAGATCGTCTTGCGCCTCTTGCCCGTCCTGCTCTCGACTGCCCTACTGTCCACGATTCTTTTGGCCTCTACTCCCGTCGCCGCCGCACCGGGAGCCGAGGACGCGAAGCTAAAGGCGCTATTCACCGCCAGCGACGAGGCCGGTCTGCGTCGCAACCCGATGTCCGCGCTCTATCGCGGCGATCTGCGCTATGCGGGCAGCATCGGCGATCCTTTCACCGACGCGCACGAAGCCGCCGAATGCGCGGCCAGCGAAAGCGACCTGAAGGCGCTCCGCGCAATCGATCGCGCCGCATTGAGCGCGGTCGATCGCATCGCCTATGACGTGTTCGACACCGACACCGCGATCGATCTGCGCCAGTGCCGCGATCCGGACCTACGCACCTCGTTCGAGGTCCGCCCGATCAACCATTTCTACGGCTTCCACCTGAGCTATGCGGAGCTCGCCTCGGGGCAGGGGGCGGCGCCGTTCCGCAGCTTGATCGATTACGAGAACAACCTGAAGCGCAACCGCGAGTTCGCCGGCGCGATCGATCGGATCATCGGCCGCTTCCGCCAGGGCATGCAGCTCGGCATCGTCGAATCGAAGCTGACGACGCGCAACATGATCGAGCAGCTGGATCTCCAGATCGGCAAGGGCGTCGAGGGATCGATCTATGCCGAGCCGGTCGACGGGATGCCGGCCACGATCCCCGCATCCGATCGCGCGCGGATCAGGGCCGAGCAGCTCGCGCTGATCCGCAGCCAGATGCTCCCCGCGCTCGTCCGCCTGCGCGATTTCCTGCGCGATATTTATCTGCCCGCCGCGCGCGAGGGCGTCGGCCTGTCGGCGATGAAAGGCGGCGACAAGGTCTATGCCTATCTGATCCAGCGCAGCACGACGCTGCCGCTGACCGCCGCCGAGGTCCATCAGATCGGGCTGGACGAGGTCGCGCGGATCCGCGGCGAGATGGCGATCGCGGCCAAGGCGGCGGGCTTCAAGGGGACGCTCGCCGAGCTGTTCGCCTACATGCGCACGGACAAGAGCTTCCAGCCCAAGAGCGTCGAGCAATTGCGTCTGGGCTTCCAGGCGATCCGCGCCCGCGTCGAGGCGCGCATCGGCGAGCAATTCTCGACGCTGCCCAAGGCCCCGCTCGACATCCGCGCGACCCCCGCCTTCAAGGAGAAGAGCGCGGCCGGCGGCGAATATATGCGCGGCACCGCCGATGGCACGCGCCCCGGCATCTTCTTCTACAACGGTTACGATCTGCCCTCGCGCTATCTGTGGGAGGACGAGACCCTGTTCCTCCACGAGGGCGAGCCCGGGCATCATTTCCAGATCAGCCTCGCGCAGGAGAATGCCGATCTCCCAAATTTCATGCGCTATGGCGGCAACACCGCCTTCGTCGAGGGCTGGGCACTCTACGCCGAGAGCCTCTGGAAGGAGCTCGGCATGGAGACCGACCCCTGGCAGCGACTGGGCGGGCTGAACGACGAGATGCTGCGCGCGATGCGCCTCGTCGTCGATTCCGGCATCCATGCGGACGGCTGGGATCGCGCGCGATCGATCCAGTATATGCTCGACAATTCGCCCGAGGCGGTGACTGACGCGACCGCCGAGGTCGAGCGCTACATCGCGATCCCGGGGCAGGCGCTTGCCTACAAGATGGGCCAGCTCACCATCTCGCGTCTCAAGGCCAAGGCGATGACCGAGCTCGGCGCGAAGTTCGATCCGCGCGAATTCCACGCCCAGGTGCTGATGTCGGGCGCACTGCCGCTGCCCGTGCTGGAGAAGAAGATCGACGACTGGATCGTCGCGAAGAAGGGGTGAGGCGCACGCTACCTCGCCCGTTTGGTTCGAGCTTGTCAGCACGCAGAGGGATCGAGCGAAGTCGAAAGCTCGTGCGAGATGTGCCGGCTTCTCGACTTCGACCGAGCCTACCGACTTCTCGACAAGCTCGAACCTAACGGGATGGAGGATCGAGCTACGCAGCCGCCGGGAGAGCGGCGCCGTCAGCCCTCGACGATCACCGTCGCCGGATGATGCCGGTCGAGATGCTTGCGGATGATCTTGAGGTTGCGGCTGTTCGATCGGAAGAACAGATCGGGCACCGCGCCGACCCAGGGGATCGCGCCGAGCAGAAAATCGAAGCCGACATTTCCTGCCATGCGCGCCATCTGCCATTTCGACATGCCGAGGTTGCGCGCCTCCCAGACCATCCAGCCACCCAACGCCGCCGCAATCGCGCTGCCGGCGACGGGGATGAGATCGAGCACGACGTCGAGCCCGACCTGACGGTTGAGCCCGGGGATGACGAACATCCGCTCGAGCAAAGCTTCCATCGTCTCGACCCGCTTGCGGACCGAGGCGGGATCGCGGCCAAGGCCGGGCAGGCTGTCCGCCAGCGCATGATAGGGACGCGTCGTTCCGGGCACGGCATTTCTCCTGTCCGGCAAGAGCGCGCGGCGCCCGCGCAGGTTCCCTCCGCGCCGCGCGGCATGGCTTGCCAAAGCCGCTCGCGCGGTGGAAGTCGGCGCCGATGTCCTTCTTCTCCACGATCCTCTGCCGGCTCGGCTTCCACATGCGATCACGCCGCAAGGCCAAGCAGACCGAGGCCGGCTGGAAGAGCGTCTGCCGTTCCTGCGGCGAGCCGATGATCAAGCTGAAGGGCGGCGACTGGCGCGTGATGCTGAAGGCGCCGGGCCCCAGCCGCGCCGAGCGGCTCAAGCAGCGCGAGGCCGAAGCGCGCCGCCGCCGGATGCCGCCGCCGCGCCGGCGCAGGCCGGGCGACCGCGCCTAGCGCGCGCCGGAGCGTCGCGCTCGGGGATGGTGCGGACGGCGGGACTTGAACCCGCACTCCTTACAGGAAACCGATTTTAAGTCGGCAGCGTCTACCGATTCCGCCACGTCCACCACGTCTCGCTTGAGACGGGAAAGCGCAGGCCCGTCAATCGTCCTTGATGTTCAGCCGCGCGCGCATTTCCTTGCCGGGCTTGAAATAGGGGACACGCTTGGCGTCGACGTCGACGGGTTCGCCGGTACGCGGATTGCGGCCCGTGCGGGCGTCGCGCGCGCGGGTCGTGAAGGTGCCGAAACCGCGCAGTTCGACCCGGCCACCCGAAGCGAGGCGCGCGGTGATCGCGTCGAAGATGCAGGTCACGATTCGCTCGACCTCGCTCCCGGCGAGATCGGGATGGTCACGAGTAAGAGCGGCCACAAGCTCGGATCGGATCACGCGAGCGTCCCCCTTCTCGTTCGCGAATCAGGGACCGACCGACCCCCCACGGATCGATCCAGTACCGTAACGGACTATGCCCGGTCCGTTGACACAGATCAACATGCTGACGCGGAGAGCGGCGGTAAACCGCTCTCCGCGCCGGTTGATCAGCCTTCGTCGCGCGCCTTGAGCGCCGCGCCGAGAATGTCGCCCAGCGACGCGCCCGAGTCGGACGAGCCATATTGCTGCACGGCCTGCTTCTCTTCGGCCATCTGCATCGCCTTGATCGAGAAGGTCGGCTTCTTCGAACGATCGAAGCCCGTCACCATCGCATCGAACTTCTGGCCGGGCTGATAGCGCTCCGGACGCTGCTCGTCGCGATCGCGGCCGAGGTCGCTGCGCTTGATGAAGCCATGGACGCCATCGTCGCCGACCTGCACGTCGAGCCCGCCGTCACCGATCGCCAGAACCGTGACCGTGACGATCTGGTTCTTGTTGACGCCGCTGCCGCTGCTGCTGCCGCCGCTCTGGCCGCCCGTTGCAGGTGCGGTCGAGGCGCCGGCACGCTCCAGCTGCTTGATGCCGAGGCTGATGCGCTCCTTCTCGGGATCGATATCGAGCACCTGCGCGGTGATCGTCTCGCCCTTGTGGTGCATCGCGAGGGCTTCCTCGCCGGTCACGCCCCAGGCGATGTCGGACATGTGAACCATGCCGTCGATGTCGCCGTCCAGGCCGATGAACAGGCCGAACTCGGTCGCGTTCTTGACTTCGCCCTCGACGGTCGAGCCGATCGGGTGACGCTCGGAGAACGAATCCCACGGGTTCGACTGGGCCTGCTTGAGGCCGAGGCTGATGCGGCGCTTCTCTTCGTCGACCTCGAGGATGACGACTTCCACTTCCTGCGAGGTGGAGACGATCTTGCCCGGATGGACGTTCTTCTTCGTCCAGCTCATCTCGGAGACGTGGACGAGGCCCTCGATGCCGCTCTCCAGCTCGACGAACGCACCATATTCGGTGATGTTCGTGACGCGGCCGGTGAACTTGCCGCCGACCGGATATTTGGCGCCGGCGCCTTCCCACGGATCGCTCTCGAGCTGCTTCATGCCGAGGCTGATGCGCTGCGTGTCGCGGTTGATGCGGACGATCTGGACGCGGACCGTGTCACCGATGTTGATGACTTCGCTCGGGTGATTGACGCGCTTGTAGCTGATGTCGGTGACATGCAGCAGGCCGTCGATACCGCCGAGATCGACGAACGCACCATAATCGGTGATGTTCTTGACGACGCCGTCGACGACCTGGCCCTCGGCCAGGCTCTGGATGAGGCCGGTGCGCTGCTCGGCGCGCGTCTCTTCGAGGACGGCGCGGCGCGACACGACGATGTTGCCGCGGCGGCGATCCATCTTCAGCACTTGGAAGGGCTGCGGGATGTCCATCAGCGGGGTCACGTCGCGGACCGGGCGGATATCGACCTGCGAACCGGGCAGGAAGGCCACGGCGCCGTTCAGGTCGACGGTGAAGCCGCCCTTCACGCGACCGAAGATCACGCCGTCGACGCGGTTGCCGGCGGCGAACTCGCCTTCCAGTTTGTCCCAGGCGGCTTCGCGGCGTGCGCGGTCGCGGCTGAGCATCGCTTCGCCATGGCTGTTCTCGACGCGGTCGACATAGACTTCGACTTCGTCGCCCACCTTGAGCTCTGCCTTCACGCCGGGCGCGGGCGCGAATTCGCGCAGCGGCACGCGGCCTTCGGACTTGAGGCCGACATCGATGACGGCAACGTCATTCTCGATGGCGGTGACGGTGCCCTTGACGACACGGCCTTCGAAGCCGTTATTCTCACCGCCGAGGGTGTCGTTCAGGAGCGCCGCGAAATCGTCGCGGGTGGGGAATGCCACAGTGGCCATAAGCAGTTCTATTCCTCGTAGTGTCGTTCCGGCCGTCCGGTTGTCTCCGGAGGTCTTCAGCCGATCTGCCGCCGGGGCCTCATGCCCGGGCGACATCCATTCAGGCGCTCGCTCGTGTCGACCATTCGGGACTTCGCGCACAGCAGCGTCGCATGACGCCAATAGCGAAAAGGCGCGCCACACCGGCTCCTTCGAAAGGAATCGGGTTGCGCGCCATCAGGGCATCAGTCGTTTGCCGCTGTCCTGATCCGGGCCTCCACGAGCGCAAGCGCCCGCTGGACGGCCGCGTCTATACCCAAATCGCTGGTATCGAGCAAGGCGGCGTCCTCCGCCTTGCGGAGCGGGGCAGCCGAGCGCGCGGAGTCGCGTTCGTCGCGCGCGCGGATGTCGTGAAGGACCGCCTCGAGATGGACCGTGAGGCCGAGCCCGGTCAGCTCGCGATGGCGGCGCTCGGCGCGGACTTCGGCGCTGGCCGTCACGAACAATTTGGCGTCGGCATGCGGCGCGATGACGGTGCCGATGTCGCGTCCGTCGAGCACCGCGCCGCCGGGCTGACCGGCGAAATCCTTCTGCCGCTGGAGCAGCGCCGCGCGCACCTCCGGATAAGCGGACACCTGGCTCGCGGCCTTCGCGGCGGCTTCCGACTTCAGGCCCGTATCGTCGAGCATGTCGTCGGTGAAATGGCAGGCGGCTAGAGCATCGTCGGGCGAGGCGGGGTCGCCACCCGCGCGCAGCACGCCGAGGCCGACCGCGCGGTAGAGCAGGCCCGTATCCAAATGCGGCAGCCCGAAATGGCGCGCCAGCGCCTTCGCGATCGTGCCCTTGCCCGATGCGGCGGGTCCGTCGACGGCGATGATCATGCCTTCGCCCTCGTCATCCACACCTTCGCCAGTCCGAGCAAGGCGATGATGCTCCACACGATCTCGAGCAGCATCGAGGCGAGGTTAAAATGGACGAGCAGCGACGCGATCAGCAGCAATGAGCCGACGAGATTGAGCAGGTTGAACAGCAGGAAATCGACCGACTTCGCCATGTTGCTATAGGCGTAGGCCACGACCATCAGCGCACTGCCGACCAGTCCGATCGCATCGGCGAGCATCGGGTTCATGCGTCGGCCCCGAGGCTGTGCATCAGGGGCATGAAGGTCGGGAAGCTGGTCGCGACGGGCGACATGTCGTCGATCTCGACGGGCGCCGACGAGACCAGGCCGGCGATCGCGAAGCTCATCGCGATGCGATGATCCAGTTCGGCCGCGATCGTCGTCCCGCCATTGGTCGAGAAAGGCGCCCCGCCGCGGCCTTCGATGACGAGACCGTCCTCGGTCTCCTGCACTTCCACGCCCAGCCGGGCGAGGCCGCGCGCCATGAGCGCCAGCCGATCGCTTTCCTTGACGCGCAGCTCCTCCAGCCCGCGCGTCACCGTCCGGCCTTCCGCGAGCGCGGCAGCGACGAACAGGATCGGGAATTCGTCGATCATGCTGGGGGCGATGTCGGGCGGCACCTCGATCCCGGTCAGCGTGGAATGGCGCGCGCGGATATCCGCGACCGGTTCGCCGCCGACCGTCCGCTCATTCTCGTAGGTCAGATCTGCGCCCATCGCGCGCAGCACTTCATAGATGCCGGCGCGCGTCGGGTTCAGGCCGACATTCTCGACGACGACGTCGGAGCCCGGCACCAGCAGGGCTGCGACGATCGGGAAGGCGGCGGAGGAGGGGTCGCCCGGGACGATGATCTGCTGCGGCCTGAGTTCGGCCTCGCCGCGGATCGAGATCAGACGCGCGCCGTCAACTTCCTCGACCGTCAGTTCGGCGCCGAAGCCGCGCAGCATCCGCTCGCTATGATCGCGCGTGGCGATCGGCTCGATCACGCGCGTGATCCCCGGCGCGTTGAGTCCCGCGAGCAGCACCGCCGATTTCACCTGCGCCGAGGCGACCGGCAGGCGATATTCGATCGGCACCGCGGGGCACAGGCCGTGGACCATCAACGGCAATCGACCGCCGGGCGAGGCGCTGAACGTCGCCCCCATCCGCGAGAGCGGTTCAATCACGCGGCCCATCGGACGCTTGGACAGCGAGGCATCGCCCACGAACGTCGCGGTGATGGCGTGGCTGGCGACAAGCCCCATCAGCAGCCGCGTCGACGTGCCAGAATTGCCCATATCGAGCGCATTGCCCGGCTGGAGCAGCCCGCCGACGCCGACGCCCGAGACGTGCCAGACGCCGTCCGCGTCGCGCTCGATCGTCGCGCCCATCGCGCGCATCGCCGCTGCGGTGGCGAGCACATCCTCGCCCTCCAGCAGGCCCTCGATGCGGCTTTCGCCGATCGCGAGCGCGGACAGCATCAGCGATCGGTGGCTGATCGATTTGTCGCCGGGGACGCGGATACGGCCGCGAAGCGGGCCCGCCGCCTTGAAGCGGGCCGGTTGAGAGCTCATCTGAGACATGGGCGCGGCTTTGACAGCGGCCCTCCGTCATGGCAAGGCGCCCGCCGATCAGATCGGCCCGGCCGTCTCGCGCCGCCGATCGTTCCCTATAAGCCGGAGCATGAAAAACGTGGTCAAACCTGAGTGGGGCGCCAAGCGCACCTGTCCGAAGTGCGGCACCCGCTTCTACGATCTCGGCAAGTCCGATCCCGTCCACTGCGTGGAATGCGGGACCAACTTCGAGCCGGACACGGTCCTGAAGTCGAAGCAGCCGCTGCCGTTCGATGCGCCCAAGCCCGTCAAGGCCAAGGAAGAGACCGACGATCTGGTCGAGAGCCTGGATGTCGATGAGGAAGAGGAGCCGAACGCGGACGACGATGTCGATCTGGGCGGCGACGACGATATCGGCGTCGATACCGCGTCCGAGGAAGACGACCAGTAATTTTTATCCGTCGCAAGGCCTGGCGAAATCCGGGCCTTGCGACGCATGGCGCGCTGCTCTAGGGAGCGCTCCACACCGCCGCCGGCACCCATCCGGCGGTTTCGTCCAAGGCCTTTTCCGAAAGGCTCAAGGCGCGGGGCCGTAGCTCAGCTGGGAGAGCGTCGCGATGGCATTGCGAAGGTCTGGGGTTCGATCCCCCACGGCTCCACCACCTTCATCTTCTTGAAGATCCACCCCTTGCAGCGGCAAGGGCGGCGCGATCGCGCTGCTTAGCGCCGCAGCGCCGCCAAGCCCTTTGCGGAGAGGCTGCGGAACGTGATCGACCAGCGCGTCACGTCCATCTCCGCGATGCTATGTTCCCACAGATGCCGTGCCTCGCCACTGAGGTGATAGATCGAACGCGGCGGTAGAAGCACGTTCATCCGATCGAAGCCGCCGGGCTTGCGCCGGCGAAAGCGCAACGTCGCCGGCACGCCGAGCGAGATTCCCACGACATGCTCGAATACCGGCCGGTCACGATGCCAGCCGATGCCGGCGCCCGGATCGTAGCGAATCAGCAGCGCCTGTACGAGATCGTCGGCTGGCAGGCCCGCAAAGCCGGCCGCGGCGGCGCGGACCGGTAGCAGCCACTCGGGCAGCGGCGTCGTCGGGCCGAAATCGGCGCTGTCGAAATCGTAGCGCCAGCCGAACGAGGCGGTCACGCGCTTGCCGAGCCACCCCTGGAAGCGGAACGGCGTCAGCTCCACCTCGTCGATCCGCGCGATCAACGCGCGTTCGGCTTCGGGCGTGACGAGCTCCGGCTGGAGGCGCAGCCCGCTCGCCAGCGGCGGCGCGAAAAGATCGTCTTGCAGCATGAGAGGCGATCGGCTGGGGAAGGACAGTCCGTAATGTAGGAGGCCGCGCCGCGGTTCTACAGCCCGGTGTCGCCCAGCGCGCGTTCGACGAGTTCGGTCATCTTCGCGCGCGCGCCCGCGGCGTCCCCATCGGCGATGGATTCGTAGAGGCTGCGATGGTCGGGGAGGGGATCGCGCAGGTCCGTCCGGTTGCGCCGCGCATAGATGGTCGTCCACTTCACCGCCGCCGCGATCGAATTGGAGAGCGTGATCAGAGGCTCGTTGTGCGTCGCCTCCAGGATGATGTGGTGGAACGCCTCGTCGGCCGCGCGCCCGGCGGGCGTCTCCAGCCCCAGCCGGCCCATCTCTTCCAGCGCATGCCCCATGCGCGACAGCTCCGCGCCGGTGCGCCGCCGCGCCGCGAGCGCGGCCGCCTGCGGCTCGACGATCATCCGCAACTCGAAGATGCTGCGCACGAATTCGTCGCTCGGCCCGGCGACGAACATCCAGGCAAGCACGTCGAGGTCGAGCATGTTCCAGCGCTGGCGATCGGTGACGCGCGTGCCGCTTTTGGTGCGGCTCTCGACGAGCCCCTTGGCGGCGAGCGTGCGCACCGCCTCGCGATAGGCGCCGCGCGAAATGCTGAGGTCGCTGCTCGAGCGGCTCTCGGCGGGCAGCGCCTCGCCGGGCAGGAATTTGCCGCCGACGATCGCGATGCCGAGATCGCGCGCGATCGTCGAGTGGATCTTGGCGCGGCGCGCCTCGATCGCCGCAGGCTCTACCGAGAAGGAACGGTCGTCGGTCATGTTCCGATATGTAGGACCAGATACGACGCGGGAAATCAATCCTTACGGAATCAGCGCCCATCTCGGGGTTGCGCGATCCGCGCATCGGCGTAAATCTAGTCCTACAAATAGATTCGGAGAGAGATGCTCATGATGCTGTCGGTGAAGGCTCGCCTCATGGCGGCCACGCTCGGCCTGGTGCTGTCGGCAAGCGCGTCTGCGCAGACCGGCGCGAGCTTCCCGGTCAGCGTTTCGGTCGATGCCGCGCGCAAGGTGGCGGATCTGCCGCCCGTGTGGCGCTTCTTTGGCGCGGACGAGCCCAATTATGCGACGATGAAGGACGGCGTGAAGCTGCTCGATCATCTGGGTGCCTTGCGGAAGGGCGACGTCTACTTCCGCGCGCACAATCTGCTGAACACGGGCGACGGCACCGCCGCGTTCAAATGGGGCAGCACCAACGTCTATACCGAGACCAAGGACGGCAAGCCGATCTACAATTGGGCGCTCGTCGACAACATCATCGATGCGTATCGCGCCGCGGGAATCCACCCCTATCTGCAGATCGGCTTCATGCCGCAGGCGCTGTCCAGCGCGCCGAAGAACACGCCCTATCGGCACAGCTGGCGGCCGGGTTTCCCGTACAAGTTGATCGAGGGCGCGTGGAACATGCCGCCCAAGAATTACGACAAGTGGCGCGAGCTCAATTATCAGTGGACGCTCCACAATATCGAGCGATACGGCCGCGCCGAAGTCGAGAAATGGTATTTCGAGGTCTGGAACGAGCCCAACGGCGAATCCTATTGGAAGGGGACGCCCGAGCAATTCTACAAGATGCACGATTATGCGGTCGCCGGCATCCGTCGCGCGCTGCCCAATGCGCGCGTCGGCGGACCCGATGCGGCGGGTGCGGGCGGCACGTTCATGGACGGCTTCCTCGCGCACGTCGCGCGCGGCAGGAACGAAGCGACCGGCGAGACGGGGACGCCTACCGACTTCCTCGCCTTCCACGCCAAGGGCCGTCCGACCTTCGTCGACGGTCATGTCCGCATGGGTATCGCCACGCACCTGCAGGTCGTCGAGGCGGGCTTCGCCAAGATCGCCGCCGTGCCGGAGATGGCGAAGAAGCCGATCGTGATCGGCGAGAGTGATCCCGAGGGCTGCGCGGCCTGCCCGGGGCCGGCCAACGCCTATCGCAACGGCACGATGTATTCGAGCTACACCGCCGCCAGTTTCGCGCGCATCTGGGAGCTCGCGCGCAAGCATCAGGTCAATCTCGACGGCGTCGTCACCTGGGCGTTCGAATTCGAGGACCAGCCCTGGTTCGCGGGCTATCGCCAGCTCGCCACCAATGGCGTCGATCTGCCGGTGCTCAACGTCTTCCGCATGTTCGGCCAGCTCGGCCCCGATCAGGTGCAGGCGACGAGCAGCGGCGAATTGCCGCTCGAGACGATCAAGGCGGATGGCGCAGGCAAACAGGCCGATGTCGGCGTGCTCGCGACGCGCGGGCCGGCCGGCAAGGTCGCGGTCCTGTTATGGAATTATCATGACGATGACGTGCCCGGCCCGGATGCGGCGGTGGGCCTCGCGCTGAAGGGCCTCGGCGCAGGCAAGGCGCGCAAGGTCACCCTGCTCAGGGTCGATCCGGCCAATGCCAACGCCTTCACCGCGTGGAAGGCGATGGGATCGCCGCAATCCCCCGACGACAAGCAATATGCCGCACTCGAGCAGGCCTCGCGGCTGCTGCCCTCGCCACCGCAGACGCTCGCGGTGAAGAGCGGCGCCGCCACGCTCGACCTGCGCATCCCGCGCCAGGGCGTGATGCTGGTTTCGATCGAGCCGTGAGGGTGGGGCGCGCCTGTCTTTCCCACCCCGCGCATCCTGAGGAGCTGCTGAGCTTGTCGAAGCAGCGTCTCGAAGGACCAGTGCCGTCCTTCGAGACGGGCCTTCGTCTCCGCTACGCTTCGCTCAGTCGCTCCTCAGGATGAGCGGGGTGGTGATAAGCGGGGGCTTCGGTACTGGCACCACGAAGCGCTGGTCGGTCGCGCTCGTCATCGCCGCCGCGATCGCGATCTCCTATCTCGATCGCCAGACATTGCCGTGGGCAATCAAGAACATCCAGGCCGATATTCCGATCAGCAATCAGGTGAAGGCTGCGCTCGATAGCGCGTTCCTGCTCACCTACGGGCTCATGTATCTCGGCGGCGGCTGGCTGCTCGATCGCGTCGGCACGCGGCGCGGCTTCCTCATCGTGATGACCTTCTGGTCGCTGGCCTGCGCCAGCCATGGCCTCGCCGGGGGCGTGATCGCGCTCGCCGCGAGCCGGCTGCTGCTCGGCATGGGCGAGGGCGGAGGCTTTCCCGCCGCGACGCGCGCCGTCGCCGAATGGTTTCCGCCAAGCGATCGCGCCACCGCGATCGGCATCATCAATGCCGGCACGGCGGTGGGCGCGGTCGTCGCCCCGCCTATGATCGCCGCGATCCTGCTGCATGGCGACTGGCTCGGGCTGGCAAGCTGGCGCTGGGTCTTCTTCGTCACCGGCGGGCTAGGGCTGGCTTGGGCGCTCTGGTGGGGGCTCACCTATTTCACGCCCGCCACCACGCACGCCGAGGCGGCCGAGACGCCCGACGCAGATCCGATCGGCATCGGCCAGTTGCTCGCGCATCGCGAGGTGCTGGGCGTGATGGGCGCCAAATTCCTCAGCGACGCGGCCTGGTATTTCTATCTGTTCTGGTTGCCCAAATATCTGTTCGAGGCGCGCGCCTTCGATCTTAAGCAGGCCGCCACGATCGGCTGGATTCCCTATGCCGCCTCGGGCGTCGGGAGCCTGTGCGGCGGCTATCTCTCCAGCCGCCTGCTGCGCGCGGGCCTGTCGGTCAACGCCGCGCGCAAGACCGCGCTCGGGATCAGCGCGGCCTGCATGCCTTTCGTCATGCTCGTGCCGCACGTCCCCTCGATCGGGCTCGTCATCTTCCTGTTCAGCCTCGCCTTCTTCGGGCAGCAGAGCTGGTCCACCCTGGTGATGACGCTGCCCACCGATCTCGTGCCCCATCGCGCGCTCGGCAAGCTCGCCGGGCTCGTCGGCATGGGCGGCGCGTTCGGCGGCGTCGTCATGGGGCAAACCGCCGGCTGGATGCTCGATCACGGCTTCAGCTACGGCCCCGTCCTCGCCATCGCCGCCTCGCTCCACGTGATCGCCTTCGCGCTGATCTGCGTCGCGATCCCGTCCATCCGTCCCCTCGATTTCAGCCGAAAGGTTCTGCCGCAGTGAAGATTACCGAAGTCCGCACCCGCGTCGTCCAGTGGGCGGGCGATACACTGCCCTTGCCCCCGCATTTCTGCACCAATCCGATGGATCTGGTGTCGCCGATGCTCTCGCCCGAAACGATGGGCACCTTCACCTTCCACGGCTGGCTGATCGTCGAGATCATGACGGACGACGGCCTGGTCGGCATCGGCAATGCCGCGCTCTCGCCGCTCGTCACTAAGCAGATGATCGATCTCTATCTGGCGCCTCTGCTGATCGGCCAGAATCCGTGGGACAGCGAATTCTTGTGGCAGCACATGTATCGCAAGACGATGGCATTCGGGCGCAAGGGCGTGGCGATGGTCGCGATCAGCGCGGTCGACATCGCGCTCTGGGATCTGATGGGGAAGTCGGCCAAGCAGCCCTGTTTTCGGCTGCTGGGCGGGCGCACCAAGGCGAAGATTCCGGTCTATGCGAGCCGGCTCTACTCGATCCCGCTCGATGAGCTCGCCGCCGAGGCCGCGAAGTACAAGGCGGAGGGCTACAAGGCGATGAAACTGCGCTTCGGCTGGGGGCCGGTCGACGGTGCCGAGGGCATGGTCCGCAATGTCGAACTGGTCCGCACCGTGCGCGAGACGGTCGGCGACGGCGTGGATATCATGGCCGACGCGTACATGGGCTGGAGTCTCGATTATGCGAAGCGAATGATGCGGCTGATCGAGCCGTTTAATTTGCGCTGGCTGGAAGAGGCGATCATCCCCGACGACATTCACGGTTATGGGGAACTGCGCCGCTTCGGAAGCACGCCGATCGCCGCGGGCGAGCATGAGCATACGATCTACGGCTTCCGCCAGATGATCGAGGCGAAGGCGGTCGATTATATCCAGTTCGATACCAACCGCGTCGGCGGGATCAGCGCCGCGCGCAAGATCGTCGCGCTGGCAGAAGCGCATTCGATCCCCGTCGTCCCGCATGCCGGGCAGATGCACAATTACCATGTCTCGATGGCGAGCCTGAACTGCCCGATCTCGGAATATTTTCCGCCCGTCGATGTCGAAGTCGGCAACGAACTGTTCTGGTACATCTTCAAGGGCGAGCCGATCGCGCAGGACGGTTTCATCGATCTTGACGACGATCTGCCCGGCCTCGGCCTAGAGATAGACGAAGCCGCTCTCTCCCAGTTCAAGGTGACCGAATGACCAAGGTAGCGTTTTTGGGCCTGGGGACGATGGGCGCGGGCATGGCCGGGCAGCTCCTCGCCAAGGGCTTCGATCTCACCGTCTGGAACCGCAGCGCCGAAAAGGCGGCGTCCCTCGCGGCCGAGGGCGCTTCGGTCGGCGCGACGCCGGCGCTTGCGGCGGCCGGCGCGGACATCGTCATCTCGATGCTCGCCGACGACAGCGCCTCCCGCGCGGCGTGGCTCGGCGAGGAGGGCGCGCTCGCCGCGATGGCCGAAGGCGGCCTCGCGATCGAATGCAGCACGGTCACCGCCGAATGGGTGAACGAGCTGGCCGCGGCGGGCGCGGACAGGAGCATTGCCGTCCTCGATGCGCCCGTCACCGGCAGCAAGGCGCAGGCGGCGTCGGGGGGGCTCCGCTTCCTCGTCGGAGGCCCTGTCGAGGCGCTCGATCGCGCGCGCGGCGTGTTCGATGCGATGGGCAACGAGATTCTGTCCTGCGGACCGACCGGCAGCGGCGCGCTGCTGAAACTGCTCAACAATTATCTGTGCGGGGTCGAGGTCGCCGCCTTGGCCGAGGTCATCGCCTTCGCCGAACAGGCCGGGCTCGATGTCGGCATGGCGATCAAGGTCATCGCCGAAGGCGCGCCCGGCAGCCCGATCGTCAGGACGCTCGCGCAGCGCATGACCGGGCGCGATTACACGCCCCATTTCTTCCCGGCGCTCATGGCCAAGGATGTGCGCTATGCGGGCGAGGCGATGGCGCGCGAAGGCATGCCCTCGGCTTTGGCGCAGGCGGCCGAAGCGCGCTTCCTCGCGGCGGACGAACAGGGCTTCGGCGCGCTCGACATCGCGACGGTCATCGAGCCGCTCAGGCGCGCGAAGCACTGACGATAGGGAGCCTTAGCCGGCTCCGTCCCCGGCGGGGCCGTCCGCCGGGGTCCAGCCCAGCGCCCGGCTGATCGCCGCTGCGGCCGCGCGGACGCAGGGCGCCAGCGTCTGCATCCGGTGTTCGCCGAGATACTGGCCGGCGCTCGCGATGCTGATCGCGGCGACGATCTTGCCGCCGACGTCGCGGATCGGCGCGGCGATCGCGTGGATGCTGTCGGGCGGCGGGCCGACGTTGAGCACATTCCCCATCGCCGCATAGCCGTGCATCTCGGCGAGCCAGTCGGGCAAAGCGGCGGCGACATCGGACGCCTCATAGGCCGAGCGCAATGCCGCCGGCGAGGCGTCGAGCAGCAGTGCCTTGCCGAGGCTCGTCTCCGCCAGCCGACGCCGCGTCCCCGGCGCGGTCGTCACCGCTACCCGCTCGTTGCCCGCGCTGCGATGAAGGTGGACCGAATAATCACCGTCCCGCCGCCCGAGGAACGCCGAGTGCCCGGTCTCCGCGGCGAGATCGTCCAGATGCCGCCGCGCGATCAGCAGCAGATCGATCTGCTCCTGCGCGCAGGAGCCGAGTTGCAGCAGCTTCGGCCCGGCATGAAATTCGCCCGACGCTGAGATGGCGACGAAGCGGCGGTCAGCCAGCGCCTGCACCAGCCGCCACGTCGTCGTCTTGGACAGCCCCGACTGGCGCAGCAGGGCGGGCATCCGCATCGGCTGGGCGACGATACGCTCCAGCATGTCCAGCCCGCGCTCCAGCGTCTGCGCGCCGACGGTGCCGGCGCGCTTCTCGGTCTCGGTCTGCAGGAGCGTGTCCTCCGACATGTTACTTCTTTAGCGGAGGATCGAAGGAAAGGTCGATCATCGCCTGCCTTTCCTCCTGCGATCGCGCCCAGTCTGCGATCTGCTCGGGCGTTGCTCCGGCGGGCTTCGGCCGCAGCGCGATCGGCAGGCGGACCGGCCCCGGCGGATCGCGGCGCGGCTCGGCCGACGGAAAGGCGGTGAAGCCTTTGCCGAGGTCCATCACCTCGACGCCGGCCAGCAGGAAGGCTCCGGTCCCGTACAGCGCATGATCGTCCGCGGCCGATGGCACGGGCTGGTCACCCGCGCGCTGCGCGAAGCCGAGCAGTCCGTTCGGCTGGACCTTCGCCGCGAGCCCCGACCAGGCGCGCTCGACGCGCGGCAGATAGGCCTTGCGATCGAGCACGCCATGATTGACGCCCCACGCCATCGCATAAGCGAAGAGCGCGGCGCCCGTCGTCTCCGGGCCCGAAGGGTCGGTTGGATCGAGCAGGTTGGCGGTCCACAGCCCGTCTTCCTTGCGCTGCAGCTGGGAGACCCGATCCATCAGCGTCCGGAACGTCGCGATATAGCGCGCGCGCGACGGATGATCGGCGGGGAGCGTGTCGAGCAGCCGCGCGAGCCCGGCGGCGACCCAGCCATTGCCCCGGCTCCAGAAGAGGGGCTGGCCGCCCCGCGTCTTGCGCAGCGGAAAGCGTTCGTCGCGCCAGAACAATTTGTGCTCGGGCGACCACAGTCGATCATAGACGTGCCACCATTGCGCATCCATCGCCTTCAGATAGCGATCGTCGCCGGTCTGGACCGACAGGCGCGCGAAGACCGGCGGCGCCATGAACAGCGAATCGCACCACCACCAGACGAGCTTGCCCGGCGGCGGCGGCGTTTCGAGCAGCGCCAATTGACCATCGAGCCGGTCGCGCAGCGGCGCGATCTCGCCGGCCTCGCCGCTGCGCGCGGCAAGCTCCTCATAGACTTCGCCGATCGCGACATTGTCGGCGTCCATCATATTGTGCGGCGACCAGGCGCCGAGCAGCCCGAAATTATAATGTTCGGCCACCTCGCGCAGATAGGCCTGCGCGCCTGCCTCGTCCGAGACGCGGGCGAGGCGGCCGAGTCCGATCAGGAACGTCGCCGAGATCCAGTTGACCGTCACTCCGCCGGATCGTTCGCGGGGGATGTGGAGCGGCTGCGCGGCCAGCGCCGCGATCTGCGCGGCCGCCGTATGGTTGAGCACCGCGAGCACGCGATCGGGGGCAGGCACGGCCTGCGGATCGAAGCGAAACGCCTCGGCGCGATAGGTCAGTGGCGCGGCGGCTGGGGCCGGCGTCGCGATGGTGGCAAGGAGCAGGGCGACGATCAGCGTCTTCTTCGCCGTCACTTGGCGATCGTCCCTGTCGCGGTCTTCTGGAGCGCCCAGGCGGGCAGCGGCACTGTCATGAGATCGAGCTTCTTTCCTTGGCTGAGCATTCCGGACTGGATGAGGATGCGGGTCCCATCCGGACTGAAATCACCATGATTGTGATCGGGCTTCATCTGGTGCCCGGTCGAGAGCATCGTCCGCTGGCCGTTGGTGCGATCGAGCAACCAGACCGTCCCGTTCCAATCATCGGCCAACCCCCAGCGCCCGTCGGGCGTCGCGCCGGAATGCCAGAAGCTGCGCCCGTCCGTCCAGTTGGTCTGTCCGAGATTCTCGGTCGTGCCGTCGCGCAGCGAAACGACGATCACGCCCGACATATGCTGTCTCAGCTTCGGCGTGTGGCCCATGAGATTGAACATCACATGGTCCCTGTCGATGAACACCTCGTGCGTGACCCAGTCGTCGGGAAGCTCGGGATAAAGCGGGCGGTTGCCGCTGCCGTCGGCGCGGACGATCCACATGCGCTGCGGCGCATCGCCGCCCGTCTCCCAGCAATAGAGGATCTCGCCCGGGACCCACGGATTGGCCTGGACGTGGCCCATGCGGAACGGCGCGTCGATCACCGTGCGCCACGCGCCGGTTTTCAGATCGAGCGCGCGGACGCCGCCGGGCACCTGCGGGACGGGCTGGCCGGGCGGACGGGGCGGTGCCTCGGACCGGGACACGCCGAAATAGGCGGTCTTCTCGTCGGCATCGAGCGTCCACCCACCCGAATCGCGATAGTCGGCGGGCAAGGTGGCGATGCGGCGCTCGAAGCGACCTGTGCCCTTCCTGCCCGCAGCGGCCAGCCTAAACACGGCGTCGAGATCGACCGCGTAGAGGCTCCAGCGGCCATCGCTCTTGCGCAGATAGAAGAGCTCGTTGGTCAGCCGCGCGACATTGAGCGAGCCCGTCATCACGTCTGGTCCGTCGGTCAGCTGGACGATGCTGCCGCTGGCCTCATCGACCGCGAACGCCTGCGCGTTGCCGTCCGCCGAGCGCTTCGACGAGCGGAAGATGATGTGGCGGCCGTCATGCGCCCATTGCGGATGCGTCTGGTAGATCTTGGAATCGCCGCCCGCAGGATCGTCGGTGAGCAACTGAAGCTGCGCGCCAGCGACCTTGTCGACGACGATCCGCTTCTCGGACGGAAAGGCGCGGCCGACATCGTTCGCCATCACAGGGGCTGACAGCGAGATGGCGGCGATCGACGCCAGCCATAACCCGCTAGTCCTGAGCTTGTCGAAGGATCGTCCTTTTCGTCCAACCTGCGAGCCGAAGGAGCAGGACAGTGCTTCGACAGGCTCAGCACGAAGGGAAAACGGGGAAAGTTTTTTCATCGTAGCTGTACGTCCCACACCTTGGACCGGCGCGACGTGCCATCCGGCCCGGTGACGTCGAGGATCGTGACGAAGCTACCGGGCTTGGCGAAGGCGTGGATCGGATGCTGTTCGGTCGAGCTGGTTCCATCGCCGAAATCCCAGTGCCAGCCGGTGGCCTTGCCGACGCTGTCGTCATGGAAGGCGACGAGGCGGCGATCCATGTCGACGACCTTCCAGCTCCAGCGCGCTTCGAGCTTGGCGTTCTCGATCGGCATCAGCTTGAACAGCGGGAGGTCCGAGGCAAGGCCGAACATCGGGCGCTGGGTGGAAAGCGACCAGAAGCCGTTCTTCGCGTCGGTCTTCACGTCGTCATAGTCGATGACGATCCAGCCGAGCGCGATCAGTGCATCCTCGCGCAGTTTCGACTCCACCGATCGCTCCGGACCTTCGGGATCGGCATGGTCGAACGGCGTGATGTAGAATTCGAGGCGGTAGGTGCCGCTTTGGCCCGGCGTGAATTTGTAGCTCTGCGCCGCATTGGCGAAGGGGAAATTCTTGATCCACGTCGGCGAGCCCCACGCCATCGCCCAATCCTTGTCCTTGTGCGGGGTCATGATGTGGTAATTCTGCGCCTGGACGCCGTGGCTATACCAGTGCGTGAGCGAGCCGGGCACGCGCGGATCGGTCTTCGACGCGCGCTGGCCGACCCATTCGGGCTTCCAGATGTCCTGGTGCTGGACGTCGATCAGCGGCCCGCCGGTGAGATCGGCATCGACGACGACCTCGAACGTGTCGTTGTGGAGGCCGGGCAGCGAGAAATCCCAATAATCGTCCTTGGCTTCGTAGAGGAAATAGAGGCGGTTGAGGCCTTTCACCCAGCCGACCTTGACGCGGATGTTGAGCGTCTTGTCCGGATTGTGGTGGCCGCCGTCCTGATCGGTCATCTGGTCCTGGCCGACGACATAGCTTTCGGGGACCATGTCCCAGTCGGAGAACTCGCCGTCGATGCGCGGGATCCTGTCCTGCGGGAACTGAAAGACCTTGTAGGTGGTCTGCGGCTTGTCGAACGCCGCAGCGGGCGCCGTCACCACCGCGCCGGCAAGGGCGGCTGCCGCTACGAATTTGCTGAGCATCTTGAGCCTTGCCTTCTATTTCTTCGCATCGAGCCGGAAGGCGACGATGGCATCACCCTGCGGATCCTTGAGCGAGCCGCCGCCGGCCGGGATCACGACATATTGGTGCCCGTCGCGGCCGCGATAACTGAGCGGGGTCGCGTGTCCGCCCGCGGGCAGCCTGGTCTGCCAGACGAGCTTGCCGGTGTGGACATCGAATGCGCGGAACATCTCGTCCTGCGTCGCGGCGACGAAGACGAGGCCGCCGCCGGTGGCGAGCGTGCCGCCGATATTCGGCGCGCCTAGTACGATCGGCAATCCGAGGCGAAGCCCGAACGGGCCGCTCGCGCGCGCATCGCCGAGCGGGCGCGTCCAGACCGTCCGCCTCGTCTTCAGGTCGATCGCGCTGATCTCGCCGAAGGGTGGCTGCTGGCAGGGCACGCCCAGCGCCGAGAGAAACGGCCCCCAGTGGACGGCATAAGGCGTCCCGGCCATCGCGCCGCCGGGCGCCGAATGCCCGCGCGGATCGACCTTGGGGACCAGCCCCTCGCGATCGGCCTGTTCGCGCGAGATGAACTGGTCGCGATCCGCTAGATGGTTCGAGTTGACGATCAGTAGCCCGCGGCCCGCATCGATCGAGACGCTGCCCCAATCGATGCCGCCCAATTCGCCCGGATAGCGGATCGTCGGCGTCATCCCCATCGGCGTGTACATGCCGCCATAGACGGAGCGACGGAACGCGATCCGGCACGAGAGCTGATCGAAGGGCGTAAGGCCCCACATCGTCCCCTCGGTCAGATCGCCGCGGAACGGGCTCGGCATGCCGACCGAATAAGGCTGGGTTGGTGATGGACGCTCGCCCGTGGCCGAGGCGGGCGGTGCGCGGCGTTCCTCGACCTGGGTGAGCGGCTTGCCGGTCTGCCGGTCGAGCACGAACAATTGCTCGGTCTTCGTGGCGAGGATGATCGCCGGGACGGTGCGATCGCCGACCGGGAAATCGACGAGAGCGGGCTGCGCGGCGAGGTCATAATCCCACAGATCGTGATGCACGGCCTGGAAGGTCCAGCGGACCGCGCCCGTCGTGACATCGATCGCGACGAGCGATGTCGAGAAGCGATCGGTGCTGGCAGGGCGTTTGCCGCCGAAGAAATCGGGGCTGCCATTGCCCATCGGGACGAAAACGAGATTCAGGCGATCGTCGCCGCTGAAGACCGTCCAGGCATTGGGCGTGGAGTGCGTGTAGATCGTCCCGGGGGCGGGCGGCTGGGTCGCATCGGGCTTGGCGGCGTCGAACGCCCATTTCAGCCGCCCGGTGACCGCATCATAGCCGCGGATCACGCCCGGCGGCACCTCGGTCGACTGGTTGTCGACGACATAAGCGCCGATGACGGCGGTGCCGTTGACGATCGTCGGGGGGGAGGTCGGGTGGGTCCAGCCTTGCGGAATCTTGCCGAGGCCGGTGAGCAGATCCGCGCGGCCGCCGTCGCCGAAGCTTCGGCAGAAGGCGCCCGTTTTCGCATCGAGCGCGATCAGGTGATTGTCGATCGTGCCGGCGAGGATCCGGGTGGAGCATTCGGCGGTGCCGACGGGTGCGCGGAAGAAGGTCACGCCGCGGCAGGCGGGGTGGCCGCCGGATGAATCGCGGTTGAGCGTATCGCGTCGCCAGACCTGCCTGCCCGTCACCGGATCGAGCGCGAAGATCCTGTTGAAGGCGGTGCAGCCATACACCAGCCCATCGGCCATGATCGGATTGAGCTGGAGACCGCCGCGGCGCTTGCCGTCGGGCGAGCGCAGGCCGCTATGATAGACCCATGCCTCGCCGAGCCGACCGACGCTCGCGGGGTTGATCTCGGCGAGGGGAGTATAACGATTGGCGGCGCGGTTGCCGTAGCTCGGCCAGTCGAGGTCGCCCGAGGCGGTGGCGTTGGGACGGGGCAGGACGCCGCTGCCGTCGATGTGCGCGCCGCCGATGAGCGGCGCGAGCAGGACCACCAGCGAGATCGCCGCGATCGTGCCAAGCACCAGGCGCGGCGCGCCGCTCCTCCGGACGTTCCGGAAGGCGAGGAGCAGCAGGATCGCGAGACCGATCAGGAAGGCGAGGCGGGGCATCAGCGCCCAGAAGTTGAACCCGCCTTCATAAAGCGCCCAGCCAAGGCTTGCGGCGAGCAAGGCCGCCATCAGCCATAGTGCCGCTACGCGCCGGCGAACCATCAGCACCGCGCAGGCGAGTAGCGCGGCGCCGGCGAGGAGATAATAAGCCGAGCCGCCCAAAGTCAGCAGCCAAAGCCCGGGTACGGCCAGTGCGGCGCCGCTGAGCGCAAAGAGTAGTACGCCGATCCAGATCAGCCAGGGTCGACCCCTCGGTGCGCCTTCCTGCCGGATCATCCCGCTTTTCTCCCATCGCGCTTATATTTGGAGCGGTGCTAGACTGCGCCGGCCCGGCCTGCATCCTTGGATCGATCCCCGGTTCTCACTGGGTGAGAGGTCGATCGCGATGGCGGTTGGCGTCGCCGGCTCGGGGCTGGCAGCGTTGCGCGCAACGGAGAGAATGATGATGGGGATCGGAGAGGGGATCGGGCGGCGCGAGCTGCTGATCGGCGGCGCGGCGACATTGGCGGCGGCGACGGCGGGCAAGGCCGCCGGGCGCGCGATACCGATCATCGACACGCATATCCACCTGTTCGATCCCAATCGGCCGCAGGGCGCGCCCTATCGCGGCCCGCGCAATTCGCCGACTTACGAAAAGGGCGCGTTTCCGGCTGATTATGCGGCCCTCGTCCGGCGCCATGATGTCGTCGGCGCGATCGAGGTGGAGGCCAGCGCCTGGATCGAGGACAATCTGTGGGTGCTGGAGACGGCGGCGCGCGATCCGATCATGATCGGCACGATCGGCAACATCCCTCTCGAGACGGCCGGCTTCGACAAGATCGTCGCGCGCTTCGCCAAGGATCCGCTGTTCCGGGGGCTGCGCTACGGCAATCTGTGGGGTTACGATCTCGTCACGCAGAGCCGGGAGCAGAGCTTCCTGAACGGGCTCAAGCTGCTGGCCGACATGGATCTCGTGCTGGACACCGCCAATCCGCGGCTCGATCTGCTGCAGGCGGTGGTGCGGATCTCGGATGCCGTGCCGGGGCTGCGCATCGTGCTCGATCATCTGCCGCGTTTCGATCCCGAGCCGGCGGACCAGGCAGGCTATGATGCGGTCCTACGCGAGCTCGCGCAGCGTCCGACCGTGTTCGCCAAGCTTTCGGAGATCATTCATCCGTTGGCGGGGCGGACGGCGACGAACGTGGAGGCCTATCGCGATCGGCTACGGCTGCTGGCAGGCACGTTCGGCCCCGATCGAGTCATGTTCGGGAGCGATTGGCCTAATATCCTCCAGGATACGCCGCTCGATCAGGTATTCGCCGTCGCGCGCGCTTTCTATGCGGATCGGCCGATCGCCGAGCAGGAGAAGTATTTCTGGCGCAACTCGCTGGCCGCCTACAAATGGCAGCCGCGCACGCCCGCCCAAAGGCGCCTGACCAGTGGATGAATATCACGGGCTCGCTCTCACCTGCTGAGAGTGAACAGATGCCGGTTGTTTGACAGACAAGCGCCGAAAGACCCAAGATTTCGATGCCCGCCGGATCAAGTTCGGCAAGAGCATAAAAGACCGATCAGCCAAAAAGGCGCGGTCACAGAGGAGGATGTATGAAGGGATTCCTTAAGGGGAGCCGGCTGCCTGCCGCGCTTCTGTTGGGCGCCGGGCTCAACGCAATGCTTTTCGCCGATCCGGTTTTCGCGCAGGCCGCCCCGACGCCGCCGCCCGCAAGCCCCGCAGATGCCAGCGCTTCCACCGTGCCCGCCGGTACGCTGCCATCCTCGACGGGTCCGTCGGAGGCCGACGTTTCCGAGATCGTGGTTACCGGCTCCAGCATCCGCGGCGTGCCGCCGACGGGTTCGCAGCTGATCCAGCTGAGCGCGGATTCGGTGGTCAATACCGGCGCCACGACGACGCAAGAGTTGCTGTCGAACGTGCCCCAGCTCGGCGCGTTCAACACCACGCCCCGGCCGGACCAGCGATCCAACGGCATCATCTCGACCGCGCCGAACATCCGCGGCATCGGCCAGGCGCAGACGCTCGTGCTGATCAACGGTCATCGGCTCGTCGGCGTCGGCCAGCTTCAGAACATTCCCGATCCCTCGATCGTGCCGCCGTCCGCTATCCAGCGGGTCGAGATCGTCGCCGACGGCGCGTCTTCGGTGTACGGATCGGACGGCATCGCCGGCGTCGTCAACGTCATCACGCGCCGCGATTATCAGGGCATCGAAGGCACGTTTCGCACCGGCTTCGGCAAGGACGGCTACCGGACGCTCAACGCCAATGCCGTGACCGGCGCCAAATGGGGCACGGGCGGCGTGATGGTCTCGGGCGAATATACCAAGAACAGCCGCATCGAAGCCCGCGACAAGAATTACCTGACGCAGAATTTCCTCGCTCAGGGCGGCCGCGACAATCGCGTGATCGGCAATGCCTGCACGCCTGCCACCTATCGCTACAACACCGCGGCGGGCGCCCCCACCGGCGACTTCATCCAGCCGGCCACGGGCGCGATCAATCCGCGCTGCGACAATTTCTCCGACGGCGACATCTATCCCAAGCAGGAGCGGCTGAGCTTCTTCGGATCGGGCCATCAGGACGTGACCAATGGCATCGAGCTGTTCGGCGACGCCTTCTATTCGCGCACCACCTCCGACGCGAAGCGCCCCGAGGGCTCGCTCTACGCGAACGGCGTCGTCACCCGGCAGAGCCCGTTCTTCCCGGCCGGGGTGCCGGCGTCGGTTCCCTCGGTGACGGTCTATTACAACGTGAACCGCGTGACCGGCATTCCCGAGCGCGACAGCCAGGAAGTGGAGGTCTATGGCGGAACGGTCGGCACGAACATCAAGCTGCCGCATGACTTCAATTGGACGACCTACGTCACCGGATCGCGCAGCCAGACCGATCTGCACGAGGGCAGCTTCAGTTCGATCGCCAACGCCGCCTTTATCAACGCGCCGACCGCCGCGACGGCGATCGATCCGTTCGGCAATGGCACGAGCTCGCAGACGGCCATCACGCTCGCCGACTGGGAGCAGCGCTACTTCTCCAAGCAGTATATCTGGGAGATCAACTCCAAGATCGACGGCAAGCTGTTCACCTTGCCCGGCGGCGACGTCAAGGTCGCGCTCGGCGGCGTCTATCGCCAGGAATATTATGACGGCCTGTTCCTGAATGGCCGGATCGGCTTCCGCGAAGGCGTCGGCGCGCAGAGCGGGCTCCGCAAGGTCTATTCGGGCTTCGGGGAGTTGTTCGTGCCGATCTTCGGCGCGGACAATGCGACCGGCATCTTCCAGCGGCTCGATCTCTCGCTGTCGGGACGCTACGACAAATATAACGATTTCGGCAGCACGACGAACCCGAAGATCGGCGTCAATTGGTCGCCCGTCGGCGGGCTGACCTTCCGCGGCAGCTACAGCACGTCGTTCCATGCTCCGGCATTGCCCGATTTGTTCGGACCCGACACGCGCGCCGGCTATCTGGCGAACGGACTGTTGCCACCGGGCATGCCGGTCGGCTCCGTGCCGGGCGGCATCTTCATCGCGGGCGGCAATCCCAATCTCGATGCCGAGAAATCCAAGAGCTATTCGCTCGGCGCCGATTTCCAGCCAGAGGCCATCCGCGGCCTGCGGGCAAGCCTCACTTACTACAATATCAAGTTCAAGGGCCGCGTGGCCTTCCCGAACTCGGCCTTCTTCTACGTCGATCCGGCCTTCAATCCCTATTTCGTCAGCAACATCGTCTGCGCGAGCGGGACCTATCCGACCGGCACGAACTGCGTATCGCGGCCGATCGACAAGAATACCGTGTTCAACCTGATCAAGGATATTCCCCGTCAGGGCTTCCCCGCGACAGTCAACAGCGCCGCCGATCTGCCCGATATCTACAGTGTCACGATCCTGCGTCGCGCCAACCTCGCGCAGATCAACACGGACGGTCTCGATTTCGATATCGGCTACGAATTCGATACCGGCATCGGCAGGATCGGGACGCAGATCCAGGGCAATTATGTCCTGAATTACAATCAGAGCGGTGCGCCGGGCTCCGCCTTCGTCGATCAGTTCAATTTCGGGCAGCAGCGCCTGAAGGTTCGCGGCCAGACCTCGCTCAAGTCCGGTCCCGTCGTCGCGGTCGGCACCGTCAACTTCACGGGGAAGTATAAGAACCAGTTCAATCTCGCGAGTGGAGCGCTCGCGATCGACAAGATCGACTCCTACACCACGGTAGATCTGCACTTCGGCTATCAATTCGACGGCGAGGGGCTGATGAAGGGCAGCGAGATCGATCTCGATGTCAGCAACCTGTTCGACCAGGAGCCGCCGTTCATGCGATCGGCGTTCGGCTACGGGATCGGCGACGTGGTCGGCCGTGTCATCAGCGTGGCGGTCCGCAAGAAGTTCTAACACGTTTTCCCGATCGCCACAGGATGGCGATCCCTGAGGGTCAGGCTTCCTATCGCGGAAGCCTGACCTTTTTTTGTGTCTGTGTCAGGCGATGCTGGACAGGTCCTGAACCAAAGGGCAGTATTGTCATACAATAGAAATCGGCGGCTGACATGTTCAGCTACCGGATTCGCTGCCGCTCGCCGCCTCTCAGTTCGTGAGAGAATTGGCCTGCCGGCGTCGGCGTCGTGCATGGGCTTGCCGATGCAATCCGCCGTAAAAAGGCGAAGTGAAGGGCCGAAAAGAGCCCGCAAACGGAGGAGAGAGAGATGGGAACTCCGAAGAACCAGTCGGTCATGAAGGCCTTTGTCCTGTTGCGGGCGTTTCGCCGGCCGGACGAATGGTTGACCAGCTCCGAGCTTTCGCGTCGCGCGAAGATGCCCGAGGCGTCCGGCTATCGGATGATGCAGACATTGGAGGGGATTGGCGCGGTCGTTCGCGATGCGCGCGGGCGTTACCGTCCGGGCATGCTTCTGCTCGAATTGTCCAACAGCATCGACGCGCAGGATCTGTGGCGGACCGCGGCCCAGTCGATCCTCGAGAGCTGGTCGCAGCGTCTCGACGTCACCGTCCAGATCGGCGTCTACGAAGAGGGCATGGTCACCTATGTCGCGCGCGCCGGACGGCCGCGCGGCAGTTTCCTGCTCGCGCAGGGCATGCAGTTCGAGGCCTATTGTACCGCGCTCGGCAAGATCCTGCTCGCCGAACTGCCCGAGGACGATCTCAAGGCCTTTTTCGAAGAGGGCGAGCTCGTCGCCTTCACCCCCCAGACGATCACCCGCGAGGATCGCCTGCGCGCGGAGTTACAGGAAATCCGGTTGCTCGGCTTCGCGCTCGACGATCGCGAGACGCTGGAGGATGTGCGCTGCATCGCCGCGCCGGTGCGCAACCCGGCGGGCCGGGTGGTGGCGGCGATCTCCTTCTGCGACGAGGCGGATCGTCTGAGCGAAGCTAGGCGCCAGGAGATGACGGACAATCTGCTCGAGGCGGCTGCGGAGGTCGGGCGTCGCATCTATCCGTGGTGCGATACGCCGCCGGCGAGGCTGTCGGGCATATCGGGCAAAGAGCCCACCGCGATGGCTCATGCAGGCGTGGCCTTGTGATCTCAGATCTGCGGGCCGGCATTGCCGAGAAAAGCGGGCGGCTGCGCTGGACGGTCGTCACCTGGGCGTTCGTGATCAGCGCGGTTTCCTACCTTGATCGCAACAATATCTCGATCGCGGGGTCGTCCATCAAGGAGGCCTTCGCGCTGAGCGATCGACAACTCGGCCTCGTCTTTTCCGCCTTCGCGCTCGGCTATGCGCTGAGCCAGCCCTTTGCCGGGCGGATCGCGGACCGGTTCGGCGCCTATCGCTGCGTCGCCGCGGCGATCGTGTGGTGGGGGGTCTTCACCGCGCTGACTGCGATGCTGCCGCCGGGCCTGCCGTTCGCGCTGACGCTGCTGATCGTCGTGCGGCTGCTGCTGGGCGTAGGCGAGGCGGTGATCTTCCCGGCGACCAACCGGCTCGTCAGCAGTTGGGTGCCGAAGTCCGAACGTGGCCTCGCCAATGGCTTCATCTTCGCCGGCGTGGGCATCGGCGGCGGTATCGCTCCGCCGCTCATCACCGCGATCGTCGTCAATTTCGGCTGGCAATGGGCCTTCTATGCGAGTGCGATCATCGGCGTCGTCGTCGGCATCGGCTGGCTGTTCGCGGTGCGCGATACGCCTCACGAGCATCCGGCGATCTCGCCGCAGGAGCTGGCCTATATCGAGGCGCATGTGGCGCCACGGTCGAAGGGCGAGGGCGGCGCGGACTGGCGCACGGTCGTCAAGGACAAGCAGGTGCTGCTGCTAACGACGAGCTATTTCTGCTTCGGCTATGTCGCCTACATCTTCTTCTCCTGGTTCTTTATCTATCTGTCGAAGGTCCGCGGGCTGGATCTGAAATCGAGCGCGCTGCTCGCTACACTCCCTTTCCTGGCGATGACGATCTTCTCGACGCTCGGCGGATCGGTTTCCGACAGGATGGCTGCAAGGCACGGGGACCGGATCGGGCGTTGCCGGATCGCGGCGGGCGCGATGATCCTGGCGAGCCTGTTCGTGATGGGCGCAACCGCCGTGTCGAGCGCGCAGCTCGCGAGCATCGTCCTCGCCGGCGGGGCGGGCTCGCTCTACTTCGCGCAGAGTGCGTATTGGACGCTCAGTGCCAATATCGGCGGCAAATCGAGCGGCGTGCTGTCCGGCGTGATGAACATGGGCGCGCAACTGGGAGGGGTGGTTACCGCCTCGACGATGCCGATCGTGGCCGAGTCCTTCGGCTGGACGGCGTCGTTCCTCGTCGCGGGCGGGATCGCGATGGTGGGCGGGCTGCTGTGGCTGCTGATCGATCCGCAGCATGAACTGAGCGAAGCCGAGGCAGGCTGAGCGAACCGGGCTCCTGCGCAAGGCAGGAACCCGCATTTCGTATTTGCGCGGGATCGTTCCTGCAACGCCGCCGTCTATCCGGCCGACTTCAAGGCTTGGCGGGTGCGTCCCCGCGCGGAATATGCATCGAGATCAGGACGAGTTCGCCGTCCGGCGCAGGAAATTGGTGCGCCGTCTCGGCGGGCACGAAGAAGACGTCGCCGGGGGCGACCTTGATCGTCTGGCCGCCGGTGATGCTGGTGCCGGAGACGTTGCCGTTCTTGCCCGGCTTCGGATCGGCGATCTGGCCGCCCATCAGCAGCGTGCCTGTGCCGCGCACGACGTAGAAAAGCTCGATGTCGGCATGCGTCGCCGCGGTCCAGCCGCCGCGGCGGATCTCGATGAAACTCGTATAGGTGCCGAACTGGTGAATCGGCTGGACGATCACGGGCTGGCCCGGCTTCATCTCGCCTTCGGCATGCTTGATGATCGCCGCGATCTCGGCCGAGGTCGCGTAGCTCGCGAGCCCGGTCGGCTGGATGGGCAGCGACAGCGTGTAAGGCTGCTGCGCCACAGCGGAGCCTGCCAGTGCCACCGCGCCAATAGCGGCGAGGACGCGCAGACGGTGACCGGTCATATGCTTCCTCACGCGCGCAGATAGGGGCGGAGATAGGTGTCCATCACGCGCTTGATCTCCTCCACCGAACGCGCGGGCAGATAGCGCCCCGCCGACGAGCCCATCGCCATCGGCCCCATGCGCAGCGTCGTGCCGGGCGTGAAGATGCCACGCGCGATCATCGCCTCGATCGAGCTTTGCGAGAACATCGTGTTGGCCGCCTGGATCGCGCCGAAGATCTGGAAAGCCTTGGCCTTGTCGCCCGCCTGCCACGCTTCCCACGCCGCTTGGTAGACGTCCGTGAGCGTCATGAAGGGGCAGGCGCCGATGAAGCCGCGATCCATTTCGGTGACCAGGAAATTGGCGCCGCGCCCGGAGAAGTCCGCGACCTCGCCCTTGGTGCGCTTCAGCAATTCCTGGACGCGCTCCAGCGGCTCGCCGGATTCGTCCTTCACGTAGCGCATCGTCGGGATCGTCTCGTACATCCTGACGAGCAGATCGACGCTCATCTTGCCGACCGCCTGCACGAACAAAGGCAGGTGGCTCATCTTGCCGACCTGCTGATAATAATCGAGCAGCGCCGCCTCGTCAGTGATCTTCTCGGGCGGAATGCAGATCACGGCCGCGGCGCCGATCTTGGCGGCATGCGTCGCGTAACGCTTTACCGCCGCCGTGTCGGGGCTCTGGATGCCGATCACCACCGCCGTCTCGCCGCCCTTGGCTGCGCCGACGAGCGCTTCCGCGCCCTGCAGCCGTTCGGCCTCGGTCAATACGGTCCAGCCGCTGGCGATCTGCGGCCAGGCTATGCCCGGCACGCGCGCGCGGCGCAGGAAGGTCACCTGGCCCGCGAGCTGGGCGAAATCGATCTTGTCGGCGGCGTCGACCGGCGTCGCGCCGATCGGGAAGAGGCCGCGGAAGCGCTTGTCCGCAGGCGCCGCCTGCAGCAGCGCGCCGGGCGCGGCGAAGGCCGCGGCGCCAAGCGCCAGCCCCTGCAGCAGCAGGCGCCGGGTGGGCATGTGGATCACCGCAGAATCTGCTTGGTCGCGCGATCGAAGGCGGCGCGGTCGATCGGCACGCCAAGACCCGGCGCGGTCGGCGCGTGGATATAGCCGTCCTTATCGGGGCGATACTTGATCGGCATGTAAGGGTGATCGACCAGTTCGGCCGGGTAGGGCACTTCGAACCACGAGGCGTTGGGTAGCGCCAGCTCGAGGTGAAAGTGCACCGCCAGATCCATCGGGTTGCCCCAATTGTGCGGCGTGCATTCGAGGCCGAAGGCATCCGCAAGCAGGCCAACGCGCATCGATCCGCTGATGCCACCCGTATTGTCCGCGATCAGGCGGACGACGTCGAGCGCGCCCTTGGCGATATATTCGGCGAAGTCCGCGATCGAATAGATGAACTCGCCGACGTGGATCGGTAGGTTCGCATAGCGGCAAAGCTCGATCAGGCCTTCCTGATCGTCGGTGCGCAGCGGATCCTCGAACCAGGCGAAGTCGAGATCATCAAGCGCGCGGGCGACCTTCATCGCCTCGTAGCGATTGTACATCATCACCGGATCGTGGGCGAGGATATACTCGTCGCCGACCGCCGCGCGGATCTGCTTCGCTTCCTCGATATGGCCGAGATAGGCGGGCACGTCCGCGCCCTTGCGATGCGCGCCGGTGCCGGGGTGGATCTTATAGGCGCGGAAGCCCTGGCTCTTGGCCTTCAATGCCTCGGGCGCATAATCCTCGATCGAGGGGTGATGCGTCGAGCTGGCATAAGCGATCAGCTTGGTCTTCTGCGCGCCGACGCCGCCATGCAGGATCTGGTAGATCGGGCGGTTCACCGCCTTGCCCATGATGTCCCACAGGCAGATGTCGGCGGCCGCGCGGTACCAGTTCGGCCAGGCGCCGCCGCCGCGCAGGACGAGACCGCTGCCCTGGAGGGCGGGCGTGACGAACGCGGATTCATCGCCGACGCCGCCGCGCTTCCCGAAGGTCTGCGCGCCCGTGTAGCGGCCATTCTCCTTGGGATCGCCCATCTGCCCGTTGAAGCCGTAGGTGCTCTTCAGCCCGGACGTGGAGGCCAATGCTGGCAGCAGATCCACCACGCTCTTGCCGACGAGCGTCGCCTTCGCCCAATCGACCCAGCCTTGCCCCGGCGTGCGATTGCGGTTGCCGAGCGTATAGAGGCCTTCGATCCCGCTGTTGGTGATGATCGAGACGATCTCGCCATTCTCACCGTTCAGGCTTTTATAGCCGGCGATGTCGGTGACGTAGCAGCGCACCTCCTTGACCGTGAGATCGGGCAGGTCGCCTGCCTTGACGCCCACGGTCTGCGCGGCGGCCGCTCCGGGATTGGCCAGTGCCGCCATTCCGGCCGTGGCGAGCGCCGCCGACGAGCCCAGAATTTCGCGACGGGATGCCATGGCTTTCATGCGATCTCGGCCCTCTTCCAGTTATCTGTTTTTCCGTGATCAGACCTTGGCCGACGCTCAGGACCGGCGCAAAGTCGGTCTCTCACAGCGTGAGAGACGGTCGCGCTCAGCGCCCCGCGGTCGACAGCTTGAAGATCAGGACGTGGCGATAGGGTTTGCCCGGATCGACGCGCGCCGAGACGAAGGCAGGCTTGTTGGGCGCGTCCGGGAATTTCTGCGGCTCCAGCGCGATGCCGTCGCCCATCCGGTAGAGATGGCCGCTTTTGCCGACATAGGTGCCGTCGAGGAAGTTGCCCGTGTAGAACTGGACGCCCGGCTCGGTGGTCAGCACCTCCAGCACGCGGCCCGATTGCGGATCCTCCAGCCGCGCGGCGAGACCGGGTTCGGCGGTGAGGCCCTTGTCGAGCGCGAAATTGTGGTCGTAGCCCTGGCCGAAGCGCATCTGCTCGTCGCGCCCGTCGCGGATGCCATCGGCCACGACGCGCGGTTTGCGGAAGTCGAAGACGGTGCCCGCGACCGGCCGCAGTTCGCCCGTCGGGATCAGCTTGGCGTCGACCGGCGTGTAGGCGGCGGCGGGGATCGTCAGGCGGTGCCCGGTCGCGCCGCCAGGCGAGCCTTCGCCGGCGAGATCGAAGATGGCGTGGCTGGTCATGTTGACGACGGTCGGCTTGTCGGTCGTGGCCGCATAAGCGATCGTCAGCGCATTCTGCTCGTCGAGCGAATAGGTGACCGTCACGTCGAGCTTGCCGGGATAGCCGGCATCGCCATCGGGACTGGTCAGCGCGAGCACGAGCTTCGCGACCGGGCCGCTCGTGGCCGAGACGATGCGCCAAACCTTCTTGTCGAAGCCGTTGCCGCCGCCGTGCAGCGAGTTGGTCTTGTCGTTGAGCGGGAGCGAATAGCTCTTGCCGTCAAGTGTGAAGCGGCCGCCGGCAATGCGATTGGCGTAGCGGCCGACGGTGACTCCGAAGAAATTGGGCTTGCTCTCGTAGGTCGCCGCATCGTCATAGCCGAGCACGATGTCGGCGATCTTGCCGTCGCGGTCGGGCGACTTCAGCGCCTGCAGCGTCGCGCCATAAGAGAGGATGCGCGCGGAGACGCCCTTGCCGTTCGAGAGCGTGACGGCCTCGATCGCGGTGCCGTCCTTGAGCGTTCCGGCAGCCTCGCGATGCACTTCGGCGGCGGTGGCGGGGGCGGCCATCAGCAGCGCTGCGGCCAGGCATGTGGACGGACCACGGGCAATTCCTCGCATAACCTCTCCAGGGCGGATGGCGTTGACGCATCCGTCGCCGCTTTCTAGTCCGACAAAATAGCGAAGGACAAGCGTGCGCGCCAAGGCGGGCGACGAATCAAGCGAGGAGTGGATCGATGCCCGCACCAGTGAATGCCGCCGCGGTGAGCCGCGCGGATCCCTCCGGCCCGAAGGTCAGCACGCGCGCCTCGCTGAGCCTGCTCGCGAGCCTCTTCTTCATGTGGGGTTTCATCACGGTCATCAACAACACGCTGCTGCCGCATCTGCGCAGCGTGTTCGATCTCAGCTACACGCAGACGACGCTGATCGAGAGCGTATGGTTCATCGCGTACTTCTTCGCATCGATCCCGTCGGCCAAGCTGATCGAGCGGATCGGTTACCAGAAGTCGTTGGTGACCGGGCTCGGCATCATGGCGCTCGGCGCGCTTGGCATGGTCCTCGCAGCATCGATCCCGTCCTACGGGGTGACTTTGGTGATGCTGTTCGTGATCGCGAGCGGGATCACTTTGCTGCAGGTCGCGGCCAACCCCTATGTCGCGGTGATCGGATCGCCCGAGACCGCCTCGTCGCGGCTCAATCTGGTGCAGGCGATGAACTCGGCGGGGACGATGCTGGCGCCCGCATTCGGCGCCTATCTGATCCTCGGCCGCTCGGTCAGCGGCACCGCTACGGCAGACCGCGTGCTGACGCCCGCCGAGCGGCTCGCCGACGCGCATTCGGTGGTGCTGCCCTATCTGCTCGTGGCCATCGTGCTGCTCGTCCTGGCGGCGGTGATCGCACGCTTCCCGCTGCCCGCGATCGGCCAGAATGCGACCAGCCGCGTCGACAAGGAGGCGCGCAAGAGCCTATCGCTGTGGGAGCATCGCGCGCTCGTGCTCGGCATCCCGACGATGGTCGCCTATCTGCTCGCCGAGATCGGCGTGGCCAACCTGTTCGTCAATTTCGTCAGCCAGCCGCACATCGCCAATCTCACGCACGAGAAGGCCGGTCAGTATCTCACGCTGCTGTGGGGCGGGATGATGGTCGGCCGGTTCGTCGGCTCGGCGATCATGCAGAAGTTCCGGGCGGAGGATGTGCTGGCGGTGTTCGCCGCGGGTGCGCTGATCGTGATGCTGACGGTGCTGTTCACGAGCGGGCATGTCGCGATGTGGGCGCTGATCCTCGTCGGGCTGTTCCATTCGATCATGTTCCCGACGATCTTCACTCTCGCGATCCGCGGGCTTGGGCCGCTGACCGAAGAGGGGTCGGGCTTGATGATCATGGCGATTGCGGGCGGCGCGCTCGTGTTCGTGCAAGGGCTTCTCGCCGACCGCTTCGGCCTGCAGGCATCGTTCGCGCTGACGGCGGTATGCGAGGTCGTGACGCTGGCTTATGCGCTGTGGGGCGCGAAGCCCTCGGCCATCCAGGCCGATCGGGCCGTCTGACGCCTCAGGCCATCGCGCTGCGCGTATCCTCAAGCGCCAGCGCGACGAGGGCGCGCATCGCCTCCGCCGCAGCCTCGGGCTCGCCGGCGGCAATGGCGTCGTAGACGCGGACATGATCGGGAATCGCGTTGCGCGGCAGCGGCTCGCCGCGCTGCTTGAATATCGTCGTCCAGCTCACCGCCGCACCGATGCTCGCGCTCAACGCGACGAGCGCGTCGTTACGCGTGGCCTGCAGGATCGCGTCGTGAAAGTCGCGATCCGCGGCACGGCCGGCTTCGGTGGCGAGGCTGTGCTGGCGCATCCCCGTCAGCGCATCGCGCAGCGCCTTCAGGTCCGTCCGATCGCGGCGCTCGGCCGCGAGGCGCGCGGCGGCGGGCTCGATGATAGAACGCAGCTCGAACAGGTTGCGTACGAAATCCATGTGCGGCCGGCCGGAAAAGGCCCAGGCCAGCACCTCGGGATCGAGCAGGTTCCAGCGGTTGCGGGGCAGCACGCGCGTACCCGCCTTCGGCTTGCTTTCGACGAGCCCCTTGGCGACCAACACCTGAATCGCCTCGCGATAGGCGGTGCGCGACACGTCGAGGCTTTCGGAAAAGGCGACCTCGCCCTCCAGCCGCTCGCCCGGCGCATATTCGCCGCCGAGGATCGCCCGGCCAAGCTTGTTGGCGATCGCGCCGTGCAGCCGGCGGCCGGTCCCGCGCCGGACACGCCCGATCGCGACCGGGCCGGTACCGCCATCCGCTTCCTTCTCGATATCGTCGGCGCTGGGCTCCATCAGATGAGCATCAGTGCATCAGTCGGGGGCGTCCGGCAATTGCCACCCGTCGCGCTCTCGAATATGTCTGAGTAATGAGCTCAGATCCCACAGAAGTCGAAACCGCCTGCCTCGCCGCCGAGGCCGCCTTCGATACGTATCGCGCCACCGACCGCGAGGCGCGCGCCGTTTTCCTCGAACGCATCGGCGAGGAGATTGCCGCGATCGGCGCGGACCTGATCACCACCGCATCGCGCGAAAGCGGGCTGCCGACGGCGCGACTCGAAGGCGAGCGGGGGCGGACGATCGGCCAGCTCAAGATGTTCGCGGGCTACGTTCGCGCCGGCTATTGGATGGGCGTGCGGATCGATCCCGCGCTGCCGGAGCGCGCGCCGTTGCCGCGACCCGATCTGCGCCTGCGGATGATCCCGCTCGGCCCGGTCGCGGTGTTCGGCGCGTCGAACTTCCCGCTCGCTTTCTCGACCGCGGGGGGCGACACCGCCTCCGCGCTCGCGGCGGGCTGCCCGGTGGTGGTGAAGGCGCATCCGGCGCATCCCGAGACGGGTGAACTGGTCGCAGCTGCGATCCGCCGCGCGGTTGCCGCCTGCGGTCTGCCGGAGGGCGTGTTCGGCCATGTGACGGGTCCGGGCAACGAGATAGGCGCGGCACTGGTCCAGGATCCGCGCATCGCCGCGGTGGGCTTCACCGGATCGCGCGGCGGCGGGCTCGCGCTTGCGAAGCTCGTGCAGGCGCGGCCCGTGCCGATCCCGATCTACGCCGAGATGTCGAGCATCAACCCCGTGCTGCTGATGCCGGCCGCGCTCGCGGCACGCGGCGCGGCGCTGGGAACGGCCTTCGCGCAATCGGTGACGATGGGCGTCGGGCAGTTCTGCACCAACCCCGGTTTGCTGCTTGGTATCGAAGGCGATGGCCTGACGGCGTTCGAAGAGGCGGCGACCGCAGCGCTGACGCAGGCTGCGGCCGGCAAGATGCTGACGGGCGGAATCCACGACGCTTATGAGAATGGCGCGAACGCGCTGGCCGGTCATAATCGTGTCGAGACGCTCGCGCGCGGGCTGGTCGGCGAGGGCGATGCGCGTGGGCAGGCAGCGTTCTTTGCGACGAGCGCCGAGGCGTTTCTCGAAGATCCCGCGCTCGGGCACGAAGTGTTCGGCCCGTCGTCGATCCTCGTCCGCTGCAAGGACGAGGCGACGCTGATGTCGGTCATCGCCGCGGCCGAAGGGCAGCTGACTGCGACTTTGCAGATGGACCCTGAGGACGAAGCGCTGGCCTCCAGGGTGCTGCCGCTGCTCGAGCGCAAGGCGGGACGCATCCTCGTTAATGGCTGGCCGACGGGCGTCGAGGTGACGCACGCGATGGTGCATGGCGGGCCGTTTCCGGCGACTTCGGACGCGCGGACGACGTCGGTCGGCAGTCTCGCGATCGACCGCTTCCTGCGGCCGGTGAGCTATCAGAATCTGAGCGCTGCCTTGCTCCCGCCGGAGTTGCGGGACGATGCGCCGAACGTGCCCAAGCTGCTCGACGGGGTCGCGTCGCTCGGCTGAGCGCATATCGAATAATCGGAAAGGGAGACCGGATGAGCCTCAGGCTGCTGCAGCATCGCGACGATAATGGCCAACGAACCGTGATCGCCGCGCAAGGGGATCGCGCGACGATCGTGCCCAATGTCGCCAGCGTGCGCGAACTGGCGCTGCGCGCGATCGGCGAGGGCGTGAGCCTGGCCGAGGCGGTCGCAGCGGCGGGCGAGGGGGCCGAGGTCGATCTCGCCGCCGAATATGCGGCGGGCCGGCTGATCGCGCCGATCGATCATTCCGATGCCGCGCATCTGATTCTGACCGGAACTGGCCTCACCCATCTCGGCTCGGCCGAGGGGCGCGACAAGATGCACAAGGCGGCGGCCGCGGCCGAAACGCAGACCGACAGCATGCGGATGTTCCTGGAAGGGCTCGAGGGCGGCAAGCCCGGCGCGGGCGCGATCGGCCAGCAGCCCGAATGGTTCTACAAGGGCGACGGGCAGCAGCTTGTCGATCCCGGCAAGCCGCTGACCATGCCGAGCTTCGCCAAGGATGGCGGCGAGGAGCCCGAGCTGGCGGGCGTCTATATCGTCGGCGACGATGGGACGCCGTATCGGATCGGCCTGTGCCTCGGCAACGAGTTCAGCGATCATGTGACCGAGCGGCACAATTATCTGTGGCTCGCCCACTCCAAGCTGCGCCAGGCGTCGATCGGGCCCGAGCTGCTGGTCGGCGACGCGCCGAGCGACGTACGCGGCGCGAGCCGGATCACGCGCGACGGCGCGGTGATCTGGGAAAAGCCGTTCCTCTCGGGCGAGGACAATATGTCGCACAGCCTGGCCAATCTCGAGCATCACCATTTCAAATATGATCTGTTCCGCCGGCCGGGCGACCTGCACGTCCACTTCTTCGGCACCGCGACCCTCTCGTTCAGCGACGGCATCAAGACCGAGCCGGGTGACGTGTTCGAGATCGAGGCCGCGCCCTTCACGCTGCCGCTGCGCAACCCGCTGGCGCGCGCCGAGGGCGATGCGACGCTCCCGTCGGTCGTGAAGGCGCTCTGATGACGGGACCGATCCGCGTCGCGATCGTCGGCATGGGCAAGATCGCCCATGACCAGCATGTCCCTGCCATCGCCAACAATGAGGCGTTCGAACTGGCCGCGACGGTCAGTTCGCGCGGCGAGGCGACCGGCGGCGTGCCGCTGTTCCGCACGCTCGGCGAGTTGCTCGCCGACGGGCCGGAGATCGATGCGGTCGCGCTCTGCACACCGCCGCAGGTTCGCTACGCGCTCGCGCAGGAAGCGATCGCGGCCGGCAAGCATGTCTTCCTCGAGAAGCCGCCCGGGGCGACGCTCGCCGAAGTGGCGGTGCTCGACGAATATGCCGCCAAGGCCGGCGTTACGCTCTTCGCGAGCTGGCATTCGCGCTACGCCGCCGGCGTCGGCCACGCGCGAGCGTGGCTGGCCGGGCGCGCCATCCAAAGCGTTTCGATCGTCTGGCGCGAGGACGTGCGTGTCTGGCATCCGGGGCAGGCGTGGATATGGGAGCCGGGCGGGCTCGGCGTGTTCGATCCCGGCATCAACGCGCTCTCCATCGCGACGCATATCCTGCCGCCCTTCTTCCTCGAGGAAGGGACGTTGTTCCTGCCGGCGAACCGCGCCGCGCCGATCGCGGCCCTGCTCAACTTTCGCGACGCGCACGGCACCCCGATCGCGATGGATCTCGACTGGCGCCAGACCGGCCCGCAGACATGGGACATCACGGTCGAGACCGACGCCGGCCAGCTCCGGCTCGCCAAGGGCGGCAACGAGCTCTTCCTGCCCGCGGGCGAGCATAAGAGCGACGACCACGAATATCCCGGCCTTTACGCGCGCTTCGCCGATCTGGTGCGCAGCGGCACGAGCGATGTCGATATCGCGCCGCTGCGGCATGTCGCGGACGCGTTCCTGCGGGGGCGGCGCGAGCTGGTCGAAGACTTTCACGACTGACGACAATAGCGCCGGCCGATCGGCCGGACGCAAAAGGAGGGGGAGAACAGCCGATGATCCGTACGTTACGACACGCGACACTGGCGCTGATGCTGACGACGACGCCGGTCGCGGCGATGGCGCAGGAGGCCTTGACCGCGACCGCCACGATCAAGGGCGATACGCCGGGCCCGATCTACGACCGGCACATCTTCACGCAATTCGCCGAGCATCTCGGCACGGGCATCTATGGCGGCCTGTGGGTGGGCAAGAACAGCAAGATCCCCAACACGCGCGGCTTCCGCAACGATGTCGTCCAGGCGCTGCGCGATCTGAGCGTGCCGACGATCCGCTGGCCGGGCGGCTGCTTCGCCGACGAATATCACTGGCGGGAGGGCATCGGCCCGCAGGCCAAGCGCAAGGTGAAGATCAATACGCATTGGGGCGGCGTCACCGAGCCCAACACGGTCGGCACGCACGAGTTTATGGACCTGCTCGATCAGGTCGGCGCCGAGGCCTATATCTCAGGCAATGTCGGCGACGGCACGCCCACCGAGATGGCGGAGTGGGTCGAATATATGACCTCGCCTTCGGGCACGCTCGCGGAGGAGCGCGCGAAGAACGGCCACAAGGCGCCGTGGAAGGTGCCCTATTTCGGCATCGGCAACGAACTGTGGGGCTGCGGCGGCAATATGCGCGCCGAATATGCGGCGGACGAAACACGCCGCTTCGCGACCTTCGTGAAGGTGCCCTACGGCGAGAAGATCACCAAGATCGCCTCGGGCGCGAACAGCGAGGATTATAACTGGACCGAAGTGATGATGCAGCAGGCGACCAAGGCGGTCGGCGGCCTGTCGCTCCATTATTATACGGTGCCCAAAGGCTTCGAAAAGCGCTCGGTCTCGGTCGGTTTCGACGAGACGCTTTGGGCCGAGACGATGTCGCGCACCTGGAAGATGGAGGAGCTTCTCACGAAGCACGGCGCGATCATGGACAAATATGATCCCGAGAAGCGCGTGTTTCTCGCCGTCGACGAGTGGGGGACCTGGTATGAGGAGGATGCGGGCACGCATCGCGGGTTCCTGCGCCAGCAGAACACGCTGCGCGATGCACTGGTGGCCGGCATCAACCTTAACATCTTCGCCAAGCATGCCGATCGCGTCCGCATGACGGCGATCGCGCAGATGATCGACGTGCTGCAGGCGATGATCCTGACCGACGGCGCGAAGATGGTGAAGACGCCGACCTATTACGTCTTCCAGATGTACAAGCCGTACATGGACGCGACGGTGCTGCCGATCGATCTGAAGTCGCCCTGGTACGGCAAGGATCAGTGGGTCGTGCCCGCGGTCAGCGCCTCGGCGGTGAAGGACAAGGCCGGGCAGGTGCATGTCGGCCTGACGAACGCCGATCCGAACCGGCCGGTGACGGTGACCGTCAGCCTGACCGGCGTCGCCGGCACCGCGGTGTCGGGCAAGGTGATCACCGCGAACGCGATGGATGCGCTCAACAGCTTCGCGCAGCCTTCGACCGTGGTGCCGACCGCCTTCACCGGCGCGCGGCTGGACGGCGGCACGCTGACCGTGACGCTGCCCGCCAAATCGGTGGTGATGCTCGATCTGAAGTAGAACGACGAGGGGGTCAGCGCGAAACGGCATTCGCTGCTGGCCCGCTTCGAGACGTCCGGGACGGAGGCCGTACCTCCTTTAGCGCGGGCTCACTGCCCGTCCCGAAAGTCGCCCGGGCACATCGACCGGAAAGGCGAACAGGCCGCCCGCCAGCGGCTGATCGGCCAGCGCGGCGTCGTCCATATTGTCGCGTGCGGTCGTCGCGTAGGCGGTCTTGAGGTCGGGCCCGCCGAAGGCGATCTTGGTGACGTTCGCGCAGGGAAAGCGAACCGTCTCCACAAGCTTGCCGTCCGGCGCATAACGCCGCGCCGACCAGCCGCCCCACAGGCCGACCCAAAGGTGATCCTCGCTGTCGAGGACGACGCCGTCTGGCGTGCCGTCGGCCGGATCGATCGTCGCGAAGAGAACGCCGTCGATGAGCGTGTCGCGCTCACCGATGTCGAAGCGCCAGATCTGCCCAGCGAGCGTATCGACGTGATAGAGGAGGCGGCCGTCGGCGGTGACGGCAGGACCGTTTGTGATCGCGCATTCGCCGCCGACCGTCGTGAGCTTTCCGCCTGCGAACAGATGGACCGCGCCGGTCGCCAGCGTGCAGCCGAAGTCCATCGAGCCGAACCAGATGCGGCCGGCGGGATCCACCGTGCCGTCGTTCAGCCGATTGCCCGCGCGCATCTCGACCCGGGCGGTTTCGCCCGTCACGCGTTCGCCATCGAAGCGTTCGAGCGCGTGGCCGCGTCCCAGCACGAAGCCGCCCGCGGCGTCGAGCAGCAGGAACCCCGGATAGCCGCCGACCTCGATCGTGCGCTGCGTGTTCGTCTCCGGCTCGAGCGAATGGAGCCTGCCGGAAAGGATGTCGCCGAACCAGAGCGTGCCGCTTCGATCGTCCCAGAGAGGGCCTTCGCCCAAGGTGGCGCCTACGGGCCATACGCACTGCACTTCCGTTCCTCCCGATCAGTCCGACAATTATCCGACAAGTCCGCTCGGCTTGGCAAGCGTCGGCTGGCGCGGTTGCAAAACGCACTGACGGTTGGGCCCGCGCGACCGGATTGCGCTCGGCGCCATAAAACTTATAAATACTCCTACATAATGGAATCGGGACGGGTAATGGGCGAGGGAAGACGGTCTGGGTTGCGGTCGCGCGCGTGGTTCGACAATCCGGACAATATCGACATGACCGCGCTCTACGTGGAGCGGTATCTCAATTTCGGGTTGAGCCTGGAGGAGCTGCGATCGGACAAGCCGATCATCGGCATCGCTCAGACGGGCAGCGACCTCAGCCCCTGCAACCGCCACCATCTGGTGCTGGCCGAGCGCATGCGCGAGGGCATTCGCGAGGCCGGCGGCATCGCCATGGAATTTCCCGTCCATCCCATCCAGGAGACGGGCAAGCGGCCGACCGCGGGACTCGACCGCAATCTCGCCTATCTCGGCCTGGTCGAGGCGCTTTACGGTTATCCGCTCGATGGCGTGATCCTGACCACCGGTTGCGACAAGACGACGCCTGCGCTGCTGATGGCTGCCGCGACGGTGAATCTGCCGGCGATCGCGCTCTCGGTCGGGCCGATGCTCAATGGCTGGTTCAAGGGCGAGCGGACCGGATCGGGGACGATCGTCTGGCATGCGCGCCAGCTGCTCGCCGCGGGCAAGATCGACGACGAAGGCTTCATCCGCCTCGTCGCGAGTTCGGCGCCGTCGACCGGCTTCTGCAATACGATGGGCACCGCCTCGACGATGAACAGCCTGGCCGAGGCGCTGGGGATGATGCTGCCGGGCACTGCGGCGATCCCGGCGCCGTATCGCGATCGCCAGGAGGCTGCATACAAGACCGGCCTGCGCATCGTGGACATGGTGCGCGAGGATCTGAAGCCGTCCGACATCATGACGCGCGAAGCCTTCCATAACGCGATCGTCGTCAATTCGGCGATCGGCGGCTCGACCAATGCGCCGATCCATCTGGCCGCGATCGCGCGCCACATCGGCGTCGAGCTGGCGCTCAAGGAATGGGAGACGGTCGGCCACAAAGTGCCGCTGCTCGTCAATCTGCAACCTGCCGGTGAATATCTGGGCGAGGATTATTATCGCGCCGGATCGGTTCCGGCCGTCGTCTCGCAGCTGATCGAGCAGGGCCTGATCCGCGAAGGCGCGATGACCGTCAACGGCAAGACGATCGGCGACAATTGCCGCGGCGTCGAGATCGAAGACGAGCGCGTCATCCGCCCGTTCGCCACGCCTCTGATGAAAGATGCGGGCTTCGTCGTGTTCACGGGCAATCTGTTCGATGCCGCGATCATGAAGACGAGCGTCATCAGCCCGGAATTCCGCGCGCGTTATCTCTCCAATCCGGACGATCCCGACGCGTTCGAAGGCCCCGCGGTCGTGTTCGACGGACCTGAGGATTATCACCACCGGATCGACGATCCGTCGCTCGGCATCACGCCCGCCACCTTGATGTTCATGCGCGGGGCGGGGCCGATCGGCTATCCCGGTGCCGCCGAAGTCGTGAACATGCGGCCGCCCTCCTATCTGATCACCGAGGGGATCACCGCGCTGCCGTGCATCGGCGACGGGCGCCAGTCTGGGACGAGCGGAAGTCCGTCGATCCTGAACGCCAGTCCCGAGGCAGCGGCGATGGGTGGCCTGGCGCTGCTGCGCACCGGGGATCGGGTACGGATCGATCTCAATGTCGGGACGGTCGACGTCCTCATTCCCGACGAGGAACTGGCCGAGCGCCGGCGCGTGCTGACCGAAGCAGGCGGCTTCGCTTATCCGGCGTCGCAGACGCCGTGGCAGGAGATTCAGCGTTCCGTCGTCGGCCAGATGAATACCGGCGCGATCCTGGAAGGCGCCGAGAAATATCAGCGCATCGCCCAGACGATGGGACTGCCGCGCGACAATCATTGAGGGTTACGGAATGAAGAAGCGTGCGATCCGCCATGGCGTGGCCATGGTGCTGGTGTTGGCGCTTTCTTCTTCTCCGGCCGCCGCGGAACTGGTGACCGTCGATGCGACGAAGGCGGCGCTGCCGCCTCGGAGCGCGCATCTCCATATGGGCGCGGGGGCGGGGCCGCACGGCACGATCGGCGTCAACAATCGCTATCTGACGCGCGACCGCCGGCCCTGGCTCCCGGTCATGGGCGAGTTTCACTTCAGCCGCTTTCCGGCCTCGGGCTGGGAAGACGAAATCCTGAAGATGAAGGCGGCGGGCGTCTCGATCATTGCCACCTACGTGATCTGGAACCAGATCGAGCGCGAGCCCGGGCAGCTCGACTGGACGGGCGATCGCGACATACGTCGCTTCGCCGAACTGTGCGCCAAGCATGACATGCTGCTGTTCGTCCGGCCCGGGCCGTGGGCGCATGCCGAGACGCGCTTCGGCGGGATCCCGGATTGGGTCGTGTCGACGACGCGGCCACGCAGCAACGATCCGGCCTATCTCGCCGAGGTGGAGCGCTTCTGGCGCGGTCTGGCCGAGCAGTTGAAGGGCGAGCTGTGGAAGGACGGTGGCCCGATCGTCGGACTGCAGATCGAAAACGAGTATAATCTCGACGGAGAGAGCCGGGGACGCGCGCATATCGCGACGCTGAAGGCGCTCGCGGTGCGGCTCGGCTTCGACGTGCCGCTCTATACGGTCACCGGCTGGGATCAGACGATCTATCCCAAGGGAGAGGTCGTGCCCGTGCAGGGCGGCTATCCGGACGAGCCCTGGTCGGCAAAGCTGGTGAAGCTGCCGCCGAAAGAGAATTACCTGTTCCGCTTCCACAGCCGCGTGAGCGGGGATCTAGGGGCGCAGACGCGCGCGGCGCGGGGGCGGGGCGATGCGGACGACGATGTCGACGATACGCCGTTCCTGGGGGCCGAATATGGCGGTGGAGTGCCGGTCATGTATCGGCGCAGACCCCTCCTGAGCCCCGCGGATGTCGGCGCGGCGGTCACCACGCAGGTGGGATCGGGCGTCAATCTGCTCGGCTATTACATGTTCCACGGCGGCGCGAACCCGCTGGCGCATGGCCGCTCGCTGGAGGAGACGCAGCGATCGGGCGGCTATAATGACGTGCCGGCGATCGGCTATGATTTCCAGGCGCCGATCGGGCAATATGGCGAGGTGAATGCGGTGAGCGGCGCGATCCGCCCGCTCCATTATCTGCTGGAAAGCTATGGCGACCGGCTCGCGACGATGATCCCGCACGAGCCGGCGGTGCAGCCGTCCGGCCCGGCCGATATGTCGACCTTGCGCTGGTCGGTGCGCAGCGACGGCGATGCGGGCTTCCTGTTCGTCAACAATCATGTCCGCCAATATGCGATGGCGCCGCATGGCGACGTGCGCTTCGACGTCCGCCTCCCGAGTGGGAAAGTGCGGATCCCATCGACGGGCGTCACGATCGCGGACGGCGCGAGCTTCGTGTGGCCGGTCAATCTCGACTTGGACGGCGTACGGCTCGTCTGGGCGACCGCGCAGCCGGTGACGCGGCTCCGCGACGAGGAGGGGGCGATCCACGTCCTCCTCGCGACGCAGCCGGGGGCGGTGGAGCTGGCGTTCGCAGCCGCCGGGATCCGATCGGTCTCCGTGCCGACGAAGGCGGACGCGGCCGGGCGGCTGCTGGCGCAGGTGTTGCCCTCGACCGACCGCTTGATCACGATCGAGAAGCTCGACAGCACCAAGGTACGCATCCTGCTCCTCGATGCGGGCTCGGCGAAGCGGATCTGGGTGGGGGATGTCGGCGGGACGCGCCGGCTGGTGCTGACAGACGCGGATCTGTTCTTCTCGGGCAAGGCGCTCGTGCTGCGCCAGCGGGGCGAGCCGCATTTTCGTTTCTCGACCTGGCCGCTCGCGAGCGACGTCTCGGCGAATGCGGAGATCACGCGACGGGGCACGGCGATGGAAGCGAGCGTCGCCGGGCCGCCCGCCGGCTCGATCGCGATCACATCGACGCGCGCGCCCGGCGAGGCACCGCCGATTGAGATCGGTGGGCCGGCCAAGGCGGCGATGCAGCCGCTGCCGGAGTCGCATCGCGCCGATGCGGTCTGGTCGTTCATCGTCCCGCAGAGTGCGCTACGCGATGTCGAGGATGCCTATCTCGAAATCGACTATCGCGGCGATATCGGGCGGGTGAGCGACGGCACGACGATGCTGGACGACGCCTTCTGGGACGGCCGGGTATGGCGGATCGGGCTGAAGCGCTTCGCGGCGAGGCTGGGGCACCCCTGGTCGATCGCGATCATGCCGCTACGCGCGGATGCGCCAATCTATCTGGACGAGCGCGCTCGAGCGCTCTTGCCCAAGGCGGCGCAGGTCGCCGAGCTGCGTTCGATACGTCTGGTGCCGGAATATGAGCTGCGAGTGACGCTGCGTTAGCATCGATCCTCCCTGGCTCTGCCGGGGAGGGGGATCGCCGGCGCAGCCGGTAGTGGAAGGGAAAATCTGCGCTGCTTCCGCCGTTTACACGGCTGCCCCTCCGCCGTCCTGCGGACGGTCCCCCTCCCCATCTGCGATGGAGAAGATCACAAAAAAGGGGAGGCAGGTTGCCCTGCCTCCCCCCTTGGGATCACCTGTTACGGTCGATTACAGCTGGACGGTGACACCGAGCGTGATCGTTCGGCCGATGCGCGTCTGGAACAGCGTGTCCTTGCGATTGCTGTCGATATAGATGCGGTTCTGCTCGTCGGTGAGGTTCGAGCCCTCGATCAGCACCTTGACGTTCTCGGTGATGTTGTACGAGGCCGAGGCATCGACATAGATCGTGCTGTCGTTGACCTGAACGTCGCTACCCGGCGAAGCAGGCACGCCGCGCAGGAACGGATCGCGATAGTTGATCGTGCCGCGAAGGCTGAACTTCTTGTCCTCGTAATAAGCCGTGCCCGACGCCGTATTCTTGGACAGGCCGAGCAGTGCCGCTTCCGTCGTCGCCGTCACGGCGCCGTTGGACGTTGCCGTGATGTAGCTGATCTTCGAGGTCACGCGCGTGTAGTTCGCAAGGACGCCGAAATTCTTGAGGAAGGGCGAGGCGAGGAAGGTGAACGGCACCTGCGCGTTGACCTCGACGCCGTTCAGCTTGCCACCCGGGGTGTTGGACGGTGCGCTGACGGTGAACAGCTCGTTCGCGCCGGTGTTCGACCCGGCCAGCAGAGCCTCCGGCAGGCCGAGCGTGTTGAACGGCACGACCTGCGGGACCGTCTGGATGAAGGTGCTGATGTTCTTGTGGAAATACGCGACCGACAGCAGCGAGCCCGGGCGGAAATACCACTCGGCCGCCGCGTCGAACGTCTTGGCGCTGATCGGCTTCAGGTTCGGGTTCTGCACGCTCGCCGTGCGGGTGACGGCGTTGATCGTGCTGCTCGGCGTCAGAGCGGCGAGCTCGGGACGCGCGATGACCTTGGACGCCGAGAAGCGCAGCAGCAGGCTCCGCATCGGCTCGAACACGATGTTCGCCGACGGCAGCCAGTTATCATAAGTGCGGTTGGCCGAGGTGAACACGCCGGTCACGCCGGTTGGCGAGCTGGCGAGAGCGACCGGGTTGAACGCGCTCGAGAACTGGTAGGTGTGGACGAAGCGCACGCCGAAATCGCCGCGGACACCGATCGGCAGACGATCCTGAAGATCGAACGTGCCCATGAGGTAGCCGCTCGTCTCTTCTTCCAGGACCTGCGACAGGCCGGTGCCGCACGAGACGCCGCAGGTGCGGGCCTGATCGAGCGAATAGGCGCTGATCAGCTTCTCGGGATCGAGCGACGCCCAGCTGGCCGGTGCGCTATGACCCCACAGATCGTTGACGCCATCGATCTGCATCGAGAGGCTCGACAGGGTCACGCCGGCCGGCAGGTTCTTGGTCGTGATGTCGGCGGTGTAGTAGCCGGTCGAGAGCGAGGTGAAGTCCGCGCGGCGGAACTGGCCGCCGGCCTTCACGGTGAAGATGTCGAACGCCTTCCAGTTCAGATTGACCTCGCCGGTCATGCCCTTGGTCTGGTTGTAGCGGGGCGCGCCCTGGAAGCCGAAGCCGCCGAGGACGGTGCCGTCCGCCAGACCCGCGGCATAATTGAAGTTGGTCGGGTTCGAGACATCGAAGCCGAAGCCGAGATCCGGCGTGCTGTTGCCGTTATAGTTGAACGTGAACGGCTTATCGATCGCGTCCATATAATATTGGAAACGCTGCTTCGTCTGCAGGCGCGACTTGTTGACGCCGACGAGCGCGGTCATTTCGAGCTTGTCGGTGAAGTCATGCTTGAAGTTGAAATTGGCCTGCTTGAAGGTCGAGACGAAATTGTCGACCAGACCTTCCGAACGGACGTCGACACCCGTGTAGCTCGCGTCCTGGACCGAGCCGAGGCTGTTGAGCGTGAGCGACTGGATGGCGGTGTCCGGCATGCCGTTGTTCGATGCCGAGCGACCGAACGAGATCGCCTCGATGTAATTGTCGCGGCGCACGACGTGGAAGCGCGAGTAGAGCAGATCGATCGACATGTCGGTCTGGTCGTCGGGCTGGAACTGCAGCGTGGCGGTGCCGCCGATGCGCGTCTGCTTCTGCTCGGAATTCAGATAGCGCGGAATGCGCGGGAAGAAGGCGCCGCTGCCTGGCGTGTTGGGCGCATCGGCGCGACGCGCGGCGAGAACGGCGTTATAGGCTGCAAGCGCGGTGGCGCCGCTGGCGCGGGGATCGCCCGGATAGCAGAGCGTGGCGGTCGCGCCCTTCGAGCCGATCGCCGGAACGGCGGTTGCGGCACCGACCGGCGAGCAGAAGCCGCCATTGGTGTTGGACGACAGGATATCGACGGCCGAATAGCCGACCTCGCGGATGTTGCGCTCCTGATAAGCGAGCGAACCGAGGATGCCCCAGCGACCATCGCCGAACTTCTTCGAGACGAGCAGCGAGCCGCGCGGATTCACGTCCTTGGAGACGGTGTTGTACAGGCCCTTGGCGGTCGCGCTGACCACGAAGTCCTTCTTCTGCGCGAGCGGCTTGGGTGCGGTCAGATCGACGGTCGCGCCGAGCGAGCCTTCCTCGACATCGGCCGACGGCGTCTTGCGCACGGACAGGCCGTTGAAGATTTCGGTCGGGAAGACGTTGAAATCGAAAGAGCGGCCGTTGTTCTGCGCGCCATAGATGTCGGAGGCGCCGGCCTGGGCGGTGCCTTCCATGCCGTTGATGCGGACGCGGGTGAAGCCGGCGCCGAGACCACGGACCGAGATGTTCTTGCCTTCGCCGCCGTCGCCGCGCGCGAGCGCGACGCCCGGGATGCGCTGCATCGACTCTGCGAGGTTGGAGTCGGGGAACTTGCCGAGATCCTCGGCGACGATGCTGTCGATCGCTGCGGTCTCGGTGCGCTTCTGGCTGAGCGCGCTATCGAGCGAGGCGCGGAAGCCGCTGACGACGATTTCCTGGGCGTCCGTCGCAGCAGGGGCAGCGGGCGCTGCGGCGTCTGCGGGCGCGGCGGCAGGAGCGACCGTCTGCGAGAAGGCAGGCGCGGCGACGACGAGCGTCGCGATCAGCGCAAGCGCCGAAGAACCGCGCAAACGAACGGAATTGGACGAAATCGGGATCATGCCAGTCATGCCTCGCCTGTGGGAATGAGAACGGACACCTAAAGTCGGCGTCTCATATAGTGGAACTACGGTTCAGTTTATAAGCAGGGCCGAAACCGAGCGCCAGTGCATTAATCCGATATATGCGATCAAATGCTTGTTTCCGGCGTGTTTCCGGTCACGCGTTGCAGCTTTGCATCATGCTGCACTGCGAAGAGGCTTTGCCCGCGCTTGTGAGATTCGCTGGAACGATGCAAACCGCGCGCAGAACTTTGGGGGGAGGCGAACGGGTGGCAGTGACCGCGCAGGCGCACCGTTCCGGTCTGGGCCGCAACCTGACGCATGGGCTGGTCGATACGCTGGGCAGAGCAATCGTCGTCGGCGAATATGATGCGACGGCCTTCCCGACCGAGGCCGAACTGGCCAAGCAGCACAAAGTGAGTCGCTCGGTGACGCGCGAAGCGGTCAAGATGCTGACCGCGAAGGGGCTGCTCAGCGCCCGGCCGCGACAGGGCACGATCGTGCGCCTGCGCGAATATTGGAACCTGTTCGACACCGACATATTGCGCTGGCTGCTGGAGCGGCGCTTTTCGCTGGACCTGCTCGTGCAGTTCAATCAGCTCCGGATCGCGCTGGAGCCGGAGGCGGCGGCGCTCGCCGCGACGCATGCGACGGAGGAGGAGCGCGCGGCGATCCGCGCGGGCCTGGATCGGATGCGCGACGCCGAGCGCGGCGAAGACGAACTGCTCGCCGCCGATATCGCCTTCCACGTCGCGATCCTCGAAGGATCGGGCAACCCCTTCTACCGCCAGCTCAGCGATATGGTGGAGACCGCGTTGCGCACCTCGATCCGCTTCACCAACCGGATCGACGGCCGCACCGCGAGCGTCGCTGCGCATGCCGCCGTCTGCGAGGCGATCCTGGCGGGAGACGCAAGCGGGGCACGCCTGGCGATGCAGCGGATCATCGCCGATGTCTTCGCGATCATCGACGGGGCAAAGCCGCCCGCACCAGAATGACGTGAAGGAAACGAGGGCCGTGCGCGCCGCGCACATAAGTGCCCTCAATGTCGGTCGTGCCCGAGACGCCCGTTACCCAATAATGCGCGCGCGGCTGCGGACCGGGGAGGGTGGCTTCCTCCAGGTGCGCGACGATCCGGTCGGCCTCGAGCAGGACGATGTGGTGGAGCGCGACGAAGTTCGGGAGCATCGGCGCGTCGGGCGCGGTCTCGAACACGAGTGACCCCGTCTCGGCGATGCCGCAGCGGGCGACGGCGAGGACGACGGGCTCCTCGGTCGCGGCGGCTTCGTGCACGGCGAAGGGGGACCAGTCGCAGCCTGACAGTCGCGCGTCGGGCGGAAGATAGAGCGCCGGGGGCAGGCCCTGCTCGATGCAGTAGCGCAGGATCGCAGCGGGGAGATCGGCGAGCGTGTCGATCCGGTCGTGCGTCGCGGCGATGCTGGGGAGCGACAGCTTGGCGACAAAGCCTTCCTCCAGCGCCGTCGCATCGACAAAGGGCCGCTCGGGGGCGATCAGCAGGGCATCGGCCCCGATCGCCGCGGGGCCGGGGACGGTCGGCTTGAGGCGCGACAGGATTTCCTCGCGCGCGTTCATCGGCGGCGTCCGCTCTTGTACTGGGCCATGAAGCTGCGCGCCTCGGGGGCGGGCATGTCGCGATGATCGGTCCAGCCGCCGGCAAGCGGCAGGCGTCTGATCCAGCCGCGTCCCAGGACGCGCATCGCACGCAAGGCGCTGCCGCTGGCAAGGCGATAGAGTGCGGGGCGGCGCGCGAACCAGGCCCAGACGCCAAGCCCCGCGCGCATCGTCTTTGGCTCGAGGCCTTCGCGCCAGCTCTTCTCGCGCCAGCCGCGCAGGAGCGTCGGCAGCGGGATGCGGACGGGGCAGACTTCCTGGCACTTGCCGTTGAGCGTGCAGGCGTTGGGCAGTTCGCGGCTCTTGGGGAGGCCGTCGAGCACCGGGGTCAGCACCGCACCCATCGGACCGGGATAGGTGCCGCCATAAGCATGGCCGCCGATCTGCCGGAACACGACGCAATGGTTCATGCACGCGCCGCAGCGGATGCAGCGGAGCATCTCGGCGAGGCCCTCCTCACGCATCGTCGTCCGACCATTGTCGACGAGGACGATGTGCATCTGTTCGGGGCCGTCGCGATCGCCCGGGCGGCGCGGGCCGGTATAGAAGGTCGTATATTGCGTGAGCGCGGCGCCCGTCGCCGAGCGCGCGAGCATCCGCAGCAGGTGCACCGCGTGCGGCATCGAGGGGACGATCTTCTCGATCCCCGCAGTGACGATATGGACGCGCGGGGGCACGAGCGAGAGCTCGGCATTGCCCTCGTTGGTGACGGTGCAGACCGCACCCGTGTCCGCGATCAGGAAGTTGGCGCCCGAGATGCCGACGTCGGCGCCCAGCATCTGCGTGCGCAGTTCGCGGCGCGCGCTTTCCGCCATCGCCGCGATCGTCTCTTCCTGGTGGGGGCTGCGGTGGCGTGCCTTGAACAGTAGCGAGACCTGCTCGCGCGTCTTGTGCATCGCCGGCCAGATAATGTGCGAGGGGCGCTCGTCGGCGAGCTGAATGATATGTTCGGCGAGATCGGTCTCGACGCGCTCGATCCCGGCCTCGGCCAGCGCGTGCGGCAAGCCTATCTCCTCGCCGAGCATCGACTTTGAGCGCGCGACGGTGCGTGCGCCGGCGGCCTTGCAGATGTCGATGACGATCTTGCACGCCTCGTCCGAGGTGCGCGCCCAGTGGACCTGCGCGCCGGCGGCGATCGCGTTCGCCTCGAACTCTTCCAGATACGCGCCGAGATGCGCGATCACATGATCCTTGATCGCCGCGGCGCGATCTCGGGCGTCCTCAAAATCGGGAAAGGCATCGACGGCGAGGGCGCGCTTGGCCTCGGCGGTGCCGGCGGTGCGCTCGACCGCGATCTTGAGGATCGGATCGGCCAGCGCCAGATCGACGCGATCGCCGAAGTCGCTCATGCTTTCTCTCCGATCGCGGGACCGTCGCCCATGCCGGCGATGAGCTCGATCGCGTGGAAGCTACGCACGGAGGAACCGCGGCGGCTGAGCTTGCCGGCCATGTTCATCAGGCAGCCGAGATCGCCCGCGAGCAACAGATCGGCGCCGGTCGCCTCGATCGCGGCGGCCTTCTCCTCGACGATCGCGTTCGAGATGGCGGGATATTTTACGCAGAAGGTGCCGCCGAAGCCGCAGCACGTCTCCTCGCCGGCGAGCGGGCGGAGCTGGAGCCCGTCGACTGCCCTCAGGAGCCGGCGCGGCTGCGCCTTGATGCCGAGTTCGCGCAGGCCCGAGCAGCTGTCGTGATAGGCGGCGGTGGCGGGTAGCGTGACGCCCTCGGGCCGCCAGCCGCGCACCTCGTCGAGATAGGCCATGATCTCGTAGGTCTTGGCGGCGACCGCGTGGGCGCGCGGACCCCAGACGGGATCGTCCTCGAGGATCTCGGGATAATGGCTGCGGATCGTGCCCGCGCACGAGCCCGACGGGATGACGACATGCTCGTAGGGTTCGAGCATCGCGATCGCGCGCTTCGCCAGATCGATCGCGGTGTCGCGGTCGCCCGAATTGAGCGCGGGCTGGCCGCAGCAGGTCTGCGCCTCGGGGACGACGACCTCGCAGCCCGCCGCTTCCAACGCAGCGAGCGCGGCGAAGCCGATGCGCGGGCGCATCGCATCGACGAGGCAGGTAACGAAAAGGGCGACGCGCGGCCGCAGCATTTCAGAGGCCATGACGCGCCGCAAATGCGAGGAACAGATCGGGCCAGGCGGCGGCCGCCTTGGCCTTTTCGCCGATGCCGAAGCCGTGGCCCCCCGCCTCGAAGATATGCGTCTCGACGGGCACGCCTTTCTGCTTGAGCGCCATCATCATCGCGGTGGCATTCTCGATCGGCACGGTCTTGTCGTCGATGGCCTGCGCGATGAAGGTCGGCGGCGCGTCGGCGGCAACATTCTGTTCGAGCGAATAAGCGCGCGCGCGGGCCGGGGTTGGATCGGGGCCGAGCAACTGTTTGCGCGAACCCGCATGCGCGGACGGGCCGTCCATCATGATCACTGGATACATGAGCGCCGCGACCTTCAGCCCGAGCGGCTGGGTATCGATCGCATCGATGGGCGTGTAGCTCGGCTTGGCGTCCTGCGTCGCCAGCCAGCCGGCGAGATGCCCGCCCGCGGAAAAGCCGATGACGCCGATCCGGGCAGGATCGAACTTTTCGCGTGCCGCCATGCTGCGCACCGTCCGGAGCGCGCGCTGCGCGTCCTGGAGCGGCGCCTCCGATCCGGCCGCCCAGCCATCGGCGGGCAGGCGATAGAGAAGGATGAAGCAGGTATAACCGGCCGACGCGAGCCGGCGGGCGATCTCATAGCCTTCCAGCCCGATCGCGACCCGGACATAGCCGCCGCCCGGGATCAGCAGCAGAGCCGCGCCATTGGGCTTCTTCGGGCGCAGCATCGTCAGCGTCGGTGTCACGACATGCTCGAAATAGGTGTCGTCGGGCGGGCTGTCGGGGCGACGCAGGCCTTCCTTTTCGGTGACGGTCACGGCCTCGCCGCCCGGCGCCTTGCCGGGCCAGATCGGGAAGCGGGTGAAGCCCTTCGGCAGGGGGAAGCTCTGCGCGGACGCAGGTCCGGCGGCGGCCAGCGCGGCGGTCGCGGCGATGCCCGCCATCAGCGTGCGGCGATCAATCAGGGTCAATGGCAGGCTCCTCGCCCGAGCGGGCTCGTCCGGGTCAGATCCGGACGCACGGGCAATATGGTCTTCGAAACCGGCAGGGTAAGCCCCGCCAGTGCCGTGGCGACGAGATCGGCGACGGCGCGCGCGCCGAGTTCGCTCAGATGCGTATTGTCGTCGATGCCCTGCGGATAGTTCGGCGCCTGCGCGGCAGTCATGTGTAGATAGAAGACGAGCGAAGCCTGCGGCCCCGCCTTGTCGAGCCACGCGCGCGACAGGCTTTCGAGATCGATGAGCGGTGTCGCGGTCTTTTCCGCGACCTCGCGCACGACGTCCGAATATTCGGCGAAATCGGCCTGGGCGAGGCCACGATCGTTGAAGGCGTGGCGCGCGACGGGGGTGATCAGCACCGGCACGGCCTGCGCGCCGCGCACCATCCAGACGAAATGCAGCAGATTGTCGCGATAGTCGGTCCAGGCGCGCGTGAAGCGCTCGGGCTTGCTGCGATCGGCATCGTTGTGACCGAACTGGATCAGCACCGTATCGCCGGGCCTCACCTCGGCCATCAGCCGATCCCAGCGGCCTTCGCCAAGGAAGGTGCGCGTGCTGCGCCCCGCGAAGGCATGGTTGCGGACTTCGACGCCGGGGGCGACCGCGCAACGCAGCATCGTCCCCCAGCCCATCTGCGGATAGCGATCGGGCTTCGCGTCGGCCGCAGTGGAATCACTCGCGATCAGGATAGCGGGCAGGCGCGGCGCGGCGGCGGGCGCCGCGCCTAACAGAGGCAGCAAAGCGAGCGCCGCCGCAAGCCTGCCCGCCGCCCACATCACTGCAGGTTCACGAACATCCCGCCATCGACGAGCAAGGCCGCGCCGGTGACGTAGGCGGCCATATCCGAGGCGAGGAAGACGATCGGGCCGGCGAGATCCTCGGGCATGCCGAGGCGGCCGAGCGGGGTGCGCTCTTCCATATATTTGCGCTTCTCGGCGTCGGCGAGATCATCCTTGTTGATCTCGGTGAGGATCGTGCCGGGCAGGACGCTGTTGCAGCGTATGCCATATTTGCCGAGCGCGATCGCGGTGGATTGCATCAGCGAATGCACGCCGGCCTTGGTTGGCGTGTAATGCGTCTGGAATTCGCCGCCGACGAGCGCGGAGATGGACGAGACCGCGACGATGGCGCCGCCATGACCCTGCTTGACCATCTGCTGGGCTGCGGCCTGGACCATGAAGTAAGCGCCGTGGAGATTGACGCGGAATGTGCGCTCGACGACGTCGACGGGCATATCGAGGAACGAATGGAACGGGCAGATGCCCGCATTGCTGACCATCACGTCGACCTTGCCCAAGGCCTCCACCGCCTTCGCGACGAAGGCCTGCGCGGTTTCGGGATCGGCGACGTCGCCCTTCACCGCGATCGCCTTGCGGCCGAGCGCCTGGATCGCCTCGACACAGGCCTGCGCCGGGCCATCGCTATGTGCATAATTGATCGCGACATCGGCGCCATGCTGCGCCGCGCCGATCGCGGCGGCACGGCCGATGCCGGTGGAGGCGCCGGTGACGAGTACGGTCTTGCCTTCGAGCAGCTTCACGGTTGCAGTCCTTCTGTGTGGTGTTCGATGTGCCTAGCGGCGCGGGGGCTTCGTGCGCGGGCTCCAGCCGAGATCCGAGCTGATCCGTTCGGCGGTTCCCCGGACGTCTTCGCCCAATGTCTCCATCCGCGCGTCGTCCATATATTGGGCGGCGCTGGAAACGCTGATCGCGGCGACGATCCGCCCCGATGCATCGCGGATCGGCGCGGCGACGCAGCGTATCTGATCCTGATTTTCCTCGAGATCGTAAGCGCGGCCCTCGGCGGCATAATCCTGCATCCGGGCGAGCCAGACGGCATAATCGGCCTTCGGCGCGCCGGACGCCTGATCGGCATCGAACAGCCGGCGCCAGGCGGATTCGGTGCCGTCGATCAGCAGCGCCTTGCCGAGGCCGGTCGAGGTCAGCGGTTGGCGATCGCCGACGCGGCTCGAGATGTCGACGCGACGGCGGCCGGGTATCTTGTCGAGATACAGAGCGAGCTCGTTGTCGAGGCGGCCGAGATGGACGGTGTCTTCGCTGCGCTGGGCGAGTTCGTCGATGTGCGGGCGCGCGATCTGGACGACATCGGCCTGCGATTGGGCGAGGAAGCCGAGGTGGAGCAGCTTCGGGCCGAGCTGATAGCCTTCGCGCGGCAGGAAGGTGAGGAAGCCGCGATCGATCAGCGCATTGGCGAGGCGGTGCGCGGTCGATCGAGTAAGGCCCATGCGGCCGGAAAGCTCGGCCAGCTTGATCGGGCCGTCGATCACGTGATCGAGCATGTCGAGCCCGCGAAGGAGGGTCTGGCTACCCTGGACCTTCGCTTTTTCCTCGCCCGCCCCGGAATCTTCGTTTGACGCCGCTTTTCTCATCTAATAACATCCTATTCCATAAAGTGAGATAATGCAAACAGGCAGCCGGGGAGAGGCTTGCGGATTTCGCGTCACGACACGCACGGATTTTCGCCATTTTCGACCCGTCATCTTTCATATGATGGCCTGAGGCGTCACGAAATTCCACGATGTGGATTTCCGGGCGTGCCGCATGAAGCTTTGGGAGTTTTAAGACGTGGCGATCGTTTCGTTGCCGAAGATCAATCATGTCCGCGCCTTCACCGTGCGCGGCGGCGGTGCCGACTATCACGATCAGGGCGAAGGCCACTGGATCGACAATCACATCGCCACGCCGATGTCGAAATATCCCGAATATCGCCAGTCGCGGCAGAGCTTCGGCATCAACGTGCTCGGCACTTTGGTCGTGGAGATCGAGGCCGAGGACGGCACGATCGGCTTTGCGGTGACGACCGGCGGCGAACCGGCGGCGTTCATCGTCGAGAAGCATCTCGCGCGCTTCCTCGAAGGCCGCAGCCCGACCGAATATGAGAAGATCTGGGATCAGATGTACTTCTCGACCCAATATTACGGGCGCAAGGGCATCGTCGTGAACGCGATCTCGGGTGTCGATCTGGCGCTCTGGGATCTGCTCGGCAAGCTGCGCCAGGAGCCCGTCTATCATATGCTGGGCGGCGCGGTGCGCGACGAGCTGCAATTCTATGCGACGGGCGCGCGCCCGGATCTCGCCAAGGAATTCGGCTTCATCGGCGGCAAGATGGCGCTCCATCACGGTCCCGCCGAGGGCGTCGAAGGTCTGCACAAGAACATCGCCGAGCTGGCCGAAATGCGCGAGCGCGTCGGCCCCGATTTCTGGCTGATGTGGGATTGCTGGATGGCGCTCGACGTCGACTATGCGACCCGCCTGGCGATCGCCGCGCACGAGCTGGGTCTCAAGTGGATCGAGGAGGCGATCAGCCCCGACGATTATTGGGGCTATGCCGCGCTCAAGCGCAACGTGCCCAAGGGCATGCTGGTGACGACCGGCGAGCATGAGGCGACCCGCTGGGGCTTCCGCATGCTGCTGGAGATGGATTGCTGTGACATCATCCAGCCCGACGTCGGCTGGTGCGGCGGCGTGACCGAATTGCTCAAGATCAGCGCGCTCGCCGATGCGGCGGGCAAGATGGTCGTGCCGCACGGTTCGTCGGTGTACAGCTATCACTTCGTGATCACGCGCCACAATTCGCCGTTCGCCGAATTCCTGATGATGCATCCGGGGCCGACCGAGGTGGTGCCGATGTTCCATCCGCAGCTGATCGGCGAACCCGTCCCCCAGAACGGACGTCTCAAGGCCAGCGCGCTCGATGCGCCGGGCTTCGGCGTCGAGCTGAATCGCGATATTGCGATGCAGCGCCCCTACACTCACTGAACGAAAGCGAACCAATGAAGCTCTGCCGCTACGGGCCGGTTGGCCAGGAAAAGCCCGGCCTCGTCGACGCCGACGGTGCGATCCGCGATCTTTCGGGCATCGTCGCCGACATCACGATCGAGACGCTGGCGCAGGCGCAGGCGGCCGATCCGGCGTCGCTGCCGCTGGTCGAAGGCAGCCCGCGTTATGGCGTGCCGTTCGCGGGCATCGGCAAGATCGTCGCGATCGGGCTCAACTATCGCGATCATGCGATCGAATCGAACCTGCCGATCCCGACCGAGCCGGTCATGTTCATGAAGGCGCTGTCGAGCCTTTCCGGCCCCTATGACGATGTCATGCTGCCCAAGGATTCGACCTATTCCGACTGGGAGGTCGAGCTCGGCGTGATCATCGGCAAGACCTGCCGCTACGTCAGCCAGGACGACGCGCTCGACAAGGTTGCGGGCTATGTCCTCGCCAACGACGTGTCGGAGCGCTTCAACCAGAAGCAGCGCGGCAGCCAGTGGAGCAAGGGCAAGGGCCACGACACCTTCTGCCCGGTCGGCCCGTGGCTCGTGACGCCCGACGAGGTCGGCGACGCGCAGGAGCTGGACATGCATCTCGACGTCAACGGCACGCGCATGCAGACCGGCAACACGCGGACGATGATCTTCAACCTGAAGGAAATCATCTCCTACGTCAGCGAATATGTGACGCTGTATCCGGGCGATCTGGTCATCACCGGTACGCCTCCGGGCGTGGGCGAGGGCAAGAAGCCCGATGCCATCTACCTGAAGGCGGGTGACGTGATGGAGCTCGGCATCGCCAAGCTGGGCACGCAGAAGCAGAACGTCGTCGCATGGAGCCAGCTTGGCGACGAGGTGCTCGCATGAGCGTCTATCAGGGCCGCTTCGAGGGCCGTTGCGCGATCGTCACCGGCGGGGCCTCGGGCCTCGGCAAGGCGGCTGCGGCGCGGATCGTCGCCGAGGGCGGCAAGGTCGTCCTGTGGGACCTGAACGCGGATGCGCTGGCGGCGGCGAAGGCCGAGACCGGCGCGACCGACGTCGTCGCGCTCGACGTGTCGGACCAGGCTGCGGTGGCTGCGGCTGCCAAGGCGAGCGAGGCCGCGCTTGGCAAGGTCGACATCCTGATCTGCTCGGCGGGCATTACCGGTGCGACCGCGCCGGTTCATGAATATCCGCTCGACAGCTGGAAGCGCGTCGTCGACATCAACTTGAACGGCTTGTTCTATTGCTGCCGCGAGGTCGTGCCGCTGCTGCTGGCCAACGGTTATGGCCGGATCGTCAACGTCGCCTCGGTCGCGGGCAAGGAAGGCAATCCGAACGCCAGCGCCTATTCGGCGACGAAGGCGGGCGTGATCGGTCTGACCAAGAGCCTGGGCAAGGAGCTGGCCGAAAAGGGCGTGATCGCCAACGCGCTTACGCCTGCGACGTTCGAGAGCCCGATCCTGGCGCAGCTGCCGAAGAGCCAGGTCGATTATATGCGCTCCAAGATCCCGATGGGGCGCTTGGGCGAAATCTCCGAATCCGCGGCGATGGTGTGCTTCATGGCGTCCGAGGAGTGCAGCTTCACGACCGCCTCCACTTTCGACACGTCGGGCGGCCGCACCACCTTCTGACCTCATCGCGACGCAGCCGGCCGGACAGAGCCGGCGCGTCGCACTTCTGGAGAGGCCGATGGCCGCGATCCCGTTCGTCGATGCGCATGTCCATCTGTGGGATCTGGATCATATCCATTATTCCTGGCTGACGCCGCCGTTCAGCGACGAAGGCCCGAACGGCAGCGTCGAGAGCATCGCGCACGATTACGGCGTCGCCGACTATCGCGCGGACATGGCGAAATGGAACGTCGTCGGCGCGGTCCATATCGATGCGGGCGCCGATCCCGAGCAGGCGCTGCACGAGACCGAATGGCTCGAGGGTGTCGCCGACCGGGACGGCCTGCCGACGGCGATCGTCGCCTTCGCGCCGCTCCATGATCCGAAGGTAGAGGCGCTGCTGGAGGCGCAGGCCGCGCATCCGCGCGTGCGGGGCATCCGCCAGATCGTCAACTGGCACACCAATCCGCTGCGGACCTACACGCCGCACGACGTGACGCAGGACGATCAATGGTGGGCGGGCTATGGCCTGCTCGGCAAATATCGCCTGTCGTTCGACCTGCAATGCTATGCCGGGCAGATGGCGGGGCTCGCACCGCTGATCGAGCGGCACGAGGACGTGCCCGTCATCATCAATCATATCGGCATGCCGGTGACGACCGATCGCGAGGGCGTGACGCGCTGGCGCTATGGCCTGCGCGCGCTGGCGGCGCTGCCGCATGTCGCGATCAAATTGTCGGGCCTGGGCTTCATCGCGCGCGACTGGACGCTCGCAAGCGTGCGGCCGTTCCTTTTGGAGGCGATCGACATGTTCGGCACCGAGCGCTGCCTGTTCGCGAGCGACAGCCCGACCGACAAATTGTTCGCGCCGCTCGATCGCTATCTGGAAGCCTATCACGCGATCGCCGCCGATTTCTCCGAGGACGAGCAGCGCGATCTGTTCGGCCGCAACGCCAACCGCATCTATAGACTGGGACTGGACCTATGACGCCCAACCCGCTGATCGGCATTCTCTATCACTGGCTTGGGGGCCTCGCCTCGGCGAGCTTCTACGTGCCGTATCGCGGCGTGAAGCGCTGGTCGTGGGAGATTTACTGGCTCACGGGCGGCATCTTCTCCTGGGTGGTGGCGCCGTGGTTCTTCGCCGGGCTGCAGACGCACGATCTGCTCGGCGTACTCGGCCGGACGCCGACCAACATCAAGCTGTGGGCGATCTTCTTCGGCGTGCTCTGGGGCTTCGGCGGGCTCGGCTACGGTCTGGTCATGCGCTATCTGGGGTTGTCGCTGGGGATGGCCGTGGTGCTGGGGCTGTGTACGGTCTTCGGCACGCTGATACCGCCGCTGTTCACCGGCGAATTCCACGAGAAATTGCTGGCGACCGCATCCGGCAACATCGTGCTGTTGGGCCTCGCGCTTACATTGCTGGGAATCGTGATCGTCGCGATCGCGGGTGGCAAGAAGGATGCGATGCTCACCGAGGAGCAGAAGCGCGCGGTCGTTGCCGAGTTCGATTTCAAGAAGGGCGTCATCGTCGCGATATTCGCCGGCATCATGTCGGCCTGCTTCGCCTTCGGCCTGGCCGCCGGCGAGCCGATCAAGGCGGTGTCGGCCGCCGCCGGCACGGGCCCCTTGTGGACCGGGCTGCCGGTGCTCTGCCTCGTCATGTTCGGCGGGCTGCTCACCAACGCGATCTGGTGCGCGATTCTGATCGTCCGCAATCGCTCGGTCGGGCAGTTTGCGGGCGCAGCGAGCGACGGCAACGGCCGCGCGCCCCTGCTGGCCAATTATGCACTGAGCGCGCTTGCCGGCACGACCTGGTATTTCCAGTTCTTCTTCTACACGATGGGCGAGAGCCAGATGGGACGCCTCGGCTTTTCGAGCTGGACGGTCCACATGGCCAGCATCATCATCTTCGGCACGCTCTGGGGCTTCGCCTTCCGCGAGTGGAAGGATGCCGGGCCGAAGGTAAAGGCGATCGTCTGGTGCGGCATCGGCATGCTGCTGATCGCCACGATCGTGATCGGCTACGGCAACCGGCTCGCGCTGGGCACCGGCGTATGAGGCCGACTGCGGCGCTCGCGGCGCTGTTGCTGGCGGCCGCCACGCCGGCGGTTGCGGCACCCGCGCCGCTCGATGCGCCGCTGGTGATGACCGACATGCATCTGCACGATCCGTGGATCGTCGCCGATGAAGCGAGCCGGACCTATTATCTGTTCACGCGCAACGAAGCCGCGATGACGGGCGACAAGCGCCTCGGCACGATGGTCTATGCCAGCCGCGATCTGAAGCACTGGACCAAGCCCAAGCTCGCGTTCGTGCTGCCCGAGGGGCTGTGGGCCAATGCCGGCGCGTGGGCGCCCGAAGTGCATCGCTGGAAGGGTAAGTGGTATCTCTTCACGACCTTCCACAACAGCAAGGCGGTGATCGGCAAGGTCGGCCCGCGCGAAACCTACCGGCGCGGCACCGTGCTGGCCGTGTCCGATACGGTCGACGGGACCTACACGCTGGTGCGCGGCGGCGAGCCGATCGTGGACAAGGCGCAGATGACGCTCGACGGATCGCTCTATGTCGATCCCAAGGGCAAGCCGTGGATCGTCTATGCGCATGAGTGGTGGCAGATGGTGGACGGCACGATCGAGGCCGCGCCGCTGAAGGACGACCTGTCGATCGCCGGCCCCGCACGCGTGCTGTTCAAGGCGAGCGAAGGCCCGTGGGTCGTCGGGCAGAAACAGCCGCTGGGCGACACGGTGTTCGTGACCGACGGGCCCGAGCTCTATCGCAGCAAGACCGGCGCTTTGCTGATGCTGTGGTCGAGCTATGGCGAGAAGGGCTATGTCGAGGCGCAGGCGCGATCGAAGAGCGGCGGGATCGAGGGGCCGTGGGAGCAACTCGGGCCGCTCGTCCAGCGCGACAGCGGGCATGGCATGGTCTTCAAGAGCTTCGACGGCAAATTGATGATGGTGCTCCACCGGCCCTTCGCCAACGCGCTCGGCAAGCTTTACGAGATGCGCGACGATGGCGACCGGCTGAGCGTGGTGCGCGAGGCGACGGAGCTGGATGGCGAGGCCTATCCCACCCATCCGTGCGTCGCCGGGCACAGTTCGTTCGACGGCGTGACGCCGGGGTGCTGACGGGCAAACCCTGGCCGCTGCGGGGAGCCGGAAGCTTCACGCTCGAACAGCCGGATTGCGCGGCGGAGACGGCCGTCGTGACCGCCGTGCAAGATCCGGTGATGATCGAGTTTTCCGCCGAGCGGCCCAACGGCCGGGCGATGCTCGTGCTGGGCGGGGGCGGCTACACCGCGCTGATGGCCGGGCGGGAGGGCGTGCAGGTCGCGCTCTGGCTGAATGGCCTGGGCTATCAGGCATTCGTGCTGATCCATCGCTTTCCGAATGCCGAGAATGGAGAGGCCGCACCGCTCGACGATGCGATTGCGGCGATGCGGGCGATCCGCGCGAGCGGGGTGCGCGAGGTCGGCGCGGTCGGGCTTTCGTCGGGCGGGCATCTCGCGGCGTGCCTGGCGGCCGAATATCCTGCCGAGTGGGCAAGCGAGCCCGGAGACTCCTATCGACCCGACGTGATGGTGATCGGCTACGGGCCGATCTCGACCAACGCCAAGGGCCGGACGATCGTGGCCGACAAGGCGCCGCTGCCGCCGGCCGAGAAGCAGGCGATGTACGATCGGCTGCAGCCCGACGCGCAACTGCTGCCCGCGCCGCCGCCTGCCTTCATCGTCTATTCTGGCAACGATCCGGTCGTGCCGGTCGAAAATGCGTTCCGGCTGCATCGCGCGATCGTCGAGGCGAAGGGCACGTCCGAACTGCATATCTTCGCCGATGCGCCGCACGGCTTCGCGCTCGATACGCCGGGGCTGCCGGTGTCGCGCTGGCCGGCGCTGTGTGAGGCCTGGCTGCGGCAGATCGGGTTTCTCGACGACTGACTGTCTGACCCATCCCGTTCGGTTCGAGCAGCTTCGAGCGAAGTCGAGAAGCGTTCGTCGAGAACTGCTTCTCGACTGCGATCTCGACAAGCTCGATCTTCGCTCGAAGCCAACGGGGGATGTAACACCTAGGAGGTGCACCTCGATGCTTACTCAGGATTACACGCGCCGCGCCGTCACTCTCTCGCTCCTCTCCGCGCCTTTGTGGCCGGCCTTCGCCGCCGGGGCGGGTGACGCGCCGATCACGAAGTTCGGCGCCAAGGCCGACGGCGTGACGATCAACACGCGCGCGATCCAGGCAACGATCGATGCGGTCGCCAAGCGCGGCGGCGGAACGGTGATCGTGCCGCCGGGCGTTTTCGTCAGCGGCGCCTTGTTCCTGAAGCCGAAGGTGAACCTGCATCTCGAGAAAGGCGCGGTGCTGCGCTGCTCGACCGACCTGGCCAATTTCCCTGAGCAGCGCACGCGGATCGAGGGGCATTTCGAGGAGCATTTCAATCCGGGGCTGATCAACGCCAAGGGTTGCGACGGCTTGCGGATCAGCGGTGCGGGGACGCTCGACGGGGCGGGGCGGCCGATCTGGGACATGTTCTGGAAGCTCCGCAATGCAGCGCCCGATCCGCACAATTTCCGCAATGTCGGCGTGCCGCGCGCGCGGCTCGCGGTCATCGAGAGCTCGCGCGGGGTCACGATCGAGGGGGTGACGTTCAAGGACAGCCAGTTCTGGAACCTGCATCTGTACCGCTGCGAAGACGTGACGGTGCGCAATGCGCGCTTCGAAGTACCCGACGATTACAAGCAGGCGCCGAGCACCGACGGCATCGATCTCGACAGCTGCCGCCAGGTGACGATCGAGGGCTGCTATTTCTCGGTCACCGACGATTGCATCGCCGCCAAGGGCAGCAAGGGGCCGCACGCGATGGAGGACAAGGACAGTCCGCCGGTCGAAGGCATCCGCGTGCGAAACTGCGAGTTCCGGCGCGGCAACGGCATCCTGACGCTCGGCAGCGAGGCGACGATCGTGCGCGACGTGATCGTCGAGGATTGCCGGATCACGGGCAACGTCAAGATCGCCGCGCTCAAGCTGCGTGCCGATACGCCGCAACATTATGAGGACATCCACTTCCGCAACATCACGCTGGACGCAGCAGGCGGCACGATCCTCGCGATCGTGCCGTGGAGCCAATATACCGATCTGAAGGGCGCGCCGCCGCCGCAATCGGTCGTGCGCAATGTCAGTCTGTCGGGGATCAAGGGGCGGTTCGGGGCGTTCGGCGCGATCCGCGGCAATCCGGGGCAGACCACGATCAGCGACATCCGGCTCGAGGATGTCGACGTGACGCTCGCGCAGCCGAAGCTGGAGGCCGAGGGGGTGAGCGGGTTGCGGTTCGAGCGGGTGCGGGTGAACGGGGTGGTGCGGGGGTAGGCGTCTCCCTCAGTCCGTTTGCTTCGAGCAGCCATCGAGCTTGTCGAGAGGGCGTGTCGAGAAGGTTGGAGCTCAGTTCTCGATACGGGCTCTCGGCAGGCTCGATCCCTACTCGAACCGAACGGGTTGGGATAATCCGTTACACGGGCCTCTATCGCCCGCTCAGATCCACCTCGGTCGGCGCATTGCGATCGACCGTCACCACGCCGTCCTGCTCGTGCAGTTCGGTCATCTGGATCGCGGTGCGGCGGCCCCAGGCGTTGTCGGTCGCGGTCTGCGGTTCGTTGGTCTGGTGGACGAAGTAGATCAGATAGGCGCGGTCGCCCGCGACGATGACGTCGGGGTGTTGGCCCTTGGCGCGGTCGGTCTCGGCTTTGCCGGCGTCGGCGAGCAGATAGTCCGGCTGGCGGGTCCAATGCTCGCCGTCGGCGGAGCTCATGACGAGGAGGCCTTTCCACGCGTCCGAGATCAGCCACCACTGGCCCTTCCAGCGGAAGCCCTTGGGGCCTTCGCCGGGCGTCTCGACGACCGTGCCCTTGATCGTCCAGTGGACGAGATCGGAGCTGTCCGCGTACCGGATCGCCTTGTTCATTTTCTCGTCGTTGAACCAGAGACGGTAGCCGCCTTCGGGCAAGCCGGCGACACTCGCGTCGATGATGCGGTCCGAGCCGAGATCCAGCCTCTCGCCGCATTGCCAGCTCTTCAGATCCTTGCTCGTCAGGTGGACGAGGAAGCGCGGCGCGTTCCAGTCCTTGAAGACACCGGGGACGACCGTGATCCACATGTGCCACTGGCCGGCAAGCCATTCGACGTCGGGCGCCCAGAGCGTCTCGCCGGTGCAGGATTTGGGGATGGCGGCGATGCCGCCGTAGCGCCAGCGCGCGCCGTCCTTCGAGCGGGCGATACCGATATGGGTGGCGTGGAACCAGCCGACGTCCTTGGGATCGGCGGCGGGCGCCATCGCGGCGCGGCGGTTGGTGTAGAACATCACCCACTCGCCCGTCTTCGTATCATGGACGGTCGAGGGATCGGCGGCGCCATCGTAAACCGGATCGCGGAACAGGGGTTTGGGCGCAATCGCCGGCTGAGAGGCGGCAGCGGCAGCGAGAGCGAACAGACCGATCATCAGCGGGCGCCTCCGACCGGGTTGTTGCCCCACAAGCGGTCGTAGCGCCAGCCGGCGAGATCCTCGACGATCGCGCCGTTCTCCGCAGATGAGGGGGTGCGGTTGCCCGCGCGCAGATGCTCGATCTCGGCCATCAGGATACCGTGCGTGCGGGGGGTCAGGCGGAAGCGCGTCGAGACGAAGACGCCGAAGGCGAGCATTGCGATCGTGCCGAGCCCCATCACGCCGACGATCGCGGCGATCGCCTGCGGGCTCTGCTCGGTCGCCTTCGAGACGAAGCCCGACGCCTGCATGACCTGACCGACGAGGATAACGGCGAGCGCCTGGCTCATCTTGCGGACGAAGGTCATCACGCCGGCGAAGGCGCCCTCGCGGCGGCGGCCGGTGACGATCTCGTCGACGTCGGCCATATAATTGTAGGTCGCCCAGGGGATGTAGTTCAGCGCGCCGCGCCCAAGGCCTGCGAAGACGACGGGGAGCCAGAAGAGCGCCGAGGTCGCGCCATAGCCCGCGCCGTACATGACGAGGAAAATCACGACGCCGATCGCGAAGCTGGCCGCGGCCATGCGGTAGGCGGCGGCGGGCGAGAGCTTCAGCGCGAAGTTGATCGCGAGCACGACCGCGACGAGCTGCACCACATAGGTCACGCCGACGAGATTGGCGACGATCGCGGTGGAGCCGGCGAGCGCGAAGATCACGAAATAGGTGAAGGCCGCATTGTAGATATCCTGGCTGATATAGCCGCCGAGATACATGCCGAGATGGAGCCGGAACGCGCGGATGCGCAGCGTGGAGAAGAGGTTGCGGTAGAGCGCCCTGAACGCCGCGCCGAGCGTTGCGCCGCCGCGCGCGGCTTCCTCCTCGTCGAGCCCGGGGGGACGCGGACGCTCCCAGCTGAACGCGTAGAGCAGACCCGCCGCACCCATGAACAGGCCAGAGAAGATGATGCCCATATAGAGATAGGTGTCGGGCGATTTCGGGCCGAGATAGGAGATCAGCCAGCCGGGCAGGAAGGCCGCGCCGACCGCCGAGCATTGGCCGAGCAGGATGCGCGCGCCGGCGAACTTCGCCTTCGTGCGATAGTCGGTCGACATTTCGGAGGCGAGCGTCTCGTACGGGATGATCTCCATCGCGTAGACCATCTCGAACAGCACGTAGGTGACGAGATAATACCAGAAGCTCTGGCCCGCGACCCACATGATCGCGAAGCTCGGCAAGAGCGGGATCGCGGCGAGGATGAAGAAGCGGCGGCGGCCGAAACGGCGGCCGAGCCAGGAGCGCCCGATATTGTCGGACAGGTGGCCGATCATGGGGCTCGTGAAGGCATCAAGCACGCGCGCGACGCCGAATATGATCGTCGCCTGCGCGGCCGAGAGCCCGCAGAAGCTGGTGTAGAAGAGCAGGATCCACGTGCTGATGACCGCCATCGAGCCCGCGCCGAGCACGTCGTTCGAGCCGTAGGCGGCGAGATTGTACCAGCGCACGGGCCGGGGGGTGATGGCGGCCGAAGCCATGGGTCCTAACTCCTGGGGCATACGCAAACTTTTACCTCCCGCTCATCCTGAGGTGCCATTGAGCGAAGTCGAAATGGCGTCTCGAAGGATTTGCGCAGCGGTGCGGGTCCTTCGAGACGGGTCTTCGCCTGCGCTCAGTCCCTCCTCAGGATGAGCGGGTGGGGCAGGGTTTCATCAGATATAGGTGCGCAGGAACTCGCCCAGAGCGACCATCGCGAGGCTCTGGCCGTAGGGCATCGAGGTCAGGCGGATGTCCTTGTAGAATTGCATCGTCTCGCCCATCGCGGTGCCGAAGCTGACCTGCTGCAATTCGCCCGCCTCGTCGATATTGGCGAGCACGCCCTTGACCGCCTTGATGCCGACTTCCTCATAATGGCGCGGCAGGTAACCCTTCCGGACGCCCTTGAGGATGCCATAAGCGAAGCCGGCAGTGGCCGAGGCTTCGAGATAGCTGGTCGGATCGACGATCAGCGTGTGCCACAGGCCCGTCTCGGGATCCTGCGTTTCGGCGAGCGTCTTCACCTGCGCGGCGAGCGTATCGATCAGAAAAATGCGAAACGCATCGCCCTGGGGCAAATCGAGGATCTCGATGATCTCGGGGATCGCGATCGTGACCCAGCAATTGCCGCGCGCCCACAGCGCCTCGGCATAATTGTGGCGGCCGTTGAAATCCCAGCCGTGGAACCAGAGGCCGGTCTTCTTGTCGAACAGATATTTGATGTGGATGAGGAACTGGCGCTTGGCCTCCTCGACATAATGCGGGCGGTTCAGCAGCAGGCCGATCTTCGCGAGCGGGAGCACGCTCATCATCAGCGTGTCGTCCCACATCTCGCCGGGATTCACGTCGTTGAAGACGATGTGCTGGAAGCCGCCTTCCTCGGTCTTGGGCAGGCCGTCATCGGCCATCAGCCATTCGGCCCAGGTGTCGAGATAGGGGATGTAGCGCGGATCTGGCTCGTATTCGTAGAGGTAGGCGAGCGTGATGAACGGCGCCATCGTGTTAATGTTCTTGGTCGGCGTGCCTTCGGCGAAGCGATCCTCGAACCACTGCTTGATGACCGCGAGCGCGGTCTTGTCGCCGGTCTGCTCGAACAGACGCCACAGGCCGAACAGGCCGACGCCGTGGGTCCACTCCCAGCCGGCCCAGCCCTTGGTGTCGATGATCCGCCCGTCTTCCAGATGGAGCAGGAACTCGCCCGTCTCGTCCTTGATGTTGAGCAGATTGTCGATCAGCTTGGCGATCGCGGTGGTGACGTCGCCGTGCGGAACGTCATGGGTGAGGGCGGCCAATTTAGTCTCCTGAAGATCGATAGAAAAGGGTTGAAGCTATTTGAGCTGGGCGGGCGTGGTCGGCGCTGCGACCATGCGGACGGGGATGCCGCCCTTCACGTTGCGCATCGTGACGAGCCTGACCTGCTCCAAGGCATCGCCGGGCGCGCCATCGGAGGTGACGGCGAGCGCGATGCTGTTGGGGCCGTGGTGGTTGAGGATGCCCTCGGGGATCGGGAAGACGCGCTGCGGTCCGATATGGGCGATGAATTGCCCCATGTTCCAGCCGTTGACGAAGATGAGCGCGCGGTACTGCGCGATCGAACGCGGCGTCGTGGTGTCGCCGAACGCCAAAGCGATCGTCGCGTCTTGGCTCTTGGGGACGGAGAGCGTGACGTTCGTGCGATACCAGGTCGTGCCCGCCTGCGCGGTGGCGGCCGGAACGGTCGCGGACTGCCAGCGGGCGTCGTCGAAGCCGGGCAGATGCCAGCCTATCCGCTCGCCATATTGGCCGCCACTGTTGGCGGGGCCGCGCGCCGGATCGGGGAGATCCTCGCCGCCTTTCTTGCCCTGGATCTTCCAGGCGATCGGGATCGCGAAGCTGCGGCCGCCGGGGCGATCGAGCGAAGCCGAGATCAGGCCACGCGCTTCCTTGTGGAAATCGTCGGCATCGAGATCCCAATTGTGGCCGTCGTTGCGGACCATGACGCTGAGGACATGATCGCCGGGCGCTTGCGCGGCGGAGACGTCGAACTTCGCGAGAGCGGTCGTGATCGGGCGGGGGAGGCCGCTCGCAATCTCGTTCTGGCCGACGAACTTGCCGTCGAGCCAGACCTGGACGAGGCCCGCACCGCCGCCGCCGTAGAAGAGCGCGAGCTGTTTGGCGTCCGCGCCGCCCTGGAAATGGCCGCGATACCAGACGTCGCCGTCGTGGAAGCCATAGGGGTCCATGACGAGCGTCGGCTGGCCATCGGGCTTGGCGGTGATCGTCGCGCTGCCGCGTTTGTCGATCGCCTGCCATTTGCGATCGTCGAACGCCGGATCGGCCTCGGGCGAGCCGGCGGCCATGCGCCAGTTGGTGAGCGTGGGGAGAGCGACGGGCGCCGGGCCGGCGAGCGGCGTGGTCGCGACGCGGCTGCCGATGGGGGAGGTCTTCATCGCCACGGCGGCGCCGTTCCAGCGAACCGACTTGAGCGCGGCGGGCGCCCACAGTTCGAGCGGGGTGGCGTCCTTCGTGTCGCCGGTCAGCGCTAGCGTGCCGCGCGCGGCGGTGGCGCTGCGGACGAGCGCGGGGCCGCGGACCAGCACGTCGCTGCCGGCGGGATGCCAGTAGCGCACGGCTTCGGCCTCGTCGGCGAGGATCAGGGTCAGCGGCGGGCGACCGCCGCCCTCGATGCGGACGATCGAGCGCCCACTATGCGCGTAATCGAGGCGGAGATCGCCCTTGGCGGCATCGAAGCTGCTCGTCGCGCCGCCCTGGACCACGGTCACGGTAGGGGCGGAGGCGAAGCGCAGCATCGTCTCGCCGGTTTCGCCGGCGCGGCCGTAGAGCAGGATCACGTCCTGACCGTCGATCTTGAGCGCGGTCTGCACTTCGGAGGTCGAGTAAACGAGGCGCTGGCCGCCGAGCGCGACGCCGGCGACGAGCCACTTCGCGTCGAAGCCGTTCAGGCGCATCGGCCCGGCGGCGGGGAAGGTGTATTTGCCGTCGGGCAGATCGGCGGTGATCGTGAAGCTGTCGTCGCTCTGGCGGTTGGACGGCTTGTGCGTGACGAGCAGGAAGCGCGTGTCCGTCTCCGGGCTCTTGTTGTGATAGACGGCGACGTTGGGCGAGGAGACCTGCACCGCGCCTGCCGGGACCATGCCCGCGAGATCGGGCACGGCGGCGATGAGGCCGCCCAATTGCTTGAGCTCCTCCGCCTTTTCGCGGACTTCGCGCGCCTCGGAAATGGCCGAGCCATAATCGTAGCTCGCGAAGACCACGGGGGCGGGCTGCCAGCCCCAGCTCGTGCCGCCATAGCCCATGTAGAAGCTCTGGATATCGATGCCGTTGGCGAGATTGGTGCCGTAGAAGACGCGCTGGAAACGCTTGCCGCGCTGGATCGCGTTGCATTCGTAGCCGCCGTTCGAGCCCCAATAATCGAACCAGCCGCCGCCGAATTCGGCGAGGAAGCCGGGCGTGTTCGGCGAGGCGGAGGCGCCGCCCTTCGCGCCGCCGGGGCCGTAGAAGCCCCATTCGGGCGCGGCGACGTCGCGCGTCGGCTCGCCGGCGACGGTGCAGGTACCGCCCGGATAGCCATCGAACGCATACAGGTCGTTCGGGCCCTTGATCACGTTCGCGATCGTGGAGCTTTCGGGGACCCAATTGCCGTTGCGGCCCTGATCGTTGTGGAAGATCGGGACGTTGATGCCGTCGGCGCGCGCCTTGGCGTAGAGATGATCCATGTAGCGGCGCTGCGACGGCGTCGTCGCCGACAGCTCATTCTCGATTTGGTGGAGAATGACGGTGCCGTTATGGCCCTTGCCGTCGCCGTTGATCTGGTGGCGGGCGATGATCGCGTCGATATGCGTCAGCCACTCATCGGCGGCGGCCATGTAATCGGGATCGTCGGTGCGCGCGCGTGCCTTCTGGTTTACGAGCCAGCCGGGAAAGCCGCCGCGCGAGAGTTCGGCGTTCACGTATGGCCCGGCGCGGGTCATGACGTAGAGGCCTTCCTCCTCCGCCATCGTCAGCAACCGCTCGACATCGCGGATGCCGGTGAAGTCGTACACGCCCCGCTTCGGGCTGTGATAGCCCCAGTCGAAATAGACGGCGACGGTGTTGAAGCCGCTCGCCTTCATCTTCTGGAGAATGTCGCGCCACAGATCGGGGCTGGGCAGGCGGAACGGATGCATCTCGCTCGACCAGATGACGAGGCGCTTGCCGTCGATCATCAGCGAGCGCGCGTCGTAGGAGACGCGGCCGAACATCTTGACCGGGGCGGCGAGATTCTCGGTCTGCCGTCCGACCTGCGCGTGCAGCGTGGCGGGCGCCAGCGCGGTCGCGAGCGAAAGGGCGATCAGATGACGGCGCATTGGTCGCATCAGGCGTGGTGGAAGATCATCGGGAGCGGCCATTCCTTGGGCCGATTGTCGGGCTCGACCTCCATCAGCGGCGCCATATAATCCCACCAGCGCTTCATGACCGGATGGTGGGGCATGTCGGCCTGGCTGTTGACCTCGGCGACCTTCAGGACCGCGAAGAGCGAGAGCGTGTTCTCGTCGAGGAAGATCGAATAATCGGAGATGCCGCTGTCGGTGAGCAAAGCGGACAGCTCGGGCCAGATCTCGTCATGGCGCTTGCGATATTCGGCGATGACGCCGGGCTTCAGCTGCATCTTGAACGCCTGAATCGACATGGCCTCTCCGACTTCCACTATGTGGAATTGATCTGTATATAATGGTACGTCGATCGCGGTGGCGCGTCAACGTGGTCGTGCTTGAATCCGCTCCTGCCATTCGCTTCGAGCGGAGTTCGAGCTTGCCGAGAACGAAATCGAGAAGTCGGTTCAGTGGCGGGCGAGTTCTCGACGGGCGCTTCTCGACAAGCTCGAAGCTGCTCGAACCAAACGGGCGTGGGCGATCGCCGCTAGTCGCGCCACAGAGGGGTGCGGGTGGCTTTGAGGCCGGGTGCGTCCTCAATCTTGAAGGGCGGGCGCGCGTCGGGCGTGGCAGTCTGCAGCTTAAGCCCATCCACGGTGATGTCCCTCGCGTGGCGGACCCACAGCCCCCAGCTCGGTAGCACGCCGAACATGCTCGGCTCGGGATAGGCCGTTGGGACTTCGGGCGGCACGAGCGCGGCATCCTCGGCGGTGCCACCGCCGTTATAGGTCAGGTCGATGTTGCGCAGCGTGACCGCCTCGACCGGGTGGCCGGGCAGGCCCGCGATCGACGCGGGGAAGCGATGATCGATGCCGGTCGCGGTGATGTCGCTGATCGTGACGTCGCGGATCGAGCCGATGCCGGTGCCGGGCGGGCCGCGGCGGCGATCGCCGATGCGCAGGAAGATGGGCGCGGTGGTGACGTCGCGCATGACGAGGCGGCGCGCGGTCACGTCGGTCATCGCGCCGCCGTCGACCGTCTCCAGCGCGAGGCCGCGGCAATGATCGAAGGTGCAATCCTCGATCAGGACATGGGCGTAGCCGCCGGTGCTCTCGGTACCGAGCTTGATCCGGCCGGTCGGGCGATCACGATCGGGCGCGGCGAGCATCGTCGTGCCGCGCGTCCCATCCAGCATCGTGCCGAGATCGTAGCCCGAGACCGCGCAGTGGCGGATGACGATATCCTCGGCGGCGATCGATCGGCCGAGCGCGTAGGTCGCCTTGACGACGATGCCGTCGTCATTGGGCGTGTTCACGCGGCAGCGCTCGACGAGCACGCCTTTGGTGCAATCGAGATCGATGCCGTCGCGATCGGTATCGATCTGGAGATCAGTGATCGTCAGCTTCTGCGTGCCGGTGGCGAGGATCGCGAAGTGGCCGCATTTGAGCATCGAGAAACCGGACAGGCGGATGTTGCGACCGTTCTTGAGCGCGATCGCCTTGTTGCCCTGGTCGCGCATCGCGGCGGCGGCCGGCTCCAGCTCGCTGATGCTCTTGGCGGGCATCTGCTTCATCGACAGCGGGCGCTCGCCGGTCTGCGATTTCCAGCGCGCGCCGGGCCCGTGGCGGGTGAGGCCGACGCCGTGGATCAGGCCGGGGCCGACGATCGCGACATCTTCCACGCCGTCGCCCCAGATCAGGCTGTTGCGCCAGTAGGAGTGGCCATAATCCTGATATAGCTGGTCGATCTCCTCCTCGGGCAGATCATATTTGCCCGGGTGGCGCGCGGGATCGGCGGCCTCGATGACCGCGCCTTTTGCCAGCATCAGGGTGATGCGGCTCTTGAGGCGGATCGTGAAGCAGAGGTAGCGGCCGGCGGGGAACAGCACCGTGCCGCCGCCAGCGCGCGCGGCGGCCTCGATCGCGGCGTTGACTGCATCGGTATCGAGCGTGACGCCGTCGCCGCGCGCGCCGAGCTTGCGGACGTCGAAGACGCGCGCGGCGTGCGCCGGGAAGGGCGCGAGCGCGGCAGCGGCGCTGGTGGCGAGCGCAAGGGTCACGTCTCTGCGGGTTATCATGCGCTCAGTTTCCGGCCGGTTTGGCGGCGCTGTAGGCGACGCTCTTGGGGATATAAATCGCGCTTGGCAGCGGCGGATGCGCGGGATCAAAATGCGGCATCACGACGTGCGGCGCGAGCTCGGGGATATTGGCGCGGATTCGCTCGGCGATGGCGCTGGCGAGCAGCCAGGCGCCTTCATTATCATTGTGCGTGCGATCGGTGCCGTTCGCCATGAACAGGAGCGGCGACAGGTCCGGGCCGATCGCTTCGTAGATCTTCTTGGTGTCGGTGTTGAGATCGATTAGCGGCACGTGCTGCTCGGCCGCGAGCTTGCGGACGGCTTCCGCATATTCGGTCATGGTGCCGGCGATCTTGCCATTCGCATCGAAATTGCGGCGCTCGGGCGAGGTGACGAGCACCGGATGCGCGCCGCGGCGGCGTGCTTCGGCGATGTAGGCACGGAGATAGGCGGGGTAGGTCTCGGCCGTGTCAACGAAGGTCTGCGGCCATTGCGATTTCTGGTCGTTGTGGCCGAACTGGATGAACAGCCAGTCGCCCGGCTGGATCGTCGAGAGGATTTTGTCGAGGCGCAGGCTGGTCAGGAACGACTTCAGCGTCTCGCCGGACTTGGCGTGGTTGGCGACGACGATCTGGTCGTCGAGCATCGCGGGGAGCATCTGCCCCCAGCTCGCGGCGGGCTCGGCATATTGATCGGTGACGGTGGAATCGCCAGCGAGGTAGATGGTCGGCGCCTTGGTAGGCTCGATGCGGATCGAGGCGACCTTGGGCGCGCCGAGGAATTCCAGCGTCAGCTTCTCGTCCCACGCAAAACCGTCGCGGTCCTTGGCATCGATCCGGACCGCGTCGCCGCCGGGCGCGGTAGGCGGCGGGGGGGGGAGAGCATCGGTGCGGACGTTCACTAAAAAGCTGCGCTCGACGAACTTGCCGGGCTTCGTCGGCACGGCGAGCAGCATAAGGCGGCGGGCTTCGGCCTTTACCGTGGTCGTGCCCGCGGCCTTGGCGTCGCCGAAGCGGACGGTGACGCGGTACGTGCCTTCGGGGACTGCGGCGGAGAACAGAAAGGCGTCGGCGGTGCCGCCCGGCTCGAAGCCGTAGCCGCCCTTATCGTAGAGGCGGCTGCGCGCGACCGGCGTGCCCTGTCCGCTGGTGCCGAAATCAAAGGCGAGCGGGTGCGGCGTGGCGGCGGCGGCGAGCATTCCCAGCAGGCCGATCATCGGGGCGCGCACCGCTTCGTCTCGTGCCGGATCGATCCGTCGCGTCCCGTCATATCCGCTCCTCCCGGGAGCCGACATCGCTGGCTCCTCGCATTTATCCCGCTTTACGGGCGGGCCTGCTTGGGTGCAAGACGAGCATAATATACGGGATTTAGTCCCGACATGTGGGAGAATGAGGATGGTCTGGCGGAACGGTTCGATACTGGCTCTGGCGATGCTGGCGGGCGGGAGCGTAAGTGCTGCGCCGGTCAAGCAATGGATCGATCCGACGACGGGCCATGAGATCGTCCGCATCAGCCAGGAGCCGGGCACGGCGAGCCTCTATTTCCACCAGATGAACTACACGCCGCAGGGCGACAAGATGGTCATCTCGGTGCCCGACGGCATCTCGGTCGTGACGCTGAAGGACTGGAGCGTAACCCCGCTCGTAAAGGGCAAGGACCTCCAGCTGCTCTTCACCGGGCGCAAGACGCGCACCGCTTATTACGCCGCGAAGAAGCGCGACGATGCGGGCAGCACGACGATCTTCGCTGCCGACATCGACAGCGGCAAGGTGCGGACGATCGCCACGGTCGCCAAGGGATCGATCGGCTCGATCAACGCCGACGAAACCCTGCTGCTCGGCCAGTGGGCGGCGAGCGACAAGCCGCTCCAGCCGGACGGCACGCAGAAGAAAGGCGCGCCGGAGATCAAGCAGACGTTCGGCCAGGCGGCCTATGCCGCAAACCGCCCGGACGGCACGCCCTATACATTCGCCGAGGCCAAGGAGGTGCGGCTCAACGAGCGACTAGAGGCGGGCATCGCGATGGAGATCTTCACGATCGACATCAAGACGGGCGCGCGCAAGGTGGTCGTCGCCTCGTCCAAGGATTGGCTGAACCACATCCAGTTCTCGCCGACCGACCCGGGGCTAATCATGTATTGCCACGAAGGGCCCTGGCATAAGGTCGACCGGATCTGGACGGTGCGCACCGACGGCACCGGCAACATGCTCGTCCACAAGCGCACGATGAACATGGAGATTGCCGGGCATGAGTTCTTCTCGCCCGACGGCAAGTGGATCTGGTACGATCTGCAGACGCCGCGCGGCGAGGATTTCTGGCTGGCGGGCTACGAGCTCGCGACGGGCGCGCGGCGTTGGTATCATCTCGAGCGCAACGAGTGGTCGGTCCATTACAACCAGGCGCCCGACCTCAAGCATTTCTCGGGCGACGGCGGCGACAGCGAGATGGTCGCGCACGCGCCCGACGCCAAATACCTCTACCTGTTCACGCCCAAGGACGTGCCCGACGTCGCCGGTATCCATGCGGCGAACAGCGGCGGCCTGATCTCGCCCGGCACCTTCGCGGCGGAGAAGATGGTCGACATGGGCAAGCATGATTACCGGCTGGAGCCGAACATCACCTTCACGCCCGATAACAAGTGGATGGTGTTCCGATCGAACATGGAAGGATCGCCGCAGGTCTATGCGGTGAAGATCGCAAAGCCATGATGCGGATGCGCGCGCTTCTGCTCGCCGCCTGCGCCGGAGCGTTCGCCGCGCCGGCAACGGCCTCGGATCTGTGGGACCGCTTCCAGAGTCCGCCTGCGGATGCGCGGCCGATGCTGCGCTGGTGGTGGTTCGGGCCGGCGGTGACCGACGCCGAGATCGATCGCGAGATTCGCGCGATGAAGGCGGGCGGCTTCGGCGGCTTCGAGGTGCAGCCGACCTATCCGCTGACGCCGGACGATCCGCAGGCGGGGCGCGTCAACATCCCGTTTCTCTCGAAGGATTTCGTCGCGCGGCTCGCGCATGCCGGCGAGACGGCGCGCGCGGAGAAGATGCGGATCGACGTGACGATCGGCACGGGCTGGCCGTTCGGCGGCGCGCATGTGCCCGTGACCGAGGCGGCGGCTTTGATCCGCAAGGTTGATCTGCCGGTCGCGGCGGGGCGCGACCGCATCGTGCTGCCGCCGCTGCCGGCGGGCGAGACCTATCTGGCGGCGTTCCTGAGCGGGCGGCGGGTGTTGATCGCCGACGGCGCTGTCGCCGTCACGCCGCCGGCGGGCGGGCGGACGCTGACCGTGTTCGTGGCGGGGCGGACCGGGCAGCAGGTCAAGCGCGCGGCGGTCGGCGGCGAGGGCTTCGTGATCGATCATGTCGATGCGGCCGCGGTCACGCACCATCTGCGCGTCGTCGGCGATCGGCTGCTCGACGCCTTCCCGAAGTCGGCGCCCCCTTATGCGATGTTCTCGGACAGCCTGGAGGCTTATGGGTCGAGCTGGACCGGGGATCTGCCGGCAGAATTCCGCAAGCGGCGCGGCTATGAATTGCTCGATCATCTGCCGGCTTTGTTCGACACTGGCGCCGAGAGTGCCGGCGTGCGTCACGATTGGGCGCTGACGCTGTCCGAGCTCGTCGACGAGCGATACCTGACCCCGATCGACGCCTGGGCGAAGGCGCACGGCACACGCTTCCGCGCGCAGGTCTATGGCTTTCCGCCGCCGCGTCTGTCTTCGAACGCACTGGTGGCCTTGCCCGAGGGCGAGGGTGCGCCTTGGCGGCGCTTCACCTCGACACGCTGGGCGACGAGCGCGGCGCATCTCTACGGCAAGCCGGTCGTGTCGTCCGAGACGTGGACGTGGCTGCATTCGCCGTCCTGGGCGGCGACGCCGCTCGACATGAAGGTGGAGGCGGATCGCCACTTCCTGCAGGGCGTGAACCAGCTGATCGGGCATGGCTGGCCCTATAGCGCGCCGGGCCTGGCCGAGCCGGGCTGGGCTTTCTACGCAGCGTCCGCGCTCAACGATCACAATCCCTGGTATGTAGCGATGCCGGCGGTGACGCGCTATCTGACCCGCGCGAGCGCGATGCTGCGCGAGGGCGCGCCCGCCGATCAGGTGGCGATCTATCTGCCGACCGAAGATGCGTTCGCGGCGCTGACGCCCGCCGACGCCTCGGTCGACAAGGCGATGGCGCGCTATCTGCCCGAAGACATGATCGCGCCGGTGCTGGATGCGGGCTTCGGCTTCGATTTCGTCGACGCGCAGGCGGTGACCGCGGGCAAGCTCACCGCCCGGATCCTGATCCTGCCCGCGCTCGAGCGGATCGATGCGGCGGCCTATGCTGCGATCGCCCACTGGAAAGCGAAGGGCGGAATCGTCATCGCGATCGATCATGCGCCGAACCTGTCGGGCGGGTTGATCGACGGGGCGGAGGCGACGCGGCGGGTGCACGCCATCGGCAGCGGGATCTTCGCGGGCGGCGGCAGGATCGTCGCGCGCGGCGCGCTCGCTGCCGCGCTCCGCGCTGCGGCGACGCCCGATGTCGCGCTGACGAAGGCCGATCCGCGCATCGGTTTCGTGCATCGCAAGCTCGACGGCGGCGATCTCTATTTCGTCGCCAATACGAGCGAAACGGCGATCGAGACGCGTGCGCGCTTCATCGGCGACAATCAACGTGGCGCGTGGTGGGATGCGGAAACGGGGCGGCGCTGGGCGAGCGGGACGGGAGATATTCCGATCAGGCTCGCGCCATATGAATCCCGCTTCCTGCTGTTCGAGAAGGACGCGGACGCGCTGCCGGCGGAGCCGGTGCATGCGGAGCGTATCGTCGCCGATCTGTCGCGCGACTGGAGCCTGACGCTCGGTGGACAGGCGGCGGGCAAGCCCGGCGCGGCGGCGTTGTGGACGCAAGGCGGCGCGAACCAGAGCTTCTCCGGGAGCGGCGTCTATCGCCGCACGATCATGCTCGGGGCGCTGCCGGCCGGGCGGCTGTCGCTCGACTTCGGCAAGGGCGTGCCGACCGCCGCCGAACCCGACGGGCGCGCCGATCGGCCGCGCGCGATGCTGGCGCCGCCGGTGCGCGAGGCGGCGATCGTGACGATCAACGGCAAGCCGGCGGGGACGCTGTGGGCGCCGCCCTATCGACTGGACGTGACCGGCCTGCTCAAGCCGGGTGCCAACCAGATCGCGGTGACGGTGATGAACGGCGCGCTCAATGCGCTCGCCGCGCGCGGGCCGGTGGACCAGCAGGTGCTGTCCCTGCGCTATGGCGAGCGCTTCACCGATCAGGATCAGAAACTCGTCGTCTCGCAGCCGTCGGGGCTGACCGGGCCGATTACGCTCGTCGCGGACTGAGGCCGGGAGCGGATCTCAGGCGTGGCTGGCCGTCGCGTCGAGGGCGGTCAGCCACGTTTCCGCGGCGTGCGGCGAGACGAAAATGTTCTGATAATCGGCGACGAGATTGCGGCGCAGCTGCATCTTCATCAGGCTGGATTCGACCAGCAGCGCGACGCGATCCCCGGCGCGGTACAAGGTGAGATTGCCGCGCCTCAGCCGCTCGGCGGCGGCCTGGCTGCGGATCGGCGAGTGGCGCAGATCGGCCAGGAGTCTGACCGTCCCGCGGCGCGCGCGCATCGCCGCGATCTCGCGGCCCAGCTCGCCAAGATAGCGATCAATCTCCTCGACGCTCTGGACGGCGAGGTCGCTCACCCGGATGATGTCCGAGCTTTGGTCATGATCGATCGCATATAGCCGTGGGGCATCGGTTACGGTCATGCCCGCATCGCCTGCCGAGGCTGGATATCCCATTGCCATCGAACGCCCTCACTCTCTCCAGCAAAGAGATTAGGGCGGATTCGCTAACAGACCGTAACGCCGCGCGACGGCTTTGCCGCGCTCAGCGCGCGGGTACCCCGAACGCGGGCTTCTGATCTTTGACATAGGCGACCCACGCGGCCTCGTCGTGGAAGTCGAGGCTCTTGCTCCAGGTCGCGCCCATATAATAGACGAACGGCTTGGCGGGCGTGACCCTGAGCAGGATCAGATAATTGTCCGCATCCTCCTTCACGTCCGCGATCATCGCCGGATCGACCATCAGGGCGATGCCCATCGCGCCCTTGTCGGGATCGGTCGGGCTCCAGAAGGTGAAGCGGCCGGTCGCGCGATCGGGCTTCCAACTGCCCGCTTTGTCCGACGTGGCGCGCTTCTGGATGGCGACGCCGACGAGCATCGGGCCACTCTTGTCCGAGCCGATCGTGGAGACCATGCGCGTGAAATTGGTGCCTAGCGGGAGCGTGAAGCGGCGCGTCTCCCACGCCTTGCGATCGATGCCGACCGGCCAGGGCGCGTAATCGACCTCGAAATCGGCGGCGTCGGGGCCGTCCTTCAGGATCCGGTATTTGGCCCAGTTGCGCGAGACCCACAATTTGCTGTCCTGCCACACGCCGAGCCCGCCCGCGCCGCGGAACGTGTTGACGTTGTAGAAGTCGATCCCTTCGCCGTGGAAATCATGCTGTTTCCCCGTGGCAAGCTGCCGTTCCATGAAGGGCCAGACCACGTTCTTGCCCCAGGCATCGATACCGGAGGTCGATGGCGGCTCGAAGCCTTCGAGCGCGGGGCCGTAGATGCGGTGCGCGGTGCGATCATTCTCCCACAGGATGTCGTCGTAGCGATAGGGCGCGAACTTTACGCTGGCGCGGGCCGAGCGATCGGCGGGCGGGGTGAGCGGAAGCGTGATCTTCGGATTGACGATGCCGTCGGCGCGCGGCGGCTGATCGGGGCGCGCGGCCTCGTCGCCGGGCTCGAAGGCGAGATCGCGGACCGCCTGGCGTTCGGCGATCGCGCGATCGAAACCCGCCTTTTCCTGGTGCGTCATGCCGGCGGGCGGCATGGGCGCCAGCGGCACGACAGGCTTGGCCGGATCGCGATCGGGCTCGGGCACCGGCAGCACGCCGACGGGATCGTTGAGCTTCATCATTTCGAGGCCGGCGAGGATCAAGGCGCCGGTGCCGTAGAGCGCGTGGTCGCCGGGGGCGGTCGGCCAGGGCTGATCGCCGGTGCGCTGCGCATAGCCAAGCAGCCCGTCCGGCTGGATCGCGGCCGTCAGCCCCGCCCAGCCCTTGAGCACGACAGGGAGGTAGGTCTTGCGATCGAGGAAGCCGTGATTGATGCCCCACGCCATCCCATAGACGAAATAGGCTGATCCCGTGCTCTCGGGTCCGGACGGATCGGTCGGATCGAGCAGGTTGGACGTCCACAGACCGTCCTTCTGCTGGAGCTTGGCGAGGCTCGCCGACATCGTGCGCAAGGTCGCGATATAGCGCGGGCGGTTCTTGAAATCGGTCGGCAGATTTTCGAGGACGCGCGGGATGCCGCCCATCACCCAGCCGTTGCCGCGTGCCCAGAAGACGCGCTTGCCGTTCTTCGCATGGCGCGTGGCGAAGCGCTCATCGCGCAGATAGAGGCCCTCCTGCGGCGCCCAGAGGCGATCATAGGTCCGCCACCACTGGACATCCATCGCATCGACATAGGTATAGTCCTTCGCGACGACGGCCATGCGCGCATAGACGGGCGGCGCCATGAACAGGGCATCGGACCACCACCAGACCAGCTTCTTCGGCGCGGGATTCAAGGCGAGATAGGGCAATGTGTAATCGAGCCGCTCCCGCAGCGGCGCGAGCTCGTTCGCCCAGCCGCTATGCGCGTAGAGCTCCAGATAGGTCTCGCCGACCGCGATATTGTCGGCATCGAGCATGCCATGCGCGCTCGATCCGCCGCGCAAGCCGAAATTGAAATATTCGGCCGCGTCGCGCAGGAACGCCTTGCCGCCCGACGCATCCGAGACGCGCGTCAGGCGGGTGAGCCCGGTCAGGAAAGCGGCGGTGACCCAGTTGTTCGTTGTCTGGCGGACGACGTCGCCGCGCAAGGTCATCGGCACGGCGCGCTGAACGGCGATCTGCGCCGCGGCCGAATAATCGAGGACCGCGAGCACGCGCGCCGGATCGGGGACGCTGTTCGCATCGAACGTCATCGAGGGGCGCGCGGGCAGGGCGGCGGTGGCCTGCGGCGGCGCGGGTTGGGCCGAGGCGACGCTCGTCAGCAGCAAGGCGGTGCCCGCGGCCAGCCAGCTTAAGCGCTTCGTCATCCCGATCTCCTTGGCGTCGCCCTCGACGGGCGTTGGCTTATTGTCGGATAAATCCATTTGGGTAACAAGTGGGACGACGTTCCAAAAATCGGGCGACAGGGAGAGCGAGATGCAGGCGAGCAGGCGGGATGTGATGTGGGCGGTGGCGGCGTCGGCGCTCGTCGCCGCGGCGGGCACGTGGCCGCTCGGCGCGGTGATGCCGGCGGCGGGCGACCCTTTCGCCGGGGTCGATCCCGAGATGATCGACGATCTGCGGCTCGTGAAGGACATGATCGTCAGCGCCGAGAATCTCGCGGCATTCCGCGCGCGGCCGCCGGCGGTGAAGGCGCATCCCGTGCCCGAGCCCGTCATCGCGAAGGCACCGCTGGAGGTTCGGATGATTCCGGGCCTGCCCGGCCAGCCACCGGTGCGGACCTTGATCTTCGACGGCGCGCCGGGCCGCAAGGCGCGCGGGGCGCTGATCTGGATCCACGGCGGCGGCTATGTCGCGGGCTCGGCCGGTATCGGTGCGGCGCTCCGCGTCGCGGCGCAGGAGCAGGGGTGGCTGATCGTCTCGCCGGAGTACAGGCTCGCGCCCGAGGCACGGTTTCCGGCCTCGCTCGCCGACAATTATGCGGCGCTCAAATGGGTGCACGACAATGCCGACACGCTCGGTGTCGATCGGCGCCGGATCGCGGTGGGCGGATCGAGCGCCGGCGGCGGGCATTCGGCGATGCTTGCGATCGCGGCGCGCGATCGCGGCGAGATCCCAGTCGCTTTCCAGGTGCTGATCTATCCGATGCTCGACGATCGTACCGCGAGCAGCCGGCCGGCCAGACCAGGGACCGGGCAGTTCATCTGGACGCCGCAAGCGAACCGGTTCGGTTGGGCGTCGCTGCTCGGGCAAGCGCCGGGCGGGGCGGGCGCGCCGGCGGGGGCGGTGCCCGCGCGGGTGGCGAGCGTGAAGGGCCTGCCGCCGGCGTTCATCGGCGTCGGCACGCTCGATCTCTTCTACGACGAAGACATTGCGTATGCGGAGGCGCTGACGCTCGCGGGCATCGGCGTGGATCTCGCGGTCGTGCCGGCGGCGTTCCACGCGTTCGACGGGGTGGCGCCGGCGGCGCGGGCTTCGCGGGCGTTTACGGAGCGGTGGCTGCGCGATCTGAGTATGGCGTTGGCGGCGTGACGTCCGGCCACCACCGCTCATCCTGAGGAGGGACTGAGCTTTGGCGAAGGCCCGTCTCGAAGGACCTGCGATGTCGCACCAGTCCTTCGAGACGCCCCTTCTACAAGCTCAGTGGCTCCTCAGGATGAGCGGTTTGGGAACAGGATGAGCGCGGTCGGGATTTGGCGGCCAGCAAGCTAGCTCGTCCTCGGCTCCTGCGCCGAGCTATTGTGCGGCGGAATCGTCGCGCGGTCGATCGCGTCGGGGACGAGCGCGAGCATCTGGATCGCGGCGAGGCCCCATTGCGCGGCGGCGTTGGTCGAGACGGACGGCCATTCGACGACGCCCGCGACCTCGTGGCGGGGGTCGGTGGTCCAGGTGCCGAGGCCCTGATCGCCCGAGAAGAATTCGACCGCGGCGCGATCGGCGAGGCGCGTATCGCCGCTCGCGCGGGCGGCGTAAGCGGTGAGGCGCGAATAGCCCTCGCGCAGATTGCGCGCGCCGAACGGCTCGCCGAACCGGGCAATGTATTCGGCCTTGGGCGCGTTGAACCAGCGGCAATAGTCAAGCCAGGCGGCACGGTATGCTGGCATGTCGATCAGCTGGATCAGTTCGGCATTGATCTCGACCGCGCCGAACACCGAGGTCAAATGCTGGAGGCGGATCTTCTCGTCGCCGCCGACGAAGTTGCCGGTCCTGGGATCGTAAGGCGCGGTGTTGGTCATCCAGCCATATTTGAGGCGGGCGATGCCGGCCATGCCGCGCATGATCCGGTCGCGCCATCGCGTATCGCCGGTCCGCTCCCATTCGGTCAGCCAGGCGGCGACATAAGCGGTCCAGCTCGGGCCGAAGCCCATCTCGAACGTGCCGGCCGGCCCGGCATAGGCCTTCGCGCCGGGGATCTTGCGGCCGATATCGACGGTGGCCAGCGCCTGATCCGAGGTCAGCAGATCGCGGAGGATGTCGCCCACGCGGTCGTCGGCGGTCAGGTAATAATAGATGCGGCGATAGGCGGCGTTGCTGACGCGCGGCTGCTTGGAGCTGTCGCTCCAGTGCTGGACGCCGTGGCGCGTGCCGAGCCCGTTGAAACGGCCGAGATGATAGGTGTCGACCTCGGACGTGTGGCGCGTCATCGCCTCGGCCAGCCGCCACGCCTGCGCCTTGCCCGTGCGCAACGCCTGCTGCCAGAGCCACAGATCAGGCGAGAGTTCGCTATTGTCCCAGGCGAAGCCGCCGATGTCGTAGCGCCAGACGTGCCGGTCCCCGTCATAGGTGTGCATCACGTCGCCATGATCCCAGAAGCCGTACCAGGAGCGTGCTTCGACCTCGTGCGCGTAGAAATCGACGAGGTTGTCGAGCTGGTTCTCGACGATCGTGCGGTTGGGGGTCGAGCGATCGGGCAGGCCCCAATCGCCGAACACTGCAGCCGCGTGGAGCGCGGCGGGATCGGCCATCAACTGCGGGGGCAAGGCATTGGCTTCGGCCATCGCCTGGAGCGTGTCGGACGTGGGGGTGGCGTCGAGCGCCCAGAGCGTCAGCTCGTTGGTGCGGCCGATGCCGGTCGCGCTGTCCCAGCCGGGCTCATAATCCTCATAAGTGATGTCGAGCCCGCGATTCTGCGCGTCATAGCCCTCCATCCCCATCACGCCGCGATAGGTGCGCAGGTCCATCGGCGGGGCGGCGGGCGACCAGAGCCAGGCGGTGACGCTGGCTTCGTCCTGCGCCGCGTCGCGGATGGCGAGCGCGCTCGGGTGGCGCTGCCAGAACCAGCGCTGGGCGAGGGCGACGCCGCCGGTCGGGCTGCCGACATACGCCAAGCCCGGCGCGCGCTTGCCCGCGCGTGACGCGATCCAGGCGAAGCCTTCGGTGGTGCGCTTCTCGATGCGGAAGCCGTCTGCGGTGGGCTGTTCGAGCGCGAAATCGCCCCAGGTGGGGATCGTGTCGAGCCCTTCGCGGACGGCCTTGTTCATGCTCGCGAGATCAGGGACGGCGCGGCCAGCGATCTGGGCTTCGCGAAAGCGCGCGCCCGGATCGCGACGCAGGCCCGTGAGCGGCCGGACCGCCTCGGCGAAGAGTGGGCCACCGGTGGCGAAGCGGACGTGGCGATCGTGGGGCTCGCCGCGCATCGGCACGGCGGCACGCAGGCCGAGCGAGGCGAGAAAATCCTTCTGCGGATCGCCGTCGAAGACGAAGCTGTGGAGGACGCGCAGATGATTGGCGCCGGCATAGGCATAGAGGCGGACGGTGAAGGGCAGCCAGCGGCGGCGGCCCTCGATCACATGCATTCCCGTAAGCTTGACGACCGCGCGGACCGAACCGCTTTGCTCGACGACCGCTTGGTCGACATGGCCGGTGAAGGGGACCGCCGCGCCGTCGAGCGAGGGGCGGACGCTGCCGACGAGGGTGAGCGCGCCCATCAGTCGGCGGCCGTCGCGCATGGCGGAGCGGATCAATGCGTCGCCGCTGCGCGGGATCTCCCAGGCGAGGCTGCCGATGCGGATCAAGATCGCATCGGCGCGCTGCTCGATGCGGACGGGGGTGGCGGGGGCGATGGGCTTGCCGGGGCGGACGATGACGTCCGGCGCGGCGGTGCCGGCCTCGAGCGCATGCGCGGTCCATTTGACCGAGCCGTCGGGCCAGGTCGCGGTGACCCAGCTCTGGGCGGGGAGCGGCTTGCCGCCGCTCTCGGCGGCGAAGGTGGCGCGGCGGGGCAGCGCGCCGCGCGGCCAGGCGACGCCGAGCGTCTGGCCGAGCTGGAGCTTGGGCGTTTCGCCTTCGATCCAGTGGAGCGCGGTGGGCCGTGCCTTGGCGGGCGCCGGGCGGGCGACGGCAGCGGCGGGCACGAGCGCGGTCGCGCCTATCAGCTTCAGCGTGTCGCGACGGGTCGTTTGCATCGGACTCTTTCTTCGACGTGGTGTGGGGCGCCCTCGACAAGCTCAGGGCGAACGGGGGGAGGGAGCGTCGATCGTGAGGTTGCGGATCTGGAGGTGGCTCCAGGTGGTGCGCAGGGCGAACCAGCCGTGGCGATAGGGCGCGGTGTCGGTCAGCGCGAAGAGCGGGCGGCCGTCGCGCTCGACCGTGGCGCGGCCGTCGCGCGCGGTCAGCGTGATCGTCGTCCAGCGATTGGCGACGAGCATCGCGGCCGGATCGGTGCGGTCATGTTCGGGACGGAGCGGGCGGTCGCCGGGGCGGGCGACGTAGCGGCGCATCCGGGTCGTGCTGTTCCGGTTTCCGCCGATGCCGACATAATACGTGCGCAGCGTATCGTAATCCTCGAACCTGCCGGTGCGGGGATGCGCGAGCGGCGAGGTGCCGTCGGCTTCGCTCGCCATCCAGAAGGCGTTGAGATCACTGACCTTGTCGTTCGCGCCGCCGGCCGTGACCGCGCGAGCTTGGAAGCGGATCGTGACCGGGGCGTCGAGCGGGCGATCGAGCCAGAGGGTCAGGCCCTTGGGGCTATCGATATCGAGCAGCGCGCCGCGGCGGGTGACGCGGGTCGCGGGATCCTCCCCCTCGATCCGCCAATGCGCGAGATCGAGGGGGACGCGATTTTGAGCGTGACCTTGCGCGGTCAGCGAAAGCGCGAGAACACAGAATGCGGCCGTCCGCGAAACCCGTTCGTGCTGAGCCCATTGAAGCACTGTTCTTGGTTTCCCTCTAAGAAGGCAGAACAGCCCCCTTCGACTGCCTGCAAGGCAGGCGCTCAGGACAGGCTCCGACAAGCTCAGGGCGAACGGGATTAACACGCGATCAGGAACTGCACCCTACAGCTTGGCGCGGACGCCGCCGTAGATGCGCCGACCATAGGTTTCGACGATGTTCTGGCGATAGGCGCTGTTCGCATTCTCGGTCCGCTGCGCGTGGAACAGGTTCACGCCTTCGAGGAAGACCGAGATGTGATCGTTGATATTGTAGCTGGCAGAGCCGTCCCACTGGCCGAAGGCCGCGCCCACGGCCGGATTGTTGCCGCGATCGAGCGCCGCGATCAGATATTTCGAGCGCCAGTTATAGGACATGCGGATCGAGAATTTGCTGTCCTCATAATAGCCCGAGACGTTCACGCTGTGGCGCGACAGGCCCGGGAAGGTAAGCGCGCCACCCGTGAAGTAATCGAGCTGATTATAGCCCTTGTCCTTCGAGTAAGTGTAATTGGCGGTCACGCCGGTGTTCTTGAGGATGCTCGGCAGGAAATCGAACGCTACCTGGCTGCCGACCTCGACGCCGTTGATCTGCACCTTCGATGTGCCGTTGACCGGCAGCGTGATCGTGTAGTTCACGCCGTTGATCAGCTCCTGCTGCGTCGTGCGATCGACGAACGAGCTTATGTCCTTGCGGAAGAAGGTCGCCGACAGGAAGTTGACCTTGCTGATGTACCATTCCAGCCCGAAATCATATTGCTTGGCGCGATAGGGCTGCAGGCTCGGATTGCCGCGCGATCCGGTGAAGCCGACCGAATCGAGCGTGAAGCGCGGCGCGAGATCCGACGGCGCCGGACGCGCGATCACCTCGGTCGCGGTGGCGCGGGCGAACAGCTTGTTCGGGATCAGCTCGGCCTTCAGGTTCACGCTGGGCAGGAATTCCGTATATTCGCCCTTCTGCGAGAAGGGCGACACACGTGCCGCCAGCCCTGTGCCGGTCACGATCGAGCCGCGCGATTCGGTCTTGGTGTTGATCACGCGCGCGCCGAGCACGCCGCTCACCTTGATGCCCGCGGGCTCGAACGCGAAGGCGGTCGAGACGTAGCCGGCGATGTTCTTCTCATAGACGCCCCACGTATCGGTGGGGTTGAGGTTGCCGAACGGATCGGGGACGCCGGCGGCATTGGCGACGTCCATGCCGAGGTTCAGGAAGCGCTGATAGCCATCGAAGCCGAGGCTACCGGTATTGAAGAAATTGTGATCGCCGAGATCGAAATTCGGCTGCACGATATTCTGGATCTGCTGGAGGATCGCGGCGTTGCTGCCGGTGGAGACGACCTGCGCGACCGAGCTGCCGGTCGCATAATTGGCGAGCGTGACATTGCCCTGGCCGGGCGTGCCCGCGACATAGCCGTTATAGGTCTTGGTGCCGTCGTACAGCTTGCTGGTGACGTCCACGTCGCGCTTCTGCACGCCGAACCTGATCGAGGTGAGGAAGCTTTCGGGCTTATATTCGAAATCGATCTTGCCCGCTTTTTCGGTCTGGTTGTTGTAGCGAGGCCGCCGCAGGACGATGAACTGGGTCAGGCCCTGCGTCGTGGTCGGATCGATCGGCAGCACGATGTTCGGCGCGCCCGAAGAGCCGCTATAATCAACATCGATGAAGGCGAGGCCCTGCGCGGCGGCAGTGGCGTTGATCTCGTTGTTGACGGCCTTCGCCTTGGCATAGCTGCCGCGCGCCGAGACGGTGAAGCGATCCGAGACGTCCCAGTCGCCGCCGACCTGACTGTTGATATTCTGGCGATCGATCGTGCCGAGGATATTGCGATAGGTCGCGCTCAGGCCGCCCGCCGTGCCGATCGTGCCCGGTGCGGCGACGAAGCGGACGTGGCTGACCGTCTGATCCTCGCCGAGCGTGGTGTTGGCGAGGCTGACGCCGCCGTTGGTGGCGGCCTGGACGGTGCCGAGCTGGAGGAACTGCGAGTTCAGCTTCTGCTTGCCGCGCGTATAGGTACCCTCGACGAACAGCTTGAGATTGTCGACCGGACGATATTCGACGATGCCGTTGAACGCGTAACGCGTCGTCAGCTCGCGGTTGATCACGTAGCGCGGGATATCGGGGAAGAAATCGCCGAAGCCGTTGCGGTCGATATCGACGCAATTCTCGTCCACGCCGATCCGGTCGGTCGTGCAGGCGGGCGCCATGACGGGCTGGTTCCTGTCGACCTGGCGCCAGCCGGTGGTGCGCGCCTGATCATACCAGAGGCTGCGCTTCTCGTAGGTGCCGGACAGCAGGATGCCGAGCTTGTCCTCGAAGAAGGTCTTGCTGCCGATCAGCGCGAACTTCGGATCCCAGCGCTTGGCGAGATCGGTATATACGGTCTGCGCGGAGCCCGCGAGGAACGGCTTGCCGTTATTGTCGAACGGGCGGCGCGTGATGACGCGCACGGTGCCGCCGAGGCCGCCTTCGGTCATGTCGGCGGTGGCGGACTTCACGACCTCGAGACGCGACACGAATTCGGACGGGATGTCGCGAAATTCGACCGCGCGGCTGGACACGCCGGCGCCGGTGGAGAGCTGGGTCTGGCCATTGACCTCGACGCGGTTCAGCGCCGGATCGGCGCCGCGGATCGCGACGCCCGAGCCTTCGCCGCCGGCGCGCGTGATCTGGACGCCGGTGACGCGCTGGAGCGCTTCACCCACATTCTTGTCGGGGAACTTGCCGATGTCCTCGGCCGAGATCGCATCGAGCACCTGCGCCGATTCGCGCTTGATGTTGAGTGCGTTGGCGAGGCTTTGGCGGATGCCGCTGACGACGATCTCGTCGCCGGCGGGCGTGCCGGCGGCGGGGGCCGGGGCGCCCTGCGGCGTGGCAGCCGGTGCGGCCTGCGCGCCGGCGGTCTGGGCGAAGGACGGATCGGCCGCGACCAGCAGGAAGGTGGCGACCGCCAGACCCGAGGCGTGGCTCCGCCATGAACGTGAAGTGCCGATCATCCTGCATCCTCCCTGTATGTCAGCGCGGGCGTGCCATATATTGGGATGGCATCCCGTCTTGTGGTTTGCGTAAAACGGTTCGCCGCAGCTTTCAAGCCTGATGACACGCGCGCCCGCCAAAGCGGGATGAACGGAGGGTGATCGAAAGTGCAGGACGGATCGCCGAGGGACGGCGTTCGGCACCGCTTGCGCGCCGGCCTAGGGCGTAAGCGTGAAGACCAGTTGCGCACGATCGCGGCCGCGCGAGACGATCATCTCGACCGGATCGCTGCCGCCCAGTACGCGCGCCAGTTCGGAGGCGCTGGAAATGGGCGTGCGCCCTGCCGAGAGGATCACGTCGCCGATGCGCAGCCTCGACGCCTCGGCGATCGAGCCCTTTGCGACGTGCACGACGACCGCGCCGCGCCCGCGATCGGCACCCAGGCGCGCGGCGAGGATCGGCGAGAGATCTTCGGCAACGAGGCCAAATGGCGGTGGCGCGACGTCTGCGGTCCGCATCAGGCGGCTTATGGTAATCGTGACGAGATCGGCGGGCAAGAAGCGATCGGGGCGACCGCCATCGCCGAGACCCGCCTGTGCGAGCGCGACGACCCGGCCGTCGGCGCCGAGGAAGGGTGTGCCGTCGGGCGGCGCATCGCCCGTCCCGTGGATGCGCAGATAATAATCCTGCGTCGCGCCGTCGGTTGCGAAATCGCTGGCGACGGTCGCCTGTTCGACGATGCAGCCGCTGCCGTTGGGCGAAGCCAGCGTGAAACCCCAGGATCCGGGCGGGGCGATGTCGGGATCGCCGAGCGCGAGCGAGGGCAGATCGATGCCGTCGAGCTTCACGAGCGAGATGCCCGTCAGCGGATCCTGCGCCTCAACCTTGCCTTGTAGCTTGCGGCCGTCGAGCCAGGCATCGAAGGTAAGGCCTGCCGGGACGGCAGCGCTGGTCACAACGAGCCCGTTGCCGCTGATCAGCACGCCCTGCGGCGCCGGCCCCTGCAGCCCGGGCACGCGCAGCGAGACGATGGCGGGACAGGCGGCAGCGGCGCTATCCGGCAATTGCTCGAGCGGCGAGGCGCGCTTGACGACGTCGCGGATCGGGGTGGTGACGCGCTGCTCCACCGACTGGATCGGTTGCCAGAGCTTCGCGCCGAAGACGATGCCGACGGCAATGAGACCGGTTACGCCGAGCCCCTGCGCGATCCGGCGGCGCCATGGGCGGTTGCGCGTGTTGAGCGCGTCGGGGTGGGTCGCCTCAATCACCGAACAGATCCCGTTGTGCTTTCTCGATCTCTTCGGTGTAGCGGCGGCGGACATATTTTTCGGTGACGACGCCGAGCAGCTTGAGATCGGGATCGACGACCGCGAGCTCGTCCGCCTCGCTCTCCTCGAACAGGCGCATGATCGCCGACACGTCCTGCTCGGGGCTGAGCGCGACATCCTCGAGCTGGGCGATGCCGGCGACCGGCGCATCCTCTTCGTGATCCGCGGCAAAGGCGGCGCTGACGCGAATGATCCCGGCATAACGTCCCGCATCGTCGGCGGCGGTCACGACGCGGATCGAGCCCAGCGGAAAGCGGCGGCGGAATTCGGCGAAGCTGGCCGTCTCCTCGATCATCGGCGTGTCGCGGCGCATCATCCGGCCGGCGGTGAGATTCTTGACCCAGCCGACATCGCGCGCGGAGCGGATCGTCTCGCCGCGCGTGTGGAGCCGCCAGGTGGAGAAGGAGAAGCCGAACGTCTCGCGCACGAGCGTGCTCGCGCAGAGCGAAGCAGTGATCGCGGTGCCGGTCAGCGCGAAATCGTGCGTCGCCTCCAGCACGAGCATCGACATGGTCAGCGGGCCGCCGACCACCGCAACGGCGAGCGCGGCCATGCCGATCAGCGCGGCATCATTGCCGTTCACGGGCGACGCGCCGGGGATGAGGTTGACGAGCCCGGCGAAGAGCTGGCCCGTGATCGAGCCGAGGAAAAGCGAGGCGAAGAACAGCCCGCCGCGAAAGCCGAAGCCGAGCGAGATCACCGAGGCGACGATCTTGAACAGGAAGATCGTGGCGAGGAAGCTTAGGCTGAGCTGGATCGAGAGATCGAGATGGAGCGCGCCATGCCCGGCAGAGAGGATCTGCGGCGTGACGAGCGCGAGCGGGACGAGCAGCAGCCCGCCGACGAACGGGCGCGCTATATCGGGCAAAGGCGAGCGGCGCACCGCCGCCTCCATGATCGTCACGGCGCGCATGATGAAGATGCCGACGAGCGCGCAGACGAGGCCGAGCGCCGCGTAAAGGAAATAATCCGACGACAGGATCGGATCGGCGGTGGGAAGCACGATCAGATAGGCCGGCAGGCCGAGCGCACGCACCGTCAGCGCCGCGGCGAGCGCGGCGGTGGCGACCGGCGCGATCGCGGCGGGGGTATAGGCGCCGATGACGATCTCGAACGCGTAAAAGGCCCCGGTCAGCGGCGCCCCGAACGCCGCGCCGACGCCCGCGCCCGCGCAGGCGCCGACGAGGATGCGCAGATCGTTGCGGCGCAGGCGCAGCCACTGGCCGGCGACCGAGGCAAGCCCGCCGGCCATCTGGGCATAAGCCGCCTCGAGCCCAACCGAGGCGCCGGCGCCGTTCGAAAGGATCGTCTGCGCGCTGACGGTGAGGCTGTCGCGGACGGGGATCGCGCCGCCGTGGAGCGCATTCGCCTCGACCACGTCGATCGGTGCGCGGCGACGGCGGCGGGCGAGATAAACGAACGCACCGAGCGCGAGCCCGCCGATCGGCAGCGCGATCAGGCGGATCGGATCGATCTCGCTTTGCGCGCTCAGGCGATCGTCGCTGCCGATGCCGTAGAGCAGGCGCTGCATGACGTGCGCGATCCCCGCCTGCGCCATCGTCATCAGCCCGGCGCAACTGCCCAGCAGCAAGGCAAGCGCGATCAGCGCCGCCTCACTTGTGCGCAGCCTGCGGCGCAAGCCGGCGAGCAGGGGCGCGAACAGTCTCGAGCGGATGACCGTCACGTCAGGATCGTAGGCCTGCGAGAATCATTGCGGGGCTGGTGCATAAGCTTGTCCGTTACGCGGGCGGTCCCGCAGAGCGGCTCCATAGACCGGATGCGGCGCGCATAATCAAACATCGGCAGGATCGGTGCGACCGCGTCACAGGCGTCCTTATTTCGCCAGGCCCAAGAAGACGGAGGGCCAGACGATCTTCTCCTCGCGTGCGCAGGCCGTGGCGTCTGGCTGCGGCTGCGGTGTCGCGAGCTCGCTTCGGGCGGCGGCGAGATCGGACTGGTAAGCGGGCGTGGTTCGCACGACATCGAGCGTCGCGCTCGCGCCGATCCGGCCCGCTTCCACCGCGCTCGCATTGTGCACCCGGCAGATCAGGCGGCTCTCGCCATAGGATCGCGCCCGCGCGAGGATCGGCGTCGCGCGCGCGGGCAGGAGCTCGGCGAGGATCAGGCCGTCGGTCCAGCCGCGCGTCGTGTGGCCGGACGGATAATCGAAGCTCTTGCCGATGTCGGCCGGATCGGCCTCGCAGATCTGCCCTTTGTCGATCAGGAACGGACGGAGGCGCTTGTACCGGTCCTTGGCGAGATTGTTCTCGCGTGCCGTGTCGACGCCGGCGCGGGCGAGCAGCCGATAGGTGGCGGGCTGCCTGTCGGGCGAGAGCGCGATCCCCGCCGCGCAGCTGAAATCGCGCATCACATCAGCGGCGGAGGAGGGGATGTCCTGCTTCGCATAATCCCAACGCGCGGAGCCGATCGTGCGCTTCATCGCCTTGAAGACCTTGCGATCCGTCTCGTAGCGGATCTCGCCCTTGGCGGGGGCCGGCGGGAGGATCGCTACGAGATCGATCCGGCCGGCCGGAAGATAGCCCTGAATCCCGCTCTGACCTTCGGCCGCGGCGAGCGCGAGCCCCATCGCAACGACCGCCAATCCCGCGCGTAACCGCATGCCCGATCTCCCTTGGCGACGGGAAAACACCATGCCGCACGGCGGCGAAAGCGTTTCTTTAAGGATCGGGCTGTAAAAGCGTCGCCATGCAGGGGAATGTCCACGAGCATGGGTCCGTAGCGTCGTTGCGGCGGCGTATCGCCGAGGCGGAACAGACGAACGGCGAGTTGCTGGCCTTCGCGCGCGGCCATACCGGCGCGGCGCACGCCATCCACGAAGCGGTGCTCGCGGTGATGGAGGCGGACTGCCTCGACACCTTCGCCGCGATCGTGACGCGCGACTGGCCGGCCTTGCTCGGCGTAGATGCGGCGGCCTTCGCCTGGTCGGCCGACGGCATCGCGCTCGCCGCAGACGAGACGGGCGTACGCCCCTTCGAGCCGCGTCTCGTGGTGCGGATGGCGGGGATAGACCGCGCGGTGACGATCCGGCAGGTCGACCGCGGCCATCCCTTGTTCGGCAAGGGCGCGCCTGCAATTCGATCCGAGATCGCGATCCGGCTGGCCGGGGCGCGCGGCATCGGCCTGATCCTGCTGGGCGAGGAGGAAGCGACCTCGATCGACGCGCCCGCTGCCACGCGCCTGCTGCGCTTCCTCGGCCGGTCCGCCTCGGTTATGCTGGAGCGGTGGTCGCTCAACTGACGCTCGCCGAACATCCGGCCTTTCTCGTCGCCCAGGATTGGGAGGCGCATCTCGGCCGCGATCGCCGCCGATCCGTCCATACCATCCGCGCTTATGCGGCGACCGCGCGGCGGCTGATCGGCTTCCTCGGCGGGCATCGATCGCAACTCGTCGATCTGCCGACTTTGGTTGCTATCGACACGGCCGAGCTGCGCGCTTTCCTGGCGGTGCGGCGCGAGGCGGGGATCGGCAATGCATCCGCCGCGCGCGAGCTTTCCGCAATGCGCGGCTTTCTCGCCTTCGCGGCGGGCAAGGCCGAGGTCGCGCCGCCGCCGCGGCTGAAGGGGCCGCGGGTCAAGAAGGGGGCGCCGCGCCCGGTCTCGCCCGACGACGCGGTCGCAATCGCCGACGACGCCGGGGACGAGGCTGCGCACCCGTGGGTCGGCCTACGCGATCGGGCGGTGCTGCTGCTGCTCTACGGCGCAGGGCTTCGCATCGGCGAGGCGACCGCGCTGACCGGCGCGGTTCTGCCCTTAGGCGATACGCTGGTCGTCACCGGCAAGCGCGCCAAGACGCGCGTCGTGCCGCTGCTGCCACAGGTGCGCGCCGCGATCGAGGCGTGCGTCGAAGCCTGCCCATGGAGCGTGTCACGCGATCAGCCGCTGTTCCGGGGTTACAAGGGCGGGGCGCTGTCGCCCGACATCATCCGCCGCGCGGTGCGCGCCGCGCGGGCGCGCCTTTCGCTGCCCGAGCGGACGACGCCGCATGCGCTGCGCCACAGCTTCGCCACGCATTTGCTAGGGCGCGGGGCGGATTTGCGCTCGCTGCAGGAACTGCTCGGCCATGCCAGCCTGTCCTCGACGCAGGTCTATACCGCGGTCGATGCGGCGCATCTGATGGACGTCTACCGGAACGCGCATCCGCGGGCGTGACCGCCGGGCGGAATGCGCGCCGGGCAGGCTTATTCGGGCAGGAAGTCGGGGACCGACAGATAGCGCTCGCCCGTATCGTAATTGAAGCCGAGGATGCGCTTGCCGGGGGTTTCCTTGAGCTTCTGGGCGATGGCGGCGAGCGTCGCGCCCGACGAGATGCCGACGAGAATGCCTTCCTCACGCGCCGAGCGGCGGGCATAATCCTTCGCATCCGCCGGATCGACCTGGATCACGCCATCGAGCAGATCGGTGTGGAGATTTTCCGGGATGAAGCCGGCGCCGATGCCCTGGATCGGATGCGGCGCGGGCTGGCCGCCCGAGATGACCGGCGACAGCGTCGGCTCGACCGCGAAGACCTTCAGGTCCGGCCAGCGGCTCTTGAGCAGTTGCGCAACGCCGGTGATGTGCCCGCCGGTGCCGACGCCGGTGATGATCGCGTCGAGCGGCGTGTCCTGGAAATCGGCGAAGATTTCTTCGGCGGTCGTCTTCACATGCACATCGATATTGGCGGGATTCTCGAACTGTTGCGGCATCCACGCATCGGGGATCGAATTGGCGATCTCGATCGCGCGTTCGATCGCGCCTTTGACGCCGCGCTCGCGGGGGGTGAGATCGAAGGTCGCACCGTAGGCGAGCATGAGGCGACGGCGCTCGATAGACATGCTCTCGGGCATGACGAGGATGATCTTATAGCCCTTGACCGCCGCGACCATCGCTAGGCCGATGCCGGTATTGCCGCTGGTCGGCTCGACGATCGTGCCGCCGGGCTTGAGCGCGCCCGAGGCTTCGGCCGCTTCGATCATAGACAGCGCGATGCGATCCTTGATCGATCCGCCGGGATTGGAGCGCTCGCTCTTCACCCAGATTTCCGCGTCCGGGAACAGGCGGGACAGCCGGATATGGGGCGTGTTGCCGATCGTATCGAGTATCGTCGCCGCTTTCATGGCCGCGTCTCCTCAGCAGGTTGGACGAGATTGGCGGGGGGAGCGAAGGTCCTTGCCCGCCGGAGTTCTGGAAACAGGCGCGACCATAGCAAGGTCACGCCGATCGCGCCTATGCCGCCCGCGACGACCGCGGCCACCGGGCCGACCGTCGCGGCGAAGAAGCCCGATTCGGCCTCGCCCAGCTCGTTCGAGCCCGAGATGAAGAGCGAGGAGATCGCGCCGACCCGGCCGCGCATCTCGTTGGGCGTGTAGAGCTGGATGAGCGACTGGCGGATGAAGACCGAGACCATGTCGGCCGAACCGAGGACGGCGAGCGCGAGCAGCGACAGAGGCATCCAGGTCGAGAAGCCGAAGACGATCGTCGCGGCGCCGAACACGCAGACGGCGGCAAGCATCTTTATGCCGACATTGTTGCGGAGCGGCCGCACGCCGAGGAAGATCGCTGTGAGCGTCGAGCCGACAGCGGGCGCCGCGCGCAGATTGCCGAGGCCAGACGGGCCGACATGGAGGATGTCGCGCGCATAGACGGGTAACATCGCCGTCGCGCCGCCCAGCAGGACCGCGAACAGATCGAGGCTGATCGTGCCCAGCACCATCTTGTTTCGCCGCACATAATGGAGACCGTCGATCATCTGGCGGATCGGGCTCGCCTTGGCGATGCTGGTCCGCGCGATCGGGCGGATCAGCATCAGCATCGCGAAGGCGGTCAGGAACAGGCAGGCAGCCACGGTATAGGGGACGGGCGTGCCGGCCGCGTAGAGATAGCCACCGAGTGCCGGACCGACGATCGCGCCCGTCTGCCACGATACCGAACTGACCGCGATCGCCTGTGGCAGGACTTCCGCGGGCACGAGATTCGGCGACAGCGCGCCCATCGCCGGATTGGCGAAAGCGCGTGCGACGCCGAGCAGGGCGGCGATCGCGAACAAAGCGGGGAGCGTGGTGTCGTGGTGTACTGCCATCGTCGCCAGCGCGGCGGCGCACAGCGCCTCCAGCAGGGCCGTGACGCGGACGATGAAGCGCCGGTCGATCCGGTCCGCCACCCAGCCGACGACAAGCGTGAGCAGGGCGAGCGGAAGGAACTGGAAGATGCCGATCAGCCCGAGCTGGAACGCCGCGTCGCGCGGGTCCATCGTCTCGCGGGCGATATCGTAGACCTGCCAGCCGATGACGACGATCATCGACGTCTGCGCGACCGTCGCGCAGAGACGGGCGATCCAATAGCAGCGATAATCCCGGAACGTGAACGGATGTGGAGGCTTGGTCATCGCGCCCGCTCTAGGCTGGACGGACCGGCGCGAGCAATGGAAGTTCGCCTATCGGTGCCCGCAACCTGCCTTGTTCAGGCCTGGACCGGATAAGCTCCGAATCCCGGCGGAGGCGATGGCTGCGGATCACGAAGGTAGCGACGCCGGTTTCGCAGGAAAGGGCGCTCGACGAACCGGTACGAGAGATAGCCCATCGGTAGGATCGCGGCGAAGCAGAGCGCCGACCACAGCGTGGCGACATAGAAATTGGACGGCGACATGATGTGCGCCGCGATCCAGACGGGCGCGCTGAACACGACGAAGAAATGCAGCAGGTAGATCGAGAAGCTCCACGTTCCGATCTTCGCGATGCCGGCGGACAATCGCCCGACGATGCCGACCGGTCGGCTGTCGTACCAGGCGATAAGAGCGGCATAGGTGCCTCCTTCGATCGCCGGCATCACGGCCCACAGCGGAGAGTCGCTTGGTGGGCCGAAATAGGTTCCTCCCGATCGATCGAACCACCAGTAGAAGCTGCAGAAGGCCAGGGCGATCACCGCCGCGACCGGGGTACGGCCGGCGATCAGATGGCGATAGCGAAAGGCGGCGAGGCCGAGCGCGAACTGATCGATCCGGCCGAGGATCGTCCAGTAGGAGAAGAAGTGGATGTTGAAGCCGTTCGCCGCCAGCGCAAAGCGCAGGGTGAGAGCGCCGGCCACGAGCGCGAGCGTCGCGGGGCCGAAGCGCCGCTGCATCGCCAGCAGCAGCGGCAAGAGGAAGTAAAAATGCGCCTCGATGACGATCGACCACAGACCGTGATCCAAAGGCAGGAATGGATTGAACAGGCCGAGATATACGCCCGCCAGACAGGCCTGCAGACCGGCCAGGCCATCCTCGCGATACGCGCCGATCGCCATCACGGCGATGACGACGAGCATCAACGGCAGAAGCCGCAGCGCGCGGTTCCACAGGAACGCGATATAATCGACTTCGCGACCATCGAGCAGCTTGCCGAACAGATAGCCGGACAGCGTCATGAACAGAGCGACGCCCGTTTGGCCCTCGTCGATCAGGGCAAGCGGGAAGATGACGGGGGCGCTGGCGAATGGCACCGGCGTCCCGGCCGTCGCGTGCAGGAAGTGCCAGCTGAAGACGAGGAAGGCCGCAAGCGCGCGCACATGATCGAGCGCGATCCAGTGCTGGCCCCCCGATGATCGCATGACGTCCCGCTCCCAAGAGGCGCTGCCTCCCGGGAGCTTATGGACGGATCATGTTCAACGTTGCGTAAACGCGCAGCCGGGCCGGCGCTTACTGGTCGAGGAAACTCCGCATCTTGCGGCTGCGCGACGGATGCTTGAGCTTGCGCAGCGCCTTCGCCTCGATCTGGCGGATGCGCTCGCGGGTGACCGAGAATTGCTGGCCGACTTCCTCCAGCGTGTGATCGGTGTTCATGCCGATGCCGAAACGCATGCGCAGCACGCGCTCCTCGCGCGGGGTCAGGCTGGCGAGGACGCGGGTGACCGTTTCCTTCAAATTCGCCTGGATCGCCGCATCGACCGGGATGACGGCATTCTTGTCCTCGATGAAATCGCCGAGGTGGCTATCCTCCTCGTCGCCGATCGGCGTTTCCAGCGAGATCGGCTCCTTGGCGATCTTCATCACCTTGCGGACCTTCTCGAGCGGCATCGAGAGGCGCTCGGCAAGTTCCTCCGGCGTCGGCTCGCGGCCCGTCTCGTGGAGGAACTGACGGCTCGTGCGGACGAGCTTATTGATCGTCTCGATCATATGGACCGGGATGCGGATCGTCCGCGCCTGATCCGCGATCGAGCGGGTGATCGCTTGCCGGATCCACCAGGTGGCGTAAGTCGAGAATTTATAGCCGCGGCGATATTCGAACTTATCGACTGCCTTCATCAGGCCGATATTGCCTTCCTGAATAAGATCAAGGAATTGCAGGCCGCGGTTCGTATATTTTTTAGCGATCGAGATAACGAGGCGGAGGTTCGCTTCGACCATTTCCTTCTTGGCGATACGCGCCTCGCGCTCGCCCTTCTGGACCATGTTGACGATCCGGCGGAATTCGGTGAGCGCCATGCCGGTCGCCTGCGCGATCTCGGCGATCTCGGCGCGGACGCGCTCGACGGCGGCGCCCTCGACGGTCGCGAAGGCGATCCACTTCTTGTCGATCGTGCCGACGCGCTCGAGCCAGCCTTCCTCGGTCTCGTGGCCGACATAGCGGTCGAGGAAGTCCTTGCGCGGCACCTTGTGACGCTCGGCAAGCCGCAGCATCTGACCACCGAGGGCGGTCAGGCGGCGGTTGAACGAATAGAGCTGATCTACGAGATGCTCGATCTTGGCGCCGTGAAACTTGACGCTTTCGACCTCGGCGGTGAGATCTTCGCGCAGCTTCTGATATTTGGTTTCCTGCGCGGCGGGGAAATCGTCGCCCACGCCCATCGCCGCGACGCGCGCGGCCTGGACCTTGGCAAAGCTGCGATACAGCTCGGTGATCGTCGCGAAGCGCTCCAGCGCCTGCGGCTTGAGCTGCTCTTCCATCTGCGCGAGGCTGAGGGTGTTGTCCTCTTCCTCGTCGTCGGACGGGCGGGGGATGCGGCGCTCGGTCTGGCCGTCCTCATCCTCGGAATCGGCCGGAGCCTCCTCGGGCTCTTCCTCTTCCTTAAAGGACGGGCCTGCCGATTTCTCGCTGATCTCGCCATTGTCGTCCGCCTCGGCGCCCTCGACCTGCTCGGGCGTGGGGCCCTTGGAGACCATCGCGTCGAGATCGAGGATCTCGCGCAGCTGCATCGTGCCTTCGTTGAGCTGGGTCGACCAGTCGATGATGGCGTTGAACGTAATCGGGCTTTCGCACAGGCCCTGGATCATCGTGTCGCGGCCGGCCTCGATCCGCTTGGCGATGGCGATCTCGCCCTCGCGCGACAGGAGCTCGACGGCTCCCATCTCGCGCAGATACATGCGGACCGGATCGTCCGTGCGATCGATCGTCTCTTTCTTGGGCGTGGCGGCGGTGAAGGTCGCGGCGGAATCGGCCGCGTCGTCAGCGGGCTCTTCCTCGTCGTCGGCATTCTGCTGCTGTTGCTGCTCGCCGTCCTCGCCGGCATCCTCGTTCTCGACGATGTTGATGCCCATTTCGTTGATCGCGGAGGTGATGTCCTCGATCTGATCGGTCGACATCTCGCCGACGACCTCGTTGAGCTCGTCATAGGTGATGTAGCCGCGCTTCTTGGCGCGGGCGATCAGCTTCTTGAGGCTGGCCTCGTTGAGGTCGATCAGCGGCGCATCGCCGTTGTCGCCGCTCTCGCCGCCCGCACCATTCGCCACGACCGTGTTCGTCTTCGCCATCTGCTGCTTCGATCCCGATGCACGCGCGTCCAAGAACGCTCTTATCCGTCTTCCGGCCCCATCAGCGCGAGGAGCCTTCGTTCGGCCTCCGCCCGTTCGAGCGTCAGCCTTTGTTGTTCTGCGAACGCCGCCTCGTCCGTCGAGACCGCGAACGCCCTAGTCGCCTCGGCCAGCGCCGCGTCGATCGCAGGTCGCGTCGCCAGCACCTCGATCGCCTCGCCCAGATCCTGCGCCGCACGCAGCGGATCCGCATCGCTGCGGAGGAAGGAAAAGGCAAGGCCGTTGGCGCCGAGAAGACGATTCGCTGCGCTGGTCACACCAGCTGATCTCAATATGTGGCCCATGTCGGCGCTTTCAAGCGATCCCTGCACGACGATCGCATCGATGAGCGCGTCGCGCAGGGCGGAGAGCATCTCGTCCGGCAGCGGCAGCCCCTGCAGCGCCTCGGCATGTTCTCCGATCAGCTCGGGGCGAAGGACGAGGCCGGCGAGCACGGCACGCGCGAGCATCTGATCGATCCCGCTGCGGCCGATCGCGAGCGCCGGTTCGGTTGCTGGACGCTGCGGCGACTGGAAAGGACCGCCGCCGCCTCCGCGGACAAACGGACGCTTGCGCTGGAAATTCCGCTGGGGCGGGGCGGCATCGTAGAGCGCATCGAAGCGGCGGCGATATTCGCCGAGATATTGTTCGCGGACGTCGGCGTCGCCGATCGTGCGCGCAATCTCGGTCAGCCGCTGGCGCAGGCCCGCCCGTGCTTCCGGGGTAGTGAGGGGCGTAGCGGCGAGCTCGCTGTCCCATACGAGATCGACGAGCGGCCGGGCGGCTGCGACCACGCGTTCGAGCGCGTCGATGCCGCCCGCCTTGACCAGATCGTCGGGATCCTGGCCCGGGGGCAGGGTTGCGAAGGCGAGGCTGCGGCCGGGACCGACGAGCGGCATCGCGCGCAGCGCAGCGCGGATCGCGGCCTTCTGCCCGGCCTTGTCGCCGTCGAGGCACAGGATTGGCACTTCGGCGAGGCGCCACATCCGCTCGAGCTGCGCCTCGGTGACGGCGGTGCCGTTCGGCGCGACGACCTCGTCGAGACCCGCCTTGGCCAGCGCGATCACGTCCATATAGCCTTCGACGACGATCAGCCGTCCGGCCTTGCGCGAGGCGGGCCCGGCACGATCGAGATTGAAGAGCGTGCGGCCTTTGTCGAACATGGGCGTGTCGGGCGAGTTCAGATATTTGGGCTCGCCGGTATCGAGGATCCGGCCGCCGAACGCGATCGTCCGCCCGCGCTGGTCGCGGATCGGGATCATCAGCCGGCCGCGAAAGCGATCGTAAGGCTCCTTGTCCTCGACCTTAATGAGGAGTCCGGCCTCGACGAGCGTGTCGTCGCCGAAGCCGGCGAGCGCGGCCTTGAGCTTGCCGCGGCTGTCGGGTGCGAAGCCGATGCCGAACGTCTGGGCGATTTCGTCCGGCACGCCGCGGCGCTGGAGGTAGGCGCGCGCCTCGGCGCCGCCGATGCCCTGCAGCTGGTCCGCGAACCAGCGCGCGGCCGCCTCGTTGGCGGCGGCGAGGCCGGTCTGGCGCTCGGCCTTTTCGGCGGCGCGCGGATCGGGCGCGGGCATTTCCAGCCCGGCGGCGGCGGCAAGCTCCTTGACCGCATCGATGAAGGGCAGGCCGCGCGCCTCGGTCAGGAAGCGGATCGCGTCGCCGTGCGCGGAGCAACCGAAGCAGTGGTAGAAGCTCTTGTCGTTATTGACGTAGAAGCTGGGCGTCTTCTCGTCGTGGAACGGGCAGCAGCCCTTATATTCGCGGCCGGCCTTCTGCAGCTTCACCGAGCGGCCGATGAGCGCGGACAGGTGCGTGCGGGCGCGAAGCTCGTCGAGGAATTGCGGGGAGAGGCTCATGGGATCGCCGGCCCAACGATTGAGAGGGCGGGGCCGAGAGCAAGTCCTTCGACAGGCTCAGGACGAACGGAAAGAGGAGCGTCAGGACGAACGGACAGAGCAGGTTGAGGGCGAGCGGAGAGAGGGGCGCCATTCCTTCCATCCCCGTTCGTCCTGAGCGAAGTCGAAGGACGTGCCTCATGGGATACGGCCAGCTCGTGAAGCCGGGCCCAATTTCCTGCGATAAGGGCCTCCTTCTTGGCGCGTGACCAGCCTTTCAGGCGCTGCTCCGCCTCGAGAGCTTCGAGCCGCGTTACGAAGCCTTCCGACCACACGAGTGCGACGGGTTGCCGGCGCGCCGTAAAATCACAGCCCTTGCCGTGATGATGCTGGGCGATCCGCCGATCAAGCGCGTCCGTGTGGCCGACATAGTAACGGCCGTCCGCACAGCGCAGCATGTAGGTCCAGAAGGTCATACCGAATCGCGTGTAGCACGTCCTTCGACTTCGCTGAGGACGAACGGAAAGGGGGCTAAAAAAATCGGTATCGTGCGACTACCCCAGCCGCGCCTTCACCAGTCCACTCGCCTTGCCCATGTCCATCTGGCCCGCGAAGCGCTCCTTCAGCGCGGCCATCACGCGGCCCATGTCCTTGACGCTCGCTGCGCCCAGCTCGGTTGCCAGCGCGTCGACGGCGGCGCGGGCCTCGTCCTCGCTCATCTGCTTGGGCAGGAAGCGTTCGATCACCGCGATCTCGCCGGCTTCGGCGTCGGCCAGTTCCTGGCGGCCGCCCTTTATATACATGTCGATCGATTCGCGGCGCTGCTTGATCATCTTTTGCAGCACTTCGGTGACGAGCAGATCGTCGTCGGGCTGGCTGGTGGCGGTGCGCAGTTCGATGTCGCGATTCTTGACCGCAGCCTCGATCAGCCGCGTCGCGGCGACCGTCGCTTTGTCGCCACTCTTCATCGCGGCAATCTGCGCCGCCTTCACATCGTCTCGGATCATGATGCTCTCGAATATCGGAAAGGCGGGAGCGTAGCCGAGCGGTGCCCGATTTGGTAGAGTTGACCCTGTCGCCGCCCCCGTCTAGCGGACGCGGCTTAGCGACATCGCCACCATCCAAAGGAGCCCGCCCATCATGGCCGACGCCACGCCTCAACGCGCGCCCGAAGGAGCGACGGGCGTGCTTGTTCTTGGGGACGGCACCGTCATCTGGGGCCGCGGCTTCGGCGCCGAGGGCGCCGCCGTGGGCGAGGTGTGCTTCAACACCGCGATGACCGGCTATCAGGAGGCGATGACCGATCCCTCTTATGCCGCGCAGATCATCACGTTCACCTTTCCGCATATCGGCAATGTCGGCGCGAACCCCGAAGATATCGAGGCGATCAACCCGCATGCCTTGGGCTGCATCGTCCGCGAGGACGTGACCGATCCGTCGAGCTTCCGATCGACGCAGGGCTTCGACACGTGGCTGCGCAACAATGGCCGGATCGGGCTGGCGGGCGTCGATACGCGCGCTTTGACCCGCGCCATTCGCATCCAGGGGGCGCCCAACGGCGTGATCGCGCACAATGCGAAGGGCGAGTTCGATCTGGAGGCGCTGAAGGCGCAGGCGCGCGACTGGCCTGGGCTCGAGGGCATGGACCTCGCGATCGAGGTCTCAGCGACGCAGAGCTACAAATGGGATGACGGGCTCTGGACGATCGGCGAGGGCTATGCGGCGCACGCCGCGAACCCGGAAGGCCCGCATGTCGTCGCGATCGATTATGGGCTCAAGCGCAACATCCTGCGCAACCTCGTCGCCGCCGGCGCGCGGGTGACGGTGGTGCCCGCGACGGCGACGTTCGACGAGGTGATGGCGCATCAGCCCGACGGCGTGTTCCTCTCGAACGGGCCGGGCGATCCGGCCGCGACCGGGCGCTATGCGGTGCCGGTGATCCAGGATCTGCTCAAGATCGGCACGCCCATCTTCGGCATCTGCCTTGGCCATCAGCTGCTGGGCTTGGCGGTCGGCGCGAAGACCGAGAAGATGCATCAGGGGCATCGCGGCGCAAACCATCCGGTCAAGCGCAGCGACGACGGCCGCGTCGAGATCACGAGCATGAATCACGGCTTCGCGGTCGTGACCGACACGCTGCCGGCCAACGCCGAGCCGACGCATTTCTCGCTGTTCGATGGCAGTCTTGCCGGACTGCGGCTGACCGACAAGCCGGCCTTCTCGGTCCAGTATCATCCCGAGGCGAGCCCCGGGCCGCAGGACAGCCACTATCTGTTCGAGCAGTTCGTCAGCCAGTTGCGGGGCGCGGCATGAGCGGCGTCGATCCCAAGCGGCTCGAAGAGGAATGGGCCGAGGATCTGAAGGTCCTGCAGAGCCTGGCCGAGAATGGCGATCGCGCCGAGCTGGTCCGGCCCGTTGACGTAAGCTTCACGGGGACGCGCGAGGCGATCGACCGGCTCGAATTCGATGCCGAGGATCTGGCCTTCGTGCCGATCGATCGCGAGGTCGACGAGGACGGCGCGATCACTTTGTTCCTCGAGCGCGAGCAGCCCGCCGATGCCGCCTCGATCAAATCATTGACCGCCACCTGCCTGGAAATCGAAGCCAAATATGGCGTCGAATATGATGGCTGGGGCTGTGTCGCGGAAACCGGATTGTCCAACTGATGCCCAAGCGTACCGACATCAACTCGATCCTCATCATCGGCGCCGGCCCGATCATCATCGGCCAGGCGTGCGAGTTCGATTATTCGGGGACGCAGGCCTGCAAGGCGCTGCGCGAGGAAGGCTATCGGATCATCCTCGTCAATTCGAACCCGGCGACGATCATGACCGATCCGGACATGGCGGACGCGACCTATATCGAGCCGATCACGCCTGAGATCGTGGCCAAGATCATCGAGAAGGAGCGCCCCGATGCGGTGCTGCCGACGATGGGCGGGCAGACCGCGCTGAACACCGCTCTGGCGCTGTTCAACGACGGCACGCTGGAGAAATATGGCTGCCAGATGATTGGCGCCGATGCGGAGGCGATCGACAAGGCCGAGGACCGGCTCAAGTTTCGCGACGCGATGGACAAGATCGGGCTGGAAAGCCCGCGCAGCCGGATCGCGCATACGGTCGACGAGGCGCTGGAGGCGCTGGAATTCGTCCAGCTGCCGTCGATCATCCGGCCGAGCTTCACGATGGGCGGGCAGGGCGGCGGCATCGCCTATAACCGTCAGGAATTCATCGAGATCGTCACCAACGGGCTCGACCTTTCGCCGACGAGCGAAGTGCTGGTCGAGGAATCGGTGCTCGGGTGGAAAGAATATGAGATGGAGGTCGTGCGGGATCGCAACGACAATTGCATCATCATCTGCTCGATCGAGAATGTCGATCCGATGGGCATCCATACGGGTGATTCGATCACCGTCGCGCCGGCGCTGACGCTGACCGACAAGGAATATCAGATCATGCGCAACGCAAGCATCGCGGTGCTGCGCGAGATCGGCGTGGAGACGGGCGGCTCGAACGTCCAGTTCGCGGTCAATCCCAAGGACGGGCGGCTCGTCGTCATCGAGATGAACCCGCGCGTGTCGCGCTCGTCGGCTTTGGCGTCGAAGGCGACGGGCTTCCCGATCGCCAAGGTCGCCGCCAAGCTGGCGGTCGGCTATACGCTCGACGAGATCACCAACGACATTACCGGCGCGACGCCGGCGAGCTTCGAGCCGACGATCGACTATGTCGTCACCAAGATTCCGCGTTTCGCCTTCGAGAAGTTCAAGGGCGCGAGCGATCATCTGACGACGGCGATGAAGTCGGTCGGCGAGGTGATGGCGATCGGGCGCAACATCCACGAGAGCCTGCAAAAGGCGCTGCGCGGGCTGGAGACGGGGCTGTCGGGGCTCAACATCGTCGATCGGCTGAAGGGCGCGCCGCGCCCCGAGATCGAGGCGGCTCTGGCCGAGCCGACGCCGGACCGGCTGTTGATTGCGGCGCAGGCGCTCCGCGAGGGCTTCACGGTCGCCGACGTCTGCCGGATCGCCAAATATGATCCGTGGTTCATCGAGCGGCTGAGCGAAATCGTCGCGGTCGAGGAGAGCATCTGCCGCGACGGGCTGCCCAACGACGCTGTCGGGCTGCGGCGGATCAAGGCGATGGGCTTTTCGGACAAGCGCCTCGCCTGGCTGGCGCTGCAGTCCGCCAACCTCGCCGGCATGAGCCGCGAGCAGGCGCGGGGATCGGGCATCGTCCATGATGCGATCAAGGGCATGTCGGGCGGCGTGACCGAGGCCGAGGTGCGCGCGCTGCGCCACAGGCTGGGCGTGCGACCCGTGTTCAAGCGGATCGACACCTGCGCGGCCGAGTTCGAGGCGAAGACGCCCTACATGTATTCGACCTACGAGGCGCCGAGCTTCGGCGAGCCCGAGAACGAGGCGATGCCGAGCGACCGGCGCAAGATCGTGATCCTCGGCGGCGGGCCGAACCGGATCGGGCAGGGGATCGAGTTCGATTATTGCTGCTGCCACGCCTGCTTCGCGCTGAGCGATGCGGGCTACGAGACGATCATGATCAACTGCAATCCGGAGACGGTAAGCACCGATTACGACACGTCCGACCGGCTCTATTTCGAGCCGCTGACGGCCGAGGACGTGCTCGAGATCCTCCACGTCGAGATGAGCCGCGGCGAGCTGGTCGGGGTGATCGTCCAGTTCGGCGGGCAGACGCCGCTGAAGCTGGCGCAGGAGCTGGAGAATGCGGGGATCCCGATCCTCGGCACCAGCCCGGATGCGATCGATCTGGCCGAGGATCGCGAGCGCTTCGCGGCCCTGGTCGAGAAGCTCGGCCTCAAGCAGCCCGAGAATGGCATCGCCCGGAGCCGGGAAGAGGCGATCGCGGTGGCGAACCGGATCGGCTATCCGGTGCTGACGCGGCCCTCCTACGTGCTCGGCGGACGGGCGATGGAGGTCGTCGACACGCAGGCGCAGCTGGAACTTTACATCACGACCGCCGTGCTCGTGTCGGGCGACAGCCCGGTGCTGATCGACCGCTATCTCCGCGACGCGATCGAGGTGGATGTCGATGCGATCTGCGACGGGACCGACGTCGTTATCGCGGGCGTGATGCAGCATATCGAGGAGGCGGGCGTCCATTCGGGCGACAGCGCCTGCTCGCTGCCGCCGCACAGCCTGCCGCGCGAGATCGTCGCCGAGATCGAGCGGCAGACCGATGCGCTGGCGCGGGCGCTGTCGGTGCGCGGGCTGATGAACGTCCAGTTCGCAGTGAAGGACGGTGAGGTTTACCTCATCGAGGTCAATCCGCGGGCCAGCCGAACGGTGCCGTTCGTGGCCAAGGCGGTCGGCGCGCCGATCGCCAAGATCGCGGCCAGGGTGATGGCGGGCGAGAAGCTCAGCAATCTTCCCAAGATCGATCTCGCGATCAAGCATCATTGCGTGAAGGAAGCGGTGTTCCCCTGGGCGCGCTTCCCCGGCGTCGATCCGGTCCTCTCGCCCGAGATGAAGAGTACGGGCGAAGTCATGGGAATCGATGTCGATTTCGCGACCGCCTTTGGCAAGGCACAGCTCGGCGCGGGCACCGTGCTGCCGCAGACCGGCACCGTCTTCGTCTCGGTCAAACCGTCCGACAAGATCGTCGTGGAGCCGGCCGTCCGCACGCTGATCGACCTCGGCTTCCAGGTCATCGCGACCGAAGGCACCGCCGACTATCTGCGCGAACAGGGCCTCGCGGTCGAGACGGTCAACAAGGTCGCGCAGGGCCGCCCGCACATCGTCGACCGGATGAAGAACGGGCAGGTCGCGCTCGTGCTCAATACGACCGAGGGCTGGCAGAGCCTGCAGGACAGCAAATCGATCCGGGCATCGGCCTTGCAGGCGCGCATCCCCTATTTCACGACCGCGGCGGCGGGCGTGGCGGCGGTGGAGGCGATCGCTGCGATGCGGGACCGGACTCTTGAAGTACGATCGCTGCAATCCTATCATGCATGATCGCGCCATCTCCCAACATCGCTAGGATGGGGCGTCGTCCAAGGGGCGGCGCAGGGATGGCCTGTTCGATCTGAAGGGAAGTAAGCCGATGGCGACCACAGAGAAGCTGCCGATGCTGGTGGAAGGGCATGACATGCTCACCGCCGAGCTGAAGCGCCTCAAGGTGGAGCGGCCCGAGATCATCGACGCGATCGAGGAAGCGCGCGCCCATGGCGACCTTTCCGAAAACGCCGAATATCACGCCGCCAAGGAACGCCAGGGCCAGGTGGAGGCGATGATCGCCGACATCGAGGATCGGCTGGCGCGCGCGCTCGTCATCGATCCGACGACGCTTTCGGGCGACAAGGTCGTGTTCGGCGCGACCGTCCATCTGGTGGACGAGGACGACAAGCCCGTCACCTACCAGATCGTCGGCCAGACCGAGGCGGATGCGCGATCGGGCAAGATCAGCTTCTCCTCGCCGCTCGGCCGCGCGCTGATCGGCCGCCGCGTGGACGACGATGTCGAGGTGACGGTGCCGTCGGGCGACCGTTATTATGTCGTGTCGCGCATCGAATTCATCTGAGGGCGTTATTGGAGCATATCGGACGTGGCTGCCCCCCGTCTCCGTTTGCTTCGAGCGCAGATCGAGCTTGCCGAGATCGTAGTCGAGAAGTCGGCCGAGTTCTCGACGGACGCTTCTCGACAAGCTCGAAGCTGCTCGAACCCAACGGGTGTGTGCCGCCTGACCCTGCTCTAGCTGCCGGAAGCCGATACCATGCGTAGCCAGCCTCCCCGCGCGACCCTGATGCTCGGCGTCGGCATCGCCGCGGCGTTCGTGCTGTTCGGCGTGGCCGGGCAGAGCGATACGGGCGCGCTGCTCGGCGGGTTCATTCCGGCGCGGATCGGCGGCCCGCCGATGCCCGATGCGCTGCCGGTGTGGCTCACGCCGCTGAGCGCGACGATGCTCCATGGCGGGATCCTGCATCTCGTCTTCAACCTGATGATGCTCGGCTATTGCGGGAAGGAGACCGAGGTCGCGCTCGGGCCGGCGGCTTTGTGCCTGCTCTACGTCGTCGGCGCCTATGCGGCGGCGGCGGCGCAGTTCATCGCCGATCCGCATGCGACGATCCCGATGATCGGCGCGTCGGGCGCGATCTCGGCGATCGTCGGCGCCTATGCGATCCTCTACGGGCAGAGGCGCGCGAGCACGCTGCCGCCGAACGTGGCGCGCTGGGTGCATATCGCCTGGCTGGCGGCGGCGTGGACGGGGCTGCAATTGCTGGTCGGCTTCGCGAGCCGGCTGGACGGGATGGCGATCGCCGCGGCCGCGCATATCGGCGGCTTCCTCGCCGGGCTCGTCATGGCGCGGCCGCTGCTGCGCTTCCGCTATCGCCAGGCCTGAAAGCTGATCCAGATTTCGTTTACGAAGTCGTAGACTATGGGCGCTATCGGGGGTGGTTCCGCACCCTGTTTGTAGAACGGCGCCCTGTTCCATGCGTAGCCTCCTGAAGCTCCTGACCGACCGTCGCGGCGCGACCGCGATCGAATATGGCCTGATCGCGGCGCTGATCGCGGTGGCGGCGATCGGGACGATGTCGACGCTCGGCACCAAGCTGAAGAACACCTTCTCCAACGTTTCCAACAATATGAACGCGCGCTAGGCGCGGTTCGGCGGCGGGTGGCCGCTGCCCGGGGGTAGATGAGGCTCGGTCGCGTGCGGGCGGCCGGGCATTTTTGCGTGGGTGTTGCAAGGCGCGCGCGGTGCTCCGGCGGAGGCCGGAGCGTTGGAGTTTCTGGTGTGCCGCTGGTTGCCAACGCTCCGGCCTTCGCCGGAGCACGGCGGTGAGGGTGGCAGGCGGTTCGCGGTTGGGAGACGGCCCCCTTTTCGTCATCCTGAACTTGTTTCAGGATCCAGCACCCGAACCCGCCAACGGCGCGCGGCTGGAAAGGGCGGAACTTGGATCCTGAAACGAGTTCAGGATGACGGGTTGGGAGCGGCCATTTCCGCGAAAGGTCACTGGAAAGTCGCACCTCTACGCGTGCGCGCGCGAGTCGGCTCGGACGCGTCCTCGGCGGCGGCGCGGGCGGCGGCGGCGCGCAGGCGCTGGATCGGGCCGAACCACTCATGCTGGTCCTCGTCGGCGCGGCGCGGCTGGTCCGCGATCTCGTCGAGGCAGATCGGCAGTTCCTCGGCCGCCGTCTCCAGCGGATTGCGGACATTGAACGGGATGATGCCGGAGAGCTTGCCGTATCGCATCGGATCGAAGTGGGCCAGCAGGAACATCAGCAGCCGATCGGACGGCACATATTCCTCGCCCACCTCCTCGCCATCCTTCCAGATCCCCTTGCGGCGGCCGTGGATCGCGCGATCGAAGGCGACCGCGGTCAGGCGGTGCGCGGCCAGCACCATCGCGCGATCCCAGGCATCGGCGAAGGCCAGAGCATCGGGCCGCTGGCGCAGCCGATAGGCGGAGCGTGGGCTGACGCCGGCGGCCTCGGCGGCTTCGGTGATGCTGCCCGTCTCGGCGAGCGCCTCGACGAAGACGCGCTGGCGGATCGCGGTCCAGCATCCTTGCGGGCGCGGGGTTGGGCGGGGGTGAAGGTGAGGGTGGGATCGGCGGTGTCGCCGGCCTCGGGCGTGTCGGTCGCCGAGGCGGGGCGGGACTGCCCTTCGGCGAAAGCGGTCGGGTCGATGCGTTGGGTCATGCGAATCGCTCCTTGGTCAGAGGAGCGAACTAACTATGCAGCGAAGGGCGTGTAGGACAACAAAAAATGCATAAGTTCTGATAAATCTCGACTTCAGGCGTCCTTGTCGAGCCGCTCTATCAACACTTCAATAATAGAGCTGTCTACGTCCGCTTCTTCGATATCCGCAGCCAAGCGACCCTTGAACATGATTCCTACGACGTCCTTGGGAATTTCAACGAAGTTCGTATCGTCCAAGTATATTGGCCATACTTCACCTTCTTTCACGCGATGGGCGAAAGAGGCCTTCTCAAACGTCGGCCAGATCTTTTGACGGTAATGTTGATCCAGAACGCAGAGAACGAAGCGGCTGTCTTTGCCAAACACGCGCTCAAACTGATCTGTCCAGGTCATTCCCAGAAAGTTCGCCTCGTAAAGCTTGTCGTGAAAACGTTAAAATCTAGAAAACGAAGTCTTTCACATATAGTCTCTGCTAACTTGCGATTTTCGCCGGCGAACGAAATTGCGATATCAAATTCAAACGTCTCGCTGACTTCGCGAAATCCGCACTCTGCCCGCAGTCGATCCCAATCAAGATTTTTCAAATAAAAGAACAAGGCCTGATCATCGATCGAGAACAAGCTATTTTCTGGATTATAATGGAAAAACCGGGATAGATTGCCTTTCTCATCGATCAAAACCTTGAGGCGGTGGTCTTTGATATTATTTATGCTCTGTCGTAAGTCGCCTAGCTGATTTGCAAGAAGCTTAATATCTACTGCAGGCTCGTTTTGTTCGGAAACGGCTTTAAGAAGCTTAAAGTAAGGATCATTGCCCGGTCTAAAGCGCTTGCCTCGACAAAATTCCTTGGTGATGTTCTGGTATGCTGAACTCAAGTCGGCAGTCAGGAGGGTTCTGACGGAGGGCAGATCGACCTTGAGAGCCTTTTCTACTCCATTGACAGTTTCGGTAACGTTATTTTGAGTGCAGCCGAGCTTGAGCAGGCGTTGAATGAGCCAGTAATCTCCTCTGGAATCCTCCCAGAGACTGCTGGTGTCATCGAAAGAAATATTTAACGCTCGCTCGCCTTCCGACTGGATCGCATTGAATTGATCTCGGGAAGCTGGCTCAACCCGATGGATTCCTAAGCGCTTTGCGATGTCATGGGCGACTTGTATCAGAGATTCGCCGAGCTGATTAATGCCAATTATGACTAGCTTCGGGAGAGGGGAGGCATTGCCAAGATCTGCCTTTGTCTTCGCGATGTCTATGAGCTTTGATTGGGTTTCGGACACCAGTCTGTGAAAATCGTCAATTACAACGGTTCCGGGAACTTCCCCAGTTGCGATATGGTCAATTCTTTCCAAATCTGCAGGATTACGGGGAGTTACATACTGATATTTGCCCGACATCGTACTCTCTAATATGGTGAGAGCTACCGATGTCTTGCCTGTCCCCGACTGGCCTTCAATAATTACGGGTTTTGAAGAACTTCTTATGTCTGTGAGTAGCTCCGCATAATTTGGAGGATTGACGTACGTCACGGTCGGGCGACCTTCGGTAACGAAGACATCCTCCAATTGGCCACTTTTCTTACTCCGCCGCCACGCCCGCCGGCCCGAACAGCCCGCCTTCGCTCGCATCCTCGTTCGCCACCAGCGACGGGCCCTTCGCGGCCTTGCGGCGGTCGAAGGCGTCCCACACGTCGTTCCACTGGCCCTTGGTGGCGCCCTTCGAATATTCGGTCGCGCGGGTTTCGAAGAAATTGGCGTGCTCGACGCCGTTCAGCATCGGCGCGAGCCACGGCAGGGGATGCTGATCGATCATGTAGATCGGCTTGAGGCCGAGCTGGCCCAGCCGCCAATCGGCGATGAAGCGGACATATTGCTTGATGTCCTTGGGCGTCATGCCGCTGACCGGGCCCATTTCGAACACCAGATCGATGAACGCATCCTCCATGCGCACCGTCTTCACGCACTGATCGAGAATGTCGTCGCGCACCGCGGGCGTCAGGCAGTCCCGCTCCTTGCAGAAGGCGTGGAACAGGCGGATGATGCCGTCGCAGTGGAGCGTCTCGTCGCGGATCGACCAGGTGACGATCTGGCCCATGCCCTTCATCTTGTTGAAGCGCGGGAAGTTCATCAGCATCGCGAAGCTGGCGAAGAGCTGCAGCCCCTCGGTGAAGCCGCCGAACATGGCGAGCGTGCGCGCGATATCCTCGTCCGTATCGACGCCGAACGTGCTCAGATAATCATGCTTGTCCTTCATCTCCTTATATTGGAGGAAGGCCGAATATTCGCTCTCGGGCATGCCGATCGTATCGAGCAGGTGGCTGTAGGCAGCGATATGCACCGTCTCCATATTGGAGAAGGCGGTGAGCATCATCTTCACCTCGGTGGGCTTGAAGACGCGGCCATATTTCTCGTGGTAGCAATCCTGCACCTCGACATCGGCCTGCGTGAAGAAGCGGAAGATCTGCGTGAGCAGGTTGCGCTCGTGATCGGTCAGCTTCTGCGCCCAATCGCGGCAATCCTCGCCCAGCGGCACCTCCTCCGGCAGCCAGTGAAGCTGCTGCTGGCGCTTCCAATATTCGAACGCCCACGGATATTCGAAGGGCTTGTAGGTGCGGCTGGCCTGCAGAAGCGACATCGTACTGCCTTCTCGAAAGCGTGTGAATCGGGGGCGGGGAACATTGCGGGAACCCCTATATATGTGGGGAAGGTGACCCTGTTTGGCCACAAAGTCTAGGTGGCGCGTGCGGTTATCCACGGGTGATTTTCGATGGGAAGGGGAAGAAGGCAGGGGGGTCACGCGGAGACGCGGAGAAGAAGTTTTTCGCGCGAAGGCGCGAAGGCGCGAAGGGGCTGGCTCGAGGGGGCGCCGCACGGCGTTATCATAGGGTTTTTAGGGAGTTCGATGCGGCTGCGCCGCGTTGATCCTGTCGGACGACATCTCCGCGGCTCCGCGTCTCCGCGTGAGCCATTTTCCTGTTCCGGATCGAGCCGTCCGGGGACGAAGCGCGCCATCGGCGGGGCGGGCCGGGCAACCGTCTTCGCACATGCAGCGTTGACCGGAGATGGCGACGCTGGCGACAGGCTCGGGACGGCGGGAGACGCGCGCGCTTCCGCTTGCGAAAGCGGGGCATTTTCCGCTGCTCGATGCGGGGCGCGGGCTCGCGGCGCTGGCGGTGCTCGCGCATCATGTCGGCAACGAGGCGGGCTTCGCGCTTGCGAAACACGGCCATCTCGCGGTCGATTATTTCCTGATGCTGTCGGGCTTCGTCGTCGCGATGAATTATGAGGGGCGGCTGCAGGGCGGCATGGGGCTGGCGACGTTCCTCGGCGTGCGCGCCCGGCGGCTCTATCCGATGATCGTCCTGGGCGCGGTCCTCGCGACGCTCGCTTATGCGCTCGCGCCCAATCCCGATATCCGGCCCGGCTGGGTCGCGCTGCAATTCCTGCTCGTGCCGGCGCTGGCGAGCTGGGTGCTGTTTCCTTTGAACGCGCCGATGTGGTCGCTCTTCTACGAGAGCGTCGCCAATGTCGTGCACGGCGGCAGCATCGCTTTTGCGCGGACGCGGACGATCGCGGTGGCGGTGGTGGTGCTCGGCGTGATCGCGGGCAGCTTCGTGATCGCGCGCGGCGATTACGACGTCGGCTTCCGGCCCGAGGATGCAGGGATCGCGCTCGTGCGGATCTTCGTCGCCTATCTCGCCGGCGTGCTGATCTGGCGGCTATATGCGGCCGGGCGGCTGCCGCGCATCGCGTTGCCGGCGTTCGTGCCGATGGCCTTGGTCCTGGCGCCCTTGCTGGCGCCCGCCGAGCTGCCCGCGGCGGCGGTGACGCTGGCGGCCCTGTTCGTGGCGTTTCCGGCGAGCATCCTGTGTTCGCTGCAGGGCGCCGAGCGGCCGGGGAGCCCAGAGACCGGATGGGCGGCGTGGTTGGGGGGCATCTCCTATCCGCTCTACGCGGTCCACATGCCGATCCTGATCGCGGGCAAGGCTCTGGGGCTGGCGGAAGGCGTGCTCGGCTGGAGCCTGCTCGCGCTTTTTTCGGTGGCGGCGGCGTGGGCGGCGGAGCGCTTCTACGACGCGCCGATCCGCGCTTTTTTGAAGGCGCGCAGGCGGGGCCGAAATCCCGTGCGGCGCGTTGTGCCCGCGTAATTTCCATCCCCCAAGGAGAAGCAGCATGGTCGATACATCCGCCATCAAGGAACATATGGAAGTCATCGGCGCCGACGGCGTCCATGTCGGCACCGTCGATCATCTCGACGGCGACCGCATCAAGCTGACCAAGAAGGACAGCGGCGCCGGCTTCGAGGGCGGCAGCCACGAAGGCCACCACCATTATATCTCGACCGGCCTGATCGCCGACGTCGAGGGCGACAAGGTCCGCCTCTCGGCCAATGCCAACGTGGCCGTGACGTTCGAAGAAGAAGCGTAAGCAAAAGGCCCGCCGGAGCGATCCGGCGGGCCTCTTGGCGTAGCATTGCGTGACGATATGGCCGCCGTTCCCGATCGGGAGCGGCGGCCATTTTCGTTACATCGTCTTGAGCATCGCGATGTGGTGCTCGACGACGGGGACGATGGTCGCGGCGACCGCCTTCAGCGGGGCGGCGGTGCCTTCCATCGCATAGGCCTTCTGGACCGCGAGCGCCTGGCCGTGCGCGGTCTTCTGCTGCGCGATATAGGCGGCGTCGCGGTTCGGGCCGGTCTCGGCGCGCAGCTGCGCGACCATCTCGGTCTGGGCCGGGGTCAGCATCGGCGGCGCGACCATGACCTTGGACTTCATCGCCGCGGCCTTCACGTTGGCGGTGCTCTTCGAGTGATCGGCGACCATCATCGAGGCGAAGGACTTCACCTTCGGATCGGTCGTCGTCTGGAGCACGATCTGGCTGGACGTCTTCTCGTAAAGATCGCTGGCGCCGGCCGTCTTCACATAATCGGCGGGCGTCATCGGGGCGGCATAAGCGGGTGCGGCGGCGAGCAGGGCCGCAGCCGGAAGCGCGAACATCAATTTGGTCATGTCGGTATCTCCTCGTGGGGTTATGTTATTTGGCAAACGCGGCCTGGAGCTTGGCGATGCTCCAATTCTCGGCATCGTAAGCGCCGCGGACGACCTTCCCCATGCCGAAGAATTCGTGGGTGACGCCGGGGAAGGTCTTCTGATCGACCTTGTCGCCGGCAGCGCGCAGGGCATCGGCCAGCGTCTCGCCGTCCGAGCGCAGCGGATCGATCTGCGCGTTGACGATCGTCACCGGCGGCAGGTTCTTGAGATCGGCCTTCACGAGATTGAGGCGCGGATCCTGCATGTCGGCCGGCGAGGTCGCGTAATAATAGCCGAACCAGTTCAGCATCGCCGTGTTGAGCGGCTTGGCGTTGGCGCTGTCCTTGCGCGACTTCAGCGCCATGTCGCTGTTGGCGATCGGATAGACGGCGAGGACGTGGAGCGGCGCGGTCAGGCCGTTGTCGCGCGCATAGATGGCGGTCGCGACGGCGAGGTTGCCGCCCGCGCTCTCGCCGGTGATCGCGACCTTGGCGCTGTTGCCGCCCCAGGACGCGGCGTTCTGCAGCGTCCAGCGATAGGCCGCGAAGGCATCGTCATGCTGGGCGGGGAACTTGAATTCCGGCGCGTGGCGATATTCGACCGAGACGACGATCGCATTGAGCTGCTTGGCGAGCAGGCGCGGCGTCGCATCATAGGTGTTGACGTCGGCGATGACCCAGCCGCCGCCATGATAATAGACGATCACGGGCATCGGCGTGGCGGGTGCGGCGGCCGGCTTGTAGATGCGGGCGAACTGCATCGGATCCGGACCGTAGGCGACGTCCTGCGTGACGACCGCGGAATCGGGTGCGGTCGAGATGTTCTGGCGGCGCATGACCGCCATCGCGGCATCGGCGGCGCTCGGCTGGATGCGTGCCTCTACGGGCGTGAGCGTCTCGATCGGCTTGGGCGCGAGCGAGGCGTGCGCATCGAGCACGGCCTGCATGTCGGGCGCGGCCATTGCGGGCTGGGTAGCCATGGGCGCAGGTGGTGCGGGCGGGGTGGCGTTGATCGAAGTGGAGGATTGGGCGAGCGCGGGCGCAGACACGCCGAGCAACAGGGCCACGGCCGCGGAGTTCAGTATCTTCATTTAGTCTTCCTGTTCGGCCCCCGCCGACAGCCGCATAACCGGAGGGAGCGCCGGTTGTTCCGGACAGGGGCACACGCGCGCCCGACTTTCTTCTTATCAATTCAAACGGATGCGGAATGATCCGGCATCCATTTGCTATGGAGGCGCTGCGGGGACTTGCGCGTTTCGGACTGGCAGACAAAGCCTTGCGGCGCGTGCCGCGCGGAGAGAAGTCGCATGCGCGCGAATTGACGCTAAGGGCGGCGGCACCTATCTGCCCAGCGGTTCAGACGGCGTCTGCGCGCGTGCGCGCGGCCGCCTCTCGTGTTTCAGGGAAAATGCATGTTCGCCGGCATCGCCAAGGCCATCTTCGGGTCGTCCAACGACCGTTATGTGAAGTCGCTCTCGCCCACGGTGGCGAAGATCGCTTCCTATGAGGCTGCGATGCAGGCGCTGTCCGACGAGGAGCTGGCAGGGCAGACCGCCAAGTTCCGCGACCGGATCGCCGCGGGCGAGACGCTCGATGCCTTGCTGCCCGAGGCGTTCGCGACGGTGCGCGAATCCGCCAAGCGGGTGCTGGGCCAGCGGCATTACGACGTGCAGATGATCGGCGGCATCGTCCTCCATCGCGGCGAGATCGCCGAGATGCGGACCGGCGAGGGCAAGACGCTCGTCGCGACGCTGGCGGTGTATCTCAATGCGCTGAACGGGCAGGGCGTCCACGTCGTGACCGTCAACGACTATCTCGCCAGCCGCGATGCGGGCTGGATGGGGCAGGTCTATCGGTTCCTCGGGCTGAGCGTGGGCATCATCGTGCCGAACCTGTCCGACGAGCAGCGCCGCGACGCTTATGCGGCGGACATCACCTACGGCACGAACAACGAGTTCGGCTTCGATTATCTGCGCGACAACATGAAGTATGACCGCGCGCAGATGGTGCAGCGGCCTTTCTCGTTCGCGGTGGTCGACGAGGTGGATTCGGTGCTGATCGACGAGGCGCGCACGCCTTTGATCATCTCCGGGCCGACCGAGGACAAGAGCGAGCTGTACAAGCTCGTCGACGCGGTCGTGAAGGACATCGCGCCCGGCGATTACGAATATGACGAGAAGTCCAAGTCGGTGATCCTGACCGAGGACGGCACCGAGCGCGTCGAGCGCGCGCTGGAAGCCGCGGGCATGCTCCAGGGCGACAATCTCTACGATTTCGAGAATACGCAGGTGGTCCACCACCTGAACCAGGCGCTGCGCGCCAACGTCGCCTTCAAGCGCGACATCGATTATATCGTCAAGGACGCCAAGGTCATCATCATCGATGAGTTTACCGGGCGGATGATGGACGGTCGGCGCTGGTCCGACGGGCTTCACCAGGCGGTGGAGGCCAAGGAAGGCGCGAATATCGAGCCCGAGAACCAGACGCTCGCCTCGATCACCTTCCAGAATTATTTCCGCATGTACCCCAAGATCGGCGGCATGACGGGCACCGCCGCGACCGAGGCGCACGAATTCTACCAGATTTACAAGATCAACGTCGTCACGATCCCGACCAACGTGCCGGTGAAGCGCAAGGACGACGAGGACGAGTTCTACAAGAATATCGGTGACAAGTTCGCCGCGATCACGAAGGGCATCCGCGAGAAGCAGGATTTGGGCCAGCCCGTGCTGGTCGGCACCGTCTCGATCGAGAAGAGCGAGCTGCTCAGCGAATTCCTGACCAAGGAAGGCGTGAAGCATAATGTGCTGAATGCGCGCTATCACGAGCAGGAAGCGCATATCGTGTCGCAGGCCGGGCGGATCGGCGCGGTGACGATCGCGACCAACATGGCGGGACGCGGCACCGACATCCAGCTGGGCGGCAATCTCGAATTCCGGATGGCGGACGAGCATAGCCAGCTGGAAGCCGGCACGCCCGAATATGAGGCGGCCGCCGCGCGCATCGCGCAGGAAATCGTCGCCGAGAAGGCGGCTGTGCTGGCGGCGGGCGGGCTGTTCGTGCTCGGCACCGAGCGCCACGAGAGCCGGCGCATCGACAATCAGCTGCGCGGCCGCGCCGGGCGCCAGGGCGATCCGGGGCTCAGCCGCTTCTACCTGAGCCTCGACGACGATCTGCTGCGCATCTTCGGCCCGCAGACGATGTTCGCCAAGATGATGAACAAGAATCTGGAGGATGGCGAGGCGATCGTCTCCCCGTGGATCTCCAAGGCGATCGAGAATGCGCAGCGCAAGGTCGAGGCGCGCAACTACGATATCCGCAAGCAGGTCGTCGAATATGACGACGTGATGAACGACCAGCGCAAGGTGATCTACGAGCAGCGCTCGGACATCATGGATGCGGGCGCGGTCGACGATGTCGTCGCCGACATGCGCGCCGAGACGATCACGACGATCGTCGGCACCGCCTGCCCGCCGGGCTCCTATCCCGAGCAGTGGGACGTGCCGGTGCTGAAGGAGACGCTGACCGACATCCTGGGCCTCGATCTGCCGATCGAGGACTGGATGCAGGAAGAGCGCGTCGAGCCCGAACTGCTCGTCGAGCGGATCCAGTCGGCGTCCGACGTGCAGATGGAAGCCAAGGCGGGCGAGATCGGCCAGGAGAGCTGGCGCGATCTCGAGAAGAGCGTGCTGCTCCAGACGCTGGACCAGCATTGGAAGGACCATCTCTCGACGCTCGACGCGTTGCGCCAGGTGATCCACCTGCGCTCCTATGCGCAGAAGACGCCGATCAACGAGTATAAGTCCGAGGCGTTCGCTCTGTTCGAGCGGATGCTGGAGGCGATCCGCGAGGACGTGACGCGCACGCTCAGCAATCTGAGCTTCCGGATGGCGCCGTCGCCGTTCGACAATCTGCCGCCGATGCCGGATTTCGTCACGACGCATATCGATCCGCTGACCGGGCTCGACGACAGCGCGGACCGCGACGCGGGGACGATGGGGCTGATCTCGACGCGGCTGCCGCCGCTGCAGTTCGCGATGCCGAACCTGCCGGCCGAACTGGCGAGCGATCCGGACTCGCTGGACGGCAAGATCAGCCGCAATGCGCCGTGCCCGTGCGGCTCGGGGCGCAAGTACAAGCATTGCCACGGGCAGCTTTGAGCGGCTGAGAATTTCCCTATTCCGTTTGCCCTGAGCCTGTCGAAGGGCCGTCCTGCCTTTTGCCTGTGGGCGGAAGAAGGACAGTGCTTCGACAAGCTCAGCACGAACGGTTGTTGGGTTTCGCTGAACTAACCATCCGTTCGGCCTGAGCTTGTCGAAGGCCCGTCCTTCTGTTTCGATGCGGCATGAGCTTCTGGGCTTACATGCTGCATTGTCGGGGCGGGCGATTTTACGTCGGGCATACCGACGATCTTGAACGACGTGTGGCCAGCATCAGGCTGGCATGATCCCCGGTTTCACCGCCGAGCGATTGCCGGTCGAGCTTGTCTGGTCGGAGCGTTTTGTGACGCGGATCGAAGCGCGCGAGGCCGAAAAGCGTCTGAAAGGCTGGAGCCAGGCCAAGAAGATGGCGCTGATCCGCGGGGATTGGGATCAGGTCAGCTGGCTCGCCCGTGGCAAGAAGGACGGGCCTTCGACGAGCTCAGGCCGAACGGTGGTAAGGGCTAACCCAACACCAAGCTTGCAGCCCTACTTGATGCCCTTGAGGGGTTTCAGCGCGTACCAGATATAGGCAACCGTGCCGACGAGGACGACGATCGCGGCCACGTCGTGATAGGGGAAGTCATCGTGGTTGCCGAGATAGTTGGCGACCGCGCAGCCGACAGAGGCGGCGAGATACTGCCAGATGCTGTCCTCGGGCTCGCCCTCGCTGGAGGAGCGCTGGAGGAACAGGACGATGAGGCCGGCGAAGACCGCGACCGTCACCCAATCGTAGATGGTTTCCAACGAAGCAACTCCCCCGACAACCGCGCGATGCCACGCGGCGGCGGGCGCTGGCAATGATTATCAGCCAAAGACTGAGGCGTTCACCTCACCAGCTGCGGACGCGGCCCGTATCGACATGGACGAAGCCGTCCTTGGGATAATAGCCGACGCCGCCGCCCTGCATCGCCGTCGCCGCCATCTTGAGCCGATCGAGGGGCACGCCCGAAATGTGGAGGTCGGTCGCCTTGCCCAGCATGTGCTGGCTCTTGGTGGCGACGCCCGTATGCGCGCCGCCCTTGGCGCGGAGCGCCGCATTGGTGCCGGGCGAGCGATAGCCGGAGATGAGATCGATCTTGGTGCGCGGATCGACGCCGAGCGTATCGCGGATGCGCGAGATCAGCAGCATCAGCTGCGGATCCATGTCGGTCTCTTCATTGTTGCGCCAGTCGCGCAGGCCGAAGTTGAGCTCGGCCAGGCCCTGCTTGTCCCAGCCGTTCGCGCCGAAGAAGCGCGCATCGACCGTGTCGTTGGTGTGGATGTTGCGAAACGCGACGCGCCGCTCAGGCAAGGCCGCGAAGGCACCCTTGGTGACGATGGTCGATGCCGCGCCGAGCGCGAGCGCACCGCCGAGAAGCCGGCGGCGGCCGATATCCATATTCAGCATTCAGATCCCGCTCTGGAAAGAACACGCAAGCAGCGCGTTGCTTACTTTGCCCACCCTTAAGATAGAGGATCGCACGCTTGCGTAAAACTTTGGTTTCCGGCGTTTGCCTCGCGATTCTAACGGCTTGTCCTCTTTTGGCCGCCACCGGCGCGCCGCCTTCCCCCGAAACGCTGCGGATCCAGGTGCTGCTCGATCGTCTCGGCTTCGGCCCCGGCGTGCTCGATGGGCATTCGGGGCTGTCCCTGGCGAAGGCGTTGAAGGGCTTCCAGTCGGCGAACGACCTGCCCGAAAGCGGCAAGCCGGACGAGGCGACGATGAAGCTGCTCGACACGCACAAGGACGTGTCCGCGACGGCCGAGATCGTGCTGAACGACAGCAACCTCTCCGGGCCTTTCGTCGGGCCGATCCCGAAGAAGGAGAGCGATCAGGCCAAGCTGCCGGCGATGGGCTATGCCGATCCGATGGAGGCGCTGGCCGAGCGCTACCATACGACGCCGGCCTTGCTGGTGTCGCTCAACAGCCCGACGACCAAGCTGGTGATGGGCGCGAAGATTAAGGTGCCCAATGTCGTGCCGGGCAGCGGAGCCTATCCAGAGCAGCTCAAGCCGGAGTGGAAGGCGACTTTGGCGTCGCTCAGCGTCTCGGCGGATCAGCCGAAGGCGGCCAAGCTCGTCGTCGACAAGTCCGACGGCGTGCTGCGCGCCTATGACGACGCCGGCAAGCTCATCGCGCAATTTCCGGTGACGACGGGCAGCCAGCATGATCCGCTGCCGATCGGGACATGGAAGGTGCAGGGGACGAGCTATTTGCCGCCTTATCATTATAATCCGAAGCTGTTCTGGGATGCGGGCGGCAACGAGAAGGCCGCGGTGCTGAAGCCGGGTCCGAACGGACCGGTGGGAGTCGTGTGGATGGATCTCGACAAGCCGCATTACGGCATTCACGGGACGCCGGTGCCCGAGAATATCGGCCGCACCGCGAGCCATGGCTGCATCCGGCTGACCAACTGGGATGCGGCGCGGCTGTCGCTGATGGTGAAGCCGGGCACGCCGGCGGTGTTCCAGCCGTGACGCGGACGGGCTGCCTGATCTTCGCCTTCATCGTAGCGGTGATCGGCGGCGTGTGGTGGCTGGCCAAGCGGAGCGGGCCGGTCGTCGAGCGCCCGGTCGCAATGGCGCCGGCGACCGCCCCGACCACGGCTCCATCGGCGGTCGCGCCGACGCGCGCGGGCGGGCTCGTCATTCCGGTCAGCGGCGTCTGGCCGGCGCAGCTGAGCGACACGTGGGGCGATGCGCGCGGCGACGGGACGCGCGCGCATCATGCGATCGACATCATGGCGCCGAAGGGCACGCCGGTCGTCGCCGCGGCGGCGGGCACGGTCGAGAAGATCTTCGAGAGCGAGAATGGCGGGCATACGGTCTATGTCCGCCGCGCCGACCCGGCGTGGGTGGATTATTATGCGCATCTCGATGCTTATGCGCCGGGCCTCACGGAAGGCATGAAGCTGGGCCAGGGGCAATTGATCGGCGCGGTCGGCTCAACCGGCGACGCCAGCCCTGACGCGCCGCATCTGCATTACGAGATCAAGCATATGGCGCCGGGCGAGAAATGGCACCAGGGGACCGAGGTGGATCCCTATCCGATCCTGGCGCGCTGACCCGCCAGGCTCTGCGCGCCGGTCAGACCGGGCAGGCGCCGCTGCCGGGCTTGTTGGGATCGGGCGTGTCCGCGACATTGCACGCGCCGCCGGTGCCCAGCGACCGGGCATTGTCCCGATCGCGCTGCCAATCGGCCTTGGTCTTGCAGATGCGATAGCCATCGACGAGCGAGCCGGTGCGGATGAACTTCTTGCAGATGACCTTGTCGCTGGCGTCGGCGGCGTGCTCGGGCGCGTCGCGGGGAAGCGTGGCCGCCGTCAGCAACGGAAGCGCCACGAGCGCGGCGAGATAACGAACATGCATCGATTCACCCCCCTGTGTTACGTGACTAAGACTGCCGTACGACGGACGATATGTCCAGCATGGCGGTCCGCGGAAAAGTGGCACGTTTCGCCAACGTAACGTAGAAGCGGATCTCCAGCGGGAGAGATCTAGATGGTTCGCATGGTCGTGATGGGCTTGTTCCTCTTCCTGGCGTCGCCGGCGGGGGCGCAGGTGATGCCGTTTCCTGCCAGCTTCGCGACGCGTCCGATCGCGACCAACGGCACGACGCTCCACGTCCGCATCGGCGGGAAGGGCCCGGCGGTGGTGTTGCTGCATGGTTATGGCGAGACGGGCGACATGTGGGCGCCGCTCGCGGCGGAGCTGATGCGCGATCACACCGTCATCGTTCCCGATCTGCGCGGAATGGGCCTCTCCGGGCGGCCGGCGGCCGGCTATGACAAGAAGACGCAGGGCCAGGATATCGCCAGCGTGCTGGATGCGCTCAAGATCGCGAAGGCCGATATCGTGGCGCACGACATCGGCAACATGGTCGCCTTCGCGTTCGTGTTCGAGCATCCGGATCGGGCGACGCGGCTCGTCCTGATGGATGCGCCGGTGCCGGGGATCGGGCCGTGGGAGGAGGTGCTCAAGAATCCGCTGCTGTGGCATTTCCGCTTCGGCGGGCCGGATATGGAGCGGCTGGTGGCGGGGCGCGAGCGCATCTACCTCGACCGCTTCTGGAACGAATTTTCGGCGACCCCGGCGAAGTTCAGCGAGGAATCGCGCCGCCATTATGCCGCGCTCTATGCGATGCCGGGGGCGATGCATGCGGGTTTCAGCCAGTTCGCTGCGTTCGATCAGGACGCGATCGACAACAAGGCGTTCCTGGCGGCGACGGGCAAGCTGGGCCTGCCGGTACTGGCGGTGGGCGGAAGCGCTTCGTTCGCGACGATGATGGCGACGGACGCCCAGGCCGGCTTCACCAACGTGCAGGGCGTGGTGATCGACAATTCGGGCCATTGGCTGATGGAGGAGCAGCCGGCGGCGACGGCGAAGGCGATCCGGGCGTTCCTGGACAAGCCTCTTTGAGCCCCGGCCGGTCTTGAGGTAGAATGGGCGATCGCAGGGGGGCGGCTTTGGATGCCGTTCGTTCGGAAACGTCTCATTGGGAGTGCCCGTGATGAAATATGTCCTGACCGGCCTGTTGCTGCTCCTCCCCGCCGCCGCCGCCGCGCAGATGCCCGGCATCATCCAGGAATCGTCGGGCACCTATTCGCCCGCGTTTTTCGTCCCTGCCGGTGGCCACGCCGATACGCCGACGATGCGCCGTCAGAAACTGGCGCGCGCCGTCGCTCTGCGCAGCGAGGTGGACGGCTTCCTCGTGACGGATGGCGGCGTGCTGACCGACGAGCATCAGCGTTATGTCCAGCGCAAGGCACGGGATATTCTCGGCATCGCACGCTGAGGGCGCTCCGCTCGCGAATAGGCGGGCTAGCCAACCACCATCCGCGCGATGCTGCGGTCTGAATACTCCGCTGCCATCGACAGCTCGTGGCATGACCTGTCCGCCCATTCGCCCGTCCGCGAATTTCCGGTGGAATGCCGATATCCCGCCCGGCAGTCCGCACAGGGGCGGGGCGTGATGCCGCCGGTTTGAGCGGAGAATGCGGGCATGAGCGGGCTGAGGAACATTGCGATCGTCGTCTTGATGGCGTCGCTATTGACGGGATGCGGCGGCGGATCCTCTTCCGCGAGCGGGACGGTCGCACAACCCGAGAGCCCGATCGTCTCGCCGCCCGCGGTGACGCCGCCCCCGGCGACCTTCAATTACGACAAGGCATCGGACTTCACGCGCGACCGCAGCTTTACCGCGATCGGCACGACCGCCACCCTGGTCTATGCGCCGGACGGCGGGAGCCTGTACCAGCGTGCGGCGGCGCTCGACGCGGAAAGCGACGCGATCGGCTTCGATTATGTCGCGAGTTCGCAGACCTACCGCGCCCGCTATCTCGGCGATACGTTCGACCGGGCGAGGACGCCGATCACCAACATCCCCGTGCCGTTCGATGAATATGCCGAGGCGAGCAGCACGAATGCGCTCGGGCTGTATTTCGCGCGGACTCCGCTCCGGGCGGGGATGGACTATGCGGGGTTCGTCCTGTGGCGGCTCGCGCAGCCGCAGGCCATGCAGGTGGGATCTGCGACCCGGATCCACCGGATGCTGTTCGGATCGAAGACGTTGGTCGCCGATCTGCCGACGTCGGGCACATCGACCTACGATGCGAGCGTCGAGGTGAGCGAGAATGAGGGCCCCGACATCGTCGTGCGCAGCATCGGCGGCGTCCGCACGACGACGGCGCGGATCGTCATCGATTGGCGGACGCGCGCACTGAGCGGCTATGTCCGGCTGTTTCCGCCATCGGGCACGGGCACGACCCTCCAGTCGCCCGTCGACTATCCCGTCAGCGGGACGATAGCGGATGACGGACTGCTGACGGGGATGGTCGCGTCGTCCGGCCCGCTCCAGGGCCATGTCTATGGTCCCCGGGCAGTGGAGGTCGGCCTGCTGTTCACCTATCGCAACAGCACATTGTCCACGCAGCAATATGTCGGCGCCGTGCTGGGGCATCAATAAGCCGGCAGCCTTGCCCGAATGCCCTGCCGCGGCTAAAGGCGCGCGCCTGCCCTAGCGGGCCTGCTCTTTCTATCGCGAGACATCCCATGAAGATCAGCGGCGTGGACATTCGTCCCGGCAACATCATCGAATATGAAGGCGGCATCTGGAAGGCCGTCAAGATTCAGCACACCCAGCCGGGCAAGGGTGGCGCCTACATGCAGGTCGAGATGAAGAACCTCATCGACGGCCGCAAGAACAATGTCCGTTTCCGTTCGGCCGAGTCGGTGGAGCGCGTGCGCCTCGACACGAAGGACTTCCAGTTCCTGTTCGCCGACGGCGACCTGCTGACCTTCATGGACAAGGACAATTACGATCAGATCACGCTGCCGCGCGACCTGCTCGGCGATGCCGCCGCCTTCCTGCAGGACGGGATGGACGTGGTGATGGAGCTTTACGACGAGCGCCCGCTCTCGGTGCAGCTGCCCGATACGATCGAGGCGCTGATCGTCGAGGCCGATGCGGTGGTGAAGGGGCAGACCGCGTCTTCCTCCTACAAGCCGGCTTTGCTCGAGAATGGCGTGCGCGTGATGGTGCCGCCGCATATCGGCGCGGGCACGCGGATCGTCGTTGACGTCTACAGCCAGGAATATGTCCGCCGGGCGGACTGACCTACACTCCCCTCCCGCTTGCGGGAGGGGGCGGGGGTGGGGCAGTCCATCCTCAAGATTGAGCGCCGGCTCGACGGCGCGCATCCCACCCCCGACCCCTCCCGCAAGCGGGAGGGGGGAGTTTGATTTATGGCAGCGCAATCAGGCTTGATCACCGTCATGGAGCGCGCGGCGCGCAAGGCTGCGCCGAAGCTGCGGCGTGACTTCAACGAGGTCCAGCAGCTGCAGGTCAGCCGCAAGGGGCCGGCCGACTTCGTCAGCCAGGCGGATCGCCAGGCGGAAGAGACGCTCTACGAGGAATTGAAGCGGGCGCGGCCCGATTGGGGTTTCCTCGGCGAGGAGGGCGGCACGCGCGAGGGCGATCCGACCAAGCCGCGCTGGATCGTCGATCCGTTGGATGGCACGACCAATTTCCTCCACGGCATCCCGCATTTCGCGATCTCGATCGCGGTGGAAGAGCCGCGCGCTGGCGGCACCAAAAGCGAGATCACGCAGGGCCTCGTCTATCAGCCGCTGACCGACGAGAGCTTCTGGGCCGAGAAAGGCCGGGGCGCGTGGCTGCAGGACAAGCGTCTGCGCGTGGCGGCGCGGCGCGATCTGGCGGATTCGCTGATCGCGACGGGCATCCCGTTTCTGGGGCATGGCGATTTCGAGGAATGGACGCGGATCTTCGCGATGGTCGGCCCACAGGTGGCGGGGATCCGTCGCTTCGGCGCCGCGGCGCTCGATCTGGCGTGGGTCGCGGCGGGACGCTTCGACGGATTCTGGGAGAGCGATCTGCGCCCGTGGGACGTGGCGGCGGGGATATTGCTCGTGAAGGAAGCGGGCGGCTTCGTGACCGATTATCGCGGCAGCGACCAGGCGATGGAGCGCAACCAGTTCCTCGCGGCGAGCGACGGCATTCAGCCGAAATTGCTCAAGCTTGTGGCGAGCGCTCTCAAGAAGGGGTGAGGCCCGCTCACGGCAGCGAGGGCAATCCCGCACGGACCAGCCGCTTGCGCGCTAGCGCGCGGAGATGCTGGTAGGGCGTCATCGGGAAGGGTTCGCGCCACGTAGCGCCATTGGCGCGCACGCGCAGCGCCCGCATCGGCGTCGTTTCCCGCTTGAGCTCCGCCGCCTCGGCCACGTCCTTGAGCAGGCTTTCGGCCTGAAGCCAGCCGTGCCGCCGGCAGAAGCCGTCGACCGCGAACAGCCGATCGGCATAAACCGCGGCGCCGCGCGGCGAGCAGAAGGCGAACCGATCGTTGAGCCCGCTCCACTCGCTCCACGATGGCGTGATCAGATCGACTCCGTGGCCGACGATCCGATCGAGCACATGATCGATATCGAGCGGATCGAGATATTCCATGTCGGGCCGGATCAGCAGAAACGCATCGAACCGATCGCGATCGAGTAGCCCCGCCAATATCCACAAGCGCCGCAGGCTGTGGAGCTGATAGATGAGGTTGGCGCGCGTCTGCGCGATCTTGGGCGTATCGTCCGAAAGCACCTCGCCCATCCACGGACGGATCTCGGCGGGGATGGTTTCCGCCGACTGATCCTCCATCAGCAGCGCGCTCACGTCCAGGCCGGGCCAGCCGGCGTTGGTGTGGCGGACGCCGGTCTCGCCGCTGTGGATATTGTGAATGACCGGCGGCATGTTGAAATGTGCCGCCGCGACGACGTCGACCCCCGCCCGCGCGAGGGGAGCGAAAATGTTCCTCCGGATGCTCTTGAGCGTCCATCGCAGCGATCGGTTGAGCCCGAACAGGCCGACAAAGATTCTGGGCCTGCCCGCGTCCATTTTTACCCCGCTCACCACGTCTATCGCCGTTATCGCAGCATCGCCTGGTCGAGCAAGGCACGGAGCCGTCAATCCTACTCACTTGCGAGTCATTCTCACCGCTTGCCCCGCTTGCTTCGCAGGTGCGGCAAGCTTAGTGACCCCCTCGTCAGGTCGGGCGTTTTTTCTGGCCTCAGATCAATCCACGGAGCTTCGCCCATGGCATCTGTTGCCTTAGGCTACCTGCCGATCCTCATGTTTCTCGGCATCGCCGTCCTCCTGTCGACGGCGTTCGTCGTGCTGCCGATCGTCGCGTCGCAATTCACCGGATCGGCCAAGCCGACGCCGGAGAAGCTGGCCGAATATGAGTGCGGCTTCCCCGCCTTCGAGGATAGCCGCGCGCAGTTCGACGTGCGCTTCTATCTCGTCGCGATCCTGTTCATCGTCTTCGATCTGGAGGCGGCGTTTCTCTATCCGTGGGCCGTCGCGCTCGGCGGCATCGGTTTCGTCGGCTGGGCCGCGATGATGGTGTTCCTCGTCGAACTGGCGGTCGGCTATGCCTATGCCTGGAAGAAGGGAGCGCTCGAATGGGAGTGACTTTGCCCGCGACGCTCGACACGCACCCGTTCGAAGGGCGCGAACCCGATGCCGGCTTCTTCGAAAGCCTGAACTCCGAAGTGATGGACAAGGGCTTCCTCGTCACCTCGACCGAGGAGCTGTTCCAGTGGGCGCGCACCGGATCGCTGTGGTGGATGACGTTCGGTCTCGCCTGCTGCGCGGTCGAGATGATCCACGTGAACATGCCGCGTTACGATCTGGAGCGGTTCGGCGCCGCGCCGCGCGCGTCACCGCGCCAGTCGGACGTGATGATCGTCGCGGGTACGCTCTGCAACAAGATGGCCCCGGCTCTGCGCAAGGTCTATGACCAGATGTCCGAGCCCAAATATGTGATCTCGATGGGATCGTGCGCGAATGGCGGCGGCTATTATCATTACAGCTATTCGGTGGTGCGCGGCTGCGACCGGATCGTGCCCGTCGACATCTATGTGCCGGGCTGCCCGCCGACCGCAGAGGCTCTGCTGTACGGCGTGATGCAGCTGCAGCGGAAGATCCGCCGCGTGGGAACGATTGAGCGGTGAGCGCGCCGCATCCGAAATATGCGTCCAATGACGGGGTGATCGAGGCGGCGCGTGCCGCGCTCGGCGACCGGCTGATCGACGCGTCCGAGGCGGTCGGCGAAGTGCGGCTCGACGTGAAGCGCGAGGCGCTTCCCGAGGCGATGCGGATCCTGCGCGACGAGCTGTCTTACCAGCAGCTCATGGAGATTGCCGGCGTCGATTATCCGGAGCGCCCCGAGCGCTTCGAGATCGTCTACATGCTGCTGTCGCTGACCAAGAATCATCGGCTGCGCGTGCATGTATCGACCGACGAGACGCTGCCGGTGCCGTCGGTGACGGGGCTGTGGCCGGTCGCGGGCTGGCTCGAGCGCGAAGTGTACGACATGTATGGCGTGCTGTTCGACGGCAATCCCGATCTGCGCCGCATCCTGACCGATTACGGCTTCCGCGGGCATCCGCAGCGCAAGGACTTCCCGCTGACGGGCTTCGTCGAGCTGCGTTATTCCGAGGAAGAGAAGCGCGTCGTCTATTCGCCGGTGAAGCTGGCGCAGGATTTCCGCACGTTCGACTTCACCTCGCCCTGGGAAGGCGCCGAATATGTGCTGCCGGGCGACGAGAAGGCCAAGGTGCCCGAAGATCGCGGTGCGCCGACGCCGCTGAAGGCCGATGAGGTGAAGAAGTGAGCGCGTTCGGCCCTGTCCCGCTTGTCCTGAGCGAAGTCGAAGGACGTGCAGCACGCGGTGCGCTCGGAGCACGTGCTTCGACTACGCTCAGCACGAACGGGGCGGGAGGGATTGCTCATGTCTGATCCCACGTTGATCGTCGCCGATCCGCATGCGGCCGTGTTCGAGGCCGGGGGGCTGGGCGTGTCCGGTCCGATGCCGGTCGGGCAGGAGACCGGCGAGGTCGCGATCGCGAACTACACGATCAATTTCGGGCCCCAGCATCCGGCTGCGCACGGCGTGCTCCGGCTGGTGATGGAGCTGGACGGCGAGATCGTCGAGCGCGTCGATCCGCATATCGGGCTGCTCCATCGCGGCACCGAGAAGCTGATCGAGTACAAGACCTATCTGCAGGCGCTGCCGTATTTCGACCGGCTCGATTATTGCTCGCCGCTCAACATGGAGCACAGCTATGTGCTCGCGATCGAGAAGCTGCTCGGGCTGGAAGTGCCGCTGCGCGCGCAATATCTGCGCGTGCTGTTCGCCGAGATCAGCCGCATTTCCAATCACATGCTGAACCTGGGCAGCCATGTGATGGACGTCGGCGCGATGACGCCGAACCTGTGGCTGTTCGAGGTCCGCGAGGACACGTACGGTTTCTTCGAGCGCGCATCGGGCGCGCGCATGCACATGGCGTGGTTCCGCCCCGGCGGCGTCCACCAGGACGTGCCGCTGAAGCTGCTGACCGACATCGGCGACTGGGTGGATACGCGGCTCAAGCTGTTCGAGGATGCAATCAGCCTCGTCGCGGATAATCGCATCTTCAAGCAGCGCAATGTCGATATCGGCGTGGTCAGCCGCGAGGATGCGATCGCCTGGGGCTTCTCCGGGCCCATGATCCGCGCGGCGGGCATCCCTTGGGACATCCGCAAGAGCCAGCCCTACGACGTCTATGACCGGATGGATTTCGAGATCCCGGTCGGCACCAACGGCGATTGCTATGATCGCTTCATGGTCCGCGTCGAGGAGGTCCGCCAGTCGGCGAGGATCATCAAGCAGTGCCTGGCCGAGATGCCCGAGGGACCGATCGCGTCGCTGGACCGCAAGGTCGTGCCGCCCAAGCGCGGCGAGATGAAGCAGTCGATGGAAGCGCTGATCCATCACTTCAAGCTCTACACCGAAGGCTTCCACGTGCCCGCGGGCGACGTCTATGTCGCGACCGAGAGTCCGAAGGGCGAGTTCGGCGTCTATCTGGTGAGCGACGGGACGAACAAGCCGTATCGCTGCAAGATCCGGCCGACCGCGTTCAGCCATTTGCAGGCGATGGACTTCATGATGAAGGGCCATATGCTCGCCGACACGACCGCCATCCTCTCCGCGATCGACGTGGTGTTCGGGGAGTGCGACCGGTGAGCGCGCAGACCCGCTTCGCTCTGCTCGACCAGATGATCGAACGCTATAATGCAGGCGATGCCGAGGGTTATGCGGCGTTCTTCGCAAAAGACGGCGTGGAGGCCATGTATCGCGGCGCGGAGCTGCGCGTGGGCCGCGACGGCGTGCGCGAGGGCAATGCCAAGACCTTCGCCGATTTTCCGCAGAACCGCGCGATCGTACTCGAGCGGCAGGCGTTCGGCGAGTATGTGACGCTGCACGAGCGCGTGTGGCGGACGCCCGAAGGCGATCCGTTCGAGGTGCTCTCCATCTATTCCTTCGCCGAGGGCGACAAGATTTCGCGCGTGGAGTTCGTACGATGAGCCGGTCGGTCTTCCCGATGTGGGTGTTTCTTGCGGTAGCGCTCGCGATCGCCGTGGTCGCGTTCGGTCTGGGGCAGATCTCGCGCGGCGCGGGCGTGCCGCTCGTTGCCGCCGCCACGACGCTGTGGGTGGCGTATGTCGCGCAGCGCGGGCGGAGGATCGCCAAGTAATGGCCGACGCCGTCCACATTCCCGACGAGGCCGAGACGCGCGCGCGCTGGGGCGCGTTCGCCTGGACCGATGCCAATGCGGCGACGGCCAAGGAGGTGTTCGCGCGCTATCCGAAGGGCCGCGAGCATTCGGCGATCATGCCCTTGCTCGATCTGGCGCAGCGGCAGGTCGGCGCCGAGACGCAGACGCAGGGCTGGCTGCCCGTCCCGGTGATCGAGTTCGTCGCGGCGCAGGTGGGGATGCCCTATATCCGCGCGCTGGAGGTCGTCAGCTTCTACACGATGTACAATATGGCGCCGGTCGGCCGCCATCATGTGCAGGTGTGCGGCACGACGCCGTGCATGTTGCGCGGATCCGACGACGTGCTCGCGGCCTGCTACGCCAAGGGCCTGAAGAAGGGCGCGACGACGGCGGACGGGCTGTTCACGCTGACCGAGGTCGAGTGCCTGGGTGCGTGCGTCAATGCGCCGATGGTCCAGATCAACGACGACAATTACGAGGATCTGACGTTCGAGACGACGACCACGATCCTGGAGGCCCTGGCGCGCGGCGAGAGCCCGAAGCCGGGCCCGCAGGTCGATCGCTTCCTGTCGGCGCCGATGGGCGGGCCGACGGTGCTGAAGGAGTATACCTCCTGATGCCGCTGATCCTCGCCATCGTGCTGGGCGTGGTCGTGCTCGTGCTGGTGATCAAGCTGGCGCTGGGGTTGATCGTGGGCGTTATCGGCATCGCCTTCGCGGTCGCCGTCTATTTCGGAGCGGAAAAGCTCGTGGGGAAGGGCCGATGATGGAGGCGCGGCATGGCTGAGGAGCGCGAGGGCGGTGAAGTCGTGAACTTCATCTCCGAGCAGTTTCGACGTCTGAATCTGCGCCTCGACAATTTCGAGGCTCGGTTCGATGAGCGAATGGATCGTTTGGAAGAACGGGTCGCGCAGGTCGAGCGCCGGTTGACGGCTTCCTCGCATCTTGAGCAGGGCATTGTTGCGCACCTGGCCAGCTTGCACGACAGCATGGATAATTTTCGCGCGACGAGCGTCAGCTTCGACAAGCGCCTCGCGACTCTGGAAACGCACCGATGATCGCTTCGATCGACGACAAGGACCGGATCTTCACCAACATCTACGGCTTCCAGGATTGGGGCGTGGATGGCGCGATGAAGCGCGGGGACTGGGACAATACCAAGGATCTGATGATCCGCGGTCAGGACCAGATCATCGAGGACATCAAGGCGAGCGGGCTGCGCGGTCGCGGCGGCGCGGGCTTCCCGACAGGCATGAAGTGGAGCTTCATGCCGAAGGAGAGCAAGCCGGGTAAGCCGAGCTTCCTGCTGATCAACGCCGACGAGAGCGAGCCGGGCAGCTGCAAGGATCGCGAGATCCTGCGCCACGATCCGCACAAGCTCCTCGAAGGTGCGCTGATCGCGGGCTTCGCGATGCGCGCGCGCGCGGCCTATATCTATATCCGCGGCGAGTTCATCCGCGAGGCCGAGAACCTGTTCGCGGCCGTCGCGCAGGCCTATGACAAGGGGCTGCTCGGCAAGAATGCGGCGGGCTCGGGCTATGATTTCGACGTGTTCGTCCACCGTGGCGCGGGCGCGTACATCTGCGGCGAGGAAACCGCGCAGATCGAGAGCCTCGAGGGCAAGAAGGGCCAGCCGCGGCTGAAGCCGCCTTTCCCCGCGGGCGTCGGCCTGTTCGGCTGTCCGACGACGGTCAACAATGTGGAATCGATCGCTGTTGTGCCGACGATCCTGCGGCGTGGGCCGAGCTGGTTCGCCGGCATCGGCCGCGACAAGAACCAGGGCACGAAGCTCTTCCAGATTTCGGGCCATGTGAACAACCCGACCGTCGTGGAAGAGGCGATGGGGATCAGCTTTCGCGAACTGGTCGACAAGCATGCCGGCGGCATTCGCGGCGGCTGGGACAATCTGCTCGCGGTAATCCCGGGCGGCTCCTCGGTGCCACTCGTGCCCGCCGCGCAGATCATCGATGCGCCCATGGATTTCGACGGGCTTCGCGAAGTCGGGTCCGGCCTCGGCACGGCGGCGATCATCGTCATGGACAAGTCGACCGACATCGTTCGCGCGATCAGCCGGATCAGCTATTTCTACAAGCATGAGAGCTGCGGCCAGTGCACGCCGTGCCGCGAGGGCACGGGCTGGATGTGGCGCGTGATGGAGCGGTTGCGCACCGGCGAGGCCGAGATGCACGAGATCGACATGCTCCATGAAGTGACCAAGCAGGTGGAAGGCCACACGATCTGCGCGCTGGGCGACGCGGCCGCATGGCCGATCCAGGGCCTGATCAAGCATTTCCGGCCCGAGATCGAGCGGCGGATCAGCGACTTCCGCAGCGACATGGCGGTGGCGGCGGAATGACCGACGAACGCGCGGATTTGATGCTGGAGATCCTGAAAGGGATTCAGGCCGATGTCGGCTCGATCAAGCGCGAGCAGACGTCGCAGTCGATCCGTATCGCCTCGATCGAGGAGCATATGCGGGGAATCATGACGTCGATCTACGGAATGCAGAGTGACATCGCGGACCTCAAGGTTCGTGTCGACCGCATCGAACAACGTCTCGGCCTCCGGGACACGGAACACTGATATGCCCAAGCTGACCGTCGATGGAATTGAAGTTGAGGTGCCTGCCGGCGCGACCGTGCTGCAGGCCTGCGAGGCCGCGGGCAAGGAAGTGCCGCGCTTCTGCTATCACGAGCGGCTGAGCATCGCCGGCAATTGCCGGATGTGCCTGGTCGAGGTGAAGCCCGGGCCGCCCAAGCCGCAGGCGAGCTGCGCGCTGCCCGCCGCGGACAATCAGGAGATCCGCACCGACACCGCGATGGTGAAGAAGGCGCGCGAGGGGGTGATGGAGTTCCTGCTCATCAACCACCCGCTGGATTGCCCGATCTGCGACCAGGGCGGGGAGTGCGACCTGCAGGACCAGTCGATCGCGTATGGCCGCGGTCATTCTCGCTATGACGAGAGCAAGCGCGCGGTCACCGAGAAATATATGGGGCCCATCGTCAAGACGGCGATGACGCGCTGCATCCAGTGCACGCGCTGCGTGCGCTTCGCCGAGGAAGTCGCCGGGGTCGAGGAAGTCGGCGCGCTGTATCGCGGCGAGAATATGCAGATCACGACCTATCTGGAGAAGGCGTTTACGTCCGAGCTTTCGGGCAATATCGTCGATCTCTGCCCGGTGGGTGCGCTGACCTCCAAGCCTTATGCGTTCGAGGCGCGGCCGTGGGAGCTCAAGAAGAGCTTCGCGATCGACGTGATGGATGCGGTCGGCACCAATATCCGCCTCGACAGCCGCGGGCGCCAGGTGCTGCGCGCGCTGCCGCGGATCAACGAGGACGTGAACGAGGAGTGGGCGTCGGACAAGACGCGCCACGCCGTGGACGGGCTCGTACGGCGTCGGCTCGACAAGCCCTATGTGGAGAAGGACGGCAAGCTCGTGCCCGTCACGTGGGGCGAGGCGTTCGGCGCGATCAAGGCGGTCAATGCGGGCGCCAGCGTTGCGGCGATCGCGGGCGATCTCGTCGATTGCGAGACGATGTATGCCGCCAAGGCCTTGCTGCGTTCGATGGGATCGGACCTTCTGGAAGGTCGGCAGACGGGGCTGGCCTACGACACGTCGAGCATCGCGGCGGTCAATTTTAACACGACGATCGCCGGCATCGAGACGGCGGATGCGATCCTGATCATCGGATCGAACGTCCGCTGGGAAGCGCCGCTCGTCAACACGCGCATCCGCAAGGCGGTGAAGCGCGGCGCGAAGGTGTTCGCGATCGGGCCGGAGGTCGACCTGACCTATCCGGTCAACTGGCTGGGCAATGATCTCGGCCTCGTCGGGTCGCTGCCCCAGGCGGTGACCGACGTGTTCGGCAAGGCCGCGCGACCGGCGGTGATCGTCGGCGGCGGCGCGCTCAACAAGGGGCAGGGCGCGAGCCTCGGCCTGATCGACAGCCTCGGCCTCGTGAAGGATGGCTGGAACGGCTATAACGTGCTGCACATGGCGGCGAGCCGGATGGGCGGGCTGATGCTCGGTTACGCGGCAGACGGCGGCATCGCGGCAGTCGCGGCGAAGAGCCCGAAGCTCGTGTTCCTGCTCGGTGCGGACGAGGTATCGGACGATCGCTTCGCGGGCGCGCTGAAGGTCTATGTCGGCCATCATGGCGACAAGGGCGCGGCACAGGCGGACGTGATCCTGCCGGCGGCGGCCTATTCCGAGAAGAGCGGCACCTATGTGAACCTCGAGGGCCGGGTGCAGCGCGGCGACCGCGCGGTCTTCCCGCCGGGCGATGCGCGCGAGGATTGGGCGATCTTCCGCGCGCTCTCCGACGTGCTCGGCGCGACGCTCCCGTTCGACACGCTCGATGCACTGCGCGCGAAGATGGCGGAGGAGGTGCCCGCCTTGGGCACGCTCGGGCTCGCCAGTTTCGCCTGGTCGGTGCCGTCGCTGGATGCCTCGGCATCGGGTGAGATCGGGTCGCCGATCAAGGATTTCTACCTGACCAACGCCATCGCGCGCGCGAGCGACACGATGCAGCGCTGCTCGGCCGAACTGCTCCACGGCATGGATTATGCGGAGGCGGCAGAGTGATCTCCTGGTTCAGCTTCCTGCCTTATGGGCTGGCCTATACGGTCGCGACGGTCATCGACATTCTCGTGATCGCGCTGCCGCTCATGCTGGCGGTGGCGATGATCATCTATGCCGATCGCAAGATCTGGGCGGCGATGGCGCTGCGGCGCGGGCCCAACGTGGTCGGTCCGTTCGGCCTGCTCCAGTCGTTCGCGGACGGGCTCAAGGTCTTCCTGCAGGAGACGATCATCCCGTCGGCCGCCAATCGCGGCCTGTTCCTGATCGCGCCGATCATCACCTTCACGGTGGCGCTCGCAGCCTGGGCGGTGATCCCGTTCGGGCCGAAGGCGGTGCTCGCCAACATCAATGTCGGCCTGCTCTACCTGCTCGCGATCAGTTCGATGGGCGTCTATGGCGTGATCCTGTCGGGCTGGGCGTCCAACTCCAAATATCCCTTCTATTCCGCGATCCGCGCCGCGGCGCAGATGGTGAGCTACGAGGTCGCGATCGGCTTCGTGCTGATCTCGGTCGTGCTGTGGACGGGAAGCTTCCGCCTCAACGATATCGTGATGGCGCAGCGCGGGCACATCTTCGGGATCATCAACGCCTTCGGCTTTAATCCCTTGCTGTTCCCGATGGCGGTGGTGTTCCTGATCTCGTCGATGGCGGAGACGGCACGCGCCCCGTTCGATCTGACCGAGGCCGAGAGCGAGATCGTCGCGGGCTACCAGACCGAATATTCGTCGATGAGCTTCGCGCTCTTCTGGCTCGGCGAATATGGCAATGTGCTGCTGATGTGCGCGCTGAACGCCACGCTCTTCTGGGGCGGATGGCTGCCACCGCTGGACCTGCCATTCCTCTACTGGGTGCCGGGGATCGTCTGGATCTTCGCCAAGATCCTGATCTTCTTCTTCATCTTCTCGTGGGTGAAGGCGACGGTGCCGCGCTATCGCTACGACCAGCTGATGCGGCTGGGCTGGAAGATCTTCCTGCCGCTGTCGCTGATTTGGGTGTTCCTCATTTCCGGGTGGCTGATGCTGACCCGGTATGGAGTGTGAGCCGGTGAAGCTCGGTTATTATATCAAGTCGTTCACGCTCTGGGAGTTCGTGAAGGCGCATGCGAAGACGCTCGCATACTTCTTCAAGCCCAAGGCGACGATCAACTATCCGTTCGAGAAGAACCCGCTGAGCCCGCGCTTCCGCGGCGAGCATGTGCTGCGGCGCTACCCGAACGGCGAGGAACGCTGCATCGCGTGCAAGCTGTGCGAGGCGGTGTGCCCGGCGCAGGCGATCACGATCGAGGCGGAACCGCGGGACGACGGCAGCCGCCGGACGACGCGCTACGATATCGACATGACCAAGTGCATCTTCTGCGGCTTCTGTCAGGAAGCCTGCCCGGTCGACGCGGTCGTGGAAGGTCCGAATTTCGAATATTCGACCGAGACGCGTGAGGAACTGATCTACGACAAGGCCAAGCTGCTGGCCAATGGCGACCGGTGGGAAAGGGCGATCGCCCAGAACCTTGCCGCTGACGCACCCTATCGGTAGGCGCGAGACCGTGAACGATTCATCCGCAATGATCCTCCCCGGCACGGGGAGGGGGACCATGCGCAGCATGGTGGAGGGGGCTCTCAACGAGCGTCCCGCTTCGCCGCGCTCCCCCTCCACCGCTGCGCGGTCCCCCTCCCCGTGCCGGGGAGGAATGCACGCATGATCCAGATCCTCGCTTTCTATCTGTTCGCGATCGTCGTGGTGCTGTCGGGCGTGCTGTGCGTGACCGCGCGCAACCCGGTGCATAGCGTGATGTGGCTGATCCTGGCCTTCTTCAACGCGGCGGGGCTGATGCTGCTCGTCGGCGCCGAGTTCATCGCGATGCTGCTCGTCATCGTCTATGTCGGCGCGGTCGCGGTGCTGTTCCTGTTCGTCGTGATGATGCTCGACATCGACTTTACCGAGATGCGATCGGGCTTCGCCAAATATCTGCCGATCGGCGTCGCTCTGGTCGCGGTGCTCGCGGGCGAGATCATCTTCGCGACGAGCGCGTGGAATGCAGGCGGGATCCCGCTCGGCGATGCGCCGACGCCGGATCCCGAGGCGATCCCGAACATCCAGGCGCTCGGTTTGCTGATCTATACGCGCTATCTGTTCATCTTCGAGGGCGCGGGGCTCGTGCTGCTCGTCGCCCTGATCGGCGCGATCGTGCTGACGCACCGCAAGCGCGGCGACGTGCGCCACCAGAATATCGCCAAGCAGAACCAGCGCCGCCCCGAGGAGGCCACCGTCAACATGAAGCCGCCGGTCGGGCAGGGGGTCGAGCTGTGATCCTTCGACAAGCTCAGGATGAGCGGACCAAGGGAGCGCTCCGCGCATGATTGGTTTGCAGCATTATCTCACCGTCTCCGCGATCCTGTTCGTCACGGGCGTGTTCGGGATCTTCCTCAACCGGAAGAATCTGATCATCATCCTGATGGCGATCGAGCTGATCCTGCTCGCGGTGAACATCAATCTCGTCGCCTTCTCGGCCTTCCTCCACGATCTCGTGGGGCAGGTGTTCGCGATGTTCGTGCTGACCGTCGCCGCTGGCGAGGCCGCGATCGGGCTTGCCATTCTTGTCATCTATTTCCGCGCCCGGGGCACGATCTCGGTCGACGATGTCAACCGGATGAAGGGGTGACGCCGGCGTGATCGTATTGTTGGTCTTCCTGCCCCTGCTCGCGGCGATCGTCGCGGGCCTCGGCAACCGCACGATCGGCAATGTCGCGGCGAAAGTCGTCACGACGGGCTGCCTGTTCGCGTCCTGCGCGCTCGCCTGGCCGATCTTCCTCGGCTTCCTGAGCGGCAGCGACAGCGCGCATGTCGTCAAGGTGCTGAGCTTCATCACCTCCGGCGACCTGCATGTCGATTGGGCGCTCCGCGTCGACACGCTGACGGCGGTGATGCTCGTCGTCGTGACGAGCGTGTCGAGCCTCGTCCACCTCTATAGCTGGGGCTATATGAGCGAGGATCCGAGCCAGCCGCGCTTCTTCGCCTACCTCTCGCTGTTCACCTTCGCGATGCTGATGCTCGTCACGAGCGACAATCTCATCCAGATGTTCTTCGGCTGGGAAGGCGTCGGTCTCGCTTCCTATCTGCTGATCGGCTTCTGGTACGAGAAGCCGAGCGCGCAGGCGGCGGCGATCAAGGCGTTCGTCGTCAACCGCGTCGGCGATTTCGGCTTCAGCCTCGGCATCTTCGGTACGTTCCTCGTGTTCGGCACGGTCTCGATCCCCGCGATCCTCGCCGCCGCACCGGGCATGGCGGGGGCGTCGATCGGCTTCCTCGGCGGGCGCGTCGATCTGATGACGCTGCTCTGCCTGCTGCTGTTCGTCGGCGCGATGGGCAAATCCGCGCAGCTCGGACTGCACGTCTGGCTGCCGGACGCGATGGAAGGCCCGACGCCGGTGTCCGCGCTGATCCATGCGGCGACGATGGTCACCGCGGGCGTGTTCATGGTCTGCCGCCTCTCGCCGATGTTCGAGGTCAGCCCGACCGCGCTGACGGTGGTGACTTATGTGGGCGCGGCGACGGCTTTGTTCGCGGCGACGGTCGGCACGGTCCAGACCGACATCAAGCGCGTCATCGCTTATTCGACCTGTTCACAGCTCGGCTACATGTTCTTCGCCGCCGGCGTCGGCGCCTATAATACGGCGATGTTCCACCTGTTCACGCATGCCTTCTTCAAGGCCTTGCTGTTCCTGGGTGCAGGCTCGGTGATCCACGCGATGCACCACGAGCAGGACATGCGTTTCTACGGCGGGCTGTGGAAGAAGATCCCGCTGACCTTCTTCGCGATGATGGCGGGCACGCTCGCGATCACCGGCGTCGGCATCGAGGAGGTGTTCGGATTCGCGGGCTTCTATTCGAAGGACGCGATCATCGAGGCGGCCTATGCGCGCGGCACGACGGCGGGCGGCATCGCTTATTTCGTCGGCATCTCGGCGGCGCTGCTGACGAGCTTCTATTCGTGGCGGCTCATCTATCTGACCTTCTTCGGCACGCCGCGCTGGGCCGCGTCCGAGCATATCCAGCATGCGGTGCACGACGCGCACGGCCATGGGCATGACGATCATGGCCATGCGCACGACGCGCATCACGATCATCACGATGCACCGGATGAGGGCGCAGGCGCCGAACCGCATGCGCACGATCCGGGCGCCGAGCATGTGACGCACGGCACGGCGGGCTATCACCCGCACGAAAGCCCGATCGTGATGCTGATCCCGCTCGTCGTCCTTTCGGTCGGCGCGATACTCGCGGGCGCGGTGTTCGCTCCGGCCTTCATCGGCGAAGGCGCGACCGCATTCTGGCAGGGCAGCCTGCACGTGAACGAGCATCTGATGCATGCCATGCACGGCATTCCGGAGCTGGCGAAGCTGATGCCGTCGATCGTGATGCTGCTGGGGCTCGCCATCGCGACCTGGGCCTATCTGCTTGATCGCAGCATTCCCGGCCGCTTCGTCGCAAGCTTCGGCGGGCTCTACCAGTTCCTGCTCAACAAATGGTATTTCGACGAGCTGTACGACATCCTGTTCGTGAAGCCCGCCTTCGCGCTCGGCCGCTTCCTGTGGAAGCGCGGCGATCAGCAGACGATCGATCGCTTCGGGCCGAACGGCGCCGCCGCGCTCGTGCAGATGACGTCGGTGGCGAGCCGCAAGCTGCAGTCGGGCTATGTCTATACTTATGCGCTGGTGATGCTGATCGGCCTTGCCGCCGCCGCGACCTGGGCGATGGCGATCTAACATGAACCAACTTGGCTTCCCCATCCTCACCATCCTGCTCGCGGTGCCGACCTTCGCCGCGATCGCCTGCCTGTTTGCGGACGCGAAGGCGGCGCGGTGGATCGCGCTCGGCGCGACGCTCGTCGATTTCGCGCTCGGGATCCTATTGTGGGTTTCCTACCAGGTCGGCGGGCCGCAGTGGCAGTTCGTCGAGCATATCGGCCTGTTCGGCAGCTTCGGCTGGTCGCTGGGCATCGACGGCATCGCCTTGATGCTGATCGCGCTGTCCGTGTTCCTTATGCCGATCTGCGTGCTCGCCAGCTGGCAGGCGATCGAGAAGCGTGTGCCCGAATATATGGCGGCGCTGCTTCTCACCGAGGTGTTCATGCTCGGCGTTTTCATGGCGCAGGACCTGTACCTCTTCTACATCTTCTTCGAAGCCGGCCTGATCCCGATGTATCTGATCATCGGCATCTGGGGCGGCGCGGACCGGATCTACGCGAGCTACAAATTCTTCCTCTACACGTTGCTCGGCTCGATCCTGATGCTGATCGCGATGCTGTGGATGGTCAATTTCGCGCACACGACCAGCATCCCCGTGCTGATGAACACCGATTTCCCGCCGCACGTGCAGACCTGGCTGTTCCTCGCCTTCTTCGCGAGCTTCGCGGTCAAGATGCCGATGTGGCCGGTCCACACCTGGCTGCCCGACGCGCACGTCCAGGCGCCGACCGCGGGTTCGGTGATCCTCGCCGGCGTGCTGCTCAAGATGGGTGGCTACGGGTTCATCCGCTTCTCGCTGCCGATGTTCCCGGAGGCGAGCGCGCAGCTTTTCTGGCTGGTGATGACGCTGTCGAGCATCGGCATCGTCTATACCTCGCTCGTGGCGCTCGTGCAGAGCGACATGAAGAAGCTGATCGCTTATTCGTCGGTCGCGCATATGGCGTTCGTGACCTTCGGCCTGTTCGCCTTCAATCGGCAGGGGCTGGAAGGCGCACTGATGGTCATGCTGGGCCATGGCATCGTCTCGGGCGCGCTCTTCCTGTGCGTCGGCGTCGTCTATGATCGGCTGCATACGCGCGAGATTTCGCGCTACGGCGGCGTCTCGACCAACATGCCGCGCTACGCGATGCTGTTCCTTTTGTTCACGATGGCGTCGGTCGGCCTGCCGGGCCTGTCCAACTTCCCCGGCGAATTCCTGGCGATGATGGGCACCTATCGCGCCTCGTCGATCGCAGGCGTGATCGCGGTGACGGGCATCATCACCGGCGCGGCCTATATGCTCTATCTCTATCGGCGCGTGGCATACGGCCCGCTCGACAAGCCCGACGTCGCGGCGATGAAGGATCTGTCTCCGCGCGAACTGCTGCTGCTCGTGCCGCTCGCGCTCGTGACGATCTGGATGGGCGTCTATCCGGAAAGCTTCATGGCGCCGATGCGCAAGGACGTGGGCGTCGTGCTCGCCCGCACCGACCGCGCCTGGAAGGGCGGCGACGCCAAGGTCGCGCTGAACGCGCACCCGACACCTGCTCACGCTGAAGGCGCACACGAATGACCGGCTCCGTCACTCTCGCGGCGAGCGTGCCCGAGCTCATTCTTTCGATCGGCGCGATGCTGCTGCTGCTCGTCGCCGGCTGGCGCGGCGATGAAGCCTCGCGCGGGATCAGCTGGGCGGCGGTCGCCCTGTTCGTCGCGGCCTCCGTCTCGCTGATCGGTGCGCCGAGCCATGCCGGGATCGCTTATGGCGGGCTGTACCGTGCGGATGCGTTCGCCGGCTTCGCCAAGCTTCTGATCTACATCGCCAGCGCGGTCTCGATCATGCTCGCGCCGGGCTGGTTCTCGCGGACGGGCGCGATGCGCGCCGAATATCCGGTGCTGATCCTGCTCTCGGCGACGGGCATGGGGATCATGGTCTCGGCGGGCGATCTGCTGACGCTCTATGTCGGTCTCGAGCTGCAGAGTTTGGCTGCCTATGTGCTGGCAAGCTGCATGCGGCGCGACCTGCGCTCGGCGGAAGCGGGCCTCAAATATTTCGTGCTGGGCGCGCTCGCGAGCGGCATCCTGCTCTACGGCATCTCGCTTCTGTACGGCTTCACCGGGACGACGCAGTTTTCGGGGATCCACGCCGCGATCGCCGATCGCGGGCTTTCGACCGGGATATTGTTCGGGCTGGTGTTCGTGTTCGCGGGGCTGGCGTTCAAGATCTCGGCGGTGCCGTTCCATATGTGGACGCCCGACGTCTATGAGGGCGCGCCGACGCCGGTGACCGCCTTCTTCGCCTCCGCGCCCAAGGTCGCGGCGATGGCGCTGATGGTACGCGTCGCGGTCGAGGCGATGGGGCCCGCGACCGATGCGTGGCGGCAAATCATCATCTTCTCGTCGCTCGCCTCGATCGTGCTGGGCGCGGTGGCGGCGATCGGCCAGACCAACATCAAGCGGCTGCTCGCTTATTCGTCGATCAACAATGTCGGCTTCGCGCTGATCGGCCTGGCCGCTGGCACGCCCGAGGGCGTCGCGTCGGTGATGACGTACATGACCGTCTATATCGCGATGACGCTCGGCAGCTTCCTGTGCATCATCCGGATGCGCGATCTGGACGGCGCGCCGGTGGAATCGATCGCTGCTTTGTCCGGCCTGTCGCGCTCGCGGCCCGGCCTGGCGGCGGCGCTGGCGATGTTCATGTTCAGCCTCGCCGGCATCCCGCCCTTGTTCGGCTTCTATCCGAAGTTGGCCGTGTTCGGCGCGGCGACCAACGCCGGCTATTTCTGGCTGGCGGTGGCGGGTGCGGTCGGCTCGGTGGTCGGCGCTTATTATTATCTGAAGATCGTCAAGACGATGTATTTCGACGAGCCGGCGCCCTTGCTTGCCTCGTCGGACGACAAGATCGAGGGCGGGCTGATCGCCCTCTCCGCGCTTGCGATCTCGCCGCTCGGTTACCTGGCGATCCCCGTGCTGAGCGCAGCGACACTGACGGCCGCCAAGGCGCTGTTCTGAGGCGATGATCCGCACCGTCGCGGAGACGGGATCGACCAACGCCGATCTGCTCCGCGACGCGGCCATCCTGCCTGAAGGCATGTGGCTGCGCGCCGAGCGGCAGACCGGCGGGCGCGGACGATTGGGCCGGGCCTGGGCATCGTCGACGGGCAATCTCTACGCGAGCACGCTCGTGCGGGTGACGCCGCAGGATCCGGACGCGCCGACGCTCGCGCTCGTCGCCGGCGTCGCGCTGCATGCCGCCGCCGCGGCCTGGACGGGCGCAGGCGCGGCGGCGCTGCAGCTCAAATGGCCCAATGATCTGCTGGCGGACGGCGCCAAGCTGGCGGGCATATTGCTGGAGCGGAGCGGTTCGACGATCGTCGCGGGCTTCGGCGTCAATCTGGCGGCGGCACCCGAGGGACTGGAGCGCGCGACGACGAGCCTCGCAGCGCTGGCGGGGGCGGCACCCGATCCGGCGCTGTTCCTGGAGGATCTGGCGCGCGAATTCGCTTCGTGGCTCGGGCGGTGGCGCGGGCAGGGGCTGGCGGTCGTGCGGGCGGCGTGGCTGGAGCGCGCGCATCCGATCGGCACGGCGCTCTCCGCGCGGGGGCCGGCGGCCACGCTCGACGGGCTGTTCGAGGGGCTGGACGGCGAGGGTGCGCTCAGGTTGCGGCTCGCGGACGGATCGGTCGAGATCGTCCGCGCGGGGGACGTGTTCCTGATCTGAGGATGCCGGAGCGGGGGCTCAATAGCCCGTATAGCGCCCCGGCCGGTGCCAGACGAGCATCACGCCGTTGATCGCGACCGCGCTGAGGATCGACCAGCCGAGCCTGTCCCACGGCACGACCAAAGCCGCGGCCGCCATCACGCAGGCATCGAGCGACATCTGCGTGCGGCCGGCATTCCAGCCGCGCGCGCGATAGAGCCAGAGCGCGACCACGCCGAAGCCGCCGACGCCGGCCTGATGGCGGGCGAGCGCGAGGATGCCCATGCCGATCGCCGAGCCGCCGACGAGCGCGGCGAAGGCCGGGTGGATCGCCTTGATCGTCATCATCGACGGCGCAATCGCGGAGAAGCCGGCGAGCGCGATGTTGAGCGCGGTCGTCTTCAGCGTGAATTCGGCGCCCATCGTGCGCGCGGCGAGGAGCAGGAAAGGCAGGTTGGCGACCGCGAGCAGCAGCCCGACGGGCAAGGGAAGCAGATAGTGGAGCAACAACGCGACGCCCGCGACGCCGCCGGTAACGAGTTGCGCCGACTGGAGCAGCATCAGACCGATGGTCACGAGCGCGCAGCCGACGCCGAGCGCATAGACGTCCTCGGCCCAATGGTGCTCGACGGGCGGTGGGGCGGGGGGCGGGCTCATGCGGTGCGCCGGCCTTAGCGATCGGGGCAGACGCTGCCAACGGCTGCGCGCCTGTTTCGCGCCTCGCCGATCGGCGCCGGGCCACGTTCGTTTTCGGCTCGATCCGGCGGATTTCGCGATGTCGCCGCGGCTGGTCAACGGCTTGGTAAGGAGATGCGCGCTAACCCGGCGTGGACGGTTCGGCGTGGCGCTCCGGATGAGGCGGTCGGCATCAACGGGACGGAGACGCACGGACATCATGCTGCAGCGCGTCGCGCCCGACCAGGTCACCGTCGGCATGTATATCCGCAAGTTCGAGGGGAGCTGGTTCTACCATCCCTTCTGGCGGGCGCGCTTCGTCATCCGGACCGAGCGACAGCTGCAGCGGATCCGCGACAGCGGGCTCCACGTCCTGATTGACGCGGCGAAAGGAGCCGATGCCGCATCGTCCTCCGCCGAGGTCGCTGCCGCGCCGGTGCGTCGCCGGACATTCGCCGAGCCATCGACACTGATGCAGAGCGCGCCCGTTCGCGCGCCCCGTCCCTCGCCACAATCTCGGCCCGCTTCGACGCCCGCCCGCGTCGTCGCGCCGCCGGCGTTTGGCAAGGCGGACAAGGTGCGCGCAACGGCGCTGGCGCAGCGTTCGACCAAGGTGGTCCAGGCCTTGTTCGAGAACTGCCAGATCGGCCGCACCGTCTCGACCGAGCCGATCCTGTCGGTGGTGGACGACATCGCGACGACGCTGGAGCAGAATGGCGCGGCCTTCATCAACGTCACCCGCCTGCGGGCGAAGGGCGATGCGATCTACACGCACTCGATCGCGGTCTGCGCGCTGATGATCGGGCTGGCGCGCGAGGCGGGCTGTCCGCCCGCGACGATCCACGCGATGGGGACGGCCGGGCTGCTCCACGACGTCGGCAAGGTCGTGATCGACCAGGCGCTGCTCGACAAGACCGAGGCGCTGACCGAGGCCGAGATAGCCGACATCCGTCGCCATCCGCAGTCGGGACACGACATATTGTCGGAAGAGATCCGCCTGCCGCCGGCCGCGCTGGACGTGTGCGTGAACCATCATGAGCGGCTCGACGGATCGGGCTATCCGTTCGGGCTGCGCGGAGACGCGATCAGCCAGGCGACGCGGATGGCGGTGATCTGCGACGTCTATGACGCGATGACGTCTGGCACATCCTACAGGAAGGGCATCTCGCCGGCCGAGGCGATCGCGCAGATGGACGCTGACGAGGGCAAATATGACGGCGCCCTGCTGTTCAAGTTCATGCGCAGCATCGGCGTCTTCCCGGCGGGCAAGCTCGTCCGGCTGCGATCGAACCGGCTTGCCATCATTCTGCCCCCGGCCGGCGCGGACCGGCAGCCACTAGCGCGCGCTTTCTATGCGACGGTCGACACGGCGTTCGTCGATTATCAGGACGTGATCCTCAGCGATCGGCTGAGCGACGACCAGGCCGTGCGCGAGGAAGATCCGGCGGCGTGGTTTGGCGGCGACTGGACGGAGATGCGCGCCCGGATCGAGAAAGGAAAATTCTCAGCAGCGCCCGCGACCGCCTGACGGCTGGAGCGTCAGCTCCAGCCCAGCCCCAGCGACTTCTCGACCCCGATGAACGCTGCGGTGAGCGCGGCCTCCTCGGCGGCGAGGCCGGATTCGGCGGAGAGGCGACGGCGCTCGGCATCGGCGGCGTCGATCTTGGTGGCGGTGCCGGCGCGTTCGCGCTGCGCGGCGATATCGGCGGCGGTGGTTGCCGAGGCCAGAGCGCGGGCGCGATCGGCGACGATCAGGCGCTGATCGCGGAAGCGGGCGAGCGCGCCCTCAGCATCGCGCAAGCCGGCGAGGACGGCGGTGCGATATTTGGCCTCGGCTTCGTCGCGGACCGCCTCCGCTTGCGACAGCTTGGCGCGGTTGCGGCCGAAATCGAGGAAGCTCCAGCTGATCTGCGGCGCGAGCAGGGCGGTGAGCTTGCCCGGATCGACCAGATCGGAGGGGCTCGTGCCGCCGAGGCCGAAAATGCCCATGAACTTGATCGCGGGGAAGCGCGCCGCATCGGCGACACCGACCTTGGCGGTCTGGAGCGCGAGTTCTCGCTCGGCGGCGCGGATGTCGGGGCGGTTGCGGAGCAACGCCGCGGGATCGCCGATCGCCACTTCACGCGGGGGCAGAGGCGCGGACGCAGCGCTCCCGAGCTCGGCGTCGAGCGCGCCGGGGGCGAGCGCCAGCAGCGTGGCGAGTTCGTCGAGATAGGCGTCGCGCTGGGTCAAGAGCGGCACGAGCTGCGCGCGCGCTTCGTCCAATTGCTGGCGGGCCTGTTCGATCTGGCCGCGGGTCGCGGTGCCGCGGTCCAGCCGTTGCTGGCCGAGCAGCAGGGCCTGCTCGCCGAGCGACACCGACTGCGTGCCGAGCGCGATGCGGCGCTGGCGATCGCGCAGGGAGACATAGGCCTGCGCGACTTCGGCGGTGAGGCTGACCTGGACGTCGGCGAGTTTGGCGTCGGCCTCGCCCGCCTGCGCGCGCGCGGCTTCGACCGACCGGCGGCCGCCGAACAGATCGATCTCCCAGCTGGCGGTGAGCCCATCATTGTAGAAATCGAACCGGCTGCTGCTGTCGCCATCCTGCTCCAGGCTCAGGCCGGGCAGTCGCGCATGGACATAGGTGCCCTGCACGTTCGCCGAGGGCAGAGTGTTCGCACGCTGCACCCGCAGCCCGGCGCGAGCCTGGTGGAGACGCGCCTGCGCGGCGGCGAGATCGGCATTGGCGGCGAGCGCGCGCTGCTCGAGCAAATCGAGCGTCGCATCGCCGAGCGCCGTCCACCAGCGGCCGGTCTGCGCGGCGGTGGGGACCGCTGCGGCATCGGCACGCACGAAGGCGGGGGGCGGGGCGCCGGCGCCGAGTGGGGGCGGTCCCTTATAGTCCGGGCCTACGGTGCAGCCTGCGAGCGAGGCCGCTCCGGCGAGGAGCGCGAGAGCGAGGCGTCTCGTCATGTCAGTGCATCAGTTCGGCGGGCACGCCGCGCTTGGGCAGCGGGCGCAGCAGCAAGGCGAGCGGCATGATGGCGATGACGCCGACGGTGAGGATCCAGAACATGTCGACATAGGTCAGCGTCAGCGCCTGGATGCGGATCGTGTTCGCGAGCGCCTGATAGGCGGTGGGCATCCCGCCGAGCGCGACCGCCTGGCCGTTCATATAATCCTGGACCAGCACCGAATTGGCCGAGATCGTCTCCTCGAGCCGGCGCTGGTGGAGCCAGATGCGCTGGTCCTGCACGACCGAGATGCCGGCCAGCGCGAGACTGCCGCCGAGATTGCGCGCGGCGCTGAACAGGCCTGCGGCGTCGCGCGAAAATTCGATCGGCACGGACGAGAGCGCCGCCTGATTGAGGAACATCATCGCCAAAGTCTGGCCGACGCCACGCATCAATTGCGATTCGGCGAAGACGCCGCCGCTCGTCTGCGAGGTGAGATCGGTCTCCAGCCAGCAGCTCAAAGCGAGCATCGCGAGACCGCTTATCACCACGACGCGAATGTCGATGCTGCGGATCAGCCACGGCACGAAGGGCATCAGCATCGCTGCCGGAATGCCGGCGAGGAAGACGACGCGGCCCGACTGGAGCGAATTGTAGCCGGCGATCGCGGTGAGGAACTGGGGGATGATGAAAGCGGTGCCGTAGAGCGCCATGCCGACGATGATCGCCATGATGATGACCGCGCCGAACTGGCGGTCCAACAGCAGCCGGAGCCGGAGGACCGGCTTTTCGGCGATGACCTGCCCCAGCATGAGCAGGACGAAGCCCAGGATCGTTCCCGCGAAGACAGCGACGATCGTGCGCGATTCGAACCACTGTTCGCGCTCGCCCTCCTCGAGGAAGATCGTCAGGCCGCCGAGGAACAGGGTGATGCCGGCGATGCCGAGCCAGTCGGCCTCGCGCAGCAGGTGGCGCTGCGCGCGGACCGCAGGCAGCCCGAAGAAGAGCAGGCTCAGCAGCAGGATGCCGATCGGCAGATTGATAAAGAAGGCATAATGCCAGGAGAGATTGTCGGCGAGCCAGCCGCCGACGACGGGACCGAAGACCGGGCCGGTGATCGCGGTCGCGCCGAAGGCGGCGATGCCGACCGGCTGCTGGTGCGCAGGCAGGCGGGTGGCGATGATCGACATGGCGGTCGGGATCAGCGCGCCGCCGGCGAAGCCCTGTCCCATCCGGCCGATGATCATCATCGTCAGCGAGGTGGAGACGCCGCACAGCATCGAGAAAGCGGTGAAGGCGGCGACCATCACCATCAGGAAGGTGCGCAGCCCCGTCAGCCGTTCCAGCCAGCCGGCGATCGGGATGATGATGATCTCGGCGACGAGATAGGAGGTCGCGATCCAGGTACCTTCCGTGCCGCTCGCGCCGATCTCGCCCTGGATCGTGGGCAGAGCCGAATTGACGATCGAGATGTCGAGCGTCGCCATGAACGCGCCGATCGTGCCGGCCGCAACCGCGAGCCACGCGCCGAAATCGGCATTGCCCGTGGGGCGGGTGTCGGCCGTAACGGCAGCGCTCATCGCGCGCCGGCTTTGGTATCGACGGTGACGGTCGCAGACAGGCCGGCGATGAGCGCGCGGCGGATGGCAGGCGCGGCATCGATCGCGATGCGGACGGGAACGCGCTGGACGATCTTGGTGAAATTGCCCGTCGCATTCTGCGGCGGCAGCAGCGAGAATTCCGCGCCCGTGCCCGGCGAGAGGCTCTCGACATGGCCGTGCAGGTCGGCGTCGGGCATCGCATCGATCGCGATCTCGACCGGCTGGCCGGGGCGCATCGCGCCGATCTGCGTCTCCTTGAAATTGGCGACGATATAGAGCGCGTCGACGGGAACGATCGACATGAGGCGAACCCCCGGCTGGACATATTGGCCGACGCGGACCGAGCGATCGCCGATCCGGCCCGCGATGCTCGCCTTGACCTGCGCGGAGCCGACATTGACGTTGGCCGCCGACAGCTGCGCGCGCGCCGCCGCGCCCTGCGCAACGGCCTGGCGCACCTGCGCGCGGAGCGAGCCGATGCGGCGCTGCGCGCTGATCAGAGCGGCGCGGCCCTGCGCGACCTGCGCATGCGCTTGCGCGGCCTCGCGGCGTAGGCTCGCCAGCTTCTCGCGCGTCTCCGCGCCGGAGGCGGCGAGCGGCGTGTAGCGAGCGACCTCGCCGTCGGCGAAGCGCTGCGTGGCGAGCGCGCTGTCGAGCTGGGCGCGCGCCTGATCGATCGCGGCCTCCTGCTCGAGGATCGTCGCGCGGATATTGTCGGCATTGGCGGCGGAGACGCCCTGCTGCGCGGTGAACTGCGCGGCCTGCGCGCGATAGTCGCGCGCATCGAGGCGCAGCAGCGGCGCGCCGGCGCGGACGTCCTGATTGTCGGCGACGAACAGCTGATCGACATAGCCCGACACTTTCGACGAGACGGTGACGCTGTCGCCGCGGACATAAGCGTCGTTGGTCTCTTCGAGATATTGACCGATCAACTGGTGGTGGATCAGCCAGGCACCGCCGCCGACGAGGATAACGATCGCGAGGCCGATCAGGAATCGCCGGAGCAGCCGGTTGCGCCGCTGTGTGTCCGCGTTCGTTTCCGTTTGCGCCGTCGTTGCCATGCCACCTGACCGTCTGCCGTTGCCGTCCCTTGCCGCACCGGGAAAGATACGGCAATACCATTCTATATGGTTAAGCAAGAGCTCCCTGCAGATCCGACGATCCTTGGCTTCGCGCTGCGCGATTTCTATCAGAAGTCGCAGCTCGAAATGGATCGGATGCTGAAGGTGCAGGGGCTTTCGCTGTCGCGGGTGCGGCTGTTGCGCTTCATCGCGCAGGCGGGGCAGACGCGGTCCGTCGATGTCGCCGAAGCCTTCGGTTATGCGCCGCGCACCGTGACCGAGGCGCTCGACGGGCTCGAGCGGGCAGGACTGATCGCGCGACGCGCATCCGTCGAGGACCGGCGATCGAAGGTGATCGAACTGAGCGAGAGCGGCGAGGCGGCACTGGCACTGGCGGCGCCGGTCGCGCGGCGCTTCGTCGAGGACGTATTCACCGCGCTGGACGAAGGCGAACAGGATGTGCTGGCCGCGCTGGTGGAGAGGCTGACCGCGCGGCTCGACCAGCTGGCGTCAGACCGGCTGGCAGCAAAGGCGCCTAAAGCCGGCCCGGATCAGTGAAGCAGGAGCGCCATCACGCCGGTCAGCAGGAGCGAAACGCCGCTCACCGCGAAGAGCAATTTGTACTGAAGGTCGCACAATGCGGGATCCAGATGCTCCACGATCGTCTCCATCGATCTAGTCTGCCCGTTTTCGGACTTATGCTTCAGTCTATCACGAGTCGGGCGGGCGGCAAGCGGTTTCCATCGCGTTGCCGCGGCATCGCGGGGGCGTCTAAAGCGGTGCTGCTCCTCGCCCGGCTTTCAGGACATTTAGCGACATGAAGACGCGTTTCACCGAGTTGTGCGGCATCAAGCATCCGATCATGATGGGCGGGATGATGTGGGTCGGCCGCGCCGGCCTAGCCGCGGCCGTCTCGGAAGCCGGCGGGCTCGGCACGATCACCGCGCTGACCCAGCCGACGCCCGAGGATCTGGCGAAGGAGATCGCCGCCGTCCGCGCGCTGACCGACAAGCCATTCGCGGTGAATCTGACCCTGCTGCCGTCGATGCGCGAGACGCCTTATGCCGATTATCGGCGGGCGATCATCGAGGGGGGCGTGAAGATCGTCGAGACCGCGGGCAACAAGCCCCAGGAGCATATCGACGATCTGAAGGCGAACGGCATCCTCGTCGTTCACAAATGCACCTCGGTGCGGCATGCGCTCTCGGCCGAGCGCTGGGGCGTGGACGCGATCTCGATCGACGGCTTCGAATGCGCGGGGCATCCGGGTGAGGACGACGTCCCCGGCTTGGTGCTGATCCCTGCCGCTGCGGATAAGATCAGGATCCCGATCATCGCCAGCGGCGGCTTCGGCGACGGGCGCGGGCTGGTCGCGGCGCTGGCGCTGGGCGCGGAGGGCATCAACATGGGGACGCGCTTCTGCGCGACCGCCGAGGCGCCGATCCACGACATCGTCAAGCAGACCTATGTCGCCAATGACGAGCGCAGCACCAACCTGATCTTCCGCAACCTGCATAATACGGCGCGCGTCGCCCGTAATTCGGTCTCGGACGAGGTCGTGCGGATCCTGCGCGAACCCGGCGCCAAGTTCGAGGATGTCGCCGAGCTGGTGCGCGGCGCGAAGGGGCGGGTGCTGCTCGAGACGGGCGATCTGGACGCGGGGATCTGGACGGCGGGACAGGTGCAGGGGCTGATCCACGACGTGCCGACGGTGCGCGACCTGATCGAGCGGATCATGCGCGAGGCCGAGACAATCGTCAGCGGGCGGCTGGCGGGCATGATCGGCTAGGGCCGATCGGGCGCCGACATGGAGAGGGCGGCCGCAGCATCGCCGCGACCGCCCTCCATTCGGTCTTGCAGTCGGGATCAGGCGGCGAGCGCGGCCTTCAGATCGTCGACGAGATCGGTCTTCTCCCAGGGGAAGAAATCGCCCTCGGGCTGACGGCCGAAATGGCCGTAGGCGGCGGTGCGCTGATAGATCGGCTTGTTGAGTTTCAGATGCTCGCGGATGCCGCGCGGGGTGAGGCCGCCGAGCTTCGCGATGCCCTGGATTGCGGTCTCGATCGCGTCGTCGCCGACGGTGCCGGTGCCGTGCGTGTCGACATAGAGCGAGAGCGGCTTCGAGACGCCGATCGCATAGGCCAGCTGGATCGTGCAGCGCTGGGCGAGGCCGGCGGCGACGATGTTCTTGGCGAGATAGCGCGTGATGTACGCGGCCGAGCGATCGACCTTGGTCGGATCCTTGCCCGAGAAGGCACCGCCGCCGTGCGGGGAGGCGCCGCCATAGGTATCGACGATGATCTTGCGGCCGGTGAGGCCGGCGTCGCCATCGGGGCCACCGATCTCGAAGCTGCCCGTCGGGTTGATATGATATTCGGTCGCGTCCGACAGCAAAGCGGACGGGATCACCGAAGCGACGACCGACTTCACATAAGCGTGAAGCTCGGCTTCCTGATCGCCCTGGTCATAGCCTTTGGCATGCTGCGTCGAGACGACGATCGCCGTGGCGGCGACGGGGGTGCTGCCCTCGTAGCGCAACGTCACCTGGCTCTTGGCGTCGGGCTCGAGGAACGGCGCCTTGCCCGAGTGGCGGTCGGCGGCCATCGTCTCGAGGATCTTGTGGCTGTAGTAGAGCGTCGCCGGCATCAGATCGGGCGTGTCGTTGGCGGCATAGCCGAACATGATGCCCTGATCGCCCGCGCCCTCGTCCTTGTTGCCCGAGGCATCGACGCCCTGCGCGATATGCGCGGACTGGCCATGGAGATTGTTCTCGAAGCGGAAGGTCTCCCAGTGGAAGCCCTCTTGCTCGTAACCGATGCGCTTGACCGTCGCGCGGACGGCGGCCTCGATCTCTTCCTGCGCGCCGGGGGCCCACTGGCCATCCTCATAGACGCCCTTGCAGCGGATCTCGCCGGCGAGGACGACGAGCTGGGTCGTCGTCAGCGTCTCGCAGGCGATGCGCGCATAGGGATCCTTGGAGAGGAACAGATCGACGATCGCATCGGAAATCTGGTCGGCGACCTTGTCCGGATGGCCCTCGGACACGCTCTCGGAGGTGAAGAGATAGTCGCTGCGCATGATCGATCGGTTCCTTCGTTCGGATTCGCGCCGCCCTCGGCGGTCACACTTAAAGACATCTTTATGTCTCGCCTTTAGCGACGGCGGCGGGCGCTTGCAAACCCCAACACAGCGAGAAAGAGGCCCGTCGCGAGCGCCAGCCCGTTGCCGATCCGCGCGAAGGGCGTGGGTGGGAGCACGGGCGGCAGGCGCGCATCGATCGCGCCGGCCGTGTGCCAGGGGAGCGACGACAGCAGCCGCCCATGCGCGTCCACCACGGCGGAGATGCCGGTCGGGGTCGAACGGATCACGGGCATCCCTTCCTCGGCCGCGCGCAGCCGCGCCTGCGCGAGATGCTGGGGCGGGCCCCAGCGGCCGAACCAGGCATCGTTGGACGGATTGAACAGAAAGCGCGGGCGATGCGCGGCATCGACGACATGGCCCGAGAAGATGATCTCGTAGCAGATCTGCGCGCCGACGAGGCCGATGCCGGGCATCAGGATGCCGCGCGCGCCGGGCCCGGCTTCGAAATCCATGTCGCCGGGCGCGAGGCGGGAGAGGCCGATCCTAGACAGGATCGGGCGCATCGGCAGATATTCGCCGTAAGGGACGAGATGCGCCTTGTCGTAGCGGCCGATCAGCTGCGCTCTTGGTGTCAGGCCGAACAGGCTGTTGGTCGCGGTGACCGCGTTGCCGGCTTTGTCGTAATTGAAGTGAATCGCGCCGGTCATCAGCAGATCGCGCGGGCCGAGCAATTCGGCGATCGTCTCGCGCGCGAGCGGATTTTCATCGAGATACCAGGGGACGGCGACTTCGGGCCACAGGATCAGGCGCGGTTCGGCGCCGGGCTTGCCGGTCAGGCGGACGAGGCGGTCATAATTGCGGACCTCGGCGCCTTCTTCCCATTTCTCATTCTGGTTGATGTTGGGCTGGATCACGCGGATCGCGATGCCGGCAGACCCGGCGCCGTCGGGAAGTGCGGTGCGGATCACGGCGGCGACGAGGCCGAGCAGGAGCGGCGCTGCGGCGATCGCGATCGGGCGGGGCCCGGCGCGGATGACGACGAGCCAGACGAACCCGGCGAGCAGCACGAACAGGCCGGACAGCGCATAGGTGCCGATCAGGGGGGCAAGCGCGAAGGCGCCGGGCACCTCCATCCAGACGACGCCGAGCGGGTTCCAGGCGAAGCCGGTGAAAGCGGTCGCGCGCAGCCATTCGCCCGCGATCCAGCCGGCGGCGGCGAAGAGGACGAGCGGGGCGGGGCCTTTCGCCATGCGGCTCAGCGCCCAGCCGCAGGCGAGCCCGAGCGCGGGATAGAGCGCGAGGTATAGCGACAGCAAAACGACCGCGACCCAGCCGAGCCACGCTGGCATCGCCGCCTGGAAGGTGAAGGCGGTCGCGATCCAGTTGAGCCCGACCGCGAAATGGCCGAGCGCGAACCACCAGCCGAGCCCGAACGCCTGACGGAAGCCGCGCGCGCGGGCGAGCAAGGCGATCAGCGCAGCGAGCCAGCAGAGCGTGAGCGGCCAGAGCGAATAAGGCTCGAAGCCGAAGGCCGAGGCGGCGCCGAGCAGAAGGGCGAGGGGGAAGGCGCTCGACGCGCGAAGGGGAGGCATGAAGCGGGCTCTAGAGCAGCTTCGTGACGGATGCAGCGATGTTGTTGCGGCGGGCGCGGGGCAGGCTGCGATCGGGGTGGCGTCGCGCGCGGACGTTCACGAAATTCAAGCCACATCCTCTGCTCTCGGCCTTCCGGCATTTCCCCGCCACCATTTGCTGGCGCAAATGGTCCCCTCCCCATCAAACCATGGAAAGGATGATCGGCAACAGTCTGCATCCGGTCGTTGAGCTGCGGAATGCAGCCGCCGATAGCGGACGGTCCGCTATCGCCCCAATTGCGGACATTCGAATAGTGGCTAAGCTACGCCGCATGAAGGCTCCCGCATGGTTCTGGATCGGCATGGTCTTCTGGCTCGGGCTGGGTTTACCGGCTTTCTTACTTGGAGCCATGTGGGCCGGAGGCTTCGACCCAATCGCTGACCCCCCTCCGTATTTTCAAGCGCCATACGAGGACTATTCGCTCGCTGCTAACCTGATCTGGCTGGTGGCTGTGTCCGTCATCTACCTGCCGTTGATACTTTTGGTAGCCTTGGCAGTCTCGAAGTGGCGTAGCCGGCGCAAACGCGCCTCTAGGAATGACCGCTTTCCACCACAAGCGGTCGTTCACCAACTCGGATCAGACCGAGGCGACAGATGCGCGCATGACGACGCGAGGCCCCGCTTCCCTTCCCCGCACGCCTCGCTATCCAGCAGACATGACGCTCCAGCCTTTCCACCTCGCTTTCCCCGTCCACGATCTCGCCGCCGCGCGCGGCTTCTACGTCGGGTTGCTGGGGTGCAAGGAGGGGCGGAGTTCGGATCAGTGGATCGATTTCGATCTGCGCGGGCACCAGATCGTCGCGCATCTCGATCCGGACATGCGGCCGCCTGCGACCAGCAACCCGGTGGACGGGCATGAGGTGCCCGTGCCGCATTTCGGGATCGTGCTGGAGTGGGACGACTGGCAGGCGCTTGCCGAGCGGCTGACCGCGGCGGGCGTCCGGTTCGGGATCGCGCCTTATGTGCGCTTTGCGGGGCAGGTGGGCGAACAGGCTACGATGTTCTTCCGCGATCCTTCGGGCAATGCGCTCGAGTTCAAGGCGTTTCGCGACATCGGACAGTTGTTCGCGACCGACTGAGCGGTCCATCGCAACAAAGGCTCGTTACACCTCTGGCCTCTTTGTCGCAGTTTCGCTAACTCGGGGACAACGGGGCGGGGGCGACTTGTGGGGACAGAGAGAATCCGGACGGGACGGATCGCGCTGATCGCGCTTGCGATCGCGGCTGTGCTCGTGTCCGTCATCCTCTCCTTCGGCGGCGTCAAAGGCGATCGCGCCGAGGCGGCGACACACGTCGTGGCCGACCAGCATCTCGGCGTCGCCTCCTGCGCGGGCACGACCTGCCACGGCCGGCAGGAAGGCGACGGCGCCGTCGTCCGCCAGGACGAGATCCTTCGCTGGCAGGACGAATCGAGCCAGGCGGGCGCGCATTCGCGGGCGTGGCGCGTGCTCGGCGAGCCGCGCGGACTCGCAATCGGCGCCAAGCTCGGCATCGGCAATCCGCAGAATGCCGCCGAGTGCCTCGGCTGCCATGCCGATCCCGCGCCGAATCACGGCGCCCGCTGGACCGTGTCGGACGGCGTCGGCTGCGAGGCGTGTCACGGGCCGGCGAGCGGGAACTGGCTCACCAGCCATTATGCGGTTGGCGCGACGCATGCGAAGAACGCGTCGGGCGGGCTGTTCCCGATCGACCAGCCTTCGGCACGCGCGGATCGCTGCCTCGATTGCCATTTCGGCAGCGGGCGCGACGGCCAGTTCGTCGATCACCGGATCATGGCCGCGGGCCACCCGCGAATCGCGTTCGAGCTCGATCTGTTCACGACGCTGGAGCAGCATTGGAACGAGGACGCGGACTATACGAAGCGCAAGGGCATGCCTTCGACGATCAAGACCTGGGCCGTCGGCCAGGCGGCGGCGGTGCAGCGCGCGCTGAGCGTCTATTCCGGGCCACGCGGCACCGCGGGCGTGGCGGCCGAGCCCTATTTCTTCGATTGCCACAGCTGCCACCGGCGGATCTCGGACGATGCCGATTTCCGGCCGACGGCGATCGCCAATCCGGAACGGCCGATGCCGGTGGGCGCACCGCCTTTCCAGGACGAGAATATGATCATGCTGTCGGCAGCGGCGCGCGTCGTCGCGCCCGCCGAGGGGCAGCGCTTCGATGCGGCGGCGCGCGGCTTTCACGCCTCGCTCGCGCAGGGGCGTCCGCAGGCGCTGGCGGCGGCTGGGCGGCTGAAGGCGGCGGCGGCATCGCTGGAGAGCGCGATGGCGGCGCGCAGCTTCTCGACGAGCGAGACGCTGGCGATCGTGGCCGCGGTCGCGGGCGAGGGCGGGCGGCGCTACACCGATTATGAGGCGAGCGCGCAGGCGGTGATGAGCCTCGATACGCTGCTCAACGCGCTCGTGAAGCAAGGCGCGGTCAGCCAGGGCCAGGCGCGCTCGGTGCGCGGGCCGATCGACGCCGCTTACCGTGCGGTGCGCGATCCCAATGCGTACAAGCCGCTCGAATTCCGCGCCGCGATCCAGCGCGCGGCTTCGGCGGTCGGAGCGCTGCGTTGAGCCTTGGCCGTCGTCTGATCGGCGCGGTGGTGGGCTGCGCATTCCTGCTGTCGTCGTGCGGCGGGGGCGGGGGGAGCAGCACGACCGCGACCAGCACCGATACGAGCACCGGAACCTCAACGCCGACGGGCAACAATTTCACGGCCCCCGCGCAGGAAGCGCTGACGACCGCGGATGTCGGCAGGATCTTGTCGCAGGCCGCGACCGAGGCGACCGCGCGGGGGATGCCCTCGGTGATCGCGGTCTCGGATCGGGTCGGCAATATCCTCGCGGTCTACAACATGACCGGGGCGAGGCCGACCGCGACGATACCCTTGCCGGCGACGGGCACCGGACTCGACGTGCAGGGCGCGACGATCCCCGCAGGCGGCGGCGCGATCGCCAAGGCGGTGACCGCCGCCTATCTGTCGAGTTCGGGCAATGCGTTCACGACGCGCACCGCCAGCCAGATCGTCCAGCAGCATTTCCCGCCCGCGCCGACGACGGTGGGGCTCGAGAGCGGGCCTCTGTTCGGCGTGCAATTCAGTCAATTGCCCTGCTCGGACCTGTCGAGCCGCTATATCGCGACGGGCGGATCGGCGGCGCTGATCGGGCCGAAGCGCTCGCCTCTGGGCCTGTCGGCCGATCCGGGCGGCATTCCGCTCTACAAGAATGGCGTGCTCGTCGGCGGGATCGGCGTGATGGGCGACGGGGTCTACGGGCTCGATGCCAACACGCTCGATGTCGATGTCGACAATGAGGAATATATCGCGCTGGCGGGCACGAGCGGCTTCCAGGCACCCGAGGGGATCACCGCCGACAAGATCACCGTCGACGGCACGACATTGCGCTTCATCGATGCGGTGGCGAGCGGCCTCAAGAGCAATCCCGCGCAGGCGCCTGCCTTCGCCAGCCTGACCTCCGGCCAGCTCGTCTCGGTGCGCGGCTATTTCGCCGAGACGGGGACGCCGGCTTTGGTTGCGGGACAGGCTTATGGGACCGAGGCGTCGGGCATCCGCGCCTCGACCGCGGCCGAATTCTCGAACCGCGACGCGTTCGTGCTGAGCGACGGCGCGGGCAATGATCGCTTCCCCGTGATCGGCGCGACCGACGCGGGCGATGTCGCGCAGCCGCTGACGCAGACCGAGGTGCGCACGATCCTCGAGGAAGCCTTCACGATCATGACGCGCGCGCGGGGGCAGATCCGCCGCCCGCTCGACAGCCGCGCGCAGGTCTCGATCACGGTTGTCGATACGCGCGGCAATTCGCTGGGGCTGGTGCGCTCTCCCGATGCGCCGATCTTCGGCACCGACGTGGCGCTGCAGAAGGCGCGGACCGCGGCCTTCTTCTCGAGTGCGAAGGCGGGGACCGATCTCGCCGCCGATCCGTCGGCCGACGTGCGCGGACTGGCCGCGGCGGAACGCGCGTTTCTCGGCGACCAATCCTCGCAGCTCGGCAAGTTCGCCTATACCGATCGCGCGCACGGGCTGGTCTCGCGGCCTTATTTTCCAGACGGCGAAGTGGGGCGTCCGAACGGCCCCTTCTCGCGCCCGATCGCACAGTGGAGCCCGTTCTCGACCGGGCTGCAGACCGCGTTGATCCTGAACAATCTCGTCGCGCATCTCGGTTACGTGCAGGGCGCAGCGACGGATACGCCGCAGCGCTGCACGAACCTGCCCGTGACGCCCTCGGGCAAATCGCGCCTTGCCAACGGCATCCAGATCTTCCCGGGTTCGGTGCCGATCTATCGCGGCAGCACGCTGATCGGCGGGATCGGCGTGTCGGGCGACGGCATCGACCAGGACGACATGATCTCGTTCCTCGGCCTCAACAATGCCGGCGCCAAGCTGAACACCGGCGTCGGCAATGCGCCGGCGGCGATCCGCTCCGATCAGGTCGTCGTCGCGCTCGGCGATAAATCGGTGCGGCTGCGCTATGTCGGCTGTCCGTTCGCGCCCTTCCTCGATTCAAGCGATCAAGATGCCTGCGGCGGCAAATAGAGCGCTGCTCTTCTGGCTGCTGGCGGGCGTGGCGACGCCCGTCTTCGCGCAGGCCGCGCCGCCAGTCGACCGGGCGACGCAGGACGTGGTCGATACCGCCGCGCGCCTGCCCAAGGGTTCGGACGTTCCCAATCCGCACCCGCAAGCGCAGCTGACGCCCGCGCCGCCGCTGCCGGTGACCGACCACAAGGCGCTGGAGCCGCAGGCGGTCGCGCCCGGGGTCGATCCGATGCTGGAGGGGCGGCGGCGCCCCGGCGTGGCGCGGCCCGATCTGCCCGACACGATTGTGCAGGACAATCCGGGCGCGGTGCGCCCGCCGCCGCCCGACAATTTCCCGACCGACGAGCTACCGATCCCCGATCGCTGGCGGCTGATCACGGCCTTGTGCGCGGACAAGAATTACGTCGCGGTGCAGGTCGTGTGCGGGCCCAAGACCGATCCCTATCACCAGAATCTGCTGAAGGGCGATCGGCCGCTCGATCCGCACAAATTCCCGCTGCCGATCCACGGCGAGGACTGGTTCCTGACGCTGAGCGGTACATCCGACACGATCGTCGAGCCGCGCTCCTTCCCGACGCCGGTGAGCGTGCAGACGACGGCGCGGCCGGACAGCCCCGACGTGTTCGGCAAGGGATCGAGCCTCGTCCTCGCGCAGACCTTCATCGCCAGCGTCGGGCTGGTGAAGGGCTCGACGGCGTTCATGCCGCCGCACATCGAATATCGCGTCACGCTCGCCTACAACGTCAATTATGTCGACGTGAACGAGCGGCGCGTGCTCGACGTACGGCCGTCATCGCCGACGCACCGAACCGATCGCTTCCTCGGCGTGCAGGAAGCCTTTTTCGATTACCATCTGCGCAACGTCTCGGATCGCTACGATTTCGATTCGCTGCGCGTCGGCATCCAGGAGTTCCAGGCGGATTTCCGAGGCTTCCTGTTCAACGACAGCGCGCTGGCGATCCGGCTGTTCGGCAATCGCGACAATAACCGCTTCCAGTATAATCTCGCCGTGTTCCGCCGGCTGGAGAAGGACACGAACAGCGGGCTCAACGATCTCGGCCAGACGCCGCGCGACGATTATGTGTTCTTGGCCAATCTCTATCGGCAGGATCTGCCGGTGCCCGGTTTCACGAGCCAGCTGATCGGCGTCTACAATCGCAATCGCGAGGGCAACGGCGTCGAGATCGACCATAATGGCTTTCCGGTGCGCCCGGCTCTGCTCGGCGATCTGCGCGGCCACGATTATGACGCTTATTATCTCGGCTATAATGGCGACGGGCATTTCGACCGGATCAACCTGACCGTGTCGGCTTACGGCGTGTTCGGGCGCGACAGCCACAATTTCCTGACCGGCGAGCGCAGCCGGATCCGCGCCTTCTTCGCCGCGGCCGAACCCTCGATCGATTTCTCGTGGGTGCGCGTGCGCGGCGCGGCGATGTTCGCGAGCGGCGACAGCGATCCCTACGACAAGACCGAGAATGGCTATGACGCCATCCTCGAGAACCCGATCTTCGCGGGCGCAGATACGAGCTACTGGATCCGGCAGACGATCCCGTTTGCGGGCGGCGGGCGCGTGATCGGGGTCAACGGGCGCAATGGCATCCTCGCCGATCTGCGCTCGTCCAAGGATCAGGGCCAATCCAACTTCATCAATCCGGGCACGGTGCTGGCCGGCGCGGGCGCGGATTTCGATCTGACGCCGACCTTGCGGCTTTCGACCAACGCCAATCATCTGTGGTTCCAGACTACGAAGGTGCTGCAGGTGCTGCGATCCGAAGGCACGATCCCGAAGGATATCGGCTGGGACCTGTCGGCGGCGGCGATCTGGCGGCCCAAGATGACGCAGAATATCGTCGTGCGCCTGTCGGCGGCGACATTGCAGGCGGGCAAGGGTTTTCGTGACCTGTTCGATCAGCGCAGCGGTTCGAAGGCCTATTATTCCGTGCTCGGCAATGTGATCGTGAGTTTCTGATGCGCGGTCGCCTCTCCTTCTCCGGTCGTCCCGAACGTGGTTCAGGATCCAGGTTCCGCGCTCTCTTCGGGCGGCTTGCTCGCGGCAAGGTCCGGTCATGGATGCTGAAACGCGTTCAGCATGACGGGAAGTGGATCGGCGCGGCGCTGGGCCTCCTCCTGCTCGCCGCTCTGCTGCCCGCGACGCGCTCGCTCGCGTCCGAGAGCGAGAAGCCTGTCGCGCGGGTCTATCCGGCTTATGCCGATGCGCCGCAGGCGCAGACGCCCGAGAAGGTCAAAGCCAAGTCGGAAGGCTGTCTCGATTGCCACACGGCGACCGAGGCGCCGTCGATGCACAAGTCGGAGGCGGTGCTGCTCGGCTGCGCGGATTGCCATGGCGGCGATCCCTATGTGCGGATCGGGGCGGGGCTGAAGGCGGACGATCCCGCCTATGTCGCCGCGCGCGACAAGGCGCATGTGCTGCCGCGCTTCCCGGAGAGCTGGGGCTGGCCCAAGTCCGCCAACCCGAAGCGCAGCTACACGTTGCTCAATCGCGAGGCGCCCGAATATATCCGCTTCGTCAATCCGAGCGACTATCGCGTCGCGCGCCAGGCGTGTGGCGCCTGCCATCTCGAGACGATCGAGGCGGCCGAGCGATCTTTGATGTCGACGGGCACGATGCTGTGGGGCGGGGCCGCCTATAATAACGGCATATTGCCCTACAAGAATTACATCACGGGCGAGGCCTATACGAAGATCGGCGAGCCCGCGAAGCTGCTGTCGCCGGGCGCGCCTCCGGGGACGGTGACGCCGCAGCAGGCCGCGCGCGGGGCGCTGCCGCTGCTCTATCCGCTGCCGACCTGGCAGGTGACGCCGCCGGGCGACATCTTCCGCGTGTTCGAGCGCGGCGGCCGCACGATCGGCAGCGGCTTCGCCGAGATCGGGCTGCCCAATCCTTCGGGCAATATCCAGCGCCTCGACGAGAATGGCCGGCCGGAGCTCAAGCAGTCGAACCGCGGTCCGGGCACCGGCTTGCGCGTGGCGATCCCCGTGCTCAACATCCACAAGACGCGCCTCAACGACCCGTACATGTGGTTCATGGGCACGAACGACCAGCCGGGCGACTATCGCAATTCGGGCTGCGCGGGTTGCCATGTCGTCTATGCGAACGATCGCGATCCCAAGCACAGCCTCGGCTGGGCGGCGTACGGGCGCGACGGGCAGACCGGGACCAAGGACCCGACCATCTCCAGCCTGATGGAGCGCGCGGCGAGCGACCTGCACGGCGCCGAGGCGATGCCCGCCAACCATCCGGCGACGGAGAAGGAGAAGGGCCACCCGATCGAGCACAGCTTCACGCGCGCGATCCCGACCGCGCAGTGCATGAACTGCCACATGCACCAGCCCAACATCTTCCTGAATTCGTACCTCGGCTACACGATGTGGGATTATGAATCCGACGCGCCGCTGATGTGGCCCGAGAAGCAGAAATATCCGACCGCCGCCGAGACGCGCGAAGTGGAGGATCGCAATCCCGAGGCGGCGTCCCCGCGCGGCAAGTGGAGCGACGTGGATTTCCTGCGCCGCGTCTATGACGACGTGAACCCGAAGGCGAAGGACACGCAGTTCGCCGACTATCACGGCCATGGCTGGAATTTCCGCGGCATCTTCAAGCGCGATCGCGAGGGCAATCTGCTCGACAAGGACGGCAAGATCGTCTCGCCCGACGATGCCGAGAAGTTCAGCAAGAAGGGCATGCCCGACTTCGCGCCGGTCGGCGAACAGAAGGGCAAGGCGGTCCATATGATGGACATCCACGCCGAAAAGGGCCTGCAATGCGCCGACTGCCATTTCGCGCAGGACAGCCACGGCAACGGCCTGATCTATGGCGAGGTTGCCAATGCGGTGGAGATCGGCTGCAAGGATTGCCACGGCACCGCCGACGCCTTCCCGACGCTGAAGACGTCCGGGCCCGCGGCCAGGCCGGGCGGCAACGATCTGTCGGTATTGCGCAACGGCGATGGCAAGCGCCGCTTCGAGTGGACGACGGGCGCGGCCGGCGAGCGCGTGCTGATCCAGCGTTCGATCGTCGATCCCAAGCTCGAATGGCGCGTGTCGCTCGTCAAGAATTCGGTGGATCGCGCTCTGCCCGAATTCAATCCCAAGGCGGCGCGCGCGAAGCTGATGGGCAAGGAGGGCGTCGAGACCGGGCGCTTCACCTTCGGCCCCGGCATCGCGCCCGAGAATCGTGCGCACGATCCGAACAAGATGGCCTGCTTCACCTGCCATCTGTCGTGGACGACCTCGTGCGGCGGCTGCCACCTGCCGATCGAGGCGAACTGGAAGACCAAGGAGCATCACTTCAAGGGCGACGAGGAGACGCGCAACTTCGCGACCTACAACCCGCAGGTGGCGCGCGAGGACATGTTCCAGCTCGGCATCCACATGACGACCAAGGGCAACGAGATCGCACCGGTGCGCTCGACCTCGGCGCTGGTCCTGTCCTCGACCAACATCAACCGCGAGCGGATCTACGTGCAGCAGGCGCCGATCTCGTCGATCGGCTTCTCGAGCCAGGCGTTCGCGCCGCACTTCCCGCACACGGTGCGCACGACCGAGACCAAGACCTGCTCGGACTGCCACCTGTCCGCCAAGAACGACAACAACGCGATCATGGCGCAGCTGATGCTGACCGGCACGGGCAGCGTGAACTTCGTCGGCATGCATGCGTGGCTCGGCCTCGAAGGCGGGGTCGAGGCGGTGCGCGTGACCGAGTGGCAGGAGCCGCAGGCGGTGATCGGCTCCTATCTCCAGCGTTATGCCTATCCTGACTGGTTCAAGCTCCATGTCGATCGCAACAAGCGCGAGCTGGTCAACTGGAACCGCGGCCAGACCTTCGACAAGAAGGGATCGGGCGAAACCAACCCGGTCGAGAGCTTCCGCAACATCGTCCAGAAGACGGGCGGGTCGGCGCAGTGCGTCCAGCTGCGCGGCGAATATCTGTTCGTCGCCGAGGGCAAGGGCGGCTTCCGCGCCTATGACGTCGCCTCGGTCGCCAACAAGGGCTATTCGGACAAGATCACGAGCGCGCCTTTCTCGCCGCTCGGCCAGCGCGATCATGTGAAGAGCACGAACGCGACGTGCATGGCGATCCCGACCAACCAGCCGATCAATCCGCTGCGCAACACGCCCGTTATGCGCCAGATGAACCAGGAGCAGGCGTTCGACCCGATCTACCATTATGCGGTGGTGACGGATGCGAGCGAGGGGCTGATCCTCGTCAATATCGACACGCTGGCCGACGGCGAGCCGCGCAACAATTTCCTGAAGCGCGCGGTGACGTGGAATCCCGGCAATGTGCTGGCGGGCGCACGGCACGTGCAGCTGGCCGGGCATATCGCCTACATCACCGCCGACGTGGGCCTGGTGGTCGTCGATCTCGCTGATCCGCTGCGGCCGAAGCTGGCGGCGACGGTGGCGCTGAAGGATGCGCGCGCGAGCGCGATCCAGTTCCGCTATTTGTGGGTGACGACCGCCGAGGGGCTGCGCGTGCTCGACGTGACCAAGCTGACCGCGCCCAGGCTGCTGCCCGCGATCGTGCCGCTTGCCGATGCGCGCCGCATCTATGTCGCGCGGACCTACGCCTATGTCGCGGCGGGGGCGGACGGTCTGGTCATCGTCAACGTGACCAATCCCGAGGCGCCCAAAGTCTATCTGAAGGAGAATTTCGGCGGGCGGATGACGGATGCGTCGGACGTCGTGATCGGCGCGACCAATGCCTCGCTCTTCGCTTATGTCGCGGACGGCCGGAACGGCATGAAGGTGATCCAGCTGACCTCGCCCGCGAGCCAGCCCAATTTCTACGGCTTCTCGCCCGCGCCCAAGCCCGAGCTGATCGCCTGGGCGAAGACGCCCGCGCCGGCGCGCGCGCTCAGCCGCGGGCTCGATCGCGACCGCGCGGTGGACGAGACGGGCGGACAGATCGCGGTATTCGGCCGCGTCGGATCGCGCCCGTTCACGCGCGTGGAAATGGAGCGCTTCTTCCTCAACAAGAGTGGCGCGCCGTGGAAGGTGATGGACGAGGGCGACCTGAAAGACTGGGCGGCGGCGCGCTGACGCGGGACGGGCTTCGCCCCGCGTGAGGACCGCCTTAACCTTATTTCTCGTCGCTCATCGGAATGTCGGCATCTGGCGCGTTGGGGGCATTCCGCTTTCATCGACGAGGCCGCCATGCTCCGACCGCGACACTGTGCTGCCCCGATCCTGCTGCTGCTGTGCACCGCCTGCGGCAGCAGCCACAGCGTCGACGAGCCCAATCCGGCGATCGCGCATCAGGTCAACGAGGCAGCGAGCAATATCAGCAGCGCGGACGGGCGAGCGGAGATGAGCCCGCCGATGACGCCGGCCGAAGCCGGTGCGACGATGCGGACATCGGCGACCACGCGGCCGCCGCAGCAGCCCTGATCGGGGGAAGTGGTGGGTCCGGCGGGATTCGAACCCGCGACCTACAGATTAAAAGTCCGGTGCTCTACCAACTGAGCTACGGACCCACGCGGCGAGTTCCATACGGGGGCGGGCGCGGATCGCAACCCCTGGCGTGTCCGATCGCGATGTCGTCAGTCGCGCGGTCTGGCTGCCATCAGGCAGGCGCGGGCATGCGCGACGGTCAGTGCCGTGCCCGCAAGCGGCCAGTCGCGCGCGACATGGATCAGCGGATCGAGCACGAAGCGCCGCTGGCCGAGCGCGGGATGCGGGACGACGAGGCGGGGGCGAGGCGAGCGCCAGCGGCCGCCGGACCAGAGCAGGATATCGAGATCGAGCACGCGCGTGCCCCATCTCTTGCCGCGCCGCCGGCCGAAGGCGCGCTCGATCCGCTTGAGGCGTGCGAGCAAGGCAGGCGGGTCGAGCTCGGTCTCGATCGTCGCGGCGGCATTGGCGAAGCGGCGACCGCGATCGCCGACCGCCTGCGTCGCGAAGATCGGCGACAGTGCGAGCAGGGTGATATCCTCGCCGAGCGAAGCCGCAGCGGCGCGCACGACGGCCTCGGGCCGACCGAAGCGGCCATGCGGACGATTGGAGCCGAGGGCGATGGCATAGACGTGCATCGCGCGCGCCTAGCCCGAACGGCGCGCGCAGGGTAGCGGCAGGGGATGCCTGCGCCGTCCGACTATCCGCCCGAGCCCCCACGCGATTGCCCGCTCTGCCCGCGCCTCGCCACGTTCCGTGAGGAACAGCGCATCGCGCATCCGGACTGGTTCAATGCCCCCGTGCCGCGCTTCGGCGATCCGGAGGCGTGGCTGGCGATTGTTGGCCTCGCGCCGGGCCTGCAGGGCGCGAACCGGACGGGGCGGCCGTTCACGGGCGATGCGTCCGGGCCTTTGCTCTACGAGACGCTGATCAAATTCGGGCTGGCGAGTGGTTCGTATGACGCGCGACCCGACGACGGGCTGAGACTGCACGGCGCGATGATCGTCAATGCGGTGCGCTGCCTGCCGCCGCACAACAAGCCGACGCCCGAGGAGATGCGGACGTGCCGGCCGTTCCTGGAAAATGATCTCGCCGACCGGCCGAAGCTGAAGGTGGTCGTCGCCCTGGGGCAGATCGCGCACCAGTCGGCGGTGAAGGCGCTCGGCGGGCGGCTGCCCAAGGCGCCGTTCGGGCACGGCAATGTGCATCGGATGCCGTCTGGGGTGATCGTCGTCGATAGCTATCACTGCTCGCGCTACAACCAGAATACGGGCGTGCTGACGGCGGAGATGCTGGAGGCGGTGTTCGAGCGGGCAATTGTCCTAGGTAGCTGAGTTGCGAGCGGCCGCTATATAGAGCCCGCGCAGCTTCGCGGCGATCGGACCCGGCCTGCCGTCGCCGACGGGCCGATCGTCGATCATGACCACCGGCAGTACGAAGGTGGAGGCGCTCGTCACCATCGCCTCGCGCGCGGACTGCGCCTCGGTGAGCGTGAAGGCGCGTTCCTCGATCCGGAGGCCCTCGGCCAGCCCCAGCGCCTCGACCGCCGCCCGCGTGCAGCCGGGCAGGATGGCGCGACTGTTGGGGCGGGTGACGAGCGTGCCGTCGGTCGTGACGATCCAGGCGGTGGACGAAGCGCCTTCTGTGACGAAGCCGTCCTCGATCATCCATGCTTCCTGCGCGCCGCGTGCGGCGGCCTCGCGCTTGGCGAGCACCTGAGCGAGGAGCATGACGCTCTTGATATCCCGTCGTGCCCAGCGGATGTCGGGCAGGCTGACGACCTTGATGCCCGTGTCCGCCGCAGGATTGTCGATCAGCCGCTTGGGCTGGGTGAAGGCGACGAAGGTGGGGCTGTCGGGTTCGGACAGGAAATCTCGCTCCGCGACGCCGCGCGTGATCTGGAGATAGACGGTGCCTTCCTCCATCCCGTTGCGGGCGATGAGCTCGCGTTCCATCGCCTCGATCGCGTCCACGGGCCACGGAAAGGCGATGGCGAGCGCCTCTGCCGAGCGTTGGAAGCGGGCCAGATGCGATGCGGAGTCGACCAGCCGGCCGTCGAGCACGGCGGTTACTTCATAGATGCCGTCGGCGAACAGGAAGCCGCGATCCATCAACGGCACGCGCGCCTCTTCAAACGGCACGAACGCGCCGCCGATCCAGACGATTCGGCTCACAGATCCTGCGCCAATCGCCCGTACAGCTCAGGCCGACGATCGCGGAAGAAGCCGAAGGCGGCGCGGTGGCGTTTGATGCGATCGATGTCGAGCGTCGCGGTAAGCACGCCGGTTTCGTTCGCACCGAATTCGGCGAGCATGTCGCCGCGTTCGTCGCAGATGAAGCTGTGGCCGTAGAAGGTCTGGCCGTCTTCCGTGCCGATCCGGTTCGAGGCGACGACGGGGACGACGTTCGAGACGGCATGGCCGATCATCGCGCGGCGCCACAGGCGCGACGTGTCGAGGCCCGGATCGTGCGGCTCGTTGCCGATCGCGGTGGGATAGAAGAGCACTTCCGCGCCCATCAGCATCATCGCGCGCGCGGTCTCGGGATACCATTGGTCCCAGCAGACGCCGACGCCGACCGTCGTGCCGGCCGCGGGCCACACCTTGAAGCCGGTATTGCCCGGGCGGAAATAGAATTTCTCTTCATAGCCCGGGCCATCGGGAATGTGGCTCTTGCGATAAACGCCCTGCACCGCGCCATCGGGGCCGATCATCGCGAGGCTGTTATAATGGTGCGGGCCGTCCGCCTCGAAGAAGCTGGTCGGGATCGTCACCGACAGTTCGGCGGCGAGTTTCTGCATCGCCTTGACCGCGTCATGCTCGGCGGTCGGCTTGGCGGTGGCGAACAGGCCTTCGTCCTCGACCCGGCAGAAATAGGGGCCCTCGAACAGCTCGGGCGGCAGGATCACCTGCGCGCCCTTGCCCGCCGCTTCGCGCACCAGTTCGGTGACGGTGGCGATGTTCGCGTGGATGTCGCCCGTGAAGGCGAGCTGGAGCGCGGCGACGGTGATCTGGGTCATGCGGGGATCAAAGCCTCACACCAAAGCGAGCGGCAACGCCGATCGTCAGGAGATAGAACAGGAAGGTGACGAGACAGGCCACCGCGACGACCGGCCAGAAGCCGATGCCGTGGCGCAGCCCCGCCGGGATCAGCAGAAACATGGGAAGCGAGGGCAGGACATACCAGAAGGTCGCCTCGACATGCGCGGCGACGCGCTCTGCATCCCGCGTGTCGCGCCACAGCCAGATCATCGCCAGCAGCGAGACGAGCGGAAGCGAGGCGACGAGCGCGCCGAAGGCGGGGCTGCGCCGGGCGATCGAAGCGACGAGCGCGACGATCAGGCCCGACAGCAGCGCGCGGACGGCGAACGCGGTCATGCGCGCGGGATCTGCTGGCTGATGCAGTGGAGGCTGCCGCCGCCGGTCAGGATATGATCGGCACGCACGCCGATCGCCTGCCGGCCCGGGAACAGCGCCCCGATCGCGGCGACGGCGGCCTCGTCGTTGGGCGCGCCGTAGAGCGGCACGACGACCGCGGCATTGCCGATGTAGAAGTTCATGTAGGAGGCTGGGACCATCTCGCCGTCGCGCTCGACGAGGCCGGGCGAGGGGATGAGGACGAGCTCGACGCCGAAGGCGCGCGCGCGGGCGGCAGCATCGCGATAGACCTCCGCATTGGGATCGTCCTCGCCGGCCGGCTCGGGCAGAGCGAGGCGGTTCTCACCAACGAAGCGCGCGAGATTGTCGACATGGCCGTCGGTATGATCCTCGGCGAGGCCCTCGCCCAGCCACAGGATGCGCGTCAGGCCGAGATCCTCGGCGAGGCGGCGTTCGATGTCTGAGCGGATCAGGCCGGGATTGCGATTCGGATTGAGCAAGCATTGCTCGGTGGTGACGGCGAGGCCGGTGCCGTCGACGTCGATCGCGCCGCCTTCCAGCACCCAGTCGTTCGACGCGGGCACCAGATCGAGGCTGGCGGCGAGGCGCGGGCCGATATCCTCGTCGCCGGGGAGATGATATTTGCCGCCCCACCAGTTGAAGCGGAAGCTGGCCGCGCGCAGCCCGGCGCCGTCCGTCACGAGCAGCGGGCCGGTGTCGCGCAGCCAGATGTCGCCGAACGGCGCCTCGACGACCTCGACATCGCCCACCGCGCGCGCCGCCTCGGCCGAGGCGTCGTCGGCGGCGACGAGGATGACGCGCTCACCCTTGCCCCCGGCGCGGACCGCGCGCGCGAAGGCAGCGACCTCCTCGCGGGCGGGCTCGAGGTCTTCCTCCCACAGCTCGGCATGGCTGGGCCAGCCGAGCCAGACGGCTTCGTGCGGTGCCCATTCGGGCGGTTGGCGGAACGACATCGGGCGCTTCCTCGGGCTGGCGACGGGCAGGCGGGAGATACGGGCGATCGATGGCACGTCAAGGACATGCGATCGTTTCGGAACCGTAGGGGAGTGCGGCGGTTTCACTGCCGAACCGACAGGAGCTTTCACACATGGCCGACACCGAAGGCACGTCCGAGACGCCCGCCACCCCGACACCGCCCCGCCGCCGTACGCGCACCGCGTCCGCAAGCTCGGCGCCGGCCAAGACGCGCCGGCCGCGCAAGTCGTCGAGCACTGCCGCGACGGGCGAGACGGCCGTGAAGGCTCCGCCCAAGCCGCGCCGCGCCGCGGCCAAGCGCACCGCCAAGGCCGCGGCGGCACCCGTCGCCGTGGGGACCGTCGAGAAGGTCACGAAGACCGCCAAGCGCGCCGTTAGCAGTGCCAAGCCTGCCGCCCAGCGCGCGACGAAGGCGATCAAGGACACGGTCGATCAGGCGGCGAAGCCGTCCAACCGGACGCGCATCCTGGTGGGCGCGGCTGCGGCTGCGGTGGGCGTGGCGGCGGCTGCCGCCGGCTTCGTCAACCGCGCGCGGATCTCGAAAGCCGCCGGCGGCGTAGCCGAAGTGGTGAGCGAGAAAGCCGGCAGCGTCGCCGAAGCCGTGAGCGGCAAGGCCGGCAGCGTGGTCGAGGCGGTGAGCGAGAAGATCGAGACGCTCACCGGCGAAGACAAAACGGCGACGACTGAGCAGGCCTGACGCCTCCGCATTCCAACGCTCTCGACGGCACCCCGGCTTCGGCGCCGGGGTGCCGTTTTCCTGTGCGCGCCGTCCCGGTCTGCTCGCGAAATCCGCTGGCGAGGCGAAGCGATCGCCCTTAGTCTTTGCCGATGAATGTCCGGATCAAGCCGTTCCTGCCGCTCGATCGCAGCGAGATCCGCCTGTTCCTGGCGACGTGGGCGGCGGGGCTGATCTTCTTCCTGGTGATGCTGACCTAGGCGCACGCTTCAGTCCAGGCGGCAGCTTTCCTCGTGCGCATCGCACGCGACGTGCAGACGCCAGGCGAGGAAGGCGGCGACGAGGCAGAGCGCCGAGACGCTCGCCAACGCATCCTGAACGGGCACGCCCAGCGCCGCGAAGCCGATCGCGATGATCGCGCCGAACACCATCGCGCCCGAATTGACGATATTGTTCGCGGCGACCGTGCGCGCCGTATGATCGACCTCCACCGTCGTCGTCAGGAAGGCGTAGAGCGGCACGACGAACATGCCGCCCGTCACCGAGATGCCGAGCAAGGCGACGATCGCGACGGGCGCGCCGGGATGCGTGACGAAATCCTTCAGATTGTAGAGTTCGCCGACGGGCGCCGGGATCCAGTGGTGCGAGGCGAAGCCCAGCAGCAGCAGGAACAGCGCCATCGCGATGACCGAGGCGGGGGCGAAGCGGGCCGAGACGCGGCCGTCGAGCATGCGATTGATCAGCACCGATCCGATCGCCACGCCGATCGAGAAGATGGCGAGGAACAGGCTGGCGACCTGCTTGTCGGCGGTGAAGACGTTCTTCACGAGCGGCGGGAACTGGATGATCAGGATCGAGCCGATCATCCAGAAGAAGCTGATCGCGCAGATCGCGAGGAACAGGCGCGGGATGTGCATGGTGCCCGAGACGAGCTTGATCGACGAGCGGATGATGTGGAAATCGGTGACCGGCCGCTCGCCCGGCGGGGGCGCGGGCGGCACGCTGCGCGCGGTCGCCCAGCCGAGGATGGCGATGACGACGACGAGGATCGCGGTCGCGCGGAAATCGATGAGACCCGCCAGGATCGTGCCCGCGAGGATCGCGCAATAGGTGCTCGCCTCGACCAGGCCGGTGCCGCCCAGCACCTCATCGCACTCCAGATGCTGCGGCAGGAGCGCATATTTGATCGGGCCGAAGAAGGTGGAATGGATTCCCATCGCGAGGATCGCGACGAGCATCAGCGGCACCTGATGCGTGAGCAGCCCCGCCGCGCCGACGATCATGATCGCGATCTCGGCGAGCTTCACGATGCGGATGATGCGCGCCTTGTCGTGCGCGTCGGCGAGCTGGCCGGAGAGGGCGGAGAACAGGAAGAAGGGGAGGATGAAGAGGCCGGTCGCGACCGCGTTGAACGCGGCTTCCTTCTTGGGATCGGAATAGATGGTGTAGGTCGCGAACAGGACCATCGCCTGCTTGAACAGATTATCGTTGAAGGCACCGAGGAACTGCGTCGCGAACAGAGGCAGAAATCGTCGAGTGCCGAGCAGGCGGAACGATGGGGTCATATGTGGGGGTGTCGCGCCTGCCATGGTGTCGCTATTCCCCCGCCATAGCCGAACGTTTGCGTTCGCGCCAAATCAGGAAAATGTTACGGATATGGATGCGCTTCCCTCCCAGGTGCCGAGGATCGAGACGGCGCGACTGATCCTGCGCGGGCACGGCCCCCAGGATATGGGCGCCAGGCTGCGGATGACGAGCGACGAGGAGGTCGTTCGCCATATCGGCGGCGAGACGCAGGACCCCGAAGAGAATTGGACGCGGATCCTGCGCTATGCCGGGCACTGGGCCCTGTTCGGCTGCGGCATCTTCGCGATCGAGGAGAAAGCCTCGGGCGCCTTCGTCGGCGAGGCGGGGTTCGCCGATTTCCATCGCGGCCTCGGCCCCGATTTCGATCCCTTCCCGGAGGGCGCCTGGGTCTTCGCCAGCGAGGCGCAGGGCAAGGGCTATGCGACCGAGGTGATGGAGGCGGCACTCGCCTGGCGCACGGAAAAATTCGGCCCGGTGCGGATGGTCTGCCTGATCGGGCACGAAAATCTGCCGTCGCTGCGCGTGGCGGCGAAACTTGGCTTCGTGCCGTTCGCTGAACGGGACTATCATGGTTTCGACCGGATCCTGCTCGCCCGACCTTGAGGGGGGTATGATTCGGCGCGGTAATCCGGTCTACGAAGGCGCATAGATGCTCACGCTGCCGAACCTGCTGACACTCTCCCGCATCTTCGCGATGCCGATCCTGTGCGCCTTGCTGTGGCGCCCCGGTCCGGCCGATTATGCGGTCGCGTTCGTGCTGTACCTGATCGTCGCCGCGACGGATTATTTCGACGGCTATCTGGCGCGCGCGCAGGGCACGGTCTCGAAGCTCGGCATCTTCCTCGATCCGATCGCGGACAAGATCATGGTCGGCACCGTGATCGTCATGCTCGTCTTCACGCGCGTGCTCGACGGGCTGCCGGTGATCGCCGGGCTCATCATCGTGCTGCGCGAGATCACCGTATCGGGCCTGCGCGAGTTCCTCGCGACCCTGCGCGTCTCGATCCCGGTCAGCCAGCTCGCCAAGTGGAAGACGACCTTCCAGCTCGTTGCGCTGGGAGCACTGATCCTGGCGGGCGCGCTGCCGGCGACGCCGGCGATCGGCTGGATCGGATTGTTTTGCCTGTGGATGGCGGCTGGCCTCACGCTCATCACCGGCTGGGATTATCTCCGCGTCGGCCTGAAGCACATGGACTGAGCGCAAGCGGGCATGGCGATCGACATTCTCTACTTCGCCTGGGTGCGCGAGCGGATCGGGCTGGACGGCGAATCCGTGACGCCGCCGGACGACGTCGTCGACGTGGCGGCGCTCATCGACTGGCTGGCGACCTCTAGCGACGCGCATGCGACGGCTCTGGCCGATCGGGCACGGATCCGCGCGGCCGTCGACCAGCGATTCGCGACTCCCGACACGTCGATCGTCGGCGCGCGCGAGGTGGCGCTGTTTCCGCCGGTGACGGGCGGATGATTTCGGTCCGCGTCCAGACCGAGGCGTTCGATCCCGGCGTCGAGCTCGCGGCGCTCGAGGAGCTTGGCGGGGGCGGGGTAGCGAGCTTCACCGGGATCGTCCGCGGCGACGGCGATCTCGTCGAACTTCTGCTGGAACATCATGCCGCTATGACCGGAGCGGCGATGGAGACGATCGCCGCCGAGGCGGCCGGACGCTGGCCGCTGCTCGGCCTCACGCTCATCCACCGCGTCGGCGCGCTGACGCCGGGCGAGCGGATCGTGTTCGTCGGGACGGCCGCGCGCCATCGTGGCGCGGCGCTGGAGGCTTGTGCTTTCCTCATCGATTGGCTCAAGACGGCCGCACCGTTCTGGAAGCGCGAGCGCTTCGCGAACGGCACGAGCCGCTGGGTGGAGGCGCGGGCCGAGGATGCGGAGGCGGCCGCACGCTGGCGTTAGACGGGGGGGACGTGGGGAATGGCACAGACTGTGGGGTTCGCCGGCTGGCAGCTCGAGGATCTGCTCGCTTCGGTCGCGGATCAGGACCGCGCCGCTTTCGCGGAACTGTACCGCCGGACCGCCCCGAAACTTTACGGCATCATCCTCCGTATCTTGGGCGAACCGGCCAAGACGGATGAAGCTGTGCAAGACGCGTATGTAAGGATCTGGCGAAGCGCGGGCGGCTATGATGCCGGGCGCGGACGACCGATCACCTGGCTGGCCACGATCGCACGCAACATCGCGATCGACCGCCGCCGCTCCGAACTGTCGCGCGGTGCCGCGCAGACCGTGGATTTCGATCTCGACTTGATCGCGCATCGCGGCGGCGAGGGTGCCTCCAGCGAGGACCTTGCCGCGCTGCGCGTCTGCCTCGAACGGCTCGATCCCGAGCAGCGCCAGATGGTGATCTCGGCCTATCTTGGCGGCGAGAGCCGCGAGGAACTGGCCGAGCGCACCGGGCGCCCCGTCGGCACGATCAAATCCTGGCTGCACCGCAGTCTCGGCCAGCTGAGGAATTGCCTCGGTGGCTGAGGATTTTCCCGAGGACGCCGGCGAGTTCGTGCTCGGCACGCTTCCCCCCGACGAGCGCCGCGATTTCCTGAGACGGCTCGCGCGCGAACCGGCGACGGTCGATGCGGTGCGGAGCTGGCAGGAACGTCTGGCGCCGCTCGCGCTTGCGATCGAGCCGGTCGAGCCGCCGCGCGAGCTGGAGCGACGCGTGCTGGAGGCGATCGGCATTGCGCCGATCGTGCCGGCTGCCAACGACAACCAGGCCGGACGCTGGCGGATCGCGACCGCAGCGGCGTCGCTCGTCGCGCTCGTCGCGGCGGGGCTCGCACTCCGGCCGCACGAGACGACGATGCCGGTGCCCAACGTGAGGCCTACGGCCGTCCAGCCGATCGCGCTGCGGACGACGGCGATCGCGGCGCTGAGTGCTCAGGGGCAGACGCCCGGGCTGTTCGTGACCTACGACAAGGTCAGCGGGCGGATGCGGATCGTGCCCGTCGGCCTGACGCCGGATGAGGCGCACAGCTACGAATTGTGGCTGATCGAAGGGAAGAATGCGCCCAAGCCGATGGGGCTCGTCGATGCCAAGCTGCCGGGCGAGCGCCGGGTGGGAAGCGCGATGGCGATGGGCGCGACCTTCGCCATCTCGCGCGAGCCGGTCGGCGGATCGACAACCGGGGCGCCGACGGGGCCCGTGCTCTTCTCCGGCCCGCTCGTGGCGATTTCGCCGGAGACCTGAGAAAAGCTTCTATCTAGAAGAAGGCGAAAGGGCGGCGGATGCGCTCGTCGCGCGGTCCGCCGCCCTAAAGATGTCCGCCTGAACGCACACGCTACACTTCAACACGCTACGCAACCGGAACGGATCCCGTCTGGGGGCGGCGCCACGGTCAGGCCGCCGAAACGCTGACCGAGTTACCTTCCCGGCCCGGGACATTCCCAGATACGGGGCGCTCAGGTGGCCGGTTGCGATGCGGTCATTTTTTTTCGGTGTGGTCCGCCGATGCCTTGCGGAGCGCCTTGCCGAGCAGGCGGAACTCCTTTTCGCGCGGACTGCCCGAGCGCCAGACGAGCGCGATCCGGCGCGAGGGATGCTCGGCCGCGAGCGGGCGCGCGACGACGCTCGTATGATCGAGGATGCCCGCATCCAGCGCCATCTTGGGCAGCATCGTCACGCCCAACCCGTTATCGACCATCTGCACCAGCGTGTGCAGCGACGTGCCCATCATGCCCGCCTCGGCGCGCAGCTCCGGCCGATTGCACGCGGCCAGCGCATGATCCTTCAGACAATGCCCATCCTCGAGCAGCAGCAGCCGATAGGGCTCGATCGCATCGGGCGAGACGAGATCGCCAATCTGTTCGGCCTGCGCGGCGGGGAAGGCGACGTAGAGGCGATCGTCGAAGAGATCGTCATGCTCGATATCGCCGCACGCATAAGGCAGCGCGAGGATCACGCAATCGACATGGCCGCGGTGGAGCGATTCGCAGGCCGCGCCTGACGGCTCCTCGCGCAGGAACAGCTTGAGATCCGGCCACTCGCCGCGCAGCTTGCCGAGCACGCGCGGCAGCAGGAACGGCGCGATCGTCGGGATCACGCCCATTCGCAGATCGCCCGAGAGCGGCTTGTGCGCCGCCTTCGCCATGGCCGATAATTCCTCGGCCTCGCGCAGCACGCGCTGGCCCTTCTCGGCGATGCTCAGCCCTAGCGGGGTGAAGCGGACGACGCGGCGGGTTCGCTCGACCAGCATCACGCCGAGATGCGATTCCAGCTCGCGCAGGCCCGCCGACAGCGTCGATTGGGTGACGAAGCAGGCATCGGCGGCGCGGCCGAAATGGCCGTGGTCGCGCAGCGCGATGAGATATTGGAGCTGCTTCAGGGTCGGCAGATAGGTGGCGGGCATCGTGTGGGCTTATACCTCTTCGGGTGCGCGAGGGCGCCGCAGGAGCGGCTCGCGCGTGAGTTCGGCCATTTCCATGATCTTCAGCCGCAATTGCGATCTCTTCTCGTGGATCGAGGCGATCACCGGCCCGGCGGCGAGGCCGAGATCGCACAATACCGCTTCCGACAATTGCAGCGAGGATTCGATCGTCTCCGGCACCGCATCGCTAGCGCCCGCGCGATACAGCGCGGCGGCATGGTTGGGATCGCGCGCGCGCGCGACAATCGTGAGATCGGGATAGCGTTCGCGAAGCGTCCTGGTCAGCCGCACGCTTTGGACCGGATCGTCCATCGTCAGGATGACCGCACTCGCGCGATGGAATTCGAGGCGATCGATCATGCCGGGGCGGGCGATGTCGCCGAACGCGACCTTGTAACCGCGTTCGCGCGCGCGCTTCACCGTATCGGGATCGGCGTCCAGCCCGGTATAGGGCAGGCGATGCTCGTCGAGCATCTGCGCGACGAGCCGGCCGACGCGGCCGAAGCCGATGATCAGCGCGCGATCGCCCGTTGCTTCCTCTTCGTCCGCGGGATCGACCTCGACCACCGCCACGCGCCGCGCCAGCGCGCGGCCCGCGGCGGCGAGCAATGGCGTGAGGATCAGCCCGATCGCGGTGACGATCTGCCAGAAGGCGGCGGTGGCCGGGCCGATCAGGGCAGCCGCGCTCGCCGCAGAGAGCACGATGAGGGTCGTCTCGCCCGGCGCCGCCATCATCAGCCCGATCTCGAGCGCGACGCCGCGCGGCGCCCCGCCCAGCTTCAGGAGCAGCCCGGTCACGATCGCCTTGACTACGACGACGATCGTCACCGCGATCAGCAGCGGCAGCCACTGATGCGCGACCGCGTTGAAATCGAGGCTCATCCCGATCGAGATCAGGAACACGCCGAGCGCGAGGCCCTTGAACGGCTCGGTGATATGCTCGACCTCGCCATGATAGTCGGTCTCGGCAATCAGGACGCCCGCAAGCAGGGCGCCGACGATCGGCGAGAGCCCGATCGCGCTCGTCACCACGCTGGCGAGGATCACGACGAGCAGGCTCGCCGCGAGGAACAGCTCCGGGCTTTTGGTGCGCGCGGCCTGCGCGAAGAGACGCGGGAGCGCGACGCGGCCGAGCAGCATCAGGAAGCCGATCACGATCACGCCGAGCAGCAAGGTCCGGCCGATCTCGGCGGCGGCGCCTTCGCCCCCATGCGGCGCCATCGCACCTAGTGCGAAGATGATCGGCACGAGCGCAAGATCCTCGAACAGCAGCATCCCGAACGCGCGCTGCCCGACGGGGCCGCCGGTGCCCGCCATCGGCAGGACGAGCGCGGTCGAGGACAGCGCGAGCGCGAAGCCCAGCCCGAGCGCACCCTCGCGCGAGGTGCCGCTCAGCCAGAACAAGACCGCAAGCAGAGCGCCGCAACCGATCAGCTCCGCCGCGCCGAGCCCGAACACGCGCCGCCGCATCGCCCACAGCCGACCGAACGAGAGTTCGAGCCCGATCGAGAAGAGCAGGAGGATGATGCCGAGCTCGGCGAAGGGCTCGATCGAATGCGGATTGCTGATCGTGACATGATAGAGCCACGGCACCTGCGGCACGAAGCGGCCGAGCCCGAACGGCCCGACGAGCATGCCGACGAGAATGAAACCGATGACCGGGCTGATCCGCAACCGCGCGAAGGCCGGGATGACGACTCCGGCTGCGCCCAGAATGACGAGCGCGTCGCTGAAACCGACGGATTCGAGGGGAAGGGCCATGTCGCCCCCTTGTTGCCTGATGTGGCGGCGAAGGCCAGTCCGCTATCGACCAAGACCTGCCAGGGCAGGCATCATTGATCGGGCAAGAAAAAAGGGGCCGGGATTGCGCCCGGCCCCTCCTGTCGTTCAGCGATGAGTGGCTTATTCAGCCATCGCCTTTTCGAGATTGGCGCGGATCGCCTCGAAGAATTGCTCGGTCGTCATCCACGCCTGATCCGGGCCGATCAGGATCGCGAGATCCTTGGTCATCCCGCCCTGCTCGACGGTCTCGATGCAGACGCGCTCGAGCGTCTCGGCGAACTTGACCACGTCGGGCGTGTCGTCGAACTTGCCGCGGAACTTGAGCCCACCGGTCCATGCGAAGATCGACGCGATCGGGTTGGTCGAGGTCTGCTTGCCCTGCTGGTGCATGCGATAGTGGCGCGTCACCGTCCCATGCGCGGCCTCCGCCTCGATCGTCTTGCCGTCGGGCGTCATCAGCACCGAGGTCATCAGCCCGAGCGAGCCGAAACCCTGCGCGACCTGATCCGACTGGACGTCGCCGTCGTAATTCTTGCAGGCCCAGACGAACTTGCCGCTCCACTTGAGCGCGGAGGCGACCATGTCGTCGATCAGGCGATGCTCGTAGACGATGCCCGCTTCGGCGAACTTGTCCTTGAATTCCTTCTCGAAAACCTCGGCGAACAGATCCTTGAAGCGGCCGTCATAGGCCTTCAGGATCGTGTTCTTGGTCGACAGGTACAAGGGCCAGCCGCGGTCGAGCGCATAGTTCATCGAGGCGCGGGCGAAATCGGCGATCGAATCGTCGAGATTGTACATGCCCATCGCAACGCCCGAGGACGGGAAGTCGAACACTTCCTTCTCGATCTTCTGGCCGTCCTCGCCTTCCCAGACCATGCGCAGCTTGCCGGGGCCGGGGACGAGAAAGTCGGTCGCGCGATACTGGTCGCCATATGCATGGCGGCCGACGACGATCGGATCGGTCCAGCCCGGGATCAGGCGGGGAACGTTGCTGATCACGATCGGCTCGCGGAAGATCGTGCCGCCGAGGATGTTGCGGATCGTGCCGTTGGGCGAGCGCCACATCGACTTGAGGTTGAACTCCTCGACGCGCTGCTCGTCGGGGGTGATCGTCGCGCACTTCACGCCGACGCCGTACTGCTGGATCGCCTTGGCCGAATCGATCGTGATCTGGTCGTTGGTCTCGTCGCGCTTCTCGACCGAGAGATCGTAATATTTGAGATCGATATCGAGATAAGGGAGGATCAGACGCTCGCGGATCCATTGCCAGATGATCCGCGTCATCTCGTCGCCGTCGATCTCGACGACGGGTGTCTTAACCTTGATCTTCGCCATGGTGCGCGCGTTCCCGCTGCTGGAGGGAGGAGGATGCGGGGGGCTCTACGGCGGGGCGGCGGAGGTTTCAACCGCTCCCGGGCGCCCGCTTTCGCGCGCCAGATTGTCACCGGCGCGCGCTCGCCCTAGAAACCCGCCATGAGTTCCCTGGAAACCCGTCCCGACACGACCCCGAGCGCGCAGTGGCGCTGGCCGTCGGTCCATCCCGAAGGTCGCAAGTTCGCGCTGATCGCGGCGTGCATCACGTTGCTGGTCTTCTGGTTCGTGTCCGATGCCTTGGGCTGGATCTGCGTCGGCATCACGATCTGGGTGCTGGCCTTCTTCCGCGATCCGATCCGCAGCGTGCCGCAGGGCAAGGGACTGATCATCGCGCCCGCCGACGGGCTGATCACGATGATCGAGCGGGTCCTCCCGCCGCGCGAGCTCGTCGGTGAGGATGCGCTGGCGGCCGAGCCGCTGATGCGCGTCTCGATCTTCATGAGCGTGTTCGACGTCCACATCAATCGCGCGCCGATCGGCGGCACGATCCGCCGCGTCGTCTATATTTCGGGCAAATTCCTCAATGCGAGCCTCGATAAGGCGAGCGAGGAGAATGAGCGCCAGCATCTTCTGGTGGAAGGCGCGGACGGAACGCGGATCGGCTTCACCCAGATCGCCGGGCTCGTCGCGCGGCGGATCGTGCCGTTCGTGAAGCCGGGCGACATCGTCGCCGCGGGGCAGCGCGTCGGGCTGATCCGCTTCGGCAGCCGCGTCGACGTCTATCTGCCGGCCGGAACCGCACCGCAGGTGGCGCTCGGCCAGCGCTCGATCGCGGGCGAGACGATCCTCGGCAGACTCGGAGACGGCGAGGTCGTCACGGGCGTCGCACAATGAAGCCGCCGCGTGCCGTTCGCCGGGCGAGGCTCATGCAGCGCGGCATCCCGCTGCGTGCGATTCCGCCCAATGCCACGACAGCGCTGGCGCTCTGCTTCGGGCTGACCGGGGTGCGTTTCGCGATTTCGGGCGAGTGGGAGAAAGCGGTCGGCGCGATCATCGTCGCCGCCGTGCTCGACGGGCTCGACGGGCGCATTGCCCGGCTGCTGAAGGGCGAGAGCCGCTTCGGTGCCGAACTGGATTCGCTGTCCGACGTGATCGCCTTCGGCGTGTCGCCGGCGATCATCCTCTATCTCTGGTCGCTGAGCTACGTCCCCAAATATGGCTGGGTCATCGCGCTGACGCATGCGGTCTGCTGCGCCCTGCGGCTGGCGCGGTTCAACGCGCAGATCGATGCCGACATCATCCAGCCGAAGAAAGCGGCCGGTTTCCTGATCGGGATACCCGCGCCCGCAGGCGCGGCGATGGCGCTGCTGCCGCTGATCCTGTGGCTGGCGACCGGCCAATGGTTTCTCCAGGCCACCTTCATCGTCGCGCCGTGGACGATCATCGTCGCGCTGCTGATGATCTCGCAGCTGCCGACCTATGGCTCGGGATCGCTGCGGATCCGGCAGGAATGGCGCCTGCCGGCCTTGCTGCTGATCGCTCTGGTCGGAACCTCGCTCATCACCGCGACATGGGCGACGCTGAGCGTGCTGATCCTCGTCTATGCGGCGGCGATACCCTTCGCCCACCGCAGCTATCAGAAGATCAGAGCGCGACGCGCACTCGCGCCGGCGGCGTCATCCGGACCATCGATCCACGCCGAACCGTAACGTCGCGAAAGCGTGGCGGGAGCGGCGCGAAGGTCTGAGCAGCGCGGCGAACGCCCAAAGCGCCGAGGATGGCGTCCCGCTCTTCGCTGACGATCTGCAGAATGACGCTGATCGCGATCGCCCCGACGAAAAACGAGGCCAGCGTGGTAATTGCTTGCAGCATAACGATTACTCCCGTCCGCGTCTGCTCCGCACGAACAGGGTGTTAACCTGTCCGGAGCTCCTTGGTTCCAATGTTCCTTATTCGTTCTGGCATGTCAAGCGATGTTCGTCGATTGTTCCGAGCCGTGCTCGGGTGGCTATCTTGCGGTCGAGGCGCGAGCCGTGTAGGGGCGGCGCCATTCCACATGCGCGGCATCCATACCGGTGCCCGAGCGGACCTTTCAGGTTCGCGACGGTTCCAGCCGCGCAGAGGTCAAACCGGGTAGGAGAATAATCATGGCGGCACCCACCGTATCCATGCAGGCGTTGCTCGACGCGGGCGCGCATTTCGGTCACCAGACGCACCGCTGGAACCCGAAGATGAAGCCTTACATCTTCGGCGATCGCAACGGCATCCACATCATCGATCTCTCGCAAACCGTGCCTTTGATGGCGCGCGCGCTGGAGTTCATCTCGTCCACCGTCGCCGGCGGCGGCAAGGTCCTGTTCGTCGGCACCAAGCGCCAGGCGCAGGATCCGATTGCGGACGCGGCACGCGCCTCGGGCCAGCATTTCGTCAACCATCGCTGGCTGGGCGGCATGCTCACCAACTGGAAGACGATCTCGGGTTCGATCAAGCGCTTCAAGGCACTGGAAGAGCAGCTTTCGGGCGACACGCACGGCCTGACCAAGAAGGAAGTGCTGCAGCTCACGCGCGAGCGCGACAAGCTCGAGCAGTCGCTCGGCGGCATTCGCGACATGGGCGGCGTGCCCGACATCATGTTCGTGATCGACGCGAACAAGGAAGAGCTCGCGATCAAGGAAGCCAATACGCTCGGCATCCCGGTCGTCGCGATCCTCGATTCGAACGTGTCGCCGGACGGCATCGCCTTCCCGGTGCCCGCCAATGACGACGCCAGCCGCGCGATCCGCCTCTATTGCGATGCGGTGGCCGAAGCTGCGACGCGCGGCAATATCGGCAATCGTCGCGACAGCGGCGAGGATTTCGGCGCGTCCGAGGCTCCGCCGGCCGAAGCCGCGATCGCGTAATCACATTGTCGTCAATCCCGGCGCAGGCCGGGATCGCTTGAGACCGGGCGCATCGCCCGATCGTCCAGCGGCCCCGGCCTCCGCCGGGGCGACGTGCTCCAGTTTTCAGGAAAGGACATTGCGATGGCGGACATTACCGCTGCTGCCGTGAAGGATCTGCGCGAGCGTTCGGGCGCCGGCATGATGGATTGCAAGAAGGCGCTCGTCGAAAATAACGGCGACATGGAAGCGTCCATCGATTGGCTGCGCACCAAGGGCCTCGCCACCGCGGCCAAGAAGTCCGGCCGCACCGCGGCCGAGGGCCTCGTCGGCGTCGCCGTCGAAGGCAAGACGGGCGCGGCCGTCGAGGTGAACAGCGAGACCGACTTCGTCGCCAAGAACGAGCAGTTTCAGGATTTCGTCCGTACGGTTTCGAAGCTGGCGCTGCAGACCGGCGACAGCATCGAGGCGCTCGGCGCGGCTGCCTATCCGGGCGGCGGCACCGTCACCGAGAAGCTGACCGCGAACGTCGCGACGATCGGCGAGAATCAGCAGCTGCGCCGCGCGAAGCTGGTGTCGGTGAACGAGGGCGCGGTCGTGTCCTACATCCACAACGCCGCCGGCACGGGCATCGGCAAGATCGGCGTACTCGTCGCGCTCGAAGGCTCGGCCCCAGTCGACAAGATCGAGGCGCTCGGCAAGCAGCTCGCGATGCACATCGCCGCCGCGTCGCCGCTGGCGCTGCACGAGGAAGGCCTCGACGAGGCGATGGTCGAGCGCGAGCGCGCCATCGCGATGGAAAAGGCCGCTACTTCGGGCAAGCCGCAGAACATCATCGAGAAGATGGTCGAGGGTGCGATCGCGAAGTTCCGCAAGGAAAATGCGCTGATCAGCCAGGTCTTCGTCATGGATAACAAAACCAAGATCGCCGACGTGATCGCGGCCGCCGCGAAGGATGCGGGCGGATCGATCGCGCTGACCGATTATGTCCGCTTCCAGCTGGGCGAAGGCATCCAGAAGGAAGAAAGCGATTTCGCCGCCGAAGTCGCCGCCGCATCGGGCGTCGGCCAGAAGGATCCGGCACCGGTCAACTGATCGGTTCCGATCGGCCAAGCAGAAGGGCCCCGTTCCTCGATCGAGGGACGGGGCCTTTTTCTTGAGGCCGACTGTCGTTTCCGATGCGTATCGGAGCCTTGGCACCGCGACCGCGCCTCTCTAAGAGTGGCCGTCGTTTCCACCAGTATCGGACCCTTCCCAGGCATGTCGAAGCCGCCCTTCAAACGCATCCTTCTCAAGCTCTCGGGCGAGGTGCTGATGGGCGAGGGCGCCCTGGCGATCGATCCCGTGACCACCGCACGCGTGGCCGGCGAGATCGCCGCGGCGCGCGAAGCCGGATTCGAGCTGTGCATCGTCGTCGGCGGGGGCAATATCTTCCGCGGGCTTTCGGCGGCCGCCAAGGGGATCGAGCGCGCGACCGCCGATTATATGGGCATGCTGGCGACGGTGATGAACGCGCTCGCGGTGCAGAATGCGCTCGAGCAGATCGGCGTCGATACGCGCGTCCAGTCGGCGATCCCGATGCAGACGGTGTGCGAGCCCTTCATCCGCCGCCGCGCCGAGCGCCACCTTGATAAGGGCCGGGTCGTGATCTTCGCTGCCGGCGTCGGCAGCCCCTTCTTCACCACCGATACGGGCGCTGCGCTCCGCGCCGCCGAGATGAAGTGCGATGCCTTGTTCAAGGGCACGTCGGTCGACGGCGTCTATGATGCCGATCCGAAGAAGGTTTTGACCGCAAAGCGTTATGAAACAGTCACCTATGATCGGGTATTGTCCGACAATCTGAAGGTGATGGATGCGAGCGCGGTGGCGCTGTGCCGTGACAATGATATTCCGATCGTGGTGTTCAATATTCGCGAGCAGGGCAACCTTGCCACCGTGCTCGCCGGCAATGGCACGGCAACGACCGTGCGGAACGAAGGAAACTGAGATGCCCGCCTATAACAAGGCCGATCTGGAGCGCCGCATGGCCGGCGCCGTCGAGGCGCTGAAGCACGATCTGCAGGGCCTGCGCACCGGCCGCGCCTCCACCTCCCTGCTCGATACGATCACGGTCGAGGTCTATGGCGCGCATATGCCACTCAACCAGGTCGCGACCGTGACGACGCCGGATTCGCGGATGCTGGCGGTGCAGGTCTGGGACAAGTCGAACGTCGGCGTCGTCGACAAGGCGATCCGCTCGGCCGATCTCGGGCTCAACCCGATCACCGATGGCCAGAACCTCCGCATCCCGATCCCGGATCTGACCGAGGACCGCCGCAAGGAACTCGCCAAGCTCGCCGGCACCTTCGCCGAAAAGGCGAAGATCGCCGTCCGCAACGTCCGCCGCGACGGCATGGACACGCTCAAGACCGACGAGAAGAAGGGCGAGATCAGCGAGGATGAGCGCAAGCGCCTCGAGGCCGAGGTCCAGAAGCTGACCGACGCGACCGTCGCCGATGCCGATGCCGCCACCTCCGCCAAGGAAAAGGAAATCCTGGGCAAGTGAACCGGGGCTCGGCACGCCCTGTCGCCGCCCCCGGAGGCGGCCTTGCGGGAGCCCGCCACGTCGCCATCATCATGGATGGCAATGGGCGCTGGGCGAAGGCCCGGCATCTGCCGCGCGTCGCCGGGCATCGCCAGGGGATGGAGGCGGTCCGCCGCACGATCCGCGCCGCAGGCGAACTCGGCATCGAGGCGCTGACGCTCTATGCTTTTTCGTCGGAGAATTGGCGGCGCCCGGCGGACGAGATTTCCGATCTCATGGGGCTGCTGCGCCTCTACCTCCAGCGCGAGATCGACGAGCTGGATCGCAACGGCGTGCGGCTTCGCCTGATCGGCGATTATGGCAAGTTCGCACCCGATCTGGTCGCGCAACTGGAAGCCGCCTGCGCGCGCACCGCGGGCAATACAGGGCTGACCGTTGCGCTGGCGCTCAATTATGGCGGCCAGGACGAACTGGTGCGCGTCGCCCGACAGTTGGCCGAGGCGGCGAGGGCCGGATCGCTCGACCCGGCCGACATCGATGTCGATCTGTTCGACGAATGCCTGGATACGGCAGGCCTTCCGCCGCTCGATCTGATGATCCGCACGTCGGGCGAGAGTCGGCTGTCCAACTTCCTGCTCTGGCAGGCAGCCTATGCCGAACTGCTGTTCACCGACACGCTCTGGCCCGATTTCGATCGGGCGGCGCTGGAGGGCGCGCTGGCCGATTTCGGGCGGCGTGAACGCCGCTTCGGCGGCCGCTGACCGCAAATGTCGGGCGTTTCCGATCTTGGAACCCGCGCGCTCGTCGGGAGCCTGGCGGCCATCGTCGCGCTGGCGGCGCTGGTCGCCGGCGGATGGTTGTTGTGGGCGTTCGTCGCGATCGTGGCGGCGATCGCTCTTCTGGAATGGGCGGCGCTGGCCGGCTCGGCCACCGCGCGGACGGCGATCGCGCTCGGCCTGTTCGCCATCGTCCTGCTCGTCGCATCGCCGGGCTCGTGGGGACCGGTGCGCGATACAGTGGCACTGCTCTCGATCCTCGCGATCGTCGCGGCGATGGCGGTCGGCAGCGGCAAGGTCGGCTGGGGACTGATCTATGCGGGCGCGCCGGCGATCAGTCTGCTGTTTCTTCGAAGCCAGCCGCAGGGCTTCGGGCTCGCGCTGTGGACCATCCTTATCGTCATCCTGACGGATACGGGCGCCTATTTCGTCGGGCGTGCGGTCGGCGGACCCAAGCTTTCGCCCAAGCTCAGCCCGAAGAAGACCTGGGCGGGGTTGCTCGGTGGGATGGTGGCAGCGTTGCTGGGCGGCGCGGCGGTGGGCGCGATGTTCGGACTGCCGGGTGCCACCTTGTGGCTGGGCGCGCCGCTGGCGATCGTCGCGCAGGCGGGTGATCTCTATGAGAGCGCGCTCAAGCGGCAGGCGGGCGTCAAGGATAGCGGGCGGCTGCTGCCGGGGCATGGCGGCATTCTCGACCGGATCGACGGGCTCGTGCCGGTCGCGGCTCTCGTCGCGACTTTGGTCGCGGGTGGTGTGCTGTGAGCGCACGGTCGGTCACGATCCTCGGCGCGACGGGTTCGATCGGTGCCTCCACGCTCGATCTGATCGAGCGCGAGCCGGAGCGCTTCCGCATCAAGGCGCTGACCGCCGCGCGCAGCGTCGCAAAGCTCGCCGACGCGGCGCGCCGGACGCGGGCGGAGCGCGCGGTGATCCTCGATCCGGCGCTCTATGCCGATCTCAAAGTCGCGCTTTCGGGCAGCGGCGTCGAGGCGGCCGCCGGCGAGGAGGCGATCGTCGAGACGGCGGCGATGGGCGCCGACTGGACGATGGCGGCGATCGTCGGCACTGCGGGGCTGCGGCCGGTGATGGCGGCGCTTGGGCAGGGCGCGACCGTCGCGCTCGCCAACAAGGAGGCTCTGGTCTCGGCCGGCGCGCTGATGACGCGCGTCGCGAGCGACCACGGCGCGACCCTGCTGCCCGTGGACAGCGAACATAACGCCGTATTCCAATGCTTTCCGCATGGATCTGCGGAGCGCGTGCGAAAGATCATCCTGACCGCGAGCGGCGGGCCATTCCGGGGTCTCACCCGCGACGAGATGGCCGGCATGACGCCTGCTCAGGCGGTCAAGCACCCCAATTGGTCGATGGGCGCCAAGATCTCGGTCGATAGCGCGACGCTGATGAACAAGGGGCTCGAGCTGATCGAGGCCTTCCACCTGTTCCCGGTCGGCGCGGACAAGCTCGACGTGATCGTCCACCCGCAATCGGTCGTCCACAGCATGGTCGAATATGTCGACGGGTCGGTGCTGGCCCAGCTCGGTACACCCGACATGCGGACGCCGATCGCGCACACGCTTGCCTGGCCGGAGCGGATGGAGACGCCCTGCGCGCGGCTGGATCTGGCCAGCGTCGGCCGGCTGGATTTCGAGGCGCCCGATTTCGATCTCTTCCCCGCGCTCGGCCTCGCACTCGATGCGCTGCGCGAAGGCGGCGCGGCGCCGGCGATCCTCAATGCGGCCAACGAAATCGCGGTCGCCGCCTTTCTCGCCGGCCGGGTCGGCTTTCTCGATATCGCCTTAATCGTCGAGAAAGTCCGTTCGTGCTATGCGGCACCCCATCCGGCGTCGATCGACGATGTACTCGCGATCGATGCCGAGGCGCGCGTCCGCGCGTCGCAGGTGGTGGAGACGCTTTCCCGATGATGGCCGTGCCCAATATTCTCCTCGCGATATTCGGCTTCATCGTCGTGATCGGCCCGCTCGTCTTCCTGCACGAGCTGGGCCATTATTTCGTCGGCCGCTGGTTCGGCGTCCATGCCGAGACCTTCTCGATCGGGATGGGCCGCGAAGTGACCGGCTGGACCGACAAGCGCGGCACGCGCTGGCGCGTCTCGCTGTTGCCGCTCGGCGGCTATGTGAAGTTTGCGGGCGACATGGGGCCCGCCGGAAGGACAGATCCGGCTTGGCAGGCGCTGCCCGAGGCCGAAAAAGCGCGCACCTTCCAGGGAAAACCGCTCTGGCAGCGCTTCCTGATCGTGCTGGCCGGGCCGCTGACCAATTTCCTCGTCGCGATCGCGATCTTCGCGGGCTTCTTCGCTTTCTATGGCGTCCCGCAAACGCCGGCCCTGATTTCGGGCGTCGTCGAGAAATCGGCTGCCGCCAAGGCCGGCATCCTGCCGGGCGACCGGATCGTCACGATCGACGGGCGCGCCATTTCGCGCTTCGAGGAGCTCGCCATCTACGTCTCGGTCCGGCCGGCGACGCCGATGGCGCTGGAGATCGAGCGCGGCGGGCGGACGATCGCCGTTTCCGCAACGCCCGGCGTGCGCGAGGTGATGGACGATCTCGGCAATCCGCAGCGCATGGGCCTGCTGGGCGTGACCCCGGGGCTGCCCATCTATGAACGGCGCGGACCGATCGGGATCGTCGGCGCGGCGGTGCGCGAGACGGTGCAGACCGTTCGGACGATGGTCGACGTCATCGGCCAGATCGTCACCGGCCGGCGCCCGGCGCAGGAACTGGGCGGCCCGATCCAGATCGCACGCTACTCGGGCGAGACGGTGTCGTTCGGGCTGATCGCGATCATCCATTTCATGGCGCTGATCTCGATAAACCTCGGGTTCATCAATCTCTTGCCAATCCCCATGCTGGATGGCGGGCATCTCCTCTTCTATACGATCGAGGGCGTTTTCCGACGGCCGCTTCCCGAACGGGCGCACGATTGGGCGTTCCGTTCAGGTCTCGCGATGCTGCTCGGCTTCATGGTGTTCGTGACGTTCAACGATCTCGGCTCGCTTGGTCTCTGGCGGACGCTTGCCGGCTTGATCGGCTGAACGGGATGGGGCAGGGCGGTGCGCCGGAAAAGGGGCCCGGCACTGCGATCGGTTTTAAGGGCGGACGGGTGAAGTTTCAGAACAAGACGTGTGCACGCCGCTACGCTTCGGCCTTCCTGATCGGCACCGCATTCGCGGGTATGCCGGTGATCGCTCAACGACCGGTCCGGACGCCGGTTCCCACCGCGCCCGTCGCGCCGCCGCCCGCGGCCGCGCTGCCGGCGACGATCTCGGGCACGATCAAGGCGATCAACGTGACGGGCAACCAGCGTCTGGAGCCGGATACCGTCCGTTCCTACGTGAAGCTCGTCGCCGGCCAAGCCTATACGGCTGCCGATCTCGATCAGGCGCTGAAGGATCTCTACGCGTCCGAGCTGTTCGCCGACGTGACGATCGCCGGTGCCGACACGGGCAATATCGTGCTCCAGGTGCGCGAGAATCCGGTGATCAACCGGATCGTGCTGGAGGGTAACAAGCGGATCAAGGAAGAGAAGATCCGGCCCGAGATCAAGCTCGCGCCGCGCCAGATCTTCACGCGCTCCAAGACCCGCGCCGACGTCGCGCGCATCATCGAGCTCTACAAGCGCCAAGGCCGCTATGCGGCGACGGTCGAGCCGAAGATGGTCCAGCTCGACCAGAATCGCGTCGATGTCGTGTTCGAGATCCACGAGGGTCCGAAGTCGCGCATCCGCAAGATCAACATCATCGGCAACGAGAAATTCTCGGACGGACGCCTGCGCGGCGAGATGGTGACGAAGCAGAGCGGCATCACCAAGATCTTCTCGGGCGGGACGAGCTACGATCCCGATCGGCTCGCCTACGATCAGCAGAAGATGCGTCAGTTCTACCTGACCAACGGCTATGCCGATTTCCACGTCGTCTCCGCCGTGGCCGAGCTCACGCCCAACAAGCGCGACTTCATCGTCACGTACGTCGTCGAGGAAGGCGATCGCTACAAGTTCGGCGACATCGATCTGGAAAGCCAGATCCGCGATCTGAAGCCCGACACGCTGAAATACCTGATCCGCTTCAAGAAGGGCGACTGGTATAACGCGAAGATCGTCGAGGACACGGTCGACACGATCACCGAGACGGCGGGCCTGCTCGGCTATGCCTTCGCCGACGTTCGCCCCGATTTCCATCGCGAGAAGGAATCGCTCACGATGGGCGTGACCTTCCAGCTTGCGGACGCGCCGCGCGTCTATGTCGAGCGGATCGATATCAACGGCAACACGATCACGCGCGACAAGGTCGTCCGCCGCGAATTCCGCCTGGCCGAGGGCGATGCGTTCAACGGGTTCCGGGTGAAGCGCTCGCGCGATCGCATCCAGAGCCTCGGCTTCTTCCAGGACAAGCTGGAGATCGGCCAGAAGCAGGGCTCGACCCCCGACAAGGTCATCCTCGAGGCCAATCTGGAAGAGAAATCGACCGGCCAGCTGCAGGTCTCGGCGGGCTATTCGAGCCTCGAGAAGTTCATCGTCAACGCCTCGATCACCCAGTCCAACTTCATGGGCAAGGGTCAGGAAGTCCGTACCAGCGTCGATTATTCCGTCTATTCGAAGTCCATCAACGTCGGCTTCACCGAGCCCTATCTGTTCGACAAGTCGATCGCGCTGGGCGTCGATGTGTTCCGCCGCGATCTCAACTCGTTCAACTACGTGAACAATGACCGCAACACGACCTATAGCCAGGTGACCACGGGCTTCCAGGTCCGAGCCGGCCTGCCGCTGACCGAATATTGGAGCCTCGCGCTGCGATATGGCCTGAGCCTCGACAAGGTCAGCCTCGACAAGAGCAGCTTCTATTCGAACTACATCACCGATCCGGTGACGGGCACGTCGATCCTGACGAACACGTCGCAGTGCGATCCCCTGCTCGCCGGCCGCTATCTGTGCGATTCGATCGGCAACCGGACGACGTCGTCGGTCGGCTACAGCATCGTCTTCGACAATCTGAACGATCGCCGCCGGCCTACAGCGGGCCGCCGCTTCGTCGTGAGCCAGGACATTGCCGGCCTCGGCGGCAGCGTCCGCTACATCCGCACGCGCGCCGAAGGGCACCAATATTATCAGGTCATCAAGGGGATGATCCTGTCGGTGAACGGCGAGGGCGGCTATATCTATTCGCTCAACAAGAGCCGCGGCGCGAATATCGACAAGGTCCGCCTGACCGACCGCTTCTTCCTCGGCCAGCCCGAATTCGCCGGTTTCGACATTCGCGGCGTCGGCCCGCGCGTGTTGCGCGTGCCATATGATTCGAACGGCAATCTCGTCACCGATCGCAGCCAGATGTCGGACGATGCGCTGGGTGGTCGCGCTTATTATATGGGCAAGCTGGATCTCGAACTGCCGCTCGGCAATGGCGCGCGCGAGCTGGGCCTGCGCCCGTCGATCTTCGCGATTGCGGGCTCGGTCTTTGGCCTGACCCGGCCAGCGACCACGAACATCCCCGTCGCCGGCCAGTTCCGCGAAATCCTGAACACGGACGGGACGCGGCTTTGCTACGATGCCGCCGGCGTCAATGCCTCGCAGAACGTGACCGCGGGTACAGCTTGCCCGAGCGGGCTGGCCATCTATGGTCAGAGCATTCCAGGCTTCAGCGAAGTCTATGTCGGTAATACCTGGAAGCCCCGTGTTTCGGTCGGGTTCGGCGTCAACTGGAACTCGCCATTCGGACCGTTCCGGATCGACATCGCCAAGGCACTCGTCAAATATGCCGGCGACGATCCCAAGCTCTTCACTTTCAACGTAGGGACGCAATTCTGATGCTGACGAACTTCAAGCGCGCGGCCGTCGCCGCGCTCCTCTCGGTGGCGATCGCGCCGCCCGTATTCGCCCAGGCCGCCACCGGCGGGATCCTGACGATCGATATCGAGCGCCTGTACAGCGACAGCGCCGCCGCCAAGAGCGCGCAGGCGCAGATGGTGACGCGCTATCAGGGTCCGCAGAGCCAGGCGAACACCGCGTTCGAGACGGCGCGCAACGCCTATCAGACGCAGGTTGCCGCCGCGCAGAAGCTGGTCGGCCCGAGCGGCGACGCCTCGAAGCTTCCGCCCGCCACGCAGCAGGCGCTCGGCCAGGCCGAGGATCGCGTCTCCGAGGCGCGCAACCAGGCGCTCGGCCTGCAGCAGGCGATCCAGGATTCGGCCGCTTATGTGCGCGAGCAGATTATCCAGGCGGTCGTGCCGCTGGCCGAGCAGGTCCGCGCCGAGCGCAAGGCCGCTCTGGTCGTGCCGCGCGGTACCGTGCTCGCCGCCGATCCGGCGGGCGACGTCACGGCCGTGATCCTGCCGCGTCTCGATGCGAAGATCACGTCGGTGCAGATCGTCCGTCCGCAGCCGACGGCGCCTGCCGCAGCACCCGGCGCCGCGCCGGCCGCTCCGCGTCCGCAGCCGCAGGGCCGCTGATCCGGCATGAGTGACGTGGAGCGCCCGGACATCGGCCCCTTGGACATCCAGCGGGTCATGGCGGCGCTCCCGCACCGCTACCCCATGCTCCTCGTCGATCGCGTCGAAGAGCTGATCCCCGATCGTTCGATCGTCGCGGTGAAGGCCGTGACGATCAACGAGGGCTTCTTCCAGGGGCATTTCCCCGGTCGCCCGATCATGCCGGGCGTGCTGATCGTCGAGGCGCTGGCGCAGGCCGCCGGCGTGCTCGCGGTCGAGAGTCTTGGCCTCGCCGGCTCGGGCAAGCTCGTCTATTTCATGGCGATCGACGAGGCGAAGTTCCGCAGCCCGGTGGAGCCCGGCGTGCTGCTCAAGCTCCACGTCGAATTCGTCCAGAAGCGCGCCTCGGTCTGCAAGTTCGCCGGCAAGGCGCTGATCGACGGCAAGGTGGTGGCGCAGGCCAACTTCACCGCGATGATCGCCGATCCGCCCAAGGCCTGATCCAGAGCCCGGGCGCCGGGCTTCCCTTTTCGCGCGGCCGCCTGTAAGGGCGCCGCTTCCCTCCGGCTGGTCGGTAACCAGCCATATCAGGAGCATAGATTATGAAGAGCGGTATCCACCCCGATTATCATGTCATTACGGTCCAGATGACCGATGGCAGCACCTACCAGACGCGCTCCACCTGGGGCGCCGAGGGCGACACGATGACGCTGGACATCGATCCCACCGTCCACCCGGCCTGGACCGGCGGTCGCGGGACGCTGCTCGATCAGGGCGGCCAGGTCGCGCGCTTCAACAAGCGTTTCGGCGGCCTCTCGCTCGCCAAGAAGTAAGGTGTCGGGCGGTCGGCTTCGGCCGGCTGCCCCCACGGACCGTCGCATACGGCACCGGGCGCGCATTGCCGCGCCCGACCGGCGCTGATATTGCGCTGCACAATGAACATCGCCACCGTCCAACGTCTCATGCGGATCGGCTTCTGGTCCGCGTTGCTGTTCGCTTATGTCTGCGCGGTGATCCCGGGCGGGCCCGAGATCGGCAATAGCGACAAGGACGGTCATGTCCTGGCGTTCGTGACGCTGGCGCTGCTCGCGCGGCTGGGCTGGTCGCGCAAGGGCGCGTTCCGGATTGCCGCGGCCCTGCTGCTGTTCGGCATCTTCATCGAGCTGAGCCAGGCGACCCCGCTCGTCCATCGCGATGCCGATGTAATGGACGTCGTCGCAGACGCATGCGGTCTGGCGCTGGGGCTGCTGCTCGGTGCGGTTCTGCTCTATATCTTCCGCCGCAGAGGCGACCGAACGAGTCCGGTCGCCCCCTGATCCTGGCCCGCGTCTAGCGCGCGGCGAACCTGCCGGCACCGTGCCGGATCAGCGACCAGAGATTGCGCGGCGTCCGTGCCAACAGGAAGGCCGAGCGCGCGTGGGCATAGGCGCCGACGCGATCGCCCATCGCCAGCCGAACACGTGCCGCCCAGCGGAAATACTCGCTGTCGAATGCTCGCTCGGCGAGCGCCTGTTCGGCGCGCTCCAACGCTTCTTCCAGCCGCCCCGCGAAGAAGAGCGAGCGGCTGAGCGAAAGGACGAAGATCGGATGCGGAGCGATCGCGACCGCCGCCTCATGCGCGAGCACCGCCTCATCATATCGGGCCAGATCATGCAGCCGCATGCCATATTGATGCTGAATCGTGGCGCTGCCCGGCGCGAGCGAAACCGCGCGAGCGGCGAGTTCGTGCGCGCGGACCTTGCCGCCTTCGGGCAGGCGCGACGAATATTCGGCGAGCCACATCGAAGCCTCCTCCCGGCGGCGCCGGAACTCGCCTTGGATCGCGCCCAGATCGAGCGGTCCGGTCGCGAAGGCGACCGCCATCGTCTGCAACAAATGCAGCTCGCTCAGCACCGTCGTCACCGGGTGACCTGCATAATCTAGGCGGAGGAAGCGAGCACGGACATCGCGGCCGATCAACTCGGCATGCAGCCGGTCCAGCTTCAGCGTCGGATCATATGCGACGACGACGTCGGCGGCGCAGCTGATCGTACCATTGTGGCGCGACAGGAAGCCGATGCGTTTCTGATCCCACCACCAGCGCCGATCCGCGCTCACGCGCCTGGGGTCGATCGAATATTGCGGCGACAGCGACAGGACGTGCGTGGCGCCGACGGCATCGGCAAAGCGCACTGCGGCGTAACCGCCCATGCTCGAGCCATAAGTAAGCACGCGCTCGGCGCCGCTCACCGCCTCGCGAATGACGGCGAGGACGGCGTCGATTTCGGGATATTGATACCAGTCGTTGCCGGCGCTCAGCACGTGGATGCCGGTAAATCCGGCACGTTCGAAGAAGGTCTCGCCGAAGCCGGTGCGTTCGAAGCCGCCATCGTCGTGATAGGATTCGAACGTGACGATTTGATGCCGCAAATCTCCGGCGAGGATGCGGCGCACTTCGACATGATCGGACCTGAACAATATTTCCGGCTGGCCGGGTCCCACGTCGTCCGCTTGTATGATCGTTTCTGCCGTCAACGCATCCGTGCCGTCACTGTGAATCGATCGTCCAACGCCCGATTGCTGCGTTTGTTACGACCGCGTTGCTTCCCGTTGCCCGTCCGTTCGCGGCCATGCAAGTCCCTGGCGGACAGGGTGGGATTCGAACCCACGGTGAGCTTCCACCCACGGCGGTTTTCAAGACCGCTGCCTTAAACCACTCGGCCACCTGTCCGGCGGCGGGCTTATCGGGGCAGGCGGGCGTCTGTGCAAGCCGGCGCGGAGCAACGCGAGGAGGTTCGGGGAGACGAGCGCGTCCTGCTGTGGCAGGAAGGCGACATGATTTCGCGTATCCTGATTGCCGCTTTGTTCGTCGCCACGCCCATATGGGCGCAGGAGACGGCACCACCCGATACGGACCAGTCCGCGACGGTCGCTGCCGAGCCGGCGGCGCCCCCGGCCGAGCCGACCGCCGCCGAGCGCGAGGCAACCGCCTTCCGCGCCTTCGTGGTCGGGCTGCGTCCGCAGGCACTGGCCGCGGGGGTCAATCCGCAGACCTTCGATCGCGAGGTCGCCGATCTCGCCTTCGATCCGCGCGTCGTCCGCGCCGATCGCGGTCAGCCGGGCGGGGCGATCGGTGCGCCGTCCGCGAGCATCAATTTCGCGCCCTACAAACGTAGCCATGTCGAGCCGGTGCGGATCGGGCGCGGGCGGCAGCGCTACGAGAGCCTGCGCTCCCAGCTTTCGGCGATCGAGGCGAAGACGGGCGTGCCCGAATCGGTCATGCTGGCGATCTACGGGCACGAGACGGGCTACGGCACCTTCACCGGCAATTACGATATCCTCCGCTCCTTCGCGACATTGGCCTATGAGGGGCGCCGCCGCGCCTTGTTCACCGCGGAATTCATCGACACGCTCAAGCTGATCGACAAGGGTTTCCCGCGCTCGGTGATGAAGGGCAGTTGGGCGGGGGCGACGGGCTTCCCGCAATTCCTGCCGAGCGTATATCTGCGGCTCGGCATCGATGGCGACGGCAATGGCAAGGCCGATATCTGGCGCAGCGAGGCGGACGCGCTCGCCTCGATCGGCAATTATCTCGTCAATGCCGGGTGGAAGCCGAACGTGCCGTGGGGCGTCCCGGTGGTCGTGCCCTCGACCTTCGACCGGACGGGGCTCGCCTCGTCGCTGACGAGCCCGCGCTGCCCGCGCGTCCATGTCCGGCTGAGCCGCTGGCTGACGATCGCCGAGTGGCGCGGCAAGGGCGTGATGATCGCCGGCGCGCCGGTGCCGGCCGACAGCGAACTGGCGAGCCTGATCGAGCCCGACGGGCCGGGGGCGACCGCCTATCTGCTGACGACCAATTACCAGGCGATCCTCGATTACAATTGCTCGAACTTCTACGCGCTTTCGGTCGGGCTGCTAGCGGACGAGGTGTCGCGTCCTGAGTAAGACAGGCCTTGGCCGGGTCGCGACGCTGGCGGCGGCGCTGCTGCTCGCATCGTGCGCGGGCAACCACATGGTGCCCGACACGCCGGTCAAGATCGGCAAACCCTATCAGGTGCGCGGGCGGACCTATGTGCCCGCGGACGACGCGGATTATGACGAGGTCGGCTCCGCGTCCTGGTACGGTCCGGGGCAGGGTGGCCGCACCGCCAACGGCGAGAAGTTCAAGCAGAACCGCGTCGGCGCCGCACACAAGACCTTGCCTTTGCCTTCCTATGTCGAGGTGACGGCGCTCGCCACGGGCCGCCGGATCATCGTGCGCGTCAACGATCGCGGGCCGTTCGTGGAGGGGCGGATCATCGATCTGTCGCGCGGCGCGGCCGAGGAACTGGGGATCGTGCGCACGGGCACCGCGCGGGTGCGGGTGCGCCGCGTCTTCCCGAGCGAGAAAGTCAGGCGCGCGCTGCGATCGGGCCGCGCTGCCGAGCCGCTGTCGAGCGTCACGCCGCAGCGGTGAGATGCGGCCGAGACCGCCTGCGCATGCGCCGAACCGCAGCGGGATCGGACGGACGGAGCGCCGCCCCCCTGTTCGGCCTGTCTTAATCGCCTGATAACGCTGGTGTGGCACACGGCAGGAATGGCTGTCGGATGGCACGAAACGCTCAGGGGTGGGCAATGATCTGGTTACGGAAACGGAGCGCCGTGCGCGCGGCCGGCGCGATCGCCGCGGCGTCTCTCGTCCTTGCGACGGTTCCGGCGACGGCGACGGTCGTCGGCGCGTCGACGGGGCTGGAAGCGCAGGTGTTCGCCGCGCTCAACGCGATGCGGGCCGAGCCCGGCGCGCATGTCGCGGATCTCAGAAGCTATCGCCAGCATCTGCGCGGCAAGATCGTAACGATGCCTGGCACACGGATCAGCTATCGTACGCGCGAGGGCGCGGTGCCGGTCGATGAGGCGCTGACGTTCCTGTCGGGCGCCGGGGGGCGGGTACAACTCGCGTCCGATCCGGTGCTGGCGGCAGCGGCGGCGGATCATGTCGCGCAGCAAAGCCGATCCGGCCGGACGGGTCATTTCGGGGCGGACGGTTCGGGGCCGTGGTCACGGGTCGAGCGGCGCGGCGGCGGCGGGATGGTCACGGAGGTCATCGCTTACGGTGCGTTCGATGCGGCCGATGTCGTGCGCCAGCTCGTCGTCGACGATGGCGTGCCGAATCGTGGGCATCGCCGCGCGGTCTTCGCCAGCCATCTGCGCTATGCAGGCGTCGCGTGCGGTCCGCATCCCACCTTCCGGACGATGTGCGTCATCGACATGGCGGATGCGCCGGGCGGACAGATGGACGACCGGAGCGCCCGCTTCAGGATCGCATCGGCGCGGTGAGCGGCGCTGTGTCGCGCTTGCTCTGCGGCCTCGGCCTGCACCGCTGGCGCACCCGATCGACCGCGCGGCCGGGAACGACGGTGTCGCGCTGCCGGCGCTGCGACCGCGCCAAGGTGCGTCACGCGCCGCCAAAGCCGACGCCGGAGGTCTGATACAAGGCGACGCAAGTCTGCCTTAGACGCGCCGCGTCCGCTTCATCCTTTCTAGCGGGTAAGGACGAGCGACGCGCGGGGATGACGGGCGGCGCCTTCCGCGTCTAGGATCGGGCGCATGGAAAAGTTGCTCGCGATCGGCTTGATGTCCGGAACCTCGCTCGATGGCGTCGATGCGGCGCTGATCAAGACGGACGGCGAAGGGCATGTCCGCCCGATCGAATTTGTCGGCGACGACTATACCGGCGACGAGCGCGCCGCGATCCGAGCCGCCGTCCAGCGCGCGCTGGAAATGGAGCGGCCGGGGGATGATCCGGTCATCGCCATCGCCGAGCGGATGCTGACCGCGCGCCATGCCGATGCGGTCGAGCGGCTGCTCGCTCAGGCGGGCACTGCTGCCGCCGATGTCGGCGTCGTCGGTTTTCACGGGCAGACGATCGCGCACCGCCCGGATCGCGGCTGGACGTGGCAGATCGGCGATGGCGCCGGCCTCGCCGAGCGGATCGGCATAACGGTCGTCGACCAGCTACGGATTGCCGATGTCGCGGCGGGCGGGCAGGGCGCGCCGCTTCTGCCGGTCTATCATCGCGCTCTCTGCGCGGGCCTGCCCCAGCCGGTGGCGGTGCTCAACCTCGGCGGGGTCGGCAATCTCACGTGGATCGGCGCGGATGAGGCGCTGATCGCGTTCGACACGGGCCCGGCCAACGGGCTCGTCAATCAGTGGGTCGAGCACCAGACGGGCGCCGCCTTCGATGCCGGCGGCGCGCTGGCGGCGGCGGGGAGCGTCCATCACAGCGTGCTCGATACGATGCTCGACAATCCGTGGTTCGATCTGCCCGCGCCGAAGAGCCTCGACCGGCACGATTTCACCGATCAGCCGGCGATGGGCCTCAGCCTGGAGGATGGCGCGGCGACGCTGACGCGCTTTACCGCCGAAACGGTGGCCCTGGCCTTGCGGCTGGTGCCCGAGCGGCCGGCGCGGATCATCGTCGCGGGCGGCGGGCGGCACAATCCGGTGCTGATGCGGATGATCGGAGAGGCCTGCGCGCTGGTGCCCGAGCCGATCGAGGCGCTGGGATGGAATGGCGACGCGACCGAGGCGGAGGGCTTTGCCTATATGGCGGTGCGCAGCCTGCGCGGGCTGCCGATCAGCTTTCCCGGAACGACCGGCGCTCCCGGCCCGATGACCGGCGGGACCATCCATACCCCGACCAAGAGGACGCAAGCGGCATGACGAGACGGATCCTCCTGCCGCTGGCGGCAATCGCGCTGACTCCCGTCGCCGCATCGACGCCCGCCGCGTGGAGCGCGATGCACATCGCGGCGCGGCGGGCGTGCATCGCCGCCGCCGGCCTGCGCGCGCCGAGCGTGTCGAACGTACTCGATTTCTCCGACACGTCGGCCAAGACGGCCTTGCTCGTGCGCGGCACCTATACGCAGCGCTTCATGAAGGGCGCTTCGGGCACCTTCCTGTGCCTCTACGATCGCCGGACGAAGAAGGCCGAGGCGATGGAAGCGCCGGGCTTCGTGTTCGACGAAGCGGCTGCCGCCAAACCCTGAAGCGGGGGGGCGGCGTTCAGGCGCCGATCGTCATCCGCATCGCGATGACGCCGGCGGTGCGCGCCCGAACCGCGGGATCGGCGAGACAGGTGGCGAGCGCCTCGTACCCATGGCCGCCGGGCCAGGGCTCCACGAAGAGCGGCGGGCCGTGATTGGCGGCGCAGAGGATGATCGCCTCGTCAGGCGCCACCAGATCGCAATCGAGGATCGCGGTTGATCGCGTCATCAGGATCAGCATGTGGCCGTTGCGCCCGCCGGCGCGCAGATGCGCCACCAACGCTCGCTGGCTCGCGGTCGAGAGCCCGTCCTCGACCATGTCGATCACGAAGGTCGAGGGAGCGTCCCTATCGAGCGCATCGACGAGCGCGCGCAAGGCATCCGACCGCTCGGCGCCGCGCGCCGCCAGCACGTCCATCGCCTGATCCACGCGCGCGCTCGGCGCGGCCGCTCGGCGGTCGGGTCCCAGATAGAGCGCGCCGGGCAGTTCGGCCGCGAGCCGTTCGGCCAAGCGTGTCTTGCCGCTGCCGAGCGGGCCGGTGAGGAAGGTGAGCGGGCGCAATGCGGAAAGGTCGAACGTCTCGCCTTCCCACGGCCACGGGAGAACGATAGGGGCGGGCACGTTCGCGCTTGCCTGCCGCCGCGTGCGAAGGTTGGCGCGCGCGACCGCGATCGAGCGGGCCTGGTCGCGCAGCTTGCCGTCCTGCGCTGCGAGCCGCGCCGCCAGATCGTCGGCGCCGCCGTCGAGATGACGCGCCATATCGGCAAGCCCGATGCCGAGCGTGCGGAGCGCGACGATCTCGGCTGCGCGCGCCATGTCGGCGGGCGAATAGAGCCGCCAGCCAACGGCCGAGCGGCCCGGCGCGATCAGCCCGCTCCGCTCGTAGAGGCGCAGCGCCTTGATCGAGACGCCGAGGCGCGCGGCCGCCCGCGCGGGCGAAAGGTTTCGGCTGGCAGACCCCATGAAGCACCCGATTGCGAGGGACGATGATCCTCTATCGGGCCGACCCCGGGGGCCGGGTCAAGCGGCGATATCCGGGTCGCTCAGCCCTGCCGTGCGCCCGCGCGAGTCGCGAGCAGATCGAGCAGGCACTGATGATGGAGCAGGATCTGGCGCGCGCCGAAGACGAGCGTGCGTTCGAGCCGTTCCCTGTCCGGCATGGCGGCGAGCATGTCGGCCGTATCCTCTTCGCTCGGCAGGCGCGGCGCGGTGAAATCGACGCCGAGGCGGGCCGCTGCGGTCTCGAGCGCGGCACGGATCGGCAGCCAATCGAAGAGCAGGCCCGCGACCGCGCCGATCGCGCAGCCGAATCGATCGGACCGGGCGATCGTCGCCATCGCCTGACGCTGCGCGATCACTGCGGAGACGGTCGCGGCCTCGCCGGGCGTGCTCGGAACCGGGCCGGCAGCGACGATTAGGGCGCCGAGATTGCCGCGCTCGGCCGCGAAGCCGCGCACCGCATCGGCGAGCCAGGCGTCACCGCCCGGCCAGATATTATGCTCGGCGACGAGCTCGATCAGGCCCGGCTGGGGCCCGTGGAGCATCGTCAGCAGGTGGAGCATGTCCGAAAGGTTGCGCGTGGCGAGCGGCCCCGCATTCAGTTCGGCCGAATGCAGCCAGGCGTGGGTTGCGCTGCCCTCACCCGCGACGAGCGACGTGAGCAGTCCGCCCCGATCAAGGGCAGAGGGTTCCAGGGCGACGCGCATACACAGCTCCAATCAAAGTGCTTCACGACCCCTCGTGGCCGAACATTTATACCGGAGGGCGTAAAGGTCTGGTTTACGGAGCCTTTGCCATATTGCGCATCGCCCGGATTTCGATCCGTCAGGCCGCCGCGAACGACAGCAGATCGGCGGTAAAGCGATCTTTCTCGGTTACGTTCAGGCCGTGCGGCGCGCCATCATATTCGATGAGCTGCGCGCCAGCGATCCCTGCGGCGGCGGCGCGCGCGGAGGGCTTGATCGGGACGGTCTTGTCCGACGTGCCGTGGATGATCAGGGTCGGTACGCGGAAGGCGGACAGGTCCGGGCGGAAATCGGTCTTGCCGAACGAATCAATGCAGGCGAGCGTGCCGGGCAGGCCGGCGGCCATCGCCTGGGTCCAGAACAGATCGATCATCTGCTGGCTGACGGGACTGCTGATGTAGCCGACGCCGTAGAATTGCTCGGCGAAGCTCGCGAAGAAGGCGGCGCGGTCCTTCAGGATCGGGGCCTTCATTTGATCGTCGAACACGCTTTCGGGGACGCCGTCCGGATTGCTCTCGTCCTTCAGCAGATAGGCGACGACCGACGAGATCAGGCCCGCCTTGGCGATGCCCTTGCCGCCGTGGCGCGACATGTAGCGCGCGACCTCGCCGCCGCCCATCGAGAAGCCGACGAGAGTCGCATCCGTGACGCCGGTCGCGTCGATGACCTGCGCGAGATCGTCGGCGAGCGTGTCGTAATCGTAACCGCCGAAGGGCTGCGACGAACGGCCAAAGCCACGGCGGTCATAGGCGATGACCCGGTGGCCGGCCTGCGCGAGCGCAAGCGCCTGATCGTCCCAGCTGTCGGACGTAAGCGGCCAGCCGTGGAGCAGGATGACCGGGCGGCCACTGCCCCAATCCTTAACGTAGAGATCGACATTGTCGCTGGTCTTGACGAAGGGCACGGGATGTTTCTCCTGTCCGAGGAAGGGCTTAACGCCCGGACGGGAATTTGGTCTCAGGCGGCGCCGATGCCGCCGTGCGCGCCGGGCTGGGCCGCTTCGGTTTCGCGGCTGGTCGGGTTGCGGAGCGACGGGCGCAGCCGCGCGATGCTGAACAGACCGGCGACGACCGCGAGGCCTGCGGCGACGAGCGGCGGCACATTCGTCGTCGCGAAGCCGAAAGCGAGGACCGTCGCGACCCCGGTCGCGCCCATCGTCTGGCCGACGAGGCGGGTGGTGGAGACGAGGCCCCCCGCCGAGGCGGCGCGCTCGCGCGGGGCGGAGCCGATGATGAGCCGCGCATTGGGCGACAGGAACATGCCGAAGCCCGCGCCGCACAGCGACATCCGCCAGGCGATATCGATATAGGTCGGGTGCAACGGCAGGAAGGCGAGGAAGACCAAGGCGGTGGTCGCGATGACCATGCCGATGCCGCCGAGCAGGCCCGCCGGATAACGATCGGAGAGCGAGCCGGCGATCGGCGCGACGATCATCGTCGTCAGCGGCCAGGGCGCGATCATCACGCCGACCTCGCTCGGCGGGAAGCCATAGCCGTGCTGGAGGCGGAAGGGCAGCGAGAGGATGATCATCTGCGAGGCGCTGAAGGCGAGGAAGGCGCCCGCCACCGAGAGCGCGAGGACAGGACGCGCAAGCAGATCGACCGGCAGGATCGGCACGGGTTCGCGCCGTTCGTGGAACACCAGGGCGACGCCGAACAATATGCCGATCGCGACAACCGCGAGGCTGACGATCGGCGAATTGCCGTGTACGAGCGCCTCCAGCCCCGAGATGATCAGGCCGAACGTCGCCATGTTGAGCATCGCGCCGGCGAGATTGTAGGGACCGGTCTTGCGCGGCGGTACGTCGGGCAGGCCCCAGCGGCCGAGCGCGAGCGACAGGATCGCGAAGGGCGCGGCCATCGCGAACACCCACGGCCAGGGCGCGACCGCGAGGATCAGCCCGCCCGCGGTCGGCGCGAGCGCGCCCGAGACCGAACCCATGATGTTGTTGAGCCCGAGCCCGCGGCCGAGATGCTTGGGTGGATAGACGACGCGGATCATCGCCGCCATCACCGACAGGGCCGCTGCGGCGCCCGCCGCCTGCAGCGCGCGGACGACGAGCAGGAAGCCGAGGCTGTGCGCGAAGAAGCAGAGCACCGTCGCGATCGTGAAGACGATCTGCCCGCCCTGGTAGAGCCGCTTGAGCCCGATCCGGTCGCCGAGCGCCGAGAAGGGCAAGAGCGCCATGACGAGCACGAGTTGATAGACGGTGACGACGAGCACGGCGGACGAATTGTCGACGTGAAGGTCGCGCGAAATCGTCGGCAGGGCGACGGTCGCGATCGCGCCGTCGATGATCGTAAGCATCGTGCCGAGGCTGATCGCTGCAACCGCGAGGGTGAAGCGCCATCCTTCGAGTCCGGCGGCGGGCACGGCATCGTCAGTTTGCATGGGTCACAGATTCCTCGGGCGCGCGTCGCTGGACAAGGACGCCGTTATGCCTAAAGCCGCGCGCGTCATAGGAGCTTGAAGAATGGGTTATCGTGTCGTCGTCGCAGGCGCGACCGGCAATGTCGGTCGCGAAATGCTGAACATCCTCGCCGAGCGGGAATTCCCGATCGACGCCATCGCCGTGCTCGCCTCGTCGCGCAGCCAGGGCCTGGAAGTGGATTTTGGCGACACCGGCCAGAAGTACAAGATCCAGAATATCGAGCATTTCGACTGGACCGGCTGGGACATGGCCCTGTTCGCGATCGGCTCCGAGGCGACCGCGAAATATGCGCCGATCGCGGCTGCTGCCGGCTGCATCGTCATCGACAACAGCTCGCTCTACCGGATGGATCCGGACGTGCCCTTGATCGTGCCCGAGGTGAATCCGCAGGCGATCGACGGCTATCGCAAGCGCAACATCATCGCCAATCCGAACTGCTCGACCGCGCAGATGGTCGTCGCGCTGAAGCCGCTCCACGACAAGGCGAAGATCACGCGCGTCGTCGTCTCGACCTACCAGTCGGTGTCCGGCGCGGGCAAGGAAGGCATGGACGAGCTGTTCGAGCAGAGCCGCAACATCTTCGTCGGTGATCCGGCCGAGGCGAAGAAGTTCACCAAGCAGATCGCGTTCAACGTGATCCCGCACATCGATAGCTTCCTGGACGACGGCTACACCAAGGAAGAGTGGAAGATGGTCGTCGAGACCAAGAAGATCCTCGATCCGAAGATCAAGGTGACCGCGACCTGCGTGCGCGTGCCCGTGTTCGTCGGCCATTCGGAAGCGATCAACATCGAGTTTGAGGACGAGATTTCGGCCAAGGAAGCGCAGGACATATTGCGCGAGGCGCCGGGGATCATGCTGATCGATAAGCGCGAGGATGGTGGTTACATCACCCCGATCGAATGCGTCGGCGAGTTCGCGACCTTCGTCAGCCGCGTGCGCGAGGATCCGACCGTGGAGAACGGGCTCGTCCTGTGGTGCGTCTCGGATAATCTTCGCAAGGGCGCAGCGCTGAATGCGGTCCAGATCGCCGAACTGCTGGGGCGGCGCCACCTGAAAAAGGACGGCTGATCGATGGTGGAGGGCGGCTGCCGCTGCGGCGCGGTGCGGTACACGCTGGCGCTGGACGCGCTGCCCTCCACCTATGCCTGCCATTGCCATCTGTGCCAGCGCTGGACGGGAAGCGCCTTCAGCCTGCAGGCGCTCGTCCCCGAAGCCAGCCTGACCGTGACCGGGCCGATCGCAATCTACGAGAAGACGACCGACGACCGGACATCGACGCAGCGGGTCTGCGCGGTCTGCCATGCGCGGATCTACAATACGAACACGCGCCGACCGGGCGTCGCTGTGGTGCGCGCCGGCACGCTCGATCGATCCGAAGAACTGGTCTGCACAGGCCATATCTTCACGGCCTATCGCCAGACGTGGTTCGTGCTTCCGGACGGCGTGCCGCAATGGCCCGAGGCGCCGGCGCCGGCGGAGTTCGCGGCGCTTATGGCTAGGCCGCAAGCGACCTGACCTAGCTAACGTCGCGCTTATCCGTAGTTTCTCCTGATCGCCCCACTCGATCAAAATCTTTCAAAAAATCGTGTGTCCCGTTTAGTGGGTTCGGGCGTATTCCCTGTTCATCAGAAAACAGGGAGAGAGCCGATGAGCCTCGATTTTTACCGCAGCGCGCGTCCGGCGCTGGCGATGCTGCTCGTATCGACCGCGTTGCCCGTGCTTGCTCAATCCGCCGATCCGGCAGCGACGCAGGTCGAAACCCGGATGAGTACCGTCGCCGAGCCGATCGCCGCCACCAAGCCGCGTGCCGCGCAAGCTGGAGTCGCCGGCACGGTCGATACCCAGGCCGCGGGCGCCGTCGCGCCGCAGATGACGCGCGACAATGGCGCGCCGATCGGATCGAACCGCAATTCGCTTGCCGCCGGTGACGCCGGGCCGGTGCTGCTCGAGGACACGACGCTGATCGAGAAGCTTGCGCGCTTCGATCGCGAGCGCGTGCCCGAGCGCGTCGTCCATGCGCGCGGCACGGGCGCACTGGGCATATTCCGCGCGACCGCCGATATCTCGCCGCTGACCAAGGCGTCGTTGTTCACCGCCGGCAAGGAAACGCCGGTGTTTGTGCGCTTCTCGACCGTCATCCATCCCTCGGGCAGCCCCGAAGGCCTGCGCGATCCGCACGGCTTCGCGGTCAAATTCTATACCGATCAGGGCAATTGGGATCTCGTCGGCAACAATCTGCCGATCTTCTTCATCCGCGACGCGATCCAGTTTCCGGACATGATCCATTCGCTCAAGCCGTCGCCGGTGACCAACAAGCAGGATCCGAACCGGCTGTTCGAGTTCTTCTCGGGCACGCCCGAGGCGACCAACATGCTGGTGCATGTCTATTCGAACCTCGGTACGCCGGCCTCGTACCGGACGATGGACGGCAATGGCGTCCACGCGTTCAAGCTCGTCAATGCGCAGGGCCAGACCGTCTTCGCCAAGTTCCGCTGGATCAGCCATCAGGGCGTGAAGAGCCTCAACGGCGATGCGGCGAACAAGGCGCCGTTCAATTATCTGACCGACGATCTCTATGGCGAGATCGCGGCGGGCAATTTTCCGACCTGGGACCTGATGGTGCAGACGCTGACCGCCGACGAGGTGGGCAAGCTGCCTTACAATGGCTTCGACGACACGAAGGAGTGGCTGGGCGTGCCGTTCCGCAAGATCGGCGAGATGACGCTCAACAAGGTGCCGGAGAATTTCTTCCGCTGGACCGAGCAATCGGCGTTCGCGCCGGCCAATCTGGTGCCCGGCATCGAGCAGTCGCCCGATCGGATGCTGCAGGGCCGGCTCTTTTCCTATTCTGACACGCAGCGTTATCGTGTCGGCGCGAACGTGATGGACCTGCCGGTCAACCGCCCGCGCGTGCCGGTCGTCAACAACTATCAGGACGGGCAGCTGGATACGGCGACGGGCAAGGTCGACGTGAACTACTTCCCGTCGGTCACCCAGCAGAAGGCGGTCGATCCCAGCTTCGCGCCGACGCCGTACAAGGTCGATGCGATCGTCCAGACCGCGCCGATCTCGAAAACCGAGCCGTTCGATCAGGCGGGCGATTTCTATCGCTCGCTCAAGCCGATGGACAAGGCCGACCTCGTCAAGAATCTGGCGGGTGACCTCAATGTCGTGACCTCGGCGCGGACCAAGACGATCATGGTCAGCTACTTCACCCAGGCCGACAAGGATCTGGGGATGCGGCTCGCCAAGGCGGTCAACGTGCCGTCGAGCGACGTCAGCAAGGCGGTCGCGGATTATCAGGCGGCGGTCGACGCGCGTTACGCCGGCAAGCAGTGATGCTGAGCCTCGTGTTGGGGGCTGCGCTCGCCGGCGCGGCCCCGGCGCCTGCGGCGGCGCTGCCTCCGCCCGAGCGGCGGCAGGAACTGCTGTTCGAGGCGGCGAAGCTGGGGCGGGTCGATCTGATCCCGTTGCTCGTCAAGAACGGCGCCGACGTGAACGCCTATGAGGCGCGTGGCTTCACCCCGCTGATCCTGGCGGCCTATAATGGCCAGGCGGCGGCGGTGGAGGCCTTGCTCGCGGTCGGTGCCGATCCGTGCAAGCCCGACGCGACGCAGGGCAATACCGCGCAGATGGGCGTCGCCTTCAAGGGCGACGACGCAATCGCGGCGCGGCTGCTCAAGGAAAAATGCGACGTCAATGTCCGCAATCATGCGGGGCAGACGGCGCTGATGATGGCGGCTTTGTTCGCGCGCACGAAGCAGATCGACATGCTGCTGAAGGCAGGCGCGGATCCGGCGATCGCCGATGCCTCGGGCCGAACCGCGGCCGGCGTGGCGGCGGCGCAGGGGAGCGATGCCGTGGCGCAGACGCTGGGCGCGAAGCCGCAATAGCCTTCCTTTTCCCGTTCGCACTGAGCTTGTCGAAGTGCTGTTTTTCTTCTGACCGAGAAGGACGGTGCTTCGACAGGCCCAGCACGAACGGTCTGGAACGAGTCCGCCCTCACAAACCGAAGGGCCAGACCTCCTGCACCGTGCGTCCTAAGATCTGCGCGCGCTCGTCGGGCGAGAGGAAGTCGAGATGGTCGCGATAGAGCGCGACGATGTCCGCATAATCGCGAAACGGCGCCGAGACTGGCCAGTCAGTCCCCCACATCAGCCGCTTCGGCCCGAACGCGTCGATCAGGCGCTTCAGCTGCCTGGTCATATCGTCATAGGGATAAGGCCCGCGCGAAAGCGACCAGAGGTGCGAGATCTTGACGAACACCCGCGGGTAGCGCGCGAGCGCGACGAGTCTGGCGAGATCGTCCCCGCGGTCGGGAGCGATGTCGGCCATATGATCGATGACGACGGTCAGATCGGGATTGGCCTCGATCAGCGGCACGATCTGCGGCAGGCGCGGCGCCTCGGTCAGCAATGTCATCGGCACCTTGAGCTCAGCGCAGCGGCGCCAGAGCGGCGACATCAGCGGCCCGCCGATCCAGTCGCCGTCCGGCTTTGCGGAGGGACTGAGGCGCACTCCGTGGAAGCCCCGCTCGATGAGGCTAGCCAGCGTATCAGGCGAAGCCGGATCCTCGGGATCGACGCGGCACACGCCGAGGAAGCGCTTCGGATAGCGCGTCAGGACATCGGCCAGATAGCGATTGTCCCATTTGTAATGGATGACCTGAATCAGCACGGTCCGCGCGACGCGGTTGGTGGCCATCAGCGCGAGCAAGGTTTCCGCGGTCGCATCTGCGTCGGGCACCTTGCGGCCTGCCGCGAAGGGAAAGCGCGGATCGTGCTTCCAGACGTGGACATGCGAGTCGATCAGCAAGGGCGGGGCGGTCTTGGCGCGCAGCGCCGACGCCGGCCAGCCCGCCACGAGGGGCGCGGCGAGCCCTTTCAGAACCGTCGGCGGTCCGCTCCATAGGAAAAGGGCGCCCCGTCGCCGGCACGCCCTTCCTCGTCCATTCGCCTACGGCCCGTGTCAGCGCGGCGCGGTGCCGGCCTTCGGCGGGGGCGCGACGGTGATCAGCACGTCCTCGCCCGAGCGGCCGGGGAAGCCCGTGAACATCGCGTCGATCAGGTTCGGCACGACCGTCGGCAGGCTGTCCGTGATCGAGCGCGCGCGCGCGCGGCCTTCGAACAGGGTCTTGCCGTCGGCGGCGCGGTTGATCTTCATGTCGAGGTGGCTGACATAATACGTGTAGCTGTTGACCTCGGGATAACCGAACGGCTGATACCAGAACGGATCGGCCCAGCCGTAGGAATAGCGGCCGAAGCCCCGTCCGTATCCGCCGCGCCCGAAGCCGCCGCCGAACCCGCCATAGCCGCCGAAACCACCGAAGCCGCCATAGCCCCAGCCGCCGCCATATCCGCCGAAGCCGGGCGTGGTCACGACCTTCTCATGGCCATTGTCGACGCCGTAATCAAGATTGACGATCAAGGTCGCCTTGGCGCCCGCATCGGCGGGACGATAGCCCTGCTGCGCGAGGCGCGCGGCGACCTGGCCGGCATAGTGGCTGAACTCGAGCCCGCCCTGCATCTGCGGATCGGCCGCCTGGATCGCGAAGGTCTGGCCCTCCGGCGCGGGCATCATCTGAAAGCGCGAAACATCGGCACGGAACGGCGTCGCGCACCCGCTCAAGGCGAGCAGTGCGACGGGGGCGGCGAGAGCGAGAAGCGAACGGCGGATCGTCATGGAGCTTTCCCAAAATTTCCTGCGCTATCTAACAGGATAGCGGCTGAACCTGGATTGAACGTTCTGTGAACATTGCGGTTGCTCGATTCGTCGCCTGACGCGCCGGCCGCGAAACGATAAGCGCGTCGTGCCGATCTGGAAATGGCCGCCCGCCTCGGCTTATCGTGCGACGCGAGGAACGGAACGTGAGGTGCTGATGGTCTGGTATCGGAACGCTCTTCTGGCCCTATGTTCGATCGCTGCCGCTCCCGCCGGAGCGGAGGTGCCGACCGTCGCACCGCCTTGGGCGATCGCCTCGCGCACGCCGATCGAGCGGCGCGAACTGGCTTTCACCAACGGCGGCAGCCTGTTGCGCGGCACGCTCTATGCGCCGCGCGGCGGACGGGAACTTCCCGTCGTCATTGCCTTCCATGGCGCGCAGGCCGCGTCGCGCGATCACCCGCTCTACGATCACCTGAAGACGATGCTGCCGCCACTTGGCGTCGCCGTCTTCGTGTTCGATCGCCGCGGCACGGGCGCGTCGGGCGGCGACGATGCGCGCAAGAGCGATTTCGATCTGCTCGCCGCCGACGGCGTCGCCGCGTTCAGGATGCTCGCCGCCGACAACCAGATCGATCCGCGTCGCATCGGCTTCTGGGGGCTGAGCCAGGGCGGATGGCTGACGCTGCTCGCGGCCGAAAAGGAACCGCGCGCCGCCTTCGCGGTGGCGGTCTCGGCGCCGATGGCGGGGGCGGGGGTGCAGATGAACTTCGCCGTCGCGAACGTCATGCGGATCAAGGGCTATAAGCAGGCCGACATCGATGCGGCGATCGCCGCGCGCGAGACGATCGATCGCTACGCGCGCGGCGAGGGCGATCGCGCGAGCGCCGAGCGCGCCGATGCCGAGGCGCGCAAGCAACCGTGGTGGCGCGACAGCTACCTCTCCGGCAATCTCGACGATCCGACGTGGCGCGGGCAGATGGCGGCAGATCCGCTCCGCGCGCTGGACGGATCGCGCGTGCCGACGCTGATGATCTTCGGCCAGGCGGATCCGTGGGTGCCGGTCGCGCCGTCGCTGGCCGCGCTCGATGCCTCGGCCGCGCGACACCCCAACGTCACGCTGCGCGTGATCGACGGCGCGGATCATTCGATGATGCTCGGCGTGGATCCCAAGGCGCAAATCGATCCGGCCGGCTTCGGCAAGCTCGCGCCGGATGCGCCCGCTTATCTGGGGCTGCTGGCGAGCTGGCTGACCGAGCGAGGCGTGATGAGGCCGTAACATTCCTCCCCGGTACGGGGAGGGGGACCATGCAGCGCATGGTGGAGGGGGCGTGCGGCGAAGCGATACGCTCGTGGTGATCCCCCTCCGTCACGCCTGCGGCGTGCCACCTCCCCGTGCCGGGGAGGAATTACAGTCCCATCGCCTCATACGTGGCGGCGAGCGTCGGCGCGGCGAGCGCGCGCGCTTTCTCGGCGCCCTTCGCGAGCAGGCGATCCAGCTCGGCCGGATTGCCCTGGAGCGCGGTCAGCCGCGTCGCGATCGGCGCCAGCACCGAGACAGCGAGATCGGCGAGCGCCGGCTTGAATGCGCCGAACCCTTGCCCGCCATATTGGCCGAGCACGGCGGCGACATTCGTGCCCGCGAGAGCGGCATAGATGTCGACGAGATTCTTCGCTTCCGGCCGCCCTTCGAGTCCCGCCGCCTCGGACGGCAATGGCTCGGGATCGGTGCGCGCCTTGCGCAGCTTGGCGGCGATCGCATCGGCATCGTCGGTCAGGTTGATCCGGCTCTGATCGGACGGGTCGGACTTGGACATCTTCGCCGATCCGTCGCGCAGGCTCATGATCCGCGCCGCATCGGGCGGGATGATCGGCTCGGGCAAGGTGAACAGGTCGACGCCGTAATCGCTGTTGAACTTGGTCGCGATGTCGCGCGCCAGCTCCAGATGCTGTTTCTGGTCCTGACCGACGGGGACGTGCGTCGCCTGATACAGCAGCACGTCGGCCGCCTGCAGCACCGGATAGGTATAGAGCGCGACGCTCGCGCCCTCGCGATTCTTGCCCGATTTGTCCTTGAACTGCGTCATCCGGTTGAGCCAGCCGACGCGGGCGGTGCCGTTGAGCAGCCATTGGAGCTGGGCATGTTCGGTGACGGCGCGCTGGCGGAACAGGATCGAGCGATCCGGATCGATGCCGCAGGCGATGAGCGCGGCGGCCATCTCGCGAATGCCCTGCGCGAACGCCTTGGGCTCCTGATATTCGCTGATCGCGTGGAGATCGGCCAAAAAGAACAGGCATTCACCGCCGTCCGCGGCCAGCCGATCCTGCATGACCACCCAGTTGCGGATGGCCCCCAGATAGTTGCCGAGATGGAGGTTGCCGGTGGGCTGGATGCCGGAGACGGTGCGCATAAGGCGGCCGTGTCGGCCAGCGATCCGCGGCGGTCAAGCATCTCCGATAGGGGACGCGTCTTAACCTTACGGAAGGGATGAGCGCTTAGGGTTCGGCTTCGAGCATTTCCACCCTTGGTCGCAGGCGAACAATGACCAGTCTCAAAAGCGCATTGTCGAACGACTACGAGCATATCGAGGTGGAAACGCACGAGCGCCGCCGCGCGATGCGCCACACCACGGTTTTCCAGGTGGCCAAGCTCTGCACGGATCGATCGGAGGAGCTCTGCATCCTGCGCGACATCTCGGACACGGGGCTGCGCGCCGAGGTTTACTGCAAGATGGAGCCCGGCGAACATGTCGTGCTCGAGATGCGCACCGGCCACCGCGTCGCCGGCACGATCATCTGGAGCCGCGAGCCCTCGATCGGCGTCCGTTTCGACAAGGAGATCTCGGTTCCCGAGGTGCTCGCCCATTGCTCGTTCGACGACCGGCTCGGCCGGATCCGCCCGCCGCGGATCGACGTCGCGATGAGCGCCCTGCTCCTGTCGGGGCGACAGCTCATCGATATCGCCATCCGCAACATCTCGCAGGCGGGCCTCAAGGTCGCGTCGGCCGAGACGCTGCTGGCGGGTTCGGAAGTAACTGTGCGCCTGCAGGGCATCGGCCAGCGCGGCGCGAAGGTGCGCTGGTATCGCGACGGCGAGGCGGGGCTCCAGCTTCTCGCGCCGCTGACCTATGCCGAATTCGCGGCCTGGCGCGTCGAGTGCCTGACCGAGACCGCGGCGGCTTGATCGCTATCGGGCCATTGCGAACCTGAAATCCCATTCCGTTTGCCCTGAGCTTGTCGAAGGGCGGTACTTGTCTCGAAGCCTTCGAGAGAAGGACGGTGCTTCGACAAGCTCAGCACGAGCGGTTTTTCGAGCTTTGCAACGATCCCTTTAGCGGCGTCGCCGGGCGAATTGCGCCTTGAACTCGGCCGGCCGGAACGCGCCTAGCGCGATCGCCACGCCGAAATAGACGATCGCCGCGACGGTCATCAGCGCGCCGAGCCAGATCGCGCGTTCCAGCAGCGCGCCCGTCATGTGCGGCGTCGTCCAGGGCGCCGCGGCGAGCAGCACGCCCGCCATTGCCAGCGTCGCGATCGTGAGCCGGACCAGCACGCGCCGGAGCCGCGCATCCATCCGGAAATGGCCGCGGCGATGGAGCGTCGCATAAAGCAGCCCGGCATTGACCCACGCCGAGATCGCCGTGGAAAGCGCGAGCCCGACATGCTGGAGCGGCCAGATCAGGATCAGATTGCCGATCAGATTGGCGAGCATCGCGACGAGCGCGATCCGGACCGGTGTCTTCGTGTCCGCGCGCGCATAGAAGCCCGGCACCAGCACCTTGATCAGGATGTAAGCGGGCAGGCCGAGCGAGAAGGCGGCGAGCGCGCGCGCGCTGGCGATCGTGTCGGTCGCGGTGAAGGCGCCGTGCTGGAGCAGCGCCTGGATGATCGGCAAGGCCGCGACCATCAAGGCCGCGGTCGCCGGCAATGTCAGGATCAGCGACAATTCGATCGCGCGATTCTGCGTGGTGTTGGCCGCGGCCGTGTCGCCGCCGCCGATCTGGCGCGAGAGGCCGGGCAGCATCGCCGTGCCGACGCCGATGCCGATCAGGCCGAGCGGCAGCTGGTTCAGCCGGTCCGCATAATAAAGATAGGAGACCGCGCCCTGCGGCAGGAAGCGCGCGGCGAGGCTCGTCGAGATGAGGAGGTTGAACTGGACCGCGCCCGCACCGAGCGCGGCGGGCCAGATGATGCGTAGCAGCTGGCGGACCTTCGGGTTGAGCCGAGGTTTGCGGATGCGCAGCGACGTGCCCGCGCGCTTGCAGGCCCAGGCGAGCCAGAGCAGCTGCGCGACGCCGGAGACGGTGACCGAGATCGCCTGGGTGTAGGCCGTTTCGACGGGATTGCTCCCGCGGAAGAAGACCAGGCCGATGATCATGCAGATGTTGAGCAGGATCGGCGCCGCCGCATTCACCCAGAAGCGATCGACCGAATTGAGGATCCCGCCGAGCAGCGACACAAGGCTGATCAGCGCCAGATAGGGGAAGGTGATGCGCGTCAGCGCGACGGCGAGAGCGAACTTGTCGGGTCCGCCGTCGGGGAAGCCGCCCGTCATCGCCCAGACGATCGGCGCGGTCGCGGCCATCATCAGGATCGTGAAGACGAGCAGGAATGGGAACAGGATCGCCAGCACCTGCTCGGCGAAATCGAGCGCGGCCGGTAGCCCGCCATCCTCGCGCCCGACCTCGCGGTTGAACATCGGCACGAAGGCGGAGGCGAAGGCGCCTTCGGCGAAGAGCGCGCGGAACAGATTGGGCAGGCGCCAGGCGATCAGGAACGCATCGTTGGCGAAGCCAGCGCCGACGAACTGCGCCATCAGCATGTCGCGGACGAAACCGAGCACGCGGCTGACGAGCGTCAGCCCGCCGATCGTCGCGGTGTTGCGGACGAGGCTCATGCGCGGCGGCCAGATTTATTCGACATCGGGCCTTCTACGCCGTTCGCACTGAACTTGTCGAAGTGCCGTCCTTCTTTCCGTCGCTGCGAGCAGAAGGAAATACGGTGCTTCGACAGGCTCAGCACGAACGGGAGAATTTCTGTATTGCCGGTGATCAGGCCTGACCCGCCGGCTCCGCATTGGCGAGCGCGGCCTCGGCGGTCTGCTGCTGATAGAGCGCGCCGAAATCGATCGGATCGAGCAGCAGGGGCGGGAAATTGCCATCGCGGATCGTCTCAGCGACGACGCGCCGCGCGAATGGGAACAGCAGGCGCGGTGCCTCCGCATAGAGGAACGGGTGCAGCATCTCGTCCGGCACGTTCTGCGCGGCGAACAGCCCGGCATAGACGAGTTCGAGCGCGAAGGCGGTGTTGCCGGATGCGATCGCGCGCACCTCGATCTTCATCGCCACTTCGTGGACGCCTTCGGCCGGCGCGGTCGTGCCGATGTTGAACTGCACGTCGATCTGCGGCTGCTCCTGCCACTGATACACGGCGGGCGCGTTCGGATTCTCGAAGGACAGATCCTTCACATATTGCGTGATAAGGCCGAGCTGCGGGCCCGCGTCCAGGCCATTGGCCTGCGGATCGAGGGTGCTGCCATTGTCCGCAAAATCTTCGGCCATTGCCACTTGCTTTCCTGTCCTGGGATGTCGGATGGCACCGTCCCCGGACGATGCGGGCCGCGCGCTAGCAGCCTGCATGGAACAGGGCAATCCGGAACCCGATCATGGCCGCCATCGTATAGGTGGCAAGAAATTTGAATCTGAAGCGGCGTGCGCCTATGTTGGCGGTCTCGCGTCGCCATGTCGATGCTGGCAGGAGGCTGGGTGACCACGGTAATCGTCCTTGCAATGGTGTTCGTTTTCGTCGCGCTGCGCTTGTGGAGCGTGCTCGGCCGGCGGACGGGCCATGAACAGACACTGGCGAAACCGCTGGAGCGGGTCCCTGCGGCGCGCGCCGGCGTTCCGGTGACGTTGCCGGGCAAGGACGCGCCCGTCGTGGCCGGCCCCGAGCAGGCCAATACGCCGGCGGTGACCGCCGGGCTGCGCACGATCGCGGCGGCGGACTCCAAGTTCGATGCGGCGCATTTCGTCGAGGGTGCCAAGGGCGCCTATCGGATGATCCTGGAAGCCTTCTGGCGCGGTGACGAGGACGAGCTGCGCCAGCTCGTCGACGGCGAAGTCGCCGATGCGTTCGCCTCGGCAATCGCCGAGCGCAAGGCGGCCGGCCACACGCTCGAGAACCGGCTCGTTACCGTCGAGAATGCGCAGATCGAAGATGCGACCGTCGATGGCGCGACCGCGCACATCAAGATGCGCTTCGATGCCGATATCGCCGCGGTGACGCGCGATGCCGACGGCAATGTCATCGCCGGCTCGCTCGACGATGCCGTGCCGACGCACGATGTCTGGACGTTCAGCCGGGCGTTGCGCTCGCCCGATCCGAACTGGACGCTGACCGAGACCGACGAAGCGATCTGAGCCGGCGGACGGCTGCGTGCCCCGCCTGGTCTTTCGCAAGGTCGCGGTCTTCGCGGCGCTGCTGCTCTTGGCTGCTTGCGCGAGCACGCCCAAGCCCAGCCGCCCCGCGCCGCCGCACAGGCCGACTGCACCTGCCGCCAAGCCCGAGCCGCCGAAGCCGCTGACCGCGGTGGATGTGGGCGTCGTGGCCGGCCCGGCGATCGAGACGCTCGGCCTCACCCCCGACACTGCGCGCAAGGCGATGGCGGCGTTTCGCCTGTCGTGCCCGGTGCTGGTCCGCCGCACCGATGCGAGCGGCCTGACCTTGCCGCAGGACTGGCGCGACGCGTGCGACGACGCGGCGGGGCGGCTCGATATCGATGGGCCGGCCTTCTTCGCGCAGCGCTTCGACGCGGTCGTCGTCGGCGACGGCAAGGCATTCGCGACCGGCTATTACGAGCCCGAGATCGAGGGCTCGCGCACGCATATTCCAGGCTACGACACGCCGGTCTATCGCCGCCCGCCCGATCTCGTCGAGGTCGATCCAGGCGCGCTCGGCGGCACGCCGACCGGCAAGAAGCAGCGCGGCCGCGTCGTCGACGGGCGCTTCCAGCTTTATTACGACCGCGCGCAGATCGAAGGCGGGGCGCTGGCCAACCAAGGCCTCGAAATCGCCTGGGCGCGCGATCCGATCGAATTCTTCTTCCTCCAGATCCAGGGATCGGGCCGGCTGCTCCAGCCCGACGGCACGGTCATGCGGATCGGCTATGACGGGCAGAATGGCCGCGACTATGTCGGCATCGGCAAGGTCATGCGCGACAAGGGGCTGATCGGGCAAGGCACCGATTATGCGACCTCGATGCAGGGCATGATGGGCTGGCTGCGCGGACATCCCGACCAGATCGATTCGGTGCTCAATGAGAATAAGAGCTTCGTCTTCTTTCGCGAACTGACCGGCGCGGGGCCGATCGGCGCGCTCGGCGTCGCGGTCACGGGCAAGGGCAGCGTCGCCGCCGACCCGAAGTTCATTCCCTTGGGCGCACCCGTATTGCTGTCGCTCGACCGCGCCGAGGCGAGCGGCCTGTGGGTCGCGCAGGATACGGGCGGCGCGATCAAGGGCGCCAACCGCGTCGATACCTTCTGGGGCGCGGGGCAGGCCGCGCGGACGACGGCAGGCGGCATGTCGGGCCGGGGGCAGGCGTGGCTGCTGCTCCCCAAGGGGGCGCTGGCAAGAATTGCCGCGCGGCGGGGCAGTGCGCGACCGTCGCCTCAGCGCTGAGGAGCGCACGCTCTGGTCGCGCGTCGCGGCGACAGTGCGCCCGCTCGGCAAGACGATGCGCGTCGCGGCGGAGCCGGATCCGCCGGTGGATGATGCCAAGGGTCCGTCGAAGGTTGCCGCGAAGCCCGCAGCGCCGTCCGTCCGCGCGGTCGGACCGGTGGCGAAGGTATTACCCGGCGAGACGCTCGACGGAGGCTGGGACAAGAGGCTCGGGCGCGGAATGGTCGCCCCCGATCGCTCGATCGATCTCCACGGCCACAATCTCGCCGGCGCGCATGCCGCGCTCGATCAGGCGCTCGGCCGCGCGCTCCAGGACGGCGCCCGACTGCTGCTGATCGTGACGGGGCGGCCGCCGCGCAAGGGCGACGTCGAGCCGCGGCGCGGGCTGATCCGCGCGAGCTTCGGCGACTGGCTGGCGCTTTCGCCTTATGCGGGGCGGATCGCGGCGGTCCGCAACGCGCATCCGCGGCACGGCGGGGCGGGCGCGCTCTATGTGGTGCTGCGGCGGAAACGGTAGAGTGCGTTCCTATTCCCTTCGGTTGGAGCAACTTCGAGCTTGTCGAGAAGCGCCCGTCGAGAACGTCGTGCTGACTTCTCGACTGCGATCTCGACAGACTCGATCTCCGCTCGAAGCGAACGGGGGAGTGAATTCAAGCCAACGCGCGCCTGATAATCGCCGCGTAAATATCGGTCAGCGCTAGCAGATCCGGGATCGCGACCGCCTCGTCCAATTTGTGCATCGTCGCGTTGACGAGCCCGAACTCCACCGTCGGCGCGATGCGCGACAGGAAGCGCGCGTCGGAGGTGCCGCCGCTGGTCGAGAGTTCGGGCGCGAGCCCCGTGCAATCACCGATCGCGTCCGACACGAGCCCCGACAGTGTCCCCGGCGCGGTCAGGAACGCCTCGCCCGAGATGCGCGCGGTGACGATCGCCTCGGGCGCGCGCGCCAGCACGATCTCGCGCACCTGCTCCACCAGGTCCGCGCCCGTGTGGAGATCGTTGAAACGGATGTTGAGCCGCGCGCGCGCACTGCCGGGGATGACATTGGCGGCGGGATTGCCGGTGGCGATGTCGGTGACTTCGAGGTTCGAGGGCTGGAACCAGTCGGTCCCCGAATCGAGGTGCAGCGCCGACAGGTCGCCGATGACCGCGGCCAGCGCAGGGATCGGATTGCTGGCGAGGTGCGGGTAGGCGGCGTGGCCCTGCACGCCCGGCACCTCGATCCAGATATTGACCGATCCGCGCCGCCCGATCTTGATCGTATCGCCCAGCCGCGCCGAGGAGGTCGGCTCGCCGACGAGGATCATGTCGGGGCGAATGCCGCGCTCGGCCATCCACGCGATCAGCGCCTTCGTGCCGAACGTGGCGGGGCCTTCCTCGTCGCCGGTGATGATGAGGCTGACGGTGCCGTTATCGGGCTGGCCGCGCGAGGCGGCGGCGACGAAGGCGGCGACCGCGCCCTTCATGTCGACCGCGCCGCGCCCATAAAGCAGATTGCCGCGGACCGTCGGCACGAACGGATCGCTCTCCCAGCCGGTGCCGGGAGGCACGACATCGGTGTGGCCGGCGAAGGCGAAGTGGCGGCCGCCTTTGCCGCGCGTCGCGAACAGATTTTCGATCGGGCCGTCGGGCGCCTCGCCCGTGCTGAAGCGGTGCACGTCGAAGCCGATCGACGTCAGCGCCTCGGCCAGCACCGCCTGCGCGCCGCCGTCGGCCGGCGTGACGCTGTTGCACGCAAGCAGCCGCTTCGTGAGATCCACGGGATCGAGGATCGTCATTGCGGCGCCGGCTGCTCGAACTTCTCGATGACCCATGGCTCGTTCTGCGCACCCGCGAGCCAGTCGGCGACGAACGGGTGAGTCAGCACCGCGGCGCCATAGACCGCGGCAAATCGCGGGATCGGTAGCGAGTAGGTGATGAAGCGCGTGACGACGGGCGCGAACATGATGTCGGCGGCCGAGAAGCGCCCGAACAGGAACGGCCCGCCACTCCCCCAGCGCGAGCGCGCCTCGGCCCAGAGCGAGACGATCCGCTCGATATCGGCGGCTGCCGCCGGGCTGACGGGGGCGGCCGCGAAGGAGCGGCGCACGTTCATCCCATATTCGCGGCGCAGCGCGACGAAGCTCGAATGCATCTCGGCGGCCATCGATCGGGCGCAGGCGCGCGCGGCCTCGTCGGCGGGCCAGAAGAGGTCGCGGCCGACCTTGTCGGCGAGATAGTCGATGATCGCGAGACTGTCCCAGACGACCGCCTCGCCGTCCCACAGGATCGGCACCTTGCCCGACGAGGGCGCGAATTCGGCGCCCTCGCGGCGCTTGTCCCAGGCGTCGTCATAGAGCGGGACGACGATCTCCTCGAAGAGCAGTCCCGATTGCTTGAGCGCGAGCCAGCCGCGCATGGACCAGCTGGAATAGGCCTTGTTGCCGATGATGAGCTTGAGCATGGCGACCGCCTTAGCGGTCCCTAACGGGGTTCGTCGAGGCAGGTCGGCTCAGGTGCGGCGATGCCCGTCGCTCGCGAAGAGCGAGGCGGCGGGCAGGAGCAGCAGGATCGTGACGATCGCGGCGACGATCGGCTCGCCGATCGAGGCGAAGGCCAGCGCGAAGACGAGCGCGATCGCGACGGCGGCCATACCGACGCCGATCCACAGCGTGCCCCGCGGCGTTTTGAGGGGAGCTGCCGGAGTGTGCGAGCGCGAGGCGGCCGCGTCCTTCGCGACGGGCCCTTGTGCCTCGTCGGCGGACGGCACTCGCATGTTGAAATCGACGAACGCCATCCGAACCTCCGATCCGGCCCCGCGATCCCCACCACGACGCGCCGAATCCGCATGATCGGTTTACGGGCGAAACGATTACGAAGTTGCGACGAAGGTGCAGCGGCGGGCGATTAAGTTCGGGAGGGTGCGACGGGGACTGCGTTCGGTGCGATCATTCGGTTCGCTTTCACTGGCCGTTTGCTTCGAGCGGAGATCGAGTTCGTCGAGATCGTAGTCGAGAAGGCAGTGCCCGGTGGACGCTTCTCGACTTCGCTCGAAGCTGCGAGGTTCTCGACAAGCTCGAACCAAACGGGGTGGGGCGGCGTGAGCGGCCGTCAGGCCTTCATCGCATCCAGCACGGCGGCGCGCAGCTCCGGGATGCCGCCGCCTTTCTCGCTCGACGTGGCGAGGATCTCGGGATGCGCCGCGGCATGCTTGCGCGCCTCGGCGACGACCGCGGCGGAGACCGCCTCGAGCGCGCTTGCCTTGATCTTGTCCGACTTGGTCAGGACAAGCCGATAGGAGACGGCCGCCTTGTCGAGCATTTCCATCATCTCGAGATCGGGCGGCTTCACGCCGTGGCGGCTGTCGATCAGCACGAGCGCGCGCTTGAGCGTCGGGCGTCCGCGCAGGAAATCGTTGACGAGGAATTTCCAGCGGCGGACGACATCCTTGGGCGCCTCGGCAAAGCCGTAGCCGGGCATGTCGACGAGGCGCAGGATCGGCGGCTCGCCGACATCGAAGAAATTGAGCTCCTGCGTCCGGCCCGGCGTGTTCGACGTGCGCGCCAGACCGTTGCGGTTGGTCAGCGCGTTGAGCAGCGACGATTTGCCGACATTCGATCGGCCCGCAAAGGCGACCTCGGGCAGATCGGGATCGGGCAGGAACTGCAGCCCCGGCGCGGACTTGAGAAAATTGATCGGGCCGGCGAACAGCTTGCGCGCTGCCTCGATCCGCTCGCCATTGTCCTCTTCGGAGCCGTCGGGCCCGGGTCCGTTCACTTGCCCGTCGCCTGCGCCGACATGCTCTCGCGCAGGCCCGGCGTGCGCCGGTAGAGATATTGCTGCTGCGCCAGGCTCAGCAGATTATTCGCGACATAATAAAGCTGCAGCCCGGCCGCGAGCGGGGCGAAGAACAGCATCATCATCCATGGCATGATCTGCATCACCTGCTGCTGCGCCGGATCGCCGGCGGGCGGGTTCATCTTGAACTGCAGCCACATGGTGACACCGAGCAGGATCGCGAGCACGCCAAGATGGAGGAAGCCCGGCGGATCGAAGGGCAGCACGCCGAACAGGTTGATCGGCGTCAGCGGATCGGGCGACGAGAGATCGCGGATCCAAAGCGCGAACGGCTGGTGACGCATCTCGATCGACAGCATCAGCACTTTGTAGAGCGCGATGAAGATCGGCATCTGGATGAAAATCGGCAGGCAGCCCGCGACCGGATTGACCTTCTCCGCCTGATACAGCTTCAGCATTTCCTGCTGGAGCCGCGGCTTGTCGTCCTTGTGGCGTTCCTGCAGCGCCTTCATCTTGGGCTGCACCTTGCGCATCGAGGCCATCGACGCGAACTGCTTCTGCGCGACGGGGAAAAGCAGCGCGCGCACGCAGCAGGTGAGCAAGATGATCGCGACACCGAAATTGCCCACATGGGTGAACAGCCAGTCGAGCAAATAGAAGATCGGCTTCTCGAACCAGACGAACCAGCCCCAATCGACCGCGCGATCGAATTTGGCGACGCCCTGCGCCTGATAGGCGTCGAGCACCGACACTTCCTTGGCGCCCGCGAAGAAGCGCTGCTCGACCGAAGCGCTGCTGCGCGGCGCGATCTTCTGGAGCGGGGCGGCGACATCGGCCTGATAGCGGCCGCCGTCGCCGGCACGGAAGCCCGCGCCGACCGGAATATTCTGCGGCGGGACCAGAGCGGTCTGCCAATATTTGTCGCCGAAGCCGATCCAGCCGCCCGTCGTCTCGAAACGCTGGCCCGGAGCGCCCGCCTTATCGAGATCCTTGAAGCTCACCGAATAATCGGTCGCGCCGTTGAACGTGCCGATCGGGCCGGTGTGCATCGTCCAGCTCGAGGGATCCTTCGAGATGCCGACGCGGCTGACGAGCCCATAAGGACGGACGCCGATCGCCTGCGGCGCGAGATTCTCGACCGTCTGGGTGACGGTGAACATGTAGTTGGCGTCGATCGCGACACGCATCGCGAAGCGCTGGCCCTGGCCATTGTCCCAGCGGAGCGTGACCGGCGTGGTCGGCGTCAGGCGCGTGCCGTCCGCGGTCCAGACCGTATCGTCGCCGGGGAGCGCGATATTGTCGCCGCTCCAGCCGAAGCCCGCGAAATAGGCATCGGGCGTGCCGCGCGGCGAGAGCAAGCGGACGGGGGGCGAATTCTTGGCAACCGTCTCACGATGATCGAGCAGCACGAGATCGTCGATCCGGGCGCCCTTCAGGTTGATCGATCCGGCGACGCGCGGCGTGGCGATGGCGACGCGCGGCGTCTCGCGCATCACCAGCGCGCGATCGCGCACCGTCGTGGCGCTGTCGGGCATCGCCTCGGGCTTGGGCAAGGGCACGATCTTGCCGTCGACGATCTTGGTCGCCGGCGGATTCGACGGCGGCAGGAACCGTTCCGAAAGGAAGGTCCAGCCGATGAGCACGATCGCCGAGAGCACGATCGCCAGGATCAGGTTGCGCTGATTTTGCACGGTGTTTCAAGAACCTCGGGTCAGGGGACCGGATCGTGGCCGCATCCGCCCCACGGTTGGCAGCGCAGGATGCGTTTCACCGCCAGCCAGGTGCCGGCGAGCGCCCCATAGCGCGTCCAGGCCTCGATCGCATAGGCCGAGCATGAAGGCGAGTAGCGGCAGGTGGGCGGCAGCAGCCGGGACGGGCCGATCTGCCAGAATCGGGCGACCCAGATGAGGGGCGCCACGATCATTTCGCGAGATCGCGCCGGATACGGCCGAGCGCCTTGGTGAGGTCCTGGACGAGCCCCGCATGATCGCGCGTGAGCGCGGCGGAGCGACCGATCAGGATATGATCGGCCCCGGCGACGCCTTCGATCGGGTAGAGCGTGCGCGCCAGAGCGCGGAAACGCCGCTTGATCCGGTTGCGGACGACGGCGTTGCCGATCTTCTTGGTCACCGTGAAGCCCATGCCGAGCGTCGCATCCCCATCGCCACGCGGACGGACGAGGAGGACGAAGGCGGGCATCGCGGCGCGCTTTCCGCTATTGGCGGCGAGAAATTCGGAGCGTATCCGAAGTCCCCGCAGCGAATGCGTCTCGCTCAGGCGGAGAGCTTGTTGCGGCCGCGCGAACGGCGGGCGGCGAGCACCTTGCGGCCGCCGGGCGTTGCGCTCCGGCTGCGGAAACCGTGGCGACGCTTGCGCACCAGGTTGCTCGGCTGAAAGGTCCGCTTCATCTCAATCAATCCCTCTGGCGTCGTGTCCCGCAGGACCCGCAATGCAAAAGGCCGCCCAAAAACGGCGGCCGTCAGGGCGGTGCCACTATGGGCAAGGCGGCGGAAAGTCAATCCGGGCGATGATCAATCGGCACCGGCGATCCGCGCCTTGGCGATCGCGCGGCGGCGGAGCGCGCTGCGCCGTCGCATCGCATGATCGCACACCGATCCCGTCTTCGGCCAACGGCGCTTGAGCTGCGCGTAACGCCGCCGCGCCCAGGCGGAATTGCGCAGCAGCAGGACAAGACCCGCGGCGAAGACGAAGATCCCGCCTGGCCCCGGCAGCACGCCGACGAAGGGCGACAGCACGACCAGGAACCAGCCCAGGCCGAGCAGGCAGAGCCGCATATGGCCAGTCTGCGCTTTCATCATGGAAGGATATGGGGTGTCCGCCATGACAAGGGCAAGTCGCGGGGCCGCAGGAAGGTTCCGGTTCGTCGCGCGGCAATGATTTGCAACGGCGGAAAACCCGCTATCGTCGGCGCGGGGCAGGGGGAGTTCCGAACTTGGTCGCGCATGTCTCGACGGTGGCGTTCCTGGGGCTGGAGGCGCGCGGCGTCGAAGTGCAGGTGCAGGTGGCGCCGGGCGTGCCGTCGTTCGTGGTCGTCGGTCTGCCCGACAAGGCTGTCGCCGAGAGCCGCGAGCGGGTGCGCGCCGCGCTCCAGGCGATCGGCCTCGCCCTCCCGCCCAAGCGGATCACGGTCAACCTCTCGCCCGCGGACCTGCCCAAGGAGGGCTCGCATTACGATCTGCCGATCGCGCTCGGGCTGCTCGGCGCGATGGGCGTCGTCGATGCCGAGACGCTGGCCGGCTATCTCGTCGTCGGCGAGCTCGGGCTCGACGGGCGGATCGCCGCCTCGCCCGGCGTGCTGCTGGCCGCGATCCACGCGGCCGAACGGTCGCTCGGCCTGATCTGCCCCGCCGCGCAAGGCCCGGAAGCGGCGTGGGCGGGATCGGTCGAGGTGATCACCGCCCCCGATCTGATGGCCTTGCTCGATCATTTCCGCGGCGCCAGCGCGCTGGTCCCGTCGCAGCCGGGGCGGGCCGAACTCCAGGCGCACGGCCCCGATCTCGCGCAGGTCAAAGGGCAGGAGACCGCCAAGCGCGCGCTGGAGATCGCCGCCGCCGGCGGACACAATCTGCTGTTCGTCGGCCCGCCCGGCGCGGGCAAGTCGCTGATGGCCGCCTGCCTTCCCGGCATCCTCCCGCCGCTCACCCCGGCCGAGGCGCTGGAAGTGTCGATGGTGTCGAGCGTCGCGGGCACGCTGGAGGGCGGCAAGCTCTCGCGCAGCCGCCCGTTCCGCAGCCCGCATCATTCCGCCTCGATGGCCGCGCTCGTCGGCGGCGGGCTCAAGGTCAAGCCGGGCGAGGTCAGCCTCGCGCATCTCGGCGTGCTGTTCCTCGACGAACTGCCCGAATTCCAGCGGCCCGTGCTCGATTCGCTCCGCCAGCCGCTGGAGACGGGGCGCGTCTCGGTCGCGCGCGCCAACAGCCACGTCACCTTCCCGGCGCGCGTCCAGCTGATTGCGGCAATGAATCCGTGCCGCTGCGGGCATCTCGGCGATCCCGGCCAAGCCTGCTCGCGCGCGCCGCGCTGCGCCGCCGATTATCAGGCGAAGGTCTCGGGACCGCTGCTCGACCGGATCGACATGCATGTCGAGGTGGCGAGCGTCAGCGCCGCCGATCTCGTCCTCCCGCCGCCCGCCGAGGGATCGACGCAGGTCCGCGCGCGCGTCGCCGCGGCCCGCGCGCTCCAGACCGCGCGCTTCGCCGGCGAGCCCGTACGGACCAATGCCGAGGCCGACGGCGAACTGCTCGATCGGTTCGCCACGCCCGACGATCCCGGCCGCAAACTGCTGGCGCAGGCAGCCGAAGCGATGCGGCTGTCGGCGCGGGGCTATCACCGCGTGCTGCGCGTCGCGCGGACGATTGCGGACCTTGGCGGCAGCGAAGGCGTTGGTCGCATCCATGTCGCCGAAGCGCTCAGCTATCGGCGGCAACCGCCGCGCGCCTGAGGTGATTCCACGTGAACGAGATGCTGACCCCGATCCGCCGCTTCGCCGATTTCCGCGGCCGATCCGATCGCTCGGAATTCTGGCTGTTCATGCTCGGCGTCGTCATCGCCGAGGCGATCCTTGCGACGATCGATCAGGCGCTCGGCTTCGGCCGGCTCGATCGCAGCTGGCAGACCTTCAACTGGGGCATGGCCGGCATGGCCGATTGGAATGGCGGCTTCCTGTCCGCGATATTCTGGCTGGCGATGCTGATTCCGCTCCTGTCGGTGTCGGTCCGTCGCCTGCACGACGCCAATCACAGCGGCGCGTGGCTGCTCCTGTTCTTCGTCCCGGTGATTGGCTGGCTCGTGCTGCTGATCTTCTACACGCAGGCCTCGTGGCCGGTCGTCAATCGCTGGGGTCCGCCGCGGACGCTTTGACGCAGTTGCGAGCCGGCGTCCGCTCGGCTAACCGCACCCCGCGTGCCCCTGTGGTGAAATGGTAGACGCGTCCGACTCAAAATCGGATTCCGCAAGGAGTGCTGGTTCGAGTCCGGCCAGGGGCACCACGCAATAACAGCGGGAGGATCGATGAGCGGAACCACCGAGCCCGAGCCCCCCGCCAAGCTGCCCGTGCCGCAGGAGGTCGCCGATGCGGTCCGCACGCTCATCCGTTGGTCCGGCGACGATCCCGAGCGCGAGGGCCTGCTCGATACGCCCAACCGCGTCGCGCGCGCGTGGAAGGAATATTGCCAGGGCTATCTCGAGGATCCCGCGTACCATCTGAGCCGGACCTTCGAGGAGGTGGGCGGCTATGACGAGATCGTGCTGCTGAAGGCGATCCCGTTCCAGTCGCATTGCGAGCATCATATGGCGCCGATCGTCGGCACCGCCTCGATCGCCTATCTGCCGCGCGATCGCGTCGTCGGCATCTCGAAGCTCGCGCGCGTGCTCCACGGTTTCGCGAGCCGGCTGCAGGTGCAGGAGCGGCTCACCGCCGAGGTCGCCGACTGCATCTGGGAGCATCTTCATCCGCACGGCGTCGCGGTCGTCGTCGAGGCACAGCATGGCTGCATGACCGGGCGCGGCGTGCGCGTCCACGGCGTCGGCATGACGACGAGCCGGATGATGGGCGTGTTCCGCGAAGATGAGAGAAGCCGCCGCGAAGTGCTTGCTTTGATGGGATATTGATTACTCTCAAAAAGTTCCGCTTGTCCTGAGCTTGTCGAAGGGCCGTCCTTTCTTTCGCGGAACAGAAGAACGGTGCTTCGACAGGCTCAGCACGAACGGTTCATGTGAAGCTCAAAGCTCCGGCAGCCTTTGCTTCGCCTGTGCCCAGCCCTTGAGCGCCTTCGAGCCCGCCCGCTTCAGCAGCTCCTCCACGTCGAGGATCGTGAAGCGGCCGCCGCTCTCGGTCTCCTCCAGCTCGTCCCATGTGATCGGCGCGGCGACCGGCGCATTGGTGCGCGCCCGCGCCGAATAGGGCAATACCGCGGTCGCGCCGCGCTGGTTGCGCAGCCAGTCGAGGAAGATGCGGCCCTTGCGCTCGGTTTTCTTCATGTTGGCGGTGAAGCGATCGGGATGCGCTTCGGAGATGGCGCGCGCGAAGCGGCTCGCGAAATCCTTGACCTCGGGCCAGGCGCGGCTCGCATCGAGCGGCACGACGACATGCACGCCCTTACCGCCCGAGAGGAGAGGCCAGCTCGCCAGCCCCATCTCGCCGAGCACGTCGCGCAGCTGGGAGGCGGCGCGGCGCACCGCATCGAAGCCCAGCCCTTCGTCGGGATCGAGATCGAAGACGAGCCGATCGGGCATCTCGACGTCGGCGACCTTCGATCCCCAGCCATGGAATTCGATCGCGCCCATCTGGACGCAGGTCAGCAGGCCCTTGGCATCGTCGAGATAGAGATAGGGCTCGTCATGCCCGTCTTTCTCGCGGATCGGGACATGCTTGACCGCGTCGCCGAAGCTGCCCGCATCATGCTTCTGGAAGAAGCACGCTTTGGCGCGGCCCTGCGGGCAGCGGACGAGGCTCACCGGACGATCGCCGAGCCATTCCAGCATCGGATCGACGATGCGCAGATAATAATCGGCGAGCTGGCCCTTGGTCAGCCCGCTCTCGGGATAGATGACGCGATCGGGATTGGTGATCGTGACGGGAGAGGGCGTTGCTTTGCCCTTCTTCTCTTCCGCTTGTGTTGAGCTTGTCGAAGCGCCGCTTTTCTTCTTTTTTGCGTTCGACGAAGAGGATGACGGCGCTTCGACAAGCTCAGGGCGAACGGGCGAGGGTGTCTCCAGTACCACCTCGCTGGCCGGCTTGTCCTCTCGCAGCGCGATAAAGCTCGGATGACGCAGCACGCCCTCGTCGGTGAATTCGGTGAAGGCGACTTCGGCGACGAGCTTGGGAGCGATCCAGTGCGCGCCGCGGACGGCCGCGCGCGGGGCGGGGACGGTGGCTGTCTTCTGTTCGAGCGGCGCCATTCGCTCCATCAGCATGTCGATCGTCTTCATGTCGAAGCCGGTGCCCGCCTTGCCGGCGTAACGCAGCGCGCCATTTTCGTGCAGGCCGAGCAGCAGCGAGCGGAAGCCGCGCCCCTTGTCCGAGGGCGTCCAGCCGACGATGACAAATTCCTGGCGGTGGATGCACTTAATCTTGAGCCAGCTCTGCGAGCGTCGGCCGACGCGATAGGGCGCATCCGCGCGCTTCGAAATGATGCCCTCGAGGCCTTGCCCGCAGAGACTTGCGAACAGTTTCTCGCCTTGCCCGGCGATGTGATCGGCATAATGGAACGGCGCATCGACACCTTCCAGCAGCGCCGCGAGCCGCGCCTTGCGATCGAGATTGGAGAGGGCGGTCAGATCCGCGCCATCCTGTTCGAGGATGTCAAAGGCGAAATAGGCCAGCGTGCCGCCGCCTCCCTTCAGGCTCGCCTGCAGCGCCTGGAAGCTCGGATGGCCCTGCGCATCGAGCGCGACGACCTCGCCGTCGATCAGCGCCGATCCGGGCAGCGCCGCGGCTGCGGCGACGATGGGCGAGAAGCGATCCGACCAGTCGAGCCCGGTGCGGGTGAACGCCTTGGCCTTGCCGCCGCCGATCGCGAGCAGGGTCCGGTATCCGTCATATTTGACCTCGTGGATCCAGTCCGATCCCGTCGGCACATGATCGACGAGCGTCGCGAGCTGTGGTTCGCGAAAAGCGGCCAGGGGCAGGGCCTTACCGGGCTTCTTTGCCTTCTTCTTGGACAGAGGCTCGGCGGTAGCAACCTCAGTCTGCTGGTCCGCAGCCTGATCCGAATGCCACACGCTCTTGCCGCCGGCGCCCGCCGCGATCTCGACCATCGTCCGCCCGGTCTCGACCGAGGTCAGCGCCTGATCGACGAGATCGCCGCTGCCGCCCGCAAACTCGTCCTGGATCTTGCGCAGCAGCCAGTTCTCGCGCTTCTCGCCGGGGCGGGGCTTGAGGCGGATCATCAGCCATTCGCCCTTCATCCGCTCGCCCTGCAGCGTGAAGTGGAGATGGCCTTCGAGGATCGTCTTGCGTGGATCCTTGTCCGGGTGCGGCGTCCAAGTGCCGCGATCCCACAGCATCACCGTTCCGCCGCCATACTCGCCCTTGGGGATCGTCCCCTCGAAGGTCGCATAGCCCAGCGGATGATCCTCGGTGCGGACCGCAAGGCGCTTGTCGTCGGGGTCGAGGCTGGGGCCGCGCGTCACCGCCCAGCTCTTGAGCACCCCGTCCAGCTCCAGCCGGAAATCCCAATGCAGCCGCGTCGCATCATGCTTCTGGACCATGAACAAATGGCTGCCCGCCGCGCCGATCGTGCCGGCGGGCTCGGCAGTCTTCTTGAAGTCGCGCTTGGCATTGTAGGTCGCGAGCGGATCGGCGGCGGGCGCGGCGCGGGCCATGAGCTACGCCGTCACCCGACCGCGCGTTTGCGTGCCGGCGCCTTGCGCGGCGCGCGGCGCGGTGCCGGCTTGGCATCCTCGCTCGCCGCCTTCTTCGCCGCGGTCGGCTTGGCCGAGGCCTTCGCCGGCTTCGTCGCCACGGCGTCGTCGGTCGCCGCGCCCGGCTTTTCCAGCGAGCGCTTCAGCGCCGCCATCAGATCGACCACGTTGGATCCGCGCGACTGCGCCGGCGCCTCCTCCTCGACATCGAGCGTCTTGCCCTTGCGCTTCTTGTCGATCAGCTCCTTCAGCGCATCGACATAGCGATCGTGGAATTCGCCCGCGTCGAAGGTCGCAGTCTTCTTGTCGATCAACGTCGTCGCCAGATCGAGGAGGTCGGCTTCGGGTTTCTGGTCGGGGATGTCGCGGAAATAGGCCTGCGCCTTGTTGACCTCGTCCGAATAACGCAGCGTCTCCAGTACCATGCCGCGCCCGCACGGCTTGAGGCTGACGACATATTCGCGGCCGCGCAGCGCGAGCTGGCCCAAGCCCACCTTCTTCGCCCGGCGCAGCGCCTCGCGCAGGACGATGAACGCCTCCTCGGCGAGATCGTCGGCGGGCACCACGAAATAGGGCTTGTCGTAATAGATGGCGTCGATCTCGCTCTGATCGACGAACTGGGTCAGATCGAGCGTCTTCTTGCTCTCCAGCTTCACGCTTTCGATCTCTTCGTCGCTGATCAGGACATATTTGCCCTTCTCATATTCGAAGCCCTTGACGATCTCGTCGGGATCGACCGGCCCGATGCCGGGAGCGACCTTCTCATATTTGATGCGCTTGCCCGAAGGCTCGTGGATCTGGTTGAAGGCGACGGTCGCGCCGCTGCGCGTGGCCGAATAGATCTCGACGGGGATCGAGACAAGCGCGAGGCGGATCTGCCCCTGCCAGTAGGCGCGCGCGGCCATGTGCGTGATCCCCTTCGTTGCGAAGCCGATTCAAAGCGCGAAAGGGGTGGGAGTTCCGGCTGTGGTCGCAGGCTCAGCTCTGTCCGATCGCGCCATCACCGACCCGGAAGCGGACCTCCCGCCGTTTAAAGTCGACCGCGACCCGCTCGAAGCCGCGCAACACGTCCATCCCGACGAGGATCGCCGGCTTGTCGTCGATCCCGAACAAGGCGAAGGTCCGCACGTCGGCATAGGTGATCGGCATGTTCACGAGCTGCAGTCCGCCCAGCCGGATGCGCGCGATGCTCGATGCCTCGGCGGGCATTTCGGCGCCGGTCACGCCGATGATCGTGGTCATCTCGCCGGCGATCGGCCCGCGCTTCGCCATCACCTTGCGCAGCGCGAGATTGCCGATCGTGTTCTCCGCACCGGTGTCGATGATCGCGTGGACCTTGATCCCGCCGACGCGCGCATCGGTCAGGATCAATTGCCCGAAGCGGCTGCGCCCGGTCACGACGATCACGCCTTCCTCGCCTTCCATCGCCTCTCGTGCCGAGGTCGCGAACGTGATCCGCTTGTGCTTGAAATCCATCAATACGCGCTGGTCGCGCATCGCATCGATGCCGAGGAAGCCCGACGAGCCGAGCGATCGCTCGGGCAGGACCGGTGCGGCGATGTCCCTGCTCTCGCGCTGGCCGACGCGGATCGAGGCGACGTTGACGGTCGAGACGGAGGACGGTCCGGCGATGCCGTAGATGGTGACAATCCGGCCGATCGGCAGGCTCAGATGCGAGGCGAGCCGGTCCGAGACAACGCTGCGATCAGATCCGGTGTCGATCGTGAAGCTGAAGGGGCCCGCGCCGTTGACATGGGTGTCGACGGTCATGCGCGTGGCGAGATCGGTCGCAGTGGCGAGCGTCTCCTCGCCGGGATCGCTGCCGAGGACGAAAGAGGGCAGGACCGGCGTCGTGACCGATGCGAGCCCGGCCAGCCACAAAGCGAAAGCATGCACCGCCACGACAACCTCCCGGGCCGCTATGCTGCGGCTATTCGGAGAGTGCGCCCGATCCGGGCCTTTCGCAAGCGATCACTCGACCCAGTCGAGCCCGATGTCGCGATAGAGCGAGCGATCCTCCTCCCAGCGCGGATTGACCTTCACGTGGAGGAACAGGTGGACGGGCTTGCCGATGATGTTCGAAAGTTCGGCTCGCGCCCGCGATCCGATCTCCTTCAGCCGCACGCCCTTCGCGCCGAGCACGATCGCCTTCTGCGTCTCGCGGCCGACGAGGATCTGCTGGTGGATCGCAACCGACCCGTCCTTGCGCTCCTCATATTTCTCGGTCTCGATCGCGCTGGCATAAGGCAGCTCGGCGTGGAGCTGAAGATAGAGCTGCTCGCGCGTCACCTCGGCGGCGAGCATCCGGTCGGTCGCGTCGGAGACCTGATCCTCGGGGAAGTGCCACGGCCCTTCCGGCATCCGCTTGGCAAGCTCGGTCTTGAGCTCCGGAATGCCGTCCCCCGTCATCGCCGAGACGAAGTAGATCGTCTCGGGATTGAGCATTCCCTGCAGTTCGGAGGCGAGCGTGAGCAGATGGCCCTTGTCGGCGACATCGACTTTGTTGAGGATCACGATCTTCGGCTCGGCGAGCGCCGCCACCTGATCGACAAGCGTGCGCGTCTTGCTGTTGAACTTGGCCTTGGCGTCGATCACGAGCGCGATCACGTCGGCGCCGTCGGTGCCGCCCCACGCCGCCGAGACCATCGCCCGATCCAGCCGCCGCTGCGGATCGAAGATGCCCGGCGTGTCGACGAGCAGCAACTGGCTCTCGCCCTCGATCGCGAGCCCCATCAGCCGCGCGCGCGTGGTCTGCGCCTTGGGGCTGACGATCGCCACCTTCTGGCCGACGAGCGCATTGACCAAGGTGGATTTGCCCGCATTCGGCGCACCGAGCACCGCGACGAGGCCGCATTTCTGACTCACGTAAGTTGTCCCAACAAGGTGATGGCGGCGGCGGTCTCCGCCTCCTGTTTCGATGTGCCCTCGGCCTTCGCGCTGCCGCCGCCGCGTCCGGCCACGGTGACGGTGACGGTGAAGCTGGGGGCATGATGCGGGCCGGAGCGGCTTTCGGTCGTATAGACGGGCGGCTTGCAGCGGTGCGCTGCCGCCCATTCCTGGAGCGCGGACTTGGGATGCTTGGGCGCGCGGGTGAGCGTCTCGACCTTCTGCTCCCAGGCGCGGTGGATGAAGCGTTCGGCAACGTCGATCCCGCCATCCAGATAGAGCGCGCCGATCAGCGCCTCGACGACGTCGCCGACGACATTGTCGCTGCCCTGCGCGCCATCGTCGCGCGCCTGCTTGCCGAGGATCATCATCGCCGGCACGCCGATATCGCGCCCGATCTCGGCGCAGGCCTCGCCGCTGACGATCGCGTTGAAGCGCATCGACAGATTCCCCTCGGGCTCGTTGGGATAGCGACGGTACAGCCAGGCCGAGGCGACGAGGCCGAGCACGCGATCGCCGAGAAACTCGAGCCGCTCGTAATTGGCCTCGCCATGGCTGCCATGCGTGAGCGCGCGGCGGAACAGCGCGGCGTCGCGGGGTGTGTGATCCAGGCTCTGTGCGATCCAGGCGCCGAGATTGTCCGTCATGCCGTTCGGGTGGGGGCGGGGGCGGGGGCTGTCAAGCCGAGGCGCGTTCAGAGCGGCTTCCCGATCCGCTCGCGCCGGAGCGCCGCGCGCCCAGTGGACGGTGCGGTCCAGCGCCAGCGGCCGTCGGTCGAGAACAGCACGATCCGCGCCCGGCCGATCAAATTTTTGATGGGCACCATGCCGACCGCGCCGCCGTCCTTAGCCGGGAAGCGGCTGTCGGCCGAGCGATCGCGATTGTCGCCCAGCACGAAGACTCGGTCGGCGGGGACCGTCCGCTCGGGCATGTCGTCCGCATCATCGTCGGCGATATCGAGGATCGGATAGGCTCGGCCGTCGGGCAGCATCTCGCGGAAGCGCGGATAGCGGCAGAGGCTTCCGCCGTCGTCTGACTCCAGTTTCACCCGGGTGCCCGGATCCGGGCGGCACGGGCTGTTCGGCGTGACGCGCTCGACGAAGTCGGCGATCCGCCAGCGCGCGATCGGCTTGCCGTTCAGGATGACGATGCCGCCCCTAAGCGCGACGCGATCGCCGGGCAGGCCGATCAGACGCTTCACATAGGTCTGCCGTCCCGCCGGCGGCGCGCGGAATACGACGATGTCGCCCCGCGCGGGCAATTCCGGCTCGTTTCGTCCCACAAAGGCCGAAAGCCGACGCGCCGGGCCGAGACGCCACTTTTCGACGAGCAAAGTATCGTCCACCATCAACGTCGGCAGCATCGATTCCGACGGGATCGAATATGGCGCTGCGACGAACGATCGGATCAGGAACGCCGCGAGAGCGGCAGCGGCGAGCGTGAGGAGCTCCACGACCAGACGGCGCGACATCGGCGCGGGCATTGCGGCCCGCACCGTCGCCGGTCAAGGGTGGGGCCAAGCGGCGCTTGCTGCGTTTGAGCCGGGCGAATGCCGCTGGAGGACGATATATGGTGACCAAGACCGACTATGCCCCGATCTTCGAACTTCCGCAGCGGCGGCTGACCGACCTGTTCAGCGCCGAGCCCGATCGCCTCTCGCAGCTTTCGTTCGATGCGGCGGGCATGCATTTCGATTTCTCGAAGACGCATCTCGATCAGCCGATGATCGCCGCCTTCCTCGCACTGTCGGGCAAGCTCGGCTTCGAGGAGCATCGCCGCGCTTTGTTCGCGGGCGAGATCGTCAATCCGACCGAAGGCCGCCCCGCCGAGCATCCAGCCGAGCGCGGCGTGGGCAAGGCGGAATCGGTCGAGTTGGCAAAGGGCTATCAGTCGCGGATGCGGGCGCTGATCGATGCGATCGAGGGCGAAGCGCTCGGGCCGATCCGGCACGTGATCCATGTCGGCATCGGCGGATCCGCGCTGGGGCCGAACCTCTTGGTCGATGCGCTCGGGCGCGACGTCGATCGCTATGACGTCGCGATCGTCTCGAATGTCGATGGCGCGGCGCTGGAGGCAGTGTTCCGCAAGTTCGATCCGACCGCGACTTTGCTTGCCGTGGCCTCGAAGACCTTCACGACTACCGAGACGATGATGAACGCCGAGAGCGTTATCGCCTGGATGCAGGAAGGCGGCGTCGAAGATCCCTATGGCCGCGCGGTGGCGCTCACCGCCGCGCCCGACAAGGCGATGGAGTGGGGCGTCGACGAGACGCGGATCCTGCCTTTCTCGGAGAGTGTCGGCGGCCGTTATTCGCTCTGGTCGTCGATCGGCTTTCCCGCGGCGCTCGGCCTCGGCTGGGACGCCTACGAGTCGCTGCTGGAAGGCGCAGCCGAGATGGACCGTCATTTCAAGCTGACGCCGCCCGAGCAGAATCTGCCGCTGATCGCGGCTTTCGCCGATCGCTATTATGCGGTGGTGCGCGGGCTCGAGACGCGCGCCGTCTTCGCCTATGATGAGCGACTGCGGCTGCTGCCCTCCTATCTCCAGCAGCTCGAGATGGAATCGAACGGCAAGAGCGTGACGATCGAGGGCGAGGCGCTCGACATTCCGTCGTCGCCGATCACGTGGGGCGGGGTCGGCACGGACGCGCAGCATGCCGTGTTCCAGCTGCTTCACCAGGGCACGCATGTCGTGCCGGTCGAATTCATCGCCTCGATCGATCCGGGGCACGCGCTGGACGATGGGCATCACCATGCGCTGCTCGCGAGCTGCTTCGCGCAGGGCGCGGCGCTGATGACCGGCAAGGGCAATGACGATCCGGCCCGCGCCTATCCGGGCAACCGCCCGTCGAGCACCATCCTGCTCGATCAGGTCGATCCGCGGACGCTGGGCGCGCTGATCGCCTTTTACGAGCATCGCACCTTCTGCAACGCGGTGCTGACGGGGATCAATCCGTTCGACCAGTTCGGCGTCGAACTCGGCAAGCAGATGGCCAAGGAAATCTCGACCGAGGGAACCGGCAATTTCGACGTATCGACGAAGGATCTGATCGCGCGCGCGTTCGGCTGAGGCGAGCAATCCGGCGGTCCGCCGTGGCCGCCGGATCGTTGCATCCGACGATGCGTTGAAGCGCGATGTCCGAAACCGTCGCGCACCTGCTTGTCGATACGCTCGCGCGGATCGGCGTTCGTCATATCTTCGGCATCGTCGGCGATGCACTGAACCCGTTCACCGAAGCGATCCGCGCCGACGGACGGCTCGAATGGATCGGCGTCCGCCACGAAGAGGGGGCGGCGCTCGCGGCGGCGGGGCAGGCGAAGCTGACCGGCCGGCTCGGCGTCTGCTGCGGCACGACGGGTCCGGGCGGCAACCATCTGGTCGCGGGCCTCTACGAAGCGCGCAAGGATCATGCGCCGGTGCTGGCCATCTCCGGCGGTGTGCCGAGCGGGCTGCGCGGGACCGATTATCTGCAGGAGGACGATCCGGTCAGCCTGTTCCGCGACGTCTCGGTCTATTCGGAATTGCTCGCGTCCGCCGAGCAGGCGCCCGCGCTGATCCACCAGGCGATCGCGATGGCCTATGGCGAGCGCGGCGTCGCGCATATCTCGATCCCTCCCGACATCTTCGCGGCCAACGCGTCCGGACCGTTGACGAGCCTTGCCACGCTCCGGCCGCGTCCGGACGTGCTGCCGGACCCCGCGGACATCGCGCTGGCCGCTTCGATGATCGGCGAGGCGAAGACGGTCGCGATCTTTTGCGGCGAAGGCTGTCGCGGCGCCGGCGACGAATTGCGCGCGCTGGCGGGCCTGCTGAAGGCGCCTTTGCTCCATAGCTATCGCGGCAAGGATATCATGCCGCATGACGAACCGCTGTGGATGGGCGGCGTCGGCCTGATCGGCGGGAAGCCCGGCGTGGACGCGCTCAACGATGCCGATCTGCTGCTCATGCTCGGCACCGATTATCCGTACGGGGAATTCCTGCCGAGCCACGGACGCGTAATCCAGATCGACGAGCGGGCCGGCGTAATGGGGCGGCGCGCGCCGATCTCGCTGGGGGTCGTCGGATCGGTGCGGCCCGCGCTCCTGGGCTTGCTCGAGCGCCTGCCCGGGCGATTAGATACCGCCTTCAGCGACGGCATCTTTCAAGCTCGCCAGAGCTGGGACGATAAGTTGGATGCGCGCGCAGATCCGGCGCGAAGCGACGATCGCATCCATCCGCCCCGGCTCGCGCGCCTGCTGTCGGACCTGTCCGAGGAAAACGCCGTGATCGTGACCGACACCGGCGAGGTCACGTTGTGGGCGGGCAACTGGACGCGGCAGAAGCGCGGCCAGCGGATCTGCGGCTCGTTCAACAATGCGGCGGTTGGCACCGGGCTCGGCATCGCCAACGGCATTCAGGCGCTCGATCGCAAGCGGCAGGTGATCCTGCATGTCGGCGACGGCGGCATGTCGATGCTGATGAGCGAGTTCATCACCGCGGTGGAGCATGACCTTCCGATCAAGGTCGTCGTCTATGACAATCAGGGATGGGGGCTCGTCCATCTTGAGATGGAGGGGGCGGGCAACCCCGCGCCGAAGGGAGCGAGCCTGATGTCGGTCGACTTTGCTGCGTTCGCGCTGGCATGCGGCGCGGACGGCTTCCGGGTGCGCGAGCCGGCGCGGCTGGAGGAATCGATTCGCACTTTCCTCGCTTTGCCGGGTCCGGCGATCCTCCACGTCGATGTCGATCCGAACGAAATCCCGCTCATGCCGCGGCTCGACATCGGTCAGGCGGCTCGCTTCGGGCTGGCAAAAGCGAAGGAAATCCTGCTCGGAATCTCGGGCGCATGACAGTTTTGTGCACTGCACAAAAAACCAGTTGAAATCGATTCGGGATTCGCATATTTCTTGCTCACAGCAAGGGCGGAGAGACCCGTGGATAAAGACAGTGCGCCAGTGAAGCCGAAGGACGCCGCAGAGAAATCTGATGCGCAGGCTGCGAAAACGCCGACCGTTCCCGCAAACAAAAGTGCCGTCGATGCGCCTGCCGCGAAGACGCCGGAAACGGTCGCCAAAGTGACGGAGGCGCCCGCCAAAGCGGTGGCCGAAGTCAAGCCGCAGGCCGTTGCCAAAGCGCCGGCGCCGAGGAAATCTGCTTCCCCCAAAACGCGCGCAGCCAGCAAGTCGCCCGCGCCCTTGAAAGCGGTGATCCCGGCCAAGCCGGCAGCCGTCGCAAAGACAGTGATCAAGGCCGCCGCGTCGCCGGCCAGAGTGATGACACCGAAATCGGCGAAGCCCGCGACGTTCGCCGCCACCTTGGAAGGAAAAGATCAGATGGCTACCGTTACGAAGCCCGCAGCCGAGGCCACCGACAAGGCGAAGGCCATGCTCGGCGAAATGAACACGCGCTTCAAGAGCGCGGTCGAGAAGAGCAGCAAGCTCAACGAGGAAATGACCGAGTTCACGAAGGGCAATGTCGAGGCGCTCGTCGCATCGGCGCGCATCGCGGCGAAGGCCAGCGAGACGATCGGCAAGGAAACCGCCGAGTACAGCAAGAAGAGCTTCGAAAGCGCGATGGCGATGTTCAAGAGCTTCGCCGCCGCCAAGTCGCCGACCGAGCTGTTCCAGCTTCAGTCCGATTTCGCGAAGTCGTCGTTCGACAGCGCCGTGGCCGAGGCTTCGAAGCTGTCCGAATCGATCATGAAGGTTGCGAGCGAAGTCGCCCAGCCGCTGTCGACGCGCTACGCGCTCGCCGCGGAAAAGGTGAAGTCCGCGACCAAGATCTGAGCCGCTCACCATTAATTGAGCGTCCTGACGGGCGGTCGCGGCGACGCGGCCGCCCGCTTCATTTCGGGCATGAGGCTTGCGGCAAGCCGCCTCCCTGCATATTCTCATGACCTTGATGCTCCGGGACATTCACACGCGATGATCGATCGTTCTCCTCCGCCGCTGTCGATGGCCGTGCGCCGCGGCGACGACGAGGGCACGGGTCTGGGCGTCGCCACCCGCACGCGTTCCAAGACCAAGCAGCCATCGCCTTACAAGGTGCTGATGCTGAACGACGATTATACTCCGATGGAATTCGTCGTCCTCTGCCTGCAGCGCTTCTTCAAGATGAGCATCGAGGATGCGACGCGGGTTATGCTCCACGTCCACCAGACCGGCGTCGGCGTCTGCGGCGTGTTCAGCTACGAGGTCGCCGAGACCAAGGTGACGCAGGTCATGGATTTCGCCCGTCAGAACCAGCATCCGCTCCAGTGCACGTTGGAGAAAGCCTGAACGCCTCTGCGTCCAGCGGAAAGAAGGCCTGACCGGCTGAGCCGTTGGCAGGAAAAGACGGGATTGCGGCCCAGGCATCTCGCATAGCGCTTCGCCGCGCGATAAGGCGGCGAAATGGATCGCATCATCATTCGCGGCGGCAAGCCGCTCATCGGCACCGTCCCCATCTCCGGCGCGAAGAATGCCGCGCTCACCCTGCTGCCTTGTGCGCTGCTGACGGACGGGAAACTCACGCTTTCCAATCTTCCGCGCCTCGCTGACGTCGACAGCTTCGGGCATCTTCTGAACGGCCTCGGCGTCTCGACCACGATCGCGGGCGCGACATCGTCCAACGGCATCAATCGCGCGATGACGATGCACGCGGCCGATATCGCATCGACCGTCGCCCCCTATGATATCGTTCGCAAGATGCGTGCCTCGATCCTCGTACTCGGGCCGCTGCTGGCGCGGGCGGGCGAGGCGACGGTGTCGCTGCCCGGCGGCTGCGCGATCGGCAACCGGCCGATCGATCTGCATCTGAAGGGCCTCGAGGCGCTGGGCGCCGAGATCGAGCTGGCGGCCGGCTATGTGAAGGCGACTGCCCCGAGCGGCGGGCTGCGCGGCGGACGCGTGAGCTTCCCGATCGTCTCGGTCGGCGCGACCGAGAATGTGTTGATGGCCGCCGTGCTCGCACGCGGCGAGACCGTGATCGAGAATGCTGCGCGCGAGCCCGAGATCGCCGATCTGTGCCGGTGCCTCGTGGCGATGGGTGCGGACATTTCGGGCATCGGCACCGAACGGCTGGTGGTGCAGGGTCAGGAGAGCCTGCACGGCGCCGACTATCGCGTGATGCCCGACCGGATTGAGGCGGGCAGCTATGCCTGCGCGGCGGGGATCACGGGCGGTGACCTGCTGCTGGCAGGCGCCAATGCCGACGATATGGGCGCCATCCTCGATCCGCTCGTCGAGGCAGGGCTGGAGGTGAGCAACGAGCCGGGTGGCCTGCGCGTGCGGGCGGCCTCGCGACCACGCGCGCTCACAATCTCGACTGCGCCGTTCCCGGCTTTCCCGACCGACATGCAGGCGCAGTTCATGGCGATGCTGGCGCTGGGGGAAGGGACCAGCGTGCTGACTGAGACGATCTTCGAAAATCGCTATATGCACGTCCCCGAGCTGACCCGGATGGGCGCGGACATCCAGGTGCATGGCCGCACCGCGATCGTGAAGGGCGTGGACAAATTGGTCGGCGCACCGGTGATGGCGACGGACCTGCGCGCCTCGATGAGCCTCGTGCTCGCGGGGCTTGCTGCGGAAGGCGAGACGCAGGTTCTGCGCATTTACCATCTCGACCGCGGCTATGAGCGGCTGGAAGAGAAACTGTCGGCGGTCGGCGCCGATATCGAGCGCGACGGCGACGGCTGAGGGCGAGGGGCGGGTGGGCCGCGAACGACCACCCGCCCGCGCGCATCACTTCACCTTGGCGGCGGTCACCTCGATCTCGACGAGGAAGTTCGGGCCGGCCAGCGCACTGACCTGAAACGCCGAACGCGCGACCGTGTTGGGGTTGCCGGGTACGTTGAAGAAGGTCTCGAACGCGGCGTTGACGCCGTCGAAGTCCATCTTGCCGAGCTTGGGATCGGGCGCGAGGAAGAGCGTCATCTTGATGATGTCCGACATCGCATAGCCGTGGCTCTCGACGATCTTCTTGATCTTGTTGAGCGTGCTCAGCGCCTGCGTCTTGGTGTCGCCGAAGTCGGCGATCGTCGTCGCCGGCTTGCTGGGATCGATCGGCGAGGCGAGCTGGCCGGACACGTACAGCGTCGTCGCGCCTGCGGGCACCTCGACGCTTTCCAGAATGCGCGCGGGCTTGCCGTTGGTCGCGGGCAGCGTGTTGCGGGTGATGCCGGCCGCCGGCGCGGCGGTGGCGCCGAGCGCGGCAAGGGCGATGAGCGACGACGCGACGAGCTTGTTCATTGGGGAAGCCTCCTGGAAAAAATCGGAACCGGCGCGGCAGAGTGAAGCCCACTCGTTGCCGCGCCGCAATGGTGACGTACGAAAAAAGCCCGGGACGAGGCTTGCTCGTCCCGGGCCGGGTATGACGGGAAGATCAGAAGCGGACACCGATCTTTCCGTAATAATAGCCGCCCATCACGCCATAAGGCGAGCTGACCGGATATTTGGTGATGAAGGCCGTCGAGCTCGTCTCATACTGCGCGGCGCGGAACTCGTCCGGATATGCCTTCGGATATTTGTTGAGAAGATTGTTGGCGCCGATCGAGAATTTGATCGGGCCGAATTTAACGCTGGCTTCCAGATCGGTGATGAAGGCCTTGCCCGCGCTGATATAATAAGCGCGGTTCGCATTGGTCGGGAAGGTCGTGAGGAACCCGCTATTCCCGTAATAGGATTCGCGCAGGTTGATCTCAAACCGGTCGAACGTCCACAAGGCGCCGGCCGTGGCGCGGATCTTGGGCGTCGTGTTGGTGATCTGCGACTGGGCATAGACGTCCAGGATCGCCGTCGACTGGTTCACGCCCGATGGCGGCGGGGCCACCTTCTTGATCTTGGTCTTGTTGTAATTAACGGCCAGCGACCAATCGACGCGCCCCATGCCGTCGATCGGGGTGAAATAATTGGCGAGGAAATCCAGGCCCGTGGTCTGCGTCTTCACGCCGTTGACGAAGCTGTTGACCGCAAGCGACCCCGACGCGCCGCCGTTGATCGTGCCGATCACCGAGGTGATGGGCACACCGTTGTTGAACAGCGCGGTCAAAACACTCGGGGAGATCGTGCCCGTGCAGGTGCCGCCGGCCGCAACGAAGGCGGTATAAGCGGCCTGCACGTTCGTGGCGGAGGTGTAACCGCCTGGCAGGTATCGGCAGTTGTTCGAATAGCCGGTGAAGCCGCCGGACTGGACGATCCGATCCCGGATCGTCAGGCGATACCCATCGAGAGTCACGGTCAGACGCGAGACGGGGTGCGCGACGATACCGCCGCTGAACGAAGTCGACTTTTCAGGCTTCAGGCCACCCAGACCAAGCGCGGCCGCGCCCGCCGAATTTGGTGCAAAGATGCCTGACAGCGACGAGACGCTGACATTGATGCCCGAGTAGAAGCCCTCCGCCAGAGTGGGTGCGCGAAAACCGGTCGAGACCGTGCCGCGCACGGCAAATTCGGGAACGATGTCGTAGCGGCTCGTCAGCTTGAAGACCGTCGTGTCGCCGAAATCCGAATAATGTTCGTGGCGCGCCGCACCGTCGATCAGCCAGGCCTCGACCGGCTTCACCGACACATCGACATATTGGGAGAAGTTGTTGCGGCTATTCACGCTTGCGTTGGACGGTGCGTAGCCGAAAAAGGATTGGATCCCGCCGCCCGGTGCCGCGGTGTTCGTGCTGACATAATAAGAGGCCAGTTCACCCGCGCGGAGCTGATATTCCTCCCAGCGATATTCGAGACCGCCAGCGACCGTGACAGGCCCAGCGAGGCCGACGTCGAATTCATGTGTCAGGTCCAAATTCGAAACAAATTGCGTCGAGATGAAGTCGCCGTTGTGAACATTGCGCGGCGTGAAGCCCGGTGAGGTGAGCGTCGACGTATCGTAGTAAAGCGCGGCGTTGGCCGAATTCTCGACGTAGATCTTGTTGACGTCGCGCGCATAGGTGGCGCTCAGGTCGACCGTCGTCGCCTCGAACGTCCCCTTGGCGCCGGCGGTTGCGGAATAATCGAGTTCGCGCAGCACTTCCTGCGGCGAAAAGCCCTGCGGGAACGGGATGTCGCCGGTCGGCACGGCAATGTTGGGCGACGCCGATTTGCCGAAGACGACGTTCGGGAGACGATAGTTCTGGAAAGTACGGCCGACGCGGCGCGAGATGCTGCCGAACGAATAGAGCTCGATATCCTTGAAGCCCGAATAACCCCAATTGTAGAAGCCGTTGGTCAGCTCCATCCGGCCATCGCCGAAGATCCGGTTCACATAGGGATAGTTCGCGAAATTCTTGACTCCGGGATAGCGGGCGAGGATCGTCCGGCCACCGCTATTGCCGGTATTGGCGGCGGTGTTCAGCCCGGTATCGACGACGCGCGGATCCACGTCGCCGCGGAAGCTGTAATTGTGGAATTTGTACTCGCCGGTCAGCGACAGGAACATGTCCTCGATCGGAGCGATGCCGATATTGCCGGAGATGTGATATTGCTCGCCATCGCCTGCGAAATATTGGCCGCCATCGATATTGATCGTGCCGCCATGATCGTTCTTCTTCAGGATGAAGTTCACGACGCCGGCGATCGCGTCCGTGCCGTACTGGGCGGCGGCGCCATCCTGCAGCACTTCGACATGATCGATCATGTCGCCCGGGATGAGGCCGAGATCGGGGGCCGCTCCGCCCGTCCAGACTGCATTGGTGACCGCGACATTGGCGGTACCGTGACGACGCTTGCCATCGATCATGATCAAAGTGTGGTTCGGGCTGACGCCGCGCAGCTTGATCGACGGATGGAAGGCAGTCTGGTCGTTGCCGAACGCCTGTGCCTGGATCGACGGGATCTGCTGGGCAAGCGCCTGATTGAGATCCGGCTGGCCGACGCGACTGAGCGCATCGCTGCCGAGGATCTGGATCGGCGCCGGGCTGTCGGAGGCCTTGAAGCCAGTCGTGCGCGTGCCGGTGACGATGATCGCGTCCGCGTCCGATGCGGCGCCCGATGTGGCTTGTGCGAACGCGGCCTGGCCCGACGCCGCCAGCGCCATCGCCAGCGCACCGCGCGAAATAATCCCGATCTTCCTCATAGTAATCCCCCGTTGAGCCTAAGGCCTTTCCAGGACATCCCCAATCGTCGGCACGACAGCCGATCTCTATCGCGCACCAGCCCCCTGGTGCGGTGTAAAATAGCAGCTACATATACGACAACTCAAGCTATCTAAACTTCCCGATCCCGCAAGCAAGTCCAGAGTCAGCTACGATCAAGCTCGTCGATTCCTCGCTCGATTGTGTCATATCCGCAACAATTCTTTAGACATAGGAACGAAGCAAACCGATATGTCTCCGCATCGCTGCGAGATCGGCTCTCCCGCGACATAGTCGTGGCGCGCATAGAACGGGACGCCCGGCAAAGTTGCCATCAGCGCGGTACGCGTGAAGCCGGCATTGCGCGCACGATCCTCGCAGGCGGCAAGCAAGGCAGCGCCCACGCCGCGGCGGGCGGCCTCGGGCGCGACGAAGAAGGCGCGGATGCGCGCGGCATCGCTGGCGGGATCGAGGAAGCCCGGCGTCCGCGCCGCAAAGCGATCGCCGCCGAACAAGGTCCGCTGGCGGCTCCAGCCTCCGCAGCCGAGCAATTGCCCGTCCTGCTCGACGAGGAGATACGTGCCGTCATCGACGAGATCGGTATCGACGCCGAAGACATGCGAGATCGCCGCCTCGGTCTCCTCTTCGGAATAGAAGCCGCGGCTCAGAATGCGCGCAGAGACGGCGATCAGCGATTCGAGCGCCGGAACCTCATCGCGACGCGCGGGGCGGATCGTCAGCCCGGACGCGATCCAGGGCGCCTCGACCATCATTTCGGACGAGCGCGCACCGGTCGCGGGCCGATTGCCCGACCACATCGGATAGCCCCTGCAGCATTGGTCCGATCGATCACGACGTCACTTCCCCTGGTCAGGCGCGTCCCCCGAAGCGCCCAGCTGACGATCCGCGAGCTTTGGGCTTCGCGCTGTCATCCAAGGGTAATCAATCCCAATCGACCCGACACCGCAAGAGGCGACGCCTATCTAGCCGCTTATTGCTCGAAAGCGCCGCGGCACCGGCATGTAGCGCCGCTTTTCGGCCTGCGATCAATCCCGGAAGGGATCCCGCACGAGAATCGTGTCTTCGCGCTCCGGGCTGGTCGAGACGAGCGACACCGGGCAGCCGATCAGCTCCTCGATCCGACGGATATATTTGATCGCGGGGGCCGGCAGATCCGCCCAGCTGCGCGCGCCATAGGTGGATTCGGACCAACCGGGGATCGTCTCATAGACGGGCTCGGCCAGCGCCTGATCGCGCGCATGCGGGGGGAGATAATCGTAATCGCGCCCGGCAAGCTTGTAGCCGACGCAGATCTTGAGCCGGTCGAACCCGTCGAGGACGTCGAGCTTGGTCAAGGCGATGCCGGTGATGCCGGAGACGGCGACCGCCTGGCGGACGAGCACCGAATCGAACCAGCCGCAGCGCCGCTTGCGCCCCGTGACCGTCCCGAATTCGTGGCCGCGCGTGCCGAGCCGCTCGCCGACATCATTGGCCTGCTCGGTCGGGAAGGGGCCGCCGCCGACGCGCGTCGTATAGGCCTTGGTGATCCCCAGCACGAAGCCGGCCGCCGAAGGACCCATGCCCGAGCCGCCCGCCGCGGTGCCCGCGATCGTGTTCGACGAGGTGACGAACGGATAGGTGCCGTGATCGACATCGAGCAATACGCCCTGCGCGCCTTCGAACAGGATCCGCCGGCCGCGCGCGCTCGCCTCGTCCAGCGTCCGCCAGACGGGGCGGGCATAAGGTAGCAGGAAGGTGGCGACCTCGCGCAGATCCGCCATCAGCGTCTCGCGATCGACCGGCGGCTGGCCGAAACCGGCGCGCAGTGCATCATGGTGCGCGCACAGGCGATCGAGCTGGGGGCCGAGATCGTCCAGATGCGCCAGATCGCAGACGCGGATCGCGCGGCGGCCGACCTTGTCCTCGTAAGCCGGGCCGATGCCGCGCCGCGTGGTGCCGATCTTGCCCGCACCGCTCGCATCCTCGCGCAGACCATCGAGATCGCGGTGCAGCGGGAGGATGAGCGGGCAGGTCTCGGCGACCTGCAAGGTCTCCGGACTGATCTTGACGCCCTGACCCTCGAGCTTGGCGACCTCATCACGGAAGTGCCAGGGATCGAGGACGACGCCATTGCCGATCACCGACAAGGTGCCGCGGACGATGCCCGATGGCAGCAGGCTCAGCTTGTAGACCTGATCGCCGACGACGAGCGTGTGGCCGGCATTGTGGCCGCCCTGGAAGCGCACGACGACATCGGCGCGGCTGGCGAGCCAGTCGACGATCTTGCCCTTGCCCTCATCGCCCCACTGGGCGCCGATGACGGTCACGTTAGCCATGGATATGAGTCTCCGCCTGCCGAAGCGGATCCGGATCGCCCTTCGACAGGACTCGACGATCGGACGGGACAGGATCTGCGCGCGGCAGTGCGGGGGCGCCAGTGCCGGGCGGGGGCAGCGGTGTCAAGGAACCGGAGCGCGCGGGACGAGGACGAAACGACCTCGCTCGGGAAGAACAGGAGCGAATCGCGGGTTGTCAGAAAGCGCGCGGGCCGTCCGTTTCGAGGATGTGCGAGCAATCGGCGGGGGCGTCGTCCTCGCCGAGCGCGGCGATCGTCGTCCAGCCTTCGGAGCGGAGACGCGCCGCGGTCGCCGCGTCGTGGCCGAGCGCGAGGAATATACGCCGCGCGGGTTCGGTGCCGAGGCCGATATCGACCAGCGGATCGAGATAGAGCGAGAAGCCGATCGCCGGCTCCTCGGTGCCGTCGTCATGCATCAGCGCGTAGCTGCCGCCCCGGCCGATCTCTCCGGTCAGCCCCTCGCCAAACAAGGAGAAGCCGATCCAGCTCTGATATTCGAAGCCGTGGCGCTCGGTGGGATCGAGCGTGAGCGTGGCGCGCGTGCCGATCGCGGCGGCGATCTGCTCGATGGCGAGCAGGCGGCTGTCGAGGATCTCGAGGCCGTTCAGGCTGCGGAGCTTCGAGAGGGCGGTGTCGATCGGGCCGCAGGCGGAGAGCAGGGGCAGATAGGCCTCGGCGCCGGCCGCGGCCAGCGCGCCGGCATCCTTGGCGTCGAGCAATTCGCGCACCTCATCGGCGCGGCTGGCGGGCAACGGCAAGGCGCCGGACGCGAGCGTATCGACGAGATCGGGCAAGGTGAGGTCGATCGTCACATCGGTGACGCCGGCCGCCGCGAGCGCATCGAGCGCGACGTTAAGGATCTCGATCGCGGCGGCGACGGTGTCGCGGCCGATCAGTTCGGCGCCGACCTGGGCGAGTTCGCGTTCGGGGCGAAGCTGAGTCGCGCGCAGCTTCACGACCTGGCCGCCATAGGCCAAGCGCAGCGGGCGGGGTGCGTGCGAGAGGCGCGTGGCGGCGATGCGCCCGACCTGCGCGGTCATGTCGGGGCGGAGCGCGAGCATGCGCTGCGAGACGGGATCGACCATCCGCAGCAGATCCTGCGCACGCGCGGCCTTCAACCGACCGACGAGGCTCTCCTCGAATTCGGCGAGCGGCGGCGAGACGCGCGCATAACCGTGCCGGCCGATCGCGACGATCGTGCGGTGCATGAGCCGCGATGCCGCTTCCGCGCTGGGCGGGAGGCGATCGCGAAGCCCTTCGGGGAGGAGGCCGGCGGGGATGGTCATATCGCGAGGCGCTTTAGCGTCGTTTCACGGGCATGCTACCCGCGATCGACGGTTTTATCCGTTGGTCCTGAGCCTGTCGAAGGACTGTCCTTCCTGGAAAGAAGGACGATGCTTCGACAAGCTCAGCATGAACGGGTGGGTGGGGAGGGGCCTAGAAGCTCAGCGCTTTCACGAACTTCACGCCCGGCAGCGCGCGCAGCTTCTCGAGCGCGGGGCCGACCGGCTGGTCGACCGAGAGCAAGAGAACCGCTTCGCCACCGGCGGCGCGGCGGCCGAGGTGGAAGGTGCCGATGTTGATGCTCGCTTCGCCGAGCGTCGTGCCGAGCCGACCGATGAAGCCGGGGGCGTCCTCGTTGACGATATAGAGCATTTCGCCCGCGAGATCCGCCTCGACCTTCACGCCGAAGATTTCGACCAGGCGCGGCTCGGCATTGGCGAAGAGCGTCCCCGCGACCGAGCGTTCGCCGTTCGGGGTGCCGACAGTGACGCGGACCAGCGTATGGTAATCGCCCTCGCGATCGTGGCGCACTTCGCGCACGTCGAGCCCGCGCTCCTTGGCGAGGAACGGCGCGTTGACCATGTTCACGGTCTGCGAATAGACGCCCATCAGCCCGGCGAGCACCGCGCCGGTGATCGGCTTCTGGTTGAGCTCGGCGGCGGCGCCCTCGACTTCGATCGCGACCGACTGGATCGCATCGCCCTGCAACTGGCCGACGAGGCGGCCGAGCCGCTCGGCGAGCGCCATATAGGGCTTGAGCTTGGGCGCTTCCTCGGCCGAGAGGCTCGGCATGTTGAGCGCGTTGGTGACGCCGCCCGACATGAGGAAATCGGCCATCTGTTCGGCGACCTGGATGGCGACGTTGACCTGCGCTTCGGACGTGGAGGCGCCGAGGTGGGGCGTCGAGATGAAGTTGGGCGTGCCGAACAAGGGGCTCGCCTCGGCGGGTTCCTTGGCGAACACGTCCAGCGCGGCGCCGCCGACATGGCCGCTGTCGAGCGCGGCCTTCAGCGCCTCCTCGTCGATCAGCCCGCCGCGCGCGCAATTGATGATGCGCACACCCTTCTTGGTCTTGGCGAGATTCTCGGCCGAAAGGATGTTGCGCGTCTGATCGGTCAGCGGCGTGTGGAGCGTGATGAAGTCGGCGCGCGCGAGCAACTCATCGAGCGTGGCCTTCTCGACGCCCATTTCCAGCGCGCGCTCGGGCGTCAGGAACGGATCGTAGGCGACGACCTTCATCTTCAGCCCGCGCGCGCGATCGGCGACGATCGAGCCGATATTGCCCGCACCGATCAGGCCGAGCGTCTTGGACGTGACCTCGACACCCATGAAGCGGTTCTTCTCCCACTTGCCCGCCTGCGTAGACTTGTCGGCCTCGGGCAGATCGCGGGCCAGCGCGAACATAAGCGCGATGGCGTGCTCGGCGGTCGTGATCGAATTGCCGAAGGGGGTGTTCATGACGACGACGCCTGCGGCCGAGGCCGAGGGGATGTCGACATTGTCAACGCCGATGCCGGCGCGGCCGACGACCTTGAGGTTCTTCGCGGCGGCGAGGACGTCCTTGGTGACCTTGGTCGAGGAGCGGATCGCGAGCCCGTCATACTCGCCAATCATCGCGATCAGCTCGTCCTTGGTCTTGCCGGTAATCTCATCAACCTGCACGCCGCGCTCGCGGAAGATCTTGGCGGCGAGGGGATCCATCTTGTCGGAAATCAGTACCTTGGGCATGGCTGTTCCTAAGGGAATAAAAGTAGAATGGTGTGCTCCGGCGCAGGCCGGAGCGCTGGACGATCGAGTGTGTTCGGGTGCCTACAGCGCTCCGGCCTTCGCCGGAGCACGGCGGGGCCGTCAGCCGCGTGCGGCGTGGAAGGCCCAGTCGAGCCAGGGGCCGAGCGCCTCGATGTCGGCGGTCTCGACCGTGGCGCCGCACCAGACGCGAAGCCCCGGAGGCGCATCGCGATAGCCGGCGACGTCGTATGCGGCGTCCTCGGCTTCCAGCAGGCTGGCGATCTTCTTGACGAGCGCGAGCTGCGCTTCCTCGTCGAGCCCTTCGACCGCGGACGGCGCGAACTTGAGGCAGACGCTCGTGTTCGAGCGCGTCGCCGGATCGACCGCGAGATGCTCGATCCACGGCGTCTTTTCCACCCAAGCGTCGAGCGCGCGGGCATTGGCATCTGCCCGCTCGATGAGCGCAGAGAGGCCACCCTGACCCAAAGCCCATTCGAGGCTCCAGATCACGTCCTCGACCGCGAGCATCGAGGGCGTGTTGATCGTGTCGCCCTTGAAGATCGAGGCGTTGAACTTGCCGCCCTTCGTCATGCGGAAGATCTTGGGGAGCGGCCAGGCGGGCTGATAGCTTTCGAGCCGCTCGATGGCGCGAGGTCCCAAGACAAGCACGCCGTGGCCGCCTTCGCCGCCGAGAACCTTCTGCCACGAGAAGGTCGTCACATCGAGCTTGTCCCACGGCAGGTCCGCCGCGAACACGCCCGAGGTCGCATCGCAGATCGAGAGGCCGGCGCGATCGTCGGCGATCCAGTCGCCGTTCGGCACGCGCACGCCCGAAGTGGTGCCGTTCCAGGTAAAGACGACGTCGGTCGACCAATCGGTCGCGGCGAGATCGGGAATTTCGCCATAGCCGGCCTTGACGACCTTCGCGTCGATCTTGAGCTGCTTGACGACATCGGTGACCCAACCTTCGCCGAAGCTCTCCCACGCCATCATCGTCGCGGGGCGGGCGCCGAGCATCGACCAGAGCGCCATCTCGACCGCACCGGTATCGGAGGCAGGGACTATGCCGAGGACGTGCGTGTCGGGGATGCCGAGGATGCGCTTGGTCAGCTCCATCGCATGGACGATGCGGCTCTTGCCGATCTTGGAGCGATGCGAGCGGCCGAGGCTGGCGGTGGCGAGCCCGTCGGCATGCCAGCCGGGCGGCTTGGCGCAGGGGCCGGAAGAGAAGAAGGGGCGGGCCGGCTTGAGATCCGGCTTGTCCGGAAGCGCGGAAGTCGCGGCGGCCAACGTGGCAGCCGAAGTGGCAATATCAGTCATGTAGACTCTCCTCACAGAGAGCACGCGCGGCGTTGGGACCGCGTGGCCCGTTGACGGGAATAGACGCGCAGCGTGGCCTGTCAACGCGGTTGCGGTGGATTCCTTCGCGAGGCGGATAAATTTGCCGGAAACGAAAACGAAGTGCGGCTGTGCTCCGGCGGAGGCCGGAGTGCTGTCGGCCAGCGGACCGCCTTTCGCGCAACGCTCGGGCCTTCGCAGGAGCACCGGGCTCGTTCGACGAGACGCGGGGCAGTGACGTGTCGGCCTCCGCCTGCCACAAGACGGCGTGCGCCTCTCTTCCGCCATCGCCGTATTTTCTCTTCTCACCATCCTGCTGTCCGGCTGCGGCGGCGGCCCGCGTCCGCGTCGCGCCGCCGCGCCGCCGGACGATGCGCGCGCCTATCGCCAGTGCATGGCCGAGGTCGGCAAGCTCGACGTACAGGTCCAGCCGCTGCCCGATCGGACCTTCGCCAATGGCTGCTCGGCGACTCATGCGATAAAGCTCGTCGCGATCGGCATTCCCATCACCAATCTCGGCGCGATGAAGTGCATGACGGCTTTGCCCTTCATGCAGTGGGTCCGCCAGACCGTGTCGCAGCAGGCCGAGACGACGTTGGGCAAGCCGGTCGTGAAGATAGAGAGTTTCGGGACCTTCGCGTGTCGGCCGAAGAACAATGTGAAGGGCGCCGATCTGTCCGAACATGGCAAGGCCAATGCGGTCGATATCGCCGCGTTCGTCTTGCAGGGCGGGCGGCGGATTACGGTGCTGAAGGACTGGAACGGGCCCGATCCCCAGGCGCGGGCGTTCCTTCGCGCGGTGCATCAGGCGGCGTGCAAGCGCTTCAACATCGTGCTGGGGCCCGACGCCAACGCCTATCACCGCGACCACATGCATTTTGACATGGGCATGGGCCGTTATTGCCGCTAACGACGCGCGTTTTTCCGGCGGGCATGCCCCGCCCCCAGAGGTTGCATGATGGCCAAGAAGCAGGAACTGCCCGAGCGCGTCTTCCCCAAGGCGAAGGACGATGCGGCCGCCGCGCGGTCCGCGGGCGTGCTGCCGCAGACCTCCGATCCGGCTTACCGGCTCGCTTACGCGGACAGCGAATTCCTGATGCGCGACGATCTGCGCCCGGTGCGCTTCCAGCTCGAATTGCTGAAGCCCGAACTGCTGCTGGACGAAGCGGGCATCGGATCGACCTTCGTCTTCTACGGATCGGCGCGCATCCCCGCGCCCGACAAGGCCGACGCGATCGTCGATGCCGCCAAGACCGAGACGCAGCAGCGAATCGCGGGCAAGCTCAAGGCGAAATCGCATTATTACGAAGTCGCGCGCGAGCTCGCGCAGATCGCCAGCCGCGAGGGCGGCGAGGAGGACGGAAAGCACCAGTTCGTCGTCTGCTCTGGCGGCGGGCCTTCGATCATGGAGGCGGCCAATCGCGGCGCGCGCGATGTCGGCGCTGAGACGGTCGGGCTCAACATAGCCTTGCCGTTCGAGCAGGCGCCGAACGATTATGTGACGCCGCACCTGAGCTTCAACTTCCACTATTTCGCGCTGCGCAAGATGCACTTCCTGATGCGCGCGCGCGCGGTGGCGGTGTTCCCGGGCGGCTTCGGCACGTTCGATGAGTTCTTCGAGCTGCTGACCCTGATCCAGACGGGCAAGATGGCGGTCATTCCGATCATCCTCTACGGCAAGGACTTCTGGAGCCGCGTCGTCGATTTCGATGCGCTGGTGGAGGAGGGCGTGGTCGCGCCGCAGGATCTGGACCTGATCCATTATTGCGAGACCGCCGAGGAAGGCTGGGCCTATGTCCAGGATTACTATCAGCGCTACACCGAGAAGCGCTTCCGCAAGGGCCGCGGCGAGAAGCACTGATCGGGACGCCGCGATGGTGACGCCGGACGGGCGAGCGGCTATCGGCCGGCGCGTGTCCGCTCCCCTTCGTCTCGATCTCGACGGCGCCGCATTGGTTGCCAACTGGCGCTGGCTCGCGGCGCGCACGCCGGGTGCGGCCTGCGGCGCGGCGATCAAGGCGGATGGCTATGGGCTGGGCGCGCGCGCGGTGATGACGCGGTTGGCGGCGGCGGGCTGCCGCGATTTCTTCGTCGCGACCTGGGACGAGGCCGAGCGGCTCGGCACCTTGCCCAAAGGCGTGGCCCTATCGGTGCTGCACGGACCGCGCGAGGCGGATATGGCGGTGGCGCTCGCACATCCGGCGCGGCCGGTCCTCAACACTGCCGAGCAGGTGCGCCGCTGGCGCGTGGGCGGCGGGGGCGCGTGCGACGTGATGGTCGATACGGGCATGAACCGGCTCGGGCTGAGCGTCGCGGAGGCTACGTCCGGCCTGCTCGACGGGCTTGGCATCGAGACGCTGATGAGCCACCTCGCCTGCGCCGACGAGCCGGAGCATCCGATGAACGCGCGGCAGCTTGGCGCCTTCGCAGGGATTGCCGGGCGGATCGGCGCGCGGCGACGCAGCCTCGCCAATTCCGCGGGCGTGCTGCTCGGGCCCGATTATGGCTTCGACCTGACCCGGCCGGGACTGGCGCTCTATGGCGGGATCGCGGCGCCGGGCTCAGCCGGGATCGCGCCGGTGGTCAGCGTCTCGGCGCAGATCCTCCAGCTGCGCGAGATCGCAGCGGGCGAGAGCGTCGGCTATGGCGCAACATGGACGGCAAAGCGGCCGACGCGCGTGGCGATCGCGAATATCGGCTATGCGGACGGTTTCCTCCGCGCGCTCGGGCCTTCGGGCATGGGGCGCATCGCGGATGCCGCGCTGCCGGTCATCGGCCGCGTCTCGATGGATCTGCTCGCCTTCGACGCGACCGACGCGGACGGCGCCGGCGAGGGCGAATGGATCGCGCTCGATTACGATTTGCCGCGTCTTGCCAAGGCGAGCGGGCTTTCGCAATATGAACTGCTGACCGGGCTCGGCGATCGCTTCGAGCGGCGATGGCGGTGAGCGCGCGCGCAGCCTGTCGCGCTTATAGCATAAGCGGTTGCGGTGGCGCGGGCCGCGCCGCTATGCGGGGACGTTCATGACCGCCGCGCCCCTCAACATGCTCGTCCTGCCCTTCGCCGCGATCGGCCGCAGCCTGATCGGGCTGCTCGCCGCGATCGGCCGCGTCGCGCGCTTCACCGGGCTGACGATCTCGCGCGGGCTGACGCCGCCTTATTATCCGGCCCGCTTCGCCGAGCAGATCGCGCATATCGGCTGGTTCTCGCTGCCCGTGGTCGGGCTCACCGCCGTCTTTACCGGCGCAGCGCTGGCGCAGCAGATCTTCACCGCCGGATCGCGCTTCTCGGCGCAATCGACCGTGCCGGCGGTGGTCGTGATCGGCATCGTCCGCGAACTGGGGCCGGTGCTGGTCGGGCTGATGGTGGCGGGGCGGGTCTCGTCGGCGATGGCGGCCGAGATCGGGACGATGCGCGTTACCGAGCAGCTCGATGCGCTCGCGACGCTCCGCACCGATGCCTATCGCTATCTGATGGCGCCGCGGCTGTTCGCGGCGATCCTGTCGCTGCCGCTAATGGTGCTCGTCGCCAACGCGATCGGCATCTTCGGCGGCTGGCTGCTCGCGGTGCAGAAGCTCGGCTTCAATTCGGCGAATTACCTGAACGTCACGCGCCGCTTCGTCAGCTGGGACGATTTCCAGATGGCGCTCGTCAAGGCGGCCGTGTTCGGCTTCTTCATCGCTTTGATGGGCTGCTACCATGGCTATCGCGCGGGCGGTGGTGCGGCCGGCGTGGGCAATGCGACGCGGACGGCGGTCGTCTCGGCGTTCATGCTGATCCTCGGCTCGAACTTCCTCATCACCGCGATGGTATTCGGCTGATGGCCGAGGCCAAGATCGTCCTCGATGGGCTCAGCAAGTCCTTCGCCGGGCGGGCCGTGCTCGACGGCGTCAACCTGACCGTCGAGAAGGGCGAGAGCCTCGCGATCATCGGCCAGTCGGGCAGCGGCAAATCGGTGACGCTCAAGTGCATCCTCGGCTTGCTCCAGCCCGATTCCGGATCGATCCTGCTGGACGGCGAGGAGATCGTCGGCGCGAAGGGCGCGCGGCTGGAGCGGATCCGCGCCAAGTTCGGGATGCTGTTCCAGGGATCGGCCTTGTTCGATTCGATGCCGATCTGGCGCAACGTGACCTTCGCGCTGACGCACGGCCAGCGGATCGACGGCGCGCGGATGCGCAAAATCGCGGAAGAGAATTTGGAGCGGGTGGGCTTGCCCGCCCGGATCCTGGACCTGCGGCCGAGCGAGCTTTCGGGCGGGATGCAGAAGCGCGTGGCGCTGGCCCGCGCGATCGCGCCGCGCCCCGAGATCATCTTCTTCGACGAGCCCACGACCGGCCTCGATCCGATCCGCGCCGACGTCATCAACGATCTCATCGTCAGCCTCGTCGACGATCTGGGCATCACCGCGCTGACGATCACGCACGACATGGCCTCCGCGCGCAAGATCGCGCACCGCGTGGCGATGCTCTACGAGGGCAAGATCATCTGGCGGGGGCCGCGCGATCGTTTGTACGACAGCGGCAACCCCTATGTAGATCAGTTCGTTCAGGGGCGTGCCGAAGGGCCGATCCAGTAAAGCGGACGGTCCCGATCCAAATGTGAATCAGCAACGGGAGCTTCAGTGATGATCGGACGCGACGTACCGGATATCGTCTTCAAGACGCGGGTCCGCGACGAGACGGTCGAAGGACCGAACCCGTTCCGCTGGCAGGACGTGAAGACCAGCGACATTTTCGCGGGCAAGCGCATCGTCGTCTTCTCGCTGCCCGGCGCGTTCACGCCAACCTGCTCGAACGAGCAATGCCCGGCTTATGAGCGCTATTTCGCCGATTTCCAGAAGCAGGGCGTCTCGGACGTCTATTGCATCTCGGTCAACGACGCGTTCGTGATGTACCAGTGGGGCAAGCAGCTCGGCGTCGACAAGATCAAGCTGCTGCCGGACGGCTCGGCCGATTTCACGCGGCGCATGGGCATGCTGATCCGCAAGGACCATGTCGGCTTCGGCGAGCGCAGCTGGCGCTATGCGATGATCGTCGACGACGGCAAGATCACCGGCTGGTTCGAGGAACCGGGCATCAACGATCAGGGCCTGGACGACGATCCGTATGGCGAGAGCGCACCGGACAAGGTGCTCGCCTGGCTGGAAACCCATCCGGCCTGACGGGCATGCGGCGCTTCGGCATGACATTGGCGGTATCCGCGGCGGCGGCGAGCGTCGCCGCGCCCGTCGTCGCGCAGGAGCGGGCGGTGCCCTATTGGGCGTCGATCGCGGCGGGGCAGGCGATGATGCGCTCGGGCCCCGATCGCAGTTATCCGGGCATCTGGCTGTACAAGCGCCGCGATCTGCCGGTGCGCGTCGTCCAGGTTCACGGCGCGTGGCGCCGCGTGCAGGACATGGACGGCGCGACCGGCTGGATGCTGGCGATCCTGCTGGCGGCGCGCCGATCGGCGGTGGTGACAGGCGACGGCTATCGACCGATCCGCGCCGAGCCGAATGACGGCGCGGCCCTGCTTTGGCAGGCGCAGGCGGGCGTGGTCGGGCGTATCTCGAAATGCGACGGCACATGGTGCCGGATCGAGATCGGCGAACGCAAGGGCTGGATCCACGAGGATGCCATGTGGGGGACCGATCCGGCTGAACGGATCGAGTGACAGCGGCGGGCTGACGTCAAGCCGGCGCGATGTCATCGGTCGCCCTGCGGGCAAAGAGCGTCAGGGCGTGGTTCGTCCTCCATTCTCGACGGTTGACGGCGGTCCGGGTCCCAGAAGCGCCAATATGTGGTTTCGGCAGATATCGAGCGTGAAGTTGACGATATGCCGGGCCTTCGGGAACTCCCGGTCCGCGGTCGTCAGCTCCAGTTCGCGGTAGACACACGGGCCCCGCCCAATCCTGACTCTTCGCGTAAGCTATATGTTCGAAGCTATTGTTATGCGGGGCTTCGTTGAAGTTCAGGATCCGATAATCGTTCGGGTCGTGACGAAGCCGGGCGTGCCGTTCGGGCTGGTAGATGAACTCCCTCACATGCCTTGGCGAGCGGCTGGGATCGCGCAGGCTCACGATATCCTGATCGGAGCAATTGATCAGGAGGAGCACGCCGCTCGCGTTCGTCCGCTTCGGCGCCGGGATCGCCATCAGGCTGAAGCCGTCGCCGGGCCGGACGAAAGCGTGCTGCCGGCACACGATATCCTTCAACGTGCCTGGATCCTGGACGGCGGGACGCTCGCTTCGGGCCGGCGGACAGCCGGTCGCGATGCCCAGGACCAGCGACAGGGCAACGGCGCGCGACGCGAGACGGATCGGAAGGCGGCACCGCATCATCCCGTCGTCCGTAGCTTCACAAGGAGCCAGGCCAGCAGCCGAAGAGTCGCTCCTATCATGTCCGCGCGCCGGCGGAGCATCGCGCGTTGGCTTGGCCGTCGCGACGGGCTCGGCCCCGTCGACATAGAAAAGGCCGGCGGAGCATCCCCCGCCGGCCAATTCCCACTTCGGACGTGTCCGATCAGAAGCTGAAGCGTGCGCCGACCCGAACCGAATAGAGCGACTGGTTCACATAGACCTGATCGGCCGGGTTGGTGAACGCAGCGCCACCGCCGGTCGGCGAGTAGCGATACTGGGCGCAGGCCTGCGCGGCCGAAGCTGCGACGGTTCCGGTCGGTGCGGCGGTGCCCGTGGGCGTCGCGTTGCCGGTGGTCGTCAGGCACTGCACGCGGGTAACGGCGACGTTGTACGGGAAGACGTACTCGCGCTGCTGACCCCAGTTCTTGTTGATGAAGTTCGTGAAGTTCTCGATGTCCGCGAACAGGGTGATCCGCGAGCTGCCGAGGCCGGTCGGGATTTCCTGTGCGAGATGGATATCGAAACGCGTGAACCACTTCGAGTGGAAGGCATTACGCGGCGCGACCTTGCCGCGATACTTGCTGAGCCCGGTCGCGTCGATGAACTGGTTCAGCGCCGTGCGATAGGCTTCGCTGCTATACTGGACGAGCGGGTCGTTCACGGTCGGCACGTACATCAGGTAGCGATTGCCGCCCGTGCCCGTGCCCGAGCTCACGCCGGTCGTGCCGAACACCGCCGAGCGGGTGCCGCCAAAATCCTGGAACGTGTAGCTGTAGGGATGGCCGATGCGGGTCTCGCCGAACAGCGCGATCGTCGACTTGTAATCGCCAAAGAAGGCGTGATCGAAGTTCACGCCATATTTGAAGAAGTACTTAACCTGATCGTTCGAGATGCCGTAGGCGACATTGTTCGGATCGACGAACGCACCGTTCGAATAGTTCGAGCCTGCGGTCGACGAGGTCGCCGGTGCTGCGTCCTTCACGTCCTGATAGGTGAAGCTGCCGTTAATGCTGACGCCGAAATCCCAGCTCTTATCGAAGCGGGCGATCGCGATGTAGGTGCGGCCCTTCTTGGTGTTGGCCAGAAGGATGTCGGTGTTGGTGTTGGTGCTGCCCGCGCCATCGATCACGTTGGCATAACGCTGGCGGCCGTCGGGCGTGAGCGCGTTGGCGCCGGTCAGGATCGGCGTCGAGCGGATGTCGGTGAAATATACCTGGTTGCGGACCTTCGAGTAGAGAAGGTCGCCGCCGAACGTCCAATTGTCGCCGAGCGGTCCGAGATCGGCCGTATATTCGGCCGAGATCGTGGCGCGCCATTGCGACGGGATCTTGAAGTTCTTGGACAGCGCATTGACCGTCGAGGCGGTCGAGACCGTCGCGTTGGTCAGTGCGGCATTGACGGCACCGGGGATCGTCGTCCCGGTGACGCCGTTCAGCGCGGCGGCGCAGGCGCCGGCGGCGGTCAGCGTGGTGCAGGTGACGGCCGCCAGATTGGTGGCCGAGGTGCGGTTGCTCGAGATCGAGTTGGTCAGGACGCCCGTGTTCGAGAAGCTGTTCGACACATAGACGTCGGGAGTGCCGCCGCCGAAGATGCCGCCGCCGCCGCGGATGTTGACGCGCGACACCGGCTTCCAGTCGAAGCCCAGGCGCGGCTGGAAGAGACCGAGGCCGCTGATATTCTCGGTATTGTCGCCGACCTGCGTCAGCACGCCGTTCACATAGGCGCCATTGGCGTAGCGCGCGGCGTAAGCGGCGCTGCGCGCCGGGCGGCTGGGCATCCCGTAGAGGTCGTAGCGCGCGCCGTAGCTGACGTTCAGCTCCGGCGTGACGTGCCACGAGTCCATGATGCCGAAGACGTAGCTCTGATATTTGAACTTCGCCGCGGCATCGTCCGGCACCAGCGTCGGGATCGCATTGCCGTAAGCGAGCGAGCCCGCCTGGCGGTTCTGGAAGTCCGCGATCGAGTCGAAGTAATAATTGCCGGCGCTGTTCTGCAGGAACGAGTTGAAGACCGTGACGCGGGCCATCTCGGTGAAGACGCGCAGATCATGATCGTTCATCGTCAGGCGTGCCTGGAAGGCACCGCCCCACGTCTCGGAATTGAGCTGGTTGGTCTGGCGCGAATTGTCCGGACCGAAGGAGACGACGCCCGCATTGTTGTCGCAGGCCGTCAGCGAACCGCCCGCCGGGTTGGTCGGGTTGGTGCAGACGCGGAACTGCGCGAAGCCGCGGCCCAGCAGCGGATCCTGGATGCGGACATAATTCTTGTAGAAGCCGCGAACTTCGGTCGAGAAGCTGTCCGACCATTCCGAGTTCAGCTGACCGACGCCCGTGTGCAGGCGGTTGCCCTGGATATAGGCGTTCGACGCGAGGCCGAGGCCGAAGGGCGCGGTGGTGAATGTGTTGTTGAGAAGGTTAATCTGGTCCTTCGCATAGGTGTAGGTCAGCGCGAGACGCTGCGTATCGGACAGGTTGGCGTCGATCTTGGCGACGAGACGATCATCCTTGTCGCCCGAACTCTGCTGAACGCCGCCCGTGTCATAATTGTAGACGGTCTGCGCGATCTGCGAGATCTGATCGACCTGTGCCTGGGTGATGCCGGGAATGACCGTACCGGAGTTGGTTTCCGGCGTGCCTTCGGCGATCGGACGGCCGCCGCGCAGGCGCTCGCCGGCAATCATGAAGAACAATTTGTCCTTGATGATCGGGCCGGCAATCTCGGCACCGTAATTCTCGACCTTGAAGTTCGGGACGTTGACCGAGAGGTTCTTGGTCTTGTCGCCGACGAACTCGTCGCCCGACCGGGCGTAGAAGCCGGTGCCGTGGAAATCGTTGGTGCCCGACTTCAGGACGATGTTGATCGAACCGCCCTGGAAATTGCCTTCGCGCACGTCGAACGGAGCGACCTTGGCCTGGAACTGGCCGATCGCATCGAACGGGATCGGCGAGCGGCGGCTGGGAAGACCATCCGTGTTCAGGCCGAAATTGTCGGTGATTGCGACGCCGTCGACCGAGAAGCGGTTGTAGCGGGCATTCTGGCCGGCGAAGCTGATCGCGCGACCGCCGGTCGGCGTATCGTCGAGACGGGCGAACGGATCGCGGCGTGAAAGATCGCGGATGTCGCGGTTCAGCGAGGCAACGTTGGCGATCTGGGCCGCGTTCAGGACCGTCGCCGGTCCCTGGCTGACGGTGCGCGCGTTCGGCAGCTTGGCCGCGGTGATGACGATCTCGTCGCTGCCGCCGGTTGCGGACGGCTGCAGCTCGATCGGCAAGCTAAAGGTCTGGGCGGCAACGGTCTGGATCTCCGTGACCGATGCATCCGTATAGCCGGTGGCGCGGACCGTGACCGTGTAGGGTCCTCCCGCGCGCAGGCCGTTGGCGTTGAAATTACCGTCAGTCGCCGTGACGGTGGTGGAGCGGGTTCCGGAATTTACATCGACGATCTCGACGGTCGCACCTGCGACCGGAGCGCCCGATGCGGTCACGGAGCCGCGAATCGTCGACGTGGTTTCCTGGCCATATGCGGCCGTCGCCACCAAGGCGCTGAGCGCGCAGCCGACGAACAGATTTCTCATGATTGTGAATCCCCTTTGAACGTTACGGGGCGCATGTCAGCTGGCGATTACGGAACGATGACGCTCTGTCGCTGCTGCCCCCCGTGTCACCGCTGTAATTTTTTGCGTTTGGCGCTGCAACAAGCGTGAAACACACCGGCGGCGGTGGGGGCGCTCCCGTTAGCTTTTTTGTCATATGTGGTATGTTTGCCGCACCTCTAACGCGGACACGGCGGGCCATGGGGCACTTGCCGGAACGATTTTCCGGCGCCACGGCTTCTCCCGACATGGTGACGATCGCGAGCTACAATATCCGCAAGGCCATAGCGGCGGATCGCCGTCGTCGGCCGGATCGCATCCTAGAGGTGCTGGAAGAGATCGGCGCGGACATCGTCGTGCTGCAGGAAGCGGACCGCCGCTTCGGATCGCGCGAGGCGGCAATCCCGTTTCACATGCTCGCCGAGCACGGCCATTACCGGCCCGTGCCGATCGCGCGGCGCAGCGCCAGCATGGGCTGGCACGGCAACGCGATCCTGATCCGCACGGGCCTGGTCGAGATCGAGGGGTGCGATGCGCTGACGATCCCGACGCTGGAGCCGCGCGGCGCGGTGCGCGCGGATCTGCGGATCGGCGGCAAATGCCTGCGCGTGGTGGGGATGCACCTCGATCTGTCGGGCCTGTGGCGGCGCAAGCAGGCGCATGCGATCCTCGCCCAGGTCGCGGACGGCGGTACTGCGCCGATCATCCTGTGCGGCGATCTCAACGAATGGCGGCCCCGCCAGGGTTGCCTGCAGGATTTCGGGGTGCATCATGAAAATGTGCCGCTCGGGCCGACCTTCCCGGTGCGGCGGCCGGTCGGGCGGCTCGACCGGATATTCATCGGCGGCGGGGTGCGCGTCGAGGCGAGCGGGGTGCACAGTTCTCTGACGGCGCGGACGGCTTCGGACCATCTGCCGATCTGGGCGAAGCTCAAGCTTTGAGCCGAGCGACCGTCATGCTGAACTTGTTTCAGCATCCATTCCCCGACCTTTCCGTCAGCGACGCGGTGATGTCGGTTCATGGATCCTGAAACGAGTTCAGGATGACGATGAGGGATCTCAGCGCTCTGGCTTCGACAAGCTCGGGGCGAACGGGCTAAGGCTACGGCATGAACGACCGTTTTCTCTCGATCCATGGCCAGGGCTTCGTGCGCGTCGCGGCGGCGACGCCGACCGCGTCGGCGGGGGATGTCGCCGCGAACGTGCAGGGCATCATCGATCTGGCGCGGCAGGGCGACGCGGCGGCGGTTGACCTGATCGTCTTTCCGGAACTGGGCGTGTCGTCCTACGCGATCGACGATCTGCTGCTGCAGGATGCCTTGCTCGATGCGGTCGAGGCTGGGATCGGCCGGCTTGTCGAGGCGAGCGTGGGGCTGAAGCTGGTGTTGCTCGTGGGCGCGCCGCTGCGGCGCAACGGGCGGCTCTACAATACGGCACTGGCGATCGCGCGCGGGCGAATCCTCGGGGTCGTGCCCAAGAGCTTCCTGCCCAATTATCGCGAATATTATGAGAAGCGCTGGTTCGCACCCGGCGCGGGCTGCGTCGGGCTCGAGATCGCGGTAGCGGGGCAGGTGGCGCCGTTCGGGACGGACCTGATCTTCGCCGCGGACGACCTGCCCGACTTCGTGTTCCATGCGGAGATCTGCGAGGATTATTGGGCGCCGATCCCGCCGTCCTCGCGCGGGGCGCTCGCGGGCGCGTTGATCCTCTGCAATCTCTCCGCCTCGAACATCGTGATCGGCAAGGCGCGCGAGCGAGATCTGTACGGCGCGTCGCAATCGGCGCGAGCGTGCGCGGCCTATGTCTATGCGGCGGCGGGGACGGGCGAGAGCACGACCGATCTCGCGTGGGACGGGCAGGCGATGATTCACGAACTGGGGACGCAGCTCGCCGCCTCGACGCGGTTCGATCACGAGGCCGGGCTGACGATCGCAGACGTGGACGTCGGCCGGCTGCGGCAGGCGCGGATGCGCTTCGGGACGTTCAACGATTGCGCGGAGGCCGAGGGGCATCCCGAGACGCGCTTCCGGCGGATCGGCTTCGCGCATACGCCCGATTATGCCGATGTCGGGCTGCGGCGCGACGTGGCGCGCTTCCCGTTCGTGCCCACAGATCCGGCGCGGCTGGACGAGGATTGCTACGAGGCGTTCAACATTCAGGTGGAAGGGCTCGCCAAGCGCATCCAATCGACGGGGGCGCGGACGCTTGTCATCGGCGTGTCGGGCGGGCTCGATTCGACGCATGCGCTGATCGTCGCGGCCAAGGCGTGCGACCGGCTCGGGCGATCGCGCGAGACGATCCTCGGCTTCACGATGCCGGGCTTCGCGACGGGCGACGAGACCAAGGCCAATGCCTGGGCGCTGATGCGCGCGCTCGGCATCACCGCCGAGGAGCTCGATATTCGTCCCGCGGCGAAGCAGATGCTGGCCGATCTGCGCCACCCGTTCGCGAGCGGGCAGCCGGTTTATGACGTAACGTTCGAGAATGTGCAGGCTGGGCTGCGCACCGATTATCTGTTCCGCCTCGCCAATGATCGCCACGGCTTCGTCATCGGGACGGGTGATCTCAGCGAGATGGCGCTGGGCTGGTGCACCTATGGTGTCGGCGATCAGATGAGCCATTATGCGGTTAATGCCGGCGTGCCGAAGACGCTGATCCAGTTCCTGATCCGCTGGTGCGTGCGCAGCGGGCAGTTCGACGGAGAGACCGATCGGGTGCTGGCGGCGATCCTCGGCACGGAAATCTCACCCGAGCTCGTGCCCGCGGATGCCAACGGCGCGATCCAGAGCACGCAATCGCGGATCGGGCCGTATGCGCTCCACGATTTCTTCCTGCACTACACGGTTCGCTATGGTCTGGCGCCGACGAAGGTGGCGTTCCTCGCCTGGCATGCGTGGCGGGATGCGGCCGCGGGGGAGTGGCCGGCGGGGATTCCGGACGAGGAACGCCACGCTTATGATCTCGATACGATCAAGCGGTGGCTGGAGGAGTTTTTGCGGCGTTTCTTCCAGACGAGCCAGTTCAAGCGATCGGCGATCCCCAATGGGCCGAAGGTCTCGGCGGGCGGGAGCCTGAGCCCGCGCGGCGACTGGCGTGCGCCGTCAGACGGCGTCGCGATGCCGTGGCTGGATCAATTGCGTTCGATGTGAAGCCTTTACGCCGCTCGCACGTTCAACCGGGCGAAGTAATTCAGGAGGCGTATCATGGCGACTGCAGCGAAGACCAAGACCAAGCCCGGCACCGCAAGCAAGGCCGGTGAATATGCGACCGGCGCGGTCATCGGCGCCGCAGCGGCGGGGATCGCGGTCGGCCTGGCCGCCAATGTCGCGCGCAAGCTCGCGGTCCAGGCGCCGACGATGCTCGCGGGCGATTGGGACGAGGCGCTCGCCGCCGAGCATGTCGCCACGCTCAAGATCTTCGACGCGCTGGAGGCCACGACCGAGAAGAACACGACCAAGCGGGGCTTCCTGCTGATGCAGCTCAAGCATGCGCTGGCCAAGCATGACCTGCAGGAAGGCAATATCGTCTATCCGGCGATGCGCGATGCGGGCGATGCGGAAGCCGCCGATCAGCTCACGAAAGATCACGGTTACGTGAAGCAGTATCTGTACGATCTGAGCGAGATGCCGAACAATTCGCCCGGCTTTCCCGAGAAGATCCGTGCGTTCCGCGCCGACATCGAGAAGCATATGCGCGAGGAGGAGGACGTGCTCTTTCCCCGCCTCAAGGCCAAGCTCAGCCCGGAGAAGAACAAGGAACTCACGGGGCAGATGAACAAGGAAGGCCTCAAGATCGCCTGATCCTGGCGCTCCTGCCGACCTCGGAGCCCGTGCGAGCGATCGCGCGGGCTTCGTCGTTTGGGAAGGTAAGGCATCCCTTGCCCCTCCGCCGCCCGCCGCCCACATAGAGACCGAGATTTTCGCAGACGAGGGAGAGTGGATTTGGCGACCCTGGGAATGAGCGCGGCGGACAAGGAGTCGGTCGAGGCGTTCCAGCGCGACGTGATCGAGCCATCGATGAATGCGCTCGTGATCCTCGACTTCTGGGCCGAATGGTGCGGCCCCTGCAAGCAGCTGACCCCTTTGCTCGAGAAGGTCGCGGCGGCCTATGCGGGCAAGGGCGTGGTGCTCGCCAAGGTCGATGTCGACCAGAACAAGTTCATCGCCTCGCAATTCCGCGTTAAATCGATTCCGACCGTCTATGCGATCTTCCAGGGCCAGCCCGTCGCCGACCTGACCAATGCGCGGACCGAAGGCCAGATCACGCAGATCCTCGACCAGATTCTGCGTCAGTTGCCGATCGAGGGACCGGAGGATGCGCTGCACCAGGATATCGCGCCTCTGATCGCGATGGGCGAGGAGGTGCTCGCCACCGGCGACGCCGAGCGCGCCATCTCGATCTTCACGCAGGTGCTGGACATGGCGCCTGAGGATCCGGAAGTCGTCGCGGGCCTCGCGCGTGCGCTGCTGGTGGCCGGGCGCGTCGAGGAAGCCGCAGCCGCGCTCGACGCGCTGCCGGCGGACAAGGCCAAGGATGCGGCGGTTTCTCGCGCGCGCGCCGCGGTCGCGCTGGCGGCAGAGACGGGTCCGGTCGGCGAGATCGAAGCCTTGCAGGCGAAGGTCACGGCGAGCCCCGAGGATCAGAATGCCCGCTACGAGCTTGCCGGCGCGCTGATGGCGGCGGGGGACCGCGATGCGGCTGCCGACATGCTGCTCGGATCGATCGAACTGGACCGCGCCTGGAACGAGGCAGCCGCGCGCAAGCGGCTGCTCACCCTGTTCGAGGCGACGGGTCTCGAAGATCCGTGGGTGTCGCAGCAACGTCGTAGGCTTTCGGCCGTTCTGTTCGGATGACGACGCGCACCGGCACCCGGCTCACCATCTTTCCGCTGCCGGGAGCGCTGCTGCTGCCGCGCGCTTTCCTGCCGCTGCATATCTTCGAGCCGCGCTATCGGGCGATGGTCAGCGACGCGCTGGCGCGCGATCGGCGGATCGCGATGATCCAGCCGCTGCCGACCGCGACCGAGTCCGAGGCGCCGGCTTTGTTCGAGATCGGCTGCGTCGGGCGCATCGCGCAGGTCGAGGCGGTACCGGACGGGCGCTTCAACCTCGTGCTGGAAGGCGTGACGCGTTTCCGCCTGCTGCGCGAGATGGACGTCTCGACGCCCTTTCGGCAGATCGAGGCCGATCTCGTCGCGTTCGAGGGCGATGCCGACGATCCCGAGCCGCTGCCGAGCGTGATCCGCGCCGAGGTGGAGATCGAGGCGCGCCGCTTCGCCGAGACGCAGGGCTTCGATATCGAGTGGGAGGAAGTCGGCCGGCTGGACGACGAGGCGCTGGTCAGCGGCATCTCGCAGGTCGTGCCGTTCGACGTCGCGTCGAAGCAGGCGTTGCTGGAGGCCTCGTCGCTGGTGGAACGGGCGGACATGCTCGTCGAGTTCCTGCGCTTCTTCGGGCTGGATGCGGGCGAGGCACCGACGCTGCAGTAATGCCTTACCGCTCATCCTGAGGACGGACTGAGTGAAGGCGAAGCCCCGTCTCGAAGGATCCTTCGAAACGCCATTTCGACAAGCTCAACGGCTCCTCAGGATGAGCCGGATTGTGAAATCTCGATTACCCCTCCGTCGACAGCACGAAGTCCCTGAGGGCGCGCGCATCGTGGAGCGCATTGTGCGGAACGGCGCTGTTGCGCGCGGTCGAGAAGCCGGGCGTGCGCAGGAAGCGGAAGCGGACGTTGGAGATGTCGGCGATCTCGCGGTCGCCGATCAGCATCAGCCGACAAAACAGCGCGATGTCCTCGGGCCAGTCGGCGACGATCTCGGGATCGTCGTCGGCCGAGAGATAGGCGGCGAGATCGTGCGCCGCAGCCTCGCGATCGAGTTGGTTGTAGAGCGTCTGCGGCACGCTTTTCAGATAGGGCACGACATGGCGCGCGACCCATTCGGTGGGCTCATGATCATAGGGAATGACGACATAATAATCGTTGTCGCCATGCTCGGCGGCGAGGCCGAGGCTGAGCAGGGGGCCGCCAAAGCCGTCAAATTCGGTATCGAGGAAATAGCGCATCAGGCGGCCGGAGCCGGTGCGATGCTTTGCGGCTTGGGCGGATGCGCGACTTCGGGGTGATCGCCGTCCAGCGCTTCGTCGAGCATGTGGGCGAGGCGGATGCCGCCTTTCAGCACCTGTTGGCGCATTACCGGGATCAGCCCGACGATTGCGTCATTGTCGAGTTTGCCGGTGATCTTGGCGCCGGGCGCGCGGGAGCAGATGTCGCCGGCGGCGGTCGGGTAGATCTTCTCCTTCGCGATCGTCCAGCTCTCGCGCACCCAATCCTCGACCGAACCCTGCGCCATCTGGCGGAGCGCCTCGGGCGTCGCCTCGGACAGCAGACCGCGCGGACCCGCGGGGGGCGTGGAGATGCCGCGATCGGCGAGCAGGCCGTCCCAGATCGAATGGATGTTGGTCCGTCCACCGATCGCGCCATAGCTGACGCGGGTTTGATTGCCGCCGAGATCGCGCGCCTCGCCGACATGGAGCGGCTGGTGGATGTCGCCCATGAAGTGGACGAGGAAGGCGAGCGCCATCAGGCGATCGCGCACCGGCAGCTTGCGATCGGCGAGCATCCGCTGCGCGCGCGGGATCTGCGCCGAGACGCAATTGCCGTCGATGCAATTGGCCTTGATGTCGAACGGCACGCAGACGTCGAGATTCTGATAGTGCCAGTCATAGACATAGGCGAAGCGATCGCCGAGCGGCTTGATGCAATCGGGCCAGATCGAGGCCTCCTCGATCGTCTTCGCCGGGCAGGTCGGTGTCTCCAGCGCAGCCTGGCGCTTGAGCAGCCACTCGATGCTGGCGCGCGTGCGCGGCTGGACCTGCGACATGGCTATCGTCGCGATCGTCTCGTGGCCATATTCCCAGAAGGCGGCGGCGGGCGAGGCGCCGAAGGCGGAAAGCCCGGCCAATATCATCAGGAAGCGCCGGATCATTCGCATCAATCCTCGTCTGCGTAGATGGCGACTCGGGGCACATCACCCGATCGCTGGATGCCGCGATACATGCCCGGCGTGTTGAAAGCCCAGCCACCCGTGCCATCGGGCGCGACGGTGATGACGCCGCCCTTGCCGCCCATCTCGCCGATTTCGATCACGACGGCGGCGGCGGCGTCGATCGGCTCGACGCCACCCAGGCGCACGCGCGCCGCGATTTCGTGCGCGGCGACGGCGCGGATGAAGATCTCGCCCGATCCGGTGCAGGATGTCGCGCAGGCGCGATCGTCGGCATAGGTGCCGGCGCCGATCAGCGGACTGTCGCCGATCCGGCCCCAGCGCTTGGCGGTGAGCCCGCCGGTCGAGGTGGCGGCGGCGACATGGCCGTCTATGTCCACCGCGACCGCACCGACCGTCCCGTATTTCATCCCCGAATCGAAGCCGCCGCCGGCTTTGATCTCGTCGAGCTGGCGGCGCCGTTCGGGCAAAGCGAACCAGTCGGGTCGGGCCTGTTCGAGCCCGGCTTCACGGCTGAAGGCGTCCGCGCCCGCGCCGGAGAGCAAAACGTGGCGGCCATCCTCCATCACCTTGCGCGCGAGCGAGACGGGGTGGCGCGTGGCGGTGACCGCGCTGACCGCGCCCGCGGCGCGCGTCGTGCCGTCCATGATCGCGGCATCGAGCTCGTTGGCGCCATCCCACGAGAAGACCGCGCCGCGCCCGGCGTTGAAATGGGGATCATCCTCGAGCGTCTTGACCGCCGCTTCGACCGCATCGAGCGCACTGCCGCCGGCATCAAGCAGGGCCGCGCCCGCCGCCAGCGCCGCCTCGAGCCCGGCGCGGCCGCCGGCATCCTCGGTTTCGGGGAGCTTGCCCCGGGTCATCGATCCGGATCCTCCGTGGATGACGAGCGTCCATCGGCTCATGGGTCGGCCTTTCCGGTGGTGATGGGTCTTAGCCCGATCAGCGGCCGCAGCGCGGGGATGCGGCGCCCGACGAGGTAGAAGAGCCAGCAGCCGATCATCGTCGTGGCGATCAGGACGAGCAGGCGCAGCCCATTGGTGATGCCGCTGCCGAGCAGCAGCCAGCCGACAAGGATGATGATCGTCTGGTGGATGATGTAGAAGGGAAAGACCGCCTCGACGAGCGTCGCGCGCCAGGGCAGATCGCGGTTCCAATAATGATCGGCAATCCCGATCAGGGCGAGGATCGCGCTCCAGCCCTGCACGACGCGCGCGGCCTGATAGAGCGCGCGCATGCTCGAGGTGATCGGCCGGGTCATCGGATAATCCCACGCGATCCAGACTTCGAGGACGGTGGAAGCCAGGGCGACCGCTGCGATCAGCGGCCAGCCGCGCCGGAGCGTGCGCCAGAAGTTGGGCGACGCATAGAGCAGATAGCCGAACAGGAAAGCGGGGAAATGGCGGATATGCGCGACCCAGTCGCCAAGGAAATTGTGATTGTCCTCCGCCGCCGACATCCATTCGAGGCGGACGACGATGCCGATCGCGATGGGGAGCAGCAGCAGGAGCGGACCCCAGAGTATGCGCTCGACGCCCCGGCGCAGCCGCGCGCGCACGCCCGGCGGCAGCATCCGCAGCGCGGCGAGCAGCAACGTGTAGACGAGCAGATAGAAGACGAACCACAGATGCTGCCAAGCGGGCAGGGGCATGCCGCGGAACATCGCGAAGCGATAATAATCGTGCAGGTAGAAATAGCCGAAACCGTGGCCGTAGCCGCGTTGCGTGGTCAGCTGGATCCAGGGCTGGATCGGCGTGACGACGATCATGCCGAACAGCAGGGGGATGCCGAGGCGCAGGACGCGGTTGCGGACGAAAGGCGGGAGCGCGGGGCGGCGGGCGAGCATCGCCGCGCTCGCGAAGCCAGAGACGGTGAAGAGCAGGGTGAGCCGCCACGCATTGATCGCGACCATCGGCAGCACCGCCCAGGGCACCGCCTCGTCGGCGGAGACGTGCCATTCCCACGGCACGAAGACCATGCCGATATGATAGAGGATCAGCAGCTGGAACGCGCCGATGCGCAGCCAGTCCATGCCGTAATGCCGCTCGCCCTGAAGGGCCGTCGCGGACGATGCCGCGGGATCGGGGGCGGGGGCGATCTGGGGCACGTGCGCCGCGTCCTGTTGCGCGGGCGCGCCCGCGTCAACCGCCCGCGCAACGGATCGGTGACGCAGGGGGTGCTTCGGGGACGCGGGATGCGCTATAGGCCCGGGCGAACAGAGTGTGAGATAAGATGTCCGTTCGTCCCTGGCGCGATATAGCCCGCCGCAAGTCCCGTCAGATCATGGTCGGCAAGGTGCCGGTCGGCGGCGACGCGCCGATCACCGTGCAGACGATGACCAATACGCCGACCGAGGATGCGGCGGCGACGATCGATCAGATCCGGCGTTGCGAGGAAGCCGGCGCGGACATCATCCGCGTCTCGTGCCCGGACGAAGCCTCGACCGCGGCGATGCCGCTGATCGTACGCGCTTCGAAGATCCCGATCGTGGCCGATATTCACTTTCACTATAAGCGCGCCTTGGAAGCCGCGGACGCGGGCGCGGCCTGCCTGCGGATCAACCCGGGCAATATCGGATCGAGCGCGCGCGTCGCCGAAGTCGTGCGCGCGGCGAAGGCCAATGGCTGTTCGATCCGGATCGGCGTCAACGCCGGCAGCCTCGAGCGCGACCTGCTCGAAAAATATGGCGAGCCGTGCCCGGAAGCTCTGGTCGAGAGCGCGCTGGATCATATCAAGCTGCTGCAGGATCAGGATTTCCACGAATATAAGGTGGCGGTGAAGGCGTCGGACGTGTTCCTCGCCGTCTCCGCCTATATGCAGCTCGCCGACGCGGTCGATTGCCCGCTGCATCTCGGCATCACCGAGGCGGGCGGGCTGATCGGCGGGACGGTCAAATCCTCGATCGGCATGGGCAATCTGCTGTGGGCGGGGATCGGCGACACGATCCGCGTCTCGCTTTCGGCCGAGCCCGAGGAGGAAGTGCGCGTCGGCTTCGAGATGCTGAAGGCGCTCGGCCTGCGCCAGCGCGGCGTGCGCGTCGTCTCCTGCCCGTCCTGCGCGCGGCAGGGTTTCGACGTGATCCGCACGGTGGAGACGCTCGAAAGCCGGCTCCAGCATATCCGCGTGCCGATGAGCCTGTCGGTGCTCGGCTGCGTCGTCAACGGCCCCGGCGAGGCGCGCGAGACCGACATCGGCCTGACCGGCGGCGGGGCTGGCAAGCATATGGTCTATCTGTCGGGCGTCAGCGACCACACGGTCGAGAATGCCGACATGGTCGAGCATATCGTTCGGCTTGTGGAGGCGAAGGCGCGCGAGATCGAGGCGGCCGAGGCTGCGCTCGCCGAACAGGCCGTTGCGGCAGAGTAAAAACTCTCTTCTCCTTTTGCCGTGAGCCTGTCGAAGGGCGGTCCTTCTTGCTTGGCCAAGAAGAACGGTGCTTCGACAGGCTCAGCACGAACGGTTCGAAGCCGTTCTTTACTGCTGTCTAGAAGGTGATCGCGCTTTTCATGCCGAGCACGACGACGTCCTTCATCTCGGCATAGCCGCCCGGATCCTTCACCCACTGGACGTTCGGGCGCAGGATCAGCCACGGCGTCAGATGCGCGCTGTAGAAGAGCTCGGCTGCATATTCCGAATTGGCGCCCTCCGTGCCCGGCGCCGCGATCAGTTCGCCGCGCACGGCGCGTCCGTTGACGTTGGTGCGGGCGAGGCCGAGGCCGATATCATCCTGCGGGCGGATCGCGAGCAGGCCGGTCGCGAACAGGCCGAGCGCGACCTGATTGTCGGTGCGCTGGGTGGTACGGTCGGTCTGGGTGACGTTGAAGAAGACCGTGAGGCCGCGCTTGGTCTTGGCCTGGCCCTTCGCGTCGACCGTGGCAGTGCCGCTGATCTGCTGCTGGAGCAGGATATAGCCACCATAACGACCGTCGCGGCGGAGCGGATCGAGTCCCGTGACCGCGCTCGGCCGGCGATCGACGCCGAGCAGGACGTCGTCCGCGTTGGACGTGTTGTACCAGCCGCCGATCCGGTAGCTGCCGGGCAGGCCGCTGGCGCCGAGGCGCGGGGTCCAGCCCGTCTCCGCCGTCGCAAGCACGCCGGTCGCGCCGCCGCGCGAGACGAAAAAAGCATTGTCGAGATTGTTCGGATTATTCTCGTAGGCGCCGGCCATCACATACCAGCTGTCATGCTTGAGCCGCAGGCGCGCGCCCCACTGCGCGACGGGCCAATTGTACCAGTAATCGCCCGCGAGATTGCCGGCCGGTGCGCCGCAGAAGCTCAGATTCATGAAGTCGCACGAGAAGCTGTTGAAGTCGGCGCCCTGTGGCAGGCGGCCGAGCTTGATATCGACGCCGCCGCCAAGGTCCTGCTGATACCAGAGCTCGGTCAGCCGCCACGTCTGGCCGCGGCCATAGACTTCCTGCGCCTGCTGGAGGAGGCCGAGGCCCGCGCGATCGGTGAGATTGTGGCCGCGGCGGAACGTGACAGTCGCCTGGACAGTGCCGCCCTCGAGTCCGACCAGCTTGGCGGTGTCCAGCGTCGCGCCGAACGCGAACTGGCCCGTCTCGGTCGCGTCCTTGCGCGCGCCGCCCGAGACGTTCGCGCCGAATTCGCTGACATAAGCGGCGGTCAGATCCACGCCGTCGTCACGCAGCTTCGTGCGCAGGCCACCCCATTCGCCGGTCAGCGTCGTGGGGGGCTTGGCCTGCTGCTGCGTTTCGGCCCCGGCGGCGGCCGGGTTCGCGTCGGGCGGCGTATCGGTTGTCTGCGCGGTGGCGGGGCAGGCGGCAGCGAAGAGCAGCAGCGTGGCTGCGCCCCGGATTGAAAGTGACATGATGGAATTCAACCTTTGGCCGGGTTGCTGACCCCGAAGATGCCGATGACGACATAGCAGATGATGGGAATGACGAGCGCGGTGGCGATGCTCGTGACGTCGGCAATGCCGCCGCTGACGAGCGGCAGGATCGCGCCGCCGACGATCGCCATGCAGAGCAGGCCGGACGCCTCGGCAGTGCGCTTGCCCTGACCTTCCAGCGCGAGCGAGAAGATCGTCGGGAACATGATCGAGTTGAAAAGCCCGACCGCCAGCAGCGACCAGCCTGCAATCGCGCCGCTCGACAGCATCGAGATCAGAACGAGCGCGATCGTCGCAACGCAGAAGGTGGCGAGCAGCTTGCCCGGCTCGAAGCGCCGGAGCAGAACTGCGCCGACGAAGCGGCCGATCATCGCGCCGCCCCAGTAAAGAGACAGCCGCTCGCCCGCCGCGCGTGGATCCAGCCCCATCACGTCCTTCTGGCCGAGATAATTGACCATCAGGCTGCCGATCGACACCTCGGCGCCGACATAGCAAAACAAGGCGACGACGCCGAAGAGGATGCGCTTCTCGCGCAGCAGGCCGAGGCTGTCGAAGAAGCCGACCGCGACCGGGCGCTCGTTGCCGACGGCGTTGCGGCGCAGCCAGAAGATCAAGGCGATGACCGCGAGCACGATCGCGATGCCGACATAGACATGCGCGATGATCGCGCTTTCCTGGACGCGATAGGCGGGCAGCGCAGCGGCGCTCAGCGTCGTCGGATCGACCGCGCCGACCGTCCCGGCGAGGATGATGTTCGAGCCGACATAAGGCCAGACGGTCGTGCCGAGCGAATTGAACGCCTGTGCGAAGGTGAGCCGGCTGCTCGCGGTGCGCTCGTCGCCGAGCGAGGCGATGAACGGGTTGGCCGCGACCTGCAGGATCGTGATGCCGGCGGCCAGCACGAACAGAGCGCCGAGAAAGCTTGCATAGATGCCCGAGCCCGCCGCCGGCCAGAACAGCAAGGCGCCCGCCGCGGTCACGACCAGGCCGACGACGATGCCCTTCAGATAGCCGATGCGGGTGATCAGATTGCCGGCCGGAATCGAGACGATGAAGTAAGCGGTGAAGAACGCGAACTGCGTGAGCATCACCTCCAGATAGGAGAGCGCGTACAGGCCCTTCAGCTTGGGAATCAGGATATCGTTGAGGCTCGTCGCCCCACCCCAGATGAAGAACAGGGCGATGACGAGAACGACGAGGGAGCGTGATCCGGACTTCGCAGCGTCCCGGGAATAGGTCATGAATGCTGCCCTTGTTAGCAATGTGGCATGCACAACCGGTCCGGCGACCGACGGTTCCATTGCCGTAACGGCCGGTCCGTGATTTACGGCTCGCTCGCGAGTGAATTTCAGGAACGTGCGAGTGTCCAAGACGAAATCGCCCGCTATCCCGTTCGCGGCAGCGTGCGTCGGCATCGCGCTCTTCACCTAAATGGACGCCGTGATGAAGGGGCTGTCGCTTCTGATCGGCGCCTATTGCGCGATGGTGTGGCGGGTGACCGCGGCACTGCCGATGACCGGGATCCTGCTGCTGGCGCGCGGCGCTGCATGGCCGGCGCGGCCGGTCATGATCCTGCACGTGAAGCGCGGCGCGGTGACCGCCATCTCGGCGATCGGCTATTTCTACGGGCTGACCAAACTGCCCATGGCGGAGGGGATCGCGCTCTCGTTCATCTCGCCGCTAGTGGCACTATATTGCTCGTCGGTGCTGCTGGGCGAGAAGATTGGGATGCACACGATCCTCGCTTCGTTGCTCGGGCTCGCGGGGGTGGGGGTGCTCATCGCGGGGCGGCTGACGGGCTCGGTCGATCGCGCCGCGGTGGGCGGCGGGCTGGCGATCCTCGGCGCCGCTACGGTCTATGGCTATGGGCTGACGTTGCTCCGGCGCCAGGCGCAGGCGGCGGGCCCGGTCGAGATCACCTTCTTCCAAAATGCGACGACGCTGTTGTGGCTGCTTCCACTCGCGCCGTGGCTTGCGCCTTTCCCTGCGCTGTCGCACTGGCCGATGATCGTCCTGGGAGCGGTGCTGGCGCAGGCGTCGGTGTTCCTGCTCGCCTGGGCTTATGGACGTGCGGAGGCGAAGACGTTGATCCCGGTGGAATATACAGCCTTCGTCTGGTCGGCGATCTTTGGCGCTTTGATTTTCGGCGAGGCGCTGACCACGACAGTGCTCGCGGGCGCGGCGCTGATCGTCACCGGATGCCTTATCGCGGCTTTCTCCAAGGCGGCCGAGCCGATGGCGGCCGAGGTCTCGTTGTGAGCGTCGCCGTGCGGCGCGCGGCGCCGGGCGACGTGCCGGATATTCTCCGGCTGATCCGCCACCTGGCGACCTATGAGCGGCAGCCCGATGCGGTGGAGGCGACAGAGGCGTCGCTGCACGCAACCTTGTTCGCGGACGATCCGCAGGTGTTCGCGCATGTCGCCGAGGCAAGCGGCGCGATCGTCGGGATCGCGGTCTGGTTCCTTAATTACTCGACCTGGACCGGGCGGCTGGGCATCTATTTGGAGGATCTGGTGATCGACGAGCGCGCGCGCGGCACGGGTGCGGGCAAGGCGCTGTTCCGCGCGCTGGCGCAGGAGGCCGCCGCGCGTGATTGCCCGCGGATCGACTGGGCGGTGCTCGACTGGAACGAGAGCGCGATGGACTTCTACCGGGCGATCGGCGGGCGGCCGCAATCGGGCTGGCAGCCGTGGCGGCTCGACGAAGCCGCGATCCGGGCGCTGGCGGCATGAACGACCTCCTGCTCACCCGCATCGCCGAGGCGCTGGAGCGAATCGCGCCGCCGCCGCCCGCGTCGGCCGATCCTTCGGCTTCGCCCGCTTATGTATGGCGCGACGGCGCGCTGGTCGCCGCGCGCGATTTCGCGCCGCTGCCGCTCGCTCTGCTGGAAGGGATCGATCCACAGAAGGCGCAGCTGACCGACAATCTGCAGCGGCTCGCGGATGGGCTGCCGGCGCATGACGTGTTGCTGTGGGGCGCGCGCGGCACGGGCAAGTCGGCGCTGGTGAAGGCCGCGGTCGGCCAGGTGCAAGCCGAGGGCGGCGCGCTGGCCTTGATCGAGGTAGCCGGGGACGGGCTGGATGCGCTGCCGCCCTTGTTCGACCGGATTGCCGGCGTGAACCGCGCCTTCGCGATCTTCATCGACGATCTCGGCTTCGCCGACGGCGACGCCGGACCGCGGCGCTTGCGCTCGCTGCTCGAAGGCGGGGCCGAAGCGCGACCGGGCAATGCGCGGCTGCTCGTGACCGCGAATCGTCGGCACATCGTCGAGCGGCACATCAGCGAGCAGGACGGCGCGATCAATCCGCGCGACGTGGCCGACGACAAGCTCGCTCTGGCCGACCGCTTCGGGCTGAGCCTCGGTTTCCATGTCGTCGACCAGCCGACCTATGTGGCGATGGTCGCGGGCTATGCCGCCGCGCATTGGCTGCAGTTCGAGCCGCAGGAGGCGATCGCTTGGGCGACCACGCGGGGGCATCGCTCGGGGCGGGTCGCCTGGCAATATGTGGTCGAACTCGCCGGGCGGCAGGGCAGGCGGCTTTAGCACCTGCCCGCCATTGGAGCTTAACGTTGCCCGGTATCGGCGGGTGGCGTGGCCGCTGCGCGGGAGATTGCGTGCGCGGCGCCCGAGGCGGGGCGTAGCTGAAGCTGCTCCGACCGGTTGATCAGAACGATGATCGCGACGATCGCGAGGAGCAAGGCAACGACGCCGAGCGCGGGACGCGAGACATAGGTTTTCACGTTCGGGCGACGATCTTCGGTGTTTCGCATGACGGCCTTTCGTTTGCTGTGACCGTAGAACGAAGGCCGCTTGGCTGGCTTCCCAACCGATCGTGAGATTTCGTTGCTGGCGTTCGTATCGCCCGATGCAACGAGCCTGACGCATTAGAAGGTTAACGCGAGCGGGAAGAGCGGGCGCAACGCCTGCCGATGACCCGAAGCGAGAACTATGCGCAAGATCCTCCTGGCGCTGGCCGCCCTGTTTGCCTTCGCCGCGCCAGCGACCGCGGCCTCCTATCTGTTTTCGGTCGACCTGTTCGACGGCAGCGGCGTGTCGCAGCCGGCTTACTCGTTCACGATCGACAGCAATCCGGTCCCGGCCGCGTTCGAAGCCGCGCCGGGCTTCTCCTATTTCAGGATCGCCAATGTCGCGATCACCGCCGATCCGGCTTATTCGCCGGCCCCTGCCAGCCCCGTGGACCTGCTGTTCTTCGATCAGCTCGCGGGCGGCGCGTTCAGCACCGCCGATTTCGTGACGATCAGCTATTTCGGGACGCAATTGTACAGCGGATCGGTGGAGGCGCCGAGCTTCCTGGCCGGGACGACCGATCTGTACGGCTTTTCGGGCGACGTCGTCGGGACGATCAGCATCGCTGCCGCCAATTCGGCGGTGCCAGAGCCGATGACGTGGGTGATGATGGTCGGCGGGATGGGGATGGTCGGCGCGACGCTGCGGCGTCGGCGCGGGGCGGTTGTCCGCTTCGCGTGATGCGGGTGAGAGCATCGGTTGCCCATCACCCTCGATCGACCACCCCTAGCCCTCCCTTTCAGGGAGGGGGATTTCAATGAACGGTGGCCACCGCCTCGGCGCTTGAGGCGAGCGGCCTTCCTCCTAGCGCCGCGTCTAGCGCGTCCCGGTCGAGCGCGCCTTCCCAGCGGGAGACGACGATCGTCGCGACCGCATTGCCGATGAAGTTGGTCAGGCTGCGGCATTCGCTCATGAAGCGATCGACGCCGAGGATCAGCGCCATGCCGGCAACGGGCACCGAGGGCACGATCGAGAGCGTCGCGGCGAGCGTGATGAAGCCCGCGCCGGTCACGCCCGCGGCGCCCTTCGACGACAGCATCGCCACGCTCAGCAGCAGCAATTGCTGGCCCAGCGTCAGATCGACGTTGCACGCCTGCGCGATGAAGAGCGCGGCGAGCGTCATGTAGATGTTCGTGCCGTCGAGATTGAACGAGTAGCCAGTGGGCACGACGAGGCCGACGACCGACTTGGGGCAGCCGGCGCGCTCCATCTTCTGGATCAAGGCGGGCAGCGCGCTCTCGGACGAGGAGGTACCGAGGACGAGCAGCAGCTCCGCCTTCAGATAGACGATCAGTCTCAGGATCGAGAAGCCCGACGCCCAGGCGACGAGGCCCAGCACGACCAGCACGAAGATCAGCGACGTCAGATAGAAGGTACCGACGAGCGCGGCGAGATTGGCGAGCGTGCCGACGCCATATTTGCCGATCGTGAACGCCATCGCGCCGAACGCGCCGACAGGCGCGGCCTTCATCAGGATCGCGACGACCTTGAACACCGCGATCGAGAGATCCTCCAGCGCGCCCGTCAGCCGGTGGCCGCGCTCGCCGATCAGCGCCAGCGCGACGCCGAAGATGACCGAGACGAACAGGGTCTGGAGGATATTGCCTTCAGTCAGCGCCGACAGGAACGTCTCCGGGATCACGCCGAGCAGGAAGCCGGTCAGCGTCGTCTCGTGCGCCTTGGCGGCGAACTCGCTGATCTTCGAGGCATCGAGCGTCGCGGGATCGATGTTGAGCCCGGCGCCGGGGCGGACGACATTGGCGACGATCATCCCGACGAACAGAGCCAGCGTCGAGAAGAACAGGAAGTAAGCGAAGGCCTTGCCCGCGACGCGGCCGACCGCGGCAAGATCGCGCATCCCGGCGATGCCGGTGACGATCGTCAAGAAGATGACCGGCGCGATGATCATCTTGACGAGCTTGATGAAAGCATCGCCGAGCGGCTTCATCGCTTCCGCCGTGGCCGGCGCGAAATGACCGAGCAGCACGCCCGCGACGATCGCGGTGAGCACCTGGAAGTAGAGGTGGGCGTACCAGGGGCGGGGGGCGGGTGGGGTCGTGGCGACTTCGGCGGGGATCAGCATGGCCCTTCATCGCCGCCATTGCGGGCGGGCGCAACTGGCGCCGGTTTCAGCCGGCGATCAGGGCGATAGCGTCGATTTCTACAACGTAGCCGTGGTGCAGCTCCGGCACGGGCACGACGGTCCGCGCGGGGCGGGCATCGCCGAGCAATTCGGCGTAGACGGCGTTGAAGCGCGGCCAGTTCTCGACGCCGACGATATAGGCGGTGACCTTGGCGAGATCGGCCGGCCTGCCGCCCGCCGCCGCGAGGATCGCGAGCATGTTGGCGATCGCCTGGCTGGCCTGTTCGTCGAACGACGCGCGCGGATCGCCGGTGCGGTCGGGGCGGAGCGGAAGCTGGCCGGAAATGTAGAGCGTGCCGCCGGCGACGACCGCCTGCGCATAATGGCCCGCGGGCGACGGCGCGGCATCGGTGCTGATCGGGGTCACGGCCATCACCAGCCTCCGAAGCGCGGCCACACCGCCGCGACGTCGTCCGAGCGGCCGTGGACGATATGATAGGCGCCGTGCTGGGCGGCGGTGGCGCAGGCGTGGTTGGGCAGGATGCGCACGCGATCGCCGATCTTGAGATCGGGCAAGGTTGCGCCCGATTCGGGGCGGATCGCGAGGATGCCGTGTTCCTGATTGGCATCGACGACGATCAGGTCAGCGTAGGGCATGCCCGTGCTGTCGCAGGCGAGACCATAGCCTTGATCCACCGCCTGCTTCGCCGTGCCGCGATCGCGCGACAGCGCCATCCAGCCGGCATCGACGAGGATCCAGCCCTTGTGGCGCTGATAGCCGATCACGGTCGCGAGCACGGACAAAGCGATGTCCGCGATCCCGCAGACGCCGATCCCGGCCATGACGAGATCCTGGAAGGTGAAAACGCCGGCGCGGACTTCGGTGACGCTGGTCAGGTCGCGCGCGAAATGCGCGGTCGGCGTGGAGCCGACGCTGACGACCGGGCAAGGCAGGCCCGCTGCGCGCAGGATCGTAGCGGCATCGACGACGCCGCGCCGTTCCATCTCGGCGAAGCGCGCGAGCTCCCCTTCGCCGCTGGCGGAATAGCTGTCGCCGGCATGCGTGAGGACGCCACGCAGTTCGGCGCCCTCGGCCAGCGCGCGTCCGATCGCGACGAGTGTGGCGGCATCGTCTGGGCGGACGCCCGCGCGATGACCGTCGCTGTCGATCTCGATCAGCGCCGGCATCGCGACATTGGCCTCGCGCGACGCGGCGGCGACGAATTCGGCCTGCTCGACCGTATCGAGCAGGATCGCGAGATCCACGCCCTGCGCGCGCAACGCCAATATTTCGGGCAGCTTCGACTGGGTGATGCCGACCGCATAGGTGATGTCGGTGACGCCGGCTGCCGCGAACTGGCGGGCTTCCTGCAAGGTCGACACGCACGCAGGCCCGGTCGGTGTGGTCATCACGCGCCGGGCGACCTCGATCGACTTGCCCGTCTTGAGATGCGGGCGGAGCGGTACGCCGAGCGTGGCGAGGTGCGCGCGCAGCCGCGCGACGTTGCGATCCAGCGTGTCGACGTCGAGCACGAGGCAGGGCGTCGGCAGATCGGAGAGCGTCATCGTATCGGGAGCGGCGTGTGGAGCGAGAGCCTGCATGACCGAACTCCGGGCTGTGCCCCCGGCCTTCGGGAACCTCGTTCCCGACGAAATCCCGAATGCCCGCAGGCATGGAGAAAATGGTGCCGCCTACAGGACTCGAACCTGTGACCCCCGCATTACGAATGCGATGCTCTACCAGCTGAGCTAAGGCGGCGCGCGACGGGGCCATTAGACGGGGTCGCGGTTCGCCGCAAGCGTCGCGTGCGCTTTACCTTTCGGCAACCCTTCCGGGCGCATCGGAAAGCCAGCGGCGCCGACGGGCGGCCGGCGAAAGGTTCTGCGGACATGGCCACGAAGCATGATAGCGGCAAAGATGCCTCCAGCTGGAGCCGGGGGACGTCGTTCGAGCCCCTGCCGGTGATCGCGAGCGAGCGCCGGCTCCACGTTCGCGCCTTCAATTATTGGCGCGCCCGCGCGGATGGGCGTGCAATGCCGACTCTGGCCGACTGCGCCGATATCGAGACCATGCCCTTCGCCGGACGGATGGCGATCGTGGATCTCGCGCGCGCCGGCCAGGCTGCGCGCATTCGGAGCATCGGCAGCGAACTTGCCGCCGAACTGCCCGCGGCGAAGGCCGGCGCGAGCGAGGGGCTGTTCGCCGAACTCATCCGCCGCCTGCCCGCCGTGGCGACCCGCCGGACGCCGATCGGCTTCGAGGCGGACGTGCCCGACGGTGCTGAAAGCGGGACCTGCTATCGCGGCATCCTGCTTCCGATTGCCGACGAGACGGGCGTGATCGCGCATGTGCTCGGCGTCGTGAACTGGCGACATCTGGCCAATCGTGTCGACGAGATAGACGGCGACGTGAGCGCGGCACTTGCGAGCGTGCAGGACATCGGCTTCGAGGCCAAGGCGCCGTCGCCCTGGTCGCGGCCCGTCACACCAGAGGCGGTGCGCGAGCCCGCGTCCAGCAACCAGCGGATCGCGATGGCGCGGACCTGGGCGGCGATGGCGACGACCGATCGCGCCCGCGGCCGATCGCATCTCCACGCGGCGATCGGCGCCGCGCATGATGCGCTGTCCGGCTTCGAAGCAAACAACTCCACGCCGATGCTGGGGTGGATCTTCGGCGATCATGCCGATCTGGAAGCGATCGAGCGGGTGCTGGCCGGCGCGCGCAAGCTCGGCATCACCGGGCAGGCTCTGACCGAGCGGCTCGATGCGCATCCCGAGGGCTTGGAAGGCTTCCTCGCGATCTTCAAGCAGGCCCGGCCGCCTGCGCACGCGCCAATCACGCGGCTGCGTTTCCGGCTTTCGCCGATCGCCAGCGACCTGCTCGCGCAGCCGCCGCGGCGTGACAAGGATCCGCGCGAACTGCCGGCGCGACGCGCCACGCGCTGATCCGCGCCGCGCCTTGTGCTGGCTGCGGGCGAGGCGCATAGCCCCCGCACGGTCAACCAGAGGCAAGGGCAGTCGCTCCGACGCCCGTACCGGGGAGGATGCATGGACGCGGAACTCGTGAGCGACGAGGCGCGCATGATGCCGGACACGCCGATCAGGGACGCGATCGCCGCATCGCTCACCGACGGCGCGCTTCCCGGCGAGACCGATGGCTTCGAAGGACCAGCCCGCACCGAGGCCGCTTCCTTCGTAGCGACGGCGGCGATCGAGCGCCGGCCGGGCCAGGCATCTCTACGTATCGAATCGATCGGCGGCGAAGGCGTCCGGCGACGGATGCGGATCGCGATCGTCAATGACGACATGCCGTTTCTCGTCGATTCGGTGGCGGGCGCGCTGGCGGACAGCAATGTCGATATCCATCGTCTGTTGCACCCGGTCGTCGCCGTCCGGCGCGACGGCGAGGGGCGCCTGATCGAGCTCATCCGTGGCGAGGCGAGCGGCGAGCGCCGCGAATCGATGATCTATATCGAGGCCGACCGCGCCGATGCGAAGGCGCGGCGCGCGCTCGAGATCGAGATCGCCGCGACGCTGGCGGACGTGCGCGCCGCGGTCGAGGATTGGCCGCGGTTGCAACTGGCGCTGCGCGATGGGGCGGCGACCTTGCCCGACGGCGAGGGCGCGGCCTTGCTGCGCTGGTTTCTCGAGCGGCATTTCACCTTGCTCGGGGCGCGTCTTGAAACGCGCGACGGCCGCGCGCGCGATATGCTCGGCATCCTGCACGACGAGAGCGCCCCCTTGTGGAGCGAGGATGCGCGCGCCGAGGCGTTTCGCTGGTTCGAACGCGGCGGCGAGGCGCCGCTCGCGATCAAGAGCGATCGACTGGCGCGCGTGCACCGGCGCAGCGCGCTCGACATGCTCGTCGTGCCCGTGCGCGGCGACGATGGGATCGAGGCGCTTTCTGTCCATGTCGGGCTGTGGACGAGCGCGGCGTTGCGCTCGCCTTCGGACAAGGTGCCGGTGCTGCGCGCGCGGCTGCAGGCGATCGAGGAGAAATACGGGTTCAATCCCGGCGCGCATGCCGGCAAGGCGCTGCGCCATGCGCTGTCGGCGCTGCCGCACGATCTGCTCGTCGGGCTCGCCCCACCCGCGCTGGAGCGGGTGGCGCTGACGGCGATGTCGCTCGCCGATCGCCCGCGGCCGAAGCTGGTGATCGCCGCGGGACCGTTGCGGCGGCACCTTTATGCGTTCGTGTGGTTGCCGCGCGAGGCGGTGTCGACGGCGCGGCGCGTGGCGATCCGGACGCTGCTGGAGCGCGCCGCGGATGCGCCGGTGTCAAGCTGGTCGCTGGAGACGGGCGGCGAGGGCGATATGGCGCTGCTGCGCTTCACGCTCGATCCGCAGCCCGGCGCGCCGCTTCCGGACGAGGCGGCGCTGGACCAGGCCGTGGAGGCGATGCTGCGCGGCTGGGGCCCGGCGATCGAGCTCGCGCTCGGCGAGACGATGAGCACGACGCGCGCGGCGCGGCTGACGATCGACTGGGCCGAACAGTTTCCACCCGCTTATCGCAACGGCGAGGAGCCCGCCGAGGCGGCAGCCGATATCGTCCGGCTCGATGCGCTGGCGGACGAGGCGGCGCGCGGCACGCGGATCGCGCCGGCCAGCGAAGGCGAGGCGACGCGCCTCAAGCTCAAGACCTATCGCTTGGGCGGACTGATGCCTTTGTCCGCGACCGTGCCGGTACTCGAGAATTTCGGCTTCAATGTGCTCGCCGAGCGGCCGACGCGGATGGCGGACGACCGCTCCGCTTTCATCCACGAATTCCTCGTCGAGGCGAGCGATGCGGCGATCGCGGCGGGGGTCGTGTCGCGTGCAGCGGCGGTCGAGCCCGCAATCTCGGCGGTGCTGGAGGGGCAGGCCGAGGACGATGCGTTCAACACGCTGATCGTCTCGATCGGATTGCGCTCTGCCGACGTGCTGCTGTTGCGCGCCTGGTTCCGCTACCTTCGGCAGACGGGCCTCGCTTATGGGCTGCAGACGGTGGCGGCGGCGCTCGGGCGCTCGTCGGTCGTGACGGAGGCGTTGCTCGCGCTGTTCCATGCGCGGCACGATCCGGCGAGCATGAGCGACGGATCGGCGGAGCTGGCGCGGGTCGACGAAGGGCTCGCGGCCGTCTCCTCGATCGAGGACGATCGCATCCTGCGGCGGCTGCGCGGGCTCGTGCTCGCGATCCTGCGCACCAACGCCTTCACGCCCGCGGCCGAGGAAGCGCTCGCCTTCAAGCTCGATTCGGCAGAGGTGCCGAACCTGCCCAAGCCGCGGCCTTGGCGCGAAATCTGGGTCTGTTCGCCACGCGTCGAGGGCATCCACCTGCGCGGCGGGCCGATCGCGCGCGGGGGCCTTCGCTGGTCGGACCGGCGCGACGATTTCCGGACCGAAATCCTCGGGCTGATGAAGGCGCAGGTCGTCAAGAATGCGGTGATCGTGCCGACGGGCGCCAAGGGCGGCTTCTATCCGAAGCAGCTTCCGCCGGTGTCGAACCGGGATGCGTGGCTGGCCGAGGGGACCGAGAGCTATCGGATCTTTATCCGATCGCTGCTGTCGGTGACCGACAATCTCGTCGAGGGTGCGGTCACGCATCCGGCGGGCGTGACGATCCGCGACGGCGACGATCCTTATTTCGTCGTCGCCGCCGACAAGGGCACGGCGACCTTCTCCGATGTCGCCAACGCGATCGCGGTAGAGCGCGGCTTCTGGCTGGGCGATGCCTTCGCAAGCGGCGGCAGCGTCGGCTATGACCACAAGGCGATGGGGATCACCGCCAAGGGCGCGTGGGTCTCGGTCCAGCGCCACTTCGCCGAGATGGGCGTGGACGTGCAGGCCGACCCGGTCACGGTCGTCGGCTGCGGCGACATGTCGGGCGACGTGTTCGGCAACGGCATGCTGCTGTCGAAGACGCTCAAGCTGGTCGCGGCTTTCGATCACCGGCACATCTTCCTCGATCCTGCGCCCGATCCGGCGCGCAGCTGGGACGAGCGCGCGCGCATGTTCGCGCTGCCGCGCTCGTCCTGGGCGGATTATGATGCAGGCCTGATCTCGGCGGGTGGTGGCGTCTTCCCGCGCACGCAGAAGAGCATCCCGCTCTCGCCCGAAATCCGCGCCGTGCTCGACATTGCGGAGAGCGCGCTCGATCCGTCCGCGCTGATCACCGCGATCCTGAAGGCACCGGCCGACCTGCTCTGGTTCGGCGGGATCGGGACTTATGTGAAATCCGCCGCCGAGAGCAATGTCGAGGTCGGCGACGCCGCCAACGATCCGCATCGCGTGAACGGCGAGGAACTGCGCGCCAAGGCGATCGGCGAGGGCGCCAATCTGGGCGTCACCCAGGCCGGGCGCATCGCCTTCGCCGAGAAAGGCGGGCGGATCAACACCGACTTCATCGACAATTCGGCAGGGGTCGATTGCTCGGACAACGAGGTCAACATCAAGATCGCGCTCAATCGGGAGATGATCGAGGGGCGGCTGCCGTTCGAGGAGCGCAACGTCTTCCTCGCGGGCATGACCGACGAGGTGGCGCGGATCGTGCTCGAGGACAATCGCCTGCAGACGCTGGGCCTGTCGCTGGCCGAGCGCGGCGGCGCGGCGGCGCTGCCGGGGCAGGTGCGAGTCGTCGAGATCCTTGAAGGGATGGGCCGGATCGACCGCGCCGTCGACGGGATCGAGCCGAACGAGGCGCTGCTGCGGCGCGCGCGCGAGGAACGCGGGATGACCCGGCCCGAGCTCGCCATCCTGCTCAGCCACGGCAAGCTGGCGCTACAGGCGGCGATCGAGTCCACGGACACGCCCGGCGACGACTGGTTCAAGCCCGTGCTCCACGCGGCCTTCCCGTCGCAGATGCAGGCGCGCTTCGGCGAGGCGATCGACGCGCACCGGCTGCGGCCGGAGATCGTCGCGACGAAAATGGCCAATCGCGTCGTCAACCGGCTCGGGCTGGTCGGGCCGTTCGAGCTGTCCGAGGAAGAGGGCGTGACGCTTGCCGACGTCGCCGCCGCCTATTTCGCGGCGGACGCTCTGCTCGGTTTCGAGGCGCTGTTCGCCGAGATCGAGGCGGCGACGACGAGCGAGCAGGCACGGCTGCTGTTGCTCGACATGGCCGGACGTGGTGCGCGCCTGCATGTCGCCGATCTGCTGCGCAGCCTGAGCGGCAAGGTCTCGCCGGCGGTCGCGGTGGCGCAGCTCAAGCCCGGTCTCGATCGGCTCGCGAGCGGGCTGGATTCGCTGCTGCGCAACGAGGCGCGGACCCAATCCGATGCGCTGCGCGCGCGGCTCGTGGGAGCCGGTGCGCCCGAAGCTTTGGTCGCCAAGGTCGTGCGGCTGTTCGAGATGGACGGGGCGATCGGCACCGCGGCTTTGGGGGCGCGGATCGGGCTCGACGAGACGGCGCTGACGCAGGCCTATGTGCGCTTGGGTGAGGTGCTGGGCCTCGATTGGGCGAAGGCCGCAGCGATCCGCTTCGTGCCGGCCGATCCGTGGGAACGCCTGCTCAGTGCGGGCCTTGCGCGCGACTTCGAGCAGTTCCGGCTGGAATTCCTCGCGCGGATCGGCGGCGGCGATCCCGACGCGGCGCTGGATGCGTGGCTGGCCGAGAACGAGACGCGCGTCGGCCAGTTCGTCCAGCTCGTCGATCGGGCGCGCCTTGCGCCGACCGTCAGCGCGGCGATGCTGGCGCAGATCGGCGCGCAGGCGCGCGGGCTGCTCGCGCGCTAGCCGGGCGGCAATTCGGGCGTCGGCCCGGATTCGGGAAAAGGCAAAGGCTTCACCGCGACGAGCCTGAGGGCCGCGAGGATGCTGAGGATCGCAAGCGCTCCGACGAACAGCACGATTCCGTGCCAGCCGCCGCGCGTCCACGCGACGCCGCCGACCGAGCCGAGGATGCTCGATCCCAGATAGTAAAAGAGCAGGTAGCAGGCCGAGGCGAGCGCGCGATCCTGCATCGCACGGCGACCGACCCAGCTGGAAGCGATCGAATGGCCGCCGAAGAAGCCGATCGTGATGAGTGCCAGGCCGAGGATGATCAGTTCAAGGCGATCGGGCGCGGTGAGCAGCACGCCCGCGAGCAACAGCGCGATCGGCACCCACTGGACCTTGCGCCGGCCGATCCGTCCGGCAAATCCGCCGAACCAGGTCGAGCTGGCAGAACCGAGAAGATAGAGCAGGAAGATCGCGCCGACCGCGCTCTGGCCCAGCGCGAAGGGCGGCGCGGTCAGGCGGAAGCCGATATAATTGTAGATGGTGACGAGCGCGCCCATCAGCAGGAAAGCCACGGCATAGAGATAAGGCAATGCGGCATCGCCCGCGAGCCGCTTCAGGCTGCGGCCGATCGCGCCCAGATCGTCGCGGCGAGGGACAAACAGGCGGGACACGGGTGCGGTCCGCCAGAAGGCGGCAGCCATGATCAGGCTCGTCGCGCCCAGCGCCGCCTCGGCCGTGCGCCAGCCCATCCAGTCCGTGAGGAGCGCGATCCCGAAGCGGCCGCTCATGCCCCCGATCGCCGAGCCGGCGATATAGAGGCCCATCGCCGAGCCGACCGATCCTGCATCCACTTCCTCGGCCAGATAGGTCATCGCGACGGCGGGTATTCCGGCCAGCGCGACTCCGGTGAGGAAGCGCATCGCAAGGAACGTCTCCCAGCCCGGCATGATCGCGGAGAGGATCGTCAGCATGGCGGCGGCCACCAGCGAGCCGATCATCAGCGGTCGTCGCCCGATCCGATCGGACAGGATCCCCGCGGGAATGAGCAGCAATGCCATCGGCGCCGTCGCAAGCGAGACGGCGAGGCTCGCCGCTTCGGCGCTGACCCCATATTCTGCCGAGAAGACGGGGAGCAGCGGCTGGACGCTGTAGAGCAAAGAAAAGGTCGCGAGCCCGGCGAGCAGCATCGCCCAGGACAGTCGGCGATAAGCGGGTGAGCCGCGCGTGATCCCGGAATGCATCGGCGCGCTTTAGGGCAGGCGCCGGCTGGGGTCAGCCCCGTTGAGAGCGGGCGGAGGACAGGATCAGAGGCGCGGGAACTTCAACCCGCCGGGCATGGGCGGCGCGCCCGGCTCGACATCGGCGACGTCGAGGCGGCGCCAGCCGTTCGGGCCAAGCCGCTCCATCGGCTGGAAGCGCGTCTTATACTGCATCCGCGCCGACCCCTTCACCCAATAGCCGAGATAGACGTAGGGGAGGCGGGCCGCATTCGCGCGCGTGATGTGGTCGAGGATGATGAACGTGCCGAGCCCGGGACGGGTCTCCAGATCGGGATCAAAGAAGCTGTAGACCATCGACAGGCCATCAGACTGCTGGTCGGTCAGGCAGGCGCCGATCAGGCGGCCGGGGCGGCCATGCTGCGCCGGCTCGCGATATTCGACGATGAAGGTGGTGACGGGCGTTTGCTCGACCATGTCGGCGAAATCGAGCTCGTCCATCTCCGCCATGCCGCCGCCCGGGTGGCGCGCGGAGAGATAGCGGCGGAGCAAATCATATTGCTCCTCGGTCGTCCACGGACGGCAGGCGTTGATCTCGATATCGGCATTGCGGCGGATCAGTTTGCGCTGCGTGGAATTGGGCGCGAACTCGCCGGCGACGACGCGGACCGAGACGCAGGCCTGGCAATCGATGCAACTCGGTCGATAGGCGACGCCCTGGCTGCGGCGGAATCCGATTCGCCCGAGCGCCTCGTTGAGCTCGGAGGCGTGCGGCCCGGCCAGCTCGGTGAACACCTTCCGCTCCGTGCGACCCGCGAGATACGGGCACGGCGCAGGGGTCGTCACGAAGAACCGCGGAAATTTGAACTGCGCGCTCACCGCTCCGTCACGCCCCTGAAGATGCTCTTGGCCCCATCACGACTATGCCGTTAGCACAAGCTCATGAAAAGCGTGTTTACGACGAAAGATGGTTACCAACGTTCGGCCCGATCAAGTGGCTCCGATCAGGCAAGCTCGACCGGGCTCACTTCATAGGCGGCGGCGCGCAGTTCGCTGATCAGGCGATCCAGATGCGCCTGGTTGCGGGTCTCGCATTCCACATCGAGGCTCAGACCCTTGGCCGGGAGATTGGTGAAGATGCGCTGGTGCGAGAGCTCCAGGATGTTCACGCCTTCCTGATCGAAGATCCGCGCGACGTTGAACAGCGCGCCGGGCCGATCCTGCAGCCGGATGCGCAGGCGCGCGAGGCGGCCCGAGCGCGCGAGATCGCGCAGCAGCACGTTGGCGAGCAGACGCGTGTCGATATTGCCGCCGCACAGGACGATGCCGACCGTCTTGCCGCGGAAGCGCTCGGGGTGGGACAACAGCGCCGCGAGGCCGGCGGCGCCGGCCCCCTCGACGACGGTCTTCTCGATCTGGAGCAGCAAGGCGACCGCGCGCTCCATCTGGCGCTCGGACACAAGCACGATCTTGTCGACCTTGTCGCGGACGATCGCGGAGGTGAGCGCGCCCGGCTCGTTGACGGCGATGCCTTCGGCGAGCGTATCGCCGCCGATCGGACGGTGCTCGCCGCTGATGCGGTTGAACATCGACGGATAGAGCTCGGCCTGGACGCCGATGACCTCGATTGCCGGATCCGACGCCTTGGCGACCGTCGCGCAGCCGGAGATCAGCCCGCCGCCGCCGATCGGGATGACGAGGCAATCGATCTCGGGCGCGTCCGCGAGCATCTCCAGCGCGACCGTGCCCTGGCCGGCGATGATGTGCGGATCGTCAAACGGGTGGACGAAGGTCAGTCCGCGCTCCGCCTCGACCTCGCGGGCATGCGCATAGGCATCGTCGAAGCGCTCGCCGAACAGGATCACGGTCGCGCCGTGGCTCTCGGTCTGCTGGACCTTCACGGTCGGCGTCGACTTGGGCATCACGATCGTGACCGGGATGCCGAGCCGCCGGCCATGATAGGCCACGCCCTGCGCATGATTGCCCGCCGAGGCGGCAACGACGCCACGCGAACGCGCTTCCTCGTCGAGCTGGAGCAGCTTGTTCAGCGCGCCGCGCTCCTTGTAGGCGGCGGTGAACTGGAGATTCTCGAACTTGAGATAGACGGTTGCGCCCGTCATCTCGGACAGCGTCCGGCTGAGCAATGTCGGCGTGCGGACGATCGAGGGCTGGACGCGCGTCGCGGCGATGCGAATATCGTCGATCGTCACCACGGGGGTCGGGACGAGGGCGATTTTGTGCAGCGTAGCCATAGGCGGCCCCTACAGCCTCTCGGCCCGCAATTGAACCCTGATGCGCGACGAACGCGGCTGGCGCGCCGCCAAGCTCCGCATTAACGGAGAGCCATGGCTAAAATCGCATATATCGGTCTCGGTGTGATGGGCGGGCCGATGGCACGTCACCTCCACGCGGCGGGCCACGACGTCACCGTCTACAATCGCACGTCCGAAAAGGCGGAGGCCTGGGTCGCTTCCTATGGCGGACGGTCTGCGCCGACCCCGGCTGCCGCTGCGGAGGGTGCGGATGCCGTCTTCAGCTGCGTCGGCGCGGATGCCGATCTCGAAGAGGTGACGCTGGGTGCGACCGGTGCGTTCGCAGCGATGGCCGAGGGCAGCCTGTTCGTCGATCACACGACGGTTTCGGCCAGGATCGCGCGGCGGCTGGCGGAAGAGGGCGAGGCGCGCGGGCTGCTCGTCGTCGATGCGCCGGTGTCCGGCGGGCAGGCCGGCGCCGAGAAGGGTGCGCTGTCGATCATGTGCGGCGGCACGATCGAAGCGCTGGCGAAGGCGCACCCGCTGATGGACGCTTATGCCGCGCGGATCGTCCATATCGGCGGAGCGGGTGCGGGACAGCAGACCAAGATGGCCAATCAATTGTGCATCGCGGGTGCGCTCCAGGGCCTGTCCGAAGCGCTGCGTTTCTCGCAGGCCTCGGGGCTCGATACGGACAAGGTGTTCGAGGCGATTTCGGGCGGTGCGGCGGCGAGCTGGCAGATGCAGAATCGCTGGGCGACGATGGCGGCGGACAGCTTCGACTTCGGCTTCGCGGTCGATTGGATGCGCAAGGATCTGGGCCTCGCGCTGGACGAGGCGCGTGGCAATGGCGCGACCCTGCCCGTCGCGGCTCTGGTCGATCAATTCTATGCCGAGGTACAAGCGATGGGCGGCGGACGCCAGGATACGAGCAGCCTCGTGCGCAGGCTCGGCCGATGAAGGCGGTCCTTCTCGCGGGCGCGGCTTCGCTCTCGCTGGCCGGCGCGCCACTCGACGCGAAGAAGCGCGCGCCCGTCGCCGAGATCCCGCTCGCCGAGCAGGGACTGGTCGACAATGTCAACGGCTATACGCTGGACGGCAAGGGCGCACTGGTGCGCTTCACCGGGTTGCTCATCGATCGCGACGGCAAGGTCGTGCACCTGCTGAAATCGGGTGACACCCGCCCGCAGCGTCCCGACTTCAAGCTCGACGGCAAGGGCCGCACGCTCCTGCCCGGCCTGATCGACGCGCACGGCCATGTGCAGGGGCTGGGAGAGCAGGCGCTGAGCCTCGATCTGACCGGCACCAAGAGCCTCGCGGAGGCACAGGCGCGGCTGGCGGCTTATGCGCCGGCGCATACCGGATCGGCGTGGATCCGCGGCGGCGGCTGGAACCAGGAAACGTGGAAGCTCGGGCGCTTCCCGACCGCTGCCGATCTCGATGCGATCGTTCGCGACCGGCCGATCCTGCTGGAGCGGATCGACGGCCATGCGACCCTCGCCAACAGCGCGGCGATGGCGGCCGCGGGGATCAGCGCCAAGACCAAGGATCCGGCCGGCGGGCGGATCGAGCGGGATGCGAAGGGAAACCCGACCGGGCTGTTCGTGGATTCGGCGCGGGCGCTCGTCGAGCAGGCGGCGCCGGCGCGGCTGCCGCGCGAACGCGACCAGGCGTTCGCCGCCGCGCAGGACATATTGCTCGCCGATGGCATCACCGCGACCTGCGACATGGGCACGAGCGTCGAGGATTGGGAGGCGATGCGCCGCGCCGGCGATCTCGGCCGGCTGCGCCTGCGCGTCGTCAGCTATGCGTTCGGGCTGGAGCCGGCGCTGGCCGTCGCGGGCACGGGGCCGACGCCCTGGCTCTATGCGGGCAGGCTGCGGATGGTGGGCGTGAAATTCTATGGCGACGGCGCGCTCGGGTCGCGCGGCGCGGCTTTGAAGCAGCCTTATGCCGATGCGCCGGGGCAGAAGGGGACCTTGTTCAACGACGATGCCAAGCTCAAGAATCTGATGAGCCGCGCGGCGATGGACGATTTCCAGGTGGCGGTGCACGCGATCGGCGATGCGGCCAATGCCGAGGTGCTCGACGCGATCAACGAGTTGTCGGACACCTACAAGGGCGATCGGCGCTGGCGGATCGAACATGCCCAGATCGTCGACGTGAAGGATCTGCCGCGCTTCGCCCAGCATGGCACGATCGCCTCGATGCAGCCGAGCCACGCGACCTCCGATCACAAGATGGCGATCGCGCGGCTCGGGCCGGATCGGTTGGGCGGGGCCTATGCCTGGAAGGCGATGCTGGATCTGAAGGTGCCGCTCGCCTTCGGGTCGGATTATCCGGTCGAGGATCCCAATCCCTTTGCGGGATTGGCCGATGCGGTAACGCGGCAGGACGCGGCGGGCGATCCGCCGGGCGGGTGGTTGCCCGAGCAGAAGCTGACTTTGACGCAGGCCTTTGCGGCGTTCACGATCGGCGCGGCGTATGCAGCCAAGGCCGAGGACAAGGTCGGGAGCCTCGAGCCCGGCCATTATGCCGACTTCATCCTCGTCGATCGCGATCCGTTCGCGGTCGACCCGGCAGCGCTGCGCGAGACGAAGGTGCTGGAAACCTGGGTCGGCGGGCAGCGCGCGTGGATGAAAAAATAATCGAAATCCCTCCGTTTGCTTCGAGCGGAGATCGAGCCTGTCGAGATCGCACACGAGAAGTCAGAAGAAAGCGTTCTCGACGGACGCTTCTCGACGAGCTCGAAGCTGCTCGAACCGAACGGAGGGCTAATCAGCCCGCATATTTGACCGAGCAGCCATAAGCGCGGCTCTCGGCGACGGCGATCTTGCGGCCGGCTTTCAGATCACCGAGCGCGGCCAGGACGAGGTTCTTCGCCGAGGCGATGTCGGCCACATTGGCGGTCGGCGTATCGTCGATCGCGCCCTGATAGACGAGGCGCCCGGCCGGATCGATCACATACATGTGCGGCGTCGTCTTGGCGGCATAAAGCCGGCCGACCTTGCCGGCGGGATCGAGCAGATAGGCGTTCGGCGCGGCCCTGGCCGACTTGACGAAGGCGGCGGCTTCGGCGCCGTTCATATGGCCCTGCTGGCCGGGCGCGCCGGAGTTGATCGTCAGCCAGACGACACCCTGCGCCTTTGCGGCACCCTGCGTCTTCTGCATGTTGCCGCTGCCATAATGCTTCTTCACGAAGGGACAGCCGGGGTTGTTCCATTCGAGCACGACCGTCTTGCCCTTGAAGGCGGCGAGACTGACCGGTTTGCCGGCGGCGTCAGGCAATGTGAAATTCGGCGCGGGCGCCCCGGTCGGAACATCGGCGGCGGCGGGTGCGGCGATCGCGATCATAGCGAGGCCGAGGATCGGAGTACGCATCAGGCTCTCCTCTCTTATGGCTCCGACCGACTCAGGCCGGCAGCGCCGCCAGCATGCCCGGCGTCAGCACCTGGGGCAATTCCTTCGGCTCGGCGCCGGCGGCGGGATACCAGAGATAGAAAGGAACGCCCGAGCGGCCATGCGCGGCGAGGAAGCGGCTGATCGCGGGATCGCCGTTGGTCCAGTCGCCGACCATCGTCACGACCTTCTTCGCAGCGAAGGCGTCGGCCACTTCGTCGCGCTCGATCGCGGCCTTCTCGTTGACCTTGCACGTCAGGCACCAATCGGCGGTGAAGTAGAGCAGGACCGGCCGCCCCTCGGCGCGGAGCGCGGCGAGGCGAACCTCGTCGAAGCGTTCGTGGCCCGGCTCGGCCGTGGCGACCGTCGCCGCGGCGGGAGCGTTGCGCACGGTCGCGACGATCAGCGCTGTCACGAGCAAGGCGGGGATGAGCGGCCACCACGCGGCGGGCTTCATCGCCTGCTGGCGGCGGCCGACCCACCACAGACCGAGCGTGAAGATGAAGGCGGCGGTGAGCGCGAGCGTCATGCCGTTCACCCCCGCCTGCCGGCCCGCGATCCAGGCCAGGCCGAGCGCGGTCAGGAACATCGGCACCGAGAGGATCCGGCGCAGGCGATCCATCCACGCGCCGGGCTTGGGCAGCTTCTTGCGCAGCGCGGGCACGAAGCCGAGCAGGAGGAACGGGAGCGCGAGACCGAGACCCAGGCCGGCGAAGATCGCCAGCGCGGCCGCGGCGGGGAGGACGAGCGCCGCACCCAGCGCGACACCCATGAACGGTCCGGAGCAGGGCGTGGCGACGAAGGCGGCGAGCGCGCCCGTCCAGAAGGCGCCGGCCTTGCCGCCCTTGGACGCGAGCGCATCGCCGCCCGTGATCGCGGGCAGCTCGAACAGGCCGGCGAGGTTGAAGGCGATCGCGCTGACAAGCACGAGCAGGATCAGGATGACGCGCACGTCCTGCAGCTGGAACGCCCAGCCCGCGGTCTGCCCCGCGGCACGCAGGCCGAGCAGGACCGCGCCCAAGGCGAGGCAGATGGCGATGACGCCGGCGGTGTAGGCGAGCGCTTCGCCGCGGGCATCGGCCTCCGACTTGCCCGAGCGGGCGAGGCTCAGCGCCTTCAGGCTCAGGATCGGGAAGACGCAGGGCATGATGTTGAGCAGCAGCCCGCCGAGGACCGCTCCGCCGAGCGCGATCAGCGTGGCGACGAGGCCGGTGTCGCCGGAGCGCTCCGAGGCACCCGCGGCGGAGACGGCGGCGATCGTACCGGGGGTCGCCTCCAGCGAGACGCCGCTGTCGGCGCCCAAGCGGAGGACGCCCTCGATCTTTGCCGGCGCGGCGCCTTCGTGCGCGACGGTCTCGATGACGAGCCGATCGCCGTCGCGCGCGACCTTCTGGGGGGCGGCATAATCGATGAGCTTGTCGGTCAGCGGGAAGAAATAGGGCTGGGCGGCCTGCGCGGTGGCGGGCAGCGGCACTTCGATGCGGAAGACCTTGCCCGTGATCGCGAAATGGCCGGGGCTGGCGAGCGGGCGGGGGAGGGCGGCACGCCAGCGATCGAACTGGGCGACCTTGGCGGGATCGGCATGGCCGTCGCCGACGATCAGCTCGGTCTCCAGCACCGCCGTCTCGGGCACGCAGACGGAAGGATTGCAGGCGAGCCAGTCGAGCTTGGCGCTGATCGGCAGCTTCGTGCCGGGGGCGAGGCCCTTGGGCACATCGACCGTGACGAGCATCGCGTAATCGCGCTCATACACATAGTTCATCAGACCGGCGATGATGAGCGTCTGCGGGATCGGATATTGGATCGCGCCGAAGGCGAGGCCCTTGGGCGCGGTCCATTCGACGCGCGTCTCGAGCCCGGCGTCGCCCGGATTCTTCCAGTAACCGTGCCAGGTGGCGGCGGGGCGCATCGCGAAAGCGAGCGTCGCCTTGCTGCCCGGCGCGGGCGCTGCGCTCTCTGCGACGAGATTGGGGGTGATGTGATTGGTGGTGCCCAAAGCCTCGGCCGCGACGGGGGCGGCGACGAGGAGGGCGAGCAAAGCGAGGAAAGTGCGGATCATAGTGCGGCCTCTAGCACGCGACGGACGGCAATGGCCAAGGTGCCTTCCTCAACCCCGTTTGTCCTGAGCTTGTCGAAGGACTGTTCTTCTTACCGCTCGCAAGGAAGGACGGTGCTTCGACAAGCTCAGCACGAACGGGTGGTGGGGCGTCTGCCTATCATCGCCGGTCGCAGGCGTCATAGGCGCCGTTGACGCAGGCATCGACGCGGGCGCGCCAGTCGATGAGGCGGCGCTGATAGGCGGCGCGGGCGCGGACATAGTCGCGCTGGGCGTCGTCGGCATCGCGGGCCGCGCCGGCATCATCGCGTTTGGCGACGACGGCGGCGGCGTTGCGGTTGAGCTGTTCGGTGCGGAGACGATCGAGGCGGTGGGGCTCGTCCTCGGCGGCCTGGGCCTGGGCGGCGACGGGGAGGGCGAACAATGCAAGAAGCAGGAAGTGGCGCATCGCGCGAGCGTGCCGCTCGCCGTATTGCCGAGCGCTGAATGGCGGTACTTCAGGCCGTTGCGGGCTCAGCGGCCTTGAGCTGGGCTGCGGCCGTGTCGAACGCCTGCCACGCGGCACCGGCGAGGCTCGCGCCGACGCTGCAACGGCGGACGCCGAGCCGCGCATATTCGGCGATGCCCGCATGATCGGCTCCGACGACGACGTTGAGCGGCTTGGGCGCGACCGCCTGGACGAGTTCGGCGACCGCGCCGGGATCGAGCAGGAAGGGGACGAACAGGCAATCCGCGCCGGCCTCGGCATAGGCGACCGCGCGCGTGACGCTCTCGGCCACGCTCATGCCGGGCACGCGGAAATTCTCGTTGCGGCCGATCAGCATGACCGACGGATCGAGCGCGGCGCGCGCCGCAGCGATGCGATCGACCGCGTGCGGCAGATCGTACATGCGTTCGCCCGACCAGTCCTCGATCGAGACGCCCGCGACGCCCGTCTCGGCGGCGAGGAAGACGTTGCGGGCGACCGCGTCGGGATCGTCGGCGAAGCCATTCTCGAAATCGGCGTTGATCGGCAGATCGGTCGCGGCGACGAGCAGGCGGAGATGCGCGAGGACGGCTTCGAGGCCGAGCTCGCCATCCTGCCGGCCCGCGGCCCAGGCGGCGCCCGCGCTGGTCGAGGCGATCGCCCGGAAGCCGAGCTTCGTCAGGCGGACGGCGCTGCCCGCATCCCAGGCATTGGGGATCAGGAAGAAGCCGCTGTCGTGCAGGCGGCGGAAGGTGGCGCGCTTTTCGGCAATCGTCGGCACAGGCGTCGGCACAGGAATCTCTCCCGGGTTGCCCCCCTTGTAAAAGGTCGCGCCGCGCCGGGGAAGCGAGGGGCGACAGGGGCCGGACCGTGCCGGTCGGCCGTCTAAGCCACCGGCCCGTTCGCCACAGGCGGATCGAACAGGGGCACGCCCGCCGCATCGTACAGGATCGGCTGGACGCGGGTGTGGCGGTTGGGGTCGAGCAGGGGATCGCCCTTGATCAGCTCATAATCGCGCGCGTGGAAGACGAGCATGTCGCGGCCGCGCTCGTCGACGGTGAAGCTGTTGTGGCCGGGGCCGTAGATCTTGTGCGCGGGCGAGGTGGACATGACCGGGGTCTGGCTCTTGGTCCAGGCGGCGGGGTCCATGATGTCGGCATCGTCGCGCGCGGTGAGCATGCCCATGCAGTAGCGCGCATCGGTCGCGCTGGCCGAATAGGTCAGGAACAGCCGGCCGTGGCGCGCGAGCAATGCGGGCGCCTCGTTGACCTTGTAGCCGCGCACCTCCCACGGCAACGTCGGCACCGACAGGCGCGCGGGTCTGGCGGCGAGCGTCAGCGGGGTTGCGAGCGGCGCCAGATAGAGGTTGGAATTGGTCTCGATGCCGGGCTCGCGCTGCGCCCAGGCGAGATAGCGCGTGCCGCGGTGGACGAAGCTCGTCGAATCGAGCGTGAAGCTGTCCCACGGCGTCTCCAGCTGGCCGAGCACGGACCAACTGCCCGTCATCGGATCGGCATCGGTACAGGCGATCGCGAAGGTGCGGATGCGGAACACGTCCGCGCCGCCGCCGCTGGGGCCGGCGGCGAAATACATGATCCAGCGGCCGTCGATCCGGTGCAGCTCGGGTGCCCAGATATAGCCAGACATCGGACCCGTCGCGGGATGGCGCCACAGCACCGTCTCGGGCGCGGTGACGAGGCCCGCGATCGTGCGCGACCGGCGCAGCACGAGCCGATCATATTCGGGGACCGAGCCGGTCATCGTGTACCAGCCGTCCGCCTGCAGCGCGACCTGCGCATCGGCGCGGTTGCGGACGAGCGGGTTGATCGCGCGGGGGGCCGCGGGCGTCCGGGCGAGTGCGGGGAGCGCCGCCGTGGAGAGCGCGCCGGCGAGGAACAGGCGGCGGTGCGGATCGGTCACTGTGGGGGCCTTTGGTGAGCGTGGTGGGCGGAAGTGCGGCGCGGGCGGGTGGCAAAGCGGGCAGGCGCGGGGCGAGGGTGCCAAGCGCGGATCGGCGGAAAGTCACTGGAAAGTCGCACCTCGGCGCGCGCGAGCGCGCGCCCCCGCGCATGCGCACGCGCGTACGCGGGAGACGATCCTGACGGGCGGCGGGAGGTGGGGAAAGCGAGCGAGTGCATGCCGCAGCGTTTCACGTCATTTCCAACATTGCAAGACTTATGTTCTTTGTTTGTTCGCGATCTTGTCCGCAGCGCCTCGGGGGATTGTCGATCTGATTAATTCTAAATTGATGCGCCCTGGCGCGCCCGCGCGATGAGAGGCGGGTCTGGCGGAAGAAGCCCTCCTTGGCGCTTTCGATCAATCTCGACGGCCAGCCCAAACCACTGCAGCGCTTCCTTCAACTCACGGAAATTGTGAAGCTTTGTCGTGACGTCGCTGAGAGACAGGCGCTTGCCTCCGATAGACGTGATCGAGGTGGGAAAAGGATCGACTACAGATCTCACGCGACCGTCTCTCCCCTCTTCATCGCAAATGATAAAGTGCGCGATCTGATGGCGCGATTTGTACTTTTTGGTCAGCCGTGAGGCTATTCCTCGCCAGAGCCCTTTTATCCAATCGGCCAGTGACGATTCTTCAATGACGGCACTTACGAAGTCCAAGCGAGCGTCGAAGGCCACGAGCCGCCCCATGCCCGCGTGAAGCATACGCTGTCCCTCCGGTAGCAGCTCACATGCCACTATTCCTTCGACGTGCGGTTCCGTGCCTGTGTCCAGCACCGAAATCAGGATAAACGTCAAAACGATTTCGACTTCTGCCCATTCCGAAAGGGCGAACCCGACGGCAGCGGCAAGTTGATCCTTTTCTGCTTGAGAATTACTTACGGCTGCCATTTCCGTTCCGATCATGAATGCACCTCTCCGATCCGGAGGCGGTCGAGCAACTAGGCCGCGCTAGATTGTATCGTGGCGACCTCGCAAATCCCGTAAAAGCGAGAAGCGGAACTGGCCTCACGGTTCTCGGACAGCGCTGATATGATTAGCGCGAGGACGCTCTTCCCTTACAATTCACTTTGCTATCCGTTTTGGCGCAATGGAATATTTGCAATTGCGATACGGCTGTCGGGGTTTGCGATGCCAATCTCACGCAAAATCTCACGAAAGGCCCAAGCTACCTGCTTTGGATAGACGCACGGGCCTATGATGACATGCGAAAGCAATCGATTTAAATCGAGCCAAGGCATATTCAAACCTACCTGATCGCGGAGCGGAACCTCGCAGATCATCTGAGGAATGCCTCTAATCGTTCGGGTACAGGTTGATATGAATGCCGATGGCTCGGAGAGCGGGTGATGAATCACCCGCCACTCTTGCTCCTCCTCAAAGGCAGGATGCTTTGTCGACAACGTCGAAAACTGCAAGGAATTGAATAAAATCGAAGCTGCATTATCAAACGGAACCTGCGCGAGAACGTGTCTGTTATTTTCGATATTTTCGATCACGCGAACTAGTTCGCGGCTAAACTCAGTCACTCCTCCATACAGTACAGGGCTCGAATAGGCGCCCAAGCGGTCACTGTCGTGAGCGAAAACCTCGGTATTGAAGATTATGGCAACCCCTGACGTAGGCCCACCATAGGCTCTCCACATCGAAAGTCGGCCAAGCTGACTTTCTTGATTATGAGCTGACAATGAAGTCAGGTAAGTATGCGTTCGGGTGTGTACATCGACGTTATTTATTCGTTCCGTAACATTTCTAAAAAGCCCGGGATGAACAACGTCTATTGCCGCTTGCAACCTCGCGCCTAATCCAGATGAAAAGCTTTGCTCCAAACATGCGTTTCCATAGGCAACTTCCGAAAAGTCGTTCATTAAAGCAGCGTTGCGAAGCCAAAGGCTCTGATTTCCAAGAATTAAGGCAGCCGCTTCAGCGGTAGTGTAATGAGCCATTTTCAGGCCTTTTGCCGCTACCTCGGCAAAGCGATCATTGGCATAAGGGAAGGCAAAATCCGCGAATTGCTTAATCGCGTCTTGCTCAGCCACTTTAGCAAATGCCTCCCAGTAATGAAACTTACGCTACATCATTAATAAGCTGATGCCCTCTGTGCTAGTCTAGATTGGGCCGCAAATACCGCTCCGCCGTCGGCAGATCGATGCCGCGCCGCCCCGCATAATCCTCGACCTGGTCCTGCCCGATGCGGGCGACGCCGAAATACTGGCTGTCGGGGTGGCCGAAATAGAAGCCCGAGACCGCCGCGGTCGGGAGCATCGCGAAGCTTTCGGTCAGCGAGATGCCGATCGCGTCTTCTGCGCCCAGCAAATCGAACAGAATCGGTTTCAGGCTGTGATCGGGGCAGGCGGGATAGCCCGGCGCGGGGCGGATGCCGCGATACTGCTCCTTCACGAGCGCCTCGTTGGTCAGCTGCTCGCCCTCGGCATAGCCCCACAGATCGGTGCGGACATGCAGGTGGAGCCGCTCGGCGAACGCCTCGGCAAAGCGGTCAGCGAGCGCCTTCAAGAGGATATCGCGATAATCGTCATGCTCGGCCTGGAAGCGGGCGATGTGCGGATCGATGCCATGAATACCCACGGCGAAGCCGCCCATCCAGTCACCCGCCGGATCGATGAAGTCGGCCAGGCACATATTCGGACGGCCTTCACGCTTACGGATCTGCTGGCGAAGGAAAGACAGACGCACCTCATGCTCGGGCAGCACGTGGGCGGCGGCGAGGATATTCGCCGCGGCGGGCGCGATGGCGTCCGTCTCGGCGCTATGATCGGGATGGACGATCACGTCGTCGCCATGGCGGCGGCACGGCCAAAGACCGGCCATGCCGCGCGCGGTCAGCCATTTCTCGGCAATGATCGTGTCGAGCATCGCCTGCGCATCGGCGTAAAGGCTGCGTGCGCTTTCGCCGACGACCGCATCGTCGAGGATAGCGGGAAAGTTGCCGGCCAGTTCCCACGCGCGGAAGAAGGGCGTCCAATCGATATAGGCGCGCAGGTCCTCCAGGCTCCAGTCGTCGAAGACGTGGAGGCCGGGGTGGCGGGGGGCGGGGGGCTTTTGCGCGAAATCGGCGCCGAAGCCGTTGGCGCGCGCTTCGTCCAGCGTGGCGAGCAGGTTTTGCGGCTTGCCTTCGCGGGCGATGCGGACGGCCTCATATTCGTCGGCGGTCTTGAGGACGAAGGCGTCGCGCTGCGTGTCGCTCATCAGCGTCGAGGCGACGCCGACGGCGCGGCTGGCATCGAGGACGTGGACGACGGGCCCGTCATATTTGGGCGCGATGCGGAGCGCGGTGTGGACCTTCGAGGTGGTCGCGCCGCCGATCAGCAGCGGCATCGTCATCTCCGAGCGCTGCATCTCCTCGGCGACGGTGACCATCTCGTCGAGCGAGGGGGTGATGAGGCCGGACAGGCCGATCATGTCGGCGTCATTCTCGTTGGCGGCCTTCAGGATGTTGGGCCAGGCGACCATCACGCCGAGATCGATGACCTCGTAGCCGTTGCACTGGAGGACGACGCCGACGATGTTCTTGCCGATATCGTGAACGTCGCCCTTCACGGTCGCCATGATGATTCGGCCCTTGGCGCGCGTGCCCGCGACTTTCTCCGCCTCGATAAAGGGCAGCAGGTGGGCGACGGCCTTCTTCATCACGCGCGCGGACTTGACGACCTGGGGCAGGAACATTTTCCCTGAGCCAAACAGATCGCCGACGACGTTCATCCCGTCCATCAGCGGGCCTTCGATCACCTCGATCGGGCGGCCGCCGCGGTTGAAGATCTCCAGCCGCGCCTCCTCGGTATCGGCGACGACGTGCGCGTCGATGCCCTTGACCAAGGCATGTTCGAGCCGCTTGACGACCTCCCAGCCGCGCCATTCCTCGGCGGCCTTTTCGGCGACGGCATCGGTGCCACGGAAGCTCTCGGCGAGCGTAACGAGGCGCTCTCCGGCCTCGGGATCGCGATTGAGGATGACGTCCTCGCAGGCGGTGCGCAGCACGGGATCGATCTGGTCATAGACGTCGAGCTGCCCGGCGTTGACGATGCCCATGTCCATGCCCGCGGGGATGGCGTGATAGAGGAACACCGAGTGCATCGCGCGGCGGACGACCTCATTGCCGCGAAACGAGAAGCTCAGGTTGGAAAGGCCGCCCGAGATGTGGACGTGCGGGCAGCGCGCGCGGATCTCGCGCGTGGCCTCGATGAAATCGACGCCGTAATTGTTATGCTCCTCGATGCCGGTGGCGACCGCGAAGACGTTGGGATCGAAGATGATGTCCTCGGGCGGGAAGCCGATCCCCATCAGCAATTTGTAGGCGCGCTCGCAGATCTCGATCTTGCGCTCCTTGGTGTCGGCCTGGCCGGTCTCGTCGAACGCCATGACGACGACGGCTGCGCCGTAATTCATCACCTTGCGCGCATATTTGAGGAATTCGGCCTCGCCTTCCTTCATGCTGATCGAATTGACGATCGGCTTGCCCGAGACGCACTTGATGCCCGCCTCGATCACCGACCATTTCGAGCTGTCGATCATGACCGGCACGCGCGCGATATCGGGCTCGGCGGCGATGAGCTTGAGGAAGGTCGTCATCGCGTAATGCGCGTCGAGCAGCCCCTCATCCATGTTGACGTCGATGACCTGCGCGCCATTCTCGACCTGCGCGCGGGCGACCTCGATCGCCTTGGTATAATCGCCGCCCATGATGAGCTTCTTGAACGCCGCGGAGCCGGTCACGTTGGTGCGCTCGCCGATATTGACGAAGGTGGCGGTGGGGGTGGTCAAGAACTCATTCTCCGTTCGTCCTGAGCGAAGTCGAAGGACGTGCTTCAGGCGGCGTCACATATGGCCCGTGCTTCGACTACGCTCAGCACGAACGGGTTAAAGTCGCGAAGGCGTTACGCCGCCATCACGAACGGGTCGAGGCCGGCAAGCTTGAGGACCGGCTTGTTGGTCGGCACCGGGCGCGGCGCATAGCCTTCCACAGCCTTGGCCATCGCGGCGATGTGCGGCGGGGTCGAGCCGCAGCAGCCGCCGACGACATTGACGAGGCTCTGCTCGGCCCATTCGCGGATGAAGCCGCCGGTCGTCTCGGGCTGCTCGTCATAGGCGCCAAGATCGTTGGGCAGGCCCGCATTCGGATAGACCATCACGAGCGCGTCGGCGATCTGCGAGATGACCTGGACGTGCGGGCGGAGCAGGTCCGCGCCGAACGCGCAGTTGAGCCCGACGGTCAGCGGGTGCGCGTGGCGCACGCTCGACCAGAAGGCCTCGACCGAATGGCCCGAGAGATTGCGGCCAGACATGTCGGTGACGGTCATCGAGATCATCACCGGAATCTCGGCGCCGCGGTCCTCTTCGACTTCCTTGACCGCCATGATCGCGGCCTTGGCGTTGAGCGTGTCGAAGATCGTCTCGATCAGGATGAAGTCGACCCCGCCGTCGAGCAGCGCGCCGGCCTGGTCCTTGTAGACATTCTTGAGATCGTCATATTCGATCGCGCGATAGCCGGGATCGTTGACGTCGGGCGAGAGCGACAGCGTCTTGTTGGTCGGCCCGATCGCGCCGGCAACGAAGCGGGGGCGGCCGTCCTTTGCGGCATAATCGTCGGCGGCCCGCCGCGCGATATCGGCGGCGGCGAGGTTCATCTCGCGGACGAGATGGACCGCGCCATAATCCTCCTGGCTGATCGTGTTGGCGTTGAACGTGTTGGTCGAGACGATGTCCGAGCCGGCATCGAGATACTGGCGCGTGATCGTGTCGACGACGTCGCGGCGGGTCAGGACGAGCAGATCGTTATTGCCCTTCTGATCGAGCTCGAGCGCGTAGGCGCCGCGATAATCGGCCTCCTGCAATTTGTAGTTCTGGATCATCGTGCCGAACGCGCCATCGGTGATGAGCACGCGCTTGGCGGCTTCGGCGCGGAAGGCGGCGGCGATGGCGGAGGGGGTCATATGACGATCCTTGAACTAATTGTCCGCTCATCCTGAAGAGGGACTGAGCTTGGCGAAGGCCCGTCTCGAAGGACCATCACCGTCGTGTTCGTCCTTCGAGACGCCATTTCGACAGGCTCAATGGCTCCTCAGGATGAGCGGTTGGGTGCAGTGTTTACGCCGCCGCTTCCAGCGCCTTGTCCGCCTTGGCCGGGCGTTTGCCCAGCAGGTGGCAGATCGCATAGGCAAGCTCGGCGCGGTTGAGCGTGTAGAAGTGGAACTGGCGGACGCCGCCGGCATAGAGCTTGCGGCACAGTTCGGCGGCGATCGTCGCGGCGACCAACTGGCGCGCGGCGGCGTGATCCTCGAGGCCATCGAACAGCCGCGCCATCCATTCGGGCACATCGGTGTTGCACATCGCCGCCATCCGGCTCGTCGCCGCGAAGGTGGAGACGGGCATGATGCCGGGAACGATCTCGGCATCGATGCCGGCGGCGGCGACCGCATCGCGGAAGCGGAAGAAGGTCTCGGCCGAGAAGAAGAACTGGGTGATCGCGCGATCGGCGCCGGCATCGATCTTGGCGCGCAGATTATCGAGATCATGCTGCGCATTGGCCGAATCCGGGTGGCATTCTGGATAGGCCGCGACCGAAATCTCGAACGGCGCGATCTTCTTGAGGCCGGCGGTGAGCGCGGCGGCATTCTCGTAACCGCCGGGGTGGCTGACGAATTTCTCGCCGGCGCGCGGCGGATCGCCGCGCAGCGCGACGATGTGGCGGACGCCGGCTTCCCAATATTCGCGCGCGATCTGGTCGATCTCGTCCTTCGTCGCATCGACGCAGGTCAGATGCGCGGCGGCGGGGATATGGGTCTCGCGGACGATGCGCGCGACGGTCTGGTGGGTGCGTTCGCGCGTCGAGCCGCCCGCGCCATAGGTGACCGACACAAAGCGCGGCTCGAGCGGCGCGAGCGTCTGGACCGCGGCCCACAATGTCTCTTCCATCTTCTCCGACTTGGGCGGGAAGAATTCGAACGAGACGCCGATATCGCCGGCGACGTCCGCATAGAGAGGTGCTGCGAGCGCGCTTTGCGCCTCGTGGAGCTGGGTGAGCGAAAGTCCCATTACGCGACGGCCTTCAGGTGGCGGCTTTCGACGCGACGTGCGCCGAGCCAGAGTTTGACGGTAAGCTCGCCGCCGCGCAATTCGCGCGTGGCGGCGAGATCGAGCCCGGCGGCATCGAACCAGCTTTCGATCTGCGCATCGTCGAAGCCGAGCCGGACATGCGCATCGCGCTCGCGCAATTCCTCGCGATCATGCGCGGCGAAATCGACGATCAGCAGCCGGCCTTCGTCGGAAAGCGTGCGGCCGGCCTCGGCGATCGCGGCGGCGGGGGCCTGCGCATAATGGAGCACCTGGTGGAGCACGACCGTGTCCGCACCGGCATCGAGGATCGGGAGCGCGTACATGTCGCCCTGGCGCAGCTCGGTGCGCACCCGCCCGTCCTGCGGCACCTTGGCGCGGGCGAGGCGGAGCATTTCGGGGCTGCGATCGATGCCGACCGCGCTGTCCGCGCGATCGAGCAGCAATTCGATCATCCGTCCGGTGCCCGTGCCGATATCGACGAGCCGGCCGAGCGGCGCATCGAGCAGATCGACGATCGCACCTTCCACCTGCGCCTCGGCGACATGGAGCGAGCGGATAGCGTCCCATTCGGCGGCATGCTGATTGAAATAGGTCTCGGCGGCCGCCATGCGATCGGCGCGGACGGCGGCGAGGCGCGCGGCATCGGCGATCGCCCAACGCTCGGCGGACGGGTCTTCCCATCCGTCGATCGCGGCGAGCAAAGGTCCGTGGCGCGCGGCCGCGCCGAGCCCGAGGAAGATCCAGCTGCCCTCGCGGCGGCGATCGCACAGGTCCGCATCGGCGAGGATCTTGACGTGGCGCGAGACGCGCGGCTGGCTCTGACCGAGCACCTGCGCGAGTTCGCCGACGGACAGCTCCATCTGGCGCAGGAGCGCGACGATGCGGAGCCGGGTCGGATCGGCAAGCGCGCGGAAGACGGCGAGGGGCGCGGGCATCGTCCAGAAATCTCCTGGATTCGAGATATAAAGATGTCTTTATATGTGGTCAAGGCCTTGTCGGGTCGCAGGGCCTATGGCAGCGCCGCGCGCATGATCAAAAGCCGTTCGACTCCGCGTATTGCCGCCTTTTCCTTCGCGCTTCTCCTCGGCGGCTGCGCGACCGTGCCGGGGCAGGACCGGCTGGCGCAGCGCGATCCGCTCGAGAAATTCAATCGCGGCGTCTGGGGCGTCAACATGGCCGCCGACAAGGTCGTCATCAAGCCGGTGACGAGCGTGTATCGCGCGGTCGCGCCGAAGCCCGTGCGCAGCGGCGTCAGCAACTTCTTCTCGAACGTGACCGAGCCCTGGTCGTTCGTGAACAACATGCTGCAGGGCAAACCCAAGCGCGCGGTCAAGAATCTCGGCCGCTTCGTGATCAACACGACGCTCGGCATCGGCGGCCTGTTCGACATTGCGAGCCGGGAGGGGATCCAGGCGGCGCCCGAGGATTTCGGCCAGACGCTGGCCAAGTGGGGCGTGAATGGCGGGCCCTATCTGGTGCTGCCGCTGCTGGGGCCATCGACGCTGCGCGACGGCGTCGGCTCGGGCGTCGCCTTCGCCGCGGATCCGGTCAATGTCGGCATCCGCGAGTCCGATATCCCGAACAAGGCGGTGCTCGGCTATCGCGCGCTCCAGGTGATCGACGCGCGGTCGCAGCTGACCGACAGCGGGGGCGACGCCTTCCTCAAGAGCAGCCTCGATCCCTATGCGACGGCGCGCTCGGCCTATCTCCAGCGCCGGCGCGCGGCGATCCTGGACCAGGAGAATTCGTTCGAGGATGCCGGGCCGGCGGACGACGACCAGTCCGCAGGCGATACGGTGCCGACGCCGATCGGCGATGCGGGGACCGGACCGACGGCGGCGACCGAGGCCGTCGACAGCGCGACGGCAACTCCAGGCGCGACGGACGCAGCGACAATCGCAGCGCCGGCGCCCGCCGCGGAAACGACCCCGCCGGCGACGGCCCCGGCCGAACCGCCCAAGTGAGGCGCGCCGTACCGCTGGTGCTGGCACTGGTGGCTCTGGCCGGCTGCCAGCGATCGAAGCCCGACGCGCTGCCCGCCGACGCAGCGGCCGAGGCGCAGGCACGGACATCGGCCAAGGCTCTGGCGGACATCTCCGCAGCAGAGGACGCATCGCGGACGCCGCTGCCGGCGGCCGAGCGGGCGGCCGATGCCCCTTCGCCGAAACGCCGGACGGACGCACGCTCCGACGAACCTGCGCTGCCCGACGAGCTTCCGGAGAACGGGATCGAGCGCTAGCAGCCTTTGCGCGCCATCTTTCCCCCGTTTGTGCTGAGCTTGTCGAAGCACCGTTCTTCCTAGTCAGCAAAAAGCAAAACAGTCCCCTTCGACTGCCTGCCTGCGGCAGTCGCTCAGGACAGGCTTCGACAAGCTCAGGACGGACGGGTTTATAAAGCGCGCGGATGTCGCCGGACGAGATACTCACAGCTTAGTGGAGGCCGCGCGCCACGGGACGTTGGTTCCGCCCCCGTGCTCGGCTACAGGCCCGGGCATGCAACAGCCGGTCCGCATCGCCCCCTCCATCCTTTCCGCCGATTTCGCGAAGCTGGGCGAGGAGGTTCGCGCGATCGACGCGGCCGGCGCCGACTGGATCCATGTCGACGTGATGGACGGGCATTTCGTGCCCAACATCACGATCGGCCCGGCGGTGGTGAAGGCGCTGCGCGCGCACACGACCAAGCTGTTCGACGTCCACCTGATGATATCGCCGGTCGATCCCTATCTCGATGCCTTCGCCGAGGCCGGCGCGGACACGATCACGATCCATCCCGAGGCGGGGCCGCATACGCACCGGACGATCCAGCGGATCAAGGCGCTCGGCAAGCGCGCGGGCGTCTCGCTCAATCCGGCGACGCCCGCCAAGATGCTCGATTATCTGCTCGAGGATTTGGATCTGGTGCTGGTGATGAGCGTCAACCCCGGCTTCGGCGGGCAGAGCTTCATCGAGAGCCAGCTGCGCAAGATCGAGGCGATCCGCAAGGCGATCGACAAGACGGGCAAGGCGATCGATCTCGAAGTCGACGGCGGGGTCGATGCGAGCAACGCGGCGCGCATCGTCGCGGCGGGCGCCGACGCGCTCGTCGCGGGGACGGCGACCTTTCGCGGCGGGCCTTCGGCTTATGCCGCCAACATTGCGGGCCTGCGCGGGGCCTGATGGCCGGTTCGGGCGGAGACGAGGACGAGACGCACAGCGTCGAGCGCCGGCGGCTGCGCGGCGACGGCACGCGCGGTCTGTCGCTCGCCGACCGGCTCAACCAGCGGCTGCACCGGCTCGCCTGGCGATCGCCGATCCACAGCATGCGGCTGAGCGGACGCTACCCGCTGCAATTGATCGACGTGCCCGCCGATCCGATCCCCGGACGGCCCAAGGCCGGGCGCGCGCTGATGGACGGCGCGATGCTGTTCGGACAGGAGCGCGTGCCGATCGACAGCCTCAAGCGCGGCGGGCACAGCGCGGGCTTCGCCGAATATCGCCACAGTTTCGGCTGGCTGCGCGATCTGGCGGCCGCCGCTTCGCGCGAAGAGGGTGCGCCCGTCGCCGAGGCGATCGCACGGACCTGGCTCGCCGAACATGCGCGCACCGTCGCCGATCCTGCCTGGCGGCCCGATCTGTGGGGGCGGCGGATCCTGCTGTGGACCGCTTATGCGCCCTATCTCCTCAGCTCGGGCGACGAGGAGCTGCGCAAGACCCTGCTCAACACGCTCGCACGCGGCGCGCGGCATCTGGATCGCGCGGCGGACAGCGTGCCGCAGGGCGTCGCGCGGATCGCCGCCTGGTCGGGCGTCATCGCGGCGGGGCTGCTCATTCCGGGCGGGGATTTGCGCACCGCGCATGGCGAAGCGGGGCTGGCGCGCGCGCTGACGCAAGCGCTGCACGAGGATGGCGGTCTGGCGACGCGCGTGCCGGCGATGCAGCTCGATCTGATCGAGCTGCTCGCGCAATTACGCGCCGTCTATGAGGTGCGTGCGCGGCCGATGCCGGCAGCGGTGTCGGGGGCACTGGCGAAGGCTGTGCCGGCGCTGATCGGGGTCGTCCTGGGCGATGGCGGACTGTCGTCGTGGCAGGGCGGCGGGCCGGGCAGCGCCCATGCGATCGCCGCGGCGGTCGCGGCTTCGGGCGTGCGCGCGGAGGCGCTGTCACCGGCGCGCGACTGGGGATATCAGCGGCTGGAGGCGGGCGCCTCGCGGTTGGTGATGGACGCAGCACCGCCGCCTTCGGGCGCGCTGATCCGCGGCGGCTGCGCCTCGACGCTCGCCTTCGAGCTCTCGGAAGGCGCGCAGCGGTTGATCGTCAATTGCGGCGGCGCGCCGGGCCTGCCGGGCGAGCTCGCGCAAGGGCTGCGGACGACCGCGGCGCATTCGACGCTGACCCTCGCCGAGACCAACTCGACCGCGCTGCACGAGGACGGCTCGCTCGGGCGCGGGGTGGGGGAGGTCGATCTCGAGCGGAGCGAGGCGCGCGACGGGATGACGCTGGTCGCCTCGCATGACGGCTATGTCCGGCGGCACGGCTTCCGGCATGAGCGATCGCTGACCTTGTCGGCGGACGGGCGGACGCTGTCGGGCGACGACCGGCTGGTCCCCGCGGGGCGCCGGCGCGGGCTGGCGGCGACGCCGTTCGTGATCCGCTTCCACCTCGCGCCCGCGCTGGAGACGGTGCTGACCGCCGATGCGCATGGCGCGTTGATCCGCCCGCCCGAGGGCGGCGCCTGGCAGTTCCGCGCCGAGAGCGGGACGCTAACGATGGAATCGAGCGTGTGGATCGATCCGCTCGGCCGGCCGCGCGCGGCGCACGCGCTGGCGATCACGAGCGAGACGCCGCCGGACGGCGCCGCGATCGGCTGGTCGCTGCGGCGCGTGCGCTAGGCGCTCAGCCGCCGCCGATGCCGCGCGTGATCTTGCCGCTGCCGCCGCATTCGGCGCAGTCGCCGCCGTCGATATGGCCGCTCCCGCCGCAGATCGGGCAGAGATCCTCGCCGGTGCCGGGGGTGCCGGGCGCGGCTTCGTCGCCGGGATTGAGGGCTGGATCGTCCATATGCTGCTCTCCGCTGATTTGCGGAGTTAACGGGCGAGAGCGGCGCGCGATCCACCGAGCGCGACGGCGCGCTGGCATCGGCGCGGCGGCGGGGTTAGAGCTTGCCCGGAAGAACAAGGATGCCAGACACACAATGACGCGTCTCCGTAACGCCGCCCTCCTGATCGCCGCGAGCGGCCTCGTCGTCCTGCCGGGGCAGGCCGCCGCGCCGCCCTACGACACGCCCGCGAAGGTCGCCTATATGGTCGATCTGTCGTCGGGCGCGACGCTCTACGCCAAGGATGCCGATCGGCGGATGCCGCCCGCGTCGCTGGCGAAGATGATGACCGTCTATGTCGCCTTCGATCTGGTGAAGCAGGGCAAGCTCAAGCTCTCCGACATGGCGACGGTCTCGCCCGAGACGTGGAAGAAGTGGCACGGGCCGGCGGCCGGATCGACGATGTTCCTGTCGGTCGGCGAGCAGGTCTCGATCGCGAACCTGCTGTTCGGCATCGTCACGCTCTCGGGCAACGACGCCTGCGTCGTGCTCGCCGAGCATATCGCCGGGACCGAGCCCGCCTTCGTCGCGGTGATGAACCAGAAGGCGAAGGATCTGGGGCTGACCAACAGCCATTTCGGAACGTCGAACGGCTGGCCCGACAACGGCGTGACCTATGTGACCGCGCGCGACCTGGCCAAGCTCGCGACCGCGACGATCCAGAATTACCCGGACATGTACAAGACCTTCTACAGCCGCCCCAATTTCACCTGGGGCAAGACGCTGGGATCGGGCGCGGACATCACGCAGGCCAATCGCGATCCGCTGCTCGGGCGCGTCGCGGGCGCCGACGGGCTCAAGACCGGGCATACCGAGGAGGCGGGCTATGGCTTCACCGGCTCGGCCGAGCAGAATGGGCGGCGGCTCGTGATGGTGCTGGCGGGACTCGATTCGTTCAACCAGCGCATCTCGGAATCGGTCTCGTTCATGAACTGGGGCTTCCGCGCCTGGCAGGCCAAGCCGCTCTTCCCGGCGGGCAAGCAGGTCGATACCGCGCCGGTGCAGCTGGGTGCCGCGCGATCGGTCGGCCTCGTCGCGCCGAAGAACTTGACCGTGACGATCCCGGCGGGGCTGACCTCGGACGTGAAGCTCACGGTGGCTTATACCGGCCCGCTCAAGGCGCCGATCAAGAAGGGCGATCATGTCGCCGATCTCGTCGCGCGCACGGGCGACGGGCCGCCGCAGGTGATGCCGCTCGTCGCCGCGAACGACGTGACCGCGGCGGGCTTCTTCGGGCGGATCGGCAACGGCGTGCACCGGCTGTTCGGCGGATCGTGAGCCCGACATCGTGAGCTTGGCGTCGTGAGCGGACCGGGGGGCCGCTTCATCAGCCTCGAGGGCGGGGAAGGGGTCGGCAAATCGACGCAGGCGCGTGCGCTGGCGGCGGCGCTGCGCGCGGCCGGGCGCGAGGTGATCGAAACGCGCGAGCCGGGCGGGAGCCCGGGCGCGGAGGCGATCCGCAAATTGCTGTTGGAAGGCGCGGGCGATCGCTGGGCGGCGGAGGCGGAGGCGCTGCTGTTCGCGGCGGCGCGCGCGGATCACGTCGCGCGGACGATCCGCCCGGCGGTCGCGCGGGGCGCGTGGGTGATCTGCGATCGGTTTCTCGACAGTTCGATCGCCTATCAGGGCGGCGCGGACGGGCTCGGCGACGAGGCGATCCGCGCGTTGCACGCGGTGGGTAGCAAGGGACTGCTGCCCGATCGGACGTTGCTGCTGGCCTTGCCCGAAGCGGAGGCGATGGCGCGCGAGGCGGCGCGTGATGCCGGCAAGTCGGACCGGTTCGGCGCGCGCGATGCCGACTATCATACCGCGGTCGGGCGGACATTCCGGCGGCTGGCCGAAGCCGATCCGGCGCGCTGGCGGATCGTCGATGCAACTGGGCCGGCCGAAACGGTGACGGCGCGTCTGCTCGACGCGATCGAGGATGTGGGATGAGCCTGATCGGGCATGCCGACGAGGTCGCGACGCTGCGCGAGGCCGTGCTCTCGGGCCGGCTGCATCATGCGTGGCTGCTGGCGGGGCCGGAGGGAGTCGGCAAGGCGACATTCGCGCGCGCCGCGGCTTTGTGGATGCTGGCGACGGCGGCGGGCCCGGCGCCGACCGGCGACGACTTCGCGGTCGAGGACGGGCATCGCATCGCGCATCTGTTCCACGCGGGATCGCATCCCGATTTCAGGATGTTGCGGCGGCTTCCGAAGGATAAGTCTGAGGAACTGGCACGCTCGATCCCGATCGATCAGGTCCGTGCGCTCCAGCCTCTGTTCGCGACGAGCCCGAGCCTGTCGCTGCGCCGTGTGGTCCTCATCGACGCGGTCGACGATCTCGAGCGGGCGGGCGCCAATGCGTTGCTCAAGAATTTGGAGGAGCCGCCCGCGGGGACGATCTTCATTCTCGTCAGCCATTCGCCGGGGCGGCTGCTGCCGACGATCCGCTCACGCTGCCGGCTGCTGCGTTTCTCCGGGCTCGACGAGGCGGACAGTGCCCGGGTGCTGCGGATCGCCCTGCCCGAACAGGATGCGGGCGAGATCGCGACGCTGGCGACGATCGCCGCGGGCGCGCCGGGACAGGCGATCCGCTTCGCCGGGCTCGACGTCGCCGGGCTCGATCGCGCGATCGACCGGATTGCGCGCGAGGGCGATGCGACGGGGCTCCAGCGGCTGACGCTCGCCAAGCAATTGTCGGGCAAGGCGGCGCAGGCGCGCTACGAGGCGTTTCTCGAGCGCGCGCCGGGCCGGATCGCGCAGGCGGCGCGGGAAGGCGGCGCGGATCTCGATCGCAAGGTCGCACTTTGGACGCAGGCGCGCGGGATCGCCGACGGCGCGGTGCGGCTCAGCATGGACAGCCAGACGACCGTGTTCGAGATGGCGGGGCTGCTCGCGAAGCTGGCAGGCTGATCAAATCCTCCCCTGCAAGGGGAGGGGGACCGTCGCGCAGCGATGGTGGAGGGGTAACGCTATCGGGGAGGCGGACACCCCTCCGTCATCGCTCTGCGATGCCACCTCCCCTTGCTGGGGAGGATCTGGGGCGCGCCACCTTTCCCCTTTGCCCCCGTCCGACTAGAGGCCCCTTCATGTCAGACCCTTTCTATATCACCACCGCGATCAGCTACCCCAATGGCAGCCCGCATATCGGCCACGCCTACGAGGCGATCGCGACCGATGCGATCGCGCGCTTCCATCGCCTCTCGGGCCGCGACGTGCTGTTCACGACGGGCACCGACGAGCATGGTCTCAAGATGGCGCAGGCGGCGCGCAACCGCGACATCACCCCGATCGCGCTCGCCGATGAAATGTCCGGTCAGTTCAAGCGGATGGACGAGGTGTTGAATATCTCGTTCGATCGCTTCATCCGCACGACCGAGCCTGCCCATTACGAAGCGAGCCAGGCGATCTGGCGGGCGATGGTCGCCAAGGGCGACATCTATCTCGGCCGCTACGAAGGCTGGTATTCGGTCCGCGACGAGGCCTTTTACGGCGAGGAGGAGCTGGTTGCGGGCGAGGGCGGCGAGAAGCTTTCGCCGCAGGGCACGCCGGTCGACTGGACGGTCGAGGAAAGCTGGTTCTTCAGGCTCTCGGCTTATGCCGAGAAGTTGCTCGAACTCTATGAAAAGCAGCCTAATTTCATCCAGCCGGACAGCCGGCGCAACGAGGTGGCGAGCTTCGTGCGCGGCGGGCTGACCGATCTTTCGGTTTCGCGGACGAGCTTCGACTGGGGCGTGCCGGTGCCCGATGCGCCAGGCCACGTCATGTATGTCTGGGTCGATGCGCTGACCAACTATCTGACGAGCACCGGCTATCCCGACCGCAGCGGCCCGCTCGCCCGATATTGGGATGCGGGCGCGACGCACATCATCGGCAAGGACATCGTCCGCTTCCACGCGGTCTATTGGCCCGCATTCCTGATGTCGGCGGACCTGCCGCTGCCCAGGCAGATTTTCGGCCACGGCTTCCTGCTCAACAAGGGCGAGAAGATGTCCAAGTCGGTCGGCAATGTCGTCGATCCGATCGGCATGGCCGAGACCTATGGCGTCGATCAATTGCGCTATTTCCTGCTGCGCGAGGTGAGCTTCGGCGCGGACGGCAGCTACAGCCACGAGGCGATCGTCACGCGCTGCAATGCCGATCTCGCCAACGGGCTCGGCAATCTGGCGCAACGCTGCCTGAGCATCATCGCCAAGAATGGCGGCGGCGTGGTGCCCGAGCCCGGCGCGCTCGCGCAGGCCGATATCGATCTGTTCGCGGACCTCGACGCGGCCGCGGACGAGGCGGGCCGCTTCATGGAGGAGATGGCGATCCACACTGCGCTCGGTGCGATCTGGGGCGCGGTCTCGGCCGCCAACGTCTATTTCGCCGAGCAGGCGCCCTGGGCATTGCGCAAGACCGATCCCGCAGCCGCCGATCGCGTGCTGTACGTGACGGCCGAGACGATCCGCCAGCTCGCGATCCTCGTCCGCTGGGCGATCCCGGCGAGCGCGGATGCCTTGCTCGACCTGCTCGCGCAGCCGCAGGACGCGCGCGATTTCGCGGCGCTCAAGAGCCCGCTCGCGGCCGGCACGGCGTTGCCGCCGCCGCAGGGCATCTTCCCACGTTGGGTAGAACCGGCCTAAGACCGACCGATAAGTTACGGAGAGGCAGGAGTTTCGTATGAGTGATACCGATTGGGGCCGCCGCGCCGTCCTGCACGCACGGTCCGACGCCGGATCCGAAATGGCGTTCGATTTCGACACGCTGGCCGACGGGACGCTCGGCGAAATGGTCGGCAAGGTCGCGGCGATGTCGTCGGACGAGCGCGCGCGCGTGATCATCGACGTGCCCGGCCAGGGCTATCTGACGGTGGGCGAAGTGCTCGCGCTGGCCGAGCGCCCGGATTTTCCCGCCGCCTGAGCCAAGAAGGCGGGTGACGCGCCGCGGCATCGCCCGTATTCCGGCGCGATGCTGATCGATAGCCACTGCCATCTCAATTATAAGGGCCTCATCGAGGAGCAGCCCGCCGTGCTGGCGCGCGCGCGCGCGCGCGGCGTGACGGGGATGCTCAACATCTCGACGCGCGAGAGCGAATGGGATGCGGTGATCGCGACCGCCGAGCGCGAGAGCGACGTCTGGGCGTCGGTCGGCATCCACCCGCACGAGGCGGACACGCATCCCGACATGCATGCGGCGCGACTGATCGAGGCGGCGGCGCATCCCAAGGTGATCGGGATCGGCGAGAGCGGGCTCGATTATTATTACGATCATTCGGATCGGGAGCGGCAGCGGACCAGCTTCCGCGCGCATATCGAGGCGGCGCGCGAGACCGGGCTACCGATCATCATCCACACGCGCGATGCCGAGGCGGATACCGCCGCGATCCTGACCGAGGAGATGGGGAAGGGGGCCTTCCCGGCCCTGATCCACTGCTTCACGGCGAGCGCCGATTTCGCCGCCAGGGCGCTGGAGCTCGGGCTCTATATCTCGATCTCCGGCATCGTGACGTTCAAGAATGCCAGGGATCTGGCGGAGACGGCGTCGAAGCTGCCCGAGGATCGCATCCTCGTCGAAACCGATGCGCCGTTTCTCGCGCCGGTGCCGCATCGGGGCAAGACCGGCGAGCCGGCGTTCGTCGCCGACACCGCCGCGTTCCTCGCCAAATTGCGCGGGATCGAGCTCGAGACGCTCGCCGGGCAGACCTCGGCCAACTTCTTCCGCTTGTTCACGAAGGCGCATGCATGAAGGCGATCGTGCTCGGTTGCGGCACATCCTCGGGCGTGCCGCGGATCGGCGGCGACTGGGGGCTGTGTGACCCCACCGATCCGCGCAACCGGCGGACGCGCGCGTCGATCGCGATCCGCAGCGCGACGACGACGATCCTCGTCGACACCGGCCCCGACATGCGCACGCAATTGCTCGCATCGGAGATTGGCGCGATCGACGCGGTGACCTGGACGCACGAGCATGCCGATCACACGCACGGCATCGACGATCTGCGCCAGCTCTTCCATGTCCGCGGCGCGCCGATCCCGGGCTATAGCAATGCGGAGACGCTGGCGGTGCTGGCCGAGCGCTTCGGCTATGTGTTCAACGGTCGCTTCGGCTATCCGGCGACGGCGACCGGCCATGTCCTGGAGCGGGACGCGACGATCGGCGATATCCGCGTCCGCAGCGTCGACATGCCGCATGGCGAGATCGTATCGCTCGGTCTGCGCTTCGAACTGGATGGCAGGAGCATCGGCTATGCGACCGATTTTCATGCGATCACGCCCGAAATGGAGGCGCTGTTCGCCGGGCTCGACATCTGGATCGTCGATGCGCTGCGCCATAAGCCGCATCCGACGCATCCGCATCTGGCGATGACCCTGGACGCGATTGCGCGGCTGGCGCCGAAGCGCGCGATCCTCACGCATATGGACCAGACGATGGATTATGCGACACTTGCGGCCGAGCTGCCCGCCGGCGTCGAGCCGGGGTTCGACGGGCTGGAGGCGATCGCGGCATGACCGAAAGCCAGATCCTGTCGCTGATCGCGGGCGTGATGGTGCTGGTGCTCGTCGGCGGCGGGCTGGTCCGGCGCGGGATCGAACCGCGGAAGGGCCTGCGGATCGCGGCGATCTGGATCGCGATCATCGTCGTGGCGACTGTCATCGTGAGCTGGGTCCAGCACCGCGCGATCTGATCTAAATTTTACATAATATATATTATCAAGATGAAGGATGATCGACGTGAGCGCGGATCCCGAGCCCTTCGCCCCTGTCGCCGAGCCAAAGCGCGCCGCCGAAGCGCTGAACGCGTTGCTTGCGGTAATGGCGCGGCTGCGCGATCCGGTGAGCGGATGCCCGTGGGACGTCGAGCAGAGTTTCGCGACAATAGCGCCTTATACGATCGAGGAAGCCTATGAGGTCGCCGATGCATGCGCGAACGGCGATCTGCCGGCGCTGAAGGACGAACTCGGCGACCTGCTCCTCCAGGTCGTCTTCCATGCAAGGATGGCCGAAGAGCTTGGCGCGTTCGCTTTCGCCGATGTCGCCGAGGCGATCGCCACCAAGATGATCCGTCGCCACCCGCACGTCTTCGGCGACGGCGAACGTGGCAATGATCATGTCCAGTGGGAAACGATCAAGGCGGAGGAGCGCAAGGCCAAGCCCGCCGACCCGAGCGCGCTCGCCGGGGTCGCGCTGGCTTTGCCCGCGCTGATGCGCGCCGAGAAGCTCCAGAAGCGCGCGGCGCGGACGGGGTTCGACTGGCCCGATGCGACCGACGCGCGCGACAAGATATTGGAAGAGCTCGACGAAATCGACGCGGCCGAGACCGCCGCGGAGCGCGAGGACGAGATGGGCGACCTGCTCTTCTCGGCGGTCAACTATGCGCGCAAGCTCGGCGTGGATCCCGAAGTCGCGTTGCGCGGGGCCAATGCCAAGTTCGAGCGGCGCTTTCGGGCGATGGAGGATGCGGACGCAGACTTTCCGGCGCTGTCGCTGTCCGACAAGGAAGCTCTCTGGCAGCGCGTCAAGCGAGGCTGACGCTCAGCCGGGCGCCCGCTCCCCTGCCCGGCGTCGCCGCATCACGCAGCCGGCCGCGCCGAAGCCGAGGATCATCAGCGCCCAGCTCGCCGGCTCGGGCACGTCGGCCGCCTGCGCCGCCAGCTGCGCGGTCGAGACGCGATAGGCGGGATCGTCGAGCACGCTGAAATCCACGTTCCAGCCGATCGCATCGAGCGCAGCGAGATCGAGCGCGCTGATCTCGCTGCACCTGGCCGAGGCCGGACGTCGGATCGAGGATGCCGAGCTGCGGCTGGCCTGCGGCACTTTCCAGCCAGTGCGATGCCTGGTGCGTGTCGCCATTATACGCGCCGAGCGAGAATGGCGCATTGCCGAACAATTGCGTCTGGCCGCCGTCGAGCGAGAAGAATTTGGGCGCGTCGCTCGTCGACCAATCGAGCACCCCGGGTGCGCTGTAACGGAACAGATCGAGCGTCCCCATCGTCACCAGATCCTCCAGCGAGCCGCTGCCGGGGCCGTTAGGCGACGTGCGCGCATCATAGCTGTCGACCCCGCTCAGGAAGCCGAGCGCATGGCCGATCTCATGGATGGCGACGCCGATGAAATCATAGGCGATCGGATCGACGCCATCGACCGGATTGAAATCGAAGGCGAATCCGCTGCTGAACGTGATGCTGCCGTCGATCGCACCGGATGCGATCGGCGTGCCGAGGGCATCGACGGTCAGCCCGAGCGCCTTGGCATTGGCGCGCGACATGGCGAGCGTCGAATTGTTGATGCCGCCGTCATTGTCGATCCGCGTCGCGCCGTCGACATAGCCGTTGCCGCCCGCATTGAGCGCATTGGCGGTGGCGACGACCGCGCCCGTCCCGCCCGGAACCGCGACGGTGCTCGCCGACAGAGGCTGGAGCCCGGCCACCGCGAGCGCATCAAGCGTGCTCGTCTGGGTCGCCGCTAGCGCATGATAGCCCTGCGACATCGAGATGATCGCGCGGTTGCTCGAGGTCGAGCCGAGGATGCCCGCGCCGAGCGACTGGAAGCCGATGTCGAGATTGACCGTGACATCGTTGGTCAGCACCGAGGACCAGAAGCTTGCCGCCGCATCGAAGCCCGCGCGCGCCTGGCTGCCGACCCCCGCCCCGCCCGTATCGATCAGATTGAAGCTCAACGCGGCCGCAGGACTGCCCGCCGCCAGCACAATGCCCAGCGCGAGCGCCGCGCAGGCCTTCCGGATCGCTAAAGCCACGTTACACCCCACCCTGCGACGTGCCCCGAAAGAAGGATACGTCCCAGAAACAAAAGTGCGACAGTCCGCGCGGCCGGTCAAGCCGTTCCGGCCCTCGCTCGGGCTCAGCGGCCCGCCGCGGCGCGCACCTGGAAGCGATCCCATTCGGACGGCGACAGGCGGACATCGAGCGCCATCGTCTCGGCATCGACCGTCTGCTGGAGTACCTCGCCATGCTCGTGCAGCCACGCCAAGGCCGCGCCGTCCGCGAGCGAGACGGTCAGATGATGGACCTCGGCGCCCGCGAGCAGGCGATCGGCGACGGTGCGGAGCAGGCTCTCCAGCCCCTCCCCCGTCAGCGCCGAGATCGCCGCGACATCGTCGCGTCGCTCGGCCTCCGCCATCAGCCGCTCCTTGTCCTCGCCGTCCAGCATGTCGAGCTTGTTCCAGATCTCGAGGATCGGCGCGGGCAGCGCGTCCAGATCGCCGCGTTCGGCATTGGGGCCGACGCCGATCTCGCCGAGCACCGCGAGCACGTCGCCGCGCTGCGCCTCGCTGTCGGGATGCGCGATGTCGCGGACGTGGAGGATCAGATCGGCGGCGGTGACCTCCTCCAGCGTGGCGCGGAAGGCGGCGACGAGCTGCGTCGGCAGATCGGAGACGAAGCCGACCGTGTCGGAAAGGATCACTTTGTCGAGCCCGGGCAGCGCGATCTGGCGCATCGTCGGATCGAGCGTCGCGAACAGCAGGTTTTCGGCCATCACGTCGGCGCCGGTCAGCCGGTTGAAGAGCGTCGACTTGCCGGCATTGGTGTAGCCGACGAGCGCCACGACCGGCCATGGCGCGCGCTCGCGGCGGGCGCGGTGGAGGCCGCGCGTCTTCTTGACCTGCTCCAGCTCGCGGCGGAGCTTAGCCATGCGATCGCGGATCAGGCGGCGATCCGCCTCGATCTGCGTCTCGCCGGGGCCGCCGAGGAAGCCGAAGCCGCCGCGCTGCCGCTCGAGATGGGTCCACGAGCGGACGAGCCGGCCCGCCTGATAATCGAGATGCGCGAGCTCGACCTGCAGCCGCCCTTCCGCGGTTGCGGCGCGCTCGCCGAAGATTTCGAGGATCAGGCCGGTCCGGTCGATGACCTTGGCCTCGCAGGCCTTTTCCAGATTCTGCTGCTGGACGGGGGTCAGCATCGCATCGACGACGACCAGTTCCGCCTCGGCCATGCGCGCGGCGGTTGCGATCTGCTCGACCTGGCCCGATCCGAACAGGGTCGCGGGCTTGGGCTGGCGGACGCGGAAGGACAGGCGATCGACCACGTCGAGCCCGATCGCGGCGGCGAGGCCGGCGGCCTCGTCGAGCCGCGCTTCGGTGTCGCGCAGCACGTCGCTGCGCTCGGGCAAGGCGATCACGGCGCGCGCGCCGCGCGTCACCTCGTCGACCGTTTCACGCTGGAAGCCGCTCATAGAGTCATAACGTCCACTATCCCGTTCGGTTCGAGCAGCTTCGAGCGTAGTCGAGAAGCGCCCGTCGAGAACGCCCGCACCGACTTCTCGACTACGATCTCGACAGGCTCGATCTGCGCTCGAAACGAACGGGGGATAGAAACAGCGCCGACTCTGCCGACCAGTATCAATCCTCGCCGTCTTCCTCGCCCGCCATCAGGTTGAGCGGTCGCATCGGCTGCACGGTCGAGATGGCATGCTTGTAGACGAGCTGGCTCATGCCGTCGCGGCGGAGCATCATGCAGAACAGATCATAGGCGGCGATCTCGCCCTGGAGCATGACGCCGTTGACGAGGAACATCGTCACCGGATCGCCCGACTTGCGGACGGCGGCCAGGAAGATCTCCTGCAAAAGCTGGGACTTCTTGTCCTCGAGCACCTTCTCGATATCGGCGAGATCGATCGGATGCGCGGGCATCACCGTGGAGATGGCGTGCTTGTAGATGAGCTGGCTCTGCCCGTCGCGACGGAGCAGCACCGAGAAATTGTCGAACCAGGTGATGATCCCCTGGAGCTTGACGCCCTTCACCAGGAACATCGTCACCGGCGTCTTCGATTTGCGCAACGTGTTCAGGAAGACGTCCTGAAGATTGACCTTATCGGCCATGTCCGGTTCTCCGGTCTTGGCGGGTCGTGGCCCGCGAGGCGCCCTTCATGGGCGTCATGTGTCCCGCCGGTTGCGGGGCTGCGACGAATGTATGGATTTTGCAGCGCAGCACAAGCGAAGATGACGGCTTACTCCTCTTCGCTGCGCGGATCGGCGAGGCCCAGCGTCTTGAGCTTGCGATGCAGCGCCGATCGCTCCATGCCGATGAATGTTGCGGTGCGGCTGATATTTCCTGAAAAACGCCGGATCTGGACGCGGAGATATTCACGCTCGAACGTCTCGCGCGCTTCGCGCAGCGGCGTGCCCATGATCGATTTGGACGCACCACCCGAGACGAGCTCGCTCTGGTCGCTCGTGACTTCCGGCGGGAGCATGTCCGCGTCGATCGTCGCAAGCCGATCGCCCGGCGCGAGGATGATCGTGCGCTCGATGACGTTGCGCAGCTGGCGGACATTGCCCGGCCAATCATAGGCCTGGAGCGCGGCGAGCGCCTCGGCGCCGAGCACCGGCGTCGCAACGCGGCGCTCGGCGGCGAAACGCGCGACGAAGCGCTCCGCGAGCGGCGGCACGTCCTCGCGGCGTTCGCCGAGCGGCGACAGGTGGACCGGTACGACGTTGAGCCGGTAATAGAGATCCTCGCGGAAGCGCCCGGCGGCGATCTCGTCGGCCAGATCGCGCGCCGTCGCCGAGACGACGCGGACATCGACCTTGACGATTCTGGTGCCGCCGACGCGGCTGAAGCTCTGATCGGTCAGCACGCGCAGGATCCGCGCCTGCGTCGTAAGCGGCATGTCGGCGATCTCGTCCAGGAACAATGTCCCGCCGTGCGCGGCTTCGAGCAGGCCCGGGCGGACGAGTTCGCCCCCCTCCTCCACCCCGAACAATTCTTCCTCGACGCGGTCTGGCGTCATCCGCGCGGCGGCGACGACGATGAACGAGCCGGTCGCACGCGTGCTCCAGTCATGGAGAAGCCGCGCCGCGACCTCCTTGCCGACTCCCGCCGGCCCGGTGATCAGCACGCGGCTGCCCGTCGCGGCGACGCGCTTCAAGGTCGCGCGGACCGCGTTGATCGCGCCAGACGTTCCGGTCAGTTCGGTCTCCTCGCCGAACCGCTCCTTCAGCGAGGCATTTTCGCGGCGCAGGCGATCCGTCTCGGTCGCACGCGCGACGAGGTGGAGCAGGCGCTCGCTCTCGAACGGCTTCTCGATGAAATCGATCGCGCCCTGGCGGACCGCGGCGACGGCGGTGTCGAGATTGCCATGTCCGGAGACGACGATCACCGGCAGCGTCGGATCGCGCCGCTTGATCTCGGCGAGCAGCTCCAGCCCGTCGAGCCGCGAACCGTGCAGCCAGACATCGAGCAGGGCGAGGCTCGGGCGACGCTCGGCGATGGCGGCGAGCGCCGCATCGGCGTTGGCGGCGGTGCGCGTCGTATAGCCTTCGTCCTCGAGCACGCCCGCCACGAGCTCACGAATGTCGGCTTCGTCGTCTACGACCAGAATATCGAGGGCCATGCTTCAGGTCGCTCCAGATGAATATGTCATTCGGCGGCAAGCGAACGCTCGGCCGGCGGAGCCCCCTCGCCGCCGGCGAGCGGCGCGAGCGCCGCGGGATCGAAGCAGAGACGCACGACGGCGCCCCCGCCTTCGCGGTCGGCGAAGCTCATCTGCCCCAGATGATCCTCGACGATCTTCTCGACGATCGCGAGGCCGAGGCCCGTGCCCTTGGCGCGCGTCGTCATATAAGGTTCGGTCAGCCGTTCGCGCTCGGCGGGCAGGCCGACGCCATTGTCCGACACGGTTAGCGCGAGGCGGTCCTTGTCGAAGCCGATCGCGAGCCACAATTGTCCGCCGGGCTCGTCGCCGAAGCGCGCCTCGATCGCCTCGATCCCGTTCTTGACGATATTGGTCAGCGCCTGGCCCAGCTGGCGGCGGTCGCAGACGATCGACGGGCCGGGATACGGCGCATCCAGCATGATCTCGATATTGGGATGCGCGACCTCGGCGAGGAGCAAGGTCTCGCGGGCGACATCGACGACGGGCTCCTCGGCGAAGCTCGGCTTGGGCATGCGCGCGAAGGCCGAGAACTCATCGATCATCCGCCGGATATCACCGACCTGGCGGACGATCGTGGAGACGAGCCGGCTGAACGTGCCGCTATCGTCGACGATATCCTTGCCATAGCGCCGCTGGAGCCGCTCGGCGGCGAGCTGGATCGGGGTCAGCGGATTCTTGATCTCGTGCGCGATGCGCCGCGCGACATCCGCCCAGGCGGCGCGGCGCTGGTCCGAGAGCTGCTGCGTGATGTCGTCGAAGGTGAGCACGTGCGGCGAGTTGGGCGCGGCGCCGGCACGGCCGGCGGTCACCGCCAGCGTCCGCGGCTCGGTCCCGGCGGCCAGCTGGATCACGGCTTCGCGCTGCCCGGAGGCCAGCAGGGCCGCGAGCTCGGGTGCGATATCGTCGAGCCGCGCGCCGATCGCGCTTGGCTGTTCGCCGCCGAGCATCGCGCTCGCCGAGGGATTGATGATCGTGACGATGCCGTTGGCATCGACCGCGATCACGCCCGCCGAGACCCCGGACAGCACCGCCTCGGTCAACGCACGGCGATTTTCGAGCGCGCCGGTCTGCTCCTGCAGGCGGCGCGTCATCCGGTTGAAGGCGGCGGCGAGCGTACCGACCTCGTCATGCTTGGCGTTCGAGGCGACGCGCGCGCTCAGATCGCCGCCGGCGACGCGCCGCGCCGCGCCGACCAGCTCGCCGATCGGGCGGACGAGTCGGTCGGCGACGGCCAGCGCCACCCAGATCGCGATCGCCACGATCAGCAGCGATCCCGCGAACAAAGCCAGGTTGAAGCGGAACTGGAGCGTGCGCGAGCGATCGAGCAGGCTGGAATAATCGTTGATGGCCGAATTGGCGCGTCCCGCCTGCGCCAGCACCAGCGGATCGGCATATCGCGATATCCACAAATAGGTGCCCGTATTCTTGTCGAACTGCAGCACCGATTCCAGCCGGTCCGGTAGAACGCGCGTATGGGGCTGGCCGTCGCGCAGGCTGGCGAGGATCGCGGGCGGCAGGCGCTTCTCCAGCGCCCGCTTGTCGAGATTCGCGCCCCAGATGAGCTGCTCGCTCTTGTCCTTCGCGATCCGGATCATCGCCGCCTGATCGAGCGAGCGATAGAAGACCTGGCTGGCGAAGTAGCTGTCCCAGCGCGGATCGTCGGCATCGGCTTCGTTGAGCGCGCGCAGGATATCCCCCGCCATTGCGGTATTCTCGGTGGCGAGCCGGTCGCGATGCTCCTTCACATAGGTCTGCGCGACCTTGTCGGCATTCTGGAGGACAACGCGCGTGCGATCCGCGAACCAGAATTGCACGCCATATTGAAACAGCAAGGAGGCGAAGAGCACGACGAGCAGGGTCGGCAGCGCCGCGATCGCCGAGAAGAGCGCGACGAGGCGGACATGGAGCTGGCCGCGTCCCCCGAGCGAAGAACGCTCGGCGCGCGCGCGCGCGATGCGCCGAGCGATCAGCACGAGCAGCCCCATCGCCGGGACGAGCGTGCCGACGAGCAGGAAGGCGACGAGCACGGGCGTCAGCAACCGCTGCGGCGATCCGGCATGATTGAGCGTGGCATAGGCGACCGCCATCATCGCGATCGTCAGCGCCAGCGTGCCAAGCTCATAGACCAAGGCGGCCTGGGGTCCGCGCACCCACAGAGCGAGCCGCCGTCGCCATCGGGGTGCCCGTGTGCCGAACCGCTGGCCGAGCTGCGGGGCGGATGCCTTCATAGTGGCCTTATTACCACAGCGACGTGGCAGGGCAAACACAGCCGGTCGCAGCGGCCTGCCGTTCGTCGCACACTTGCCTGCGCCTAGTCGGCCTTGCGCACAACCGGGCCGACGCCGAGCTCGGTGAGCTTCTTGCGCAGCGTATTGCGATTGAGCCCCAGCAGCTTGGCCGCCTTCAGCTGATTTCCCCGCACCGCCGCCAGCGCGAGCCGGAACAAAGGCCGCTCGACCTCGGCGAGCAGGCGATCATAGAGGCCGTCCGGCGGCAGGTCGGTGCCATAGCTCGCGAGGTGGCGGGCGAGATGATGCTCGATCGCCTCGCCGAGGCTGCTCGCCTCGGGAACGATCGTGCCGCCCCCCTGCCCGTGCACCAGCTGCTGCTCGACGAGCGCCGCGCCGATCACCGGATCGCGGCTGAGCGCGGCGAGACGGCGCATGAGATTCTCGAGCTCGCGGACGTTGCCCGGCCAGCCATGCTTCTCCAGCCGCAACGCCGCCGCCTCGTCGAGCGACTTGCGCGGCAGGCCGTTGGCGGCGGCGCGATCGAGGAAATAGCGCGCGAGCAACGCCACGTCCCCGCCCCGCTCGCGCAGCGGCGGCAGGCGCACGGGCACGACGTTCAGCCGGTAATAAAGATCCTCGCGAAAGCCGCCGTCGGCGGTCAGCCGGGGCAGATCCTGATGCGTCGCCGAGATGATCCGGACGTCGGCGCGGATCGCGCGCGCCGACCCGACCGGCGTGAACTCGCCAGACTGGAGCACGCGCAGCAGCCGGGTCTGCGCCTCCAGCGGCATGTCGCCGATCTCGTCGAGGAACAATGTTCCGCCCTGCGCCTGTTCGAAACGGCCGGCGTTGCGCTGGGCCGCGCCGGTGAACGCGCCGCGCTCATGCCCGAACAATTCGCTCTCGATCAGCTCGCGCGGGATCGCGGCCATGTTGACCGGCACGAACGGCGCCGCCTTGCGCGCCCCGAAATCGTGGATCGCGCGCGCGACCAGTTCCTTGCCGGTGCCGGATTCACCGAGCACGAGCACGGTCAAATCGTTCGAGACGACGCGTGCGATCGTCCGATAGACCTCCTGCATCGCCGGCGAGCGGCCGATCAGCGGCAATTCCTCGCCGGGTTCCTCCTCGACCGGATCCTCGCCCGACTGGGTCGAGCGCAGCGCATCGGCGACGGTGCGCGTCAGCTCGCCGAGATCGAAGGGCTTGGGGAGATAGTCGAACGCCCCCTGTTCGTTGGCGCGCAAGGCGGTGGTGAAGGTATTCTGCGCCGACAATACGATGACCGGCAGTCCCGGCTGGCTCGTCCGCAGATCGCCGACCGCATCGAGGCCGTTGCCGTCGGGCAGGACTACGTCGGTGACGAGCACGTCGGGGCGGAAATGCGCGAAGGCGCGGCGCTGCTCGGCGAGGCTGCCCGCCACCTCGACGACATGGCCCGCGCGACGCAGCGCTTCGCGCACGACGGTGCGGATCGCAGCGTCGTCGTCGGTGACGAGGATGCGCCCCGAGCGCGTCGGCGTCACCGCGTCCGCTCCGCGCGCGGCAGCAGCAGCCGGAACACGGTCCGCTCCGGCCGCCCTTCGCGCGCATATTCGACCATCCCGCCCTGATCGACGATCAGCTTTTGGACGAGCGCGAGGCCGAGGCCGCGCCCGGTCGGCTTCGAGGTGACGAACGGATCGAACAGATGCTCGGCGATATCGGCCGGCGGCCCGGGTCCGTCATCGACGACGCAGACCTCGATCGGCAGCTCGCGGCGGCCATAGCCATGATCGGTCAGCATGCGGATGCCGTGGCGATAGGCGGTCGTCAGCGTGATCGTTCCCCCCAAAGGTCCAAGCGCTTCGGCTGCGTTCTTGATGAGATTGATGAGGATCTGGACGAGCGAATCGCGATGGCCGAGCACCGCCGGCAGCGACGGATCGTAGATCTCGCGCACATGGATCGTGGTCGGCATGCCCTGCACGGCCACGGCGCGCGCATGTTCGAGGATCGCGTGGATATTCTGCGGCCCGCAATCGAGCGGACGGGTATCGGTGAAATTCTCCATCCGATCGATCAGCGCGGCGACGCGATCGACCTCTTCGCGGATCAGTCGGGTCAACGGCCGGGCATCGTCGTCCGCGCCCGTCTCCAGCAACTGCGCCGCGCCGCGTATGCCCGAGAGCGGATTCTTGATCTCGTGCGCGAGCATCGCCGCCGCCCCCGCCGCGGTGCGGCTGCCGCCCTCGCGCGCGCTCCGCCGCGCGATCGGCCCGGCGGCGGGATGCAGATGAAGCGTGATGACGCGCCAGCCCGCCCGCTCGGGCCAGGGCGAGACGAGGAGATCAGCCTGCTGCGCGCGGCCGCCGGGCAGGACGATCTCCTGATCATAAGCCGTGACCATCGTCTCGTTGGGCAGCGAATTGAGCGTATGCCCCATCACCTCGAAGATCGTCATGCCGACGATCGCGGCGCGCGAGAGGTTGAGCAAGGATTCGGCGGCATTGTTCAGCTCGTGGATCACCCCGTCCGCGTCGATCGCGAACAGGGGCGTCGGCAATGCGGCGAGCAGTTCGTCCGAAGGCGCGGGTTTGCGGCGATCGACCGGAGGCCGACCGAACACCGTGCTCAGGCCGCCGCGCGACACGCCCACGGCGCATAGAATTCGGCGAGCATAGCGAGCACGACTGCGGCATCGGGGATCTGGTTGACGCGGTTGCGGAACTCGGCCGACCCGCTGAGCCCCTTCGTGTACCAGCCGAGATGCTTGCGGGCCATGTTGACGCCGACCTCGCCGCCATAGACGTCGAGCATCGCCTGGTAATGGCCGACGATCACCTGATATTGCTGGTCGAGCGACGGATCGGGGCGGCGCTCGCCGGTTTCGAGCCAGCGCATCACCTGCGACAGCAGCCAGGGGCGGCCATAGCTGCCGCGGCCGATCATCAGCCCGTCCGCGCCGGACAGCTCGAGCGCCTTGTCGGCATCCTCGATCGAGCAGATGTCGCCGTTGACGATGACGGGGACCTTCACCGCATCCTTGACCGTGCGGATGAACGCCCAGTCCGCCTCGCCCTTGTACATCTGGCAGCGCGTGCGACCGTGGACGGTGATCATCTGGATGCCGAGATCCTCGGCCATGCGCGCGAATTCGGGCGCATTGAGGCTCTGATGATCCCAGCCCATCCGCATCTTGAGCGTGACCGGCACGTCGACCGCCTTCACGCAGGCCTCGATGATCGATCGCGCAAGCTCGGGCACGCGCATTAGCGCCGAGCCCGCATCGCCGTTGACGACCTTGCGCACCGGACAGCCCATGTTGATGTCGATGATCGCCGCGCCCTTGTCGGCGGAGAGCTTGGCCGCCTCGCCCATCTCATAAGGCGTGCAGCCGACGAGCTGCATCGAGACGGGCTCCTCGATCGCATCCCACATCGCCTTCTGCAGCGACTGGCGCGTCTCGCGGATCGCCGCCTGGCTGGCGATCATCTCGGTGACGTTGAGGCCCGAGCCGAAGCTGCGGACGATGCGACGGAACGGCAGATCCGAGACGCCGGTCATCGGCGCCAGGATCACGGGCGTTTCGATGCGGACCTTGCCGATCTGGATGGGAGCGAGACGAGACACGATTCGCTCCTGCACCATTTTGGCTGCCTAAAAAAGCGGCAACTGATCGCATCGGCGCCCGCGGGCGTGGCAGCCATCCTGCGATCGGCCATTCTCTTTCGGCGCGGCGCGCGATAGGGGCCGCGCGATGGCGCAGTTCACGACCGCTTTGATCGTCGCCGCCGGCCAAGGCACGCGCTCAGGCGCGGGCATGCCCAAGCAATATCGGAAGATCGCCGGCAAGAGCGTGCTGGCGCATGCCATCGACGCTTTGCAGGCGCACCCCGCGATCGATGCGGTGCAGATCGTGATCGGACCTGGCCAGCAGGAGGCGTATGCCGAGGCGATCGGCAGCCGCGCTCTGCCCGCACCCGTGATCGGCGGGGCGACCCGGCGGGAATCGGTGGCGAACGGGCTCGCCGCGATCGGCGGCAGCCGCGTCCTCATCCACGATGCCGCGCGGCCGTTCGTCCCCGGCGAGGTGATCGATCGGCTGCTCGCCGCGCTCGATGGCCATGCCGGCGCGGTGCCGGTGCTGCCGGTCGCCGATACGATCGTCCGCGTCGACGAGACCCTCGGCGAGGTGGTCGCGCGCGAGGCCTTGCGCCGCGTCCAGACGCCGCAGGCCTTCCGCCTCGATGCGATCCGCGCCGCGCACGCCGCCTGGCCGGCGGATCGCGATGCGAGCGACGATGCGCAGATGCTCCGTGCCGCCGGCCATGCCGTCGCGATCGTCGAAGGATCCGCCTTGCTCGAAAAGCTTACCTACCCGTCCGATTTCGCAGCCGCCGAGCAACGACTGGCACGGTCGCTCGTCTCGCGGACCGGGCTCGGCTTCGACGTCCACGCTTTCGATACCGGGACCAGTGTGTGGCTCGGCGGGATCGAGATCCCGCACACGCGCGGGCTTGCGGGGCACAGCGATGCCGATGTGGCGCTCCACGCCTTGACCGATGCGCTGCTCGGCACGGTCGGCGCGGGCGATATCGGCACGCACTTTCCGCCGTCCGACCCGCAATGGCGCGGTGCCGCGTCGTGGCGCTTCCTCGATCATGCGCGCCACCTCATCGTCGCGGCGGGCGGCCGCATCGATCATGTCGATCTCACGATTATCTGCGAGGAGCCCAAGATCGGGCCGCATCGCCCTTTGATGCGTTCGCGTATCGCCGAACTGCTCGGCATCGAGGAAGGAAAGGTCAGCGTGAAAGCGACCACGACCGAAAGACTGGGTTTCACTGGCCGCCGCGAAGGCATCGCCGCGCAGGCGGTGGCGACCGTGCGCGTCCCGGAGAGCGACGCATGAAGCGCCTCGCCCTCGCTCTGGCGGCGCTCGCTTTGCCCGCCTCCGCATCCGCGCAGGCGCTGCGCTGCATTCCTCAGGATCAGGCGGCGGCGCTCGTCACCTTCGCCCTGCCCTCGCTCGTCGGGGGGCTCGCGCAGCGCTGCGGGCCGGAACTCCCGCGCGCTTCCTATCTGATGGCGAACAGCACCGCGCTCGCCGATCGCTATCGTCCCGACGCCGCCGCCGCCTGGCCGACCGCGCGCGCGGCGATCGCCGGCATCTTCACCCAGTTCCTCGGCCAGGAAATGCCCGCCGAGATGAACGGCGATCTGGTCCGCCAGCTGGCCGAGCCTTTGCTGGGCAGCCTGCTGGCGAAGCGGATCAGCACGACGGATTGCCTCGCGGTCGACAGCGCCATATCGGCCGCAGCCGCGCTGCCCGGCCGCAACGTCGGGCGGCTCGCGGTCGTCGCGATCACGCTGGCCGACAAGAAAGACAAGGGGATAGCAGGCGTGCTTCATATCTGTCGGCCGGAGATGCGGCCTTGACCGACTCGATTCTCCCGGCCGAACTGACGGATCTCGCCCAGCGCGTGATCGACGGCAATCGGGCCGCGGGGCGCCGGATCGCGGTCGCCGAGAGCTGCACGGGCGGGCTCGTCAGCGCCGCGCTGACCGAGATACCGGGCTCGTCGGACGTATTCGTGGCGGGCATCGTCACCTATGCCGACGAAGCCAAGATGAACCTGCTCGCGGTCGCGCAGGACGTGATCGAGACGTTCGGCGCGGTCAGCCTCGCCACCGCCTGGGCGATGGCGAACGGCGCGGTCGAGAAGACCGGCGCGGATCTCGCCGTCTCGATCACGGGCATCGCCGGCCCGACCGGCGGCAGCGAGCGCAAGCCGGTCGGCACGGTCGTCTTCGCGCGCTGCATCCGCGGCGAGAATCCGGAGAAGGGCAAGGCCGATCAGCGCGCGTTCGGCGATCTCGGCCGTTCGGGCATCCGCCTTCAGGCGGCGCTGTGCGCGCTCGAACTGCTGCTGCCGGACGGACTATCGGAGGCCGGCGCGTAGAGGACGGCGGCGCGCTCCTCGAACGCGCCGATCATCTTGCGCAGCGCGCGATCGAACACCTGCCCCGCCAGCGCCTCGAAGATCCGGCTCTTGAACGCGAAATCGACGGTGAAATCGACGAGGCAGCCGCCCTTCCCGTCCGGGCGGAAGGTCCAGTCGTTGGTCAGGTAGGCGAGCGGCCCGTCGACATAATCGACGCGGATCCGGTTCGGCCGCTCCTTCGTGACGCGCGAGGTGAATTTCTCGCGCAGCGCCTTGAAGCCGACGAGCAGGTCGGCGACCATCTCGGTCTCGCTGTTCGATTTCATCCGCACGCCGACCACCCAGGGCAGGAACTCGGCATAATGGCCGACATCGGCCACCAGATCGAACATCTGCTCGGGCGAGTAAGGCAGCGCGCGCGTTTCGGAGTGCTTGGGCAAACTTATTCCTCCCCGGCACGGGGAGGGGGACCGCCGCAGGCGGTGTAGGGGGCGTCCGGCGAGGCGTAGCGCTGATGGAGAGCCCCCTCCACCATCCTTCGGATGGTCCCCCTCCCCGTTTCGGGGAGGAACATTAGATGATCACCCTCGCCAGCTGCGCGTCGCGCGCGGCCTTCATCCGCGCGAAATCGTCGCCCGCATGATAAGAGGAGCGCGTCAGCGGGCTCGCCGCGACGAGCAGGAAGCCCTTTGCGCGCGCGATCGCGGCATAGGCCTCGAACTGCTTGGGCGTCGTGAACTCCATCACCTTGGCATGCTTCGGCGTCGGCTGCAGATATTGGCCCATCGTCAGGAAATCGATGCCTGCCGAGCGCATGTCGTCCATCACCTGATGGACCTCCAGCCGCTCCTCGCCGAGCCCCGTCATCACGCCCGATTTGGTGAAGATCGACGGATCGAGCTTCTTGACGCTCTCCAGCAGGCGCAGCGACGCATAATAACGCGCGCCCGGACGGATCGTCGGATAGAGGCGCGGCACCGTCTCGAGATTGTGATTATAGACGTCGGGCCGCGCGGCGACGATCGCCTCGACCGCAGCCTCGGCCTTGTTGCGGAAATCAGGCGTCAGGATCTCGATCGTCGTCAGCGGCGCGGCCTTGCGGATCGCCTCGATCACCTTGACGAACTGCGACGCGCCGCCGTCCTTGAGGTCGTCGCGATCGACCGAGGTGATGACGATATGCTCGAGCCCGAGCTCGCCCGCGGCATCGGCAACGTGCTGCGGCTCCAGCGGATCCACCGCGCGCGGCATCCCCGTCTTGACGTTGCAGAACGCGCAGGCGCGCGTGCAGACGTCGCCCAGGATCATCACCGTCGCGTGCTTCTTCGTCCAGCACTCGCCAATATTGGGGCAGGCCGCCTCTTCGCAGACCGTGTTGAGATTGAGCCGGCGCATCATCGCCCGCGTCTCGTTGAAGGCCAGGCTGGTCGGGGCTTTGACCCGGATCCAGTCGGGCTTGCGGGCGCGTTCCGGGCGGAGGATCGGGAGCGGTTCGTTCATGCCCCCCAGATAGCGTCGGATGCCCGCGCTTGCCACCCCTCCCCGGTGCGTTCTACGAGATCGTCATGAGCGACGAACCCAATGATTTCGACCGCCTCCTCCAGGGCTATCGCCGCTTCCGATCGGGCGACTGGGCCAGCGAGCGCGCGCGCTGGTCCGAACTGGCCGAGGGGCAGAGCCCGAAGGTGATGATCATCGCCTGCTCGGACAGCCGCGTCGATCCTACCGTGATCTTCGATACCGCGCCGGGCGAGATGTTCGTCGTCCGCAACGTCGCCAATCTCGTGCCGCCGTTCGAGCGCGACAATGGCCGCCACGGCGTCTCGGCCGCGCTGGAATTCGCGCTCAACCAGCTGGAAGTCCCCGAGATCGTCGTGATGGGTCACGGCGCGTGCGGCGGCGTGAAGGCGGCGATGAGCCAGGCGTTCGTCGGCAAGGCGCCGGGCGAAGGTGGCTTCATCGCGCATTGGGTGGATCTGCTCGACGACGCGCGCGACCGGATCGTGGCCGAGCATGGCGAGGGCGATGAAGCGGTGCATGCGCTGGAGCTGGAGTCGGTGAAGGTCAGCCTCGCCAATCTGCGCTCCTTCCCCTGCGTGCCCGAGCGCGAGGCGGCCGGCACGCTGACGCTGCGCGGCGCCTATTTCGCGATCGCGGACGGCAAGCTGCACCTGCTGGACGAGGCGTCGGGCGTGTTCGCACCCGTCGCCACCTGATCGCGTTTCCGGAACAGGCTAACCGGAGCGACGTTTCGCCAGCCTCTAGAACGATCCGGAGAGTGACGATGCGTACCAAATTGATGCTGGCCGCTCTGGCCGGCGTGGCGATGCTGTCGCCGGCGCTGAGCCAGACCGCCGCGCCGACCAAAGAACTCCCGTACGATCGCGGCTATGACAAGCCGACGCCGCGCGCCGACGCGGTCAATGCGCAGGAAGCGCCGGTCACCGCCAATCTCAACGGCCAGTCCGGCGCCGCTGCGGCCAATACGGCCTCGGCGAGCACCGCCGATCAGGCGCAGTACGATGTCGATCGTCAGGCCTATCTCGACGCGCTCGTCCAGCATGACCGCGCCGTCGATCGCACCGATGCGCGCTACATGCGCCAGCAGCGCGCTTATGCCGATGCGATGTCGGTTTGGCGGGTTCAGGTCCAGGAATGCAAGAAGGGCCACCAGCGCGCCTGCAAGCTGCCGCCGCCCAACGTTTCCGATTATTATTGAGCCGATAAGGGCTTAATCTTCCCTACGCTTGCCCTAGCCTGTCGACGGCCCGTCCTGTTCTGCCGCAGGAAGGACGGTGCCTCGACTGGTTCGGCACGACCCTCTCGCATATCGCGCCGGACTATACGCAGATTTTTTGGCTGCGCCGACATCCAAGGCCATGTTCTTTTCGATAGCGCGTGAAGATCAGCCAGAGGTCGCGTGCAGCGCCGCATGGCTATCCTGCGAACAACACGAGACACGCCCGGCATTTCCGGCAGCGACTCGGGGATCGAAGTGTCTTACCGATCCGCTTCAGTCACCCAGATCTTGCGATAATATTCTGCGGCCGTCGAATTCGACCAGTCCGGTAGGTGCTATGGATTCCGCGCAAATGCAGGAATTTTTCCTAGACCTATTAGGACCTTGCGGTCGCCCGGATCATCTTTTTCCCCTCCCGAAAATGGTGTACATATTGTTAGCCCCGCACCTAAGCGGGGAGTGGAGGGGGAGTTTTATGCGTAGGTTTGCATTGCTCTTGGCGTCCGTTGCCTTGGCCAGTCCCGCGTTCGCTGCGACGAACCTGTTGACGAACGGCAGCTTCGAAAGCGGGTTCGAGGGCTGGGTGCCGACTGTCGATAGCGAGGACCAGCTCGGTTATTCCGCCCCGGTCGTGATCGAATATGGTCAGGCCAGCGGCTATCCGACCGGAGCCTTCGGCGAGGCCGTACCGCTCGACAACAATGCCCTGAACCCGGGCCTCGACCCGGTCGGCACGCATTTCCTGTATCTCTCGTCCGACGTCGGCATGCAGAGAATCTCGCAGTCGGTCACGCTGGCGGCGAACACCAGCTATACGTTCGGCTTCGATTATTATCTGCCGGCTAACGGCTACGCCAATCCCAACCCCGCCGTTTTCACGGCCACGCTGGATGGCATGCCGTTCACGAGCTTCTCGCTCGGCAGCCAGCCGGCGACGACATGGCTGCTGGCGAGCGACAGCCATACGTTCACGACGGGAAGCACGGGCAACTTCATGTTCACCTTCACGGCAAGCGCCTACACCGCGAAGGACGTGGCGCTTGATCGTGTCTTTCTCGCCGAAACCAGCGTTCCCGAACCGGCCAGCTGGGCAATGATGGTCGGCGGTTTCGGCCTGTTGGGCGCAGCGATGCGGCGCCGCAGGAGCAACCTCGGCTTCGCATATCAATGATGGGGCGAGACGCCGTCGATCGGTGATCGGCGGCGTCCTGCCATTCGTCCCCGCAACAGGGACGCGATGACGCCCCTCGCCGTCCGATCCGTCGGGTTTGCGTTTGACGGCGACCGCGTAGTCTCGACCAAGGTCGACAGCGTTCGACCGCACATCGCCGCCTCGAACAGAGTCGAGAGCATCGACCGGTACAGACGACCAACCTAAGTACGGTGCTTCAGGCGGCGACGCTGCCTGCCTCGGATGCGTCGCTGTCGATGAGGTGGCGGAAGGCCGAGATCGGCAGCGGGCGCCCGATCAGATAGCCCTGGATCTCGGTGCACCGCTCCACGCGAAGCATCGCCAGCTGTTCGGCACTTTCGACACCTTCGGCGACGATCGGCAGCGACAGGCTGTGGCCGAGGCTGATCACGGCCTTGACGATAGACGCGGCCTTTTCGTCTTCCTCGATCGTCGAGACGAAGCTGCGATCGACCTTGATCTTGTCGAACGGAAAGCTTTGCAGGTTGGAAAGCGACGAATAGCCGGTTCCGAAATCGTCCATGGCGATGCGGATGCCCATGCTCTTGAGCTCGTTCAGCGTCGCGATCGTCGCATCCCGATCGCGCAGCAGTGCGGTCTCGGTAATTTCGAGTTCGAGCCGTTCGGGCGCGAGCCCGGTATCGATCAGCGTCGTCTCGACGCGCTTCCTGAGCGCGCCCTGCTGGAACTGGACCGGCGAGAGGTTGACCGCGATATTGAGCGGCCGCGCCCATGACGCCGCCTCGCGGCAGGCTTCGCGCAGGATCCACGCGCCCAAGGGCACGATGAAGCCGCTCTGCTCCGCCACCGGGATGAAGGCGTCGGGCGGGATGATGCCGCGCTCGGGATGGTTCCAGCGCACCAGCGCCTCGAACCCGGTGATCTCGCCCGTGTCGGCATTCATCTGCGGCTGATAGACGAGGAAGATCTCGCCGGCCGCCAGCGCATTGCGCATGTCCGCCTCGATCGAATGCCGCTCCTGCAGCGCCTCGTCCATCGCGCTTTCGAAGAAGCGATAGGTGCCGCGGCCGGCTTCTTTCGCCTTGTAGAGCGCGATATCGGCATGCCGCACAAGCACCGCCGGTTCACTAGAATCGTCGGGCGCGATCGCGATGCCGATGCTGGCACCCAGCGACACGTCGCCCCGGCCATTGCCATAGCCGCGCTCGATCTCGGTGATGATCCGGCGCGCAAGTCGCTCGGCGGCCTCGGGCTGGTCACCGTCGCTTTGCACGATCGCGAATTCATCGCCGCCGAGCCGCGCCAGCGTGTCGCCGGACCGCAGCGTCGTCTCGATCAGGGACGCGGTGCCGATCAGAACCTGATCGCCCTTGGTATGGCCGAATACGTCGTTGACCGATTTGAACCCGTCGAGATCGATATAGAGCAGGGCAGTCTTGCCATGCGTCCGCGCCGTCCGCGCGACAGCGCTTTCCAGCCGCTCCATGAACAGAAGACGATTGGGTAGGCCCGTCAGCGGATCATGTCGCGCCACGTGCAGGACGCGGCGTTGCGCCTCGACGCGCTCGCTCAGGTCGCGCACGACGACGACGAGTGCGGCGCGCCGGAGATGCGTCGTCCGGTGCACGAGCACCTCCACGGGGAGGCGCGAGCCATCGGCGCGGGGCAGCTCGCTTTCGACCGGCTCGCTCCGCAGATCGTCGGTGAACATCGCCGGATGGACGTTGGGCAGGATCTCCTGGATGTGCAGGCCGATAACCGGACGGCCGAGGAAGCGATCGATCCGCTTGTTCGCATCGATGACGATCCCCGCCTCGTCGAGGACGATCAGCCCCTCGAGCGAGAGATTGGCAAGGCTGCGCATGCGCTCGCTCTCGTCGGCATCGCGCCGCATGTCGTGCGCGGCGATCCGCGCACCGCCCAAAGCGATGCCGATGACGACGATCACGCCGAAGGTGATGGCGATGGCGAGCAGCGACGGGACGCTCTGGCTGACGGCCGGGCCGGCGTGATCGTGCATCTGCATCGCCGCCATCGATCCGAAGTGGATGGTCCCGACGCCGGCCGTGAACAGCAGCGTCGCGGACAGATAGCGGGCGACCGGGCGGCGCAGGAAGCCGAACGCCGCGATCGCCAGCGTGGTCAAAAGCGTTCCGAGGACGATGCTCCACGCAACGATCCGGTGATCATATTGCATGGGAGACGCGGTCGACATCGCACTCATGCCGATAAAGTGCATCGTCGAGATCGTCGCCCCCAGCGCGAGTCCTGCCGCGGGCTTGGCCCAGGCGATGACCATCGTTCGGCCGATCAGCACCGACAGCATCGTCCCCGCAATCGCGACGACGACCGAAACCGCCGTCAGCTTGGCCGAATATGCGACGGGCATGCCGTTGCGATAGGCCAGCATCGCGATGAAGTGCGTCGCCCAGATCGTGACCCCGCCGGCCACCGCGCCCATGCCCAGCCACAAGACGCGTCGATTGGCGGGCACGCGCGAGGAATGATCGGCGATCGCGAACAGCGTGTATCCCCCGAACAGACAAACGAGGATCGCGATCGTCACCAGCGTGGCGTCGTGATGACTTGCGAGATTGCGGACGAGAGCGGTCACGACTTACCTGCCAAATGAAGATGTGATACCCGGCCGGACTAGCGGCGAATACTTTCCGAAACACTTCCAAAGGCTATTAGACTTTGGTCTAAATGCCTGCCTTTGCCCGATAAACTGCGGTTAAGAGTGCGACACCTTCGCGAAGGCGACAATGCTATTGGATGGTTGCCGGTTGCTCGGATGGCGCGACGAAAGGGATGTCGTCAGCTTGGTGGACTTTTTCGCCAGCAGCGTCTCGGTCGGACGGTCCCGCGCTTGACTTGAGGCCGGAAAATCGCAGCGTGCGCGCCATGACCAGACAGATGCTCGCCGCAGCCCTCGCCGCCCTCCTCGCCTCCACCGCCTTCGCCGCTCCGGGCCCCGGTCCGGCCGCGCTGCGCGACGCGGCGCTGCACGACGATGTCGCCTTCGACATCCTCGAAGGGCTGACCACCGAAGTCGGCCAGCGTCTCGCCGCGACCCCGGCCGAGGCACGCGGGCGCGATTGGGCGGTCGCCAGGCTCAAGGCGCTCGGCTTCGCCAACGTCCATGTCGAGCCCTTCACGATGCCGGTGTGGCTGCGCGGCGACGAAAGCGCCGAGATCGTCGCGCCCTTCCCGCAGAAGCTCGTCGTCGCCGCGCTCGGCAACAGCAGCGCGACACCGGCCGGCGGCATCACTGCCCAGATCGTCGCGTTCGATGGGCTCGCCGCCCTCGCGAAGGCGCCGGCCGAGGCGGTGCGCGGCCGGATCGTGTTCGTGAACCATCACATGACCGCGCAGCAGGATGGCGGCTCCTATGGCGAGATCGGCGCGATCCGCCGGACCGGGCCCTCGATCGCCTCGAAGAAGGGGGCGCTCGCGATCGTCATCCGCTCGATCGGAACGGATCATCACCGCGTCGCGCATACCGGCGTGCAGAACTGGAGCGACGGCGCGCAGCCGATCCCGGCGGCGGCGCTCAGCGTGCCCGATGCCGAGCAGCTCGCCCGCATCGTCGCGCGCGGCAAGCCGGTGAAGATGCATCTGGCGCTGGGCGCGCGCATGGCTGGCACGGGCACGTCGGGCAACGTCGTCGCCGAAGTGCCGGGGCGAGATCCGAAGGCGGGCATCATCCTCGTCGGCGGCCATCTCGACAGCTGGGATCTCGGCACGGGCACGATCGACGACGCCTCGGGCCTCGCCATCGTCACCGCGGCGGCCAAAAGGATCATGGCGACGGGCAGACCGCGCCGCACGATCCGGATCGTCTGGTTCGGCGCGGAGGAGCCCGGCGGCTTCGGCGGCGAGGCCTATGCGAAGGCGCATGCCGGCGACCGCCACGTGCTCGTCGGCGAAAGCGACAGCGGCGCCGACAAGGTCTGGCGCTTCGAGCTGACCGCCGCCGATAGAACGGTGCCGATCGCGGACCGGCTGGCGCTGGCCTTGTCGCCGCTCGGCATCACCCGCGGCCGCGATGCCGCGCATGGCGGCACGGACGTAGAGCCGATCGCGGCGGCGCAGGGCGCGCCGGTGATCGACCTGTCGCAGGACACGACGCGCTATTTCGACATCCACCACACCGCCGACGACACGCTCGACAAGGTCGATCCCGAGCAGCTCCGCCAGAATGTCGCGGCCTGGACGGCGGTGCTGGCGATCGCGGCAGAGGATGCGGAGGAGCTCGGTCCTGTTTCGCCGACGGCGGCAAAATGATAGAATAAGCGCCATGGCCGAACTTGCCGCTTTGGTAACGACCCCGACGTTGGTCCCGCTCACGCTTGGGGATTACCTGCGGCTCGACGAGGCCGGCGCGTTCGAGGACTATGGAAAAACGGAGCTGATCGAGGGACAGATCTATTACATGAACGCGCAGCACCGCCCCCACGCGCGCGTGAAGTCTGATCTCTTCGTTCAGCTCGCATTGGCGCTTCGCAGCCTCGAAGCGGACGTGCGGGCGCTGGTCGAAGCCTCGATCGCCGTGCCGCCGCACAACGCGCCGGAGCCGGACATCGTGCTGACCGATGCCGCAGACGGCACGGGGCTGGTGCCGCTCGACAGCGTAAGGCTCGTCATCGAGGTTTCCGAAACAACGCTCTCGAACGATCTGGGACGCAAGGCCAAGCTCTATGCTCGCCATGGAATTGCGGAATATTGGGTCGTTGATGTGACCGCGCGCGTCTTCCATCAAATGTGGCGGCCCGAGGTCGATGCCTACACGAAGGACCGCATCGTCCCATTTGGCTACGACCTTCGAGCGGAGACAATCACCGGACTCCTCGTCGCTACGGGCGATCTATAGCCTTCGCCCAATAAGCGAAGGCCTCCTGCTGAAGCGTTCGGACGAAAGCGCTCGCTTCCGGCCCAGTCCACGCTCCCTTGTAACCGCGCGTCTCGGACGCACCCGTCCACCAGCCCTGCCCCGGCAGGCGATCGCTTTCGCGGACCACGAGCACCGCCAGTTCCGGCTCGCCGCGCAGCGCCGCCTCGCGATCGATTACGTCGAGCGTCTTGCACAGCGCGCGCATCTTCGGCCGCGTGAAGCGGAAGCCGAGCGCGTTGAGGATCTCCGAATAACTCAGCGCCTCGCCCCGCTTCGCCGCCGCGACGAGCAGGCTGCGTACGAGCGCGACGTCGGCGATCGCCCCCGGCCCTTCGACCGGGACGATCCCTTCGGCCTCCAGCCACTCCGACAGCGTCTCGATGGCCATCGGAGCAGCTCTCCTTAGCGGGTCAGCTTCTTGTAGGCGCCCGAACCCGGCCGGTCCGCGGCGTCGCCGAAGCGGCGGCGCTTGTCTTCCTCGTAGCTTTCGAAATTGCCCTCGAACCACTCGACATGGCCTTCACCCTCGAAGGCGAGGATGTGCGTGGCGAGGCGATCGAGAAAGAAGCGGTCATGGCTGATGACCACCGCGCAGCCCGCGAAATTCTCGATGGCCTCCTCGAGGGCACCCAGCGTCTCGACGTCGAGATCGTTGGTCGGCTCGTCGAGCAGCAGGACGTTGCCGCCCTTTTTGAGCATCTTGGCGATATTGACGCGGTTACGCTCGCCGCCGGAGAGCTTGCCGACATTTTTCTGCTGGTCGGCGCCCTTGAAGTTGAACGCGCCGACATAGGCGCGGGTCGAGGCGTCGTGCCCGTTGACCTTCATATAATCGTGCCCGTCCGAAATCTCTTCCCACACGTTCTTCTTGGGATCGAGGTGATCGCGGCTCTGGTCGACATAGCCGAGGCGCACGGTGGACCCCATCTCAATCGTGCCGCTGTCCGGGGTTTCCTGGCCGGTGATCATCTTGAACAGGGTCGACTTGCCGGCGCCGTTGGGGCCGATGACGCCGACGATGCCGCCCGCCGGAAGCGTGAACGAGAGGCCCTCGAAGAGCAATTTGTCGCCATAGGCCTTCGAGATATTCTCGACCTCGATCACCTTGCCGCCGAGCCGCTCCGGCACCTGGATTACGATTTGTGCGCCGCTCGGCTTGCGGTTCTTCTGCGTCTCGACCAGCTGCTCGAACTTGGCGATACGCGCCTTGGACTTGGTCTGGCGCGCCTTGGCGCCCTGCCGGATCCATTCCAGCTCGTTCTTGATCGCGGTCTGGCGGCTCGAATCCTCGCGCTCTTCCTGTTCGAGGCGCTTCGATTTCTTATCCAGATAGGTCGAGTAATTGCCTTCGTACGGGAAATATTTGCCGCGATCGATCTCGAGGATCCAGCCGACGACGTTGTCGAGGAAATAGCGATCGTGGGTGATCATCAGCACCGCGCCGGCATATTCCTTCAGGTGATGCTCGAGCCACTCGACGCTTTCGGCGTCGAGATGGTTGGTCGGCTCGTCGAGCAGCAGGATCGAGGGCTTCTGGATCAGCAGGCGGGTCAGCGCGATGCGGCGCCGCTCACCGCCCGAAAGATTCTCGACCGCCCAGTCGCCCGGCGGGCAGCGCAACGCTTCCATCGCGACTTCGAGCTGATTGTCGAGCGTCCAGCCGTCGACCGCGTCGATCTTGGTCTGGAGATCACCCATCTCCTCCATCAGCGCGTCGAAATCGGTATCGTCCTTGGGATCGCCCATCTCGGCCGAGATCGCGTTGAAGCGATCGACCAGATCGGCCGTCTCGCGCGCGCCTTCCTTGACGTTCTCGAGCACGGTCTTGGTCGGGTCGAGCGCCGGCTCCTGCTCGAGATAGCCGACGGTGATATATTCGCCGGGCCACGCCTCGCCGGTATAATCCTTGTCCACGCCCGCCATGATCTTCATCAGCGTCGACTTGCCGGCGCCGTTGGGGCCGACGATGCCGATCTTGGCGCCCTGATAGAATTGCAGGTTGATGTTCGACAGCACCGGCTTGGGCGCGCCGGGGAAGGTCTTGGTCATGTCCTTCATGACGAAGGCATATTGGGCGGACATGCGGGGCGAAGCTCCGGATAGGGGATCGGATGGCAAAGTGGTGGCCGCCGGTTAGCCGGTGGCCCCCTGCTTGGCAAACATGGGGAGGCCCGATCGAAAGGTCAAAGCGGTAAACGCTTTCGTGGGTCGAGCGTATCGGAGAGACGAACTGGGGAGCGGTATGAAGCGGATGCGGTTTTGGATTCTCGGGGCGATGATCGCGACCGCCCCTCTGCCGCTTTTGGCGCAACGCTCCCTATCGCCGCAGGAGAAAGCGGTCGGAGCCGAGGCGAACCCGAAGTTGCTCGCACAATATGGCGGCGCGATGAGCGGCCCCGCGGCGGATTACGTAACTCGGATCGCAAGGCGGGTGGCCGTCCAGAGCGGGCTGTCGAACAGCGCTTCGGACTTCACGATCGCCTTGCTCGACTCTCCCGTCGAAAACGCCTTCGCCATCCCCGGCGGCTATGTGTACGTCACCCGCCAGTTGCTGGCGCTGATGAACAGCGAGGGCGAGCTTGCTTCGGTCCTGGGCCACGAGATCGGCCATGTCGCCGCCCGCCATTCGGCCAAGCGCAGCAGCCGCTCGACGATCGGCTCGATCCTCGCTGCCGGCATCGGCGTCGCGACCGGCAGCAGCGCGCTCGGGCAGGCGGCGGGCTATGGCGCGCAGCTCTATACGTTGAGCTTCAGCCGCACGCAGGAATATGAAGCCGATGGTCTGGGCGTCCGCTACATCGCGGGTGCGGGCTACGATCCCTATGCCGCCTCGGCGATGCTCGACTCGCTGGACCGGGAGACCCGGCTGCAATCCGCGATCTCGGGCAAGAGCGGCAGCAACGTCCCGGTCTTCGCGCGGACCCACCCCAACGGCCCCGACCGCGTCGCCCGCGCATCGCAGTTGGCGGCGTCGCTCGGCGCGCAGCCGAAGGCGGAAGGACAGGACACCGCCTTCCTCCGCTCGCTCGACGGCCTGCCTTACGACGACGCCAAGAGCGGCCACCGCGTCGCGATCGTTACCGCTTCGCCCAAGGACACGATCGCGAGCTTGAGCAGTCGGATGGTCTATCCCGATCACCGATCGGAGCGGTTCATGGTGCTCAACGGGCTAGCCGACGACGCCGTGATCCAGCCGGGCCGGCTCTACAAGATTATTGTCGGACGATGACGGGCAGCCTCCCGTTTGGCGAGCACCATATGGTCATGATCCGTCGCTAGGATGCGCGGATGGCGCCGGTGTATCTGTACGTCCATGATCTGCGATCGAGCGGTGTCGTTCGCGATGCCATCACGATCGCCACCCTTCTCGCCGCGGAGCGACCCACGATCCTCGTGACGGCCTATGCGGACGGATTGTGGCGTGACGGCATCGATCGACGCCCATTCGACATGGCCGTGCTTCGCGAACGGCAGGGCATGCTCCCACGCGTCGCCGCAATCGCCCCGCTTCGCCGCTGGCTGAGGCGCCAACCGCCCGGACTGCTCTTCTCGTTCGGCAATCACGGCCACTCGACCGCCTATCTTGCGACCCGGGGGCTCGATCATATCCGCCGCGCGTACCGGATCAGCAACGAAATCGTCCGGCCGGACGGTCGTGGGAACCGCCGTCGCACCTGGTGGATGCGGCGGCTGATAGCCGATGCGGCACGCATCGTGCTGGTAGGACAGGCCCTCGGCCGTCACGCCGTCTTCGCCGAAGCGCTGGAGAGCGGACGCGCGATGTGGGTGCCGAGCGGCGTCGAACGGACCGAAGCCATCGTATCGGCGCAGGCGCCCTGCCCCCATCCGTGGCTGGAGGAGGAAGTCCCGGTCGTGATCGCGGTGGGGCGGCTGAGACCGCAGAAAAATCTTGATGTCCTGATCGCCGCGGCAGGCCTCGCCCGGCGCGAACGCCGGTTGCGACTGATCCTGCTGGGCGGCGGCACCGTTGCGGAGCAGGTGCGCCTGATCGCGCTCGCAAGGGATACGGGTTTTCAACAAGATTTCCTGCTGGCCGGCGAGACCAGCAACGTGTTCGCCTGGCTGGTGCGCGCCGCGGTCTTCGCCCTGCCCTCGCGCTGGGAGGGGTCGTCGCTGGCGCTTCTGGAAGCAATGGCGGTCGGGACACCTGTAGTGGCCTCGCGCCTCGCGGGAGACGCGACGGACGTGCTCGCGGCCGGTCGATACGGGGCGCTGTTCGATGGCAGCGGGCCAGTCGATCTGGCAGCCCGCTTGCTGCACCAGCTGTCCGACGACCGGATCATGCCCGGCGAACGAGCGGCCGACTATGATCTCGCCGCGATCGCCGCCCGATACTCCGGCATCATCGCGGACATGTCGGCCTAATCCGCGCCTGTTCCCAATCGCACTTCAAAGCCCGCGCTCAGTAAACGCGCGCCTTCGGCTTGATATACTCGGCCTCGTCGGTGAGCGTATAATCGTGGACCGGGCGGTAATCGAGCGTGACCTGGCCTTTTTCGAACCACGAGATGGTGTGCTTCATCCAATTCTCGTCGTCGCGATTGGGATAATCCTCGTGCATGTGTGCGCCGCGGCTTTCCTTGCGGTTCGCCGCCGCGTGCATCGTCACGACGGCCTGGGGCAACATGTTGTCCAGCTCCAGCGTCTCGATCAGATCGGTATTCCAGATCAGCGAGCGATCCTTGATGCCGACATCCTGCAGCGTCGAGAAGACGACGTCGATCAGCTCCTGCCCTTCGCGGAGCAGCGCGCTGTCGCGGAACACGGCGCAATGCTTCTGCATCGTGTGCTGCATCTTGAGGCGAATCTCGGCGGTCGGCGTGGAGCCGCTCGCGTTGCGATAATGATCGAGCCGGGCGAGCGCCTTGTCGTCGGCTTCGGTCACGATCTTGCCGTGCTTGCTGTTCGGCTGGACCAGCTCGGCGATGCGGAAACCGGTCGCGCGGCCGAACACGACGAGATCGATCAGCGAATTGGAGCCCAGGCGGTTCGCACCGTGGACCGAGACGCACGCCGCCTCGCCCACCGCGAACAGGCCGGGGACGACCGCGTCCGGATTGCCGTCCTTCAGCGTGACGACCTCGCCATGATAGTTACACGGCACGCCGCCCATATTGTAATGGACGGTCGGCGTGACGGGCAGAGGCTGGCGCGTCAGGTCGACGCCGGCGAAGATCTTGCCCGTCTCGGTGATGCCGGGCAGGCGCTCGGCCAGCACCTTCGGATCGATATGATCGAGGTGCAGGTAGATATAGTCGCCATTCTTGCCGACGCCGCGCCCTTCGCGCATCTCCATCGCCATCGAACGCGACACGACGTCGCGCGACGCAAGATCCTTCGCGGACGGCGCATAGCGCTCCATGAAGCGCTCGCCCTCGGCATTGGTCAGGTAACCGCCCTCGCCGCGCGCGCCTTCGGTGATGAGCACGCCCGCGCCGTAGATGCCGGTCGGGTGGAACTGGACGAACTCCATGTCCTGCAGCGGCAGGCCCGCACGCAGGACCATCCCGCCGCCGTCGCCGGTGCAGGTGTGCGCCGAGGTCGCCGAGAAATAGGTGCGGCCCGAGCCGCCCGTCGCCAGGACGACCGCATGCGCGCGGAAGCGGTGGATGCTGCCATCCTCCATGCAGAGCGCGAGCACGCCCTTGCACACGCCATCTTCCATGATGAGATCGAGCGCGAAATATTCGACGAAGAAGTCCGCGTCATATTTCAGGCTCTGCTGATAGAGCGCGTGAAGCATGGCGTGGCCGGTGCGGTCGGCCGCGGCGCAGGTCCGCTGCACGGGCGGGCCCGCGCCCATATTCTGCATGTGGCCACCGAAGGGGCGCTGGTAGATCGTGCCATTCTCGTTGCGGCTGAACGGAACGCCGGCATGTTCCAGTTCGATCACCGCGGCAGGCGCCTCGCGCACCATATATTCGATCGCGTCCTGGTCGCCGAGCCAGTCCGATCCCTTGACGGTATCGTACATGTGCCACGTCCAGTGATCGGGCGTGTTGTTGCCTAAGGATGCGGCGATGCCGCCCTGCGCCGCTACGGTGTGCGAGCGCGTCGGGAACACCTTGGTGATGCAGGCCGTCTTGAGGCCCTTCTCCGCGCAGCCCATCGTCGCGCGCAGGCCCGATCCGCCGGCGCCCACAACGACCGCATCATAGACATGGTCGATGATCTGATAGGCGGACATCAGGCAGCAGCTCCGGTGAAGGCGATCTTGAGGATGGCGAAGATGGCGAGCGCGGCGCCGCCGATCGCGTAGAAATTGAGCGCGACGATCGCGACGACGCGGCTGAAATCATGCTGGTAGTCCTCGATCACGACCTGCAGCCCGAGCCGCAGATGATAGAAGACCGAGATGGTCGCGAGGATCAGGGCGACGCTCGTGAAGGGGCTGGAAAGCCACAGCATCAGCGCGCGATAGTCGTAAAGCGGCAGGCGCAGCAGCGAGACGATGAGCCAGACCAACAGCAGCAGGTTGGAGCCGGCGGTCAGCCGCTGGCGCCACCAATGCTGCGAGCCATGCTTGGCCGAACCGAGACCGCGGACGCGGCCGATACCCGTACCCGTGCCCATCAGTGCCCCCGCATCAGGATTGCGCCCCAGACCAGCACGGTCAGGGTCGTGGAGACGACGAGCGTGGCGACCGCGCCCATCTTGTTGATCTTCAGCTCGTAGCCCGCGCCCGTATCGAGCAGCAGATGGCGGATGCCCGTGCTCATATGCTGGAAGAAGGACCAGGTCAGGCCGAACAGGACGAGGCCCGGGATCAGGTTCAGCCGGCCCGTCGCGTCGGACGTCATCAGATCGATGAAGCGCGCATAGGATGCCTCGCCGCCGGCCAGCGCCGTCAGCCACCAGATGAAGAGGATGCCGCCGCCGAGCGCCAGCGCGGTGCCCGTCGCGCGGTGCAGGATCGAGACCAGCATATGCGGTCCCCAGCGCCAGATCGTGAGATGCGGCGACAATGGCCGTGCCGGATTTCGCGCCATCGTTCCTCCTGCTGGCTCCTGGCGGAAGCCTTTAGAGCAAAGAGAGCGGACTGCAACGGTCGCGCTCGCAGCTGCGGAAAAGCCATAACTCCACGTTTACCATTGCCGGCCTAGAGGGGGGCAAGACAAGACCGCAGAGGTTTCCAAGATGGACATGAGCCAGCATCCCCAAACGCCATCAGGCGGACTCCGTCCTGAGGAGTATGACCTGCGCTACACCATCTATGGTGACAACGGGCGGTTCGGCGCCGATCTGGCAGCGATATGGTCGCGCGCGGCGACGGTGCTGCGCGAGGCCGTTTATGGCGAAATGACCGCGATCCACGAGCAGATGGGCTTGACCGAAACGGGGCGCCAGTTGATCGACGAAGCGACGCGTGCCAGCTCGGGCTCATTGGGCGTGGATCTGAAGCGCGGCGCCGATCGCGCGGTGCTCGATCTGTTCACCCGCCCCATGAATGCGGACTGGTTCCGATTTGCCGGCTCGATCGGCGACAGCGATCTGGCGCAGCGTATTCCCATCCCGATCTGCACCAGCATTCTCCACCGCCTGATCTCGGCGGGCTGCAGCCAGATCAGCACCGCATTCGCGGAGGATCCGGCTTTCGTCCGTCTCGCCACCGATCGCCTGATCCTGATCCTCGCGATCAAGCTCGATCTGCTCTCGGCGCGCCTCAACCGGGCCGCGATCGACGAGGAGCAGGCGCTGCGGCGGGGCGAAGGCGCCGCATTCCGCGAATCGGTGGGCGTGCTGCTCAACGAGGCGCTGACCGAATCGAAGGATCTTCGCCGCCGCACCGCAGACGCCTCCGGCTCTGCCCGCGGCATGCTGGGCAAGACCTCGGAAGTGGCGGCCGCCGCCGAACAGTCCGCGATCGCGATGCGCGAAGCCGCGCAGACCGCCGCCGGGCTGATCCGCGCGATCGAGGATGCGCGCAACGAGGTGGAGGTCGCCGCCGGCGTCGCCACGCGCGCGGGCAACGAATCGAAGCGGGCGGTCGAGGTCAGCACCGCATTGTCCGAACATGCGCATGCGATCGAATCGATCCTGAGCCTGATCCGCGACATTGCCGGCCAGACCAACCTGCTCGCGCTCAACGCGACGATCGAGGCCGCGCGCGCCGGCGATGCCGGACGTGGCTTCGCGGTCGTCGCTCAGGAAGTGAAGAGCCTAGCCAACCAGACCGCCCGCGCGACCGACGATATCGCCGCCAAGATCGGTGCGATCCAGGTCGCGACGCGCCAGACGGTGGAAGCCAATGGCTCGATTCGGGCGACGATCGGCGACGTCCAGAATTCGGCGGAGCGAATCCGCATGGCGATGGAGACGCAGGCGCAGACGGTGACGATGATCACCGCCGCGGTCGACGAGACCGCGCTCGCCGCCGATGCGATGTCCGGCACGATCGCCGCGATCCGTTCGGGCACCGAAAATCTCGCGGGGACGATCGACAGCCTCGACACCGGCTTCCGCGACGTCGACGGCAAGCTCGTCACGCTGGAAACCGACGCGATCGAGTTCATCGCCCGCCTGGGGTGACGGATACTGGCGCCGCGCCCGGCACAGGCTTATGCGCGCGCCATGTCCGAACACCCTCATATCCTCGTCACCGGCAGTAGCCGGGGCATCGGCGCATCGATCCTGACGGCGCTGGCCGGCGCCCGCGCGATCGGGCATGGCACAACGGCCGCGGCCGATCGGCTCGCCGCCGATCTCGCGCAGCCCGGCGCCGCGGCGCGTCTGTGGGCTGAGGCGCTCGATCGCCTCGACGGCCGGATCGACGTCCTCGTCAACAATGCCGGCATCTTCGAAGCGACACCGCTCGACTGCGACGACGCCGAATGGCTCGCCGGCTGGGAGCGGACGATGCGCGTCAACCTCACCGCCTCTGCCGAGCTGTGCCGTCTCGCCGTCCGCCATTGGCAGCAGCGCGGCACGAGCGGGCGGATCGTCAACATCGCCAGCCGTGCCGCCTATCGCGGCGACAGCCCCGCCCACTGGCATTATGCCGCGTCCAAGGCCGGCATGGTCGCGATGACCAAGACGATCGCCCGGGGCTATGCGCGCGAAGGGATCCTCGCCTTCGCGGTCTGCCCCGGCTTCACGATGACCGGCATGGCGGAGGATTATCTCGCCAGCCGCGGCGGCGACACGCTGCTCGCCGACATCCCGCTCGGTCGCGTCGCCGATCCGGCCGAGGTGGCCGAGGCGGTGCGGTTCCTCGCGCTCGATGCGCCGCCCTCGATGACCGGCGCGGTCCTCGACATCAACGGAGCCAGCTATGTCCGCTGAGTGGCAGGTGCAGTCGGCCGAAAGCTGGAAGATCACCCTGCCCTGCTCGCGCGCGCAGGCCGAGGCGCTGATCGAGGACGTGCCCGCGCTCGCTGCCTTCGATCCGCCGCCGACCGTGATGACGAGCGAGCCCGATCCGGCCGCGCCCGATGCCTGGCTGATCGACGTCTATGTCGAGGGCGTGCCCACACCCGAGCTGATCGAGGCGATCGGCAGCCTCGCCCCCGATAGAGGCCCGCCCGAGATCGTCCGGATCGAGGACGAGGACTGGGTCACGCGCAGCCAGGCGTTCTTGGTCCCGATCCGCGCCGGCCGCTTCCACGTCTTCACCGGCGCGCATGCCGGCGAGAGCCCGGCGGGGACGATCCCCTTCCTGATCGAGGCCGGTCGCGCCTTCGGCACCGGGCATCACGAGACGACGACCGGCTGCCTCGAGATGCTCGATCAGCTCGCGACCGCCGGCCACCGCTTCGCCAATATCGCCGACATCGGCACGGGCACCGGGCTGCTCGCCTTCGCCGCACGCGCCTTGTGGCCCGAGGCGCCCATCCTCGCGGCCGACATCGATCCGATCGCGATCGACGTGACCCGCGCGAACATGGCCGAAAATGCGATTCCCGCCGATGCAATCGCGCTCTTCACCTGCCCCGGAGTGGATCATCCGGAGATTGCCCGGACCGGCCCTTTCGATCTATTGATCGCGAATATCCTGGCCGGCCCGCTGATCGAACTCGCGCCGAGTTTTGCGGACCGGATCGGCCCGGGTGGGAGAGTGATGCTGGCCGGCCTGCTCGCCGATCAGGAGGATGCGGTCGTCGCGGCGTTCGCCGCGCGGGGCTTCCGTCTCTCCGAACGGCTCCAGCGCGGCGACTGGCCGACCTTGGTGCTCGTTCAGCGGCCGTAAAGAGTGCTTGCGACAAGTGATGTATTGAAGTAACACACTGGTGCGCCTCAGGGGGGTCTTGGGCGCGGGGATGGAAGCAGATGAACATGCAATCGGGCATCGGCGGCGATCGTGCCGACTATGAGGTTCTGGATCCGGCGCGCTCGCGTCGCAAGCTGATCATCGCGCTGGTCGCCGCGCTCGCGGTCGTCGCGCTGATCGGCCTTGTGATGTTCCGCAACGCCCAGAAGAAGACCGGCCCGGCCGAGGCGACGCTCCAGCGCGTTACCGTCACGATCCCCGGTCACAGCCAGATTGCGGGCAGCGTCACTGCCGCCGGCACGATCTCCGCGCGCCACGACATGCCTGTCGGCATCGTCGGCGAAGGCGGCATGGTCACGCAGGTGCTCGTCTATCCGGGCGACTGGGTGAAGAGCGGTCAGCCGCTCGCGATCGTCGAGCGCTCGGTGCAGACGCAGCAGGCCGCGAGCCTCGCCGCCGGCGTCGCCGCCGCCCGCGCCGACGCCGCGCTCGCCCAGAGCAATCTCGATCGCGCCAAGGCGCTGGTCGGCAACGGCTTCATCTCGAAAGCAGATATCGATACGCGCACCGCCGCGCGCGATCAGGCCAATGCCCGCGTCAACGTCGCGCGCGCCCAGCTCGCCGAGCAGCAGGCGCGCAACGCCCGCTTGGTCATCCGCGCGCCGGCCGGCGGCCTCGTCCTCACCCGTACGGTCGAACCCGGCCAGATCGTCGGCCCCTCGGGCGGCGCGCTGTTCCGCATCGCCGACAAGGGCGAGATGGAGATGCTCGCGCGCGTCGCGGAGCAGGATCTGGCGCACATGCGGATCGGCACCGCCGCCAGCGTCACGCCGATCGGCAGCGGCAAGACGCTGACCGGCAGGATCTGGCAGCTCTCGCCGATCATCGATCCCACCTCGCGCCAGGGCGTCGCCCGCGTCGCGCTGACCTACGACACCGCACTGCGCCCCGGCGGCTTCGCCAATGCGAGCATCGCGACCGGCTTCGCGGACGTGCCGCAGCTGCCGGAATCGGCGGTGCTGAGCGATCAGAAGGGCAATTACGTGCTGATCGTGAACGCGCAGGGCGTTGTGGAACGTCGCGAGGTCACGGTCGGCGACGTCAGCGATGCCGGGGTCAGCATCGCGACCGGCCTCGAGGGGCGCGAGAAGGTCGTCGTCAACGCCGGCGCCTTCCTCTCGCCCGGCGAGAAGGTCCTTCCCGAAGTCGCCCGGCCGGCGCGCTAAGCCTCCGAACGGAGACGCACGATGCGTAACATTTCCGCCTGGTCGATCCGGAACCCCGTTCCGGCCATCGTGCTCTTCGTGGCGCTGACGATCCTCGGCATCGTCAGTTTCATCCGAATGGATCTCAATCAGGATCCGGATGTCAGCTTCCCGGCGGCAACGATCGTCGTCACCCAGCCCGGCGCCGCGCCGACCGAGCTCGAGACGCAGGTCACGCAGCGCGTGGAGGCGGCGGTCCGCTCGATCAGCGGCGTCGACGAGATCAGCTCGCTCGTCAACGAGGGCAGCTCCAGCACGACCGTCATGTTCACGATCGGCACGCCGATCGATCGCGCGGTCAACGACATGCGCGATGCGATTTCGCAGATCCGCAGCCAGCTGCCGGACGGCATCCTCGAGCCGCAGGTCAAGCGGATCGACATTACCGGCGATCCGATCATGTTCGCCTCCGTCGAGGCCAGCGACATGACGCTGGAGCAGCTCAGCTGGTATGTCGACAACACCGTCTCCAAGCGGCTGCTCGGCATTTCGGGCATGGCGCAGGTCCAGCGCGAGGGCGGGGTCAGTCGCGAGATCCGCGTCGTTCTCGATCCGAACAAGATGCAGGCGCAGGGCATCACCGCCGCCGGCGTCAACGCGCAGCTGCGCCAGATGAACCTCAATGCCGCCGGCGGCCGAGCCGAGATCGCCGGCGCCGAGCAATCGGTCCGCATCGTCGGCAACGCCGCCGATGCCTATGCGCTGGGCGAGAAGCAGATCCAGGTCGCCAATGGCCGCTCGGTGCGCCTGTCCGATCTGGCCGAGGTGCGCGATGCTTATGCCGAGCAGCGCAGCCTCGCCAAGCTCAACGGTCACCAGGTGCTCGATTTCTCGATCAGCAAGGCCAAGGGCTTCTCCGACGTCACGCTCTATGAGGACGCGAAGAAGGAGATCGCCAAGCTGGAGAAGGAAGGCGGCGGCAAGATCAAGTTCCACGAACTCTATACCAGCGTCACCTACACCAAGGGCCAGTACAAGGCCGCGATCCACGCGATCATCGAGGGCGCCGTCCTCGCGGTCGTCGTCGTCTTCATCTTCCTGCGCGATCGCCGCGCGACCTTCATCTCCGCGCTCGCCATTCCGCTGTCCGCGATCCCGACCTTCTGGATCATGGATCTGATGGGATTCACGCTGAACGGCATCAGCCTGCTCGCGCTGAGCCTCGTCGCGGGCGTGCTCGTCGACGATGCGATCGTGGAGATCGAGAATATCGTTCGCCACATGCGGATGGGGAAGAGCGCCTTCCAGGCCTCGATCGACGCCGCGGACGAGATCGGCCTCGCCGTCGTCGCGACGACCTTCGCGATCGTCGCGGTCTTCCTGCCGGTGGGGCTGATGCCCGGCGTGTCGGGTCAGTTCTTCAAGAATTTCGGCATCACGATCGTTGTCGCGGTGCTGATGAGCCTTGCCGTCGCGCGCCTGATCACGCCGATGATCGCCGCCTACATGCTCAAGAGCCACGGCGCGGAATCGCACGGCGAAGGCAAGTGGATGGATTATTATATGGCGGCGCTGACGTGGACGCTGAACCGCGTGCCGCATCGCCGCTGGTATCGACTGTTCATCCGCGACAATCGCAAGCTGACGATGGTATTCGGCTTTCTCTGCTTCCTCGCGACGATCCTCGCCTTCGCGACCCTGCCCTTCACCTTCCAGCCGGAGCTCGATCTCGGCATCAGCCAGGTCCGCATCCAGATGGTGCCGGGCACGACGCTCCAGCAGACCGAAGGCGTCGCCGATCGCACCGCGGCGATCCTGCGCAGCGATCCCAATGTCGAGATCGCGATCGAGAGCATCAACGTCGGCAACGCGAACATCTTCATCAAGCTGAAGGAAAAGCGCGAGCGGACGACGACCGAGTTCGAGCGCAATCTCGCGCCGCAGCTGCGCGCGATCGCCGATGCGCGCGTCACCTTCCAGAGCCAGGCCGGTGGCGGCGGCGGTCGCGACATCACCGTGATGCTCGCGGGCGACGATCCCGTGAAGCTGTACCAGGCCGCCGATCAGGCGGTGGCCGCGATGAAGAAGATCCCCGAGATCCGCGCGCCGCGCGTCGATGGCGATCTGCCGCGTCCGGAAATCGTCATCAAGCCGCGCTTCGATCTCGCCGCCGATCTCGGCGTGACGACGCAGGCGCTCAGCCAGACGATCCGCATCGCGACGCTGGGCGACATCGATCAGAACGTCGCCAAATTTTCGCTCTCGGATCGTCAGATCCCGATCCGGGTGGCGCTCGCCGAGAATAGCCGGCGCAGCCTCGATACGGTCAAGGATCTGCCGGTGCCGACCTCGTTCGGCGGCTCGGTGCCGCTGCGCGTCGTCGCCGAGGTGGGCTTCGGCTCGGGCCCGTCGCAGATCCGCCGCTACAATCAGGCGCGCCGCCTGATGATCGGCGCCGATATCGCGCCGGGCGCGATCCAGGGTGACGTCCAGTCGCGCGTCTTCGCGCTCGATGCCTTCAAGAATCTGCCGAGCGGCGTGCAGCGCGTCGCCTTCGGCAATGCCAAGTGGCAGGCGGAGATGGTGACCAACTTCGTCATCGCGGTCATCACCGGCGTGTTCATGGTCTTCGCGGTGCTCGTCCTGCTCTACAAGCGCGTGATCCCGCCCTTCGTGAACATGGCCTCGCTTGTGCTGGCTCCGCTGGGCGGCGCGCTCGCGCTCCACATCGTCGGCATGCCGATCTCGATGCCGGTGATGATCGGGCTGCTGATGCTGCTCGGCATCGTCGCCAAGAATTCGATCCTGCTCATCGATTTCGCGATCGAGGAGCTGGGCCGCGGCGTACCGCCCCGGCAGGCGATCCTCGAGGCGGGCCACAAGCGCGCACAACCGATCGTGATGACCACGGTCGCGATGATCGCGGGCATGATGCCCGTCGCGCTGGCACTCGGCAGCGACGGCAGCTTCAACCAGCCGATGGCGGTCACCGTGATCGGCGGCCTGATCCTGTCGACCTTGCTGACCTTGCTGATCGTGCCGGCCGGCTTCAGCCTCGCCGACGGGATCGAGCGCAAGATCGGGCCGAAGCTCGGGCGGCTGCTCGGCGGCGAAGGCGGCTCCAAGGGCCATCCCGTCGCACCGGTTCAGCCCGCGGAGTAGGACCAGACGCTGACAAAATACCCGGTCGTCCTGAGCGTAGTCGAAGGACGTGCTGCGAGGGACGGTCCTTTCGGGCACGTGCTTCGATCATGCTCGGCACGAACGGGGGCTGAAGGCGCGCTCCGTAACGAAAGCACTTGAACCATTCGCCTCACCGGCGATTGTGACCGCAATGGCCATCCCCCTCCCCCTGTCGACGCGGACCGACACGACCGGACCGCAGGCGGCGGCGCTCAGGCGGATGCGGCGCGTCGCGACCGGGCTGCTGCTGGCGATGGCGGCCGTGTTCGTCGTCTCCAGCCTCCTGCTGCACCGATACCCCGCCTGGGCGTTCGTGCGTGCCTTCGCCGAGGCGGCGATGGTTGGCGGGCTTGCCGACTGGTTCGCGGTGACGGCCTTGTTCCGCCACCCGCTCGGTCTGCCGATCCCGCACACCGCGATCATCCCGCGTAACAAGGACCGGATCGGCGACAGCCTGGCGGCATTCCTGCGCTCGAACTTCCTCACTCCCAGCGTCGTCGCGCGGCGGATGCAGCGGATCGACATCGCCGCCGGGCTCGGCCGGCTGCTCGCGCGCCCGCCCTCGGGCAAGCTGCGCGGCGGCAAGCTCGTCGCGACTTTGCTGGAAGGCCTCGCCGACGAGCGGCTCGGCGGCCTGTTCAAGGGGATGGCCGTCCAGCGGCTGAAGGACATGCAGGTCGCCCCCCTCGCCGGCCAGCTGCTCGGCGCGGCGATGGCCGAGGGCCGCCACCGCCCGCTCATCGACGGCGCGATCGACTGGGTCGGCCGCACGCTCGACGCCAACGAGCCACTGTTCCGCAAGATGATCCACGACCGCGCCGGATCGATCCTGCGCTGGACCGGTCTCGACGAGACGCTGTCGACCAAGATCATGGAAGGCCTGTTCAAGCTGCTCGCCGACATGGCCGACGATCCCGACCATCCCCTGCGCGCCAAGACCGAGGAGGCGCTCGCCCAGCTCGCCGAGAAGCTTCAGCACGATCCCGAAATGCAGGAGCGCGTCGAGCGGTTGCGCGATGCGCTGATCGCCAACCCCGCGGTCGGCCGCTGGCTGGACGGCATGTGGCAGAGCGCGCGCGCGGCGATGCTGCGCGCCGTGCGCGATCCGCAGGAGGCGCTCGCCGGCAAGTTCGGCGAGATGCTCCGCCAGACGGGGGAGACGCTCCAGAATGACGAGCGCATGCGCATCGCCGTCAACCGCTTCGCGCGCCGCGCCACGGTCGGCATCGTCGCGGCTTATGGCGACGGCATCGTCGCTTTGGTGTCGGACACGATCCGCGGCTGGGACGCGAGCACCGTCACCGAGCGGCTGGAGACGGCGGTCGGCCGCGACCTCCAATATATTCGCGTCAACGGGACGTTGGTGGGCGGGCTGGTCGGGCTGGCGATCTACGCGGTGTCGCTGGCGATCGGGTGACTACCGCATCCCCGGACCGCTCATCCTGAGGAGGGACTGAGCGTGGCGAAGGCCCGTCTCGAAGGACGGACAGGACGGTGCCGGTCCTTCGAGACGCCATTTCGACAAGCTCAATGGCTCCTCAGGATGAGCGGTGGGATCTTAGCCGACCAGCGCCAGTCGCGGCGGCTCCAGCGGCGCCAGCCGCACCGCGCCGACCCCCGGCAGATGCTCGATCCGCGCCGCGAGTTCGGTATCGACGCGATAATCGCGCCCGATCCGGATCCGGATTTCTTGCCCGTCCACCGAGGCGATCAGGTCGATCTCGCTCCGCCCGCCGCGCACTTCCGCGAACAGTCCCGCCAAAGCGGCGGGCGCGCCCGCGTCGGCCAGTTCGACCTCCATCCGCAGCCGCGCGCCCGCGACGAGATTTTCCAGCGGCCGCGTGCCGCGCACCGTCAGCCGCGGCGTTTCCTCGCCCGGCCGGCGATCTAGCTCGACCGTCATCAGCAGGCACGCGCCGATCTTGGCCGCCGCCTCCATCTCCAGCGCGACCGGCTCGTCGAAGATGCTGACGACGAACTGCCCCGTCTGGTCCGAGCAGGTCGCGAGCAGCCAGCGATTGCCACGCGCCGACGTCCGCCAGCGCGCATCCTCGACCAAAGCGGCGAGCTTGGCGGTCGGCCGCGCGATCGGCCGGCCGCGATCGTCGCGTTCGGGCTCGGACGAGACCGTCATCGCCACGACCTGGGAATAGGATCGCGCGCCCTCGGACTGGGCGACATGGCGGAAGCGATCGGTCGGGTGCGCCGAGAAATAGAAGCCGAACGCTTCCTTCTCCGCCCCCATCCGCTCGGCGACCGTCCAGCGCGACTCGCGCGACAGGCGGATATGCGCGTGCGCGGCTTCCGAAGGCCCGCCGAACAGTCCGCCCTGGCCCGTCTCGCGCTGCTCATGCGCCTTGGCAGCCTCGGCGAGGATCGTCTCGACCGCCGCGAACACGCCCGCGCGATCCTTCTCGAGGCTGTCGAACGCGCCCGCGGCGGCGAGGCTCTCCAGCTGGCGGCGGTTGAGCAGCCGCGGATCGATCCGCTCGGCGAAATCGTCGAGGCTCTTGAACGGTCCCTTTGCGCGGCGCTCCTCGACGAGTTGCTCCATCGCCTTCTCGCCGACATTCTTGAGCGCGCCGAGCCCGTAGCGCACGCTTTCGCCCTCGACCGAATATTCGGCTTCCGACGCGTTGACGTCGGGCGCGAGCAGGTCGAGCCCAGAGCGCCGCGCATCGTCGACCCAGATGTTGAGCTTGTCGGTCAACGCCATGTCGTAACACATGGAAGCGGCGAAGAATTCCGGCTTGTGATGCGCCTTCAGCCACGCCGTCTGATAGGTCAGCAAGGCATAAGCCGCGGCGTGGCTCTTGTTGAAGCCATAGCCGGCAAACTTGTCGATCAAATCGAACAGGGCATTGCCCTGTTGCGCGCCGATCCCGTTGACGCGCGCGCAGCCTTCGAGGAAGCCCGCGCGCTGCGCGTCCATCTCGGCCTGGATCTTCTTGCCCATCGCGCGTCGCAGCATGTCCGCACCGCCGAGCGAATAACCGGCCAGCACCTGCGCGGCCTGCATAACCTGTTCCTGATAGACGAAGATCCCATAGGTCTCCTTCAGGATCGGCTCCAGCAAGGCATGAGGATATTCAATGGCTTCCTCGCCATTCTTGCGACGCCCGAACATCGGGATATTGTCCATCGGCCCCGGCCGGTAGAGCGCGCCGAGCGCGATGATGTCCTCGAACACGGTCGGCTTCACCGCCGAGAGCGTGCGCCGCATGCCTTCCGATTCCACCTGGAACACGCCGACCGTGTCGCCGCGCTGGAGCAGGCGATATGTCTCCAGATCGTCGCGCGGCAGCGTCGTGAGATCGACGACGACCCCGCGCTTGGCCAGCATCTGCACGGCCTTCTGCAACACCGACAGCGTCTTGAGCCCGAGAAAGTCGAACTTCACGAGCCCCGCCGCCTCGACATATTTCATGTCGAGCTGGGTGACGGGCATGTCCGAGCGCGGATCGCGATAGAGCGGGACGAGCTGATCGAGCGGCCGATCGCCGATGACGACGCCCGCGGCGTGGGTCGAACTGTGCCGCGGCAGGCCCTCCAATTGGCCGGCAAGATCGAACAGGCGACGCACCTGCTCGTCGCTCTCATATTCCTTCGCGAGCTCGGACACGCCGTTCAGCGCGCGCGGCAGCGTCCAGGGGTCGGTCGGATGGTTGGGAATCAGCTTGGCGAGCCGATCGACCTGCCCATAGCTCATCTGAAGCACGCGCCCCGTATCCTTCAGCACGGCGCGCGCCTTCAGCCGCCCGAAGGTGATGATCTGCGCGACCTGGCCGCGCCCATATTTCTGCTGGACGTAGGTGATGACCTCGCCGCGCCGCGTTTCGCAGAAATCGATGTCGAAATCCGGCATCGAAACGCGCTCGGGATTGAGGAAGCGCTCGAACAGCAGCCCAAGTTCGAGCGGATCGAGATCGGTGATCGTCAGCGCCCAGGCGACGACCGAGCCCGCGCCCGAACCGCGCCCCGGCCCGACCGGAATATCCTGCTCCTTCGCCCATTTGATGAAATCGGCGACGATCAGGAAATAGCCTGGAAATCCCATCGAGATGATGACGTCGGTCTCGAATGCGAGCCGCTCGAAATAGTCCGGGAAGCGCGCCTGCAGCGCCGCCTCATCCATCTCCCCGTTCGGGCTGAGCGTGTCGAAGCCCTGCCCTTCTTGCGCGGTTGAAAGAACGGACGATGCTTCGACAGGCTCAGCACGAACGGAGAGAATCTTGCGAAGCCGGTCGCTCAGCCCAGCGCGCGCATCCGATCGCAACAGCTCCGCCTCGGCATCGCGATTGCCCGCGAGGCTGGGCAGGATCGGCTTGCGGCTCGGCGCCGCGACCGCACAGCGCTGCGCGACGACGAGCGTGTTGGCCAGCGCCTCGGGCAGGTCCGCGAATAGGGACGCCATGTCCGCGCCCGATTTGACCCACGCCTCGGGCGAGGAGCGTGCGCGATCGTCCGAATCGACATAGCAGGAGCCGGCGATGCACAGCATGATGTCGTGCGCGGCATGGAAGTGCGGCTCGGCATAGCAGGCCGGGTTGGTCGCGACGATCGGCAGGCCACGCGCATAAGCGAGATCGATCAGCGCCTCCTCGGCTGCCTCCTCGGTCAGGTCGCCGCGCCGCGACAGCTCGATATAGAGGCGATCGGGAAACAAGGCCTCCAGCCGATCCAGATAGCGGCCCGCCGCCTCCTTCTGCTCCTCGGCCAGCAGCCGTGCGAGCGCGCCCTCGCCGCTCGCGGTCAGCGCGATCAGCCCGTCGGTGCGGCCTTCCAGCCAATCGAGCGCGACATGCGCCTCCTCGTGCGCGGGCCGGTCGAGATGCGCGGCCGAAACCAAAGCGCACAGATTGTCATAGCCGGCCTCGTCCTGCGCATAGAGCGCGAGCCAGTCGATCGTCGCCGCCTTGCCCTCGGCCGCTCCCGGCCGCGCGACCGCGAGCAAAGCACCGATGATCGGCTGCACGCCGGCTTTCTTCGCCGCATCGCCGAACGGCATCGCGCCGTAGAGCCCGTTGCGATCGGTGATCGCCGCCGCCGGAAAGCCGAGCGCCTTGGCGCGCGCGGCGATCGCCTTCGGATCGATGGCGCCTTCCAGCATCGTGAAAGCGGACAGGATGCGGAGCGGCACGAAGGGATTGGCGGCCATGCCCAGAGCATAAGCACGAACCGCCCGAAGCGCGACTCCGCCCGCGGACTTATCCACCGGTAAACGCAGCGCCCGGCTATCCTCCCATCCCGTCCGTGCTGAGCTTGTCGAAGCACCGTTCTTTTCAGGCAAGGAAGAACGATCCTTCGACAGGCTCAGGATGAACGGGTGGAGGACCGGCCCCATCCCGTTGGGTTCGAGCCTGTCGAGAACCGCGCAGCTTCGAGCGAAGTCGAGAAGCGTCTTATGAGCGCCGCCTCCGCCACACTGCCGCAACCCCAACTCCCCCACATCGTTAGGCCCGCATGACCAGCCTGACCTTCCCCGCTGACGACGCCCCCGGCATCGCCCCGATGGAAGCCAAGCTCGTCGACGCGCTCCCGACCGGCCCGGACTGGCAGTACGAGCCCAAATGGGACGGCTTCCGCTGCATCGCCTGGCGCGACGGCGACCGGATCGCCTTGCGCTCGCGATCGGACAAGCCGCTCGGCCGCTATTTCCCCGAGATCCTCGCGATGCTGGCGACGATCGAAGAGTCGCGTTTCGTGCTCGACGGCGAACTCGTCGTGCCAGTCGGCGACGCGCTGTCGTTCTCGGCGCTCCAGGCGCGGCTCCACCCCGCCGCGAGCCGCGTCACCCGGCTGTCCGCCGAAACCCCCGCGCAGTTCGTCACCTTCGATTGCCTCGCAGTGGGCGAGAGCGACCTGATCGAACGCCCCTTCGCCGAACGCCGCGCCGCGCTCGAAGCCTTCCACGCCGACATCGCGATCCCGGACCTTCACCTCTCGCCCAGGACCCGATCCGAAGCCGTCGCCCGCGACTGGCTCGCGCAGGCCGGCGGCGCGCTCGACGGGATCGTCGCCAAGCGGCTCGATTTGCCCTACCGCCCCGGCGAGCGCGTCATGGCCAAGCTCAAGCAGCACCGCACCGCCGACTGCGTCGTCGGCGGCTTCCGCTATGCGAGCGGCGAGGCGCGCGCGATCGGCTCGCTCCTGCTCGGACTCTACAATGACGAGGGCCAGCTCGATCATGTCGGCTTCACCTCGGGGATCGACGCCGAGGCGAAGATCGCCCTGCTCGCCACATTGGAGCCGCTGATCGAAGCGCCCGGCTTCACCGGCGACGCCCCCGGGGGCCCCAGCCGCTGGGCGACCGCGCGCTCGGCCGAGTGGCAGCCGCTCCGCACCGAACTCGTCGTCGAGGTCCGCTACGATCAGGTCAGTGACGATCGCTTCCGCCACGGCACTACCTTGCTCCGCTGGCGGCCCGACAAGGCGCCCGCCGACTGCAAGATGGCGCAGCTCGCGCGCGAATTGCGCCCCGACGAGCTGGAAGCGTTGCTGGCCGCTTCACATGGCCCCAATCCGGTGTAAGCGGCGATCCATGTCCGAAACCTCCCCGCTCGCCCGTCCCTTCCCCGCTCTGCCGCCGATCGCCGGCGTCCGCCTCGCCGTGTCGCGCGCGGGCTACAAGGCCTGGGATCGCGCCGATCTGACCTACGCCGCGCTCGATCCGGGCACGGTCGTCGCGGGCGTGACAACCAAGAGCAAATGCCCCTCGCCCGAGGTGGAATGGTGCCGCCAGACGCTCGTGCTCGGCCAGGCGCGTGCGCTCGTCGTCAATGCCGGCAATTCGAACGCCTTCACCGGAAATCGCGGCCGCTCCGCGGTCGAGGCGATCGCCGCGCGCGTCGCCGGCGCGATCGGCTGCCAGCCGTCCGATGTCTTCGTCGCCTCTACCGGTGTGATTGGCGTGCCGCTGCCGATCGACAAGGCCGAAGCCGGTATCGATGCTGCCTTGGTCGCGCCCGAAGCGACATGGATCGACGCGGCCAACGCCATCTCCACCACCGACACCTTCCCCAAGGGCGCCGTCACGCGCGCGGTGATCGGCGACAGGACGGTCACGCTCGTGGGCGTCATCAAGGGATCGGGCATGATCGCGCCGGACATGGCAACGATGCTCGGCTTCATCTTCACCGATGCCGCGATCGAGGCATCCTTGCTCCAGCGGATGCTGGAAGGCGCCAACGCGCACAGCTTCTCGTGCATCACCGTCGACGGCGACACCTCAACCTCGGACACGGTGCTCGCCTTCGCCACCGGCCGCGCCGGCAATGCCCCGCTCACCACGGTCGAGGATGCGGGCGCCGATGCCTTCCACGCCGCGCTGTCGGATCTGTGCCGCCAACTCGCGCACCTCGTCGTCCGCGACGGCGAAGGCGCGAGCAAGTTCATCGCGATCGACGTCGCCGGTGCCAGCTCGGACGAGAGCGCGCACCGCATCGCCATGTCGATCGCCAATTCTCCGCTCGTGAAGACCGCGATCGCGGGCGAAGACGCCAATTGGGGCCGCGTCGTCATGGCGGTCGGCAAGGCCGGCGAGCCCGCCGAGCGCGACAAGCTCGCGATCCGCTTCGGCACGACCCAGGTCGCCGAAAGCGGGCTCGCGGTCGAGGGCTATGACGAAGCGCCCGTCGCCGCGCACCTGAAGGGCCAGGAAATCGAGATCGGCGTGGATCTCGGCCTCGGCGAAGGCCAGGCGACCGTGTGGACCTGCGATCTCACGCACGGCTACATCTCGATCAACGCGGATTATCGCAGCTGATGGCCGCGCTCGCGGGAGGCTGCGCCTGCGGGGCCGTCCGCTTCCGGATCCTGTCCGATCCGATCGATGCCGGCTGGTGCCATTGCCGGACCTGCCAACTGAATTCCGGCTGCCCGGCCATGGCCTTCGCGAGCATTCCTACCACTGATTATGAGGTCGAGCAGGGCGCCGACAAGTTTGGCCGCTTCGCCTCCAGCGACTTCGCGCACCGGGAGTTCTGCACCGCGTGCGGCACGCCCTTGTTCCTGCAGGAGCATAATTCCCCCGAGCAGCTCGACTTCAGCATCGCCACGCTGGACGAGCCCGATCGCGTCCGTCCGGGCTTCCACATCTTCTACACGAGTCGGATCGAGTGGGCGGAGGCGTGCGACGGCCTGCCCCGTTATCCCCGCTCGCGCCGCAATTCGGAGCCGATGGCATGAGCACCGCCCTGATCGAACCCGTCGCCGCGTTGATGCGCCAGGTCGCCGCCGAGGTGGTGATGCCGCGCTTCCGCGCACTCGCCGCGCATGAGGTGATCGAGAAAGGGCCCGGGGATCTCGTCACCGTCGCCGATCGCGAATCCGAACTTCGCTTGGGCGAAGGGCTCGCGAAGATCCTCCCCGAAGCGCGGATGATCGGCGAAGAGGCAGTCTCCGCCGACGCCAGCCTGCTCGACGGCATCGGCGAGGGGCTTGCGTGGATCGTGGATCCGATCGACGGCACCAGCAATTTCGCGGAAGGGATCACCCCCTTCGCGATCATGATCGCGCTGATCGGCGACGGCGATGTGCAGGCTAGCTGGATCCTGGATCCCGTCACCGGCCGGCTGCTCCACGCCGTGCAGGGCGGCGGCGCCTTCGTGAACGGCGAGCGCGTCACGACCCGCCCCACCGGCAAGCCGCTCCCCGTCGCCGCGCTCGCCACCCAGTTTCTGCCCTCGGAGGTCCGCGCCGATTTCGAAGCGCGCACGCCCGGCCGCCTCGAGAATGTTTCCGTCCCGCGCTGCGCGGGCGAGCAATATCCGCGCGTCGTCCTCGGCCAGAACGACGCCGCGCTCTTCTGGCGCGCGCATCCGTGGGATCATGCGCCGGGCGCCTTGATCCTGACCGAGGCCGGCGGCCGCATCGCGCGCTTCGACGGTGTCGCCTATCGCCCCGGCGTGCCCGGCCTCGGCCTGATAGCCGCGGCGACGCCCGCTCTGTGGGACGAAATCCGGCAGGTCCTGCTCGGCTGAGCGCCTCAGGGCTGCTCGGAAGAAGCCGTCGCGAGTTGCGGCGCGGCGGGAGGCATTTCCGGCGGCGCGAGCAGGGCCGCGGTCTCAATCCGGTCGAGCGCATTGTGGACCAGTACATAGCGCCGCGCCGACGCGATCCAGTCCTTCGCGCCCGCCGCCCCCGGCAGCCGCACGATTTCGGCCAAGGCGACGTCGACCTGCCCCTGCTGCAGCGCGCTGCGCGCGCGGTCGCGCCGATCGTCGGGCAGCGTCGAGGGCGTCTCGGCGCGGCGGATCACGAACAAGGCGCCCATTTCCTGACGGAAGCCCGTCCACCAGCTCTGTTTGGGCGGGGTGGCCACCAGCCGCGGTGCGAGATCGGCGAAGCTCTGCTGGAGCGCGGGCAAGGTCGCCGGGCGCTGCGCGGCGGCGATCACCATCGCCACCGCCTGGGGGTCGACCCCGCCGAAATGGTTGCGCAGCATCGTCTCGAGATAGCCGAGCGGCTGGCCGCGATCGACGATCCGCCGCGCGGCGAACGCAACGAGCAGCCCTTCGGCGCGATCGGCATTGCCGCTCGCCTCGCGCGCCTGGTTGTCGATCGCCTCGACCCGCTCGTCGAGCGCGTTGATCCGGTCGATCAGCCCTGGATCGGTCACGGGCGCGATGAGCGGCGCAGGCGGCGGCGTCGCGAGCTTGACCGGCGCGGGCGCGGCCACGGGCGGGCGCACGATCGCAGCCACCCGATCCCAGTGACGCACCGCATAGACGGTCGCGAAACCGCCGCCGACGAAGGCGAGCAGGACGACGAGCAACAGGCCCAGCACCCCGCGCCGCCGCCGCGCTCCCGAAAAATCCTCGTCCATCATGCCCCTGCACGGCCCTCCCGCTCGGCGCCTGTCTCGCACAGCCGCGCCGCCGCCGCCAGCAAAGCGTCGTCGGTCGGCAGCGCGGCGCTTGCAGCCCCGCCCCACCCCTGGCCCGCCGCGCGCAGCGCCGCCGCGCTGATCGCGGCGATGCGGACGCTCGCCCGCGCGATCCCGGCTTGGTCGATCAAGCTGGCGAACAAGGCGGCGGCACGTGGCGAATGGAGCAACGTGATCGCACCCTGCTCCAAAGCGAGGCATGCGGCCGGAGGCAGCTCGGCCACCGGATCGGCGCGATAGACGGTGATCCGCGTGATCGCGAGACCGGCCTGCTCGGCCGCGACATGATCGGCCCCGGTGAGATGCAATAGCCGGACATGCCCCGCCGCCGCGACCTCAGCGAGCAGGGCCCGGGCGTCGCTCCCGCCCGTGATCGCCACGGTCAGCCCCGCCTCCCGCGCCGCCGACGCGGTCGCGGCGCCCACGGCATAGACGGGAAGCGCTGCCAGCCGCGCCAGCCCCGCCCCGGCATGGCGCACGGCATGGGCGCTCGTCAGCAGCAGCGCGTCATGCGCGCGCGGATCGGGCATTTCCCACGGCACGGGCTCCACCGAGAATAGCGGCGCGACGATCGCCTCCGCCCCCATCGCGCGTCCCCGCATGGCGGTCGCCGAAGCGCCCGGCTCCGGTCGCAGGACGAGCAGGCGCATCAGCCCGTAAAGAGCGCGCGCAATGCCGGCACCGCGCGCGCGAGCAGATCGCGCGCCAGCGCCCCCGGCGCCGCGTCATCGCCCGCGGCGAACCGCGTCTCGCCCGCGACATGCTCCTCGCCCGCCTCGCTCAGCAGTTCCGCGCGCAGGTGGATCGCGCCGCCCTGCTCCACCGCCAGCGCCGCCACCGGCGAGCGGCAATCCGCCCCGAGCGCCGCGAGCAAGGCCCGCTCGGCCAAAACGCAGCGATGCGTCGCCGCATGATCGATCGCACCCAGCAGGCGCAGCGTCTCGCCGCTCGCGCGCAACGTCTCGATCCCGACCGTCCCTTGCGCGGGCGCGGGCAGCATCGTCTCGATCGGGATCGCGAAGCCGATATCAGCGCGCCCCAGCCGATCGAGCCCGGCGGCCGCGAGCAACGTCGCCTCGGCCTCGCCACCGGTCAGCTTGCGCAGCCGCGTCTCGACATTGCCTCGGAACAGCACGATTCCGAGATCGGGGCGCAGCCTGCGCAACTGCGCGGCCCGGCGCGGCGACGACGTGCCGACGCGCGCGCCCTCGGCCAGCGCGGCGACGCTCTCGGCGCCGATGATCCGGTCGCGCACGTCGGCGCGCGGCAAGGTCGCGGCGATGACGATACCGTCGGGGCGGATCGTCTCGACATCCTTCATCGAATGGACCGCGAAATCGATGTCGCCGTCGAACAAGGCGCGGTCCAGTTCCTTGGTCCACAGGGCCTTGCCGCCGACCTCGGCGAGCGCGCGATCCTGGATGCGATCGCCCGTGGTGCGGATCGCGACGATCTCGATCGCGGCTTCGTCCCAGCCGTGCGCGGCACGCAGCGCGCCCGCGACCATGTTCGCCTGGGCCAGAGCGAGCGGAGAGCCACGGGTGCCAAGGCGGAGTGGAGACATGCCAGCGCCCTTAACGGCGCGGCGATCCCGGGCAAGCGCGAAGTGTCACAGGGTTGGCCGGGGACCTTGCGGGGTGGGACATGCAAGGCCCCCGACCGTGGATCCGATCAAGCGATCAGATCAGATGCCGGGCGATAAATTCCAGCAGCCACATCGCGCTCCCGCCGCACAAGGCGATCGGGAGCATGCTGGGTCTGGCGGGATCGTTCCGAACATCGAGCACGCAAGCTACTCCTGGGGGGCGAGAGGGGGTGGTCTCTCGCTGCGAGGCCTCTAGCCGGATCGATCCCAAGCGCCGAGTAAACGAATGTAACGCCCACATTCGCGCCGCCCCGGGCGCGCGCGGAAAGCGCTTCGGCATTGCCGCCCGATCCCTTATGGGCGCGCCATCATGCTGGTTCTCGGGCTCGAATCCTCCTGCGACGAAACGGCGGCGGCGATCGTCGACGATTCCCGCCGGATCCTGTCGCACCGCCTTGCCACGCAGGAAGAGGCGCATCGCCCTTATGGCGGCGTCGTTCCCGAAATCGCGGCGCGCGCGCATGTCGAGAAACTGATCCCGCTTGTCGAAGGCGCGCTCGCCGATGCGAAGCTCAGCCTCGCCGATGTCGATGCGATCGCCGCGACCGCCGGTCCGGGGCTGATCGGCGGAGTGATGGTCGGCCTCGTCACGGGCAAGGCGCTTGCCTTGGCCACGGGCAAGCCGCTCGTCGCGATCAACCATCTCGAAGGCCATGCGCTGTCGCCGCGCCTCGCCGATGCGTCGCTGGAATTTCCCTATGCCTTGCTGCTCGTCTCGGGCGGCCACTGCCAGCTGCTCGAGGTGCGCGGTCCCGGCGACTATCGCCGGATCGCGACGACGATCGACGATGCGGTCGGCGAGGCATTCGACAAGACCGCCAAGCTGCTCGGCCTCGGCTTTCCTGGCGGTCCCGCGGTCGAACAGGCGGCGCTGAAGGGCGATCCCTTCGCCGTACCGCTCCCTCGCCCCCTGCTCGGCTCGCCCGAACCGCATTTCTCCTTCGCCGGGCTCAAGAGCGCGGTGCTGCGCGCGCGCGACGCAGGCATCCACCGCGCGGAAGATATCGCCGCCTCCTTCACGCAGGCGGTAATCGATTGCCTGCTCGATCGCACCGCGCGCGGCCTGCGCCGGATGGAAGCGCCGCGTGCGCTCGTCGTCGCCGGCGGCGTCGCCGCCAATAGCGCGATCCGCCGCGCACTGGAGACTCTCGCGGGCGAGCAGGGGCTGCGCTTCATCGCGCCGCCGGGTTGGCTGTGCACCGACAACGCTGCGATGATCGCCTGGGCCGGGATCGAGCGGCATCGGCTCGGCTGGGACGATCCGCTCGATTTCGTCGCGCGCGCGCGCTGGCCGCTCGATCCCTCCGCCGAGAAAGCGCGCGGCGCGGGCGTGAAGGCATGAACCATATCGGCGTGATCGGCGCGGGCGCCTGGGGCACCGCACTGGCACAGGTCGCCGCGCAAAACGGCCCCGTCACGCTCTGGGCGTTCGAGCCCGAGGTCGCGCAGGCGATCAACGAGCTGCACGAAAATTCGGCCTTCCTCGCCGGCATCCCGCTCTCGCCCGCAATCCGCGCGACCGCGCATATCGCCGATCTCGCCGACTGCGACGCTTTGCTGGTCGTCACGCCCGCCCAGCATATGCGCGTGATCCTCCAGGCCGCCCCCGTCGGTGCGACCCCTTTGCTGCTCTGCGCCAAGGGGATCGAGGCGGGCACGATGGCCCTGATGTCGGAGGCCGCCGCCGAGGCCTGCCCCGAGGCCCCGATCGCAGCTCTTTCCGGGCCGACTTTCGCGAGCGAGGTCGCCGCGGGCCTGCCGACCGCGGTCACGCTCGCCTGCGGCGACGATGCTCTGGGAGAGCGGCTCGCGGCGCGGATCGCGCTCCCGCATTTCCGCCCCTATCGCTCGACCGACCTGATCGGCGCCGAGATCGGCGGCGCGGTCAAGAACGTGCTCGCCATCGCCTGCGGCATCGTCGAGGGCGCCAGCCTCGGCCGCAACGCCCGCGCCGCCCTGATCGCGCGCGGTTTCGCCGAGATGACGCGCTTCGGCATCGCCCGCGGCGCGAAGGCGGAAACGCTGGCCGGGCTCGCGGGCCTCGGCGATCTGGTGCTGACCTGCTCGTCCGAACAATCGCGCAATTTCTCGCTCGGCCTCGGCATCGGCCGCGGCGAGAGCGCGGCGAGCCTGCTGTCCGATCGCCGGACGGTCGCGGAAGGCGCGTTCACCGCGCCGGTGCTGGTCCAGGCGGCGCGCGCGGCGGGCGTCGAGATGCCGATCGCCGAAGCCGTCGCGGCGCTGATCGCGGGCGACTGGACCGCGACCCAGGCGGTGGAGGCTTTGCTCGCGCGGCCGCTCAGGAGCGAGGCGGGGTAAGCCCACCCGTTTGGTTCGAGCGTGTCGAGAACTTGGTAGGCTTCGAGCGCAGTCGAGAAGCCGGGATACTTGGCACGGGCTCTCGACTTCGCTCGATCCCTGCGCGTTCTCGACACGCTCGAACCCAACGGCAAGGGGAAGTTGCGGTCTCTTCCCGGCCATGCCAGCCTCCCCTCGACACTCCGGGGAAAACCAGCATGCGCCACGTTCACCTGATCGCGCTCGCGCTCCTCGCCACCACCCCCGCAACCGCCCGCCCAGCGCCATCGCCCACAGCCCCCCTCGCCCGCGCCATCGCCCGTTTCGCGCCCCCCGCCCCGGGCCATCTCGGCGTCGCCGCCATCGATCTCGAAAGCGGTGTCACGCTCGCGATCGAGGGCGACAAGAGCTTCCCGATGGCGAGCGCGGTCAAGGTCGCGGTCGCCGCGACCTTCCTCTATCAGGTCGAGCAGCGCCGCCACAGCCTGACCGAGATGTTCACGCTCGACGAAACGATGCGCGCGCGATCCGAAGGCATCACCGAGACGCTCCCCCATGCCGGCGTCGCGCTCTCGGCCGCCAATTTGCTCGAGCTGATGCTCACCGTCAGCGACAATACGGCGGCCGACATGCTGATCCAGGCGGTCGGCGGCCCGCAGGCGGTGACCGACTGGCTCAAGGCGTCAGGCATAGAAGGCCAGCGCGCGGATCGCGGCATCGCCCGCCTGATCCTCGACGACGGCAACAAGCCGATGACGCCGGGGCTCACCGAAGCGCAATCGCTCGCCCGCTTCGAACCCGTCGAACCGTGGAAGACCGACACCGAAATCTGGCCGCCCAACCCCGCCTTCGATTCCGATCCGCGCGACAGCTCGACCCCGCTCGCGATGGCGACTTTGCTCGCCAAACTCTACCAGGGCCAATTGCTCTCGCCCGATCACACCAGATTGCTGTTCGAGATCATGGCCCGCTGCAAGACCGGCAAGCCCCGCGTCATCGCCTTGCTCCCGCCCGGCACGCCCTGGGCGCACAAGACCGGCACACTCGCGGGCATCTCGAATGATGTCGGCGTGCTCACGCTGCCGAACGGCCATCACCTGGTCTTGGCTCTGTTCGAATATGGCGTCGCCGACGCCGCAGCGCGCAGCCGCACGCTCGCCGACGTCGGGCGGCTGCTCTTCGACGGCTTCCTGATGATGCCGGAGACGAAATAGGTTCCAGAAGGTGATCGCCGCCGATCCTCTGATCGGCGGCGATCCGTGTTTTCAGGCGAAGCGGACGCTGGTCCGCTGGCGACGGCGCATCGCGCCGCCGATCAGGCCGAAGCCGCCGATGAACATCGCCCAGCTGGCCGGCTCCGGCACGGCGGCGGGCGCCGCCTGGCCGACATGCAGCGAGACAGTGTCGCCATTGCCGGCAGTGAGCGTGTAATCGCCAAGGTTGAGGCCCAGCCTGGCGAGCGTCTGGTTGTTGAAGGTCGCGTCCGAACTGATCGCCGATCCGCTGACATAGCCCAAAGGCACATAGACCAGTTCGGAGCCAAGAACGACCGAGAAGCCATCGCCCGTGCCGATATCGGCATATTGCGTGGTATAGTCGCCGAACGCGAACGTGCTGAATCCGCTGAAACCTGAATAGCCCTGCTGCTGACGAGCGGCGGCGCCCGTGATTATGTAGCCGGCACCGCGGATGACTGCACCGATCCCGGTGCCGCCCTCGCGACCCTTGGTCAGACCCGTAAGATCCAGCGTTCCCAGCGCCTGCGCATAGACGCTCGTGCCCGCCTGGCTGACGTAGATGTTGACTGCAGCGTCGCTGGCAGACGCGGCAAATACAGTTGCGCCAAGCGCAGCAAGCAGAGCAATTTTCATGATATCCCCCCACGATCGACAACGGCCCTCCGCCGTCGAGTCGTCATAGTGGTTAACAGAGCGTTGCCGAAATTAATTGACCTTTTTTCGGACCTAATTTGCGTTAATTGTTATCTGTGCTTCTATTTTGGCGGCATGCTTCGGCCGCTTCGAATCTATCCAAATTGTGTTCGATCGAGTCGTCATGCGCGCTACCGACGGCAACTGATCGCGCCAGCCATCAAATCCCCGCGATCCGGCACAACGCGCGCAACAATATTACGCGTCAGCGTAATAAATAGAATACGTCGCCTGAGGCAATTGCGCCTTTATCGACCGCGTGGCCCGATCATGGCCGCTCGATCTCCATCCAGTCATGCGGTGGCCGGCGATAATATTGGTCGAGGATCTCCAACGCCATGCCCGTCGGCTTCACCGATTGCGAGTTCCACAATATCGCGACGCCGACCTTCTCGGCCGGATCGAACAGGATCATCGATCGATAGCCGCTCACCGCGCCGCGATGGCCGACGAGCTGGTGCCCGTCATAATCGGTCTGGCGGAAGCCCAGCCCATAGCTGTTGAGGCTTTGTGCGCGGTCATAAGGCGCGGAGCCATGCGGGGTCAGCACGCGCGGCACGTGCAGCGTGAACAGCAACTGCTGGTTGAGCACATTGGGCGCCCCGCCCATCTGCGCGCGCATCCAGATGCCGAGATCGATGATCGAGCTGTTCATGCCGCCCGCCGCGGGCACGCGGTAATACGCCTCCTCGACGGGCAGCGTGCGCCGGCCATTGTGCGGCTGCGCCCAGCTCTTGGCGGTAACGAGGCCCTCTCGGGTGGTGTTCGCGCTCGTCATGCCGAGCGGGCCGAAGATCAGCTCGTGCGCGGCCTGGTCGTAGCTCCTGCCCGTCGCCTTCTCGATCGCCTCGTGGATCACGTCGTAACCGACATTCTGATAGGCGAAGCAGGTGCCCGGCGGGCACATCGGGAAGAGCGTGCCGAACGAACCTCGTATCTCGCGCGGATCGACATTGTCCTCGAGCCGGTCGTCATAGGCATTCTTGACGATGCCGAGCCGGTGCGAGATCGCATCCGCCAGCGTCGCGACCTGCTCGTTGCCCTTCGGCAGCCGCATCGAAGGCGCCCATTTCGCGACCGGGTCGTTCAGCGAGAGCCTGTGGCGCTGGTCGAGCAGGGCCGCCATCGTCGCCGCGACGCCCTTCGAAACCGAGGCCCAGCGGAACAGCGTCGTCGGCAGCACCTTGTCGCCGCTGTCGGCCTTCGTCTCGCCATAGCCCTTCACGAAGGCGAGCTGGCCGTCCTCGATCACGGCGATGCCCATCCCGATCATGTCGCGCCGGTGCATCAGCGCCTCGGCGCGCGCATTGACCCGATCGAAATCGATCCGCCCGCGCTTGGGATCGAGCGGCCCCGCCCCCAGCCGCCGCTCGGCCTTGGCGGCGGTGCGCTCGCCCTGCTTGGCGGGCGTGAAATTATGCCGCGCGATCACGACGATCTCGGCGAGCATGACGAGAAGCAGCAGCCCGATCAGGCTGCGCAGGACGAGCGGCTCGCGCCAGAAGGCGCGACGGAGAGGTTTCGGCTTGGGTGGTAGCGGCACGGCTTCTTGTCTTGTTGGGGCCGCCGGATGTCGCGGAGCGCGCGCCGCCCGTCAACGATACGCGCAACGCTTCGCCGCTTAGGGGGTGCGACGAAGCGTTGGCTGGATCAGACCTTGACGCGGAAGGTCACGCCATAGGTGCGCGGATCGCTCGGCGTGCCGAGGATCAGCCCCGAATTGCCCGCCTGAATCGTGAGGTTCTGGATGTAGTGCGAAGCGAGCAAATTGCGCGCGAACAGGTCGACCTCCCAGCCCTTGTTCGAGCGGAAGCCGAGGCTCCCATTGGTGACGTTGTAGCCGCGGATGAACGTGTAGCGCGACAGCGACGGGTCGCCATAATAGCCGCTGCGGAACGCGGTGTCGGTGTGCACCACGATCGCGCCGCCGCGCACCTCCGGCGCCCAGTCGCCGCCGATCGTCGCCGCCCAGGTCGGCAGGCCCGAGAGGCGCCGCCCCGTCAGATTGCACGCCGTCGTCGCCGCGGTCTGGAACTCGAGCGGGCAAGGGCCTGCCGGATAATCGGCATAACGACCATGCGCATATTCGAGCGCGCCGCGTAGCGAGAGCGTGCGCGTCACCAGTGCGGTCGCGTCCAGCTCGACGCCCTTCACCACCACCTTCGGGATGTTCGACAGATAGCCGCGCAGCGCGACCGTCTGGCTGCTGTCGACGATCGTCGCCTGGAAATCGTCGACGCGCGTGTAGAAGACGTCCGCGTTGAAGATCAGCCGCCGATCGAACAGCCGCGTCTTGATCCCCGCCTCATAGGTCGTGTTCTTCTCCGGACGGACGACCGCGGTGGCGAGCGCGGGCTGATTGGTCGAGGTCAGCGCGAGCCCCGACATGTTGATCCCGCCCGACTTGAAGCCGCGCGCGAAGCTCGCATAGCCCATGATGCCGTCGGTCAGCTGATAGGCGATATTGGCGCGGCCCGAGAGACTGCCGTCATTGTCCTTCGCCGCATAGGTCTGCGGCCGCAGGATCGAGAGCTTGGCGTTGACGAGCGTCGTGTTCGTCGTCGCCAGCCCGCCGAACACGAACGTGTCGTAGGTCCCGCTCTTGCGCTCATAGGTGTAACGCAGCCCGCCCGTCAGCGTCAGCCGGTCGACCGGCTTCCAGTTGACCTCGCCGAACGCGGCATAGCTTTTCGAGCGGAAATCCGTGTGGCCGTCCGTGCCATAGCCATCGAGCAGGTTCTGCGGATACTGGCTCGCCGGCCCGAGCAGCCAATAGGTGGCGGTAGGCCCGTAGATGCTGATCGGCTCGCCCTTCAGATCCTGCCAGAAATAATAGAGCCCGGCGACATAACCGATCTTGTGCTCGCCGTTCGAGGCGACGCGCAATTCCTGGCTGAATTGGTGCTGGAGCGAAGGGATGTGCTGGGTCAGCTGGATCGGAATGCCGGTATAGTCGCGATCGTTCGCGGCATCCCAGTCCCAGAAGCGCCAGCCGGTGACCGAGGTGATCGTCGCCGCACCCACGTCCCAGTCGGCGATGCCGGTGAAGCCGCCCTCGCTGGTCGAGACGTCGAGCTGGGCATCGATGTCGGTCACGCGGTCATAGGGATTGGTGCTAGGCGCCGTGTAGCCGAGCCCGGCGGCGAGCGCCGGATATTGGCGGGCGGCGGCGCGCTGGCTCTGCCCGACGCGCAGATAGACCTGCGTGCAGCAGTTGCTGGAGAAGCCAGTATAATCGCCGATGACGCGCAGCTTGAAGCTCTCGGTCGGGGTGAACAGCAATTGCGCGCGCACCGCCTGGTTGCCGATGCCGTTATGATCGCCGCCCTTTACGTCGCTGATCACGCCGTCGCGGCGCGTGGAGACGCCGGACAGGCGGATCGCAAGCTTGTCGTCGACGAGCGGTGCGGACGCCGAGGCGCGAGCCTGGACGAAGCGATAATTGCCGAGCGAGATTTCGGCCGATCCCTCGGGCGTGAAGGTCGGCGCCTTGGACGAGATATTGATCGCGCCGGCGGTCGTGTTCTTGCCGAACAAAGTCCCCTGCGGCCCGCGCAGCACTTCGATCTGCTCGATGTCCGAAAAGTCGAACGCGGCGGTCGCCGGGCGCGCGTGATAGACCTGATCGACATAGAAGCCGACGCCGGGCTCGAGCCCGTCATTCGCCTGGCTGACCGCGACGACGCTGGAGCCGAGACCGCGGATCGTGAAGGCGGTGTTGCGCGGATTGGCCGAGCTATAGTTGAGGCTTGGCACGAGCGTGCTGAGCCCCTGCGTGTTCACCGTATAGCTGCGCAAAAGCAGGTCCGCGGCCACGACCGAAAGCGCACCGGGCACCTTCTGGGCATCCTCCTCGCGGCGCCGCGCGGTGACGATCACGTCGGGAAGGCCCTGCCCGCCGTCCGAAGACGTTTCCGGCGGGCGCGAAGCGGCAGCGGAATCAGGCGTTTGCGCGATGGCCTCGCCGCCAAAGAGCGATGCAAGGACGAGCGCCGTCAGCGCGGTCGAAGTCGAAGTCATGGGTCCCCTTTATGGCATTGCGCCGATTCTCTATATTCGAACATATATAGAGAGGCGCCGAGCCTTGGGAAGCCGGCCTTTATCGCGTGGGGTCGGTCGGCACCGGGTCGGCGGCCGGCGCGATGGGCTCGTCGCGGAGCATCGCGGCAAGCTCGCGATGGGACGAATGGTCGGCGAGCTGTGCCGACGCCGCCTCCAATTCACCATAGGCCGCGACGACGCGCCGCCCCGCCGGCGTGAGCCGCGCGCCGCGCTCGCGCCCACCGCCCGACAGCGTTTCCACGAGAGGCTCGACAAAGCAGCGGTTCATCTCGTCGACCAGCAGCCACGCCCGCCGATAGCTCATGTCCATCGCCCGGGCCGCTCCGGAAATCGAATGTTCGCGATCGATCGCGGCGAGCAGATCGGCCTTGCCCGGACCCATCGCGAAACGATCGCCGCACAGCAGACGCAGCTTGATCAGGAGGGGACCGACCTTCATCCAGAACTGCCCGATAAGAGTGCGTTGCTTTGATGTGGCAACATTTCATGCCACATATGCGCGGTTCGAGACGGGGGGATCAAGCATGGCATCCTTGGCGGGCAGGCCGCGGCGTACGGTGAACGACGAACGCTTCTTCGTCATCAGCGCGATCATCATGGCCGCGTTGCTCGCCGCCGGTTTCTCGGTTCATTTGGCCTTCGGTCGATCCTCGTTCAATGCGCCACTTCGGGTTCACCTCCACGCCGTGATCTTCTTCGGCTGGACGATGCTGTATCTCCTCCAGAACGTCCTCGTCGGGACCGGTTACCGTCACATTCACCGGCGGCTCGGCTGGCTGGCGGTTGCGTGGGTGCCCGCGATGATCGTGATGGGCGTCTGGGTGACGGTCGCTCTCGTGCGCGCAGGGCATGCGCCCTTCTTCTTCCAGCCCGCTTATTTCCTCGTGATGGATCCCGTGACGCTGGTGACCTTCGCAGGACTGGTCGCCGCTTCGATCACGATGCGCCGCAAGACGCAGTGGCACCGCCGCCTGATCTTCTGCGGAATGGCGATCCTGCTCGGTCCCGGCGTGGGACGGCTGCTGCCGCTGCCGCTCATGATCCCCCATGCGGGCTGGGCGGTCTTCGCGGTCGTCATCCTGTTTCCGCTGGTCGGAATGGTCCGCGATCTGCGCGCACGCGGAAAGATCCATCCCGCCTGGTGGTGGGGCGCCGGAACGATCGTGACGATGCAGATCGCTATCGACCTGATCACCTTCAGCCCGCTGGGCATGGCGATCTACGGCTTGGCCACGCAGGGATCGCCGGGCGCGGCCATCGCGCCGCTGTCCTTCCCGCCCTTCCCGCGAGCATAGTCTATGAGAGGTAGTGCGCCGTTGTCTTGGCAGCGATCTCGTCGGCGGTGACGTCCGGTGCGAGCTCGATGAGCTTGAACGGGCTTTGATGATCGGGACGCTGGAACACGCACAGATCGGTCACGATCATGTCGACGACGTTGGTGCCCGTCAGCGGCAGCGTGCAGGCCGGGATGAACTTGGCGCTGCCGTCCTTGGACGTGTGCTCCATCACGACGATGATCTTCTTGACCCCGGCGACGAGATCCATCGCCCCGCCCATCCCCTTCACCATCTTGCCCGGGATCATCCAGTTGGCGATGTCGCCATTCTCGGCAACCTCCATCGCGCCGAGCACGGTCAGATCGATATGCCCGCCGCGGATCATCGCGAAGCTGTCGGCGCTCGAAAAATAGCTGGAGGACGGCAGCTCGCTGATCGTCTGCTTGCCGGCGTTGATGAGGTCGGCATCCTCCTCGCCCTCATAAGGGAAGGGCCCGATGCCTAGCATGCCGTTCTCGCTCTGGAGCGTGACGGTCATGCCTTCGGGGATGTTGTTCGCGACGAGCGTCGGGATGCCGATGCCGAGATTGACGTAGAAGCCGTCCTGCAGTTCGCGCGCGGCGCGCGCCGCCATCTGGTTGCGATCCCACGCCATCACTTCGTCTCCTTGGTTTGCGGGCCAGGCCAGCGATGATCGGGAAAGACCTGCTCCAGCGTTCCGACGACGCCGGGGCCGTAGACCGGGTTCGGTATCAGGAACCAGCCCTGCCCCCAGCGTGCGGCAACTCCGGGAAGCTCCGCGAGCTTGCGCCGCGTGTCCGGATCCATGCCTTTGGCATTAAAGAGATCGCTGAAGTCGCCGAGCTGGTCCCCGATCATCGCCAGCACGCACCATTGGGCGGCGACCGTCGCGCGGCGCATATCCTTGCCGCTGCTCGTACCCGCCTCGCGCAGGAACATCGTCCGCCCAGCACTTGCGTCGCCAAGCCCGGCCGCGGCCAGCGCCTGCGTCGCCTGACCGGAAAAACGCGCCTGCCGATTGCTGATGAAGATCGGGGTGACGCCCGCCGCGCGCAACGCCGCCAGCGCCTCAACCGCGCCCGGCACGGGATCGACGAACGATGCGCCGTCCTGCTCCCATGCATCCCAGCGCGGCACATCGAAGGCCGGATCGCCGCGCCGCGCCGAATCGTAATTGGCGCCCGTATTGAGGATCGCGGTCTCGTCCATGTCGAGCACGATCGCCGCCGGCTTCGCCCCGCACGCCGCCCATGCCGGCGATCGCAGCGCCGCGCCGTCCGCCAGCACCGCGCCTTCGACGGGCCCGCCCTTCGCACGCTCTGCGACTGTCGCGAGCACGTAGCGGGTCAGCGCGCCGTAGGACTGGCGCGAGAGCGCCGCCGCCTCGCCCGACCCCTGCAACCACTGATAGGTCTTGGGCACGGCGGCCGGGGCGATGGCAGCCTGCGGGGCATGCGGGCCGACGGCGGCGCAGCCCGACAGAAGCAGCAGCGCCGCGGCGAGCGCCGGTGCGCGCATCACACCGCCTCGCGCGGCCGCGTCGTGCGGAACTCGATCTTCTTGTCGTACGGCGCGCCGAGCACGAGACGCTTCACGTAGATGCCGGGCACGTGGATAGCGTCCGGATCCAGGCTGCCGACGGGCACGATCTCCTCGACCTCGGCGATCGTCATCTTCGACGCGGTGGCCATCGGCTGATTGAAGTTGCGCGCGGTCTTGCGGAACACGAGATTGCCGGTCTCGTCTGCCTTCCAGCCCTTGATAATCGACAGGTCGGCGACGATGCCGCGCTCGAGCACATAGGTCTCGCCGTCGAACTCCTTGGTTTCCTTGCCTTCGGCGACGATCGTGCCGACGCCCGTCTTGGTATAGAAGCCGGGGATGCCCGCGCCGCCCGCGCGGCAGCGCTCGGCGAGCGTCCCCTGCGGACAGAATTCCACCTCGAGCTCGCCGGCCAGATATTGCCGCTCGAACTCCTTGTTCTCGCCGACATAGGACGAGATCATCTTGGCGATCTGGCGGCTGCGAAGCAGCTTGCCGAGACCGACATTATCGATTCCGGCATTGTTGGAAACGACCGTGAGCCCCTTCACGCCCGACGCCTCGATCGCGTCGATGAGGCGTTCGGGCAGTCCCGACAGGCCGAAGCCGCCGGAGCAGATGATCATGCCGTCGCGGAGCAGGCCCGCCAGTGCTGCGGTCGCATCGGGATAGATCTTCTGTGCCATGCCGGTTCCCCTGCGCGCGTCCGGTCTCGGGCCTTAAGAGGGGGCGCGATGGGCGTCAACGCGCCTTCCGACGCGTGATATCGCACCCCCGCCCAGCCCTGCTATGAGCGCGCGGCCTGCCGGAGTCGGCAGGGTTTTGCGGGAGATGCTGGCAATGACGCTTTCGATGTATCAGGCTTCGGTTCCGATGTTCGTGCGCCAGTTCAAGGCGCTCTCGGCCATCATCGAAAAGGGCGAGGCGCATGCCGCCGCCACGGGCCTGGATCCGAACGCCATCTTCGAGGCCCGCCTCGCGCCCGACATGCTGCCCTTCCCCAAGCAGATCCAGATCGCCAGCGACATGGCGAAGGGCGGCATCGCCCGCCTCGCCGGCCTCACCCCACCGAGTTGGGCGGACGACGAAGCCGACCTGCCGGCACTGCGCGAGCGGCTCGCGAAGACGATCGCCTATATCGAGAGCATCCCGGCCGATCAGGTCGACGGCAGCGAGGAGCGCGAGATCATGCTCAAGGCCGGCCCGAACGAGCTTCAGTTCACGGGCCAGGATTATCTGCTCGGATTCGTCATCCCCAACGTCTTCTTCCATCTGACGACCGCGTACGGCCTGCTCCGCCAGAAGGGTGTCGCGATCGGCAAGCGCGATTTCCTCGGCGCATAGGAAGGCGCAGGGCGTGGAGGACGCGCGGCCGCTGCTGCTGTTCGATTCCGGCATCGGCGGCCTCTCGGTACTGCGCGCCGTCCGCGCGCTGCTGCCGGACGCGCCGATCGTCTATGTCGCGGACAATGGCGGCTTTCCCTACGGCACGAAGAGCGAGGCGGAGATCGCGGCGCGCGTCCCCGCTCTGCTCGGGAGGCTCGCCGAGCGGTACAAGCCGCGCCTGATCTGCATCGCCTGCAACACCGCCTCGACGATCGCGCTGGCGGGCGTGCGCGCGGCGCTCGATCTGCCAGTGGTGGGCACGGTCCCTGCGATCAAGCCGGCCGCCGCGCTGTCGCGGACGCGCGCGATCGGCGTGCTCGGTACGGATGCGACGGTGCGGCAGCCTTATGTCGACGATCTCTCCGCGCGCTTCGCCAGCGATTGTCTCGTGCTGCGCCACGGCTCGGCGCGGCTCGTCGAACTGGCGGAAGCGAGTCTGCGCGGACAGCCCACGCCCGACGCCGACTATCGCACCGCGCTCGACGGCCTGCTCGAACAGGATGGCGGCGACAGGATTGACACGATCGTGCTCGCCTGCACGCATTTTCCGCTCGTCGCGGATCGGCTTGCCGCGGTGGCGCCGCGCCCGCTCACCTTCGTCGACGGCGCCGAAGGGATCGCGCGACGGATCGTCGTTCTGACCGAGGGGCAAGACTGGCCAGCCGCCGCAAGCGCCGGCGTTGCCGTCTTCACCGCCCCTCTCGATGTTCCCGCCGGCCTGCGGACGACCCTTGCTCGTTTCGCACTGGACCGGACCGAAACGCTTTAGTCGATCAGAGTGACCACCGCTTTTGGCTGGAAACGCAAAAGCGGCGGCGTTATGGGCATTGATCCGTCGGAGAGGCCCGAACGTTGGATTATCAGCGCGTTTTCACCCAGGCGATCGATCGGCTGCATGCAGAAGGCCGCTATCGCGTCTTCATCGATATCCTGCGCAACAAGGGCACGTTCCCGAACGCGCGCTGCTTCGCCGGGCATAACGGCCCGAAGCCGATCACGGTGTGGTGCTCGAACGACTATCTGACGATGGGGCAGCATCCCGACGTGATCGCCGCGATGGAAGAGGCGCTGCATGATGTCGGCGCGGGCTCCGGCGGTACGCGCAACATCGGCGGCAACACCCATTATCACGTCGATCTGGAAGCCGAGCTGGCCGATCTTCACGGCAAGGAAGGCGCGCTGCTGTTCACGAGCGGCTACGTCTCCAACGAGGCCGCGCTGTCGACGCTCGCGAAGGTGCTGCCGGGCTGCGTGATCTTCTCGGACGAGCTCAACCACGCCTCGATGATCGCCGGCATCCGCAACTCCGGCTGCGAGAAGCGCGTGTTCCGGCACAATGATCTGGAGCATCTGGAAGAATTGCTCGCCGCCGAGGCGCCCGAGACGCCGAAGCTGATCGCATTCGAGAGCGTCTATTCGATGGACGGCGACATCTCGCCGATCCACGCGATCTGCGATCTCGCCGACCGGTATAATGCGCTCACCTATCTCGACGAAGTCCATGCCGTCGGCATGTACGGCCCGCGCGGCGGCGGCATCTCCGATCGCGAGAATGCCGCGCACCGACTGACGATCATCGAAGGGACGCTCGGCAAAGCGTTCGGCGTGATGGGCGGGTATATCGCCGCCGATCAGGTCATCATCGATGTGATCCGCAGCTATGCGCCGGGCTTCATCTTCACGACGAGCCTTTCGCCAGTGCTCGTCGCCGGTGCGCTCGCCAGCGTCCGTCACCTGAAGGCGAGCTGCGTCGAGCGCGACGGACAGCAGGCGGCGGCGGCGAAGCTGAAGGAGATGATGGCGGAGGCCGGCCTGCCGGTCATGCCTTCCACCACGCACATCGTCCCGCTGATGGTGGGCGATCCGGTCCGCGCCAAGCGGATAAGCGACATTCTGCTCGCCGAATATGGCGTCTATGTGCAGCCGATCAATTATCCGACCGTGCCGCGCGGCGCGGAGCGGCTGCGCTTCACGCCCGGCCCGGCGCACAATCTCGAAATGATGGAAGACCTGGTCTCGGCGCTCGTCGAGATCTGGGATCGGCTGGAGCTTCGGCTCGCCGCTTGAATGAAAGCAATGGCCACCCGCGCCGATGCGCGGGCGGCCATTCTTTCAGTGCATCGCCTTCAGCAATCCGGCGATCGAGACGAAGCCGAACGCGACCGAGCTGTCCGCCACGCCGTACGGAACAAAGAGCATGTCGCCATGCTTTAGACCGCCGCACGTATAGACGACGTTCGGCACATAGCCTTCGCGATCCTCGTTCGCCGCCGACAGCAGGGGCTCGGTCATCCGCCCGATAATCTTCGACGGATCGTCCTTGTCGAGCAGGATCGCGCCGACCGAATATTTCCGCATCGCGCCGACGCCGTGCGTGAGCAGCAGCCAGCCCTCGTCGAGCTCGATCGGCGAGCCGCAATTGCCGAGCTGGACCATTTCCCACGGATATTCGGGCGTCAGCAGCAACTGCCCCTCGCCCCAATAATCGAGCCGGTCCGAGCGGATCAGGAAGACGTTCTCGCCATCCTGACGCCCGATCATCAGATATTCGCCGTTCACCTTGCGCGGGAACAGCGCCATGCCCTTGTTGCGCGCGGCAGGGCCGCTCATCGGCGCGAGCGTGAAGCCGCGGAAATCGCGCGTCCGCATCAGTTCCGATCGGATCGATGCGCCGTTATAAGCCGTGTAGGTGCCCAGCCACTCGAAGCTGCCGTCGTCGTGCTGGAAGCGGACCAGACGGAGATCCTCCAGGCCCTTGCTCTGCGCCGCGGTCATCGGGAACAGAACGGTGCCGGACAGCGAACTGTCCGGGTGGCGATGGACTTCGATCGCGCCATTGGCGAGCTCGAACGCGCCGTCGGCCGCGGTCGCGAAAGGCGGCTCGGGCATCAGCTCGATCATCGGGCCCGGGCCCAAAATCCCCTCGCGGAAGGCGATCGACGAGATATGCCCCTCGCCCACCGCGCGCAGCGACATGGCGATCCGCATCGCACCATCGGACAGGCCCGACTGGTCGGGGTGCGGAATGACGCTGGGGTTCATCAGCGCGGCCGCGGCATAGCTATATTCGTGGCAGAAATAGGCGCCGATCAGCTGCTTCTTGATGTCCGAGATCGCGCTGTCGTCCAGCTTCAGACCGTCGCGGATCGCCTTGTAGCGCGTCCGGAAGACCGCGCGCGTCTGCCAATGCCGGGCTTCGAAGTCCCGCAGCACCAGCTCCAGCTCGATCGCCGCATCGGCTTCCGCCATCGCCAGCACGGAATCGGCGATGCGGCGGACGCGACCCGGCCGACCGGGGACGGCACTGCCCTCGATCGGAATGTGGAACGGGCGAACGACGACGCGGGCCGGGTCAGCCGTGAGCCGCAATGGATGATGAATGACGTCGAGCAAGTTGCCCCCCGGCTACGAGCGAAAGGAACGGGTTGGTCCGAACGCCGCGTCCGGGACCCCCGCCTTATCCAAGCTTTTGCGTCGGCATAAGGGCAAAAAGCGCTACCCGATCATTGTTTGCGACCGGCCCCGCCCTGGGGCGGCGCGACCGATCGTCAACGGGGCGCGCGGATTTGCGGAATGATCGAACCGAATTTGGTCGGCGCGTCCTGTCCGCCGGTCCGGTTGCGGGCGGCAGCACGGGTCATGGCGGCGCAGGCGAACTGATAGGCCAGGATCGATTCCGCGCCCTGGTTGAGGTTGACGCGATTGCTCATCAGTCCGTCATAGCAGCCGCCATCGGCCGGCGTGGCCATCGGCAGACCGAGATCGTTGTCGCCGAGATACCAGGCATAAGCGCGGCGCGCGGTTTCCAGCCATCGCGCATCGCCGGTGATGTCATGCGCGACGAGCGCCGCGTCGACGGTGGCCCATGCCTCCAGCGGCTGCTGATCGAACGGCAGGGGCGCCTCGTAAGCGCGCCAGAAGCTGTCGGTGCCGACGGCGCGGAACTGGCCGGCCGCGTTGGTCTGCTGCCCGTCGAGCCATTCGAACGCCGCGGTGGCGTCGTCCAGCATCACCTTGTTGCCCAGACGGCGGCCGCCCAGCATCAAGGCTTCGGGCAGGCGCGCATTGTCATACGCAAGCACCGCCTCGAACCAGATCCAGCCTTCGCGCCGCCCCAGTCGCAGCCGGCGCCACAGCCGGTCCGAAAATTCCTCGACCAGCCGGAGCGCGACGGCATGGTCCGGATGCGCCTCGAGCACCGCCTCGGCACCCAGCAACGCGAACGCCCAGGTCCGCGGACTCATCAACGCCAGCGAATGAGGGGCAACCTGATTGAACAGATGCAGGCCCCATTGGCGGAGATCCTGATGGCGCGCCTCGGCGACGGTGGCGCCGATCGTCCACAGCGAGCGTCCGAAACTGTCCTCGGACCCTTCGTCCTCGAGCCAGCCGCGATCGAACGCCATGAAGTTGCGGAAGCGGCCCTTGTCGCCGTTCCAGGCATGCTGGACGAAGGACGCGTAGATTCGAGCGAGTTCATCGGCGCGCTCGATCGGACCGTCGATCCGATGCATCAGCATCAGCGCCCGGCAATTGTCATCGACGCAATAGCCATGGTCGCGATCCGGCACCGAGAAGATCGAATGCTGGAGCATCCCGCATCCGTCGCTCATGCGCTCGATCGCATCGAGCTTGGGCGGGTGGACATCATGGGTACGCACCGCGGTTGCGGCCGGCCGGGCAAGCCGCACCGGCCGGCGCGTCACTGCATCGGCACAAATCCGGAGATAGGCCCGTGCGAGATTGTCCCACGTCATCGTCCGGCCGATCGCATAGGCTGCCTCGCTCATCTGCTCGATCAACGCGGGCTGGTCGAGCAGATCGCTGATGGCGGCGGCAAAGCCGTCCACGTCCTCGAACGGCACCAGCCGGCCGATCCCGTCGGCGAGCAATTCCGCCGCATGCCAATAGGGCGTCGATACGACCGGCTTGCCCAGCGCCACGGCGTAGGACAGCGTCCCGCTCGTGATCTGCGTCGGCGAAAGATAGGGCGTCACATAGACGTCGGTCGCCTGGAGATAATCCAGCAGCCGCTCCTGATCGAGGAAGCCATCGATGAAGCGGACATGCTCGCTCACGCCCAGTTCGGCCGCAAGCGACGCGAGGCTGTCACGATAGGCCTCGCCTTCACGCGCCACCAGATGCGGGTGCGTCGCGCCGAGGATCACGTACAGCACGTCGGGATGGGCGGCGACGATCCGCGGAAGCGCGCGGATCATCGTCTCGATCCCCTTGTTCGGGGAAAGGAGGCCGAATGTCAGCAGAACGCGGTGACCGTCGAAGCCGAAAGCGGGCTTCAGCGTCTGGGTAGGAAGAAACGGGCGGTCGGGCACGCCGTGCGGCACGATCGCGACCTGATCGCCGCCGATGCCGTGCACGGCCTGGAGGATCTCCACGCCCTTTTCGGCCATGACGATCAGCTTGAATGCTCGGCGTGCCAGCGCCTCGATGACCGAGCGCTGCTCGGCATTGGGATTTTCAAGCACGGTGTGCAGCGTCACGACGACCGGGGCATCGACACGATCGAGCAGCTTGAGCAGCAGCGCACCCGCGGGGCCGCCGAAGATACCATATTCGTGCTGGACGATGATGACGTCCGCGCCGCTCTCGTTGATCCGGCGCGCCGCCTGGACATAATCGGCCAGCTCTTCCTGGGCGATCGAGCAGACGACTTCGGGCCCGTAGGCATGGGCGGAGCCAGGATCGTCCATCGCATAGAGATCGACCGCAAGAGCGGGTTCGGCAGTGACGAGTGCCTCGCGAACGTCGCGTGTGAAGGTCGAGATTCCGCAAAGTCGCGGCGGGCTGTTCCCGATCAGGGCGATACGCTTGACGGACACAGCCAACGGCTCCTGCATTATCAAAACCCTCTCCACGCATCGACCAGACGGGGCGTTACCATATGGCAAACGGCGGCCCCATCCTGAACCAATGTTCACAATGCTTAAGGCCGCGAAAAGTTGCGTGGGGGCCCTGCTGCAGCGCAGCGACAGCGCGTTCCCAGCGCGTCGCCGGAACGAAATTGGCGTTGACGCTTTAGCTTGCTCCGCTAAGGGAACGCGTTGGGACGGCATTCGGGCCGGACCCAAAACAAAATATGGAGTGTCGGAATGAAGAAGGTAGTCTTTGTTCTTGCCGCTGCCGGCCTGATGTCTCTGGCCGCTTGCAGCAAGCAGACGCCGGCTGAGAATTCGGTCGACGCGACTGCGAATGCGCTCGACAATGCCGGCGAGAATCTCGAAGACATGGCTGAGAACACTTCGAACGACATGGCGGCGGATGCGCTCGGCAACGCTGCCGAGAATGCGCATGACGCGGCTGATGCCGTCGAAGCCAACAAGTCGTAATGTCGCGGGCGCGTTCCTGAAGGGCGCGCCGGTGTAGACGAAGGGCGGGCGTCCGGTAACGGGCGCCCGCTTTCGTTCGTGCTCAACTCATCTGGCAGGCCGCGAGCAGCATTTGTCCATCTTTTCCGAACCTTCCGCGCCCGAGGCCAGCCACGGCGCGCCGCTCGTCCTGTTCAACAGCCTGACGCGCGCGACCGAAGAATTTAGGCCGATCGATCCCGCCATGGTGCGGCTCTACAGCTGCGGCCCCACCGTCTATAATTTCGCGCATCTCGGCAATCTGCGCGCTTACGTCTTTACCGATACGCTGCGGCGAACGCTCAACTGGAAGGGTTGGGCGACGACGCACGTCATCAACATCACCGATGTCGGACACCTCACCTCGGATGCGGACGCGGGCGAGGACAAGATGGAGGCGGCGGCGCAGGCGCAGTCGCGCTCGATCTGGGACGTTGCAGCTTTCTACACCGACGCCTTCAAGGCGGATCTGAGCGCGCTCAACGTCATGAGCCCGAGCCTGTGGTCAGTTGCGACCGATCACATCCAGGACATGATCGCCTTCGCGACTGCGTTGGAGGCGCGCGGGAGTACCTATCGGCTCGACGGCGGCCTCTATTTCGATACGACGACTGTTCCCGATTACGGGCGTTTGGCCGGATCTCGACCCGACGAGACGATCGGCCGCATCGCCGACGTCGAGGGCAAACGGCACCCGGCCGATTTCGCGATCTGGCGGAGTTCACCCCCCGGCGTCGTCCGCCAGATGGAATGGCAATCGCCATGGGGGCCGGGTGCACCCGGCTGGCATCTCGAATGCTCGGTGATGAGCCTCAAATATCTGGGTGCGCAGTTCGACATCCATACGGGCGGAATCGACCATCGCGAGATCCACCATTGCAACGAGATCGCGCAGAATCAGGCCTATAACGATTCGGCCGCGACCGGCGCCAATCTGTGGCTGCACAACAATTTCCTGGTCGATCGCGACGGCAAGATGTCGAAGAGCAAAGGCGGTTTCGCGACGCTTTCCGGACTTCAGGATCGCGGCGTGCATCCCCTCGCCTATCGGCTGCTCTGCCTGTCCTCGCACTATCGCTCCGAGCTCGAATTCTCGACCGATGCGCTCGCTGCCGCGCTCGTTCGGCTGAAACGGCTGGTGCTCGCCATTGGCCAGTTGAAGGACAAGGCCGGTCCTCTCCCCTGGCTCCTGCCGGCGCTCGAAATGACGGCGACGCGCGGCGCCAGCCTCGCTTTCCAGCGGGCAACGATCGAGGCGCCGCTCGGCGACAAAGCGCGCGCGCTCGTCGAAGCGTTCGACGCGGCGTTGTCCGCCGATCTGATGACGCCGCAGGCGCTGCCGCTGCTCGACGAGGCCCTGACTATGAAAAGCCTCGATGCGGAGGAACGCCTTCGGATTGCGGCGAGCTTCGACATGGCACTCGGCCTCAATCTGATGACGGTCGACCGCCGCGCGCTGGCCCCGCGACCCGCGGCGGCGATTTTGACCGCCGAGCAGGTGGAAGCCGTGCTCGACAGACGTCGCACCGCTCGGGAGACCAAGGATTATGGGACCTCGGACGCACTACGCGACGAACTCGTCGCCGGGGGCGTGGACGTCATGGACGGCGACGCGCTCCGTTGGGAATGGCGCCCGCTGCTCTGAACGGATGGGTATACTCTGATCGGCTGCGCGTGCTCTGATCGGCTGCGCACGGCCAAGATCTCGCCCGTCGATAGCGAACTACCAAAAAAATTGCCGGAAAACAGAAAAGCCGCCCGGCACGAACCGGGCGGCTTTTATTCGATCAATGCCTTTACGGCAGATTTCAGGAAAAGCTGACGCTCATGGCAGGCCGGCGGCGACGCATCGTCGCCCCAAGCAACCCGAACCCCCCGACCATCATCGCCCACGAAGCCGGCTCCGGCACCGGCGAACCGGAGAAGGTGCCCGACACCGAAGCCCTGAAGCCGGCGAGCGTGCCATTCTCGATGTGCAGATCCGGCGTCACGTCCGAGAAGGACAGCGAAAGCCCCAGCGGCGAAGCAAGGCTCGTGATCACGGCCGAAGTGAAGGCGAAAGACGCCGTCGACCCCGATGAGAGCTGGGCGGTCGTCGTATTGCCCCACAGCATCGCGATATTGTTGAACGAGCCCGACAGCAGGTTCGTCCCCGACAGGCCGAGCCCCGTATTGATCGTGAACGTCCCGCTGAAATTCTGGCCGACCTGTCCGAAGCCGCTGCTCGCGAGGCCCGAGCTGAGCGCCGAGAGCGAGAAATAGGCTGGCTGCGCGCTGCCGTTCTGGAGCAAGGTGACGCCGACAGCCAGATCGGTGGTGTTGATCGCCGTCGATGTCGCCGTTGGGTTCGTCGCCGTGACGGTGCCGCCGCTACCGCCGAACTGCAGGATGGTGACCGCCGAGGCAGGCGCCGCCGCGATTCCGGCGACGAGCGCCAGACCAGTTGAAATCTTCAGCAGTTCCCTGACCATGATCCAACCCCCTTCAACTACGAGCTACAAACAAACAGCCTGAGATCGCACCCGGATGGCCGATCTGCTTCATGCGGAAACGTTAGCACCGGCCTTACGAAACGTAAAGACGTATGAACATCTGTCAACCTTCTGGCCGTGATGCGGAGAAATTTCCGCAACTCCAAAGGGTTACAAAGTGATAACAGCGCATTTCGTTCGAGGGGACGCAGAAAAAAGCTATAATTCGACCGTCCAAGAATCGAGATCTGTCCATTTCGGAAGCACTTGATGAGCGCCAACGCCGGCGGATTCCGAATCGAAGTGCATCGTCGGCAGGCGCGAATCGCTCAACTGCAACGCAGCGAGCGCGACTGCCGACTAGCCCGGCAGCCGCGCTCGCTATTCTTCACGACCATCGATCTCGATCCGCGCGACCTTACTCCGCGGGCGTTGCGTCCCGCCACGTCAGGATCGGCTTGCGGGCGGCCGCGGTTTCATCCAGCCGGCGACGCGGTGCGTAGAAAGGTGCCGCCTTCAGGCTCAGATCCCCCGCCCGCGCACGTTCCGCCACCGAGCGCAGCGCACCGATGAACTGGTCGAGCGAGGCCTTGCTCTCGGTCTCGGTCGGCTCGATCAGCATTGCGCCGTGCACGACCAGCGGGAAATACATGGTCATCGGATGGAAGCCTTCGTCGATCAGCCCCTTGGCGATATCCATCGTCGAAAGGCCTTCGGCCAGTCCCTCGTCCGAGAAGAGCGCCTCGTGCATGCACGGCCCGCTCTCGCCGAACGGCGCGTCCAGCACGTCCTCGAGCTGGCGGAGGATATAGTTGGCGTTGAGCACCGCATCCTCCGCAACCTGGCGAAGGCCATCGGCGCCGTGGCTCATCATGTATGAGGCCGCGCGCGTGAACATGCCCATCTGGCCGTGGAAGGCGGCCATGCGACCAAAGCTGCGCGAGTGATCCTCGTCCGCCGTCTCTTCCTCGACGAGGATGTAGGTGTCGCCCGTCTTCTCGACGAATGGCAGGGGCGCGAACGGTGAAAGCGCGGCCGAGAAGACCACCGGCCCCGCACCCGGGCCGCCGCCGCCATGCGGCGTCGAGAAGGTCTTGTGCAGGTTGATGTGCATGGCATCGATGCCGAGATCGCCCGGACGGACGCGCCCGACGATCGCATTGAAATTCGCACCGTCGCAATAGACGAGCGCACCCGCGGCATGGACCGCCTCGCAGATCTCGACCATCTCGCGCTCGAACAGTCCGCACGTATTCGGATTAGTGATCATCACCGCGGCGACGTCGGGTGCGAGCCGGCCTTCGAGCGCCGCGCGATCGACGCGCCCCGCCTTCGTCGCGGGGATCGTCTCGACAGAATAGCCGCAAAACGCCGCCGTCGCCGGATTGGTGCCGTGCGCGCTCTCGGGCACCAGCACGACCTTGCGCGCATCGCCACGCGCTTCGAGCGCGGAGCGGATCGCGAGCAAGCCGCACAATTCGCCGTGCGCGCCGGCCTTGGGGCTCATCGCCACGGAGTTCATGCCGGTCAGCTTGATCAGCCACTGTCCGAGGACGTGGATCAGCTCATAGGCGCCCTGCACCGTCTCGGCCGGCTGCAGCGGGTGCACGTCGGCAAATCCGGGAAGCCGCGCCATCCGCTCGTTCAGGCGCGGATTGTGCTTCATCGTGCACGAGCCGAGCGGAAACAGGCCGAGGTCGATCGCGTAATTCTGGCGGCTCAGGCGCGTGTAATGGCGCACCGTCTCCGGCTCCGACAGTCCGGGCAGGCCGATCGGTGCACTGCGCTCCAGTCCGCCGAGCCGCGACGCGACTTCGGGCACATCGTCGAAATCGACGCCGCAGCTCTTGCTGTCGCCGATTTCGAAGATCAATTTCTCTTCCAGCATCAGCGCGCGATTGCCGGTGAAGGTGCCGCCGCCCTCATTTTCGTCATTGGCCGCCAGTGCGCGCTCGGGGCGCCAGCCGCTCGGGTTGATCGTCATGCCAGCGCCTCCTCAAGAGCGCTCGCAAGCTGCTCCACGTCCTCTTCGCTCGTCGTCTCGGTCACCGCGACGACGAGCCCGTTCGCCAGCCCCTCCAGCTTCGGGTAAAGGCGCCCGAGCGCTACGCCGCCCAGGATGCCGCGCGCCGCAAGCGTCTTCACCACCGGCCGCGCTTCCTTCGACAGTCGCAGCGTGAATTCGTTGAAGAAGGCGCCGTTGACCAGTTCGACGCCGGGCACCTGCGCCAGCCGCTCGGCCGCGAGCACCGCGCGCGCATGGTTGACGCTGGCGAGCTTGCGCAGGCCCGCTTCCCCCAGCAGGCTCATGTGAACCGTGAACGCCAGCGCGCAAAGTCCTGCATTCGTGCAGATATTGCTCGTGGCCTTCTCGCGTCGGATATGCTGTTCACGCGTGGACAGCGTCAGCACATAGCCGCGCTGCCCAGCCGCATCGACCGTCTCGCCGCACAGACGCCCCGGCATCTGCCGGACATGCTTCTCGTTGCAGGCGAACAGACCGACATAAGGGCCGCCGAAATTCAGGCCGACGCCGATCGACTGGCCTTCGCCGACGACGATGTCCGCGCCCATCTCACCCGGGCTCTTGATCGCGCCGAGCGCGACCGGCTCGGTGACGACCGCGACGAGCAATGCACCCTTCGCATGACACGCATCGGCCAGCTCGGACAGATCGGCGACATGGCCGAAGATATTCGGATTCTGGACCACGACGCAGCTCGTCTCGCCGTCGATCGCCGCGAGCAGACGCGCCATGTCGTCGCCGGGGGCGCCGTCCGTCAGCACGGGATCGGCGGTAACGAGCGTGTCGCCCGTGAACTTGGCCATCGTATCGCAGAGCGACACATAATGCGGGTGCAGCCCGGCCGACAGCACGGCCTTTGACCGCCTGGTGATCCTCCGCGCCATTCCGATGGCTTCCCAGCACGCGGTCGAGCCATCGTACATCGAGGCATTGGCGACATCGCAACCGTAAAGGCGCGCAACCTGACTCTGGAACTCGAACAGAACCTGCAGCGTGCCCTGCGCGATTTCGGGCTGATAGGGCGTGTAGCTCGTCAGGAACTCGCCGCGCTGGATGATGTGGTCAACGCTCGCCGGAATATGGTGCCGGTAGGCGCCGCAACCGATGAAGAAGGGCACCTCGCCGGCAACCAGATTCTTGGAAGCGAGTGCCTTCAGCTGCCGCTCGACCGAAAGTTCGGAGGCGTGAAGCGGAAGATCCTCGATCACGCCGGAAAGGCGCGCGGCCTCCGGCACGTCGGTGAACAGGGCATCGATCGAGGGAGCACCGATCGAGGCCAGCATTGAGGTCCGGTCGGTATCGGACAACGGCAGGTAACGCATGCCCGAAACTCCTTAGAGGCTGTCCACGAACGCTTTGTAGGCGGTGTCGTCCATCAGCCCTTCGAGTTCCGCCGGATCGGACAGCGTCAGCTTGAAGAACCAGCCTTCGGTCTCGGGCGCGGTGTTGGCGAGCGCGGGATCGCCTTCCAGCGCGGCATTGCCTTCGACCACTTCGCCGGAGACGGGCGCATAGATGTCGGACGCGGCCTTGACCGATTCCACGACCGCCGCTTCCTTGCCCTTGGCGACGGTCGTGCCGGCGCCTGGAACCTCGACGAACACGATGTCGCCGAGCTGCGCCTGCGCATAATCCGTGATGCCGACTGTGGCGACGTCGCCTTCCACCGCGATCCATTCGTGTTCACGCGTGTAGTAGGTCGTCATCACTTGGCTCCCTTGCGGACGTAATTCTGTGATACAAATGGCATGGCCGACACGGTCGCGGCGAGGCGCTTGCCGCGCACGTCCACCTCGAGCGCGGTCCCCAGAGCAGCGCGGTCCGTGCTGACATAGCCCATTGCGATCGGCACCTGCAGGCTGGGCGAGAATCCGCCCGAAGTGATCGTACCAACGGCGACGTCGCCGTCATAGATGGTAGCGCCCTCGCGTGCAGGCTGGCGACCTTCGATCGTCAGGCCGATCCGCTTGGCAGGCGGTCCGTCTTTAAAGAAGCCGATCGTCTGCTCGGCGCCGGGAAAGCCGCCTTCCGCGCGCCGACGCTTCGGCACGGCAAAGCCCAGTGCCGCCGTGGCGGGATCGATCTTCTCGTCCAGATCATGGCCATAGAGCGGAAGACCGGCCTCGAGCCGCAGGGAATCGCGCGCGCCGAGGCCGATCGGCTTGACCTCCGGCAAGGCGAGCAACGCCGCCGCAACGGCTTCGGCGTCCGCGGCAGGAATCGAGATCTCGTATCCGTCTTCGCCGGTATAGCCCGACCGGCTGACCCAGGCCGAGACGCCGGCGATCGTGAACGCGCCCGCTTCCATGAAGAACAGATCGGCGACACCGGGCGCCAGCCGCGCCAGCGCATCGACAGCCTTGGGGCCTTGCAGCGCCAGCAGCGCCTGATCGCCATGATGATTGAGCGTCAGACCTTCCGGCAACTGCTCGTGCAGATAGGCGATATCGTCCCATTTGGTGGCGCCGTTGACGACGATGTAGAAGTCGCCCGCCGCTTCGTCGAACGCGTTGGCTGCGGGTAGGCGCGTCACCATGAGATCGTCGAGGATACCGCCGGTTTCGCCCAGAAGCAGCGAGTAGCGCATCTTGCCCTCGCCGAGCCCCTTGATATCGCCGGGCAGGATCGTTTCCAGCGCCGCATCGGCGCCTTCTCCGGCGAGCGTGAGCTGGCCCATATGGCTGACATCGAACAGCCCGGCATTTTCACGCGTCCAGAGATGTTCGGCGATGATGCCGTCATATTGGATCGGCATGTGGTAGCCGGCAAAAGCGACCATGCGGCCGCCTTGGGCCCGGTGCCATGAATCGAGAGGCAGCGTCTCGATCGTCTCAGGTACGTCTTCATCACTCATGCGCGAACTCCGTGGCCGAACGTGCAAGGGTCCGCAATGGCCGGAAACCGTCCCAAAACCCCCTGCCCCCTCTGTCACGAAACCTGAGAGTTTTCACGAGCCGCGCATGGCCCGCTTACCCCTTCGGTGGGCCGCCGCGAAACCGCGCCGACCGCTTTCCAGAGTGTCTTAGCGAACGCGCGGTCCTTGATACCTGAGAGTTTCCGGGGCGGTTGCTCCTTCGGCGATCGGGCCACCGGCCCGGTCTTCTCCCGCGCGTCCGTCCACCGGATGACCGGCAGCGACAAATCAGGGATGCCGCTCCGCCACGATGAAGTCAATCGGGCGTTGGAAATTCAATCGATTATCGATGAATCCCGCACGGATCAGCGAGTCGCGTTGTAAGCTAGTTGGGATTGCGTCAGCTGGAACCCTATCACGAGCTCGAAACTGGCTTTGCTCACCGCGGCGCGGGTCCTAGGGTCGGCCATCGGATCGATCGAGGCGTCGGCATCGGTCGCCTTCCGCTTGCGGTTGAGCTGCGTCGAGATGTTATCGGGCAGCGAGGCCGCGGCGCGATTGACCTCCGCGGCGGCGGCGGCGCGTCCCTGCCCGGTCAACTTGCCGTCGTCGAAATGCACCTGGACCTGGCCGAGCTGCTTGGAGACGATCGTGGTTCCGCTGCGCATGACCGTCGCGAAATAGGGCAAGGTAATGTCACGGGCTCCGGATGCGCTGGCGCGGCGCGCGACGACGTCGAACGTGACGTTTGCCTTCACCGGCGATCCGGTCTGATCGCAGGCGCTTTGCAGGTTGGTGATCGTGGCCACCACATCCAGCGCCCGCGCGTCGCGGCTCTCCACTGGACTGAACAGCGAGACGTCCCCGGTATAAGCGGCGACGGCGACGGCCGGGCAGACCGATCGCGTGATCTTCATGCCGCCCGTCTCATCCAGCTGGTTCTTGCCGGCGCAACCGGCGAGCATGGAGACGGCGACCAGGGCCAGGGCTGAGCGGGAAAGCGTCACGCGGTTCTTCCTCTTGACCATGTGCCGGCCTCTATGAAGAGTTCCGGAAGACAGGCAGCGGCTCATAGGAAGCGCCTTCCTTGGAGGCAAGCAACCGCGTAAGGGCTTTGCGATGGACGACGGACAAGCCGCCCCTTCGCTTTCGACGAAGATCCCGATGGACCTGCTGATCGCGGCGCCGCGCGGCTTTTGTGCCGGGGTGGATCGCGCGATCCGCATCGTGGAGCTGACACTCCAGAAATATGGCGCGCCCGTCTTTGTACGCCACGAGATCGTCCACAACCGCTTCGTCGTCGACAGCCTGCGGGCACAGGGCGCGGTGTTCGTCGAGGAACTGGACGAGGTCCCCGACGGGCGCCCCGTCGTCTTCTCGGCGCACGGCGTTCCCAAGGTCGTCACGGGCGATGCCGAGGATCGGGGCCTCGATTATGTCGATGCGACCTGCCCGCTCGTCTCGAAGGTGCATCGCCAGGCCGAACGCCTCATCAAGGATGGCCGCCACATCCTCTTCATCGGCCATCGCGGCCATCCCGAGGTGATCGGGACGCTGGGTCAGGTTCCGGAGGGCGCAATGACGCTCATCGAGACGGTCGACGACGTGCAGGCGCTGGCGCCGCCGAATGCCGACGAACTCGCCTTCCTGACGCAGACGACCCTGTCGGTGGACGACACGGCCGAGATCATCGCCGCTCTCCGTCGCCGCTTTCCGTCGATCCTCGCGCCGCGCGGCGAGGACATTTGCTATGCGACGTCGAATCGGCAGACCGCGGTGAAGCTGCTGGCGGCGCAATGCGACGCGCTGATTGTGCTCGGCGCGCCCAATTCCTCCAATTCGGTACGCCTCGTCGAGGTCGCGCGGCGCGAAGGCACGCGCGCGACGCTGATCGAGCGCGCCGCCGATCTCGACATGTCCTGGCTCGAGGGCGTTCGGACGCTGGGCATCACGGCCGGCGCCAGCGCACCGGAACTGCTTGTCCGCGAACTCGTCGATCGCCTCGGCACGAGCTTCGCGATCACCGAGCGCGAGCTGGACGGGATCGTCGAGACGATGACGTTCAAGCTGCCCCGCAGCCTCGAAGCAGCCTGATCCTCCGACCATGGCTGTTTATACGCAGGTTTCGGCCGAGCAACTGGCCGAATTGCTGATCCGCTTCGATCTCGGCGAGCTCGTCTCGGCAAAGGGCATCGCCGAGGGTGTCGAGAACAGCAATTATATCGTCGATACAACGCGATCGAGGTTGATCCTCACGCTGTACGAGAAGCGGGTGGACGTCGCCGATCTGCCCTTCTTCCTGAGTTTGCTCGACCATCTCGCTGACCGCGGCCTGCCCGTGCCGCGCGCGTTCGCGGATCGGAAGGGCGAGCAGATCCAGCAGGTCACCGGCCGGCCGGCCTGCCTGATCGAGTTTCTCCCCGGCTTCTCGGTCAGCCACCCGACGCCGCCCCAGACCCGTTCCACCGGCGAGGCACTCGGGCAGATGCACGCGGCACTCGCCGATTTCACGCTGGAGCGCCCCAATTCGCTCGGCCTACCTGGATGGCGTGCGCTCGCCGAGCGGTGCGGCGCCGATCTCGATGCGATCACGCCGGGCTTGCGCGCTGAGATCATGGCCGAATTGGACTGGCTCGACCAAAACTGGCCGGCCGATCTTCCGCGAGCTGCCATCCATGCCGATCTGTTTCCCGACAACGTCCTGATGCTGGACGACGCCGTGGCCGGGGTGATCGATTTCTATTTCGCCTGCACGGACATTCGCGCCTGGGATCTGGCGGTCACGCATTCGGCCTGGTGCTTCGCGAATGACGGCACCGCCTACGATCCGGCGCTCGGGCGCGCGCTGATCGACGGCTATGACTCGGCGTTTCCGCTTATGGCCGAGGAGCGGGCGGCGTTCGCCGTGCTGGCGCGCGGCGCCTGCGTCCGCTTCCTGCTGACGCGGGCATGGGACTGGCTCAACACCCCGGCGGACGCGCTCGTCACGCGCAAGGATCCGCTCGCTTTCCATCGTCGCCTCGATCTGTATCGAACCGCGAGCGCGCAGAGCCTCGGGCTGTGACCGAGCCGACGGCCGTCGAGATCGCCACCGACGGCGCGTGCAAGGGCAATCCGGGCCCCGGCGGCTGGGGCGTGCTCCTGCGATCGGGCGGCACGGAACGCGAACTGTCCGGCGGCGAGCCGCAGACGACGAACAATCGCATGGAATTGATGGCGGCGATCGAGGGGCTGCGCGCGCTCAAGCGGCCTTGCCGGGTCAAGCTCTCGACCGATAGCCGCTATGTTCTCGACGGGCTGACCAAGTGGGTCGCCGGATGGCAGCGCAACGGCTGGAAGACGGCCTCAAAGCAGCCGGTCAAGAATGACGATCTGTGGCGCGCGCTGATCGAGGCGGCGGCACCGCACCGGATCGATTGGGTGTGGATCAAGGGCCATGCCGGCCATCCGGACAATGAGCGCGCCGACAAGCTCGCGAGCGACGCAGCGCTCATGCAGATGCGCAACAAGGGGCGCTAAGTCTCTCTTATCGGCTAAATCGTCTTGGCGAATAATGTTCCGGGTCGATATTCGCGGCGAACGGATCGGCTGCCTTGCCCAGTAACAGCGCGGCCCCGATCGCGGCCGCGGCCGGCGCCGTCTGGATGCCGAAACCGCCCTGCCCGGCGAACCAGAAGAAGCCGGGCACGCGATCGTCGAAGCCGTAAACGGGTGCCCGATCGGGAGCGAAGCTCCGCAGGCCGGCCCAGCTCCGCTCGCGCCGGACGATCCGCCAATCGACCGCATGCTCCAGCCGGTCGATGGCAATCGCGACGTCCAGCTCTTCCGCCGCGACATCATGAGCCGCGACGGGCGATTCATCGTGCGGCGATAGCCACAGGCGCCCCCCCGCCTCCGGCTTGAAATAGAAGCGCTCCGCCGCATCCATGACGAGCGGCATGTCCGCCGATGGCGCGGGATCGGTCCGGAGCTGGACGATCGTGCGGCGGTGCGGGGTGATCGCGATCGGCGCCGCGCCGGCCAGAGCAGCGATCTCGCTGGCCCAGGCCCCGGCCGCATCGACGATCAGCCGTGCGCGCACATCGCCCGCGGTGGTCCGGATCGTCCAGGCGCCGCCCGAGCGGAGGATTTCGAACACCTGCGCGTCGGTGATCACCGTCGTGCCTGCGCGCCGCGCGTCGGCCAGCGCATCGGCATGATAGCGCGCGACGTCGATATCCTCGCAGCTGCGCTCTTCCAGCGCGCGGGTGTAATGCGGGGCCAGGCCGGGAATGCGCGCCTCGAGCTCGGCGCGGTCGATCGCGCGGAACGCCGGCGCCCTGCCCGCAAAGGCGTCGCCTAGCGCGGTCAATGCGGCCTCCCCATCGGCATCGGCGATGTGGAGGCAGCTTCTGGGGCTCAGATAAGGCGCGAGGCCCGCATAGGATGCGGTGGTCAGTGGCTGGACCGCAGGCCCGCCATAGCTTTCCGACCAGAAGGCCGCCGAGCGTCCTGTCGAATGATAGCCCGGATGCGCCTCGGCCTCGATCAGCATGACCTTGGCGTGCGGTGCGAGCGCCGCAGCCAGGGTCGCGCCGGCAATGCCCGCGCCGACGATGGCGATATCGGTGCTCCATTGGTCCATCGCGGCGTGGTTACGTTTTTGAAAGCGGGTGCGTCTAGTGCATCACCCGATGACCGCCGCGTCCCTCCTCCTGCTCGCCCTTACGATGATGCTGATCGTCGCGGCGGGTACCGACGTGCGCGCGCGAATCATCCCTAACCGATTGAATCTAGCGATCGCTCTGCTCGCTCCCTTCTGGTGGTGGGCAACCGGCGCGACCGGACAGACGATCCTGCTCCATCTCGCCTTTGCCGGCGGCGCGCTGCTCCTGTTCGGGGCATTGTTCGCGCTGGGCATGATGGGCGGTGGCGACGTCAAGCTGATCACCGTGCTCGCGCTCTGGCTCCCGGCCCCGGCGATGCTCTCGATGCTCGTCTGGATGGCGATCGGCGGCGGGGTGCTGACGATTTTTATGCTTGCTCTTCATGCGCTTCGGCGTGCGCCGGGCCGCCCCGAGGTGCCGTATGGCGTGGCCATCGTCGGCGCGACATTCGTGGCGATGGCAAACGATATTTTAACCACCCAGCTCGCATGACCGCTTCGCCCACAAAGGCGGAACAGGATCTTCGAGGCTGACATGAATTCACGAAAGCTGATGCTGATGGCCGGAGCGCTGGTATTCGCGCTCCTCTCGGCCATGCTCGCCCGAAACCTGATGGGCGGTGGCGCGGCCCCGACGGCGCAGGCGGCGGCCACGCCCCAGGTCACCGGCCCCGAAGTGCTCGTGGCGACGCGATCGCTGCCGGCCGGCACGATCATCACGCCCGACGCCTTCCGCTATCAGCCCTGGCCGAACGAGCTCGTCCAGCAGGCCTATTTCATCCGCGGCACGACCGATCAGCAATCGCTGAACGGCACGGTCGTCCGCCTGCCGATCACCGCGGGCCAGCCGATCACGCAGGGCGCGCTGGTGAAGCCGGGCGATCGCGGCTTCCTCGCCGCGGCGTTGGTGCCCGGCATGCGCGCCGTGACCATTTCGGTGAGCCAGGCGAGCGGCGTGGCGGGCTTCGTCTTCCCGGGCGACCGGGTCGACATCCTGCTTACCCAGAGCGTCGCCGGTGGCGGCGATGGCGAGCCGCTGCACGCGACCGAGACGATTATTCGCAACGTGCGCGTCCTCGCCACCGACCAGAAGACCGACAAGAGCGTCGACGATGCCGGCAAGACGGTCGTGACCGCCTTCTCCAACGTCACGCTGGAAGCGACGCCGAAGCTCTCCGAGAAGATCGCCGTCGCCCAGACGCTGGGGTCGCTTGCGCTGTCGCTGCGCCCGATCGCGGACGACCGCATGGAGCTCGAGCGCCAGATCGCAGCCGGCGAGATCACGGTTCCGGAAAAGGGCGATCCTCGTGCGGTGAAGCAGATGCTGCTGCAGGTCGCATCCCGCCCGGTCGAGGCCGATACGTTCACGACGGGTGCCGAGGTCTCGCGCTTCGCCCGCGGCGGCGTGCCCGGCAAGAGCGACGTCGCCGCGCCTGCGGGTCCCGTCGCTCCCGCCCAGCCCAGCCCTGCGTCTTTCGGACAGGCCGCGACCCGCGCGCACGGCCCGGTGATTACGATCACGCGCGGACAGACAACAACCGAGACGAGCGTGGGCGGGGGAAATTGAAGATGCGTTCCATGTATAAGGGCGCCGTGACCGCGACGAGCGTTGTGGGTCTGGCCGCTGCCTCCTTCGTCGCCATCCCGGAAGCCGCCTGGGCCGATGCCGCGCCATCGGCGATGTCTGCCGACGCGGACTCGTTGACGACGGTCGATATCGCGAGCAGCTCGGCTATCGGCGACGTCGCCGGCGGCGCCGGGTTCCGCGGCACGGAGCGCCCCGCGGCGCGCGCGCAGATGCCGAGTCGCTGGCTTTCCATGTCCGTCGGCACCGGTCAGCTGATCGTGCTGCCCCGCCCGATGTCCGGCGTGTTCATCGCCGACGACAAGGTCGCCGACGTGAACGTGAAGAGCCCGACCCAACTCTATCTGTTCGGCAAGGCCGCCGGGCAGACCAGCATCTATGCGACCGACAAGAGCGGCGCCGTCGTCTGGTCGAGCCAGGTCCGCGTCGGCAGCAACATCGCCGATGTCGGCTCGATGCTCCGCACGGCGATGCCCGAGCAGGACATCAGCGTCACGAACATGTCGGGCATGATCCTCCTTACCGGTACGGTCGTCGCACCCAAGGATGCCGAGGAAGCGCAGCGGCTGACCGAGCTGTTCACCGCCGGTGGCGTGCAGGTGATCAACCATCTCAAGATCGCGACGCCTCAGCAGGTGAGCCTGCACGTCAAGATCGCCGAGGTCAGCCGTTCGATCAGCCGCCAGATCGGCGTCAATCTTGCCAACCGGGATGGCAGCGGAGGATTCCTCTTCGGCGTTGACCAGGGCGACGCTGGCACCATCAAGACAAATGTCGGCGCGCAGGATCCAGCCTCCGGCGCGAAGGACGGTGATACCGTATTCTCCTTCAACAACATTGCGGGAACGACGCTCGGCTTCGCCGGTCACGCCCTCGGGCTGGATCTTCTCGCCACCCTTCAGCTCAACGAGAATAACGGGCTGGTGACGACGCTCGCCGAACCGACGCTCGTGGCGCTTTCGGGCGAGACGGCGAGCTTCCTGGCCGGCGGCGAGATCCCCATCCCGCAGAGCCAGGGGCTCGGCACGGTTTCGGTCGAATTCAAACAATATGGCGTAAGCCTCTCGTTCACGCCGACGGTCCTGTCGGGTGGCCGCATCTCGATGCGCGTCCGACCGGAAGTGTCGCAGCTGTCGGACGCTGGCTCGGTGAAGCTCAACGGCTTCACCATTCCGGCGCTGACGACGCGGCGCGCGGAAACGACGGTCGAGCTCGGCTCGGGCCAGAGCTTCGTGATCGGCGGATTGCTGCAGAACAGCCACAACAATTCGACCGACAAGGCGCCAATCTTGGGTGATCTTCCGATCCTCGGCGCGCTGTTCCGCTCCAACTCCTTCAAGAAGTCGGAGACCGAGCTGATGATCGTCGTCACGCCCTATATCGTGAAGCCGGTCGATGCCGCACGGATCGCGCTCCCGACCGACGGCTATCGGTCGCCCATGCCGGTTCAACGGATCCTCGGCGACAGGCCGAGCGATAGCGTTTCGGGTGCCAGCCGGCCCATGCCGCATATGGCTCCGGCGCCTGCCGCCCCTGTCGCCCCCACCGTACCCGCGAATTCCTGAGCGAGGATCACGTCATGAAGATGCTTCCCTTGATCGCGCTTGCGGCCCTCCTGCCGCTGGCCGGCTGTGCCGCCGGCGAGCGCGGCGTCGTTTCGGCGCACCAGCCGATCGTGACTGCCGTCGGCGCGTCCGTGCCGAACTGCCCCGACTGGAGCGATCGGGATCTGCCGATGAGCGAGGGCCAGTCCAGCAATTATGGCTGCGCCACCGCCGTCAATCTCGCCGCGATGATCGCCGATCCGGCCGATCTGGTGCGAGGCCGCACCGACGCCTCCACCGGCACCGATCCCGCACTTGCCGCGCGTGCGATCAAGTCGTGGCGCGAGACCGGGACGACCGGAAAGCAAGGCGTCGACAAAACCAGTTCGAAGGGCAGCTGATCATGAACGCCCCTTTCAATCCCCATCTCGCGCTCCGCGATCCGTTCAGCGCCTTTCTCAGCGACGAAGAGAGCGATCACGTCGTTCGCAACGTCGCCAGCGGAATGGGCTGGCCGCTCGAGCGCATTCACGACGGCGGCATCCGTTATGCCGTTCAGACGCTGGCCGTCTCCGCCAGCCCGAACCTGCTGCTGATCGACCTTTCCGAATCCTCGGATCCGCTCGAGGATATCAACGGCCTCGCCGAGGTATGCGAGCCGGGGACGATCGTGCTGGCGTGCGGACGGGTCAACGACGTCCGCTTCTATCGTCACCTCATTTCCAGCGGCATCCAGGACTATTTGCTGAAGCCCTTTACCGAGGATCAGCTGCACGAGGCGATCGTCCAGGCGCAGACACTGCAGAACGGTCAGCGCGAGGCGGACGCGAGCGACGAAGCCCCGCACATCATGACGGCGGTCGTCGGCGTACGCGGCGGCGTCGGCGCGTCCACGCTCGCGGTCTCGACCGCCTGGCTGCTCGCCGAAACCCGCAACCGGCAGACGGCTCTGCTGGATCTCGATGTCCATTTCGGGACGGGCGCGCTGGCGCTCGATCTGGAGCCCGGCCGCGGCCTGACCGATGCGATCGAGAATCCAAGCCGCATCGACGGCCTGTTTTTGGAACGCGCACTCGTCCGGGCGACCGCGCGGCTCGGCGTGCTCTCGGCCGAGGCGCCGATGCACCAGCCCCTGTCGGGCGACGGCACGTCCTTCTTCCAGCTGCAGGAGGAACTGCGCAACACCTTCGCCTGCACGGTCATCGATCTTCCGCGCCATATGCTGATCGCGCATCCGGCGCTGCTGCAGGCGGTGGGCGTGGTCGTCGTCGTCACGGAACTGACGCTGGCCGCGACCCGCGACACGATCCGCTTGCTGTCCTGGCTCAAGTCCAATGCGCCGCAGGCGCGTATCGTGCTCGTCGCCAATCGCGTGCCGGCGGGCGGCGTCGAGGAGATCAGCCGCAAGGATTTCGAATCGTCGATCGAACGCCAGATCGATCTGGCGATCGGCTATGACGCCAAGGCCGTGTCCGACGCCGCCAAGCTGGGCAAGCCGCTCGCGGAATCGGCGAGTAACTCGAAGACGGGCCAGTTGCTCGGGACGCTCGCGACGCTCGTCATCGGCGAAGAAGCCACGCAGCGGAAGACGAACAAGTCGCTGATGGGCCGCCTCGGAGATCTCCGGGCGCATCTGCCGCGCAAGCGCCGCGCCTGAGCCGCCGGTCGTGATGCTTATCCTCGTCCTGCTCCTCGTCCTCGTCAGCGGCGGCGGCATCGTCTTCGCGCTGCAGGAGAATGCGCAGCGCAAGTCGCGCAACCGCCGGCTAGAGGCGGTCAAGGAGCGGCACGGCGCGGGCAACGTCATCGAGACGCAGCTGCGCAAGATCACCGCCGCGCATAATGCGGGCGGCCGGATCGAGAACGGCTTCGCGCGCCTGCTCCCCAAGCCCGAACTGCTCGAGCGACGGCTGGAGATGACGGGCCGCGACTGGACGATCGGCCAATATGCAACCGCCTCGGGTATCCTCACCGCGATCGCCTGGGCCTTGTTGCTGGCGCGCGGCACGTCCTTTCTGTCCACCTTGTTCCTCGGCGCGCTGATCGGGATCGGGCTGCCACACATGATCGTCGCGCGGATGGCCAAGAAGCGCGTCGCCAAGTTCATCCTGCGCTTCCCCGACGCGATCGAACTGCTGGTGCGCGGACTGCGCTCGGGCCTGCCCATCTCCGAGACGATGAGCGTTGTCGCCAATGAGGTGCCCGAGCCCGTCGGCAGCGAGTTTCGTGCGGTCGCGGACCGGATGCGCATCGGCCGGACGATGGAAGCCTCCCTTCAGGAAACGGCCGATCGGCTGCAGACGCCCGAATTCCAGTTCTTCGTCGTCAGCCTCGCCATCCAGCGCGAGACCGGCGGCAACCTGGCCGAGACGCTCGGCAATCTCGCCGATGTGCTGCGCAAGCGCATGCAGATGAAGCTCAAGATCAACGCGATGTCGTCCGAATCGAAGGCATCGGCCTACATCATTGGTTCGCTGCCCTTCATCGTGTTCGGGCTCATCTGGTATATCAACCCGGCCTATATGGGGACGTTCTTCACCGATCAGCGCCTGATCTACGCGGCCTTCGGCGGCGGGATCTGGATGAGCATCGGCGTCTTCATCATGGGCAAGATGATCAATTTCGAGATTTGATGATGATGTCCTCCCTCAACGGCATCGATATGAACCTCGCCGGCACGCTGATGTCGGCGGCGGCGCTCTTCTCGCTGCTCGTCGCCATGTATGCGGGCTTCACCGCGCGCGATCCGATGGCGCGGCGCGTCAAGGCGCTGAACGAGCGGCGCGAGCAGCTGAAGGCGGGCATCACCGCCTCCACGCGCAAGCGCGCCAAACTCAACAAGACCAGCCAGACGACCGATCGGATGCGCAGCTTCCTGTCGGGCCTGAAGGTGCTGCAGGATACGCAGCTGAAGGAAGCGCAGACCAAGCTCTCGCAGGCCGGTATCCGATCGAAGGACACGGCGATCGCGGTCATCTTCGCGCGGCTGATGCTGCCGATCGTTCTCGGCGGCACCGCGATCGTCCTCGTATATCTGCTCGACATGTTCCCGGATTGGGGCTGGGCAAAGCGTTACGCGCTCGTCGCGGGCTCGCTCGTGCTGAGCTACAAGGCGCCCGACATCTACCTCAAGAACCTGATCACCAAGCGCACCGCGCTGATCCGCAAGGGCCTGCCCGATGCGCTCGACCTGCTCGTCATCTGCGCCGAGGCGGGCCTGACGGTCGATGCGGCCTTCTCCCGCGTCGCTCGCGAGCTCGGCAAAAGCTATCCGGAACTCGGCGATGAATTCGGGCTGACCGCGATCGAGCTCGGTTTCCTGACCGAGCGTCGCCAGGCGTTCGAGAATCTGGCCAGCCGCGTCGCGCTCGATTCGATCCGCGGCGTCGTCACGACGATGATCCAGACCGAGAAATATGGCACCCCGCTCGCCTCGGCGCTGCGAGTCCTCTCGGCCGAATTCCGCCACGAACGGATGATGAAGGCCGAGGAAAAGGCCGCGCGGCTGCCCGCGATCATGACCGTGCCGCTGATCCTGTTCATCCTGCCCGTGCTGTTCGTCGTCATTCTCGGGCCGGCAGCCTGCTCTATCAGCGATAATATGTTGAAGAACTGAGCCGGACGGCCCTCAAACGGTTGACGGAACGGCGCGACGGCGTGATCGTTGCCGTTGCGAAACCGAAAAGAGAGGCTGCCCGCTACATGCCCACCTTCACCACCAACCAGTGGGTGATCCTGTTCCTCGTCTTCGTCCTCGGCTGGCTGCTGGGGCTGCTCTCGCGCTCCACCAAGAAGTGGCGCCGCGCCTTCGAGGCGGAGCGCGATGCCCGTGTCGAGGAGGAGCGCGAGCATGCGGCTGAGCTGGAGACATGCCAGGCGCGGATCGTCGAACTGGAACGCGCACGGCCCGTCGTCGCGACTGCGGCGGTGCCGGTCGCCGCGTCGCTCGCGACGCCGGGCGACCTCGATCTGCGCCGCGACGATCTCAGCCTGATCCGCGGGCTCGGGCCCGAGGGCGAGCAGGATCTGAACGAGGAAGGCATCTACCGCTACAGCCAGATCGCCGAGATGACGTCGGCCGAAGAGATCGAGCTGGAGGACCGGCTCGGCGCCGACCGCGGCTATATCGGCCAGGAGGAATGGCGGAAGCAGGCGCGCCTGCTCGCCGACGGCAAGCTCGACGAGCATCGCCGGCTTTATAGCTGAGCCGGAAGCGCCGCCGACCCGATCAGGCTTCGGGCGGCGGGGGTGGCGGCCCGTCCTGGCCGCCGCGTCGCCGGAAGTGAGGCGCGGCGAGCTTGGGTAATTCCTTGGGCGTGATCACGCCGTCGCCATTCGTATCCAGCAAGGCGAAGCGCCGCCCCGCCGCATCGACGAACTCCTTGTCGGTCACGCTGCGGTTGAGATCGGTATCGGCCGCGGTGACCGGCTCGGGCGTCGCGATGTAACCGAAGCGTCCCGCGCCGGATGCGCGATACTGGTAGCCGGCCTTGGCCCCGCCGCCGGCGGGCGGACCACCGCTCATGCCGCCATCGGGCGGTCCGCCGCCACCCATACCACCACCCTCGCCGCGACCGCCGCCCATGCCGCCGCCGCCGCGACCCATTCCGCCACCATGCCGACCGCCGCCACCGGGCGGACGGCCGCCTTCGCGCGGCGGACCCTCGCCGGGACCGTCGCCGCCCGCGCCGATCTCGGGCAGGACGATTTGCTCGTAATTGTCGATCTCGGTCGGGCCGATCGTCCGATCGTGATTCAGATCGAGCGTCGCGAAAAAGCGCATCGCATCGGCCATGAATTCGGTGCGGGTCAGCTGCCCGTCATGATTGGCGTCGACGCCGGCGAACCAGTCCTTCTCGGGCGCCTCGCCGCCGCGAAAGGGCTCGCCCATCGGGCTGACGAACAGGCGACCGAAACGCGGGCGCTGCGGCCTGCCGTCGACGGTGATCTGCCCGGAGGGTTCGGCGGGCGGGGTCTGGGCGGCGGCGGCGGTGGCGCCGAGCAGGGCGAGGACGGCGATCGCGCGGCGGTCCATCAGCGCCAGCGCCCCTGCTGCCCCGTCATGAAGGAGAAAGCGGCAGTGGCATTGTCGCCGAGCGGGACGATCGTGGAGCCGTACAGCGCCCGCCCGCCGCGCGAGCCGATCTCCATGCCCACCTCGCCGTGGATCTGGCGATCGAGGCCGTTGATCGGCAGCTCGCTCTCGGGCCGGTTGGCGGCGGCATCGAGCACGGCGGCGCGGTCTTCGGCCGAGAGCGCGATCGTGCCCGGTGCTTCCTGGGCGAAGGCCGGGGTCGCGCTCAGCGAGAGCGCCATGCCCAGCAGTCCGATTGCGATCCTGTTCACGCCACGCTCCTCGTTCTGTGTCCGACAGACGCCCGGGGGCCTGTCGGAGGACTGAACGGATCGGCGGGACGCGCGATCCTACTTGCCCAATGCGGCCTGCGCCGCGGCGAGGCGGGCGATGGGGACGCGATAGGGCGAGGCGGAGACGTAATCGAGGCCGGTCTTCTCGCAGAAGGCGATCGAGGCGGGATCGCCGCCATGTTCGCCGCAAATGCCGAGCTTGAGCGCGGCACGCGTCTTGCGCCCACGTTCCGCTGCGATTTCAATCAGTTCGCCGACGCCTTCGACATCGAGACTGACGAACGGATCCTTCGCGTAGATCCCCTGCTCGACATAGGTGCCGAGGAAGCGCGCCGCATCGTCTCTCGAAACGCCGAGAGCCGTCTGCGTCAAGTCATTGGTTCCGAACGAGAAAAACTCGGCGGACTCGGCGATGTCGCCCGCGCGCAGCGCGGCGCGGGGCAGCTCGATCATCGTGCCGACGAGATACTCAAGCGTCGTGCCGGTCTCGGCGAAGACGGCGGTCGCGGCGGCATCGATCACCGCCTTCATCAGGTCCAGCTCGCGCTTGGTCGCGACCAAGGGCACCATCACCTCGGGGATGACCGCCTCGCCGGTCTTGTTGGCGACGGCGACCGCCGCCTCGAAGATCGCGCGCGCCTGCATCTCGTAGATTTCAGGATAGGTCACGCCGAGCCGACAGCCGCGATGGCCGAGCATCGGATTGAATTCGTGCAGCTCGGCGGCGCGGCGCTTGAGCTTGTCGACATCGATGCCGGTGGCGGCGGCGACCTCGGCGAATTCGGATTCCTCGTGGGGGAGGAATTCGTGGAGCGGCGGATCGAGCAAGCGGATCGTGACGGGGAGCCCCGCCATGATTGCGAAGATCTCGGTGAAATCGGCGCGCTGCTCGGGGAGCAGCTTGTCGAGCGCAAGGCGGCGGCCGGCCTCGTCCTCGGCGAGGATCATCTGGCGGACGGCGGTGATCCGGCTCGCATCGAAGAACATATGCTCGGTGCGGCACAGGCCAATGCCCTCGGCGCCGAACTGGCGCGCGGTGCGGCAATCGAGCGGGGTCTCGGCATTGGTGCGGACCTTGAGGCGGCGGACCTGATCGGCCCATTCCATCAGCACGCCGAAATCGCCGGCGAGCTCGGGCTGGACGGTATCGACCGCGCCGATCATGACCTCGCCGGTCGATCCGTCGAGCGTCACGATATCGCCCTCGCGCACTTCGCGCGTGCCGACGCGGAAGATCTTGTTCTTCGCATCGATCGCGAGCGTGCCGACGCCCGAGACGCAGGGACGCCCCATGCCGCGCGCGACGACCGCGGCGTGGCTGGTCATGCCGCCGCGTGCGGTCAGGATGCCCTTGGCGGCGTGCATGCCGTGAATGTCCTCGGGGCTGGTCTCGACGCGGACGAGGATCACGTCGTCGCCCGCGGCCTTGCGCTTCTCGGCGGTGTCGGCATCGAACACGACCTGGCCAGATGCGGCGCCGGGCGATGCGGGCAGCCCCTTGGCAATCACATCGCGCACCGCCTTGGGATCGAGCGTCGGGTGGAGCAGCTGATCGAGCGCGGCGGGATCGACGCGCAATATCGCCTCCTGCCGCGTGATCAGGCCTTCATTCGCCATATCGACCGCGATCTTGAGCGCGGCCTTGGCGGTGCGCTTGCCCGAACGCGTCTGGAGCATCCAGAGCTTGCCCTGCTGCACCGTGAATTCGATATCCTGCATGTCGCGATAATGCGTCTCGAGCAGATCGAACACGCGGGCGAGCTCGGCGAAGGTCTCGGGCATCGCCTCTTCCATCGAAGCGGCCTTGGCCCCTGCCCGTTCGCGCGCGGCGAGCGTCAGATATTGCGGCGTGCGGATGCCGGCGACGACATCCTCGCCCTGCGCATTGATCAGAAACTCGCCATAATAAGCGCGCTCGCCGGTGGAGGGATCGCGCGTGAAGGCGACGCCCGTGGCCGAGGTCTCGCCCATATTGCCGAAGACCATCGCCTGGACGTTGACCGCGGTGCCCCAATTGCCGGGAATGTCGTTGAGCCGGCGATAGACCTTGGCGCGATCCGCCTGCCACGATCCGAACACCGCGCCGACTGCGCCCCACAGCTGATCGTGCACGTCCTGCGGGAAGGGCTTGCCCCATTCCTCCTCGACCAGCGCCTTGTAGGATTTGACCAGCCCGCGCAGATCATCGGCGGACAGCTCGGTATCGAGCGTGAAGCCGCGATCCTCCTTGGCGATCTCCAGCGCTTCCTCGAACGCGCCATGATCGAGTTCGAGCACGACATCCGAATACATCTGGATGAAGCGGCGATAGCTGTCCCACGCGAAGCGCGCGTCGCCGGAGGTGGCGGCGAGCCCCTCGACGGTCTTGTCGTTCAGGCCGAGATTGAGGACCGTATCCATCATGCCCGGCATCGAGATGCGCGCGCCCGAGCGGACCGAGACGAGCAAAGGATCGGCCTCGTCGCCGAAGACCTTGCCGGTGATGCCCTCGATATGCGCGATGCCGCTGGCGACCTCGGCGAGCAGGCTCTGCGGGAATGCGCCGCCCTCGTCATAATAACGCGTGCACATCGCGGTGGAGATGGTGAAGCCGGGAGGCACTGGCAGGCCGATTCCGGCCATGCCATCGAGATTGGCGCCCTTGCCGCCGAGCAGGTTGCGATCGCCATTGCCGCCATCGGAGACGCCGCCGCCGAAGCGATAGACGTAGCGGGTTTCCTGGTCGGTCATCGGCATCACGCTCGCCATCTTAGCCTCCATACGCTCGCATTTTTGCATTGTGCGGTGCAGCGAAACTATCGGTTTCGGGGGTCTGGATCAAGCCGGCCGGACTTGTCGGAGAAACGGAAGGTCACACGAAAGTCGCACCTCTACGCGTGCGCGCGCGAGTCCGCGCACGTCAGCCCTCGATCCGCGAGAAATCGGCGACCGTGTGGCAGGCGTCGCGGATACGCGCGAGCAGGCCGAGCCGCGCGGCGCGCTTGGCGGGATCGGGATCGTTGACGATGACGGTTTCGAAGAAGGCATCGATCGGCGCGCGGAGCGTGGCGAGAGCGGACATGGCGGCGGCGAACTCCTCGGCGGCAACGGCGGACGCGGCGCGGCCCTCGGCGGTCGAGAGCGCGGCCAGCAGGTCAGCCTCCGCCTTTTCGGGCGTGTAGGACAGCGAAAAATTGTCCAACAGACCGCCGTCGGTTTCGGCCTTCTCCCCCCAGCCTTCCTTGCGCAGGATATTGGCCGCGCGCTTGTAGCCGGCGATCAGGTTGCGCCCATCCTCGGTCTCGACGAACGCCTGCAGCGCCTTCACGCGGGCGAGCAAACGGACGAGATCGTCCTCGCCGCCGAGCGCGAAGACGGCGTCGATGAGGTCGTGGCGGACACCAGCTTCGCGCTGCTGGACCTTGAGACGGTCGATGAGAAAATCGGTTACGACCACCGCAACGCCACGCCGTGAAATTTCCCATTCGGTGAGTTCAGCGCCAACACGCTGCCCAAGCCAACCTTGGCGAATAATCTCGCCGACGCTGCCTCGCAGTTCATTCCCCTGAATTAGAGCGGCGACACCCAGGGCGGACCTACGAAGCGCGAACGGATCTTTTGAGCCAGTTGGCAGCTCCTCGATCGCGAAAAACGAACAAATGCTATCCAGCTTGTCCGCTAGGCTCACCGCCACCGTCACCGGCGCGGTGGGGACGTCGTCGCCCTGGCCGACGGGCTTGTAGTGATCGCGGATCGCGTCGGCGACTTCCTCTGGCAGCCCCTCGGCACGGGCGTAATAGCCGCCCATGATGCCCTGCAGCTCGGGAAATTCGCCGACCATGCCGGTGACGAGATCGGCCTTGCACAGGCGCGCGGCCTGTTCGGCGAGGGTGGCGAGTTCCCCGCTCCCTGGAAGGGAGGAGTTGGGGGTGGGTTGGCTTGCGTCGGGCGTATCGCTCTCATTCGAGAGACCCACCCCCGGCCCCTCCCTGCGTGCAGGGAGGGGAGACGCGCCCACGATCCCCTCTTCCACCAGCCAGCCGGCGAGTTTGGCGACGCGATCAACCTTGTCGGCGACGCTGCCGAGTTTTTCGTGGAAGACGATGCTGAAGAGCTTCTCGCGCTGGGTCTCCAGCGGGATCTTCAGATCCTGCTCCCAGAAGAAGCGCGCGTCCGAAAGCCGTGCCGCCAGCACCTTGCCGTTGCCGGCGATGATGCTCGCGCCGCCGTCCGCGGCATCGATGTTCGCGGTGCAGACGAAGGCCGGGGCGAGGCGCCCGTGCGCATCGTTCAGCACGAAATATTTCTGGTTGGTTCTGAGGGTTAGCTGGATGACTTCGCGCGGAACCTCAAGAAAGCCGGGATCGAAGAAGCCGAGCAACGGCACCGGCCATTCGGTCAGCCCGGCATTTTCGGCGACAAGGCCCGGATCGGGGATCACGCTGAGCCCGTTGGCGGCGGCGAGCGCGGCGGCGCCTTCTTCGATGATCCGGCGGCGCTCGGCGGGATCGACGAGCACGTGGCACAGCCGGAGCTTCTCGGCATAATCGTCCGCCGAGCCGATCGTGATCTGCCCGGGATGGTGGAAGCGGTGGCCGAGCGTCGCCGCACCGCTGTGCAGCCCCTCGATCGCGAACGGCACGATGTCCTCGCCGAGCAGAGCGACGATGCCCTGCAGCGGGCGGACCCAGCGCAGGCTCGACGACGAGGCCGAGGCGGTGCCCCAGCGCATCGACTTGGGCCAGGGGAAGGCGCGGACGATCGCGGGGATCGCCTCGGCCAGGACCTCGGCCGTGGCGCGGCCGGGCCTGTCGACGACCGCGAACCACACGCCGTCGCGCTCGACCAAGGCCTCGCGGGCGAGGCCGGTCTTGCGGAGGAAGCCGTCGAGCGCCTGTTCGGGCGCGGCGGTGCGCGGGCCCTTGGTCTCTTCGGAGACGGCGGCGGTGAAGCTGGGCAGATCGCGCGCGATCAGAGCGAGGCGGCGCGGCGTGGCGAAGGTCTCGATTGCCGACGCGGCGAGGCCGGCCTTGTCGAGTTCGGCCGTGAACAGGCGCGCGAGATCGGCCTGCGCCTTCTCCTGCATGCGCGCGGGGATCTCCTCCGAGCGGAGTTCGAGGAGGAAGTGGGTCATGGCCGGTCCTCCCCGGCACGGGGAGGGGGACCGCCGAAGGCGGTGGAGGGGGAGTGCGGCTGGGCGGAACGCGGGTGGAGGGCCCCCTCCACCATGCTACGCATGGTCCCCCTCCCCGTGTCGGGGAGGAATGTGCGGAACATCATCACGAATCCCACCCGTTATGCGCCATCCATGCCTCGCAGGCGCCCTTCGTCAGATCACGGACGCGGCCGATATAGGCCTGGCGCTCGGCGACCGAGATCACGCCGCGCGCCTGCAGCGTGTTGAAGACGTGGCTCGCCTTGATCGCCTGATCGTAGGCCGGGAGCGGCAGAGGCGTTTCGCGATCCAGAAGCGCGCGGCACTCGTCGGCCGCCTGGGTGAACTGCTTGAAGAGCGTCTCAGTATTCGCCGCCTCGAAATTATAGGCGCTGAACTGGCGCTCATTCTCGAGGAAGACGTCGCCATAGGTGACGCCGTCATCGTTGAAGGCGAGATCGAACATGCTGTCGACGCCCTGGATATACATGGCGAGCCGCTCCAGCCCATAGGTCAGCTCGCCCGAGACCGGCTTGCAATCATAGCCGCCAACCTGCTGGAAATAGGTGAATTGCGTCACCTCCATTCCGTCGCACCAGACTTCCCAGCCGAGCCCCCAGGCGCCGAGCGTCGGGCTCTCCCAATCGTCTTCGACGAAGCGGATGTCGTGGTTGAGCATGTCGATCCCGATCCGCTCCAAGGAGCCGAGATACAGCTCCTGCAGGTTCGGCGGGCTCGGCTTCAGGATCACCTGATATTGGTAATAATGGCCGGTGCGGTTGGGATTCTCGCCGTAGCGGCCGTCGGTGGGCCGGCGGCAGGGCTGGACGTAGGCGGCCTTCCATGGGCGGGGCCCGAGCGCGCGCAGGCTCGTCGCCGGATGGAAGGTGCCGGCGCCCATCTCCATGTCATAGGGCTGGAGGATCACGCAGCCCTGCTCGCTCCAATACTCATGGAGCGTCAGGATCAGGCGCTGGAAGCTCAAGGGCCGAGGCGACGCCAAGGGTTTCTCTCTTTTGTGTGCGGGCGGGACGAGGTCAGCGCGTTTGGCGCGGAGGGCCGCAGGGGTCAACCTTGCGCCGCCCGGGGGTAGCGGGCAAGCGGACGGGATGCGCACCATTCCCGCCGTCCTGATCGCCGCCGCGTTGCTGGCGGCGACACCCGCCTCCGCCCGGCCCGCTTTGTGGAAGCTCGCCGACGCGGATACGACCATCTATCTATTCGGCACGATCCACGTTTTGCCGCCGGGGCTCAAGTGGCGCGACAAGACCATCGACGCGGCGATGGGACAGGCGCAGTCGCTGACGCTGGAGGCGGTGCTCGACACCGATCCGGGGCAGGTCGCGGCGGTGATCACCTCGCTCGGGAGCGCCAAGGGCCTGCCGCCGCTCGCCGATCGCGTCTCGGCCGACAAGCGCGCGATGCTCGCGGCCCTGGTGGCGAAGAGCGGGCTCCCCGCCCCGTTCCTCGACGGACTGAAGACCTGGGCGGCGGCGGTCGTGCTGACGGGCGCGGCGCTCGACCAGATCGGGCTGAAGGCGGGCGCCGAGGGGGTCGAGCCGCAGGTCTCCGCCCTGTTCCGCGCGGTCGACAAGCCCGTCGAGGGACTCGAGACTGCCGCGCAGCAGCTCGGTTATTTCGATGCTTTGCCCGAAAGCTCGCAGCGCGCCTTCCTCGAGGCGACGCTCGACGATCCCAAGACTGCGCGCGCCGATTTCGATCGGATGATCAAGGCGTGGATGGCGGGCGACGTGACGGCGATCGAGAAGAGCTTCGCCGACGAGCCGGATTTCACGCCCGAGCTGCGCGGGCTGCTCATCGCCAAGCGCGATGCCGTGTGGGCGGAGGCGCTGGCGGAACGCCTGAAGCGCCCGGGCGTCCAGTTCGTCGCGGTCGGCGCAGGCCATCTCGCGGGGACGGATAGCGTGCAAGTCTTCCTCGCGCGCAAAGGCCTCAAGGTCTCCCGTATCCAATAGGCAATCTGAACCTCAGTTTAACGACCCGAAGACTTGTCATATCGCGCGAAACGCCAAAGTGATGCACGATTGTCACACGGTTCGTCGTTGCGATAAATCGAGGAACGTTCGGTCCAATAGTCGTTTAGGGGCGGTGTCGTCACAATCGACATCGATAAGGATTGAACATGCGAAACTCTGTATTCCTCGTTTCCTGCGTCGCCGCTCTCGGCTTTGCCGCCGCTGCCCAGGCGCAGGATGCCGCCCCCGCCGGCACCTCGACCGACATCAGCGCGAACGGCACCGCGTTCCGCGGCTTCCGCGCCGAAGTGCAGGCAGGCGGCGATCGCTTCATGAGCCAGGGCCAGCATGACGATAAGTTCGCCTTCGGCGGCGCGATCGGCTTCGACGGCCAGATCGGCGAGAAGATCGTCGTCGGCCCCGAGGTCAGCTACTGGCGTTCGCGCGCCGAGAACGTCACGAACCCGCTCGGCGGCACCTATGCGCAGAAGTCGTTCGGCGAGATCGGCGCGGGCATCCGCGCGGGCTATCTCGTCCAGCCGCAGATCCTCGTCTATGGCATTGGCGGCTATGTCAGCGACAAGCAGCGCGCGGCCTTCACCGGCCCGAACAACAGCGGCACCGCGGGCGCCTTCTACAACGTCGTCCACACGAGCGGCTATCAGGTCGGCCTCGGCAGCGAATATTCGCTCAACGACAATGTCTATGTCGGCGCCGGCTATCGCTACTCGAACTATGCCGACCACACCGCGCGCCAGCGCGTGTTCCTGAGCGCGGGCGTGCGCTTCAAGCCGTAAGCCAACCCCTGCCCGATCGTGCTGAGCCTGTCGAAGCACTGCCGTTCCTTCACTCAAGAAGGACGGCCCTTCGACAAGCTCAGTGCGAACGGACGGATTATTGCGTTCCGGCCTCCGTTCCGCTAAGCGCGCGCCTCCTCGCCGGACATCCCTGGAGGCGGCGGGGCGTTTTTAACCTAGCGAACTGGAGACAGACCTATGAGCGATCAGCTCACCCTGTCGGCCGAGACGCGCGAACGGGCAGGCAAGGGAGCCTCCCGTGCCATGCGTCGTGAAGGCCGCGTCCCCGCCGTGATCTACGGTAACAAGCAGCAGCCGCTGTCGATCCACCTCGAATCGAAGGCCCTGATCAAGGCGCTTTCGACCGGCCACTTCATGAACACGGTCGTGATGATCGACGGTGTCGGCGAGGCGATCCGCACGCTGCCCAAGGACGTCCAGTTCCATCCGGTCACCGATCGGCCGCTGCATGTCGATTTCCTGCGCATCGGCGAGCACACCACCGTGCATGTCGACGTGCCCGTCGTGTTCACCGACGAGGAAGAGAGCCCCGGCATCAAGCGCGGCGGCGTGCTCAACGTCATCGTCCATGATCTGGGCTTAGTCGTCGATGCATCGGACATTCCGAGCGAGATCAGCTTCTCGCTGAAGGGCCTCGAAGTCGGCGACAGCATCCACCTGTCGAGCATCACGCTGCCCAACGGCGCCAAGGCTGCCGACGACGGCGACGTGACGATCGCGACGATCGTCGCTCCGTCCGCGCTCAAGTCGAGCGAAGGCGAAGCCGAGGATGCGGCTGCCGCGGAAGGCGAAGCCGAGGCGTAAGCTTTATCTCCCTCTCCCCTGAAGGGGAGAGGGTCGGGGAGAGGGGGAGTCGGAGCGACCGGCAGGCTGTGCGCTTGCCCCCTCTCCCCAGCCCTCTCCCCTGAAGGGGAGAGGGAGGACGTGCAGCTCTGGGTCGGCCTCGGCAATCCGGGCGCGCAATATGCGCTGCATCGCCACAATGTCGGCTTCATGGCGGTCGATACGATCGCCGAGATGCACGGTTTCGAGCCGTGGAAGAAGCAGTTCCAGGGCTGGGCCTCGCTCGGCCGGATCGGCCCGCAGCGCATTCTGCTGCTGAAGCCCGCCACCTTCATGAACGAGAGCGGGCGCTCGGTCGCCGAGGCGATGCGCTTCTACAAGCTCGAGCCGGCGGCGCTGACCGCCTTCCACGACGAGCTCGATCTGGAGCCCTTCCGCGTCAAGGTGAAGACCGGCGGCGGGGCCGCGGGCCATAATGGCCTGCGCTCGATCGACCAGCATCTCGGTCCCGATTTCCGGCGCGTGCGGATCGGCATCGGCCATCCGGGACACAAGGACCGCGTCACGAACTATGTGCTTGGCCCCTATGCCAAGGCCGAGATGGACGATCTCGCCGACCTGCTCGGCGCGGTCGGTGCCGAGGCGCCCTTGCTGGCGGCGGGCGACGACGTGCGCTTCATGAACGAGGTCGCGCTGCGGCTGCGCGACTGAGCAGTCAGCGCGCCCGGCGCAGGCGCGGCGCGAGCTTGCCGACGCGGCCGCGATACTCCTCATAATCCTGCCCGAACATCCGGACGAGATCGCGTTCCTCATAGACGATCGCGATCAGCATATAGACCGACATGCCGACCGCCAGCAGCGCATGGCCGTAGCTCATGTGCGGCGTCGCCCAGAAAGCGATGAAGAAGCCGCTGTAGAGCGGGTGGCGGACCAGCTTGTACAGCAAGGGCTGGCGCAGGACCGGCGCGGCGGCGGGCCGCTGGCGGAGCTGGTTCCACACCTGGCTGAGCCCGAACAGCTCGAAATGGTTGATCAGGAAGGTGCTGAGCAGCACGATCCCCCAGCCCGCGCCGAACACGACCCAGAGCAGCGGCGCGCCCAACGTGCCGCGCACGTCCCACACATCGCCCCTCAGCGGCTGCCAGAACAGGAAGAGCAGAACGAGCGCGGCGCTCGCGAACAGGACGAAAAGGCTGCGCTCGATCGCCTCGGGCACGATGCGCGTCCACGCCGCCTTGAAGCCTGCGCGCGCCATGATACTGTGCTGGAGCCCGAAGACAAGGATCAGCAGCGCATCCACGGCGATCGCGGCGACCGGCGCAAGCGCGCTGGCAGGGTGATCGACGGTGCGCGGCAGGACAGCGAGATCGCCGACGAAGCCGATCAGATAGAGGAACACGCCCAGAAAGACGCCATAGGCCACGATACCGAACAGCAGATGCGCGACGCGAGACATCGCCGACCTCCCCATATTATATGTCCGGATCGGCACAATAACATCGCCGCACGGGAAAGGCCAGATTCGGCCCCTTTGCGTCGGCTGGCGCGGAAGCGCGATTCGCGTTACGCTGGGCGCGAGCCAGAAAATGGCCGGGGCCGGGGAGATGGCCGATGGAGAGCGATAGCAACCCGAGCCTGTTCTGGCTCGGGATCGAGGCCGAGAGCGATGATGCCGCGTGGCTGGCGCTGGTGCGCGAACGTCTCGACGGCCGGGGCCACGAGGCACCGCCGCCACGCCCGGAGAAGCGCAGCGCGCCGCGGGCCAAGGTCCGATCCGAAATCGCCGAGCTTGCGCTCGTCTAGCGCGCGCGACAGTCGGTGCCCGGCGTAGCGGCGACCTCTTCGCCTGCCGCGATCCGGCTGAGCGCGCCGTCGCGCCGGCCGGTGCCCCACCATTGCCAGCCGCCGCCGACATAGCGTTCGCCATCCGCCGCAGCGGCACGCGCAAGCTGCACGGTCGCGCCCGCGATCGTCAGCACCGCCGCGTCGCCGCCCGAATAGAGCACCTCGATCGTGCGCCCGTCGGCGCAGGCATAGAGCGCGCTCTGGCCGGTGGAGGGGGAGAAACGGGGCGGCTTGGCGGCGGCTGGCATGGCGCTGGCGAGGACGGCAAGCATCGGAAAAGCGGTACGAAACATGACCGGCAAGTGGGCTGGCCGGCCGGGATGCGCAACCGCTGATCCTCCGTCATCCTGAACTTGTTTCAGGATCCAAGGCCAGCATTCTCAAGCCGCGCGACGGCGGATGGCGCGGGTAATGGATGCTGAAACGAGTTCAGCATGACGGGTTTCGAGGTGGCGCTACAGCCGCTCCAGCAGCGCCATCGCCGCCGCCGGCGCGCGGACCTTGGCGCCGTTGATCATGAACACGAAGGCGTCGCGCTGCGCGGCGGGGTGCGGGCCGCCGACATAATCGAGGCCGCGTGGGCTATGCCCCCCTGCCCAGCTTTTCGCGACCTCCGCCCACTGATCGAGTTCGGCAGGGGAGTAACCGGTCGGCTCGTCCTCGCGCTGGCGCTGGAGGCGGGCATAGGTGAAATCGGCGGTGATGTCGGCGATCTGCGGATAGGTCTCGTCGTCGGCGATGACGATCGCCGCATTGCGATCGCGGCAGAGCGTGACGAAGGCGGCGTCGCGGAACGTCTCGTGGCGCGGCTCGATCGCGTGGCGCAGCTTGAGGCCGCCATGACTTTCGGGGAGCAGATTGAGGAAGCGCGCGATATCCTCGCGATCGAACTTCCGCGTGCCCGCGAACTGCCACAGGATCGGACCGAGCTTCGGGCCCAGCTCGACGAGGCCCTGCTCGAGAAAATTGGCGATCGCCTCGCCCGCCTCGGCCAGCTGTTTGCGCGTCACCGCATAGCGCGAGGCCTTGAGCGCGAAGACGAAGTCGTCGGGGGTGCGCCTGGCCCAATCGGCCCAGGTCTTGGGCTTCTGGCGCGAATAGAAGGTGCCGTTGATCTCGATCGCGGTGACGTGGGCGGACGCATATTCCAGCTCGAGCTTCTGCGGATGGCCCTTGGGGAAGAAATTGTCGCGCCACGGTTCGTAGGTCCAGCCGCCGATGCCGACGCGGATTTGGCCTTTGCTGTCGGTCATTCTGCTTGCCCCTACCCAATCCCGTTTGGTTCGAGCGTAGTGGAGAACGCGGCTAGCATCGAGCAAAGTCGAGATGCGGCTCACCTGGCACGGGCTCTCGGCTTCGCTCGATCCCTGCGCGTTCTCGACAAGCTCGAACCCAACGGATTGGGGGGCGGTGGCGCTCGCGGGTCAACCCTCCGCCAGCACCGCCGCAAACGCCGCCGGATCGACATTGCTGCCCGAGCAGACGATCACCGTCTCGACATCGTCGTCGGGCAGCTTGCCCGCGAGCAGCGCCGCCAGCGCGACGCTCCCGCCCGGCTCCACCACCAGCCCGAGCCCGAACGCGAAGCGCATCGCCGCGCGATGCTCCGCCTCGCTGATCGCGACGCCGCGCGCACCCGCCGCCTGGAGCGCGTCGAAGGTCAGGTCCGCCACGCGCCGCGTTTGCAGCGCGTCGCAGGCGGTGGCGGGCGCGTCGGCGGGCACCTCGACGATCGCGCCGGCGGCGAGGCCGCGTCCCATATCGTCCCAGCCCTCGGGCTCGGCGAAGATAATCTCGCTGTCGGGCAGAGCGAGCGCGATCCCCGCCGACAGCCCGCCGCCGCCGCACGGCATGACGACGCGGCCGGGCACGCGGCCAAGCTGGCGCGCAATCTCCAGCCCGATCGTCCCCTGCCCTTCGATCACGTCGACATCGTCGAACGAAGGCACGAGCACGGCTTGGCGCTCGGCCGCCAGCTCGGCGGCGATGACCTCGCGGCTCTGGCGATAGCGATCATAGGAGTAGATTTCCGCGCCGAGTGCGCGCGTGCCCTCCACCTTCACCGCGGGCGCGTTCGACGGCATCACGATCAGCGCGCGCATGCCGAGCAGTTTCGCCGCGCGCGCGACGCCTTGTGCGTGATTGCCCGAGGAGAAGGCGACGACGCCGGCGCCATGCTGCGCGGGCGTCATCTGGACGAGCCGGTTATAGGCGCCGCGATATTTGAACGCCCCGCCTTGCTGCAGCGACTCGGCCTTCAGCCAGTGGCGGCGGCCGCGAACTTCGAACGGCAGCAAGGGCGTTTCCGAGACGACGTTTTTCACGCGCGCCGCAGCTGCGACAACACCCTGGAAACTCGGCACTTTTCCGCTCATTCGTCGCTCCTGGGGCACGATCCGTCCGGGTGCGAAACCGCGCCAGAAACCGACCTGAAATTGAAACTTTACAGGGGGGGGTGTCGTCCTTATGTACCGCGCCTCGCTGCCCCATGGGACTTCCAGCCGCAAGGCAGCTTTTTTCCGCAACGACTTGCCGTCAGGCATTTGGAGGTCCCTTGAATTGCACAAGCATCCTCGCGCGCTGGGGCTAGCTGCCCACCTGTCCGACGACCTCACGGTTGCCGACATCGCCGCCCGACGCCCGGTTGAACCGGTGACGATCGTGCGTCCACACGCCGCCCGCAGGGCCGCCCGGTTCTTCGTCGAGAAGTTCAAGGGGACCTCGCTCTATGCGGTGAAGGCCAATCCCTCGCCGGATCTGATCAAGATCCTGTGGGACAGCGGCATCACGCATTTCGATGTCGCTTCGATCGCCGAGGTCCGCCTCGTCGCATCGGTCGCGCCCGCGGCGACGCTCTGCTTCATGCACCCGGTCAAGGCCGAGGAAGCGATCCGCGAGGCCTATGCGGTCCACGGCGTGCGCACCTTCAGCCTCGATACGATCGAGGAGCTGGAGAAGATCATGCGCGCCACCGGCGACGCGACCGATCTCACGCTCTGCGTCCGGCTGCGCGTTTCGTCCGAACATGCCAAACTGAGCCTCGCGGCGAAGTTCGGCGCGGCGCCCGACGAGACCAAGGAACTGCTGTTCGCCGCCCGCCAGGCCGCCGACGCGCTCGGCATCTGCTTCCACGTCGGCAGCCAGACGATGAGCCCGCAGGCCTATATCCAGGCGCTCGGCCGCGTCCGCGCGGCGATCGTCGAGGCGGCGGTCACGGTCGACGTGATCGATGTCGGCGGCGGCTTTCCGTCGGTCTATCCGGGCATGACCCCGGCGCCGCTGGAAGCCTATTTCGACGCGATCCACGCGGCGTTCGAGGAGCTGCCCGTCAGCTATTCGGCCGAATTGTGGGCCGAGCCGGGCCGCGCGTTGTGCGCCGAATATGCGAGCCTGCTCGTCCGCGTCGAACGGCGTCGCGGCGACCAGCTCTACATCAACGATGGCGCCTATGGCGCTTTGTTCGATGCGGCGCATGTCGGCTGGCGCTTCCCGGTCAACCTCGTGCGCGAGCCCGAGAGCGACGCCAAGGACCTGCCGTTCAGCTTCTACGGGCCGACCTGCGACGATATCGATCATATGGCGGGCCCGTTCCTGCTGCCGGCCGATACGCAGCCCGGCGACTATATCGAGATCGGCATGCTCGGCGCCTATGGCTGCGCGATGCGGACCGGCTTCAACGGCTTCACCGCCGGCGAGACGATCATCATGGCCGACGAGCCGATGGCGAGCCTGTATGCCGAGGTCGAGGCGGAGCCGAAGCGCTTCTCGAACGTCTTCACGCTGTAACAACTGGAACCGTAGGGTGACTGCCTTCTCCCCTCCCGCTTGCGGGAGGGGGCGGGGGTGGGCATCCCACTTCCACGTCCCGCGCGACGCCACCGTCGCTGCCCACCCCCAACCCCTCCCGCGAGCGGGAGGGGAATGGAGTTGAATATGACCGACCAGACCAACGACACGCGCAAGGCCGAGCTGCTCTCGAAGCAGGTCAAGCATATCGACATCACCAGCTTCGACGCGCGCCCGATCGTGGACGCGATGGCCGACATGAGCTTCACGAGCCGCGACCTCGGCCGCGCGACCAAGATCTACAACGACATGCTGGCCGACAAGGACTGCACGGTCGTGCTGGTCATCGCGGGCTCGACCTCGGCGGGCGGCTGCATGGATCTCTATGCGGAGCTGATCCGCAACAACATGGTCGATGTCGTGGTCGCGACCGGCGCGACGATCGTCGACATGGATTTCTTCGAGGGCCTCGGCCACAAACATTATCAGGCGCTCGACGTGCCCGACGACGATACGCTGCGCTCGCTGCTGATCGATCGCATCTACGACACCTATATCGACGAGGAGCAGCTCCAGCACGTCGATCACACGATCTTCGAGATCGCCGAGACGCTGGAGCCCAAGGCTTACAGCTCGCGCGCGTTCATCCGCGAGATGGGCAAATATCTCGTCGAGAATGGCAAGAAGGACAACAGCCTCGTCAAGCTCGCCTACGAGCATGACGTGCCGATCTTCTGCCCGGCGTTCGTCGACTCGTCGGCGGGCTTCGGTCTGGTCAAGCATCAGGTCGACGCGGTGAAGGCGGGCAAGCCATACATGGTGCTCGACGCGATCGCCGATTTCCGCGAGCTGACCGACATCAAGATCAAGGCTGGCACGACGGGCCTGCTGATGATCGGCGGCGGCGTGCCGAAGAACTTCATCCAGGACACGGTCGTCTGCGCCGAGATCCTCGGCCATGACGATGTCGAGGTGCACAAATACGCGATCCAGATCACCGTCGCCGACGTGCGCGACGGCGCCTGCTCGTCCTCGACGCTGCAGGAGGCGGCGTCGTGGGGCAAGGTCAACACCGGCATCGAGCAGATGGTGTTCGCCGAGGCCGGTTCGGTGATGCCGCTGCTGGCGAGCGACGCCTATCATCGCGGCCACTGGAAGGATCGCCCGAAGCGCGGCTGGGCGAAGCTTTTCGCTTAAACTCTCCTACCGGTGCTCCGGCGAAGGCCGGAGCGCTGGCTATGAAGGGAAATGCCGTCCGGCCACCGCTCCGGCCTGCGCCGGAGCACGGTGCGCCAAGGTGATCTGTGGAACTCCATCGAAAGGCGCGCGTCCGGTGGGCATGCGCCTTTCCTTTTTCGCCTTCCTCGCCGTTCCGCTCCTCGCGGCCCCCGCCGTCGCCGCGCCGATCCGCCTGATCGTCTCGGGCACGAAGGTGGATGCCGCCGCCGGGCGCGTGGTCGTCGAGATCGTCGCGATCAACCCAACGGGCATGGCGGCCGCCTACGAGCCCTCCGATACGATCGCCGCCAGCCTGAAAAGCGCGAACGGCCGCAGCGATACGGTGACGCTCCGTCTCGCGCCGGGCCAGTCGCCGCATCGGGACATCGCGCCTGCGGGTTTCGCCCCGCTGCGCTACGAGGGCGACCTGCCGATCGGCACCGGGCCCGGCATGCTCTCGCTCGCACTCGCCGATGCGCCGATCATCGCGCTGAACATCCCCGAAGGCGCGCCGTCTCCCGATGCCGTGCAGGTCGCGACGGCGGAGCCGGCGACGATCGCGCCCCTGCCCGCCCCGCCCTCGGCCGGATCGCCCAAGGACAATCCGTTCCTGGCCAACCTCTCGGCCTATGAGCCGATCTACTTCGTCTATGGCCCGGGCACGGACACCGCCGCGCGGATCCAGATCAGCCTGAAATACCAATTGCTCGGCCGACGCGGCAATTGGCTGGACGGGATCAACTTCGCGTACACGCAGCGCATGTTCTGGGATCTGGCGCAGATCAGCTCGCCGTTCCGCGACGTCAATTACATGCCCGAACTCTTCTACCTCGTCCCGCCCCGCACCGTCGGCGACGGCATCGCGATTGGTGGGCGGTTCGGCGCGCGGCACGAATCCAATGGCCGCTCCGGCGCGAGCTCACGCACGCTCAACACGCTCTACATCCAGCCCGAGGCGACGCTGCCGCTCGGCCGTTACAGCCTGACGCTCGGCCCGCGCCTGTGGGCCTATGTCGGCCCGCAGGACGGCAATCCAGATATCGAGCGCTATCGCGGGCATAGCGGGCTGTATGTCGCGTTCGGCGAGGATGAGGGGCTGCGGCTGAGCCTGACGAGCCGGCTCAATTTCGGCAGCGGCAAGGGCGCGGTGGACGGGGTCCTGTCCTATCCGCTCACGCAGATGTGGGCGTCCGGACCGCAGCTCTACCTGATCGCGCAGGGCTTTGCGGGCTATGGCGAGAGCCTGCTCGATTATAACCGCAAGCAGACGCGCGCGCGGATCGGCTTCGGGATCACGCGCTAGCGCGCACGCTCTTTTCCGTTTGCACTGAGCTTGTCGAAGTGCCGTACTTTCCTGCGGACAAGAAGGACGGTGCTTCGACAGGCTCAGCACGAACGGGTGGAGAGGTCGGCTTTACTCGGCGGACTTCGGAAAGGCCGGGAGCAAAAGGATGTCAGCCGGCTCGTGGCCCAGCACGATCTTCGCATGGAGATTGGCCGCGACCTGTTCGATCCGATCGATCGAGGCGAGCGTCTCGGCGCGGCTCGTGTTGATCTTGGGCACGCCGCGGATCGGGCGCTGCCCGGCGAAATGCCAGAGATCGCCCGTCAGCAGCACCGGCCCGGAGGCGAGGCGGACGAGCAGGCTGTGATGACCGGGCGTGTGGCCCGGCGTCGCGAGCATGACGACCGTGCCGTCGCCGAAGACATCCCGATCGCCTTGGACGGGATCGAACTTCGTCGCCGCCGGAAACTGGCTGCTGTCGAGATTGAACGCCGTCCCCTCGCCTTTGACGACGGCCATGTCCTGCGCGCCGAGCAGGGCCGTCGCGCCCGGGAAGCTGGCGAGCTGCCCGGCATGATCGGCGTGATAATGGCTCAAGCCGACGATCTTGATGCTCGCGGGCGCGACGCCGATCTCGCGCAATTGATCGGGCAGGCTCCGCTCGAGCCGGGCGAGACCGCCGCCGACGCTGCGCTGGCCCGCGCCGAGCCGGCTCAGCGGCAGGCCCGTATCCCAGAGCATGAACGTGTCGCCGTGGCGGATCAGGTAGCAGCTGACCGTGACCGTCTTCGACTGGCCGGAGAAGGCGAAGCTGTCCGACAGGAAATCGAGATCGGGGATCGTCACCGTCCCGCAGCCGAGCCGCCACAGCTTGAGCGGCGCCGATACTGGCGGCGCGGCGCCGGCCGGCGCGATGGCCAGCCCCAGCGCCGCGAGCAGGCCGATCAGTCGGCCGATGAGACCAGATCCCGCACGTCGGTCAGCCGCCCCGTCACCGCCGCCGCCGCCGCCATCGCCGGCGAGAGCAGATGCGTGCGCGCGCCCGGCCCCTGTCGACCGACGAAATTGCGGTTCGAGGTCGAGGCGCAGCGCTCGCCGGGCGGCACCTTGTCGGGGTTCATCGCCAGGCACATCGAGCAGCCCGCCTCGCGCCACTGGAAGCCCGCCTCGATGAAGATGCGATCGAGCCCCTCGGCCTCGGCCTGGCGCTTGACGAGGCCCGAGCCCGGCACGACGAGCGCCTGGCGGACATTGCCCGCGACCTTGCGGCCCTTGGCGACCGCGGCGGCGGCGCGCAGATCCTCGATCCGGCTGTTCGTGCAGCTGCCGATGAAGATATTCTCGACGCCGACATCCTGCATCCGCGTGCCCGGGGTCAGGCCCATATAAGCGAGGCTCTTGCGCGCGGCCTCCTGCTTCGAAGGATCGGCGAAGCTTGCCGGATCGGGGACGATGCCGGTGATCGCGACGACATCCTCGGGGCTCGTCCCCCAGGTCAGGTTCGGAGCGATGTCGGTCGCATCCAGCAGCACGACCTCGTCGTAGCGCGCCTGCGCGTCGGTCGGCAGCGTCCGCCACCACTCCAAGGCGCGCGCCCAATCGTCGCCCGCGGGCGCCATCGGCCGGCCCTGCAGATAGGCGAAGGTCGTCTCGTCGGGCGCGATCAGGCCCGAGCGCGCGCCATGCTCGATCGCCATGTTCGAGACGGTCAGCCTTCCTTCGACAGACATCGCGCGGATCACCGAGCCCGTATATTCGACGACATAACCCGTGCCGCCCGCGGCTCCGAGCTTGCCGACGATCGCGAGGATCACGTCCTTCGGGCTCACGCCGAAGCCCAAAGACCCATCGACGCGGATCTCCATCGTCTTCGATTGCTTGAGCTGGAGCGTCTGCGTGGCGAGGACATGCTCGACCTCCGACGTGCCGATGCCGAACGCGAGCGCGCCGAGGCCGCCATGCGCGGCGGTATGGCTGTCGCCGCACACCAGGGTCGTGCCCGGCAGCGAGAAGCCCTGCTCGGGGCCGACGACGTGGACGATGCCCTGCTCGGCGGCGAGCGCATCGATATAGGGCACGCCGAATTCGGCGACGTTGGCGCGCAAGGTGGAGAGCTGCTGCGCGGACTCGATGTCGGCGATCGGCAGCTCGCGGCCCGCCGCGTCCACGCGCGCGGTCGTCGGCAGATTGTGATCGGGCACGGCGAGCGTGAGATCGGTGCGGCGCACCTTGCGGTTCGCGACGCGCAGCCCCTCGAACGCCTGCGGGCTCGTCACTTCGTGGACGAGGTGGCGATCGATATAGATGAGGCACGTGCCGTCGTCGCGGCGCGAGACGACATGCGCGTCCCAGATCTTTTCGTAGAGCGTGCGGGGGGCTGCAGTCGACATGCGCGCGCACATAAGCGCGCTTGGAGGTTTAGGCCAGCGGTGGCGAAACCTTCTCGCTCCCGCTCATCCTGAGGAGCCACTGAGCTCGGCGAAGTGGCGTCTCGAAGGACAGTCCTAAGTCCTTCGAGACGGGCCTTCGGCGGAGTTTATCCTGAGCGACCCCGCAGGCGGCGTCGAAGGGCTCAGTCCCTCCTCAGGATGAGCGGATGTGGACAAACTCGCGGGCGACACATAGCTGGAGTCATGCGCGACCGGCAGCGCCGCGCCCGAGCGGAGCGCCGCGAGCATCGCGCCGAAATCGGTCGCGCAGCGGAAGCCGAGCTCGCGTTCGGCGAGCCCCGCATCATAGACGCGATCGATCGCCGCCGGGAGCGTCCAGCCCACCTGCGCATAGAGGGCGGCCGCATCAGGATAGACGCGGGCGATCACCGCGGGCGCGTCGCGCTTGAGTTCGGCCGCGTCGGCGCGCGCGAACGGGGTCGGCGCGGAGAGGATGTAGGTGCCGAAGCCGATATCGGGCGCGCGATCGAGCGCGACGACATGCGCGGCGGCGGCATCCTCCACGGTCAGGCGGCGGTGGAGCAGTTCGTTGGCCTTCATATTCTCGCCGGACAGGATCTGGTGCGTGTCGTCATCCTCGGGAAAGAAGCGGCCGGTGCGCAGGACCAGCACGGGCAGGCCGCGTTCGTCGTGGAACAGGCGGCAGAGCTGCTCGGCGGCGAGCTTGGTGACGCCGTAGATGTTGCGCGGCACCAGCGGGCTCAGGCTCTCGTCGAGCCAGGCGGCGGCATCGCCCCGCCCCGCGCGGATCGCGGTCGAGATCATCAGCGAGGTGGTCGACGTGAAGACGAAGCGGCTGGCGCCGGTGCGGACCGCGGCTTCGAGCAGGGCGAGCGTGCCGGTCACGTTGACGTCGACGAACGCCTGCGTCGGGTAGCGCGCGATGTCGGGCTTGTGGAGCGCGCCCGCGTGGACGACCGCGTCGAACAGATGCGCGTCGAACAGGCGATCGACGAGCGCGCGATCCGCGACCGAGCCGATGGTCTGCGTGTGGACCCCGGGCGCGATGTCGAGGCCGGTCACGACATCGCCGCGCGCGATCAGCAGCGGGGCGAGATGGCGGCCGAGCCAGCCTGACGAGCCGGTGAGCAGGATCTTCATGCGCGGCTGTTTATCGCGAAGGCTCCCCTCCCGTCATGCTGAACTTGTTTCAGCATCCATTGCCTGCACGCGAGGCCGGGCCCGACATCGAGATCGGGTCATGGATCCTGAAACGAGTTCAGGATGACGGATTGCCCGTCAGCCGCCCGGAGCCCGAACGCGCAGCCCCAATTGCGTCTCGACCTCCTCGATCGGCATGCCGCCGGGGACGATCAGCCACTCGGCCGGCCGCGCGCCGTCGATCACGGTGATCGCGCGCTTCGGGCACAGTTTCAGGCATTTGCTGGAGATCACGCCGATCCCGGCCTTGCGGCCCTTGCCGCCGCCCGCGCGCTTGGCGAGCAGCTTCGACAGGCGCTGCTTGCCGCCCGCGCCGAAGCCGCCGCCGAGCTTCTTCTCGCACTTGGCGCAGACGATCACCGTCGCCGCCCACGCGCTCGGCACCGATCGCCTCACGCCCGGATCACGCCGCCCGGCGCTCCTCGGCGACGCGCAGCACATCATAGGCGGCCTGGATCTCGCGGAAGCGGTCGGCCGCCTGATCGTCATTCGGGTGCGTATCGGGGTGATTCGCCTTGGCGAGGCGGCGCCAGGCGATCTTGATCGCGTCGAACTCGACATCGGGATCGAGCCCCAGCGCGTCGAGCGCGCGCATCTCGTCGCGCGAGCGCGATCCGTCGCCGGGCCCCGCCCAGCCATAATGGCTCGCCTGCTGATAGCCGTCGGCGGTGCGCTTCTCGCCCGCCTCGCGCTCGGCGGCTTCTTCGGCGGAGAGGCCTTCGAAATAATTCCAGCCGCGATTATATTCGCCCGCATGTTCGGCGCAGAAATACCAGCGCTCCGGGCTATTCGGCGATTTCGGCGCGGGGCAATCGCCGGGCAGATCGCAGCCGTGGCGATCGCAGATTCGGACCTTCGTCGCGCCGCGCTCGCTGCCGTAGCCGCGCCAGCGGGGAAAACCCCAGTCGTTCGTTCGCGTGTGCCGGCTCATGGCCCGGCAGATAGCGCGAGCGCGGCCGATCCGCCACCACGCAGCGGCAGCCCGAGGTCGCGCGGGCAAAAAAAAGGCCGGTCAGAGGACCGGCCCATCGAAGTTGGGAGAGGATGCCTGAAAGGCACCCTCTTTGTGCATCTGCGAAGGAAAGCCTGCAACACCTTTTTTGCGGCGCAAGATGCAAAGATTGCATGTCAAGTTGCAAAAATCACCATACGCGGACGCGCTCCGCAGTCGGCAGGTAAAGACGATCGCCCGGCTTCACGTCGAACGCGCGATACCAGGGATCGAAATTGCGGACGATGCCGTTGATCCTGATCGATTCCGGACTGTGCGGATCGGTCAGTATCTGCTGGCGCAGGAATCCATCGCGCGATTTGGCGCGCCAGATCTGCGCGTAGGAGAGGAAGAAGCGCTGGTCGCCGGTAAGGCCATCGACGGTCGCCGCGCGGCCGTGCCGGGCCAGGTAGCGCTGATAGGCCGTGTAGCCCGCCTGGATGCCGCCGAGATCGCCCAGATTTTCGCCCAAAGTGAGTCGGCCGTTGACGTGCAGACCCGGCAGCGGTTCATAGCCATCATATTGCGCCGCCAGACGATCCGCGCGGCCCGTATAGGATGCGGCCGACTCCTTGGTCCACCAGTCGCGCAGCTTGCCGGTCGCATCATATTGCCGGCCCTGATCATCGAAGCCGTGACCCATCTCATGGCCGATCACCGCCGCGATCGCGCCGTAATTGACCGCAGGATCGGCAGCGGGATCGAAGAAAGGCGGGCGCAGGATCGCCGCGGGGAACGTGATCTGGTTCATCGGCGGCGAATAATAAGCGTTCACCGTCTGCGGGGTCATGTTCCACAGCGCGCGATCGACCGGCTTGGGAAAGCGCGCGAGCTGCAGCGCCCAATCGAAGCGATCCGAGCGGACGGCATTGCCGAGCAGGTCGCCGCGCTCGATCCTGAGCGCCGAATAATCGATGTAGGTCGCCGGATGGCCGATGCGCGGATCGAAGCTGGCGAGCTTGGTGAGCGCTTCCTTGCGCGTCGGCGCGTCCATCCACGATGCGTTCGCGATGAGCTCGCCATAAGCCGCGCGCAGATCGCCGATCAGCTCGCCCATCTGCCGCTCGGACTCGGGCGGGAAGGTTCTGGCGACGTAGAGCCGGCCGACCTCCTCGCCCAACGCCGCGTTGACCAGCGCGACGCCGCGCTTCCAGCGATCGCGCTGGCGCGGCTGATCGGCGAGGGCCTTGCCGAAGAACGCGAATTTCGCCTCGTCGAACGGCTTCGCCAGATATTGCGCATGATCGCTGACGAAGCGCAGCGCGAGATAATCCTTCCACTGCGCGAGCGGTACATCGTCGAGCCGCTGGCCCGCGGCGGCGATCGCGCTCTTCTCGCCGACGATGAGGCGCTTCGGGCTCCCGAGGCCCTGCGCCCGGAGCCAGACGGGCCAATCGAACTGCGGCGCGAGCGCGGTCAGTTCGGCGACGGTCATCCGGTTGGTCGTCTTGGTCACGTCGCGGCGCTGCGCGGGCGCCCACTGATCGGCGGCGATGCGCGTCTCCAGCGCGATCATCCGATTGGCGCGGCCGGCAGGATCGGGCAGGCCGGCGAGCGTCGCGATCTGCGTCAGATAGGTGCGATAGGCCGCGCGGATCGTTTCATATTTCGCGCCCTTCTCGAGATAATAATCGCGCCCGGGAAGGCCGAGCGAGCCCTGCCGCACCGACACGGCATAATGGGTCGGATCGTCGACATCGGGGCGGATGCCGACCGCGGCGCCCGGCGCGGCATAATCGGGCGAGGCGAACAGGCGGATCAGTCCCGCGCGGTCCTTTACCGCATCGATCTCGGCTAGATACGGCGCGAGCGGCTTGGCGCCCGCCGCGTCGATGGCGCCCTCGTCCATCCAGCTTGCATAGAGATCGGCGATCTTGCGTTCGGCTGGCGTCGCCGCCGGATTCGTCGGGATCGCCTCGACGAGTCCGCGGACGTCGGCTTCGGAACGGTCCTGGAGCGTGATGAACGCGCCCGCGCGCGTGCGATCGGGCGCGATCTCGGTCCTGGCGAGCCACGCGCCATTGGCGAATCTGGCGAAATCGTCGCCGGGCTTCACATTCGTGTCGCGCGCGGTGAGATCGACGCCCCACGTGCCGAGCTCGGGCTTGGCAACGGGCGCGGCGGCGACGCTCGCAAACGCCGAACCGGCCAACATCGCGATCTTAAGTCCTTTACGCATCCACTTGATTCCTTGGAGCTTCTATCGCTCTGGCATGCCGCGCCGTCAGAAAATAGTCGAGCGCCATCTCCGCCGACAGCGCGAAGCCGCGCATCGGATCGAAGCCGAGTCCGGTCCGGTCGATCGTCTCCAGCCGGACTTCGTCGAGCAGAGCGGCCAGTTCATCAGGCGTCACGAACTTGTTCCAGTCGTGCGTCCCCTTGGGTACCATCCCCAGTCCCTCGCCGACCGTGATCAGCGCGAGCCGCGACAGCGGCGTACGGTTGGGGGTCGAGAGGATGACGAGCCCGCCCGGGGCCAGCGCACGGGCGATACCGGCGACGAACCCCGCCGGATCGGCGACATGCTCGATCACCTCCATCGAGACGATCAGGTCGAACGTCTCGCCCTCCAGGCTCTCGATCCCTCCGGCGCGATAGTCGATGCCGAGCCCCTGCCCTTCGGCATGCGCGCGCGCGACGCCGATATTCTCGGGCGCGGCGTCGATCCCCGTGACATGGCCGCCGAGCCGCGCGAGCGGTTCGCTCAGCAGCCCCGCGCCGCAGCCGAGATCGAGCACGCGCCGCCCCTCGAGCGGCCGCCGCGCGCGCGGATCGCAGTCCCACACAGCGTCGATCTGCCGGCGGACATAGCCGAGCCGCACCGGATTGAGCCGGTGGAGCATCGCCGACGAGCCCTTGGGATCCCACCAATCCTTGGCGAGCATGCCGAAAAAGGCGGCTTCGGACGGGGTGATCGTGTCGGTTGCGTTCATGGGGGTCGCTAACTATCAGGGCGCTCCCGCAGGCCCAAGCCCTAACGGCTCCGGTGCCTTCCATCCTTTCCTGAAGCGGCGAAGACGACTGATGGCACGTATCGTGATGAAGTTCGGCGGCACGTCGATGGCCGGCATCGAGCGCATTCGCAACGTCGCCGCCCGCGTCAAAGGCGAGGTCGATCGCGGGCATGAGGTCGCGGTCGTCGTCTCGGCGATGGCCGGCGAGACCGATCGGCTCGTCAACTTCTGCCGCGAGGCCAGCCCGCTCTACGACGCCAAGGAATATGACGTCGTCGTCGCCGCGGGCGAGCAGATCACGAGCGGCCTGCTCGCGATCGCGCTGCAGGCTTTGGGCGTCCCCGCCCGCTCCTGGCTCGGCTGGCAATTGCCGATCCGCACGAACGACGCTTACGCCTCGGCGCGGATCGGCACGATCGATGCCGAGATCATCGGCGCGGCGATGGCCAAGGGCGAGGTCGCGGTGATCCCCGGCTTCCAGGGCATGAGCGAGGACGGGCGCATCACCACGCTGGGCCGGGGCGGATCGGACACGTCGGCGGTCGCGGTGGCGGCGGCGATCAAGGCCGAGCGCTGCGACATCTACACCGACGTCGACGGCGTCTATACGACCGACCCGCGCATCGTGCCCAAGGCGCGCAAGCTCGGCAAGGTCACCTATGAGGAGATGCTGGAGCTGGCCTCGGTCGGCGCCAAGGTCCTCCAGACGCGCTCTGTGGGACTGGCGATGAAGGAGAAGGTGCGCGTGCGCGTGCTTTCCTCGTTCGACGATTCCAAGGATGATGACGGTCATCGCGGCACGCTGATCGTGGGCGACGACGAGATCGAAGAGGACAAGATGGAACGCCAGCTGATCACCGGCATCGCCGCCGACAAGAACGAGGCGAAGGTCACCTTGCTCTCCGTGCCCGACCGGCCCGGCGCGGTGGCGACGATCTTCACGCCGCTGGCGGAAGGCAATATCAACGTCGATATGATCGTCCAGAACGTCGCGTCGGACGGAAAATCGACCGACGTGACTTTCACCGTGCCGCGCGCCGAACTCACCCGCGCGCTCGACGTGCTGGAGACGCAGCAGGCGACGATCGGCCATGCCGGCGTCAAGCACGACACGAAGGTCGCCAAGATCTCGGTCGTCGGCGTCGGCATGCGCAGCCATGCGGGCGTGGCGGCGGCGATGTTCAAGGCGCTCGCCGATCGCGGCATCAATATCCAGGCGATCACGACCAGCGAGATCAAGGTCTCGGTGATCATCGACGAGGATTTCGTCGAACTCGCGGTGCGCGTACTGCACACGGCTTATGGGCTGGACGCCGAGGACGAGGCGGCCTGAGCGCGGGCGGTCGCCGCGTGCGGCCGTTCACCACGCGCGTCAACGGATCGGTGACGCCGGGGCAGTAAAGCGCGAATTCCCTTGGGGAGGTCCCCCATGATCCTGCTGTTCCTGCTTGCCGCGCAGTCCGTCATCGTCTCGCCGCTGCCGCGCACATTCCCGGGCGGACCGGGCGCGATCATCCGCCCGCTTCCGCCGCGCGCCTTTTCCGCCGCGACCTACGATGTCGATGTCCGGCTGGGCAGCGCGCCGCTGTGGAGCGGGCCGATGCGCGTGTCCGACTATAATGGCGCAAGCTTCAGCCAGGAGAAGACCGACGGTTCCGCGGCCGATTGCGCAGCGGATCGGCGTGGCGGCGGTCAGGAGCGCTCGTCCCTCTTGATCCGCCTCAGCGGCCGGGGCATCGGCGACCGTTCGATCACGCAGCTGACCATCACCGTCATGCGCCCCGGCGCAGTCGGACGGTGCGAGGATCAGGCGAGCACGCGCACCGTGGGCCTTACGGAATCCTTCGCGATCGAGCCCGGCCAGGACGTCCGGATCGAAGGCGACGGCGGGCTTTCCGTGCGCGTCCACCGCCGCTGACGGCCGGCCACTCTATCTATTTCCGTCAAACTCCCTATATCGGGGAGGCTTACGTCGCCTGCGACGGATATCGGACCGCTTTTCGGCCTCCCCTTTGTCCCTTTCTAGCTTCTTCGAGCCGGGACGCGCCATGTCGGCGCGAGCCCGTCACATGGACAAAGGAATTCTCCATGATCACCGGCACCGTCAAGTTTTTCAACGTCGACAAGGGTTTTGGCTTCATCGCGCCTGAGACCGGCGGCAACGACGCATTCGTGCACATCTCGGCTGTCGAGCGTGCCGGCATGCGCACGCTGCAGCAGGACCAGCGCGTGAGCTACGAGCTCGAGACGGACAACCGTGGCAAGACCTCGGCCGTCAATCTCCAGGCTGCCTGATCGACCCGGCGGGCGCCTTCGGGTGCCCGCCGACCCATTCCTCCAGACCCGGTCCGCCAGTTTCACCGGGCACGTACTTTCCAGGAGACCCTAATGTCGCGAGTTGCCGTCCGCCCCTATCTCGTTGCGAAAGACGCAGAGGGCGTTTTCCGCGTCACGGTCCGGACGACGCGCTTCAACTCGCAGGGTTATCCGCTCGTCTCGTCCGAGATGCTGTCCGAAGGCTTCGAGACCGCCACGCGCGCGCGCACCTATCTGCGTGCCCAATATCGCGCCGAAGCCACGGACATCGCCACCAAGTAATTTGCGGCCGGGCCCCAGCGCCCGGCATCGAGGCCTCGCGTCGCGCACTCGACGCGGCTAGTGGGGCATCATGACAGACACGAATTTGCTCTCCGCGCTCATGCAGCGCGGGGCCGATTTCCTTGGCACCCGACATGCGATCATGGCGGGCGCCATGTCGTGGGTGTCCGAGCGCCACCTCGTCTCCGCCATGTCCAATGCCGGCGGCTTCGGCGTGATCGCGTGCGGGGCGATGACGCCGGAGCTGCTCGATCGCGAGATCGCCGCGACCAAGGCGCTGACGGCCAAGCCGTTCGGCGTGAACCTGATCACGATGCACCCCGATCTGTCGGCGCTGATCGACGTCTGCGCCAGCCATGATGTCGGCCATGTCGTCCTCGCCGGCGGACTGCCGCCCGCGGGCGCGATCGACCGGATCAAGGCGTCCGGCGCGAAACTGCTCTGCTTCCCGCCGACGCTCGCCTTCGCCAAGAAGCTGATCCGCTCGGGCGTGGACGCGCTCGTCATCGAAGGCATGGAAGCGGGCGGGCATATCGGCCCCGTCTCGACCAGCGTGCTCGCGCAGGAGATGCTGCCGGAAATCGCCGCGCAGGTGCCCGTCTTCGTCGCCGGCGGGATCGGCCGCGGCGAGGCGATCGCCGGCTATCTCGAAATGGGCGCCGCCGGCGTCCAGCTCGGCACGCGCTTCGTCTGCGCGAGCGAGTGCATCGCGCATCCGAACTTCAAGAAGGCGTTCATCCGCGCCTCCGCGCGTGACGCGGTCGCGAGCGTGCAGATCGATCCGCGCCTGCCCGTGATCCCGGTGCGCGCGCTCAAGAATGCGGGCGGCGAATTGTTCACCGCCAAGCAGCGCGAAGTCGCGCAGGCGCTGGACGAGGGCGCGATCGCGATGGGCGAGGCACAGCTTCAGATCGAACATTATTGGGCGGGCGCGCTGCGCCGCGCGGTGATCGACGGCGATATCGAGCATGGCAGCCTGATGGCCGGCCAGTCGGTGGGCATGGTGACGAAGGAAGAGCCCGTCGCCGACATCCTCGCCGAACTGATCGATCAGGCGACCGCCGCGCTGGAGCGACGCGCCGCCTGATCTCTTCGTGTCAGATCGTGCGCAGCGTCGCCGGCTGACGGCGGCGCATCGCCGCGCCGACGAGGCCGAAGCCGCCGATCATCATCGCCCAGCTCGCCGGCTCGGGCACCGCGCTCGAGGCGCGCGACAGGACGACGAGGCCCGACGTCGTGCCGCTCGGCGAGACGCCGCCCAGTTCGCCGACCAGATAGATGTTGCCCGAATGATCGAGCGACACGCCCTCGATGACCTGGATCGCCAGGCTCGACAGATCGAAGCTGCTGACGAGCGCGCCGCTGCGCGTCACCTCGATCAGGCGCCGGGTCGAAGCGTCCGCGCTGAGCAGAAGCAGGTTGCCATAATAATCGGTGCCCGCGAAATTCGGGTTCGAGGCGAGCACCGCGATATCGGACAAAGTCGCGAGGCCGAGCGGGGCCGGATCGAAGGCGAGGCTCGTCGTGCCCGTCGTCGTCGATCCGAACGCGATCGTCGTGAAATAGACGCGCTCGGCGACACCCGGCGCCCCGCCCTGCTTCACCCCGAAATAGCCGCCGGTGAGCGGATCGAAAGCGACGCCCTCGAGCCCGTTATTGCCGACGTTGGTGCCGCCATTGACCAGATAGGTCTGCGCCTGATTGGTGCCGGTATAGACGACCGAGGTCGCGCCGTTCGTGGTGGTCGTGCTGACGGCCTGGATCTTGGCCATCGCCTCGCGGCGCTCGTCGGCGAGGACATATTGGCCGTTGCCGATATAGGTGATGCCTTCGGCATCGCGAAAGGTCGACTGGAACGCGCCCGTCGACAGCTTCGTGCCGTCCAGCGCGAACTCGTTGGCGACGTCGCCCTCGTCGCCGACGACGAGCAGGCTGTTGCGATCATAATTGTAGGCGACGCCGGACGCCTCGGCGATGTCGAGCCCGCGCTGGAGGCTGACCGTATAGGTCGAGAGATCGAGCGCGGCGGCGGCGGGTGCGGCCGTCGCGAGCGCGGCCAGAGCGGCGCCGGCGAGCATCAGGCGGTTGCGAAAACGGGTCATGTCGAAAACCTCGATAATGTCGGGAGGATCAGGCGCGCGCGGCGGTGGTGACGGCGCGGCGGCGGCGCATGCCGGCACCGACGACGCCGAAGCCGCCGATCATCATCGCCCAGCTCGCGGGCTCGGGCACGGCGGCGGCGGTCGCACCGAACGCATATTCGCCGGGATTGCCGAGATCGGACGTGCCCGCGCCGGCCGCATAGGCCGAGCCATAGACGTCGCCGACCGACGAGTTGACGAACAAAGCGTTGCCGACCGTGCCCGTGGCGTTGGGACGGTTGCGCGAGATGCCGGCGGTCGTCCCCGAATAGGTGACGCTGTCGACGAGCGTCGAGACGTTCTGCGTCGCGCTGTTGTAGATGTTGATCGTGTCGGCATTGCCGAGGTTGGAACTGCCGCCGATCGAGAAGATGCGGACGCTGTTGTCGAGCGACCAGTAGCTGCGGAACGCTTCTGCGGTCAGCTCGGTCAGGATCACCGATTCGTTGGCGCCGAGCGTTCCGAAGAAATTGCCGAACGAGACCGGCGCGTTCGGATTGTCGTCATTATAGCTCCAGCCGGCGACGCTGACGCTGGTCGTGGCGATGTTGGTGAGCTCGAAATATTCGCGCGCGCCGGAAGAGGTGCCCTGATACATGAATTCGGTGATCTGGACCGCCGCGCTCGCCGCGCTCGGAGCGAACGCCGCCATCGCAGCCGTCACGCCCAACACCCACTTTTTCAAAGCCATGATCGCCTCCCCTGTTGCACGAAACGGGGCAGGTAACCGCGCAGCGCGTCAGTTATATTAAGCTTTTGTTAACCAGAAAAATCGGCGGCCACGCGGCTGCATTTGCGCGGTTGACCCCGGTCGATGCGCAGGTCAGGGCCGCGCGATGCCGCGCCGCGACTTCCAGGGACAGATCCTCAACGCGGCCTCCAGCCTGCTCGGCATCTCGCTGATCGTCATCGCCGGATTGAACGTCACCCACACCAACCGGACGACGCTCGCCGACGAAGTGGCGTGGGTGTCGGCCGTGCTGCTCGCACTCAGCTGCATCCTCTCCTATCTCGCGCTGCGCGCCGCCCCGCGCGAGACGCGCGCCGGGGTCTGGGCGGATCGGATCTTCCTGCTGGGGCTGGCGGCGTTGTTCCTCTCGATCGTCGTGCTGGCGCTTAACAACCGGTGAGTTGAAGTACGGGGCTTTTTGCTGGTAGCTCCGCACCTGCATGCCCGCCGTCTCCGCCACCACCGCCGCGCGCGAAATCCTGGTGCGTCTCCACGACGTCATGGCATCGCGTACGAACGCGCAGGCCAAGCTCAATCAAGTCACCCAGATCATCGGCGAGGCGCTGCACAGCGAGGTCTGCTCGATCTATCTGCTGCGCGACGGCGTGCTCGAACTCTATGCGACGCGCGGCCTCAAGCAGGAGGCGGTCCACGTCACCAAGCTCCAGCTCGGCGAAGGGCTGACCGGCACGATCGCCGAGAAGAACGAGACGCTCAATCTCGCCGAGGCGACGAGCCACCCCGATTTCGTCCACAATCCGGAGACGGGCGAGGAACTGTTCCACAGCTTCGCGGGCGTGCCGATCGTGCGCGCCGAGCGCGCGGTGGGTGTGCTGACCGTCCAGCATGTCGACCAACGGCGCTATGACGAGGTCGAGATCGAGGCGCTGCAGACGGTGGCGATGGTGCTGGCGGAGCTCATCGCGGGCGCCGGGCTGATCGACGAAACGCAAGGCCCCGGTTCAGGCGGCGCGCGCGACACCGCATCGGTGCGGCTCACCGGACTCAAGCTCGTCGACGGCATGGGCCAGGGCCGCGCCGTCTTCCACCAGCCGCGCGTCATCGTCGAGCATACGGTCGCCGAGGATACCGAGGTCGAGCGTCACCGCGTCTATTCCGCCTTCGACAAGATGCGCGACCAGATCGACAAGATGATGAGCCAGGCCGATTTCGGCGTCGCCGGCGAGCATCAGGACATCCTCGCGACCTACAAGATGTTCGCCTATGACGAAGGCTGGCGGACGCGGATCAACGCCGCGATCGACAGTGGTTTGACCGCCGAGGCGGCGATCGAGCGCGTCCAGCAGCGCACGCGGATGCGGATGCGCGAGATCGACGATCCCCTGCTCGCGGATCGGATGCACGATCTGGAGGATCTCTCCAATCGCCTGCTGCGGATCGTCTCGGGCCAGCTCGGCACCGCGGCGCAGCTCGGACTGCGGCAGGATTCGATCCTCATCGCGCGCAACCTGGGGCCGGCCGAGCTGCTCGAATATGATCGGCGGCGGCTGAAGGGCGTCATCCTCCAGGAAGGATCGCTGACCGCGCATGTCGTGATCGTCGCGCGGGCGATGGGGATCCCGGTGCTCGGCCGCGTGCGCGATGCGCGCCGCGTGATCGGCGAGGGCGATTTCGTGCTGCTCAACGCGGGCGAAGGCCATGCCGTCGCGCGGCCGACCTCGGCGATCGAGGAGGTGTTCGAGAATCGCCTGTCGCAGACGCAGAAGTTGCGCGCCGAATATGCGGCGATGCGCGATCTGCCGCCGATCAGCACTGACGGCCATCGCCTGACGCTGATGGTCAATGCGGGCCTGCGCGACGATGTCGCCGCGCTCGACACGACGGGCGCCGACGGCATCGGCCTGTTCCGCACCGAATTCGAGTTCCTCGTCTCGGCCGAACTGCCCAAGCGCGAGCGCCAGCAGCGCGTCTATCGCGACGTGCTCGACACCGCCGGCGACAAGCCGGTTATCTTCCGCACGGTCGATGTCGGCGGCGACAAGACCCTGCCCTACATGTCGAACGACGCGATCGAGGAAGAGAATCCGGCGATGGGCTGGCGCGCGATCCGGCTAGCGCTGGAGCGCGACGCGCTGATGAAGGCGCAGGCCTCCGCGCTCGTCGAGGCCGCCTCGGGGCGCATCCTCCAGGTCATGTTCCCGATGATCTCCGAGCCATGGGAATTCGACGAGGCGCGCGAATTGTTCGAAAAACAGCGCGCGCGCGCCGCCGCGCGCGGCAAGCAGCCGCCGCTGACGATCAGATATGGCGCGATGCTCGAGGTGCCGGCGCTTGCCGAGGTGCTCGATATCCTGCTGCCCAAGCTCGATTTCCTCTCGATCGGCACGAACGATCTGACGCAATTCCTGTTTGCCGCCGATCGCGCGCACCCCAAGCTGGCGGAGCGCTTCGACTGGCTCTCGCCCGCGATCCTGCGCTTCATCGCGCGCGTCGTGCGCGCCTGCGACGACGCCGGCGTGCCCGTCGGCGTCTGCGGCGAGATGGGCGGGCGCTCGCTCGAGGCGATGGCGCTGATCGGCGTCGGGCTCGATCGGCTGTCGATCACGCCGGCCGCGATCGGCCCGGTCAAGGCGATGATCCGCTCGCTCGATGTCGCCGAACTGCGCGAGACGATGCGCGCTTTACTCGCGCGTCCGCCCGCCAATATGCGGACCGCGCTCGCCGAATGGGCGCTGGCGCATGATGTAAGGATCGCTTGAGACCGCGCAATAACAGCGTTAGCTATCATTCTTCCGTGATCGACGTTAATCCGTCACAAACTTGCTGGGAAGCCGGATGAACGAAGTCCGCAATGGTCTGGCGGAAAATGCATCGGCCACGGTCGGAAGCCAGCTGCGCGCCGCCCGCGAATCGCAAAGCCTGACGCTCGGCGAGATCGCCGAGCGGACGCGCATCCCTACGCGTCATCTGAACGCGATCGAGAGCGACGATCATAGCGGGCTTCCGGCCGCCACCTACAGCTCTGGCTTCGTCAAGACCTATGCGCGCCTGCTCGGGCTCGACGGGCAGGCGATGTCGCAGCAGTTCCGCGCCGAACTTTCCGAACACACGCCGCGCACCGCTTATCAGGAAGTGTATGAAGCCGCCGATCCGGCGCGCACGCCGACGCGCGGCATCGCCTGGGCGAGCCTGCTCGTCGCGGCCGTACTGATCCTGGGCTTCCTCTATTGGCGCGGCATGCGGACCGAGAATCCGGTCGCCGTCGCGGCGTCGGCGACCGATACGGCGCCAGCGCCCGTCGCGCCGCGCCCCGCCCCCACCGCTCCCGCACCCGTGGCAGCCACTGATGGCGCGACCGTGCTGACGGCGGAATCGGGCGTGTGGCTGCGCGTGAGCGAGCCTGACGGCCGCAAATTGTTCGAAGGGCTGCTTGATACGGGCAAGAGCTATACGGTCCCGGCCGAGGCGGTCGATCCGCGCCTGCTGACCGGCCGGCCCAATGCCTTGAAGGTGACGGTCGGCAGCACCGTCATCCCGCCGCTCGGCCCGCCCGAGCAGCGCATCCGCGACGTGAGCCTCAAGCCCGCCGCGTTACTCGGCCGGGCTGCCGCAGCACCGGGCGGCGACGTCGCCATTCCGACACCCGTACCCGCTTCGGGAAACGCGGCGCCCGTGCCCGCCGGCGCCCCGACGCCGGTCACGACGCAGGCCGGTCCGAACTGACCGCTTCCCGCTTCACCTGACGCTCATCCGCTTTATGGTGAAGCGCCTTCACCAGTAGAGCCGAGAGAGCCCGCTTCATGTCCCTGCGTTCGCTGACCATCTTCTGCCTGCTCGCCGCGACCGCCGTGCCGGCGATCGCGCAGAGCGCCGACAAGATCGCGCCGCGCGTCGACAAGCTGGAAAAGGAGATGAAGGCCGTCCAGCGCAAGGTCTTTCCCGGCGGCAGCCCGGCCTTCTTCGAACCCGAAATCGCGGCGCCGTCGGAGGATGTGGCAGCGCCGGCGCGCGCGCCCGCCGATCAGCCGGTGCGCGAGCTGGCCGCGCGCGTCGACGGGCTCGAGCGCGAACTGACCCGCGTCACGCAGCAGATCGAGGAGACCCAGCACCGGCTGGACGTGCTCAGCCAGGCCAATGCCCGCGACAAGGCCGATTTCGATGCGCGGTTGAAGGCGATCGAGCCGGTTCCCGGCGCCGCGCCCGCGCTGGAGACCCCGCCGGCCCGCCCGCCGCGCGGCGGCGCGCGCCCCGCGCCGATCCAGCTCGATCCCGTCGCCGCGCCCCCGCCCGAGCCCGCTTCGGCCGAGGCTCCCGCCTCCGCCCCGGCCGCCAGCGGCGATGCCGGCGAAGACGCCTATATGGCCGGCTACAAGCTGTGGGAGCAGAAGAAATTCCCGGAGGCGCAGGTCGCTTTGCAGGCGATGATCAAGAAATATCCCAAGCACAAGCGCGCCAGCTATGCGCGTAACCTGCTCGGCCGCGCGCAGCTGGACGGCGGCACGCCCGCCAGCGCCGCGCAGACGCTCTACGCCAATTACCAGACGGATCCGCGCGGCGACCGCGCGCCCGACAGCCTCTTCTATCTCGGCCAGGCGCTGACCCAGCTCAAGAAGCCCGCCGATGCGTGCAAGGCCTATGGCGAGCTGGAGCAGGTCTATGGCGCGACGCTCGCGCCGGGGCTGAAGAGCAGGCTGCCGGCGGCGAAGAAGGCCGCCGCCTGCAAGTGACGCGCCGGGCGCGATGATCGCGCCGCCTGCACCCGATCTGGTCGCGCGCTTCGAGCGTGATGTGATGCGCCTCCTCAATCCTCCCCTGCAAGGGGAGGGGGACCATGCGAAGCATGGTGGAGGGGGCGTGCGGCGATGCGCGACCTTGCCGGTGAGCCCCCTCCACCAGCCTGCGGCTGGTCCCCCTCCCCGTACCGGGGAGGAATTGCTCGCCTTCGCCGTCTCCGGCGGTCCGGACAGCCTCGCTCTGCTCCTGCTCGCCGCGGCCGCCCGCCCCGGCCGGGTTGCCGCCGTCACCGTCGATCATGGCCTGCGCCCCGAAGCCGCGGCCGAGGCGCGCTTCGTCGGCGAGGTCTGCGCCTCGCTCACCGTCCCGCACGAGACGCTGCGCATCACCGTCCGCGACGATCCGGCCGGCGTCCAGGCCGCCGCCCGCAACGCGCGCTATGCGGCGATGGCGGAATGGGCACGCAAGCAAGGGATCGGTGCGCTCGCCACCGGCCATCATCTCGACGATCAGGCCGAGACCGTGCTGATGCGGCTCGAGCGCGGCGCGGGCGTCGCGGGCTTGTCCGGTATCCGGCCCACCCGCCTGCTCGATCACGGCGTCCGCCTGATCCGGCCCCTGCTCGGCTGGCGGCGCCGGGACCTCGTCGCGATCGTCACCGCGGCGGGACTCGCTGCCGTCGACGATCCGTCCAACCGCGATCCGCGCTTCGATCGCGCCGCCGTCCGCGCGCGGCTCGCGGGTGGATGGCCCGATCCCGAGCGGCTCGCCGCGGTCGCGGGCCATATGGCGCAGGCCGAGGACGCACTGTCCTTCGCCGCCGATCGCCTGTTCGCCGAGCGCTTCGATGGCGCGGCCGGTACGCTCGCCGCGGCCGATCTGCCGCGCGAGCTGCGGCGGCGCCTGCTCGTCAAGGCATTGAACCAGCTTGCGAAAGACGCCGTCCTGCGCGGCGATGAGGTGGATCGCCTGCTCGATCGGCTCGCCGCGGGACGGGTCTCGACGCTCGCCGGCATTCGCATCGATCCCGGCCCACCGTGGCGCCTTGCCGCCGCCCCGCCGCATCGATCAGGCTGATCGCCGTTCTTCTCCACCGCACTTCCGCCCGATCGGCGCTTGTTCCATTGCCATTAACCCCTCGTGCCCTACATAATGGCGGTTCTCGAAAGGCTGGTAAGCGCGCATGAGCGAAGACAAGACACCGCAAGGACCGAACCCCTGGATGAAGAGCCTCGCCATCTGGCTCGGCATCCTGCTGGCGATCGTCCTCTTCGTCTCGATGTTCGAGAGCGGCACGCGCCAGCCGGCCGGCGAGAGCATCGCCTATTCGGAATTCCTCGCCCGCGTCGAGGACGGCTCGGTCAAGGAAGCCGATATCGGCAACGGCGTGATCGCCGGCAAATATTCGAACGGCGCCGCCTTCAAGACCTATGCGCCCAACGATCCGAGCCTGATCCAGCGTCTGTCCGCCAAGAACGTCACGTTCCGCGCGCATCCGGAAGAGCAGGCCTCGATCTGGCAGCTGCTGCTGTATCAGAGCTTCCCGTTCCTGATCCTGCTCGGCATCGGCTATTTCGTGATGCGCCAGATGCAGAAGAATGCCGGATCGGGCGCGATGGGCTTCGGCAAGAGCCGCGCCAAGATGCTGACCGAAAAGCAGGGCCGCGTCACCTTCGACGACGTCGCCGGCATCGACGAGGCGCGCGAGGAGCTGCAGGAGATCGTCGATTTCCTGAAGGACCCGTCCAAATTCGCCCGCCTCGGCGGCAAGATCCCGAAGGGCGCCTTGCTCGTCGGATCGCCCGGCACCGGAAAGACCCTGCTCGCCCGCGCGATTGCGGGTGAAGCCAAGGTGCCGTTCTTCACGATCTCGGGCTCCGATTTCGTCGAGATGTTCGTCGGCGTCGGCGCGAGCCGCGTGCGCGACATGTTCGAGCAGGCGAAGAAGAACGCGCCGTGCATCGTCTTCATCGACGAGATCGACGCGGTCGGCCGTCATCGCGGCGCGGGCCTCGGCAACGGCAATGACGAGCGCGAGCAGACGCTCAACCAGCTGCTCGTCGAGATGGACGGCTTCGAGGCGAACGAAGGCATCATCATCATCGCCGCTACGAACCGTCCCGACGTGCTCGATCCGGCGCTGCTGCGTCCGGGCCGCTTCGATCGCCAGGTCGTCGTGCCCAAGCCCGATATCGAGGGCCGCGAGAAGATCCTCGCCGTGCACATGAGCAAGGTGCCGCTGGCGCCCGACGTCATCGCCCGCACGCTCGCGCGCGGCACGCCCGGCTTCTCGGGCGCCGATCTCGCCAACCTCGTCAACGAAGCGGCTCTGCTCGCCGCGCGCAAGGGCAAGCGTCTCGTCGCGATGCGCGAGTTCGAGGAGGCCAAGGACAAGGTCATGATGGGCGCCGAGCGCAAATCGATGATCATGACCGAGGACGAGAAGCGCGCCACCGCCTATCACGAGGCCGGCCACGCGCTCGTCTCGCTGCACGTCCCCGGCTGCGATCCGCTCCACAAGGTCACGATCATCCCGCGCGGCCGCGCGCTGGGCGTGACGTGGAACCTGCCCGAGCGTGATCGTTATTCGATGACGATGAAGCAGATGAAGGCGCGTCTCGCGCTCTGCTTCGGCGGCCGCATCGCCGAGCAGCTCATCTACGGCAGCGACGAGCTCAACACCGGCGCCTCCAACGACATCCAGCAGGCCACCGAAATGGCGCGCTCGATGGTCATGGAATATGGCATGTCCGAGAAGCTCGGCTGGCTGCGCTATCGCGACAATCAGGACGAGGTGTTCCTCGGCCACTCGGTCTCGCGCAACCAGACGATGTCGGAAGAGACGGCACGCCTGATCGACAGCGAAGTCCGCCGCCTCGTCGAGGAAGGCGAGATGAAGGCCCGCCAGGTGCTGACCGACAATCTCGATCAGCTCCATCGCCTCGCCGCGGCCCTGCTCGAGTTCGAGACGCTCAACGGCGAGGAATCGAAGAAGGCGATCGTCGGCGAGGATATCGGCCGCGAGGATCCCAAGGATCGCGCGCCCCGCAGCCTCGCCATCGGCGGCTCCTCGATCCCCAAGAGCCGCCGCCCCGGCGGCTGGGGCGAGCCGACGCCCGCGGGCGCATGAGGCTCCCACAATCGCGAACACCGAAAGGGCGGCTTCGGCCGCCCTTTTTGTTTGGCGGGCCGATCGGCTTGGCCTGAGAAGCTCCCGCGAAACCGCAAACTTTCCTGAGCGGACCGACCCGCGTCGTTGCGCAGCCGATCCGTTCGCACTAGCCTTGCGGCGGGGTGTGGGGCCCTGGGGGCAGACAGGGGTGGCGCAGGCTTTCGCAGCACGAGGCGGTCCGCGGCGGCTCGGCCGATTCACGATCACCCGCAAATTCGTCGGGCTCAGCGTGATCCTGCTCGCGACGATGCTCGCCGCGGCGATCTACGCCTTCTTCCAGGCGGCCAGCATCGATCGCGAGGCGAAGGTCCTCGTCGAGGCGCTCGAACCGCTCAAGCAGGAGATCGCCTCGATCGTGCAGGCGACGGCCGAGGAGGAACTCGCGAGCGAGCGCGCGCTCCGTTATGGCGGCCCGCAGGTGCGCGATACGGCACGTCACGGCGAGCAGCTCGCGCGGTTCGAGACCTATAACCGCGAGATCGATGCGCGGCTCGCGGCGCTGACCCGGCATATCCGCGCTTATGAAGACGCCGAAATCTCGACCGAGGCGGCGGTGGCGCTGGGCCGGCTGCAGCTGGAGAGCGAGACCGTGCGGCGCGAACATGCGACCTATCGCGCGGCGGTCCGCGCCTTCCTCGCGCCCGGTCCCGTCGCGATCGACGGAACCAGCCTACGCGAGAGTGAGGCGATCGACAGCGAGAAGCGCGTCCTCTCCGCTCTCGAACGGATGAGCGGCGAGGCCGCGGCGCTGGCGAAGAAGGACGAGGCGCGGCTCGCGGGGCTCGAACGGCGCAGCTTCATCGTCTCCGTCGAGAATCTGGGGCTCGCCATCTTCGGATTCGTCGCCGGATCGGTGATCTCGCTCTTGCTGACGCGGCGGATGCTGACCCCCGTGCGCAGCCTGATCGCCGGCGCGGAGGAGGTCGGCCGCGGCAATCTCGACGTGACGCTGCCCACGACCCAGACGGACGAGATCGGCCAGCTCTCGCATGCCTTTCTGGATATGGTCGAGGAGCTGCGCACGAAGGCGGCGATGCGCACGACCTTCTCCAGCTACATGGATCCGCGCGTCGTCGATCGCCTGCTCGGCGCCGGGCGTGCCGAGCTCGAGGCCGGCGAGAAGCGCGAGATGACGGTCTATTTCTCCGACCTGCAGAATTTCAGCACGATCGCCGAGACGCTGACGCCGACCGCGCTCGTCCGGCTGATCAACCGCTATCTGGCTTATGCCGGCGAGCCGATCGCGCGCTACCAGGGCGTGATCGACAAATATATCGGCGACGCGGTGATGGCCTATTGGGGCGCGCCGTTCAGCAGCGACGAGCCGGCGCTCTCCGCCTGCCGCGCCGCGCTCGGCCAGCGCCAGCAGCTCGCGATGCTGCAGAAGGAGCTGCCCGAGCTGCTCGGCCTCCGGCGCGGCGCGCCGAAGATCGCGGCGCGGATCGGCTTGGCGACGGGCGATGTCGTGCTGGGGTCGATCGGATCGCTGACGTCGAAGAATTTCACGATCATGGGCGACACGGTCAATATCGCCTCGCGGCTCGAGGGCGCGAACAAGGCCTATGGGACGCTGATCCTCGCCGACGAGGCGACGGTGATCCAGGTCCGCAACCGGATCGAGGTGCGCGAGATCGATCTGCTCGCGCCGGCGGGCAAGACCGAGGCGATGCGCGTGTTCGAGCTGATCGGCGAGATCGGCGCGGTGCCGCCCGAACAGATCGAGCTGCGCGATGCGTTCGAGGCGGGTCTTGCCGCCTATCGCGCGGGCGACTGGGACGGGGCCGAGGCGCGCTTCGGCGAATGTTTGCGGATCGTGCCGGACGACGGACCTGCGACCACCTTCCTGGGACGGGTCGCGAGCTTCCGCAGCGCCGCCCCGGCCGACGGCTGGGGCGGAGTGTGGCAGAGCGTGACGAAATAGGTCTGCCCGTGCCCCATTGCTGACCCAACAGAAGCCGGAAACACCGATCTGCTGACCATTTGCAATGTAGGATTCCGTGTGACATCTGGACTGTCCGCCCACGCCGAGGAGCCGGACATGATGACCACCGCGTCCCCTATCGACCATGCACCGCGCCGCACCGGCGCACGGACCGAGCTGCCTCACTGGCCCGCTCGGGGCGGTGGCCGGAAATATGCTCGGCAATGGTCGATCGCGTCCGGGGAACGCAGTTGGGGGGTGACGTAGTGTCAACTTTGTCAACTTCCGCGACGTGCGATCGCGCTGGTGGCCTCCCTTACCGGCCCATGCTAGGCGCGCGCCGCCATGTCTGAATACACATCCGATCTGCTCCGCCTGCTCGACGAGCGCGGCTACATCCACCAGGTTACCGACGCTGCCGCGCTCGATCGGCTCGCGTCTGGCGCGATCGTGCCCGGCTATATCGGCTTCGATCCGACCGCGCCCTCGCTGCACGTCGGCAGCCTCGTCCAGATCATGTTGCTGCGCCGCATGCAGCAGACCGGCCACAAGCCGATCGTGCTGATGGGCGGCGGCACCGGCAAGATCGGCGATCCGAGCTTCAAGGACGAAGCGCGCAAATTGCTCGCCGCGGACGGCATCGCGGCCAATCTCGCCTCGATCAAGCGCATCTTCGAGCGCTTTCTGACGTTCGGCGACGGCCCGACCGATGCGGTCATGGTCGACAATGCCGATTGGCTCGACGCGCTCGAATATATCCCGTTCCTGCGCGATGTCGGCCAGCATTTCTCGGTCAACCGGATGCTGAGCTTCGACAGCGTCAAGCTGCGCCTCGATCGCGAGCAGTCGCTCTCGTTCCTCGAGTTCAACTACATGATCCTCCAGGCTTATGATTTCCTGGAGCTGTCGCGCCGCGCGGGCTGTCGCCTGCAGATGGGCGGATCGGATCAGTGGGGCAATATCGTCAACGGGATCGAGCTGGCCCGGCGCATGGACGGCCAGGAGGTGTTCGGCGTCACCACGCCGCTCATCACGACCGCCGACGGCGGCAAGATGGGCAAGACGATGGCCGGTGCGATCTGGCTGCACGAGGATCAGCTGCCGCATTTCGATTATTGGCAATTCTGGCGCAACACCGACGATCGCGACGTCGGCCGCTTCCTGCGCCTGTTCACCGATCTGCCGCTCGACGAGATCGCGCGGCTGGAGGCGCTGCCGGGTGCCGAGATCAACGAGGCGAAGAAGATCCTCGCCGACGAGGCGACCGCGATGTGCCGCGGGCGCGGCGCGGCCTCGGTCGCCGCCGCCACCGCACGCGCCACGTTCGAGGAAGGCGGCGCGGGCGAGGATCTGCCCAAGCTCTCCGTGCCGACCGGCTCGATCCCGCTCATCCAGGCGCTGACCGTGCTCGGCCTTGCCGGCTCGAACGGCGAGGCGCGCCGCAAGATCGCCGAGGGCGCGGTCCGCCTCAACGATCTGCCGATCAAGGACGAGAAGTTCGAGATCCAGCTCGAAGCGGAAGCCAGCGTCAAGATCAGCCTCGGCAAGAAGCGCCACGCGCTGCTGACGCGCTGAGCCGCCCCCGATGATCGTCGCCAGCGTCCCCAATGTGAAGACCATCGTGCGCGAGGTCTGGAAGCCGCTGGTCGTGCTGATCGTCTGGGACGTGGCGGTGACCGTCTTCTACGTGATCTCGCCGTTCAAGGCCCCGTCCCTGCCGCTGACCCTCTTCGGCTCGGCGCTGGCCTTGTTCCTCGGCTTCCGCAGCAATTCGGCCTATCAGCGCTGGTGGGAAGGCCGCGTGCTGTGGGGCGCGCTGATCAACGCCTCGCGCAGCCTCGCGCGCAACGCGATCGCCTTCCTCGGCCGCGACGATCCGCGCGCCCGCGCGATCATCCTCCAGCAGATCGCCTATGTTCACGCGCTGCGCTGCCAGCTCCGCCGCCAGCCGCTCGACGAGAAGGTCTATGCGTTCGTGCCCAAGGACGAGGCCGAGGCGCTGCTCCAGACGCAGAACCCGGCCAACAGCCTGCTGGAAGGCACGGGCCGGCGCGTCGCCGATGCGCTCCGCGCAGGGCAGATCGACACGATCCAGCAGGTCCACCTTGATGCGATCCTCGTCGATGTCGCCAATGCGCAGGGCGGGATGGAGCGGCTCAAGAACACGCCTTTGCCCAATCAATATCGCTTCGTGCCGGCCTTGTTCACGCGGCTCTTCTGCCTGCTGCTGCCGATCGGTCTGGTGGAAACGCTGGGCCTCGTCACGCCGATCGGATCGACGGTCGCGAGCCTGATGTTCCTCGCGGTCTTCGCGATCGGCGAGGATCTGACCGATCCGTTCGGCAACAGCGTCCACGATCTCCCGCTGTCGTCCATGTCCCGGACGGTCGAGGCCAATCTGCTGCAATCGCTGGGCGAGGAAGCGCCCCCGCCTTTGCTGCCCGACAATGGCGTGCTCTGGTAACAGGCGCGATGGAACCGCTGCGCGGCCGATCGATTGACCAGGGATCGTGCTCCGCGTCCTGCCTCTGTCGCTGATCGATCTCACCCAGCCGCGGATCCTCGCGATCCTGTTCCGCTCGCTGTTCGTGACGTTGCTGATCTTCCTGGGGCTCGGCATCGGCGCGGTCTGGGCGCTCGACGGCGCGGATCCCTGCCTGTGGTGGAGCGGCCAGAGCTGCGAGTTCGGCCTGTCGGCGAGCGGGCTCGGCGCGCTGGTCATCACCGTGCTCGGCATCTGGCTGCTCTTTCCCGCCGTCGCGCTGGGCGTGATCGCGGCATATTCCGATCGCATCGTCGCGACCGTCGAGGCGCTCCATTATCCCGACGCTGCAGCGGCCGCACGGCCCGCGGGCGTGGGCGGCGGCCTGGTCCTCGGGCTGCGCTCGGCGGGCCGGCTGCTCGTCTACAATCTGATCGCTCTGCCCTTCTACCTACTGCTGCTGGTCACGGGCGTAGGCACGATCGTGCTGTTCGTGCTCGTCAACGGCGTCGCGATCGGCCGCGATTTCGGCGAGATGGTCGCCGCGCGCCATGGCGACGGCCCGCTGCGCCGCGAATGGCTGCGCGCCACGCGCGGCGAACGCGCCGCGATCGGCATCATCATCACCTCGCTCTTCCTCGTCCCCATCGTCAACCTCATCGCCCCCCTGCTCGGCGCGACGATGGCAACGCACCTGTTCCACCGGGACGCTAGCGCAACACCCCGTTGACGGGCGCGAGCGGCTCCGGCGCGGGATCGCCGATCGCCTGCAGCAGATCGATCTCGATCGTCCGGCAGATCGCGCCCAGCGGGATATCGTGAACCGTATTCGCGAAGGGATCGACGAGATCGTCGCCGATCCTGAGCGCGGCGAGGAACATCAGCCCCGCGACGGTCGATCCGATCGGCGTGGCGATGCCCAACGCCTCGACCAGCCCGATCGGCAGCAGCAGGCAGAAGAGCCGGGTGAAGAATTCGGGGAAGAAGCGGAAGCCGTTGGGCAGCGGCGTATTCTTGATCCGCTCCATGCCGCCCTGCGCATTGGCGATATCGATCAGCACGCTCTCGATCCGCGACTGCTGGACGGTATCGATGTGCCCCTGCCGCTGCGCCTCGGCGATGCGCCGTCCGGTCCCGTCGAGCAGGCCGTTGGCGGCGTTGGTGCGCCCCAGTCCTTCCTGCGCTTCCTCCGGGCTCAATCGCCGCAGGATTTCGGGCGCGGGATCCTGCCGGCGCAGCTGGCAGCGCAAGGCGTTCACATAGGCGATCTGACGCAGCACGATCGTGCGCCGCAGATCGCGCGTCGCGGGTCCGTCGACGCCGAGGAACGCAGTCGTCGCGCGCGCCAGGCTGCGCGAGCTGTTGACCATCGCCCCCCACAGGATGCGCCCCTCCCACCAGCGCTGATAGGCCGAGTTGCTCTTGAAGCCGAGGAACAGCGCCAGCACCGTCCCGAACAGAGTCAGCGGCAGCGCCGGCGCGTGGAACGGCATGATGAAATAGAAAGCGGTGACGGCGACGTCCCACAGGAACAGGACGCTCAGCACCTTCCAGACATCGGCGACGATCTGGCGGATCCGGGGTATGCGTTCGACGATCATCGATTTCGAGCTCGGTGGCGAAGGGCGGTGGAAAGGCAGCGCGCGGGCGCGCTCCAGCGGAACATCAATCCCCATCGGTCGACGCTTCGTCCGAGACGCCCGATGCGACCATGCGCAGGCCGAGCAGCCCGACCATCAGCGCCGCGCGCGAAGCGGCGATCATCGTCTGCGGCGTTTCGGTAAGGTGCGTCGCAAACAGCAAGGCGATGCCGACGAACAAGGCGCTCGCGACGAGCAGCAGGCGCCAATGCAGGCGGCGGGCGGCAGTGAGGATCATGCGGGACTCCGGCCGGGATCGGTGCCGCTCGCGAACGAAACGACGGGCTCTCTCTCCGGTGCATCCCGCTCGTGACGGCGGGCATGGGAGGCCAGATCGCCAGTTCGGTCGCCCGCGCCAAGGCCGAGCGGCACGCGCGCAAGCATTCCTGCCGCGCCGGACACGCTCGGAAAGATAAGGGCTCCGGAGCCACGCCGCAGCAACGTCCGGACATCGCAACGTGACGAAGCATGTCCGCCCGCCGGCTCAGCCCGAGCGCAGCAGCCCCACCGCGGCGTCACGCTCGAACAGATAGAGCGCGATCCGCGCCGCCTGCCCGCGCGGCCCTTCCAGCCCGCCGTCGCGATCGACGAGCAGGCAGGCGTCGTCGGTCGCGGTCTCGATCAGCGCCTGCACCTGCTCCGGGCTCGCGAGCCGGAACGCCGCCTCGCCCGACTGGCGCGTGCCGAGGATCTCGCCCGCGCCGCGCAGGCGCAGATCCTCCTCGGCGATGCGGAAGCCGTCATTGCTCTCGCGCAGCAGCGCGAGGCGTGCGCGCGCCGTCTCGCCTAGGATCCCGCCGCGAAGCAGGATGCAGACCGAGCGCCCCTCGCCCCGCCCGACCCGCCCGCGCAACTGGTGGAGCTGGGCGAGGCCGAAGCGGTCGGCATGCTCGATGATCATCAATGTCGAATTGGGCACGTCGACGCCGACCTCGATCACCGTCGTCGCAACCAGCACGCCGATCCGGCCGGAAGCGAAGGCCTCCATCGCCTGATCCTTTTCCGGGCCCTTCATCCGCCCATGGATCAGCCCGACCTTGTCGCCGAAGCGCGCCTTCAAAGCGATCGCGCGACTTTCGGCGGCGGCGAGGTCGCTCGCCTCATTCTCCTCGACGAGCGGGCACACCCAATAAGCCTGCCCGCCCGCGGCGAGATGCCGGCCGAGCCCGTCGACGACCTCGTTCAGCCTGTCCTCCGAGATGACGCGCGTCTCGATCGGCTGGCGGCCGGGCGGGCGCTCGTCGAGCCGGCTCACGTCCATCTCGCCATATTGGCTGAGCGTCAGCGTGCGCGGGATCGGCGTCGCGGTCATCGCCAGCAGATGCGGCGGACGCTCGGCCTTCTGGGTCAGCAGCATCCGCTGCGCGACGCCGAAGCGATGCTGCTCGTCGATCACGACGAGGCCGAGCTTCCGATAGGCCACCGCCTCCTGGAAAATGGCGTGCGTGCCGACGAGGATGTCGATCGATCCGTCGGCGAGCCCCATCATCGTCGCCTCGCGGACGCGGCCCTTGTCGCGCCCGGTCAGCACCGCGACGTTGACGGGCAGGCCGCCGAGCTGGCGCGACAGCGTCTCGTAATGCTGGCGCGCAAGGATCTCGGTCGGCGCGAGCATCGCCGCCTGTGCGCCGGCCTCGACCGCGACCAGCATCGCCATCAGCGCGACGAGCGTCTTGCCCGCGCCGACATCGCCCTGCAGCAGCCGCAGCATCGGCGTCGCCTGCGCGAGATCCCCCTCGATCTCGCCGATCGAGCGCGTCTGCGCGCCGGTCGGCAAGTAAAGCAGCTTCAGCGCGTCGCGCAGCCGGCCATCTCCTGCGAGCGGCAGCCCCCGGCGGCGGCGCGAACTTGCCCGCACGAGCATCAACGCGAGCTGATTGGCGAAAATCTCGTCATAAGCGAGCCGCTCCTGCGCGATCCGGTCGCTGGGATCCGCGTGGAGCCGCGTCACCGCCTCGCGCCAGGCGGGCCAGCCGCGCGTGGCGAGCAGGCTCGGCTCGATCCATTCGGGCAGATCGGGCATCCGTTCGGCCGCCGCCTCGATCAGGCTCGCCAGCCGCTTGTTCGATAGCCCCTCGGACAGCGGATAGACCGCCTCGCGCGCGGGCAGCGCCTTCGCCTCCTCGAGCGCCATCACCTCGGGATGGACGATCTGGAGCCACTGGTCGTAGCGCTCCAGCTTGCCGCTGATCGTACGCGGCTCGCCGAGCGGCAGCAATTTCTTCGCGTAGCCGGACCCGCTCCGGAAGAAGACCAAAGCGACAACGTTGCCGGCCGCATCGGTCGCGACGACGCGCGCCGGCGCCCGCGCCGAGCCGCCGAGCCGATATTCGGTCGGGGTGACGACGGTGGTGACGATCTGGCCGACATCCGCCTCGTCGAACTCCGCGACCGTCTTGCGATCGATCCAGCCCGTCGGCAGGTGAAACAGCAGATCGCGCACGCGCGCCAGACCCAGCCGCGCGAGCGGCTTGGCGAGCGCCGGTCCGACGCCTTTCAGGGCCTCGATTTCGGTGAAGAGCGGGTGAAGTATGTCCGGCCGCAAGCGCTGCCCAAACCCGTATCGTCAGTCGGTCAGCCAGACGAGATCGAAACGGCCGCCCTTCCAGATCGCGACGCCGTCCGATGCCTCGCGATAGCCGAAGGCAAGCTCGTTGCCCTTGAGATGGACGCGCGGCCGATCGCAACGCACGCCGCGCGTGCCGAGCCCCTTGCCGCATGCGGTCGCGAACTCGCCGCCCTGCGCCTTGCCGAGATAGAAATTGGCCGGATCGGCGAGCGACATCAGGAAGAGCGGCTTGCCCGCGTCCGCGCCCCGCCGGATCATCACGCGATAGCCTTCGGCCGCCTTCACCAGCTCGGCCGTGTCGCGCTTGCCGTCATGATCGAAATCGCCCGTCACGGACGGCAGAGCGGCCAGCGACAATGCGGCGGCGAGAAACGGTATCATTCAGCGTGCCCCGGCGATGGAAAGCCGTCGCGATAACTACCCGCGCCCCGATCGAAGCGCAACAAACGAGACGCCGGCGACCATTGTTTCCCCGGGCCGACCCCCTTAGATGTCGCGGCCGCACTCCCCTCAACCGGCGCCGCAAAGCGGCTGCCGGCCGCACCGCATTGGACCCAAGATGGACCGCGATACCCGCCTCAAGCGCCTGCGCTTCCGCGCCTGGCATCGCGGCACGAAGGAGGCCGATCTCATGATCGGCGGCTTCTTCGATCATTGCGGGCAGGATTGGAGCGAGGCCGAGATCGCCTGGTTCGAGGATTTTCTCGAGGAACAGGATGTCGACATCATGGCCTGGGCGATGCGCGTGCAGCCGATCCCGACACGCTGGCAGGGGCCGATGATCGATCGGCTGTGCGTGCTCGATTTCGTCAAGGTCGAGAAGTAGGCGCATGGCCGATGTATCGCGCATCCTGAAAGCCGGCGAGGCGCTGACGCTCGCGGGCGCGCCGACGGGCTTCCTCCCCTGGCTGATGGCCGATCTCGCGCGCGCCGCGGTCAAGAACGGCAAGGGCGGCCGCGCCGTCTTCGTCGCTCCCGACGAGATCGGGATGCGCGCGGTGGCGGAGGCCGCGCGCTTCTTCGCGCCCGAGGTCGAGACGATCACCTTCCCGGCCTGGGACTGTCTGGCCTATGACCGCGCCTCGCCCTCGCTGCGCGCGACGTCGGAGCGGCTGGCCGCGCTCCACATGCTCCAGCACAAGGTGACGGCGCCGCAGCTGCTTGTCACCACAGTGAACGCAATCACGCAGCGGACGCTGACGCCGTTCCGCATCCGCCAGCTCGCGGCGACGCTCGCGCCGGGCGAGCGGATCGATCGCGATGCGCTCGCCGAATTGCTGCAGGCGAACGGCTATGTCCGCACCGATACGGTGCACGAAGCCGGCGAATATGCGGTGCGCGGCGGGCTCGTCGATCTGTTTCCGTCGGGCGAAAGTCGCGCGCTCCGCCTCGACTTCTTCGGCGACGAGATCGAGAGCCTGCGCCAGTTCTCGGCGGACGACCAAAGGACGACAGCGCGGATCGAGGGCTTCACCCTGCTCCCCGCCTCCGAAGCTCTGCTCGACGCCGAGAGCATCAAGCGCTTCCGCACGCGCTATCGCGAGAAGTTCGGCGCCAACGCCACCGGCGACCCGCTGTACCAGGCCGTCTCCGAAGGACGCCGCCTCTCGGGCATGGAGCATTGGCTGCCGATGTTCGAGGAGAAGCTGTCCAGCCTCTTCGACCATCTCTCGCCCGATGACCTGATCGTCCGCGATCATGGCGCGGACGGCGCGGCCGAGGCGCGGTTCGCCGCGGTGCTCGACTATCACGAGAATCGCGTTCGCGCGCTCAAGTCGGATCCGGGCAGCTATCGCCCGCTCGCGCCGTCCGATCTGTACCTGATGCAGCGCGAATGGACCGAGACGGTCGCAGACCGCCCGATCCACCTCGTCACGCCGTTCCATGAGCCCGAGAGCGATCGCGTGATCGATTTCGGCGTCGATCCCGCGCGCGATTTCGCACCCGAGCGCGCGCAGAACGCCAACGTCTACGATGCGGTGGTCGAGCATCTCGGCAAGCTCGCCATGACCAAGCGCAAGGTCGTGCTTGCCAGCTATTCGGCCGGCGCGCGCGAGCGGCTGAAGGGCCTGCTCGCCGATCACGGCCTCGACTCCGCGATGTTCGCGGATGACTGGCAGGATGCGCTCGGCCGCGCCTTCAAGCCCGGCACGACCGCGCTCGCGGTGCTGCCGCTCGATCACGGTTTCACGACGCCCGATGTCGCGCTGCTGACCGAACAGGACATGCTGGGCGACCGGCTCGTCCGCCGCCAGAAAAGGCGCAAGTCGACCGACGCGTTTCTCGCCGAACTGGCGACGCTTTCGCCCGGCGACCTCGTCGTCCATGCCGATCACGGCATCGGCAAATATGAGGGGCTGACGCAGATCCCGGTTTCGAAGGTGCCGCACGATTGCGTCGCGCTTTCCTATGCCGGCGGCGACAAGCTCTACGTCCCCGTCGAGAATCTCGAAGTCCTGTCGCGCTACGGCTCCGAGGAAGGCGCGTCGCTCGATCGGCTTGGCGGCGAGGCGTGGCAGCGCCGCAAATCGAAGATGAAGGAGCGGATCCGCGAGATTGCGGGCGAGCTCATCGCCACCGCCGCGCTGCGCGCGTTGCGCGCCGCCGACATCGCGCAACCCGACGCCGCCTACAACGCCTTCGTCGATCGCTTTCCGTATCAGGAGACCGACGATCAGGATCGCGCGATCGGCGATGTGCTCGACGATCTCGCTGCGGGCAAGCCGATGGACCGGCTCGTCTGCGGCGATGTCGGCTTCGGCAAGACAGAGATCGCGCTGCGCGCCGCCTTCGTCGCGGCGATGGCCGGCTTCCAGGTGACGATCGTCTGCCCGACGACCCTGCTCGCCCGCCAGCATTACAGCTCGTTCCAAGAGCGCTTCCGCGGCTTCCCGATCAACATCGGTCGCCTCTCCCGCCTCGTTCCCGCCGCTGAGGCGAAGCGCACGAAAGAGGGGCTCGCCGACGGCACGATCGACATCGTCATCGGCACGCACGCCGTCCTCGCCAAGGGGATCGAATTCAAGCGCCTGGGTCTCGTCGTCGTCGATGAGGAGCAGCGCTTCGGCGTCGTCCACAAGGAGCGGTTGAAGGCGCTCAAGACCGACGTCCACCAGCTGACGCTCACCGCGACGCCGATTCCGCGAACATTGCAGATGGCGATGTCGGGCCTGCGCGAACTGTCGGTGCTGCAGACCCCGCCGGTCGATCGCCTTGCCGTGCGCACCTATGTGGCGCCGTGGGATCCGGTCGTGATCCGCGAGGCTTTGCTGCGCGAACATTATCGCGGGGGGCAGAGCTTCTTCATCGCCCCGCGCGTCGCCGACCTGCCCGACATCGAGGAGTTCCTGCGCAAGGAAGTCCCCGAAGTCCGCTACGTCGTCGCGCACGGGCAGATGGCGGCGGGCGAGGTCGAGGAGCGGATGTCCGCTTTCTACGACAAGAAGTTCGAGGTGCTCGTCTCGACGACGATCATCGAGAGCGGGCTGGACATCCCGTCCGCCAACACGATGATCGTCCACCGCGCGGATCGCTTCGGGCTGGCGCAGCTCTATCAGATCCGCGGTCGCGTGGGTCGGGCGAAGACGCGCGCTTATGCCTATCTGACGACGCCACCCAACCGCCAGATCACCGAGACCGCCGCCAAGCGGCTCCACATCCTGTCGAACCTCGACACGCTCGGCGCAGGCTTCCAGCTCGCCAGCCACGATCTCGACATTCGCGGCGCGGGCAATCTGCTCGGCGACGAGCAATCGGGGCATATCAAGGAGGTCGGCTTCGAACTCTACCAGTCGATGCTGGAAGAGGCGATCATGGACGCAAAGGCCGGCGGCCTCGCCGAGGCGCTACGCTCGAAGGAATTCTCGCCGCAGATCAGCGTCGACGCGCCGCTGATGATCCCCGACGAATATGTCCCCGATCTGGATCTGCGGATGGGGCTCTATCGTCGCCTCAACGAGCTCGACGACAAGGGTGGGATCGAGGCGTTCGCCGCCGAGATGATCGATCGCTTCGGGCCGCTGCCCGACGCGACGCAGAATCTGCTGACGGTGATGGAAACCAAGCTCAACTGCCGCAAGGCCTGCATCGCCAAGCTCGATGTCGGCCCGAAGGGCGCGCTCGTCACCTTCTTCGAGGATCATTTCCCCGATCTGGAGGGGCTGATCGCCTATGTCGGCAAGCTGAAGGGCACGGCGCGGCTGCGTCCCGACAGCAAGCTCGTCATCCAGCGCGATTGGCCCAACGCAGAGAACCGGCTCAATGGCGCATTGCAGCTGTCGCGCGGCCTCGCCAAGATCATGAAATGATCCGCCGCGCATTTGCCATGCTGTCCGTTGCGCTCGGCCTCGCGGCGGGCAGCGCCGCCGCCGCGCGGATCATGGACTGGGACGATCTGCTCGGCCGGCCGCGCCCGAAGGCCGACGCGTCGATCGCTTATGGCCGCGATCGGCTGCAACATGTCGATCTGTGGCGGCCGCGCGGGCGAGGCCCCTTCCCCGTCGTCGTGATGATCCATGGCGGCTGCTGGCGGACCGATGTCGCGACCGCGGATATCATGGACTGGGCGGCGGACGATCTGCGCCGGCGTGGCATCGCGGTGTGGAACGTCGAATATCGGGGTGTCGATCGGCCGGGCGGCGGCTATCCCGGCACCTTTCTCGATATCGCCGCCGGGTCCGATCTGCTGGGCCGCATCGGCGCGCGCTATGGCCTGAGGACGGACCGCGTCGTCGTGCTCGGCCATTCGGCGGGCGGGCATCTCGCGCTCTGACTGGCGGCGCGGCGCGGCATCCCCGCGCGAAGCGCGCTGCGCGCGCCGGCCCCGCTGCGGATCGCAGGCGCGGTCAGCCTCGGCGGGCTGCCCGATCTGGAAGTCGCATCGGCACCGCCGGGCGACACGTGCGGCCCGAACGCCGTCGCCCGCCTCATCGATGGCGGAACGGGGCGGCGCGATCTGTTCACGGACACGTCGCCGGCGCGGCTTGCCCAGCCCGCCATCCCGATCCGGCTGATCAACGGCGAACTGGACGGCATCGCACCGCCGGCCGCGGCGGAGGCCTATGTCACGCGCGTCCACAACGCCGGGATCCGCCGTATCGCTATCGAGGACGAAGCGCATGTCGAGGAAATCGCACCCGGCACGCGCAGCTGGGCGGCGGCGATCGATTTCGTGACGGAGATCGTGCAGCCGCGCGAGCGGCATCTGCCGCGATAGGCCCTAAGCGGCCGTTTTGCGGCCATTCGCGCCGATAAGCTTCGCCAAACGGCCGCAACGATTCACCTTACGAAACGATCGAAAAGGTTTGTGACGGGAATCGACGCGGGGATGCCTCCAATGTTGGAAAGTTCCATCCCGTTAACGTCTGGCCGATCAAATAAGCCGGGAACCGCAAGCTGATTCCCGTTACCATCGGGTTACGGGAAAAAAGCCTGGCCGCGTTCGCGATGGCCATCGGCGTGGGGAAGCGCCCTTCGAGGGCGACGGGGATATCGAAAGGCGTGAAGCTCTGACGAGGGGGGTCTGATGTCGCGCGCGCTGCCAACACCATATCGCCTCGCGGCGCTCCGTGGCCGGATGTCCGGCTCCGCGTTCGGATCGCGGCGCGCCTGATCGTGAATCGCCGCACCGCCCCTTTGCTTTCGCATCGCCGGGTGGCGGCTCGTTTCCGGTCCTCGCGCTCGGGCCTCCGCGCGGCCAGCGCCGCCAACGGGGCGGTGTCGCGCAGCTCTTCGGCCCCCAGCGGCTCGATCGAATTCAATCCAACCCAGCCGGGTGTCGGCAGCGGAGAATGACTGTCATGACCACGACTCCACGCATGAAGACGATCTCGAGGATCGCCGGCACGGCGGCCCTGGCCCTCGCGCTCGCCGCCTGCGGCAAGAGCGGCGACGGCGCCAACACGACGACCGCGAGCGCCGAGAGCGCCGGACCGAAACTCGGCATCCGCCCGAGCGGTGACGAGACGGTCGGCCCCGACATGTCGAAGATCAAAAATGCCGACCTCCCCAAGGTGTTCGACTATATCGACAAGCATATCGACGAGCATGTCGTGAACTTGCAGAAGTGGATCCAGCAGCCGTCGATTTCGAATACCGGCGAAGGTATTCAGGAATCGGCCGAAATGGTGAAGGGTTTCCTTGATCAGCTCGGCTGCCAGAAGACGCAGGTCTTCGATGTCGGCAAGACCAAATATGGCACGCAGGGCAATCCGGTCGTCTACGGCAAGTGCGACGAGGGGGCGAAGAAGACGCTGATCGTCTATTGGCAAGGCGATACGATGCCGGTGACGCAGCCGGATCTGTGGAAGGCGCCGCCGTTCGAGGGTCGCCTCGTCGAGCAGGCCCCGTTCAAGAAGGTGCTGATCGGCCGAGGCGCGATCAACTCCAAGGGCCCGGAGATGACCTTCCTCAACGCGCTCATGTCGATCAAGGCAGTGACGGGGAAGCTGCCCGTAAATCTGATCTTCGTCGTCGAGCATGACGAGGAGCGGATGGATATCGGCCTTAACAAGTTCATGACCACGCACATGGACATGTTCAAGGGCGCCGACGGCGTCTGGGGCGGCGGCGGTTCGGAGGGCTGCGTGTTCTTCGAGCTTAAGACGAGCGGCAAGAGCTGGGGTCGCGGCCCGGTCTATTCGGACATCCATGGCGGCAACAAGCGCTCGGTGGATTCGCCGGCCTGGCGCCACATCCAGATGCTCTCGAAGCTGGTATCCGAGGATGGCAACACCGTCCTGATCCCGGGCTTCTACGACAATATCGTGCCCAACAGCCCGGAGACCGAAGCGGCGCTGCGCAAGACCGCCGAGACCTATGACCTGAAGCGCGCGGCCAAGAATCTGGGCGTCGCCCGCTTCATCTCGGACGATCCCTATACGCAGCTGAAGATGCAGCGGACGGGTACGTCGATGAACCTCGACGGCATCTGGGGCGGCAACATGTTCGCCGGCGGCTCCGGCGCGATCCTGCCCAACCAGATCATCTCCAAGCACGCTTTCCGCTACGTGCCGAACATGGACGGGCCCGATCTCGTCGCGAAGGTCCGCAAATATCTCGATCAGCTCGGCTACAAGGATGTCGAGATCAATCTCATCGGCGATGTGCCTTGGGCGATCCGCGATCGGAACAACGATCAGGCGCGGGCGATGACCTATGCGCAGGACATCTTCACCAAGCCGCTGACGCCCGGCGGAAGCGGCGCCTATTGGCCGGCTTACCTCTTCTCCGGCAAGGAGACGAACATCGATCTGCCGATCGCGGCGGTCCGCGGCGGCACCGGCGGCAACGCGCATGCGGCCAACGAATGGTATGTCATCGAAGGCGCCGGCAAGCAGTTCGGCATGGCGACCGCCGAGAAAATGGTCGCGACCGCGCTCTATGTCTATGCTGGGCTGAACGGCCCGATCCCGGTCAAGACCGAAAAAGCCAACGGCGCGGACGGAGGGTCCTGATTATGAAGAAATTCGTCCCCCTCGTCTCGGCGATCACGCTCGCCCTCGCGCTCGCCGCCTGCGGCAAGAGCGGCGGCGGCGCCAATACGACGACCGCGAGCGCCGAGACCGCCGGACCCAAGCTCGGCATCCGCCCCAGCGGTGACGAGACGATCGGTCCCGACATGGCGAAGATCAAGAATCCCGATCTTCCCAAGGTCTTCGACTATATCGACAAGAATATCGACGAACATGTCGTCAATCTGCAGAAGTGGATCCAGCAGCCCAGCATCTCGAATACCGGCGAAGGTATTCAGGAAAATGCCGAGATGGTGAAGGGCTTCCTCGATCAGCTCGGTTGCCAGAAGACGCAGGTCTTCGACGTCGGCAAGACCAAGTACGGCACGCAGGGCAATCCGGTCATCTACGGCAAGTGCGACGAGGGTGCGAAGAAGACGCTGATCGTTTACTGGCAAGGCGATACGATGCCGGTGACGCAGCCGGATCTGTGGAAGGCACCGCCGTTCGAGGGCCGGCTCGTCGAGCAGGCGCCTTTCAAAAAGGTGCTGATCGGGCGCGGCGCGACCAACTCCAAGGGTCCGGAGATGACCTTCCTGAACGCCCTGATGTCGATCAAGGCGGTGACGGGCAAGCTGCCCGTCAATCTGATCTTCGTCGTCGAGAATGACGAGGAGCGGATGGATATCGGCCTCAACAAGTTCATGACGACGCACATGGACATGTTCAAGGGCGCCGACGGCGTCTGGGGCCCGGGCGGCTCGGAAGGCTGCGTGTTCGTCGAGCTGAAGACGAGCGGTGCCAAGTGGGGCCGCGGCCCGGTCTATTCGGACATTCACGGCGGCAACAAGCGCTCGGTCGACAGCCCGGCCTGGCGCCACATCCAGATGCTCTCGAAGCTGGTCTCGGCCGACGGCAACACCGTGCTGATCCCGGGCTTCTACGACAATCTGCTGCCGAACAGCCCGGAGACCGAGGCGGGCCTGCGCAAGACCGCCGAGACCTACGATCTGAAGAAGGCCGCCGAGCGGCTGGGCGTCGCGCGCTTCATCTCGGACGATCCCTATACGCAACTCAAGATGGCCCGCACCGGCACGTCGATGAACATCGACGGCATCTGGGGCGGTAACATGTTCGCAGGCGGATCGGGCGCGATCCTGCCCAACCAGATCATCTCGAAGCACAATTTCCGCTACATGCCCAACATGCATGGGCCGGACATCGTCGCCAAGCTGCGCAAATATCTGGACAAGCTCGGTTATTCGGACGTCGAGATCAACCTCGTCGGCGATGTGCCGTGGGCGGTGCGCGACAGAAATAACGATCTCGCACGCGCGAATGCCTATGCGACGGAGATCTTCACGAAGCCCGTCTCCGCGGGCGGCACGGGCGCCTACTGGCCGGCCTATCTGTTCTCGGGGCAGGAGACGAACATCGATCTGCCGATCAGCTCGGCGCGCGGCGGCACCGGCGGCAACAGCCACGCCGCCAACGAATGGTACGTCATCGAAGGCGCCGGCAAGCAGTTCGGCATGGCGACGGCCGAGAAGATCGTCGCGACCGCGCTTTATACCTATGCGGGGCTCAACGGCCCGGTTCCGGTCAAAGAGAAGACAAGCGCCGGTGATGGAGGTGGCTCATAATGAAGTTCGTATCGCTCGTTTCGGTGATGGCCCTCGGCCTCGCTCTTTCCGCCTGCGGCAAGAGCGACGGGGGCGGCAACGCCACCGCCGCCAAGGATAGCGCACCCAAGCTCGGCATCCGTCCCTATGGCGACGAGACCGTCAAGCCGGACATGACGAAGATCAAGAATGCCGATCTTCCGAAGGTGTTCGACTATATCGACAAGCATATCGACGATCATGTCGTGAACCTGCAGAAGTGGATCCAGCAGCCGTCGATCTCGAATACAGGCGAAGGTATTCAGGAATCGGCCGAGATGGTAAAGGGCTTCTACGATCAGCTCGGCTGCCAGAAGACGCAGGTCTTCGAACCCGGCAAGACCAAGTGGGGATCGCAGGCCAATCCGGTCGTCTATGCCAAGTGCGACGAGGGCGCGAAGAAGACGCTGATCGTCTATTGGCAATATGACACGATGCCGGTGACGCAGCCCGATCTGTGGAAGGCGCCGCCGTTCGAGGGCCGCCTCGTCGAGCAGGCGCCGTTCAAGAAAGTGTTGATCGGCCGCGGAGCGACCAACTCCAAGGGTCCGGAGATGACGTTCCTCAACGCGGTCATGTCGATCAAGGCCGTCACGGGGAAGCTGCCGGTCAATCTCATCTTCGTCGCCGAGGGTGACGAGGAGCGGATGGACATCGGCCTCAACAAGTTCATGTCCGAGCATATGGACCTGTTCAAGGGCGCCGACGGCGTCTGGGGTCCGGGCGGTTCCGAAGGCTGCGTGTTCGTCGAGTTGACGACGAGTGGCAACAAATGGGGCCGCGGCCCGGATTATTCGGACATCCACGGCGCGTTCAAGCTCGCCGTCGACAGCCCGGCGTGGCGCCATATCGAGATGCTGTCGAAGCTGACCACGGATGGGGGCAACAAGGTCGCGATCCCCGGTTTCTACGACGATCTCCTTCCTCCGACGAAGGAAACCGAGGCCGGGCTGCGCAAGGCGGCAGCAGGCTATGACCTGAAGAAGGCTGCGAAGAATCTCGGCATCACCCGCTTCATCTCGGACGATCCCTATACCGTGCTCAAGATGCTGCGCACGGGCACGTCGATGAACCTCGACGGCATCTGGGGCGGCAACATGTTCGCGGGCGGCTCTGGGGCGATCCTGCCCAACAAGATCACGTCCAAGCACAATTTCCGCTACCAGCCGAACATGACGGGGCCGGACATCGTCGCCAAGCTGCGCAAATATCTCGATCAGCTCGGCTACACGGACGTCCAGATCAACGTCGTCGGCGACGTGCCTTGGGCGATCCGCGACCAAAATAACGATCTCGCCAAGTCGAACGCCTATAGCCGGAGCATCTTCGGCGGCAGCGGCGGCATGGCGTTCGCCGGCGGCGGCGGTGGTTACTGGCCGGCCTATGTCTTTGCAGGCAAAGAGACGAACATCGATCTGCCGATCAGCGCGGCTTATGGCGGCGCCGGCGGCAACGCGCATGCCGCCAACGAGTGGTATGCGATCGAGGGTTCGGGCAAGCAGATGGGCATGGCCAGCGGCGAGAAGCTCGTCGCGACCGCGCTCTACAGCTTCGCGGGGCTCAACGGCCCGATCGCGGCGCCCGCCCCACCCGCTCCCACCGCACAGAAGGCAGGCTCCGGATCGTGAAGAACAAGACCGTCTCGCTCGTCTCGCTGATGACCTTGTCGCTGGCGCTCGTCGCCTGCGGCAAAGGCAGCGAAGGCGGCAACGCCACCGCCGCGCGGGAGAGCACCGCGCCCAAGCTCGGCATCCGTCCGCAGGGCGACGAGACGGTCAAGATCGACAAGGCGATGATCCACAATGCGGATCTGCCGAAGATCTACGATTATATCGACAGCCACATCGACGAGCATGTGAACAACCTGCAGAAGTGGATCCAGCAGCCGTCGATCTCGAATACCGGCGAAGGTATCCAGGAATCGGCGGAGATGGTGAAGGGCTTCTTCGACCAGCTCGGCTGCCAGAAGACGCAGGTCTATGACGTCGGCAAGACCAAGTGGGGCCAGCAGGGCAACCCTGTCGTCTATGCCAATTGCAACGAAGGCGCGAAGAAGACGCTCGTCATCTACTGGATGTACGATACGATGCCGGTCACCCAGCCGGATCTGTGGAAGGCGCCGCCGTTCGAAGGCCGCCTCGTCGAACAGGCGCCCTACAAGAAGGTGTTGATCGGCCGCGGCGCGGTCAACTCCAAAGGCCCCGAAATGTCGATGCTGAACGCTTTGATGTCGATCAAGGCGGTCACCGGCAAATTGCCCGTCAACCTCATCTTCGTTGCCGAGGGCGACGAGGAGCGGATGGACATCGGCTACAACAAGTTCGTTACCTCGCATCCCGAGCTGATGAAGGGCGCCGACGCGATGTACACGTTCGGCTTCCAGCAGGGCGGCTCTGGCTTCGTGCTGTCGGGCTCCGAAGGCTGCGTGTTCGTCGAGCTGACGACGAGCGGCAAGAGCTGGGGGCGCGGCCCGGTCTATTCGGACATTCACGGCGGCAACAAGCGCTCGGTCGACAGCCCCGCCTGGCGCCACATCCAGATGCTCTCGAAGCTGACCGATGCCAGCGGCAACAAGGTGATGATCCCCGGCTTCTACGACAATATCGTGCCGCTGACGCCCGAGAAGGATGCCGAGCTGCACGCCCAGGCCAAGGGCGTCGACATGAAGAAGGCGGCCGAGGGCCTCGGCGTCGCCCGCTTCACCTCGGACGATCCCTATGAGATGCTCAAGATGGCGCGCTACGGCACGTCGATGAACCTCGACGGCATCTGGGGCGGCAACATGTTCGCCGGCGGCTCCGGTGCGATCCTGCCCAACAAGATCACCTCGAAGCACAATTTCCGCTACGTCCCCAACATGACGGGGCCCGACATCGTCGCCAAGCTGCGCAAATATCTCGATCAGCTGGGCTACAAGGATGTCGAGATCAACATCGTCGGCGACGTGCCCTGGGCCAAGCGCAGCACGGACAACGAGATCGGTCGCTCGGTCTACGCCGCGTTCGACCAGTTCGGCATCGGCCATGCACCGATCACGGCGATCGAGAGTATCGGCGGCGGCTATTGGCCGGCCTATCTGTTCGCCGGCAATGGCGCGCCGTTCGACATCCCGATCGTCGGCGGCATGCTCGGCAGCGGCGGCAATGCCCACGCCGCCAACGAATATTATGTCATCGAAGGTGCGGGCAAGGTCTACGGCATGGCCGGCGCCGAGAAGTCGGTCGTCGCCGTGCTCTACAATTATGCAGGTCTCAACGGCCCGATTGCCGCCACCCCGCCCCCGGCCAAGAAGAACTAGGCCTCACTTTTCCTCTCCTTCCAGGCAGGTACGCTCATGTCGATCATTTCACTGCAAGGGCTCAAGAAGACCTACAAATTGGGCGACAATATCGTCCAGGCACTTGCCGGGGTTACGCTCGATATCGCGCAGGGCGAATTCGTCGCGATCACCGGGCCGTCCGGTTCGGGCAAGTCGACGATGATGCACATCCTCGGCTGCCTCGATCGCCCGACCGAGGGCAAATATATGCTCAACGGCAAGGATGTGTCGTCGCTGCCGCGCGACGAGCTCGCCGACATCCGCAACAAGCAGATCGGCTTCGTCTTCCAGGGCTTCAATCTGCTGCCGCGCACGACCGCGGTCGAGAATGTAGAGGTGCCCCTGCTCTACACCCGCCCGGTGATGCCGGCAGCCGAGCGGCGCGAGCGGGCGATGAAGGCGCTCACCGCGATGGGCCTGCAGGATCGTTACGATCACCATCCGAACCAGCTTTCGGGCGGCCAGCAACAGCGCGTCGCGATCGCCCGCGCGCTCGTCAACGAGCCGACTTTGATCCTGGCGGACGAGCCGACCGGTAATCTCGACACCAAGACCTCGATCGAGGTGATGCGGATCCTGCAGGAGCTGCGCGAGGAGAAAGGCATCACGATCGTGCTGATCACGCACGAGCCCGATATCGCCGCCTACGGCACGCGCATCATCGCGGTGCGCGACGGCAAGATCCTGTCGGACGAGCCGAACACGCCGCGCTCGACGCTCGAGATGGCGCCCGAACAGATCATGGTGACCGCGAACTGATCGGAATATCGAAGCCATGATTCCGGGTCGCCATTTCGTCGTCCTCGCCTTCCAGGCGCTGCTCCGGAACCGGATGCAGACCGCGCTTGCCATGATCGGCGTGCTGGTCGGCGTCGCCGCGCTCGTGACGAGCCTCGCGCTCGGCCGCGGCGCGCAGGAATCGGTCGAGGATCAGCTGCGCGCGGCGGGCGCGAACCTGATCGTCGTCACTGCCGGCAATTATGCCAAGGGCAAGGAGGATCGGAGCGATCCGGACGGCAATATCGGCCATACCGGCGCACTTGATCCGCGCGATCTCGCTCCCCCCTATCTGCGAACGATGCCGCCGCTTGGCGCCCGGCTCGAACAGGTCGCCCTCAACGCGCAGCCCTTCCGCATCTTCCAAGATCGCATGGCGCCGCAGGGCGCGCAGATCCTGTACCCGATGCCCTATGGCTATGTGACCAGCGACGGCGCGCTCGCCGAGCCTGCGCGCAGCCCCGCCGACGCGCTGCTGATCCCGAGCCACTTCGAGGACGATCCGCTCGCGATCCACGATCACCCGACCGCCAAGGACCGGCTCGGCGACGTGACCGCGGGCCTCGGATCGGCCGCGACGCTGACCGTCGAGGATGCACGCGCCGTAGCCGAGCTGGCGGGCGTCCAGCATGTCGTCGCCGGCGTCCACGAAAATGCGCGCATCTTCGTCGCGAACGACAAGACCAAGCAGTGGTTCACGCGCTACCATGGCACGGAATGGGCGCTGCCCGAGCTGCGCAGCGGCTGGTCGATGATCCATGGCCGCTTCCTCTCCAAGGAGGATGGCGAGGAGAAGGCTCAGGTCATGGTGCTCGGCAAGGTCGTCGCCGATCGGTTGTTCGGCGAGGGCGTCAATCCCGTCGGCCAGATGACGACGATGTGGAACCAGCCGTTCAAGATCATCGGCGTCCTCTCCAGCCGCAGCTGGGCATCGTCACCCGTCGCCGGCGACGACCAGTTCGACGCCGTCTATGTCCCCGTCCAGACGATCGACGGGCTCCTCAACCTCAGCAAGCTCAACACGATCTCGCTCTCGGCGAAGTCGGTCGGCGACGTCAGCCGCCTCTCGACGCAAGTCAAACTGCTGCTGCGCAAGCGCCACAAGATCGGCGAGGAAGTCCCCGACGATTTCACCGTCACGACGATGGCGCAGCAGGCGATCGGCAAGGGCATTCCGCCGCAGCTCGCCCGCGTGATCTCGGGCAATCTGCAGGATATCGACCGGCTGACGATCGAGCAGATGTCCTCGTCGCTCAAGAAGACCAACATGATCATGCTGATCATGCTGGCCGGCGTCGCGACGATCTCCCTGCTCGTCGGCGGCATCGGCGTGATGAACCTGCTGCTGCTTTCCGTGACGCAGCGGACGCGCGAGGTGGGCCTGCGCATCGCGCTCGGCGCGCGCCGCAGCGACATCGCGACGCAGTTCGTGCTGGAAGCGCTGCTGCTGTGCATCATCGGCGGCGTGCTGGGGATCCTGACCGGGGTGCTAGCCTCGGGGGGGCTCCAGCGCTTCTTCTCCTGGTCCGCCGTCATCTCGCCGATGTCGGCTTTCGTCTCGCTGATCGTCGCCGCTTTGCTCGGCATCGTCTTCAGCGTTTATCCCGCGCGCCGCGCCGCGCTTCTCGATCCCATCGAGGCTCTCCGCCATGAATAAGACGCTTCTCGCCTTCGCCGCGCTGATCCTCGGCACGACGCCTGCGCTCGCCCATAACGGCGTCATCCACGAAGCCCCGCACGGGGGCATCATGAAGGCGACAAAGACCTCGCATCTCGAGATCGTTCTGGCGCCCCAGGGCGGCGCGCGCATCTATTTCATGGATGCCTCGGGCAAGCCCCTGCCCGCCTCGGCCGCCAGTGACGTGTCGGTCGAGATCGACCGGCCCGGCCAGAAGACCGAATATATCACGATGCGGCCCGATCCGACCGGAACGCTGTGGACCGGCAACGGCAAGCCCGCGAACGACCCGAAGAGCGTGATCCGCATCGGCAGCGTCGTGCGCGGCGAATCCGAGCTGATCGAAGTGCCGCGTTCGCAATTCCCGGTCTACGGCAAGGAAGCTCCGGCGAAGGGCAAGACCCATGCTCACTAATCTCCGCATGGCGCTGAAGGCGCTCACGCAGAACAAGCTTCAGGCGATCCTGACCTTGCTCGGCATGAGCGTGGGCGTGGCGATGGTCGTGATCGTCTCGGGGCTCGGCCGCGGCGCGCAGCTGCGCATCGAAAGCCAGATCGAAAGCGCCGGGCCGACGCGCATCACGATCAAGTCCGGCAATTTCACGCCGTCCGCGATCGACAATAGCGGCCAGCAGGACAGCGGCGGCGGCGAGCCCTCCGAAGGCATCGCGACGACGAGCGGCGCCGGTGGTGACGGCAGCGCGATGGCCGATCTGTCCAAGGACGAGGCGGTCCTCGATGCGCGGCGCCGCATCACAGCGCCCAAGCGGACCGAGTTCAAATCGCCGCCGACGCCGATCGACGCCGCGCAGGTCGCGGCGCTCGGCAAGCTCGACGGCGTCAAGGCAATCGCCGGGCAGATGCAGGGCAATGCGAGCCTCGATGCGAGCGCGAACCTGCCGACCACGATCCTGCGCGTCTCGGGCTTCGATGCCGCCTGGCCCGAAATGACGGGCTGGAAGCTGCGCGAGGGCCGCATGCCGAGCGCAAGCGAGCATGACAGCGGCGCGCCGGTGATGCTCGTCAGCCCCGCCGTCGCCAAGCGGCTATGGCCCGATGCGCCGTCGGCGATCGACAAGATCGTGCCGATGAGTGGCAAGCAGGTCCGCGTCGTCGGCGTCGTCAGCGGTGCCGAGGAGAAAGGCGGCTCGGTCGTCGTGCCGCTCGTCTATATCCCGAACAAGCTGGCGGGCGAACTGCTCGGCCGCAACAGCTACGACACGGTCACGATCCGCACGCAATCGATCGGCGTGACGACCAAGGTCAACAAGGAGGTTACGGCAGAGCTGCGCCGGATGCACGGCCTTGGCGAAGGCTGGGCGAACGACTTCCGCGCAGAGACGCAGAGCAACAGCGCACTGCCCGGCATGGGCTCCGATCCGCGCCTCGCCCGCGCGGTCCATTCCAATTCGGTCGGCTTCGAGCAGACCTCGTGGGAAGAGATGGCGAAGAGCCTGCGCCAGGCAGGCCGGACCTTCGGCTATCTGCTCGGCGGTGCCGCGGCGGTGTCGCTGCTCGTCGGCGGGATCGGCGTGATGAACATCATGCTCGTCTCGGTCGCCGCGCGCACGCGCGAGATCGGGCTGCGCATGGCGCTCGGCGCGCGCACGCAGGACGTGATGATCCAGTTCCTCGTCGAGGCGGTCACGCTGGCGGCGCTCGGCGGGATCATCGGTCTCGCGCTGGGCGGGGTCGGCCTCTACGTGACCGAGCACGGCTTCCACACGGCCACCGCGATCTCGCCGATCATGCTGTTCGTCGCGGTCGCGATGGCGGCGATCACGGGCATCGTCTTCGGCTTCGGCCCCGCGCGCCGCGCCTCGCTGCTCGATCCCGTCATCGCGCTGAAATCGGAATGACGATGCGCTTCTTTCCTTCCACGTCTGCCTGCCCCGATCGGAGGTCTCCATGTTCGCGCTGATGCCCGTCAATATCCGGCTCGCGCTCCGCTCGCTCAGCCGTAACCGGCTGCGGACGTTGCTCACCATGCTCGGCATGATCATCGGCGTCGCTGCGGTGCTCACGATGGTCGCGCTCGGCACGGGCGCGCGCGCCTCGGTCGAGGGCGAGGTCGGCTCGGCCGGCACCAAGCTGGTCTTCGTTCACTCGGGCAATTATATCCGTGGCGGCGCGAGCGTCGGCATCGAGGAAGGCAGCGGCGGCGCCGATACGCTGACGCTGGCCGACATGAACGCGATCAAGAGCGAGGTGCAGGGCATCAAGTTCATCAGCCCGGGCCTGAGCACGCGCACGAGCGTCACGGTCGGCGCGACCAAGGCCTTCGCCAAGATCGAGGGCGTCGCCCCTGCATATTCGGATGCCTATTCCTGGGATCTAAAGCCCGGCAAGATGTTCGAGGACAATAGCAGCCAGGCGGTCGTCGGCCGCGCGCTGGCCGATCAATTGTTCGGCAAGGGCTCCAATCCGGTCGGCAAATCGATGCAGATCCGCGATCAGGTGTTCGAGATCGTCGGAGTCACCTCGGGCGAGTCCGAGGATCACAAGGACACCGTCTTCGTCCCGTACCAGAAGCTGCAGTCCGCGCTCGGCATGCAGAATATCAAGGAAATCGTCATTGCCGCCGACAAGGCCGGCGAAGCCTCGCGCATCGGCGAGGACGTGAAGAAGGTGCTCCGCAAGCGCCACGGTCAGGGCAATGGCGCGGCGAAAAGCTATCTGTCGGCGCAAGCCGGCAGCGGCACCTCGCCCGACGATTTCACGGTCGAGACGCAGGCCGCGCAGGCGCTGACCAAGGGCCTCTACACGCCCGCCGCCGCCTTCGCGCTCGCCAACCTGCCCAAGCTGGACGAGGTCAATCTGGAAGAGATGGCCGACACGCTCGATCATGCGAGCGACACGATGACGGCGCTGCTCGCCTCGATCGCCGGCGTTTCGCTGATCGTCGGCGGGATTGGCATCATGAACATCATGCTCGTCTCGGTGACCGAGCGCACCCGTGAGATCGGGCTGCGCGTCGCCAGCGGCGCGCGCTCCAGCGATGTCGCGATGCAGTTCCTGATCGAGGCTGTGACTTTGTCGGTGCTCGGCGGGCTTATCGGGCTGGTGCTGGGCCTCGTCGCCTCGCGCCTGATCGGCTGGTCGCTGGCGTGGCCGGTGAGCGTGTCGTTCGCCGCGATGGGCCTGGCGATGGGGATTGCCGCCGCGGTCGGCCTCGTCTTCGGTATCTATCCCGCGCGCCGCGCCTCGCTGCTGGATCCGATCGACGCGCTCCGCACGGAATGAGGCCGGCGGGAGCGCGACACCGGTGACGGCCCCCGATCCCGCGCTCCCATCGCGCCATTCCAATCGCCGCCTGCTGGCGCTGGCTGCGGGCGGCGCGATCCTCCTCCTCGCGCTGCTCGCGGCGCTGCGGCTCGGTATGCCCGCACCGCTCGCGGCAAGCGATTCCGTCGATCTGCAAGCGCGCCGCTTCGTCGAGCTGGCGCTGGCGTTCGGCAAGACAGATTCGAAGGAGGTCGACAGCTATTTCGGCCCCGACGCGCTGCTGCCGAAAGAGGGCCAGCCGGCGCCGACGCTCGATGCTCTCCAGCGCGATCTTGCCGCCCTCGCTGGGGAGATTTCCGCTGAGCCGGGGCCACCCTCCCCGCGCCGCACGAGGCTCGCCAGCCGTGTGGTCCATCTCCAGGCGCTGATCGAAAGCATCCGCACGCCACATGCTTTGTCGTTCGACGAGGAGGCGAAGCGCATCTACGGAATCGATCCCGTGCCCGTGGATGCGGCGGCGATGGCGCAGGCGAAAGCCGCGCTCGGCAGGCTCCTGCCCGGTCCGGGACTACTCGCCACGCGCGTCGACGCGTTCCGCGCGCGCTACGTCATTCCCGAGGCGAAGCGCGAGGCGGTGTTCAGCCGTGCGCTCGGCGAATGCCGGCGGCGGACGCGCGCCCACTGGAAGCTCCCCGCGACCGAACGGCTCGACGTGGAATGGACGTCGGCGGCCGAAGCCGCATGGCATCGCTATCGTGGCGGCTATCATAGCGTGCTGCAGGTCAATCCGCAGGCGGTCGCCTTCCTCGGCTCGGCGCTCGATATCGCCTGCCACGAAGGCTATCCCGGGCATCATGCCCAGTTCGTGATGCAGGATCTCGCCGCGCGTCCCGCCGGCCTGCCGATCGAGGATCGCGTCGTGATCCTTCGCTCGCCGGAGACGATGTTCCGCGAAGGCGCGGCCAATTACGGGGTCGATCTCGCTTTCCCGCCCGGCGAGCGGCTCGCGTTCGAGCGCGACGTGCTGTTTCCGCTGGCCGGATTCCGCCCGGCCGAGGCGGCGCGGTTCGAGCAGGTCCGCGCGCTGATCGACGCGCTCTCGCCCGCGACCGCGCCCATCCTGCGCGACTATCGCGACGGTCGCCTCTCCGCCGACGCCGCCGCCGCCGCGCTTCAGCGCGACGCGCTCGTCTCGAGCCCCCAGGCTCTGCTCGGCTTCGTCGATGCCCTTGGAGCATATGCGCTCGGTTACACGGTCGCGCGTGACTGGGTCGCGGCGCGCGTCGCGCGCGAGGCTGGCGGCGGCGATCGCTGGCCCGTATTAGGCCGCTACGTCGCTGCCGCCGGTATGCCACCTCTTCGTTCCGACAAGCCCAAGGACCTGCCATGATCGACACGCCCCGCCCCTTCGCCCGCCGCCTCGCGCTGCTGGCGGCCCTGGCACTGGGGGCCTGTTCGTCGGGGGGCGAGGCGCCGAAGGTAACCGATCCGGTCGAGCGCGCCTTCCTCGAGGCCAATGACAAGGCGATGGGGGCGATGATGGCCGCCATGGAGGTGAAGCCGACCGGCGATGTCGATAAGGATTTCGCCTTGATGATGATCCCGCACCATCAGGGCGCGATCGACATGGCGCAGGTCCTGCTGAAATACGGCAAGAACGAGGAGCTGAAGGCGCTCGCGCGCGACATCGTTGCCAAGCAAGCCGAGGAAATCGCGCTCATGCGCCGTATAGCGGGCGACGCGCCTGCGTCTCCTGCCGAGAGCGGCAACATGGCGATGAAGCACAGCGATCATTCGATGTAGCCGGGCGGGCGGCGTCAGCCGTCGCCCGATTTCAGCATCCGCATGAACGTTCGCGCGATCGGGGAAGGCTCGGTCCCGCGAATGAGCCAGAGGCGGCTCAACGCGCCTCCTGCGATCAGTGGCCGATAGACGACGCCATCCGCCCGCAGCGCGTTTAGCGATTGGCTGATGACGGTAATCCCAAGCGCCGCCGCGACGAGCCCGAGCATCGAGCCGAGGCCATTAACCTCCTGAACGACGCGGACTTCGCGGCCCTCGCGCGCAAACAGCAGATCGACCTGCTCGTTGAAGCCCGCACCCCCGTCGGCCGAAAACATGACGAAGGGCTGATCGGCGATGTCGCCGATGCTGAGCGGGCGGTTTTCCAGCGCGAGCGGATGATCCTCGCGCAGAGCGACCAGCAAGGGCTCCTCCTGAACGAGACTGGCGATCAGCGCCGTCGGCAAGACCGGCCGATCGAGGCCGCGGATGAAGCCGAGATCGAGCTGCCCCTCGCGCAATTGGCTGAACTGCGCATCCCGCCCGAGCTCCCGCAGCGTCAGGTGGATGGCGGGATGCTCGGCGCGGAACTGCGCGAAGCTCCGCGAGACCAACGGGACGAACGGAACCGAGCTGGCGAAGCCGATCGACAACTCGCCTTCCTCGCCCTGCTGGATGCGGCGCGCGACCGCGATCGCATGCCGCGCCTGGGCAAGCGTGCGGCGCGCTTCGACGAGGAAGATGACGCCGGCGTCGGTCAGGCGGACGCGCCGGCTCGTTCGATCGAACAACTCGATCCCGAGTTCCTCCTCGAGCGCCCGGATCTGCTGGCTCAGCGGCGGCTGCGAGATGCCGAGCTTGGCAGCGGCGCGCCCGAAGTGCAGTTCTTCCGCCACACGGACGAAGTAGCGTAGGTGCCGAAGTTCCATGATCAGGTCGTAAAAGCTATCGATTGAGCCATATCATATATTTGAGGATCGATTGGCTATGGTGCAATGCGGAAAAGATGTACCGATGAGTATCGATACATACAGGTCGTCGCACGCTTCCCCCGAAGCAGCCCTCCGGGGACCGCGATCTGCCTTGGGAGCTGACGTGCGTCGATGATCGGTATCGTTAAGGTCGCGCTCTCGCGCCCGCTCACCTTTATCGTTATGGCGGTGGTGATCCTGATTGCCGGCATCGGTGCGGCGCTCAGGACTCCGGTCGATATCTTTCCCGACATTCGGGTGCCCGTCATCGCCGTCGCGTGGCAGTATGCCGGCCTTCCGCCCGAGGAGATGGCCGGCCGCATCATCACCCCTTACGAGCGCGTGCTGACGACCACGGTCAACAATATCGAACATGTCGAGAGCCAGTCGCTCCAGGGCATCGGCATCGTCAAAATCTTCCTTCAGCCGGGCGCCGACGTCCGCACCGCAACCGCGCAGGTCACCGCCGTGTCGCAGAGCGTGCTTCGCCAGCTTCCCCCCGGCGTCACGCCGCCGCTGGTTCTGAACTACAGCGCATCGACGGTGCCGATCATCCAGCTGGCCCTCTCCGGTCGCGGCCTCGGCGAGCAGGAATTGTTCGATCTTGCGCAGAACCAGATCCGCACCCAACTCGTCACGGTCCCCGGCGCGGCGGTTCCCTACCCGTCCGGCGGCAAGACGCGCCAGGTCCAGATCGACATCAATCCCGATGCACTGCAGGCGCGCGGGCTATCGGCGCAGGATGTGGGCGCGGCGATCGCGGCGCAAAACCAGATCAATCCGGCCGGCTTCGCCAAGATCGGCACGTACCAGTATAGCGTGAAGCTCAACAATGCGCCGAGTTCGATCGACGCGCTCAACGATCTGCCGGTGAAGGTCGTCAACGGCGCGACTATCTACATGCGCGACGTGGCGTATGTGCGCGACGGCGCCGCGCCGCAGACCAATGTCGTCCATGTCGATGGCGGGCGTTCGGTGCTCATCACCGTGCTCAAGAACGGCTCGACGTCGACGCTCGCGATCATCGACGGGATCAAGGACGCCATTCCGAAGATCGCCCAGGGCCTGCCGGACACGCTCAAGATAAAGCCGGTCGGCGATCAGTCGCTGTTCGTGAAGGCGGCGGTGTCGGGCGTGGTCAAGGAAGGCGCAATCGCAGCGGCGCTGACGAGCCTGATGATCCTGCTGTTCCTCGGTTCGTGGCGATCGACCGTCATCATCGCGCTCTCGATCCCGCTGGCCGTGCTTGCCGCCATCTTCGCGCTGTCGGCCGTCGGCGAAACGCTCAACGTGATGACTTTGGGCGGGCTGGCGCTCGCGGTCGGCATCCTCGTCGACGATGCAACGGTCACGATCGAGAATATCAACTGGCATCTGGAACAGGGCAAGGACGTCACCACCGCGATCCTCGACGGCGCCGCGCAGATCGTAACCCCGGCGTTCGTCTCGCTGCTCTGCATCTGCATCGTCTTCGTGCCGATGTTCGCGCTTCCTGGCGTCGCCGGCTTCCTGTTCGTGCCGATGGCGCTCGCAGTCGTCTTCGCGATGATCGCTTCGTTCATTCTCTCGCGCACGCTCGTGCCGACGATGGCGATGTATCTGCTCAAGCCGCATGCCCACACCGACGGCCATGACGCGCCGCGCTCGGGCAATCCGCTGGTTCGCTTCCAGCGCGGCTTCGAAGCCCGCTTCGAGAGCGTTCGCGAGCGCTACGTCCAATATCTGTCGCTGGCGCTGTCGCACCGCAAGCCGTTCATGATCGGCTTCATCGTGATCGTGCTCGCCTCGATGCTGCTCGTGCCGTTCCTCGGCCGCAACTTCTTCCCGGCGGTGGATGCCGGGCAGATCATGATCCACGTCCGCGCGCCGGTCGGCTCTCGGATCGAACAGAGCGCGGCCGAATTCGATCGGATGGAGCGGCGCATCCATCAGCTGATCCCCGGCGAGGAAATCGCTGCCGTCACCGACAATATCGGCCTGCCGGTGAGCGCCATCAACACGGTCTACAACAATTCAGGCACGATCGGACCGCAGGACGGCGATATCCTGATCACGCTCGGCGAGGGTCATCAGCCGACCGCCGATCACATCGCGATGCTGCGCCGCGAATTGCCCAAGAGCTTCCCCGGCTCGACCTTCGCCTTCCTGCCGGCCGATATCACGACCCAGATCCTGAACTTCGGCGCGCCCGCGCCGATAGATATCCAGGTCACCGGGCGCAACGGCAAAGACAATGCCGCATTCGCCGCCAGGGTCCTGCGCGAGATCCGCTCGGTTCCGGGCGTCGCCGATGCGCGCATCCAGCAGACCGCGCGCTATCCGCAGCTCAACGTCGACATCGATCGCACGCGGATCGGCCAATATGGGCTGACCGAGCGCGACGTGACGACGAGCCTTGCCAACACGCTGGCGGGCACGTCGCAGACCGCGCCGGTCTTCTTCCTCAATCCGGACAACGGGGTCTCCTATCCCGTCGTCGCGCAGACTCCCGAATATCAGATCGGATCGATCGGCGACCTGACGAACGTGCCAATCTCAGGCTCCGGGAGCACGACGCCGCAGGTGCTCGGCGCGCTCGGCGAGGTATATCGGACCAACACCACCCCGGTGGTCAGCCACTATAACATCCAGCCGGTCGTCGACATCTATGCGGCGACGCAGGGCCGCGATCTCGGCTCGGTCGCGAATGCGATCCAGAGTGTGCTCAAGAAGCTCGACAAGGAGAAGCCGAAGGGCGTCACGGTCACGATCCGCGGGCAATATCAGACGATGAACACCTCCTTCACGGGGCTTGGCGTCGGACTCGTCGGCGCGGTCGTGCTGATCTATCTGCTGATCGTCGTGAACTTCCAGAGCTGGCTCGATCCGTTCATCATCATCACCGCGCTGCCCGGCGCGCTGGCCGGCATCGTCTGGATGCTGTTTCTGACGGGCACGACTCTGTCGGTCCCGGCGCTGACCGGCGCGATCATGTGCATGGGCGTGGCCACGGCCAATTCGATCCTCGTCGTGTCTTTCGCGCGCGAACGGCTCGCCGAATTGGGCGATGCGACCAAGGCCGCGCTGGAGGCGGGCATGGTCCGCTTCCGCCCGGTGCTGATGACCGCGCTCGCGATGATTATCGGCATGCTGCCGATGGCGATGAGCATGGGCGAAGGCGGCGAGCAGAATGCGCCGCTCGGCCGCGCCGTGATCGGCGGGCTGATCGTCGCCACCATTGCGACCCTGTTCTTCGTGCCGACCATTTTCTGTGCCTTCCACAACCGACGCGCCGCCAAGCACAAGGCGCCCGGTCAACTCGAGCTTGCCAGTGTCTGAGAATCAGGAACTCCCCCCGCTGCCGGATGATCGGCAGACGCGGAACCTCAAGCGTTTCGGCATCGGTGCCGCGATCGTCGCGGTCGCCGTGGTCGGCTTCGGCATCGTCAGCCGCAACCGCGCCGATCATGCGCTAGCCGAGACGGCCAGCACCGCCTCGACGCTGACCGTCACGGTCGTGCATCCGACCAAGCCTGCGGAAGGCGGCGATCTCGCTCTGCCGGGCACGATCCAGGCCTTCAACAGCGCCGCCATCTATGCGCGCACCAGCGGCTATATGAATCGCTGGCTCGTCGATATCGGCGATCGGGTGACGGCGGGCCAGGCGCTCGCGATCCTTGATGCGCCCGATCTCGATCAGCAGCTCGCACAGGCGCGCGCCGATTATCAGACGACTCTCGCGCAGGAATCGCTCGCAAAAACGACCTCGGTGCGCTGGGCGGGGCTGCGCAAGCAGGACGCGGTCTCGCAGCAGGAAGCCGACGAGAAGGCCGGCGACTACAAAGCCAAGATCGCCGTCGCCAATGCGAGCCTCGCCAACGTCAAGCGGCTCGAGGCGGAGAAGGGCTTCACGATCCTACGCGCGCCGTTCGCGGGCACGGTCACCAGCCGATCGGCGCAGAACGGCGCGCTCGTCATCTCGGGCACCGCCGCCGCGCAGCCCTTGTTCACCGTCTCGGACAATCGCCGGATGCGCATCTATGTGCGCGTACCGCAGACCTATTCGGGCCAAGTGCGGCAGGGCATGGTCGTGAAGATGACGTTGCCCGAATTTCCGGGCCGTACCTTCACCGGCACGCTCACCCGCTCGGCGGGCGCGATCGACAATGCCTCGGGCGCGGTGCTCGTGCAGGTGGAGGCGCCCAATGCGAGCGGCGAGCTGAAGCCGGGCGCCTTCGTCCAGGTCAGCTTCCCGCTCAATGCCCAGTCCGGAGCGCTCCGCATTCCGGCGAGCGCTTTGATCTTCGGCGCGGACGGCACGACCGTGGCGACCGTCGATCCGTCGGGCCATGTCGCGATGAAGAAGATCGTCATCGCCCGCGATCTGGGCAAGCAGATCGAAGTCGCGCAGGGGCTCAAAACGTCCGACCAGATCGTCGATACGCCCCCGGACGCGATCCAGGCCGGCGATCAGGTCAAGATCGCTCAGGGCGCGAAGGCGGACGATGGCCGTGCGAGCTAGGATTTTCGCCAGCGCCGCGACGGCGCTGCTGCTCGCCGGTTGCTCGTTCGCTCCCGCCTACCGACCCGCGGCGACACCGACGCCCGCCGCGTTCAAGGAGGATCAGCCGGTCCCGCCCGCTGGCTGGGCCGCCGCCGCGCCGCAAGATATGGCGACTCGCGGCGCTTGGTGGACGGTCTTCGCGGATCCCGTACTCGACGATCTGGAAGCGCGCGCCGAACGGGCCAGCCCCACGCTCGCCGCCGCGATCAGCCGCTACGATGCCGCGCGTGCCGAAGTCCGCGAGGCCAAGGCCGATCTGTATCCGCAGGTCGATGCCAGCGCGCAGATCAGGCGCGAGCGGCTGTCTGGCGACCGCCCGGTCGCGCTGAGCGGTTCGGCCGAATATACGCAGCGGCTTGTCGGTGCCTCGGCACGGTACGAGCTGGATCTGTGGGGCCGCATCCGCAATGAAGTGTCCGCGCGCGGCGCCGAGGCGCAGGCGAGCCGGGCCGATCTGGGCAATGTCCGTCTCAGCCTGCAGGCCGATCTCGCCGATGCCTATCTGCGGCTGCGCGGGCTCGATGCCGAAAAGCAGCTGCTCGAGCGCACCGTCGTCGCCTACACCCGCGCGCGGGACCTGACCCAGACGCGCCACGACGGCGGCGTCGCCAACGGGCTGGACGTGAGCCGCTCGCGCACGATCCTCTCCTCGGCGCGCGCGCAATTGTCGGACGTCGCCAACAGCCGTGCCGCGCTGGAGCACCAGATCGCTGCGCTGATCGGCGAGCTGCCCTCGACCTTCGCGCTCGCCGCCGACGTGAAGCCGTTCGCGCCGCCGATCCTGCCCGCCGCACCGCCTTCGGAGCTGCTCCAGCGTCGCCCCGACGTGGCGCAGGCCGAGCGCAGCGCTTATGCCGCCAATCGCCGGATCGGTGTGGCACGCGCCGCCTGGTTCCCGACGCTCTCGCTCGGCGCGCAGGGCGGCTACAATTCCGTACGCAGCGATGTGATCTCGTCGCCGGCGAGCTTCTGGACGCTCGGGCCGGCGATGCTGGTGCAGACGATCTTCGACGGCGGCCGCCGCGCCGCGCAGGTCCGCATCAGCCGCGCCGAATATGAGACCGCCGCCGCCGACTATCGCGGCACGGTGCTCACCGCCTTCCGCGAAGCCGAGGACAGCCTCGCCGGCGCGCGCCTGCTCGCGCAGGCCTCGGTCGATCAGCGCGATGCGGCGGAGGCCGCGGCCCGGACCGAGCAGCTCGCGCTGATCCGCTATCGCGACGGCGCCTCCGATTACCTCGATGTCGTGACCGCGCAGACCGCGGCGCTCGATGCCGAGCGTTCGGCGCTCCAGGTGCAGACGCGGCGGATGCAGGCGGCGGTGGCTTTGGTCCGCGCGTTCGGCGGGGATTATCGCGACGGCGCGCCGCCGGCCCAGCCCGCCCAGCCCTAATCCCGTCGCTCCGGGCGAGCTATTCGCCCAGCAGATGCAGCGCGATCGCGCGGCGGTGCGGGCGGCGGCGGTGCTCGAACAGGTAGATGCCCTGCCACGTGCCCAACGTAGGCACGCCGCCCGAGACCGGTATCGTCAGCTGGACCTGCGTCAGCGCAGTGCGCAGATGCGCGGGCATGTCGTCCGGCCCCTCGTCGTCATGCGCGTAAGCAGACGGGTCCTCGGGCGCGATCCGAGCAAAATACGCCTCCAGATCGGTGCGCACCTCGCGCGCCGCATTCTCCTGGATCAGCAGCGACGCGGAGGTGTGGCGGCAGAAGAGCGTGAGCAGGCCGGTGGCCATGCCCTGCTCCCCCGTCCAGTCGACGATCTCGCGCGTGATCTCGACGAGGCCCTGCCGCCGCGTCTCGATCCGAAGCTCGCCGCTCGCCTGCCGCAGCACGGCGCTTATTGCGGCGCGGGCGCGCTCGAGGGGGTCGAGGCCTTCGCATCCGTGCCCGCGCTCGGCGGCGCGTTCAAGATATCGCGCGTCGCTGATCCCTTGTTGACGGTCGTCGTGCCGGGCGACCCGGCCTCGCTGCGGATGCCGGGCGCCGCGGGCGGACCGGCGGCCTGGAGCATCGCCTGCTCTCCGGCGCTCGGCTGCACCTGACCGCCGAACAGAGCGTTGAGCGCCTGAGTCGAGCTGTCGGCTTCCTGCGGGCGGGGCTCACCGGGACGCGGCGGCACGAGCGCGAAATCGGGCGGCACCACCAGCGGCTGCGCGCGGCCGACGACGAACTCGTCGGGACCGGAGCGGCCCGCAAACACGCCCTTTGGCGTCTTCGCCGCGCAACCCGCCAGGGTCAGGAGCGCCAACGGCACGGCCGCGACCCAGATACGCTTAGACATTCTCTTTCTCCGCAGGCGATGCGTCACGCACGAACAATGCGCGCACGGCCAAAAGTACGACGCCGACGCTAATCGCCGCGTCGGCAACATTGAAGACCAAAAAGGGCGACCATGCGCCGAAGTGAAGGTTGAGGAAGTCCGCGACATAGCCGAGCCGCACCCGATCGCCGATATTGCCGATCGCGCCGCCGAGGATCGAGCCCAGCGCGAGCGCATCGATCCGGTTGCGTTCGCGCAGCAGCCACACGAGCACGCCGATCGCGATCGCGGCGGTGACGGCGGTGAGAAGCCAGCGCTCGGCAGTGCTGCCCGCGACGAGGAAGCCCATCGAGACGCCGTAATTCTCGACCCAGATCAGCCGGAAGATCGGCAGCAGATCGACCGGCCCGCGCGCCGGCAGCGCGATCGGCCCGATGATGATCCATTTGGTGATCTGGTCGGCGAGCAGCACGATCAGGGCCGTGAGAAAGCCGGCTACGCGCGCCGGCATCAGCCGACGACCTCGGTGCAGCGCGCGCACAAGGCGCCGTCCTCCGTCACCTCGGGCAGATGCCGCCAGCAGCGCCCGCACTTCTCGAGCTCGGTCTTGGCGACCTCGAAGCGGACCAATTCACCCTCGCCGGCTTCTGGGATCGGGGGATGATCGCAGATCGACACCGTCGACGTGATCGCGATCTCGGCGAGATCGACTGAGCGGATAAGATCGACATCTTCGCTCGCGTACGTGTGAACTGTCACGTCAGCCTCGAGGCTCGATCCGATGACCTTGCCGCGCCGCAGCGGCTCGATCTCGCCGGTCAAAGTCGTGCGCAGCGCGCGGATCCGCTCCCACTTCATGCGCAGATCGTCGTCCTGCCAGCCGGCATCGACCTCGGGCCATTCCAGCAGATGGACGCTGCCGCCCTCGGGATAGCGCGTGCCCCACACTTCCTCCGCGGTGAAGCACAGGATCGGCGCGGCATAGCGGACGAGCGCGTGGAACAGAGTGTCCAGCACCGACCGATAGGCGCGCCGCTTGGGATCGCCGGCCGCATCGCAATAGAGGCTGTCCTTGCGGATATCGAAGTAGAAGGCCGACAGATCGTTGTTGCAGAAATCGCCGAGCGCGCGCGCATAGCGATTGAACTCGAACGCCGCGGTCGCCGAGGCCAGCTCGCTGTCCAGCGCGGCGAGCTGGTGGAGCATGTAGCGATCGAGCTCCGGCATCGCCGCGAAAGCGATCGTCTCCGCATCCGAAAAACCCTCAAGCGCGCCCAGCAAGTAGCGGAATGTGTTGCGGATCTTGCGATAGGCATCGGAGGTGGTGGCGAGCACCTCCTTGCCGATGCGGACATCCTCGAAATAATCGGTCGAGGCGACCCACAGGCGCAGGATATCCGCGCCGCTCTCGCCGATGATCTTGAGCGGATCGACGACATTGCCGATCGACTTCGACATCTTGCGGCCCTGCCCGTCGAGCGCGAAGCCGTGCGTCAGCACCGCATCGTAGGGCGCCCGGCCGCGCGTGCCGCAGCTTTCGAGCAAAGACGACTGGAACCAGCCGCGATGCTGGTCCGACCCTTCCAGATACAGGTTGGCGCGCACATCCTTGCCGTAGCGCGCCTCGACGGTGAAGACGTGCGTGCAGCCGCTGTCGAACCAGACGTCGAGAATGTCGCGCTGCGGCTCGTAGTCGGCCGTGTCGTAATCAGGTCCCAGCAGCGCCTGATGATCGGCCGCGAACCACGCATCCGCGCCGCCCTCCTCGAACGCTGCAACGATGCGCGCGTTGACTGCCGGATCAACGAGATAGGCGCCGCTCTTCCTGTCGAGATAGAGCGCGATCGGCACGCCCCAGGCGCGCTGGCGCGAGATCACCCAATCGGGCCGGCCCTCGACCATCGCCCCGATCCGGTTGCGCCCCTTGTCGGGCACGAAGCGGGTGTGCGCGATCGCGTCGAGCGCGAGTTCGCGGAGGGTGGGGGCATTGCCTGCTTCCCCTCCCGCCTGCGGGAGGGGATTGAGGGGTGGGCCTCCAACACCAGCCGCCAACGCGCCAGCAGCAGCATCGCTGCCCACCCCCGATCCCTCCCGCAGGCGGGAGGGGAGGTTTGCCCCAAGCGGCTTATCCATTCCGATGAACCATTGCGGGGTCGCCCGGAAGATCACCTTGGCCTTGGAGCGCCACGAATGCGGATAGCTGTGCTTGAAGTCAGCGCTCGCCGCGAGCAGCCCGCCCGCTGCGCGCAGGTCCGAACAGATCGGCCCGTCCGGCGCGTTGAATTTGGGATTGATGACGCTGCCCTGCCCGCCGAGCCAGCCCCAGTCCGCCCGATACTTACCGTCGCCCTCGACCGCGAAGACCGGTTCGATACCGTTCGCCTTGCACAGCAGGAAATCGTCCTCGCCATGATCCGGCGCCATATGGACGAGGCCGGTGCCCGCATCGGTCGTGACGAAATCGCCCGCCAGCATCGGCCGTGGATTGGCGAAGAAGCCGCCGAGATGGTGCATCGGGTGGCGAACGAGCGTGCCGGCGAGGTCCGAGCCAAGCCCTACCCACTTAAGCTCCCAAAGCTGATTTGGGCCTAGCTGACTCTCTAGTCTGTCTTGGAAAGCCGTTCTAAGCTGGCGAGCGATCAAATACGCTACGGGCGAAGCATTTTCTCGAAGATCACCCGGCACGAAGGAGATTAATTCGTACTCAACCTCCGGCCCATAAGCCAAAGCCTGGTTGACCGGGATCGTCCACGGCGTCGTCGTCCAGATCACCGCATGTGCGCCGACCAGCTCCGGCACCGCGCTCTCGACGATCTCGAACGCCACATCGATCTGCGTCGAGGTGATGTCCTCATATTCCACCTCGGCCTCGGCCAGAGCGGTCTTTTCGACTGGGCTCCACATCACCGGCTTGGCGCCGCGATAGAGCTGGCCGGTCTCGGCGAACTTGAGCAGTTCGCCGACGATCGCGGCCTCGGCCTCGTACTTCATCGTCAGATAGGGATCGTCCCAGTCGCCCATGACGCCCAGCCGCTTGAACTGCTCGTGCTGCACGCCGACCCAATGCTCGGCATAGGCCCGGCATTCGGCGCGGAACTCCGCAACCGGCACGGCATCCTTGTCGAGTTTCTTCTTGCGATAGGCCTCCTCGACCTTCCACTCGATCGGCAGACCGTGGCAGTCCCAGCCCGGCACGTAGGGCGCGTCCTTGCCGAGCAACGACTGGGTGCGGACGACGATGTCCTTGAGCACCTTGTTCATCGCATGGCCCATGTGGATGTCGCCATTGGCGTAGGGCGGGCCATCGTGGAGGATGAAGCGCTCGCGCCCGGCGCGTGCGGCGCGCAGCCGGCCGTACAGATCGTCCGCCGCCCATTTGGCGAGGATCGCGGGCTCCTTCTGCGCGAGGCCGGCCTTCATCGGGAAGTCGGTCTTCGGCAGGAAGACGGAGGAGCGGTAGTCGGGTGTTTCGGGAACGTCGGTCATCAATTCTTCCGTTCCGTTCGTGTCGAGCAGCTTCGAGCCTGTCGAGAAGCGGCGGTCGAGACACCGCGCGCGCCATCTCGACTTCGGTTCTCGACTAGGCTCGAACCTTCGCTCGATGCGAACGGGGTTGGTTCAAGTCGCCACCGCGCTTAGGCGGCGGCGCGCCTCTTCGCAATCGGCGTCCATCTGCGCGACGAGCGCGTCGAGCCCGTCGAACTTCGCCTCGGGGCGGAGGAACGAGACCAGCTCGACCTCAATCACGCGATCGTAGAAGCTTTCGGCAAAGTCGAAGAGATAGGTTTCCAGCAGCTCCTTGGGCGGATCGAAGGTCGGGCGGATGCCGAGATTGGCCGCACCCGCGATCACGCGCCCGTCGTCGAGCCGCGCGCGCACCGCATAGATGCCGTAGCGCGGCCGCAGATAATCGCCCAGATCGACGTTGGCGGTCGGATAGCCGATCGTCCGCCCGCGCTTGTCGCCGTGGATGACGACGCCCTCGATCCGGTGCGGCCGCGTCAGGAGCGCCGTCGCCGTCTCGCACTCGCCCGCGATCAGCGCCTGGCGGATGCGGGTCGAGGAGATCGGGCCGTCCGCGTCTTGGATCGGGGCGACCGCCTCGGCCGTGAAGCCGTGGCGCAGGCCCAATGCGGCCAGCATCTCGGTCGTACCCGAACGCGCCTGGCCAAACGTGAAATCGACGCCCGTCACGATACCCGCAGCGCCAAACCAGGCTGCCAGCCGCTCATCGACAAACCGCTCGGGCGAGAGCGCGGCGAGCGCGGCATCGAAGCCGATCACGATCATCGCATCCACGCCGGCACCTGCGAACAAGCGTGCGCGTTGGTCGATCGTCGTCAGCCGCGACGGCGGCAGATCGGGGCGGAAGAAAGCCGCCGGATGCGGATCGAAGATCGCCGCCAGCGCAGGCCGCCCCTCGGCTCGGGCCCGCGCCACCGCGCGCCCGACTACCGCCTGATGGCCGAGATGGAAGCCGTCGAAATTGCCGAGCGCGATTACCCCGCCGCAAAAAGCCGCCGGCAGCGGCGCGTCACCTGTCAGCCGCTCCATGCGGGGGCGTATAGGCAGCGCGGGCAGAGCTGCCAACGGCATGATTTGAACCTCGATTGATGCTAGATCAAAGCACGAGGGGTGACGCGATGCGAACAACGCTGGCTCTGGACGACGAACTCATTCGGCTGGCGCAGGCGCTTACCGGCATATCCGAAACATCGCCGCTCGTGCGCGAAGCGCTCACGGCTTTGATAGAGCGTGAAAGCGCGAGACGCCTCGCGCGGCTTGGCGGCAGCGATCCGCAGCGATGGCAACGCGACGCGACAGGACAGTATGATCGCAGGCTCGCTGCGCTCGCTTCCGACCTCGGATCGTCGCCTAACCTCGCTCCAGCGTCACGAAATCGAAATCCGGCCCGCCAAGTTCGCGCTTCGCGATCCGCCAGCCTTCGCCCAGCGCCGGCATCTTCGTGTCGCCATCCACCGTGCGGTGCACCTCGGTCAGCTCGATCCGGGTCGCGCGATCCATGAAGAGCGCGTAGATTTCGGCGCCGCCGATCACCGCCACCTCGGGCGCGTCGCCAACCAGGGCCAGCGCGTCATCCACCGTCGCCACGCGCTCGGCGCCGAGAGCTTCCCACGCGGTATCACGCGTCAGGACGATATGGCGGCGGCCGGGCAGCAGGCCGGGCAGGCTCTCGAACGTCTTGCGGCCCATGATCATGGGCTTGCCCATCGTCAACGCTTTGAAATGCCTCAGGTCCTCGGGCAGCCGCCACGGCAGGCCGCCGTCGCGGCCGATGATACCATTGTCCGAGCGCGCAACGTAAATAACGACGGCAGGGCCATTCATACCGCGACCGCAGCCTTGATGTGCGGCTGCGCGACATAGTCGATCAGCGCGAAATCCTCATAGGCATAGGCATCGATCGCGTCGGGCTTGCGGAAGATTTCGAGCCGCGGCAGCGGACCCGGCGTGCGCGTCAGTTGCTCGCGCGCCTGATCGAGATGATTGACGTAGAGGTGGCAATCGCCGCCGGTCCACACGAAATCGCCGACCTCGAGCCCGCATTGCTGCGCCAGCATGTGCGTGAGCAGGGCATAGCTCGCGATGTTGAACGGCACGCCGAGGAAGACGTCGGCCGAGCGCTGGTAGAGCTGGAGGCTGAGCCTGCCGTTCGCGACATGCGTCTGGAACAGGCAATGGCAGGGCGCGAGCGCCATGCGCGGCTGGTCGGCCGGGTTCCAGGCCGAGACGATCTGGCGGCGCGAGGCGGGATCGCGGTTGATCAGGTCGATCAACGCCCTGATCTGGTCGATATGGACGCCGTCCGGCCCCTCCCAGTCGCGCCACTGCTTGCCGTAGACGGGGCCGAGATCGCCATCCTCGCGCGCCCATTCGTCCCAGATCCTGACGTTGCGCTCCTGCAGCCAGCGGACATTGGTGTCGCCGCGCAGGAACCACAGAAGTTCGACGATGATCGAGCGCAGATGCAGCTTCTTGGTCGTCAGCACGGGAAAGCCGGCCGAGAGATCGAAGCGCATCTGATGGCCGAAGACGGACAAGGTGCCGACGCCGGTGCGGTCGTCCTGGCGCACCCCATCGGCAAGGATGCGGCGCATGAGATCCTGATAGGCCTTCACGCAGCGCGGTCTAGCGCCGCCCTTTCGATCCGCCAAGTCGTCGCGAAGCCTCCGAAACGGATCGATCCGCGCTGGAGCCGCCCGCCCCGCCCGAAGCACTGTTCGCGCCATGTCTCGGGGGATCGAACGTGCTGCTTGGCGTCATCGGCGGTCTGGACGTGGCGGATACCGGGGCCGCGGCGGCATTGCTGGAGCCGGCCTTGCTCAATCTCGATCACGAGCAGTTTCATGTCCTCCATCTCGGCACGCGGCTGCGGCTGATCTGGCACGAGGCCTATGCCTCAGGATCCGAAGGCGGCGTCGATGTGCCGCTGCGACGATTATTCTCCGATGCGCTAGAGCATGTTTCGACCTGACTAACTCGCGTGGGATTCCCAAAGCTGTGACGTTCTGATTCAAGCTGCGTGCTGGCGAGGGAGGCTGGCATGCATGACCAGAGCGCTGTCGGTTGATCTTCGCAGACGGGTAATTGCCGCGGTCGATGGTGGTGCGTCGTGCCGCCAGGCGGCCGAGCGGTTCGGAGTGAGCGCATCGAGCGCGATCCGCTGGCATGCCCTGTCGCGGACCGTTGGGGACGCGAGTCCCAAGCCGCAGGGCGGGGATCGCCGTTCGGGGCGGATCGAGGCGCATGCCGCTGTGATCCTGGCTGCGCTTGAGGGGAAGCCGGACATCACGCTGGCCGATCTGCGGGACGAGCTTGCCGGAGGCGGGATCGGCGTCAGCATCGCCGGCCTGTGGCGGTTCTTCCAGCGGCGGCGGATCACGCTCAAAAAAAGACCGGGCATGCCGCCGAGCAGGATCGTCCCGACGTTCTGAGCCGGCGTGAGGCATGGTTCGAGGGCCAGCTCGATCTCGATCCGCACACGCTGGTGTTCATCGACGAGACCGGTGCCAGCACCAAGATGGCCCGGCTCCATGGACGAGCGCCGCGCGGCGAGCGGCTGCGGGCGGCGATTCCGCACGGGCACTGGAAGACGACTACCTTCGTCGGCGCGCTCAGGCTCTCCGGCATGACCGCGCCGATGGTGCTCGACGGCCCGATGACCGCCGAGTGGTTCCTCGCTTACACTGAGCAGGTGCTCGTGCCGACGCTGCGCCCCGGCGATGTCGTGATCCTCGACAATCTGCCAGCCCACAAGGGCAGCGCCGTCCGCGCGGCGGTCGAGGCAGCCGGAGCAACGCTCCTGTTCCTCCCGCCCTACTCGCCGGACTTCAATCCCATCGAGAACGCCTTCGCCAAGCTGAAGACGCTCCTGCGCAAAGCCGCCGCCCGCACCGTCGATCACCTCTGGCGCGTCATCGGCGAGTGCCTCGACGCCTTCACACCCTCTGAGTGCGCCAACTACTTCAAAGCCGCTGGATATGACGCATACTGATCGAAAAATGCTCTAGCACTGGAAAGCCGCGCCCTGGTGCTCGCGCACAACCACCCCGCCGGCGATCCGATGCCCAGCCGTGCGGACCGGGTCGTCACGCGCCGGATCGTCGAGATCGCGCGGCCGCTGGATATCAAGGTGCTGGATCACCTGATCTTCGGATCGGGCGGCTGGCGGAGCTTCCGCCAGCTCGGCCTGATGTGAGAGTGATGCCAGAGGGCCTGTAAGCCGGGTTCTGTCCACCCCGTCTCCGGGGATGGGCGACCATTCCTCTAGGACGACGCTTGCGCGCCGCCTCAAGCAACCAACCCGGACGACCGGATCGAGCAGATCCCTATGCCGTCCCTATTCGGTCTTGCTCCCGGTGGGGTTTGCCATGCCGCCCCTGTTGCCAGGCGCGCGGTGCGCTCTTGCCGCACCCTTTCTCCCTTACCCGGATTTCCACCCATATTGATGGGAGGAGCCCGCCGGGCGGTATCCTTTCTGTGGCACTTTCCCTGAGGTCACCCTCGCCGGGCGTTATCCGGCACCGTCACTCTGTGGAGCCCGGACTTTCCTCCCCTCGTCTTGCGACAAGCGGCGGCCGCCCGGCCCTCTGGCGCGGCGGCAGGTACGCCGCGTCGCAGCCCCTGTCGAGTCAGCCTTGCGAGCGCTTGGCCTCGGCCGCCTTGTCGCCGCCGGTCAGCAGCGACAGCAGGATCGCGCGCGTCTGCCCGTCTATCTCGCCATCGATCCGCTCGGGCCGATAGCGGCGCTGGAACGCGCGCACGGCCGCAGAGCCATCGATCACCTCATAGCCGAAGCGTTCGAGCGCGAGCAGGAAGCCGCCTTCGCTCCAATGCGGATCGGTCAGATATTTCACCGGCCGGGGCAGAGCGAGCCGGACCTTCGCCAGCCGTTCCCAATCGAACAGCTCGCCCGGATCTTCCTTGCGCGTCGGCGCGATATCCGAATGGCCGACGATATTGCCGCGGGTGATGCCATATCGCCCGCAAATGTCATGCATCAGCGGCAGCAGCGCTTCATATTGCGCCTCGGTGAAGGGCCGGTAGCCGAATTCGTGCCCGGGATTGACGATCTCTATCCCGATCGACGCCGAATTGACGTCGTCGATGCCGCGCCAGTGCGATCGGCCGGCATGCCAGGCACGCTTGGATTCCTCGACGAGCCGCAGGATCTGGCCATCTTCGGCTATGATATAATGGCTGGAGACCTTGGCTGCCGCGTCGGTCAGCCGCGCAATCGCAGACGCGGCATCCTGCATCCCGGTGTAATGGAGCACCAGGATCGAGAGGGGCAGCTTGCGCTCGTCGAAATTCGGAGACGGGCAGTCGATGATCTGAGGCATGGGCTCTCGCTGCGGCCGGGCCTCCAGCATAGCGCCGCCGGACCGATCCGCTAGTCCTGCGCCGCCTGCCAGCCTTTCAGGCGGTAGAAACCGCGCAACTCGCGGTCCGCTTCGAAGGCGTCGCTCTGGCCGAGCACGGTCTCGCCCGCCCCGAGGAAGAGCAGCCCGTCGGGCGCCATCGACTGGGCGATCCGATCGAGCACGCTTCGGCGCGTCGCGATCGGAAAATAGAGCAGCACGTTGCGGCAGAGCACGATATCGAACCGCCCCGCAGGGGCGGCCTCCATCAGATTGTGGACGGCGAAAGCGATCGTCCGCCGTAGCTCCATCTTCGCACGCCAGCTCTCCGCCTCGGGCTCGAACCAGCCGAGCATATCGCCGATCGGCAGGCCGCGCTGGATCTCGAGCTGGCCATAAAGCCCCTCGCGCGCGCGAGAAATGGCCTGTGGCGAGACGTCGGTGGCGAGGATCGACACATCCCAGTCCTGCCAGCGCTCCGTGGCGCGATGCAGCTGGATCGCCAGGGAGTAGGCCTCTTGGCCGGTCGAGCAGCCCGCAGACCAGATGCGCAGGCGGCGCGTATCGATCCGACGTTCGGCAATGGCCGGGAGCGCCTCGTCCGCAAACGACCGGAACGCTGCGATATCGCGGAAGAAGCTCGTCTCGTGATTGAGCAAAGCCTCGACCACGTCTTGGATCAGCCGTCCTTCCTCGGCCCGGCCGAGCCGCGTCGCGAGCTGATCCAGCGAATCGAGTCCCTCGGCTTTCAGGACCGGACCTAGTGCGGTTTCGATCCGCCAGCGGCGGGCGGCGAGGAGTTCCTGTCCGGTCGCGCGTTCCAGCAACTTCGAAAATGCCCCTGCGGCGAGCGGGCTCATATCCATGGAGTGGCTCCGCGCGATTCGATCCGATCCGCCACTTCGCGCGCCAACGAAGCAGGCGGCAGTGCGAGACGGGCGATGCCGCTGCTCATCACCGCACCAGGCATTCCCCAAACGACCGAGCTTCCCGCGTCCTGCGCGAGAATCTCGCCGCCCGCCGTGACCATATCGGCCGCGCCAATCTCTCCATCCCGGCCCATCCCGCTCAGGATGAGACCAAGGCCGCCGGCCCCGTAGATCGTGGCCACGGCGCTCAGCATCGGATCGACCGACGGCGTGCAGCCGGAGGGCATGCGCCGACGCTCCAGCTTGACGTGGACGGTGCCGCGCGTGCGCGCGAGGCCCAGATGCGCATCGCCGGGCGCAAGCAATATCGCTCCCGGCGCGAGCGGCATGCCGTCGAGCGCCAAGCGGGTCGGCCGGCCCGACATCTCCTGAAGCTGCCCGGCGAAATAGGGCATGAAGGGCGCGGGCAGATGCTGCGTCACGAGGATCGGCGTTTGGATCGAGGACGGGAATACCGAGAAGAAGGAGGCAAGCGCGTGAACGCCCCCCGTGGAGGCTCCGATCGCGATGCATTCGATTCCGCGGGCCGCTGGCGATGGCGCGGGCAAGTCCTGCTCGGCGATCGCCAGCGCGCGGCGCGCACCGCCGCTTTGCCCTGCCGGTGCCGCCGCGATCCGCCGAACCTTCTCGATCAATTCCTGCGCGAAGCTGCCCGCGAGCCGCCCAGCGCCGGGCTTCAGCAACGTATCGGCCGCGCCGAGGCGGAGCGCATGCAGGCTGGACGCCGCGCCGTCGCTGCAGGCGGACGATACGACCATCACGCGACGGCCACCGCGCTCGATCATCGTCGGCAACACTTCGAGGCCGCCCATGTCGGGCATTTCGAGATCGAGCAGGATGAGATCGGGCTGATGGACGTCGAGCGCCGCGAGCGCGGCGCGCCCGCTCCTGGCCTCGGCGACGACGACGATGTCGGGCTGCGCCTCGAGCATCCGAACCAGCACGGCGCGCGCGACGATCGAATCATCGACGACCATCACCCGAATCGGGCGATCAGCTCTGCGGCTGGCGGCTTCCGCGCTCATCGTCTGACTGCCCTGCAGCGGCCGCGTCAGGCGACGCCGACGATCTGCAGCTTGCTCTCGATCGTATCGCGATCGAACGGCTTCATCACATATTCGTCGGCGCCCGCTTCGATCGCGGCGCGGATATGCGCGCTGCCATTCTCGGTCGTGCAGAACACGACCTTGGGGCGGCGGGGCAATTCGGCTTCGCCCAGCGCGCGCAGGAATTCGATGCCGCTCATCACCGGCATGTTCCAGTCCAGCAGGATCACGTCGGGCGGGACCATGGTGGTGCAGTGGGTCAGCGCCTCCTGCCCGTCGCCGGCTTCCGCGACCGTGAAGTCGAGCGCCTCCAAGATATGGCGGGCAACCTTCCGGATCACCTTCGAATCGTCGACAACCAGGCAGGTCTTCATGATTTCGTCCATCCTGTTGGGCGGAATAGTTCGGACGCCGTCTTAGGCATCGGGGTGTAAGGATCGGGTTAAGACCGGTCAGGCGGCGGCCGCCTGTTCCTCGCCCCCGAGGATCAGTTGGGCCGGATCGATCAGCAGGATATCGCCCCGCTCCGTTCCCAGCCGCCCGATCGCGACGCGCGCCCAGCCCGGCTCGAGCTTGGCGACCAATGGCGACGGTGCGCCGGCGCTCGCGACATCCTCGACCGCTTCGACTAGCAGCGCATAGCTGTGCCCGTCGATGAGGATGACGACGGCTTCGGGCATGACCGCGCCCTCGATCTTGCCCAGACCGAGCGCCGCGCGCGAATCGATCACGGTCAGCACGCGGCTGCGCAGCGCGAACAGCCCGGCGATGTGCGGTGCCACCCGGGGCACGCGAGTGATATTGTCGATCTCGACGACCGAACCCACTTCGTTGGCGTCGATCGCGACAAGCTCGCCGGCGATCCGGACCATCAGATACAGACGTTCCATTCAGCCCCTCCCAGCCCGCGCGGCGGCGGCGACGGCATCGAGCAGGCTCGCCCGATCGTAGCGCCAGATCGAGCCGCTTTCGCCCTCGCCGGCCTCCGCGGCGGCACGCAGGCGGATGCAGGGCACCTCCAGCTCGCTGCCCCCGACGGCGCCGATGACGACATCGATGCGCTCCGTGGCGGCGACATCTCCGAACAGCACGCGGTAGCCTGCGGCGACCAGCACCGGTTCCAGGAACTGGCGCGCCCACGGATCGCGTTCGTCGGCGATCAGGCAGGTCGGCGCACGTTCGGATCGCGGCGCGATGCGGCTGGCGAACAGCCAATGGGCATCGAGCAATTCGACCTGGTCGCCATCGAGCAGCGTGATCCCCGCAATCGGTCCGCTCGCCGCGACCGGCGTGAATTCGGTGCCGAGATCGACGATGTCGATCACCACGTCGATCGCATAGGCGATCCGGCTCTGCCCATCCCCGAGCTGGAGCACGCGCAGCCGGCCGGCGGCGGGGAGCGGGCCGCCGGCGATGAGCGGGACGATCACGCCTTGATGCGCAAGATTAAGAAGGCCGCCCGTCTCGGCGACCTGCTCGCGCCCGACATCCTCGATCCGCTCGACCAGTCCCAGCCGCACGGCCCGCCTGATCCCGTCCAGATCGCGAAACAGCAGGGTCGGCACGGCAACGGCACCGTCCGGCTCGGCAGCCGGCTCCTCCTGGATCTGCTCGCTGGCGGTGGCGACACCGGCTGTCGCAGCAAGACCGGCCACGTCGAACAGCAGGATCGGGCGGCTGTTGTCGGGCAGGGTCGTGCCCGCATAGATGCCGGTCGCCATGATCGCAGGCGCTGCCGGTTTCACGACAAGCTCCTCATGATCGAGGACCGCATCGACGAGCAATGCGAACGGCTCGCCCCCGCCCGAGCGGACGACGAGCAGGACCGGCCAGCGGCTCGCCACCTCGGCGCTTTCGGAGCCGAGAAACGCGCCCAGATCGATGACGGGCAGGCTTCGCCCGCGGATATGGGCGACGATCGCGCCGCCGATATGCTGGAGGTTCACGTCGCCGCGTCCGACGCGGACGATTTCCTCGATCGCGGAGCGCGGCACGGCGAAATTATGCTCGCCCGAGGCGATGATCAGCGCGGGAATGATCGTCAGCGTCAGCGGCAGGCGCAACGTCAGGCGCACGCCATGACCGGGCCGGCTGTCCAGATCGATCATCCCGCCGATCCGCTCGATATTGGCGCGGACGACGTCCATGCCGACGCCGCGGCCGGAAATCTCGGTGACGCTGCTGGCGGTGGTCAGGCCGGGCAGGAAGATCAAAGCGAGCTTGCGCTGCAGCGTCATGCCCGCGACCTGCTCGGCGGTGACGAGCCCGGCGGCGAGCGCCTTGGCGACGAGCCGGTCGGCATCGATGCCGCGGCCATCGTCGATCGCATCGATCAGGATCTGGTTGCCCGCCTGGCGCGCGGAGACGCGCAGCCGGCCCGACGCGGACTTGCCGGCGGCGATGCGCTCCTCGGGCAGTTCGATCCCGTGATCGATCGCATTGCGCACGATATGCGTCAGCGGATCACGGATCATCTCGATCATCTCGCGATCCAGCTCGACGTCGCCCCCGTCGATATCCAGCTGGACCGTGCGGCCGAGCTGCGAGCACAGGTCGCGGACCATGCGCGGCAGGACCGAGAAGAGGCCGTCGATCCGCGCCATGCGCGTGCGGGTCACCGCATCGCGCACCTCGGCGACGCATTGCGACAAGCGCTCGAACGCGACATCGGCCGCCGTGTCCGTGCCCGATGAGCGTAAAGCGCGCGACAATTCGTTGCGCGCCAGCACCATGTCCGAGACGCCGGCCATCATCCGATCGAGCAGATCGACCGGCAGGCGGATACTGCGCGATACGACGCGCGGCGCGTTGGTCGGCGCGGCCTGGGCGGGGCCGGCGACGGCTTCGGCCTCGCCCGGCTGGAGCGCCGCGATCAGCAGGCTGTCGATGCCGTCGGGCAGCGATTCGCCGCTCTCCATCGCGTCGGTCAGCTCGCCGATGCGATCGATGATGGCGAGCACGGCGCTGACGAGCGCCGCATCCGGTGTCCGGGCGCCGTCGCGGACTTCGGCGAGCACGTCTTCAGCCGAATGGCTCAGCCGCTGGAGGCGCGGCAGATCGAGGAAGCCGCAGCTCCCTTTTACGGTGTGGACGAAGCGGAAGATCGCATCGAGCCGCGTCCGGTCGCCCGGATCGGCTTCCCACGCGACCAGTTCGCCCGCGATCGCATCGAGGGTTTCCCGTGTCTCGGCAATGAAATCGGTAAGGAGATCGTCCATCGGCAAGCCCAGCGCACGCCTCGATGCGCGGGCTGCTCATCGCAGGAGATGGTAAAAAGAGGCTTAAGCAGGCGCCATGACGGCCGGGGCGGTGACGCCGAACAGGAGAATGCCGTCTTCCTCCGAAAAACGCAGCGAACGCCCTTCGCGCCGCGCGAGTTCGCGGATCAGCAATGCGCCGGCCGTACGCGACGACATCGCATCGCCGACATCCTCCCCTTCCAGCAGTGCGCGGATCTCCGCATCGATCACGAGCCGCGGCCCCTCGGCGCGGATGACGACCTCGTCCGCCTCGACGCCGACATCGAGCCGCCCGCCGCGCACGAGCGCATCGAGCGCGATCAGAGCGAGATTGAGCAGGATGCGCGTCGCGCCGCGCGACAGGTTCGACTGATCGACGAGCCAGCCGAAATGGACGCGCTTGTTGCCGCGGACGATGCCCTCCAGCGCGGCCTTCGCCTCGCGCGCATCGATATCGTCGCCATATCCGCCCGCCGCGCCGAAGGCCAAGCGGAAGAATTTGAGCTTGTCCGCGGACGCGCGTGCGCTGTCGGCGAGCAACTCCATGCACTGAGCGCGCATCTCGGGATCCTGCTCGTCCTGGAGCAACTCGAGCCCGTTGTTGAGCGCCCCGACAGGGCTCAGCAGATCGTGGCACAGGCGCGAGCAGAGCAGGCTCGCAAATTCGACCGATACATCCTGCATGGACATTCCAATCCCCGGTTGCCGAGCGGCAAAACGCGGCTTCTGACGGTTGTCGCGGCGGAGCGCAACCTTGGCCCTACGCGATCGACAGCGGAAGCGGCGCGAAGCCGTGCGGCCCGGCCTGCCACAGACCCGCCTCGCCTCGCGCGAGGATCAGCCAGAGCCGACCCGGCTCCGCGGCGACCATGTCGCGCGACGAGGGCAAGAGCGAGCCCGAGGGGTGCGAGTGATAATGGCCGACGAGGCGCGCCCCCCCTGCCCGCTCGGCGCGATGCGCGGCGATGAGCGCGGCTGGATCGATCTCGAACATGTCCTCGGGGCGGACGGCGACATTGGCGGTCGGCACGACGGCGTCGATCCGATCCTCCGTGCCGAAGAGCAGACCGCATATCTCGCGCGACGGCGATGCCGCGGCGAGCGCGATCAGGCGATCGAGGCACTGGCGGCTGATGAAGGTCACCGCGCGACCTGCTAATCGCGATCGGGAAACGTGTCGAGCCGGCCGTCCCGGCGTGAAATTCGCAAGGCGATCCAGGACGAAGGCAGTCGCCAGTCGCCCCGCCGCCGATCTTGAAAATCGCCCCCTCCCTCCCATATCCGAGACCGGATGGATGCGGGGGTATCGACCAAATTTGCGAGCGTGCCGGATGAGGCCGCTGGCTGGCGTCTGGACCGGACGCTGGCGGTGCTTATCCCGACGCTGTCGCGTGAGCGGCTGAAGGCGCTGATTTCGTCGGGCAGCGTGACGCGCGACGAGACGCTTGTCCGCGATCCGGCGATCAAGGTGAAGGCGGGCGACGCCTATGTGGTCACCGTCCCCGATCCCGCGCCGACGCACAACGCGGCGCAGGACATCCCGCTCGTCATCGCCTTCGAGGACGAGCATCTGATCGTCGTTGACAAGCCTGCCGGGCTGGTCGTTCACCCGGCCTGCGGCAATCTGGACGGGACATTGGTGAATGCTTTGCTCCACCATTGCCGGGGCTCGCTCTCGGGCATCGGCGGGGTCGAGCGGCCGGGCATCGTCCACCGGATCGACAAGGATACGTCGGGGCTGATCGTCGCCGCCAAGACCGATCGCGCGCATGCGGGGCTCGCCAAGCAATTCGCCGACCACTCGATCGACCGGCGCTACAAGGCGATCGTCTCGGGCCGGCCGCGCCCGGCCAAGGGGAAGGTCGATGCGCCGCTCGGGCGCAGCCCCCATGATCGCAAGAAGATGGCGATCGTCCGCGACGGCAAGCGCGCGGTCACGCATTACGACACGATCGAGACGCTCGACGGGGCGAGCCTCGTCGAGTGTCGGCTGGAGACGGGCCGGACGCACCAGGTGCGCGTCCACATGGCATCGATCGGCCATTCGCTGCTCGGCGACCAATTCTATGGCCAGCCGAGCCGGGAACAGCGCAAGCTGCTGGCGAGTTTGGGTTTCGAGAGGCAGGCGTTGCATGCGGCACGCCTCGGCTTCATCCATCCCGTGACAAGCGAAACTATGGCGTTCGAAAGTAGTATTCCCGCAGACATGCAGGATCTATTCAGACGTCTTCTGCTAGGGTGATCAACAGACGGGGGAGGCCTGGCAGGCCGCCTCCGGGGCGCACTGCCCAGGGAGATCTACGAACATGGCCATCAAGTCCTCCACCCCCGCGACCATCCCGGCGCTCGGCGGCGAGGCGGGTCTCAATCGCTATCTATCCGAGATCCGGAAGTTTCCGCTCCTCCAGCCGGAGGAGGAGTATATGCTCGCCAAGCGCTTCCAGGAGCATGGCGACACCGAGGCGGCGGCGAAGCTCGTTACCAGCCACCTGCGACTCGTGGCGAAGATCGCCATGGGCTATCGCGGCTACGGTCTGCCCACCGCCGAGCTGATCAGCGAAGGCAATATCGGCCTGATGCAGGGCGTGAAGAAGTTCGAGCCCGATCGCGGCTTCCGCCTCGCCACCTATGCGATGTGGTGGATCCGCGCCTCGATCCAGGAATATATCCTGCGTTCGTGGAGCCTCGTGAAGATGGGCACGACCGCGGCGCAGAAGAAGCTCTTTTTCAACCTCCGCCGGATGAAGAGCCAGCTCGACGCGTTCGAGGAAGGCGATCTCAACGCCGTCCACGTCGCCAAGATCGCGACCGACCTCGGCGTGACCGAGGACGAGGTCCACTCGATGAATCGCCGGATGGCGATGGGCGGCGACACGTCGCTCAACGTGCCGATGCGCGAGGATGGCGAGGGCCAGTGGCAGGATTGGCTGGTCGACACCGATCCGCTGCAGGACGAGCGCCTGGCCGACAGCCAGGAGAAGGACGTCCGCCACGACATGCTGACCGAGGCGATGGATAGCCTCAACGATCGCGAGAAGCATATCCTCGCCGAGCGCCGGCTGGCCGACGATCCCAAGACGCTGGAAGAGCTCAGCCAGGTCTATGGCGTGAGCCGCGAGCGCGTCCGCCAGATCGAGGTGCGCGCGTTCGACAAGCTCCAGAAGGCGATGATGCGGATCGCCGGCGAGAAGCGATTGCTGCCCGCGATGGCATGATGATGCGCCGTCACTCCCGCTCCGGCGGGGGTGACGGCGGCTGCCAGCGTGACGCCAAACGCAATAGGCCCTGACGGGTCATTCGACTAAAGTATAGGGTATTGCGCAATATAGTCGGCGGTGGCTTCCTCGCCATTTGAGCGATCGTTAACTGCGCCCGCCTAGCGCATCGTCATGCTCAGCAATCCTGTTCCAGTTGTACTGCCGCCGACTTACGCGATTCACGAAGAAGAGCATGAACGCGTCGTGCGGATGGTCGTCGCAGGTTTCTTCGATCGCGAGACCTTGCTCCGCCATTTCGCCGACAATGCGGAGTTCGTCACCCGGCGCAGGGCGGCGGGCCGGCCGATCCGGGTGCTGATCGACGCGCTCAAGCTCCAGCCGCATACGGTGGAAAACCAGGCGATCGTCATGCAGTCGTTCGAGCAGATCTATCGCCCGGACGACCGGGTCGCGATCACCGTCGAATCCAGTCTCGTGAAGATGCAGATGCGGCGCACGCATAGCTTTGGCGAGATCATTGGCTTCTTCGTCTCCGAGACCGCCGCGATGACATGGCTGCTGGCGCATGACGGATAGGGTCCATTTTTCATAAGGGGGCGGCTGCCGTAGCTCGCCCTTGTCCAGCGTGCGGCAGCTGACGCACGAGCGCCGCCCCTCCCCGTCTCACTCCTCGATCGTCAGGTCCTCGTCCGATGGGACATAGCCGAGTATGTCGCCCGGCGTGCAATCGAGATAGCGGCAGATCGCCGCGATCGTCGCGAAGCGGACGCCCTTCACCTTGCCGGACTTGAGCAGCGACAGGTTCGATTCGGTGATCCCGATCGCCTTGGCCAGTTCGTTCGAGCGTATCTTGCGCTGCGCCAACACCACATCGAGATTGACGATCACCGGCATCAGACGAAGCTGGCCACGTCGCGCTCGGCCCGGCCGCCGGCATCGATCGCCCAGGCGACCGCGACCGCCGCGAGCGCGAGCAGCAGATCGCAGGCGAGCCGCAGGAAATCGACCTCCAGATACCACATCGCCCCCGATGGCGTGCCCGGAAACAGGATCATCGCGCTCAGGCTGTCGGTGACCGGCGGCGCGATCGCCGCGACCAACGCCGCCAGCGCGGCACGGCGCAGCCAGGGCAGAGCTTGCGCCAGATCGTCACCGACGCGCGCCGCCAGCCGCCGCAGCGCGAGGCCGACCGCCAGCATGAGCGCCGCGAACGGCAGGCCGCGGATCAATTGCGTCGCGGCCAGCCCTGCGCGCACGATCGGCCGCGCCACATGATGCGCGAACGCCGCCTGCGCCGTTCGGGACGCGGCGAGCGCCGGGCGGGCGTCTTCGGGCGCGAGATCGATGAGCGGCGTCCGGCCGGTGCATCCCGCCGCGCCGCACCGCACGGACAAAGCGGGCCGGGCCATCGAGACGGCCGTCCCGACCAGGCTGACCAGCCCGACCAAAAGGAACAGAGCGGCCGCGAGACGCACGATCCGCGCACGGCGCGGGGACAGCGAATATGTGTCCAACATCATATTCTTTCTGTTTGACGATAATAATCCGCCTTTTTACATCAATCATCGCGGCTGGACGACAGCCATTGCGCGAAGGGGGATCGGGGATGGACAGGGTGAGTGGCAGTTTCGTCATAATCGTGGCGTGCGTGCCGTTTCCGGCACGGGCTCAGAGCGAGCCCCTGCGTCCGGGCGCCGAGATCGCGATCGGCTGGCTCGACCACGGCATTCGAAAGCCATTCCGGAGCGCGCCGCCGCCCGGCTTCATCTATGAAGGCGAGGAGGAGCGCCACACGGCCGATCTCCAGTTCGTCTATCGCAGCGCGCCGCTGACGGTAGCGCTCAAGCCGCGCCTGACCGCGCGCCTGCAGCTCAACACGGCGGGACGGACGAGCTTCGCCAGCCTCGGCGCGGAATGGCGGCAGCATCTGCTGAACGACAGGGTCTATGCGCAGACGGGCATCGGGCTGACGATCCACGACGGCTATCGCATGACGCCCGATCCCTTCGCCCCCGGCCTGTCGGATGCCGAGGCCGCGCGGCGATACCGGCTCTATTCGCGCCGGACGTCGTTCGGCTCGCGCGTCCTGTTCAACCCGAGCCTGTCGCTCGGCGTGCGGCTCGACACGCGCTGGGCGATCGAGGCGGCGTTCGAGCATTTCAGCCACGCGCAGCTGTTCGGGAAACAGAATCCCGGCATCAACACGATCGGACTGCGGCTCGTGCATGCGCTGGGGCGGTGAGGCCGATCGGTCGCCGCTCTATCTAGCTTTCGAACGCCTCGATGATCGGGCATGGTCCCTTTGCCGAGGCGCCGCATTCGTGTGCAAGCCTGGCGAGCGACGTGCGCGCTTCGGTTAGCAACGCGATCTTCGCGTCCAGTTCGGCGATGCGCTCCAGAGTCAGCGCGCGCGCCTTCGCGCGGTCGTGGCTCGCATCGAGTGCGAGAAGTTCGCCGATAGCTTCCAACGTGAATCCCGCCGCCTGCGCCTGTCGGATGAAGCGCAGCCGGCGCAGATCGGCTTCCGCATAGCGACGGATCGCGCCGGCGCGCTCGGGCACGCGCATCAGCCCGCGTCTTTGGTAGAAGCGTATCGTCTCGACCCCGACCCCGCCGGTCTGCGCGAGCGCGCCGATCGTGAGCTCCATCCTGCTTGACTCCGTACCGTGGTACGGCGGCTATACGGCGGCCCGGCAAAGACCGACAGGGTGAAGACGATGGTGACGACCACAGCCAAGCAGGCGACAATCTATCGGATGACGATCGGAAAGTCGGTCTGCCCGCACGGGCGCAAGGCGCTGCATCTGCTCAAGAGTCAGGGCTTTGCGGTCGAGGATCACACCTTCCGGACGCGCGAGGAGACCGACGCGTTCAAGGCCGCGCAGGGCGTGACCTCGACGCCGCAGATCTTCATCGACGGGGAGCGTATCGGCGGCAATGACGATCTGCGCCGCTATCTAGGCAAGAAGGTCCGCGATCCCAGGGCGGTGACTCATCGGCCGGTGATCGCGGTGTTCGCGGTGACGGCATTGATGGCGTTGGCTGCGAGCTATGGGGCGTTCGGCGCGATCGTGCCGGGGATCGTCTTCCAATGGTTCATCGCGTTCAGCATGTGCGTGCTCGCGATCCTGAAGCTGCGCGATATCGAGAGCTTCTCGAGCATGTTCCTGGGCTATGACCTGCTCGCGCGGCGATGGCTGCCTTATGCCTATCTCTACCCCTTCGGCGAGGCGCTGGCGGGGTTGCTGATGATCGCAGGCGCGCTGCGCTGGCTCTCGATCCCGATCGCGCTCTTCATCGGCACGATCGGCGCGGTCTCGGTCATCAAGGCGGTCTATGTCGACAAACGCGACCTCAAATGCGCGTGCGTCGGCGGCGACAGCAATGTGCCGCTCGGCTTCCTGTCGCTGACCGAGAATGTGATGATGGTCGTGATGGCGCTGGTGATGCTCGTCGTCTGAGCAGCGCCCTCAGAAGCGGCGGACCACGCCCCAATAGGCCTCGATATCGGGGCTCGATCGGTTGAGCCCGGCGACGCCGCCGACATCGAACTGGAGATTGTCGCCGATCTTGTAGGCGAAGGAGGCCGATGCCAGCGTTGTCGTCGCGTGCCCCGAGGGATCGCGGTCGCGGATCGCCTGCACTTCGAGCTCGAGATCGAGCTGCTTGGTCAGGCCGAAATCGACGCCGGCCGTGCTGCCCACCGCCAGATGGCGGCCATTGCCGCTCTCGTTCGCCGCCGCATCCGCCTCGGGCGTGAACTGGAGGTGGAGATCGGGATTGATCTCGAACGAGACGGGCACGAGCAGGCTCGCGCTCCAGGTGCCCGCGCCAATCGGCTGGCGGCCGACGGGGATCGACACCGACGGCAGCACCGCGAGCGAGAAGCCCTCGCCGTCCGGGTTTGCGAGGTTCTGCTTGAGGCCGAGCGTGATGTCGCCCGTCCGGTGCGCGGTCTCGATGTCGCCGCTCATCTTGTCGCGCTCGCGCTCGCGGCCATAAGCGCTCCAGCCGAGGCGGACTTCGGTCGTCGGGCCCACGCCGAAGCGGCCGAGCATGTTGCCGAGCAGGAACGTGTCGGTGCGGCTGTCGGCATTGCTGTCGTGCGTCCAGTCGGCGAGACCCGTCTCGATCTGCAAATGGCCGGCGTCCACCGTGCAGGCGGGCGTGCCGAGGCCGGGCCGATCGGTGCACAGATCGCGCAGGTCCGCCGCCGTCGCGGGTGCCGCCGCCAGCATCGTCGCCGCTATCGCCCAGATCCGCATCATGCCCCGCCCCTTTTCGTTCGGGCAATCAAACGGACACATTGCTAGCCTGTTCCGCTCGCGGCCTGCTTCGACTAGATCGGCGTCATGGCCGCCAGCGCGAAGCGAAAATCGACGACCTCCCGCTCTTTGCCCCGCCCGCTTTTCCGCTGGCTGGTGCGCGCGATCCTGATCTTTGTCGGCGGATCGATCCTGTGGGTGATCGTCTATCGCTTCGTGCCGCCACCGATCACGCTGACCATGATCGGCGACGTCGTCGGCGGGCGATCGATCTCGAAGGACTGGATGCCGCTGTCGCGGATGGATCCGAACATGGCGCGCGCCGCCATCGCCGCCGAGGACGGCAATTTCTGCTCGCATCACGGCTTCGACTTCACCGCGATCCGCAAGGCCTATTCGGGCAACGAGGCGGGCAAGCGCTATCGTGGCGGCTCGACGATCAGCCAGCAGACTGCGAAGAATGCGTTCCTGTGGCAGGGGCGTTCGTGGCTTCGCAAGGGCCTCGAGACGTGGTTCACTGGGCTGATCGAACTGATCTGGGGCAAGCAGCGGATCATGGAAGTCTATCTCAACGTCGCTGAGACGGGGCTCGGCACCTACGGCGCCAATGCCGGGGCGATGCGCTATTTTCATCATGATGCGAGCCGGCTGAGCCCGACCGAGGCCGCGCGCATCGCCGCAATCCTGCCGCTCCCCAAGAAGCGCGACGCGATCGCGCCGCATGGCTTCGTCCGCAAATATGGCGACCGCATCACGCGCCGGCTCGGGCCGGTGCGGCGCGGCGGATATACCGCATGCGTCGGCTGATACGCCCGAAGCTCGCCATCGTCGTGATCGGCCGAAACGAGGGCGAGCGGCTCAAGGCGTGCCTACGCTCGGTCATCGGCGAAGGGCCGGTCGTCTATGTCGATTCGGGATCGAGCGACGGCAGCCAGGATTTCGCGCACGCGCTGGGCGCCAAAGTCATCCAGATCGACGTGCCGCATTTCACGGCGGCGCGCGCGCGCAATGCCGGCGCGTCGTTCGTCCAAGAACCCCAATTCCTCCAGTTCATCGATGGCGATTGCGAAATGCAGCCCGGCTGGATCGCGAAGGGGATGGCCGCGCTCGAGGCGGATCCCAGCCTCGCGCTCGTCTTCGGACGGCGGCGGGAGCGCCATCCCGAGGCATCGGTCTATAATGCGCTGTGCGACGACGAGTGGGACGTGCCCGTCGGCGAAGTCGGCGCGTGCGGCGGCGATATCCTGATCCGCGAGGTGGCCTATCGTGCGGTCGGCGGCTATCCGGAAGACATGATCGCGGGCGAGGAGCCCGACATGTCGATGCGGCTGCGCGCGGCCGGCTGGCGGCTCGCACGGATCGAGGGCGAGATGACGCTGCACGATGCGGCGATCATGCGCTTCGGCCAATGGTGGCGGCGCACCAAGCGCGCGGGCCATGCCTTCGCCGAGCTCGCCTGGCGGCACCCGAGGAGCACCTGGCCTAACTGGAGCGCGAGCGTCTGGCGCGATGTGATCTGGGGCGGACTGATCCCGGCGCTCGCCATGCTCGGGATCGTCGGCGGGCTGTTCAGGCCGGTCTTCCTGCTGATCACCGCGGCGTGCATCGCTTTGTTCCTCGTCAATATCGCCCGGATCTACCGGCGCCGGCTGGCCGAAGGGCTCCCGCCCCGCCTCGCGCGCGCCAGCGCGGTGCTGCTCATGATCGGCAAGATCCCCGAGTTCGCCGGCTTCGTCGCCTTTCACCGCGAGCGCCGGTCCGGGCGCAAGGCGGTGCTGATCGAATATAAGGACACGACGCGGGCATGAGCGATCGTCCCGGCCTGTTCGCGCTGATCGCCGAGGACTGGCGCGCCAACGGGCGGGACTGGACGCGTCCGGGCTTCCGCGCGCTCGCCGTCCACCGCTTCGGCGTGTGGCGGATGGGAGTGCCCCAGCCGCTGCGCGCGCCGCTCTCGATCCTCTATCGCCACCTCTTCCGCCGCTGCCGCAACATCTACGGGATCGAGCTGCCTTATTCGGTCGTCGTCGGCCGGCATGTCGTGATCGAGCATCAGGGCGGGATCGTCGTGCATGGCGCGACGGTGATCGGCGACCGCTGCATCCTGCGCCAGAATTGCACGCTCGGCATAAAGCGGATGGATGCGCTGGCCGACGCGCCGATCCTGCACGAGGGCGTGGAGCTCGGCGCGGGCGCGGTCGTGCTCGGACGGGTCCATCTCGGCAAGGGCGCGAAGATCGGCGCCAACGCGGTCGTCCTGAGCGACGTGCCCCCGGGCGCTTTTGCGCTCGGCGTGCCCGCGACGATCCGCGCGGGCCGCTGATCGTGGCGCGATCGATCGCGATCGTGATGGTTAATTACCGGACGCCCGAGCTCGCGCTCGCGGCGCTGGCCTCGGTTGCGGGCGAGCGCGCCGCCGAGCCGGGTCTGCGCGCGATCCTCGTCGATGGCGGCTCCGGCGACGGATCGTCCGAGACACTGGCGGCGGCGCTGCACGGATCTTCGCTCGCCGAGTGGGTCCAATTGCTCGCGCTGCCGCTCAACGGCGGCTTCGGCTGGGCCAACAACCAGGCGATCCAGCGGCTGCTACAGGGCCACGATCCACCCGATTATATCCACCTGCTCAACCCCGATACCCGGATCGAGACGGGCGCGGTCTCGCGGCTTGCCGACGTGCTGGACCGGAATGCGCGCTGCGGCGCGGTCGGGAGCCTGCTGCTGGAGCCGGACGGATCACCCTCGGGATCGGCCTTCGCCTTCCCTTCGGTGCGCCGCGAGCTGATCCGCGGGGGGCGCATGGCGATCCTCGAGCGCCTGTTCGCGAAGGGCAGGCTGGTTTCCTTCGGCGAGGCGGCCGATGAGGTGGAATGGGCGACGGGCGCGAGCGTGATGATGCGTGCCGCGGCGCTGCGCGGCTCGGGGCTCTTCGACACCGGCTTCTTCCTCTATTTCGAGGAGGTCGAGCTGATGTGGCGAATGCGCCGTGCGGGCTGGTCGATCCGGCACGAGCCGGCGAGCCGCATCGTCCATGTCGGCGGCGCCGCGACCGGGGTCAACGGATCGCGCCCGACCGCGCTGCGGCCGAAGCTGCCGGCTTACTGGTATGCGTCGCGCCGGCGCTTCCTGGCGCTGACGGGATCGCGCGGGCGCGCCGTGGCAGCGTCGGCGGCGTGGCTCGCCGGGCACGGGCTGCTGATGGCACGGCGAATGATCGGCAGCGCGAAGCAGCATGCGATCGTCGAGCGCGATGCGCGCAGCTTACTGAAGAACGGCTTGTTGCCGACGGTGCGGGACAGAAAGGCTGCCGTCGCGCGATGGGATGATCCGCCGGGCGAGCCGCCCGCCTGGATGGGCTGACTCGGGCTTACTTCGTTGGCGCCGGTGTCGGCGCCGCCTGCGTGCGCTGTGGGACGGTGAAGCGGCCGGTAACGCGGCCGCCCTTCGCGCCGGTCACGCCGCCGCCGACGGCGCTGCCGTCCACGGTCGATCGCCCGCTGTTGAGATCGATCACGAGCCGCGCGCCGTTAACGGTATTGCCTGCGCGCACCAGCGAGACGCCGCCGATCAGCGTGATGATGCGCCGATTAAGATCATAGATGCCGAACGAGCCCTTGGCGCGCTCGCTCGGGCTGACGACGGTCACCCCGCCCGACGCATCGATGCGCTGGATCTGCGGATCCGCATTGGGGCCAGTGCCCTTGGCATAAGCGACGGTCATCCGCGCCGCATCCATCGTCAGATCGCCTTGCACGGTATGGACATTGCCGACGAAGATCGCGCGATCGGCGCGGTCCTGCACCTCGATCCGATCGGACGTGACGTCCACCGGCGCGTTGCTGTCATGCCCGCGCAGCAGGGACACGCCCTGCGCGGCAGCGGCAGTCGCCAGCAATGGCGACGCGACGAGAAGAAGCCCCCTGATCATCGCGCGCCTCTGGCCTGCCGCTGGACGATATGCAAGCGCGCGTGGCCGACGAGATCGACGACCTTGGTCTCCATATTGGCCTGCATCCGGTCAGCCGCGAACGTCCCGAGCGGCATCTTGCCGTCGACCGGCCCGCGGCTCTTGAGCAGGCGCGTGCGCATGTCGACGAGCACGTCGCGCGTATCGACGCGGTAGCCGCCCGCGCCATCGTAGCGCACCGGGCCGTCCACCGCGATGCGATCGGTGTTCATGTCGTAGCGGCCGCGCGGGGCCGTCACGTCGGCCGGCCCGTCGGTTAGGCCGATCCGCGCGTGCAGCGTCTGCAGCCGCAGGATCGGATCGCGCGAGGATTGCTGGACGGCCGAAGCGGCGGTCAGGATGAAGGGCTGATTCTTGCCATCGCGCCCGCGATAGACGGCGTGGCTGACGCGCATCCGCTCCGGCGCGACATCGACGCCCTTCTTGGACAAGACGAAGCTGATGTCGCGACCGACCGTCAATGGCGCAAGCGCGAGGAAGGCGGCGATGATGCCGACCGCCGCGGGCAGAGCGACGCGTAGGATCGCCATCTGCACATCGTGACGCCCGCCCGCGATCGCCCAATCCCGGCGTTGCGCACGGCGTTCGCTGGCGAGGAGCGACATGGCCTCGGTCACATGTGCGCGAAGATATCGATCTCCGGCCAACCCGCGAGATCGAGATCGGCGCGGGCGGGCAGGAAATCGAAGCAGGCCTGGGCGAGCTCCATCCGGCCCTCGCGGACGAGGCGCTCGTTCAGTTTCTCGCGCAGCTGGTGAAGGAAGCGCACGTCGGACGCGGCATAATCCTTCTGTGCGTCGCTCAGCTCGGGCGCGCCCCAATCGGACGATTGCTGCTGCTTGGAGATATCCTGGCCGAGCAGCTCGCGCACCAGCTCCTTCAGCCCGTGACGATCCGTATAGGTGCGGATCAGGCGCGAGGCGATCTTGGTGCAATAAACCGGCGCCGCGACCACGCCGAGATAGTGGCGAATCGCCGCCAGATCGAAGCGCGCGAAATGATAGAGTTTGAGCCGGTTCGGATCGGACAACACCGCCCGCAGGTTCGGCGCGGCATAATCGCTGCCCGGCGAGAAGCGGACGAGATGCTCGTCCCCGCCCCCGTCCGAAATCTGAACAACGCACAGGCGATCACGCGGGGTCAGCAGCCCCATCGTCTCGGTATCGATCGCGATCGGCCCTGCGGCGAGCACATTTGCGGGCAGGTCTTCTTCATGGAAATATACGGTCATGCACGGCCCTTAGGCGCGTCCGGGGATCGGCTCAATGGCATCCGACGGAGGCAAAATGAGCCAACGTGAAGCGCCGTTCACGATCATGGCGGGAAAAAGGCCGAATTCGCTCGCGAGGGGCCGGGATTTGTTGTAAGCATGTCGTAGCTTAGGCATAGACTATGCTGACCAGCCCGGTACGACTTCGCCCGTCGCGCCTGGTTCGATGCTCGGGGCGACTGACACGGAAAGATTATTGCGGCATGGGTTTTGATAGAGGGCGGCGCGGCCAACGCGGTGGCAGGGACAAGCGCGACGGCTTTGGCGAGGACAACTTCGGTGGGTCCGATTTCGGCGGCGGCGGCGGTCGTGGCTATGGCGGCGGCGGTGATCGCTTCGGTGGCGGCGGCGGCTTCGGTGGCGGCGGCGATCGCTTCGGCGGTGGCGGCGGCTTCGGCGGCGGCGGCGGCGGCGGCGGTGGTTTCCGCAGCGGCGGTGGCGGCGGCTTCAGCGGCGGTGGCCGTGGCGGCGCCGGCGGCGGCATGCCCGCGCAGATGATCGGCGAGGGCAAGGGCACGGTCAAGTTCTTCAACGGCCAGAAGGGCTTCGGCTTCATCGTTCGCGATGATGGCGGCGAAGACGTGTTCGTGCACATCTCGGCGGTCGAGCAGGCTGGTCTTTCCGGTCTCGCCGACAACCAGACGCTGGAATTCACGCTCGTCGATCGCGGTGGCCGCGTCTCCGCGACCAACCTCAAGCTTGTCGGCGATATCCTGCCCGTGACCGAAGGGCGTGCCCCGCCCCCGGCCGGTGGTGCAGGCGGTGCGCCCGCGGGTGGTCCGCAGCGTCAGCTGACGGGCGAAAAGGCCGGCGGCACGGTCAAGTTCTTCAACGCGATGAAGGGCTTCGGCTTCATCCAGCGCGATGACGGGCAGCCCGATGCGTTTGTCCACATCTCGGCTGTCGAGCGTGCGGGCATGACGACGCTCAACGAGGGCGACCGTCTCCAGTTTGAACTGGAAGTCGATCGTCGCGGCAAGTACGCAGCGGTGAACCTCGTTCCCGGCGAGTAATCGCGGGTTCGAAATACTGCTCGAAGATGGGCCCGGTCGGCGAATGCGCCGGCCGGGCCTTTTCTTTTGTCTCCGGCCGAATGACCGTTCGTCATCGCAGGCGAGGCCCTCATCGCGATCTTTAGCGTCCCCAAGAAAGCCTCTCTTCGATCGGGCCAGCCGCGTATCTATCTCTCCTGTCTGATCGTTGCTCCGCGCAACGCCCCGGAGAAGAGACGATGCGCCAGATCCTGACCCCTTTCATCGCCCTGGCGATCGCCGGCGCGGCCTCCGCAGCGGTCCCCGCCCCGCGCGTTGCCGCGCAGAGCTTCGAACAGCTCGCGAAGCCGCTCCCCCTTCCCTACAGCCAGACCGCACCGGCGATGGCCGCGGTCGACAAGGCGCGGGCGAAAGCGAAGGCGTCGGGCAAGCTGCTGCTGATCGATCTGGGTGGGAATTGGTGCCTCGATTGCCGGATCCTCGCGGGCACGATGGAATTGCCCGAGGTCGAGACCTGGCTGCGCAAACATTATGAGCTGGTCTCGGTCGATGTCGGCCGCTTCGACAAGAATCTCGACGTGCCCGCGCGCTACGGCTTCACCAAGCGGCTCGAGGGCGTGCCCGCGCTGCTCGTCGTCGATCCCAAGAGCGACAAGCTGATCAATACGGGCAAGACGACCGCACTCTCGGACGCGCGCAGCATGAACCCGCAGGGCCTTGCCGATTATCTGGCGCAGTTCGCGCGCTGACGAAGCCGGTCAGACGATCAGCCGCTTGAGGCCCGCGATCGTGTCCGCCTCCGCCGCCGGCTTGTCGGTGCGGATGCGCGCGATGCGGGGGAAGCGCATCGCCACGCCGGATTTGTGGCGCTTCGATTCGTGGATCGAATCGAACGCGATCTCCAGCACGAGGCTCTTCTCCACCTCGCGCACCGGGCCGAAGCGCTGGACGGTCGCATTGCGGACGAAGCGGTCGAGCATCTTCAGCTCCTCGTCGGTGATGCCCGAATAGGCCTTGCCGACGGGCAGCAACTCGCCCTCCTCGGTCCAGCAGCCGAACGTATAATCCGAATAATAGCTGGACCGCCGGCCGTGGCCGCGCTGCGCATACATGATGACGCAGTCGGCGGTGAGCGGGTCGCGCTTCCACTTGTACCACAGGCCCGTGCGGCGGCCCGCGACATATGGCGAGTCGCGGCGCTTGAGCATCACGCCCTCGATCGCGGCATCGCGCGCGCCGGCGCGGATTTCCTCCAGCGCCTCGAAATCCCTGGCCTCGATCACCGCCGAAAGATCGAAGCGATCGGGATCGAGCTTACCGACGAGCGCCTCCAGCCGCGCGCGCCGCTCGGTCCAGCCTCGCTCGCGCAGATCCTCGGCGCCGTCGAACAGGATGTCGTAGAGCCGGACGAAGGCCGGGTAGTCGGCCAGCGCCTTCGGAGAGACGGTCTTGCGGCCGAGCCGCTGCTGGAGCGCGTTGAAGCTCGCCGCGCCCTCGCCTTCCGCCAGCGCCTCGCCGCCCTGATGCGCGCCTTTCACGAGCAATTCGCCATCGAGCACGCCGGGCTCGTGGAAGGCGGCGGCGACTTCGGGGAAGCTCGCGGTGATGTCGTCGCCGGCGCGGCTATAGAGCCGGGTCTCGGCGCCGATGCAGACGATCTGGACGCGGATTCCGTCCCATTTCCACTCGGCCGCAAAATCGGCGAGATCGACGCGCGCGTCCTCGAGCGGATGCGCGAGCATGAACGGGCGGAAGACCGGCACGTCCGCCGAGGTCGGCTGGGCTCCCGTGCCCTCCCCCCAGGCGAAGAGCGGCGCGAAGGGCGGCTTGAGCCCGTGCCACACCTCCTCGACCTGATCGACATCGAGCCCGAACGCGCTCGCCAGCCCCGTCTTGGCGAGCCGCGACGAGACGCCGACGCGCAGCGCGCCCGTCGCGAGCTTTAGCAGCGCGTAGCGGCTCGACGCGTCGAGCTGGTCGAGCATGTCGGCGAGCGCGCGCGGCGCCTCTCCCCGGCCCAGCGTCATCAGCCGTTCGACGACCGCGGAGATACGCAGCGCGCCGCTGTCGATCTCTTCGACCATCCCCGGCGGCTTGGGCCAGAGCAGCGACACCGTCTCGGCGAGATCGCCGACGAAATCGCGGCTCATCGCAAACAGCACGGGATCGACGCGCTCCTCGACGATGGCCTTGATCGCGGCCGCCTTCACGTGCGGCAGATCGAGCGTGCCGGTCAGCGCCGCCATCGCCCAGCCGCGATCGGGATCGGGCGTCGCGCGCAGATAATCGGCGATCAGCTTCAGCTTGGCGTTGCGCGATCGCGTGTAGACGAGGCCATCGAGCAGGCGGGAAAAGTCACGCATGGCTCACCCCGATCCGTTTGGTTCGAGCAGCTTCGAGCGAAGTCGAGAAGCGTCGGTCGAGAACTCCCGCGCTGACTTCTCGACTGCGATCTCGACAAGCTCGATCTTCGCTCGAAGCGAACGGACGAGCGGATCATCTGCCGAAAAAGAAAGGGCGACCTTTGAGGCCGCCCTTGTCTCGATTGTCATGTCGATCCCGTCAGGTGACCGCCTTGCCGGCGACGAGCGCCAGGATCAGGAAGATCACGAACAGGGCGATGGCGAGGAAGAACAGGATCTTGGCGATGCCGACGAAGGCGCCGCCGATCCCGCCGAACCCCATCGCCCCGAGGATCAGGCCGACGACGAGGAAGATAAGCGCGAGCTTGAGCATGGAATGTCCTTTCGGGGGCCTAACGATCCACGAAAGTCACCGTTCCAGGCCGCCGCCCGCGCTCTTTCTTAGGCCTTGCGGCTCGCCTCGAACAGGAACCAGGCGCGCTCTTCGGCCTGATCGGTCCACTCGTCGACGATGCCGCTCGTGGCATTGTCCTTGGCCTCCTCGGCCTGCTCCTTGACGACGCGGAAGCCCTCGACGAGCTTCAGATTGTCGTCGCGCAGTTCGGCGAGCATCGCATCGGCGCTCACGAACTCGGCATCATTGTCCTTGATCGACTGGCGGCGAGCGATGTCGCCGATCGAGCGCAAAGTCGTGCCGCCGGTCTTGCGAACGCGCTCGGCGATCGCATCGGTCACGCCCAGGATCTGCGTCGCCTGATCGTCGAGCATCAGGTGATAGTCGCGGAAATGCGGGCCGGAGACGTGCCAGTGGAAATTCTTGGTCTTCAGATACAGCGCATAAGCGTCGGCAAGCGAGGCGTTCAGCGCTTCGGCCACGCCGTGCAGCGCATTGGTCTGGAGGTCGGTCGGGGTCGCGAGCTTGGAAGGCGTATCCGCCATCGGGAATCTCCTCAGGATGCTGGTGCAGCCATCCTAACGGAAAAATGCGCGAAGCGATCCATTACGGATGCCCAACAAAATCATTCAGGCTGATCGACTGCGCCGAACAGGCTCAGTGCGCGTAGCGGACCCCGACGGTGGCGAGCAGCAGATGCGCGACATCCCGCGCATCGGGCCCGCAGGCGGCGGCCTGGTCGATCGCGGCGAGCCAGGGGCCGAGCAGCGCCGAGCCCTCCTCGCGGACGATCGCATCGGCCATCCCGCCGACGACCTCTGCCGCCGAGTGAAGTTCGTTGGCGACGGCGAGGCGGCGGAGCTGGTTGACGAGGAGCATCTTGTCCGGGCCCTTGAGGCGGGGCAGTTCGGCCGCGAACTGGCCGAGCGCGGCGCGAAAACCCAATTGCTGATCGATCATCGTCGCCATGAAACGCCTCCGTTACACCCTGCTTCGCACAGGAGGACTTAGCGATGGATTAAGACGGCGCGGTTGCAGCCGCTCCCTTGACATTTCGGCGCCCCGGCGGCAGAGGGCGGGCAAGCGAGCGGCTCCGGCCGCTCTTTGTTTTTCCGGCGGCCTTCGGTCGCCCACCAGAGATCCGGGATAGCCCCATGGCCAAGCCGACCACGGTCAAGATCAAGCTCGTCAGCACTGCCGACACGGGCTTCTATTATGTGACCAAGAAGAATCCGCGCAACACGACCGAGAAGATGAGCTTCCGGAAGTATGATCCTGTCGTCCGCAAGCATGTGGATTTCAAGGAAGCCAAGATCAAGTAATCCGGCAGGGCGGCTTCGGCCGCCCGCCCCGCGCGCTTGCGACCAACCGAGCGCGCCTCCCTCGCACTTTCCAGTTGCGAGTGGTTCTCACTAGCGTTAGACCATCCGCGACAGGAGAGTCGCCGATGGTCGTTTGCGTGTGCAATGCCCTGAAGGAACGCGATGTCCGCGAAGCGGCGCGTTCCGGTTGCCAGAATCCGCTCGCCGCTTATGCCGCGTTCGGTCGCAAGCCGCAGTGCGGCCAATGCATCCCCTTCGCCCGCGCGCTGATCGCCGAGGAACGCGCCGCGCACGCGGCTTGAGGCTGAATATCCACCATCGCAGGGATGAGGTGTGCTCCGGCGAAGGCCGGAGCGTTGGCGTCGGTATCCGCCAGTCTCCAAAGCTCCGGCCTTCGCCGGAGCACCGCGAAGCTTTATAGACCGCCTGAGCTTACGGGTAGCGGACCGGCGCAGGCCTCTGCTCCTCGGGAAGCGGGATGAACTCGCTCTCCCCCGGCACCTCAGCGAAGCGCCCTTCGCGCCAATCTTCCTTGGCCTGCTCGATCCGCTCGCCTGAGCTCGACACGAAATTCCAGAAGATCTGGCGAGGTTCGGGGAAGGCCTCTCCGCCGACCAGCATCAGCCGCGCGGGGCCGCTCGCCTTCAGCACCATCTCTGCACCCGGCTTGAACACGACGAGCTCGCCCGCGGCGAAACCGCCCGCCTGCCCCTCGACCGTCACCGCGCCCGAGACGACATAGACGGCGCGCTCGTGATGCTCGGCCGAGAGCCGGTAGCGCGCGCCGTCCGCCAGCACGATGTCGGCATAGACGATGTCGGAGAAGCTCGGCACCGGCGAGCGCAGCCCGTCACTCGTGCCGACGATCAGCGTCAGCGCGACGCCGTCGCCCTCGCTCTTCGGGATCTCATGCGCCTTGTGGTGCGAGAAAGCGGGTGCGGTCTCCTCATGCGCCTTGGGCAAAGCGACCCAGGTCTGCAGCCCGTAGAGCGAGCCGCCCGCCTCGCGAATTTCGGGGCTCGTCCGCTCGGAATGGACGATACCCGATCCCGCGGTCATCCAGTTGACCTCGCCCGGCCGGATCGCCTGGACGACGCCGAGGCTGTCGCGGTGGAGGATCTCGCCCTCCAGCAGATAGGTGACGGTCGCGAGGCCGATATGCGGATGCGGGCGCACGTCCAGGCCATGGCCCGCGCCGAACGCGGCCGGGCCCATCTGGTCGAAGAAGATGAACGGGCCGACCATCCGGCGATGCGCGGACGGGAGTGCGCGGCGAACCTGGAAGCCCTCGCCCAGATCGCGGACGGGCGGCAGGATGATCGCGTCGATGCCGGGCATGTCGTGCGTGCGCAGGGTCATCTCGTCTCTCCATTCGCCTCCAGAGGCGACACTATTCCCCGTTCGTACTGAGCTTGTCGAAGTACGTGCTGGCAAGTGCTTCGCTTGTAGCACGTCCTTCGACTTCGCTCAGGACGAACGGGTCAAGATTGGTACGCGGCGCTTACGCCGCGTCGACCAGCACGATCTCGCTATCCTCGATCGCGGTCACGCGCAGCGTCTCCACCCCCGTGATCGCGACGCCGTCGCGCGCATTGGCGCGCTGGCCCTCGATCTCGATCGCACCCGTGGCGGGCACAAGATAGCCGCGGCGATCCGCGCCGAGATGATATTCGGCCGTTTCACCCGCCTTCAGCGTCGCCGCGACCACGCGCGCGTCGGTGCGGATCGGCAGCGCGTCATTGTCGTTCGCGAAGCCCGAGGCGAGCACGACGAACTGGCCGGCGCGATCGTCCTTGGGGAAGGGCTTGGCGCCCCAGCTCGGCTTCTCGCCGGTGCGCGTCGGCTGGATCCAGATCTGGAACAACGTCGTCGGCACGTCTTCCATATTATATTCGGCATGCGCTATGCCGGTGCCGGCGGACATCACCTGCACGTCGCCCGCGCCGGTGCGGCCCTGGTTGCCGAGATTGTCCTTGTGCGTGATCGCGCCGGTGCGGACATAGGTAATGATTTCCATGTCGCGATGCGGATGCGCGGGGAAGCCGCTGTTCGGCGCGATCACGTCGTCGTTCCAGACGCGCAGATTGCCCCAGTTGGTCCGCTTGGGATCATAATAGTTCGCGAAGGAGAAATGGTGCTTGGCATTTAGCCAACCGTGATTTTCGCCGCCGAGCGACGCAAAGGGCCGTACTTCGATCATGTCAGATCCTTTCCCGATTTCGGGGTTTGGGTTCAGAGCGAGAGGAGAGCGAGCGCATCGACCTGCGCGGGGCTGAAGCCCTGATCGCGTAAGCTCGGCACCAGCGCCTCGGCCGGCTTGCGGCTGCGACGCGTGGAGCAGACGAAGCTGCGGATCGCCTCCAGCCTTTGGTCAGCCAGCGGGCGGGGTGCCCGATTGCCGGTCAGCACGCCGTAGAATTTGCGCAACTTGCCCGGCTCGCGGTTCGAGGTGCAGCCGCACTGCGCGACGTCCTTGAACGCGATCGATACCGCCTGCCATTCGGAGCGGCTGAGCTGGGGCTGGGCTGCGATCATCTCGACCTCCTATCGTGTTGGAGCCGAGATAGGCTTGCGCAACTTGGCGGATAAGCCGCATAATATCGGCGAGCTTATTCTAGGAAATAGAAATGTCCGGCCCCGGCACGCCCACCTTCGATCAGCTCCGCCTGTTCCTCGCGGTCGTCGAGACGGGCAGCTTCGCCGCCGCCGCGCGCCGGATGAACCGCGCGGTGTCGGTCGTCAGCTACGGCATCGGCAATCTCGAGATGCAGCTGGGCCTGCCCTTGTTCGAGCGCGAGGGGACGCGCCGGCCGAAGCTTACGGTGGCGGGCCGCGCGGTACTGGCCGAGGCGCGGACCGTCGCGCAGGGCATCGATGGCCTGCGCGCCAAAGTGAAGGGGCTGCTTGAAGGTCTGGAGGCCGAGGTCAATCTCGCCGTGGATGTCATGCTCCCGTCCGATCGGCTGGGGCGCGTGCTGCGCGGCTTCCAGGTGGCCTTCCCAACCGTCGCGCTGCGCCTCCATGTCGACGCGCTGGGCGCGGTGACGGCACATGTGGTCGAAGGCCGCGCCGTGATCGGGATCAGCGGGCCGATCTCCTCGGGCGACCAGATCGAGCGCATCGCGGCGGGGACGGTCGCGATGATCCCGGTCGCCGCGCCCGATCATGCACTGTCCCAGATGCACCCCATCCCGTCCGGTGCGACGCGCGACCATGTCCAGCTCGTCCTCACCGATCGATCGCCGCTCACCGAGGGCCGCGACTTCGCCGTCACGAGCACGCGCACGTGGCGGCTCGCCGATCTCGGCGCCAAGCATCAGCTGCTGCGCGAAGGGATAGGCTGGGGCAACATGCCGCTGCCGATGGTGGAGGCCGATCTCGTGGCCGGCACCCTCGTCCGGCTCGCTCTCCCCGACGATACGGGCGGCACCTATCGCTTCTCGGGCATCTGGCGCCGCGACGCGCCGCCGGGGCCGGCGGCGTCTTGGCTGCTCCAGCAATTCGTGGAGGAAGGGCTGGAGGATCAGGCGGAAGCACCGGATGTGTGACGTCTTCCCCGACCGTCATGCTGAACTTGTTTCAGCATCCATGAACCGACCTCACCGTTTGTCGCGGCAGTGAGGGCGGGCCTTGGATCCTGAAACAAGTTCAGGATGACGGGCTTGAGGGGAGCGCCTAAGCAGATGCCATGAACCGCGCGGACGTCATCATCCTCGGCGGAGGGCTGGTCGGCCTGACGCTGGCCCTTGCCCTCGACCGGCACGAAATCTCCAGCATCGTCGTCGATCCCGTCGATCCCGCGACCGTCCAGGTGGCGGGCTTCGACGGGCGCGCCTCGGCGATCGCGAGCGCCTCGTGGAAGATGCTCGAGGCGATCGGCCTGGGCGAGCGGCTCGCCGGCCAAGGCTGCCCGATACGCGCGATCCGCGCCGCCGATGGCCTGACCCCGCGCGCGCTGGTGTTCGACACGAGCGACGAGGAAGGCCCGCTCGGCATCATGTTCGAGAATCGGCTGCTGCGCCGGACGCTGCACGCGGCGGTCGCGGACGCGAAGCACATCACCCTCCTCGCCCCGGCACGGCCGGTGACGACGATCCGCGATGAGACGAAGGTCACGGTCACGCTGGACGACGGCACGATCATCACCACGCCCTTGCTCGTCGCCGCCGAGGGCCGCCATTCGCCGACGCGCGAGGCCGCGGGCATCGAGGTCGCACGCTGGCGCTACGATCATGCCGCGATCATCGCCACGCTCGGCCACGAAATGCCGCATGGCAATATCGCGCACGAACTCTTCTACCCGTCCGGCCCCTTCGCTTTGCTGCCGATGCTCGACGATGCCGACGGGCATCGCTCGGCGATCGTCTGGACGGTCGCGGGCAAAGATGCCGAGGCGATGATGGGCCTGCCCGACCGCGCCTTCCTTGCCGAAGCGGAGAAGCGCATGGGCGGGATGCTGGGCGCACTGCGCGCGGCGAGCCCGCGTTCGAGTTATGCGCTCGGCTTCCACCATGCGGCGCGGATCACCGACACGCGGCTCGCCTTGGTCGGCGATGCCGCGCACGGCATCCACCCGATCGCAGGACAGGGACTCAATCTCGGCTTGCGCGACGTCGCCGCGCTGACAGAGGTGCTGGTCGATGGCCTGCGCCTCGGGCTCGATACGGGCGATGCGCAATTGCTCGCGCGCTACCAGAGCTGGCGCGCGCTCGACACGTTTCTCGTCGCCGCCGCGACCGATAGCCTCACCCGCCTTTACGGCATCCCCGGACCGACCGCGCGCGAGGTGCGCCGCTTCGGCATGGATGTGGTGGAGCGCGTCGCGCCGCTCAAGCGGATGTTCATGGCCGAGGCGCGCGGCGAAAGCGGCGCGCTGCCCAAGCTGCTGCAGGGCGTCGAAGTCTGACTAAGAGAGCCCGCTCATCCTGAGGAGCCATTGAGCAAAATCGAAACGGCGTCTCGAAGGACCCGCGCCGATAGTAAGCGTCCTTCGAGACGGGCCTTCGACAAGCTCAGTCCCACTTCAGGATGAGCGGTAATGCCCCTATTGCGGCACGACCGTCACGGCGCGGCGGTTCTGCGCCCAGCTGGCTTCGTCCGATCCGGTCGCGACCGGGCGTTCCTTGCCGTAGCTCACCACCGTCAGGCGGCTCGCGTCGATCCCGGCATTGACCAGGAAGGTCTTGGCCGCATTGGCGCGCTTGTCGCCCAGCGCGAGATTATATTCGCGCGTGCCGCGCTCGTCGCAGTGGCCCTCGATCGTGGCGCGCACGTTCGGGAACTTGCGCAGCCAGGCGATCTGCGCGGTCAGGATCGACTGCGCCTCGCTATCGACATCATAGCTGTCGGTCGCGAACAGCACCGTATCGCTGCCCGCCTGCGCGAGGAAATCAGCGCGCGAGCCGGGCACCACGGTATTGCCGACATTGGACGACGGCGGCATGGGCTGCGACACTTCGGACTGCGGCGGCGGAGGAAGATCGGCCGGCTTCGGCTTCTTCGAACAGGCGGCGAGCGCGATCAGCGCCGTGGCCACGATCAGGCCCTTGCTGGTCTTACGCATGATTCGTCTCCTTCTTCATGGAACGTTTCAGGGGAGTAACGGTCCCCAGGCGGGATCGGATCCATCGAGCGGCGTCGGAACGGGATGTTCGTTGACGCCCGTGAGATCCACCGACCACAGGTCGGCCTTGCCGGAGCCTTGTCCGGTCCGGAAATAGAGAATGACGCGGCCATTGGGGGCCCAGGTCGGGCCCTCGTCCTGCCAGCCGTTGGACAGGATCTTCTCGCCCTGCCCGCTGGGGCTCATCGTGCCGATGTTGAAGCGGCCGCTGATCTTGGTGAAGGCGATCAGGTCGCCGCGCGGGCTCCACACCGGCGTCGCATAGCGGCCGCCGCCGAAGCTGATCCGGTGCTGGCCCGATCCGTCAGCGTTCATCACATAGATTTGCTGCCCGCCCGAGCGATCGCTCTCGAACGTGATCTGCGATCCGTCGGGCGAGAAGCTGCCGCCGGTGTCGATGCCGGGCGAGGTCGTCAGCCGGATCGGCGTGCCGCCCCCGGCAGGCACCTTGTAGACGTCGCAATTGCCGTTGACGATCATCGACACGAGGATCCAGCGCCCGTCGGGCGAGAAGCGCGGCGCGAAGGTCGTGCCTGCGCCGTCGACGACGAGCCGCTTGCGCCCCGAGCCGACATCGTAGGTGTAGACACGCGGGCGGTCGTTCTCGAACGACATGAACACGACCGACTGCCGGTTCGGCGCGAAGCGGGGGGTCAGCACCAGCGACTGGCCGTTGGTGATGAAGCGGTGGTTGGCACCGTCCTGGTCCATGATCGCCAGCCGCTTGACGCGGCGGACCTTCGGACCCGTCTCCGAGACGTAGATCACCTGACTGTCGAAATAGGGGCCCTCGCCGGTCAGGCGGGTATAGACCATGTCCGCGCATTTGTGCGCCGCGCGGCGCCATTCGGAAGGCTTCACGACGAAGCCCTGCCGCGTCAGCTCCTGCTTGGCGAACACGTCGTAGAGGTAGCAGCCGACCGTGAGCGTGCCGTCGCCATTGGCCTGGACGAAGCCCTGGATCAGGGCCTGCGCGCCCGTCGTCAGCCAGCCGCTATAATCGGGCGCGGTCACCTGCGGGAAAGCGACCGGGCGGAGCTGCCCGGCGCCGAGCGGCGTGAATAGCCCGCTGCCCTTGAGATCGCCGGAAATGACCTGCGACACCTGCGCGCCGAGCGCGTCCGTATTGCCCGCCGCGGTGCTCGTCGCGGCCGGCGTCGGCATCACGGGGATCGCGATCGGCATCGGCTGCGAGATGCCGCCGGTGATGTCGACGCGGATCGGCGCGGCGCCGGTGGCCGCGGGCGGCGGCGCATCGGGCGCGGGCGTCTGCGCGGTGGCTGGCAGCGCGAGCGCGGCTGCGAGGAGGATGTTGCGTAGGATCATCACTGCATCTGCCTTGGTATGAAGCCCATCTCGATATTCTGCCATCCGCCCTCATAGAGCTCGGCGGGCAGTCGCAGCGGCGAACAGCGGAGCACGGCCGCGCGGCTCACCTCCGCCATCTGCTGCTTGTAGCGTGCGTTCGATCCATCGACGCCGGTCTGCTCCACCACCTGCGCCGATGCGACCGAACCATCCTTGTTGAAGCGAAGCTGTAGCACCGTCACGATCTGCATCGCCGGCGTACCACCCAATGCGCCCAGTTCATAACAGGGCTGGACCTGCCTTTTTATGGCAGCCGCGAGCCCGTTCATCGCCGCGCCGGTGATCGAGGCGCGCGCATTCGTGCCCTTGCCCGCCGAGGGCGAGGCGATGCCCTTCAGGAAATCGGGACCGAGCTTGCTGCCGGTGGTCTTCTGGCCCTTGCCTGCCGAGGCGCCCTTGGCCTCGCTGCGCGCTGCCGAGCTGAGATCCTTCAGAAAATCCGAGCTGAGCCGCTGCGGCGGCTTGGCCTCGGTCTTGGCGGGCGCCTTGGCCGCAGGCTGCGGCTTCTGTGGTTCCTTGGCCGGCTTCGGCGACGGCGCCGGTGCGGGCTTCGGTTTGGGCTGCGGCGGCGCGGGCGTCGGCTCGGCGACCGGCTTGGGCGGCGACGGCACCGGCTCGGGCGTCGGCGACGGCGCGGGCGCCTCCTCCGGGGGCCCGGCATCGGGCGCGGTCTGCTCCTGCGGTGCTTCGGTCGCGGGGACGGGCGCGGCCGATTGCAGCCCGACCGCGTCCACGAGTTGCACGTCCATCGTCTGCGGCGCGGGGCGAACCGGCGGCACGCGGCGCGAAATGCCGATCGTCAGCGCGACGAGCAGCAGGCCGTGGGCGACGATCGCCAAGCCGATGCCCTTGCCGTCGGCCCTATCCACGAGCGCCCTTCCCTTCTCCCCTCCCTGGAAGGGAGGGGTCGGGGGTGGGTTGCCCGCCGTAGGTAACGAACGCAGGCGCATCGAACGGGCCAACCCACCCCCAGGCCCGCCCTTCCAGGGAGGGGAGATGAGATGGCGTCACCGTCATTTCGCCTGCTCGCCGCCCGTCGTGACGAGCGCGACCTTGTTGAAGCCCGAATGGTTGAGCTCGCCCATCACGCGCATGACCTGCCCGTAATCGAGCGTCGTCTCGGCGCGCAGATAGACTTGCGGCGCATCCGCGCCTTTCTTGCCGGCGGCCTTCTCCTGCAGCCGCTGCGGCAGAGCGGAGAGCGCGACCTGATCCTCGTCGACGAAGATCTTGCCGTCCTTGTCGAGCGAGACCTGGATCGGCTTCTGGTCCTGATCCAGCGCACCTGCGCGGCTTTCCGGCAGCTTGACGGGCACGCCGGCGACCATCAGCGGCGCGGTGACCATGAAGATGATCAGCAGCACGAGCATCACGTCGACGAGCGGCGTCACGTTGATCTCGGCCATCGGCGCGCGGCGCCGGCCATGGCCTTTGCGGCTGACGGGGCCCATCGCCACGCTTTAGGCCTCCGCGTCCAGCTCGCGGCTCAGCGTCAGGTGGAAGCGATCGGCGAAGCGGTTGAGCCCCGCCTCGATCCGGTCGAGCCGGTGCGTCATCCGGTTATAGGCGATGACCGCCGGAATGGCGGCGAACAGGCCGAGCGCGGTCGCGAACAAAGCCTCGGCGATGCCCGGCGCGACCGCGCCGAAGCTCGTATTCTGGCTCGCGGCGATATCACTGAACGAGCGCATGATTCCCCAGACCGTGCCGAACAGGCCGACGAACGGGCAGACGCTGCCGATCGTGGCGAGCACGTTCAGCCCTGCAGAGAGCTGATCGATCTGCGTCGCCGCGGCGGTGCCCATCGCGCTGGCGAGCCGCGCGCGCGTCGCTTCCGGGTCCATCTTCTTGCCCGCGGTGGACAGGCGCCATTCCTCGATACCCGCCTGAAAGACCTTGGCGCTCGGCAGATCGAGCCCGCCTTTCTCGCGCAGGAACTTGTCCATGTCGGCGGCCTTCTGGAAATCGGCGTCGAACGCCGCGTCCTTCCTGGCCACGCCCGCCAGGCTCAGGCCGCGGCCGAAGATGATCGTCCATGTCCACAGGCTCGCGGCGAGCAGCCCCGCCATCACGATTTTCACGACCAGATCGGCGTGCAGGAACAGGGCCAGCGGCGAGATCGACGCCTGGTTCATCGAAACGGTCAGTTCGTTCATCGGCGCGCTTCCGCTCCTCCGCTGATGGCCTCGAAGGCCGTGATCCATGCCTCGGGTTGGCGGCGCGGCCGCCCGTCGGGCCCGACGAAGACTACCGCCACGCGCCCTTCGACGACGACTTGGTCATTTCGCATGACCCGTTGATGAACGACGACCCCCGCACTGCGGATCCTTCCGACGCTGCTGACCACGGTCAGCGCATCGCCGAGCCGGGCCGGTGCGCGATATTTGAGCTCCGCCTCGGCGACGACATAGGCACTGCCGTCGGCGGCAAGCGTGGCGAGGAAGTCGATCCCGACGCGCGTGAGCATGTCGAAGCGCGCGCGCTCGAAGAAGCCGAGATAGCGCGCATGATAGACGACCCCGCCCGCATCCGTATCCTCATAATAGATGCGCACCGCGAAGCGATGCTCGTTGCCGACGATACGGCCGGAATAAGGTGCGTCGTCCGTTTCTTCGCTCATTCCCGCGGGTGATAGGGACAGCGGAGCCGGCTGGGAACCCGCAGCTTCCCTAGCGCGCGAGCTGCGGCGGCAGGGGCGGCCGAAAACCGGGGCGGCGCCAGCGCGCATGTGCGGGCTCCTCGGGATCGGGCCGTGCGAAGTCCACATAGCCGAAGAAGGTCGCGATGAGCCGCTCTCCGGGATCGAGGATCGCGTTCCGCCCATGCATGAAGCGCGTATTGTCGAGCATCAGCACGTCGCCCGGCCGCCACTGGACCGCGACCTTGATCCCCTCGCCCGTCCCCCGGATCGCCTGCAGCCAGGCCTCGGGCACCGGATGCCCGTCGTCCAGCACCGGGAAATCGGGCCGCCCGTTGTTGAAGCGCGCGAAGAGCAGGAAATTGCCGAATGCGGGCGCGTCGGTGAACATCGGCCGGTGCAGAGCGGGCCGCGAGAAGACGCGCACGATATCGCCATGCACGCGGTGGAAGCTGTACGGGCAATCGGCCGAGGTCTTGGTCAGCTCGGCATCGCTCGGCTCGGGCGTGCCAAGCCAATAATCGAGCAACTCGGGCCAGGTCGGCTTGATATAGAGGAGCCTCCGCCCCGCCAGCCCTTCGCGCACGGCTGCCGGCATGGCGCGGACCATCTCCACCCCGTCGCAGATCACTGTCTCCCCGCCCCGGCTCGGCGCCGAGAGGCAGGCGAAGAAGGCGATGTCGGGCTTCCACGGCTCGCGCGACAGTTCGGGATGGAGCGAGAAGGCGCCCACGCCGCCGTCGACGGTGTGAATATTGCGCGCGGGCTCGATCGGCTGGCGGCCCGGACTTTCGTTGAACACCGAGGTCGCGCAGAAACCCCAGGCGAAGTCGCGAAACTGCGCGGCATCCGCACCGAATCCGCGGAAGAGGAGCGCGCCGCGGTCCTTGTAGAGGGCGATGATCGCCTCCCGATCGAGATCGAGGATGCTGCGCTCGCCGGCCGCTTCGACAAGGACGTGGGGCTGCCCGAGCCGGGGCAGATGGATGGTCGCCATGACGGCCGGGGGATAGCGGCAGACGCGCCCGCTAGCTATAGCCTCGATCATGGCGCTGACGATCGACGACATACTCGCTTCGCCCGACCATTATCTGCACAGTTTCGATGGCGATGCGGCGGTGCTGCTGCCGATGGACCGCGCCGCTTATCATCGCTCGATCTTCCTCGACGGGCGGATTTCCCCGGCCGGCGAAGGCGAGATGCGGCTGCCGCTCGCCGCGCTCTTGCCGGTTCCGGCTCCGCAACGGACGAGCTGGATCTTCCACGTCGCGCATTGCGGCTCGACCTTGCTGGCGCGCGCGCTGGACCGGCCGGACGCCAATCTGGTGCTGCGCGAGCCGCTCGCGCTGCGCCAGGCGGCGGTCTTTCCGGATCCGCAGCGCTTCGCGCTCGCGACGGCGATGTCTTCGAAGCGATACCGCGCCGATCTGCCGACGATCGTGAAGGCCAATGTCCCGGTCAACTTCCTGCTGCCCGATCTCGCCGCGCGCGATCGCGAAGCCGGCACGATCTTCCTCTATCTGACGCTCCACGACTATCTCGCGGCGATCCTGCGGAGCGACAACCACCGCGACTGGCTGCGGCGCGTCACGGCCCAGCTCGCGCCCTATCTCGGCGACACCACCAGCCTCGCGGATCCCGAGCGCGCGGCCTTGCTTTGGCTCGCCCAGCTGCGCGCCTTCGCCGCCGCGCTGGCGACGATGCCAAACGCGCGCGCGCTCGACGCCGAGATCTTCTTCGCCGATCCGGCACCGACACTGCTCGCCGCTTCGCTCTGCCTCGGCGCGCCGATGACGGCGGGCGAGGCCGACGCGATCGTCCGCGGGCCGCTCTTCTCGACCTACTCGAAGAACCCGGCCGTCGCCTTCGCCAATGAAGACCGGCTGGCTCGCAAGGCCGAACTCGCTCGATCGCTCGGCGGCGAGATCGATCAGGCGACTCGCTGGCTGGCGGCGAACGGCGCCGACGCGCCCGCGATACTCGCCACCCTGCAGCGGGCTGCGCTCACCCGCTGAGCCCCGTCACTCGGAAAGCCCGATCGCCGCATTGCCGCCCTGGCCGGCGCCACCGGCGATTTCGTAGAAGCGGCGGAGCAGGGCGCGCTCCTCCTCGCGGATGTGCGGGTTCCACACGTCGAAGATCAGGATCGCGCGAAGCCGGTCCGATCGGTTCCAGGCTTCATGCTCGATCGTGTCGTCGAACGCCCAGGCCTCGCCCTCGACCCAGTCGCGCGTCTCGCCGCCGACACGAAAGCTGCAGCCCGGCGGCACGATCAGCGGCAGATGGATGATCGTCCGAACATTGCTCACCCCCGTATGCGCGGGCAGATGCGCGCCGGGCTCGAGCAGGGAGAAGAATATGGTCGGCGTCCGCCCCGGCAGGTCGGAAAGCGGCAGCGCCTCGATCGCCGCTGCGGTCTTCGGCGCACGCGCGCAGACGGCATCGTTGCGCCGGCCATCCTTCCAAAGATGGAGCGCGCCCCAGTCCATCTTGTGATCGAGCGGCGTCCATTTGTTGGCGGGCGTGCCTGGCTCCATCGCGATATAGGGCAGGAATCCTGCCTTATCGTCCGCGAGCAGTGCTTCCAGCTCGGCCCGGATCGCCCCGGTCTGCGCCTCGATCCCGGCGAGCCACGGGAAATGCGCGCGATCGAAAAACTCGTCGGCTGGCAGGAACGGGACGTGCAGCCCCGCGCACTCATTGGCGTAGATCTGCCGCCGGCCGAGCGCATGATCGATCGCCGCCGTCACGCGGCGCGTCTCGCTCGGCGCCAGTCGGCCGAGCGCCTCCGAGAGACCGCCGTCTATCGCCGCCGCAAAGTCCCGTTGCGATGCCGTGACACGATCGCGCGCATGCGCCAGCATGCTCTCGAGCGCGGGCGTCCGCTCTTCGACACCCTCGGCCATCGCCAGCACGCCCGACCAGTGCCCGGCGGCCTCAGCCTCGTCGCCGATCCGCTCGAGCAATTCGGCCATCCGCACGAGCGCCATGAAATGGCGTCGGTCGATCGCGAGCGCGCCCTCCAGCGCCGCACGCTCGCCCGCGGCATCGCCCTGCTCGCGCTTCGCCTTGGCGAGGTTCATCCACAGATCGGGGGCGCGCGGATCGGCCGCGATCGCGCGGTGGAACAGATTGACGGCCTCTTCCCGCCGTCCCCTCACGAGCGCCCGCATGCCCAGCGCGTTGAGCGCGACAGGATGTTCCCCGCATTCGGCGATCACCCGATGGAAGAGGCGCGCCGCCTCATCGACCCGTCCTGCTCGCTGCGCCTGTGTCGCCTGACCGACCAGATGGCCGGTATCGTTCGTTTTCATGATGCCCCCCCGAGCTGGGCGGGAGCTTACAGAAAGTTACGCGGTGGACAAATCCTTCCGCGCCCGCGACATGGAGGCGATGCCGCAGGCGCCGTCCCCCGCCCCGCCCCGCTCGATCGAGGAGGCCGCGCGCAATCCCGAGTGGATCGCCCATCGCTACGATCCCGGCCACGATGCCGTGCACCTGCTGCCCGTCTCGCGCGCGGTCCAGCGCCAGGTTACTTTCCTCACCGATGAATATCTGCCCTCGGGGCTCGATCCGATCGTCGTCCGCCGCAAGGATGCGATCGCCGCCGCGCCGAGCGCCGCGCCGATCCACTTCGTCTTCCATTCCGCCTTCTGCTGCTCGACGCTGGTCGCGCGCGCCTTCGATCTGCCCGGCCGGTCGATGGGGCTGAAGGAGCCGGTGATCCTCAACGACATCATCGGCTGGCGACGGCGCGGCGGCCAGGGGCCCGACATGGCCGAGGTTCTGGACAACGCGCTGCGGCTGCTCGCCCGCCCGTTCGGCGCTGGCGAGCGCGTCGTCGTCAAGCCGTCCAACGCGGTCAACGCGCTGCTCGCGCCGATCCTGACGCTGCGGCCCGACGCGCATGCGCTGCTGCTCCACGCGCCCTTGCGTACCTATCTCGGCTCGATCGCGCGCAAGGGGCTGGATGGGCGACTGTGGGTGCGGACACTTTTATTGGGCCTGCTCGACGACAAGCTCGTCGATCTCGGCTTTTCGCCGCGCGATCATCTGGGCCAGACCGATCTCCAGGTCGCTGCCGTCGGCTGGCTCGCGCAGCAGGCCCTGTTCGCACGCGTCGCCGAACGGTTCGGCCGCACGCGCATCCGCACGATCGACAGCGCGACGCTGATGGCCGATCCGCGCGCGGCGATGGCGGCGCTCGGGCAGCTCTTCGGGATGCCGCTTTCGGAGGCCGAACTGGGCGGGATCGTCGCTGGCCCCGCCTTCACGAGCCATTCCAAGTCCGGCACCAGCTTCGGCGCGACCGAGCGCGCGGCGGAGGAGGATGCGGGCGTTGCGCTGCATGCCGGCGAGATCGACAAGGTCATCGTCTGGGCGCAGGCGGTGGCCGATGCCGCGGGCATCCGCCTCGACGGCCCCTTCCCTTTGATCGAGGATCGCGACGCATGAAGGAAGATCTCCAGCGCATGGGGGAGATGGGCGTCGCCGCGCTCGGCGCGGGCGACGCGGCGCAGGCGCGTCGGCTGTTCGAGCAAATCGAGGAGGAGGGCCGCGGCAGCCACCAGCTGCGCCTGCTGCTCGCGCAGGCCTGCACCATGATGGGCGACGCGCCCGCTGCGCATCGCGCGCTGGATCAGGTGCTGCGCGACGAGCCGACCAATCTGTATGCGCTGCTGATGCGCGGCGATCTCGTCACCAAGGCGGGCGATCCGCGCGCCGCCGTCTCCTGGTATCAGGCTGCGCTCATGCAGGCGCCGCGCGCGGGGCAGCTTCCGCCCGATCTGCTGGACGCGCTGCGCGATGCCGAGCGCAAGATCGAATCCGTCGGGCGCGATTTCGCCGATCATATGGAGAGGAAGTTTGCCGAGGCGGGCGTCTCCGCCGGTATCCATCCTCGCTTCGCCGAAGCGTTGGATCTGCTGACCGGCAAAGCCGAGGTCCAGCTTCAGCAGCCGACCAATTTCTATTATCCGCAGCTTCCACAGCGCGCTTTTTTCGAGCGTGAGGAATTCGCCTGGGTCGCCGATTTCGAAGCGCGGGCTCCGCTCATCCGTGCCGAACTGGAGGCCGTCCTTGCCGCCGATCAGGGCCTGCAGCCTTATGTCGCCGCCGATCCCGATCGCCCCGCCAAGCCGCATCCCTTGCTCGGCGATCCGCGCTGGAGCGCGTTCCACTTCTTCCGCCACGGCATGCCGGTGGCGGAAAATGCCGCGCGCTGCCCGCAGACCTTCGCCGCGCTGAACGCGCTGGCTCTACCGCGCATCGACGGGCGTTCGCCGATGGCGATGTTCTCGGTGCTGAAGCCGCGCACCCATATTCCGCCGCATAACGGAATGCTCAACACGCGGCTGATCTGTCATCTGCCGCTGATCGTGCCGGACGGCTGCCGATTGCGCGTCGGCAACACGATTCGCGCGGTCGAGGCGGGCAAGATGATGATCTTCGACGATTCGATCCGACATGAGGCCTGGAACGACAGCGCCGAGACGCGCACCGTGCTGATCTTCGAGATCTGGCGCCCCGAACTGACCGAAGCCGAACGCGCCGGGCTTACGACCCTGTTCGGCGCGATCGACGTCTATTCCGGCGACGGCAACGGCGCCTGACGCGCGCCTTACTGGAAGCAGGCGCCGCCATTGCCGCTCGCGCACGACATCTGGCCGGTCATCGTCATCGTCTTGCGGACGTCGTCGCGGCCCTGCTGCCACTCCGCTTTCGTCTTGCAGACGCGATAGCCTTTGACGAGCGATCCCGTCTCCAGGAACTTCTTGCAGATGACCTTATCGGTCGCATCCGCCGATTTCTCGGCGGTCGCAACGCGCGCCGGTGCGGGCGGAGCCCCGGCGGTCCCCGTCGTCGGATCGGCAGCAGCTAGGGCAAGAAACAGAAGAAGCGACGTCGTCATCGTGACTTTCCTATTCGATTTCTCCGGATATTAGCGCAAACCGAGGTCCGCTAGAAGGCCCGTGATGTCGAACCGAGTGAAGAGACCGCCAGCGCCCGCCAGACCGCGCCCGCTCGCCGAAATCGAGCAGGCGCTCGCGGCCAATGACATCGTCCGCGCCGCCACGCTGGCGGAGACGGCACTTGCCGCCGGCCGCAATGATCCGATGCTGCTCAACCTTGCCGCCTGGGCGCGCGAGGAGGCGGGCGATTTCGGCGGCGCGCATGCTCTGCTGGAACGCGCGCTCGCGCTCGCACCTGGCGACGCGATGATCGTCGCCGCGATCGGCGCGGTGTTGCGCAAGGAGCGGCGGTTCGACGAGGCGCTGGCCGTGCTGGACAAGGTCGTCACTGCCGAGCCGCGCCATAGCGCCGCATGGCTGGAACGCGGCTATGTTCTGGATGGGCTGCGCCGTGAAGCCGATGCCGCGACAAGCTATGCGCGCGCGCTCGCGCTCGATCCTTCGCTCGCGCCGGCGCATGGCAAGCTGGCCGACGGCGCCGCCAAACGCGGTGATCGCGGCTCGGCCGAAAGCCATGCCGCACGCGCGCTCGCGACCAACCCGCACGAGCCCGGCGCGACCTTCGCGCTCGCCACGCTCGCCATCGAAGCACGCGACGGCGCCGCCGCCGAAGTCCGCCTGCGCCACCTGCTCGCCGCGCCGCTCGACGCCGACGATCGTACGCGCGCGCTGACGCTGCTGGGCGACGCGCTCGACAAGCAGGATCGCACCAGCGACGCCTTCGCGACCTGGCAGCAGGCACAGGCCAATTTCGCCGACCGCTATCGCTCCCTTCTCGGCCCGTCGCCCGATCGCCTCTCGCACCGCGCCTTCGTCGATCGCATCGCCGCCCAGGTCGCCGCGGCCGAAGCCCCGCCCCGCCTCTATCCCGCCACGGCTCTGCCGCACGCGGCCGCGACGCATGTCCTGCTGCTCGGCTATCCCCGCTCGGGCACGACGCTCGTGGAGAATGTGCTCGCCAGTGCGGAGGGTGTCATTGCGCTGGAGGAGCGCGATACGTTCGGCGGGACGGACGAAGTGCTGCTGTTCAACGACGGATCGATGCCCGATCTCGACGCGCTCGATCCCGACCTGATCGATCGCCTGCGCGCCGATTATTGGGCGCGCGTGGAACGCATGGCGGGCTCCGTCGCGGGCAAGACGTTCGTCGACATGAACCCATTCAACGGCATCCGCCTGCCGATCGCCGCGCGGCTGTTTCCCGACGCGCGCATCGTCGTCATGCGCCGCGATCCGCGCGATGTCGTGCTGAGCTGCTATCGGATCAATTTCACGCCCTCGACCGCCTCCTATGCGTTCAGCGATCTCGAGGAAGCCGCCCGCCACTATGGCGCGCTGACCGGGCTCGTCGAACTGTCCCGCGAGCGGCTCGGCATGGCTTTCCATGATCTGCGCTACGACCGGCTCGTCACCGATTTCGAGCCGACCGTTCGCGCGCTCGCCGCCTTCGTCGGCCTCCCGTGGACCGACGCGTTCCTCGATTTCGACAAGACCGCGCGCTCGCGCGGGGTCGGCACGGCGAGCGCTCTGCAGGTTCGGCGCGGCCTGTATGACGGTCGCGGCCAGTGGCGCCGCTACGAAGCGCAGCTCGCGCCTGCGCTTGCGATCCTAAAGCCATGGGCCGAACGGCTCGGTTTCGAGGAATAATCTACGGCGAGCGTCTGCTCGCGACGCCTCATCAACCGTTCGGTTCGAGCCTGTCGAGAATTTGCCCCGCTTCGCGCAGTCGAGAAGCGCCTCATCGCGCGAAGGAAGCCCCGCAGCCTTCAGCGCCGATCTTCGACTGACAAAGAAAAAGGGGGCGGGCCGAAGCCCACCCCCTTCCGATAGTCTCCCGAAGGAGCGCGCCTTAGAACTTGAGGCGTGCACCGACCAGGATGCGGCGGCCCAGCGCGTCGTAGGTCGACGGATAGGTGTTGCCGCTGTTGAACGAGGTCGAACCGATCGTGGCACCGACGATCGGCGGATCCTTGTCGAGCAGGTTGGCGACCGTCAGCGTCAGATCGAGGTTTTCGGTCACGTCGGCCCGGAAGGACAGGTCGAAGTAATTGTAACCCTTGATGTGGCCGAAGTCATACGTGCCGCCGGCGAGAGCGCCGTTGGACGTCGCGTTGCCCGAGATCGTGCCGGAGAAGGTCGTGTTGCCGGGCTCGACGTTCATCGGGCTGATGTGGCGCCACAGAAGCGAGACATCGAGCGGACCGAAGCTGAGCGTCGTGCGCTGGTTGAACGTGAACTTCGGCTGGAGCGAACCGGCAGCCGAGCTCGGACCCGCCGAACCGGGCGAACCGCAGCTCGTGCTGTAGAGACCGACGCAGTCGCGAACGATCGAGACCGGCGTCGCCTGGAACTCTGCACGGCGGGTATAATTGCCCTGCAGGCCGATATCGAGCTTGGTGAAGCCCAGATCGCGGCGATAGTTGAAGCCGAAATCGATACCGTCGGTCAGGATCGTCCCGGCGTTCGACGAGATGAAGTTCAGGCCGCCCGTGGTTGCCGGATCGCCGTCGAGACCACCGGTGACCGGATTACGCCGGATCGCGGTGCAGAGCGGGTTCGTGGCGGCGGAAGCTGCGATGCCGGCACCGGTACGATTACCGAAGCACAGGTTGATCGCATCATCAGGCGTAGGCTGCGAAATCGCCTGCTTGATCTTGATGTGGTAGTAATCGACCGTGATCGACAAACCGGGGATCAGGCTCCGGGGCTGAATGACGAGACCCACGGTGTAGGAGTCCGACTTCTCAGGGCGGAGCAGCAGACTGCCCGCGGTCGTCGCGGCAGCCTGCGCCGCGGTCGGCGTCAGGATCTGGCCGATCGAGCTGGCCGGCGCACCCTGCGCAAGGCAGACCGCGCGCAGATTGGCATTGGTAGTCGGGGCCGCCCCGGCGCAGGGATCATAGCCAAGATTGGTCAGGCCGACGACGGCCGGTGCGAACAGCTCGGTGATGTTCGGGGCACGAACCGCGCGCTGATAATTGCCGCGCAGCTTGAGGCCCTCGAACGGCTCCCAGCTACCGCCCGCCTTGTAGGTCGTCGTCTTGAAGCTCGGGCTCGTCGGCGCTTCCACCTTGTAGCTCGAATAACGGATGCCGCCTTCGACCGTCAGGCTCTTGAAGAAGGGCCGGTCGGCGATCAGCGGAGCGATGACTTCGCCATAACCTTCGACGACGTCATAGGAGCCGTTGAAGTTAGTGATTGCGCCACCGGCACCGCCCAGCTCGCCCGCGGTCTGCGAAAGCGAGTCCGCCGACTGCGACGCCGTATACTTGCGATACTCCGAACCGAGCGCGAAGCTGATCGGCTCCGCGGCCATCGGGCTGGTCACGCCGAAATCGCCGGTCAGCAGCGCACGGGCCTGAGCGAGCGACGCCTTCTGGAACGAGAAAGAATTGCCCGTGAGATACGGGATCTGGTTCGCGGCGATCGAGCCGGTCGGCCCGAACAGATTGACCGGAACGCAGCCCGTGCTCGCCGTCAGCGGAGCACCGCCGGTGGCGCCGCTCAGGCAGCTCGTGGTGTTCGTGGCGTAGGCCGCCGAGCGGACGCGCGACAGGAGCACGTAACCCGACTGGGTCTGACGATTCTCGGATTCGCCGTACGAACCGTTGATGTCGAGGTTCAGGCTGTCCGTGATGTCGAACTTTGCGCCGGCGCGATAATCGAACACCTGCGTGACATATTCGGAAACGCGCGGGCCGACCTCAACCGTACGACGCCCGATGACGGGGCTGACGGTCCGGAAGTTCGGGTTTGCCGTGCCGTCCGGATTGGTCGGGCTCGTCGCGGTGGCAGCCGCGGCGCACTGCGCGGCCGTCAGGCCTTGGACGCCTGCCGTGGTCGGATCGAAATCGAAGCCGTTGCAGAACGATGTCCGCAGCGCGGGCGTGAGATAGGGATTGCTCAGCGGGATCTGGACGGTCGCGCCGAAGATACCAGACGGAGCGATGATCGTGTTCACGGTGTTCTTCGAGAACATGCCGCGCGTGTAGAGCTGGATGCCGTCGGCGACGTCGTAATGACCGGCGCCATAGATGTTGAAGCGCTTAAACGGCGTCTGGAAGATGTTGTAGGGCGCGAAGTTGAACGCATCCGAAGGCGTCGTCGCCGTGCCGCGCGAGCGATAGGCGCGGACAGCGCCCGTTCCCTGATCGATCACGGAGAAGCCGGCGCCGCCCGTGGTGAAGCGCGACGGCGTCGTCGTGCCCGAACCGCCCGAGAAGCCCGAGGTCGATGTGTACTGGTTCTGCGAGAAGCTGCGCGCGCCCTGATAGACCGGCTTGGCCTTCTGGTAGCCGATCGACAGCACGGCGTTGCCCTTGCCGTCGTCGAAGTTCGCGCCGACCGTCAGATCGACGCGCGCGACATTGCCGTCGCCGCGCTGGGTCAGCTGCTCGGAGGCGTTCGCCTCGAAGCCCGAGAAATCCTGGCGGGTGATGAAGTTCAGCACGCCCGACACGGCGTCTGCGCCGTAGGTCGTGGCGGCGCCACCGGTCAGCACGTCCGTACGCTCGACGAGCGCCAGCGGAATGTTGTTGAGATCGGTCCGGCCCGTCGCGCTCGACGGCACGATGCGGTTGCCGTCCAGCAGGACGAGGTTGCGGAAGTTGCCGAGGCCGCGAAGATCGACGAACGATGCGCCGCCGTTGCCGTTGTTCACGGCGGAGCCGATGCTCGGCGTCACGCCCGGCAGATCGCGCACGAGCTGCTCGGCGGTGTTCGACTGGCGCAGGCCGATTTCGGCCGCGCCGATGACGGTCACAGGCGACGAAGAAACAAGGTTCGGATTGCGGACCAGCGAGCCGGTCACGACGATTTCCTGAGGTGCTTCGGCGGGCGGCGCGTCTGCGGAGGTGCCGACCTGCGCGAAGGCAGGGCTGGCGATGGTCGCTGCGCCGACCATCAGGGTCGTCGCGAGCAGGCTCTTACGGTAACGGTTGGTGGTCATATTGGTCCCCTTTAGCGACCGCCCTTGGGCTTGGCCGCTCCAATTCGACGTGTCAGTGTTCGACCCGGCGGGCCGTCACATGACAGTATGGCTAATCTCAAAAGACCCGCTCCGCCAATCATCCGACGTTCGCGGCTGCAATATTCCGGTCACATGTTACATGGCTGCCACACTCGGCAACCTTGCCGATGCGCGCGTCCCGTCCTAGCCGTCGCTCCTCTTTGCCGGGGAAGGATTCAGGGATGAAAATGGCTCTGCCGATCGCGCTCGGCGCGATCCTGTGTTGCGCCGGTGCCGCGGTGGCGGCGGGGCCGAACTCGTCGGACCGCGTGCTGCGCGATTTCGCGAATTGCCGGACGACGGGGGACGCGGCCGCCCGGCTTGCCTGTTTCGAGAAGACGTTCGACAGCTTCGAGCAGGCGGTCAAATCCAGGGAGGTCACGATCGTCGACAAGGCCGACGTACGCGAGGCCAAGCGATCGCTATTCGGCTTCACCCTGCCCAAGCTCGATCTGTTCGGCGGCGGTGGCGGCAGGGAGGATCCCGCCGAGGAATTCGCCGAGATCAACACGACCGTCGCCTCGGCGCGAACAGGCGAAGGCGGACATATCGAGATCCGCCTCGCCGACAATCCCGATGCCTTGTGGCGGACGACCGACCCGATGGCGTTCCCGCCCCGCGCCGGCGACAAGATCCGCATCCGCCAGGGCGCGCTCGGCAATTATTTCCTGTCGGTCGGCGGCCGCTCCTATCGCGGCATAAGGGTGCGCTGAGGCACGAGCGGAGCGGGACACCGCTCCGCTCGTCGCGATCAGACCACCTGCAGATCCAGCCGCCCGTCCGCGCCGTCGACATTAACGACGGATCCGTCCGGCACCTCGCCCTTCAGCAGCGCATCGGCGAGCGGATCCTGCAGATATTTCTGCACCGCGCGCTTCAGCGGCCGCGCGCCATAGACCGGATCGTAGCCGACCCGCCCCAGCCACTCGCGCGCGCCGTCCGTCAGGCTCAGCGCGATCTTGCGATCCTTCAGCAATTTCTGGACGCGCCCGATCTGGATGTCGACGATCGGCCCCATGTGGCTCTGGCCCAGCCGGTGGAACAGGATGATCTCGTCGAGCCGGTTCAGGAATTCCGGCCGGAAGTGCGAACGCACCACCTCCATCACCTGCGGCTCGACGCTTTCGGTCGTGCCGTCCTCGGGCAGGTTCGCCAGATACTGGCTCCCCAGATTGGAGGTCAGGATGATGAGCGTGTTGGTGAAGTCCACCGTCCGCCCCTGCCCGTCGGTCAGCCGCCCGTCGTCCAGCACCTGCAGCAGGATATTGAACACGTCCGGATGCGCCTTCTCGACCTCGTCGAAGAGAACGACCTGATAGGGGCGCCTGCGAACCGCTTCGGTAAGAACGCCGCCTTCCTCGTAGCCGACATAGCCCGGCGGCGCGCCGATCAGGCGAGCGACGGCGTGCTTCTCCATGAACTCGCTCATGTCGATGCGGACCATCGCGCTGTCGTCGTCGAACAGGAAGCCGGCCAGCGCCTTGGTCAGCTCGGTCTTGCCGACGCCCGTCGGCCCGAGAAACAGGAACGAGCCCAAAGGCCGGTTCGGATCCTGCAGCCCGGCGCGCGCGCGCCGCACCGCGCGTGACACCGCGGCGACCGCATCGGCCTGCCCGATCACGCGCTTGCCGATCACCTCCTCCATCCGGATGAGCTTCTCGCGCTCGCCCTGCAGCATCCGCTCGACGGGGATCCCGGTCCAGCGCGCGACGACGCCGGCGATATCCTCGCCCGTCACCTCCTCGCGCAGCATCGCGCCTTCGGACGACACTTCGGCCTCGGCCAGCCGCTTCTCCAGCGCCGGGATCGTCCCGTAGGAAAGCTCGCCGGCGCGCGCGAGATCGCCCGAGCGCTGCGCCTGATCAAGCGCGATCCGCGCGGCGTCGAGCTGCTCCTTAATCTTCGCCTCGGCGTTGATCTTGTCCTTCTCGGCCTGCCAGCGCGCGGTCAGCCCGGCGCTCTCCTGCTCGAGCTGTGCCAGATCATATTCGAGCGCGGCGAGCCGATCCTTCGAGGCCTGGTCGGTCTCCTTCGACAAGGCCTCGCGCTCGATCTTCAGGCGGATGATCCGCCGGTCGAGCCCCTCGATCTCCTCGGGCTTGCTCTCCACCTCCATCCGCAGGCGCGAGGCGGCCTCGTCCATCAGGTCGATCGCCTTGTCCGGCAGGAAGCGATCGGTGATGTAGCGGTTCGACAAAGTCGCCGCCGCGACCAGCGCGCCATCGGTGATCCGCACGCCGTGGTGCAGCTCATATTTGTCCTTCAGGCCGCGCAGGATCGAGATCGTATCCTCGACGGTCGGCTCGCCGACGAACACGGGCTGGAAGCGCCGCTGGAGCGCGGGGTCCTTCTCGACATACTTCCGATACTCGTCGAGCGTCGTCGCGCCGATGCAGTGCAGCTCGCCGCGCGCGAGCGCGGGCTTGAGCAGATTGCCCGCATCCATCGCGCCTTCGGATTTGCCCGCGCCGACGAGCGTGTGCATCTCGTCGATGAACAGCACGATATGCCCGTCGGCCTGCTTGACCTCGTCGAGCACGCCCTTCAGCCGCTCCTCGAATTCGCCGCGATATTTGGCGCCCGCGATCAGGCTGCCCATGTCGAGCGCCATCAATTTGCGATCCTTGAGGCCGTCCGGCACGTCGCCATTGGCGATGCGCAGCGCGAGGCCTTCGGCGATCGCGGTCTTGCCGGTGCCGGGCTCGCCGATCAGCACGGGATTGTTCTTGGTGCGCCGGGCGAGGATCTGGATCGTGCGGCGGATCTCCTCATCGCGGCCGATCACCGGATCCAGCTTGCCGTCGCGCGCCGCTGCGGTCAGGTCGCGCGCGAACTTCTTGAGCGCGTCGTAGCGATCCTCGGCCGAGGCCGTGTCCGCCGTCCGCCCGCCACGCAGCGCGTTGATCGCGGCGTTGATCGCTTCCGCCTTCACCCCCGCCGCCTGCAGCGCCTTGCCCGCCGCCGTGTTGAGCGACAAAGCCAGCGCGAGCAGCATCCGCTCGACCGTGACATAGCTGTCGCCCGCCTTGGTCGCGACCTGCTCGGCCTGGTCGATCACGCGGACGAGATCGTTGGTCATGCCCGGCGTCTGTTGCGCCCCGCCGCCGGACACGGCCGGGATCTTGGCGAGCGCCGCATCGACGCCCCGCAACGCGGCCGGCGCATCACCGCCCGCCGCCTTGATCAAGCCGGACGCCATGCCCTGCTCGTCTTCCAGCAGCGCTTTCAGCAGATGTTCGGGGGTGATCTGCTGGTGGTTCATCCGGATCGCGACGGTCTGCGCGGCCTGCAGGAAACCCTTGGATCGTTCGGTCAGCTTTTCGAGGTTCATGGAAACTCCTTGATCCCCCGCGAGATAGTGTGGCGATTATGTCACACAAGCCTTTGCCGGAGATTATTGGCGCGGAAGGCGGCCGACCATATCATCCTCCCCCGCCAGGGGGAGGTGGCCGGCGCGGCCGGCCGGAGGGGGAGGAAGCGATCCGCCTCGAGGGAACGGCAAGCGGCAAGCTCGACCGCCCACGGTCTTGCATCGGATGCCCTTCGGCTCCAGTCGGCGCCTGAGCCGAACCATGGCGCCAAGGAACGTTGCCTGTGCCCGATCCCAAACTGATCCTCGACGAATTCCTGTTCGATCTCGGCAGCAATCTGCTGACGGCGTTCGCGGTGGCACTGCTCATTCTCGGCGTTGCGGTCGCCATACCGGCGACCTGGCGGTGGTGGGTCGCGCTGCCGGTCGCGGTGGTCGTTGGGGTCTGCCTGACGATCGTCTTCGTGCTGCTGGGCATGCCCTTTCTCGACGGGTTCGGGCTCGCCTTCCCGGTCAGTTTCGGGCCGCTGCATCTGGCGATCGCGATCCTGCTGAGCGGAGCCGCCTTCGCGATCGTCCGCAAGCGGCGCGGACCGATCGATCGATCCGGCATCCCGAAGCCGGACAGCTGGTACGATCGACCGTAGCGGACGCCGGCCCGAGCCGCCGTCCGCTTGCTATCGTCCCGCCTTCACCGCCTTCGGCGCGAACAGATCGCCGAAGAAATCGCCCTTGTTCCACATCGGCGCCGCATCCCCGTCCGCCATCGCTTCCGTGATCCGCCAATTGGCCTCCGCGAAGCGCGCGCCCGAGGCCCAGTCGATCGGCTGGCTCATGTCGTCGCCCGGATGGTGATAATTGCCGCCGAGGAATTTGGGCCACGCCTTGTCGCCGCCATTGGCGAAGCCCGTCGCGAAGAACACCGCGGGCACGCCCTGTCGCACGAACATATAATGGTCCGATCGCACGAAGATCGTCTCCTCGGGCATCATGTCGGGCGAGAGCGTCAGGCCCATCGGCGCGACCGCCTTGGCGACGAGCGGCCCGAGCGTCGAATGGTCCGCGCCGAACGCCATCACGTCAGTGAATTTGTACAGCAATAAGGGCATGTCGAGATCGACATTGCCGACGATATGCGCGGCCGGCACGGTCGGATGGCGCGCATAATAATCCGCGCCGAGCAGGCCTTTCTCCTCGCCGGTCGAGGCGAGGAAGATCACCGAGCGGCGCGGTTTCTCGGGCGCCTCGGCCATGGCGCGCGCCACTTCCAGCATCGTCGCGATGCCCGCGGCATTGTCGAGCGCGCCATTGTTGATCCGGTCGGTGCCCGGCTTGTCTCCCGGCTTCTCGGGGGTGATGCCGATATGGTCGAGATGCGCCGAGAGGACGACATAATCCGCCTTCAGCTTGGGATCGCTGCCCGGCAGGATCGCGACGACGTTCGGGCTGGTGATCCTCGTCACCACCGCATCCTGCGTCAGCTTGGCGCTGGTCCGAAGCGCGAAGCCCTTCGGCTTGGCACCGTCCACCGCGGCTTCCTGCAGCACCGCGGCCAGGGCTTCGCGCCGCCCGCGAACAAGGCCTCGGCCGCCGGCCCGTTGGCGAAGGCGGAGAGCCTGATCCCCGGCGCGTCGTTGAACGGCACCCCGTCCTTGCCGATCCACGTCACCGTCATCCCGTCCGCGAAATGGAGCCGCTGCGCGAAAGGCCGCCGCTTGGCGCTCGCCAGCGTATCCACCGAGATGATTCCGATCGCGCCATGCTTCTTGGCGACCGCGCCCTTCTCGTCGGAGGCATAAGCCGCGATCTCGCTCGGGATCCCCTTGGGAAAGCCCGCGAGCATGACGACGATCTTGCCGCGCACGTCGAGCCCGCGATAATCGTCGAGCCCCAAACCGGGCACGTCGAGCCCGTAGCCGACGAACACGAGCGGCGCGGACACCTCCGTCTTCGGCATCGCCGGGTTGAGCCCGACGACGACATTGTCGAGATGCGCCCAGCTCTGCGTGCCCGCCGGCCCGGTCACCGACAGGGTCGCCTTGGTCGCGCCGCGCTTCGCCTGCGCGAAGCCGATCCGCTGATACCAGCCGCCCGCATCGCCCGCGGGTTGCAGCCCGAGCGCCTCGAACCGGCTCGCGACATAGCGCGCGGCGATCTCATGACCCCGGCTGCCGATGTCGCGCCCCTCCAGCAGATCGTCCGACAGGAAGGCGACATGCGCGCGGAACGCCTCGGCCGTGAACACGGGCGGCGCCGCGATCGCCGTGCTCGCCATCGCCCATAGCCCGGCGATCGCCGCACTCCGCTTCATCGCCTTGCCCGTCATGATGATCCTTTCGTGTTGCGCCCCTGCTAGGCGCGCGCCGCCCCGATCGGCAAGCGCTTGGCGGCGCGGATAGGCTCGGCTAGGACCGCGTGTTCCCGCCCGCCAGAAGGCCATTCCATGCGCACCGTCCTCGCCTCCGCGCTCGCCGCCACGATGCTCGCGCCGCTGTCCGCCGCGCCCCCGTCCCCCTCGGCTCAGGCGCCCGCCGCGCCCATCTCCGCGCTCATCGAGCAGGTGAAGATCCCCTACAAGGAATTCACGCTCAAGAACGGCTTGCGCGTCATCGTTCACACCGATCGCAAGGTGCCGCTCGTCGCGGTCAGCGTCTGGTATCATATCGGTTCGCGCGACGAGCCCGTCGGCAAGACCGGCTTCGCGCATCTGTTCGAACATCTGATGTTCTACGGATCGGAAAATGCGACCGGCTCCAGCCTCGAGCGGCTGGAGGCCCTGGGCGCGACCGACTGGAACGGCACGACCTGGTTCGATCGCACCAATTATTTCGAGACCGTCCCCAAGGGCGCGCTGGATCGCGTGCTGTTTCTCGAATCCGATCGCATGGGCCATCTGCTCGGGGTGATCGACAAGACCCGGCTCGATGCGCAACGCGGCGTCGTCCAGAACGAGAAACGCATGGGCGAGAACGAGCCCGGCGGCCTCGTCCAATATGCCGAGCTCGATGCGCTGTTTCCGGAAGGCCACCCCTATCGCCATTCGACGATCGGTTCGATGGCCGATCTCAACGGCGCCAGCCTGGAAGATGTGAAGAGCTGGTTCCGCAACAATTACGGGCCGAACAATGCCGTGCTCGTCCTCGCCGGCGACATCGATCTCCCCGAGGCCAAGGCCAAGGTGGAGAAATGGTTTGGCGCGCTCCCCGCCGGCCCGGCGGTTAACCATCCCGACGCGCCCGTGCCGACGCTCGCCGCGCCGGTCGACAAGGTCATGTACGATCATGTCGCGACCGCCTCGGTCTCGCGCGAATGGGTGACGCCCGGCATCAACGATCCCGAAAGCACGCAGGTCCAGCTCGCCGCTTATCTGCTCGGCGGGCTCGGCAGCTCACGCCTCCAGAACATCCTCGTCCGCCAGGAGAAGCTCGCGGTCAGCGTCTCGGCCAGCGTCCAGCAGTTCGAGAAGGTCGGCATGCTGGAGATCAACGCCAGCGTCCGCCCCGGCGTCGATCCCAAGCTGGTCGCGAGGCGTATCGACGAGATCCTCGCCGAGTATCTCAAGACCGGCCCCAGCGCCGACGAGGTCCAGCGCGCGGCGACGAGCATCGTCGCGGGGCAGGTGCGCGGGCTCGAGCAGGTCGGCGGCTTCGGCGGCAAGGCGGTCACGCTCGCCGAGGGCGCGGTCTATTCGAACGATCCCGATCATTATCAGAAGGAATTGCGCGAGATCGCGTCGGCGACCCCCGCCGGCCTCACTGCGGTAGCGCGCAAATGGATGGGCCGCCCTGCCTTCCGCCTGATGGTCCTCCCCGGCGAACGCTCCGCCGCCGATCAGGCGCTGGCGGGCAATATCCGCCACCCGGCCTATTTCCGCAGTCCGGCCCAAGGCGGCGCTCCGGCCCCCGGGACGCCCTCGCCCACGCCAGCCCCCGCCGCCCCAGCCCCGAAGATCGCCGAGCCCCCGCTCGCACCGATCACCTCGCTCGCTTTTCCGAAGATCGAGCGCGCGACGCTGTCGAACGGCATCCCCGTCACCTTCGCCCGCCGCGCGGGTCTCCCGCTCGTCCAGGTCGCCTTCCAGTTCGATGCGGGCAATGCCGCGGACGACCGCGCCAAGCTGGGCACGCAGGCGCTCCTGCTCTCCTTGCTCAAGGAGGGCACGACGACGCGCGATTCGATCGCGATTGCCGAGGAGCAGGAGCGGCTCGGCGCCGGGATTGGCGTCAGCTCGACGATGGATGCGACGCGCATGTCGCTGTCCGCGCTCACCCCCAATCTCGCCGCCTCGCTCGATCTGTTCGCCGATGTCGTGCTCAATCCCGCGCTCGCGCCGGGCGAGATCGAGCGCCAGCGCGCGCGGCTGCTCGCGCGCATCGCGACAGAGAAGACGCAGCCGCAGGGCATCGCCATGCGCACGCTCCCGCCGATCCTGTTCGGCGCGGCGCACCCCTATGGCGTGCCATTCAGCGGATCGGGCGACGAGGCGGGCGTCACCGCCGCCACGCGCGCCGATCTCGTCGCCTTCAAGGATAGCTGGCTGCGCCCCGACAATGCCAAACTGTTCGCGGTCGGCGACACGACGCTCGCCGAACTGATGCCGATGCTGGAGGCGCGTTTCGGCAAATGGGCGCCGCCCGCAGGCCCCAAGGGCGTCAAGAATTTCGCCGCCGCCGTCCCCGCGCCGCGCCCGCGCATCATCCTCGTCGACAAGCCGCAGAGCCCGCAGTCGATGATCCTCGCCGGCCTGATCACTCCGCTCAAGGGCAGCGACGACAACGACACGCTCGATATCGCCAACGACATCCTCGGCGGCAGCACCTCGTCGCGGATCACCACCGATCTGCGCGAGACGCGCAATTGGGCGTATTATGCGGGCACGCAGGTCTCGGCGCTGAAGCAGGCGATGCCTCTGCTGCTGATCGCTCCCGTCCAGAGCGACAAGACCGGTGAATCGATCGCCGCCGCGCGCGGCGATGTCGTCGCCTTTCTCGGCGCGCAGGGCACGAACCAGCCCGAACTCGCCCGCGCGGTAAGCGGCGCGACATTGTCTCTGCCCGGCCAGTTCGAGACGAGCGGCGCGCTACTCGGCGCGCTGATGCGGCTGGACCTGCTCGGCAAGCCCGACGACTATTATGTCGGGCTCCCCGCCAAATATCGGGCGATGACGCCCGCCTCGGTCGATGCCGCGGCGCGCGCCGCGATCGATCCGGCGAAGCTCGTCTGGGTCGTCGTCGGCGATGCGAAGGTCGTCCGCCCGCAATTGCAAAATTTGGGCCTGCCGATCGAGGACGTCGCCGCACCGCCCGCCACACCCACCACCCCCTCCGCAGGAGCAGCAAAGTAATGAGCGACGTCGATGGCCGCTGGGAATGCACGGTCGCCTCGCCGATGGGCGATCAGAGCTTCGTCCTGACCGTCGCCTCCAGCGGCGCCAGCTTCACCGGCCGCGCCGAAGGCGGGATCGGGGCGATGGACGTCGAGGGCGATGTCACCGGAAACACGCTCGCCTGGCCGATGCGCGTCCCCAAGCCGATGCCGATCACGCTCAATTGCGAGGCGACGGTCACCGGCGACACGCTGGAAGGCAAGGTCGGCGCAGGCTTCTTCGGCAGCTTCCCGATCACGGGCACACGGCTGAGCTGAGGAGCCCGGCTCCTTCCCATGTATTCATCGGGAGGATCCGCCCGCCAACGAGCTCAGGTCAGCCGTGCAACCACCGCGATCACCAGCCACAGCAAGGAAGCCAGGACGAGCGCGATCATGATGCCCTGGGCACCGCGATTGCGATCAGGTTCGTCCTCTTCCCGCATGCCGTTTTCCCGACATTACGATTCGTAAACGCATCGGCCGCGCGCAGGCTCCACCGGACGTGCCGCAGCCGGTTCCCCGATCCTTGCCGACGCGGAACCCGGCGTCGAAGATACCACCAAACGGCCACCGGGACACGTGGGCTTCCTGCTTGGCGTGTTCCCAATTCGCGCCTCAACGCCTACCTGAGCGCCTGTGAACAAGCGCGCCCGCGTCCTCCTTCTCAATGCCGCGCTCGGGCCGCTCGATTATCGGGTCGATCCCGGCCAGCATGTCGAGCCCGGCAGTATCGTCCTCGCCCCCCTCGGCCCGCGCCAACTCGCCGGCGTCGTCTGGGAGCCCGAGCGGATGGGATCGGACGCCGAGGTCGGCGACAATCGCTTGCGCCCGCTCGCCGCAGTCTACGATCTCCCGCCGCTCGCCGCGCCGCTCCGCCGGCTGATCGAATGGACCGCGGATTATTATCTCGCGCCGCCCGCGGCCGTTCTGCGCATGGCGCTCGCCTCGGCCTCCGCGCTCGATGGCGCGCCGACGATCGTCGAATATCGCGCGACCGGCCACGTGCCGCCACGTCTCACGCCCCAGCGCGAACAGGCGCTGGAGCGGATCGACAAACGCCAAGGCCTCGTCCGCGAACTGGCGACGATCGCCGACGTCTCGGACGCGGTCATTCGCGGGCTGGTCAAGGCGGGCGCGATCGGGCCCATCGAAGTCCGTGTCGACGATCCCTTTCCCTTGCCCGATCCCGATCATGCGCACCCCGCTTTGAGCGAGGCGCAGGCCGACGCCGTCGGTACGCTCGTGGCTGCGGTCGAGGCGAAGAGCTTCGCGCCCTGGCTGCTCGACGGCGTCACGGGCTCCGGCAAGACCGAGGTCTATTTCGAGGCGATCGCCGCCGCGCTGCGTGCCGATCGCCAGACTCTCGTATTGCTCCCCGAAATCGCGCTGACCGAGCCCTTCCTGAAGCGCTTCGCCGCGCGCTTCGGCGTCGCGCCGGTCGCCTGGCATTCGGACCTCCGCCAGTCGCAGCGCCGCCGCGCGTGGCGCGCGATCGCCAGCGGCGAGGCCAAGGTCGTCGTCGGCGCACGCTCGGCCCTGTTCCTGCCTTACCGCCAACTCGGCCTGATCGTCATCGACGAGGCGCACGAGACGAGCTTCAAGCAGGAGGAAGGCGTCGCCTATCACGCGCGCGACACCGCGGTGATGCGCGCGCGCTTCGAGGAGGTGCCGATCATCCTCGCTACCGCGACGCCCGCGATCGAAACGCGCCACCAGGTCGCGCTCGGCCATTATTCGGAACTGACCCTCCCCGATCGCTTCGGCGGCGCGACCCTGCCCGATATCGCCGCGGTCGATCTCACGCACGACCGCCCCGACCGCGGCCGCTGGCTGAGCCCGCCGCTCGTCGCGGCGCTCGCCGAGACGCTCGAGCGCGGCGAGCAGTCTTTGCTGTTCCTCAACCGCCGCGGCTATGCCCCGCTCACGCTGTGCCGCCATTGCGGCCACCGCTTCCAATGCCCGAACTGCACCGCGTGGATGGTCGAGCATCGCCTGACCGCGCGGCTCGCCTGCCACCATTGCGGCCACGTCATGCCCCCGCCGCGCGCCTGCCCGGAATGCAAGGAAGAGGACAGCCTCGTTCCCTGTGGCCCCGGCGTCGAGCGCATCGCCGACGAGGTCGCCGCGATCCTGCCCGAGGCGCGCACCGCGATCGTCACCTCGGACACGCTCTGGTCGCCCGCCAAGACCGCCGAGTTCGTCGGCCGGATGGAGTCGGGCGAGATCGACATCGTCATCGGCACGCAACTCGTCACCAAGGGTTATCACTTCCCCAACCTGACGCTCGTCGGCGTCGTCGATGCGGACCTGGGCCTGTCGGGCGGGGACCTGCGCGCCGCCGAGCGCAGCTTCCAGCAGATCGCGCAGGTCGCCGGCCGCGCCGGTCGCGGCGAGAAACCGGGCCGCGTCCTCGTCCAGACCTATGAGCCCGCCGCCCCGGTGATCCGCGCGCTCATCTCGGGCGATCGCGAGAGCTTCTATGCCGCCGAGACGGAAGCGCGCCGCATGGCCAACGCCCCGCCCTTCGGGCGCTTCGCCGGCATCATCGTATCGTCCGAAAATCTCGACGAGGCCGTCGCCACCGCGCGATCGATCGGCAAGGCCGCGCCGCACGTGGACGGCATGGAAGTCTATGGCCCCGCACCCGCCCCATTGGCGATGCTGCGCGGGCGCCACCGCCAGCGCCTGCTGGTCCACGCCCGCCGCTCGCTCGACGTGCAGGACGTGATCCGCGCTTGGCTCGGCCCGCTGGAGTGGCCGCGCGGGGTGCGCGTCGCGGTCGATGTCGATCCCTACAGCTTCCTGTGACGGACCGGTTTCGCAGCTAGATCCAGCGCGGCTCATGCTCCTGGACGGCGATACCCGTCGGAGCGGACATCGCCTCGCGCAGTCGTCCCTCGATCGCCGCCATCATCTCGCGGCGATGCCGGTAGAGACAGCGCTTGCGGCTCGGAATGTCGTCCTCGGCGCGGACCGGCGCCTCGGGGGGAAGCACGAAGAAGCCGTCCGCTCCCAGAGCGCCGCCCCGCTCGCGCCAGAAGGCGTCATAGTCGAAATAGACGGGATCGACGAAGTCGGAGCGCTCGCGGAAATAGTCGCTCCGCTGGTGTCGGTTGCCGTCGGAGACGCCCTTGATCTCGGCGAGCCCGAGTTCGCGGCACAGCAAGCGGAAGATCTCGAACAGGAGATCGGGCGGCCGCACGCCATAGGCCGCCTTCGTCAGCGCCCGGTTGCGATCGAGCGACGAGGGACCCCGACGCCCTTGCACGCCGCCGACATACGCGAAACGCCGGCCATCCTGCTCGGCGAAGATGAAGGCCAGCGAGTAGATACGATCCGCCCCCGCCCAGAGGCTCAGAACGAGCAGACCGTCGCGCAACATCCAGTGCGGGGCGTCCAGCTTGATCCGGACGTCCGCCGCCAGCTCGGGCAGGTCGATCAGGTCGACGAATTCGTTCGGCAGCAGGTTGAACGGGCGGCCGAGCGTGTCCGCGAGCCGGCAATGATCGATGATCCGCGCGAATCGCTGCTCCGCCTCCCACCAGGCGGAGACGAACGGTGCCTGCAGCATGCCCCAGATTTCCGGACGGCCGCGCACGACTGCGAACAGCAGGCTGCCCGCGGGCGCCTTCCAGAGCTTCAACATCAGCCGCCAGTGCTGCATACCGGCGACGACGTGCCCGACAGCCTGCCGAACGTGCCTGACGGGAAGAAACCGGCGCACATCCGCGCCCCGTGTCCCGTCTGCCATGGCAGAAAGACCGACGACGCCCGCGCTCCTGCTGGATCCCGGTCGATCCGGTTCGCCCGATCGGCGCAGCGCGCGATGGAATTCTGGGGGCAGTTCCTGCGTCATGCAGGGCGTCCTAACCTCAAGCTCGTCAACATTCGGTGACCAGCACTTTTTGGCGCGTCGCGGTCAATTGGACGTCACATTTGTTGACATTATGGGTGCAAGCCGAGGCGCTGATTGGGCACAGGGGGTGAGCGTGACGGCCGAGCGGGGCAATTCAGCACGATCCGGCGCGATCCGCTTCCTGGCGCGCCTGGCGAACATGATCGCGGCGGGCGGGATTGCGCGCATCGGCGAAAGATTGCGCGCGCGCTTCGGCGCCGACGGGCGCGCTTATCGCCAGTCGAAACGCGCGGACGATCGCAGCTTCGATGCCGCAGGATATGATACGGGCGGCATCCAGCGGCTCTACGGGCTGGACGTGATCGGCCCGCACGCCGCCGCCGGCATCAATCACATCGCGACGCCGGCCGCCGATTTCGCGGCCGCCCTCGCCCTTCTCGACATACCGATCCCGGGCAGCAGCTTCGTCGATCTGGGCTCGGGCAAGGGCCGCGCCGTGCTGATGGCGACCGACCATCCGTTTGCAGCGATCACCGGCGTGGAATTCGCGCGCGAGTTGCACGAGATCGCGCTCGCCAATCTCGCGAGGCGCGCCGAGCGGCACGGATCGGATGCGCGCATCGTGCTGCTGCTGGACGATGCGACCCGCTTCCGGCTCCCGTCCGGGCCGATCGTGCTGTTCCTGTTCAACCCGTTCGATCCGCCCGTGCTGACCGAGGTGGCGGCGGCGACGACCGCCTCCTGGCAGGCCGATCCGCGGCCGATCCGCATCCTCTACTTGAACCCGGTCCACCAGCAGACCTGGCGCGATGCCGGATGGCGCGAGTTGCCGGGCAGGCCGGGACTCGTCATCTTCGCGCCGCCGCACGACGGCGACGCCGGCTGAGCGCGTCAGGCGGCGGTCCGGCGCGCCTCGGCGGAATCGCAGCGAAACCGGACGAGTTCGCTGCGCACCTTTTCCTCAAACGCGACGCGTAGGACCGCGACCGGGATCCCGGGCCGCTCGCCACCAGCAGCAACTGCCGCCGCCGCGCGCGCCACGGTCGCCGCGAACCGATCGTCGCCTCGCACTATCGTCGCCTGCGGAAAAAGCGTCCTGAGCCCCGCCTCGTCTTCTCCGAACGCGACGCGGCACGGTCCCCTCTCGGTGGCGGCGACGAACAGCGGCCCCAATTCGGTCGCGACGCTCGCCCAGCGGATCGTCTCGCCCGCGCCGCCACGCCGCCAGGCGCCGGGGGTCATGCCTAGCCGCAGATCCGCATCCGCATAGAAACGCGTGGGTGCCGCATAGCCTGCGGCATAGACCGCGGTCGTGACGTCGGGCTCCGCCGTCAGCGCCGCCTCGGCGCGCCTCGCCCGCACGCCGCGGGCATAAGCGGCCGGGGTAATGCCGGTCGCGCGGCGGAAGAGGCGGTGGAAATGGTGCATGCTGTAGCCGCCCGCCGCCGCCATCGCCGCCAGCGACGGCGGCGCGTCGGCGCTCGCGATCAGGGCGACGGCGCGCGATATCGCGCGTTCGTCCGCCGCGGCATTGTCGGGGCGGCAGCGCAGGCACGCGCGCAGCCCGGCGGCGCAGGCGGCAGCGGGATCGGCGAAGAAGCGGACATTCTCGCGCCGCGGATGCCGCGCCGCGCAGGACGGACGGCAATAGATGCCGGTCGAGAGCACACCGGTCACGAACCGCCCGTCGGCGGCGCGATCCCGGGCCAGCACCGCCGCCCATGCTCCGCTCTCGTCGATATCGGCCATGCGATGTTCCTAGCAAGGCGCCGCGGCCTCCGCACCCCGTGGCTTGCTGTCAAACCGATCGCGCAACGGCACCCTGACCGGAGGACGCCGCGCGCGTCGCTTGCATCCCCTGCCCCCCTTTGCTAGTCGGCGCGCGGCTGCAGCGGGCCCCTTGGCGGGCATGCTTGGCATTGGTCCCGCCGTCCTTGGCCGGGGCACCAGACAATCGGGGGAAGACAAGCGCGTGGAGCAGTCCGGCGGCATACAGGCAAGCCTTAGCGGCCGTTATGCGAGCGCGCTCTTTCAGCTCGCCCGCGACGACAGCAAGCTGACGGCGGTCGAGGCGAGCCTCGCGGGCGTCAAGCAGGCTCTGGCCGAATCGGCCGATTTCGCTGCGCTGACGTCGAGCCCGCTCGTCAGCCGCGACGTCGCTGGCAAGGCGATCGGTGCGGTCGCCGCGTCGATGGGCCTCGATTCCCTGACGACCAATTTCCTCGGCGTGCTCGCGGCCAATCGCCGCCTGGGCGCGCTGCCCGCGATCATTCGCGACTTCAACCGGCTCGCCGCGCGCGAACGGGGCGAGGTTTCGGCGGAGGTCGTCTCCGCGCATCCGCTCGACGATGGCCAGGTCGCCGCGCTGAAGACGCGCCTCAAGAGCATGGTCGGCAGCGAGGTCGCGGTCGATCTCAAGACCGATCCCGCGCTTCTCGGCGGGCTCGTCGTCCGTCTCGGCTCGCGCCAGATCGACGGCTCGATCCGCACCAAATTGAACACGCTCGCTCACGCGATGCGGGGCTGATAGGCCCCACCAGAAGAGATCGATGAAAGGCTGAATATGGATATCCGCGCGGCAGAAATCTCGAAGGTCATCCGCGACCAGATCTCGAGCTTCGGCACGGAGGCGCAGGTCTCCGAAGTCGGCTCGGTGCTGTCGGTCGGCGACGGCATCGCCCGCATCCACGGCCTCGACAATGTCCAGGCCGGCGAGATGGTCGAATTCTCGAACGGCGTGCAGGGCATGGCGCTCAACCTCGAGGCCGACAATGTCGGCGTCGTGATCTTCGGATCGGATTCCGAGATCAAGGAAGGCGACGTCGTCAAGCGCACCGGCACGATCGTCGACGTCCCTGTCGGCAAGGAGCTGCTCGGCCGCGTGGTCGATGGCCTCGGCAATCCGATCGACGGCAAGGGCCCGATCAACACCGCGCAGCGCAGCCGCGTCGAGGTCAAGGCGCCCGGCATCATCCCGCGCAAGTCGGTGCACGAGCCCGTGCAGACCGGTCTGAAGGCGCTCGACGCGCTCGTCCCCGTCGGCCGCGGCCAGCGCGAGCTGATCATCGGCGATCGCCAGACCGGCAAGTCGGCCATCGCGATCGATACCTTCATCAACCAGAAGCTCGCGCACCAGGGCACGGACGAGAGCAAGAAGCTCTATTGCGTCTATGTCGCGATCGGCCAGAAGCGTTCGACCGTCGCCCAGCTCGTCCGCACGCTGGAAGAAAATGGCGCGATGGAATATTCCATCATCGTCGCCGCGACCGCGTCCGAGCCCGCCCCGCTCCAGTTCCTCGCGCCTTACACCGGCTGCGCGATGGGCGAATATTTCCGCGATAACGGCATGCACGCGGTCATCGTCTATGACGATCTGTCCAAGCAGGCGGTCGCCTATCGCCAGATGTCGCTGCTGCTGCGCCGCCCGCCGGGCCGCGAAGCCTATCCCGGCGACGTCTTCTATCTTCACAGCCGCCTGCTCGAGCGCGCCGCGAAGATGAACGATGACAATGGCAATGGATCGCTGACCGCCCTGCCGATCATCGAGACGCAGGCCGGCGACGTCTCGGCCTACATTCCCACCAACGTGATCTCGATCACCGACGGCCAGATCTTCCTCGAGACCGATCTGTTCAACGCGGGCGTCCGTCCCGCCATCAACGTGGGCCTGTCGGTGTCGCGCGTCGGCTCGGCCGCGCAGACCAAGGCGATGAAGAAGGTTGCCGGCTCGATCAAGCTGGAGCTGGCCCAGTATCGCGAAATGGCCGCCTTCGCGCAGTTCGGCTCCGATCTCGACGCCTCGACCCAGCGCCTGCTGGCCCGTGGCGCACGCCTGACCGAATTGCTCAAGCAGTCGCAGTTCGCGCCGCTCGCGATGGAGGAGCAGGTTGCGTCGATCTTCGCGGGCACCAACGGCTATATCGACAGCGTCTCCGTCTCGGACGTCGTCCGCTACGAGCAGGCGATGCTGACCTATCTGCGCTCGGATGCGCCCGAAGTGCTCGCGACGATCCGCGACACCAAGGACTTCTCGGACGATACGAAGGCGAAGCTCAAGAGCGCGCTGGAAGCGTTCGGCAAGCAGTTCGCGTAACGGACGCTGGGTAACCCCGTTCGGCTCGGTCCGGACGGGCTAATTGGATAACAGATGCCTAGTCTCAAGAGCCTCAAGGTCCGGATCACCTCGGTCAAGTCGACCCAGAAGATCACGCGCGCCATGAAGACGGTCGCCGCCGCCAAGCTGCGCCGCGCGACCGACGCCGCCGTCGCCGGCCGCCCTTATGCGGAGCGGCTGGAAGCGGTGATGGCGAGCCTCGCCTCGAAGGTCACGGTGGGCCCGAACTCGCCGAAGCTGCTCGCCGGCACCGGCAAGGATGACGTGCATCTGATCGTCGTCGCCACGTCCGAGCGCGGCCTCGCCGGCGGCTTCAACACGAACATCGTGCGCGCCGCCAAGGTCAAGGCGGACGAACTGATCGCGCAGGGCAAGAAGGTCCGCTTCTACCTCGTCGGCCGCAAGGGCCGCGCCTTCATCCGCCGCACCTATCCCGGCATGATCGTCCACGATCACGACATGAGCCATGTGAAGAATGCGGCGTTCGCCAACGCGCTGGATGTCGGCCGCGATCTGATCGCGCGGTTTGAGGCGGGTGAGTTCGACGTCTGCCACCTGATCTTCTCGAAGTTCCAGTCGGCGCTCGTCCAGATTCCCCAGGTCGTCCAGCTGATCCCGGCGGCGATTTCGCAGCCCGCCAACGATGCCGCGCCGGCCGCTTCGGCCGCGGTGGAATATGAGCCCGACGAGGAGACGATCCTCGCCGAGTTGCTGCCCCGCAACGTCGCGATCCAGATCTATCGCGCGATGCTGGAAAATCAGGCCGGCTTCTACGGCGCGCAGATGAACGCGATGGACAATGCCACGCGCAATGCGGGCGACATGATCAAGCGTCTCTCGATCCAGTATAACCGCACCCGCCAGGCCGCGATCACGACCGAGCTGGTGGAAATCATCTCGGGCGCCGAAGCGCTCTAAAGCAAGACGACAGGCAGGAAGAAACAGATGGCAACCGCCCCCGCACTCGGCACGAACAATACCGGCCGCATCAGCCAGGTGATCGGCGCCGTCGTCGACGTCGCCTTCGAAGGCACGCTCCCGGCGATCCTTTCCGCGCTCGAGACGCGCAACGGCGACAATCGCCTCGTGCTCGAAGTCGCGCAGCATCTCGGCGAGGGCACTGTGCGCACGATCGCGATGGACGCGACCGAAGGCCTGATGCGCGGCCAGGAAGTGCAGGACACGGGTTCGCAGATCCGCGTGCCGGTCGGCCCGCAGACGCTCGGCCGCATCCTCAACGTCATCGGCGAGCCGATCGACGAGCGCGGCCCGGTGAGCTGGGAGAATAGCGGTCCGATCCACAACAAGGCGCCCGACTTCGTCGATCAGTCGACCGAAGCCTCGATCCTGGTGACCGGCATCAAGGTCATCGATCTGCTCGCGCCTTATGCGAAGGGCGGCAAGATCGGCCTGTTCGGCGGCGCCGGCGTCGGCAAGACCGTGCTGATCCAGGAGCTGATCAACAATATCGCCAAGGGCCATGGCGGCGTCTCGGTGTTCGCCGGCGTCGGCGAGCGCACGCGCGAAGGCAACGATCTCTATCACGAATTCCTCGATGCGGGCGTCATCGCCAAGGATGCCGACGGCAATCCCACGCCGGAAGGCTCGAAGGTCGCGCTCGTATTCGGCCAGATGAACGAGCCGCCGGGCGCCCGCGCGCGCGTCGCGCTTTCGGGCCTCGCCAACGCCGAATATTTCCGCGACGTCGAGGGCCAGGACGTGCTGTTCTTCGTCGACAATATCTTCCGCTTCACGCAGGCGGGCTCGGAAGTGTCGGCTCTACTCGGCCGTATCCCGTCGGCCGTGGGCTATCAGCCGACGCTGTCGACCGACATGGGTCAGCTGCAGGAGCGCATCACCTCCACCAACAAGGGCTCGATCACCTCGGTGCAGGCGATCTACGTACCTGCCGACGATCTCACCGATCCGGCGCCGGCCACGTCCTTCGCCCACTTGGACGCGACGACGACGCTGAACCGCGCCATCTCCGAGCTCGGCATCTATCCGGCGGTCGATCCGCTCGACTCCACCTCGCGCGTGCTGACACCCGCCGTCGTCGGCCAGGAGCATTACGACACGGCCCGCGCCGTCCAGGAAGTGCTGCAGAAGTACAAGTCGCTGCAGGACATCATCGCCATCCTCGGCATGGACGAGCTGTCCGAAGAGGATAAGCTCACCGTGCAGCGCGCCCGCAAGATCCAGCGCTTCCTCAGCCAGCCCTTCCACGTCGCCGAGGTCTTCACCGGCATCAGCGGCAAGTTCGTGCAGGTCGAGGATACGGTGAAGTCGTTCAAAGCGGTCGTCGACGGCGAATATGATCACCTGCCCGAGAGCGCCTTCTACATGGTCGGCGGGATCGACGAGGCGGTCGAGAAGGCCAAGAAGCTCGCGGACGCGGCCTGATTGGCAGAGCCGCTGCGCCTCGAAGATGCGGTCAACGCGCTCTGTCCCTGGTCGGGTGATCCGATCAGCGAGGACGCGCTGACCCTTTATCGCGGCGCGGTGGTCGGCTTTTGCAATATCGGCTGCCGCGACAAGTTCGCGAAAGCCACCAGCGCGTTCGACGAAGCGCTGGACCGCGATCGAGCCGGACATGGTCCGGATCGTGAATCGGGGTCCGAATTGAAGATGATGGAACGGTGATGGCGCTGCATTTCGAACTGGTCACGCCCGAGAAGCTGGTCCGCTCCGAGGACGTCTATATGGTCGTCGTGCCGGGTACGGAGGGCGATTTCGGCGTCCTTCAGGGCCATGCGCCCGTCATGGCCGTGATCCGGCCCGGCGAGCTGACCGTCTATTCCAACGCCACGACGGTCACCGCGCGCATCGCGCTGGACGGCGGCTTCGCCGAGGTCAACGAGCAGGGCCTCACCGTTTTGGCCGAGTCGGCCACGATCGCCTGATCCGGCGGGCCAATCCGGCTCGCTGCGTCCGCCTGTTTTTCGGCGGTCCGCGGCCAAATTCTCCGCGATCGGCACACCCGCCAATTCCGCGATCCGTGCTTAACGGCTCGTCAAGGGCTTTCCCCTAAGGCTCGGTCTTCGCGGAAGAAACCGCCGCGAGACGAGGACGGGACGAGCTGATGAGTGCTTTCGGCAGACGTGGTGGGATCGGCGCAAATCCGGCCCGCGGTGGATCCTTTGGTTCCGGCCGCCCCACCTCTGCCGCCGTCGAAGGCGGCGCGCAATTCCCGCCGGTGGACATTCTCGCCGATGCCACCGCCGCACCGCTCAACGCGATGGATCGGCTCGCCGCGCGCGTCGCGGGATCGGGCGAAGCCGGCAGCCTGCGCGCCGAAGGCTTCGAGGCCTCCGTCCACAAGATCAAGGAGCAGGTCCTTCCCCGCCTGCTGGAGCGCGTCGACGCCGAAGCGGCCGCCACCCTCTCCAAGGAAGAGCTGGCCGAGGAATTCCGTCCGATCATCGGCGAAGTGCTCGCCGAACTGCGCATCACGCTCAACCGCCGCGAGCAATATGCGCTGGAGAAGGTGCTCGTCGACGAGCTGCTCGGGCTCGGGCCGCTCGAGGAATTGCTCTCCGATTCCACGATCACCGACATCATGGTCAACGGCCCCGACCAGACCTATGTCGAGCGCAAGGGCAAGCTGGAGCTCGCGCCGATCCAGTTCCGCGACGAGGAGCATCTGTTCCAGATCGCGCAGCGCATCGTCAACAAGGTCGGCCGTCGCGTCGATCAGACCAGCCCGCTCGCCGATGCGCGTCTCGCCGACGGCAGCCGCGTCAACGTGATCGTGCCGCCCTTGTCGCTGCGCGGCACGGCGATCTCGATCCGTAAATTCTCCGCCAAGCCGATCACGCTCGACATGATGGCCAATGGCGGCTCGATGTCGCCGGCGATGGCGACGGCGCTGAAGATCGCCGGCGCCAGCCGCTTCAACATCGTCATTTCGGGCGGCACGGGCTCGGGCAAGACGACGATGCTCAACGCCATCTCCAAGATGATCGACCCCGGCGAACGCGTGCTGACGATCGAGGATGCGGCCGAGCTTCGCCTTCAGCAGCCGCACTGGCTGCCGCTGGAGACGCGCCCCGCCAATCTCGAAGGTCAGGGCGAGATCTCGATCCGCGATCTCGTCAAGAATGCGCTGCGTATGCGGCCGGACCGGATCATCCTCGGCGAAATCCGCGGCGCCGAATGTTTCGACATGCTCTCGGCGATGAATACGGGCCATGACGGCTCGATGTGCACGCTCCACTCCAACTCCCCGCGCGAGGCGCTGGCGCGTATGGAGAATATGGTGATGATGTCGGACATCAAGGTGCCGAAGGAAGCGATCAGCCGCCAGATCGCCGACTCGGTCGATCTGATCATCCAGGTGAAGCGCCTGCGCGACGGTTCGCGCCGCGTGACCAACATCACCGAGGTGATCGGCATGGAAGGCCCCGTGATCGTCACGCAGGAGCTCTTCAAGTTCGAATATCTGGACGAGGGCAGCGACGGCAAGATCGTCGGCGAGTATCGCGCCTCGGGCCTGCGCCCCTACACCCTCGACAAGGCTAAGCAGTTCGGCTTCGACCAGCCGTATCTGGAAGCCTGCCTCTGACGTCGGCCCGCGGATAGGCTCAGCCGACCGGCTTGAGCCCGTCCCGGTAGCGCGCGGCATTGGCGACATAGCCTGCCGCCGAGGCCTTCAGGCGCGCGATCGCCTGCGGCGTCAGCTGCCGCTTCACCTGCGCGGGCGATCCGACGATCAGGCTACCGGGCGGAAAGACCTTGCCCTCGGTCACCAGCGAGCCCGCGCCGACGAGGCAATCGTCGCCGATCACCGCATCGTTGAGGATCCTCGCTCCCATCCCGATCAGCACGCGGTTCCCGATCGTGCAGCCGTGCAGGACCGCATGATGCCCGATCGTCACGTCCTCGCCGATCGTCAGCGGCGAGCCCGGATCGGAATGCAGCATCGCGCCATCCTGCACATTACTGCGCGCACCGATCCAGATCGGCGTATTGTCCGATCGCACGACCGCCCCGAACCAGATGCTGGCGCCTGGCCCGAGCCGCGCGTCGCCGATCACGTCCGCGCTCGGCGCGATCCACGCCGATCCGTCCGCGGGCAGCGTGGGCCTCAGCCCGTCCAGTGCGTAAAGCGGCATCCTGATCCGCTCAGCCGGAGAGCCGGCCCAGTTGCGCGAAATCGCCTTCCAGCCAGCCGAGCGGATTGCCCGCCTCCCCGCTCCCGCCGCGCACGTCATAGACTTCGCCGATAAACAGCTCGTGGGTGCCGTGGACGAGCGTCGTGCGGACCTCGCAGAAGATGCTGGAGCAGGCGCCGGGCAGATAGGGAATCCCGTCCTGGTACGCCCATTCCCCGGACGCGAAGCGGTGATCGCGCAGCGCGCTGTTCGAGAAGAGCCCGACCAGATCGGTATGCGTCGTGCCGAGCAGGTTTACGCAATAGCGTCCCGCCCGCTCGATCGCCGCATGCGCGCTCGCCGATGTGTTGATCGCGATCAGCATCGACGGCGGATCCATCGAGACAGGGATCACCGCCGAAGCCGCGAGCCCCGCCGGCTGGTCGTTCGCGGGATCGCGCGTCGTGATCAACGCGACCGCACCCGGCATCCGCCGCATCGCCGATTTGAGCCCCGCCGAAAGCGCGGCCGCCGTCTCGGCGAACTTGGTATCCGACATCATTCCATCCCTTTGGCGCCTATCGCGCGACCGCCTGCCCTAACCCTTGAACGCATCTTTGGCCGCACGCACGATGCCGAACGCCTGGGCAGGATCGCCGGCATCCGCGGCTATCGCGAGATCGGGCGCGCGGAGGAAGGGGTTGGTCGCCTTTTCCTCGCCGATCGACGTCGGCACCGTCGGCTCGCCCGCCGCGATGCGCCGTTCCAGACCAAGCGCACGCGCCGCGAGCGCCGCGCCTGTATCGACCGACTGCGCGAAACGCAGGTTCGCCGCCGTATATTCGTGCGCGCAATAGACACGCGTCGCATCGGGCAATGCGGCGAGCCGGCTCAGGCTCTCCCAGAATTGCGGCGGCGTCCCCTCGAACATGCGTCCGCAGCCCAACGTGAAGAGGGTATCGCCGACGAAGACGACTCCGTCTGCGGCATCGTACAGGCTGACATGCCCGTTCGTGTGCCCGCCGGTGTCGATCACGGCGAAGCGCGTCTCGCCCAGCGCGATCGTGTCGCCATGCCGGATCTCGCGATCGATCGGCGCGATCCGGGTCACCTCGGCGGGCGCGGCGATCTCGGCACCGGTGCGCGCCTTCAGCGCGAGATTGCCGCCGGCATGATCCGGGTGCCAATGCGTGTTGACGATCAGGTCGAGCTGCCAGCCCCGCCGGTCGAGTTCCGCCGCATAGGCGTCCGCGTCGGGCGTATCGATCGCGGCGACCTTGCCCGTCGCCTCGTCGCGCACGAGGAAACCGTAATTGTCCGCGAGACAGCGGAACTGGTGGATGGTCAGGGCCACGATCAGCTGATGTCCATGCACAGATATTTGAGTTCGAGATAATCCTCGATCCCATGGCGCGATCCTTCGCGGCCGAGGCCCGACAGCTTGACGCCGCCGAACGGCGCCACCTCGGTCGAGATGAGGCCGGTGTTGATGCCGACGATGCCCGCCTCGATCGCCTCCGCCACGCGCCACACGCGGCCGAGATCGCGCGCATAGAAATAGGCGGCAAGCCCGAAATCGGTCGCGTTCGCCTGCGCGATCGCATCCGCCTCGTCCTCGAAGCGCACGATCGGCGCGACCGGGCCGAACGTCTCCTCCTCGAGGATGATCATCGCCGGCTTGACCCCCTCCAGCACGGTCGGCTCGAAATAGCGGCCGCCGAGCGCGTGGGGCTTGCCGCCGGCGACGATCGTGGCGCCCTTGCTCACCGCGTCGTCGACATGCTCCTGGGCCTTGGCGACGGCTGCCTCGTCGATCAGCGGACCGATCAGCGTGCCCTCGCGCATGCCCGGGCCGACGGTCAGCTTGTTCGCCGCCTCGGCGAGCTTGGCGACGAAGCGATCGTAGATCCCGGCCTGCACGTAGAAGCGATTGGCGCAGACGCAGGTCTGCCCGGCATTGCGATATTTGGACGCGATCGCGCCTGCGACCGCCGCATCCACGTCCGCATCGTCGAACACCAGGAACGGGGCGTTTCCGCCCAGCTCCAGGCTCAGTTTCTTGATCGTCGGCGCGCATTGTTCGTAGAGCTTCGCGCCGATCTCGGTCGATCCGGTGAAGGTCAGCTTGCGCACCGTCTTGCTCGCGGTCAGCACCCCGCCGATCGCGGCGGCACTGCCGGTGACGACGTTGATCAGTCCCTTGGGCAGGCCCGCTTTCTCCGCCAGCACCGCCAGCGCGAGCGCGGTGAACGGCGTCTGGCTCGCGGGCTTCAGCACCGTCGCGCATCCGGCGGCAAGCGCCGGCGCCAGCTTGCGCGTGATCATCGCCGCCGGGAAATTCCACGGCGTGATCGCCGCGACCACGCCGATCGGCTGCTTGAGCACGACGATGCGCTTGTCGGCCATGTGCGGGGGGACGACGTCGCCATAGACGCGCTTCGCCTCCTCGGCGAACCAGTCGATGAAGCTCGCGGCATAGGCGATCTCGCCCTTGGCCTCGGCCAGCGGCTTGCCCTGTTCGCGGGTCAGGATGCGGCCGAGCACGTCCTGATGCGCGATGATCAGGTCGAACCAGCGCCGCAGCACCGCCGCGCGCTCCTTGGCGGTCCCGGCGGCCCAGGCCGGCATGGCCCGCTCGGCGGCGGCGATCGCCTGTTCGGTCTCCCTCGCACCAAGCTTCGGCACGCGGCCGACGATCTCGCCCGTCGCGGGATCGTCGACGCTGATCCACTCGTCGGCGGCATCGATCCAGATGCCGTCGATCAGGCTGGCTTCGCGCAGCAATTGGGCTTCGGCGAGCATGACGTTCCTTCTCTGTCGTCCGCGATCGTCCACGCCGGGATGACCGTCCGTGTCGTTTTGATAGGGATCGCCACGCCGGTTCGCCAGACCGACGCCCGCATTTGCCGCCGGCCGACTTCGGCATCGGGGTGGCGATCACCACGGGACGGAATTGCGATCGACTGCGCTTCATTCCCCACGGAGCGACAGCACGATCGTTCACCCGCTGATCATCACAAATCGTCACACCGGCATCCCGTCGCTTCAACCCGCGTCCGAAGGGGTCTAGCGGACGGGCCAGAGGAGAATGTTGATGACGAAGCTGATGATGACCCTCGCGCTCGCCACGCTTGCGCTGGGCGGCGTCTCCGGCGCGCAGGCCGCGCCGTGCAAGGATGCCAAGGGCAAGTTCGTCAAATGCCCGCCGGCCAAGCCCGTCCCGTGCAAGGATGCGCGCGGCAAGTTCGTCAAGTGCAGCGCGCCGGGCGCCAAGCCGATCCGGTAAGCCGTGCGGCGGGCGGCTGTCGCGGCCGCCCGCAACGCTTCCACCCCGGACGATCTGGCTCTAGGGCGCGTCGCCATGACGACCGGCGATCCCACGACCATCCGCCGCCTTTACGGGCGGCGCCAGGGCCACAAGTTGCGCGAGGGCCAGGCGGGCCTCGTCGAGGAGCTGCTGCCGACACTCTCGGTGCCGGCCGACGGCCCGCTCGATGCCACGCGGCTCTTCGGCGACGATCGTCCGCTCCAGCTGGAGATCGGTTTCGGCGCGGGCGAGCATCTCGCCGGCCAGGCGGCGATGCGGCCGGATCATGGCCTGATCGGGTGCGAGCCCTTCCTCAACGGCGTCGTCGGCGCGCTCGGCCATATCGATCGTCTCGGCCTCACCAACATCCGCCTGCACATGGGCGACGCGCTGGAGGTGATTGAGCGCCTGCCCGACGCAAGTCTAGACCGCGCCTATCTGCTCCACCCCGATCCCTGGCCAAAGGCGCGCCATGCCAAGCGCCGCTTCATGAATGCGGGGCCGATCGCTCTGCTCGCGACCAAGCTGAAGCCCGGCGCCGAATTCCGCTTCGGCACCGATCATCCGATCTATTGCCGCTGGGCGATGATGATCATGCGGGCGCGGCCCGAATTCGACTGGCTGGTCGAAGGGCCGCAGGATTTCCTCGTCCGCCCGGACGATTGGCCCGAGACGCGCTACGAGGCGAAGGCGCGTCGGCAGGGCCACGAAGTCTGGTACTTCCGCTACCGGAAGCGCTAGGTTTCGCTTGCCCTGCACGAACGGCGGGAGGGATCAGTCCTTGCGCTCGCTCATCTCGCGCGAGGCCAGTTCGGTCTGGCACGACGGATCGGCGGCGACCTGCGGGGTCAGCGGTATCTTGCCCGTCTGGTGATGGTTGCTCGCGGTGCGGCACGCATCCTGCGCGATCGGGCGATACGCCTTGATCGGGGTCTTGCCCGACGTGCCGGCATGCTCGACATGAGTCTGCGCCACGGTCTGCGCGAGCACAGGCGCCGCCGGCATGAGGGTGAGCGCTGCGAGGGTGACAAACATACGACGCACGGTGCATTCTCCTGATCGAACGGTCGTCGCGACCGCCATGATTCAGAAATAAAATCGCGTCGTTTCCCTCTCCCGGCTGGCGCGTAAGGAAGCATGTCCGGCACGCTGCCCAGCCGTTTCAAGGCCGTGACAAATCATTGCTGGCTACCGGTTTCCGCCCAAACGGCGTTACAGCTGTTGATCGATGTCAGAGCCCTTCCTAGGTCCGGCCCGGACATTGACCGGACATATTGAGAGCCAATTTATGACCCCCTCCATCGTAATCGTCGAGGATGATCCGGCTCTCCGGACGCTCACCGCCCGCGCGCTCCAGGAAAACGGCTATTTCGTGCGCACCGCCTCCACCGCGCCCGAAATGTGGATCGCGTTCGAGGGCGGGCCGGTCGATCTCGTCCTGCTCGATATCATGCTCCCCGGCACCAGCGGCATCGAGCTGTGCCGCCAGATTCGCAAGACCAGCGAAGTTCCGATCATCTTCATCAGCGCCAAGGGCAGCGAGCCCGATCGCGTCATCGGGCTGGAGATTGGCGCAGACGATTATCTCGCCAAGCCCTTCTCCACGCGCGAACTGATCGCCCGCGTCCGCGCCGTCCTGCGCCGCGGCGGTCTCGAGCGCAGCCAGGTCGGCACGCGCGAGAGCGAGGCGCATTTCGAAGGTCACGTCCTCAATTTCCCGCGCCGCGAACTGCGCAGCGCGACCGGCGCGGTTATCGATCTCACCGGCGCCGAATTCGATCTGCTCGCGACCTTCGTCGGCCAGCCGCAGCGGGTGATCTCGCGCGAGCGCCTGATCGAACTGTCGCGGACGCGGCTCGGCGACGCCTCCGATCGCAGCATCGACGTGCTCGTCAGCCGCCTCCGCCGCAAGCTCGCCGGCGAAGGCAAGCCCGCGCCGATCACGACCGTGCGCGGCGTCGGCTACATGCTCAATTCGGAAGTCGCCCGCGCGTGAACCGGCGCGCGCCGTGATACGCCGTGTCGGGGGACCGCTCGGGCTGCTTGGTCGCATCTTCGCGATCCTGCTGCTGACCGTCGTCATCGAATTCGGCGCGAGCACCTATCTCTACGAGCGATCGAGCCACTTCTCGGTGCGCGAGGACGAGGCGCGGCGCCTCGCCGAACATCTCGTCATCGCGCGCAAGATCCTGAACGAGGCGCCGCGCCGCGAGCGGCCCTCGGTCGCCGAACAGCTCACAACCGATCGCTATCTCGTGCGCTGGAGCCCCAACGCGCCGCCCCCGCCCCATTTCGCGCCCGCGCTCGATCAGACGCGCAACCAGATCGTCGCTTGGGAGCCCGCGCTCGCCGACAGCGTGATCCGCATCCGCCTCTCTTCGCCCGGCCGCAACGCCGCCGTGCTGGGCGAATTGCAGCTCGCCGATGGCAGCTGGCTGCTGTTCAGCACGCATGAGCTCGTCCAGTCGCTCGATCTCGCGCTCGGCCGGATTCTGCTCGCTTTGGTGCCCGCTCTCGCACTCACGCTCCTCGGCGGCCTGCTGATCCGCCGCGCGCTCGTGCCGATCCGCATCCTCGCCCGTGCGACCGAGAAGGTCGGCTCGGCCGACGGCATCCATCTGGAGGAGGAAGGCACCGGCGAAGTCCGCCAGCTCATTCGTGGCTTCAACGTCATGCAGGAGCGGATCCATCGCCTGATCGAGGATCGCACGCAGGCGCTCGCCGCGGTCGGCCACGATCTGCGCACGCCGATCGCCCGCGTCCAGCTGCGCGCCGAGGCGATCGACGACGACGGGCTGCGCGAGGCGATCGGCCGCGACATCGGCGAGATGGAGGCCATGGTCGCCTCATTGCTCGCCTTCCTGGGTGGTGAAGGCGATCCCGAGCCGCCGACGCGCACCGATCTCGCGGTGATGGCGGTCACGACGATCGAGGAGGCGCAGGATCGCGGCGAGCAGGCGCATTATGTCGGCCCCGATCATCTCGAGACGATTCTCCGCCGCGTGGGCTTCCGCCGCGCGCTCGTGAACCTCGTCGAGAACGCGCTCCATTACGGCCAGTCGGTGACGCTGACGCTGGAGGAGACTGCGGATGCGATCCGCATCCTGATCGAGGATGACGGCCCCGGCATCCCCGAAGATCAGCTGGAAGCGGTCATGAAGCCCTTCTCCCGCCTCGATACGGCGCGCGCGCGCAACACCAAGGGGCTGGGGCTCGGGCTCGCTATCGTCCACCGCGCCGTCGAGCAGGAAGGCGGCCAGATCGCCCTTTCGAACCGCGCGCAAGGCGGACTGCGCGCCGAGATCGTCCTCGCGCGCACCTGACACGCCCGACGCCGGCTTAGCCGCGCAACACTTCCTTACACAGACGCTGCATCGCAGCAAAAGCCGCGGGCTATTTAGGCTTTGCCCCTCCTTCGCGCGAGGGGCGACGAGGAGCCAGTAATGAACGAGTTTATCGGCCGGGTCTTTTCCTTCGAGAAGCAGGTCTTCCCCACGCAGAGCGTCCTCTACGGAAAGCTCGCGAGCGAAGGGCAGAGCCCGAAGGCGCTGATCATCTCCTGCGCGGACAGCCGCGTCGTTCCCGAACAGATCATGCAGGCCGCGCCCGGCGATCTGTTCGTCTGCCGCAACGCCGGCAACATCGTCCCGCCGCACGCCACCCAGAATGGCGGCGTCACCTCCACCGTCGAATATGCGGTGATGGCGCTCGGCGTGCGCGACATCATCATCTGCGGCCATTCCGATTGCGGCGCGATGAAGGCCGTCGCCGATCCGACAGGCCTTGAAGAGATGCCCAACGTCGCCGCCTGGCTGCGCCATGCGCAGGTCGCCGCCAAGGTCGTCAACGATGGCTATCCCGAGCTCTCCGGCCATGATCGCGTCCGCGCTATCAGCCTCGAAAATGTCGTCGCCCAGCTAGCGCATATCCGCACGCACCCGTCGGTCGCCTCGGGCATCGCGCGCGGCGAGATTTCGCTGCACGGCTGGTTCTTCGATATCGGCGAGGGCCAGATCCTCGCGCTCGATGGCGAGACCAACCGCTTTGTCACGCTGCGCGAGGGCGATACCCTCCCCGTCGCGCTCAAGGCCGAGCCCCGCCGCGCCGCCTATTTCGATTATGCGCAGGCCGCCGAATGAACCTTCCCGCCATGTTCTCGGGCAAGACGTTCGTGCGGGATTTCACCGCATCGATCGTCGTCTTCCTCGTCGCGATGCCCCTGTGCATGGGCATCGCGGTCGCCTCGGGCGCGCCGCCTGAAAAGGGCCTGATCACCGGCATCATCGGCGGCCTCGTCGTCGGTTTCCTGGCAGGCTCGCCGCTGCAGGTCAGCGGCCCCGCCGCCGGCCTCGCCGTCATCGTGTTCGAGCTCGTCCGCGAACATGGCATCGCCGCGCTCGCGCCCATCCTCGTGCTCGCCGGCATCCTCCAGTTCATCGCCGGCTCGCTGAAGCTCGGCGGCTGGTTTCGCGCGATCTCGCCCGCCGTCGTCCACGGCATGCTCGCCGGCATCGGCGCGCTGATCGTGATCGGCCAGTTCCACGTCTTGTTCGATGCCAAGCCACTCAGCCACGGCCTCGACAATCTCGCTGCGATGCCCGGCCGCCTGTTCGGCCTGTCCTTCACCGACGCGACCGTGACCGAACTCGCCTTCGCCATCGGCCTCCTGACGATCGGCGCGATGCTGCTGTGGGAGAAATTCCGCCCCGCCTCGATGAAGCTCGTCCCCGGCGCGCTCGTCGGCGTGCTCGTCGCGACGCTCGCGGCCTATTTCGGCGGGCTCGATGTCGCGCGCGTGAGCGTGCCGGCGTCGATCTTCGCGGCGGTGCAGCCCCCGGGCGAAGGCTTCCTCGCGCAGATCTTCCAGCCGTCGCTGCTCGCGACCGGCTTCGCGATCGCCTTCATCGCCAGCGCCGAGACCTTGCTTTCGGCCGCCGCGGTCGATCGGATGCACGATGGCCCGCGCACGGATTACAACAAGGAGCTGCGCGCGCAGGGCGTCGGCAATCTGCTGTGCGGTCTCGCGGGCGCGCTGCCGATGACCGGCGTCATCGTCCGCTCCTCAGCCAATGTGCAGGCCGGCGCGCAGACGCGCCTCTCCGCGATCCTGCACGGTGCGTGGATCCTGGGTTTCGTAGCGTTGCTTCCATGGCTGTTGCGGGAGATCCCGATGGCCGCGCTCGGTGGCATTCTCGTCGTCACCGGCTGGCGGCTCGTCAGCCTCAGCCACGTCCGCCACCTGTTCCACAATTACGGCGCACTGCCGGCGGCGATCTGGGTTGCGACCTTCGCGACCGTGGTCGCCACCGATCTGCTGACCGGCGTGCTCGTCGGCATCGGCCTCTCGGCGGTCGAGATCCTGCCGCAGATCACCAAGCTGCGCCTGAAGGTGGATGTGACCGAGGAGAGCGACGCGCGCGAAATCGCGCTCGCGGGTGCGGCCACGTTCCTCAGCCTGCCCAAGCTGTCGAAGGTCCTCGACGAGACCCCCACCGATCGCCCGCTGCGGCTCAACCTACGCCAGATGTCGGCGATCGATCACACCTGCAGCGAGCTGCTCGCCGATTGGCTGCAGCGTCGCCGGGGTGCCGGCTTCCCGGTCGAGCTGACCGGCATGCCGCTCAAGCTCCGTCGGCTCGTGGCCTGAAACGCTCACCTCCCCGCCTTCCCGCGTCGAGACACACTTTGTCACGATTGGGAAGCGGAGCGTTCGCAATAGGCACGTAGCACGGCGCCACCTGGAGGGACGCGCGCACCGTCGAGATGCGGGCGCCCTCCGGGTGCAGGCGGAACATTCGACCGACAAAAAAGGGGAATGTTTCATGAAAATCCGCATCGCCGCGATCGCTGCGCTGGTCCTCGCCGGGCCGGCTCTCGCGCAGGAAGCGCCCAAGCCCATCACCATTTCCGGCAGCGTCGGGCTCGTGTCCGATTATCGCTTCCGGGGCGTATCGCAGAGCGATCGCAACCTCGCCGTGCAGGGCGGCCTCACGATCGCGCACGAAAGCGGGCTCTACGTCAGCACCTGGGGATCGAATCTCGCCGGCTGGGGCACGTTCGGCGGCGCCAATATGGAGCTCGATCTCGTCGCGGGCTTCAAGACGACGTTCGACAGCGTCTCGGTCGATGCCGGCGTCACCTGGTTCATGTACCCCGCAGGCTTCGACAATACCGATTTCTTCGAGCCCTATATCAAGCTCTCGACGACGCTCGGCCCCGTCACCCTGCTCGGCGGCGTCGCTTATGCGCCCAAACAGGAAGCGCTCGGCAACTGGTATCTGAACGGCACATCGGCCGCGAACGGCGTCTATGACGTCCCCGGCGACAAGAACGACAATTTCTACGTCTGGGGCGATGCCGCCGCCGCGATCCCCGACACGGGCATCACCGTGAAGGGCCATTTCGGCTATTCGAACGGAAACAAGGGCCTCGGCCCGTTCGCGACTTCGGTCGCGCCGACCGGCGAATATGTCGATTGGCTGGCGGGCGTGGATTACACGATCGGCGGCACGCCGCTGACCGTCGGCGTTGCCTATATCGATACCAACATCTCGAAGAGGGACGCAGCCTATCTCGCGCCCAGCTTCACGCGCGGCCAGGACGGCACCGGCCAGATCGCCGGCGCGACCGTCATCGCGACGCTGACCGCGGCCTTCTGATCGAACAGGGAGCGGGCTTCGGTCCGCTCCTCAAACATCACCAAACCTGGGAGCTCACCCCGCCGTCGGCAAGGTCAGCCGCACCAGCAGCCCGCCCAGATCCTCGCTCTCCTCGAGCGCGACCGTCCCGCCGTAAATCTCCACGACATCGCGCACGATCGCGAGCCCCAGCCCGGTCCCCGGCTTGCCCGTATCGAGCCGCGCGCCGCGCTCGAAGATCGCCTGCCGCTGCCCCTCGGGGATCCCGACGCCGTCATCCTCGATCAATATATCGACGCTGCCGACCGCGCCCTTCGCGCCCGCCTTCTCCGGGCACACCGTCGCGAACACGCGGCTCCCGCCATATTTGGCCGCATTCTCGATGAGGTTGCCGAGCATCTCGTCCAGATCCTGCCGCTCGATCCGGACGCGCGCATCGCGATTGCCGTCCAGATCGATCGTCACGTCCGGATAGAGGCGGCTGACGGCGCGCTCCACCGCATCGAGCGACGGCCAGACCGCCGCGACGCTCTGCGCGACGCCGCGCCGCCCCACCGCGCGCGCGCGCGCCAGATGGTGATCGACCTGCCGCCGCATCGTCGTCGCCTCGCGGATCACCGTCCGGCACAGATCGTCGCTGTTCGCGGTCGCCTCGTTCATGATCACCGTCAGCGGTGTCTTCAGCGCGTGCGCGAGATTGCCGGCATGGCGCCGCGCCTCCTCGGCCTGCCGCTCGTTATGCGCGAGCAGGTCGTTCAATTCCTCCACCATCGGCGCGATCTCGATCGGCAGCCGCGCGTCGACGCGCGAGCTTTCGCCCCCACGCACCGCCGCTATCTGCCGCCGTACCTTGCGCAGCGGCCACAGCCCGAACGTCGCCTGCAGCGCCGACATCACGATGAGGCCGAGCGCGAGGATGGCGAACGATCGCACCAAGGTCCGCCGCAGGATCGCGACCTGCTCGTCCAGCCCGTTGCGCGCCTGTGCTACCTCGAACCGCCAGATCGTCTGCGAGCCCGGCAGGCGCAGATCGCGCTCCATCACGCGCAGCGGTTCATAGTCGAACTGCTTGCTGTCATAGGTGTGCGTATCGAGATCGGAGTGGCGATCGGGGCTGGTCAGCGTGCGGTCCCACAGGGAGCGGGAGCGGAACGGCTCGTGCCCGGGACCTGAGACCTGATAGTAAAGCCCGGATGCAGGCTCCAGAAAACGCTGGTCTCCCAACGGGCGCGTGAAGCGCACCTCCTCGTCCGTATCCAGCTCCGCCGAGGCGATCATCGCATTGAGCACATAGCCCAGCTGATCGTCGAAATTGCGGCTGATCGCGGCGTTGAGCACGCGATCCAGCGCGATTCCGCCGCCCGCGAGCAGCACGAGGATCCACAGCGCCGCGATGCCGATCATGCGCCGCGTCAGCGAACCCGTCGTCCGCGTGATCACCCGCAGCGTCTCGTCCTGGCCATTGGCGAGCAGCAGCGGGCGCCCGAGCAGCATCCGGACGAAATTGATCGGCGTCTCCACCCAGCGCCAGCCGGCGGGCACGGGCCCGGGCGGCTCGGCGCCGGGCTTCACCTCAGCCGCCATTCTCGTCGAGCGAATAGCCCAGGCCCCGGATCGTCGTGATCACATCGGCGCCCAGCTTCTTGCGAATACGCGTAACGAAGACCTCGATCGTATTGGAATCGCGATCGAAATCCTGATCGTAGATATGCTCGATCAGCTCGGTCCGGCTCACCACCTTGCCCTTGTGATGCATGAGGTACGACAGGAGCTTATATTCCTGCGCGGTCAGCTTCACCGGCTCGCCGGCCTTGGTCACCTTGCCGCTGCGCGTATCGAGACGGATGTCGCCCGCGATCAGCTCGGAGGATGCATTGCCCGATGCGCGCCGAATCAGCGCGCGCAGCCGCGCGATCAGTTCCTCGGTCTGGAACGGCTTGGCGAGATAATCGTCCGCGCCGGCATCGAGCCCGGCGACCTTGTCCGACCAGCTGTCGCGCGCGGTCAGCACCAGCACGGGCGTGTCCTTGCCCTCCTTGCGCCAGCGATCGAGCACGGTCAGCCCGTCGACCTCGGGGAGCCCCAGATCGAGCACGATCGCGTCATAATCCTCGGTCGATCCGAGATAATGGCCGTCCTCGCCGTCGGTCGCGAGGTCGATCGCATAGCCCGCGCCCTCCAGCGTCGCGCGCAACTGGCGACCGAGATTGGGTTCGTCTTCCACGATCAGGACGCGCATCTGTATCTCCCAAGGGGCGTAATCGTTACGCTGCCGCTTATGCTCGCTTAGGCGAGCCGCTTCAATTTTCCGGCCCGCGGCGGATGCCGCTCAATTGCCCGTCCGCCCGATGATCGCGCCATTGCGGCCATCGACGTCGATCCACACGACCGATCCAGCCCGCATGAACTTCAGCCGGTAGATTGCGGTTCCCGGATCGAATTCGGGGCCGAGATAGTCGAAACCGCTCATCCGCGGGACGACCTTCTGCTCGATCTGGCGCAGCGACATCACCTGCCCCGAGACGCGCGCGGCATAGACCTCGTCCTGCTCGCGACGATGCTGGCCGTCGGCGAGCACCGCGGGCGCGAGCGTGAGGGCCGCAAGCGCGGCAGCAAGGGGCCTGAGCATCGGCATGAACGCTCGCATAGAGACCGAGCGTTGAATAGCCCATGAATGGTGCGAAAAGCGCAGCTGTGGCACTTCTGCATCGCTCACGAGAGGATGACGCGCGCCCGCATCCCGGCTAGCGAGCCCGCATGGCAGCCCCAATCCTCGCATATGAAAATCTCGGCCTCGTTCAGGGCAACGGGTGGCTGTTCCGCCACTTCGACATCCATATCGGACCGCGCGACAAGCTCGCGCTCATCGGCCGCAACGGCGCGGGCAAGACGACTTTGCTCCGCCTCCTCGCCAATCAGATCGATTGCGACGAGGGCCGGCGCACAATCGTCCCGGGCACGAAGGTCATCATCCTCGAGCAGGAGCCGGCGATGAAGGGCATGGCGACGCTCCGCGATTTCGCTCTGTCCGAGCCCGACGCCCCGCTCGCGCACGAGGTGGAATCGATCGCCGACCAGATCGGCATCGATCTCGATCGCGAGGCTGCCACCGCCTCCGGAGGCGAGCGCCGCCGCGCCGCGATCGCCCGCGCGCTCGCGCAGAATCCTGACGTGCTGCTCCTCGACGAGCCGACCAACCATCTCGATGTCGCCGCGATCACCTGGCTCGAGGAATGGCTCGGCCGCTTTCGTGGCGCCTTCGTCGTCATCAGCCACGATCGCACCTTCCTGACCCGCCTCACCAAGCAGACGCTCTGGATCGATCGCGGCCAGATCCGCCGCAAGGAAGTCGGCTTCGGCGGCTTCGAGGCGTGGACCGAGCAGGTCTATGCCGAGGAAGCGCGCAACGCCGAGCGGCTCGACGCCAAATTGAAGCTGGAAGAGCATTGGCTGCTGCGCGGCGTCACCGCTCGGCGCGCGCGCAACGAGGGCCGCAAGGCCAAGCTGATGGAGATGCGCGCGACCCGCGCCTCGATGATCGGCCCGCAGGGCACCGCCAAGATCGTCCACGCCGCCAACGACACGCGCACCAAGATCGTCATCGATGCCGAGCATGTCTCGAAAAACTATGGCGACCGCACGATCATCGACGATTTCAGCTTGCGCGTGACGCGCGGCGACCGGATCGGCTTCGTCGGCCCGAACGGCGCGGGCAAGACGACCCTGCTCAAATTGCTGACCGGCGAGGTCGAGCCCGACGCGGGCAAGATCAAGCGCGCGCAGACCCTGGACGCGATCGTCATTGATCAGCAGCGCAAGCTGATGTCGCCCGAGAAGCGCATCCGCGACGTGCTCGCCGATGGCGGCGACTGGATCGACGTGCTCGGCATCCGCAAGCATATCGCCGGCTATCTGAAGGAATTCCTGTTCGATCCCAATATGATCGATGCCAAGGTTGGCACGCTTTCGGGCGGCGAGCGCTCGCGGCTGCTGCTCGCCCGCGAATTCGCGCGCCATTCGAACCTGCTGATCCTCGACGAGCCGACCAACGATCTCGATCTCGAGACGCTCGATCTGCTGCAGGAGGTGATCTCCGACTATGACGGCACCGTCCTGATCGTCAGCCACGATCGCGACTTCCTCGATCGCACCGTCACGGTCACGCTCGGCCTCGACGGCTCGGGCACGGTCGATGTCGTCGCCGGCGGCTATGCCGAGTGGGAGGCGCAGCGCCACCAGAAGCAGCAGGCGCGCGCCAAATCGAGCTCCAAGCCCGATCCCGCCGCCCCGCCCAAGCCGCGCGGCAAGCTAACGTACAAGGATCAGCGCGATTTCGAGAACCTCCCCGCCGAGATCGAGAAGCTGGAAGCGGCGATCGCCCGCGACGAAGCCGCGCTCTCCGATCCCGAACTCTATATCAGCAGCCCCGAGCGCTTCGACGGCCTGATGGTCGGGCTGGAGACCGCGCGCCGCCGCAAGGAAGAAGCCGAGCTGCGCTGGCTGGCGCTCGCGGAGATGGTCGAAGGGCTGGGCTGAGCCTCATCCTCCCCGGTACGGGGAGGGGGACCGCGCGAAGCGCGGTGGAGGGGGCTCTCCACCGGCGGCCCGCCTCGCCGAACGCCCCCTCCACCAGCCTTTGGCTGGTCCCCTCCCCGTGCCGGGGAGGATTTAGCCCTCACTTCACCCGCATCGGGATCCCCGCCACCACCAGATCCACGCGCTCGCACGCCGCCGCGACGCGCTGGTTGAGCCGCCCCGCTGCATCCCGAAATTTCCGCGCCAGCGCATTGTCGGGCACGATCCCGAACCCGACCTCGTTGCTGACGAACAGCAACCGCCCGCGTACACCCGCGAAGGCATCGACCAGCGCCGCCCCCGCCGCCTCCAGATCGGCCTCCGCCAGCAGCAGGTTCGACAGCCACAAGGTCAGGCAGTCGACGAGGATCACCCGCCCCGCTTCATCCTCGCCCCGGATCGCCCCGACCAGATCGAGCGGCGCCTCCACCGTCCGCCAGCGCGCATCGCGATCGGCCCGATGCCGCGCGATCCGGTCGCGCATCTCGTCGTCATAAGCCTGCGCGGTCGCGATGAAGACCATTTCGCCGCCCGCGGCCTCGGCCCCAAGCTCCGCCAATGCCTGCGCATGCGCGCTCTTGCCCGAGCGCGCCCCGCCCAGCACCAGGATCGTCCGCGCGTCGCTCATCCACCAATCCACTTGCCGTAAGCCCGGCGAATGGCGATGGCAGGCCCACGCATGCAAGCCATTTCGCCACTGCTCACCGGTCACGGCGGCCGTATCGACGACGCGGCCGCGCTCTATCCCGATGCGCCCCGGCCCTGGCTCGATCTCTCGACCGGCATCAATCCGCGGCCATGGCGCCCGGCCGCCCCGATCGAGGTCGATCCTTGCCCCTTGCCCAGCCGGGCCGATCTGCGCGCGCTGGAGGCGGCCGCCGCCCGCCATTTCGGCGTCGCCCCGGCGCGCCTGATGGCCGTGCCGGGCAGCGAGATTGCGCTCCGTCTCGTCGCGACGATGGGTGTGCCGGGGCCGATCGCGAGCGTTCTGCCCGGTTACGGCACTTACGCAGACATCGCCGATATCCTGTTGAACGATATCGGAACATTCTCGGGTCGCGGCACGCTGCTGGCGGCCAATCCGAACAATCCCGACGGTCGCCTGCTGCCGCCGGATCTTCTCATGTCGTTCGTGCCCGGCATCTTGAGCCATCTCGTCATCGACGAAGCCTTCGCCGACGCGGGACACAGCCTCCTGCCCGCGATCGATCCCGAGGCCCCCGTTATCGTCCTGCGCTCCTTCGGCAAGTATTTCGGGCTCGCCGGCATCCGCCTGGGCTTCGTCATCGCGCCCCCGCCGATCCTCGTCCGCCTGCGCGCGCTGCTGGGCGACTGGCCCGTCTCGGCACATGCCATCGCCTACGGCCGCGCTGCTTATGCCGACAGCGCGTGGATCGCCCCCACGCGCGCCGATCTCGCTATCCGCTCCGCCGCGCTGGACGTTCTGCTCGCCCGCCACCGCTTGACCGCGACCGGCGCCTGCCCGCTGTTCCGCCTGATCGACACGCCCGACGCCGCGCTCCTCTTCGATCGCCTCGCGCACGCCGGCATCCTCGTCCGCCCCTTCGCCGATCGGCCCACCTGGCTCCGCTTCGGCCTCCCCGCCGACGATGCGGCCTTCGCCCGGCTCGATCGGGCGCTGGCGGATGGCTGATCCGATCGCGCTGACCGCGCTCGCGCTCGATGCGACGATCGGCTGGCCGAACGCGCTCTATGTGCGCATCGGCCACCCGGTCGGCGCCTTCGCGCGCCTGATCGACAAGGCCGAATGGCGCTGGAATCGCGCGACGACGCCCGCCGCCACGCGCCGCGCCTCCGGAATCCTCCTGTTGCTCATTCTCGTCGCGCTTGCCGCCGCCGGCGGCTGGGCGATCGAGCGCGTCGCACACGCGTTCGTCGGCCGTTGGGCGTGGATCGTCATCGCCATCGCCGCTTGGCCCGGCCTCGCGCAGCGCAGCCTGTTCGATCATGTCCGCGCCGTCGCCCGCCCGCTCGCGAGCGGCGATCTCGTCGAAGCCCGGCGCAAGCTCGCCCGCATCGTCGGCCGCGACACCGAAACGCTCGACGAAGCCGGCATCGCCCGCGCCGCAATCGAAAGCCTCGCCGAAAGCGTCTGCGACGGCGTCATCGCCCCGCTTTTCTGGCTACTCCTGCTCGGCCTGCCCGGCCTGTGGGCGTTCAAGGCGATCAGCACCGCGGACAGCCTGATCGGCCACAAGGAAATGCGCTGGCGCGCCTTCGGCTGGGCGGCCGCGCGCACCGACGATCTCGCCAACTGGATCCCCGCGCGCCTCTCTGGCCTGCTCCTGTGCCTCGCCGCCCCCGGCGGCTGGCGGACGATGGCGCGCGATCATGCCGCCCACGCCTCGCCCAATGGCGGCTGGCCGGAGTCGGCGATGGCCGGCGCGCTCGGCATCGCGCTCGGCGGCGGCGCCACTTATGACGGCGTCATGCACCCCAAGCCCTGGATCAACGCAGAGGGGCGCACCGCCAGCTCGCCCGATCTCGCCAACGCATTGCGGATCTACGTCCGCGCCTGCGCGCTCGCTTGGGTAATCGTGGGAGGCTTCGCATGGGCGCTCTGATGCTCCAGGGCACCGGCTCGGACGTCGGCAAATCGGTGCTCGTCGCAGCCCTCTGCCGCGCCCTCGCCAATCGCGGCCTGTCGGTGCGCCCGTTCAAGCCGCAGAATATGAGCAACAATGCCGCCGTCACTGCGGATGGCGGCGAGATCGGGCGCGCGCAAGCGACGCAGGCCATGGCCTGCCGCGTGCCGCCCTCGGTCGACATGAACCCGGTCCTGCTCAAGCCCGAGGGCGACCGCACCTCGCAGATCATCGTCCGCGGCAGGGTGCGCGGCAAGCTGGAGGCGGGGCGCTGGCGCGAGGGCCGGATCGGTCTGCTCGACGAGGTGCTCGAAAGCTATCGCACGCTCCGCGCCCAGTGCGACATCGTCGTTGTCGAGGGCGCGGGCTCGCCCGCCGAGATCAACCTGCGCGCGGGCGACATCGCCAATATGGGCTTCGCGCGCGCCGCTGGCGTGCCCGTCATCCTCGTCGGCGATATCGATCGCGGCGGCGTCATCGCCTCCTTGGTCGGCACGAATACCGTGATCGATCCCGAGGATGTGGCGATGATCCGCGGCTTCCTCGTCAACAAATTCCGCGGAGACCCGGCCCTGTTCGCGGGCGGCATGATCGCGATCGAGGAGCGCACCGGCTGGCCGGGCTTCGGCCTGATCCCGTGGCTAGCCCCCGCCTTTCGCTTGCCGAGCGAGGACGCCGTCATCCTCGAACGCGCCCGCCCCGCCGGCGAGCGTCGCCTCGTGATCGCGTGCCCGATCACGCCGCGCATCGCCAATTTCGACGATCTCGATCCGCTGCGGCTCGAACCCGGAATCGACGTCGTCATGGTCCCACCCGGCCAGCCCATCCCCGACGCCGCCCTGATCATCCTCGCCGGATCGAAGGCAACGACTGCCGACCTGCTGTTCCTGCGCGATCAGCAATGGGACGTCGATATCATCGCGCATCACCGCAAGGGCCGGCCGGTTCTCGGCCTGTGCGGCGGCTATCAGATGCTCGGCCGCTCGGTCGCCGATCCGGACGGGGTCGAAGGTCCCCCACGCGAGGTGCCCGGTCTCGGCCTGCTCGACGTCACGACGATCCTGACCGGCGACAAGACCGTCCGCCAAGTCTCGGGCGAGGCGCTGAGCGCGCCCTTCACTGGCTATGAGATCCACCTCGGCGAAACCGAAGGCCCCGATCGCCAGCGCCCGCTCTGCACGCTGGACGGCCGCCCCGAGGGCGCCACCAGCGCAGACGGCCTCGTCGCGGGCAGCTATGTCCACGGCCTGCTCGGTCTCGCCGCGCAGCGCCGCGCCTGGCTTGCCCGCATCGGTATCGACAGCACCGGCCCCGATCATCACGCCGATATCGATGCCGCGCTCGATGAACTGGCCGCCGCATTTGAGCAGCATGTCGATGTCGACGCCTTGATCGCGCTCGCTCAGACCGCCCAGTAAACCGCACAGGCGAGGCACAGCCCCGTCTCGACCAGCTCGATACCCGCCCCATGCACGTCGCCGGTGACGCCGCCCACCTTCGCCTTCGCCCACCAGGCGAAGCCCGCGATCAGCAAAGGCGCCATCACCAGCCACGGCAGCAACACGCAGCCGCCCGCCAGGATCAGCAGCCACCCCATCCCGTCGCGCGTCCGCGCCGCGCTGGCGATCGCCGCACCCAGCCCTTCCGGCTTCAACGGCACCAGCCACCCCGCCCACAGCAAGGGCCCGATCCGCGCCGCCGCCGGGATCGCCACCAGCGCGCGCCAGTCGCCCGCGATCAGGTGCAGCAGCACGAACTTCGCGAGCAATTGCAAGCCGATCGCGACGACCGCGAAGCTCCCGGCGTGCGGATCGCTCATCACCGCCAGCAGCCGCTCGCGCCGTCCGTGCGCCGCACCCAGCCCGTCCGCCACATCGCCCAGCCCATCCAGATGCAGCGCCCCGGTGACCGCCACCCACGCAACAAGACCGCCCAGCGCGCCGACCCACGGATCGACAAGCGACCCCGTCCACGCAACCGCCGCAACCATCACGCCGATCAGCAGCCCGACGAGCGGGTAGAGCCGGATCGCCGCCGCAAAATCCCCGTCTTGTGTCGCGATGCGCGGCACGGGCAGCCGCGTCAGAAAACCGATCGCGACGATCAGTCGCCGCAAGGCCAGAGCCCCGCAATCTGCGCGCCGCCCTCCCAGCGGTGGAAGCCCAGCATCACGCCGTAAGGCAGATCGAACTGCCAGATCGCCTTCATGTCGAACCCGCACAGGATATGCAGCGCCGCGCGCATCGACCCGCCATGCGTCACGACCAGAGCCGGCTCCTCGGGCAGCGCATCGATCGCCTCGCTTACCCTCCCCACCAGCGTCGACCAGCGCTCCCCCCCGGGAGGCGGAAAGCCATCGGGATCGTCCCAGAACCGCCCCAGCGTCTCGGCATCGATCTCGGCGGCGGCGAGCCCATCCCACGCGCCGAAATCGAGTTCGCGCCAGCGCGGATCGATCCGCGGCACGCCAATCGCCTCGGCGCATTGCCGCGCGCGGCGCAGGTCGGACGAGATCAATCGCACCGGCCCCAGCTCGCGCCCCTGATCGCGGCAGGCGGCGATCCCCGCCGCGGTCGCGTCGCAATCCGTCCGCCCCAGCATCAGCCCCGCGAGGATCGGCTCGCCATGGCGCATCAGATAGAGCGGCGCGCTCATCCGGCCGAGACCCCCGCCTCGGCGAAGGTCGCCATGCCGTCATGTGCGGCCAGCGCGGCGCGGATCACGCCTACCGCCACTGCCGCCCCGCTCCCCTCGCCCAGCCGCATGCCGAGGGACAGCAAGGGCTCGAGTCCGAGCTTATCGAGCAACCGGCGATGGCCCGGCTCGACCGAGCAATGGCCCGCGATCAGATGATCGACGATAGTGGGGTAGAAAGCGGCGAGCGGCGCGACGGCGGAGGTGCAGATGAACCCGTCGAGCACGATCGGCACGCGCGCGTGCCGCGCGGCCAGCACCGCCCCCGCAATCGCCACGATCTCGCGCCCGCCCAGCCGGCGCAAAATTTCAAACGGCGAGGTCAGCGCGCCGGCATGCGTCGCGAGCCCCGCTTCGACGGTCGCCACCTTGCGTGCGATGCCCGCCGGATCGACACCGGTTCCCGGTCCCACCCAGTCAACCGCCTCGCCTCCGAAACTGGCGGCGGCGAGCGCGGCGGCGGCGGTGGAATTGCCGATTCCCATCTCGCCGAGCACCAGCAGATCGGCATCGCCGATCGCAGCCGCGCCCGCATTCAGCGCCGCGAGACACTCGCCTTCGTCCATCGCCGGGCGGAGCGTGAAATCGGCGGTCGGCCGGTCGAGTTCGAGCGGAACGACCGCGAGCGAAAGGCCAGCCGCACCCGCCAGCGCGTTGATCGCCGCACCGCCAGCCGAGAAGTTCGCAACCATCTGCGCGGTCACCGCTGCCGGGAACGCGCTCACGCCGCGCGCGACCACGCCGTGATTGCCCGCGAAGACGATCGCCCGGCCGCGCTCGATCGCCGGACGCATCGTTCCCTGCCAACCCGCAAGGAAGATCGCGATCTCTTCCAGCCGACCGAGCGAACCGGGCGGCTTGGTCAGCTGGCCCTGCCGCTCGCGCGCCGCATTGCGCGCTGCCTCGTCCGACGCGGACAGATCGCCCAGCGCGGCCTCGAAATCGGCGACGGAGCGGAACATCGTCATTCGGCGACGAAGCCCGCGGGCGGCACCCGAACGAGGAAATGCCCCTTCACGCCTTCGGGCCATTCACGATACGGCACCCTGCCCGCGTCACTCTCCGCATAAGCCGCCGCATAATCGAGGATCGCCTGCGCCGCCGCATCGTCGGGCGCGAACCGGCCGAGCACATAGCCGATCTTGCCCGGCGCGCGCAGATGGACCGTGCAGCTGTCGGCGCAGGCGAACAGGCAGGGCATCTCCTCGATCGCGATGCCGGCATAAGCAAGCGTCGTGGCCTGCGCCCGCCGGAGCGCGGAGACCAGCACCGCGCCGGCCGGGGCCCCGTCGCGCTTGCACGTATTGCAGGCGACGAGGGACGGACCGTCCGCTGCCGGTTTCAACATGACCGAGCCCCGAGCGTCACGCTCAGGCGGCGGCCAGCCGTCCGCGCGCGGCGGCCGGCACACCGATCGCCACGAGCCCCCGATAGAGCAGCAGCAAAGCCAGCAGGATCGCGCCGTCGCGCACGAACCCTTGCGCAAAGTAGGTCGGCGAGAGCGCGATGCCGATACCGCCCAGCACCAGCGACCAGAGCACCAGCATCCCCTTGTAGCCCGCGACCGCGCCGAGATAGGCGGCGCCCAGCTGCAACGCCGATCCGCCCCGCGCCCGGCGCTCGGCCCAGCGCGCCGCGAGCAGCGAGACGATCGCCGCCGTGCCGATCGCCCCGCCCCACATCAGCGTCTTCGAGCTGTGCGAATAATGGTGGATGCCGAAGCCCACGGCTTGCGAAGCGAACCACGCCACTGCCATCAGCAGCAGGCCGTCGCGCCGGCCCATCCGCGTCGCCGCCAGCGCGGCCAACGCCGCGAACGGCGTCGCACAAGCGAGCGCCCAGCTGCCGGCCACGCTCGCCGCCGAAAGCAACAGGATCCACAGCAGCGAGCCGTCACGCGTTCCGATCATCGTCGATCTCCCATGGTAGCTGTGCATCAGAAGCGGCCCCGGAAGCCGGCATAATAGCTGCGGCCCAATGTGCCATAGCGCGCCACCGTCGCATACGTCTCGTCGAACAGGTTCTCGACGCGCGCGAACAGCGCGACCTGCTTCGTTAGCGGCACTTCGCCGCGCAGATCGACGAGCGTATAGGGCGCGAGCCGCGTCGTATGCGTCGCATTGTCGAAGCTCTCGCCCGCCCAGCGGACCGCGACGCCGAGCGACGCGCCTTCGGGAATTGCATAGGTGACCGATCCGTTCGCGGTGTGACGCGGCCGGCGCGCGAGCTGATAGCCATAGGTCGCGACACCCGGCGAGCGATCCTCGGACGCCGTCCAGGTAAAATTGCCGTCGAGCGACAGGCGGGCGATCGGCTTCACCGCCGCGCTCGCCTCGATGCCCCGCGCGAAGGCGCGCGAGACGTTCTGATAATAGCCGAAGCGGCGCAGGGTCGTGCTGCCCGGCACGAAGCAGAGCGGCGACGTCGATGCCGTGGTGCAGCCCGTATAGATGATCAGGTCGCGCGAGCGGCGCTCGAAATAGGTCGCGCCGAAGCTGACCTTGCCGTCCCACAGATGCTGCTCGGCCCCCGCATCCCAGCCCTTCGCCCGCTCGGGATTGAGCGCCGTATTCCCGTATTCCGAGAAGAGCTGATACAGCGTCGGCGCCTTGAAGCCCTCGGAATAGCTGGCGCGCAATACAGTGCCGGTCGAAAGCGCCCAGGCCGCACCGCCCGAAAACAGCGTCTTGCTGCCATAGCGATTATGATCGTCGTGGCGGACGCCCCCGGTAAGCGTCAGGCCCTTGATCAGCTCGGCATTGACCTGTCCGTAGATGCCGGTCAGCTCGGCCTTGCCGCGCGCGGGCGCAGGGATCGGCGTCGCCAGCGCGGAGGGAGGCGAGACGCTGCGGAACGAGCTGCGCTCATTCTCGATCCCGAACACCGCATCCACGCCCGACGTCACCGCGAGCGAGCCCTGATATTCGATGCGCTTGTTCTTGCCCGCCGCGTCGAACGTCTGTGCGCGGGGCAAGGTCGGGTTGTAATTGTCGCGATTTGTGTCGGTATAGCCGTAGGCGACGCGGTTGCGCAGCCGCCCGTCGAACAGATCGACGTTCAGGCCGGCATAGCCGACGAACTCCTTGTTGAGGCTATATTCGAAGCTGTCGCCCGAGAAGCCGTCGATATCGACGCGCCCGTTCGAATAATAACCGCGCACGTCGGCGCTGACGCCGTCGGCGATCTCCAGCACCGCGCGCCCGGTGACGCTCTGGTTGGTATAGCCGTCACGCTCGCGGCCGCCGGCCGACGGCGCGATCGCCGAGATGCCGTCGGTCGTGAAGGCCTGCGCGCCGATCCGCCACGCCAGCGGCCCGGTCAGCCCGCCGATGCCGGCGCGCCCGCTCGCGGTGCGGCGGCTGCCCGCTTCCGCATCGAAGCTGCCCTCGAGGCTCTTGGTCGGCAGCGGCGTGACGATATTGACGACGCCGCCGATCGCCTGGCTGCCCCAAAGCGTCGATTGCGGCCCGCGCAGCACCTCGATGCGTGCGGCGTCGCCCGTCAGCAGGTTCGCGAAATTATAGCCGCCGCCCGTGCTCGACGGATCGTTGAGCTTCACCCCGTCGATGACGACGACGGTCTGGTCGCTCTCCGCGCCGCGGATGCGTAGCGATGTCGCGGTGCCGTAGCCGCCGTTGCGCGACAGGCTCACGCCCGGCGTGCGCAGCAGCAAGTCCGCCACCGAAAGGTCGCCGGCGCGATCGATATCGACCTTGTCGAGCACCGTGATCGAGGAGGCGATCCGATCGATCGAGACTGGCGAGCGCGTCGCGGTGACGACAATCGTCGACGGATCGGCGGAATCGCTGCCGGCCGTGGCCGGAACGGCAGCGGCATCCGGCTGCGGCGCCTCGGGCGCGAACTGCGCAAGGGCGGTGGCCGGCGCGAACAGAGCAAGGCCGGCGATCAGAACAGCATTCTTCATTATAGTCCCCCGTAACAACAAGCGACCCCGGCCCGCTTGTGCGAACCGGAGTGGTTGAAGTCGTCTCTCGGGTTTCCCCGTCCGTTCGGCGCACCCTGGCCGATCGAAGGACGACCGCGACGGGCAGGTCTCCTGGCTTGCGGGTCGCCGCCCTCCTTGCCGCCTTCTCAGGGTCGAAACCCCAATGGCATGTGGCAAGGTGACTCACCGCTCACAGTTGCAGGGGCAGCCGGGGTCTCGAACCCCGTTCCCTATTAATCTCCCTCGCGGGAAAACCTGTCGCGAAACGGCCCTTAGGCGGGGAAAAGCGTGTCGGTCAACGGGGGTGCGCGATCAGCAGATCACGCGATCCCCGACGCGGCGGCATGCCTGGGGCTTCGTCCAGTCGGGCAGGACCAACGCCGCGACGCCGAGCGAGACGACCAGCAAGGCGACGGCGGACGTGCGGACGATATTGTTCGATTTCATGGCGGCGCGTGTAGCGCCGCCCCTCTCAACGAGCCGTTACCGACCGCCCGGCCGTCAGACGGCGAGCTGGCTCGCCGCCTTGGCCGCCGCCGTAACCGCCGCATAATCCTCGATCTTGCGCGGCACGATCCAGCTGCCGCCGACGCACAGCACTTCGGGGATCGCCAGCCACGTCGGCGCGGTCGCCAGGCTCACGCCGCCCGTCGGGCAGAAGCGCGCCTGATAGAAAGGCGCCGCCAGCGCCTTCAGCGCGGGGATGCCGCCGGCGGCTTCGGCCGGGAAGAACTTGAAATGGCTGAGGCCCAGATCCAGCCCGAGCATGATGTCGGCGGCGTTGGCGGTGCCCGGCAGGAACGGCACGCCGCTCTCAATCGCGGCACGGCCGAGTTTCTCGGTCAGCCCCGGGCTGACGATGAACGTCGCACCCGCATCGATTGCGCTCTGGAGTTGCGTCTCGTTCGTCACGGTGCCCGCGCCGACGACCGCGCCCTCAACCTTCGCCATCTCGCGGATCACGTCGAGCGCCGCCGGGGTGCGCAGCGTCACCTCCAGCGCGCGGATGCCGCCCGCGACGAGCGCCTCGGCGATCGGCCGCGCCTGCGCGGCGTCGTCGATCACGAGCACCGGGATTACCGGCGCGAGGGTCATGATGCTGGCGATGTCGTTCAAGCGTGCCTCCGCGAGTTGCAATTCAGCCCAGCCCCTGCGTCCGCGCCCAGGCGAGGAACAGGTCGGGCCAAGCCTCGGCCGGCTTGCCCATCGCAAGCCGCAGCCCGAAGCCATGTCCGCCGGCCGTGAACAGATGCGTCTCGACCGGCACGCCGGCCTTCTTCAACGCCGCCCGATAAAGCAAGCTGTTCTCGACGGGCACCGCCGGATCGTCCTCGGCATGGACGAGGAAGGTGGGCGGCGTCTCGCGCGTGACATTGTTCGCGGGCGTGTGCGCCGCCTCCAGCGCGGGCGAAGCGTCCTTGCCGACCAGCAATTCGCGCGAGCCCGAATGCGCGATCGGCAGCGTCATCGATTGGACCGCATAGATCGGTGCGGACACATCGGGCCGCGCGCTCAGCCGGTCCGCCGCATCAACAGGCGCATAGACTTTCGAGCCGAAACGCGTCGAAAGGTCGCCGCAGACATGTCCGCCTGCGGAAAAGCCCATCGCCGCGATCCGCTCGGGCTGCAGCGCATAATCCCGCGCGCGATGCCGGATGATCCGCATCGCCCGCTGCGCATCGGCCAAAGCCACGTCCGGTCCCGCCGCCCAGCCGTCGCCCGGCAGGCGATAGAAGAGCACGAACACGATGAAGCCGCGCGCCGACAGCCAGCGCGCAATCTCATAGCCCTCCTTGTCGATCACGATGCGCGCATAGCCACCGCCGGGCGTGACCAGCACCGCCGATCCGTTCGGAATGCGCGGCCGGAACACGACGAGCCGCGGCCGGGTGACGCCCCGCACCGCGCGATCGGTGAGCGAGGCATCCTTGCTGCGCTCGTCGACCGTCTCCACCGGCGGCTTCGCCGGCATGCCCGGCGCGCCCTTCGGCCACAGATCGATCGTCTCGTCGGGCTCGGGCAGCCCGGCGGCAATATGACCGCCCGCGACGGACGGCGGCGGCGTCTGCGCCTCCGCGCTGGACGCCAGGCCCGTGATCGCAGCGGACAGGATCAGCGTGCGACGGTCGATCATCGGCTCAGCGGCGCACGTCCAGCCCGCCGGCGAGGAAGGCATCGATATCGGCCTGACGGAACAAGGCGGCATCGCCGGGCAGCGAATGCTTGAGCGCTGTCAGCGCGAGCCCGACCTGCGCGGCCTTCGCGATATCGCCCCCCTGGCGCAGCGCGTGAAGCACGCCCGAAGCGAAGGCGTCGCCACCGCCGATCCGATCGACGATGCCCGCGAGCACGATCTCCTCGGTCTGGGCATGGCCCTCGCGCGAATCCAGCCGCGCCGACAGGCGATGCTGGTCGACCGTATCGACGTGGCGCGCGGTCGAGGCGATGAGCTGGAGCTTCGGAAAAGCCTCGAACGCGGCATCCGCCGCCTTCTGCCGGCGATCCTCGCCATCGCCGCCGAAATCGCGGCCCAGCAGCAGCGCGATGTCGCGATGATTGCCGAACAATATCTCGGCGCGCGACACGAGCTCCATCAAAATCTCGCGCGGCTTGGCGTCCCAGCGTTCCCACAGTTTCGCGCGATAATTGCCGTCGAACGAGATCGGGACATTGCGCGCCGACGCCGCCTCGGCGGCGATGATCGCGGCCTTGGCCGAGACCGGGCCGAGCGCGGGCGTGATGCCGGACAAATGCAGGCGATCGACGCCGTCGAGCAACGTATCCCAGTCCCACGCATCGGCGGGCGCCTCGGCGAAGGCCGACCCGGCGCGATCGTAGATCACCTCGGTCGCGCGCATCCCCGCGCCCGACGTGACGAGATAGAGCCCCATCCGCTCGCCCGCGAGTTGGATCGCCTTCGTGTCGATCCCATGCCCGCGCAGCGTGCCGACCGCCGAACGCCCGAGATCATTGTCGGGCACGCGGCTGACGAAGCCGACATCATGCCCGAGCCGCGCGAGCGCGGTCGCGACATTGGCCTCCGCGCCTGCGACCCACACGTCCAGCTTGGGCGTCTGGAGCAGCATCTCGCGCCCCGGGGGCGAGAGGCGCAGCATGATCTCGCCGAAGGCGAGGAATTTAGCCATTCATATTCTCCGTCCCTGCCCCGTTTGGTTCGAGCAGCTTCGAGCTTGTCGAGAAGCGCCCGTCGAGAACTTGGTGCAGGCTTCTCGACTGCGATCTCGACAAGCTCGATCTTCGCTCGAAGCAAACGGTTGGGGGCTAGCCTCGCGCAATCGAGTTCAGCGCCCCATCCACCCGCCGTCGACGGTCAGGATATGGCCCTGCACGTAGTCCGACGCCGGCGCCGACAGGAACACCGCCGCCCCGCCCAGATCCGACGCCGCACCCCAGCGCCCGGCCGGAATCCGCTCGAGGATCTGGCGGTTGCGCGTCTCGTCCGCGCGCAGCGCCTCGGTGTTGTTCGTCTCGATATAGCCCGGCGCGATGCCGTTGACGGTCACGCCCTTGGCCGCCCACTCATTGGCGAGCAGCTTGGTCAGCCCCGCCACGCCCGATTTGGACGAGGTGTAGCTCGGCACGCGGATGCCGCCCTGGAAGCTCAGCAACGAGGCAATGTTGACGATCTTGCCATAGCCCTGCGCGATCATGTGCCGCCCCGCCGCCTGGCACAGGAAGAACACCGACTTCAGATTGGTGCCCATCACCACATCCCAATCGGCCTCGGTGAAATCCACCGAATCCGCGCGGCGGATGATGCCCGCATTGTTGATCAGAATGTGGAGCCCGCCGAGCTTCTCGACCGCCTCGTCCACCACGCGCTGGACCGGCTCGATCGAGGAGAGGTCGGCCGAGACGATCTCGGCCTTCCGCCCCAGCGCGCGCGCTTTCTCCACCGTCTCGGTCGCGGGCGTGCGGCCGACCGCGGCGATGTCGGCGCCGGCTTCCGCCAGCGCCAGCGCGATCGCCTGGCCGATGCCCGTATTGGCGCCGGTGACGATCGCCACCTTGCCCGACAGATCGAAGATGTTCGCCATGCTGCCCGCTCCGCTTACTGGAGCTGGCAGATGTCGAGGACGTTCATGTCCGTATAATCGAGATTCTCGCCGGCCATCGCCCAGATGAAGGCGTAGGACTTGGTGCCCGAACCCATGTGGATCGACCAGGGCGGCGAGATCACGGCTTCCTCGTTCTGCATGACGATATGGCGGGTCGCCTCGCCCTCGCCCATGAAGTGCATCACGCGATCCTTGTCGAGATCGTCCAGCTCGAAGTAGAAATAGATCTCGCTGCGGCGCTCGTGGATGTGCGGCGGCATCGTGTTCCAGACCGAGCCTTCCTTCAGGACGGTCAGGCCCATCACCAGCTGCGCGCTCTCGCAGATGCCGGGGATGACGAGCTGGTAGATCGTCCGCTCGTTCGATTCCGCGAGGCTGCCGCGCTCCAGCTTGGTCGCCTGCTCGGTCGAGATCTTGCGCGTCGTGAACGCCTTGTGCGCGGGGCACGAGGCCAGATAGAAACGCGCGCCGTCGCCCGAGAACTGGACGTCCTTCGCGCCCATCGTCACGTAGAGCGTGTCCTTGTTGGCGAGCTCGAACGTCTCGCCGTCGACGGTGACGGTGCCGAGCACCTTGCCGACATTGACGACCGCGAGTTCGCGCCGCTCGAGGAAGGGATGGCCCGCCGCCGAGGCCGGCTCGGTCTGGTCGGGAAGCTTCACGCTGCCCGAGACCACAGCTACGCCGCCGATCACGAAGCGCTCGGCGTGCGTGTAATTGAGCACGACCTCGCCGTCGCGGAACAGGCCCTGGATCAGGTAGCGATCGCGCAGCTCTTCATTGTTGACGCACTCCATCATGTCGGGGTGCGTGCCGTAATAGGTCTTGTCGAACATCGGGATCTCCGGGGAAAAGAGGGTCAGGCCGCGCGCGCGGCGGAAAGGGGCGTGTCGATGCGATAGGCCTTGCGGACGAGGCCGTTGGTCAGCTCGTGGGCCAGCTCGACCGCCTCCCAATCCTCGATCCGGTGCTCGGCGACAAGCCGGGCAAGGAAGCTGCAATCGACGCGGCGGGCGACATCGTGCCGCGCCGGGATCGAGAGGAAGGCGCGCGTATCGTCGTTGAAGCCGACCGTATTGTAGAAGCCGGCCGTCTCGGTCGTCGTCTCGCGGAAGCGGCGCATGCCCTCGGGGCTGTCGTGGAACCACCAGGACGGGCCCAGCTTCAGGCACGGATAATGGCCCGCGAGCGGCGCCAGTTCGCGCGCATAGACGCTCTCGTCGAGCGTGAAGAGGATGATCGACAGCTCGGTGCTCGTGCCGAAGCGATCGAGCAGCGGCTTGAGCGCGCGGACATAATCGGTGCGGCTCGGAATGTCGGCGCCCTTGTCGCGGCCGTGGCTCGCGAACAGGCCGGCATTGTGGTTGCGGAAGGCGCCCGGATGGATCTGCATGACCATCCCGTCCTCCACCGACATCGCCGCCATCTCGGTCAGCATCTGCGCGCGGAACAGCTCGGCATCGTCGAGCGTCCACGCGCCCTTCGTCACCTTCGCGAACAACGCCTCGGCCTCGACGGTCGAAAGATTGGCGGTCTGCGCGGTCGGGTGGCCGTGGTCGGTCGCGGTCGCGCCGGCGGCGCGGAAATCGGCGCGGCGCTTGCGGTGCGCAGCGAGATAGCCGGTCCAGCTATAGACGTCCTCGCCGGTCACTTCGGCGAAGGTCGCCATCGACGCGGCGAAATTCTCATGCTCGACGTCGATGACCGCATCGGGGCGATAGGTCGTGACGACGCGCCCGCCCCAGCCCGAGCGATGGATCCGATGATGCGCCGAGAGATCGTCCTGCGGTCCTTCGGTGGTCGCGAGGAAATCGATGCGGAAGCGATCGAACAGAGCGCGCGGGCGGAACGCCTCGCTCGCCAGCTTCTCGTTGATCGTGTCGAAATAGAGATCGGCGGTCGCGCCTTCCAGCGCCACGTCGATGCCGAACACGTCGGCGAACACATGGTCGAGCCACATGCGCGAAGGCGTGCCGCGGAACAGGCGATAATTGTCCGCGAACAGGCGCCACGCCTTGCGCGGGTCGGTCGCGGGCACGCCGCCACGATGCGGGATCGCCAGATCGTCGAGCGCGATGCCCTGGCTGTAGAGCATCCGGTACACATAATGATCGGGCGCGAGCAGCAGGGTGGTCGCGTCGGTCCAGTTCTGGTTGTCGGCGAACCAGGTCGGATCGGTGTGCCCGTGCGGGCTCACGATCGGCAGGCCGGATATTTCCGCATACAGGCTGCGCGCGATGCCGCGCATCGTCGGATCGCTCGGGAACAGCCGGTCCGGATTGAGCTCGAGTTGCCGTGCCATCTTGGTCCTCCTTGGGTACTCCGGGGGAGCAGGCGAGGCGCTGGTAAGCGGTGTCACGGCCCTATGCAACCGTGGATGGGCGTCAGTCGATCGGCGGCGCGACCGATCCACGCCGGATGAGCGTCGAGATGAACAGAGAGGGCTCCTCGACCAGTTCCTCTTCCTCCCCGACCCCCGAAATCAGCTTCAGCGCCGCCGAGCGGCCCATCGACACGGTCGGCCAGCGCACCGTCGTCAGCGGGGGCCAGACATGCGCAGCGACGGGCGTATCGTCGAAGCCGATGATCGAAAGATCGCGCGGGATATCGAGCCCGCGCGCGCGCGCCGCATGCATGACGCCCGCCGCCATCGTGTCGCTGGACGAGAAGATCGCGGTCGGCCTCGGGGTCAGATCCAGCAGGCGCTCTGCGGCGACGAGCCCGGATTCGAACGTATAGTCGCCACCCGCGATCAGGCTGCGCTGGAGCGGCAGGCCCGCCTCGCGCAAAGCATCCTCGAATCCCGCGCGCCGCTCGGTCGCGGAGCGGAAGCCCTGCGGCCCGGCGATCAGCCCGATCCGGCGATGCCCCTGCTCGATCAGATAGGCGACCGCGCCGCGCACCGCCTCGCGATCGTTCGACGCGACCATATGCGCGTCGTCGTCCAGCGAGACCGAGCACATCCGCACATAGCGGCAGCCGATCTCGCGGCAGAGCTGGACGATCGACTCATTCTCGCTGATCGGCGGCATCAGCAGCACGCCGAACAGGCGCTGCCGCTCGAGGAAATAGCGCAGATCGCTGAGCATGCTCTGCGCGCCGCGATTGAGCGGGCGGACGACAAGCTCGAACTCGGTGCCCTGCAGGCCCTCCAGCATCCCGCGCTGGACGTTCATCACAGTCTGCGCGTTCGGATTGTCGTGGACGAGGCCGACCAGATAATTGCGCCTCAGCGCGAGCGCGCGCGCCTGCGGATTGGGAATATAGCCGATATCGGCGATGACCGTCTCCACGCGCAGCCGCGTGTCCCCGTTGAGCAGGGGGGACTTGTTGATGACGCGGCTGACCGTCTTCTTCGAGACGCCCGCGATCCGCGCCACGTCGTTGATCGTCGGCTGCCCCGTTTTCTGCATAGACAGTGCCCCCATCGTCGCCGGCCCCCGCCGCAGCCTTGCAGAAATGCGCTCGGCCCCGTACTTGACACCGGTTCCCCTAAGACCTGTTACCGAAAGGCTCAAGGCGTGCCCGAAGCGATCCGTATCCATCCCGCTGACGATGTCGCGACGATGCTGGCGGACGTTGCCGCAGGCGAGACCGTGACGCTGCCCGGCCTGGAACTGACGGCGCTCGACGCGGTCGCGCGCGGCCACAAGATCGCGCTCCGGCCGATCACCGAGGGCGAGGCGATCCGCAAGTTCGGCGCGCCGATCGGGCATGCAACGGCGGCGATCGCGCCAGGCCAGCATGTCCATTCGCATAACCTGCACACGGGCCTGACCGGCACGCTCGATTATCGCTTCGAAGCGGGCGCGCCGCCGCCGCCGGAGCCCAACGGGCAGCGCGGCTTTCTCGGCTATCGCCGTCCAGACGGCCGCGTCGGCACGCGCAACGAGATCTGGATCCTGCCGACGGTCGGCTGCGTCGCGCGCACCTCTCAGCGCATCGCCGAGAAATCGGCCGCACTCGCCGAGGGCAAGGTCGATGGCGTCCACGCCTTCAGTCACCAGTTCGGCTGCTCGCAATTGGGCGACGATCTCGCCGGCACGCGCCACGTGCTCGCCAGCCTCGCATGTCATCCCAATGCGGGCGGCGTGCTGATCGTCGGCCTCGGCTGCGAAGAGAATCAGATCGATCAGTTGCTGGCGGACGTGCCCGAATGGCGCCGCCCGTTCATCCGCACCGTCACCTCGCAATTCGCCGAGGACGAGACGGCCGACGGCATCGCCAAGGTCGCCGAGCTGATCGAGATCGCCGCGCAGGCGAAGCGCGAGATGGTCGGGCTGGAAGCGCTCGTGCTCGGCGTGAAGTGCGGTGGATCGGACGGGCTCTCGGGGCTGACCGCCAACCCGCTCGTCGGGCGGATGAGCGATCGCGTCGCCGAGGCCGGCGGTAGCGTGATCCTGACCGAAATCCCCGAAATCTTCGGCGCCGAGCATCTGCTGATGCAGCGCGCTTTGGGCGCCGAGGCGTTCGATCGCATCGGCGAGCTCGTCAACCGCTTCAAGCAGGGCTTCATCGATATCGGCGAGCCGGTCTCCGAGAACCCCTCCCCCGGCAATGTCGCCGGCGGGATCACGACGCTGGAGGAGAAATCGCTCGGCGCGGTCCAGAAGGGCGGCCACGCGACCGTCGTCGACGTGATCGATTATGGCGCGCGCATCAGCCGCCACGGCCTGACTTTGCTGGAGGCGCCCGGCAACGATGCCGTGTCCTCGACCGCGCTCGCCGCGGCAGGCGCGACCGTGATCCTGTTCACCACCGGGCGGGGCACGCCGCTCGGCTTTCCCGTGCCGACCGTGAAGATCGCGTCGAACAGCGCGCTGGCCGCGCGCAAGCCCGGCTGGATCGATTTCGATGCGGGCGCGGTGCTGGAGCAGGGCTTCCCCGCGACCGAGGAAGCGATGCTCGATCATATCCGCGACATCGCCTCGGGCGCCGAGACCAAGGCCGAGATCAACGGCGAGCGTGAAATCGCCATCTGGAAGCGAGGCGTTACGCTGTGACGCCGAGCGCACGTACGACCGCAACATCCCGAACCCTTCGTGCTGAGCCTGTCGAAGCACCGTCCTTGTTCTCTGCCTCGGTCGAAAGGAAGAACGGCTCTTCGACAAGCTCAGGGCGAACGGGGTTGGGGCTGTGCCTGTCATCAAATCAAACTGTGAGCCTGTCGCTTTGAACCGCCTCAACGCCCGCCAATTGGCTGACCTGCCTTCCACGATCACCGCCCCGGGCCATGCGATGCCGAGCAAGACCGGCATCGTCCATTTCGGCCCCGGCGCGTTCCACCGCGCGCATCAGGCGGCCTATATCGATACGGTCCTCGATCACGATCCGCGCTGGGGCATTGCCGCGGTATCGCTGCGCACGCGCGGCACGATCGCCGCGCTGGAAGAGCAGGCCGGCGCCTATACGATCGGCATCCGCGATGCCGCGCCCGGCTGGCGCGTGATCGCCGCGCACAACCGCTTCCTCGCCTCGGACGACGCCGCCGAGACCGCGGCCTTGCTCGCCTCGCCCGATGTCGGCCTCGTCACCACGACCGTGACCGAGAAGGGCTATTGCCTCGCCCCGGACGGCACGCTCGACGCCAACCACCCGGATATCGTCCACGACATCTCCGGCGCGCCCACGCCGCGCAGCGTGATCGGCTGGATGGTTTCCGGCCTCGCCGCGAGGCGCGCTGCGCGGATCGCACCGTTCGTGCCGATGCCGTGCGACAATCTCGCCAATAACGGCGCCAAGCTTCATGCCGCACTCGCGGCCTTCGCCCGCCTGCGCGACCCCGAGCTCGCGCGCTGGATCGAGGGCGAGGTGCGCGTACCGGGGACGATGGTCGATTCGATCACTCCCGCTTCCGACACCGCCTTCCTCGACATGGCTGAGGCCGCGCTCGGCCGGCGCGACGACGCCGCCGTCCAGCGCGAGACCTTCGTCCAGTGGGTGATCGAGGATATCGGCCGCCCGCTCGGCCCCGATCTCGGTGGCGCGGGCGCGACGATCACGAACGACGTCGCCGGCTATGAGAATGCCAAGCTGCGCCTGCTCAACGGGCCGCATTCGACGCTGGCCTATGTCGGGCTGCTGCGCGGCCATGCGAGCGTCGCAGAGGCGATGGGCGATGCCGCGCTCGCCACCTTCGTCGAGGCGATGATGAAGGACGAGATCGCGCCGATGCTGCGGCAGGTGCCCGGCCTCGATCTCGGCGCCTATATCGCCGCAGTGCTCGGCCGCTTCCGCAATCCCGCGATCATCCACAAGCTGGAGCAGATCGCGATGGATGGCTCGCAGAAGCTTCCTTACCGGCTCGTTGATACGCTCGCCGAGGCGCGTAGGCGCGGGCTGATGCCAGCGCGGATCGTCGCGGCGCTCGGCTGCTGGATCACCTTCGCGATGCAGCGCGCGCGCACCGGCACGACGATCGTCGACCCGCTCGGCACGACGATCGCCGCCGCCGCGGCCGACGGCGATGCCGGGACCGTCCTCGCCCGCCTGCTCGACGCAGGCATCCTCCTGCCTCCCGAGCTTGCCCGCGACGAGGCGCTCGTCGCCGCGATCGCCGGCGCGGCGGACGCGGCTTTCGCCGGAAATTGGGACAGGATAGGCTTGGCCCGATGAGCGGGATCGCGTCGGGGCGAGCGGGCATGCTTGTCACTGACACCGGTTTCCATTAATCGGCCGCGAGTTCGAAAACGGAGGGGAAGAGGCGTTGACGTCCGACACCGGCAGCCAGAATCTAAGCCAGATCGCGCACGCCTTCGTGACCGCGCGCAAGTCCCGCACCGCGCTTCTCACCTATCCGGGCACCATTCCGGCGAGCATCGCCGAGGCTTATGAGGTTCAGGACCAGGCGATCGCGCTTTATGGCGACGAGGTCGGCGGCTGGAAGGTCGGCCGCATCAATCCCCCCGTCGATGGCGTGAACCGCCTCGCCGGCCCGATCTTCACCGACGTCATCTTCGACGAGACGCCCGCGCCGATCGCGATGCCCGTCTTCGGCGAGGGCTTCGCCGCCGCCGAAGCCGAGTTCCTGCTGCGCATCGGCACCGCGCCAGATCCCGCCAAGACGAGCTACACGATCGAAGAGGCGGCAACGCTGCTCGATGCGGTGCATATCGGCATCGAGATCGCCAGCTCGCCTTATCCGGGGATCAACGCCGACGGCCCGCTCGTCACCATCTCCGATTTCGGCAACAACAACGGCCTCGTCATCGGCGCCGAAATCCCGAACTGGCGCGATCGCGATCTCAACGCCTGGATCGTCGAACTCGACATCAATGGCGAGCCGATCGGCAGCAAGACCGCCGCCGAAATGCTCGACGGCCCGATCGGCGCCGCGCGATTCCTCTTCGAGGTGATGGCGAAGCGTGGCATCGCGCTGACGCCGGGGCAGTGGATCTCGAGCGGCGCGGTCACCGGCGTCCATCCGGTCGCGGTGGGCGATGCGGTCGAGGTGCGGTTCGACCGCCGGCTCGTGACCAGCTGCACGATCACCGCGCTCTAAAAGAACAAGGGAGAGGGACCGATGGCCACAGAAGCAGCGCCGGAGGTCATCGCCGCCGCCGAGCGGGTCGGCAAATATCGCTGGGTGATCTGCGGGCTGCTCTTCGCGGCGACCGCGATCAACTATGTCGATCGCCAGATGATCGGGCTCCTGAAGCCGACCATTTCGGCCGAGCTCGGCTGGAACGAGACGACCTATGCCGACATCGTCTTCTGGTTCCAGGCGGCCTACTCGATCGGCTATCTGAGCTTCGGCAAGATCGTCGACATGGTCGGCGCGCGGATCGGCTATTCGGTCGCCTTCCTGATCTGGACGCTCGGCCACACGCTCTGCGGCTTCGTCGGCAACGCCTTTCAATTCTCGCTCGCCCGCGCCGTGCTGGGTCTCGGCGAATCGGGCAATTTCCCCTCGGGCATCAAGGCGACGACCGAGTGGTTCCCTGCGCGCGAGCGCGCGCTCGCCACGGGCATCTTCAACGCCGGCGCCAATGTCGGCGCGATCGTCGCGCCCTTGCTCGTGCCCTTGCTGACAGCCCTCTACGGCTGGCGCATGGCGTTCGTCGTCACCGGCGCGGGTAGCCTCGTCTGGCTGATCGCCTGGATCGCCATCTATCGCCGCCCGCGCGAGACGAAGGCGCTCACCGCCGGCGAACTGGCCTATATCGAGAGCGATCCCGCCGATTCCTCCGAGAAGATCGGCTGGCTGCGGCTGCTGCGCTATCGCGAGACCTGGGCGTTCGCGCTCGGCAAGTTCCTGACCGATCCGATCTGGTGGCTGTTCCTGTTCTGGACGCCCGATTTCCTCGCCAAGACCTATCATCTCGATCTGCTGAGCTTCGGCCCGCCGCTGGTCGTCATCTATCTGATTTCGGACATGGGCAGCGTCGCGGGCGGCTTCGCCTCGTCGAAGATGATGCAGCGTGGCCTCTCCGCCAACGTCGCGCGCAAGCTGACGATGCTCGCCTGCGCCTTCCTGATCATGCCGATCTTCTTCATCCAATATGTGAGCGGGCTGTGGCAGGCGGTCGCGATCCTCGGCCTCGTCACTGCCGCGCACCAGGCCTTCTCCGCCAATATCTACACGATCCCATCGGACATGTTCCCGCGCAACGCGGTCGGCTCGGTCATCGGCATCGGCGGCACGTTGGGCGGGATCGGCGGCATGTGCATGGCCAAGTTCGTCGGTTACGTACTGGATACGACGGGCAGCTACACGCCGATCTTCGCGGTCGCGGGCAGCGTCTATCTGATCGCGATCCTCGTCATCCACCTCCTCTCGCCGCGCCTCGCGAGGGTCGACCGGATCTGATCGTCCCGGCGACGGGCAAGAGCCCGCGCCATTCTCCGGAGAGCCCACACGTGCAGACCCGCGCCGCCTCGTTGCTGAAACTCGGCATCCTATCGCTGAGCCTCGCTGGCCTCGTCCCGGCGGCGGCAGCGCCGGACGCGACGGGCCTCCTCTTCCGCCTCTCCGCCGACAAGGATCTCGTCGCCGATGTCGCGACGGGCGACGCCCAGCCCAATTTCCTGAGCGGCGTCACGATCACACCCGATGGCGCGATCGGCAGCGCGGTGCGCTGGCCCGACGACGGCTATGTCGCGTGGAAGGCGCCCGGCAACATGGCGGCGCAGCGTGGCACGCTCTCCTTCTTCTGGCGCGCACGCCAGCCGGTCGGCGAGACGCCGTTCGTATTGTTCCGCACCGGCTTCGCCGATCATACGAGCTGGGACATGGCGTTCCTGCGGATCGACTGGAATGGCCACGGCTTCGACGCCTTCGTCACCGACGCCAATCTGTCGCGCGTCCGCGTCTCGTGGACAATCCCCACCCCGCCGACGCCCGAGGCGTGGCACCATCTCGCCTTCGCCTGGGACGAGACGGTCGGCGTCCGCCTGTTCTGGGACGGCAAGCTCGTCGCCTCGAAGCTGCAGAAGGCCGATCTCGACAGCGGTCTCGATCAGTTCGGGCTCGCCGCGCGGATCATGTCGCCGCACCAGGTGCAGAGCCGCTACAGCTTCATGCGCGGCAGCGATTTCGACGAGATCCGCGTCTACGATCACATGCTGGCGACAGGCGACGTCGCCGCGCTCGCCGCGAAGGGCGATCCCGCTCCCGCCTCTGCCCTGTCCGACAGCGCCGCGCGCCAGCTAGCGTGGCTGCACCGCTACGGCTGGGACAAGGCCTCGCCCCCCGTCCTCGCCGATCCGGTCACGCGCGTCCGCAAGGTCGAGTTCGCCGACGCGAAGGATCTGAAGGCATGGATGTGGAAGGGCGTCGACGGCATCCCGGAGACGACCTGGCCCGGCGTCTATAATCGCTCGCGCCTGCCCGGCCGCGACGATTATTTCGAGCTGCCCGACTGGAACACCTATGTCGAGGGCGGCAAGACCTACGACCTGACCTTGCCCACCGGCGAGGCGTTCAACCGCGTCGAGATACGCGGCGCGGCCTATGGCGATCTCGCCTGGTCGGCGGACGGCACGCGCTATGCGAGCCTCGCCAAACGCCCGCAGGGCGTGGTCCGCTCGGTCATGGATCTCACCGAGCGCACCGGCGGCAAGCTGCGCTTCACGAACGTGATGCAGGAGCAGCCGATCCAGGAGATCTGGGCCTATGACATAGGCGCGGGCAAGGAGCCCGAAGGCACGTTCAAGCTCAGCTACAAGATCGATGCCTCGGCTGCGCCCGATCTTGCGGTACTGACCGATCTCAACGCCTTCATCGCGAGCCGCTACGCCCCCGACGAGCGCAGCACATTGCTTGCCATGCCGATCGGCGGTGCGCGCGCCGCGGTCGGCGCGGGCGATGCCGCCGCGGCGGGCGCCGCCGTCCGCCCCAAGGGCCTCGCCCCGATCGTCCATATCCTGATTCCGGCCGGCTTCGGCGAGGCGCCGCCCGGGCGCCCGTTCGCACGCGCCTGGGCCTATGGCTGGCAGAACATCCATGACGGGCTTGACGGCATCGCCATCGACATTCCCGCGCTGAAGCTCAAGCCGCGTCCCGACGGGCTGATCCCGCTCAACATCAAGGTCAAGGATCCGATCTGGCCGGGCCGCGACATGATCGATCTCTCGGTCTCGGTTCGCCCGAACGAAAAGCGCACGCTCTGGCTCGATCTGCGCGATCGCATCCTGTCCAATGACAGCCTCTATCTGACGATGGCCTCCGCCGCGCCCGACTTCGACGCGCAGGCGCTCGACGGGGCGGCGATCCGGCTCGTGTTCAAGGATCGCGCCGCCGCGCTCGAGGAGCATGTCGCCGACCGGCTCAATCAGGTGAAGGACAATTGGGCCTTCCTCGTCGAGGAACATACGACCTCGAAGCGCGCGGGCCTCTACCAGCGTCTCTATGCCGACACGACCGATCTGCTGCGCGTCGATCCCGACAATCTGGAGGGCCGCGCTTACTGGGCGGACATCAATTACACGCCCGCCAACCTGCCGCCGGTTACCCTCCCCGCCATCCCGGCCGGCGTGCCTGCCTGGGCCGCGCGCCAGCTCCAGGATCTCGCCGCGACGCGCCGCTTCGTCGATTGGTGGATCGACGAGCGGCAGGTGCCTTATGGCGATTTCGGCGGGGGCATATCCGACGATGATGATCTGACCGGCCAGTGGCCGGGGCTCGCTCTGATGGGAGTCCAGCCCGACAAGATCAACGCCTCGCTGCGCGCGCTGACCGAGGCCTCGTATCGCAACGGCATGCACACCAACGGGCTCGGCACGATCGAGACCGACGAGCTGCACACCTATGAGGAAGGGCTCAACGCGGACGCTGAGCGGCTTTATCTGAACTGGGGCGAGCCCGTGGCCCTCGAGCGGCTGATGGCGACGGCCAGGGCGCTGCACCGCGTCGCGCTCGTCAACCCGGCCGGGCATCTTCATCTCGCCAGCAGCTGGTATGGCGGGCGCCAGATCCACCGCGACGATCCCTGGTCGTGGCAGAAGCCCTATGGCTTCCTGATCCTCCACGCGCCGACCCTGCTCGGCCTCTACAACGGCAATCCGGATGCGCGTGGGCTCGTCACCGGGCTGATGGATGGCTGGATCGCGCACGGCAAGCAGGCCGCCGATGGCATCTGGTCCTTCCCGAACGAGATCAACTTTTATTCGGACAAGGAGCGTGTCGGCGACGGCGGCGGTGCCACGACGGTGCTGCAGCCCGCCTGGGCCGCCTATCGCTTCACGGGCGACGCCAAATATCTGCGCCCGATTCTCGGCCGCGTGGCCAAGGCCGGCCCGTCGGCGCTCGCCGAGTTCAACGAGAATAGCTTCGATGTGCTCCCGGAGGGGCCAGCTTGGCGCAAGGCGCTTGCAGGCAAGGCCGGCACCGATTCCTTCTCGCGCTATGCCGCCTGGGCGCAGACCGGCGATCTCGCCCCGCTCGCCGCGCTCCACACGGATTCCTTGCGCGACAAGATGCAGCATGAGGCGATGCTGACGACCGGCCATTGGTGGTCCGATCGCGTCGATTCACCGAGCGACATTCTCCAGCGCGAGCGGCTCGGCGGCGTCGCGCTCCGGCGCGGCCTGTTCTGGCCGGGTAACACCGTCAGCTGGCGCTTCGCCGATTCCGCAGCCGCCGAGCAGGTTGCGATCCTCGTCCCCGGCGCGACGCCCGATCGCTTCCGCGTCATCGCGTACAACACCAGCGCGGTGCCGCAGCGCGCGACGATGACCGGATGGAGCGTCACCGCCGGCCGCTGGACGATGAAGGCCGCGACGAGCATCGACGAGGGCAAGACGCTGGCCTCGTCCGCCCCTGACACTCAGGTCACGCTGGAGCGCGGCGCGGGCGTCGAGGTGAGCTTCGCACCGAACACCACCACCGTCCTCGATTTCGCGCTGGCCACGCCGACGACACCCGCCGCGGACCGCGCCGATCTCGGCATCGGTACGGACGACGTGGTCCGGCGCGGCCGCGCTGTCGCGGTGACGGTCCACAGCCTCGGCGCGCACGACGCGGTCGGCGGCACGGCCGAACTGGTTGGCGCGGATGGCAGCGTACTGGCGACGGCTACCGTCCCCACGCTCGCCGCCCCGCTCGATCTGACGCCAAAGACGGCGGCCATCCGGCTGACGCTCCCCGCCGGCATCGCGCCCACCTCGGTCCGCGTCCGCCTTCGGCTTCCGAACAACGCGCCGGAAGTGACCTATCTCAACAACGAGATCCCGCTCCGGTGATCCTCGGCCGCCGCACCCTGATCGCTGGCGCGGCAGCCACCGCGTTCGCCGCGCGCCTGCCCGCCGCCGGCTCTGCCGACGCGGAGGCGACGGCCGCGCTCGACGCCGCCGCCGCCGAGAAGGATCCCGCCAAGGCGCTTGCCTTGCTGCGCAGCATTTCGAGGAAGGGCCTCAGCCGCGCCCGCGCGCTCGATCTTGAGGCCGCGCGCGCCGGGCTCGCGATCGATGTCGCTCTGGCCGATGCCACCGCCGCCACGCGCTATACGCTGCAACTCCAGCGCGCGATCGGCAGCGATCTCGATCCCGCGCGCGCGCGGGCGCGGCTGGAGGCGGAACTGCAGCGGCTCCACGCCCGCGCCGCGCCGCTTTTCGCCCGCCTGGGAGACACGTCGGGCGACATCGGCGCGCGCTACAGCCGCCTGTGGCGCGACGAGCGCTATCTCTATGCAGACGACGAAGCCGGCCGCGCCCGCGCCGTCGCCGACATGAACGCGACGCTAGCCGGGATGCGCGATCGCCTCCCCCTCGCGTTCGCGGGCCTGCCCCCGTGGTGCGCGAACGTCTCGACGCGCGCGCTCAATCCTGCCGAGATCGCCGCGGGCAAGAACGGCTACCGCGCGCCGCCCACCGCCGATGCGCCCGGCCTCTACATCGTCGATCTGAAGGACATACGGCGCCGCCCGAGCTGGACGCTGCCGAGCGTCGTCGCGCACGAATTGCTGCCCGGGCATATGGTCCAGCTGCCGCTCGCCGCGCCGCACCCGCTCCGCCAGCGCTACACCGTCAATTATCCGGAAGGCTGGGCGATCTATGCCGAGCAGCTCGCCGCCAGCGAAGGCGCGTTCGCGGCCGATCCGCGGGTCGAGCTCGGCCATATCCATTGGCTGCTGTTCCGCGTCGGCCGCGCGCTCGTCGATCTCGGCATCCACCGGTCGGGCTGGTCGATCGAGGCCGCGCGCGCGAAGCTCGTCGCGTGGCAGGGCGAGCCAGCCTATTTCGCGCCCTTCGATCCCGATCTCGCGCGCACCGCGAAGGAGCCCGCCGGCTGGGCCTCGCATGCCTTGATCTGGCTCGCCCTCGCCGATCGCGCGCCGCGCACCGGCTCGCGCAAGCGCTTCCACGCGAGCGTCTTAGTCGATGGCCCGCTGCGCACCGAGAATATTGGCGCTAGGATGCGCGCATGATCGAACGCATCGGCCACATCAACATCAAGACCCCGCTCTTCGCGGAGACCTGCGCCTTCTACGAGGCGTTGTTCGATCTGCGCCGCGTGCCCGCGCTGACGATGGCCGATCAGGAGCGCAATGCCTGGCTTGCCACCGCCGAGGGGCAGCCCGTCATCCACGTCAACACCGGCGAAACGCCCGCCCCGAGCGGCCCGGCGCGGCTCGATCATGTCGCGTTCGAATGCCGCGATGTGGCGGCGATGCGCGCGCGCCTCGACGCGCTCGGCGTCCCCCACGTCCACGCCGTCTCGCGCGTGCCGACGCTCGAGCAGGTGTTCTTCACCGACCTCAACGGGATCCGGATCGAGCTGACCTTCGATACGGCAAACATCCCCCAATCCCGTTCGTCCTGAGCGAAGTCGAAGGACGGGCTGCAAGCGGGGCGTCTGCCCGGATCACATGCTTCGACTCCGCTCAGCACGAGCGGGGATCGGATGAGAACGGCTTAGGATCAGCCTTCGCGCAGCATCGCCTCGGTCTTGCCGACCGCCGGCGGCGTGCCGACATCGAACCACAACCCCTGGTGGACGACACCGTAGAGTCTACCGGAGGCGATCGCCCGATCGAACAGCAGGTTCATTGAAAAGGACCCCGCCGGCACGTCCGCGAACAGCCGCTTCGAGACGATCTGCACGCCCGTGAACACGAACGGCGCCACGCGCCCGGCCTTGCGCCGCGAGAGCCGGCCGGCCGCATCCATGTGGAAATCGCCCTGCCCGTTGTGGCAGTTCGCCCGCGCCAGCGGCACGACCAGCAGCAGGCAATCCATCTCGGCGTCGTCCCAACGGTCGCCGAGCAGGCGGATCGCGTCGATCGGCCCGTCGATCCACAGATTGTCGCTGTTGACGACGACGAAGCGGTCGTCCTCCAGCAGCGGCAGCGCCTTGGCGATCCCGCCGCCCGTCTCGAGCAGTTCGCCGCGCTCGTCGGAGAACAACAGCTCGATCCCCTTGGCGCGCTTGAGGTGTCCCTCCAGCGCATCGGCCAGATAGTGAAGATTGACGACCGCGCGCTCGACGCCCGCCGCGCGCAGCCGGTCCAGCGCATGATCGATGAGCGGCTTGCCCGCCACCTCCACCATCGGCTTGGGCCGCATCGCGGTGAGCGGGCGCATCCTCTTGCCCAGCCCCGCGGCGAGCAGCATCGCGGTCCGGATCGGCGCGGTGCTCGGTTGCGGCCGGAGCGCGAGCGGTGCCTTGCGGCTCACGACCGATGGCCTTCCCAATGGCCGGCGCGCTTCTCGACCGGCACGGCGGCGTCGAACCACGCCTTGACCGGCGCCAGCGCCGGATGCGCGAGATCGCGCTCCAGATAGGCCCATACGCGCGGCTGGTAGCCTAGGTAACGCGGCTTGCCATCACGCTTCCACAGCCGGGTGAAGATGCCGAGGATCTTCGTATTCCGCTGCGCGCCGAGCAGCGCGTAGGCGGCCTCGTCGACCGGCCCATAATGAGCGAGCATCGCCGCCTCCAGCTCGGGCGAGACGTCGCGCCGCGCATCCTGCAGCAGCGAGACCAGATCATAGGCCGGATGCCCCGCCAGCGCGTCCTGAAAGTCGAGCAGGCCGAGGCTGCCGTCGCCCAGCAGCATGATATTCTCGGCATGATAATCGCGCAGCGCGGTCACGCTCCGGTCGGCCGCGATCGGCGCCAGCGCCTCGTCCCATGCCTCCGCATAGCCCGGCGGCACATCGAGCCCGACGGCAGGCATGTACCAGTCGGGGAACAGAGCCGCCTCGCGCTGATAGACCCCCATGTCGTAGGCCGGCAGCGGCCCGGCGGGATGGCGATGCAGGTCGCGCAGCAGATCGATCGCGGCGGTGTAGATCAGCGTCTCGCGCGCCGGATCGGCGGCGATCATCTCGGCCATCCGATCGTCGCCGAAATCCTCGAGAAGGATCAGCCCTACCGCCAGATCGCGCGCCATCACCTTCGGCGCGGCAAACCCCAGAGCGTGCAGATGATCGGCGACAGCCAGGAATGGGCGGCTATCCTCATGCTGCGGCGGCGCATCCATCAGCACCGCCGTCCGGCCGTCATCGACGACGCGGAAATAGCGGCGGAACGAGGCATCGCCCGCAAGCGGCAGGATCATCGCCCCGCCCCAGCCGTGCGTTTGCAGAAAGGCCGGCGCGGCGTCCGGCGGGGTCATGATCAGGGGGCTGGCGGCCATCGCCGCTCCCAAGACGGACCCGCTTCCCAAGTCAAGCGACGGCCGCCCTCCGGCCCCGTCTCGATCGACAGAGCGAGCGCATCGGGCCACCGGCCGGGGCCGAGCCGTTCGGCCCATTCGATCACGAGCGCGGTGTCGACGAGCGCATCGTCGAGCCCCAGTTCCTCCGCCTCCTCCGGATCGTCGATCCGATAGAGATCGACATGCCAGACGGGCACGCGCAGCTCCTCATAGGCGATCACGATCGGGAAGCTCGGGCTTGGCGCGTCCTCGTCGAGCCCGAGGCCTGCGAGCAGCCCGCGCGCCAGCGTCGTCTTCCCCGCACCCAAGGGCCCCGCCAGCGTCACCACGTCGCCGACCCGCAAGCGCGCCGCCAGCGACCGGCCCAGCGCCGCGGTCTCGTCGGGGCCTGCGAGCGCAAGCGACCCGCGCGTCATGCGGCCTCGGCTTCGCGGCCGAGCGGCAGCAGCACGAAAACGCTCGTGCCCCGCCCAATCTCGCTCTCCATTCGGATCGTCCCGCCATGCGCCTCGACGAGCTGGCGCGACAGAGGCAGGCCGACGCCCCCGCCGCGGCGACCGGCCGGCTCACCTTCGCCCGTGCTCTCGCGGCTCAGCCGATCGAAGATCCGCGTCGTCTTGTGGTCGGGTATGCCGCGGCCGTTGTCCGACACGACGATCTCGGCGAAGCGCCCCGCCACGCGGCTGCGCACGAGGATACGCCCGCCCGCCGTCGTGTAGGCGACCGAATTGCGCAGCAGATGATCCATCACCTGGCGCAGCCGCCTCTTGTCGCCGAGCACGGTCTCGTCGCCCGAGGTGACGTCGATCGCCACGGTCAATCCCGCCGCATTGGCGGGATCGGCGATGGAGCGCGAGGCCTCGCGCACCAGATCGCCGACATTGACCGTCTCCATCTCCAGCGGCAGCGCGCCCGCCTCGCTCTGCGAGAGATCCAGTGCATCGCCCATCAGCGCGCTCAATCGCGTGACCGCCGACAGGATCGCATCGACATATTCGCGCGCCGGCGCGGGGAGATCGCCGGCATAGCCCGCCGCCAGCATCTCGGCGAAGCCGGCGATGGAGGTCAGCGGCACGCGCAATTCGTAGCTCATGCTGGAGACGAAGGCGTTCTTGAGGCTGTTCGCCTGCTCCAGCGCGTCGTTGCGCTCGCGCAGCGCCTCCTCGATTCCCCGGCTCGCGGTGATGTCGAGCAAGGTGAAGAGCGCATTGCCATCGGGCAGCGGGACCGCGGCAAATTCGAAATGGCGCCCGTCGTTCAGCGCGATCCGCCCCGAGCGCTGCTGCCGATCGATCGTCGCAGTGCGGACGAGTTCGCGAATCATCCCCGCGCGCGACGGATCCTGCAGCTTGGGCGCGAGCGCCTGGACGAGCATGTCGACGCGCGGATGCTGGACGAGTGCGGCCTCCTCCAGCCCCCAGATCTCGCGGAAGCGGTTGTTCCACAGATGCAGCCGACCATCCGCCGCGAAGACGCCGATCGCCTCGAACAGATTTTCGAAGGTGGCGGCGCGCACCCGCAGCAAGGTATCGCGCGCGCTGGCAAGCTGGAGATGCTCGGTCCGGTCCTCGAAGATCAGCAGCAGGCCGCCGTCCGGCAGCGGCTGGCCGACCACGCGCAGATGCGTCCCGCCCGGAAGCTGCCACGTCTCTTCGACCGGCTCCGGAGCGTGGAACCAGCCGCGTCGCTCGCTGCGCCAGCTGGGGAAATCGCGGATCTCGGGCGCGCGCTGCGCCTCGCGCATCCGTTCGAGAATGCGATCGAATTCGGGGCGATCCGAAAGCCAGTCCGGATCGAGATCGAACAGACGCATGAAGTAGCGATTGTAGAAGACCAGCCCCTGATCGGGGCCGAACTGCGCGACGCCTGCCGACAGACGATCCAGCATGTCACGCTGCGCACGAACGAACCGAACCAGATCGGCGCGCGCGTCCTCGAGTTCCTGTACGTCCATCGCGAAGCCGGCGACGCCGATCGAGCCGACCGGCACATCGACCACGCGCATCATCCGCCGCTCGCCGGTGATGATCGCGGGCGCGGTGCGCGTCGAGATATGGCCGTGCGCCAGCGTCGATCGCGCGACGGACTGGGCGGTGCCCTCGCTGTCCGTCTCGATCAATTCCATGCCGCGCCGGACGACCTCAGCGGCATTCTCAGCCTCCACCGCGCGGACGAAGGCGCTGTTGACGAGCGCGAGATGCAGATCGGGTCCGCGATACCACATCGGAAAAGGCGCCGCCTCGATCAGCGTGGAAAGCCCGTCCAGCGCCGCACTCAGCCGGCGCGTCTCGGCGGAGAGGCGATCGATCTGCTCGCTGCTTCCGCTGACGTCGGTGAGCCAGATAAGCACCGCGCGGTCCGACACGCCGGGCGCCGAATACGGGCCGCCCGCGAAACAGACGACGCGCATCGATCCGGGCAGCGCGACATATTCGGTGAAGCGCTTGCCCGTATCCAGCGATGCGATCAGGACGCCTTCGAGATGATCGACCGTCTCGCGATCGAACCCGCCGTCCAGCAGGTCGCTCAACGCGCGCGGCGCCTCCGGCAGGCCGAGCCATGCGGCCGCGCGGGGCGAGGCTTCGATCCGGCCATCGGGATAGATCAGCATCGGCACGGTAGGCGCCGCTTCCAGCAGCCCGGCGACGGCGCGCGCATCGGCCTCCACCCTCCGCGCGCGGATCGTGCGCGACAGGCCGAGCCAGGTCGCGACCGCCGCGAGGCAGAGCCATGCGGCGCCTGCCAACGAAAGCAGCGCGGCCGTGGAAGGCGGCGTCATCACGACCTCCACCTTCCCCGCCGCACTGTTATCGAGCCGTCCATCGGACGCTCTTATTCAGGCAAGCGGCGCAACTCACAAGCGCCACCTGCTCTTATCGATCAATAGCGATAATGATCGGGCTTGAACGGCCCTTCGGTCGACACGCCGATATAAGCGGCCTGCTTTTCCGTGAGCTTCGTCATCTTGACGCCGAGCTTGTCGAGGTGAAGCGCGGCGACCTTCTCGTCGAGATGCTTCGGCAGGACGAACACTTCGTTCTTATACTGGCCGGGCTTGGTCCACAGCTCGATCTGCGCCAGCACCTGATTGGTGAAGCTGGACGACATGACGAACGACGGGTGGCCGGTGGCGCAGCCGAGATTCACGAGGCGGCCCTTGGCGAGGACGATGATCTGGTTGCCGTCCGGGAACTTGACGATGTCGGTGCCCGGCTTGATCTCGGTCCACTCATAGTTCGACAGAGCCGCGATCTGGATCTCGCTGTCGAAGTGGCCGATGTTGCAGACGATCGAGTTGGGCTTCATCGCCTTCATGTGATCGGCGGTGATGACGTCGGCATTGCCGGTCGCGGTGCAGAAGATGTCGGCGCGCTTGACCGCATCCTCCATCGTCACGACCTCGAAGCCCTCCATCGCCGCCTGCAGCGCGCAGATCGGATCGATTTCGGTGACCATCACGCGCGCGCCGCCGTTGCGGAGCGACTGGGCCGAACCCTTGCCGACATCGCCGAAGCCGGCGACGCAGGCGACCTTGCCGGCGAGCATCACGTCGGTGGCGCGACGGATCGCGTCGACGAGGCTTTCCTTGCAGCCATACAGATTGTCGAACTTCGACTTGGTCACGCTGTCATTGACGTTGATCGCGGGGAAAGGCAGCTCGCCCTTCTTCGCGATCTCGTACAGGCGGTGGACGCCCGTGGTCGTCTCTTCCGAAACGCCCTTCAGGTTGCGCACCGTCTCGGTCACATAGCCCGGCTTGGCGGCGATGAACGCCTTCAGCGCGCGCTGGAACTCGACTTCTTCCTCATTCTCGGGCTCGCCGAACGACTGGCCGGCTTCGAGCTTCGCGCCCCAGAGCGCGAACATCGTCGCGTCGCCGCCGTCATCCAGGATCATGTTGGCGGTGACGCCGTCACCCCAATCGAAGATGTTGCCGACATAATCCCAATATTCGGCGAGCGTCTCGCCCTTGACGGCGAACACCGGAATGCCACGCGCGGCGATCGCGGCGGCGGCATGGTCCTGCGTCGAATAGATATTGCACGTCGCCCAGCGGACATCGGCGCCGAGCGCGACGAGCGTCTCGATCAGCACGGCGGTCTGGATCGTCATGTGGAGCGAGCCGGTGATGCGCGCGCCCTTGAGTGGCTGCGACGCGCCGAATTCCTCGCGCAGCGCCATCAGACCCGGCATTTCGGTCTCGGCAATCTCGATTTCGCGACGGCCGAACTCGGCAAGGCTGATGTCGTGGACAAGATAATCGGTGAAGGGGATTTGGGTGGCAGTGGCCACGATAGGTCTCCTCGGCGCGAGCCTGATGCGCAGCCCGAGGGTCGGACCGCCTGGGTGCGGCCCTAGCCGCCCCAAGCGATCAAATCAAATATAAAGATGTCTTTATATGTACCGACAAGGCTCAGTCGGCGGGGCCGGCTGGTCGCGTCGACACGGGCGATATGGCAGCGACCGTGATCGAGCCGGCCGGGCTTTCGCATGCTCCCTCGGGCAAGGCGGTGGCTATCCCCTGGCGCTGGGCGAGGAGGACAAGCCCCTCCTCTGATCCCGCCATCATCGCAGCTTCCCGTGCGAGAGAGGCGACGCCCGTGCAAACCTCTTTATTGCCCTGTCGCGCGCCATAAGCATTGGCAAGACTGGTCGCAAAGCCGTCATATCGGCGCTGCCCTTCGACGGGGCCGTGCGCCTTGAAGAAGTGAATCTTGAGTCGCTCGTTCATCTTCTGGATGGTCGGCTTGTTCGCGTTCAGAAACGCATTGTAGTCGGCCGTGATGTCAACATGCATGACCTGGCAGCGCAACGTCGCGACCATAAGCAGCGACTGAAAATCGCGGATCGTTCCCGCGGAAATCTCCTGATCGTTCCAGCATGCCGCCTGAACCGGCGCGGTCGCCAGTGCCACCGCCGCAAGTGCGGCGCCCATACGCTTGATCATACAAACCCCCGTGTCGCCCTGCGCCGTCAATCGGCGCCCCCGCGACAGGTGGGTTAAAGCACAGGATGGGTAATCAAATTCTCAACGAACAGAACGGCCTACCGCAAAATCGGGCACCTTCCCGAAACGAGCGGTCAGGCGTGGCCCGCCGTCGAGGCGAGCAAGCGGACATCGATCCCGGCGGTCGCGAAGGCGCGCGGCCAGCGCTCCTCGGGCGGTACGGCGAACAGCAGATCGGGATCCCCCGGTGTGTGAAACCAGCCGTGCTGCGTCATCTCGCCATCCAGCTGGCCGTCGCCCCAGCCGGCATAGCCGAGCGCAATCAGCCAGCGCGCGGGCCCGCTCCCCTCGGCCAGCGCGCGCAGCACGTCCAGCGTGCTCGTCAGCGAGAAAGCCTTGTTCACAACGACCGTATCCTCGCCCGTCCAGTCGCCGGAATGAAGCACGAAGCCGCGTTGCGGATCGACCGGCCCGCCGAGATGGATCGGCGCGTCGGGCGCCACCCCGGGCTCGATCTCCAATTGCTCCATCAATTGGTGGAGACGCAGACGCGGCACGATCTGTCCCACGCCGATCCCGAGCGCGCCTTCGGGGCTGTGAACGCACAGCGCGATCACGGCGTGCGCGAAACGGGGATCGCCGATCCCCGGCATCGCCAGCAGCAACTGGCCCGCCAGCGAGCGATATTCGAGGTCGGAGCGTGCCATGGCGGCCAGTATAAACGGGACAGGGAGCGGGTCCAGCCGCGGCCTTCCGCCGCAGCGGGGTGCCTGTTAGGACAGGCCATCCCTGCCCCTACGAGGACCAGCATGACCATATCCGTCGGCGATACGCTTCCCCCCGTGACCTTCATGACGATGACGTCCGATGGCCCTTCGCCCGTCGAGAGCGAGGCCTATTTTGCGGGCCGCAAGATCGCGCTCTTCTCGCTGCCGGGCGCCTTCACGCCGACCTGCTCGGCCAAGCATCTCCCCGGATTCGTCGAGAAAGCCGACGAGTTGAAGGCAAAGGGCGTGGACGAGATCGCCTGCACCGCGGTCAACGACGTGTTCGTGATGGGCGCCTGGGCCAAGGACCAGGGCGCCGAGGGCAAGGTCACGCTGCTGGCCGATGGCAATGCCGCGTTCGTCGAGGCGATCGGCCTGACGATGGACGGCAGCAAGTTCGGCCTCGGCACGCGCGGCCAGCGTTTTTCGATGATCGTCGACGACGGCAAGGTCACGACGCTGAACATCGAGGCGCCCGGCGATTTCCAGGTCAGCTCGGCCGATTATCTGCTCGGCCAGCTCTGACATGCCGACCTCGCGCAGCCTGAAGATCGTCGACGAGCTGGATGCGCTGTATCGCGCGTCGGTGACCCGGCTGCGCGAGGCTCTCGCCCGCTATATCGAAAAAGGCGAGCGGCCCGATCCGGCGGGGCGCGCCGCGGGCGCCTTCGCTTATCCGCAGATCAAGCTGCATTATGATGGCGAGCATGTCCCCGGCCCGTTGGGCCGCGCTTACGGGCGGCTCAATACGCCCGGCGACTATGCGATCAGCGTCACCCAGCCGGCGATGTTCCGCGACTATCTGGCGACGCAGCTCGACATGCTGATCGACGATTTCGGCGTCTGGGTCGATGTCGGCACGAGCAGCGACGAGATCCCCTATCCCTATGTGCTCGATTCGAGCCTCGATCTCGCCGACGTCCGCGCGATCGAGCTCGCCCGCATCTTCCCCTCGACCGAGCTGGAGCGGATCGGCGACGAACTCGCAGACGGCACCTGGACGCACGGCGACGATCAGCCGCGCCCGCTGGCTTTGTTCGATGCCGCGCGCGTCGATTTCAGCCTCGCGCGGCTGCGCCACTATACGGGCACTCCGCCCGCGCACGTTCAGAAGTACATCCTGTTCACCAACTATAACCGCTACGTCGACGAGTTCGTCGGCTGGGCCAAGGAGCAGCTGAAGCAAGGCGGCCGGTACGTGATGCTGAGCGGCGCCGGCGGGCTGGAGCTGCGCGCAGGCGATCCCGACCCAGAGACGGCGATCACCGATGCAGCCTGGAAGAAGCACCAGATGCCGGCCTATCATCTCGTCGCCGAGGACGGATCGGGCATCACGCTCGTCAATATCGGCGTCGGCCCCTCCAACGCGAAGACGATCACCGATCATCTCGCGGTCATGCGCCCCGAGGCGTGGCTGATGATCGGCCATTGTGGCGGCCTGCGCCCGAGCCAGCGGATCGGCGACTATGTCCTCGCCCATGCCTATCTGCGCGACGATCATGTCCTGGACGACGTGCTCCCACCCGAAATCCCGATCCCGGCGATCGCCGAGATCCAGCAGGCGCTGAGCAAGGGCGCCGAGAAGATTTCCGGCCAGAGCCGCGAGGAGCTGAAGGCGCGGATGCGAACCGGAACGGTCGTCACCACCGACGATCGCAACTGGGAGCTGCGCTACACCTCCTCCGCATTGCGCTTCAGCCAGAGCCGCGCCGTCGCGATCGACATGGAGAGCGCAACGCTCGCCGCCCAGGGCTTCCGCTTCCGCGTCCCCTACGGCACGCTGCTGTGCGTTTCGGACAAGCCGATCCACGGCGAGATCAAGCTGCCCGGCCAGGCCAATCGCTTCTACGAGCGCGCGATCGCCGAGCATCTCCAGATCGGCATCGCGGCGATCGACGAGCTGCGCCTCGGCGGCGAACAGCTCCACAGCCGCAAGCTGCGCGCCTTCAACGAGCCGCCTTTTCGGTGATTGGCGAGCCGCCTCGCGTCGAGGTCGCGATGGCGACGTTCAACGGCGCCCGCTACCTGCCGGAAATGCTCGCATCGATCGCGGCGCAGGACTGGCCGACGCTTGCGATCGTCGCATCGGACGACGGCTCGAAGGATGCCACGCTCGAGGTGCTGCGCAGCCTTCATGACATCCCGATCCGCATGATCGAGAATCCGGGGCCGCACGGCATCATCGAGAATTTCGCGCACGCCGTCGCGGCGACGACCGCGCCCTATGTCGCGCTGTGCGATCAGGACGATGTCTGGCGCGCAGACAAGGTCACGCGGCTGATGGCGGCGATGCAGGCGATCGAGGCGGAGCACGGCACGGCACGGCCCGCACTGGTCTTTTCGGACCTCGAACTGGTCGACGGCGCGTTGCAGACGATCGCGCCATCCTATTTCGCGCAAGGCGATGTCGATCGCCAGGCCCGCACGCTCGCCGATTTCGCGCTCGTCAATCACGTCCCCGGATGTGCGATGCTGGCGAACCGGGCGCTGATCGATCGCGCCTTTCCGCTGCCGCCCGGCTTCCATATTCACGATTGGTGGATGGTGCTCGTCGCGACCACCACCGGAACCATCGGCGCGGTTGACGCGCCATTGATCCGCTATCGCCAGCACGGCGGAAACAATATCGGGATCTTCGCTCAACCGCCGACGCTATGGGCGCGCCTCCGCCGCAAGCTGGCCAGCCCGCTTGGATATATCTCCAGCCGGCGCGATTTCTATCGTCAGTCCGCACATGTCACGCGTGCAACCCTGACAGCCCTCGAAGCTCGCGTCGGGCCCGAGCTGAGCGCGGAGGATCGAGCCTTGCTCGACGGGCTTCTGCGGGGTTCCTTCTCGCGCCGGCGGCGCGTGATGGCAGGCGCCCGGACGGGCCTGTCGCGCGCCAATCGACTGGGAACCCTCTTCTATCTCTGACGGCACGCGCATGTGCCGATGGCCCTACTCGGCCAGCGTCACCCGGTTGCGGCCTTCGCTCTTCGCGCGATAGAGCGCGCGATCGGCGCGCTCCAGCGCGTCTCGCAGCGAGCGGTGATCGGCGTCGAGCGAGGCCACCCCGAAGCTGGCGGTGATCGCGGGCATCCCCTGCGGATCGATGCTGGCGACGGTGAGCAGGCTACGCACGCGATCCATGCGCTGGCGCAGGACCGGGCCGTCGACGCCGATCGCCAGGATCGCGAATTCCTCGCCACCCAGCCGTGCGAGCAGATCGCCGGATCCCGTGGCGCTGCGCAGCGTCTCGGCGAAGCGCGCGAGCGTGGCGTCGCCGACGGCATGGCCATGGCCGTCGTTGATACCCTTGAAACCGTCTATGTCGGCGATGGCGACCGCCGCCGCGGTCCCGCCCGACGCGCGGAACCGATCGAGCAGGTGCCGCGCGCCTTCTTCGAACCCGCGGCGGTTCCAGACCCCCGTCAGCGCATCGGTGCGCGCCAGACGCTCCAGCGCCTGCGCGCGATCCTCGTTCAGGCAACTCATGATGACGACGCCGCACAGCACGAGCAACGGGACGAACAGGGACGAGGTGAACTCCAGCATCGCGACCGACGGGAAGCGCAGCGCAACGATCGCCAGCGTCAGGCACAGGCTGGCGAACAGGCCGCAGATCAGCGCGCCGATCCAGGCCGAGGGCGAGGCGTGGCGATGCCGCGGACCGACGGCGACGGCGGCGAGCGCGCCGCCGCCTGCGATGACGACCATCGCCATCGACGATCGCAGCATCGGATCGGAGAGCGCGAGATCCTGGAGAAGGCTGACGCCGATCGCCGTGCCGACCCAGATCGCCAGCATCACCACGCCGCGATCTGGCTTCTCGGCGCGCTGGCGCACGCCGCGGGCGCCGAGCAAGGCGGCGGCGAACCAGCAGAGCGCCAGCGCGGCGCCGGGGAAGACGAACCGGATCGCCAGCACCGCCTCGATCGCTGTCGTGGCCCAGCCCGCGCCGACGACGACGAAGGCCCAGAGCCAGCTCGCCGCATGATCCGCGCGGCCCATGCGTCGCCACTGCTCGTACGTGGCGACTGCGAACAGTGCACATACGAGGACCGGCACGAAGATCGCGGCACCGACTGACATCACCGGGATGAACGTCCTGGCCTAGCGACGCGCCCGATGCGCGACGTCCAGACGTGCCTTACCCGCGACAGGCAAATATTCGCTTAAGCCGCACAACATCCACACCCCCCGGTGCGCGCCCTGCGGGTTTGCGCACCAGTTCCGGGGTTTACGATTCGTTGAGCGACTCCGCCAGCAGAAAGGACGAGATTTCTGCGCCGAGTTCGTGCCGCAGCACCGCGGTCATGTGATTGCCCGGGATCGCGACGAAGCGGCCGTCCGGAAGCGCCTCGGCGAGGCCCTCGCCCGAACCATTGTCCTGATCCTCGGCGCCGTTGAGCACGAGCACTGGAGTCGCGATCCCGGCAAGCGCCTCGCGCGACGTATCGACGAAGCTGTCGAGCAACGGGATCATCGCCTTGGGATCGCCGCCTGTCGTCTTGAGGAAGGCCTCCGAAAACCATTCGGCGGAGCCACGGGGATTGCTGCCGAAATTCTCGAGCACCTTCCGGAAGAAATCGCCCCTACCGGCGGTGTGGAGGATGCCCCCCAATCCCATGCCCGACAGGATTGCGCGGCGCGGGCGGGCGCCGCGGGCGAGCATGCGCAGAACGGTCCGACCGCCCAGCGAGTAGCCGCCGAGATCATAATCGACGAGGCCGAGATGCGCGAGCAATGCCTCGCCGTCATCGGCGAGGATGTCGGGCGGATAGGCCGCGGGATCGTGCGGCGCGCCGCTGCGGCCGTGCCCGCGCAGATCGGGCAGGATCAGGCGGAACCCCGCCTCGACGACCCGCGCGGCATGCCCATAACGAATCCAGTTGGTCCAGGCGTTCGAAAAGAGGCCGTGGATCAGGACCAGCGGACGCGCGCCGACATCGCCCATCTCGACATAAGCGAGACGCGTGCCATCGGCGGCGGGAAAGAAGATCGGCTCGGGTTCAGTCGGGGAGCTTGCCAACGGCCTGGATCCATCTGTCGGTGGTGTTGGGATTGTCTTCGGAGCGGGTGCCGGGGAGATGGGACGTATCGGCCCAAGCCGGCAGCATGCTCTCGACGGCGAAATGGTGCGTCGGCACGAAGCGCGTCGGATCATCGAACGACCCGAGCGTCAGATCGATGTTCGTCGCCCCTTCGAGGAAGACGAAGCCGAGCGGCGTGCCGCAGGACGAACAGAAAGGCCGGCGCGCGATCGGTGAGGACTGGTACCAGTCGGGCGCATGCTCCCAGCGCACCTGCCCGACGGGCACGTTAACGAAGGCGATCGATGCGCCGCCGGTCGCACAACGGCACATCCGGCAGTGACACAGATAGGCGTCGTCGCTGTCGATCTCGGCCGTGTAGCGGACGCGGCCGCACTGGCAGCCGCCGGTCATGCACGTCATCGCATCCCTCCGGCCGCATGCCGCCAGCAACAGCGAGCGATCGCTAAAGCCGCAATTGTCTCAGGCAACGCGTCCCGAAAACATCGCGGGCACGAAATGATGTTTCGCGCACGTCGGGCACGTGACGGCTCGGAGAAGAGCATCGCGGCGATCGATCTAGGCGTGACGAAAGGCATGGGTCCGACTCGCTGCCAGGCGGACGACCCAAGTCTCACGAAAAATCCGACATTGCAAAGCGCGGCGAAGAAGCCGCGGCTCAGGCCTCGAGTTGCCGGATCAGCAGGCGCACATCGGCATCGAGCTCGGCATCGGCCGCGCGCAGTTCCTCGATCCGCTTGACCGCGTGGATCACGGTCGTGTGATCGCGCCCGCCGAACCGGCGGCCGATCTCGGGCAGCGAGCGCTGAGTGAGCTGCTTGGCAAGATACATCGCGATCTGGCGAGGACGCGCGACTTCGCGCGCGCGGCGCGCCGAGCCCATTTCCGACTGGCGGATCCGGTAATGATCGCAGACGCGCCGCTGGATCTCGTCGATCGTGACGCGGCGCTGGCTGGCGCGCAGCTGATCCGCGAGCGCCGCCTGCGTGAATTCCAGATCGATCGGACGCTTCGAGAGATGCGCGAAGGCCAGAACGCGCGTCAGCGCGCCTTCCAGCTCGCGGATCGACGCCGTAAGCCGCTTGGCGAGGAACATCACCACGTCGTTCGGCACGACGACGGCCGGCTGCGTCTCCAGCTTCTTGAGGATGATGTTGTAGCGCAGCTCGAAATCGGCGGTGTTTACGTCGGCGACGAGACCCCAGGACAGGCGCGAAAGGATCCGGCTTTCGATCCCCTCCAGATCCTGGGGGCTGCGATCGGCGCTGATGACGAGCCGACGCCCGGCCGAGATCAGCTCGTTCATCGTGTGGAAGAATTCCTCCTGCGTGGAATCCTTGCCGGCGATGAACTGGACGTCGTCGATCAGTAGCAGATCGGCTGCGCGCAGCCGCGCCTTGAAGCTGTGCGTGTCCTTGGCGCGCATCGCTGCCACGAACTCGTACATGAACTTCTCGGAGGTCATGTAGATGACCTTGGAGCCCGGATGGCGCGCGCGATAATCGTGGCCGATGGCGTGCATCAGGTGCGTCTTGCCCAGCCCCACGCCGCCATGAAGGAAGAGCGGGTTGAAGCCGAGCTTGCCGCCTTCGGCCAGCGTCTTGGCCGCATTGTAGGCGAGCTCGTTCGCCTTGCCGACGACGAAGCTGTCGAAGGTGAAGCGATCCTCGAGCTGGCTGCCGCGATCGATCTCGACGACGACGGGCTCGGGCGTCACCGCGTCCGGCGCGGGCGCATCGATGGCGAAGATGGCGCGGACCGGAGCATCGCCGCGCGCCTCGACAAGGATTTCGCCACAACCCGGCAGGGCCGCGTGCCACGCGGCGGCGAGCTGCTCGGCGAAATGGCTCTGGACCCACTCGGCGAGAAAGGCGGACGGCGCGATCAGGCGCACGGCGCCCGATTCGGAATCTAGGCCAGCCAATTCGAGCGCCTTCAGCCAGCCATCGAACGAGCGCTGGCCGCAGCTCTTGCGCAGCGTGTCCCGCACGGCCTGCCACGCGGCGTCGACCGTGAGGGGAGCCGCGGCCGCCGCATCCATCTGCCTGGCCCTCATTGCTTCACGCACGCGCACGTCTCTCCCGTTCGCGCCGGCGATGTCCGTGGCGCGTGGTTTGGCATTAATGAAGAATGCCCCCACGCAACGGCCCCCCGTACGCTTCGGCTCTCGCAATAATATGGACGCTGGATCGGAGAATCACCCGTCCGGCAAAGCCAGACTAAGGACGTCCTGACCGGGCAATCAAGCGGTCAAATCGTCACCGATCTGAAATAAACCCGCTTGACAGGGGCAGACATCAAAAATCGCTGAGATTTTTTTCAAGTAGTTGAAAATAAAGGGAGATTTTTATGACATCTCGGAGAATCATTTGTTTTCCGAGGGATGCGTCCGACATTGCAGACGCAGCAAAAAGCCCGCCGATCTGCGCGATCAGCGGGCTTGCAAATCAGCTCCGATTTGGAGCCTGATATGAGTTAGGCGAGTGCGGAGACCGCCTTCGTCAGCCGCGCGAACTTGCGCGAGACGGTGTTCTTGTGGAGCACACCCTTCGACACGCCACGCGCCATTTCCGGCTGCGCTGCGGCGAGCGCTGCCGCAGCTGCTGCCTTGTCGCCGGCGCCGATCGCCGATTCGACCTTCTTGACGAAGGTGCGGATGCGGCTGACGCGCGCGCCGTTGATTTCGGCACGGCGATCATTGCGGCGGATGCGCTTCTTGGCTTGCGGCGTGTTCGCCATTCTGTCGAAACCCTCGGGCTAAAATTGGAAGAGCGGCGCGAGGCAAGCCCAGCGCCGGGAAGCGGGCCCACTACAGAAAGGGGGCTGTTTCGTCAACCTTGCGGGCGGGCGGGGGAAAGGGAACAGCTTGTTCACGCAGAGGCGCAGAGGCGCGGAGAGGTATCGGGCACCTAATGCGCGCCGATCCTCTCGGTAGAAAAGGCCTCCGGCCGGAGGCCCATCGAATTTCTGTTCCTCCGCGTCTCCGCGTCTCTGCGTGAACAGCCTTCTTACTTCTGACACTTTGGACACCAGAAGGTCGATCGCCCGCCGTCCACCTGCCGCGCGACGGTACCGCCGCATTCGCAAGGCTCGCCCTCGCGCCCATAGACGCGGAACTGCTTCGAGAAATAGCCAAGCTGGCCATCGGGCCGCGCATAATCGCGTAGGGACGAGCCGCCCGCCTCGATCGCAGCCTCCAGCACTTCGTGGATCGCCGTCACGAGCTTCTTCAGCTTGCCGAGCGACACCGATCCCGCCGGCGCGCGCGGATTGATACGCGCGACGTTGAGCGCCTCGCACACATAGATGTTACCGAGTCCCGCGACGATGCGCTGATCGAGCAAAAGAATCTTGATCGGCGCGTTGCGATTCTCGAACTTTTTGGCGAGAAAGGCCGCGGTCAGCTCGTCGCCGAGCGGCTCGGGGCCGAGCGCCTTGAAGGCGGGAAAGTCGGCCAGTTCATCGGTGCGCACCAGATCCAGCGAGCCGAAGCGGCGCGGATCGCACAGGGACAACCGCCTGCCCTGCTCGGTCGCCAGCACGAGATGATCGTGTTTGCCCAATTCCTCCGGATCGACGCGCCAGCGCCCGGACATGCCGAGATGGAAGATCATCGTGTCGCCGCGATCAGTATCGATCAGCCCATATTTGGCGCGGCGGTGCAGGCCGATGACGCGTGCGCCGGTCATGCGCTGGCGCAGGTCCACGGGGATGGGGCGGCGCAGATCGGCGCGGCGCGGCTCGACGGCGGTCAGCCGCTCGCCTTCGAGGACGGGCCGCAGCCCGCGCACGGTGGTCTCGACCTCGGGAAGCTCGGGCATGACCGGCCGCTAGCCCATTCCCGCCCGCCCCGCTATGGCGCCGATCCATGAGCGAAACCGTGTCGTTCGGCTATGCCGAGGTCAGTCCCGAAGAGAAGACGCAGAAGGTGGGCGAGGTCTTCGCCCGCGTCGCGCGTCGCTACGATATCATGAACGATGCGATGTCGGCGGGCATGCACCGTTTGTGGAAGGACCGCTTCGTCGCGCGCGTGAAGCCGCGCGAGGGCGAGGCGATCCTCGACATGGCGGGCGGCACCGGCGACATCGCCTTCCGCATGGCCAAGCGCGGCGCGGCCGTCACCGTCTCGGACATCAACCCGTCCATGCTCGGCGTCGGCCAGGACCGCGCCGCCAAGAAAGGCATCGAGGGGCTCGCATGGAGCGAGCAGAATGCGGAGATCCTGAGCTTCGCCGACCGGAGCTTCGACGCCTACACGATCGCCTTCGGTATCCGGAACGTGACCGACATTCCCGCGGCGCTCAGCGAAGCGCACCGCGTGCTGAAGCGCGGCGGCCGCTTCTTCTGCCTGGAGTTCTCGACGACGCTCTGGCCGGGCTTCGCCGACATTTACGACGTCTATTCGCACAAGGTGGTGCCCAAGCTCGGCAAGCTGATCGCCGACGACGAGGAGAGCTACCGCTATCTGATCGAGTCGATCCGCCGCTTTCCCGGCATGGACCGTTTCAAGGCGATGATCGGCGAGGCCGGCTTCGTCCAGGCCAAAGCCGAGCCGATCCTGGGCGGGCTCGTCGCGATCCATTCGGGCTGGAAGATATGAGTAACGTTCCTCCCCCACAGGGGGAGGGGGACCATCCGCAGGATGGTGGAGGGGTATTCCCGGTCGAGGGGCAATCTTCCATCGCGAGCGGTGACACCCCTCCACCGCACTTCGTGCGGTCCCCCTTCCCTTCCAGGGGAGGACTTGTTCTTTGACCTCGCCTTTCGTCCACAGCTTCCGGCTGCTGCGCTGGGGCCGCATCCTCGCCAAGCATGGAGCGCTCACGGGGATCGAACGCGATCCCAACACGCCCGCCGCCGTGCGCCGCCTCGTCCGCCTCGCCCGCTTCGGCGCGCGCGTGCCGGCGCAGCCGCGTTATGCCGATGCCTTCCAGGCGATCGGCCCGGCCGCGATCAAGCTCGGCCAGGCGCTGGCGACGCGGCCCGATCTCGTCGGCGAAGTGGCCGCGCTCGATCTGACGCGGCTGCAGGACGCCGTCCCGCCCGCCCCCTTCGCGCTCGTCCGCGCCGAGATCGAGCGCAGCCTGGAGATGTCGATCGAGCAGGCTTATGCCGCCTTCGATCCCGAGCCGGTCGGCGCGGCCTCGATCGCGCAGGTCCACCGCGCGACGACGCACGAAGGGCTGGATGTCGCGGTCAAGGTGTTGCGGCCGGGCATCGAGGAGGACCTCGCCCGCGCGATCGAGACCTATGAGTGGGCGGCGGCGCAGGCCGAGGCGCTCGGCGGCGAGTTTTCGCGCCTGAAGCCGCGCCTCGTTATCGCCCATTTCCGGCAGTGGACCTCGCGCGAGCTGGATCTGCGCCGCGAGGCAGCCTCCGCCTCCGAGCTCGCCGAGAATATGGCGGCCGAGCCCGGCTTCACCGTGCCGACGATCGACTGGAGCCGCACCACGCGCCGCGTGATGACGCTGCAATGGGTGCCCGGCATCAAGCTTTCCGATCGTTCGGCGCTGATCGCCGCTGGGCATGATCCGCATAATCTGGCCGCGATCGTCGTGCGCTCGTTCCTGCGCCAGGCGATCATGGACGGCTTCTTCCACGCCGATCTTCATCAGGGCAATCTGTTCGCGCTCGCCGACGGGCGGATCGCCGCGATCGATTTCGGGATCATGGGGCGGATCAACCGCCAGGCGCGGCTGTGGCTCGCCGAGATCCTCCACGGGCTGCTGACGGGCAATTACAAGCGCGTTGCCGAGATCCATTTCGAGGCGGGCTATGTGCCCTCGCACCACAATCTCGCCGAGTTCACCACCGCCTTGCGCGCGGTCGGTGAACCGATCCGCGGCCTGCCGGTCAAGGACGTGTCGATCGGGCAGATGCTCGACGGTTTGTTCGCGATCACGCGCGATTTCGACATGGAGACGCAGCCGCATCTGCTGCTGCTCCAGAAGACGATGGTGATGGTCGAGGGCGTCGCCTCGATGCTCGATCCCGACATCAACATGTGGGAAGTCAGCGGGCCGTTCGTGAAGGAATGGCTGCGCGACGAGCTCGGCCCCGAGGCGTTCCTCGCCGATCGCCTGACCGAGGACATGCGCACGCTCTTCCGCCTGCCGGAGCTCGTTCGCCGGATCGAGGCGCGCTATCCTGCGCCCGGCGCCGCCCCCCCGCCCCCGCCGCTCCGGCAGGTCGAGGTCGTGCGATTGGGCGGCGGCTGGCGCTATGTCGTCGTCGCGCTGCTCGCCGGCATCGCCGGCGCGGCGATCACGCACCTGCTGCTGTGACCGCCGGGATGATCCACCCATGACGCCGCGCGAACTGATCGCGACCGCGCAGGTGCCCGGCGGGCAGGAGCTGCGCCTCGTGCGCCACGGCGGCGATCACATGATCCTGCTCGATCGCAACGAATTGATGAGCAGCCGCGTCGGCGGCTCCGAGGAGGCGCTCGCGACGCTCGTCTGCGACCGGATCGGCCAGCGCCCGGCCATTCATCTCCTGATCGGCGGCTACGGCATGGGCTTCACCCTGCGCGCCGCGCTCGCGGCGCTCGGTCGCGACGCGACGCTGACCGTCGCCGAACTCGTCCCCGAAATCATCGATTGGGCGCGCGGGCCGATGGCGGCGCTGACCGCGGGCTGTCTCGACGATCCGCGCGTTCGCCTGGTCGAAGGCGATGTCGCGCGGCTCATCGGCGAAGGGCGCGAAACCTATGACGCGATCCTGCTCGACGTCGATAATGGCCCCGACGGGCTCAGCCGCGCGGGCAATGACGGCCTCTATTCGGCGGAGGGGCTCAAAATGGCCAAGGCGGCGCTGAAGCCGGGCGGCATCCTCGCCGTCTGGTCGGCGGCGCCGGACAATGCTTTCGTCCGCCGGATGAAGGACCGCGGTTTCCTGGTCGAGGAAATCGTCGCCCGCGCGCGCAGCAACGGCAAGGGCCCCCGCCACCTGATCTGGCTGGCGACCAGGCGCGGCGGCCCGGAGCCCCGCTAAAGCGCCGACGGTGTCCCGAGACGATCGAGATGCAGATAGCGGACGTCGAAATCGGCGATGCGCGTGAGCTGCTCGAAGTCCATGATCCGGATCGAACGCTTCTTGCGCTCGATGAAGCCATCCGTCTCGAGCCCGCGCAGCGTCCGGTTCACGTGGATGCTCGTCAGCGCGAGCGCATCCGCGAGTTGCTCCTGCGTCATCGGCAGATCGTAATTCAGCCGGGTGCCGAGCCCGGCGACCGAGATGCGGATCGCGAATTCGCAAAGCAGATGCGCGGTGCGCGCCCGCGCGTCCCGCCGCCCGACGTTGAGCGTCCATTCGCGGAAGATCGCGGCATCGACCAACGTCTCGTACCACATCGCCTGCCCGACCTGCGGGTGGTTGGCGGCAAGGTCTCGAATGGCCTGGACGGGGATCAGGGCGACTTCGATCGCGGTCAGCGCCTGAACATTGTGATCGGCGCGCCGCAGAATGGAATTGTGCAGATCGACGACGTCGCCCTTCATGTGCACCGAAAAGATCTGGCGCCCACCATTGCCCGCGACCTTATGGCGAATGGCGTAGCCCGACAGCAAAAGACAGGAATGCGTGGGCTTGTCGTCTTCGCGAACGACGAAATCCTGCGCGCGCATGGCGCGAACAGTATGCGGCAGGGCCAGTATCGCGTCTTGATCGTCAGTCGAGAGAGGAAGCCAAAGCTGGAGTTTTTCCAACATCGGTTTGAGCGCGGAAGAAATGGTCATAAACGCTCCGTTCTTTGACGGGAGCGCTTCGCATCTCTCAGCCATCGACAGCCAGGAGACAGGCCGACGAAGTCCGTATCTTATCCACCGAAGACGCGCATGTATCTATGTTATTTATATAGATTAAATCGCAAAGAAATCCGGTGACTGACAAGGAGTGAAGATCGCGCGTCAGCCTTCGGCCGCACGGCGGACGGCATCCGGCAGACCCTGCCCTCTCGACTTGCACCGCGCAACAGGCCATCTGGCGGCGGTGACCGGCAAACGCATCCTCCTGATCGTCGGTGGCGGTATCGCCGCCTACAAGGCCTGCGAGCTCGTTCGCGCGCTGCGCAGGCAGGGCGATACGGTGCGTTGCGTGCTCACCGCCGGCGGCGCGCATTTCGTCACGCCGATGACGCTCGCGGCGCTGAGCGAACAGCCCGTCCACACCTCTTTGTGGGACCTGAAGGACGAGGCCGAGATGGGGCATATCCAGCTCAGCCGCGAGGCGGATCTCGTCGTCGTCTGCCCCGCCACCGCCGATCTGATGGCCAAGATGGCCGCCGGCATCGCCGACGATCTGGCGACGACGCTTCTGCTCGCGACCGACAAGCCGGTACTCGCCGTCCCCGCGATGAACGTGCGGATGTGGAGCCATGCGGCGACACGTCGCAACGTCGCGACGCTGCGCGCCGACGGCGTCACTGTCGTCGAGCCCGACGAAGGACCGATGGCGTGCGGCGAATATGGCCCCGGCCGCCTGCCCGAGATCGACGCGATCGTGACCGCGATCGGAACGATGCTGGCATCTCCGGGTCCGTCGGTTCCGAGTCCGTCGAACGCAATCGCTGCGGCGTCCCCCAGGACAAGCGGAAAAGCTTTGGCGGGCAAGCGCGCGCTCGTCACCGCCGGGCCGACGCACGAGCCGATCGATCCCGTCCGCTACATCGCCAACCGTTCCTCCGGTAAGCAGGGCTTCGCCATCGCCGCCGCCCTGGCCGAAGCCGGGGCTGACGTGACGTTGGTCGCCGGGCCGGTTGCGTTGGCGACCCCAGCGGGCGTCTCGCGTATCGATGTCGAGACCGCCGCCGAGATGGCCGCCGCGGTCGAGGCGGCGCTGCCGGCCGACGTCGCGGTGATGGTCGCGGCCGTCGCCGACTGGCGCACCGATGGCGCGGAGCAGAAGATCAAGAAGAGCGGCGATGCGCCGCCGACGCTGAGCCTGATCGAGAATCCCGACATCCTCGCCAGCCTTGCCGCCAATGCGCGGCGCCCGGCCTTGCTGATCGGCTTTGCCGCGGAGACGCAGGACGTGATGACCCATGCGGTCGTCAAACGCGCGCACAAGGGCGCCGACTGGATCGTTGCCAACGACGTTTCGGGGGACGTGATGGGCGGGGATCGCAACAGCGTTCACATCGTCACCGCCGGGGGCATCGAAAGCTGGCCCAGCGCCAGCAAGGACGACGTCGCCCGCCGCCTCGTTGCCCGCATCGCCGATGCCCTGGGAGCCAGTGTTTGACCGAGATCGCGATCCGCCTGAAGCGCCTGCCCCACGGCGAGGGCCTGCCCTTGCCCGCTTATGCGACCGCGCAGGCGGCGGGCATGGATGTCGTCGCCGCCGAGGATCTGACGCTGGCCCCGGGCGGGCGCGCCGCGATCGCGACCGGCTTCGCGATCGCCATCCCTGCGGGCTACGAAGTGCAGGTCCGCCCTCGCTCGGGCCTCGCGCTCAAGAACGGGATCACTTGCCTCAATACGCCCGGTACGATCGACGCCGATTATCGCGGCGAAGTGAAGGTGATCCTCGCCAATCTCGGCGCCGAGCCCTTCGCGGTGAAGCGCGGCGAGCGCATCGCCCAGCTGGTGCCGGCGCCGGTGCAGCGGGCGCGCTTCGAGCAGGTGGAAGAGCTGGACGATACGGCGCGCGGGATGGGCGGCTTCGGATCGACGGGGCGGTGATCGCAGCCAGCACGAGATGTGCTAATATCCAGCGTATGAACAAGCCGATTCATCCTTTGATCGCATCTGACGGCGGTAACGTCGCCTATGAGGATGACGCATATGGTTGGGCGATCGAGCAGGCGGCTCACCTTCGGGCAGGGCACATCGACCGGCTCGATCTGATCAACCTGGCCGAGGAAATCGAGGACGTGGCGAAAAGCGAGCGGCGCGCGGCCGAATCAGCCCTTCGCATTCTCATGATGCACGTCCTCAAGTGGCAGATGCAGTCCGATCGCCGGACCCGATCGTGGTCGCTTTCGATCCTGGCTCAGCGGATCGCTTACGATCGGCAGCTGGAGGACAATCCCAGCCTGGCGCCGCTTGCCGATGACATGCGTGCAAAAGCATTCAAACGATCCCGCATCGAGGCGGCGCAAGAAATGGATGTCCCACTGCGCTCCATTCCGCTCGAGCCGCCATCCTGGCCGACGATCCTCGACGAGCCGTTCGAAGTCGATTGACCTTCTCCGACGACCAACTCGATCGCTATGCCCGTCACATCGTCCTGAAGGAGATTGGCGGGGCGGGTCAGCAACGCCTGCTCGGCGCGCATGTCGCGCTGATCGGCGCGGGCGGGATCGGCTCGCCTGCGATCCAGTATCTCGCTGCCGCCGGCGTCGGCCGGCTGACCGTCATCGATGACGATCAGGTTTCGCTCTCCAATCTCCAGCGCCAGACGCTCTACACGACGCGCGATGTCGGCTCGAACAAGGTGGTGATGGTCGCCAATGCGGTGCAGCGGATGAACCCCGACGTCCGCGTCAGCCCACGCCAGATGCGGATCGATGCCGACAATGCCGCAGCCTTGCTGTTCGGCGTGGACGTGGTGCTCGACGGGTCCGACAGTTTCGCGACGCGGCTGATCGTCGCCGATGCGGCACTGGCCAAGCGCATCCCGCTCGTCTCGGCCGCGGTCGGCCAGTTCGAGGGGCAACTCGCCGTCTATCGCGGATATCAGGCGGACAAGCCCTGCTATCGCTGCCTCGTCGGCAATGCGCCCGCCATGCCCGACGCCTCCTGCGCCGATCAGGGCGTGCTCGGCGCGCTGACGGGCGTGATGGGCAGCCTCGCCGCGATCGAGGCCATCCGCCAGATCGTGCCGTTCGGCGAAGACAGCGCGGGCAAGTTGCTGCTGCTCGACGCGCTCGCCTTCCGCTTCCGCACGATCGGCCTGCCCAAGGACCCCGCCTGCCGATGCGCCGGGGGCTGACGATCATCGTCTCGGGGCCGGACCCCGATAGGCTGCGGAGCGCGCTCGGCATCGCGGCGGCAGAAGCGGCGCTGGGCGGAAAAGTGCGGCTGTTCTTCGATGCCGGGTCGGTCTCCCTGCTGGCGGCTCTGCCGGCAGCGCTCCAGCCGCTGCGCGATGCTGCGCTCGATCTCGGCGTGCAGGTCTTCGTCTGTCAGACGGGGCTGGCCGAACAGGATATCCGCCTCGATCCCCGGTTCGAGGCGGCCGGCCTCGTCGCGCTCATGGCCGGGCTTGGCGAGGATCGTTTGCTGCTGGCCTGAGAAAATAAGGATTCATCACGCAGAGACGCGGAGGCGCGGAGAAGAGTTTGAATGAAGGGCTGCGCCGCTCCCTTTCGTTCTCTGCGTCTCCGCGCGATAAAAATCTTTCTCCATCGCGGCCGGCGACGAAACGCGTCAGCCCTCGCCGTCCTTGTTGTCGGGATGGTCGGTCAGCGTGATCCGGATCCGGACCCAGGTGCCGACCAACGTCTTGCCGCCGACGCGCGGCGGGCGGACGAGGAACTGGAACGCCGCCTGGCGCATCCCGCGCGCAATGCCGATGCCCGGGAAGGAATCGCCAAGCTCCTGGCAATCCTCGACATGATAACGCGCGACCGTCCGGCATGCGATTTCGCCCCACGCGCCCTCGGGCAACTGGCGATGCGGCATATAGGTCGTCAGCTCGGCCGGGTTGGGCCGGCGATACCATTCGGCCGCGTAGAGCAATTGCCCGTTCGGCCCCATCGACGAGGGCGTATCACCCTCGCCGCCGCCCGCGGCCGATGCGCTCGCCTGGCCGGTCGGGGGACCGTCGTGGGGCGTGTTCATCGCGGTATCGACCTTGCTCACGTCGCTGCGGCTGAGCTCGATGAAATTGTCGGGCATCTTCAGCGGCGTCGGCATCTTGACGATCGGCGGCGGAGTAGCAGCCGGCATGGGCGGGGGCGTCGTCGCCTTGGGCTGCGCGGCGGCGGGCTTGGCGGCGGCCTTCTGCGTCGCTTTTTCGGGCGTGGGACCTGGCATCACCGAGAAGGTCATCAGCGAACCGACCTTGCCCATCGGCGCGAACTGAGGGGGGGCGAGCCGCAGCAGCAGCCACAAGAGCAGCAGATGCGCGATAATCGTCAGCGTCAGCGCCGTCGCCCGCCGGCGAAGGGGCTGCGCCTCCCACTTCCACCATAAGGACTTCAGGCTGAGCATCTCAGGCGCCGCTATCGGGCCGCGCGCCGTCGCGAAAGCCCTAAGTTACGCGATTGCGCCGGGATGATTCTTTCCATCGAACGCGACGACCCGCGTCTCGAGCGTTTCCGCGTCATCGATGCAGCGCAGATTGAGGCTGATTCCGTCCGGATGCGAGCGCGGCTTATAGTAGCTCTTGATCCCGCACTGGCTGCAGAAGATGTGCCGCGCCTTGCCGCTGCCGAAGCGATAGGTGGTGATCTCCTTCTTGCCCTCCACCAGGGTGAAATCGCTTTCGGCAACGATCACATGGAGATAGCCGGTCATCCGGCAGATCGAGCAGTCGCAATCGAGCACCTCGACCGGGCCTTCGGGAAGCTTCGCCTCCCAGCGCACCAGTTCGCAATGGCAGCCACCTTCGATCTTCATGCTCTGCCCTCGTTCAAAACAGCCGCCCACCGTCCGGCACGGTCTTGTCGGGCGCAAACAGCACCACCTCGCCCGCCTCGTCCGGGAAACCCAAGGTCAGCACTTCGGACAAGAATTTGCCGATCTGCCGCGGCGGAAAATTGACGACCGCCGCGACCTGCCGCCCGACCAGCGCCTCCGGCGTATAATGCGCAGTGATCTGCGCGCTCGATTTCCGGCAGCCGATCGTCGGCCCGAAATCGATGACGAGCTTGATCGCGGGCTTGCGCGCCTCCGGAAAGGGCTCGGCCGCGACGATCGTGCCGACGCGGATATCGACCTTCAGGAAATCGTCGAAGCCGATCGGGTCGGCCGGCGGCGTGGCGGGATCGTGGAGCAGGTGCATGCCTCGCTCCTCTCACACCCGTCTCTCCCGCGAAAGCGCGAGAGACGGGTGCGACGCCTCAGGCGGCGTCGCCCGCCTTTTCCTTCTTCTTCGCGAAGACGCGGATCGGTTCCTTGCGGCCCTCGACCACGTCCTTGTCGATCACGATCTCGTCGACGCCGTCCATCGAGGGCAGATCGAACATCGTATCGAGCAGCATGCCCTCGAGGATCGAGCGCAGGCCGCGCGCACCGGTACGGCGCGCGATCGCCTTCTTGGCGACCGAGGACAAAGCCTCGTCGGTGAAGGCGAGCTTCACGCCCTCCATCTCGAACAGCTTCTGATACTGCTTCACGAGCGCGTTCTTCGGCTCGGCCAGGATCTTGACCAGAGCCGGCTCGTCGAGATCCTCGAGCGTCGCGATGACCGGCAGACGGCCGACAAATTCGGGGATCAGGCCGAACTTGAGCAGATCCTCGGGCTCGCACTGGCGCAGGATCGCGCCGGTGCGCCGCTCGTCGGGAGCGGCGACATGCGCACCAAAGCCGATCGACTTGCCCTGCAGGCGATCGCCGATGATCTTCTCGAGGCCCGAGAAAGCGCCGCCGCAGATGAACAGGATGTTCGTCGTATCGACCTGCAGGAATTCCTGCTGCGGATGCTTGCGGCCGCCCTGCGGGGGCACGCTGGCGGTCGTGCCTTCCATCAGCTTCAGCAAGGCCTGCTGCACGCCCTCGCCCGAGACGTCGCGCGTGATCGAGGGATTGTCCGCCTTGCGGCTGATCTTGTCGATCTCGTCGATATAGACGATCCCGCGCTGCGCCCGCTCGACGTTATAGTCGGAAGCCTGGAGCAGCTTGAGGATGATGTTCTCGACATCCTCGCCGACATAGCCGGCCTCGGTGAGCGTCGTCGCATCCGCCATCGTGAACGGCACGTCGAACGTCTTGGCGAGCGTCTGCGCGAGCAGGGTCTTGCCGCAGCCGGTCGGGCCGACGAGCAGGATGTTCGACTTGGCGAGCTCCACCTCGGCGCCCTTCGCGCCATGCGCGAGCCGCTTGTAGTGATTGTGGACCGCAACCGACAGCACGCGCTTGGCGCGCGACTGGCCGATCACATAATCGTCGAGGACCGTGCAGATTTCCTGCGGAGTCGGCACGCCGCCATCCTTGCGGCTGACCAGGGTTGCCTTGGTCTCCTCGCGGATGATGTCGTTGCACAGCTCGACGCATTCGTCGCAAATGAACACGGTCGGGCCGGCGATGAGCTTGCGGACCTCATGCTGCGACTTCCCGCAGAACGAGCAATAGAGCGTACTCTTGGAATCGCCGCCACTAAGCTTGGTCATAACGTCCTTTACCCTCGGAACGCCGAGTCGGCGTTCATCCTAGTCCTCGGGCTTGCCGGGCGGCAAGGCTTAGCCCGCCCACCTTGCCGTCGGGTTTATGCTCCCGGCAATATGGAACCGCCCCGGCGGGGGCACAAGCCCAACCGCCAGATGATCCCCAGCGCGGGGTGAATCGAACGAGAGCGGGGGTCCGATCCCCCCGCCCTCTTTTCCGATCAGGCCGCAGCCGCGTCTTCGCTCGGCGCGGGACGCTTCTCGAACACCTCGTCGATGATGCCGAACGCCTTCGCTTCGTCGGCCTCGAGAAACTTGTCGCGGTCCATCGCCTTCTCGATCGCCTCGATCGGCTGACCGGTATATTTGGCGTAAAGCGTGTTGAGCGAGTGCCGCATGCGCAGGATCTCGCGCGCCTGGATCTCGATGTCCGCGGCCATGCCCTGTGCCCCGCCCGAAGGCTGGTGGACCATGATGCGGCTGTTGGTCGTCGCGACGCGCATGCCCGGCTCGCCCGCGGCCAGCAGGAAGCTGCCCATCGACGCCGCCTGACCGATGCACAAAGTGCCGACGCGTGGCCGGATATATTGCATCGTGTCGTGGATCGCGAGGCCCGCCGTCACGACGCCGCCGGGGCTGTTGATGTAGAGATAGATGTCCTTCTTCGGATTCTCGGATTCGAGGAAGAGCAGCTGCGCGCAGATGAGCGAGGCCATATGGTCCTCGACGCCACCGGTGATGAAGACGATGCGCTCGCGGAGCAGACGCGAGTAGATGTCAAAGCTGCGCTCGCCGCGGTTCGATTGTTCGATGACGATCGGGACGAGGCCGCCGAGGATATCGGCGTGGTCGATAGAAGCCATGGGGTCGTTTGTCCTTCTGCCCTTGCGAATGCCAACATCGGCTTTCGGCGATGGCAGTTCAAGAGCCGCGGCGGGAAGAGCGAACGCGTTGGCGCCGCCCCTCCGCCGCACGGTCAGGGCATGCAGATCCGGGCTTCGTCCTTCACCTCGGAACTGGCGCGATATTTCGCCGTGAAGGCGTCCCAGTCCGCGTCATGGGCCGGTTGCGGCGCGCCGCTATAGACCGTCACCGTCACCGCCTCGTTCGTGGACAGCGCAGGGCCTCCGCCGCCGAGCGCGATGACGCGTGCCAGCTTGGTAGCCGTCTTGTCCTTGTGCGTGGCGTACCAGCGATTATGCGCGGCCACCGCCTGCTCGAACGCCGCCCACTGTCCGGGCTTGATCATATTGTGGCGGATCGTCGTGAAGCGGGTGCCCGCCGGGCAGGCGGTGCCGGGGCTGACGCGAGGCGCCTGCGCCGGTGCGAGGGTTGCGACGAGCGGCGCGACGACGCACAGCGCGGCCATCAGGATCGGCTTCGACATGTTCGGATCTCCTCGAAAGATTCTGCACATGCCGGCAAGGGCATGCGCTCGTGTCGTTACGCTACCGCGACGAGAACGAAATCAAACGATCGGAATTGATGGCGCCGCTTCGCTGGGCGGTGTTGGTGGCCCGCCGATCCGGTCCCGCACGACATAGATCGGGCGGTGCTTGGCCTCGACGAGGATGCGACCGACATATTCGCCGAGCACGCCCAGCGAAAGCAACTGGATGCCTCCCAGAAAAAGCGTCGCAACCATGATCGACGCGTAGCCGGCGACATCGACGCCATACAGGATCGTCCGCCCGATCAGGTAGATCGCATAGCCAAGCGCGATCACGGCGACCAGCGCGCCGACATAGCTCCACACGCGCAGCGGCACCGTTGAGGCCGAGGTGATGCCGTCGATCGCGAGCTTCCACAGCTTCAGATAGTTGAATTTGGTCTCGCCGACCGCACGTTCGGCGCGATCATATTCGACCGCGGTCTGGCGGAAGCCCGACCAGGCGAACAGGCCCTTCATGAAGCGGTTGCGCTCGGGCATCTGCTTGATGACCTCGACGACCTTGCGATCGAGCAGGCGGAAATCGCCGGCATGTTCGGGGATCTTGTCGTCGGACAGCCAATTGTGCGCGCGATAATAGAGATCGGCGGTCAGCCGCTTGGGCAGCGAATCCGTCAGCCGATTGCGACGCACACCATAGACGACCTCATAGCCCGAGCGCCATTTGGCGAGCATCTCGCCCAGCACTTCCGGCGGATCCTGCAGATCGACATCGAGCGGCACGACGGCATCGCCCAGCACATGATCGATGCCGGCGGACAGGGCCGCCTCCTTGCCGAAATTCCGCGACAGCGAAATCGCGCATACCCGCGGCTCGCGCTGGTTGGCGAGGACGAGCTCGGCCAGCGTATGATCGGAGCTGCCGTCGTCGATGAACAATATCTCCCACGACCAGCTCTCGCCCTCCTGCGCGGCAAGGCCCTCGAGGATGGGCACGACGCGCGTCAGGAACGGCCGGATCGCGACCTCCTCGTCCTTGACGGGCACGATCAGCGACAATGTCGGCGGCGGCGCCTTCCCGTCGACGAGGACGCGCCCGCCGTAAAGTGGCAGCGCGGTCACGAGGCGGCCCCTTCCGGGGCATCGGACGGCCGAAGCCGGGCCACGAACAGTGCGATGATCGCTAGGAGGGGCAGCGGCCAGATCATTCGCGTCTGATAGCGGCTTTGCGGCTCCGAGATAGCACCCCCGAGAAATCCATTAATCGCCATCGCCAGCGCAAGAAGCAGGAGCCACAGGCAGATCAGCCGAGCCGCCGCCGGAGCGGACGCGCGAAGACCCGGCAGGAGCATCATCAATGCGACCAGCGACAACGCCACGCTCGCATAGATGACGATGTTCATCGCCGCGAGCGGCCATGCGCCTCGCCCGGCAGGCGTGGCCGCGATCTCCCGCACGATCTCGTCGGGGAACTGCTTGCCGATGCAGGCCGGCGTCGCGAAGCAGACTTCCTGTACGATATCGACTCTCAGATCGGTCAGCTGCAGCAGGCTGTTCCACACGGCAACGCGCAGCGTCCGAACCGGATAGGCCCGGGCGACCGCTACGGCGAAGGCCTTGTCCTCGATCGACATCGCCCGCCGCATGTCCGAATCGGCAAGCAGAAAAGCACCGGTCGCGGGCTCGGTCGACCAGAGAAACACGGTCGAACTCGTCCAGGCGCGATACGGAATGCGGCACACCGCGAAAGCCCGCCCGCCGCATCCGGCCTCGATATAATCGCGCCCCGGCCCGTCGGCTATGAATCGCGCGGTGATCAGCGGTACGAGCACCGGCGCCTGGCCGAAATGCGCTTTAACCGCGACGGACGTCGCCGCGATCGACGCGACACCCGTCACGACCGCCGCCATGCCGATCAGCATCGCCCTTGATGCCTCTCGCCTTGCCACCCAACCCGTTCCGATCAGCGCGCCGAGGACCGCGACCATCCCCGCGAGGATCACGAGATGGGTCAGGTGCGACACAACCGACGCGATCAAAACAAGCGCAAGGAGCAGGATCTCCCATCGTGCGAACAAGACGCGCGGGGCGAGCAGGATCAGGAAGGCGACGCACCCGAAGCCCGAAAGTGCATCGGCCAGCAGCACGCCGTTATACAGCGCGAGCGGCGACAATAGCGAAAGCAAAGCGACCGCGGTCAGCTTGAGACCCGGCCGATCGAGCCCGAAACAGCGCAGTGCCGCACCGATCAGGAAGTAAGCAATCGCGGCCTGAAGTAGCACGAACAGCCAGAACCGGCTCGACAGCCAGCCCAGCCAGAGGACGATCCCGAAATAAGGCGACCGCCCGGCCATGATATAGCCCGAGTCCGGATCGTTACCGCGCGCGGCTGGTCGCAGGCCGCTCGTCTTTTCAGAGGCTGCCGAGGCTGCGGTAGGTGTCTGCGCGTCAGGATCCGGCCGGGTCCAGAGCGTCCGCGCCGACGGCCCGCCGATGATATGCGCGATGACGTCGCCCGCACGAACATAGGACGAGGTGTCGGAAAAATAGAATGGCTGACCATTGATCAGCGCCGGCCACATCAAGACCAGTATCGAAGCGACCGCCGTCAACGCCGCGCGTGCTCGGCCGGCAGCGCCGGCATTCCGATTGGCAGACTCCATCGCCCCCTACCCGGCTAGTCCGCCCAGGGAAGGTCTAGCGCGGCCCCATCTGCGGTCAAGCATCTTGTCCCGGCGCCGGGAAGGCAAGGTAAGCGAGGCGGCGCACCTCGCGGCGGCCGCGGACCACCGTATCGAGGATCAGGCCGGTGAACAGGCACAGGCTTGCGAGGATCATCAGGCCGGTGACGAGCACGGCGGTCGGTAGACGCGGCACGAGCCCGGTCTGCGCGTAGGTGAGGATCAGCGGAACGGCGAGGATCACCCCGAGCAACGCGAGCAGCGCGCCGATCGCCCCGAAGAACAGCACCGGCCGCTCAATCCGGCTGAGCACGAGGATCGTGTTGAGAATGCGGAAGCCGTCGCGATATGTCGACAGCTTCGAGGCGGACCCCTCCGGCCGGGCACCATATTTCGTCGTGACCTCGGCGACCGGCATGCGCAGTTCCAGCGCATGGACGCTGATCTCGGTCTCGATCTCGAAGCCGGTCGACAGGATCGGGAAGCTCTTGACGAAGCGGCGCGAAAAGACGCGATAGCCGGACAGGATATCGCTGAAGCTGCGCCCGAAGATCCAGGCGAGAAGGCCCGTCAGCAGCAGATTGCCCGTGCGGTGGCCGCGCCGATACGCCTCCTCGATCTCGCTCTCGCGGGCGCCGACGACCATGTCGAGCTGCTCGTCGAGCAGGCGCGCGACCAGCGCGGGCGCTGCGGCGGCATCATAGGTCGCATCGCCGTCGGCCATCACATAGACGTCCGCATCGACATCGGCGAACATGCGCCGCACGACGCGGCCCTTGCCCTGCTGCGGCTCTTGGCGGACGATTGCGCCGGCGGCACGCGCCACCTCCACCGTCCGGTCGCTGCTGTTATTGTCGTAAACGTAGATAGCCGCGTCCGGCAGCGCCGCGCGGAAGCCCGCGATCGTCGCGCCGATCGCGGCTTCCTCGTTATAGCAAGGCAGCAGGACGACGACGCGCGGAGCCGTCATGTCAGGCGATCCGCGCGTCGCGAACGTCAGGCTTCGGTCTTCGGCTTGGGCGCGCGCTTTGGCTTGGCCGGAGCCGCGTCGGCGACAGGCTCGGCGGTCTCGACCGCCGCATCCGCCTTCGGCTTGGCGGCGCGCTTCGGTTTGGCCGGAGCCGCCTCAGTCGCGTCCGCTGCCGCCTCGACAGCAGCCGGCTCGGCCTTAGCCTTGACGGCCTTCGCCTTCTTCGGCGCGGGCTCGGCCGCGGCATGATCGTGATCATGATCGCAATCGGGGCCATGGACATGGCCTTCCGTGCCATGATCATGATCGCAATCCGGGCCGTGAACGTGCGGCTTCAGCTCGCCATCGTCGATCTCCTCGATCGCGGCTTCGAGGTCCGCGCGGGAGACGGTGCGATCGGTGATCGCCGCCTTCTCGAACAGGAAGTCGACGACCTTGTCCTCGTAGAGCGGCGCGCGCAGTTGGGCCGCGGCGACCGGATCCTGCTGGACATAATCGAGAAAGCGCTGGCGATCCTGCGGCGAATATTGCTGCGCGGCCTGCTGGGCGAGGCGCTGCATTTCCTGCGGCGAGATCTGGACATTGTTCTGCTGGCCGATCTCCGAGAGGAGCAGGCCCAGGCGGACCCGACGCTCGGCGATCTTTTTATAATCGTCGCGATCGCCTTCCATCTCCGCGATGGCGGCTTCCGGATCGGCCTCGTGCGTCGCCTCATGCTCCAGCTGGCGCCAGATCTGGGCGAACTCGGCCTCCACCATCGAAGGCGGCACGTCGAAATCGTGCGACGCGGCAAGCTGATCGAGCAGCTTGCGCTTCATGTAGGTGCGCGTGAGGCCGTTCAGCTCCTGCTCGATCTGGCTCTTGAAGAGACCGCGCAGCTGCTCGAGGCCTTCCAGGCCGAACGTCTTGGCGAACTCGTCGTCGATCGTCGGATCGGACGGGATCTTCACCGCCTTGACGACGATGTCGAACGTGGCGGGCTTGCCGGCCAGGCTCTTCTCGCCATAATCCTTCGGGAAGGTCACGTTGAGCACGCGCTCCTCGCCGAGCTTGGCGCCCTCGAGGCCGCTCTCGAAGCCCGGGATCAGCTGACCCGAGCCGAGCTCGACCGCCATGTCCGTGCCCGTGCCGCCCGCGAAGGCGACGCCGTCGGCGGTCTTGCCGACGAAATCGATCACGACCTGGTCGCCCTCGACCGCGGGATGGCCCTCGGCGGCGTCGGTGAACGCTTTCTGGCTCTTGGCGAAGCGATCGAGCTGGGCTGCGATCTCGTCCTCGCCGGGCTCGACGCTCAGGCGTTCGAGCGTGAGCCCCTCGATGGCAGGCGCGGGGACCTGCGGCAGCACTTCGAGCGCGACCTTGACCTCGATATCCTTGCCGGCCTCATAATCCTGCTCGAGCGCCACTTCGGGCTGCATCGCGGGGCGCAGACCCTTTTCGGCGAGGAGCGTCTGGACGCCTTCCTGAACCGCGGTGTTGAGCGCGTCGCGCTCCAGTGCCGGGCCGTGCATCTTCTTGATCAGATTGGCGGGCACCTTGCCCGGCCGGAAGCCCGGCATCTTGATCGTCGGCGCCGCGCGCGCGACCTCGGCATCGACCTTCGCCAGGATGTCCTTGGCGGGGATGGTGAGGGTGTAGGCTCGCTTGAGGCCTTCGTTCAACGTCTCGACAGTCTGCATTTTCTGGCTTCTCGAATGCTTGTCAGGAGGGGCACCACCGACGCGAGACGGCGGTGACTGGTGCGGGCGAAGGGACTCGAACCCCCACATCTTGCGATACTGGTACCTAAAACCAGCGCGTCTACCAATTCCGCCACGCCCGCGTCAGGCCCGGTCGGCGCGATCCCCTATAGCAGGGGAGGCGGGACGGCAAGGTCGCTGGTGGCGCCCGCGCGCCGCCCCGCGAAACGCCGGGACCAGTCGCGAGCCGGTTCCTCGATGAAGCGAAAGGTCAGGTAGGCAACCGCTACCGTCACGCCCAGCGTCAAGATGGTCACGACATCGCTTGCCAGCGGAAAGGGGCTTATCCGCGTGATGAAAAGGTGGCCCGGATTGGGATCGGCCGTCGCATACAGGCGGACATGCACAATCCGCATGACGTTCGCGATCCTCGCCTCGACGAACTCGTGGATGAGGTAGATCGAATAGGACAGCGTACCGACAACGAGAAACGGGCGGTGCAGCAGGAAACGAGAGATGCCTCCCTGCCCGCGGCAAGCAGCAGGATGACGCTCGCGAACAGCCATGGGCAGAGAAAATAGGCCACGGTCGGCGAGGCCAGGCAGATCGCCGCCAATGCGGACGATACGGCCCCTATCTCTAGAAAGCTCGCGATCATGGTCGTCATGGCCCTCAGCGGCGCCTCGCGGAATTGCCATGCGAGGTAGCAGAGGACGCCGATACCGAAGCCATACAGGCATCGCGGGAGCGCACCGGTGCGGATCGTGAAAACATAGTCCGGCGAAAAGGCCGGCGCGACGACGATCATCGCGACGATCGCGATCGGGAACAGGCGGCCTGAAAACCGGCAGAGGGCGGCAAAGATCAAATATGCCCAGATTTCGGCAGCGATGCTCCACGTCGGCAAATTCCAGCCTGCCGGCGACTCCGTCGAGAAGATCTGCACGAGGAACAAGGTCCGCACGAACGCGGGAACGGGATAGTCGCCCAACTGGCTCAGCCCGATGGCCGGACCAACGACGCCGGCCATGAGCTGGACCGCCGCCATGGCGGACATGACGGCGACGTGCAGCGGATAGAGCCGACCGACTCGCAAAGCCATGAACCGCAAGGTCGAAAAGCCGCTCCGCAGCCGCCCGCCATAACTTGCCATGATCACGAACCCGCTCAGGACGAAGAAGAAATCGACGAAGTACCCGGCTCGCTGGATGAGCGTGGATTGCGACAGGATGCCATCCGAATGGAAATGGCTGATCGCCACGCAGCATGCGAAGATCCCCCGCAGGCTGTTGAGTGCGAAAAATGGGGGCGCCTCGCATCGGTTCGCTGCGCCGCTCCCAGAGCGGCATCGGCCTGCATTTTCACCGACGTGAGTCCCTCTATCGCAAGCGCATCCCGCCTGCCTCACCTGTCCCGCAACCGCCGACACTCTAGCAGGGTGCAGCGCAGCATCGCCAGCAGTGACAGCGGGACCATAACATTTCGGGTCGCCCGGTCCCCGCTTTCTCCTCGGATCGCCAGCGGCTATGGTCGCAACGATAGGGAGGGCTGATGGCGCATCTGCTGGCCATGTTCGATCAGGTTCGGATCGTGAATTTGGTGGACCGCCCGGATAGGCGGCGGGAGGTCACCGCGCAGATCGCGCGCGTCGGCGGCTTCGATGGGGGCCGCGTTGCGTTCCACACCGCCCGGCGTCCGGAAAATCCCGGCGACTTCCCAAGTCTGGGCGCGCGCGGCTGCTTCGAAAGCCAACTCGCCGTTTTGCGCAATGCGCGAGACAGCGGCGCCAGGAAGCTGCTCCTGCTCGAGGACGATCTGGATTTCGTCGGCGTCGAACGCGGCCCTGCCATTTTCAATGAGCTGGCGAAGCGCGACTGGAGCTTCTTTTATGGTGCGCACCGTGAGGAAGCGCAGGGCCGCACCGGTCTTGTCCGCCTGTCACCCGATGAGGTCGTCATCACGGCCTCGTTCCTGGCATTCGACGGCAAGGTGATCGCCCCGCTCGTCGACTGGCTGGAGGCGGTTCAGCAGCGTCCGGCCGGCTCCCCCGAATATGGCCCGATGCATGTCGACGGTGCCTATTCGGTCTATCGCGCGCTCAACCCGGACCTCGAGACATATGCGGCCTTCCCCCCGCTCGGACGGCAGCGCAGCTCCCGGTCTGACATCACGCAGACCGGAATGATCCTGGATCGCTACGCGGCTACCCGCCCGATCGCCAACCTGCTGCGTCGCGGAATCGAGCATCTGCGCGGCTGATCGGATTTGGCACACTACGGAGACGCCCTGTCTCCGGTCCCTCACTCCGCCGGTCAGCCGAGCGCCTTCTTCAGCAGCTCGTTGACCACCGCCGGATTGGCCTTCCCCGCCATCGCCTTCATCGTTTGGCCGACGAAGAAGCCGAACAAAGCCTCCTTGCCGCCGCGATACTGGGCAAGCTGGTTGGGGTTCTTCGCGATCACGTCGGCGATCACCGTCTCGATCGCGCCGGTATCGCTGGTCTGCTTGAGCCCGCGCGCCTCGACGATCGCGCTCGCGCCCTCGCCCGTCTCCAGCATGATCTCGAACACCTGCTTGGCGAGCGTTCCGGACAGCGTGCCGTCGGCGACGAGCGCGATCAGTTCGGCGCCCTGTTCGGGACTGACCGGGCTGTCGACGATATCCTTGCCGAGCCGGTTGAGCGCACCGAACAGATCGGAGGTGAGCCAGTTCGCGGCGGCCTTCGAGACCTGCGCCTCGGGCTTGCCCGTCGCGGCGAGCAACGCCTCGAACCAGCGCGCCGTCTCCACGTCGGCGGTGATCACACCGGCATTATAGGCCGAAACGCCCAGCTCCCGCTCGTAACGCCTGCGCTTGGCGTCGGGCAGCTCGGGCAGGCTCGCCTCGCAGGCGGCGAGGAAATCGTCGGCCAACTCGAGCGGCAGCAGATCAGGATCGGGGAAGTAGCGATAATCGTGCGCATCTTCCTTCGATCGCATCGAGCGCGTCTCGTTGCGATCGGGATCGTAGAGCCGCGTTTCCTGGACGATCGTGCCGCCGCTCTCCAGCACGTCGATCTGGCGGCGCGCCTCGCCCTCGATCGTCGCCATCACGAAGCGCACCGAATTGACGTTCTTCGTTTCGGTCCGCGTCCCGAATTCCTCGCCCGGCTTGCGCACCGAGACGTTGACGTCGGCGCGCATCGAGCCCTGCTCCATATTGCCGTCGCACGAGCCGACATAGCGCAGGATCGCGCGCAACTTGCGCAGATAGGCGCCGGCTTCGGCGGGGGACCGCATGTCGGGCTTCGACACGATCTCCATCAGCGCGACGCCCGATCGGTTGAGATCGACATAAGTGCGCGTCGGATGCTGATCGTGCATCAGCTTGCCCGCATCCTGCTCGACATGGATGCGCTCGACGCCGATCGTCTTCACTTCTGCGTCGGGGTCCTTCTCGTCCAGGCTGATCTCGATCGCGCCCTCGCCTACCAGCGGATGATAAAGCTGGCTGATCTGGTAGCCCTGCGGCAGATCCGCATAGAAATAATTCTTCCGATCGAAGCGCGACCAGCGATTGATCTGCGCGCCGATCGCCATGCCGGTTCGCACCGCCTGGCGGATGCATTCGGCATTGGGCACGGGCAGCATGCCCGGCATCGCCGCATCGACGAGGCTCACCTGCGTGTTCGGCTCGGCGCCGAAGGCGGTCGCCGCGCCCGAGAAGAGCTTGGCCTCGCTCGTCACCTGAGCGTGGACTTCGAGGCCGATCACGACTTCCCACGCGCCGGTGGCGCCCTCGATACGGAAGGGGGCGGCTGCGGTCATGTCGATTTCCAACCTTCAAATAGCTTTGTCATGTTCGTCGTTACTTCGGATGCCGCGCGATGAAATCGACGACGGCCTTCATCCTCGGCACCTGATCCAGGGGCTGGCCGGTATATTGAATGTGCCCGTAGATGTTCGTATCCGTCCCGCTGTACAAGACCAGCAGGCCGCCGACCTTCGTGCGCCACGCCTCCAGATATCGCATGTAGATGTCATACATCCGCGGATCGTGGTTGATCGCATTGGCATCGCGCCCCGCCTCGGGATTGTACGCGATGGAATCCGAACCGCCCTCATATCCGATCAGATCGACATTATATTTGTCGGCGATCTTCTTCTGCGCGACGGCCGCCTCGATCGCCTGATCCGCCTCGGCCGGCAGGCGCGCAATCACCTTTTCGACGCGCGTCGGCCCGGCCTGATCGATATCCTGCACGGTATGCCCGAAATAGGGCGCGATCGCGAGCGCATCGACCGACTTCCAGGTCTCCTTGTGTGCGAGCATATCCTCGGACCGCTCTTTCCACACGGCCTGACCGCCAAGGACACGAACGATGCGGTTCGTCTGTCCGGCGAACACTTCGCTCCATGTCTTCATCACATCGCGGACTCGATCGGCATAATAATAATCGCCGGCAAGACGGCCATCGATGCCCGGATAGAGCTTCGTGCCCCGCTGGACGGCGTCCTGCGACTGCTTGAAGCCCGAATTCCACACTTCGTTCGACAGCTCGACATAGGCCTTGCGCCCCGGCGCCAGGTGATCGCGAACATAGATCGCGAAGTTCCGATAATAAGCCGGATCGGTATCGAACGGCAAAGTGAACCAGGGATCGGAGCCCAGCTTATTCGCCAGCGCGACCATATATTCGACGGCCATGCCGTTGCGGATCTGGCTGAAATCGTTCTCGGTCGAGCGGTTGGCCCAAGTCTGCATGGGCGCGCCGTTCGTCTTCATCCAGTCCATGAACCGAATGACGCGAAACGGGCGCATGTCGCTCAGGAAATCCGGATGGAAAAGCTGCCCCGCAGGCGTCCCGGCCGGAACGCACGATGCCACGTCCAATCTCGCCCCGTCTTGCTTGGCGGTTATCGCCAGCTGCACGATGACGCCGTTCGGATCCCCCGGAATATCCAGCTTGAACTTCTCGGGTCCGCCGGAAAGCTTACCCATGAACTTGGACTTTATGTCCCACCCCGGCGAAAAGACGCAGTCATGCACCCCGAGCTGCCCCATCGCGGAATGCTCCAGCATGAGTTCCATATAGGTGCCTTTGGGGGTGTTATAGGGGTGCCCCCCCGCGTCGACCGTCAAATTGCCTATCGTCGGCAAGTGCCCCTCGGTCAGGAAACCATTGTTTTTGACGATGTCGATGAACACGCGTTCCGGCGACCAATAGGAAGGCGTTCCGAGATTCATTCCGATGACAGTAGGCTGGAGGAGCGGCGGCCTTGGCTTCGGCAGCGATGATCCTGCGGACTTCTCGCCCGGCATAGTTCCGCCGGACTTGGGCACGCCGCCGACGGCGAGGAATCCGGCTGCGGCCAAAGCCAGTGCGCCTGCGGAAAACGCCATAGCTTTCTTCCTCCCAATCATGCCGGGCACATCCGACAAACGTTATAGGTTGGCAAGAAATTTGCTCCATGGCGGCTGCTCGTCGGCGGTCATCATGATCGCAATATGTGGCAGGCAACCTGAAGGCTGGGAGTTCAAGGCGATGTCGCTACGAAGGCAAAGAACTTGCATCGCTTCGGCCATTCTCGCCGATCTGTCCGCTCCATACCGCATGCGGGCCATGCGCCCGCCGACATTGGGGGCGACGGAAAGCGACAGGCACGGCATAGCGATCGCACCGATGACGACGATCTGCCGATGACCCTCGCCTCCGTTCTCCGCCATGCCGCGCCCGGCCGGCTGGTCGCGCTTGGTCGAACGCGATCGGGCGTTCTGGCCCTCTCGACGATCGGATCGATGGTCGTCCGGATGGGCAGTTCGGTCATCCTCACCCGGCTGCTGTCTCCGGAGGCCTTCGGCTTGGTCGGCATCATCGGCTCGATCTTCTTCACGCTCGGCATGCTCACCGATCTCGGCTTCCAGTCCTACGTGGTCCGCCACGAAAGGGGCGACGAGCGACATTTTCGCGACGTGATCTGGACGATCCACGCGTGGCGCGGCCTCGCGCTCGCTTTGCTGGCGGCCGCAGCCTCGCCGCTGATCGCGGATTTCATGCAGAAGCCGGAGCTTGCCTGGCCGATCGCGGTGGTGGGCTCCACCTTCTTTCTGAACGGGGTCGCGTCACTGTCGCAGATGACGGCGCTTCGCTCCGATTCGGCCCGATTGCTCTCCGTGCTGGATCTGCTGTTCCAAATCTTCCAGACGCTCTCATGTCTTCTCCTCGCCGTCTGGCTGCGAAGCGTCTGGGCGATCATTATCTCGATGGTGCTGCAATCGGCGGTTCGGTCCGTGGCGAGCTATTTCATCTTCCCCGACGCTGGCCATCGCCTTGCCCGCGATCGGGACGTGTCGCGGGATTTCTTCGCCTTTTCCCGCATCGTCCTGGTGAGCAGCGCGCTGTCCCTGCTCCTGTTCCAGAGCGACAAGCTGGTATTGGGGCGCCTGCTGACGCTGCAGGAGTTCGGGCTGTACGCGATCGCGCTCAATCTTTCGTCGGCGCCCGCATCGTTCGCGGATTCCTATATCAGCAGGGTCAGCTTTCCCCTGTACGCGAGCACCTGGCGCACCGATCCAGGGCGGCTCAGTGAAGTCTATTATTCGGTCGGGCGGATGCCGTCGCTGCTCTACGCGCTCGTCTGTGGCGGACTGGCGGGCGGCGCGCCTTTGGGGATCGCGATACTCTATGATGACCGCTACGCCGGGGCCGGACCCTTCCTGTCCCTGCTGGCGATCGGAAGCGCTCTGCGCTTCCCCAATTTCGCCGCGGCCGAGGTGCAAACCGCCATCGGTCGTGTCAAAGGTACGATGCACGCGAACATCGTTCGGATCGCATGGCTGGCCGTGGCCGGTACGGCGGGCTTCCGCTTGTATGGCCCGATCGGGCTCGTTGGTGCGGTGGGGCTGATGGAGCTTCCTGCCCTCGCCTACAACTGGACGGCGCTGCAGCGGCTCGGCATTCTCAACCTGCGCAAGGAACTGGTGTTCGTTGCCTGTGCTCTGGCCGGCGCCGCGATCGCCTTTGCGGCGTCACGCACGATCCTGGCGCTGATGCCTTCGCTTTAACAGCCGTGCCGCCGTCTCCCGCATGAGAATCATGAGGGTGCGCAGCCATAGCGCCCGGTTCATTCGCGCTGCCAGCGCGAGGGTCTGGCCCATGCGTGCGAACGCCAGTTTGCTGCCATTGTCGCTGCGATACCCCCACATCAAGATCTGGGCCTTGAAGTCGATTGCTTTGCGCCGGGCCGCCCGCGGCGGCGCGCCGACCACGCTCGCGATATAGCGTTCCACCTGCAGCGTCTCGCGGACGAAAGGCTCTCCCTTCAGGCGGTTGCGAACGGTGAACGCGTGCTGGCGGAAATAATTGAGCGGCTCGGCAAGGCATGCAATATCATGATAGCGCAGCATGTGTGCGTAGGTCATCCAGTCGCCGCACTGAGCGAGCTCGGTCTGGGGACCGCCGATCGTGTCGAACGCCGCCCGCCGGAAGAGGATCGCGCTGGCATTCGGCAGGGTGTTCCAAGGCGACATGTAGCGGCGCAGATATTCGCGGCCATCCATCACGAAGTCCTTGCGAAAAGCCTCCAGATCGTAGGTCGACAGGTCGTCACGCCGCCAGCTGTCGAAATATTCGTGGCACACCTGATCCTGCGCATCGATGATATACGATTGCGCGACCGCCAGGCCGGCAGTAGGATTCAGATCGAGCTGACGAGCCAACTTTTCCAGGAACGTCGGATCCGCCGCATCGTCGGATTCGGCGACCCAGACATAGTCGCCGGTCGTCTCCGCCAGTCCTTTGCGCCACTGAAGGAAGGTGTTGCCGCTATTCGTCTCGTTGAACGACACGCGCACGCGTGGATCGCTCAGATAGCGCGCGATCACGTCGCGGCTATTGTCCGGCGAGCAATCGTCAAGGATCAGCAGCTCGAAATCGGTGTGCGTCTGCGCGAGGATCGTTTCGATCCGTCGCGGCAGGAAAGCGGCATGGTTATAGTTGGGCAGGATGACAGAGATGGATGCCATATTCGCTCCAGCTATCGCCCGGCGTCGGCGGTCGGCGCCGTCACCACCACGCCTCCGGTCGTGCCGAAAAGCCCGCACGCTGCTCGATCGCGAGGCCCGCGTCGAGCACGCCTTGCTCGTCCAGCGGCTTGCCGATGATCTGCAGTCCGAGCGGCAGGCCCTTGGCGTCCAGCCCCGCCGGCACCGACATCGCCGGCAGGCCGGCCAGGCTCGCCGGCACGGTGAAGACGTCGTTGAGATACATGGCCAGCGGATCGGCATTCTTCTCGCCGAGCGCGAAGGCGGCCGAGGGCGCGGTCGGCGTCAGCAACAGGTCGCACGTCTCGAACGCGCGCTCGAAATCACGCGCGATCAGCGCGCGGACGCGCTGCGCCTTCGTGTAATAGGCATCGTAATAACCGGCCGAGAGCACATAGGTGCCGATCAGGATGCGGCGCTTCACTTCCGGGCCGAAGCCGTCGGCCCGCGTCGCCGCATACATGTCCTGCAGATTCGCGCCGTCGGGCAGATCGCGCAGCCCGTAGCGGACGCCATCATAGCGGGCGAGGTTGGACGAGGCTTCGGCGGGGGCGATGATATAATAGGTCGCCAGCGCATAGCGCGTGTGCGGCAGCGAGACGTCGACGACGGTCGCGCCCGCATCCTTGACGAGCGCGATGCCCTTTTCCCAGAGCGCCTCGATCTCGGCGGGCATGCCCTCGACGCGATATTCCCTGGGGATGCCGACGCGCTTGCCGGTGAGATCGCCCGACAACAGCGCTTCCCAGTCGGGCACGGGCAGATCCAGCGAGGTCGCGTCCTTCGCGTCGAAGCCGCTCATCGCCTCCAGCAGGATCGCGCAATCGCGCACGTCGCGCGCCATCGGCCCGGCCTGATCGAGGCTCGAGGCGAAGGCGACGATGCCGTAGCGCGAGCAGCGCCCATAGGTCGGCTTGATCCCCGAAATGCCGGTGAAGGCGGCGGGCTGGCGGATCGAACCGCCCGTATCGGTGCCCGTCGCCGCCGGCACGATCCGCGCGGCAATGGCAGCGGAGGAGCCGCCCGACGAGCCGCCCGGGGCCAGCGGCGCATTGCCGCCGTCGTTGCGCCGCCAGGGCGAGATCACGTTGCCGAAATAGCTGGTCTCGTTCGACGAGCCCATCGCGAACTGATCGAGATTGAGCTTGCCGAGCATCCCCGCGCCGGCGTCGAACAGCTTCGCCGCCACGGTCGCGTGGTAGGGCGGCACGAAGCCTTCCAGCATATGGCTGGCGGCGGTCGTCTGATATCCGGCGGTCGCGAACAGATCCTTCATGCCGATCGGCACGCCGGACAGCGGCTTGAGATTGTCCTCGGCCTTCGCCTTGTCGGCCGCATCGGCGGCGGCGAGCGCATGTTCGGGCGTCTCGACGATGAAGGCGTTGAGCGCCTTGGCGCCGGCCACCGCCGCGTTGAACGCCTCGGCCACTTCGCGCGCCGAGAAGGCGCCGTCGCGCACGCCGTCGCGGATACCGGCGACGGTCAGATCGGTCAGCGCGGTCATTATTCGATCACCTTGGGCACGGCGAAGAAGCCATGTTCGGCCTGGGGTGCGTTCGCCAGCACCTTGTCGCGGATGCCGCCGTCGGTCACCTGGTCGGCGCGCAGGCGCAGCGTGTTCGGGATCACCGCGGCGAGCGGCTCTATCCCCGCGGTATCGACCTCGCTCAATTGCTCGATCCAGCCGAGGATGTTGTTGAGCTCGGGGACCATCGCCTCGACCTCCTGATCGGTGGTGGCGATGCGGGCGAGGCTCGCGATCTTGCGGACGGTGGCGGCATCTACGGACATGGGGCGCGGCTAGCATCCGTCCCCGCCCCCGACAAGGCGATGCGTGGACGGGAACATGGCGGAACGATAGAGCGCCCTGCTACCTCTCCCTTTCCGTTTGCTTCGAGCGGAGATCGAGCCTGTCGAGATCGCAGTCGAGAAGAGTTCTCGACGGACGCTTCTCGACTTCGCTCGAAGCTGCTCGAACCGAACGGAGAAAATCCGAGGACACGATCCTGCTCGCCCGCAAATTCCTCTACGCGATCGCCGCGATCATTCTCCTGATCCTCGCCTTCGGGATCAGCTGGAGCCTGTTCCAGGACCGGTTCATCCGCTGGACGTTCGTGCCTTCGACCGATTTCGTGGAGCGCGATGCCGGCCCCGCCCCCGATTATGCGAAGGTCACCGCCTGGCTGGCCCGCCCCGATCTGGCCGTGGACCCGACCCGCTACGTGCCCGCCGGCTTCGAGACGCCCGCTGCGCACGCCGCCGCCATCTTCTACGTGCCCCCCACCACCTATCTCAGCAAAGCGCACTGGAACGGGCCGATCGCCGACGCCGATGCGAAGGCGCGCGCGGTCCTGTTCGCGAAAAGCCAGGCGAGCGCCTTCAACGGATCCGGCTCGGTCTGGGCGCCGCTCTACCGGCAGGCGACGCTCGGCGCGTTCCTCGCTGCCGACGATCCGCGTTCGGCCAAAGCGCTCGACCTTGCTTATGCCGATGTCGCGCGCGCCTTCGACGCATTCATCGCCGCCCAGCCCGCCGACATGCCGATCATCCTCGCTGGACACAGCCAGGGCTCGCTCCATCTGCTCCGCCTGTTGCGCGAGAAGGTCCGCGGCACCGAACTGCGCTCGCGGATCGTGGCGGCTTATGCGATCGGCTGGCCGATCTCGCTGACGGCGGATCTGCCCGCGCTGAGCCTGCCCGCCTGCCGGGAGCCGAAGAGCCATGGCTGCCTGCTTGCGTGGCAGAGCTTCGCCGAACCCGCCGAGCCGCGCCTGATCACCGCCTATTTCGATGCGACCGGCGGCTATGCCGGTCTCCCCCGCAAAGGCACCAAGATGCTCTGCACCAATCCGCTGACTGGCTCGGTCGGCGGATCGGCGCCCGCTTCGGCCAATCGCGGCACGCTCGTTCCCCGCACCGATTATGCGCGCGCGGATCTGGAGAAGGGGCGCGTTCCCGCCGCCTGCACGCCCGAAGGACTGCTCTCGATCGGCGAGGCACCGGACGGCTTCGGACGTTATGTGCTGCCCGGCAACAATTACCACGTCTTCGATTATGCGCTCTTCTGGGCGAACATCCGCGCCGATGCCGAACGCCGCACTTTGGCCTTCGCGCGATGATCACGAGCGTGGCTGCCGAATTCCGCGACGCGCTTCCCGAAGGCGGACGGCTGGCGGGGCTCGACGTCGGCACGAAGACGATCGGCGTCGCGCTCTGTGATGCCGGCTGGCATATCGCGAGTCCGGCCGAGACGATCCAGCGCGCCAAGTTCGCGGTCGATCGCGCGCTGCTCGCGCTGCTGCTCAAGAAGCAGACCGCGACCGGGATCGTCGTCGGTCTGCCGCTGAGCCTCGACGGCACGGACAGTCCCCGCACCCAATCGGTCCGCGCCTTCGCGCGCAATATCGAGCCGCTCGGCCTGCCGATCCTGCTGTGGGACGAGCGCTGGTCCACCGCGGCCGTGACGCGCACCTTGCTGGAGGCAGACACGAGCCGCGCGCGCCGCCGCGAACTCGTCGACAAGCTCGCCGCCGCCTACATTCTCCAGGGCGCGATCGATTCGATGGCGAGCGGGGGACTGACGGGGTGAGAAGAACCGCGTGCATGGTCATGGTGGCAGCGCTTCCCGTCGCGGCGGGCGCACAGATGACCGCCGAAACCACCGCGCCGTCGGACGAGATCGTCGTAACCGGCGTAAAGGGACGCTGGTCGCTGGAGGGCAAGCGTCTCCGCGCGGCGCAGGCCGCCTTCGTCGCGGGGCAGCCGCGCTACGCGCCGGGCAGTCGCCTTGTCTTCCAGATCAACCTCAAGACGGATCGCTCGCCCGACGGCCTCGTGCTCACGCTGCGCAAGGGGGACGAGATCGTCGCCGTTCCCTTGGATGGCGACAGGCGGTTCACGCTGCCGCTGCTCGACTCGGACGACTGGCTGCTCTCCGCCAATCGCACGCCCGCCGAGGTCGGCGTGCGGATGTGGGTCTTCTCGTCCAATTCCACCGAATTCGATCGCCGGCTCGGTGACATGCGGCTTCATTGTCGCGTCGCCTGGGCGCTCAAGCGCGACCGTGCGTCCATCTTCCAGCGTGCCGCTTTCTCCACGCTGGGCGGCTGCGAGAGCGCCAGCATCATGTTCATCACCACCGCTACGCGTCCGCTGGCTTCGGCCGAAGTGGTCTCCGCGGCAGGCGCCGTCCGGCCGCTGGAAGTGAAGGACGGTCTGCAATACGGGATGCCGATCGGCGACAAGAGCCTGACGGACGAAGCCCGCGTCCACCTCGTCGCGCGCTGACTTGAGCTTGGCGTCCCCGCTCGATAGGGACTGCGCCTGATGTCCTCCGCCCCGCCCCGCTCCACCGACGAGAGGCTTGGCGTGCACCCGTTTCCGCATCGCCACCTGCTCGGCATCGCCGGTCTCGCCCCGCACGAGATATTGTTCCTGCTCGACGAGGCCGAGCAATGGATCGCGCTCAACCGATCGACCGAGAAGCGCGACGATCGCCTCCACGGCCTGACGCAGATCAACGCCTTTTTCGAGAACAGCACGCGCACTTTGCTGAGTTTCGAGATTGCGGGGAAACGCCTCGGGATGGACGTGGTCAACATGGCCGTCGCCCAGTCCAGCGTGAAGAAGGGCGAGACGCTGATCGATACCGCGATCACGCTCAACGCGATGCGCCCCGACGTGATCGTCATCCGTCACGATGCGAGCGGCGCGGTGCGCCTGATCGCCGACAAGGTCGATTGCCCCGTGCTTAATGCCGGCGACGGCCGCCACGAGCATCCGACCCAGGCTTTGCTCGACGCGCTGACGATCCGCCGCCGCAAGGGCCGCATCGCCGGGCTGACGGTCGCGATCTGCGGCGACGTGCTCCACAGCCGCGTCGCGCGCTCGAACATCCTCGCGCTCGGCACGCTCGGAGCCGACGTCCGCGTCGTCGGCCCGCCGACGCTGCTGCCGCCGCATGTCGAGCGGATGGGAGTCACCCGCTTCACCGATTTCGATGCGGGCCTCGAAGGCGCCGACGTCGTGATGATGCTGCGCCTGCAGAGCGAGCGGATGGACGGCGCGTTCGTCCCTTCGCCGCGTGAATATCATGCGCTTTACGGCCTCACGACCGAACGCCTCGCGCGCGCCGCGCCCGATGCGCTCGTCATGCATCCCGGGCCGATGAACCGCGGGGTCGAGATCGCCAGCGCCGTCGCCGACGATCTCAACCGATCGGCGATCCCCGAACAGGTCGAGATGGGCGTCGCGTTGCGCATGGCTTGCCTCGACGTGCTGACCCGCCGCCAGCGCGGCGTCGAGGGCTGGGCATGACGCTCGCGATCCTCAATGGCCGGATCATCACGCCAAGCGGGGTGATCGAGGGCGGCGTGCTGTGCCGCGACGGGCGGATCGAAGCGGTCGGCGCCTTCGACGTGCCCGCCGATGCCGAGCGGATCGACGCGCGCGGCAAATATGTCGCGCCGGGCATCGTCGATGTCGGCGTATTTGCGATCGACATGCCCGCCTTCGTCGCGGGCGGCATCACCCGCGCCCTGTTGATGCCCGACCAGAGCCCCCCGCTCGACACGGTCGCCCTGATCCAGCGCGCCGCCGCGGCGGGCAAGCCGCAGGTCTGGATTCACCCGCTCGCCGCGGCCACGCGCGGCCTGCACGGCACCGATCTCGCCGAGGTCGGCCTGATGGCGCGCGGCGGTGCGACCGGCATCGCCACCGGGCGCGACTGGATCGCCGATTCGGCGGTCATGCACCGGCTGCTCAGCTATGCCGGCGCGCTCGGGCTCGTCACCGTATCGCATGCCGAGGATGGCGGGCTGGCGCGCGGTGCGGTCGCGACCGAGGCCGAATCCGCGACGCGGATGGGATTGCCGGCAGCGCCCGCCGAGGCCGAAGCGCTCGCCGTCCAGCGCGATCTGCTGCTCGCCGAGATCAGCGGCGCGCCGCTCCACTTCCGTCAGGTAACGACCGCGCGCGCGCTCGATCTGATCCGCGCGGCCAAGGCGAAGGGCCTGCCCGTCACCTGCGGCATCACGCCCGCGCACTTCCTGTTGTCGGACGTGGCGATGGGCGATTTCCGCACCTTCGCGCGGCTCTCGCCACCGCTGCGCGAAGAAGCCGACCGTCTCGCCTGCATCGCCGCGCTCGCCGACGGAACGATCGACCTGATCTGCTCGGGACATGATCCGCGCGGGCCCGAGGCCAAGCGGCTGCCCTTCTCCGACGCCGAGCCCGGCATGGCCGGCGCCGAAACCCTGCTCGCGCTCTCGCTGGCGCTGGTGCGCAACGGCGCGATCACGATCGAGCGGCTGTTCCAGTTGCTCGCGACGAGCCCCGCGCAGCGCTTCGGGCTGCCCGCAGGCGCGATCGAGCCGGGCGCGGAGGCGGACCTGCTCATCGTCGATCCGCACGCGCCGTGGCGGATCGATTCGGAGAAGCTCGTCGCCAGCGCGGGCAATACGCCGTTCGACGGTTTGCCGGTCGAGGGGAAGGTGATGACGACGATCAAGGGTGGGACGATACTCGGATGAGGTTTGCCGCTTTCTCTGCCCCATTGCTTCTCGCGCTGGCGGTGCCGGCCGCCGCGCAGACGATCGGCGAGGTCCAGACCAAGGCTGCCGCCGGCGATCGCGAGTCGCAGTTCGTGCTGGGTGAGGCCTATCGCACCGGCCAGGGTGTCACGCCCGATCGCGAGCAGGCGATCACCTGGTTCCGCAAGGCCGCCGCGCAAGGCGACACGCGCGCGGGCGACGCGCTCGGCCTGTTGCTGTTCACCAAGGGCGAGCGGCGCGAATCGATCCCGCTGCTGGAAGCCGCCGAGACGCGGCAGGATGCCCGAGCGCTCTATCTGCTCGGCACCGCGCGCTTCAACGGCGACGGCGTGCCGAAGGATCTGCCGCGGGCTTATGCGGAGATGCGCACCGCCGCGAACATGAATCTGCCGCAGGCGATCCGCAGCCTCCAGCTGATGGAGCCCTATCTTACCGATCGGGACCGGATGGCCTCGAACACGATCCAGCCCGGCCGCACCCCGCTGCCTCCGGCGCAACCCGCGGTTGCGCAATCGACTGGGTCGGCTCCGGCGACGCTCGCGCCGCTGGCCGCGCCTGCCGCCGCGACGCCCACTCCCGCGACGCCGGCTCCACTGCCCCGGCCCGCTCCTGTTTTCGTGCCCCGTCCGGCGCCGGCACCGATCCAGACCACCGCCGTGCCACCCTCCGCTCCGGCAGAGCCGATCGTGACGCCGCCTCCGGTCGAACCGCTCGTCGCACCGCCGCCGAGGCCTGCAGCGTCCATGCCCCGCCCCGCTGCCACGCCGACGCCGGCTATGGGCAAGTGGCGCGTCCAGCTCGGCTCGCTGATCAGCGCGGACAAGGCCGAGGAGCAGTGGCGGACGCTGCTGCGCAAGCTGCCCGAGCTTTCGCGCCTGAGCCACACGAGCGTCCAGGCCAACGGCATGTGGCGGCTGCAGGCGACAGGCCTCGCGAGCCGCTCCGAAGCGCAAGATCTGTGCAAGGCGGTGACCGCCAAGGGCGGTAACTGCATCGCGCTCAATCCGCTGCCATGATCGCCCGGCGCGACCTGCTCGGCGGCACATTGGCGCTCGGCGCAACCGCGCTGCTGCCCGCCGCGCTGTTCGCCGCCGAGATCGATACGAGCGATCTCGAGCGCATGACCGGCGACGTGAAGCCGATCGATGCGAACGAACGCGCCGCCCGGCTCGAGCGTGCGCGCCGGCTGATGCGCGAGACCGGCATCGCAGCGCTCGTGATCGAGCCCGGGGCGAGCCTCGTCTATTTCACCGGCATCGAATGGCATCTGAGCGAGCGGCTCACCGCCGCGGTGCTGACCGCGACCGGCGATCCGATCGTCGTCACGCCCTTCTTCGAGGAGCCCTCGGTCCGCCAGACGCTCGCCATAAAGGCCGACGTGCGCACCTGGAACGAGGACGAGGATCCGATCGCGCTGATCGCCGGCGCGCTGCGCGAGCGCCGCCTCGCCACCGCGACGATCGGGATCGAGGAGCGCGTTCGCTTCTTCGCGAGCGACGGGCTCGCGCAGCGCCTCCCGCAGGCAAGACTCGTCTCGGGCGACCCGATCGTGCGCGGCTGCCGGATGATCAAGTCGCCCGCCGAGATCGCGCTGATGCAAAAGGCGAGCGACATCACGATCGCCGCCTACCGCTGGACCTATCCGCGCATCCGCACCGGCATGGGCCGCGCCGAGATCGGCGCGCTGATGGACGCCGCGACGACGAAGCTCGGCGGCATCACCGAATTCAACCTGATCCTGCTGGGCGAGGCTGCCGCCTACCCGCATGGTTCGGGCAAGCCGCAGGCGGTGCGCGACGGCGAGGTGGTGCTGATGGACTGCGGCTGCACGGTCGAGGGCTATCAGTCGGATATCTCGCGCACCTTCGTCCCCGGCCGCGCGCCCGCCGACGTGCGCCGCGTGTGGGAGACGGTGGCCGAGGGCCAGCGCATCGCCTTCGCCGCCGCCAAGCTCGGCGCGCCGGCCGGCTCGATCGACGATGCTGTGCGTGCCTTCTATACGAAGCAGGGCTTCGGCCCGGGCTATACGCTGCCGGGCCTCTCGCACCGCACCGGGCACGGCATCGGGCTGGACGGGCACGAGCCGGTCAATTTCGTCCATGGCGAGACGACCCGCCTCGCGCCCGGCATGTGCTTTTCGAACGAGCCGGGCCTCTATCTCCCGGGCAGGTTCGGCGTCCGGCTGGAAGACTGCATCCACCTGACCGAGTCAGGGCCGCGCTGGTTCTCCGAGCCCCCGCCGTCGCTGGATCGCCCATTCGGTTGAGCTGACCGGCGCTACAGCAAGGCCCCGAGCGTGCGCGCGGTCCGCCGCCGCGAAGCCCCGCTCAGGCCGCGCAGCTCTTCCTCCGATCGCGCCCTGCCGCCGCGCGGCGCAGGATCCGCGAGACCTGATCGATCGAATAGGGCTTGTAGATCAGCTCGAACCCGTCGGTCCCGCTTGCAGCCAGGACGTGGCTGTAGCCGCTCGCCAGCACCACCGGCAGCCCGCCGTAGAGCCGCCGGATCTCGCGCCCCATCTCGATCCCGGTCATGCCCGGCATCATCACGTCGGAGAAGACCACGTCGAAACGCTCGGGGTCCTTCGCAATCTCGCGCAGCCCTTCGATCCCATTCGGGGCAAGCACCGTCGTGAAGCCGAGCTGGTCGAGCGCATCGACCGTGCTGGCCGCGACCTCGGCATTGTCTTCGACGACGAGCACGCACAGCAGAGCCCCGATCCCGTCCAGATCCAAGTCCACGTCCAAGTCCCCGTCTTCGACGAGCGGCCCGGGATCGGCATGCTCCGCCACGGCGACGCGCGGCAGATAAAGCGTGAAACGACTGCCCGCCCCGACCGCGCTCTCCACCTGGATCTCGCCACCCGACTGGCGCGCGAAGCCGAACACCTGGCTGAGGCCGAGCCCCGTGCCCGAGCCGACCGGCTTGGTCGTGTAGAAGGGCTCGAAGATCCGTTCGCGATCCGCCGGCGGGATGCCATTTCCCGTATCGGCCACCGTGATCGCGACGAACGATCCGGGGACCGCCGCCCGCTCGCGCACCGCCGGAATCCCGTCCGTCCCGCGCAGGCTGATCGTCAACAGCCCCTCGCCCGCCATCGCATCGCGCGCGTTGACGGCCAGATTTACGAGCGCGGTATCGAACTGGTTGGTGTCGGCGCTCACCCCCAGCGGATCGGCGGGAATGTCGCGGACGATCGTGACCCGCGCGCCGACCAGGGTCTGCGTCATTTCCTCGATCGCGCGGAGGTTCGCGTTCGCGTCGAACGTCTCGGGCTTCAGCGTCTGGCGGCGCGCGAAGGCGAGCAATTGCTGGGTGAGCTTCGACGCGCGAGTCACCGCCTCGTCGATCGCGCCGACATAGCGATCGCGCCGTTCCTCTTCCTGGTCCGGCAGCTTGAGCATCTCGATCGCCGATTTGACGATCGTCAGCAGATTGTTGAAGTCATGCGCGACCCCACCAGTAAGCTGGCCCACGGCCTCCATCTTCTGCGACTGGCGCAGCGCATCTTCGGCGGTGCGCAGCGCCGCCTCGGCGCGCAGCCGATCGCTGATATCCTTGGCGTGATGGAACGCGCCGATGATCGTCCCGTCGGGATCGCGCAGCGGCGCGTAGGAAATGTCCCAATAGGGCTTGAACAGATCGGGATCGCCAAACTCTTCGGTGACGTTGAACACTTCGCCGGCCAGCGCGCGTGCCATGAAGCCTTTGATGACCGCACGCTGTTCTGGGAGAAACAGGTCCGGAAAGACATCGCCGACTTGCACGCGATACTGGTAGATGCGGAAAAACTCGTCGCTGTGCGCGCGATTGAACGCGATCATCCGGAATTCGTGATCGAACGCGCAGATGGGCGATTGATCGGACTGGCCGATGATTTCCCACAGATTGGAATATTCAACCGCCATCGAGCTCCCCCCGCCCAAGAACGTCGCACAGAAAAAAACCTCTGTCAGCACAAGATCGTGTTAACAAACAATTATCTCCAAAATGCATCTTTCCTATTTCGACGATGACAGCGATGTCGTGTCGTCGTGTGGTGGAGTATATGTTGTGCTTTTCGAAAAAGGACTTGTCACCCAAGGGTGACCGTCTCCGCCCCGGCTATTGAAAGTCGCGCTACGAACCAGCGAAATCGCGATCCCGCCCGAAGCACGCAGTGCCGGAGCATCCAATTTCAGCCATTTGGGTACACAAGCACGCGGCAGACGTCGATCCGCAACGGCGATATCGGACCAAGCGCAGCTGTTCGTCAGCGTCTGCCAGTCGATCCGATACCGGCTGCGCAAGGCGAGCAGGCGCCACGTCCGCCCGCCGCGATGGATCGCAACGGTGCAGGCGTCGCGGCTGCAGCGCGCGCCGGGCATCGCGTCCAGATCCAGAGCTTCCTCCTGCACGCCCGCACCCGTCCCCAGCACGTCGCGGACATAATCTCCGGCGCGCGGGCGGAGAAGGTAGAGGCGGCCGTCGTCGGCGCGGATCGCGAGGTGGCGGCCATCGTCGGTCACGAGCAGATCGGGCGCGGGCGTCGTCGTTGCCCACAGCGCGCCGATCGCCAGCGGCACGAGCCCGAGCCGGCGCGCTTTGGCCCGCCACAGCATCAGCCAGAGGCCGCCCGCGACCATCGCCAGAAAAGCGCCGAGCGGCATCGACGGCAAAGCCGCGACCGAACCCGGCAGCGCCGACACCGTCCGCGCGAGCCACAGCAACAGGCCCAAAGCCTGTCCCGCGACCCACCATATCGGCGCGCCGACGCCGACCAGATCGAGCAGCAGCGCCAGCGCCTCGGCGGGCATGATCACGAAGGTCGTCAGCGGGATCGCGACGATATTGGCGAAGGCGCCGTACAGCCCCGCCTTGTGAAAATGGTAGAGGCCGATCGGCGCGAGCACGGCTTCGACGACGATGCCGGTCAGCAGCAGCGAGACGAGCGCGCGGCCGAAGCGGCGCAGCAGCCCTTCGTCGCGCTTGAGCGTCCAGGCGCGGACGCGCGGATGATCGTGCAGCGCGACGATCGCGGTGACCGCGGCGAAGCTCAGCTGGAAGCTGGGACCGACAAGCGCCTCGGGCCGGAACAGCAACACGACCAGCGCGCCGACCGCGACCAGCCTTAGCGTCATTGCCTCGCGTCCCAGCGCCAGCCCGGCGAGCACGATCATCGCCGCGACGCACGAGCGCACGGTCGGCACCTCGGCGCCCGACAGCAAGGTGTAGGCGATTCCCGCCAGCGCGCCCGCCCCCGCCGCGATCAGATGCAGGGGCCAGTGCAGCGCGAGCCGCTCGCTCAACGCCAGCAGCTTCAGCGTAAGAAACATCGTCGCGCCGATCGCGGCGGCGACGTGCAAGCCGCTGATCGAGAGCAGATGCGCGAGGCCCGAGCGGCACATCGCATCGGCATCCTCCTGCGTGATCGCGCCCGTATCGCCGGTGACGAACGCCGCCGCGACCCCGCCGGTGCTGCCCGTCAGCCGATCCTGGATATGGCGGGTCAGCGCGGTGCGCTTCGCCGCGAGCCAGCGCCAGAAGCCGCCATAAGCGGGCGCCCGCGTCACGGTCGGCGGATCGAGCGCCTTGCCGGTCGCGCCGATCCGCCTGAACCAGGCGACACGCGCGAAATCATAGGCGCCCGGCACGGCCGCCGCGGGTGGGGGGACGAGTCGCGCGCGGACGGAGATCGACGCGCCGGGCTCCAAGCCTGCCTGTGCCTTGTCATCATCCACCGAGAGGCGGATCTGCGGGGGCAGGCCTGTCGTCGGCGCGGTCGCGACCAGCAGCCGGACTTGCTCTCGCGCAGGCAGGCGATCGACCTCGACGATCGCGCCTCGCACCTCGGTGACGATCGCGCGCGACAGCACCGGCGCGGCCACTCTCTCGCTGCGGCCCCAGGCGAGCCCCAGGCCGAGCATCGCGACGATCGCGCCCCAGCCGAGCGCACTCGCCAGCCGCCCGCCGCGCCCGAGCGCGGTCGCCGCCGCGCCCGCGCCGCCGAGCGAAGCCATTGCCGCGCTCCACATCCACGGCTGGCCGAGCCCGAAATAGAGCCCGATGCCCAGGCCCAAAGCGACGGGCAGCCACAGCGCGATCTGGTCGCGCTCCGCCTCCAGCCACCGCTCGACCGACTGCGCCCAGGCGGACGGGCGAGGAAGCCCGGACAGCGCCCAGCCCCTTTGTCGCCTCGCAAGCGTCATGCTAGGGGGCGCCACCCCTCGACCCGCCATGGGGTCGAACTTGAAAGAGACATATGTCGAGCGCAAGCACGACCGAGGCGTCAGGCCCGGCGGTCGTTACCCGATTCGCCCCCTCGCCGACCGGTTTCCTCCATATCGGCGGCGCGCGCACCGCGCTCTTCAACTGGCTGTTCGCGCGCCATCACGGCGGCAAGTTCCTGCTGCGCATTGAGGATACCGATCGCGCCCGCTCCACCGAGCCCGCGATCGAGGCGATCCTCGACGGGATGCGCTGGCTGGAGCTCGATTGGGACGGCCCCGAAGTCTATCAGTTCGCGCGGATGGCCCGTCACGCCGAGGTCGCGCAGGCGATGCTCGCGAGCGGCCATGCCTATCGCTGCTGGATGACGCAGGACGAGATCGCCGCGCAGCGCGCCGCCGCGCAGGCCGAGAAGCGCCCGTTCAAGATCGAGAGCCCGTGGCGCGACCGGACCGACGGCCCGCTCGATATGCCGTTCGTCGTCCGCATCAAGGCGACGCGCGGCGGCGAGACCGTGATCGAGGACAAGGTGCAGGGGACGGTCACCGTCGCCAACGACATTCTCGACGACATGATCCTGCTGCGCTCGGACGGTACGCCGACCTACATGCTCGCGGTCGTCGTCGACGATCACGACATGGGCGTGACGCACGTCATCCGCGGCGACGATCATCTCAACAATGCCTTCCGCCAGCTCGGCATCATCCGCGCGATGAACTGGGCCGAGCCGGTTTATGCGCATATTCCGCTGATCCACGGCGCCGACGGCGCCAAGCTCTCCAAGCGCCACGGCGCGCTCGGGGTGGACGCCTATCGCGACGAACTCGGCCTGCTGCCCGAAGCGGTGAACAATTATCTGCTGCGGCTCGGCTGGGGCCATGGCGACGAGGAGATCATCGATCGCCCCCGCGCTATCGAGCTGTTCGATCTGGGCGCCGTCGGCCGGGCGCCGGCGCGCTTCGATCTCAAGAAACTGGAGAGCGTCAACGGCCAATATCTGCGCGAGGCGGACGACGATCGGCTGACGACTCTCGTCGCCCCCCGTATCGGTCTCGAAATCGGCACGGACGGGCGCGATCTGCTGCGCCGCGCCATGGCTTCCCTGAAGCCAAGAGCCAAAAATCTCAACGAGTTGGCGGAAAGCGCCGCTTTCCTTTTCCGCACCCGCCCGCTGGACGTGGACGAAGCCGCGGCCAAGCTGCTAGATGGCCCCGCGCACCATCTGCTGGTGCGTGCCCGGGACGCGCTCGCGGCGGTTGACGACTGGAGCATCGAAGCGCTCGAAGCCGCCGTCCGCCTGATTGCGGAAGACGAGGGACTCGGCCTCGGCAAGGTCGCGCAGCCGTTGCGCGCCGCCTTGACCGGGCGGACGACCTCGCCGGGAATCTTTGACGTCCTCGTGCTCATCGGACGCGAGGAAAGCCTGGCCCGGCTGAGCGACCAGATCGCTCCGCCGGCTGCCGCTTGAAGGAGAATATCAGGATGGGCGACACCAGCACGATCGGCCTTGGCGGCAAGAGCCACGAATATCCGGTGCGCTCGGGCAGCACCGGGCCGGACGTCGTCGACATCCGCAAATTCTATGCCGACACCGGCGCCTTCACCTACGATCCCGGATTCACCTCCACGGCGAGCTGCGAATCGAAGATCACCTATATCGATGGCGATGCGGGGATCCTGCTCCACCGCGGCTATCCGATCGATCAGCTGGCCGAGAAATCCTCGTTCATGGAGGTCTCGTACCTGCTGATGAACGGCGAACTGCCGAACAAGGCCGAGCTCGACAACTTCACCTACACGATCAACCGCCACACGATGGTCCACGAGCAGCTCGCGACCTTCTATCGCGGCTTCCGGCGCGACGCGCACCCGATGGCGGTGATGACCGGCGTGGTCGGCGCGCTCTCGGCTTTCTACCACGATTCGACCGACATCTCCGATCCCGACCAGCGCCGCATCGCGAGCCACCGGCTGATCGCCAAGATGCCGACGCTGGCGGCGATGGCGTATAAATATACGATCGGTCAGCCGTTCCTCTATCCGGACAACAACCTGTCCTATGCGGGCAATTTCCTGCGGATGACGTTCGGCGTGCCGGCCGAGGAGTATCAGGTCGATCCGATCATCGAATCGGCGATGGACAAGATCTTCATCCTCCATGCCGATCACGAGCAGAACGCCTCGACCTCGACCGTCCGCCTCGCGGGCTCGTCGGGCGCCAATCCGTTCGCGTGCATCGCCGCGGGCATCGCCTGCCTGTGGGGGCCCGCGCATGGCGGCGCCAACGAGGCCGCGCTCAACATGCTGCGCGAGATCGGCACGCCCGATCGCATTCCGGAATATATCGCCCGCGCGAAGAACAAGGACGATCCGTTCCGGCTGATGGGCTTCGGCCACCGCGTGTACAAGAATTTCGATCCGCGCGCGCAGGTGCTGTCCAAGGCCGCGACCGAGGTCCTCGACAAGCTCGGCATCTCCGATCCCGTGCTGGATACGGCGCGCGAGCTGGAGCAGATCGCGCTCAAGGACCAGTATTTCATCGACAAGAAGCTCTATCCGAACGTCGATTTCTATTCGGGCGTGATCCTGTCGGCGATCGGCTTCCCGACCTCGATGTTCACCGTGCTGTTCGCGCTGGCGCGCACCGCCGGCTGGATCGCGCAGTGGAACGAGATGATCACCGATCCCGATCAGAAGATCGGCCGCCCGCGCCAGCTCTACACCGGCGCGACCCAGCGCGATTACGTTTCCGTCGAGAGCCGCTGAGCCACGCGATGCCGTTGAACCGTTCGTGCTGAGCTTGTCGAAGCACCGTCCTTCTCTGCCGGCGGGTGGAGCAGGAACGGTCCTTCGACAGGCTCAGGACGAACGGAGCGGGTTTTAACGATGCGCCTCAGCTCTATCATCGCGATCTATTCGCTCTTCTGGTCGCTGAGCTTCTTCCTCGTCCTGCCGTTCCGGCTGCAGCGCAAGAGCGGGCCCGAGGCCTATGTCCCCGGCACCGTCTCGAGCGCGCCGCCCAGCTTCAGCTTCGCGCGGACATGCCTGTGGACGACGATCGTCGCGATCGTCCTGTTCGGTCTATATTACGTCAATTACGTGATGGGCTGGCTGCCTGCCGAGACGTTCGATTTCGTCTCGGGCAGCCTGCTCCAGCCACACTGAGCCCGATCAGCCGGACGCCGCCGCGGCCTCTTCCATCGATACCATCCGCTGGTTGGCGAGGCGCAGCTTGTCGCGCAGATCGCCCGCGAACGCGCCTTCCAGGATCGAGCGATATTCGGGATAGAGGCCGAGGAAGGCGTGGAGCGAATCCGCGGTCGCGCACCAGAAACGCGCCGGGCTTTTCAGCGTCACGGTCGCGGTCGCGGGTCCACCGCTCAGCACGGTGATCTCGCCGAAGAAATGGCCGGGCCCGCTCGTCGCCACCTCGCGGCCGCCCGACAGGACCGAGACCTCGCCCTCGCTCAGATAGAAGAGGTGCGTCGCGGGCGTGCCCTCGTGCAGCAGGGTCTCGCCGGCCTTGCCCGACATCCACAGCCCCTGATCCAGCAGCTGGCGCGCGCCGAGCCGCGGTATCGACGGGAAGCAGCGCTCGATCATCGCCACCTCTTCCGCCGAAAGGATGATCTTGGTGCCCCAGCGGACCGAGAAGAGCGTCTGGATGAAGCTGATCGTCATCAGCGCGCCGCACGCGGCCGCCGACCCCAGCCCCAGCCGCCGGTGGATGACATAAGCAAGTCCCGCCCCGCCCACGACGACGAGCGCGGCGCGCAGCATCAGCGTCGCGCGCGGCACCGATGCGGCCGCGAGCACGAGCGCGGAGCCGAACAGGAGGTTTGCCATCGTGAATGTCATACGCGCCGCCCCTCGCCCGTCTTCGATCGCAGAATAGCGCGCCACAAGCGCGCTAGCGAGTCGAAGCTGCGTTTTGTCGTTTGACAGCGCACGGGTGAAGCGACGAAACCGCCGCCTGTTACGACCAAGGAGATCCCGTCGATGCGCCTGATGCTGACCGCCCTCTCGCTTGCGCTCGCCGCTCCGCTCATCGCGCAGATGCCGACCACGCCGCCGGGCGCGCCCGATCCCGCGCGCGCCGTCTCCGGCAGCTACACGGTCGATACGCCGCACACGCAGCTGCTGTTCACGGTCAACCATCTCGGCTTCACCGAATATACCGGCGAGTTCACCAATCCGACCGGCACGCTGACGCTGGACACCAAATCGCCGGCCGCCTCGAAGGTCGAGATCACCTTCCCGATCGATCAGGTCCGCACGACCGTCGCCGCGCTCGATACGCATCTCAAGTCGGCCGATTTCTTCGACGCCGCCAAATTCCCCGAGGGCAAGTTCGTCTCGACGAAGGTCGTCGCCAAGGGCCAGACCGCGACGATCACGGGCGACCTGACGCTGAAGGGCGTGACCAAGCCGGTCGTCCTGCAGGCGCGCTTCTTCGGCGCGGGCACCGACATGCGCAGCAAGAAGGCCTATATCGGCTTCGCCGCCACCACGGTAATCAAGCGCTCCGAATGGGGTATCACCTACGCGCCGACCGTATCGGATGAGGTGAAGCTGACGATCAACGCCGGCTTCAAGCAGAACTAGCCGTCAACGCCGCGGCCCGGACCCGCGCGAAGCCGCGAAAGGTTTCGCGCAGGTTCGGGTCGGCTACGGTTTCGGTGAGCGCATCGACCTGCGCGACGACGCCTGGGCCCGCCGAGATGCACTGCGCCGCCATCGCCCAATCGCCGAAGGCGCGCGCCTTGGTCTCCTTGCTGGAGAGCTGGACGATCGCGCGGTGGCGAGGATCGTTCCGGATGCGCTGATAGGCGGCGTTCACCGAGGCGGTTTCGCCCTCCAGCGTCTGGAGAAAGCGGCGGCCGTCGAACAGGAGCAGCCCGGTCACGCCCAGGATGACATTGTTGCGGCGCGCCGTCTTCAGGATCGCATCGACGTCGCTCTCAGCGCAGGGTCCGACCGCGGAACTGATATAGGTTAGCTGGAGCACGGCCTATCTCCCTGATTGTCCGGCACAAATGCCGGACTTCCTTTAAATTGCGGTAAACCCGCGGAAGCGGCTCGAAGGGCGGGACGTGGAGGAAAGGCTGGACGTCGCGGCGGCTTTTAACTATGCGCTCGCCCCGATGAAGGCTCCCCGCGCCCTCCTGCAGCTTCGACTTACGCGCCCTTAGGCGCGTCGATCGCTCGCGGCCGTCCGGCCGCCTCGGCCGCCTAAGGGGATCATCGCTGCGCCGGATCTGCTGTTCGCGCGCCATCATGCCCGTTTAGACGTCGAGTATATCATGGCCTTCCTGAGCGACCCTTCGACCAAGTATCGCGCCTTCCCGCAGATCGACCTGCCCGACCGCCAATGGCCGTCGCGCACGATCACCAAGGCGCCGCGCTGGCTCTCCACTGACATGCGCGACGGCAATCAGGCGCTGATCGATCCGATGAACGAGGAGAAGAAGACCCGCTTCTTCGAACTGCTCGTCAAGGTCGGCCTGAAGGAGATCGAGGTCGGCTTTCCCGCCGCCGGCGCGACCGAATTCGATTTCATCTCCGGGCTGATCCGCAAGGGATCGATCCCCGACGACGTGCTGATCCAGGTGCTCACGCAATCGCGCCGGGACTTGATCGCGAAAAGCTTCGAGAGCCTTCAGGGCGCGCGCGCCGCGATCGTCCATCTCTACAATGCGGTGTCGCCCGCCTGGCGCCGGATCGTGTTCGACATGACGCGCGACCAGATCCGCGACATCGCGATCGACGGCGCCAAGATCCTGCGCGACGAAGCCGCCAGGCAGCCGAACACCGAATGGCATTTCGAATATAGCCCGGAGACCTTCTCGACCGCCGAGCTCGATTTCAGCCTCGAGGTCTGCGCGGCGGTGATGGACGTGCTGCGCCCGACGCCCGAGCGCCCGCTGATCCTCAACCTGCCCGCCACGGTCGAGGCGGCGACGCCCAACATCTATGCCGATCAGATCGAGTGGTTCTGCCGCAACGTGCCGAACCGCGACAGCGTCGTCATCTCGCTCCACACGCACAATGATCGCGGCACAGGCGTCGCCGCGGCGGAGCTCGGGCTGATGGCCGGCGCCGACCGCGTCGAGGGCTGCCTGCTCGGCAATGGCGAGCGCACCGGCAATTGCGATCTCGTGACGGTCGCGCTCAATCTCTACACGCAGGGCGTCCATCCGGGTCTGGATCTGTCGGACATCGACGAGGTCGTCAGCACGGTCAATTACTGCACGAACATCCCCGTCCATCCGCGCACGCCTTATGCTGGCGATCTGGTGTTCACGGCTTTTTCAGGCAGTCATCAGGATGCGATCCGCAAGGGTTTCACCGCGCAGGAACAGCGCAACGACGCCTTCTGGGACGTGCCCTATCTGCCGATCGACCCCGCAGATCTCGGGCGCAGCTACGAGGCCGTGATCCGCGTCAATTCGCAGTCCGGCAAGGGCGGCGTCGCCTGGGTGATCGAGCAGGACAAGGGGCTGAAGCTGCCCAAGCGGCTGCAGGCCGATTTCAGCCGCGTCGTCCAGGGTCTCGCCGACGAGACCAGCCGGGAGCTCGACGCCACCGACATCTGGGGCGCGTTCGAGACGCATTACCGGCTTGCCGGCGCGCAGCCCTATGAGCTGATCTCGTACGAGGAGCAGCAATCGGGACGCGATCGCATCTTCGTCGGCCGCGTCCGCCATGCGGGCCAGGAAACGTCGATCAGCGGGCGCGGCAACGGGCTGCTTTCCAGCGTGCTGGCGGCGCTGCGCGACGGATTCGCGCTGGATCTGGATATCGTCGATTATTCCGAACATGCGATCGGCATCGGCGGCGATGCGCAGGCCGCCGCCTATGTCGAGGTGCGCGCGGGCGATCGCTCGGTCTTCGGCGTGGGGATCGACGCCGATGTCGCGACCGCCTCCGTCCGCGCCTTGCTGAGTGCAGCCGCATCGGCAACGGCCTGAACAGCAAGATTTTACGTGGTGTCGGCACGGCCACGCAACGAAGTTCGGCTTGGCGTGTTAACGGATCTGTAAGCGATAGTTTCTTCGCGCGGATCGGGTGAGGTAACTATTTCTTACAACGAAGCTGAAAAAGATGATCTATTGGGATCGGCGCCGTGCGCCGAGCCCTTGGAACCGGCGGCAACGACTGCCGGGCATCACAAGAGTGGGGAAACCAGCATGGGGAGTGTTCACCCACATGATCATGCCTGTCGCGCGATGGACTTCGGCCGGATAGAGATGAGCGCGTGACGTCCATCGCCCATATCTCGCCTGCGGCACGAAGCGACGAGCCTTTCTGGAAGCGTCATCGTGTCTCGCCCCGCTTGGCCATCATGTGGCTGTGGGTGCTCGTCGTCGTACTCTATTTCGCGTGGGAAGCAGCAACCTATCGCGGCATCTTCGCGATACTGGCCGAGTGGCAATTCGACCGCCTCGGCCAGGATCTGCCGACCTTCAATTTCTGCCTGTTGACGATGGCGCTGGCCTGGCCGGCGCTGGCGATCCTGCGCCGTCGCACGCTCTCGCGCGACGAACTCGCCGCGAGCAGGGCCCATACGCTCTCCGACGACGATCTCGACGATGACGAGTGGGAGCAGGAAGCGCAGCTCGCGCTCTTCTCGGCGCAGGATTACATGCATTTCCTGCTCGGCTTCGGCGCATCGCTCGGCATCGCCGCGCTGATCGCCTTGCTGTGGACCTTGACCCTGCCGACGGGCACCGAACCGCCGCGCAGCTTCACCCCCGGCGTCGTCGGCGGATCCGAGCCGCAGGAGGGCTCGGCGCGAATCGAGGGCGCTGTCCGCTACGGACGCATCGCCTCGTTCAACCGCGGCATCCTGTTCTTCAATCGCACCGCCTTGTTCGCGCCGATCGTCCCGCCGAAGGGCAGCGATGGCCGGGTGCGCTATTTCGTCGAGTTCCTGCCGGTCGAGCGGCCCGATCTCAGCGCGGGCGCGACGATCAGCCACCGCACCGGCATCCTCGTCCATGCCGATCTACCGGGCGCGCTCGTGCGGCTGTACCGCTATCTCGGCTATCAGCCGATCGAGCATTATTACGTGCTCTACGCATCGGCGGCGACGATCCGCTGGCCTTATTACATCATCGCCGCGCAATTCCTGCTCGGCGGGCTGCTGTTTGGCGCGACCGGGCTCGGCCAGTGGCGGCACGTCCGCAAGCTGCGCGGCGACCTCGATTATTATCATTCCGACGATTGGAACGGGGCCGACGAAACACCGTCAGCGCGGCGTTAACTTTTCCCCGCAACCGAATGTTCGAAGGCGGCGCCGCATAAGCGTCGCATGATGTATCAAGTGCTTTCCGTTCCAATCGCCCTAGCTGCCTTTGCCGGCGGCTATTATGCGAGCGAGCCCCCGTCCGTCTTCCCGCATACGCCGGATCTGGCCGAGCGCGCGCAGGCGCGCACGCAGGCCGCGATGGCGCGGGAGGTGGAGGTCACCGACGCCAACGAGGCGCTGGTGATCGAGCCCGAGGAGCGCGGCAGCCGCCACATCGCGCGATCGAGTGACGGACTGTTCTACGTCCGCGCGACGGTCAACGGTCAGCCGGTGCGCTTTCTGGTCGATACCGGCGCGAGCGTCGTCGTGTTGAGCGCGGCGGACGCGCGCGCGGTCGGCGCGGCTCCCCGGGCCGGCCGTTATAACGCGCGAATGGCGACGGCGGGCGGCAACCGGCCGATGGCGTGGACCAAGCTCGGCCATGTCCGCGTCGCGGGTCAGGATGTGCGCGGTGTCACCGCAGCGGTCGTCAATGGCGGCCCCGGCGTCTCGCTGCTCGGGCAGAACCTGCTCTCGAAGCTCGGCGCCATGCGGATCGACGGCGATCGCATGGAATTCGATCGCGCGACCTCGCTCGACTGACCAGGCGCACCCGGTCGGTCCGTTTTCAAATATCGAAGATCGGTCGCCGCCGTTTTCCGGCGGCGATCCGTTCAGCCGGCAATCTGTCCGGAACGCTGGCCGCGGCGACGCCGCGTGACCGGCTGCGCCGTCATGCGGCGGCGCTGCTCGACCGAGCGCAGCAGCCCGCCGACCAGACCGAAGCCCAGGATCAGCATCGCCCAGGTCGCAGGCTCGGGCACCGCGCCCGTATCCAGGCCCGGCGGCAGCACCGTATCCTGCTCGGGAATCGTCGGGTTCGTGACGCCCAGCGTCGAGGGCGGCGCCGCGAACGCCTGCTGGCCGGGGGCGGGCTGCCCGTCATTGCCGGCATCGGCCACGGTGATCGGCGGAGCGCCATTGCCGAAGCTCAGCGGCGTCTGCGTCGGATCCTCGCCCTCGCCCGGCATCCAGTCGATCGCGTCGATCAGGCGGCGGCGGACGTCGCGCGACGGCGCGGTCACCTCGAACGGATCGAGCGCGGAAACCGAGCGGACATCGCGCAGGCGCGGACCGATCCCGGCGGGCGAGGCCATCGCGATGAAGGCGCGCGCGGTAGCGGAAAGACCGTCGAAACCGACCGGGCGGAAGATGCCGCGCTCGTTGGTCACGGCCGTGCCCACGACGATGAAGCCGGCGATGAGCCAGCCGTTCATCAGCAGATGGCGGCGCTGTTCGCGTCGCAGCATCGGTATCGTGTCAGCCATTCCCCAAGCGTCCTTTTACACAGCCACCGTCAAACATAGATCATGGCTAGCGATATCATACTCAAAATTTGTAAACACGGCTAGTCATCCTTAGTTTCGCGGCGTCGTGGCGGCCCTTGTGCAACAGGCGCGCGGCTTTAACGTTGTTGCTCCGGCGCGTCCGCGCCACGCGAAGATAGTTACCGGGAGAATTTCAGCATGATCATACCCGTCATCCTTTCGGGCGGGTCGGGAACGCGGCTGTGGCCGATGTCGCGCGCGGAGCGTCCCAAGCAGTTGCTGTCTCTGACCGGTGCGGAAACGATGCTGCAGCTCACCGCGCGGCGCACGATGGAGCGCTCCGGTTTCGCCAGCCCGATCATCGTCGCCAACGCCGCGCATGCCGACGAGATCGAGAGCCAGCTCGCGCAGATCGGCATCACCGATGCGGCGATCGTCCTGGAGCCCGCCGCGCGCAACACCGCGCCCGCCATCGCGCTCGCCGCGCTCGCCGCCCAGCCGTCCGACCTGCTGCTCGTGATGCCGAGCGACCATGTGATCGACGATGTCGACGCGTTCATGACCGCCGTCGCCGCCGCGGAGCCGCTCTGCACGCAGGGCTGGTTCGCGACGTTCGGCATCACCCCCGACGCGCCCGAGACCGGCTATGGCTATATCTGCCGCGGCGACGAGCTCGCCCCCGGCGTCAACAAGGTCGAGCGCTTCGTCGAGAAGCCCGATATCGAGACCGCCCGATCCTATCTCGCCGCGGGGACGTACAGCTGGAACGGCGGCATCTTCCTGTTCACCGCCGCCTCTTACCTGGGCGCGCTCGGGCGGCTGGAGCCGGCGATGCTCGCGGCCGCGACCGAGGGCATGGACAAGGCGCGGCGCGAAGGCGGCCGCATCTATCCCGATCCGCACGCCTTCGGCGCCTCGCCCAGCGAATCGGTCGATTATGCGGTGATGGAGAAGGTCGATCGCGTCGCGGTCGTGCCCGTCGACATGGGCTGGTCCGATCTCGGCAGCTGGGACGCGCTCCACGCGATCGCCCCGCGCGACGCCGCCAACAATGCGCATCATGGCGAAGTCGTCGCGATCGACACATCGGGCTGCCTGATCCGCACCGACGGCCCGCTCGTCGCCGCGGTCGGCATCCACGATCTGATCGTGATCGCGACGGGCGATGCGGTGCTCATCCTGCCGCGCGGCTCCAGTCAGGACGTGAAGCGCGCGATCGAGCAATTGAAGCGCGACGGCCACGTCACGCTCGATCGCTTCACCACGGTCGCGAAGGATCTGCTCGATGCCTGAGCGGCGCGCGCTCGGCGCGAGCGGGCTCGTCACCGCGCCGCTGATGCTCGGCGGCAACGTCTTCGGCTGGACCGCCGACCGCCGGACGAGCTTCGACATTCTCGACGCCTTTGTCGCCGGCGGCGGGATGCTGATCGACACCGCCGACGTCTATTCGGCCTGGGTGCCCGGCAATGCCGGCGGCGAGAGCGAGACGATCATCGGCGAATGGCTGAAGGCGCGCGGTCGGCGCGACGACGTGCTGATCGCGACCAAGATGGGGATGCTCGACGGGCCCGACGGTAAGGGGCTCGATCCCAAGCATATCGCCGCGGCCGCCGAAGCCTCGCTCCGGCGCCTCGGCACCGATTATATCGATCTCTATTTCGCGCATAAGGACGATGAGAGCGTGCCGCAGGCCGAAGCGCTGGGCGCGCTCGACGCGCTCGTCGGCGCGGGCAAGGTGCGCGCGATCGGCGCCTCCAACTTCACCGCCGACCGGCTCGCCTCCGCGCTCGCCGCGAGCGATGCGGACGGCCTCGCGCGCTACACGGTGCTGGAGCCGCATTATAATCTGGTGGAGCGCGGCTTCGAAGGCGCGCTGCAGGATCTGTGCGTCGCCGAGAATATCGGCGTCGTGCCCTATTACGCGCTCGCCAGCGGCTTCCTGACCGGCAAGTATCGCGACGCAAGCGATGCCGCGAAGAGCGGCGGCCGGGGCGCCGGCGCGACCAAATATCTCGACGATCGCGGCCGCCGCGTGCTCGCCGCGCTCGATGCGGTCGCGGCCGAGCAGGACGCGGCCGTTGCGACGATCGCGCTCGCCTGGCTTGCCGCCCGGCCGGCCGTCGTCGCGCCGATCGCCAGCGCGAGCCGCATCGATCAGCTGCCCGAACTCCTCTATTCGATGGCGATCCGCCTGACCGCCGATCAGATCGAGCGGCTGGACGCGGCGAGCGCATGACCCAGCGCTGGCCGACGATCCTCTGGCTCGTCCGCCACGGCCAGAGCGCGGGCAATGTCGCGCGCGATGCCGCGCACGCCGAGGGGCATGAGCGGATCGCGCTGGCTGGCCGCGATGTCGATATCCCGCTCAGTCCGCTTGGGCAGGAGCAGGCCGAGGCGCTCGGCCGCTGGTTCGCCGCCAGCCCGACGGGCGAGCGCCCCGAAGTGCTGCTCGTCTCGCCTTATGTCCGTGCCGAGGCGACCGCCGAGCATTTCCGCGCCGCCGGCGGCACGACCGATGCCGACGTGCCGCTGTGCATGGACGAGCGCCTGCGCGAGAAGGAGTTCGGCATCCTCGACGGGCTCACCACCCTGGGCGTCGAGAAGCAGGAGCCGCAGCAGGCCGAATTCCGGCGGATGCTCGGCAAATTCTACCACCGCCCGCCCGGCGGCGAGAGCTGGGCCGACGTGATCCTGCGGCTGCGCTCGCTGATGGACACGGTCTCGCTCCATTATGCGGGCCGGCCGGTGATGATCGTCGCGCACCAGGTCGTCGTGCTGTGCCTGCGCTACATCATCGAGAATATGAGCGAGCAGACCATTCTCGCGATCGATGCCGAGGGCGACGTCGCCAATTGCTCGGTCACCAAATATCGCTTCGATCCCGCCGCGGGCCGCTACGGCAACCTCGTTCTCGCGCGCTACAACGTGACGGCGCCGATGGACGAGGAGCATACCGCCGTCACCGCCGCGCCCGATCAGCCCGTCGCCGCGCGCGGATGAGCGAACTCACCACCCTCGACGTCGCCTGGCTGGCGGCAAATCCGCTCCCCGATTTCGACGGCGTCGTCGACAAGAGCCAGCGCGGCCAGGCGCTGATCGTCGGCGGCAGCCCGAGCTCGCCCGCCGCGCCGATGCTGACCGCAGAGGCCGCGCTGCGCGCCGGTTGCGGCCGCGTCCGGATCGGCGTCGCCGCGGCGATGGTCCCGTCCATCGCCACCGCGCTGCCGGAGGCCGGCTATATCCCGCTCGCGGTCGACGGCACGGGCGCGATCGATGCCGATGCCGCCGATCTGCTCGCCGATAGCGCGGTGCGCACCGATGCGATCGCGATCGGCCCCGGCATGGGCGATCGCGCGAGCGCCGCGCGGCTCGTGGAGGCGCTGATCGCCGCCGCGCCCGACATGCCCTTCCTGCTCGATGCCGCCGCCTGCGCCTGCGCCGATCCGCTCGGCGAGCGCATCGCCGGCCATCCGGGGCATGTCGTCCTGACCCCGCATCCCGGCGAGATGGCCGCGCTGACCGGCCGCCATCTGGAGGATGTGATGCGCGATTGTGCCGGCGCCACGATCGATGCGGCACGCCGCTTCGATGCGATCGTCGCCTTGCGCTCGACCGAGACGTGGATCGCCGCGCCCGATGGCCGGCTGCTTCACTATCCGGGCGGCGGCGTGGGGCTGGCGACGGGCGGCTCGGGCGATGTCGGCGTCGGCATCATCTTGGGCCTGCTCGCGCGCGGCGCCGATCCGTTCCGGGCCGCCGCGTGGGGCACGTGGGTGCACGGCGAGGCCGGCCGCAGGCTGGGCGCGCCGGGCTTCCTTGCGCGCGAGATATTGCCGCTGATCCGAGACCTTATCCGCCGCCCCCTGGCGGTGTGACCGCGTTCGTCTTGGGGAGCAGCTCGATCACGTCGGTCTGCGATTCCCAGATCGGCTGCGGCAGCACCAGCCGCCAGCGATGCGGCCCGATCCGTTCGACGAGGCCGATCACGTCGCGATCATGATCGCGCCCGTAGTCCAGCGCGCGCGGCTCGTCCCCCAGCGCCATCGCGCCGAGGAAGATCAGCCGCGTCGGATCGAACGGCCACAGCGTCCCGCTCGGCCGCTGAGGGCCATCGAGCTTGATGAAGCGCCCCGCGCCGACCCGGCAGGTCGCGGCGGGATAGACGCTGAAGGCCGATCCGGTCGCGGCCTTGCGCCCGATCTTGATCGTCCGGCACTCATAATCGCCGTCGGGCAGGATCGGATTCTCGAGCCCCGCGTCCGGATCGAGCAGCGCGCCCTCGTCCGCGATCGCCGCGCTTTGCCCCGCTGCCCGCGCCTGATCGAGCCCGAGCACCCAGGCGTCGCGCCAGTTGCGCAGCCGGCTGCGGTCCGCCTCGGTGATGACGAGGCGCCACGCGGTCGGGCTGGGAGGACGCTTCGCCGCCCATGCGACGCTTGCGACGAGCGGGAGCGAGGCGACGAAAGCGAGAAGATGTGTGGCTCGCACGACCGCAGACTAGCCGGGATGCGTGTCTTTACAATGGCCTTCCCAGCACGGCGCAGAGACTTTCGCGCTCAGCCCCGCGCGGGCGGCGCGAACGGCACGAGCATCGGCACGCGGCGGCGATAGGCGGCATAGGCCCCCGCTCCCAGTTCCTCGGCAAGAAAGCGCTCCTCCAGCCGCGCCTTGATCGAGTAGCCGAGGATCATCAGCGCGAAGCCGGCAAGCGCGGTCGGCGTGCCTTTGCCCAGCCCGATCGCCGCCGATCCCATCAGCAAGGCGGTGTAGATCGGGTGGCGGACCAGCGCATAGGGCCCGCTGTCGATGATCCGATGCCCCTCCTTGCGCGTGACCGCGGCCGACCAGAGCTTGCCGAGCGTGAGCCGCGACCAGATGGCGAGGATCATGCCGCCCAATGCCAGCAAGGCGAGCAGCCAGCCGAGCGACGGCGGCACATGCCACAGCCGCGGCAGGAACGGAGTCCATCGCAGGCCCTGCGGCGTGCGCCGATAGATGCCGTCCGCGAACATCAGCGCGAAGGCGAGGATGTTGATCGTCCGATAGACCGCCTGTCGCCGGGCGGGCACGGCAACGTCGGTCCGGTTCGCCCACAGGCCGAGCGCGAGCCAGACGATGCCCCACAGCGTCCAAATCCCGAAAATCGAGGCGAGCCACATGATGCGCGTGTATTACACGAGCACCACGCCTGGCAAGCCGCCTAGCCCGGGACGAGATCGAAGGCGGCGGTCTTGCCGTCGAGGATGTTGCGCGCGAGCAGCGACGACTTGGTCATCGTTTCGGCCACCGCGGCGCGGCCGGCGAGCCAATGCTCGCGCATCGTCCGCGCCGAGAATTCATAGTCGCGCGATCCGCCCTCCCACGCATTGGCACGGTAGATGAGCTGGACGAGGCTCAGCGCGCGCTCGTTGGCGAGCGCATCGAGCTTCATCACGTCGGGGTCGTCCTTCATCGCCGCCGGCAGCTTGGCGAGCACGTTGCGGATGACCTCGCGCTCGCCGCGCAGCTTGAGCATCATGTCGGTCACCTGCCGCGTCCGGCTGGAGAACTGGATCTCCTTGGCGCGCGCGACGACGTCGGTGATCGTCTTCGGCCGCACCGGATTTGCGGCCGGGAACAGATCGACCTGGAAGACGAGCATGTCCTCGTCCTGATGATCCAATATGTGCGTCAGCGGCGTGTTCGACACGAGGCCCCCGTCCCACCACCATTTGCCGTCGATCTCGACCGGCGGCAGCCCAGGCGGCAGCGCGCCCGAGGCCATGATGTGGCGCGCGTCGATCCGCGTCTCGGTCGTGTCGAAGAAGCAGAAATTGCCCGACTCGACCTCGACCGCGCCGACCGACAGCCGCACCGGCCCGGAATTGAGCAGGTCCCAGTCGACGAGCCGATCGAGCGTGCGGCGCAGCGGCGACGTATCGTAGAGGCTGAGCGCGCCGTCCGATCCCGGCACCGCGAAGGCGGGCGGCACCCAGCGCGGCGCGAACATGCCGGGCACGCCCGTCGTCGCCACCACCGCCGCCGAATATTCGTGGAGCATCTCGCGCCCCTGCTCGCCCGTGATCAGCGGAAAGCTCGGCTGGCTCGACGAGGTCTCGGCCCAGAAGGCCTCCAGCGCCTGCATCCGCTGGCCCGGCGGATTGCCCGCGATCAGCGCGCTATTGATCGCGCCGATCGAGATGCCCGCGACCCAATCGAGCGCGATGCCGCGTTCCTCCAGCGCCTCGAACACGCCGATCTGGAACGAGCCGAGCGCGCCCCCGCCCTGGAGGACGAGCGCGACTTTGTCGGGGAGCGGGAGCGAGCGGAGATTGGGGTCAGCTTCAGCCATGAGCCCGCGTTAAACCAGGCGAAATCGGCCGTGAAGCGCGAAGCATGCAACCGCACGGGCAAGCGACGCATTCAGCCCGTAACGATTAGGTCAGGAACTCCACGATGCGGCTCGACGATTACAGGGATAGCGACAATGTCGAGCAGCAGAGCGGCGGGGGCGGCGGCGGTTTCGGCGGCGGCGGTGGTGGCCTCGGCCTGATCTTCGGGCTGATCGCGAGCCGCTTCGGCATCGGCGGCATCGTCGTGCTCGTCATCGGCATGATGCTGTTCGGGATGAACCCCTTGTCGCTGCTCGGCGGCGGCGGCGCGCCGCAGCAGGCGCGCGTGGAGCAGAAGAGCGCGGCGCAGGTCTGCTCGGCCGATCCGGCGCACACCTTCTCGTGCCGCGTCCTTGCCAGCACCGAGGATACGTGGGCCAAGCTCTTCCAGGCCCGCGGCGCGCAATATTCGCCGACGATCCTGAGCTTCTACAATGGCAGCGGCTCATCGGGCTGCGGCGCCGCGCAATCGGCGATGGGCCCCTTCTACTGCCCGACCGACAAGAAGGTCTATCTCGACACCGGCTTCTTCGACGAGCTCACCAACCGCTTCAAGGCCGCCGGCGACTTCGCCGAGGCCTATGTCATCGCGCACGAAGTCGGCCATCACGTCCAGAACCTGACCGGCATCGCCGACAAGGTCCGCGCCGGCCAGCAGGCAGGCGACGAAGCCGCGGGCAATGCGCTCCAGGTCAAGATGGAGCTGCAGGCCGATTGCTATGCGGGCGTCTGGGCCGCCAACAATCGCGACCGGCTCGAGCCCGGCGACATCGAGGAGGGCCTGCGCGCCGCCAATGCCATCGGCGACGACACGCTCCAGAAGTCGGCCGGCCGCACGCCGATGCCCGACAGCTTCACCCACGGCACTTCCGCCGAGCGCATGGCCTGGCTCAAGCGCGGCCTCGACAGCGGCGATCCCGCCCAGTGCGACACGTTCACGGGCTCGATCGACCGGTAGATCCCTGTCCGCTGGGACTGGAGCTTTAGAAAGAAGATTTCCACGCGGAGACGCGGAGACGCAGAGAGAAGAAAAGCGGCGCAGCCATCCCCGTTGTCTTCTTCTCTCCGCGTCTCCGCGTCTCCGCGTCTCCGCGTGATTCAATCTTTTCACCGCATTCGCGGAGCGTCGGTCACACCGCCAGCAACAGCCCCACGAAGGCCACGTAGAACAGTCCCATCCCCGCCAGCAGCCGCCGCGAGACGACCCCGCGCGAGAAGCAGACGAGCATCGTCAGGATCGCCGCCGCGGTCACCCCCGCCGAGATCAGCAGCTCGTGCCCCAGCAGCCAGGGCGTGAAGAACAGGCCGAACGCCGTCGGCACGGTCGCCTGGATCATCATCGCGCCCGAGATATTGGCGAGCGCGAGCCGATATTTGCCCTGCCGCACCCAGATGATCGCGTTCATCGTCTCGGGCAGCTCGGTCGCGATCGGGCTCAGCAGCAAGGCGGTCAGCTGCGGCTTGAGGCCCAGCGCCGGGCCGATGACTCCGAGCTGGCCGACGAAAGTACGCGAGGCGAGGAAGATAACGACGAGCGCGATCCCCGTCTGCAGCAGCGCCATCGCGGTGTGCGGCTCGGGCGCCTTGGGCTGGAGGCGGAGCGGCTCCATCTCCTCCTCGCCCAGGCTGCTTTCGCCGCGCATCTCGCGCAGCACATAGATGCCGTAGGCGGCGAGGAAGAGCAGCCCGGTCCAGGCCTTCAGCGAGAAAAGCACCAGCCCCAGCGCGATCTTCAGCGCGAACAGCACGAGGAACCACGCCTGATCGTCGCGCAGCCCGCGGAAATCGCCGCGCACCTCGGCGGTGAGCGGAAAGCGCTGGCGCGTGATCAGCAGCACGATACCGACCGTCGCATAAGCGATCGTCGAGAGCGCGAGCGGCCCGCCCAGCGCCGCGCCGACCCCCAGTTCCTTCGACGCCGCCGTCGCGCCGAACGCGACCGCGACCAACGTCACCACGCTCTCCGGCAAGGCGGTGCCGAATGCGGCGAGTACGCTGCCCGTCGCCTGCGTGCCGACCGCCAGGCGCCGCCCGACCCACTCGACGCCGTTCACGAAAAACTCGCACGACAGATAGATGACGATTGCGGAGCCGATCAGCAGGATGATCGGTACTATCAGGCTGGGCACTGGAGACTCCCGGGGCCGGCGGCGACGCGCATGAACCGGCCGCCGCCCGGCCCCGAGCGTCCGCCGATCCATGGTCTCGCCAAGCACATGCCGCACGCGCCACGGGCGAACCCGATTGTGTTGACGCGCGCCCCGTATCGTCGGGCGGCTACTCCCCAAGGAAGGAGGCTGTTTTGGCGCGCGTCAACATTGGGGTCAAGAGGCGGCGGTCTGACTCCTGCCCGTTGGGTTCGAGCAGCATCGAGCTTGTCGAGATGCGCCCGTCGAGAACTCCGTCGCACATTCTCGACTGCGATCTCGACCGGGCTCGATCTCCGCTCGAAACGAACGGATCGGTAAAAGCACAAAGAAAAAGGCCCGGCGTCGCCACCGGGCCCCTCTCCGTAATCCGTCGCCCGGGCCTCAATAGGTGCCCGAAAAGCTCCGGTTGAGATTGGTCGAGCGATCCTCGTCCTGTCCGCCGAACAGGCCGCCCGCATTGCGATCCTCGTCGCGCCAATGCGCCTTGGCCTGGTCCGCGGTTTTGCTGATCGTGATCGTGTCTTCCACTGATTGGAGCCATGACGACGGGATCGAATGATGATGCCCGCGCGCATCCTGGTCGGTCTTGGTCAGCTTGATCCGGTCGCCGCGGACATGATCGACGGTGCCGACATGCTGGCCGTCCGAGCCGAGCACCTCCTGATGCTCCTGCACCTTGCCGAGCAGATCGCGCTGGCTCTGCCGCGTCTGGCGCCAGCTGTGGAATTCGCTGTCGAACTTCTGCTGATGCTCGCGGCGATACTCGTCGTAGTCCTGATCGAGCTGCTGGACCTGGCGGCTGCGCCATGAATGGTAGCCGGGATCGCGGCCGCTATCGCTGCGATCATTGCCTGCACCACGCGTCGGCCCGTAATCGCCGGCCGAATATCCGCCGCCGATATCGCCGCCATAGCTCGGCCCGGCATAGCCCGAGCCGTAGGGCGCGAAGCGATCGCTGTCGCGATAGCGCGAGTCCGCACGATTGTCGTAACGCTCGTCGAAGCGGCGGCGGCGCTCGGCCTCCTCGTCGCCGAACCACGAGCGGACCTCGTCGCCGGCGCGATCGAAGAAGCCGCGATCCTGATAGTCATAGCCGCGCGGATCGCGCCCATAATCGCCGCGACCAGCGTCGCCGCGATCGCTGAAGCGCGGACCGGTCTGGTCGTTGCGGGGCTGTCCGCCGCGCCCGTGAGCGCCGTAGCTGCGATTGCGTTCGGCATCGCGCGCATAGTCGCGGCCGCGATCGTCGTTTGTGCCGCCGAAGCGGTTGTCACGCTCGTAAGCCATTCGATCCTCCTGCTTTTCTCTCCAGAAAGAGCGTCGGTCTCTGCGGGCCGGCGCCGTGGGAAGATAAACCGACGGAGCCTTAAGCGGGTTCCTGCCCGGCGCGGCGGATGCGCCCCTCGCTGCGGTGAAACGAGCCGATCGTGTGACCGCGAAGGAACCAGCCGCAATGGCTTTTCGTATCGCACTGTAACGAGCTTGCTCGCGCCCCTCGCCATTCCGGGCGGGCACCTCTAGGGAGGCGGCCATGCGTACGAACCCAACTGGCGAGGGCCGCTCGGTACGCCTGCTCCGCGTCGGCGAGCAGGTGCGGCACAAACTGGCCGAGATCCTGATGCGCGGTGACGTGCATGACGACGTGCTGAGCGCGCATCCGGTATCGGTTACCGAGGTGCGGATGTCGCCCGATCTGCGCCACGCGATGGTGTTCGTGAAGCCGATGCTCGGCCGCGAGGAGGCGATCGTACTAAAAGCGCTGCGCACCAATACCGCCTATCTGCAGAGCGAGATCGCCAAGTCGATCAATCTCAAATATGCCGCGAAACTGCGCTTCGAACTCGACGAGAGCTTCGACGAAGGCGCGCGTATCGATGCTTTGCTCAATTCTCCGATCGTGAAGCGGGACCTTGATGACGACGATGCTTAAGCGCGCCGCCACTCTCATGATGCTGCCGCTCGCTTTGTCGGCGTGCGGCACCAGCAAGCCGAGCGAACCGGATACGGACGGCAAGATCGTGCGCGCCGTGCTTGGCATGCTCGCCTCGGACGGCAAGCCGCTCTGCGTCGAGCGGATCACCTATGGCAGCCCGCTCGTCCAGTATCGCGTCGCGCGGCGCGGGCGGCTCGAGCGTTATTATGCGCTCGAATGGTATCCGCCGACGCCGTTCCGCCCGCCCGCCATGCCGACGCAGCAGCAGTTGCGCGAGGATGTCGCCGCCGAGCGTCGCGCCGACATCCCCGAGCCGCCCGTCCGCCGCGACATGCTGCCGCGCGACCAGCGCTCTTTGATCGACGGCCAGGCCTTCGCCATCTCGGAGGCCGCGGTGCAGACGCACGTCGCGATGATCAAGGACAGCTGGGTGCCAAAGAACGTCCATGCGCGCTGGTGGCCGGGCAAGGATGTCTCGGTCGGCTGCACCGCCCAGTTCGTGCTGTCGGGCGTCAAGCGCAGCGACAAGATCGCGTTCGTCGCGGTACGCGTCTATCACTGGGGCACGCTTTACGCGCTCGAGCCGCAGGGCAATGACTGGAAGGTCACCGCCCAGTGGGGGAGCTGGATGTATTGAGCGCGACGCTCGATCCCTTGCTCCTGATATTGACCAGAAACCGTTCGTGCAGCTCCCCTGAAATCCGTTCGTGCTGAGCTTGTCGAAACACTGTCCTTCCTTCGCTCGAACGGTAGAGCGGCACTTCGACCGGCTCAGCGCGAACGGCTCTAAATGATGACACCACCCACCGCTTCGCTTCTCAAAAGCCCTCCCTCCCGGGACGGCATCCGCCTCGTGCCGCTGTCCGCGGATCATCGCGAAGGCCTGCGCGCGGTCTGCGCCGAGGATGTGGCGATCTGGGAGATCTATCCGGTCAATTTCGGCTTGGACGGGTTCGACGCCGCCTTCGATATCATGCTCGCGCGCCCCGACCGGATCATCTTCGTGATCCATGACGGCGATGCCCTCGTCGGCATGACCGGCTATATCCTGACGATGATCGCCTATCAGACGGTCGAGATCGGCAACTCCTATATCCGCCCCGCCGCGCGCGGCACCGGGCTCAACGGCCGGCTCAAGCGGCTGATGATCGATCACGCCTTCGCCTCCGGCATCCGCCGCGTCGAGCTGCGTGCCGACAGCCGCAACACGCGCTCCTGCGCCGCGATTCGCAAGGTCGGCGGCGTGCTCGATGGCGTACTCCGCCAGGAGCGCGCGACCTGGACGGGCCATGTCCGCGACACCTGCGTCTTCTCGATATTGGCGAGCGAATGGCCGAACCCCTCCACGGCTGGCTGATCCTCGACAAGCCGCTGGGCCTGGGCTCCACGCAGGGCGTCTCTGCGGTCAAGCGCGCGCTGCGCCAGGCGGGCCATCCCAAGGCGCGCGTCGGCCATGGCGGGACGCTCGATCCGCTCGCGACCGGTGTGCTCCCGATCGCGATCGGCGAGGCGACCAAGCTCGCCGGGCGCATGCTCGACAGCGACAAGATCTACGATTTCACGATCCGCTTCGGCGCCCAGACCTCGACGCTGGATGCCGAGGGCGAGGTGGTCGCCGAAAGCGACGTGCGGCCGACTTTGGCACAGGTCGAGGCGGTGCTGCCGGTGTTTACCGGCCCGATCGATCAGGTGCCGCCCGCTTATTCGGCGCTGAAGGTCGACGGCAAGCGCGCCTACGCGCTGGCACGCGCCGGCGAAGAGGTCGTCCTGGCGACGCGGCATGTGACGGTGCATGCCCTCACGATCCTCCCCGGCACGGGGAGGGGGACCGGCGAAGCCGGTGGAGGGGGCTCACAACCTTCCGTATCGCCAGCGGAGAACCCCCTCCACCATGCTGCGCATGGTCCCCCTCCCCGTCTCGGGGAGGATCGGGAAAGCATCACCCTCTCCGCGCACGTCTCCAAGGGCACCTATATCCGCTCCCTCGCGCGCGACATCGCGCTCGCGCTCGGCACGGTCGGCCATGTGACGATGCTCCGCCGCACGAAGGCCGGCCCCTTCGCGCTCGCGGACTCGATATCGCTGGACAAATTGGAGGAGGCCGCTAGAGGAGCGGCGCTGCAGGAGCTGCTCCTGCCGCTGACGGCCGGACTGGACGACATCCCGGTTCTCGCCGTCTCCCCCGATCAGGCCATCGCGCTCCGCCAGGGACGCCGGCTTGCCGGTCACGCAGCACCACCGGGTCTCAACCTCGCGATGCAGGGCGCACTGCCCATAGCGCTCGTCGAGGTTGGCGAAGACATCAAGGTGGTGCGCGGCTTCAATCTGATGTCGGAGTGAATGAACACATGACGATCACCGCCGTGCGCAAAGCCGAAGTCATCAAGGAACATGGCCAGACCGAGGGCGACACCGGGTCGCCGGAAGTCCAGGTCGCGATCCTGACCGAGCGGATCATCAACCTGACCGAGCATTTCAAGACCCACGCGAAGGACAATCACTCGCGCCGCGGTCTGCTGATGATGGTGAACAACCGCCGCAGCCTGCTCGATTATCTCAAGAAGAAGGACGCCGCCCGCTACACTGCCCTCATCGGCAAGCTCGGCCTCCGCAAGTAATCCGAAGGGCGCCTGCGGGCGCCCTTCTCATATCTGCCGCCGTTCCGGGCTAAGACCGGGACGGCGACCAAGACCGGGACAAGGGCAATAAGGCCTGCGTCCGAAGGGGCATCATAGTCCCGCACCGCACGGGCCGGCTGCCCGACAGAACCCCGCAAATCATCGGGGTTCGCCATAGGCCCCCGGCGCATTGGGCGTCGGGAGTGAAGGAAACAGAATGTTCGATATCAAGAAGACGGAAGTCCAGTGGGGCGGCAAGACGCTGACCCTGGAAACGGGCCGCGTCGCCCGCCAGGCCGACGGCGCGGTGCTCGCGACGCTCGGCGAGACCGTGGTCCTCTGCGCGGTCACCGCCGCGCGCTCCGTCAAGGAAGGGCAGGATTTCTTCCCGCTCACCGTCCACTATCAGGAAAAGTATAGCGCGGCCGGGCGCATCCCCGGCGGCTTCTTCAAGCGCGAGCGCGGCGCGACCGAGAAGGAGACGCTGACCAGCCGGCTCATCGATCGTCCGATCCGCCCCCTCTTCCCCGAGGGTTTCTACAACGAGATCAACGTCATCTGCCAGGTTCTCAGCTATGACGGCGAGAATGAGCCGGACGTGCTGGCGATGGTCGCCGCCTCGGCCGCGCTCACCATCTCCGGCGTGCCGTTCATGGGCCCGATCGGCGCCGCGCGCGTCGGCTATATCGAGGGTGAGTATATCCTCAACCCGACCCAGGAGCAGATCAAGGCGGGCGATCTCGATCTCGTCGTCGCCGCCACCGGCAATGCCGTGATGATGGTCGAATCCGAAGCCAAGGAGCTTTCGGAAGACGTCATGCTCGGCGCGGTCCAGTTCGCGCACAAGGCGTGCCGCGAGGCCGTCAACGCGATCATCGATCTCGCCGAGAAGGCCGCCAAGGATCCGTGGGAAATGGCCGCTCAGGCCGATCTCTCGGCCGCCAAGGACAAGCTCAAGAAGCTGATCGGCAAGGACATCGCCGCCGCCTACAAGGTGACCGACAAGTCCAAGCGTTCGGGCCTGCTCAACGAGGCGCGCGCCAAGGGCAAGACCGCCTTCGCCGATGCCGCCCCGCAGGACCAGATGGCCGCCGGCAAGCTCATGAAGAAGCTGGAAGCCGAGATCGTCCGCACCGCCATCCTGAAGGACGGCAGCCGCATCGATGGCCGCACCACCACCCAGATCCGTCCGATCGAGGCGATGGTCCACTTCCTGCCGCGCGCACACGGCTCGGCCCTGTTCACGCGCGGCGAGACGCAGTCCATCTGCTCGACTACGCTCGGCACCAAGGATGCCGAGCAGATGATCGATGGCCTGTCGGGCCTGTCGTACGAGCGCTTCATGCTCCACTACAACTTCCCGCCTTATTCGGTCGGTGAAGTCGGCCGCTTCGGCGCTCCCGGGCGTCGCGAAGTCGGCCACGGCAAGCTCGCCTGGCGCGCTCTGCACCCGGTCCTGCCGAGCGTGGAGGAATTCCCCTACACGGTGCGCGTCCTGTCCGACATCACCGAGAGCAACGGCTCCTCGTCGATGGCCACGGTCTGCGGCGGTTCGCTGTCGATGATGGATGCCGGCGTGCCGCTCAAGCGCCCGGTCTCGGGCATCGCGATGGGCCTGATCCTCGAAGGCAAGAACTTCGCGGTCCTGTCCGACATCCTCGGCGACGAGGATCATCTCGGCGACATGGACTTCAAGGTCGCCGGCACGTCCGAGGGCATCACCACGATGCAGATGGACATCAAGATCGCCGGCATCACCGAGGAGATCATGAAGGCCGCGCTCGCCCAGGCCAAGGAAGGCCGCGCGCACATCCTGGAAGAGATGGCCAAGGCGCTCACCGGCGTCGGCGAGCTCTCCGCGCATGCCCCGCGCATCGAGACGATGTCCGTTCCCAAGGACAAGATCCGCGATGTGATCGGCACGGGCGGCAAGGTGATCCGCGAGATCGTCGCGACCACCGGCGCCAAGGTCGACATCGAGGATGACGGCACCGTCAAGATCTCGTCGTCGGATCCGGAGAAGATCGCCGCGGCCCGCAAGTGGATCGAAGGCATCACGATGGAGGCCGAGGTCGGCAAGGTCTATACCGGCAAGGTCGCCAGCATGGTCGATTTCGGTGCCTTCGTCACGTTCATGCCGGGCAAGGACGGCCTCGTCCACATCTCGGAAATCAAGAACGAGCGCGTCGCCAAGGTCTCCGACGTCCTGACCGAAGGCCAGGAGGTCAAGGTCAAGGTTCTCGAGATCGACGGCCGCGGCAAGGTCCGCCTGTCGATGCGCGTCGTCGATCAGGAGACCGGCACCGAGCTGGAGGACACGCGCCCCGCACGCGAGCCGCGCGAGGGCGGCGACCGTCCCGATCGTGGTGATCGTCCGCGCGGCGACCGTCGTCGCGAAGGCGGCCCGGGCGGCGGTGGCGATCGTGGCCCGCGTCGCGAAGGCGGCGATCGTGGTCCCCGTCGTGAAGGCGGCGACCGCGGCCCGCGGCGCGAGCCGAGCGCCGGCGGTGACGAGGCCCCGGCCCCCTTCGCCCCGGCCTTCCTGAACCGCGACGACGATTGATCTAGCGCTCAGAGCTGAAACGGAAAGGGGGCCGAAAGGCCCCCTTTTTGTTGGTGTGCTTCGATTGCTGAGACGCAGTTAAGCGCCGCAACGTTGATACGCTCTTGATCCTCGACTTCGATGTATTGGCCATGAGACGATAGCACTGATAGGATCCTCGGATTGGAGGAGCCAATGGTCTCAACGAACGCAGTGGTCGCGGTGGCAGCGCCAGCAACATCTCATTTCATCTTTAGTCTTTCGGATCTCGCGATCATCTTAGCTACGCTGTTAGGCCCTATACTCGCGATCCAAGCACAAAAATGGCTTGAGCGCAGCAAGGCGGTCAAAGATCGTCGTCTCACTATATTCCGGACCTTGATGGCCACTAGAGCGACCCGTATTTCGCCTCAACACGTTGAAGCACTGAACGCCGTTCCAGTAGATTTTTATGGACCGGACAAGCCACGGCTGAGGGCGATCACCGACGATTGGCAATCGTACATGGATCTACTTAACGATACGTCGATGAACTCCGATGCCGGTTCGATAGCTCGCGGCAATGCCCTCGTTGCAATGCTTCGTAAAATTGCCAATCTTCTCGGCTACAATTTTAATGAATCCGATATCAAACGTGTTTATCATCCAGAAGGATTAGTAACAACCGAGCTAGAACATGCCGCCATCCGTCGGGGTATCGTACGAATGTTCGCTGGCGAGATCAGTCTTCCGATGTCTGTTAAAGAATTTCCGTCAGATCCTGAATTTTCTGAAAGACAAAGCACACTTAATGCGCTTGCTACAGAGTGGCTCATGGGCGAGCGCGCCGTAAAGGTAAGCGGCGAGTCTTCGCCAGATATGGAATAATCAATATTACACATCGCAGTGATATACACCTGCGCGGATGCGCCCGAAAGCAATTCGCGTAGTCTATCGAGACGTCGCATTTATCGTCTCGATCGGCAGGAACAGCACCCGACTATCCTCCGGAAATTCGATAAACTCCGCACAGGCCAGATAGAAGCCTCGCGCCCTCTCATCCTTCGCCTGCACGAGCACGGCCCTGATGCCGATGCTCTGCGCGGCGGCGGCGATCCGGCGCAGCGCATCGGCCAGCAGGTCCGCGCCCAGCCCGCGGCCGGCATAAGCCCGGCTCACCGCCAGTCGCCCGATGACCGCGACGGGGATCGCCTCCGGCGCATTGCGGCGCAGCGCACCAGGCGCTGCCGCGCGCTCCACCGCGCCGGCCGAAATGCAATAAAAACCGGCCACCACCGCCCCCTCGCAGACCACATAGGTGCGGGAGAAGCGGCTCTCATTCTTCAGCGCGCGCTGCTTCAGCCAAATATCAAGCGCGGGCTCGCCGCAGTCGAAGGCGGACAGGTCATGCGCCGCCGTGAGGGGGAGCGGCGCGGATAGCGTCATGCGCGACCCCAGCACCGACGCGGCCCCCCACCCCCGTTCGCCCTGAGCTTGTCGAAGGGCTGTTCTGCCTTGCGCGCAAGAAGGACAGTGCTTCGGCAGGCTCAGCACGAACGGACAAAAGGGTCGGCACTATGAGGCTTCCCGCGTCGCGCCTCAGCCCTGCCACGCGGGCTTCCGCGCCAGCAGCGCGCGCAGCTTGGGGCCGGGCGCGGGCGGATTGTCGAGCGCATCGACGAACGCCGCATGCTGGACGTCGCTCAACACGAACAGGCGCTGATCCAGCAGCACGTCGATCGCCTGCGCGCGCGCGCTGTCGATCATGAATTCGGTGCGCGTCTTGCCGAGGACCGCCGCCGCCTCGTCTATGATCCGGCGCGTCTGCGCCTCGATCCGCAGATTGATGCTGCCCTTGGGATCGCTCCGTCCCGCCAGACCCAGGTCTTCCCGCATCGAACCGTCCTCCGTTGCCCACCAAGATGCGATACCGTATCCACAACGTCAATACGCTGCGTATTGGATCGGCATTTCCCGATCCATCTTGCGCCTCGTTCAACCATCGGCTAATCCCGATGCATGACGCAAGACGACGCTCTCGCCACCCTCGCCGCGCTCGCGCACCCCACCCGGCTCGATGCCTTCCGCCTGCTCGTCCGCCACGAGCCTGACGGCCTGCCGACCGGCGCGCTCGTCGCCGCGAGCGGGCTCACGCAGAGCACCTTCTCCACGCACCTCGCCGTCCTCGCCAAGGCCGGGCTCGTCGTCGCGCGCAAGAGCGGGCGGCAGCAGGTCCAGCGCGCCGATCTCGATCGGCTGCGCGCGCTGATGACCTTCCTCGCCAGGGATTGCTGCGAGGGCCGCGCCGAACTGTGCGACCCCCTGCTCGCCGATCTCGCCTGCTGCTGAGAGCTCCGAATGACCGACATCATCCTCTACCACAATCCGGCCTGCGCCACCTCGCGCAACACGCTCGCCCTGATCCGCAATGCCGGGATCGAGCCGCACATCATCGAGTATCTGAAGACCCCGCCCGCGCGCGCCCTGCTCGTCCAATTGATCGCGCGCGCCGGCCTCACGCCCCGCGCCCTGCTGCGCGAGAAGGACACGCCCTTCGCCGCGCTCGGGCTGGCCGACGAGAGCCTCCCCGAGGAGGCGCTGATCGATGCGATGCTCGCGCACCCGATCCTCATCAATCGCCCGCTCGTCGTCTCGCCGCTCGGCGTGAGACTGTGCCGCCCGTCCGAGGCGGTGCTCGACCTCCTTCCCGCCCCCCAGCGCGGGGCCTTCGCCAAGGAGGATGGCGCCCTGGTCGTCGATGCCTCCGGCCGGACAGTGATCTGAACATGGCCACCCTCGCCCCAGCCCCCGCCAAAGCTCCCGAACCCCGCCCGATCATGAACCTGTTCGAGCGCTGGCTCACGCTCTGGGTCGCGCTCTGCATCCTCGCCGGCATCGCGCTCGGCCAGATCGCGCCCGGTGCCTTCGCCGCGATCGCCGCGGCCGAGGTCGCGCGCGTCAATCTCGTCGTCGCCGTCCTCATCTGGCTGATGATCGTGCCGATGCTGCTCAAGATCGATTTCGCGGCCTTGGGCGCGGTCCGCCGCCACTGGCGCGGCGTCGGCGTCACCCTGTTCGTCAATTGGGCGGTGAAGCCCTTCTCGATGGCGCTGCTCGGCACGCTGTTCCTCGGCTGGCTGTTCCTGCCGTTGCTGCCCGCGGGCCAGGCGCCGTCCTACATAGCCGGGCTGATCCTGCTCGCCGCCGCGCCCTGCACGGCGATGGTCTTCGTCTGGTCCAATCTGTGCGAGGGCGATCCGTCCTTCACGCTGACGCAGGTCGCGCTGAACGACGCGCTGATGATCGTCCTGTTCGCGCCGCTCGTCGCCCTGCTGCTCGGCGTCGCCTCGGTCGCGGTGCCTTGGGCGACGCTTCTGCTCTCGGTCGGCCTCTACATCCTTGTTCCGGTCGCGCTCGCGCAGCTGCTGCGCCGCGCGATCCTGTCCACGGGCGGGCAGGCCGCGCTCGATCGCCTGCTCGCCGCGCTCGGCCCGGTCTCGCTCGTCGCTCTGCTCGCGACGCTGATCCTGCTGTTCGGCTTCCAGGGCGCGCAGATCGTCCGTCAGCCGCTCGTCATCGCGCTCATCGCCGTGCCGATCCTGCTGCAGGTCTATCTGAACGCGGGCATCGCCTATCTGCTCTCGCGCCGCCTCGGCGTCGCCTGGTGCGTCGCCGCCCCTGCCGCGCTCATCGGCGCGTCCAACTTCTTCGAGCTCGCCGTCGCCGCCGCCATCTCCCTGTTCGGCCTCCATTCGGGCGCGGCGCTGGCCACGGTCGTCGGCGTGCTGGTCGAGGTGCCGGTGATGCTCACCGTCGTCGGCATCGTGAAGCGCACGCGCGGCTGGTACGAGGCCGGGGCGCAGCCGCGCTCCAGATAGGTTCGACGGCGACCCTCCCTTTTACCATTTGCAATGTAGGATTTCGTGTGAGAGCTGGTGTGTCCGCTGTTTCATCTGGAGCCGGACGCCATGATCTTCCCCCGCTCGGCCATGCCCCTCCCGCCACGCGCCCTCGCGGGTACGCCTGCGTATGCGTGCGCGCTCGCACGTACGGGCGCGCGTCGCGCCCGCGCGCGTACAAGCGTGACTCAGTGTGACTCGCTTTTGCGCGGCGGGCCCCGGAGAGCGGGGTCGGGGGGTGACGTAGTGTCAACTTTGTCAACTTCCGCGCACCCGCCCCGCCCCCGCAAACGCCGTTTCCGGGGGGGACGTGGCGTGAACTTCGTGAACTTCCGCGCCGAAAAACGCGACGGACCGAAATCATGGTAAATCTTCGCTAACCATCTTGGCGCAGGCTTTTTCCGGGCAATCCTGCCCAGGAGTACAGGTCATGACCTCCATTTCCGGAAGCATGTCCGCGGCCTCGATGATGTCGCCCAGCGATCGGATGAAGCTCGCGCTGCAATCCGCCGTCTCGGCCGGCACGGTGAAGTCCACCGATCAGAGCGCGTTGTCCGGCGCGCTCGACGATATCGATGCCGCGATGAAATCGTCCGGCCCGCCGTCCGCGGGCGTCACGCCGGGCGGAATGAAGACCAAGATGGATTCGCTGATCGACAATGAGGTTGCCGACGGCAAGCTGACCGACGATCAGGCGACCGAGCTGAAGCAGGTCTTCGCGAATGCCGCGGGATCGATGAAGGGGGCGCATGGTCCGCATGGCCCGCCGCCGCCTTCGCCCGACGACAGCGACGACGATCCCACCACGACCGCGACGACTTCGACCGGCAGCACCGATTCGACCAAGTCGGCGATCGAGCAGATGATCGCCTTCCTGCAGAAGCTCGAGGATTCGATGACATCGACCTCGCCGTACACGTCCAGCGGCAGCAGCACCGCGTCGGGCAGCACCGCCTCGTCCGTGCTGATCAACGCGGTCGCGTAGAGCTTGGCCTTCCCGCCGGCGGGGAGGCCGTGCGGGGCCCGGGAGCCAACCCGGTAGGCCGACGGGGTGCAACCCGTCACACGCGCCCGACCCTGCGCGCATCCGCACCCGCAAGCGGGCAAGACGCTCTTCCCAAGCGCGGATTGCCGCCGGATTTCGCAAATATTGCGGCGCTCAGACGGGCGTCAGCAGCGGCTTTCCGCCAAGATATGCCTCGATATTGTCGATCGCGAGCTTCGCCATCTGCGCCCGCGTCTCGCGCGTCGCGCTCCCCTGGTGCGGCAGCAGCACGACGCTCTCCAGCCCGAACAAAGCCTCGGGTACGTGGGGCTCGTCCGCGAACACATCCAGCCCCGCCCCGCCGAGCTTGCCCGACACGAGCGCTTCGACCAGCGCCTCCTCGTCGACCACCGAGCCGCGGGCGATGTTGATCAGCACGCCCTCCGGCCCCAGCGCCTCGATCACCGCCTTGCCGACCAGCCCCTTCGTGCCCCCGCCGCCCGCGACCGCAACGACGAGCACCTCGGCCCACTGTGCCAGCGCGACCGGATCCGCCTCGTAGCGCCACTCGGCGCCGGCCTTCGGCGAGCGCGAATGATAGGCGATCTCGCCCGCGATCGGCCGCACCCGCTCGGCGATCGCGAGCCCGATCCGCCCGAGCCCGAGGATGCCGATCCTGCGCCCGGTCAGGCTGCGCGACAGGCCCGGCGTGCCCTCGCTCGCCCAGCGCCCCTCCCGCACATACTGGTCATAGTGCGGGATCTTGCGGAACACGCTCAGCATCAGCGCCAGCGCGAGATCGGCGACGTCGTCGGTCAGCACGTCGGGCGTGTTGGTCACGGCGATGCCGCGCGCCTTGGCATATTCGACATCGACCTTGTCATAGCCGACCGCGCAGACCGCGATCAGCTTCAGATCTGGGCAGGCGTCGATCGTCGCCGCATCGATCCCCTCGTTCCCGCCCGTCAGCGCGACCGCGATGCCGGGGCCGGGCTCGGACTGCAGCGAATATCGCTCGCCGAGGCCCTCGAGCCCGAACAGATCGGGGCGTTTCATCAGCATCAGCACGGGAGAGGTGTCGGTCATGCAGGTTCCCTATGGGGCAAGGCGGGCGGCGGACAGGGGGACAAGCCGATCCGCGCCGCCAGTCGGACGAACGGACCGTCAGGCGAACAGGTTCACAACCTCAGCATCGCCCGCCACCGCATCCAGCAGCAGCGAGCGGTGACACCCTGCCGGCTCGCGCTCGTAGCAGAGCAAGGCGCTGGGCTTCTCGGCCGCGAGATCGCGCATCATCGCCGCCTGCGCGATCGCCTCGGGCAGTTCGAGCTGCCCGGCATAGATGCGCGCGAGATCGTCGTGCCGCCCCTTGCGCGCCGCCTCGCGCCCTTCGGCGGGGGTGCCGAGCGCGCGGAGGTGGACATAGTCGATCCCTTCCTCCGCCAGCCCGCCCTTCAGCGCGGTCTTGGAGAAGCCGGGCCGGCGCGACAGCGGCAGCGCGCGCACGTCGATCACGCGGCCCACGCCCGCCGCCTGCAAAGCCGCGATCAGCTCGGCCTGCGTCACCTGTTCATAGCCAATCGTGAAGATCTTCATGCGCGGAAGATAAGGACGTTGGCGCCCGTTTCATCCCGTTCGGACAGCACCTTATTTTTCGGCGATGCGCTTGGCCGCCTCGATCAGCTCGACCGGCATCATCGCGATGATGGTGCTGTTATGCTCCACGCCGATCTCGGTCAGTGCCTGCAGCCGCCGCATTTCGAGCGCACCGGGCGTACCGCTGACGATGCCCGCCGCTTCGGCGAGCGTCGTCGCCGCATCGCGCTCGCCCTCGGCCTTGATAATCCGCGCGCGCTTCTCGCGGATCGCCTCCGCCTCGCGGCCGATCGCGCGCTGCATCTGCTCGGGAATGTCCATGTCCTTCAGCTCGATCGAGTCGACGACGACACCCCAATGATCGCAGGCCTTGGCCATCATCTCCTGCAGCTTCACGTTGATGAGCATCCGGTCCTTCAGCATGCCGTCGAGATCGGACTGTCCGATCACGTCGCGCATCGCCGTCTCGGCTGCCTGGACCACCGCCCCCTGCCAGTTGATCACCGTCGTCACGACGCGCGTGCTGTCCTTCGCGCGGAACCAGAGCACCGCATTGACCTTCACCGGCACGCCGTCGCGCGTTACCGTCTCCTGCGTATCGAGCACGGAGGTGATCGTGCGCAGATCGACCTTCTGGACGCGATCGACCCAGGGGATCAGCCAGTACCAGCCTGGTCCCTTCGCCTCGCCCAGCCGCCCGAGCCGGAACAGCACGGCGCGCTCATATTCCTGGTTGACGCCGAACGACTTGAGCAGGGTCGGCAAGCCGATGACGAGCAGGAAGATCAGGAAGGCCAGTCCGCCGGTCAGCATCATACATCCGCTCCGTTCGTTTGGCTTGGCGCCGATCCTGTCCTAGGCGCACCAGCCATGACGCACCAGATTCATATCGTCGGCGGCGGGCTCGCCGGATCCGAAGCCGCCTGGCAACTGGCGGAGGCCGGCATCAAGGTCCGCCTGTCCGAAATGCGCGGCGTGGAAGGCACGCCTGCGCACCATACGGATAGCCTCGCCGAGCTCGTCTGTTCGAACAGCTTCCGCTCGGACGATGCCGCCAACAATGCGGTTGGGCTGCTTCATGCCGAGATGCGCGAACTGGGCTCGCTGATCCTGAAGACCGCCGACGCGCACCGCGTCCCCGCCGGATCGGCCCTCGCGGTGGATCGCGACGGCTTCGCGATCGGCGTGACGCAGGCGATCGCGGCGCATCCGAATATCGATCTCGTCCGCGAACGCGTCGATGCGCTGCCCGAGGGGCCCGCGATCCTCGCCACCGGTCCGCTGACCGGCGCCGCGCTGGCCGAGGCGATCCGCGCGGAAACGGGCGAGGATGCGCTCGCTTTCTTCGATGCGATCGCGCCGATCGTCCACCGCGAGAGCATCGACATGGACACCGCCTGGTTCCAGTCGCGGTGGAATAAGGGCGACGGGCATGATTACATCAACTGCCCGATGAACAAGGACGAATATCTCGCCTTCCACGATGCCTTGCTGACCGGCGAGAAGGGCGAGTTCAAGGAGTGGGAGAAGAACACGCCGTACTTCGAGGGCTGCATGCCGATCGAGGTGATGGCCGATCGCGGCACGGATACGCTGCGCTACGGGCCGATGAAGCCCGTCGGCCTCGACGATCCGCGCACCGGCCGCTGGCCCTATGCGGTCGTCCAGCTGCGCCAGGACAATGCGCTGGGGACGCTCTGGAACATCGTCGGTTTTCAGACGAAGCTCAAACATGCCGAGCAGGTCCGCATCTTCCGGATGATCCCCGGGCTGCAGCATGCCGAATTCGCGCGGCTGGGCGGGCTCCACCGCAACACCTTCATCCAGAGCCCCAAGCTGCTGGATCGCACCTTGCGCCTGCGCGGCCGCCCGAACATCCGCTTCGCCGGCCAGATCACCGGCTGCGAAGGCTATGTCGAGAGCGCCGCGATCGGGCTGATGGCGGGCCGCTTCGCCGTCGCCGAGCTCGCCGGCGCCGAACTCGCATCCCCGCCGATCGAGACCGCGCTGGGCGCCTTGCTCAGCCACGTGACGGGCGGCGCGACGGCGGAGACGTTCCAGCCGATGAACGTCAATTTCGGGCTCTTCCCGCCGATCCCGGGCAAGACGAAGAAGACCGAGCGCAAGGCGCTGATCACGGCGCGCGCGCGCGAAGCGCTCGCGGGCTGGATCGCTGCCTGAACCATCGTCATCAATCCGCAATGCAAAGGCTCCACGGGCGCAGCATGGCCAAACTTCTGATCGCGTCGCTTCTCGCTCTGCTTGCCCCCGCCGCCGCCAGCGCTGCGATGCCGCCCCGCCCCAAGCTGATCGTCATGATCGCGGTCGATCAATTCTCGGCCGAATTGTGGGATCGCTATCGCGGCAGCTTCACCGGCGGGCTCAAGCGCCTCGACGGCGGCATCGCCTTTGGCAACGGCTACCAAAGCCACGCCGCGACCGAGACGTGCCCAGGCCATTCGACGATGCTGACCGGGCGGCATCCGTCGGGCACCGGGATCGTTGCCAATGAGTGGATCGATCGCGCGACGGGCAAGAGCGTCTATTGCGTGTCCGTCCCCGGCCAGCCCGACGCCGATGCGCGCGGGCCACAGAATTTGCGCGCCGAGACGTTGGGCGACTGGATGAAGGCCGCCGATCCGGCCAGCCGCGTCGTCACCGTCTCGGGCAAGGATCGCGCCGCGATCATGCTCGCCGGCCACAAGGCCGATGCCGTCTATTGGTGGAATGACGGCGACGGCTTCGTCACCTCGCCGCTCGCCGGCCCGGCCACGCCCGCGGTCACCGAACCCGCCGCGCGCTTCAATGCCGATGTCCTTGCCCGCTGGCGCGCGGCCCCGCCCGCTCTGTGGCCCGCCCAGGCGCCAGCCAGCTGCACCGCGCTCGCCAGGCCGCACGTCTTCGGCAGCTTCGCGGAATCGGGGCAGATCCCGCCGGAATTCGCGCAGGGCGTGACGGACAAACCGGACTTCCCGGCTTCCAAGGCCTTCCAGCTCCAACTGCGCAGCAGCGCCTTGTTCGATCCGCTGGTGGCGGACTTCGCCGATCGGGTGATCGACGGGATGAAGCTTGGCCGCGGCCCCGCGACCGATCTGCTCGGCGTCTCCTTCTCCGCCACCGATTATGTCGGCCACCGCTACGGCAATGGCGGCGCGGAAATGTGCGTGCAGATGCAGGTGGTCGACGCCGCGATCGGCCGCCTGCTTGCCAAGCTCGACAGTCTCGGCGTGCCCTATGTCGTCGCGCTGACCGCCGATCATGGCGGCACCGATGCCGCCGAGCGCGAGACGGAAAACGGCACACCGGCGCAGCGCGTCGACGCCAAGGGCCTGGCGGCTGCGCTGAACAGCGCGCTGCGAAGCAAGATGGGCCTGCCCGAAGCGCCCTTCATCTATGCGGAGGCGAACGAGCTTTTCCTGCGCCCGGGCTTCGATCCCGCGCTCGCTGGCCCGGTGACCGCGGAGGCCGTCGCATGGCTCCGGACGCGGCCCGAAGTGGCAGAGGTCGTGACGCGTGCCGAAGTCGCCGCAGTGCCCTTGCCCCGGGGCGGGCCCGCCGCGCTCAGCCATGCGCAGCGTTTTCGCGAGAGCTACGATCCCGAGCGGACCGGCGACATCCTGATCTCGTTCCGCGAGCGCGCCAGCATCGGCCTGCCCGTGAAGTTCGGCGACTCGGTCGCGGGCCATGGCAGCATCTGGGATTATGACCGGCGCGTGCCGATCCTGTTCTGGTGGCCGGGCGTGCGGGGCCGCGTGCGCGCCGAGGGGATCGAAACGGTCGATATCGCGCCGACATTGGCCGCGTTGGCGCAGGTCCCCGCGCCGATCGTCGACGGCGTCTGCCTCCACCGTGTCGCAGGACGCTCCTGCCGCTAGAGCCGACAAAAGTTAGGCTTGTTTCCAGCACCCTGCGATTTCGCGGGGCGCGCTTCGTCGCGTGTCGCAACTGTTGCGCGAAGGTCACTATCCGCGACTTCCGTTAATGCTTTCCTGCATTTCGCACGGTCCGCGCTTGCAAAGCGCGTCACGAAACTGAAGCATCGGAACCGGAGCAGAGAAACCAAGCTGCTTCCAAGCCATACAGGCAGTTTAGAGCGTCGCAGGAACATCGAACGCAGGAAAGCAGCGCCGAACCTCGAAAATCGAGGGTTCGGCGAACGGATTTCTGCGTCTCGGAACAATGGGCAAAACATAAGGCCAGCCCGGGCCAGCAGAGAGGAACCTGAGCGGCGACGTGTTTCGCCAATACCGGGGATATCTCCAATGCCCATTTCGCGCTCGACCTCTCTCCTCGCCCTCGCGGTGGCCCTTGCCGGTGCCGCGCCCGCTTTCGCTGCCGATCCGGCGCCGCCTTCGAACGAGGCAGGCACCAGCGCGCCCGACGATGCGATCATCGTCACCGGCACGCGCGCCATCGGTATCACGGCTGCCGAGAGCGCCGCGCCGATCAAGCTCGTCAGCTCCGAAGCGATCAGCCATGTCGGTCAGCCGAACCTCAATCAGGTGCTGACCCAGCTGGTCCCGAGCTTCACCGCGCAGGCCTTCGGCGGCGATGCCGCGAACCTGACGCTCTCCGCCGCGCTGCGCGGCCTCAACCCGAACCAGACGCTGGTGCTCGTCAACGGCAAGCGCCGTCACGGCACCGCGAACCTTCAGGTTCTGTCCAGCGCGTTCCAGGGCGGAGCGGCGCCCGATCTCGATTATATTACGCCCGCCTCGGTCGACCATATCGAAGTCCTCACCGATGGCGCGTCCGCCCAATATGGATCCGATGCCATTGCCGGCGTCATCAACATCATCCTGAAGAAGAAGGCCGGCGGCCAGTTCTCGGCGACGGGCGGCCAATATTATGACGGCGACGGCGAGACCGCCTCGACCTCGCTGAATTACGGCATCACCAACGATCGCGGCTATCTGAACCTGACCGCTTTCTATCGCTTCCACAATTTCAGCCAGCGCGGCCAGCAGGACATCCGCGTCCTCGATCCGGTCACGAACGCACCGACCGTCACCGGCGCGCTCGCCGCCGATTATGCGTCGATGGTCGATTATCCGCGGATCAACCCGATCGTGGGCGATGCCCGCTCGCACTTCGGCGTCGGCTCGTTCAACGCCGGCTTCGACGCGACCGACAATCTCTCTTTCTACGCCTTCGGCACCGTCGGCTATCGCGATGCCAAGGCCTATGAGAATGTCCGCCTGCCGAACCGCCTCGTCCGCACCGCGGTGCTCGGCGTCGATCCGGGCACCGTCTCGGCCGCGGTCTATAACGCGACGGCCGCCGCCAATCCCGCCTTCATCTTCTCGCGCACCGGCTTCCGCCCGCAGGAAGCGTTCAAGGAAACCGATTACTCGGCGACCGGCGGCGCCAAGGGATCGGTCGCAGGCTGGACCTGGGACGTCAGCAGCACCTTCGGCCTCGATCAGGCACGGGTCTACACGCTGAACTCCGCCAACCGGAACCTGTTCATCGATACGGGATCGACGCCGACCGACTTCTACGATGGCAAGTTCGAGAATTTCGAATGGACCTCGAACCTCGATCTCACGCACAGCTTCGGCGACGTGGCCCTGCTGGCTGCCGGCGCCGAATATCGTCTCAACAGCTACACGATCTCGGCGGGCGATCCTTTCTCTTATTACAAGACCGGTGCGCAGTCCTTCCCCGGCTACAGCCCCGCGGCCTCGGGCGGACATCAGCGCCATAACTGGGCAGTCTATGCCGATCTGGCGCTGACTCCCGTCGAAGGGCTGAAGCTCGACGGCGCGGTCCGCTACGAGGATTATTCGGACTTCGGCAACAAGACGACGTGGAAGATCACGGGCCGCTACGATTTCAACGACATGATCGCGATCCGCGGCACGGCCTCGACCGGCTTCCGCGCCCCGACGCTGGCGGAGTCCTTCTACACGCAGGTCAACGTCTCGCCGAACTCGTCCTTCGTGCAGCTGGCGGCCAACTCCCCGGCGGCGAAGATCCTCGGCATTCCCGATCTGAAGCCCGAGACCTCGACCAACTTTTCGGGTGGCTTCGTCTTCCGGCCGGTCTCGCGCCTGACGGTGACGATCGACGCCTTCCAGATCCGCCTCAAGAACCGGATCGTCGGCAGCTCGCAGATCAACAGCCTCACGGTCGGCGACGCGGTGTTCCGCGCCGCGCAGGCATCGGGCTACACGCTCGAGACCTTCGCCAATTCGGGCATCGTCGCCTTCGTCAACGGGCCGACGACGCGCACGCGCGGCGTGGACATCGTCGCGAGCTACGATGCCGATCTGGGATCGATGGGCCGCGCCAGCTTCACGCTGTCGGGCGCCTACAACAAGACGACGCTCCGGGCCGTCGGCTCGAACCCGGGCCCGATCGCGGCGCTCGGCCAATCGGTGTTCGACATCTCGCAGCAGAGCTATCTGACGGATGCGGCGCCGAAGCTGAAGCTGATCGGCGGCGTGAACTGGAACGTGGGTCCGTTCAGCGTCACGGCGCGCGAGACCTATTACACCAAGACCAGTGCCATCTATAACGATGGCGGCGGGCTCTACACGCCGACGCGGATCAAGTCGGCGGGGATCACCGATCTCGAGATCGGCTACAAGCTGACGCCGAGCCTGACGCTTTCGGCAGGTGCCAACAACCTGTTCGACAAGAATCCGGAAGCCGAGCCCTATCTCGCCGCGTTCGGCGAAACGGCCGGCGGCGGCGTCGTCTACAACCAGCCGCTGACCTACTCGCCTTACGGCATCAACGGCGGCTATTATTACGGTCGGGTCACCTTCGACTTCTGAGCCTGAAGCAAGGGGCGCCGATCGGTTCGGCGCCCCTTTTTCTATCGCCGCTTGACCCAGGAGCGGCGCCAATCGATCAATGATATCCGGCGTGTCCGAGACGACGACGCCGGGATGAGGGGACTTTCGATGAGCATGACGCGCCGCGCCTTTCTCGAGCGGCTCAGCGCCGTCGGCGGCACCACTTTGATGCTGATGGGCCTCGAGGCGTTCGGCATGGGCATCGCCTCCGCCCAGACCGCCCCGCCCCCGCTCCAAGGCGGCGGCGCCGGCAAGAAGGTCATCATCCTCGGTGCGGGCGTCGCGGGGCTCACCTCGGCCTACGAACTCGGCAAGGCCGGCTATGACGTGACCGTGATCGAGGCGCGCGCCTTCGCCGGCGGCCGATCGCAGACCGCACGCAAGGGCTTCCAGCTGACCGAATTGGGCGGCGAGACGCAGACCTGCAATTTCGACGAAGGCCAGTATATCAATCACGGGCCCTGGCGGATCCCGTTCCACCACCGCTCGACGCTCCATTATATCAAGGAGTTCGGCGTCGAGGTGGAGCTGTTCAACAACGACAATGACAACAGCTTCATGTATTTCACCAAGGGCAGCGGCCCCCTGGCGAACAAGCCGATCCGCAAGCGCGAGGTCGCGGCCGACATGCGCGGGCATACTGCCGACATCTTCGCCAAGCTCGCGCAGAACGGCGCTCTCGACAAGCAGATGGACGCCGCCGATCGCGAGCAGTTCCTCGCCTACCTGTCGGCCGAAGGCTATCTGAAGGGCGACGCGCACGATTATCACGGCGCCGAAGGCCGCGGCTGGATCACCAAGCCCGGCGCGGGCCTCGTCGCGGGCGAGGAAGCGCCGATCTACAAGCTGGGCGACGTGCTCCATTCGGAAGCGTGGAAGGTGCTGTCGTCGATCACCGACTGGGACCAGCAGCGCACGATGTTCCAGCCGAAGGGCGGCATGTACATGCTGCCGATGGGCTTCGTGACCAAGGGCGGGGTCGGCGAGAAGATCGTCTATTCCACCGTCGTCGAGAAGATCCGCCAGAATGCCAAGGGCGTCGAGATTTCGGTCGTCAACGGCGAAGGCAAGCGCAGCACGGTCAAGGGCGACTATTGCATCTGCACGATTCCGCTGTCCGTCCTCAAGTCGATCGACACGGGCTTCTCCGCGCCGTTCAAGGCGGCGATGGACGGCTGCGCCTATGCGCCGGTCGGCAAGATCGGCCTCCAGATGAAGCGCCGCTTCTGGGAGGAGGATCACTGGATCTATGGCGGGCACGTTTACACCGACAATAGCGAGATCGGCTCGATCTCGCTGCCCTCCACCAACTGGCTCGGCAAGAAGGGCACCCTGCTCGGTTACTATCAGTTCATGGGCGATGCCGCGAAGGTGAGCGCGCTCTCGCCCGCGGATCGCGCCAAGTTCGCGGTCGATTTCGGGCAGAAGGTGTTCCCGGCTTATGCCGAGAGCTTCGAGACCGCTTTCTCGGTCGCCTGGCACCGCGTCCAATATAATCTCGGCGGCTGGGGCATGTGGAGCGACGAGGCGCGCGCGCGCGATTATCCGGTGTTGCTGCAGCCGCAGGGCCGCGTCTATCTGGCCGGCGAGCATCTGAGCCATATCGGCGGCTGGCAGGCCGGCGGGATCGAAAGTGCCTGGATGCAGATCGATGCGTTGCATAAGCGCGCTTCCGCCGCCGCCTGATTTCTCTGACAGGATCGACCATGATGAAGTTCGGTTTCGCTTTTCTCGCCGTTGCCACCCTCGCCGCCCCCGCGTTCGCCGCGCCGGACGGCAAGGCCCTGTTCGCCGCCAATTGCGCCGCCTGCCACCAGGGGGCGGGCCAGGGCATCCCCGGCGCCTTCCCGGCGCTGGCCAGGAACAAGTTCGTCGTCGGCGACCCGAAGCTCGTCGCCGCGACCGTGCTGAACGGGCGCGGCGGGATGCCGGCGTTCCGCGATTCACTGAAGGACGATCAGCTGGCCGCGACGGTCAGCTTCGTGCGGATGAGCTGGGGCAACAAGGCCCCCGCCATCCCGCCCGCGATCTTCGCGGCCGTCCGCACCGGCAAGATGAAGACCGAAAGGCCGATGCCCGTCCATTGACCGCGAGCGGCGGGCGCCTGCTCCGCCGCCGATCGCGACAGGCTCCACGAGGCCGTCCGGTGTCGTGGAAGTTGACAAAGTTGACACTACGTCACCTCCCGGGACGGCTCCTCCCGGGCGGAGCGAGGCGCCGCGACGATGCGGTCCGGCGGACCGTGCCGGGCAACAGTGTGTCACGGCGATTGCCGCCACCGAGCGCGTGGGCGCGTGAAGGCGTGCGAGGCGCGCGCCCGGGGAGAACGCGCGGTGCCCGGCGGCAAGCCGACCGCTGCGCCGGACGCGACAGCGGACGAGCGCCATGAGGCGATCCCGATCCGCCGAACAGCAGGGAGACGATCGGAACGCCTCCGGTCGGCATTGCGCACGAGCGCGATTGCGCAGGGAAAGCGATGCGAGCGGTGGCCAAGAGGACCGGCATGAGCGTGACTCCCGTTTCAAAAGTCCGGTAACATAACCTTTTTGGTTTCCTGTAGGACAGCGAATTGTCCCGCTGGCTCGCATCCGGCCGGGGATGATGCGCCATGGCCGGTCTTGTCGACGACTTCGATGTCGTGTCCGTCCGGATCGATCGGCGGGGTGGCAATGGTCGAGAAAGGCCGGCCGGGTCTCGCCCAGATGGACGTCCCTTCATCAGCCGCGCGAGCGCGGCGCAGGAGACTCGGGGCCGGCTCGTGACAGGAGGTCGCAACTGCATCGAGCCCGCGCCTTGCCGCGGAGAGGTGCGCCGTGATGGGAGGTCTGCAAGCGGCTGCCTTGCTTCGCTTCGCCCGCGCCGGCGATCCGCGCGTCCCGCCGCTAGAGCGGCGCGAGATCGCCCGCGAGCGTGGGGAGCAGCTCCGAGACGGTCGGGTGGATCGGGACTGCCCAGCGCAACGTATCGACCGCGGCGCCCGCGTTCATCAGATTGAGGATCGCATGGATCGCCTCGTCGCCGCCGGTGCCGAGGATCGCCGCGCCTAGGATCTTCTTCGTCTCCGCGTCCGCGATCAGGCTCATGAAGCCCAGGGTCTCGTCCTTCTCCACCGCGCGACCGACCTTCGTCATCGGGCGCTGGGCATAGAGAAGCGGCCGGCCGGTTTCCTTCGCCTGCGCGAGCGTCAGCCCCACGCGCCCGAGCGGGGGATCGATATAGAGCGCGTAGCCGAGCAGGCGATCGGAGACCTTGCGCGCCTCGCCGTCGAGCAGATTGGCGGCGACGATTTCGTAATCGTTCCAGGCGGTGTGGGTGAAGGCGCCCTTGCCGTTGCAATCGCCCATCGCCCAGACGCCGTCGACCGAGGTGGCGAGGCTATCGTCGACAATGATGTAGCCGCGCTTGTCGGTTGCGATGCCGGCGACATCGAGGCCGAGATCGTCGGTATTGGGGCGGCGGCCGGTCGCGAGCAGGACATGGCTGCCCTCGATCTGCGGATCGCCGTCGGTGCAGTCGACGCCGACGATGATACCGGTCTCGCCGCGCGCGAGCGTGATGCACTTGGCCGACGTGCGCACGGTGATGCCCTCACCTTCCAGAATATCGCGGATCGCCTCTGAGACGGCCTCGTCCTCGCGCGCGATCAGGCGCGGGCCCATCTCGACGATCGAGACCTTCGATCCGAAGCGGCAGAACATCTGTGCAAATTCGAGGCCAATATAGGAGCCGCCGACGACGACGAGATGCTCGGGTGGCTCGGTCAGCGCGATCATGCCGCTGTTGGTGAGATGCGGCACATCGCCGACGCCGGGCAGATCGGGAATGGCGGGGCGGCCGCCGACGTTAAGGAAGACGCGCGGCGCCGTGATCGTCTCGTTTCCGACGATGAGTTCATGCGGTCCGGTGAAGCGCGCCTGGCCGCGAAGCAACGTCAGCCCATCCATCCCCGCGAGCCAATCCTCGTTGCTCGTGCGGCTGTCGAGGATGACCTTTTCGGCGCGCGCATGAACCTTCGCCAGATCGACCGTGATCGCGCCGGTGCCGACTCCATAATCCGCGCCGCGCCGGGCGAGGTGCGCGGCATAGGCGCTGGCGACCATCGTCTTGGTCGGCTTGCAGCCGGTGTTGACGCAGGTGCCGCCGACATGGTGGCGCTCGACCAGCGCCACCTTCATTCCCATCGCCGCCAGGCGACCGGCAAGCGGTGTCCCCGCCTGTCCCGCGCCAACGATGATCGCGTCGAACGATCGGCTCATACTGCCGAGACGATCAGGAACGCGCCGACGAGCGCGACGGCATCTTCGAGCAAAGCGGCAGGGCGATCGCTGCCGAACGCCCTGGCGAGCGCGTGGCGTAGCGCAGCGCCGCCGAGCGTGCCGATCACCGCGCCGACGATGCCGGCGACGCCGCCCGTCCACAAAGCGCCGGCGGTCGCACCGATCGTCGCGCCGGCGAGCGCACCCATGACGATTCGCGCACCGAACTGGGGCGGCACCTTGCGGCTGGGGGTCGAGGGAAGCTGGTCGGTGACGAGTTCGGCGGCGGCGGCAAGCGCAAAGATCCAGGGGGTGAAGCGATAGCCCATGAAGGCGAGCCACGAGCCTTCGATCGGCCAGGCGTGGAAGCGCGCGGCGAGCGCGACGGCGGCGGGTGCGGTCATCGCGCGCAGGCCCGCGACGATTCCGATTAGCAGAGCGAGAATGAGGATCATGGGCAGCCTCCCGGCGCCGTGCTGGCGCCCACGCAGGCTAAACTCGTTTCGCCCCGGTTACTACCGTGTCAGGCGAGGCTGACGCCGTCGACGAAGACGCGGTCCGCGGCAGCGAGCGTTCCGATCACGCGGACGCGCTTCTCGACCTCGTCGACGGGCATGCGCGGGAGCTCCAGCCAGTAGCGGCCGCCCATGTCGCGGCGCAGGTAGAAACCGCCGCCCTCGCGCATCAGCATGCCGGTTTCATCGATCGGGGCGCCTGCATCCATCCCGCTTCCTATCGCGGCGTGCCGACCGCATCCATCCCGCTTTTGTGCGACGGACGGGGGAACGGACGGAGCCTCGGCTGGTTCGATGGCCGAAGGAGATTTCGATCATGGCAGACAATGCAAACCAGAAGCCCGGCCTCACCACCTTCGGCTGGCTCGCGCTCGGCGCGACCGCCGCGGCGGTGCTTTCCAGCCCGGCGCGCCGCGAGAAACTGAAGGCGGCCGCAGGCGGCCTGTTCGACAAGTTCTCGCCCGCCGCCAAGACGACGACCGACACGACGATCTGATCCTCCCGGGCGGGGCCTTGCGCCTCGCCCGTCTTTCTTCAGGCGATGATATCGGGGATCAGCATCCCCTCGAGTGCCGCCACTTCGTCCTTCAGCCTGAGCTTGCGCTTCTTGAGGCGGGCGAGCTGCATCTGATCGGTGGCGGGCGCGAAGACGAGCGCGTCGATCGCCGCATCCAGATCGCGATGCTCCTGCCGAAGCTCGCCGATGCGGCGGATGATCTCGGCTTCGTCCATCTGCGCACCATTCCCCGAAGCGGCCCCGGACAGGGTGGTAGGGCGTCGCATCCCGGCGCTCAAGCCGCCCCACGCACGGACCGTCGATTAGACTGATGTAGCGCAAGACAGGGGGTCTGATCCGTGTTCTACTTACCTCCCCCAAGCGAAGGAGGAGTGAGTCGATGGCAGATTCCCATTCTCAATCTCTGGTCGCCAAGCATGCCCTGCTTGACGCACAGATCCTGACCGAGACGCGCCGTCCCCGACCCGACGAGATCATCCTTCACGCGCTCAAGAAACAGAAGCTCAAGCTGAAGGAGACCATCGCGAGGCTGACCACTTAGCCAGCGATGATGACGCTTTGACGTCGAAGAGGCCCGGACCCGCGTTTCCCCCGCGGTCCGGGCCTTTTTTGTGAGCTAGTTCTTCAGTTTGTAGCCCGAGCGGAGCATCGCGTAGCAGATCGCGCCCAGGACGATGTTGACGACCAGCAGGATGATCCCGCCGATCAACACCGGCGCATCCGCCTGCCCCAGGAAGCCGTAGCGAAAACCGGAGATCACGTAGAAGAACGGGTTGGCGTGGCTGATCGCGCGGAACGCACCGTGCAGCCCTTCGATCGAATAGAAGGTCCCGGAGAGCAGCGACAGCGGCTGGACGATGAAGTTGGTGATCGTCGCATTGTGATCGAATTTTTCGGCCCAGATCGAGACGATCACGCCGAACAGCGCCATCATCCCCGCCCCCGCCAGCGCGAACCAGATCACGGCGAGCGGATGGATCGGGAAGACCGCTCCGCCCGGCCACAGCAGCATCGCGAGCCACACGACGACGCCGACGAGCAACGCCCGCGTCACCGCCGCGCCGGCGAGCGCCGCGAGCAGCTCGCCATTTGACAGCGGCGGCATCAGATAATCGATGATCGTGCCCTGCATCTTGCCGACCATCAGCGAGAAGCTGGCATTGGCGAAGCTGTTCTGGAGCATCGCCATCATGATCAGGCCGGGTGCGGCGAACGTGGCGAAGGGGAATCCCATCACGAGATTGCCGCCGCGCCCGAAGGCGATCGAGAAAACCATGAGCAAAAGCAGCGCCGAGAAGGCCGGGGCCCAGATCGTCTGCAGTTGCACCTTGAAGAACCGACGCACCTCCTTCACATAAAGGGCGCGCAATCCCCCCCAGTTGATCGTCGGGATCACCGGTTCTCCGGGGGCGTGATGACTTTTATCCAGCGGGGTGGCCATGGCTTTGCGCCTAGTCGCCGTGCGGCGGGGCGGCAAGCGCCCTGCTAATGATTGATGAGGAACCTGTCCCAATGTCGTGGACCGACGAGCGTATCGACCAGCTGAAGCAGGCCTGGGAGGCCGGGATGACCGCCAGCCAGATCGCCGAGAGCCTCGGCGGGGTCAGCCGCAATGCCGTGATCGGGAAGGCGCATCGCCTGGGCCTGCAATCGCGCCCGTCGCCGGTGAAGCCGACCGAGACGGTCGCTGCGCCCGTCGCCGCCGCGCCCGAGCCCGTCGTCAGCGAAGCGCCCGCCGCGCCGCCGCCGCCGGCACCGGCTGCGCCCGTTGCCGCAGCGCCCGCACCGGTTGCCGCGGCGCCGGTCGCTCCTGTCGCTGCTCCCTCGGCAGCAGCAGCCGGACCGGCGGTTCCCGCCGTGCCCGCGCCCGACCAGCCGATCATGCGATCGATCGGCCCCGGCGGCTTCACCCGCCAGAATCCGCACGAGCAGCAGGCGCCGATCCCGCCCGCGCCGCCGCGCCGGCTCGTCCCCGCGAAGCCGTCTGCCGAAATGGCGGACAAGACCTCGCTGCTCGAGCTCAACGATCGCATCTGCAAGTGGCCGCTCGGCCACCCCGGCGAGCCCGATTTCCACTTCTGCGGCCAGCAGGTGAACCCCGGTTTTCCCTATTGCCTGAGCCACTGCTCGGTCGCGTATCAGGCGCAGCTCCCGCGTCGCGATCGCCGCCCGCCGCCGCCTCTGCCTTATGGCGGCCCGCGCGTCCGCTAAGCATGGATATCGCGGCGCAATCCGGCGTTATGCCGGGATGCGCCGCTTCTCCCCCTTCGCCGCCTTGCTCCTCGCGTTGGCGGCCTCCGTGCCCGCTGCCGCGACGGACGACGATCTGCGCTCGGTCGCCGGCATGGCGCAGCACAATCGCGTTCTGCTCGTCTTCGCGCCTTCGATGCGGGATGGCCGGCTCGAGGCGCAGCGCCAGGCGATGTCGCGCTTCGCCGCCGGGGCCCTCGCGCGCGATCTCGTGATCGTGCAGGTCGCGGAGGGCAAGGTGATCGGCGCGCATGACGTGGATCGCAAGCTGCGTCGGCGCTTCACGACCCCCGCCCCGCGCTTCCGCGCGCTCCTGATCGGCAAGGACGGCCGCGTGGCGATCGACAGCGCCACCCCGCTCGACGAGCACCGGCTGCAGGCGGCGATCGATGCGATGCCGATGCGCCAGGAGGAAGTCCGCCGCGCCAAGGCGGGCGAAGGCGTCGCGCGCGACTGATCGCCGCTGACAGCGCCGCTTGCGCGCGCTACGCAGGGCGCGATGTCCGATGATGATCTCTTCGCCGCCAACACCCCCGTCCCCGGAACCTACGACGCCTCGTCGATCGAGGTGCTGGAAGGCCTGGAGCCCGTCCGCCGCCGGCCGGGCATGTATATCGGCGGGATCGACGAACGTGCGCTCCACCATCTCGTCGCCGAAATCCTCGACAATGCGATGGACGAGGCGGTCGCGGGGCATGCGACGCGGATCGAGGTGACGTTGGCGCCGGGCAACCGGATCACGATCACCGACAATGGCCGCGGCATGCCCGTGGACCCGCATCCCAAATTTCCGGGCAAGTCGGCGCTCGAAGTCATCATGACGATGCTTCATTCGGGCGGCAAATTCTCGAACAAGGCCTATGCGACGTCGGGCGGGCTGCACGGCGTCGGCATCAGCGTCGTCAATGCGCTGTCGAGCGATACGGTGATCGAGGTGGCGCGCGACAAGCAGGTCCACCGCCAGACCTATTCACGCGGCCTGCCTACCTCGAAGCTGGAGGTGATCGGCCAGACGCAGAACCGGCGCGGCACGAGCGTGGCCTTTACGCCCGACACCGAGATCTTCGGCGAAACGATGCGCTTCAAGCCGACGCGGCTCTACCGGCTCGCGCGCTCGAAGGCCTATCTCTATGCGGGCGTCGAGATACGCTGGCATTGCGATGCGTCGCTGATCGGCGACGACACGCCCGCAGAAGCGGTGTTCCAGTTTCCGGGCGGGCTTTCGGATCACCTGAAGGAACAGCTCGGCACTCGCGAATGCGCGACCGCCGATCCGTTCGTCGGCCGGCAGGATTTTCCGGATGCGCAAGGCTCGGTCGAATGGGCGGTCGCGTGGCCGCTCCATTCGGACGGGTCGTACAGCTATTATTGCAACACGATCCCGACGCCCGATGGCGGTACGCACGAGCAAGGCCTGCGCGCGGCGCTCGTGAAGGCGGTGCGCGGGTTCGGCGAACTGGTCGGCAACAAGAAAGCCAAGGACATCGCGCCCGAGGACGTGACGAGCGAGATCGAGCTGATGCTCTCGGTCTTCATCCGCGACCCGCAATTCCAGAGCCAGACCAAGGATCGGCTGACGAGCCCCGAGGCGGCGCGGCTCGTGGAAAGCGCGATCCGCGACCATGTCGACCATTTCCTCTCGGACAATATGGAGCGGGGCAAGTCGTTGCTCGGCTTCGTGCTCGATCGGATGGACGATCGGCTGCGGCGCAAGGCCGAGCGCGAGGTCAAGCGCAAGACCGCCACATCGGGGCGCAAGGTCCGCCTGCCCGGCAAGCTGACCGATTGCGCGAACGACGATCCCGCAGGCACCGAATTGTTCATCGTCGAGGGGGACAGCGCAGGCGGCTCCGCCAAGCAGGCGCGCGATCGCAAGCTGCAGGCGATCCTGCCGATCCGCGGCAAGATCCTGAACGTCGCCTCGGCCGCATCGATGAAGATCGCCGCCAACCAGGAGATCGCCGATCTGACGCTGGCGCTGGGCTGCGGCACGCGCGACAAATGCGATGCGACCGCTCTTCGCTACGAGCGGATCATCATCATGACCGACGCCGACGTCGACGGCGCGCATATCGCAACCTTGCTGATGACCTTCTTCTTCCAGGAGATGGCGGCGATCGTCCGCGACGGGCGCATCTTCCTCGCCCAGCCGCCGCTCTATCGGCTCACCGCGGGCGGCAAGAGCCTCTACGCGCAGGACGAGGCGCAGCGCGCGTCGCTGGAGGCCAAGGAGTTCAAGGGCAAAAAGGTCGAGGTCTCGCGCTTCAAGGGTCTGGGCGAGATGAACCCGCAGCAATTGCGCGAGACGACGATGGACCCGAAAAGCCGGACCCTGATCAGGATCACGCTGCCGCAGGAATATGAGGAGCGCGCGGTGGTCCGCGATCTCGTCGATCGGCTGATGGGCAAGAATCCCGAGCATCGCTTCGCGTTCATCCAGGCCAATGCGAGCGCGCTGGACGAGGAAGCGATCGACGCCTGAGGGACAGGTTCCGCGGTGGCACGGCTAATGCCCGCTTCGATGCGACACGCGTCGCACCGTCGCGACGCTAACGAACAGTTCAGCACTCTGCGCCATCTGGCGTCGGCCCGCGAACAGCTATTCGGCGGATACCGTAGTGCTACTGTAGTAATGATACGGCATCCGCGTAAATCGCACGATATGCATTGAGCCTGCATGCTGCTTCCATCAGTTGGAGGCCTATCAATGTTTGGATTGTTTCGAACGCGAGTCGCCGACAATCTCCTCGGCGAGGATTTTGAGACGCGCGAAAAGCGGCGGCATCGCCGTCACAAGGTGCGGCTTGCCGCCTCGCTCCATCCGATCGACGTTTATCAGGACGTGGTCATCAACGATGCTTCGCGCAGCGGGTTGATGGGCGAATCCGACATCGAAGTCGAAGTCGGCCAGACGCTCTTCGTCAGCCTGGACGAATTGACCTTTGTCTCGGGTACGGTTCGCTGGACGAAGGGACGGCAGTTCGGCCTCGATCTGGATGATCCGCTCAATCTTCCGGGCCTTGCGCCCGAAACGGACCATGGCAGTGAGATCGGGCACAAGCCGCGCGCGGATCGCGTCAAGCTCGATCTGCCGGCGCGCGTACATTTCGAGCAGTCGACGCGTCCGGTCACGATCCGCGATCTTTCCCGGCACGGCATGGCGATGGAAGCGGGCGAAGGGTTGCTCAAGGGTCAGCAGGTGCTGGTCCGCATCCGCGACCGGCCGCTGATCCCCGGCCGGATCCAGTGGAACGGCGGCGGTCGCATCGGCATTTCGAGCAATGCTGAGGTCCCGCTCCTGCAGCTTCTCTATTCGGACGATTGAGAAACGCGCGATCGGCTTCGTCTGAAGTCAGCAAATATGCTGCCCCCGCCTGGCGCGGGGGCAGCGATCCGGCTGGACGGACCAATCACCGGATCGCCGCGCTTTGGCTTTAGGCGCGGGGCAACCGATCAGGATCATACCCGGGAGACGTTGGCTTGCCGGGCGTCGCCGCGGCGATCAAAGCGACCAGCTCGATGATGTTGCCGATGCCCAGCTTGCGCAAAGCGTTGGCGCGGTGCATTTCGACCGTCCTGACGCTGAGGTCTAGGACAAGCGCCGTCTCCTTGTTGGACAGGCCGGTGGCAAGAGCACGCGTAACCTCATGTTCGCGCTGCGTCAGCGTCGCGAAACGTGCAAGGGCCGCCTCGCGTTCGCGCTCCTCCGCCACCGTATCCTCCAGCGCGACGGACGCGATGCCGAGCGCGTCGATGAGCGCATCGAGTTCGAAGGGTTTAGACAGGAATTCGACCGCGCCAAGCCGCATCGCCTTCACGGCAATGGGCACCTCGCCTCGACCGGTCATCACGATGACCGGCCAGCTGCTTCCCAGCCGCCGCAGCTGGCTCATGAATTCCAGCCCGTCTATCTCCGGCATGTAGATATCGACGAGGATCGGGGCAGGCTTCAGACTATCGAACGCATCGAGGAAATCGCCGCCAGATCGGAATGGCCAGGCATTTATTCCCAACGATGCGAATAACTCATGGAGCGATGTCCGCACGTCGGCGCTGTCGTCGATGATATAGATGTCCTTGGCGTTCCAGAATGCGTCCTTCGTTTCAATCCGCATCAAAGCAATCCCAGCCCCGCTACACCTACCCCACATAGGAACGTGACGTTCGCGAACTTCGTTCCAAAATAAAATATGGTTAACTAGCAGTAATCCGCTATTTTTTGCCGTGCGAGACAGGCTATGACGACTGAGATGACCGCTCCGACTTACCGCACGTTGCGCCCTTGGAGCATCGGACTGGCGATCGTTGCAACGGCGGTCGTACTGATCACGCTGATCTGGATCGACGCTGCTCATCATGTGATCGGCGCATCGGCCGCATCCGTCGCGACGCTCCTGAGCGTGATATTTGCTTTCCGCGGGCTCGATGAGCGGGCGCACCGCATTCTGGAGGTCGCCGATCGGGAAAGACGTCTGCTGGCCGCGCAGATGATCGGGGAGATGGGTGAGTGGAGCTACGATGCTGCCCGCGATCTGGTGCGTTTGTCGCCGATGCTGAGTTGGCTCTATGGCCTTCGAGGCAGGTTGGAAATGACATTGGAAGAAGCACGGCATCACATCTCGCCCGAAGATCGCGAGCTGGGTAATGACGCGTTTCACACCGTCCTGAAGACGGGTGAGTCCCGCCAATATAACAGAGTGGCCACGCTCGCCGACGGTACGCAGCGTGTCCGCCGCGTGATCGTCTATCCGACGCGCGATGCCGAGGGCACGATCATCGGTTTTCACGGCTTCGATCAGGACGTCACCGTCGCGAAGCGGCTCGAAATCCTCGAGTCCAGGATCGCGGACCTCGCGCGGCTGGACGCGATGCATCTGATGGCCGCGACGCTCGCCCACGAGATCAACCAGCCGCTCACGGCGGCCGGCAACTATCTCGCCGCCAGCAGGATGAAGCTCCTGCGCGCCGGCGCCGATTCCGATCCCGAAATCGAAAAGTTGATCCGTTCGGGCGAAGCGCAGGTTCGCAACGCGGGGGAAATCATCCGGCGCGTCCAGCAAATGGTATTAAAGCAGGACGAACGCTCCCCAGTCGTCATCACCGATGCGTGGGACAAGGCGGCGCAGCTGATCGAAACAGCATCATCGGCAAGGACCATCCGCTTCGAATCGGATATCGGCTCGGGCGCCGACATCGTGTGCGCGGATGCGGTGCAGGTCGCGCAGGTTTTCACCAACCTGATGCGGAATGCGGTCGATGCCGTGAGCGAGGGCGATGTCGTGATCGGCCTGAAGACGCGTGTCGACCAAGCGGGCGATATCCACCTTTCGGTTCGCGACAATGGCAGCGGCATCGCGGTATCCGATCGCGAATTTTTCGCGCTGCTGGCGCCCGTTAAAAAATCGGGCCTCGGGCTCGGTCTCGTCATCACCCGGACGATTGTGGAGTCGCATCGCGGCAAGATCTGGATCGAGTCGACGGGGCCGGAAGGGAGCGTCATCACCTTCCGGTTGCCCGCACAGGCAGCGTGAACGCGTGATGCCCGCGGTCGAATTCGTCAGAATGTGGGCCGTACCATTCGGCCTCCGGCTCTAACCCGCCTTCCGGCGGCGGATCGACTTCGCTCCGTTGCGTGACGCTGCAGCGGCATGGGCAGCGTCGAGCACCCGCCAAAATTCTTCGGGCTGGCCGATGAAGGATTTGTCGATGCAGTCGCTCGCGCCGTAGCGGAAAGCCTCGGTCGTCGCCGGCGAGCCTTCGTAGGTAGCGCCCGAGATCACGACGACCGGCACCGCGAGCCGGGCGACCTCGCCGATCAGCTCGAGGCTGCCGCCCTCCGGCAGGTTGAGATCCAGCGTGACGAGATCGGGGCGGCTAGCCCGGATCATCGTGAGCGCTTCCTTCGCCGAGGATGTGTGCCCGACCACGCTCCATCCGCGGCGTTCGATCAATACGGTGAGGATCCGGACCACCAGTCCGGAATCCTCGACGATGACAACGCGCAAACAACCAGCTCCTGATACTGCTATCAGGGCCGATGCGGATCGGATGCTTACCGGAAAATGGATTTCGGTCGCCGGGCCCGGCAGTTCGACCAAAGTCGGGATTGCTGGTGGAATTAGGCGCCGGTCAGCGCGGCGACGAGCGCCTTGACCTTCTTCTGGCGCCACTGCGGGACCGGGGCGATCAGCCAGTAGCTCTTGCTGCCGGGAGCGCGCGCTTGCTCGATCACGCGGCCGGTGGCGATATCGGCTTCGGCGAGCAAGCCCGGCACGGTCGCCTGGCCGAAGCCGGCGGCGGCAGCGTCGATCGCGAGGCCGGCATCCGCGACGGTGAGCAACAGATCCTGCTCGGACGCAGGCGCGCCGGGCCATCCGATGCGGTGGCCGGCGCCTTCCGCGGTGGCGACGGTCACATAATCGGTATCGCCGATCGCGACGCCTTCATGCTCGCCCTTGTCGGCGGCGAGGCAGATGGCGAGATCGAGATTGGCTTCGGTGAAATCGAGGCCTTCATCGGCGGCGACCAGCTTGAAGCGCAGTTCGGGATCGGTCTGGCCGTAAGCGGCGAGGCGCGCCGCAAGCCATTTGGCGGTGAAGTCGCGGGGGGCCGCGATCGTCAGCGTCTTCGAGGTCTGGCCCGATTGCATCGCGCGGACCGCTTCCTCGAATTCGAGGAAGCCGCGGCGCAGCGCTTCGAGCCCCGCGCCGCCCTCCGGGGTCAGCTCCAGCCCCTTGGCGGTGCGGCGGAACAGGACGACGCCGAGCGTCTCCTCCAGCGCACGGATCTGCTGGCCGACCGCCGCGGGCGTCACCGCCAGTTCGTCGGCGGCGCGGGTGAAGGACAGATGGCGCGCGGCCGCATCGAGCACGCGCAGCGCGTTGAGGGGAAGGTGCGTGCGCTTCATGCCCGCGTCACTCGGCGACGGCGGAACCGACCAGCGCGAAGCGCGGGATGCGCGCTTCGAACGACTCGCCGTCCGCGCCCATCATCCGATACGTGCCTTCCATCGATCCGGTCGGCGTATCGAGCGGGCAGCCCGAGACATAATCATAGCTTTCACCCGGCGCGAGCACGGGCTGCGCGCCGATCACCCCTTCGCCCTCGACGCGGTGACGCGCGCCGTGGCCATCGGTGATGATCCAGCGGCGGCTGAGCAACTGCACGGGCTGCTCGCCGACATTCTCGATGCGGATATGATAGGACCAGAACCAGCGGCCGCGCTCGGGCTGCGACTGATCGGCGAGGAAGCTGACCGAGACGCGGACGATCACGCTTTGCGTCTCGGCGACATAAGGGAAGAGCAGGTCGGTGAGGATGCTCACAGCCCGACCGCCTCCAGCGCGCGATCGAGATCCTCGATCACGTCCTCGGGATCCTCGAGACCGATGTTGAGGCGCAGCATGCCTTCGCCGACGCCCATCGCCTCGCGCACTTCGGCGGAGAGGCCAGCGTGCGTGGTGGAGGCAGGGTGCGTCATCAGCGAGCGCGAGTCGCCGATATTGTTCGAGATATCGACGAGGCTCAGCGCGTCGAGCAGGCCGTGCGCCTGCGTGCGGCCGCCATCTAGGTTCATCGCCAGGATCGTGCCGCCCGCCTCCATCTGGCTCATCGCCAGATTGTGCTGCGGGTGGCTCGGCAGGCCCGGATACAGGCATTCTGGCACGCGCTTGTCGAGGAAGGTCGCGACCTTCAGCGCATTCTCGCTCTGCCGACGGATGCGCAGGTCGAGCGTCTCCAGACCTTTCAGCACCACCCAGGCGTTGAAGGGCGAGAGCGTCGGTCCCGTATTGCGGATGAAGCCGAGCAGGGTCTTCTCGATGAACTCCTCGGTGCCGCAGACCGCGCCGGCGAGCACGCGCCCCTGCCCGTCCATCATCTTCGTCGCCGAATAAGCGACGATGTCCGCGCCGTAATCGAGCGGGCGCTGGAGCAGAGGCGTGGCGAAGGCATTGTCGACGATCGAGGTGATGCCGCGCTCGCGCGCAAGTCCGCACACCGCCGCCAGATCGACGATGTCGAGCGTCGGATTCGCGGGGGTCTCGAAGAAGAAGACCTTCGTGTTCGGGCGGATCGCGTCGCGCCACTGATCATTGTCGCGCGCATCGACGATCGTCGTCTCGATGCCGAAGCGGGGCATCAGCGTGTCGGTCAGCCAGCGGCACGAGCCGAAGGCGGCGCGCCCGGCGACGACGTGGTCGCCCTGGCTCAGCTGGCAGAGCAGGGCGGCCGTCATCGCCGCCATGCCCGTCGCCATCGCGCGGCAGGCTTCGGCGCCCTCGATCAACGCGATGCGCTGTTCCAGCATCTCGACGGTCGGGTTCTGCAGCCGGGAATAGGTCATTCCCTGCTGCTCGCCGGCGAAGCGCGCCGCGGCATCGGCCGCCTTGTCGTAGGTGTAGCCCGAGGTCAGGAAGAGCGCCTCGCTCGTCTCGCCCCATTCCGAACGCGCGGTGCCGCCGCGCACCGCCTGCGTCGCGGGGCGCCAGCCATTGGTGATCGCGCGGTCCTGGCCGGTCTTCCTTTTCATGGAGATGCCTTTGCAGGGGCCGCGCCCCCGGCGTCAATGGTTGCGCGTTGACTCGCCCCTGGGCTTGCGTCGAAACCGCGCGCCGAGCCCCGAACCGATTCCAGGAGAGTCGCCGATGACCGCCATTCAGGATGTGCCGCTGAAAACCATCGCCGGCGAGCAGACGAGCCTCGCCGATTATGCGGGCCAGGTGCTGCTCGTCGTCAACGTCGCCTCGAAGTGCGGGCTGACGCCGCAATATGAAGGCCTCGAGAAACTCTACGAGAAATATAAGGACGAAGGCTTCGCGGTGCTCGGTTTCCCGGCCAATGATTTTGCAGGCCAGGAGCCGGGCAGCGACGAAGAGATCGCGACCTTCTGCACCACCAATTTCGGCGCGAGCTTCCCGATGTTCTCGAAGATCGGGATCGTCGGTCCGGACAAGCATCCGCTGTATCGCGAGCTGACGACGGCGCTGCCCGCCGCGCAGAATGAGGGCGCGATGCGGACCAAGCTGGCCGGCTACGGCATGACCCCCAACCCTGCGCCCGAAGTTTTGTGGAATTTCGAGAAATTCCTGATCGGCCGCGACGGCGAGCCCGTCGCGCGTTTCGCCCCGGACACAGCGCCCGACGATGATGCGCTGGTGAGCGCGATCGAGAAGGAATTGTTTGCCAGCGAGTGAGAATGCGTCCCCTCCCTGAAAGGGAGGGGATTGAGGGGTGGGTTGCTCTCTATGGCAGCGTTACTCTCTGTTCCGAGCGACCCACCCCCGGCCCCTCCCTTTCAGGGAGGGGAGATCTCTGGAATCACCGCAGTCGAATAAGGCGCGAGATCGTGCCAGCCGAGCTGCAAATAAAGCGCGCGGCCGGGTGCAGTAGCGGTGAGGATCTCGCGCGAAGCCGGATCGCGGCGGCAGCCCGCCAGCGCCGCCATCAGCGCGCGGCCGAGGCCGCGGCGCTCGTGTGCAGGTTCGGTGCGGATCCGATCGTAGATGAACACGCCGTCATGCTCGATCGCATGGCCGCTCGCGGCCAGCGCGCCGGCCGCGTCGGTGATCCGGGCGGACCACACCGGGCCGGCCTGGTCGATGCCGAGCGTATAGCCGGCGGGCATTGGCGATGGACCCGTCCCTGCCCCATCCCGGCCCATGACCCACGAATTGGAGCTGATCACCCAATGCGACGGCAGCAGCGCCAGTAGCTCCGCCGCCGGCCGGCACAGCTTCAGCGGAACGAACGGTTCGACGATCGTGCGGCCGAGCTCCCGCAACCCCTCGCAAGGCTTGGCGAAAACGTATCGCCGCCGCTCATCAGGCAGGCCGGTATCAACGCGCACCCCGCCCGCCTCGAATACCGGCGCGGGCAGGTCGCGCGAGAGCGAGCGGGCGGCGAGCCACGCCGCCATCAGCGGCAGATCGACGCCCCGCCCCTCCATCACGATCCGGCCATCAAAGCGCGGCGAGCACCGCGTCGCCCAGCTGCGCGGTCGTGTGCGTGCCGCCGAGATCGGGCGAACGCACGCCGCCGGCGAGCGCCTTCGCAACCGCCGCCTCGATCCGGTCGGCCTCGGCCGGAAGTCCCAGCGAATAACGCAGCATCATCGCCGCCGAGAGGATCGTCGCGAGCGGATTGGCCTTGCCCTGGCCCGCAATGTCGGGCGCGGAACCGTGGATCGGCTCGTACAGGCCCTTGTTGTTGGCATCGAGCGTCGCCGAAGGCAGCATGCCGATCGATCCCGCGCACATGCTCGCCTGATCGGAGAGGATGTCGCCGAACAGGTTGCCGGTGACGATCACGTCGAACTGGCCGGGATTGCGCACGAGCTGCATCGCGGCATTGTCGACATACATGTGGCTGAGCTGGACGTCGGGATAATCGGCCGACACCTCGATCACGACATCACGCCACAGCTGCGAGGTCTCCAGCACATTGGCCTTGTCGACCGAGCAGAGCTTGCCGCGACGCGCACGCGCGGTCTCGAAACCGACGCGGGCGATGCGCGACACCTCGTCCTCGTCATAGCACATGATGTCATAGCCTTCGCGCCGGCCGGCGGCGTTGGTGCGGATGCCCTTCTCGCCGAAATAGACGTCGCCATTCGTCTCGCGGACGATGACGAGATCGATCGCCGACGCGACTTCGGGACGCAGCGCCGAGGCATCGGCCAGCTCGGGGAAGAGCTTGGCGGGGCGGAGATTGGCGAAGAGGCTGAGGCCAGCGCGCAGGCCGAGGATCGCCTGCTCGGGGCGCAGCCGCCGCTCCAGCGCGTCGCAATCGGGATCGCCGACCGCGCCGAACAGGAGCGCATCGGCGCGGCGGGCGATCTCCATCGTCGCCTCGGGCAGCGGATGGCCGACCGCCTTGTAGGCCGCGCCGCCGACGAGCCCTTCCTCGTAGGTCAGGCGATCGCCGACGACGACATCCAGCACGCGGCGCGCCTGCGCGATCACTTCGGGGCCGATCCCGTCGCCGGGCAGGAGCGCAATCAACATGGCATGTCCTTGGGTGATGAAGAGTCGCGCGCCTTTGGCACGGGAGCGAGGGGCTGGACAATCGTGCGCGCGACGCGCGCCCGCGTCAGGGCTTCAGCGTGGCCGCATAAGCGGAGAGCGCGATCATCTCGCGATCGGTCAGCCTGGCCGCGATGAGCCGCATCGGCGCGGCTTCAGCATTTGCGCGTGCGCCGGTCTGGAAGGCAATCAGCTGGCGCGCCATCGTCGTCGGCGATCGCCCGGCGAGCGGCGGGGCGATGCCGCCACGCAGGCCCGGACCGTGGCAGACCGTGCAGGGCTGCGCTGCCGCCCCGCCGCTCTTCGCCAGCGCCGCACCCTCGGCGACCGCGCCGCGCGGCACATAAGCGGTGAAGGTCATGCGCGGATCGCGCAGCTCGAAATCATCGGGGTTCGCGGGCGCTTCGATGATGCGCTGGCCGAGCGGCTCGGGCGGCGCGGCGGGATCGATCGCGTAGACGAAGGCGAACGGCTTGGGATGCGGGATCGTCTCGGCCTCGACGACGCGAACGCGCGACACGAACGGCTGGCGGCTGAAATAGAGCGCCGCGCTTCGCACCGCCTCGGGCGGCGCTGCCTGCGCGGTCTTCGCCATCAGAAGGGCAGCGCGGTGATCCGCCTTGGCCGCCCGCCGCGTGCCGTCCGCGAACGCCTTCACCTGCTGTTCGATATAGGCTGCAGGCAGGCCTGCGAGCGCGCTATTCTCGGGCCGGCCGTGGCCTGTCGGCAGATGGCAGAAGCCGCAGGCGAGCGCTCCGCCCGTGCCGTGCGCGACGCTTTCAGGCATCGGCGCATGATCGGCGGGCTGCCAGTCGACCGCGTGCATCAGATCGCGCGTCTGCGCCTCGGTGAAATGGAGCAATGAGCCGGGGATCGAGCGCCGCACGACCGTATCGGGATTGTCCGGGGGCACGCTCGGCGGGAAGGCCCAGTCCCAGGCAGGCGAGTAGGAGGACGCCGCCGCCACTTCTGCCAGCATCGCGACCAGCAGGAGAGCCACCACAGACACTGCCCGCATGCTTCGCCCCCCGGCCTGAAGGCCAAGCGTAGCGGGTTTTCCGAGCATTTTCGAGCAAATGCTCGGATCGCCGGCCACGCCCGTACCCGGGCGCCCGCCCGGGCACGGTGCGCGCGGTCAGCCGGCCGACGAACCCTTCGCCGGCTCGGCCTTGCCCGGGGGCGTATCCAGCATCGGCCACTTGATGCCCAGCTGCTGGAGGTACGTCCCGTATTTGGCGGGGTTGTAATAATATTGCTTCAGCTGCGGAGCGTAGCGCGCCATGATATCGGTGTTGAGCTCGATCGGCGGCTTGTCGTCCGCGGCCAGCATCGGCACGTATTTCTGCGTCTTGGTCTGCACGTCGGTGAAGTAGCTCTTCGCCGCGGTGCGCAGCTCGGGCTTGGTCAGCAGATCGAGCGTCGTCATCGCGATGACCTTCGCGCCGGCGACGACGCCCTTGTGCGCGATCGGCGTCGCCATCGCGATCGCGTTCGCCCAATTGTGCCCCGGCAGGTTGGGAATATTGGCGGGATAGGAGACGACGATCGTCGGCACGTTCCATGAGACGTCGCCGATATCGTCGGATGGGCCGCTCTGTGGATTGGCGGGCGGCGGCCGCAGATCGCCGAGCTCGGTATCGAGCCCGTCCTGCGGCGCGTTGATGTTCTTCTGGACGAGCTTGGCGAAGGCCTGTTCCTCGTCCGTCCACTTCGGCAGGCCGACCGCCTTGATGTTCGCCTCGGCATCCTCGGCGATCGGGCGGTTGAAGTGGCCCGGCGCCGCCGAGCCGAGCAGGCGGTGCGAGACGGTCGTGAAGGACATCATCGCCGCGCCCTGCGCGATCGTATTGCCCGTCTCGTACAGATTCTTGATCTGATCGAAGGTCTGCTCGCGGAAATAATACCAGACCGAGGCGAGCGGGGGCACGACATTGGGCTGATCGCCGCCGTCCGAGATCACATAATGCGAGCGCTGCTCGGGGCGAAGATGCTCGCGCTTGAAGTTCCAGCCGACGTCCATCAGCTCGACGCCGTCGAGCGCCGAGCGACCCTTCCACGGCGCCACGGCGGAATGTGCGGCCTCGCCCTTGAACGTATATTCGACCGAGACGAGTCCGGTGCCGCCCGAAAAGCCCCAGCGCGTGCCGAGATTGCTGCCGACATGCGTGAAGAGAACCGCATCGGCATCCTTGAACACGCCCGCGCGAACCAGGAAGGCCTTGCCGGCGAGCAATTCCTCGGCGACGCCCGGCCACAGCATCAAGGTGCCCGGGATCTTCTCCTTGATCATGATGTCCTTCACCGCAAGCGCGGCGACGATGTTCACGGCCTGGCCGGAGTTGTGGCCCTCGCCATGGCCGGGCGCGCCGGCGACGAGCGGATCGCGATAGGGGACGCCCGGCTTCTGCGAGGCCTTGGGGATGCAATCGAGATCGGAGCCGAGCGCAATTTCGGGGCCGCCCGTGCCGTTCGTCCATTTGGCGACCCAGGCGGTGGGCATGCCGGCGACGCCGCGCTCGATCGTGAAGCCGTTCTTCTCGAGCAAGGCGGTCAGATATTTGGAGGTCTCGACCTCGTGCATGCCGAGTTCGGAGAAACTGAACACGCTGTCGGTGATGACCTGCGCGAGCTTGGCACGCGCATCGACCCCGGCGACGGCGCGCGTCTTGAGCGCGGCGGTGTCGACCGCCTGCGCGTGCGCGGCGGTGCCGGCCAGAGCGGCGATGCCGAGCAACAGACCATTACGGATTTTCGTCGCGCGCGTCATTCGTCACCCCCGATTCTGGTAATCGGCGACGTGTGTGCGCAGTTTTTCGGGGCTCCACAAGCCACGGCGCGCAGGATGCCGGATCGCGGCTTCGGCATTCATGCCGACGCCGGAATCCGACTGCGCTTCCCCTCCCTGGAAGGGAAGGATTGAGGGGAGGGTGGGTCCGAACGGGAGTGCGCTATTGGACAGCAACCCACCCCCAACCCCTCCCTTCCAGGGAGGGGAGTCAGGTCACCGCTTCGGCGGCGCGCCGCGCGCGGGACGCCCGCCGGGGCCGGCCGGGCGCGCGCCATCGGGCCTCGGCCCCCGCGGC
>NZ_JAUOTP010000002.1 GCF_030546695.1 Sphingomonas natans
CGGTTGCAGGCGGCGCGGCCTGCTGCGGCTGGCCGGGGGTGCCGGGCTGCGGCGGCGGCGCGGGGCGCGTCTGCGCGGGTCCGACCATCGGCTGCTCTGGAAGCGCGTTGAGGTCGATCGGACTGTCGATGTCCTGCCCGGCGCTGGTGCCGTAGGTCACCTCGCCATTGGCATCGGGCGTCATTCCGCCGGGATTGGGCGGGCGGACCTTGTAGGGGCCGGGCTCGGCCTTGATGATCTGGCCGTTGCCACCCGCGACGCCGCGCTGGCCGCGATACCAGAGGATGCCCGCCGTCAACAAAGCGATCGCGACGAGCACGAGGATCGCGGCGAGGATCAGCCCGCCATAGCCCGCGCCCTCGGCGGCATATGCGTCGTCCTCGTCCTCGACAGGCTCCAGCCACGGCAGGCGCTCGCGTGCCGCGTCGCCCGAACTGCCCCGCCGGATCTCGACCATCGCCTAGTGCAACTCCTCGGCCGCCTCGACGCCGATGACGCCGAGGCCGTTGCGGATGATCTGCCCGATCGCGTCGGCCAAAGCCAGCCGTGCCGCGCTGAGCGGCGGATTATCGGCGAGAAGGAAACGCCGCCCCGGATCGTCATTCCCGCGATTCCACAGAGCGTGGAAGGCGGCGGCGAGATCGTACAGATAGAAAGCGATGCGATGCGGCTCGCGCGTCGCCGCCGACCCCTCGATCATGCGCGGGAATTGCGCGGCGAGCTTCACCAGCGCCAGTTCCTCGGCATCGAGCAGGCCGAGATCGGCCTCGGGCAGCACCATCCCCGCTTCGGCCGCGCGCCGGTGGAGCGAGAAGATCCGGGCGTGCGCATATTGCACGTAGAAGACCGGATTGTCCTTCGACGCCTCGACCACCTTGGCGAAATCGAAATCCATCTGCGCATCGGCCTTGCGCGTCAGCATCGTGAAGCGGACGACATCCTTGCCCACTTCGTGGACGACATCGGCGAGCGTCACGAAGCTGCCCGAGCGCTTCGACATCTTCACCGGCTCGCCGTTGCGCAGCAGCTTGACCATCTGGACGAGCTTCACGTCGAACTTCTTGTCGCCGCCGGTCAGCGCCTTCACCGCCGCCTGGATACGCTTGACCGTGCCGGCATGATCGGCGCCCCAGATGTCGATCAGCTGGTCGGCGCTCTCGGTCTTCTGGAAATGATATGCGAGATCGGTGCCGAAATAAGTGAGCCCGCCATCCGATTTGCGCACCGGGCGATCCTGATCGTCGCCGAACGCGGTCGAGCGGAAGAGCGTCATCTCGGTCGGCTCCCAATCGTCGGGCAGCTCGCCCTTGGGCGGCTCCAGCGTGCCCTGGTAGATGAGCCCGTCGGCGCGCAGCCGATCGAACGCCGCCTCGACGCGCCCCTCCGCCTGCACGGCGGCCTCGGAGGCGAAAACCTCGTGGACGATGCCGAGCAGAGCGAGATCGGCGCGGATCATCTCCATCATCGCCGCGACGGCGCGCGTGCGGAACAGATCGAGCCAGTCGCTCTCGGGCTTGCCGACATACGCATCGCCATATTCGGCGGCGAGCGCCTGGCCGATAGGGATCAGATAATCGCCGGGATAATAGCCCTCGGGGATCGCGCCGATCTGCTCGCCCAGCGCCTCGCGATAGCGCAGATGGACCGAGCGGCCGAGCGTCTGCACCTGCGCGCCGGCATCGTTGATATAATATTCGCGCGTGACCGCGTAGCCCGCATATTCGAGCAGCCCCGCCAGCGCATCGCCGACAACCGCGCCCCGGCAATGCCCCATATGCATCGGACCCGTCGGATTGGCCGAGACATATTCGACGTTGACGCGCGTGCCCTGCCCTGTCGTCGAGCGGCCATAAGCCGCGGCCTCGGCCAGGATCGTCGCGAGTTCGCTCCGCCACGTCGCCTCGGTCAGGCGCAGGTTGATGAAGCCGGGCCCGGCGATCTCGACGCTCTCGACCTGTGCCAGCGCCTCCAGCTTGGGCGCGAGCAAGGCGGCTAGCGCGCGCGGATTAGTCGCGGCGGGCTTGGCCAGCACCATCGCGGCGTTGGTCGAGAGATCGCCATGCGTCGTGTCGCGCGGCGGCTCCACCGTGATCGCGTCGCGCTTGAGGCCGGCGGGCAGGCTGCCCTCGGCTTCGAGCGCATCGAGCGCGGCGGCGAGATCGGCGGCGAAACGGGCGTAGAGCGTGAGCAAGGGCATGTCCGGGAGAAGAGTGAGCGCGCGCCTTTAGCGGATGCCCTCCAAAAGTGCATCCCTTGATCCTCCCCGGCACGGGGAGGGGGACCGTGCGCAGCATGGTGGAGGGGGGCCCGCCACCCTCACGTCGCTAGACTGGTGAACCCCCTCCATCATCGCTCCGCGACGCCACCTCCCCGTGCCGGGGAGGATCGACAGCCTCGCCGCAGGTGATAATCTCGGAAGATGCCCCATTTTTCCCAGCAGACGATCACCTACATCATCACCGGCTGCGTGATCGCTCTGGTCATGCTGGTCCGCCTGCGCGGCATGAAGCGCGCGAGCCGGCTGCGGCTGGAGACATTGTGGATCATCCCGGCTCTGTTCGGGCTCGCATTCGCGGTCGGCGTGTACGAGGCGCCGCCGCCGACCGCGCTGGGCTGGCTGTGGCTCGCCCTCGCCGCGGCGGCGGGCGCGCTGCTCGGGTGGCAGCGCGGCAAGCTCATGAAGATCAGCGTCGATCCCGATACGCACCAGCTCAACAAGCAGAATTCGCCCGCCGCGATCCTGTTCATCGTCCTGCTGCTCGTCGCCCGCCAGGGGCTGCGCTACGAGGCCGCGCAGGCGGGGATCAACCTGTTGAAGATCACCGGCATCCTGTTCGCCTTCGGCTTCGGCCTGCTGACCGCGACGCGCGCCGAAATGTTCGTGCGCGCGCGGCGCCTGCTGGATCAGGCGCGCGCGCCGCGCCCGGCCTGATCAGAGCCCGTCGGGCATCTCCACCGGGCCGACCACCTCGCGATAGCGCGTCAGTGCGTAGCGATCGGTCATTCCGGCGATGAAATCGCCGATGTGGCGGGTGCGCGCCGGCTCTTCCGCGAAAAGCGCGGCAAGCCACGTCGGCGGGAGCAGCGAGGGATCGCCAAGATAGGCGTCGGCAAGGCCGGCGACGATGACGCCGGCTTTCTCCGCGACTTCGATCTGGCGCGGATGATGATAGAGTTCGCGATACATGAAGCGCTTGAGCGCGCGCTCGCTCGTCGCCATCGCCTCCGAGAAACCGATCAGCGGCTCCGGCGCGGCGCGCACCGCCTCCACCGATGCCGGGCCTGCCGCCGCGATCCGGCGGCGGCTCTCGGCGATCAGATCGCCGACCATCCGCCCGATCTGGTCGCGGATCAGCTCGCCCGCGAGCCGATCGGCCGGAAGATGCGGCCAGCGATCGCGCACCGCCGGCCAGCCTTCGGACACCAAAGGGGCGGCGAGCACGTCCTCGAGCGCCAGCAGCCCGGCATGGAGCCCGTCGTCGATATCGTGATTGTCATAGGCGATATCGTCCGACAGCGCCGCGACCTGCGCCTCGAGCGAGGGCTGGCCGGCCAGCTCGAGCGGGAAATCGCGATCGATCTCGGCCAGCGCCCAGGGTGGGCTGGAGACCGGGCCATTATGCTTGGCCAGCCCTTCCAGCATCTCCCACGTCAGGTTGAGCCCCTCATGGTCGGGGTATGGCGATTCCAGCCGGTCGAGCACACGCAGCGTATGCGCATTGTGATCGAAGCCGCCCGCCACCGCCATCGCCGCCTTCAGCGCATCCTCGCCGGCATGGCCGAAGGGCGGATGGCCGATATCGTGCGCGAGGCACAGCGCCTCGGTGAGATCCTCGTTGAGCCCCAAGGCGCGCGCGATCGTCCGCCCGATCTGCGCGACTTCGATGCTGTGCGTGAGCCGCACGCGGAAATGATCGCCGTCGGGCGCGACGAACACCTGCGTCTTGTGGCGCAGCCGGCGGAAGGCGATCGAATGGATGATCCGGTCGCGGTCGCGCTGGAAGGCGTCGCGCGGCGTGGTCGAGCGGCCGTCGGGCGGACCGAAGCGGCGGCCGCGGCTGCGCGAGGGATCGGAAGCATAAGGGGCAAGCACAAACGCGCGCCATAAAGCGGCGTTTCGCGAAGTCGAGCGTTCCGCGCTTATGGCGATCAGTCTGACCGAAGAAGCGCGTTGGCGCGAGGCCGACGGATCGGAGATCGAGGCTCCGAACAGGAGCCCGTCCATGCGCGATCACAGTCTTCCGCCCGCCCCGATCGAAGCCGGGGCCACGAGCCGCCCGGCGATCCGCGCCCGCCTGCGCGCGCTCAGCGTCGCGCGCCGGATCGAGCTGCGCGACGCCGCGCGCTAGAGCTTTTCCACCGCCTCGCCGGACTTGGTCGAGACGCGGAAGGTGGTCATGCCTTCCTTCTTGCGCTCGCCCACCCAGTCCTGTGCCGCATCGGCGGTCGGGAACGGGCCGATCAGCAGCCGGTTCGTGAAGCGGTAATGCATCGTCCAGGGCGATCGGCTGCCGAGCTGGCCCGGCCATTTCGCCTTGAGCTGCGTCCAGGCGCGCGGCAAATCCGCCTTGTTGGCGCCACCCGCGACCTGCACCCAGTGACGCGCGGGATTGCTCCTGCTCGCCTTGGCCTCCGCCGCCGCCTTCAGCTGGTCGGCTTTCTTCTTCTGCGCGGCGAGTGCCTCGGCGCGCTTCGCGGCCAAATCTTTCGCGTTCGCGGCGGCGACCGCGCGACGCTGGGCGCGCAGCGCGGGCGAATCGTCGACCGTCGCCGGTAAAGGCGGCGCGGCTTCGGGCTGAGGTGCGGGTGTCGCGGCCGAAGGCGCCAGCGCGAAGTCCGAACGGAGCGGCGTGGCGGCGGCGATTACTGTCCGCGACGGAGTCACGACAGGCCTGGGCGCAGGAGGAATCGCCTTTGCGACGAGCGTCCGATTGGCGGGCTGCGGGAAGCGGCCGAGGAAGACCGCCGCGGCCTTCTCGCTGGGCTTCAGCGCTGCGATCCTGGCCAGATAGGGACGCAGTGTCGCCACCTGGTTGGCCGGCAAGACGGCGGCGGCATCCTGCTCCGCGCCCGCGACGTCACCCGTCACCGCCTTGGCGAAGGCGCGCGTCCGCCAGGCCGGGATGTCCTGCTTGCGGAGCAAGGGATCGAGCGTCGTCAGCGCCGCAGGAAGATTGCCCGATATCGCCTGGCTGAGCGCTAGCCGGCGTGTCGTCGTCGGGTCGCCAGGCCGGCCGAGCAAGGCGAGCTGGTAGCTGGCCTGCGCGCGGCGGCTGTCGCCGGTCAGATCGTAAGCGAGGCCGCGATCCTCGGCGAGGCTCGCCTCCGCAACGCCCAATGACAGCGCCTGCTTGAAATAGCGCAAGGCCGCGCGGCCGTTGCCGGTCTGGACGGTCGCCGATCCGAGCCCTGCCTTCACTGCTCCATCATTGGGCGCGAGATCCTCGGCGCGCGCGAAGAAGCCCGTCGCGGCATTGACGTCGCCCACCGCGAGCGCGGCGCGCCCCGCCCCGGCGAGCGCCTCGACATTGTTGGGCGAGGTGGAGAGCACGCGCAGATATTGCGACAGCGCCTCGGCCTGATCGCCCCGCGTCGCGGCCGCGCGCGCGATCGAGAGCGCATCGCCCGGGATGATCGCGGGCGCTGGCGCTTCGGACTCGACGCTGTCCTGAGGGATCTGGGCGAAAAGCGGCGCGGCCAAAGCGGCGGCGAGCAGGAGAATCGGGCGGGCGAACATCCGCGGCGTCATAGGCCGGATCGGGCAGCGCGGCGATGAATGTGCGCAGGCCGCGACGCCGGGACGGTCATGCCATCCGACGAGAAGCCGGGCGAGCCTTCGCCATCCCGGCCTTCACCGGGATGGCGAGGCGCCGATTACTGGTTGTTCTGGCGATTGAGGAAGCGCGGGATGTCGAGCGGATCGGAGACCGCCTCATCTTCGTCATCGTCATTGCCGACCTTGGCCGAGCCGCGCGCCATGCTCGACATGCGCTCGAACAAGGTGCCGCCTTCGCGCGCCGGGGTCGCGGCGCGCGGTGCTTCGCCACGCTCGGCGCGCAGCCAACGGCGCGGGCCGCCGGCGGGCGCCCCTTCGGGGACTGGTGCCTGGATAGGCGCGGGCGCCTCCTCGACCGTCGCCTCGGCCTCGCCGAGGACGAGTTCGTCCTGCTCGTCGAGCGCCGCTTCGGGTGCGGACGGCGCCGGCTCGGCAGCCGGCGGATCATAGCTCGCCTCGGGGGCGGGCGGCGCTTCGGCGGCCGGGGTGCGGACTTCGGCGCGGCTGCGCGGCGGGAAGCTGAACAGCTTGCTCGGCTCGGGCTGCGGATGCGCGACGCTGTCCGCCTCGATGCCGGTGGCGACGACCGAGACGCGGATGCGCCCTTCCAGATCGTTGTTGAAGGCCGAGCCCCAGATGATGTTCGCGTCCGGATCGACCAGCTCGCGGATATGATTGGCGGCCTCGTCGACCTCCATCAGGCGCATATCCTCGCCGCCGGTGATCGAGACGATGACGCCCTTGGCGCCCTTCATGCTCACGCCATCCAGCAGCGGATTGGCGATCGCCTTCTCGGCCGCCTCGATCGCGCGATTGTCGCCGCCGGCCTCGCCCGTGCCCATCATCGCCTTGCCCATCTCGCTCATCACCGAGCGGACGTCGGCGAAGTCGAGGTTGATCAGGCCCGGCATGACCATCAGATCGGTGATGCCGCGCACGCCCTGCTGGAGGACCTCGTCCGCCATCATGAACGCTTCCTTGAAGGTCGTGTTCGGGTTGGCGATCAGGAACAGGTTCTGGTTGGGGATGACGATCAGCGTGTCGACATGCTTCTGCAGCTCGGCGATGCCCGCGTCGGCGGACTTCATCCGGCGGCTGCCCTCGAAGCTGAACGGCTTGGTGACGACGCCGACCGTCAGGATGCCGCGCTCGCGCGCTGCCTTGGCGATGACCGGCGCCGCGCCCGTGCCCGTGCCGCCGCCCATGCCCGCCGCGATGAAGCACATATGCGCGCCGTCCAGCGCCTTCTCGACCTGATCCATCGTCTCTTCGGCCGCCGCGCGCCCGATCTCGGGTCGCGATCCGGCGCCCAAACCCTGGGTGATCTTCAGGCCCAGCTGGATGCGCTGCTCGGCGGGCGAGGCGTTGAGCGCCTGCGCGTCCGTATTGGCGACGATGAAATCGACCCCCTGGACCTCGGCCGCGATCATGTTCGCAACCGCGTTACCGCCGGCGCCGCCGACGCCGATCACGCTGATGCGGGGCTTGAGTTCGTCGATTTCCGGCCGGAGGAATTCGATGGTCATGAGGGCACCCTTACACAGACGAAGCGGCTGGCCGCCAATTGTGTTGAATCTGACAGACTAAAGCCGCTCGTGCGAGCGATTTGTGAGAAATTAACCACGTGTTATCCACAGACTTGTTCACGTCAGTACGAACTTTTCACCACCGCCAGCAGCCTCTGGACCAGATTACCGGGCGAAAGCTTGACGATGGTTTGCGGCGCGGGAGACGGCCGCAGATCGATCGGATCGGACGCGGCGAACTGTACGAGCCCCGCAAGCGTCGAGAAAGCCGGGCCGCTATGCGCTTCGGGCAGTCCGATCAGTCCGCGCGGCCGGCCGATGCGGACCGCGCGGCCGAGCGTACTCTGCGCATAATCGGCGATACCCTTCAGCTCCGCGCCGCCGCCGGTCAGCACCACCTGCCGCCCGACCGGGCCGACGAAGCCGAGCTTCTTGAGCGCATCCTCGATCTGGCCGAAGATCTGCTCCAGCCGCTGGCGGATCACCGAGGTGAGCTGCGCGCGGGTGATGCGCGGCGCCTCGCCCGCATCCTGCTCGCCCGAGAGCGGCGCGACCTCGATCATCTCGTGATTGTCGCGCGGGGAGGTCTGCGCGGAGCCGTGGAAGCATTTCATCCGCTCGGCCTGCGCGCGGCGCGTGCCGAAGGCGGTGGCGATATCGTCGGTGATGTCGGCAGCGCCCAGCGGCACCGAGGTGAGCCCGACGAGAAGCCCGCCCGCGAAGAGCGAGACGTTCGTCACTTCCGCGCCGAGCTCGACGAGCGCCACGCCCAGCTCGCGCTCCTCGGGCGAGAGGCAGGCCATCGCGGTCGCGATCGGGCTCGCGACGATCTGGCGGACCGCGAGATGCGCCGAGCGGACGCACAGATCGAGATTGCGCACCGGCGACGGCTCGGCGACGACGACATGGATATCGACACCCAGCCGATCGGCATGGAGGCCGAGCGGGTTTTTGACGCCCTTCAGCCCATCCAGCGTGTAGAGTGTCGGCTGCGCGTGGAGCACCATCCGCCCGTCGGGATCGATCGAGCGGCGTCCGGCCTCCAGCAGTTCATCGATATCGCGCTGCGCGATGCGCTGCCCGCCCAGATCGACTTCGACCGAGGCGACGTCGGAATAGAGCCCGCCCGCCGAGAAGCTGAGCCACGTCTCGTCGATCTGCGTGCGCGCGATCCGCTCGGCCTGCTCCACCGCCTCGCGCACCGCGCCCTCGGTCGCGCCCATGTCGGCGATATAGCCGCGACGGATGCCCCGGCTCTCGCGCTGGCCGGTGCCGAGCACCATCAGCCCATCCGGCGTCGGCTGCGCGATCAGCGCCGCCACCTTAGACGAGCCGATATCGAGCGCCGTGATCAATCCTTCGCTACGCGTCTGGGCCATGACCGCGCCTCGTTACTGGACTCCCCTCCCTGGAAGGGAGGGGTTGGGGGTGGGTGGATCCGGTGGCGGCCGCGCGGCGCGCCGATAGCGACCCACCGCTCGATCCCCTCCCTTTCAGGGAGGGGAAGAAGAAGAACGCCCTCATATCGGATTGGCCGACTGCGGCGGCGTGACCTTCGCCCCCGGTTCGCTCGACATGCGGACCACCATCCGATCGGGAACGCGCATGTCGAAGCGGACGATCCCCTGCCCCAGCAGGCGCGCTTCGCTATCCTTGTGCGCGAAAAGCGCGAAGGCGTCGCGCGCCGCCTTGTCGCCCTCGGGCAGCATCAGCGTCTCGCCCGACTGGAAGCGCACGTCCCAGCGCCGTCCGCCGACCCAGGTCGCGCCCTCGATCAGGGGTTTGAGCACCGGCTGGCCGGCGATCAGCGTGCCGAATTCGGCGGCATGCAGGTTCGCGCCCTCGCCGATGACAAGGGGCAGCTGGTCGAGCGGCGCGGACGGATCGACCGGCGCGATCACGCGGCCCGCGGCATCGATCAGCGAAAGCTTGTAATCGTGCTGCCAGACGCCCGCGGGCTTGCGCTCGACGATATCGACGACGAGCGTATCGGGCAGCCGCCGCGAGACGCGCGCATCCTCGACCCACGCAAGGCCCAGCAGCGACTGGCGGATGCCCGACAGATCGACGAGCGGCATATCCTGCCCGCGCGAATCCATCGCCACGCGATAGACCGCGTCGCGATCGACATGGCTCCGCCCGTTGACCTCGATCGTGTGGACGACGAGCCCCATCCGCCCGAGATTGTGCGCGAGCGACAAACCGATCATCCCCGGCACGCCCATCGCGACGACGCCCGCGATCAGCCCGCCTGCGAGGAACAGCCCGAGGCTCCAGTTGCGCACGCTGCGCAGGAAGCCATCCGGCAGCGGCAAAGCGGCGAAGGCCCGGCCGATCATCGCGCCCGCCTTTGGCGCGGCGGTGCGCGCGGGTGGGCGGACGCGCGTCGGCGCGCGGCGCGCGGCATTGCCGCTCGTGCCGCGCGACGATCGCTTGGGCAGGGCCTTCGCGCTCATGCCGGCCTTCCTTGCAGCGCATCGTCGAGGATCGCCTGGACCAGCGCCTCGTACGAGATGCCGATCGCGCGCGCCTGTTCGGGCACGAGGCTGAGCGGGGTCATGCCGGGCTGGGTGTTGACCTCCAGCGAATAGAGGCCCGCCTCGCCCTGTTCATCGTCCCACCGGAAATCGGAGCGCGAGACGCCGCGGCAACCGAGCAGCCGGTGGGACTTGACCGCCATCGCCAGCATCGAGGCCGCGACATCGTCGGGGATGTTCTCGGCCGGGCAGACATGGGTGGTCATCCCGTCCGTATATTTGGCATCGTAATCGTACCATCCGGACTTCGGAATCAGTTCGGTGATGCCGAGCGCGCGCGGCCCCTCGGCGGTGTCGAGCACCGAAACGGTCAGTTCGCGCCCGCGAATATAGGGCTCGGCGAGCAACGTCTCGAAATGGCGCCACGGGCCTTCGCTGTCGCGCGCGATCGGATCGCCGACATTGCTTTCCGCCGTCACGATCGCGACGCCCACCGAGGAGCCTTCGTTGACGGGCTTCAGCACATAGGGCCGCGCGATCGGATCGCGCTCATACAGGGTTTCCGACGCGACGATCGTGCCCTGCGGCATGCGGATCCCGTGGGGGACGAGCGCCTGCTTGGTCAGCTCCTTGTCGATCGCGACGACCGAGGTGGCGAGCCCCGAATGCGTATAGGTCAGCCCCATCAGATCGAGCATGCCCTGGACGGTGCCGTCCTCGCCGGGAGAGCCGTGGAGCGCGTTGAAGACGATGTCGGGCGCGGCCGCGGCGAGCTTGAGCGCGACATCGCGGCCCATGTCGATCCGCGTCACGCGATGGCCAAGGCTCTCGCACGCCTTGGCGCAGCCCTCGCCCGAGACGAGGCTCACCTCGCGCTCGGCCGACCAGCCGCCCATCAGGACCACGACGTGGAGCGTCATTTCGCCACCCCGACGCGCTGGATTTCCCATTCGAGCTCGACGCCCGACTGCGCCTTGACGCGCGCGCGCACGTCCTCGCCCAGCGCCTCGATGTCGGCCGAGCTCGCCTTGTCGAGGTTGAGCAGGAAATTGGTGTGCTTCTCGGAGACCTGCGCGTCGCCACGCCGCAAGCCGCGACAGCCGGCGGCATCGACGAGCTGCCATGCCTTGTGGCCGTCCGGATTCTTGAAGGTCGAGCCGCCCGTACGGCTGCGCAGCGGCTGGCTGGCCTCGCGCTCCGCGGCGATGCGGTCCATCTCCGCGCCGATCGCCTTGGGATCGCCAGGCCTTCCCTGGAACACAGCCTCGACCACGACCGCGCCTGCGGGCACGTCGGAATGGCGATAGGTATAGCCGAAGCGCGCGGCGTCCCAGCGCTCGACGCTGCCGTCGCGCAGGACGAGCGTCGCCTCGATCAATATATCGCTCGCGTCGCGGCCATATGCGCCAGCATTCATCCGCGCCGCGCCGCCGACCGTGCCGGGGATGCCGCGCAGGAATTCGAGACCGGCAATGCCGGCGTCGCGCGCCGCGCTCGCGACGGTGATCCCCATCGCCGCCCCGCCTGCGCGCACGCGATAGTCCGGCTCGGCGACGACCCGCGCGAACGCCTTGGGCAGGCGCACAACCACGCCGGGAACGCCCCCGTCGCGCACAATCAGGTTCGAGCCGACGCCGACCGGCAGCACCGGGATCCCAGGATCGAGCGCGGCGAGGAAGCGCGCGAGATCGGCGGTGTCGGCCGGGCGCACGAGCCATTCGGCCGGGCCGCCGGTGCGGAACCAGATGAAATCGGCCAGCGATCCGCGCGCCTCGACCGTGCCGGCGAGCGCCGGCAGAGCGGACACGGCGGCGGAGGCGGCCATACTCACGGCTTGACCGACCAAAGCTCGAACCAGCTGCGCCACGCTTTCGCGCCTGCATCGAGCGCGGTCAGGCTTTGCTTCTGCGCGGTCGCGGCGTCACGGCCCGCCGACATCAGCTTGCTCGCCATATCAAGCTGCTGGCGCTGCACGGCCAAAGCCTGTTTCTGCATCGCGATCATCGCCTTCGCCACGTCATTCATGCGCGCGCACTCCGGATCGCATCGGCGAGGCCCGCCGCCCACTTCGTGATGTCGCCCGCGCCGAGGCAGACGACCATGTCGTCGGGCCGCGCCGTCTCCGCCAAAGCCTGCGCGAGCGCCTCGGGGCCGGCGATCGTCTGCGCCGCGCGGTGGCCGCGCTGCTTGAGCCCGTCGACGAGCGCGTCGGCATCGACGCCCTCGATCGGCTGTTCGCCCGCCGCATAGACGGGGGTCACATAGACGATGTCGGCCTCGTTGAACGCGCTCTGGAAATCGGTCATCAGATCGCGCAGCCGCGTGAAGCGATGCGGCTGGACGACCGCGATGACGCGCCCGCGCGCGCCCTCGGTCGCGGCCGACAGCACGGCTCTGATCTCGACCGGGTGATGTCCGTAATCGTCGATGATCGTGATCCCGTCGACGTCGCCTACCTTGGTGAAGCGCCGCTTGACGCCACCGAACTTGGAGAAGCCGGTGCGGATCACGTCGTCCGGCACGCCCAGCTCCAGCGCCACGCCGACCGCCGCCAGCGCATTCTGGACATTGTGGCGGCCCGGCATCGGCAGTTCGATATTCTCGATCGATCGCACGCTGCCGTCGCGGCTGCGGATCAGCGCCTCGAAGCGGTTGCCGCCCGGCACCGGCGTGACGTTCACGCCGCGCACGTCGGCCTGCGCCGAAAAGCCGTAGGTCACGATCTTGCGGTCGCGCACGCGCGGGATGATCGCCTGCACCTCGGGGTGATCGAGGCACAGCAGCGCCGCGCCGTAGAAAGGGACATTCTCGACGAATTCGACGAAGCTGTCCTTCACCTTCTCGAAACTGCCGTAATGATCGAGATGCTCGGGATCGATATTGGTGACGACCGCGATCGTGCCGTCGAGCCGCAGGAAGCTCCCGTCGCTCTCGTCCGCCTCGACGACCATCCAGTCCGACGCACCGAGGCGCGCATTCGATCCGTAGCTGTTGATGATCCCGCCATTGATCACGGTCGGATCGACCCCGCCCGCATCCAGCAGCGCCGCGACCATCGAGGTCGTCGTCGTCTTGCCGTGCGTGCCCGCGACCGCGACAGTGGACTTGAGCCGCATCAGCTCGGCCAGCATCTCGGCGCGGCGCACGACCGGCACGCGCGTCTCCAGCGCCAGCTCGACCTCCGGGTTACCGCGCTTGATCGCGGTAGAGGTCACGACCACCGCCGCATCGCCCAGATTTTCGGCCTTGTGCCCGATCGCGACGGGGATGCCGCGCGCGCGCAGCCCTTCGACGACATAGCCTTCGGCCACGTCGGAGCCCTGCACCTTGTAGCCCAGATTGTGCATCACCTCGGCGATGCCGGACATGCCGATCCCGCCGATCCCGATGAAGTGGATCGTGCCGATATCGGTCGCAACACCGCGCATCAGATCCTCCCCCGCAGGGGGAGGAATTTCACGGAATCCTTCAAGTCATCTTCCTTCCCATGGCGAGCGCCGCGCCGGCCGGCGCTGCCAGCCCGCGAACATCGTCGCCGATCGCATCCATCACCGGCGGCCGGCCGAAGCTCTCGACCAGATCGGCAAGATCCTCGGTCGCGCGCGGAAAGCCGCATGCCTTGGCGCGGTTGGCGGCGACGATCAGCGCCTCCGGATCGCCGAGCAACGCCTCCATCTGCCGCGCCAGCTCCTTCGGCGTGAACTGCGCCTGCGGGATCATCCGCGCGCCGCCCTCCGAGGCCATTTCCCGCGCATTCCACGTCTGGTGATCGTCCATCGCGCTCGGCAGCGGCACGAGGATCGCGGGGCGCCCCGCTACGGTCAGCTCGGCGATCGTCGAGGCGCCCGCGCGCGCGATGACGAGGTGCGAGCGATCGAGGATCGCGGGCAGATCCTCCAGATAGGTGGCCAGCTCGGCCGGGATGCCGAGCTCGCGATAGCGCGCGCGGGGCCCGTCGATATCCTCGGGCCGGCATTGCTGGACGACCTGCAGCCGCATCCGGATCGCATCTGGCAACAGTCCCAGCCCATCGGGCACGACGGTCGAGAGGATCGTCGCGCCCTGGCTGCCGCCGGTGACGAGGATCCGGAACGGGCCGTTCTCGTCGATCGCCGGGAAGGGCCGCTCGCCCATCGCCTTGACGATCTCGCGCACGGGATTGCCGACGAGGTGCGTCTTCTTCTTGTAGCGCGGCTTGAGCCGATCGACCGTCGGGTAAGCGGTCGCGATCGCGCGTACCCGCCCGGCGAGCAGCCGGTTCACCCGGCCGAGCACCGCATTCTGCTCGTGAATGACGGTCGGGATCCCGTCCTTCATCGCACCGAGCAAGGCAGGCAGCGAAGGATAGCCGCCGAAGCCGACGACCGCGGTCGGCGCGAAGCCCGCATAAAGCCGCCGCGCCATTGCCCGCCCGTCGCGGATCCCGCCCAGCGCCTTCAGCCAGCCCAAGGGGCCGCCGGCGATGCGCCCGGCCGGCATGACATGCGTCTCGACGCCCTCGAACAGGCCAGGGATGCGCGCGCCGCGCTCATCGGTGATGAGCGCGACATGGTGGCCGCGCGCGGTCAGCTCGGCGGCGAGCGCGTGCGCAGGGACCATGTGGCCGCCCGTGCCCCCGGCGGCGAGGACGAAATGGCGCACGATGCTCATCTTTGGGCGGTCCGCTCCGGTCCGCCCGCGACACCCGAATTCCAGGTGACGATATAAGGCGAGCGGCTGAGATACGGATTCTTGCGCGTGAAGGCGAGCAGCAGCCCGAAGCCGAGGCTCAGCGCGATCATCGACGATCCGCCATAGGAGATGAAGGGCAGCGTCATGCCCTTCGACGGCGCCAGGTGGACGTTGACCATCATGTTGATCAGCGCCTGCAGCCCGAATTGCGTGGCCAGCCCCGCGCTCGCGAAGAACAGGAACTGGTCCTCCTCGTGGAGCAGCTTGATGAACACGCGCATCACGATCGCGAGATAGATGAGCGCGATCGCGAGGCAGGCGATCAGCCCGAATTCCTCGCCGATCACCGAATAGATATAATCGGTGTGCGGCTCGGGCAGGCGGAACTTCATGATCCCCGCGCCCGGCCCCATGCCGACCAGCCCGCCATTGGTGAGCGTGTTGTAGGCGCTCTCCACCTGATAGCTATCGACCTGCTTGCCGGCCTCGCCGATCTTGAGGAAGCCATCGATCCGCGTGCGCGCGACCGAATAGAACATGTAGGCGCAGCCCAGCGCGCCGACGCCGGCCGCGCCGATCACACCGAGCCACTTGAGCGGGAAGCCCGAGAGGGTCAGCAGACACAGCCAGACGCTCGCGAAGATCACGGTCTGTCCGAGATCGGGCTGCTTCATCAGGAAACCGCCGATCAGCGCGAGATAGCCGAAGGTCATCGGCACGACGGGGAGCTGCTGATCCCGGCTGCGCAGCGAGAGCACCCACGCGACCGCGACGACGAACATGGGCTTCAGGAATTCGGACGGCTGCACCTGGATCGGCCCGAGGAAGATCCAGCGCTGCGCGCCGTTCTTCTCCGCCCCGCCCAAGATCGGCACGAGGATCAGCAGGATCGTGAACAGCACCGCGCCGGCCAGCGCGAGCTTGCGCGCGATGTCCTTGGGCAGCATCGACGTCGCGATCAGCACGGGCACGGCGAGCGCGGTCCACATCAGCTGCCGCCAGAAATAAAAGAGCGTCGGCATCGTGTGCGTCGCATCGGAATAACGATGCGCGGCGGCGGGCGCGGCGGCCGCGACCGCGATCAGGCCGATGCCGATCAGCAACGTGACGAGCGCGAGCAGGACGCGATCGATCTCCCAGAACCACACGGCCAAAGCCGAGCGATCGCCGCGACCGAAGCGATCGCCGCGGCGCTTGGCGGGCAAGGGCCGGCGCGGGGTGGGCGGCGGATCGAATGCGACGCTTGCCATCAGTGCTTCAGCCCCCAAACATTCCTCATCCGCTCGGTTCGAGCGGAGTTCGAGCTCGTCGAGAACGAAGTCGAGAAGGCCGGTGCGGCGGTTCTCGACGGGCGCTTCTCGACAAGCTCGAAGCTGCTCGAACCCAACGGTGATTGCAGGATGCTCACAGCCCGGACACCGCATCGCGAAACGCCTGGCCCCGCGCCTCATAATCCGTGAACTGATCGAAGCTCGCGCAGGCCGGCGACAGCATCACGACCTCGCCGGGCTTCGCCGCCGCCGCCGCCGCGCGCACGGCCGCCTCGAGCGTGATGCTCTCTTCGACGCCCAAACCGGCCTCTTTCAGGATCCGCGCGAACATCGGCCCCGCCTCTCCGATCGTGTAGCCCCTTACGACATGATCGAAGTGCGGAGCGCAATCGTCGAGGTCGTCGGTCTTGGCCAGACCGCCCAGAATCCAGTGGATAAGTGGGTAGGCCGCGAGCGCGGGCGCGGTCGCGGTCGCGTTGGTCGCCTTGCTGTCGTTCACGAACAGCACGCCGTCCTTCTCGGCAACGCGCTCCATCCGGTGCGGCAGGCCGGGATAGGTGCGCAGGCCCTGCTCGATCACGTCCTCGTCGAGGCCGAGGATCCGGCACGTCGCGACCGCGCAGCGGACGTTCTGGGCGTTGTGCGGCCCCTGCAGCGCCGGCCAGTTCGCCTGATCGCCGATCGCCACCTCGTCGCTCAGCATGAAGCCGAGCCCGTCGGGGGCATCGTCGAGCACCGCATATTCGGCCTCGGACCAGGCATCGACGACCGCGGCATGGCCTTCGCTCTGCATCGCGAACAGCCGCGCCTTGGAGGCGGCATAGCCTTCGAACCCGTCATAGCGATCGAGATGGTCGGGGGTGATGTTGGTCAGCACCGCGACGTCGCAGTCGAGCGTGAAGGTCAGGTCGATCTGGTAGCTCGACAGTTCCAGCACATAGACGCCGCCTTCGGCGAGCGGATCGCGCGAGAGGATGGGCAGGCCGATATTGCCGCCCATCAGGCTGGGGATGCGGGCCGTCTCGAGGATATGGTGGATGAGCGCGGTCGTCGTCGATTTGCCGTTGGTGCCAGTGATGCCGACGACCCGGTGCGCGGGCAGCGCGGCGCGGGCCCGCGCGAAAAGCTCGATGTCGCCGATGATCGGCACGCGCGCCTTGTGCGCGTGGGCGACGATCGGGTGGCGGTTGAGCGGCACGCCGGGGGAGACGATCACCGCGTCATAACCGGCGAGATCGATCGCCAGCGGATCGGCGAAATCCAATTCCTCCCCGGCACGGGGAGGGGGACCATCCGCAGGATGGTGGAGGGGGCTGACAACCGGCGTGGCGCTGGAGGCAGAGCCCCCTCCACCGGCTTCGCCGGTCCCCCTCCCCGTACCGGGGAGGATCAGCGCATCCCGCTTCGCTTCGTCCGAATCCCACGCCGTCACGCGCGCACCGCTCGCCAGCAGCGCCTCGACGGTTGCGACGCCGCTCCGCGCCAGCCCGAGGACGGCGTAACGCTTCCCCGCAAAGGCCGGAGACGTGATCACCGCAGCTTCAGCGTCGCGAGGCCGGCCAGCGCCAGCACGAAGCTGATGATCCAGAAGCGGATCACCACCGTCGGCTCGCTCCAGCCCAGTTGCTCGAAATGGTGGTGGATCGGCGCCATCTTGAAGATGCGCTTGCCGGTGCGCTTGTAGAAGAAGACCTGCAGGATCACCGAGACGGTCTCCAGCACGAACAGCCCGCCGACGATCAGCAGCACGATCTCGTGATGATCGACCACCGCGATCGCCCCCAAGGCGCCGCCCAAAGCCAGCGATCCGGTATCGCCCATGAACACCGCCGCCGGCGGCGCATTGAACCACAGGAAGGCGAGCCCGCCGCCGATGATGCACGCGGTCAGGATCGTCAGGTCGCCCGCGCCCGGCACGTGCGGGATGCCGAGATAGGTCGCGAACTTGATGTTGCCGACCATGTAGCTGATCACGAAGAAAGCGAGGCTGGCGATCACGACCGGCATCGTCGCGAGCCCGTCGAGCCCGTCGGTCAGGTTCACGGCATTGCCGAAGCCGACGATGATGAACGCCGCGAAGAAGATATAGAGCGGCCCCAGATCGATGACCGGCCCGTTATAAAACGGCAGATACAATACGGTCGAGTTGCCGCTGGTGATGATCCACGCCGCCACGCCCGCGATCGCGAACTCCATCCCCAGCCGCGCCTTGCCCGACAGGCCATTGTGGCTGCGCTTGGTGACCTTGTCGTAATCGTCGAGGAAGCCGATCAGCCCGAAGCCCAGCGTCACGAGCATGCACGCCCAGGTGTAGCGGTTGTTGAGATCCATCCACAAAAGCATCGAGATGCTGACGGTCGTCAGGATCATCAGCCCGCCCATCGTCGGCGTGCCGGCCTTCTTGAGGTGCGTCTGCGGCCCGTCGGCGCGGATCGGCTGGCCCTTGCCCTGCTTGATCCGCAGCCAGCCGATGAAGCGCGGCCCGATCAGCAGGCCGAGGAACAGGGCCGTCATCGCCGCCGCGCCCGCGCGGAAGGTGATGTAGCGGATCAGGTTCAGGACATGCGGAAAGCCGAGCGAGTCGGCGAGTACGTACAGCATCGGTTATGCGGTCCCCGCCAGCGCGTCCACGACACGCGCCAGCCCGATCGAGTTGGATCCCTTGACGAGTACCGCGTCGCCGACCCCGATCAGCGCACGCGCCCGGGTCGCCGCGGCGGCGGCGTCGGCCACATGCGCGAATTCGGTCCGCCCCTCAAGCGCTTCGGCCAGCGGACCCATCTCCGATCCGACGAGCAGCGCGAAATCGACGTTGGCCGCGGCGATCGGCCCGGCAAGCGCGGCATGTTCGCTGGCCTCGGACGGGCCGAGCTCGCGCATCGATCCCAGGATCGCGATCCGCCGCGTCGCCTTTTCCTGGCCGAGCACCGCGAGCGTCGCGCGCATAGAAGCGGGATTGGCGTTGTACGCCTCGTCGATCAGCAGCGCCTCGCCGTCGGCGAACGCGATCGGCAGGCGGCGGCCGCGCCCGGCGAGCCCGGCCATCTCGGCAAGCGCCACGCCCGCCGCGGGCAGATCGCCGCCGACCGCCTCGACCGCGGCGAGGATCGCGAGCGCGTTCGAGACCCAGTGCGCGCCGGGCTGGCCCAAAGTGAAGGTCAGTTCGGCATCGCGCAGCCGCGCGACGATCAGCGTCCCCGCCGCCTGACTTATCGATTCGCGCGCCCAGACGTCCGCCGCCTTGTCGTGCCCGAAGGTGACGATGTCGGACGCGAAAGGCCGCGCGGCGGCGATCAGCCGCTCGCGATGCGGGCTGTCATAGGGGATGATCGCGGTGCCGCCGGGCTTCAGGCCTTCGAAGATCTCGGCCTTCGCATCGGCGATCGCGCCTTCATCGGCGAAGAAGGCGCCGTGCGCGAGCGCGACCGCGGTGACGATTCCGACATGCGGGCGGACGAGCCGCGTCAGCACCGCCAGTTCGCCGGCATGGTTCATCCCCATCTCGAAGATGCCGAAGCGCGTCGCGGCGGGCATCCGCGCGAGGCTCAGCGGCACGCCGACATGGTTGTTGTAGCTCTTGAGGCTGCGATGCGCTGAGCCCGGCGCACCGCGATCGAGCGCCGCGAACAGCGCTTCCTTGACGCTCGTCTTGCCGACCGAGCCGGTCACGCCGATCACGTGCCCGACCATCCGCGCGCGCGACGCCATGCCCAGCGCGTCGAGCGCGCGTGCCGTATCGGCGACGCGGACATGCGGGCCCTCGACGGGATCGGAGGCCAGCACCCCGGCCGCGCCCTGCGCGAACGCCTGCGCGACGAAGCGATGCCCATCGGTCGTCTCGCCCTTGAGCGCGACGAACAGATCGCCCGGACCGACCTCGCGGCTGTCGAAGGCGACGCCCGAGACGGCGAAGTCGGCCGAGGCCGAACCGCCGGTGGCGGCGGCGATCTCGGCGGAGGTCCAGAGGGACATCTAGTTCCTCCCCGGCACGGGGAGGGGGACCGCGCGAAGCGGGGTGAAGGGGGCTCGCAAAGCGCGTGCTCCTCTCCCCAGCCGTTGCGTGTCGCCGCACGCCCCCTCCACCGTCCTGCGGACGGTCCCCCTCCCCGTGCCGGGGAGGAACAGGCGGCTCACCCCGCGCATTCGCGCGCCACCTGCACATCGTCGAACGGCAGCACCAAATCGCCGACGATCTGGCCCTGCTCATGGCCCTTGCCGGCGAGCAGGACGATATCGTCCGCCCCCGCTTCGGCGATCGCCGCGCCGATCGCCGCGCGGCGGTCGCCGATCTCGATCGCGCCGGGGGCGCCCACCAGCACGTCGCGGCGGATCGCGCCCGGATCCTCGCTGCGCGGATTGTCGTCGGTGACGATGACGTGATCGGCGTCACGCGTGGCGATCGCGCCCATCTCCGGGCGCTTGCCCTTGTCGCGATCGCCGCCCGCGCCGAACAGGACGATCAGCCGCTTGGCGGCGTGCGGGCGCAGCGCCGCGATCGCCGCCTCAAGCCCGTCGGGCGTATGCGCATAATCGACGTAGACAGGCGCGCCCGCCTTGCTGATCGCGGCACGCTCCAGCCGCCCGCGCACCGGCTGGACCCGCGCCAATGCCGCGAACGTCTGCTGGAGATCGCCCCCCGTCGCCAACACGAGGCCCGCCGCGGTCAAAGCATTGGCCGCCTGATAGGCGCCGATCAGCGGCAGCTTGACGATGTGCGTCGCGCCCTCGGCCTCGATCGTCAGCGTCTGGCCGAGCTGGCTCGGCTCGCGCTTGACGAGCCGCAGCGTATCGCCCGCCGCGCCGACGCCGATCACGCGCAGCCCGCGCTCGGTCGCAATCTCGGCGACGCGCGTCGCATAAGGATCGTCCATCCACACGACCGCCGCGCCGCCCGGCGCGATGACCTCAGAGAAGAGTCGCAGCTTGGCCTCGAGATAGGCCTCCATCGTCCCGTGATAATCGAGATGGTCGCGGGACAGGTTGGTGAAGGCGCCCGCCTGGACGGGCAGGCCTTCGGTGCGGAATTGCGACAGACCGTGGCTCGACGCCTCGAACGCGACATGCGTGACGCCCTCGCGCCGCAGCCCCGCGACGTTCGACAGGAAGGTGACGATGTCGGGCGTCGTCAGTCCGGTCGAGACGCTCTCGTCCGAGGTCGTGACGCCGAGCGTGCCGATCGAGGCGGCGTTGAAACCTGCGATCCGCCACAGCTGGCGGGCCAGCTCCACGGTCGATGTCTTGCCGTTGGTGCCCGTGACCGCGACGACCGCCTCGGGAAAGGGCGCGAAAAACTGGGCGGCGGCGCGTGCGAAGGCGCGGCGCGGTTCGGGCTCGGAGATGTGGATCGCGCCCTCGACGATCGCCTCGGGCCGCGCGACGACCGCGATCGCGCCCGCGGCGATCGCCGCCTTGATATAATCCTCGCCATTCTGGACGACGCCGCGGAACGCGCCGAACACCGTCCCCGGCGCGACCTTGCGGCTGTCGATGGCGAAGCCGGTGACGCGAGCGTCCCCGTTTGCCGATCCCATCAGTGTACCGCCGAACAGATCACTCATACGCATTCTTGCCGGGCACCTTCTTCTCGAGGAGTAGCGGCATCAGATCGGACACGTCGATATCGCGATTGAGTTCGGGGCGCACGCCGAGCAGCGGCCCGACGCGGCGGATGACCCGTTTGGCAAGCGGCGCGGTCATCCAGCCCGCAGTCTTGAAGCCATAAGTGCTCTGCACGCCCGGCGCCGCCTTGATCGCCTTCGCATCGTCCATCACAACCAGCACGACATATTGCGGATCGTCCATCGGGAAGGCGCCCGAGAAGGTCGTGACGTTGGCATTCTTCACATAGCGGCCGTTGACGACCTTCTCGGCGGTGCCCGTCTTGCCGCCGACGCGCAGGCCCGGCGCATCGGCATTGGTGCCGGTGCCCTGCAGCACGACGAGCCGCATCAGCTGGCGCATCCGCGCGCTCGTCGCCTCGGAGATGACGCGCTTGGCGGCGATCTTCTCGCCCGGCTTGTGCTTCACCAAGGTCGCGGGATGCAGGATGCCGCCGTTAACGAGCGCGGCATAAGCCTGCGCCAGATGCAGCGGGGTCACGGCCAGGCCGTGGCCGAAGGCCGTAGTCATGATCGTCGAGCGGCCCCAGTCGCGCGGCACGATCGGCGCGCCGCGCTCGCGCAGCTCGATGCCCGTGCGGTCGAAGAAGCCCAGCTCGCGGAAGAAATGCTTGATCCGCTCCTCGCCGATCTGCTCGGCGATCTTGGCCGTGCCGATATTGGACGAATAGGTCATCACCTCGGGCGTGGTGATCGCGCGGTGCATCGGCTCGTCGTCATGGATCGCGTGGCTGCCGATCTGGATGACGTGAGTCACGTCCCATTTCTGGCTCATGTCGCTCAGCACGCCATGCTCGATCGCATTGGCGAAGGTCAGCATCTTGAAGGTCGAGCCCAGCTCGAACGCGGACTGAGTGACCTTATTGGCCATATCGACATTGTTGTAATGCGCGTGCGCGTTGGGATTGATGTCGGGCAGCGAGGCGAGCGCCATCACCTCGCCGGTATGCACGTCGAGGATCACGCCGGCGCCGCCCGCGGCCGACGTCTCGGCGATGCGCCTGGCGATTTCGCTTTCGAGCGCCGCCTGCACGCGCGTGTCGATCGAGAGCTGGATGCTCTCGCCGCTCGACAATTGCTTGTCGAAATAGCGCTCGATGCCGATCCCGGTCAGCTCTTCCTTGCCCTTGGCGTCCGCGACCTGCTGCGAATAGCCGAGCAGATGCCCGGCCAGCGCCGCCTGCGGGAAGAGCCGCTCGGGCACGCGCAATTCCATGATCCCCGGCTCGCCCAGCGCGTGGATCTGCGCGACGAGCGCGGGCACGGCCTCCTCCTTGAGAAAAACGAATTTCTTCTTGGAGAACAGGATCTTTCGGTAATCCGCCTCGCTCTTCTCGGGGATCAGGCGGGCGAGATCGCGCGCGAGCTGGTTCTTGTCGCCGAGGATCTGCTGCGGGTTGATCGCGATCGACCAGGCCTTGATCGTCGTTGCCAGCGGGATACCGTTGCGATCGAAGATGTCCGCGCGCGGGCGGACCGGCGCGCCGACATTCGCCTCGTCATCCCCGCCGAAGATCGCGAACTGGGTCAGCCGCAGCGCCACCGCGAGCGTCACCAGCATGAACAGCATCATCACCACCATCAGGCGGAACTGCGATTGCTGGAGCCGCCCGGGCGCGATCACGGGATCCGGCGCGCGAAAGAGCGGCCGGTGTGCGGGATCGATGCGAATGCCGGCCGGTGCGTTCACCGATCGGTCGCGGTGCGGGCGGGTTTGGCGCCCTTCTTCTCGGCGGCGATGAGCTTGCCGAGATCGGAAGGCAGCAGACTGGCGGTCAGCGCCTGTGTCTTCGCGGGCTTGGCCTTGGCGACGACGACGGGCTTCTCGATCGTTGCGGCGGCAGGCTTGGCCTTCGGCTTCGCTGCGACGACGGGCTCCGGCTTAGACCTGGTCACGACCGGCTCCGGCTTGGGCGTGTCCGCCGGCGCATCGAGATCCAGCGTGAAGCTCTTCGTGCGGACGAAGCTCGCCTTGACGATTCCCGTCGCGGGCGCGTCCATCGCCGCCGCCTTCGGGCGGACGAAGGTCGCCGTGCGCAGCAGCGGCTGTGGAGCGGTAGCCGGCGTCTGCACCGACGGCGTCGGCGCGGCGGGCTGCGGCGCCTGATAGGCGACGGTCTGCACCGCGCCCTTCGAGGCGACGATCGCCGGATCCAGCTGGAGCGGCTTGCCGCCGGCCAGGCTCGCAAGCTGGACCTCGTTGGCGACGAACTGGCCGGGCGCGGGCGCCTGCAAGGCGAGGACTTCGCGGTTCCAGCGCTCGATCTGGCCCATCCGGCCGCGCGCGGCGATCTCGGTGTTCAGCCGGTGGATCTCGCCGGTTGTCGCCGCGATCTCGCGATCGATTCGCGCGAGCCCGGCGCGCTCGGAGGCGACCGATTGCGAGGCCAAATAGCAGCACAGGGCGGCGGCGGCACAGCCGGCGACCCAGCCGATCGAGCGAAAACGCTGCGCGATCATGAGGAACGACCTTTCACGGGCGCCCAAGCACTGGCCTCCGTGCGCCGGGCGACGCGCAGGGTGGCAGAACGCGAACGGGGATTGCGGGCGAGCTCCGCCTCGCCGGCCTTGATCGGCTTCGCGACCGAATCGAAGCTCGGGGCATGCGTCGCCGCGATCGTCGGCAGGTGCCGCGAGCCGCCGGGCGTGGCACCCGACCTTTCCTTCAGGAAACGCTTGACGATCCGGTCCTCCAGCGAATGGAAGGAGACGATCGCGAGGCGACCGCCCGGCTTCAGCACGCGCTCGGCGGCGGCGAGGCCGTCCTCCAGCTCTTCCAGTTCGCGATTGAGGAAGATGCGGATCGCCTGGAAGGTGCGGGTCGCCGGATCCTTCTTGTCATGCTCGCGATAGCCGAGCGCCTTGCGGACGATCCCGGCGAGCTGCGCGGTCGTCTCCACCGGGCGCGCGGCGACGATCGCGCGCGCGACGCGGCGCGACTGGCGCTCCTCGCCAAGATTGAACAGCACGTCGGCGATCTCGTCCTCGTCCGCCTCGTTGCAGAAATCGGCGGCGGACACGCCGGCCTGCTCCATCCGCATGTCGAGCGGGCCATCGGCCTGGAACGAAAAGCCGCGCTCGGCGCGATCGAGCTGCATCGAGGAAACGCCGATATCGAGCGTGACGCCATCGACCGTATCGAGCCCCAGCGCCTCGAGCGCCTCGCCCATTTCGGAGAAGCGATCGGGCACGAGCCGCAACCGCCCCTCGGCCTCGGCAACGAGGGGCGCGCCCTCCGCGATCGCATCGGGATCGCGATCGAAGGCGACGACATCGGCGCCGGCGGCGAGCAGGGCGCGCGTATAGCCGCCCGCGCCGAACGTGCCGTCGACATGCGTCTCGCCCGGCAGCGGGGCGAGGCCGGCGATGACCTCATCGAGCAGGACCGGCGCGTGGCGGGGATCGGCGAGCGGGGCCATCAGCTGCGCTGCCCGAGATAGAAATCGATCATCCGCACGAGCATCGGATCGTCGGACAGCGCCTCGCGCGCCTTCAGCGGGTTCCAGATCTCGAAATAGGTATCGACGCCGAGGAACAGCGCGGTGTCGCCGATGCCCGCCAGATCGCGCAGCAGCGGCGGCAGCACCATGCGGCCCGCACTGTCGTAGGAGACGGGCATCAACGTCGAGATTTCGGAGCGCTTGGCGCGGGTCAGCGCCTCGCGACGCTCGCGCGCGGGCAGATCTGCGACGCCCTCGGTGATTTCCTCGATCAGCTGCCGCGCGCCGATCGCGTCATAAGCACGCAGGCGATCGCCGTCCGAATGCACGCCGATCATCAGCTCGCTCGCGCGGACTTCGTCGCCGGCAATGCCATAGGTCCGGATCCGCAGATCGACCGTCGCGCGGAAAGACGACGGGACCGACACTCTGCCCTTCGCGTCTACCGCGTTCAGCGCATGGCTGAGGAAGGCATGGTCAATCTGCACGCGGGCCCCTGTCCGAGCAGGCAGCGGCACCCCGACCCCTGCCCTCTCCCCGGGACGAACGGCGCGGACGAACGCCACCCTTCCCAAGGTTCGATCGGGACTATCATGGTATAAGTATGGGTTTCAATACCGCTGTATGGGTTTCTATGGTGCACAATCCCATGCGGCATCACGGGCAAAAGCTGAAATTCCGCTGTAATCCCAAACGGTTGAGGCAAAACAAGCCTGTGGATAAAGCTGTGTGGGCAAAAATTGTTGGCGCATGTCGATGGTTTTTCGAGGGAAAGGATGGCGGATGGCCATCCGTCTCACTGTGCCGGAACAGATGAGGGAGCAGGGCCGGGCTTCGCAGCGGGCGCCGGATCAGCCTGCTGCGGATTGCCCGGGACCACGCCAAGCTGCGCCAGCGGCTCGCTGGGCGCGGTGCTGTTGGTCGGCGCCAGCGTGGCGTTGCCCGTCGCCTCCGATCCGCCCGCCATCCGCAGGAATGCCGTCGCCAGCATGACCAGCAGGAAGACGAAGGCGAGCCCGGTCAGGCCGACGCGAACGCGCTGCATGACCGTTTTCGGAAAAAGCGGGGACCTGTCATCCCGCGCAAGATAGTGCGACGAGCCGGGCTTGTGAACCGTCGAGTCGCCGGAGCGGCGCAGCGGCTTCGGAACGAACCCGCCGGGCAGGACCGGTCGGCAACCCGATTTTAACCGGATTTGCGCCAAACTGGTTCTGTTTCGGAGATTTTCCATCGCCAGTGTCGCCTACAATCTGGTGGAAAAGGTGCGCGCGGGCTTTCGGCCGCGCGAAGCGCGGATCCGCGTCTGCGTGCCTGCACGGATGCGCGCGGGCGAGGCATGGACCGACGTCACGATCCTCAACATCTCTTCGCGCGGGCTGATGGCGCGCGTCAACGCGGCCCCGCCGGTCCGCTCCTATGTCGAGATCCGGCGCGGCGCCGAGGTCGTGATCGTCGGCAAGGTCGTGTGGCACGACGATCGCCATTTCGGCATCCGCACGCAGGATCGGATCGACATCGAGATGCTGGGCGGGGTCACGAAAGGCGCCTGCCCGCCGGATCCGGCGATCGACCGCCGCACCCTACCGCGCGGCCACCGGCCCGATCCCGCCGAAGCCTTCGAGCGCAGCCGGCAGAAAGCGGCGATCTTCCAGTTCGTGGTGCTGACCGCGTGCGGCGTTGCCGGCGCGATCCTGGTCGCCAGTGCCGTCCGCGATATGCTCGGCGCGCCGCTCGCGATCGTCGCGAGCCACCTGGGCTGATCTTCCCCTCCCCGGAAGGGAACGTTGAAGAACGCGAAACCCCTATCCCGTTTGCCCTGAGCTTGTCGAAGGGCCGTGTTGTTCTCTCGACCATATTCGAGAGAAGGACGATGCTTCGACAGGCTCAGCACGAACGGTTTTGGGGTTGGCCCGATATTGGCAACGGCCCCTGGACGGGAGAGGCAAATCTCAGCGCGTCAGCCAGTCCGGCTTCGGCAGCCCCTTCGCATCCAGCCATGCCGGATTGAACAGCGTCGAGAGGTAACGCATCCCGCTGTCGCACAGGATCGTCACGATCCTTTTGCCCGGCCCCAGCTCGCGCGCCAGCGCGATCGCGCCCGCCACGTTGATGCCCGACGAAAGCCCGAGGCACAGCCCCTCCTCGCGCAGCAGGGAAAAGACCTGCGCCAGCCCCTCCTCGTCGCCGATCCGGAATTGCGTGTCGATCGGCGCGCTTTCCAGATTGGCGGTGATCCGGCTCTGGCCGATCCCCTCGGCGACCGAGCTGCCCTCGGCGTGAAGCTCTCCGCGCGCATAATAATCATAGAGCGAGGCGCCGTGCGGATCGGTCAGCGCGATCGTCACGCCCGGGCTCATTTCCTTGAGTCCGAGACCCACGCCGGCGAGCGTGCCGCCGGTGCCTACCGCGCAGGTGAAGCCGTCGATCCGGCCTTCGGTCTGCGCCCAGATTTCGGGTGCGGTGCCGCGAATATGCGCCATCCGGTTGGCAATATTGTCGAACTGGTTGGACCAGAGCGCATTGGGCGTTTCTTCCGCAATGCGGCGAGACGTGTGCACATAATGGGCGGGGTTGGAATAGCTCGTCGGCGCGACCTCGACGAGCTCGGCGCCCAGCGCGCGCAGCGTGTCCTTCTTCTCCTGGCTCTGCGTCTCGGGAATCACGATGATCGTGCGATAGCCCTTGGCGGCCCCGATCAGCGCGAGGCCGATCCCGGTATTGCCCGCCGTCCCCTCGACGATCGTCCCGCCCGTCCGGAGCGTCCCCTGTGCCTCGGCATCCTCGATGATGTATCTCGCGGCACGGTCTTTTACTGATCCGCCGGGGTTCATGAACTCGCATTTGGCGAGGATCTCGCAGCCGGTCTCCTCGCTCGCGCGCTGGAGCCGGACGAGCGGCGTATTGCCGACGAGCGCGAGGACGTCATGGGCGATTTTTGTCATCGCCGCCCGAGATAGCAGACGGCCCGCTCCCGGCAAGGAGCCTCGGCTTGGCCGCCGGAAACCCCGCCTTTCGTCTCGCTTCGGACCTGTTTTTCATCGCATCCGCAGCAAAAATGTTGCGATTGCGTGATAGTGCGCTTGACGAGGCTCGATCCGCCCGCAAAAGAACGGGTCATGCAGAAAATCGTCCTCGCCCCCCTCGTCCTTCTCCTGGCGCTCTCGGCTTGCGGCAAGCCCGAGACCATCACGGCCGGAAACCTGATGGATCCCGATGCCGAGAAGATCAAAGCCGCGCCGCCGGTAAAGCTGCCGCCGGCGATGCTCGCGAGCACGACCTATCGCTGCAAGGACAATAGCGTCGTCTCGGTCGACTGGTTCAACGATGGCACGACCGCCTCGATCAAGCCGAAGAAGGACGCCACCGCGATCTCGCTGACCGCCCCGGCCCCCGGCCAGCCTTATGTCGGCAGCGACTATGAGGTGACCGGCACGGCCGACGCCAAGTCGATCACGGTCAAGAAGCCCGGCGGCAGCGCCCAGGCCTGCGACGCCTGATCTTCCAACCGAATCGAAGAACGAAACGGGCGGGGAGCGATCCCCGCCCGTTTCGTTTTAAAGACCTCAGGCGCGCACGATCCGCGCCGCATAGCAGCCGCGCTTGGCATAATGGGCGTGGAGATAGGCCACGTCGGGCCTGGCGAAGAGCCGTTCGATGAGCGGCGAGAGATCATGCCCGTCTGCCAGATCCGCATCCAGCATTTCGCCGAACGCGGTAAAGGCGCGGAGCGAGATCGGGCGGATGCGGATCACCTCCGGAATCTCGTCCACCATATCCAGCGCTTCGCTCGCCCCCTCCGCGACAAAGATCGCATGACGCGATCGATAGGGCGTATCCGCCGGCTGATGCTCGTAATTGAGCAGGATGGCGGTCTCACCCGGATCGAGGTCGCGCACCATGATCCGATCGGGACAGCCCGGCTTGGCATCCACGACGTGGCGCCGGGCCCCGAATCCGGCCAGTGCCTCGTTCGACAGTCCCCAGAGATGACGGAACGGCGCGGGATCGAGCCCCTGGATGCGGAACGACATGGCACGTCTCCTTTTCTGGCGACGATCATGGGCGCCTCAGGGTGTGTCCGCTTCCCGATCCTTGCGGCCAAAGCTGCCTTCCTGCGCTGACAAGCCCGTTCGCCTCCGCTATCGGCGGCGCATGACCAGCGCCGCCTCCGCCATCACTCCCGAAACCGTCGCCGAACATGGCCTCTCCCCGGAGGAATATGCGCGCGTCCTGTCCGCGCTCGGTCGCGAGCCCAATCTCGTCGAGCTCGGCATCTTCTCGGTCATGTGGTCCGAGCATTGCTCTTACAAATCCAGCCGCATCCACCTGAAGAAGCTCCCCACCACCGGCCCGCAGGTGATCTGCGGCCCGGGCGAGAATGCGGGCGTCGTCGATATCGGCGACGGCCAGGCGGCGATCTTCAAGATGGAGAGCCACAACCATCCGAGCTATATCGAGCCCTATCAGGGCGCGGCGACGGGCGTCGGCGGGATCCTGCGCGACGTGTTCACGATGGGCGCGCGCCCGATCGCCAATCTCAATGCGCTCCGCTTCGGCCGCCCCGATCATCCCAAGATGCGCCACCTGATCGCGGGCGTCGTCCACGGCATCGGCGGCTACGGCAATTGCGTCGGCGTGCCGACCGTCGGCGGGGAGGTGAACTTCCACCCCGCCTATGACGGCAACATCCTCGTCAACGCGATGACGGTCGGCGTCGCCGATGTGGACAAGATCTTCTATTCGGCCGCTTCGGGCATCGGCAATTCGATCGTCTATGTTGGCTCGAAGACCGGGCGCGACGGCATCCACGGCGCAACGATGGCCTCGGCCGATTTCGGCGGGGATTCGGACGAGAAGCGCCCGACCGTGCAGGTCGGCGATCCCTTCACCGAGAAACTGCTGATCGAGGCGTGCCTCGAGCTGATGGCGTCGGACGCGATCGTCGCGATCCAGGACATGGGCGCGGCGGGCCTGACCTCCTCGGCGGTCGAGATGGCGAGCAAGGGCGGCGTCGGCATCGAGCTCGACATGAACGCCGTGCCCCAGCGCGAAACGGGCATGACGCCGTACGAGATGATGCTGAGCGAAAGCCAGGAGCGCATGCTCATGGTCCTGAAGCCCGGCCGCGAGGATTTCGCAGAAGCGATCTTCCGTAAGTGGGAGCTGGATTTCGCGGTCATCGGAGCCGTCACCGAGACCGGCCATATGGTGCTGAAGTTCAATGGCGAGACGGTCTGCGACATTCCGCTCGGCCCGCTCGCCGACGATGCCCCGCTCTACGATCGCCCGCACGTGCCGACGCCCACGCCCGCGCCGCTTGCGGACGTGCCCGAATGCACCGACATCGCCGCCGATCTGATCGCGCTGATGGGCTCGCCCGATATCGCCTCGCGCCGCTGGATCTGGGAGCAATATGATACGCAGGTCGGTGGCGACACCGTCCAGCGCCCCGGCGGCGACGCCGCGGTCGTGCGCGTCCATGGCACGCAGAAGGCGCTGGCGATGACGACCGACTGCACGCCGCGCTACTGCTTCGCCGATCCCGTCATGGGCGGCCGGCAGGCGGTGGCCGAGGCGTGGCGCAACCTTACCGCGGTCGGCGCGACGCCGCTTGCCGTCACCAACTGCCTCAACTTCGCCAATCCGCAGCGCCCCGAGATCATGGGGCAGATCGTCGGCGCGCTCGAGGGGATGAGCGACGCGTGCGTCGTGCTCGATTTCCCGATCGTGAGCGGCAATGTCAGCCTCTACAACGAGAGCAAGGCGACCGGCGGCGGATCGGCGATCCTGCCGACGCCCGCGATCGGCGCGATCGGCCTGCTCAAGGACTGGACGCGCACCGTCGGCATCGGCTTCCGCAACGCCGGCGACGTCATCGTCCTCGTTGGCGCGCGCAAGGGCGAGCTCGGCCAGTCCTTGTGGCTGCGCGAGCTGCACGGCCGCGAGGAGGGCGCGCCCCCCACCGTCGATCTCGCCGAGACGCGCCGCACGGGCGACTATATCCGCAACGCGATCGAGCAGGGCTGGATCAGCGCCTGCCACGATGTCGCCGACGGCGGGCTCGCCGTCGCGATCGCGGAGATGGCGCTCGCCGGCAATATCGGCGCGCTCATCGACGCGCCCGCCCCCTTCGGTCTGGCCGGCTCCTTCTTCGCCGAGGATCAGGACCTCTACGTCGTCACGGTCGACGATCACGCGTTGCTCGGCTTCCTCGCCGGCGCGCAGGCGGGCGGGATCGAGGTCGAGCCGATCGGCCGGACGACCGCGGGCAAGCGCGTAATCTTCGAGCTCGACGCGGGCGATCATTGCGCGACGCTGGACGCGCTGCGATCGGCGCATGAGGGCTTCTTCCCGACGCTGATGGGCGCGGACGCGGCGCTGGCGTGACTTCGACCGGATCAAATCACCTCCAACCCGCTCATGCTGAGGAGAGACTGAGCTTGGCGAAGGCTCGTCTCGAAGCACCTGTCCGGCCCTGTCCTTCGAGACGCCACTTCGCCAAGCTCAGTGGCTCCTCAGGATGAGCGGTCCGGGTATAATCGGACGGCCTTCGCCCACCCGCCTCCTCCCCTTCCTCGCTCTCACCCTCTCGGGCCTGTGCTGGGGCATGGGCTTTCCCCTGGGCAAGCTCGCGCTCCACGAAGTCGGCGCGGCGCACATGATTTTGCTGCGCTTCGCGGTCGCCAGCCTCGTCGCGCTCCCCTTCGCGCTGCGCGCCGAGGCGCGCGCCTTGTTCCGCTCGCCGCCGGTCCTGCTCGCGGGTTTCCTCTACGGTGTCGCCTTCCTGATCCAGTTCGAGGGCTTGACGCAGGTTACCGTCAGCCTCGCCGCGCTTCTCGTCGGCGCGATGCCCGCGCTCGTCGCCGTCGCCGCGTGGATCCTGCGCGAGAAGGTCAGCCGCGCCTCGTGGATCGGCGTCGTCGCCGCCACCGCCGGCGCCGCGCTCATCGCCGGCAAACCCGAGGGCGCGGGCACGCCCTACGGCATCGCGCTCTCGCTCCTCTCGCTGCTCGTCTTCCTCGCCTGGCTGATGGTCCTCAAGCGCGCGCCCGCGACCAAGGATCCGATGGCGGTTCCAGCGGTGACTGTGCTCGTCGCGGTCGCGACGATCCTGCCGATCGCGCTCTTCCTCCACGGCGCGCCGCCGCTCGCGCTCGGCCCCGTCGCCTGGGCGGGGATCATCGGCCAGGGCGTGTTCGCGACCTTCGTCGCCACTGCCGCCTGGGCCTATGGCTCGTCGCGCGTCGGCAGCGCGGCGGCGGGCGTGTTCATCAATATCGAGCCGCTGATCGGCGCGATCGTCGGCATCACCCTATTCGGCGATCCGGCGGGGGTGGGACTGATCGGCGGCGGACTGCTGATCATTATCGGCAGCGTCATCGTCGTGCTGGGCGAGCGGCAGGCACCCGCGACGGTGAGCCACGGATTGGGGACGGATTAGCCTGCCGCAACCGCTCATCCTGAGGAGGGACTGAGCTTTGGCGAAGGCCCGTCTCGAAGGACGGTTACTGTCGGTGCTGGTCCTTCGAGACGCCATTTCGACTTCGTGCCTATGGCACGAAGTTCATGCTGAGCGCCTGCCTTGGCAGGCAGTCGAAGGGCTCAATGGCTCCTCAGGATGAGCGGGTACGATATGAGCGCTAAGCCGCCAGCAGACGATCCGCCTGCGCGCGCGCCTCGTCGGTGATTTCCGCGCCCGAGAGCATCCGCGCAATTTCCTCGCGCCGCTGCGCTTCGTCCAGCACATGCACGCCGGTCCGCGCGACGAGCCCGTCCGATCTCTTCTCGATCAGCCAGTGCCGGTCGGCCCTCGCCGCCACCTGGGGGCTGTGCGTCACGACCAGCAATTGCGTGGCGCCCGCAAGCCGCGCCAGCCGCTCGCCGATCGCGCTGGCGACCGCACCGCCGACGCCGCGATCCACCTCGTCGAAAATCATCGTCCCCGCCCCGCCCTCTTCGGCCAGCGCGACCTTCAGCGCGAGGATGAAGCGCGACAATTCGCCGCCGCTCGCGATCTTCATCATCGGCGCGAAGGGCGCGCCCGGGTTGGTCGAAATCTCGAATTCGACCCGGTCGCGCCCCGCCGGACCCCATTGCCCCTCGGGCAAGGTCTCGACGACGGTGCGGAAGCGTGCCGAATCCAGCTTGAGCGGCGCGAGCTCGCTGGCGACCGCAGCATCGAGCCGCGCCGCCGCCGCGGTACGTGCCGCCGACAGCGCGCCGGCCGCCTCCACATACTCCTCGCGCGCGAGCTTCACCTCGCGTGCCAGCGCGGCGATGCCCGCCCCGCCCGCCTCGATCCGCTCCAGCCGCGCCGACAGCTCCTGCGTCAGCGCCGCCAGATCGTCGGGCTCGACGCGATGCTTGCGGGCGAGCGCGCGCAGATCGAACAGGCGAGTCTCGATCGTCTCAAGCCGCGTAGGATCGAAGGCGAAAGCATTGCCCGCCGCCGCGAGCAGATCCTCGGCCTCGCCCGCCTCGACGAGCGCGCGATCAAGCGAGGCCAGCGCCTCGGCGAGCCGCTCGTCCTCGGCCGCGATCCGGTCGAGCCGCCGCGTCGCCTGGCGCAATTGCGCGAGCGCGCCGTCCGATCCGTCGAGATGCGTACTCACCGCCGACAATTCTTCGGCCAGCCGCGCGCCCTTCTGCATGTCGGCGCGCGCTTCGGCGAGGCTCGCTTCCTCGCCGGGCTCGGGCGCGGCCTTGGTCAGCTCGGCGACGGCATGCTCGAGCCATTCCTGGTCGCGCGCGGCGCTTTCGATCTCGGCCTGCGCCTGCGCCAGCGCCTCCTCGCTCGCCTTCCAGCGCGCATGCGCGGCCAAGACCGCACCGGTCTGCGAACGCGCGAACGCATCGAGCAGCGCCCGATGCCCGCGCGGATTGAGCAGGCCGCGATCGTCATGCTGGCCGTGGATCTCGACCAACGTCCCGCCCAGCGCCCGCAGCAACCCCGCCGAGGCGGGCTGATCGTTGACGAAGGCGCGGCTGCCGCCGTCGGCGCGCAGCTGGCGGCGGATGACGAGCGGCTCGCCCGGCTCGCTCTCCAGCCCGCCTTCCTCGAGGATCGCCAGCGCAGGATGATCGGCGGGCAGATCGAAGCTGGCCGCGACGCTCGCCTGCGCCGCGCCGCTGCGGACGAGTCCGGTCTCGGCACGCGCGCCGAGCGCGAGGCCCAGCGCATCCAGCAATATGGATTTGCCCGCGCCGGTCTCGCCGGTCAGCGTCGCGAGGCCCGGCCCGAAATCGAGGTCCAGCGCCTCGATCAGCACGACGTCGCGGATGGCGAGGCGGGTCAGCATCGCGCCCTCTCTACGAGAGCCGCGCGGAGAACGGAAGGTGGCCGTTCTTGCCCGCTAGCGCGGGGGCGAAACCGGCCCGCTCCCCCACCCGACCTCCCACAGAGTATCCTGATTGGGAGGTCGGGTGGGGGAGCGGGCCGGTGCCGCACGCAATTCAGCATCGCTGAATTGCCCAAAAAGCGATCAGCCCGCCTTCGTCTTCTTCTGGATCAGCTGATAGGCATGCTGATAATAATCGGTGCCCGGATAGTTCGCACCCAGCACCGCCGCGGATTTCTTCGCCTCGTCGATCACGCCCAGCGCCAGATAGCTCTCGGTCAGCCGCATCAGCGCCTCGGGCGTGTGGCTCGACGACTGATATTGATCGATCACGGTGCGGAAGCGGATCACCGAGCCCAGCCATTCGCCGCGCCGCTGATAGAAGCGCCCGATCTCCATCTCCTTGCCGGCGAGATGATCGTTGATCAGATCGACCTTGAGCCGCGCATCGGCCGCATATTTGCTGTCGGGATAGCGGCGGATCAGTTCGCCCATCGCATCGAGCGCCTGCGCCGTGATCTTCTGGTCGCGCGTGACGTCGGCGATTTGCTCGTAATAGTCGACCGCGATCAGATACAGCGCATAAGGCGCGTCGCGATTGCCGGGGTGGATCGAGAGGAAGCGCTGCGAGGCCGATATCGACTCCGGATAATTGTGCGCGAGATAATAAGCGAAGGCGCTCATCAGCTCGGCGCGGCGCGCCCAGGGCGAATAAGGATGCTGGCGCTCGACCTCGTCGAACAGCCCGGCCGCGAAGCGATACTGGCGCTTCGCCAGCGCGTCGTTCGCCGCATTGTAGAGCGTATCGACGTCACGGGCGACGTAGCGATTGCTGTCCTGCCCCTTCTTCGAACGCCCCGCGCAGCCGGCGAGCGGCAGGGTGGCAAGGGCGATGCCGATGAGGGCGGCGGAGCGAAGGGACACGCGCATGACGGCGGGCCTTAGCCGAGGGATCGGGCGGCTGGAAGGGGGATGCGCCAGAGCGTGGAGCGAAGCGATGTCAGGCGATCGGCAGCAGGGCGGCCGCGATGTTCCGCCCCTCGGCGCGGAGCAGACCCCAGGTGCGCGCGGCGGCGCGGCTGTCCATCGGCTCGAGGAACAGGCCCTTCGCCTCCAGCGCAGCGGTGAGTGCAGGCGCGGGCCGGCGCAGCGTCGCGCCGGTGCCGAGCAGGACAAATTCGGGCAGCGGCTTCAGCACAAGCAGCGGCGCGAAATCCGCCTCGGCGAGCGCGTCGAATGAGCCAGCCTCCCAATCGAGCGCATCGTCGGGCGTCAGGATCAGCCCGCCCGGCACCATCCGGTCGCCGACGCGAAAGCCGCTGGGGCCGACGGCGGCGACGAGCGGGCCGATCGCGGCGGGGGTCTGGTCGAGCTTGGACATGTGCGCGCCCTACCGGGGCGGGCTAGGCGGCGGAACAGCAAATTCTCGGCCGTCACCCCAGCGCAGGCTGGGGTCCATGTCTCTGACCATCAGCGGACAGCTTGCTGCGAGAGGCATGGATCCCAGCCTCCGCTGGGATGACGGGACATCTCAAACGTGCGCGATCTCTTCCGCGTCGGCCTCATTGGTCGGCCCGAGATCGCCCGATTCCTCGATCTTCTGGTAGAGCTCGGCCTGCCGCGCGCGCAATTTTTCGCCGAGCGCGTCGAGATCGATCTTGCCGGCGACGTGAGCCTCCCTCATCTCCTCGAACAATTCCTCATCCTCCTCGTCGATATGGTGGATGGTCTGTTCGCCGAGCACATGGACCTTGCTCTTGTAGAGCTCCTCGGTGCCGTTGAGCTGCGCGATCTCGGCGGCGAGCTGCTTGCCGGCGGCATGCTCGACGATGCCCTCGTCGACTTCCTCGGTCTCGCCGACTTCCTTGCCCGTCGGGTAGAGCAATTCCTCCTCGATCGTCATGTGGACGTCGAGCCGCAGGCACAATTCGTCGGCTACATGCTTGAGCCGCTCGCCTTCGGCGTCGTTCGCCTCGGTGAAGAGCTCGCGGAAGCGATGATGCTCCTCCTTCAGCAGCGCGATCGCGAGCGGATCGTCCTCGGCGATCCGGTGGAGGCCTTGAGTATTTCGCGCTGCATAATTCTCGGCCATCGTGCTGCTCCCGAAGCGTGTCCTGCAAAGCGCGCCAGGAAGCGGCCCGGTTCCCGGCTCGAGAAATCTCCAGATCGGATCGGAATGGCCGCGAATCGTCCGGTTCCGAAACGGATTCGGTTGAACGCGCGGATTGCGTTTCGTAGCTTTTTTCGGGGATTGAATCGTGAGGGGAATGCCCGTGGGCCTGGCGGACAGCTATCGATCCTCACCGTCGATCCTGCTCTTCGCCGATAGCCCGGCCGGTTTCTCCGAACAGGAACGCGCGATCTCGGGACTGGACGGCAGGATCGCCGGCTCCGGGCCGGTCGGCAGCGCGCTCGCCCGGATCGACGAGGCCTGCGATATCGGGGTCGTCGTCGTCGATGCCAGCCGGGACGATCCCGCGCTGGATCGGCTGCTCGACCGACTCGATCTCGCTGCGCGCGACGATCGCTTCATGAGCCTGGTCACGGTCACGCCCGATCTCATCGATCTGGCCGCGGCGCGCTGCCCGCATCCGCATGTCGTCCTTCAGTGCGGCGCAAGCGAGGTGGAGCGCGTCGCCGCGCTCGCGCTCGCTCTGGCCGGCGCGGCGCGCGTGCCGCAGCTCGCCGGCGAGCTCGGCCATGCGCGTCTCAAGCAGTTGAGCGAGGAGGTCGGACGGATCGCGCAGACGCTCGCGGCCCTTTCGGAGAGCGACGCGCTGGCCCGCCCGTTGCGGCGGGCGCAGCCCGACGACGACGGAAGCGCCTTTCCGGACGCCTCCGCCGCGATGATCCGCGGCTACATCCGCGCGCGCCGGCTGCGCGAACATTATTTCTCGGCCGAGCTGTTCGCGGATCCGGCATGGGACATGCTGCTCGATCTGATGGCGGCGCGGATCGAGGGGCGCACCGTCGCCGTCTCCAGCCTCTGCATCGCCGCGGCCGTCCCGGCGACGACGGGATTGCGCTGGATCAAGACGCTCACCGACGAGGGCCTATTCGTCCGCGTCGATGATCCGCAGGACGGGCGTCGCGTCTTCATCGAGCTGTCGGAGACGGCAGCGGCGGGCATGACCGCCTATTTCCACGCGCTCCAGCGCGCAGGCTTGACCGGCATCTGAGTGGGGTCATCGCCCCAGTCGATCTGAGTGAAGGGATCACATTGTTGGATCGATCAATCGGCCCCGATTAGTCGCCCTGTAGCGGACCGGGGGGACGACAATGGATGAGCTTGGCAATTCGGCGGAAGGATTGGTGCGCGGCATCCAGTTCGGCAGCCTGATATGGATCGCGATCGGCCTCGCCACGATCCTGCTGCGCTGATCCGCCGCTTGAGCACCGCGCGCACATTGGCTAGGGCGCGCTCCGGCGGTGGCTTAGCTCAGTTGGTAGAGCATCTCGTTTACACCGAGAGGGTCGGCGGTTCGAGCCCGTCAGCCACTACCAGCCGCGCGACGAGACTTGCCGCCAAGCGATCGTGCTCGGGCGAAGGCCGGAGCCCCGGCGTCAGGCGATGCCGATCGCTGCCAACGCTCCGGCTTTCGCCGGAGCACGATGGTCCCCGGATGGACAAGGACCGCAACAGTCGTCCCCACGAGCCTTACCGCAAATCCCGCACCAGCTTGCGCGCCACGCCGATCCACGCCGGATCGGCGACGACGACCGATTTCGCGCCCGGCGTCGGCGGCAGCAGGAGCAATTTGCCCGCCTCGCGCTGGATCAGCCGGCCGAAGCCGAAGCGCCCCGCCGGGCGCGGCGCGACGATGTCGCGGTTCATCGCCTCTCCGAAGCGCGCCGGATCCAGCCGCTCGCACCAGATGATGTCCCCAGCGCGATAATCACCGACCCCGCCGACGACGCGCACCGCTACCATCCCCGGCAGCGCTTCGGGCAGCGGCAATTGCACCGGATGCGAAAGCGCGCGCGCGCCCTCCAGGCCGAGATCGGCGACGATCGGCAGGTCGGCGCGCGTCGGTAGCCGCACCAGATCGGCGGCGGCGACGCCCAGCGCGTCCGCGATCCGGTTGAGCCAGCCGACCGAGACGGTGCGCGTCCCCATTTCCAGCCGGCCGATCGTCTGCGCGGTCGTCGGCGGCGCGCAGCGTTCGGCGACATCCAGCAGCGTCAGCCCCTTGGCGCGTCGTATCTCGCGAATGCAGGTGATCATCGTCGCCCCCAGTACCAGATAGGTTATCTACTGTCCTACAGATGCGCCTTCGTGGCAAGGGCCGCGACTCAGCAACGAAGGGATGTCCCATGCCGCACGCGCCTTTGCCCGATGCCCGCCCCAACCGCCTGCTTGTCGAACGATCGATCTGCGACGCGTCGCACGCCTTGGCCACCGGGCAGAGCGCCCGGGCAGAGAGCGCCGCGTCCGCCGCTCGTACTCCTGCCGCGCGCCGCGCCCCGCGCCGCAGCGTCACCGTCAATCTCGCCGAATCGCCGCTCGGCTGGCTCCACGCGCGCGGCCTCGTCTCGACGCGCCAGTTCGATGCGGGCGAGCGACTGCGCGCCGACTGGACGATGGCGCAGCTCGGGCCGCGCGTGACGATGCGCTGGGATCCGAGCCCCGTCGCCCGCGGCCGGCGCGCGGCGGACGCCCCGCTCGATCCGACGCTCGCCGGCATCGCGGCCAAGCGCCGCTTCGACGCGGCCATCGCCGCCGCCGGCACCGGTCTGGCCGACATCCTCTGGCGCGTTGTGTGCGACGGGAGCGGACTGGAGGCGGCCGAGGGTGCGCTCGGCTGGCCCAAAAGATCGGGCAAGCTCGTCCTGCTCATGGCGCTCGATCGGGTCGCCGACTATTACCGGCTCCCGTGAGCCCCCCGAAAAAGTCCCGCGTCGATCAGGCGCTCGTCGATCGCGGCCTCGTCGAAAGCCGCGCGCGTGCGCAGGCGCTGATCCTCGCGGGCCTCGTCTATGCGGGCGAGCGCAAGATCGCCAAGGCGGGCGAGGCCATCGCCGACGATGTCCCGCTCGATGTGCGCGGCCGCGATCATCCCTGGGTCTCGCGCGGGGGGATCAAGCTGGATCATGCACTCGCGCATTTCGGCTGGGACGTGACCGGCGCCGTGGCGATGGACGTCGGCTCGTCGACGGGCGGCTTCACCGACGTGCTGCTGACGCGCGGCGCGGCCAAGGTCTATGCGATCGATGTCGGCACCAACCAGCTCGCCTGGAAGATCCGCCAGGACGAGCGCGTCATCGTCCACGAAAAGACCAACGCCCGCGCCATCACCGATGCGCAGGTGCCCGAGCCCATCGACATCCTCGTCTGCGACGCGAGCTTCATCGCGCTCGCCAAGGTGATGGATCGCCCGCTCGATTTCGCGAAGCCCGATGCGCGCGCGGTGATGCTCATTAAGCCGCAGTTCGAGGCGGGGCGCGAGGAAGTCGGCAAGGGCGGCGTGATCCGCGATTCCGACGTCCACGCCCGCGTCTGCGCCGAGGCGCGCGCGTGGATCGAAGGCAAGGGCTGGACGGTTGAGGGGATCGTCCCGAGCCCGATCACCGGGCCTGAGGGCAATGTCGAATTCCTGATGGCGGCGAGGCGATAAGCGCTCCTGCCGCGCGACGGAGACGAAGCATGCTGCGAACCGCATCAGCGTTCCTGCTCTTTGTATTATTCGCCGCGACGGCCGTATCGCCCGGCAGCGCTGCCTCGGCCGGGCGCATCGCGTTGCAGACCTGCACCCTACCCGACGCGAGCCGCCCTGGTCGGTGCGGGACCTTGACCGTTCCGGAAGATCCGACGCGGCCCAGCGGACGTCGCATCGACATTGCGGTCGCGGTTCTGCCCGCCCGCAGCGGCCGCGCCTTACCCGATCCGGTCGTCATCCTGCTGGGCGGGCCCGGCGAGAGTGCGATCGATGCAGCCGGTATCCACGAACGCTGGCTGGATCCGCTGCTGGGCGATCACGATCTCGTTCTGGTCGATCAGCGCGGCGCGGGCCGATCGCACCCGCTCGCGTGCGACATGACGCCGGGCGGCGACGATCGCGCGCTGCTTACCGACATCTTCCCGCCCGCCGCTGTCGCCGCCTGCGCGAAGACGCTGCGCCAGCGCACCGACCTGACCCGCTATGGCTATGCCGATTTCGCGCGCGACCTGGAGCAGGTGCGGCGCGGCCTCGGCTACGGGCGGCTCAACCTCTTCGCCGGATCCTATGGCACGCGGGCGCTGCAGGTCTTTCTACGCGCCTATCCGGCGAGCGTGCGGACCGCCTATTTCAGTTCGGTCGTACCCATCGACATCGTAGCGCCGCAGACGATGGCGGCTACAGCCGCGAAACAGCTCGACCGGATGTTCGAGTCCTGCGCTGCCGATGCTGCGTGCCGTGAACAGCATCCGGAGCTTCGCGCGCATTTCGCCGCTCTGCTCGATCGTCTCGAACGCGGAGCGGTGCGGGTCGCGCTACCCGGCCAGCCCGGGATCCATACGATGCGACGCGGGCCCGTCGCCGCCTGGATCCGCTCGCGTTTGTATCGCCCGTCGTCGGCGGCAGCCCTGCCCGCTGCGATCGACCGCGCTTATGCCGGCGACTGGCAGCCGATCGTCGCCGGCATCCGCGCCAGCGCGCATCCCGATCTGAGCTTCGGCCTGCTTTTCGCGATCACCTGCAACGAGGACATGCGCTTCTGGAGGCCGGTCGCTTCGGCCAGGCCCGTGGGCTTTCTCGGCGATTTCCGCGTCGATCAGCAACGGGCGGCCTGCCGCTTCTGGCCCGGGTCGAAGCTGCCGGATGGGTATCGCACGCCGATCCGATCGGTCGTGCCCGCCCTGTTCTCGACGGGACAGGACGATGGCGGAACACCCGTGTGGTTCACCGATCACGCGGCGCGCGGCTTCTCCCACGCGGCGATCATCGTAACCCCGATGCAGGGCCACACCGAATGGAATGCCTGCATCGCCGCGCGCTATTTCGCCTTGGTGCGCGAGGCGCGGATTCGCGGACCGAGGCGGCAGCTTTGCACTGCTGCCCCCCGGCCCGCCTTCGCGATCGACTGACAGGCTGCAATCGCGGACGCGTCGCACCGCGTCCGGTGGATCGAAGCGCGCGACTGGCGGGTTGAGGGCGTCGCGCCTAGCCCGATCAGGGGCCGGAGCGCTGATCACATTCCCGATAGCGGCCGTGACGACTGGCTGCATCCAAACCGAAGAGTCCACCCGATGCGTCTCCGCCTTCCGATCGTGACCGCCTTGGTCGTCCTGCTCCTCGGCCTCGCCTCGGGCTGGCTCAGTGGCTCGGGCGCCGGCAACGCCTGGTTCGATGCGCTCGCCAAGCCCGGCTTCATGCCGCCGGGCTGGGCTTTCCCGGTCGCCTGGACGACGCTCTATCTGATGATCGGCACAGCCTTCGGCCTCATCCTCGAGACCCGGCATCCCCTGCGCAGCCGCGCGATCCTGCTGTTCGTCGCGCAGCTCCTGCTCAATTATGCCTGGTCGCCGGTGTTCTTCGCGCTTCATCAGCCGCTGCGCGCGCTCGCGATCATCGTCCTGATGGTGATCCTGACCGCGCTGACCGCGCTCGATTTCCACCGGATTCGGCCGCTCGCCGCCTGGCTGCTGCTGCCCTATCTCGCCTGGCTGATCTTCGCGGCGACGCTGAACGGCGCGATCGTGGCGCTCAACCCTGCCTGAGCTTGCGGGCGAGCCTATCCGGCCCCATCTAGCGCCCCGACGAAGGAGCTTTCCCCAATGCAGACCGAAAATCGCCTGTTCGAGGATTTCGTGAAGATGGCGAACGGCGTCGCCGGCACCTTCGCCGGCATGGCGCGCGAGGGCGAGGCCGGCGCGCGCGAGAAGTTCAAGGGCTGGCTCGGCGGCATGGATTTCGTCAGCCGCGAGGAATTCGAGGCGGTCAAGGCGATGGCGGCCGCCGCGCGCGACGAGGTCGATGCGCTTCGCGCCGAGATCGCCGCGCTGAAGCCCGCCACGGGCGCCAAGTCGCGGGGCAAGGCCGAAACTCCTCCTCCCATTCAGGATTGAGTCACGCTCTATCCACAGCTTTATGCCCATATGTGCATGGGCGCGCTTGCACAAAGGCAGGCGACCGCTAACCCTCGGCGGAACCGGAGGGCGGGATGACGATGCTGGCGGACGAATATGAGGCGGATCGCGACGGCGGCGCCCCCATCGATACGCTCGAACAATATTGCGAGGCGCATGGCTGGTCGTTCGAGCGGCTCGGCGACGACGAGCTGATCGCCACCGTTCAGGGCAGCTGGGCCAAATATGAGCTGCGCGGCGTCTGGCGCGAGGAGGATCGCGTCCTCCAGATCCTCGCGCTTCCCGACATCCGCGTCCCCGCCGACCGCCGCCCCCAGCTCTACGAGACGATCGGGCTCGTCAACGAGCAGCTCTGGATCGGCCATTTCGAACTGTGGTCGTCGAGCGGCATCCTCCTTTTCCGCCACGGCGCGCTGCTGGATCTGGCGAACGACGCCGCGCTGACGATCGACCAGGCCGAGACGTTGATCGAGGCCGCGATCGAGGAGTGCGAGCGCTTCTACCCCGTCTTCCAGTTCGTCCTGTGGGGCGGCAAGTCCCCGACCGAAGCGATCGCTGCCGCTTTGATCGAGACGCACGGCGAGGCCTGAAGCCGTCATGCCCTTTCCGATCAAAGGGCCGATCTGGTTCATGGGCTGCGGCAATATGGGCGGCGCGATGCTGTCGTGCTGGCTGGAGGCTGGGCTGGATCCGGCTCGCGTCACCGTCATCCGCAAATCGGGCGAGGCCGTCGCGATGGGCGTGACCGTGCTGACCGCGCCTCCGCCCGACGGCCCGGTCCCATCCCTCGTCGTGCTCGCGGTCAAGCCGCAGATGCTGGATCTGGTCGCGCCCGCGCTGGCGCCGATGCTCGATCCCACGACCCTGCTCGTCTCGATCCTCGCCGGGGTCGAGACGGAGGCGCTGCGCCGCCGCTTCCCGGCACCCCGCGCCGTGCTTCGCGCGATGCCCAACACACCGATCGCGATCGGCCGCGGTGTCGTCGCGCTCCACGGCGACGGGCTCGATCATGCCGGCCGCGAGCATGCCGAAGCGCTGATGGCGCCGCTCGGCACGGTCGAATGGGTCGATGAAAGCCTGTTCGACGTCGTCACCGCGCTCGCCGGCTCGGGCCCCGCTTTCCTCTTCCGTTTCGTCGATGCGCTCGCCGCAGCCGGCGCCGATGCCGGGCTCGACGCGGCTCAGGCCGCGCGGCTCGCTCTCGCCACCGTCACCGGCGCGGGCCTTCTCGCCGAGGGCAGCACCGAAAGTCTCGCCGCGCTCGCCAATCGCGTCGCCAGCAAGGGCGGCAGCACGCGCGCCGGGCTCGACATCCTCGACGAGCCGAGCGCACTGAAGGCGCTGATCCGCGACACGATCGACGCCGCGATCCTGCGCAATCGCGAGATGGCGGCGGCGGCGCGATGAAGCCGGCAATCGATCCGGCGCGGACGCATCGCATCTCAAAGATAGTCCTCTCGATCGGGCTGGCGGTGCTCGGCCTGTGGATCGGCGGCACCTTCCTGCCTGCCTTGGTCTGGGCGGCGATCATCGGGATCGCGATCGATCCGCTCTATCGCCGCGCCGAGGCGCGCTGGCCGCGCGCGCGTGGCCTGCTACTGCCGCTCGTCGCGACGACTTTGATCGCGTTGCTCGTGCTCGTGCCGCTGGCGATGGGCGCGATCGAGGCGGCGCGCGAGGCCAAATATCTGTTCGCCTGGCTCGCCGACGCGCAGGAAAACGGCATGCCCGAGCCCGCCTGGCTCGCGCGCCTGCCGCTCTTCTCCGATCAGGTCACGATCTGGTGGCACGACAATCTCGCGACGCCCGAAGGCGCGGGCCAGCAGCTCCACCGCCTGCGCAGCACGGTGCTGATCCAGCAGTCGCAACTGCTGGGCAAGGGGCTGATCCTGCGCAGCATCATCTTCGGCTTCACGTTGATGGCGCTCTTCTTCGTGCTGCGCGATCGCGACGTGATCGTCGCGCAATTCGCGCGCGCCGGAGAACGGCTCCTGGGCCCCGCCGGCAAGCGCCTCGGCGGTCAGGTGATCCTGTCGGTGCGCGGCACGATCGATGGGCTGGTGCTGGTCGGCATCGGCGAGGGCGCGGTGATGGCGGTCGTCTATCTGATCGCGGGCGTCCCCCACCCGCTGCTGCTCGGCTCGATCACCGCGGTCGCGGCGATGATCCCGTTCGGCGCCGCCGCCATCTTCCTGATCGCGGGCGCGCTGCTCGTGGGCGAAGGCGCGGTCGGATGGGCGATCGCCGTGTTCGCGATCGGCATGGGTGTGGTGTTCATCGCCGATCATTTCATCCGCCCGGTGCTGATCGGCGGCGCGACGCGCCTGCCCTTTCTGCTCGTACTGATCGGCATCTTGGGCGGGGTCGAAATGCTGGGCCTGCTCGGTCTGTTCGTCGGCCCGGCGACGATGGCGGTGCTGATGATGCTGTGGCGCGATTATGTCGGCGCCAATCTCAGCGCGACACCTCCACCACATGAGTCGCGAGCCGCGCCACCTCCGCCGGATTATGGCTGACATAGAGGATCGGCAGGCCGACCTCGTCGCGGATCCGCTCGATCACCACCATGATCTCGTCCGCCCGCGCGCGATCCAGCGCGACGAGCGGCTCGTCCATCAGCAGGAAGCGCGGGCCTGACAGCAAGGCGCGGCCGATCGCGACGCGCTGCGCCTCCCCGCCCGAAAGCGAGGCGGGCCGGCGATCGAGCAGATGGCCGATGCCAAGGAAAGTCGCCGCCTCGTCGAGCCCCATCAGCGCCGCCTCTTCGCGCCGCCCGTAAGCGAGATTGGCCCGGACGCTGAGGTGCGGGAACAGCCGCCGATCCTGAAACACATAGCCCGCGCGCCGCGTCTCGGGCGGCACGTCGATGCCGTCGCCGAACAGAGTCTCGCCGGCGACGACGATCCGCCCCCGATCGGGCCGCAGGAGCCCTGCGACCATGTTCAAGACGCTCGTCTTGCCGCAGCCCGACGGCCCGAACAGAGCCGTCAGCCCCGGTCCCGACGAGAAAGCGAGCCGGATCTCCGCCTCGCCGATCCGCCGTACGACATCGACCTCAAAGGACATGGGCGCGGGGGTTGGCGCGGCGGATCATCAGCTCCGAGGCGATCAGCGCGCCGAGCGACAGGATCACCGAGACGATGGCGAGCCGCACAACACGGCCTTCTCCGCCCGGGACCTGCATCGCCGCATAGATGGCGATCGGCAGCGTCCCGGTTTCGCCCGGTATGTTCGAGACGAAGCTGATCGTCGCGCCGAACTCGCCGAGCGAGCGCGCGAAACCGAGCACGAGCCCGGCGAGGATCCCCGGCAGGGCCAGCGGCAGGCTGATCGTCCGGAACACGCGCACGCGGCTCGCGCCCAAAGTCCGCGCCGCCTCCTCCAGCCGGGCGTCGATCGCCTCGATCGAAAGCCGGATCGCGCGGACCATCAGCGGCAGCGCCATCACCGCCGCGGCGATCACCGCGCCCGTCCAGCGGAACATCACCGTCACCCCGAACCAGCGATCGAGCAACCCGCCGATCGGCCCCATCCGCCCGAAGAGCAGCAACAACGCCCAGCCCGTCACGACCGGCGGCAGCACGAGGGGCAGATGGACGAGCGCATCGACGAGGATCCGCCCCGGAAAGCGCTTGCGCGCCAACAGCCAGGCCAAAGCGAAGGCGATCGGCAAAACAAGCAGCACCGCCGTGATCGCGACCTTCAGCGAGAGCAGGACGATCCCCCAGTCTTCGCCGGTCATATGCGCGTCATCGCGTACCGAAGCCGTAGCGGCGGAAGATCGCCTTGGCTGGCACCGAGCCGAGGAAGCGCAGGAAGGGCGCCGCATCCGCGCTCTTGGCCGCACTCAGCACCGCGGCAGGATAGAGGATCGGCGCATGGCTGTCGGCGGGGAAGGTGCCGACCACCTTCACCTTCGGCGAGGCGAGCGCGTCGGTCAGATAGACGATCCCGTACGGCGCTTCGCCACGCTCGACCAAGGCCAGCGCCGCGCGGACATTCTCGGCGCGCGCCACCTTCGGCGCGACCCCCGCCCACACGCCGAGCTTCGTCAGCGCCTCGCGACCGTACAGCCCCGCGGGCACCGCATCGGGATCCGCCATCGCCAATTTCTCGCGGCCCAGGGCCGCCGCCAGCGGAAAGCCGCGCCGGATCGGCATCGGCCGCGTCGGCCCCGCCGGTGCGATCAGCACGAGCTGGTTGGTCAGCAAGGCAATGCGCGTGCCGGGCGCGACCAGCTTGCGCTGTTCGACATAGTCCATCCACGGAATGTCGGCCGAGACGAACAGATCGGCCGGCGCACCTGCCGCGATCTGGCGGGCCAGCGCCGAGGAGGCCGCAAAGGAGAGCGTCGGCCGCTCGTGCCCGGCCTTGGCCCAGGCATCGGCGGCGGCGTTCAATGATTCCTGCAGGCTGGCGGCGGCCAGCACGATCGGCGGCGCGGCGGCGGCTTGCCCGGAGAAGCCGAGCAACAGGAGCAGGACGAAGACGAAGCGGCGCATGATGCTCCCCTTGAGGGCCAGGCACGTCTATGCACGAGCGGATATGGCGATGACAATCAAGACCGCCTTCCCGCCCAGCGTCGCGCCCGATGCGCGCCTGCTCGTCCTGGGCTCGCTGCCCGGCGAGGAATCGCTGCGGCAGGGGCGCTATTATGCGCACCCCACCAACGCCTTCTGGTGGCTGATCGGCGAGGTGATCGGCGAGCCGCTCCCCTCGCTCGCCTATGAGAAGCGGCTGGCACGGCTGAGGGCGCACCGCATCGGCCTGTGGGACGTGATCGCGACCGCGCAGCGGCAGGGCAGTCTCGATCAGGCGATCCGCGAGGCCGAGCTGCGCGATCTGGCGGGGTTCGTGGAAGCGCTCCCGGAGTTGCGCGCGGTGGCGTTCAACGGCCAGACCTCGGCGCGGCATGGGCGCAAGCAATTGGCGGGCGAGGCGCGACTGACGTTGCTGGACCTGCCCTCGTCCAGCGCAGCGCATGCGGGAATGGCGCGCGACGCGAAGCGGGAGGCGTGGCTGGAGTTGCGGGAATTTCTGTAATCCCAACCGCTCATCCTGAGGAGCCATTGAGCCCTTCGACTGCCTGCTAAGGCAGGCGCTCAGGATAAACTTCGTGCCGCAGGCACGAAGCCGAAATGGCGTCTCGAAGGACCAGACCAGACGTCGCCAGTCCTTCGAGACGGGCCTTCGCCTTCGCTCAGTCCCTCCTCAGGATGAGCGGGGGAATATTTGCCGCCCTCAAATCCGCAGCGACGGCTTGCTCCGGAAATGTTCGCGCCCCAGCCCATGCCCCATCGGCCCGTGCCCCAGGCCCAGACCCGGCGCCGCCTCGATCGCGCTGCGCACATAGAAGCGCGCGCGCGTGATCGCCGCCTCGGGCTCCAGCCCCGCGCCTAGTCCCGTCGCGATTGCGCTCGACAAGGTGCAGCCCGTGCCGTGCGTGTTGCGCGATTCGATCCGCTCACCCGACCATTCGGCGACCGTCCCGTTCCAGCCGACGAGCCGATCGACGAGCTTCGGCCCCTCGGCATGGCCGCCTTTCACGAGGAAGGCGGCCTGATGATCGCGCACGAGCCCGATCGCCGCCGCGACCTGCGCGCCTTCGTCGGCGAGCGCTGAAACACCCGCCAGGGCGGCCAGTTCGGGCAGATTGGGCGTGACCAGCACCGACAGGCTCATCAGCCTGCCGAATGCCGCGATCGTCGCGGGATCGGCCAGCACCGCGCCGCTGGATGCGATCATCACCGGATCGAACACGATCGGCACGATCTCGCGCCCCTGGAACAAGGCCGCCAGCCGCTCCGCCACCGCCTCGGCGACGTCGGGCGAGCCGATCATCCCGATCTTGATCGCGTCGACGCCGATGTCGGAGACGACCGCATCGATCTGCGCGACGACCATCTCGGGCGGGACCGGCATCACCGCGCTCACGTCGAGCGTGTTCTGCGCGGTGATCGCGGTGATCGCGGTCAGCGCATGCCCGCCCAGCATCGTGATCGTCTTGATGTCGGCCTGGATGCCCGCGCCGCCGCCCGAATCCGAGCCGGCGATCGAGAGGATGCGGGGTATCACGCCGCCTTGCGAACCGCGTCGCAAATGCCGTCGACGACCTCACCGACGAGTTTCGCATCCTCGCCCTCGGCCATCACCCGGATCAGGGGCTCGGTGCCCGATTTGCGGATGACGAGCCGGCCGGTGCCGTCGAGCCGCTTCTCCGCGTCGGCGATCACGGCCTTGACCTTATCATCCTCCAGCGGCTGCCCGCCGGTGAAGCGGACATTCTTGAGCAATTGCGGCAAGGGATCGAACTGGCGCAGCAGCGTATGCGCGGGCTTGCCCGATTGGACGAGCTCGGCCAGCACCTGCAGCGCCGCGATCAGCCCGTCACCCGTCGTCGCATGATCGGCCAGCACGATATGCCCCGATTGCTCGCCACCGACATTGTAGCCGCCCGCGCGCATCGCCTCGACGACGTAGCGATCCCCCACCGGCGTCCGGTGGAGCGCGATGCCTTGCCCCCACAGTAAGCGCTCCAGCCCGAGATTGGACATCACCGTCGCGACGATCCCGTCGCCCTTGAGCGCGCCGGTGCGCGCCTGCGCGATCGCGATCAGCGCCATCAGCTGATCCCCGTCCACGATCTGCGCGCGATCATCGACAAGGATCAGGCGATCGGCGTCGCCGTCCAGCGCGATGCCGATATCGGCGCGCGTCTCCAGCACCTTGGCCTGCAGCGCGCTCGGATCGGTCGAGCCGACATGGTCGTTGATGTTGATGCCGTTGGGCGAAACGCCCAGCGCGATCACATCCGCGCCCAGCTCCCACAAAGCCTCGGGTGCGACCTTGTAGGCGGCGCCATTCGCGCAATCGACGACGATCCGCAGCCCATCCAGCCGGAGATGATCGGGAAAGGTCGATTTGGCGGCGGCAATATAGCGCCCCGCCGCATCCTCAATCCGCCGCGCGCGGCCAATCTGTTCGGCCGGCGGCAGCGACACGCGACCATCGATCCCGGCCTCGATCGCCTTCTCGGTCTCGTCCGAAAGCTTGTAGCCGTCCGGCCCGAACAGCTTGATGCCATTGTCGGCGAAGGGATTGTGGCTGGCCGAGATCATCACGCCGATATCGGCGCGCATCGATCGCGTCAGCATCGCCACCGCGGGCGTCGGCATCGGCCCGACCAGCACGACATCCATGCCGACGCTCGTGAAGCCCGCGACCAGCGCGCTTTCCATCATATAGCCGGAGAGCCGCGTATCCTTGCCGATCAGCACGCGATGGCGATGCGTGCCGCGCATGAAATGCGCGCCCGCCGCCTGGCCGACGCGCATCGCGATCTCGGCGGTCATCGCGCCTTCGTTGGTGCGGCCGCGTATGCCGTCGGTGCCGAAATATTTGCGGGGCATGAGCCTTCTTTCATCACGCAGTGTCGGGCCGAACCCGCCAGTCTTGGCCGTTCCGGTCGAGCAGGGTTCGGGCGAAGCGGATGGCTCCGCAAAGCCTGCAGACACCTGAACGAACTTACTGATCGTAGGCCTTGGGCAACGCCCCCTCAACCGGGTTCGCATAGCGATCGCGCAGGCGCGTCTGGCGGCTGCCCGCTGGCTGCTGGACCCCGTCGATCCACACGGAGAGCGCCGCCGAGGCCACCTCCAGCGGATCGCCGTCCCAGACGACCACGTCGGCGCGACGCCCGGGGCGAAGCGATCCGATCTCGCCGTCGAGGCCCAGAGCTAGCGCCGGCCTGGAGGTGATCGTCGCGAAGGCCTGTCCCCAGTCTAGCCCGGTCGCGCCGTCCACCCGCGTCAGCGCGACGAGGTTGCCGGCATATTGCTTGAGATAGCTCTCATAGGGTCCCTCGCTCGCATCCTGCGTCGAGATGGCGACGCTGACGCCCGCTTTCGCCATCCGCCCGACATTGGATTGCGTCGCGGCGAGCTGCTCGAAATTCTCGGGAAGGTCGGTCAGCGCGGCGGCGATCACGGGCACGCGCGCGGCGGCGATCCGATCGGCCACGAGCCAGCCTTCGGTGGCGCCGAGCAGGACCAGCTTCAGCTTCGGAAATTCGCGCACCAGCGCGAGCGCGGCGAGGATGTCCGTCGCCCGCTCGGCATGGACCAGCAGCGGCGTCCGGCCCTCTACGACCGGGAGCAGGGCCGCGGCATCGGCGCGCGTGACCAGAACGTCCTTTTCCAGTCCGCTCGCGAGCGCGGGATTGCGTGCCGCCTCGAGCGCCGCACGAAGCAGGACATGCGCCGCCGGCCGGCTGCCCCCGCCCGTTTTCGTCGCGGCCTCGCCCAGCTCGACATACTGGAAAGCCCGCGCGCGCGTGACCGGATCCAGGTCCGCGCCCAAATCGATGACCGCACCCTGCCCGCCGAACATCGTATTGCCCGCCGCCGGGATCACAACCGCGCGCGTCACGCCCTTCGATCGTTCGACGCCGAGGCGCATCTGGGTGGGGTTGAGCGAGGTGGCAATGTCGATCGCCGCCGAGAAGGGCGAGCCCTTCGTCGTCGTATCGTTGGTTTCCTCCATTCCATAGCCATCGAGCAAGGCGAGCGTGCTCGCGCCCGAGACGATGCCCGCGGTCACCCACTTGCCCGTCGCATCGACGGTGCGCGCGCCCGCGGGGACGGCGACGCCGGTGCCCGCGGCGATCACGCGCCCGTCGCGGATCACGACCGTGCCGTTCGGGATCGGCTGCGATCCGTCGCCGATCGCGACGGTCCCGCCGGTGAAGGCGACCGTTTCGGCGACAGCGGGGCCGGCGAGCAGCGCCGCGACGAGAAGCGCGAGAGACTTCATTTCACGTCTCCCTCGCCGATCTGGCCCAGCTCGAAATCGGATACGGGCCGCCGCTTGGGATCGTGCATGTCGTACAGCAAGGCACCGTCGATCCAGACCTTTTCCGGGCGCGTATAACTGCTGAACGGATCGCCGTTCCACAGCACGACGTCCGCCATCTTGCCCGGCTTCAGGCTGCCCGTGCGATCGGCGATGCCGAGCGCCTTGGCCGGATTGTAGCTCGCCCATTTCCAGGCGACCTCGCGCGGGATGTCGATCCCCATGCGCAGGCCCGAAGCGCGCGCCTTGGCGATCTCCTGGTTCAGATGCTGGATGCCGTTCGGATCGTCCGAATGGATCGTCGCGCAGGCCCCGCTCCGCTCCAGCAGAGCGAGATTCTCGGGGATGCCGTCATAGCTTTCCATCTTGAAGCCGTACCAGTCGGCCCAGACGGAGGCGCAGGTGTCTGCCGCCTTCAGCAAATCCGGAATTTTGTAGGCCTCCACCGAGTGCTGGAAGCTCGCGACATGGTATCCGAACTCCTTCGCCATATCGAGGACGATGGCCATTTCGTCGGCGCGATAGCAGTGATTGTGGACGAGGATCTTGCCCGCCAGCACGCCGGCGAGCGTATCCATGCCGATATCGCGCGCGGGCGCCTCGCCGCCGTCCTTCTCATATTTGTCCCACTTGCGGCGATATTCGACCGCCTTCGCCCAGGTCGCGCGATCCACCGCGATATTGCCCATGCGGGTCGAGGGCTCACGGCCCTTGCCGCCATAGACGCGCTTCGGATTCTCGCCGCATGCCATCTTGAGCCCGTAGGCCGCGCCGGGGAATTTCATTCCCTGGACCGTGCGCGAATAGACATTCTTGATCACCGCCGATCGACCGCCCATCAGATTGGCCGAGCCGGGCAGGATCTGCAGCGTCGTCACGCCGCCATTCGCCAGCGCGCGGCTGAAGCCCGGATCCTGCGGCCAGATGCTATGTTCGGCCCACACGTCCGGCGTGGTCGGCGCGGTCGCTTCGTTGCCGTCCGAGAGCGCCTTCACCCCCGGCGACGGATAGTCGCCGAGATGGCTGTGGATGTCGATGATGCCGGGCGTAACCCATTTGCCCTTGCCGTCGATCACGGTCGCGCCCGCGGGCGCGGGCACGCTCTGCCCCAACGCGACCACCTTGCCGTCGGCGAAGAGGATCTGGCCATCGTCGATCCGCGCGCCCTCGCCGTCGAGGATCGTGACGTCGGTGACGAGCGTCGGCACGCCGGGATAGGCGTGGTAGGTCGACGGATAGGGATCGCCCGTCCACGGCTCGGCGATCTTGGGTCCGGACGAGGCCGATTTGGGCTTGGCGCCCGACTGCGCCGAGCAGGCGGCAAGCCCGAGCAAAGCGAGCGCGGCAAGCTTCTTAATTGACGCCATGCATCCACCTCTTGAGCAAGGGCGAACAGACAAACAGCCCGACGCCGATCGCCACCGCCGCGATGCCGATGATCGTGAACGTGTGCAGATAGGTATCGAGCGCGAGCTTGGGATTGGTGACCTCGCCCCCGACCGTCGCCACCGAGGTCAGCTGCGTGATCAGCCCGCCCGCATAATTGGCCATCGAGATCGACAGGAACCACACGCCCATCATCATGCCGACGACGCGCGCCATCGACAGCTTGGTGATCATCGACAGGCCCACGGGCGACAGGCACAGCTCGCCGATCGAGTGCAGCAGGTAGAGCAGCACCATCCAGATGAGCGCCACGCGCGACTGCCCGTCCACGAACAGCGCGCCCAATGGCAGGACGAGGAAGCCGAGCCCGACGAGCGTCAGCCCGATCGAGAACTTCACCGGGATCGAGGGCTCCGCGCGTCGTCGGCCGAGCCACACCCAGAGGGCCGCCATTACCGGCGCCAGCAGGACGATGAAGATCGGATTGAACACCTGCACCGATCCGCCCGGCATATCCCAGCCGAAGATCGATCGATCCACTGACCGCTCGGCGAACAGGGTCAGCGCCGAGCCGGCCAGCTCGAACAGCGTCCAGAACACCACCGCCATCACGATCAGGATCGAGGCGACGAGCATCATCTGGAATTCGGCACGCGAGCCCGCGCGATACGCCCAGATCGGCATGCCGAACGCGGCGCCGACGAAGCAGGCGAGCAAAGCCTTGCCGAGCAAGGGCAGCGCGGCGAGATAGCCGATCACGCCCGTGCCCGCCGCGGCCGCCTCGCTCGCCGCCGCCGCCGAATCGAGCGTGTTGTGGAGCAGCAGCCACGAGATCGGCACCGCCACCGCCATCAGAACATAGCTGATCAGCCGCGCCCGCGGCGTCGAGGAGGCCGGCCGCTCGCCATAGCCGGCGAGCCGGCCCTTATCGAACTGGAACAGGCTGAAAGCGACGAGCATGCCGAGCGCGACGATGCCGAAGCCCGCCCACCAGCCGACCGACCGCGCGAGCAGAGGCGCGATCAGCTGGCTGCCGATCGAGCCGAGATTGATGCCCATGTAGAAGATCGTGAAGCCCGCATCGCGGCGCGGATCGCCCGGCGGATAGAGCGAGCCGACCATCGTCGAGATGTTTGGCTTGAACAGGCCGTTGCCGACGATGATTAGCGACATCGAGAGCAGCATCAGCGAGACCCACAGGGGATGGCGGATGCCGTCGGTTCGATATTCGCCCTTGGCGATAACGGCGGGCAGCGGCTGCCCGGTCGCGCCTTCCAGATGGATCGAGCCGTCCTCCTGCCCGCGGATCACGAAGCTGCCCGCGGAGGTCACGACATATTGCTCTTCTCGGCCGTTGACCGCGGTAGATACCGTCACCGGATAGGTCTGGCCGCCATAGAGGAAGACGGGCTTGGCCTGCTCGCCACCGAAGCACAGGCCGAGATAGCCGAGCGACATGATGATCGCCCCGGTCTTGACCGCGCTCTTGGAGCCCAGAATGCGATCGGCGATCAGCCCGCCGATGACGGGGGTCAGATAAGCGAGGCCGATGAAGGCGCCGTAGAGACCGCCCGCGGCGACATCGTCGAACAGGAAGAATTTGGTGAGATAGACGACGAGCAGCGCGCGGATGCCGTAATAGCCGAACCGCTCCCACATCTCGGTCGTGAACAAGCGGGCGAGCTGGCGGGGGTGGCCGAACCAGACATCGGCATCGGCCGGATTGATATGGCTGATGTCGGGCTGCGCCGGCGAGGACTCGGTTGCGGTCTCCATGCGACTCTTTTCTGTGATTTCGTTGGCACCGGGATGCGCCCGGCTGGATGGCGCGCGAGACTAGCGACGAAATGGCGCGTGGGAAGTGATTGTTGCCCGCACCGCGCGCTGGTAGCGGACCGCCATGTTCAACGATCTCGCGACTCCCGCCTCGCTGCTCGCTACCCGCCGTTCGGGCAAGGCGCGCGATCTGGCCGCGCCCGGCCCCGATGCGGCGCAGCTCGATCGCATTCTCGCCGCCGCGACGCGCGTCCCCGATCATGGCAAGCTCGCACCTTGGCGCTTCGTGATCGTGCCCTTGGAAAAGCGCGCCGATTTCGCGGCCCTGCTCCACGATGCCTATGCGGCGCAGAAGGACAGCGTCGGCCGGATCGAGCGCGAGGCGATCGACCAGTTCGCGCATCAGGCGCCATGCCTGATCGTCGCGGTCTCGAACCCCGCCCATGCCAGCCATATCCCGATCTGGGAGCAGGAACTGTCGGTCGGCGCCGCCTGCCAGAATCTCGTTCTCGCCGCGCATGCGGAGGGCTTCCTCGTCAATTGGCTGAGTACCTGGGCCGCCTTTTCGAGCATCGTCTGCGCGGCGTTCGGCGGCGGGCGTGACGCGCGTATCGCCGGCTTCTTCTTCATCGGCACGTCGGCGAAGGAACTGGAAGAGCGCCCTCGTCCGGACCGCGACGCAGTCATCGCGATATGGCAGGGTCGCTGACATAACGCCGTGCAAGACGGGTTGCCGATCGCGCCATGCTGTGTTACCACAGCATAACGCAATGCCCAGTGCCGATCGCCCTGTCTATCTCCGCCTGCGCGATCATGTGATCGCGATGATCCTCGACGGCCGCATCGCCGAGGGCTCGGCGCTTCCCTCGGTCCGCGCGCTCGCCGCCGAACATGGCGCAAATCCGCTGACCGTGGCCAAGGCCTATCAGACCTTCCAGGAAGACGGGATCGTCACCGTGCGCCGCGGCGTCGGCATGTTCGTCGTCGAAGGCGCCGCGTTCCAGCTGCGTCAGGCCGCGCGCGCGCATTTCCTCGAGCAGGAATGGCCCGAAATTTCCGCGCGCATGCGCCGGCTCGATATCGACCCAGCCGATCTGCTCGATCACCTGCCCGCCTGATCTTTCCGGGCCGTCGCCCGGCTGATAGGCCGCAGCCGTGATCGAGACCCGCCGCCTCCCCTTCTCGCCCGAGGCGATCGCCGAGGCCGCCGACCTGATCCGCACCGGCCAGCCGGTCGCGGTCCCCACCGAAACGGTCTATGGCCTCGCCGCCGACGCGAGCGACGCAGCGGCGGTCGCACGGATCTACGCCGCCAAGGGCCGCCCGTCCTTCAATCCGCTGATCGTCCACGTGCCGGATAGCGCCGCCGCCGAGGCTTTAGCCGATCTCGGCCCGATCGGCGCAGCGCTGGCGCGCGCCTTCTGGCCCGGCCCGCTGACGATCGTAGCACCCCTCCGCGCCGGTGCGCCGATCGCATCGCTCGTCACCGCCGGCCTGCCGACGATCGCGCTGCGCGTCCCCGCCCATCCTGCGATGCAGGCGCTGCTCGCGGCCTCTGGCCGTCCGCTGGCCGCGCCCTCGGCCAATGCGAGCGGTACGATCAGCCCGACGCGCGCCGAGCATGTCCTGCGTTCTCTCGGCAGCCGGATCGCGCTGATCATCGATGGCGGCGCGACGGGACTGGGGCTCGAATCGACGATCGTCGCGGTCGCGCCAGACGGTGCTCGCCTGCTCCGGCCCGGCCCGATCGATGCCGAAGCCTTGTCAGCGGCCGCCGGCGTCCCGGTCACGACCGCCGACGGCGGCACGATCGAAGCGCCCGGCCAGCTCGCCAGCCATTATGCTCCGGCGCACCCCCTGCGCCTCGACGCGAGCGAACGACGCGCGAACGAATGGCTGATCGGCTTCGGCGCGGTCGCGGGCGATCGGTCGCTCTCGCTCGCCGGCGATCTGACCGAAGCCGCCGCCAACCTGTTCGACGCGCTGCACGAGGCGGACGCCGCGACGACAAGCGGGATCGCCGTGGCGCCCATCCCCGAGCGGGGTCTGGGCATCGCCATCAACGATCGCCTGCGCCGCGCCGCCGCACCCCGCCCTTAAGCCGCCGCGCTCGCCTTCAGCCGCGCCTGATAGCTCTTGCGCAGCTTCATCAGCTTGGGCGGGATCGTCGCCAGGCAATAGGGATTGCGCTGGCCTTCGCTCTCCCAATAGGCCTGGTGATAATCCTCGGCCGGATACCAGGTGTCATCGGGCTCGATCGTCGTGACGATCGGCGCAGGCCAGTCGGCCGCCGCCCGCTCCTTGGCGACGCGTGCTTCGGCGTCCTGCTCGGGCGAGTTGGGGAAGATCGCCGAGCGATATTGCGTGCCCACGTCGTTGCCCTGGCGATTCAGCTGAGTCGGGTCGTGCGTGTGGAAAAAGATGTCGAGCAGGGTCGCATAATCGATCACCGCGGGATCGAAGCGCACCCGGATCGCCTCGGCATGGCCGGTCTTGCCGCCGCACACCTGCTTGTAGGTCGGGTTGACGACCTCGCCGCCGATATAGCCGCTCTCGACATGCGAAACGCCGGCGACGTCGTTGAACACCGCCTCCACACACCAAAAGCACCCACCCGCGAGCGTCGCGATCTCTTCGGCCATCTTCGTCTCCTCAGCGCGCCGAGATGGGGCGCGGAATCGGGCGTTTCAATCGCATCACGGGGCAGACTCCTTACCGACGGGTGAGCGCGAGGAGACTCGGCACAGCTTATGGCGCAATTTTGCTGGGGCGTACCTGGATCGAAAGGATTTCGCAGCTATCTGCAGGCAGAGACGGGCTCCAGTGCGGCGCAGTCGCCAAGTCGGGCCAACGCTGCTAGCAGGCGGCACAGCGCAAAGAGGGAACGTCGCGAGCAATGCTGGGCACGCTTTCGATCGTCGTTCAGACCTCGGTGATCCTGTTCATCAGCGGCAATCTGTTTGCGGCCCTTCTCACGCGTCAGGATGCGATCTGGGTCCGGACGACTCTGCTGCCGATCATGATCGGGCTCTACGCCTTCGCCATGCTGCTCCCCAACCGGTGGGTGATCTTCGCCGTGCTCGCGGCCATCATCCCTCTGATGTCACGCAGCCGGGCGGCGATGCCGCCCATCTATCTCGTGACCGTCCTGGCACTGCCGCAGATGACCACGCAGGTCGCGATCGGCAGCATGTATCTTCTCGATATCGACAAATGGCTCATCACGGCGATCGGCGCCGCGATCGCGTTTGCGTTACGGCCCGCACGGAGAGGCTTGACCAACGGCACTCGCTTCGACGTCCCGTTCTTCCTGCTCTTCGCGCTTGAGGCCGCTCAGGCACGAGGTAACAACTTTACCAGCATTCTTCGCGTCGAGACGAACGTCGTTCTGTCCTACCTGCTGCCCTATTACGTCATCAGCCGATCCTTGACCCGGCCCGAAGACATTCGCCGCCTGCTGCTGGCGCTCGCATTCGTGGCTTTCGTCTTCTCGGGCATAGCGATCTATGAATCACGACGCGGCGTTCTGTTGTACAACGTCCTGAGCCAGCGCGTGGGCGTGATCGAGTTGCTCAGCGCCTATGCCCATCAACGCGGCGGTTACCTGCGGGCAGCCGCTTCATTCTACGAGGCCACGTCATTCGGCAGCTTTCTGTGCACCGGCTATTTGTCGATGCTCGCGCTGGGCGACACATTCCGCACCAGGCAGCGACGCCTGCTCGGGTTCGCGGGCATTCTGGTGGGTATCTATATGGCCAATACGCGTGGCGCCTTGCTGGGGCTCGTCCTCGGCACCTTGGCTTTCGATCTCTTCCGAAGGCGCTGGAGCCACTTCGCCCGCAACGCTGCCATCCTCGGTACGATCGGGTCCGTCGCGCTCGTGATCGCGCAATTCTCGACAAGCATGGCGACGCGCCTGGGGCTGGCCGGCGATGCGGCGGACACGACGGGCTATCGGAAATTGCTGATCACTCGCGGCTGGGAAGAAATCCGCAAGCACCCTTTGACGGGCGTCGATCCCGGACAGGCCTATGCATCTCTCATCGACCTGCGCACCGGCGAAGGTATCATCGATTTCGTCAATACCTATATCTGGATGGGGTTGACCACCGGGATCGTCGGAATGGCCGCGTTCTTCCTTGCGTTTACCCTGCTTCCGATGCGGCTGGTCACGATTCGCAGGCGATTGCGCAATTTCACCGGCCAGCAGGAGGTTGCCGCAGCGGTCTTCGCTGTCGCCATCTATTACACCGTAGCCGCCGGCACGTCGGGATTCTCGGGACGAGGCACCACGATATTCTATCTTTTCCTTGCCGTCGGATCATCCCTTTGCGCCCTCCGGCTGCCGCGCGCGCCTGCTCAGCCGTCGGGCGGACGGATCGATCCGCCGTTGCCGTTCGGCCCATCGCAACCACTCGTCGCCCATCCCGCATGAAACCGCTCCCCGTCATGCCTGGCCGCGTGGGGCATCGGCCCGAAGAGCGAGCTAGGAACGCCCGGTGCGGCGCGATTGCGCGCGCGTTCGGCATCGGCCACTTCTATACGGATGTCCCGGCAGGCCGGCAGACAAGGAACAACGTTCTGCTTATTGTTTCCAACAGGACAAGTGCGCGCGCAGATGGACACGAGAACATGCCGGACAACCGGTCTTGGGGAGGCCCGCTTCGCGGTGCTGCTGGGGTGCATCCCGCAACAGCAGCCATGATGAGCGGCACGTACGACGAACAGGATGGCCGGCGGGATGCCTGACGTCTCCACCAGTGCCCCGCTACGGCCCGAAGCGGCCGTCGGCGCGCGCGTCGCCGGCTTCGCGTTGCGCCACTGGCTGCTGCTGCTCGGCCTCGCGGCGCTGATCATCCCGACGTTCGCCGCGGTGGCGCGGGAATCCTGGTCGACCGAGCAGGGTGCGCACGGGCCGGTCGTGCTGGCGACCGGCATCTGGCTCGTGCTGCGGATGCGGCCCGCTTTCGTGCCGCTCGCCCGCCCCGGATCGCCCGTGCTGGCGACGATCGGTCTTTTTATCTCGCTGACCATCTACGCGCTCGGGCGGATCAGCGGCACGACCGAAATGGAGGGCTTCGCGCTCTATGCGGCGATGGTCACGGTCACCTACGCCTATATCGGCACGCGGGCGATGCGGGTGCTGTGGTTCCCGATCCTCTATTTCGCCTTCCTGTTCCCGCCGCCGGACTCGCTGGTCGCCGCGATCACGCAGCCGCTAAAGCTCGGCATCTCGCGCGAGGCGGTCAACCTGCTCAGCCTGTTCGGCATGTCCGTGTCCCGCACCGGGGTGATCATTCAGGTCGATCAGTATGACATTCTCGTCGCCGCCGCCTGCGCGGGGATGAACTCGATCATCAGCCTGTCGGCGATCGGTCTGTTCTACATCTACATCCGGCACAATGCGAACTGGCGCTATTCGGCATTGCTGATCCTGGCGATCCTGCCGGTGGCGGTGCTCGCCAATTTCGTCCGCGTGCTGGTGCTGATCCTGATCACCTACTTTTTCGGCGATGCCGCGGCGCAAGGCTTCCTTCACGGATTTGCCGGCATGACGATGTTCACCGTGGCTTTGCTGGGCATCTTCGCGATCGATACGCTCGCCAGTCCGCTCCGCACGCGCCTCGCACGCGAGGGCGAGTCATGAACGACATGAATGATGAAGACGCCTCCGCGATGAAGCCCGATCTGCGTCCTTCGCGCCGCGATCTCCTGATCGGCGGCGCCTGCCTGATTACCGCGGGCGGCGCCTTCGCCCAGATGCCCCGTCACAGGCTGGCGAGCATCCCGAAAGGGCGGCTCGAGGCGCTCGCGCCCGATCGGATCGGGGACTGGCGTTACGAGACGACGAGCGGCATCGTCCTGCCGCCCCCCGACGAGCTCGCCCGCTTGCTCTACGATCAGCAGGTGACGCGCGCTTATGTAAGCGAAAGGCATCCGCCCGTGATGCTCGTCATGGCCTATGGCAGCAGCCAGGGCGGGATGCTTCAGGTCCATCGCCCCGAAATCTGCTATCCGGCGAGCGGGTTCCGCCTGACCGGGACGGTGACGGGCGAGCTGCCGATCGGCGGCGGTCGCGTCATTCCGGTGCGATCGTTCACCGCGACCGGCGACACGCGGGTGGAACAGGTCATGTACTGGACGCGCATCGCCGATGCGCTGCCGACGAGCTGGACCAGCCAGCGCATCGCGATCATGGAAAGCAATCTGAAGGGCGCCGTACCGGACGGGCTTCTCGTCCGTTTGTCCACCGTGGGCGAGGCTCAGGACGCCGCGCGGCGCACGCTCGAAACCTTCGCACAGGCCATGTTGACCATCGTCGGGCCGGCCGGTCGGCGGCAATTGTTGGGCGCGAGCGTGGCTTGACGCTATATCATCGGCACAATCGGGGCAGGCTTCGCGCTACCCAGGAGAAGGAACGAGACGTGGGTAACAGGAAGATCATGGCGTTTGCGGGGCTGCTCGCGACGACGGCGCTGATCGGCGGCTGCAGCAAGGATGCGCCCGCAGGGCAGGTCGCCGCGGTCGTCAACGGCAAGGAAGTGACGCTGCAGGAGATCAACGCCGAGCTCCAGGCCTCGAACCTGCCGGCGACCGCCGACAAGAAGACGGTGCAGCGCGATCTGCTCCAGCGGATCATCGAGCGCAAATTGCTCGTCGGCGCCGCCGAAGAGAAGGGCATCGACAAGACGCCCGAATATCAGACGCAGAAGCGCCGCGCCGACGAACTCCTGCTCGTCCAGCTCTATGCCAAGCAGCAGCTGACGGCGGTGCCGGTGCCGTCGGGCACGGACATTTCGACCTTCATGACCCAGCACGGCAACGTCTTCGGCGCGCGCGAGCAGCTGACGCTCGATCAGATCCGCTTCCAGACTCCGGCGGACCTGACCAAGCTGAAGACGCTCGAGAAGGATCATACGATGGACGCCGTCGCCCAGACTTTGGGTGGCATGGGCATCAAGCTGGAACGCTCGCAGGTCGGCCTCGACAGCGGCAGCGTGCCGACCGATCTGATGAAGAAGATCGACAGCCTGCCCCAGGGCGAGCCGTTCGTGATCCCGCAGCCGGGCTTCATGACCGTCAACGTCATCGTCTCGCGCAAGCCGTTGCCGATCGACGACGCGAAGGCGCGCCCTGCGGCCGTCAGCGCCTGGCGCCAGGAGAAGTTCGGCGAGCTGCTCACCAAGCAGATCGAAGCGCTCAAGTCGGGTGCGAAGATCAGCTACCAGAATGGCTTCGATGCGCCTGCGAAGCCGGCTGGCGCGCCGGCGGCGGCCAAGCCCTGACGCCGCTCAAACGCTGACGACCAACGGGGCGGGCCATGCGGCTCGCCCCGTTGCGTATCCGACGCCCGCGATATCGTCAGAGTTGCCGAAGCGCGCGCGCCGGTCGCGCGGTCAGGACGGGCCACGATCCCGCCAGCCCCAGCCCCATCGTCACCGCAATGCCCGCCAGCAGGGTCGCACCGATCGCGACCGGATCGGGGAGCCACGCGAAGCGGAACAGCCGGACGACCACGTACCACGCCCCGCCCAGGCCGAGCACGAGCGCCAGCGCGGCGAGGACCGCGCTCAGGATCGCATATTCCAGCGCCTGGACGATCAGCACCTGCCGGCGCGTCGCGCCCAACGTCTTCAGGACCACGCTGTCGTAGATCCGCACCTCGCGCGCCGCCGCGATCGCGCCGACGAGCACGGCGATGCCTGCGAGGATCGCGACCGACGCCGCCGCCGTGATCGCCGCCGCCATCCCCGAGACGATCGTCCGGATTTGCGCGAGCACGCCGCCGACCTCGATCACCGAGACCGACGGGAAAACCGGGAGCAGCGCGCGCGTGACCGCGCTCTCGCGCCCCTTCGGCAGATCGATCGTCGCGGCGAGATTGTGCGGCGCGTCCGCAATCGCGTTGGGCGAGAAGACGAGCACGTAATTGAAGCCCAAAGTCTCCCAGTCGATCCGCCGGAACGAGGCGATCCGCGCGCTCCGCTCGACGCCAAGCAGGCTGTAGTCGAGCATATCGCCGATCTTGAGATGGAGCGCGTCGGCGAGGCGCTGGTCGATCGAGACGAGCGGCGGCCCCGCATAATGTTCGGGCCACCAGGCGCCGGCGACGATCGTGCTGCCCTCGGGCAGTGTCTCCGCATAGGTCAGGCCGCGCTCGCCGCGCAGCGCCCAGGCCTCTTCGGGGATCGCCTTCAGATCGGCGACGCGCGTTCCCGCATAGCCCGTGATCGTCCCGCGCATCGCCGGGATCGCCTTGATCACCGCGGCGGGCTCGACGCGACGCACGACCGCACGGAACTCGGCCTCCCGCGCCGAGGGGATGTCGAGCGCGAACAAGGCCGGTGCACGGGCGGGGACGGTCTGAGCGATGTTCGCGGCGATGCTCGTGCGGATCGCGGCTAGCAGCACGAAGAGCGTGAGCCCGAGTCCTAGCGCGACGATCAGCGTGCTGGTCCGCGCGCCGGGCCGGTGGAGCGCGGCGAGCGCGAGCCGGACGAGCGGTCGGCGCGGCCTCGGCAGCGCGGCGGCCAGAGCGTGCACGCCCCGTCCGAACGCGGCGAGGATCAGCAGCACGCCCGCCACCGACGCGAGGAACCACGCGGTCAAGCGCGGCTGGTCCGAGGTCAGAAGCGCCAGCATGACCACCGCGATTCCCGCGCCCGCGATCCAGATCCAGCTGCGCCGATCGGTCGTGCGTGGGCCGAACGTGCCCCGCAGCAGGCCGGCGGCGGGCACGCTGCGCGCCTCGCTGAGCGGCCCGGCGGTGAAGGCCAAGGCGATCAGCAGGCCATAGGTCGCCGCCAGCAGCAAGGGCGCGATCTCGATCCGGAAGCCAGGCGTCACCGGCAGCACGTCTCCCGCTGCCCAGATGATCAGCGGTCCGGCGGCGATCCCCGCCACCAGCCCGGCGGCGATGCCCGCCGCTGCGACGATCCCGATCTGGAGCAGGTAGATCCGCGCGATCAGGCCAGACGTCGCCCCGAGCACCTTGAGCGCGGCGATGCTGCTTCGCCGGCCCGCGAGATAGGAAGAGACGCCATTGGCGATCCCGATCCCGGCGATGACGAGCGCCGCGAGCCCGACGAGCAGCAGGAACTGCCCCATCCGCTCGATGAAGCGCGCCGCGCCCGGCGAGGCGGCGTCGCGCGTCTTCGTCTCCCACCCGGCCGTCGCGAAGGCGCGCTTGAAGCCGGCGATCGCGTCGGCGGGCTTCGTCGCCTCGGCGAGCCGGATGCGATATTTGCTCTTGTAGAGGCTTCCCGGCTGGACGAGCCCCGTCCGCGCCATCCCGTCCGCCGACACGATCGCGACCGGCCCCAGCGTGAAGCCCTCGCCGAGCCGGTCGGGCTCGTCGAGGATCGTCCCCGCGACGCGGAAGCTCGCCGTGCCGAATCGCAGGCTCTGGCCGACCTTGGCGTCGATCCGCTCGGCGAGCGCCTGCCCGATCCAGACGCTGTCCACCGCGGGCGCGCCGACGCTCCGCCCACCGATGATCGTGAGCTGGCCGTAAAGCGGATAGGCGCCGTCGACGCTCTTCAGCTCCACCGGCACGGCGCGCCCGCTGGCACCTCCACCGACGACTGCATTTGCGGGCATGCCGACGGTGAGCGAGACCGTGCCCAGCCGGCGCATCGCCCCAAGCTCGGCAGGCGTGGCGGCGCGCTGCGAGACCGCGAACTCGACGTCGCCGCCCAGCAGCGAGCTGCCCCCCGCGGCCAGTTCGCGCTGCATGCTCTGGGTGAGGCTGCCGATCGCGGCGAGCGCGCCGACGCCGAGGAACAGGCAGGCCAGCAGCAGCCTCAGTCCGCGGAACCGGAAATCCAGCTCGCGCCGCGCCAGCCGCCACGCGAGCGCCCAGCCGCTCAACGCTGCCGATCCTCGGCGATCCGGCCGTCGGCGAGCGTGATGATCCGGTCGCAGCGTTCGGCCAGCGCCGCATCGTGCGTGATGACGATCAGGGTCGCGCGCGCCGCCGCGCGCCGCGCGAACATCATGTCCATGATCGTCCGGCCCGTCGCCGCATCCAGATTGCCCGTCGGCTCGTCGGCGAAGACGAGCGCGGGGCGTGGGCCCAGCGCGCGCGCGATCGCGACGCGCTGCTGCTCGCCGCCGGACAATTGCGCGGGATAGTGATCGAGCCGATGCCCGAGCCCGACCGCGACCAGCTCGGCCTCGGCGCGCGCGAAGGCGTCGGCATGCCCGGCCAACTCCATCGGCACCGCGACATTCTCACGCGCGGTCATCGTCGGCAGCAGATGGAAGGCCTGGAGCACGATCCCGATCCGCCCGCGCCTCGCGCGCGCCAGCGCATCCTCGTCGAGGGCGCTGAAATCGAGCCCGTCGACGATGACCTGCCCGCCGCTCGCGCGCTCCAGGCCCGACAGCACCGCCATCAGCGAGGATTTGCCCGATCCCGAAGGCCCGAGCAGAGCGACGCTCGTCTCGCGCGTGACCGCGAGATCGATCCCCTTCAATATCGCGGTCGGCGCGGCGCTATTGCCGAGCGACAATCTTACATCGCGCGCGGCGATGACCATATCGGCGTCAGTCTGCATCGGATGAGGATCGATCGATTGGAGCGGAGAGGAACGGGCCGGTTGGCCCTAAGCGGGCTGGCATTGCAGATCATGCTGCTCGCCGGCTGCGACAAGGCCCCCGAAGCATCGCCGCTCGAAACGACGAACGCAACCGCGGCGATTCCCGAAATTCCCCGTCCTGCCGGTCCCGAACGGCTGATCCTCGCGCTCGGCGACAGCCTCTATGCCGGCTACGGTCTCCAGCGGGGCGAGGATCTGCCCGATGCGATCCAGGCGAAGCTACGTGCCGCCGGCATCAACGCGACCGTGATCAATTCCGGAGTCTCGGGCGACACAAGCGCGGCCGGCCGCCAGCGGCTCGCCTTCGCGCTCGACAATCTCCCCCGCAAGCCCGACCTCGTCCTGCTCGGGCTCGGCGGCAATGACGTGCTGCGCCAAATCCCGCCCGCCGAGACGCGCGGCAACATGACGGCGATGATGGCCGAGATCGCCAGGCGCGGCATTCCGGTCCTGCTCACGGGCATGATGGCGCCCCCCAATCTCGGCCCCGAATTCCAGGCGCAGTTCGACGCGATCTGGCCCGATCTCGCCAAACGCTATCACGCCGCGCTCTATCCCTTCATCCTGGATGGCGTGATGGGCCAGACCGCGTTGATGCAGGCCGATCATGTTCACCCCAACGCGACGGGCGTCCAGCGCATCGCCGACCGGCTCGCGCCGACGGTCAGGGAGGCCTTGAAGGCGAAATAGACCGCTTTGACGCTAGGATTGGGCGGCGGGGCGTGTAGGGGCTCCGCCGATGTCCCGATCCGCTCTCCGCACGCTTGGCCTCGATTTCGGCACGACCAACTCGGTCGTCGCCACCACCCACGACGGCGTCACCGACGTGACATCGCTCGACGCCCCCGATGGCCCCGCCGCAGCCTTCCGCTCGGCGCTCTGCTTCTGGGAGGACGATGCCGGGCGCGGCGCGCTCGCCTGCGAGGCCGGCCCATGGGCGATCGCCGAATATGCGGACTTCCCGCAAGGCTCCCGCTTCCTCCAGTCGTTCAAGTCGGTCGCGGCCAACCCCGCCTTCGAACATGCGACGATCTTCGAGAAGCGCTTCCGCTTCGAGGAACTCGGCCGGCTGTTCCTGAAGAAGCTCGCCGCGCGCGCGCACGGCGCGTTCGAGGCCGCCGACCGGATCGTCGTCGGCCGACCGGTCGAATATGCCGGCCACCGCCCCGATTCGGCGCTGGCCCGCACGCGCTACGATGCGATGTTCGGCGCGATCGGCGCCGAGGTCCATTATGTCTATGAGCCCGTCGCCGCCGCGTTCAGCTATGCCGCGCGCATCTCGGAGCCCGCGACGATCCTCGTCGCCGATTTCGGTGGAGGCACGAGCGACTTCTCGGTCGTCTCGATCGACGTGCCGGGCGCGACCCGGCGCTGCGTGCCGCTCGGCCATGCCGGCGTCGGCATTGCCGGCGATCGCTTCGATTATCGGATCATCGATCATCTCGTGCTGCCGATCCTCGGCAAGGGCGGCACCTATCGCTCGTTCGACAAGTTGCTGGAAATCCCCGCCGGCTATTTCACCGATCTCGGCGACTGGTCGCGGCTGGCGCTAATGCGCAACCGCCGCACGCTCGCCGAGCTCGAGAAATTGCGCAAATCGGCGAGCGACCCGGACGCGATCGGCCGGATGATCGCGCTGATCGAGCAGGAACTCGGCTTCAAGCTCTACGAAGCGGTCGATCGGGTGAAGCGCGACCTGTCGGCCGCCGACAGCGCGAACTTCCGTTTTTCGGGCGGCGGGCTCGCGATCGAGGCGAACGTTACCCGCGCCGATTTCGAGGCATGGATCGCGCCCGACATCGCCCGCATCGAAGCCGCGATCGATCGCGCTCTGGTCACCGCGAACGTCGCGCCCGCCGACATCGATCGCGTCTTCCTCACGGGCGGCTCTTCGTTCACGCCGCGCATCCGCCGGATCTTCACCGATCGCTTCGGCGAGACGCGGATCGCGAGCGGTGGCGAGCTCTCCTCGATCGCGCACGGGCTTGCGCTGATCGGTCAGGAAGCGGATCTCGCCCCTTGGGCTGCTTGAAAAGGACGGCAAAACCATGATGGACATCGGCGTCGGCCTCATCGGCTATGGCCTCGCGGGGCGCGCCTTCCACGCTCCTTATGTGGGCGCCACGCCCGGCATGACACTGCGCGCGGTCGTCTCGCGCGATCCCGCCAAGGTCCATGCCGATCTCCCAGGCATGACGGTCGCGCCCGACGTGCCCACTTTGCTGGCGATGCCCGATGTCGATCTCGTCATCGTCGCCAGTCCCGACGAACTCCACGCCGAACATGCGCTCGCCGCGCTCGCCGCCGGCCGCCACGTCCTGATCGACAAGCCGTTCGCCACCAGCCTCGCCGATGCCCGCCGCATCGCCGCCGAGGGCGAGGCGCGCGACCGCATCGTCACCGTCTTCCACAATCGCCGCTGGGATGCCGATTTCCGCACGCTGCAGAAACTGATCGCGGACGGCACGCTCGGCGAGATCGTCGAATATGAAAGCCGCTTCGATCGCTGGCGCCCGACGCCGGCCGATAGCTGGAAGGAAGCGCGCGGCAGCGGCCCGTGGCAGGATCTGGGGCCGCACCTGATCGATCAGGCGCTCATGCTGTTCGGACGCCCGCTCGCGGTCAGCACCGATCTCGCGACCTTCCGCGCGGGCGGCCCCGCGCCCGATTATGTCAGCGCCGTGCTTCGCTACCCCGACAAGCGCGTCGTGCTCCACGCCAGCAAGCTCGTCGCCGATTACGGCCTGCGCTTCGCGGTCCACGGCACGCGCGGCAGCTGGATCAAGCACGGCACCGACGTGCAGGAAGCCAAGACCGTCGCGGGGCAGGCGCCCGCCGGCGAAGATTGGGGCCATGATCCCGTCGAGGGCCGCCTCACCTGCCCCGACGATGGCGCAGGCGCCCGCGCGCTCGCCAACGAGCCCGGCGACTATCGCCTGTTCTGGCTGGCCCTCGCCGCCGCAATCCGAGATGAGGGACCCAATCCCGTGCCCGCCTCGGCGGGGATCGCGGTCCTCGAGATCCTCGAAGCCGGGCTGCGCAGCGCCGCGGAACGGCGCGAGATCATGCTTTAGCCGGACGGCGCGGTTCGCGCTAAGGACAGGGTGAACGTCCCGGAACAGCGCATGACCGATATCGGAGAGATCGTCCGCGACATTGCCGAGGAGATGGCGTCGCGCACCGATCGCGGCCGCGTCGCCGATTATATCGCGCCGCTCGCCGAGGTCGATCCGATGCGCTTCGGGCTCGCCGTGATCGAGGCCGACGGCACCTGCCACCTTGCCGGCGATGCCGAGGCGCCTTTCTCGATCCAGAGCGTCTCCAAGGTGTTCGCGCTGACGCTCGCGCTCGGCAAGGTCGGCGATGCCTTGTGGCACCGCGTCGGCCGCGAGCCTTCGGGCAGCGCGTTCAACTCGATCGTCCAGCTCGAGACCGAAAGCGGCATCCCGCGCAACCCGTTCATCAATGCCGGCGCGATCGTCGTCTCGGACATCGTCCTCGCCGGGCACCAGCCGCGCGAGGCGGTCGGCGAAATCCTCCGCTTCGCCCGCGCGCTCGCCGGCGAGGACGCGATCTTCGTGGACGAGCGCGTCGCGCGCGCCGAGCAGGAGACGGGCTTCCGCAACGCCGCGCTCGCCAATTACATGCGCGCCTTCGGCAACCTCAAGCACCCGGTCGAGCAGACGCTCGGCGTCTATTTCCACCAATGCGCGATCGCGATGAGCTGCCGCCAGCTCGCGCTCGCCGGCCGCTATCTGATGCTCGGCGGGCGCAATCCGGGGACGGGGCGATCGGTCGTCTCGGCGGCGCGCGCCCGCCGGATCAACGCCTTGATGATGACGTGCGGCCATTATGACGGCTCGGGCGAATTCGCCTATCGCGTCGGCCTGTCGGGCAAATCGGGCGTCGGCGGCGGCATCCTCGCCGTCGCGCCCGGCCGCGCCTCGATCGCGGTCTGGTCGCCGGGGCTCAACGAGCGCGGCAATTCGCAGATCGGCACGCTCGCGCTGGAGCGGCTGGTGCAAAGGACGGGCTGGTCGGTGTTCGAACCCAACCCCTGATCACACCTCGAGGGTGAGATACGCGACCACGCCCGAGCAGACCGCGAGCACCGCCGCGACGATCGCCGCGACCTGGAACGCCGCGGTCAGATCGCCCCCCGCCTGCGAGATCACCGCCCCCGCCAGCGCCGTCGCGATGAGACCGCCCGTGCGCGCGACCGCGCTGTTGAAGCCCGACGCCGTCCCCGTATGGCGATCGTCGACCGACGAGAGCACCGCCGTCGTCAGCGGCGCGACCGCCCCCGCCATGCCGAGCGCAATCACCGCCATTCCGGGCAATATGCTCGTCCAGTAGCTCGCGAGCGGATCGGCGCGGACGAGAAGCGCGAAGCCCAAGCCCGTGACGATCGGCCCGATCGTGAGCGGCCAGCGCGGACCGAGCCGCCCGGTCACTCGCCCCGCCAGCCGCGAGCCGACCCCGATCACGATCGAGAAGGGCAGCAAGGCGAATCCCGCCTGCGTGGGGCTATAATGGCCGCCGACGATCAGCAGATAGGGCAGCAGCACGATCAGCCCGCCGAGCGCACCGTAGAGCAGCATGGTCAGTACGGTCAGGCCCACGAACGGCCGTGAGCCGAACAGAGCGAGCGGCATCATTGCGCGCTCGCCGCGGCGATGCTCGACCCACACGAACAGCAGCAGCAACGCGATCCCTGCCGCGACGCCCGATCCCGTCGCCCCGGACAGTCCGTGCCCGCTCGACCAGGCGGTCAGCGCCCACACCAGCGCCCCGAGCCCGAGCGTCGCCAGCACCGCCCCGCCCCAGTCGAGCGGACTCTTGCCCTCGGCACTCTCGTCCACCGCCGCGCGCGCGATCAGGATCGTCGCCGCCGCGACGGGCAGGTTGAGGAAGAAGATCGTCCGCCAACCGACCGTATCGACAAGCCAGCCGCCGAGCGGCGGCCCCACGGCGCTCGCGATCGCCCCCGCCGCCGCCCACGTCCCCACCGCCCGGCCGCGCGCCTCGCCCGAAAACGAGCTGCCGAGAATGCCGAGGCTGTTGGGCATCAGGATCGCCGCACCGATTCCCTGCACGGCGCGCGACAGCAGCAGTATTTCGGTGCCCGGCGCCAGCGCGCAGCCGACCGAGGCGAGCGCGAACAGTAGGACGCCCGCGATCAGCATCCGCCGCCGCCCGAAATGATCGCCGGCGGCGCCTCCGAGCAGCAACAAGGCGGACAGCGGCAACAGATAGGCATTGACCACCCACGGCAACGTCGCCGCATCGGCGTGCAGGTCCGCGCCGATCGCGGGCAGAGCGACGTTCGTCACCGATCCGTCGATGAAGGCGAGGCTCGACGCGAGCATCGTCGCCGCGATCGTCCAGTTGGGATGGCGGATCGAGACAGTGGGCGCAGCGGGCATGGCCTGCCTTAGGCGCAGCGGCGCTGAGAGGCGATACGAAGCAACGCCATCGTTCAACCGGTCGCTCGACTGCACCTCTTGATCCCGCCCCGTCCGTAATTACTTAGCAGCCTAATGACTTCCCGCGCCGATCTCGAAACCGCCTACGCGCGGACCTTGCTGCCGCTCGCGCGCATGTGGCGGCAGGCTGCGGACGGCGCGTTGCGCGGGATGGGCCTGTCGGCCTCGATCGGCTGGGCTTTGATCCAGGTCGGGCGGCTCGGCGACGATGTCCGCCAGACCGATCTCGCCGCCGAGCTGGACATCACCGCCGCCTCGCTGGTGCGGCTGATCGATCAGATGGTCGCCGCCGGGCTCGTCGAGCGGCAGCGCGATCCCGCCGATGCGCGCGTCAGCCGCGTCCGCCTGACCGCGCCCGGCCGCGCCCGCGCAGCGACGATCGAGGAGACGCTCGCGGCGCTGCGCTTCACGATGCTGGACGGGATCGACGAGGACGATCTGGCGACCGCTTTGCGCGTCGCGCAGACGTTCGCGGCACGCTTCGCGCAGGAGCTGGGGCGATGATCCTCGCGCGCTTCGGCGGCAAGGAGGCCCTGTTCACGGTCAAATGCCTCGTCGCCGCGATCCTCGCTTATTATCTCGCGCTGCGGATCGGGCTGACGCGGCCTTATTGGGCGGTGACGACCTCGTACATCGTCGCGCAGCCCTTGGCGGGCGCGGTCCTGTCGAAGGCGGTGTTCCGCGTCGCCGGCACCGTGCTCGGCGCGGCGGCCGCGGTCGTCCTCGTCCCCACTCTCGTCAACGCGCCCGAACTGCTGTCGCTCGCGCTCGCATTGTGGCTCGGCCTGTGCCTCTACATCTCGCTGCTCGACCGGACCCCGCGCGCCTACGTGTTCCTGCTCGCGGGCTATACCGCGAGTATCATCGGCTTTCCGTCGGTGGCGGCGCCCGACGCGATCTTCACGACCGCGGTGCTGCGCGTCGAGGAGATCGTCATCGGCATCCTGTGCGGCAGCCTGATCCACGGCGTCGTCTTCCCCCAGACCGTGACCGCGACCCTGCTCGTGCGCGTCGATGCGATCCTCGCCGATGCCGAGCGCTGGTCACGCGATTCGCTCGCAGGCCGGCCGGATGCGACGCTGGATCGGGATCGCCGGCGGCTCGCGCTCGACATCAACGAGCTTCACCAGCTTTCCATCCACCTGCCCTTCGACACCGCCCGCCTGCTGCCCCGCGTCCGTACGCTGCGCGCTTTGCAGGGCGAGCTTTCGATGCTGCTGCCGCTCGCCAGCGCGGTCGACGATCGCATCGGCGAGCTCCAGCGTGGCGCCGACGCGCCCCGCCCCGAGGCGCTCGCTTTGATCGAGGACGTCCGCGAATGGCTGCGCGATCCGCTTCCCTTGGCCGAGCGGGGTGCGACCGCCGACGCGCTGATCGCCCGCGCCCGCGCGCTGGAGCCGCCGCTGACCGGCGCGCTGCTCTGGCGCGATGCCTTGCGGCTGAGCCTGCTCGCCCGCCTCGGCGAACTGATTGACGCGCACCGCAATGCGCGCGATCTGCGCGATCAGATGCGCTCGCCCTCGCGCGCGCCGGTCACCCCGGCCGTAGCGCGGCTGCTGTCGCGCAGCGCGCGCCGGCCGCTCCACCGCGATCGCGGCACCGCCCTGCGCGCCGCCGCGGGCACGATCGCGACGATCCTGCTCGGCTGCACCTTCTGGATCGCGACCGGCTGGGCGGACGGCGCCGGCGCGGTGCTGATCGCGGGCGTCTGCTGCGCCTTGTTCGGCAACACCGACGATCCCGCCCCGTCGATCATGAAATTCTTCTACGGCACCGTCGGCGGGCTTCTGGTGGCATCCGTGTACGCGTTCGCGATCCTGCCGCGCGTCACCGATTTCGTCACGCTGGCCGCCGTCCTTGCCCCTCCGTTGCTGCTGGGCGGCCTCTTCCTCGCCCGGCCGGCGACGATGCTGTTCACGCTCGGCGCACTGCTCGGGGGGATCAACACGGTCGGCCTCAACGATCGCTTCGGCGGCAGCTTCGATACCTTCCTCAACGGCGGCGTCTCGCAGCTGATCGGCACGCTCTTCGCTGTCGTCACCGTCGGCCTGTTCCAGACGATCGGCGCCGACGCCAGCGCGCGCCGACTGATCCGCGCGGGCTGGCGCGAGCTCGCTGCGCGCAGCGACGCGCCCGGACCGCCCGACGCTATCGGCTGGGTCGCGCGCATGCTCGACCGGATCGGCCTGCTCGCGCCGCGCCTGGCCTTGCAGGGCGAGGATCCCGGCAAGCCTTTGCTCGACGCGCTCAGCGATCTGCGCGTCGGCGTCTCGGTCGGCGAGCTGCGCCAGCTGCGGCTCGACGGGACGGCCGAGGCCGGCGCCACGATCACCCCCGTGCTGCGCGGCGTCGGTGCGCATTATCGCGCGCTGCGCCCCGAACAGCCCTGCCCGCCCGAACCGCATCTGCTCGCCGGGATCGACACCGCGCTCTCAGGTCTCTCGAGCAGCGAAACGCCGGACACGCGCCGCACCGGCGTGCTGGCGCTGACCTCGCTGCGCCGGAACCTGTTCCCGCAGGCCCCCGCTTATGGAGTCACCGCATGACCGGCGAAATCTCGATCGGCGGCGTCTATCTGCCGACGATCCTCCTGCTCACGGTCGCGGCCCTGCTGCTGACCGGGCTCCTCACCCGCCTGTTCGCGTTCGTCGGCATCTATCGCCTCGTCGCCTATCGACCGCTCGTCGATCTCGCGCTCTTCATCCTGATCCTCGGGCTCCTCGCCCTGCTCACCGGACCCTCCGCATGAAATCGCTGCTCGCCCCCCTCGCCCGCTCCGCCGTGACGATCCTGATCGTCCTGCTCGCGATCCTTGTCGCGCTCTGGCTGTGGCGGCGCTACGAGACGGATCCCTGGACGCGCGACGGGCATCTGCGCGCCGATATCGTCCGCGTCACCCCCGATGTCGCCGGGCTCGTGACGCAGGTCGCGGTGCATGACAATCAGGCGGTGAAGCCGGGCGACATATTGTTCGTCGTCGATCGCCCGCGCTTCCAGCTGACGCTCGCCCAGTCCGACGCCGCGATCGCGAGCGCGCGCGCGACCTTGCTCCAGGCACGTCGCGAGGCGCAGCGTGATCTCGCGCTCGGCGATCTGGTCGCCAAGGAGACGCACGAGCAGAATGTCGCGCGTGTCGCCACCGCCAGCGCGTCGCTGGCGCAGGCCGAAAGCCAGCGCGACACCGCCGCGCTCAATCTCGCGCGGACGACGGTGCGCGCAACGGTGCGCGGCATCGTCACCAATCTCGATCTCCACCCCGGCGACTATATCGCCGCCGGCACGCAGGCGATGGCGCTGGTCGATAGCGATTCGCTGCGCGTCGAGGGCTATTTCGAGGAGACCAAGCTCGCGCGCATCCGGCTCGGCGATCCGGTCGTCGTCCACCTGATGGGCGAACCGCGCGCTCTGTACGGCCGCGTCGACAGCATCGCCGCCGGCATCAACGACAGCGAGCGCAGCAACACGACCAACCTGCTCCCCAACGTCAACCCGACCTTCACCTGGGTGCGGCTCGCGCAGCGCATCCCGGTGCGCGTCAAGCTGGAGCGCGTGCCCGCCGGCGTCGCGCTGATCGTCGGCCGGACCGCGACGGTCACGGTCCAGCCGCGGGTGCAGCCATGATTCGCCGCCCGCTCGCCGCCGCGCTCGGCCTCGCTCTGTCGGGCTGCGCGACGGTCGGCCCCGATTATGCCTTGCCTAACCAGGCGGCGGTCAACCGGCCCGCCGCGCAGGCACCGTTCGACAGCGGCAGGGAAAAGGCGTTCGCGGACATACCGCTCCCCGATCGCTGGTGGCAGCTCTATGGCGATGCCCGGCTCGACGGCTTCATCACCGAGGCGCTCGCCGCCAACGCCGATCTGCGCGTCGCCGACGCCAATCTCCGCCGTGCCGACGCGGTCGTGGCCGAGGTCGCGGCGGGGCGGACGCTGACGACCGCGATCGGCGGCGGCGCGTCGCTCGCGCGGCCTTATGGCACCGGCGGCAGCCTGCCCGGCGTGGTCGGCACCGATCTCGGCATCAGCCTCGCTTACCCGCTCGATCTGTCGGGGCGGATCACCCGCGCGATCGAGGCGGCGCAGGGCGATACCGAAGCGGTCGCCGCCGCGCGCGACAATGTCCGCGTGACCGTCGCGGCCGAGACCGCGCGGAGCTATGCCGCCGCCTGCACCGCCAACATGGTGCTCGCCGCCAACAATCGCGTACTCGGCCTCCAGCGCCAGACTCTGGACGTGACGCAGCGGCTCCAGCGCGGCGGGCGCGGTACGGCCTTCGACGTGACCCGCGCGCGCACCGCGGTCGATCAGAGCGAGGCGCTGATCCCCTCTGCGATCGCGACGCGCACCGCCGCGCTCTACCGGCTGGCGACGTTGATGGGCCGCGCGCCTGCCGACTATCCGCGCGACGTGGCGACGTGCGGAACGGCGCCGACGATGCGCCGGCCTTTGCCGATCGGCGACGGCGCGGCCTTGATCCGCCGCCGCCCCGACATCCGCTCGGCCGAGAGATCGCTCGCGGCGGCGACCGCGCGGATCGGCGTGGCGACCGCCAACCTCTATCCGCAGGTCAGCCTCGGCGGCTCGGCGGGCTTCACCGGGCCGGTCTCGGCCTTCGGATCGGGCGACGCCTTCCATATCGGCCTCGGGCCCTTGATCAGCTGGAGCTTCCCCAACCGGCCGATCGTCCGCGCGCAGATCGCGCAGGCGGGGGCTGCGGCCGATGCCGCGCTCGCCCAGTTCGATTCGACGACGCTGGAGTCGCTCCGCCAGGTCGAGACCGCGCTCTCGGCTTATGCGCGCGAGGCGGATCGCAACGCCGCGCTCGCCCGCACCCAGATCAGCGCCGCGACCGCCGCGGACCAGGCCGCGCGGCTCTATCGCTTCGGCCGCACCGATTTCCTGTCGCTGCTGACCGCGCAGGCCGCGCTGACGACCGCGCAGGCCAATCTGGCGGCGTCGGATGCGCTGCTGATCGATCGTCAGGTGGATGTGTTCAAGGCGCTCGGCGGCGGCTGGCAGGCCTGAACGGGAAACCGGGTCTTTCGCCGGCGCTCAGCCGTCGGTGGTGCGCTTGATCTTGTTGGGCAGATCCTTACCCTTGGTCCGCCGCGACGGAAGCTGGACGGGATTCTTCTTCTTCCACTCGGCCCAGGTCATCGGGCCGTCGGGCGTCTGGATGATGGCATCGTCGCTCACCTCGCGACCCTACAGGAGCCGCGCGGGGCTGTGAACCCGCCCGGCGATGGCTGGGCGGCGCACGCGCCGGGCGCTATGAGCCCGATCATGGCCACCAGTTTCGAGAGACAGCGGGATGCGACCGGTGAGGCCGATCTGCCGATCCGCGTCGTCGCGCTCTATCGCTTCACGCCCTTTGCCGACCTGGAGGCGCTGCGCGCGCCGCTGGCGCTCGCCTGCTGCTCGCAGGGCGTGAAAGGCACGTTGCTCCTGGCGCACGAGGGCATCAACGGGACGATCGCCGGTCCGGACGCGGCGATCGAGGCGGTCCTCGCGCATATCCGCGCGCTCCCCGGCTGCGCGAGCCTCGACGTGCGCGAAAGCCGCGCGCAGACGATGCCGTTCCACCGGATGAAGGTCCGCATCAAGCGCGAGATCGTGACGATGGGCGAGCCCGCGGTCGATCCGCTCGCCGATGTCGGCCATTATGTCGCGCCGGCCGACTGGAACGCGCTGATCGCGGATCCGAGCACGATCCTGATCGACACGCGCAATGACTATGAGGTCGCGGTCGGCACCTTCGCCGGCGCGATCGATCCCCGAACGCAGACGTTCCGCGATTTTCCCGCGTGGTTCCGCGCGCACCGGGAGGAACTGCTCGCCGGTGATCAGGCGCCGAAGATCGCGATGTTCTGTACGGGCGGCATACGCTGCGAGAAGGCGACCGCGTTCCTGAAGGCGGAAGGGCTCGACGACGTCCACCATCTGAAGGGCGGCATCCTCGCCTATCTGGAGCAGGTCCCGGTCGAGGAGAGCCTGTGGCAGGGCGAATGTTTCGTGTTCGATCAGCGCGTCGCGGTCGCGCACGGCCTCGCGCCCGGCAGCCACGAGCTCTGCCACGCCTGCCGCGCGCCGATCCATCCCGAGGATCGCGCCTCGCCTCTGTACCAGGAGGGCGTCAGCTGCCCCGCCTGTCATGCCGAGCGCAGCGACGAGCAGCGCGCGGGCTATGCCGAGCGCCATCGCCAGACGCGCCTCGCCGAGGCCCGCGGCATGGCGCATGTCGGCGCGACGCATCCGCCCAAAGCGGATGGCTGATCCGATCCTCTACAGCTTCCGGCGCTGCCCTTATGCGATGCGCGCGCGCATGGCGCTGCTGGTCAGCGGCACGCCGTTCGAGCTGAGGGAAGTGAAGCTCTCGGCCAAGCCGCCTGAAATGATCGCCGCCTCGCCGAAGGGGACGGTGCCCGTGCTCCTGTTCTCCGACGGGCAGGTCATCGACGAAAGCCTCGATATCATGCGCTGGGCGCTCAGCGTTCACGATCCGGAAGACTGGCTCGCGGGCGACGACGCTCGCCTGATCGAGGCCAATGACGGCGCGTTCAAGCATCATCTGGATCGATACAAATATCCGCATCGCCACGGATCGGACGCTGCCGAACATCGCGCGGCGGGCCTGGCGATCCTCGCGACGCTCGAGCAGCGGCTGGGCGTGCAGCCCTATCTATGCGGGCCGACGCGCTCGCTCACCGACGCGGCGCTCATGCCCTTCGTCCGCCAGTTCGCCGCGACCGATCCTGCCTGGTTCGACGCGCAGGCATTGCCAGCCGTGCAGCGCTGGCTCGCCGAGCAACTCGCGTCGCCACTGTTCGCGCGCGTGATGACGCGGCAAGATCCGTGGCTCGCCCCCGACGAGCCTACCGACCCTGATCGGACGACAGGATCGCCGCTCGCGTCTCCACGATGAGCGCAGGATCGATCCGGGTGCGGTTCGCGGCGACCGTTCCGGCACCCGGCCCATAGGAACCGCTCTCCGAAAAGCGCGAATCCTCGGGCCGGAAGATCTGCGTCTTGGTGCCGTCGCGCGCGGTGCCGGCCATGCTCGTCCAGTGCGACGGATGGATGTGCGCGTCCAAGAAACAGTCGATCAACGCCGCCTGCCCCACCGCATTCGGATCGGCGTAACGCCCGTCGGGGAAGCGGGTCGTGGGATGCCAAGGCCGCGCCAGCGCGACGGAGCCGTCGGCGACGCCCGCCTCGCGCGTCAGCCGCGATCGCGAGAAGACGATGCCGACCGGTCGCGACAGCGGCGTCGAGGGTGCGGCGACGAACGAAGCATAATCGCCCGGCGCGGTGGCGACCGCGCGCCGCCGGCTGCGGATCTCGCTCTCCTCGATCAGCAAAGTCCCGCTCCCGAAGATGAAATCGACATTGCCCGCGATCGTCGCATGGCGGATGAGCGCCCGGTTGCCGCGCGTGAACAATGTATCCTGATAGCCGAGCAAAGCGACCCGATCGAACAGCACGCGGTCGCTGTGCACGTCGAGCTGCACCGCCACGCCCTGCGAATTGCCGATCTTGCGCGCGTCGCCGTCGGGCAGTGCATCATTGGCCAGATAATCGAAATCATTCTCGATCGTCATATCGCGCACGACGACCTCGTCGCCGTCGACGATGAGCGTCGCCGATCCGGCAGTCCCCCAACCGTCGCGATCGAACGTGCCGGCATGTTCGGCGACGGCATCGAAATGCACGCGCGTCCGGGCGATGCCGCGTCCGATCAGGCGCATCTTGCCGCGCGTGACGACGACCTTCTCGCGAAAGTCGCCGGGGCCGACTTCGATCGAAACCCAATCCCCCTGCCGCATACTACCGGCCGCATCGACGGCTGCCTGAATCGTGGCAAAGCACCGTGCCGTCCGGCCGCAATCCTTGAGAACGCGATAGGAAGCGCCGGGGCGTTGCGCATCGGCATGGCCACCAAACGCGCAGAGCGCGATCAGCGCCAGCGATCCCGATCGCCACGAGAAGCGGGTCAGGCGTATCCTCATGCCGGTCCTTCCTTCATTTGTCGGTAGCAATCGGGTCGTCACAGCGTCGCGACCTTCCGGCCGTTGACCTTGACGCCCTCCAGCCCGAGATCCGTGATCCGCTCGACGATGCTCGGCTGATGCACGCCATCGAAGCGGCAATCGCGCAGCGTCAGGCGGCCGATCGGCGCCTGCGGCAGGCCCTGGCAATCCAGCACGCGGATCGCGTTCGCGACACGCAGCCGTTCGACGACGATATCGTCCAGCTCGGGCTTGAACGCACCGTTGGCGCCCTCTTCGTAATTGAAGTCGCACGTCAGAGCGGCGCGGCCGACCTGGCCGACAATGATGTCCCGCGCGCGGACATGCGCGATGCGCCCGCCCCGCACCGCATTGGTCTTGAAGCGCAGCGCGTACCAGAGGTCCGGGCTGCTCATCGCGCAATGCTCGGCGAAGACGTTCTCGACCCCACCCGACACTTCGCTGCCGATCACGACCCCGCCATGGCCGGCCTTCATCGTGCAATGCCGGATCACGATATTGCGTGCGGGCGCGTTCAGGCGCCGCCCATCGGCATTCCGGCCCGATTTGATCGCGATGCAATCGTCGCCCGTATCGAAGGTGCAATCCTCGATCAGCATCCCATCGACCGATTCGGGATCGCAGCCGTCATTGTTCGGGCCAAGCCCGATGACGGTCACGCCGCGCAAGGTCACGTTGCGCGACAGTACCGGATGGACATTCCAGCAGGGCGAATCGCGCAACGTCACGCCTTCGATCATGACAGTGTCGCAGCGCTGGAACTGGATCAGGTTGGGCCGCAAATAGCTGCCTTCGCCGAAGCGGCGCTCGGACACGGGGATCCCGGCTTCGGCCATCGCGAACAGCCGCGTGCGCGCCGCGCGCTGGTTCGGCAGGCCCTCGCGCCAGCCATAATGGCTGCCGCCGCTCCACGACCACCAGGCCTCTCCCTGCCCGTCGATCGTGCCGTACCCCGTCACCGCTACATTTTGCGCGTCGCTCGCGTAGATCAGCGGCGAATAGCCCATCAGCTCGACGCCTTCGAACCGCGTTGGCACGATCGGATACAGCGCAGGATCGGTGGCGAAGGCGATGGTCGCGCCCTTGGCGAGATGCAGCTCGACATTTGATTGCAGACGGATCGCGCCCGTCAGCCAGCGCCCCTCCGGCACGATGACGCGGCCGCCTCCCGCCGCGGCGCAGGCGGCGATCGCATCGGCGAACGCCTGCGTACACAGCGTCGCGCCACCGGAGGCCGCGCCGAACTTGCGCACGTCGAACGCGCGCCTCGGGAAGCGCGGCGGCCGCACGCGCGCGACGATCTCGGCGGCGCGCTCCCATCCGTCGCCGGCGGGCGAGCGGGCCTGCAGGCCGGTCGCCAATACGGCGCTCGCGGCGAGGAAGGTTCGGCGATCGAACATGCCCGTCATGATCCTGCTCCCGCGGCCGCTGCGGCGGCCCCATAGTTGTCATACAATCTTTCACGCCCGGGCTTGAAAGTCACGGGCCGGCGCGGTCTGATGCGGTGCGATAAAAACAGGCCGCGCGGCTTCGGGCCATGCCGGCGAAAGGAGCGGTGATGGACAGCAGCATTTTCCAGACGACGCCTTTTGCGCTCGCGCTCGCCTTGCTGGCCGGCGATGCACACGCCCAGCTGGCGTCGGCGCCGCCGATGAGCCGCGCTGCGGTCAACGTCGCCAAGGATGGCCCGACCAGCCTCGCCCCCGAATATCCGATGCCGTATCTCCGCCCGTCCGAGCAGGCGATCAAGGCGGTGATGGATCGCGTGCTCGGCTATATCGATCGGGAAACGCAGGTCGGCATGATCGATGCGTCGGGTCGCGACGTCGGCCTGAAAAGCCTCGACACGCAGAGCAAGTTCAAGCCGGGCTTCATCCTGACGAGCTACGAATGGGGCGTCACCTATGCCGGCGCGATGCTCGCGGGCGACGTGACGGGCGACACACGCTACACCCGCTACGCCGCCGACCGGATCAACTTCGTCGCCGACGTCGCGGCGCAGTATCGCAAGGCCGGCACGGACCCGAAGGCCACGCCCGTCCGCAACATGCTGGCGCCAGACCGGCTCGACGATTCGGGCGCGATGTCGGCGGCGTTCATCAAGGCGCAGCGCGCGGGGATCGGCGACGCCAATGTCCGCCCGCAGATCGACACCTATCTCGACTGGATCGCGAACAAGCAGTTCCGCATGGCCGACGGTACGCTGGCGCGCCAGCGGCCGCTGCCGGTCACGCTGTGGCTGGACGACACCTATATGAGCGTGCCCGGCCTCGCGCAGATGGGCGCGCTGACCGGCGAGCGGCGTTATTATGACGATGCCGTCCGCCAGGTCCTGCAATTCTCGCAGCGCATGTTCGTCGCGGACAAGGGCCTGTACATGCATGCCTGGGCCGAAGGCATGGATCCGCATCCCGCCTTCCACTGGGGCCGCGCCAACGGCTGGGCGCTGATGGCGATGGTCGAGCTGCTCGATGTTCTGCCCACCGATCATCCCGGCCGCCCGGCGGTGTTGGCGCAACTGCGCGCACACGTGGCGGGGCTGGCGAAGGTCCAGTCGGGCGTGGGCCTGTGGCACCAGCTGCTCGATCGGCCGGACAGCTATCTCGAGACCTCGGCCAGCGCGATGTATGCTTATGCCATCGCGCGCGCGGTCAATCGCGGCTGGATCGACCGGCGCACCTATGCGCCGATCGCGATGCTGGCGTGGAACGGCGTCTCGACGAAAGTGTCGGCCGCGGGCGAGGTCGAGGATGTGTGCGTCGGCACCGGCGTCGCCTTCGACGCCGCTTTCTATTATTTCCGCCCTCGCCACGTGCGCGCGTCGCATGGCTATGGGCCGGTGCTGCTGGCCGGCGCCGAAGTCATCGCCATGCTGCGCAAGGGCGCCCCGCTCGACGGCGGCCCCGGACAGGGTCTGATCTTCCAGTAAGACACGCCCGGTCTCCGGTTCGATCGGACACGAAAAAAGGGGCGCCGGCCAGCGCCGACGCCCCCTAGTCCGCATGATCCGCATCAGAACTTGGCGGTAACGCCCACCGTGAAGGTCCGGCCCTGCCGCGTTTCGAACAAGGTGTCCGTGCGGACGCTGTCGATATAGAGCGTGTTGCGCTCGTCGGTCAGATTCTGCGCCTCGACGATCAGCTTGATATTCTCGGTCAGATTGTACGAAGCCGAGGCATCGACATAGAGGGTCGATGCGTTGGCACGCACGTCGCTGTCATTGGCGCCCGAGGGAATGCCGCGATTGAAGCTGCTCCGATAGCTGGCGGTGGAGCGGATGCTGAACTTGCTATCCTCGTAATAGAGCGTCCCGCTTGCCGACTGCTTGGAAAGATCGATCAGATCGTCGGTCGTCGTCTGCGTCGGCACGCCGTTCACGCTCGCCAGGATATAATTGATCTTGGATTTCACGTGGGTGTAGCTACCCAGCACGCCGAAATTGGACAGGAAACCGGGCAGGAAGCGCAACGGGAATTGCGCATTGACCTCGAAGCCGTTCAGCGGTCCGCCCGGCGTATTGACCGAGCGATTGACGGTGAAGATGTCCGCGGGCGTAGAGGGCGTCCCCGCCAGCAGCGCATCGGGCAGGCCAAGCGAGCTATAGGGCACCTGGCTGGAGATCGACTGGATGTAGGACTGGATGTCCTTGTGGAAATAGGCGACCGACAGCAACGATCCGGGCGCGAAATACCATTCGAGCGCGACATCAATCGTGTCGGCGCGGATGGGATCGATGAACGGATTGTTGACGCTGCCCGTCCGGGTTGCGACCGTCACGCCGGCGGTCGGTGTCAACAGGCCGAGCTCGGCGCGCGACATCACGCTCGCCGCCGAGGCACGCAGCTGCAGCTTCTGCGTCAGCTCCGCCACCAGATTGATCGACGGCAGCCAGTCTTCGTAGGAACGGCTGACGTCGCCGCGCTGGCCGACGGTGGGGAAGGGCGCGCCGGCCGGTGCGGCGATCGGAATATAGCCGAACGAATCCTGGCTCGTGTGGACATAGCGCACGCCCATGTCGCCGCGGATCCGGATGGGAAGCATGTCTTCGGTGTTGAACGTCGCCATCAGATAGCCGCTCGTGACCTGTTCCCGCACGCCGGAGCGCGACGCGCCGCATTCGATGCCGCAATATTGGAAATTGTCGAAGCCGACCGCCGCGCGCCATTTGTCGGGATCGATCGCCGAAAATGCGGCCGGCGCATCCCCGCCGAGCAGCTTGTTGAAATTGGTGATCTGGCGGGTGATGCTGGCCAGCGTCGTGCCGGCGGGCAGCGCCTGGACGGGCACCTGCGTCGGGATGAGGTTCTGGCCGCGGACCTGGAAGTTGCTCTCGCGGAACTGGCCACCGGCCTTGAAGGCGAAATTATCGACGAGATTCCATTCGAGATTGCCCTCGAACGTCTTGTTCTTCGTGTCCTGCCGCAGCGGTCGGCCCGCCGTGCTGAAGCCGCCGAGCACCGTGAAATTGCCGTCGGGGCTGGGCGCGTAGCTGAAGTTCGCCGGATTGGCGACGTCGATCCCGAAGCCGATCTTCGGGATATTGCCGCCGTTGCGGAAATCGATCGAGAAGTTGTTGACGTTGATCGCGTCCATGAACGTCTGCAGCCGCAGCGGGCTGAAGAAGCGCGAATGCGAATAGCCGGCGAGGCCCGTGAATTTGAACTTGTCCGAGAAGCGGTGCTCGAGGTTGAGCGTGCCCTGCTTGAAGGTCGAGATGAACTGATCGACGAGCCCTTCCGAGCGGACATCGACGCCGTCGAACAGACCATACATCAGCGAGCCGTTCTGATCGAACTGGATGTCGCGCACCGAGGTCATCGGCTTGCCGCCATTGGTCACCGTCCGGCCGAACGAGATCGCGCCGATATAATTGTCCCGACGCTCCACATCGAAGCGCGAATAGAGCCCGTCGAGCGAGATGTCGGTATTGTCGTCGGGCTTCCACTGCAGCGTCAGCGTGCCGCCGATGCGTTCCGCATCCTGTTCGGAATTCACGTAACGGGGGATGCGCGGGAAGAATGCGCCGCCGCCGGGCTGGTTGGTGATGCCGCGCAGATTCTGGATGGCGTTATAGGCTGTAACCGTGCTGGTCCGCGGATTGTTGGTGCTGCAATTCGCGGCATTGGTGCCGCGTGCGGCGTTGGTCGCCGGGTTCTGCGGTGCATAGCCGACGGGCGAGCAGAAGCCGCCGTCGATATAAGCGGGCAGGATGTTCACGGCCGAATAGCCGACCTCGCGCAGGTTGCGCTTGCTGTAGGCGAACGAGCCGAGGATCCCGAACGTGCCGTCCATGAACTGCTTGGAGATCAGCGCCGATACGCGCGGATCCGCTTTCTTGGCGACCTGGTTGTAGATGCCGCGCGCCGTCCCGGTGATGACGAAGTCGGTCTTGAAATCCATCGGATGCGGCGCGCGCAGATCCACGGTCGCGCCGAGCGAGCCTTCCTCGACGTCGGCCGACGGCGTCTTGCGGACGGCCAGCGAGGAGAAGATCTCGGTCGGAAAGGCGTTGAAATCGAAGCTGCGGCCCGAATTGCCGGCGCCGTAGATGTCGGACGCGCCGGTCTGCGACGTGCCCTCCATCCCGTTGATCCGGACGCGGGTGAAGGCGGCGCCGAGACCACGGACCGAGATGTTCTTGCCCTCGCCGCCATCGCCACGCGACAGGGCCACGCCGGGAATGCGCTGCATCGATTCCGCAAGGTTGGCGTCGGGGAATTTGCCGATATCTTCGGCGACGATACTGTCGACCGCGGCCGTCTCGTTGCGCTTTAGATTGATCGCGCTGCTCAGCGAGGCGCGAAATCCCGTGACGACGATATCGGCCATGGAGCCGGGCGCCTCCGGAGCGGGCGTGCCCGTCGGCGTATCGCCCGAAGGCGTCGCGGGCTCGCCGTTCTTGTTCGAGGCAGGCGCATTTGCCGGAGCCGTTTGGGCAGCCGCAGCATCGACTGCTATGGCCAGCGCGAGCGACATGCCCGAGGCGGCCCCGAACAGCGAGACGGCGGCACGGCGAAATTGCTTGTTCACTGATACTCTCCTTCTGACACGGAAGAGCTCAGCCAAAGACAGTCAGTCATCCAGCCCCCCCCCTTTGGTCTTTTGACCTTGAGCTATGGATATCACCGGCCGGAGGTTTGTAAAGTAGTTGTAGCACAACATTTCGATTTGATGCTTTTTGGTCAGTCTATCTGACATAGTTCATGATCGCCGAGGGCCGCCTTTTCCTTGCCCGGATGTCTCGCGGGACATCGAAGACTTCACACGCGCGGCTTTAATGTCCCGATGGGTCAGAATGGCGGCTTCCCCGGCGCGCGGACATTTCGGCCCTAAAACCGCATTTCGCGATTGTGCCGCGCGCAGTGTCCCGTATGGGCGCACCCGCACTTGTCATATAGGTTTCGGAGTTAGGCCCTCGAACCTTCGCGTCCGCCATGCACATGACATGCGGCTGCCGGACCTATTGGTGCGTCTGGGCTCGCAAGCCCGCGGCCCCTTAGGGCGTATCCAGTGCGTCGAACGGGACGCCCACGGCGCGGGTTGGACGCAGCGGTTAGTGCGGAGCTTGCCGCAGGCCGAGCCAGCGGGCAGGAGGCGCGCCAACATCGGAGAGACATGACATGGCCAGCCGCCTTGAGATCGACCAAGCAAGCATCACCGACAATGACGTGACCCGGCAGGTCGAATTCACCGCCGAGATCGACGGGGACGAACGGGACTTCGCGGTGAAATATGCGGTGCTGAAGGAGCTGAGCGGGGACGAGCCCGAAGACGATGCGCTCGAGATGTTCGAGCGCTTCAGCGACGAGATAGCGGACATCTGCGCCGAGGCAGCCGATGAACGGCCGAATGCCAGCGTGGTGATCATCGACGAGAATGATCTGGAATAAGCCGAGCGATACCGCCGGCCGGACCGGACGGCGATCGCACCGCCAGCGGCACGGGGGCTCCGTTAAATCGGGATCAGCGGTGGTGGCTATCGCGACGATAGCCACCACCGCTGGGCTGCCGCGACCTATTCGCTCGGGAAAGCCTTGATCGTGCCGGTGCGCCGCTTCTCGGTCGGTGCGGGAGCGGGCGCGGGCTTGCGCCCGAGCCCGATCTTGTGCGCCAGCGCGCGGCGCTGCTCGCTATAGTTCGGCGCCGTCATCGGATAGTCGAACGGCAGGCCGAAGGCCTGGCGATAGCTTTCCGGCGTGTGGCCGTGGTTGCTCAGATGCCGGCGAAGCATCCGATAGGGTTTGCCGTCGATGAGGCTGATGATGTGCTCGGGATTGGCGAGCGACTTGCGCGCGCTGACCACGCCCTTGGGTGATTCGGGCTCAGCCGGAGCTGCCGCCATTCCCAGACCGGCGAGCGCCTCGTGGACCGCCGCGATCAGGGCCGGCACGTCGCGCGCTGCGACCCGATTATGGGCGACGTAGGACGTGACGATGTCGCCCGTAAGTTCGATGGTCGCCGTCTGATCTTCGCTCATTCTACGATATCCAATACTAAACTGACGGCATGCCAGTAGCGCCGCGGGCCGGTCCCACAAGGATAACATGCCGTTAAGCGACGAACGGAAGACACTTTGCGGTCGGCAGACGAGCTCTGCGACGTCCGTTCACCCGCCGAATTGCGGCAGACAGGTCCGGGACCGGCCGCTCCGTCGCGTCTCCGAGACCCCCAACGCACCGGCCTGCGCTTGGACCCGGAGCGACCGGGCTCGATCTCTGCCGAGCGGTTCAATTCCGATATCGGTTCAGCTGCGCGTCGCGCTTCGGATTGGCGCGATCTGGTCCTTGCGCCGTAAAGACTAAGCCTTGAGATGCGGCCGATGATCCGGATCGCCACGCTGTTCACGAGTCTGCTGCTTCACTCGGCGAGAAGCGCGGCCATGGTCCGAGCGGTTCGGTCACTGATAGCCTTCTGTTCGCTGCTGTTGCTGGCCGGCATGGCGCAGGCGCAGGTCGCACCATTGATCGTCGCGCCGCCGGCGCCACCCGCATCGCTCGCCCTACCGGCGCCCACGCCCTTGGAAACGCCGGTCGAGGCGCTGGCGGCGGATGCCAGGGAATATGCGCGTGCCTACGGGGTCGCGCCCGCTGAAGCCCTGCGTCGCCTGGAGGCGCAGGAGGCCAGCGTAACGCTGATCGATCGACTTGCATCCGATTATGGCGATCGCCTCGCCGGCGTTTTTATCGAACATGAGCCGACCTATCGGATCGTCATCGTCGTGACGGGCCCGCCGGCCAGCGACATGCAGATCGCCCTTGCCGCCTTCGGCGTACCGGTGATCCTGCGCACCGGTGCGGTGTCGACGCGAACGGACGTTCTTCGTGCGATCGAGCAGAACCAGGCCGCTTTGCGCGCGGCGCTTCCCTCGCCGCCTGGAATGGGCGTGGACCCGCATACGGGTGCGCTGATGATCGTGACGCGGCAGGGCGATCTCCCAAGCGATGGCGACCGGACTTCGATGGAATCGCGACTGGCCGCGATTGCGGGCGTGCCGGTGGAACTCAGGAGTTGGGGCGAGCTCGACACCAACCTCTCGGTCGAAGGCGGCGGCCGTGTGGTCGGCGGCGATGCTGAGGAGAGACACCGCTTCGTCTGTACCTCGGGCTTCGTCGTGACGGACGGCGTCCGGACGGCGATTTCGACCGCGGCGCATTGCCCCGACAACCTCACTTTCGTCGGTCCGGATGGCACACGCACCGCTTTGACGATCGTGGGCGCCTGGGGCGCCCGGTATCAGGACGTTCAGATCCACAGCGCCGGAGAGACGCTGCAACCTGCTTTTTATGCTGACAGCGAAACGCGCGCGCGCCTGGCAGCCACCTGGCGCAACCGGACGAGCACGCGGGCTGGCGACTTCGTCTGCCATCGCGGCCAGCGCACCGGGTACAGCTGCGCTGTCGTCAGGCTCGTCGATTATGCGCCGCCTGGCGATCTCTGCGCGGGTCCCTGCCCTGCCACATGGGTCGCGGTCAGCGGCCCCCGCTGCAAGGGAGGCGACAGTGGCGGCCCCGTCTTCCTGGGATCGGTCGCATTCGGACTGGTCAAGGGCGACAGCTCCGAGAACGGCACGTGCCGGCTCTATTATTACATGTCCGCGGACTACTTTCCGCCTGGCTGGACTGTCATGCACGTAGCGCCGCCCACTTTAACCGGGGCGCCGCCCGTTGCGCTTGATCGCGCGCCTTAAGATACTAACAGGCACCAGCCTTCAGTTGAGATCGACATGCCCCAAAAAACTTCACGTTTCAGCACAGTCTCGCGGACGGGCGCCGACCTCTGGACCGCGGTGGGCGTGGCGGTCGCGCTGCTCTTTTTCCTGATCAGCGGCCTGAGCTCCTACTCGAATGTGCAGGTGCTGAAGGCGGACAACGAGAAGATCGTGCACTCGCACGAAGTCATCCTGACGCTGGATACTCTGCTGTCGGCGTTGCAGGACGCCGAAACCGGTCAGCGCGGTTTCCTGCTCACCAGCAACGAGAAATATCTGCAGCCTTACCAGGATGCGCTGCCGAAAGCCGCGGCGAACATCGCGACCATCGCCCTGCTGACGGCGGACAATCCCGCTCAGCGGCAAAATCTGGCGCAGTTGAGGCCCCACGTAGCCGCCAAGCTCGCCGAGCTTCGCGAAACGATCGACCTGCGCCGATCTCGGGGAGTCGCATCGGCGCTGGCGGTGGTCGTTACGGATCGCGGCAAGCTGGAGATGGATGCCATCCGCAGCGAATTGGCGATCATGGGCCAGGAGGAAGCACGGCTGCGCGACGTGCGGCTGGCTGAAATGGCGACCGCCTCGCGTTACGCCGTCATCACCGGCGCGGCGACGGCGCTTTCCGGCGTCGCCCTCACGCTGCTCGTCGGCATGCTCCTCTTCCGAATAAACGCCGGTCGGCGGCGTGAGTCGTGGCTTCAGCAGGGCCAGCTCGGACTGGCCCAGGCCATCCTCGGCGACAAGACGATCTCGGATCTCGGCGACGGCATCCTCGACTTCCTGACGCCGTATCTCGGCGCGGAGGCCGGCATCCTCTTCAAACGCGATGGCGATGTCTTCACGCGCGCGGCGCAGCTCGGCATCCCGACCGATGCCGCGGTCGCCGAACGCTTCACGTTGCGTGAGGGCCTGTTGGGCCGCGTCGCCGCGGATGGTCGCCCTCTGGTGCTCGACGACGTTCCCGAAGGCTATTTCGCGGTGGGCTCCGCATTCGGACGCGACAAACCCCGCCATCTCGTCATCGCACCGTTCAGCGCGGATGGCCTCGTCAACGCGGTCGTGGAGTTCGGCTTCTTCAAGCCGGTCGATGAGAGTGTCCTCACCTTCCTTTCGCAGATCGCCACGGCCGCCGGTGTCGCCCTCCGCTCGGCCCGATACCGGACCGAGCTGCAGGACCTGCTGGAGGAGACCCAGCGCCAGGCCGAAGAAATGCAGGTCCAGAGCGAGGAACTGCGCGTCTCCAACGAGGAACTGGACGAGCAGGGCCGCGCGCTGAAGGAGTCGCACGTCCACCTCGAGCAGCAACAGGCCGAGCTGGAACAGACGAACTCGCAGCTCGAAGAACAGGCGCAGATCTTGGAGGCGCAGAGAGACGATCTCGCGCGATCGAGCGCGTCGATCGAGCTGAAGGCCCGCGAGCTCGAGCAGGCCAGCCGCTACAAGTCCGATTTCCTTGCCAACATGTCGCACGAGCTCCGGACGCCGCTGAACTCGCTGCTGATCCTCTCCAAGCTGCTGGGCGACAATCCCGACAGCACGCTCTCCGACGAGCAGGTCCGCTACGCGCGGACGATACAGGCGTCCGGCAACGATCTGCTGACGCTGATCAACGACATCCTCGATCTGTCGAAGATCGAGGCCGGACATCTGGAGATCCATCCCGAGGATCTGTCGTTGCAGCGGCTGGCCGGAGATCTGCGGCAGACATTCGATCCCGTCGCCAGCGAGCGCGGCCTCCCGTTCGCGATCGAGATCGCCGAGGATGCGCCCGCGATGATCGTCACGGACCGCCAGCGACTGGAGCAGGTGCTCAAGAACCTCCTGTCCAACGCCTTCAAATTCACCGAAAAAGGCAGCGTCGCACTCCGCATCGGCGCGGTCGATGGCGGGCGGCTGGCATTTGCCGTCACCGATACCGGGATCGGTATCTCCGAAGAGCAGCAATTGGCCGTCTTCGAAGCCTTTCGTCAGGCCGATGGTGCCATCAACCGCAAATATGGCGGCACGGGCCTCGGCCTCTCGATCTCCCGGCAACTCGCCCGCTTGCTCGGCGGCTCGATCGGCGTGGCGAGCGAGGCGGGCAAGGGCAGCACCTTCACCGTCACGATCCCCCTGACCTACGATCCCGCGCAGGTCCCGGCGCAGCCCGATCCTCCCGCCCCCTCGCCGAACCCCGCCGCCGTCCGGCTGCCGTCGCCTGTGCGTCCCGCAAGCCCGATCGAAGATGACCGGCACCGGCTGGAGCAGGCCCGTCGCATCCTGCTCGTCGTGGAGGACGATCGTACCTTTGCCGGCATCGTCTGCGATCTTTCGCGGGAAGCCGGCTTCCAGTGCCTCGTCGCCAGCACGGCCGAAGAGGCGCTCGATCTCGCCAAGCGCTTCAGACCGAGCGCACTCATTCTCGATATCGGCCTGCCCGACCAGAGCGGCCTCGCCGTGCTCGATCGGCTGAAGCGGGACGATACGACGCGCCATATTCCGATCCACGTGATTTCCGGCAGCGATCACAGCCAGATGGCACTTTCGCTCGGCGCGATCGGCTATCTCGTGAAGCCGGTGAAGCGCGAGGAGCTTGCCCACGCGCTGGGGACGCTGGAATCACAGCTGACCCGGACCCTGCGTCGCGTGCTGATCGTCGAGGACGATCCCGTCCAACGGGACGCGGTCGGCAGGCTCCTGGGCTCGAGCGAGGTAGAGACGGTCGGCGTCGGCACCGCCGCGGAAACGCTGGCGCTGCTGAAGGAACAGACTTTCGACTGCGTCGTGCTGGACCTGACGCTTCCCGACGCATCCGGTTTCTCGGTCCTAGAGACGCTGAGCGCCGAGGGCGATCATTCGTTTCCGCCGGTCATCGTCTATACGGGCCATGATCTGACCGCGGAGGACGAACAGAAGCTGCGCCGCTATTCCAGCTCGATCATCATCAAGGGCGCCAAATCCCCGGAACGGCTCCTGGACGAGGTCTCCCTGTTCCTTCACCAGGTCGTCGCCGAGCTCCCCGCCGAGCACCAGAAGATGATCCACGCGGCGCGCAATCGCGATGCCGTCCTGGAAGGCCGGCGGATCCTGATCGTCGAGGACGATGTGCGGAACGTCTATTCGCTGACCAGCGTGCTGGAGCCGCGCGGCGCGTCGGTCGAAATCGCGCGCAATGGCCAGGAGGCGCTCGACGCGCTGATTGCGCAGGACGCGCAGGCGTCCAACCTCATCGCCCTTGTGCTCATGGACGTGATGATGCCGGTCATGGACGGGCTGGAGGCCACGCGCCGCATCCGTCTCGATCGCCGGTTCGCGGAACTTCCGATCATCATGCTCACCGCCAAGGCGATGCCGGACGATCAGGAGCGCTGCCTGTCCGCCGGCGCCAACGATTATATGTCGAAACCGCTCGACGTGGAGAAACTGTTGTCGCTCGTGCGCGTATGGATGCCACGTTAGGGGATGCCGTGAGCGAAGCGATCGAGGACATTGAGATACCCCTCCTGCTGGAGGCCCTCTATCGTCGCTACCATTACGATTTCCGGCATTATGCGCGGGCATCGATCAAGCGGCGCCTCCATCAGGCGCGCGAGCAACTCGGCTTTGCGAGCTTCTCCGCCATGCAGGACGCGATCCTCCAGGATCCCGCCATGGTGCCGCGCATGCTCAATTACCTGACCGTCCAGGTCAGCGACATGTTTCGCGACCCGAGCTATTTCCGCGCGATCCGCGAGACGGTGATCCCGCACCTGCGCACCTATCCCTCGCTCAAGATGTGGATTGCGGGCTGCAGCAACGGCGAAGAGGTCCATTCCTTCGCGATCCTGCTTCGCGAGGAAGGGCTGCTCGACCGGACGATGCTCTACGCGACCGACATCAACCCAGCCGCTCTGGCGGCCGCGTCCGCCGGGGTCTATCCGCTGGATCGCATCAAGGCCTTCACCACCAATCATCAGAGGTCCGGCGGCAAATCGTCGCTCTCCGATTATTATACGGCCGCCTATGGCCGCGCCGTCTTCGACAAGTCGCTGCGATCACGCGTCGTCTTCTCGGATCATAGCCTCGTGACCGATGCGGTGTTCGCCGAATGCCAGCTCATCTCCTGCCGCAACGTGATGATCTATTTCGATCGGCCGCTTCAGGATCGCGCGATCGGGCTCTTTCGCGATTCGCTGCCGCGCCGCGGGTTTCTCGGCCTCGGCTCCAAGGAGAGCCTGCGCTTCTCGGAGCATAATCGCGCCTTCACCGAATTCGTCTCCGACGAACGCATCTATCAGCGGAACGATCAGTGAGGCGGGCGGTGGCGATCGGGGCTTCGGCGGGAGCCATTCAGGCGCTCTCGAGGATTCTCCCCGAACTCCCCGAACAGTATCGGATTCCGATCCTGATCGTCGTCCATGTGCCCGCCGACGGCTCGGATCTGCCTCAATTGTTTCGGACGAAATGCCGGCTCGCCGTGAAAGAAGCAGAGGACAAGGAACCCATCCTCCCGGGAACGATCTATTTCGCGCCACCGGATTACCATCTGCTGGTGGAGCCGGACCGCACGATCTCGCTCTCGCTGGACGCGCCGGTTCTCTATTCGCGACCCTCGATCGACGTGCTGTTCGAGAGCGCGGCGGATGCCTATGGTGCCGATCTCACGGGCATCATCCTGACGGGCGCGAACGAAGACGGCGCCGACGGTCTTGTGGCAGTCGCTCAAGCGGGAGGTGTCGCCCTGGTCGAGGATCCCGCCGAAGCGTTCGCGAAGGCCATGCCGAGCGGCGCTTTGGCGCGCTGCCCGCAGGCGACGCGCCTTTCGCTGGACGCCATCACGGCGCGCCTCCTCGCGATCGAGGCTTCGTAAGCGTGCCCGGCCCGATAAATTTCCTGATCGTGGACGATCTCCCCGAGAACCTGCTCTCGCTCGAGGCGCTGTTGCGCCGCGACGGGCTGGCTTTCCTGAAAGCGCAATCGGGCGACGAGGCGCTGGAGCTCCTGCTCAGGGAGCAGGTCGCGCTGGCGCTCCTCGACGTGCAGATGCCGGGGATGGACGGCTTTCAGCTGGCCGAATTCATGCGCGGCAACGAGCGGACGCGCCACATTCCGATCATCTTCCTGACAGCCGGAACGGCCGACAATCAGCGGCGCTTCCGCGGCTATGAAGCCGGCGCCGTCGATTTCATCCAGAAGCCGATCGAGGCGGACATCCTGCGCAGCAAGGCGAATGTCTTCTTCGATCTTCATCATCAGCGCCGCCTGATCCAGGATCAGCGCGACGCGCTCGAGGCGAGCGCCACCGCGCTGGCCCAGGCGGCTGACGCACTCGAGGATCAGGTGAAGGAGCGCACCGCCGAACTGGAAGACGCGCTCGCGCGCTTGCAGGCGGAAACCGCGGAACGCGAAAAAGCCGAGGCCTTCCTCCGCCAGAGCCAGAAGATGGAGGCCGTCGGTCAGCTCACCGGCGGGATCGCGCACGATTTCAACAATATGCTCACCGGCATCATCGGTTCGCTGGATCTCATGCAGCGGCGGATCGCCGAGGGTAAGGTCGACGCGCTCGATCGCTATATGGACGCGGCATCCACATCCGCCACCCGCGCCGCCGCGCTCACACAGCGGCTGCTGGCGTTTTCACGCCGTCAGTCGCTCGATACGAAGCCGGTCGACATCAACGCGCTGGTCACCACGATGACCAACCTGCTGGAAAGCGCCATCGATGCGAAGATCGATTTCAGCGTCCAGCTCGCCCCCGTCCTGCCGGCAGCGATGGTCGATGCCAACCAGCTGGAAAATGCGATCCTCAACCTGTGCATCAACGCCCGCGACGCGATGCCGGATGGAGGCGCGCTCACGGTCGAGACAAGCCTCGTGGATCTGGACGCAGCCTATGTCGCGTCGCGTCCGGGTCTGTCCCCCGGCCGCTATGTGGTGATTGCAGTATCGGATAGCGGGACCGGCATGTCTCCGGACATCATCGAGCGCGCATTCGACCCGTTCTTCACGACCAAGCCGCTCGGGCACGGGACCGGCCTGGGCCTGTCGATGGTCTATGGCTTCGTCCGCCAAACAGGCGGCGCCGTGCGCATCCATAGCCTGATGGGCATGGGAACGTCGATCAAGCTCTATCTGCCGGTTACGGACGCGCCGCCCGTTACCGAAACCTCCGTGTCGTCGAGCGTGCCGCGTGGAACCGGACAGCGCATATTGCTCGTCGAAGATGATCCCGCGGTGCGCATGCTTGTCCGCGAAGTCCTCGAAGAGCTTGACTATCAGTGCGTCGAGTTCGCCGATCCGCTGGCGGCATTGCCTTTTCTTGCTTCGAGCGAACCGATCGATCTCATGATCTCGGATGTCGGCCTGCCGGGCTTGAACGGTCGTGAGCTGGGCGAACGTGCACGCCTGCACCGGCCCGATCTCCCGATCCTGTTCATTACGGGATATGCCGAAAATGCGCTGCTCAGATCGCGTTTCCTGGATGAGAATATGACGATGATCACGAAGCCCTTTTCGTTCGAGGATCTCGCGATGAAGGTCGGCGAGGCCGTCAACTCCGTCGATGGTGCGGAACAAGGCAGATGAGCGTATCGAAGCATGTCATCGGCTTCGATCCGCTTTCGGACGCAACCGATACAGCGCGGAAAGCGCGGCCCTCATAGGATAAGCTCGAAGCGCGCGCCGTCCTGATCGTTCCGGCCCACCTCGATCGAACCGTGGTGCAGCAGCACGATCTGCCGCGCGAAGCTGAGGCCGACGCCGGTGCCGGCGCGCTTGGTCGTGAAGAACGGCAGGAAGATATCCGCCGCAACGCTGGCCGGGATGCCGGGGCCATTGTCGTCGACGACGATCCGGGTGCGTCCTTGCGACGTGTTCGAGATCGCGACCGACAGGCGGCGGTCCTGCTGATCCAGCATCGCTTCCGCGCCATTCTTCAGCAGGTTGAGCAGAACCTGCGCGAGCAGGTCCGCATCGGCGGTGATCTCCAGCCAGTCGGGCAGAACCTGCACGTCCAGCGACACGCCCGCGGCATGCGGCGCGGCGGAGAACAGGCGCGCGATCTCATCGAGCCACGGTTTTGCCGCGAAGCGGGTAACCGTCACCGCCGGCGCGATGCTGAACTCGCGATAGGATTCGACGAAATGCATGATGCCGGCCGCCCGCCGCGCCAGTGCCTCCACCGCGAGGCGCGCATCGGTGATCCCGGCGTCCGCTCCCGTGTCGATCGACGCCATCAGCGCCGCCGCGCTCGCCGCGAGCGATGTGACCGGCGTCACCGAATTCATGATCTCGTGCGTCAGCACCCGCACCAGATCGGACTGGGTCGCGATCTCGGCCGCGTCCAGCTCGCTCTGGATCACCTGCACCGACACGATCCGCCAGAGCGCCCCGCCGCGATCGACCCCGGCGCAGGCCAGGGTCGCACGCTCGCTGACGCCCGCGACCGCCACCCGGCACATCCGCCGCTCGCCCGGCGCGATCAGCTCGAGCGCGCTCGAAAAGCTGGCGCCGTAATGCGCGAACTCGGCGATGCGGCGCCCGTCCCATCCGCCGAACAGGCGGCGCGCGCGCTTGTTCGAGAGCTGCACCACGCCCGTAGGATCGATCGCGAGCAGCGGCGTCGGCGCCTCGTCGACGAGCGCGGCGGCGAAGCGATTGTCGGAGGCGTCGGCGATGCGCTCGTCGCGGAGACGCCGAAGCGCCGTATCCAGCGCCGCGCCAAGCTGGTCGAAGCCCGTACCCTGCCCCAATTGGCGAAAGGTCTGCGCGAGATCGCCATGATCGAGCGCCGAGACGAAGCGCGCCACCGCGACGTTGGTGCGCTGCGTCTGCCGCCACAGAGCCGCAAGCAAGGCGATCGCGACGACCCCTGCCAGGATCTTCGTCGCGACGAAGCCCGGCCGCGGCATGATCCAGGCGAGCAGCAGGATCGTGCCGACGAGCAGCGCCAGATAGCCGCCGAACGCGACGACGAAGCGCCCGCTAGAGCGCATATTTCTCCATCCGCCGGTAAAGCGTGCCGCGCGTCAGGCCGAGATCGGCGGCCGCATAGGAGATGTTGTAGCCGTGCTTCTTCAGCGCGGCCTCGATCAGGTCGCGCTCGGCGCGCTCCAGATTGAGATCGCGTTCGCCCGGCGCCACCGTCGCAGGCGCCGCGGCGGACGCCGTGTTGGCGCGCGGCAGCGGAAAATCGGCGAGCGCGAGCGTGTCGCCCTCGGCGAGAATCACCGCCCGCTCCGCCGCGTGGCGCAGCGCACGGACATTGCCCGGCCAGTCATAAGCGGTCAGCGCCGCGAGCACGGCATCGGGCACCGCCAGCGCGGGCTTGGCATATTTGCGCCGATAGGTTTCCAGGAAATGGTCGAGCAGAAGGGGGATGTCCTCGCGCCGCTCGCGCAAGGGCGGCAGCTCGATCTCGACCGTGTTGAGCCGGAACAGCAGATCCTGGCGGAAGCGGCTCTCGTCGCCGAGCTGATCGATCGCGAGATTGGTCGCCGAGATGATCCGCACGTCGATCGGCACGGGCCTGTTGGCGCCGACAGGGGTCACCTGGCGCTGCTCGAGCGCGGTCAGCAGCTTGGGCTGGAGATGCAGCGGCAGGTTGCCGACCTCATCCAAAAACAAGGTGCCACCCTCGGCGGCCTGCAGCCGGCCGACGCGATCGGCGCGCGCATCGGTGAAGGCGCCCTTCACATGGCCGAACAGCTCGGAATCGAACAGGCTCTCGGTCACGGCGCCCAGATCGACCGACAGCATGATCTCGTCGGCGCGGCGCGACTGGCGGTGGAGCGCGCGCGCGACAAGCTCCTTGCCGGTGCCGTTCTCGCCGAGGATCAGCACGTTGGCGTCGGTCGGCGCGGCCTTGTCGATCAGCGCATGGACGCGCGCCATGGCGGGCGAGACGCCGAGCAGCTCGCTGCCGGGCGCGGGCGCGGCGATCGTCCGCGCCTTGGCCTTTTCCACGCCCGTCTCCAGCCGCGATCGGCGCAGTGCGGCGGCGCTGCGGACGGTGGCGAGCAGCCGTTCGTTCGCCCAGGGCTTGGAAACGAAGTCGGTCGCGCCGCGCTTCATCGCCTCCACCGCGATCTGAACCCCGCCATGCGCGGTGATCAGCACGATCGCGGCCGCCGGATCGAGCGCAAGCATCCGCCCGAGCCAGGCGAAGCCCTCCGATCCGTCGGTCGCGCCGCGCGCGAAATTGGCGTCGAGCAGGATTACGTCGGGCGTCCGCGTCCGCATCATCTCGAGTGCCTCGGCGGGCGAGTCCAGGGTCACGACCTCGTCGAACAGCTGGCGCATCACGAGCCGTGCGGCGAGCAATATGTCCGCATCGTCGTCGATGATGACGCACAGATCGAACCGCGGGGAAGTGGGGGACGGCGCACGCGGCATGGTCTGGCTCCTGGCGATGCCGTGGCATCGATCGACGCCTGTCTATCAAGTTCCGTGCCACTGTCCGCCAGCGGACACCTGCTGTCCACCCGCGATCACCCCGTGGCCGGGCATCGGCCAAATTCGGGACGAAAAAGCCGTTTCTCAGGTGTGCGGAGCAAACTGGCACGGCCCCTGCATTGCTTGTGGCAACGGCATTAGCCGGATCACAGCACAAGGAATGCAGTCATGCGCAGCCTCTCCACCGTCACCGTCGCTCTCGCCGTCGCCGCCGGCTTCGTCGCTACCGTCCCCGCCTCGGCGACGACCCGCCTCCGCCAGGTCGCGGTCCAGTACAGCTATGGCGATCTTGCGACCGCAAGCGGCCGTGCAGACCTCGACCAGCGCATCCACCGCGCGGCGAAGACCGTCTGCACCACCCCGATGACCGATCGGCTCGGCGACGCCGCCTGCATCAACGTCGTCGAAGAGCAGGCCCAGAGCGAGCTCCGCCTCCGTCACGCGGCCGGGACGATCCTCGCGGCACGCTAAGCAGTGCCAATCGACCCGACTGTCCGCCAGCAGCCACCACTGTCCGCTGGCGGACACTTCGGGGGCAGGCCCGCCCGCGGGCGCGAAGTGAGAAGATGATGTCGCCTTTGGATTCCCAGGCCCTGCCGACCGCCGCCAGCAACGGCGCCGCGATGGACCGTCGCATCGAGCGCCCGCGCACGCCCAAATGGCACCGCTTCACGATCGCCGCGGCCATCGTCGCGCTCGCGGTGCTTGCGTGGCGCCTGATCCCGTCGACCGGATCGACCGACATCGCCGCCGCCGATGCCGAGACGGGTGCCGTCACGCGCGCGCCCTTCGCCGACTACCTGCCCGTCCGCGCCACCGTCGCGCCCGCCGTCACCAATTTCGTCGGCGCGCTGTCGGGCGGCCAAGTCGAGACATTGCTCGTGCAGGATGGCGCGATGGTCGCCGCCGGCCAGCCGCTCGCCACGCTCGCCAATCCGACGCTCAAGCTCGACGTGCTGACGCGCGAGGCGACGATCGCCAGCCAGCTCGGCACGGTCTCGGGCGACGATCTCCAGCTCGAGCGCAGCCGGCTCGATCGCGCCACGCAGACCGCGTCGGCCGGTTACGATTCGATCAAGGCACGGCGCGATCTGTCGGTACAGCAACAATTGCACGATCAGGGTTTCGTTTCGGACGCCGGTATCGCCAGCTATGCCGAACAGGCCGCCTATCAGCAGAAACGGCTGGCGCAGCTGCAATCGGGCGAAGCCTCCGAAAGCCGCATCGCCCGCACGCAGGCGCAGCGCCTCGCCGATACCCGCGCGCGCCTGTCGGGCAATCTCGCGGCGGTCCGCGCCAGCCTGGACGCGCTGATCATCCGCGCGCCCGTCGGCGGACGTCTCACCAATTTCACGATCCAGCGCGGCCAGACGCTGAAGGCGGGCGACCCCGCCGGGCAGATCGACAGCGAGGGATCGTGGAAGCTCGTCGCCGATGTCGACGAATATTATCTCGGCCGCGTCCGGATCGGCCAGCAGGCGTCCGCTGACGGAGGCGCGTCGCTGGTCGTCAGCAAGGTGCTGCCCGCGGTCGCCGACGGGCGATTCCGCATCGAGCTCGGCTTTCGCGGGCATGCCCCCGCCGGGCTCAGCCGCGGCCAGACGATGGACGCGCGCGTGACGCTCGGCGCGACGCAGAAGGCGCTCGTCGCGCCCGTCGGCGGCTGGCTCGATAGCGGCGGCGGCACCTCGGTCTTCGTGCTCGATGCCGATGGCCGCCATGCCCGGCGCCGCGCGATCACGACCGGCCGGCGCAACCCGCAGCAGGCCGAAATCCTCTCGGGCCTCGCGGCCGACGAGCGCATCGTCACCACGAACACCGCGTCCATCAAGGGCGACATCCTCAACATCCGCTAGACGGGACGCATCATGATCAAGCTCGCCGCAATCCAGCGCCATTATGCCTCCGACGAAGTCGAGACGACCGCGCTCGCCGACATCAACCTGCACGTCGCCGCGGGCGAGTTCCTCGCGATCATGGGGCCGTCTGGCTGCGGCAAATCGACCCTGCTCAATATCCTCGGCACGGTCGATCGGCCGAGTTCGGGCCAATATCTGTTCGGCGACCGCGATCTCGCCAGGCTGGACGAGACCGCGCTGGCGAAGATGCGCGGCGAGACCCTGGGCTTCGTCTTCCAGAGCTTCAACCTGATCGACGAGCTGACGATCCAGGAAAATATCGAGCTCGGCCTCGCCTATCGCAAGGCAGGCGCAGGCGACCGCCGGTCGCGCGTCGCGGCCGCGATGGACCGCGTCGGCATCTCGCACCGCGCGCGCCACTTCCCGCACCAATTGTCGGGCGGCCAGCAGCAGCGCGCGGCGATCGCCCGCGCCATCGTCGGCGATCCCAAATTGATCCTGGCCGATGAACCCACCGGCAATCTCGATACCGAGAACGGTGCGCAGGTGATGGACATCTTGACCAGCCTGAACGCCGAGGGCGCGACGATCATCATGGTCACCCACTCGCCCGCGCATGCCGACATCGCGCGGCGCCGGATCGACATGCTCGACGGCCGCATCGTCTCGTCCGTCGACCGCGCGCTCTGAGGACCGTTCTATGAACCAGATCGCCTGGCTCGGTTTCTACCGGTCGCTCACCCGCCACAAGCTCTATGCCAGCCTCAATATCGGCGGGCTCGCCGTCGGCATCGCCGTGTTCCTCGTGCTCGGCCTCTTCGTCCGTTTCGAGACGAGCTACGAACGGTGGCTCCCGCACGCCGACCAGATCTACCTGATTGAGAGCCGGGCCGACGACGATACGGTCGCTTCGCGCCCCCGCCAGAACACGCCGATCGCAGCCTGGAGCGCGATCAGCCGCGATCTTCCCGCAACGATCGGCACGCGGATCGACACCCCGAACGCCACCGTGATCAAGGACGGCATCGGCGTCAGCGAACGACTGGCGCGCGTCGACAACGACTTCTTCGCGGTATTCGACCTGCCGGTGGTGGCGGGCAGCGTGAAGGGCGTCCTCGCGGATCCGTCCAATATCATCGTCACCCAGGCGATCGCGACGCGCTATTTCGGTGGGATCTCGCCCGTCGGCAAGACGATGATGCTCACCTACAACGGCGCCCAACATAGCTATCGCGTCGCCGCCGTGATCGCCGATCTGCCCCGGAACACCGATCTCGATTTCGACATGATCGTCCGCTTCGTGCCCGTCGAGGACAAGGCCGATCCGGCCTACAAGAACGATCATTGGTGGAATTATTCGAGCCCGACCACCTTCGTCCGTCTGCCGAATGAAGCCGCGGCACAGCGCTTCGCCGGCCAGCTCGACGGCGTCGTCGCTCGCCATGTGCAAAGCGAGACGCCGGTCGAAGGCGGCTTCGGTCTGACGCTCACGCTCAAGCGCTTTACCGCCACGCACTTCGAGACGCCGGGTTCGGCGCTGACGGTGACGACGCTCGGCCTCGTCGGGATCCTGACTCTGCTGATCGCGATCGTGAACTACGTGAACCTCGCGACCGCGCGCGCCGGTTTGCGGGCGCGCGAGGTAGCGATGCGCAAGGTCCTCGGCGCGGACCGTCGGACGCTCGCCCGCCATTATACGCTCGAAGCGATCGCCACGACCGCACTGGCCGCGTTCGTGGGGCTCGCGCTTGCCGAATGCGGATTGCCGCTGGTCAACGCTGCGGGCGGCCTGCCGCTGACGATCGAGTATTTCGGGTCAGCCGGCGTGCTGCTGCCGCTCGTCGCCCTCGTCCTGATCGTCGGCTTATTGGCCGGCCTTTATCCGGCGATGGTGCTGTCGCGCTTCCCGGCGGCGGCGGTGCTCGCCTCGGCGCGTTCGCCCGGCGGCGGCCGCGCGGGCACGCGGATCCGCGAGGCGCTGGTGGTGCTGCAGTTCACGATCGCGATCGCTTTCGTGGTCGGCACATTCGTGCTTGTCGCCCAGACGCGCCACATCCGCGCGGCCGATCCGGGATATGATCGCGGCAACCTGATGCTGGTGCGATCGCTGGCCAGCAGCAGTCTCGATGCCGGGCAGCGCGCCATGATCGTCCGCCGGCTGCGCACGCTCCGCGGCGTGACGGCGGCCAGCGTCGGCAATACCGTCCCCGGCGGCGGCTTCTTCACTTCGTCCAACAATTTCAAGATTCCCGGCGTGCCGGGTCCCGGGCCCGCGATCGAGTTTTTCGAGACCACACCCGGCTATTTCGAGGTGATGGGCGCACGGTTGCTGGCGGGCCGACTGTTCGACACCGCGCATCCCGGCGACGTCAACGCCAACCTGGCCGCATCCGCGCTCGATCCGAACGGCAAGTTCAGCGCCAACGTCGTGCTTAATGCGAGCGCGGTGCAGGCGCTGCACTTCGCCTCGCCGCAGGCCGCGATCGGCAAGACCTTCGGGGGCGACACGCCCAAGACGGTCATCGGCGTCGTCGCCGACATGCGGTTCGGCTCCGCGCGCAGCCCGGTCCCGCCCACGCTCTATCATTTCCAGCTGCGCGACCCGAACATGGGCATGGCGATCCTGCGCTTCACGGGCGATCCCGGCGCGATGATGATGGCGGTGCAGCGCGTGTGGCGGGAAACCGCGCCGCAGGTGCCGCTCAACGCGAAAACGGCGGTGCAGGCGCTCGACCGCTTCTACGAGCGCGACGATCACGCCGCGAGCCTGTTCACGATCGGCGCGGTGCTCGCGGTGGCGATCGGCAGCGTCGGCCTGTGGGGGCTCGCCTCGTTCAACACCGCGCGCCGCGTGAAGGAGATCGGCATCCGCAAGACGCTGGGGGCGTCGGCCAGCGACATCGTGCGGTTGCTGGTCGGGCAGTTCCTGCGCCCGGTGCTGATCGCCAACCTGTTCGCCTGGCCGCTCGCTTTCTTCGCGACGCGGACGTGGCTGGCGGGGTTCGACGATCGGATCGCGCTGTCGCCGCTCTACTTCGTCGCGGCGAGCCTGCTGGCGCTGGCGATCGCGGTGCTGACGGTGCTCGCGCAATCGCTGCGCGCCGCCCGCGCCGCGCCCGCCTGGGCGCTGCGCCATGATTAGAACGCTGCTTCTGCTCGGCACCGCCTGCCTCGTCGCGGCGCCGGTCCCGGCGGAGACGCTCGCGCAGGCCATCGAGGCGGCCTATGCGAGCAACCCGACCCTGGCGGCGGCAGGCGCCCGCCAGGAGTCGCTGGCGGAAACGATCGAGCAGGCGCGGTCTGCCGGGCGCCTCGCGGCATCGGCCGACGCCGCCGGCGGCTATGATCGCTTCGATTACGGCAAAGGCGGCGGCGCTACCGTGTCAGCTGAGCTGCCGATCTGGACGGGCGGCCGCGTGAAGTCGGCGGTTCGCGCCGCGCGGAGCGACGTCGCCGCCGGCGAAGAGGGGCTGCGCGATACGCGCGCGGTGGTGCTGGAGGGCGTCGTCGCCGCTTATGCCGATCTGCTCTACGATCAGGAGGCGGTCGCGATCGCCACCGCCGATCTCGCCTTGCTCCAGCATCAGATCGCCGAGGCGCAGGCGCGCTTCAAGCTCGGCACCTCGACGCTCACCGACGTCGCCCGGCTTCAGGCGCAGTTTGCCGGCGCGCAGGCGACGCTCGCCGATGCGCGGGCGCTGGCCGCCTCCGACCGCGCCGCCTATCGCGCGACGGTCGGCCACGATCCCGACACGCTGACCGCGCCATCCGCAGCACCCGCCACTTTGCCGGCGACGCTGGACGAGGCGCGCTCACTCGCGCTGGCGAGCAACCCGCTCTATCGGCAGAGCCAGCAGATCACGCAGGCCTCCTCCGCCCGGATCGACGCGGCCCACGCGAATGGCGCGCCGAGCGCAGGGCTTTCGGGAGCTTATGGTTACAACGGCCGCTTCGCCGGCACGGGGGATCGCTTCTACAATCAGGCGGCGAGCGGCGGGCTGACCCTGCATGTGCCGATCCTGACCGGCGGCCTCGTCGCCTCGCAGGTCCGCCAGGCGCGCTCGGATTATCGCGCCGCGCAATTCGATCGCGATGCCGCAGAGCGGGACGCGATCCGCTCGGCCGATGCGGCCTGGGCGGCGCTGGTGCGTGCGCAGGGGCAGGCCTCCGCCAATGCCGCCGGCGTCGCCGCCGCCGACATCGCGCTCAAGGGGGTCCGGGCGGAATATGCGTTCGCCTTACGATCCACGCTCGATATCCTCGTCGCGGATGAGAGCCTGCGTGCGGCGCAGCTCGCGCTCGCCCGCAACCGCAGCGATCTGCTGATCGCGCAAGCTGCTCTTCTGCGGGCCATCGGTGGTCTGGATCGCGACGCCTTTGCAGAGCCGCAGCCCCGGTAGAATGTGCCAAACCCCAAGCGTCGCCGCGTTTCAGCAGAGCACGAACGCAGGGGCGACATAAAGGGGTCGCGATCCACACGCCTCGGCAAAGTGGCACGGGGGATTCAAGTAGCCCGACGCCCCGATCAGCCGCCGGTTCCGGATGCGTGGACTAAGACTGCCTGGTGCCCCGGGAGAGACTCGAACTCCCGACCTGCGGTTTAGGAAAACTGCGCTCGCGCACGGAATTTCAGTAACTTAGCAGACATCGCAATTTATGGGGTAATCAGCAGGGTAACAAAAATTATGATGGTGGTCCCGGAGGGACTCGAACCCCCGACGCCCACTTTAGGAAAGTGGCGCTCTATCCGGCTGAGCTACGGGACCACGCGAGGGTGCCTTAGCCCTCCTTACTTGTAGCCGACAACCCTGGGAGTAGGCGACGGCGGAAGCTACTCGATTACCCTCGTTTTGCCCCCCATCGACTCAATCAGGTCGGCTGAACTGACGCCCCACGCCCTTCCCAACGCATCAACCTCCGACCTAGAAACCCCGTAACCCATCTCCATCGCTGTAAAGCGACCGGTGGAAATGCCTGTTAATCGCGTTAGCTTCTGGTCGGACGTACATTCTTGCCTCTGCCATGCGGTGAACCAAAAATCGCCATCCCTTATCGCGCGGGCAACGGGATGATCCGGCGACCATCGCGTCAGGTGCCTTACAACCGGCTTTTCACCCTTCCGTCGCATCAGAGAAGGGCGAGCTGGCGTCGTGGATCGCAGGCTAAGTTTGTCCCTACCTGCGCGGCCGCTTCTAAAGCTTGGCGATAATGGATCGTGCCGAACCGTTCGGCCTCTTCGAAGCTAACGGGTGTCCATTCGTTGCTAGGGTAGACGGTTTCGAAAACAGCGCGCGCGGCGGCCCGCATGGTCGGATCATGCTGCATCGTATGTCTCACTGACGATGGCTCGTTGCGAACATAATAGGAACATGCGCGGCGAGTCGGTCAAGCTTAGACTGCCCGCTTCCTACTTTTCGGCTTCGGGTATTCCGTTCGCCAAAGCCGCCACGTCGGCTCCCAGCGCGCGAACAACGTCCGCAAATTCGACTATATCTAGCCTACGCTCGCCACTTTCGTACCGGGAAACAAATTGCTGATGCCGCCCGATCGATATGGCGAACGCTTCCTGTGATAGCCCCTTGGCCTTCCGCTCATCGATAAGCGCGCTGATCACCGCCCGGTATCGAGCGTCCTGAAATCCCTTAGCTTTGAAGCCCCGACGCTCTGACATCGCGCGGCTTGTCGAGGGTATTGAGCTTCACACAGAAAGTGTGTGAACTAGCCCCTAGCTACCGAAGGGCTAGGAATGGTTTTAAAAGATTGCACGATCCGCGCGGCATTTATGGGCTTGGCCATGTCAGCAGCCGCGCCGACGTTTGCGTATAATCTGACCAAGGCGATTTTGGAGCCAGATAAGGCTACTTACAGCACGTCAAAGTCCGTGTTCGACGTAGAGCGCTGCCTTCTTGGGCTCGACATGGCAGGATCACCGGTTGTCTATCGGTCCCCGGATCGGCCCAATGAAAGCCTATATTATCGCACTACGACGGCGGGCGCAGGCGGCGTCGTGACTTTAGATCGATCGGGCGATACGACCTACTTCCATTTGAAAACGAAACTACCGGAAGGCGATCGAGCCAAGCTAGCGTCGTGCCAATGAAAGCGAGTGAGAACCCGTCCACAATCCGGCAATGCCCGCGCTGCCAACAGTGGCACCCAACCGACGGGACCGGATGCGCTCATTGTGATAGAGCCACCGGGATCGTCGCTTTAGACGCCGGCAACGAACGGCCCCGGTTGATTCCAAGGAGGCCCTTCGGCAAAGCTTGGCTGTTTCGGGCTTGCGGTCGCGGTTATCGCTACACTGATCGCCCTTCTTTCCCAATGTCACCCGCGCGGCCACTGGGGCTCCTGTGGCCAGATGAGCCAAACCCGTTCCTGACTAAGGATTGGGGTTTTAATAGTTGAGTCGCCTACCCCTCGATCAAGTTAAGCTCGATCAAATTTTCATCTGCAGCCCGAAGTGATTCTAGTTTGTCACGTAACTCCGAAGCACCTCGCGCGAAGACACCAGCCATTTCGTTAAATAACCCAGGCGCGTTCGTATGGACAAGCCAGTAGTTGTCTGCCTCATCAATAACCCGATCGTTTATCAGATCGTTAGGGGCGCTAAGTTGTGAAATCCTTTTTACAAATCTCAATCTCTCTTTTTCAGGCAGCCTTGACCTCACCTCGTTAAGATGATCCTTAGAGTTAAACAAAAGCTTTTGCGAGAGAAACTTTGTCGAGTTGAGCTTATAGTAGCTTCCAAGCTGCATGCACTCAGTTCCCAGCGTCTCGATACCGAATCCATCGACCTGACCATCTCTTGAAACATAAAGACGACGACACAGCTTTAGAATGATCATCCCCGGGTTTTCAACAAACGCCCGATCACTAAATAACGAAGTCATTTTCTCGAGGGTCGGCAGGCCCCACAATTTATCGACCATCCTCGGTGCCATTTCCTTCAGAATGGCTCCGGCACTTTCGGTAGAGCTCTTAAGCATTAAAGCGGCTACATACTCGACTGCTTTGTCGCCTCTGTATTCGGATACGAATAGCGCGGCAAAATATTCTTGAAACGACCTGTGTACGAAGGTATACAAGAGGCCATCTTCCTGCATAATACATACGCTTTCGATAAGGTCTTTGAGGACCGCGCTGGGAGACGCTGAAAGCGAGCAATACTTTAGCGATTTTTCAATCCTGGATATAATTTCGAGCCTCGAAAAAGCATATTTATTGTTTGCATAGGTCGCAAAGCAGAACGCTGAAAAGAAGTTTCTAAAATCGTCCACGCTGATCGCGCTATAGCGCTTCCGCTCATAAACTCCTTTAGATAGATCATGTTTAAAAAATAGAGTTTCGAACGCTTGGTCGTAAAATATATATATCTTGTCGCCCGAATCCGCAAACTGATCATAACGCAACAGCATAATAGTTGCCAAAAGCGGATTAGTGAGGAAGCTTTTATGCTTATCATACAGAAAGCTGCTAAGGTCCTTTAGGAATTTTGCCTTTATAGTTTTGTCGAACTCTATTTTCTTTATAACTGATGTAACCTGCCTTTTATCGAGCGGCAGCACATTAAAGCACGCGAATTGCGCCCAGCCGTTAAGGCCGCTATCCTCTCTTGAGGAGATGATGAGAATATTGTCAGGATACCTTACAGGAAACTTTCCTATTTCCCGGTAGACAGATTCCCTATGCAAGGGGTCGACCTCGTCAAGACCGTCCAGAATTACAAGAAAAAGTCCGGATATAAGCCCCTTCTCGAATTGCTCGAATGTCAGTCTACTTTTCTTGGAAGCAGAGTCTTCGAAGATCAGTCGCTCAAATGATTTCTCGCTCCCATAGCTCAGAGTTCGCAGCTCTATAAAGAGCGGTATCCTGCCCCTCGGATTTTCGAAGCGGCAAAGAGCAAGATATTTCATAAACATTGTTTTACCAGAGCCTCCAGAGCCCTGAATAATAACATTCTTATACTCTTCTAGATTCTCAATAAGGTAGTTATCGGTAACCTTGGATCGCCGCTTTTGGAGTTTTATCGAGACATACTGGGAGAGAAGCTCGACTGACTCTTCACGATATATCAGCGTTTTTACTTTATAGCATTTTTCAAACGTCGTTTGGAGGTGGTGCCCGAAGCCGATACCAAGTGCCGTAGCAACCTTCTCCGGCGTACGCCTGACCTGGTCCCCAATTTGCGAGGCGATTTTGGGAGCGGACGCAGCTAGGGCCTTGCCAATAACTGCTTGCGCATCAAAATGGCTAAGAGCATCCACGAGCGACTTTGCCACCATTTATTTGCCTTTCTTCGCGAACCAGCCTCCGCCCGCTGACAGAGATACGGAATTTGAACGAGACCGCCTAGGTCTGCAAGCGACGACGATCGAGATGCATGTCTCGGAGTCATGCCGTGGCGCTATCGAAATTTGGTGGGCCGCTCCGAACGATTTTGAGCCGTGCTAGCGTGCATCCGCTGTCTCGTCTCTCGCTGACCACTACTAAGCCTCGTCAGAAAGAACTTTCGCCTCCACATTGGTGCGCAAAGAGCTCAACGCCCGATAAGCGCTTCGCGTCTAATCTTAGACGCCTAGCGACGCCGTTGGGCATTGTCCCTCCCGCCTTCGTCTTCCGAACCTCACCCCACCGGTTCGGACGTCACCGTCCCTTTTCCGGCCGCCCGCCCCTAGGACTGCCCGCCCGTTGCGCCCTGCTGTCGGCAGAAGGCATCCAACCCTCTTGCATTGTTCGTGGTCCGAAGTGCGATAGCCGTCTCCCGAGCTTGGGGGCTGAAATCCTCGATTTCGCGCTTGAACCAGTCCCATACGCGATCGACCGGGCGGCGGTCTGGTGCGAGGGGTGCAGGGTTCGACGGGATCGCTTCTTTCGGTGTCGGCCGATGCGGCCGGTCTGACGCGGCAGCTTGCAGTCTCACTACCAACGCGCTGATCAGTGCTATCACCGACAGCGCCGCTGGTACGATGACCAAGACTTTAATAAACGTATCGTTATTGTAAAATAGCACCAGCGAAAACAAGCCGCTTATAAGGCAGTATAATGACGAGCGACCTACGTCATCTACTCGATTTTCCCGATATGACGCTGGCTTGACGATTGGCTTCGCAGGACTAACGACCGGCTTCGCTAAATGACTGTACGATATACCTGACCCGGGGATGCCGACGGTGGTGCGCACGCCCTTCTTGGATACGTTTACGGTAGCGCCCTTGGTTCCGATACTGGTGGAGACACCCGACTTGGAAAGGTTGACGCGGACTCCCGGCATGATCCGAACAGACTTGCGAAAGCGAAAATTCCCCACTGGTCCCTCCCCCAAGAGCGCCACAGCTTTTGCCTACGTTCCCGTTACGAGTCGAGCCGCCGGCCTGTCTCACGCTTACAAGTTTTGAACCTACCCGGATTTGGAGATACCGATCCTCCAAAAGATACTAGTTGGCGTTGTGAGCCTGTCTCACTAAGATACAGTATCTTTCGAGTCGCTTAAGGATCGCGATATGAGCCGCATTCTGTATCTACGTTGCTCCACCGCCAGCCAGAGCGTGGAAGCGCAACGGCAAGCCCTAGGCGGCAACTTCGATCGCGAGTTCGTGGACGAGGGGATCAGCGGTGCCACAATGGCAGCAGATCGCCCCGGCTTCGCCGCGTTGCTCTCTTATATACGAGAAGGCGACCAACTCGCGGTCTATGCCTTGGACCGGCTAGGACGTGACGCCCTCGATGCGCAGGCAACCGTTAGAAAGCTGCTGAACATGGGCGTTACGCTCGACGTTCATGGCCTTGGCCCCATCGGCAAGGGGGTGGGCGAACTAATCGTCGCAGTCTTGGCGCAGATCGCGGACATGGAACGCCAGAGGATCAAAGAGCGCTGCGATAGCGGACGCGCGGCAGCAAAAGCGTCCCTAGCCGCCACAGGTCGGACCCATCGGGGTAAGGTCAGCCTAGGCAGACCGATGGCAGCGGACGCCAAAGCGGTTGTGGCGTGGCGTAGAGAGAACAAGGCCAGCATATCGCAGACGATGGTGAAGTTCGGGATTAGCAAGGCGACGGTAGCTAGGTATTGCGCGGGCTAGCGGCCCGCCGCCCACAGCCTTCGAAGGGCAGAGTCTTAGATTTTGCCAGGTATGGCCGATACGGCCCCTTTTCAGTTGGCTGTTTGATTTAGGTAACCTCACACAAGTGATAATCATAAATAGAACACTAAATGATGCTGGCGCCTTATCAAAAGCAGACAAATAATGCACGGCATAATGTTAATTATAACAGTAATGTCCAAGCTATAGAACAAAAAGCTGTTGTCAGCCGAGATTTTGGCGCTAATGGGGGCTCCGGCGCGCTTCTTCGCGCAGGAGACTGACAATGATGATGCATGAAATCCGCCCGATCAATAATGATGTATTCGAGCATATCGCATATGATCTGGTGGACGCCAGTGGTAAACACTCTCTCTTTGGGGTTGATGAGCCTACCAGAGCCTTGTTCGTAAGTCGCACTATCGCGCGATTTAACGAGTTGCTTCTTGGCGAAGAGTTTGTGCGAATGACTCGCACGCGGCTCTCCGCTTTCAGCGATTTTCTCGATCAGGCGGACCTACCCCGGCAGTTTCGTATTGCGGTCAAGGTGCCGGGCAACTTCACTAAGGCAGAGGTGCGCGAGGCATTTAGTAAGGCGCTTGCAGAGAATGTGACTAATGGGACGCCTGTGCTGGTCGGTGACGAGGAAAGTTCATCCGTTATCGCCGACCTCTTGAACGGCGAAGAGTACCAGCCCTCTAGAGCCGCGTAGCCGATCGTGTTTGCTGTAGGAGGGGGCAACCCCTCCTACTTGGTCTTGACTCGGACGAGGACGCCTGCATGTTCGCAGAAAGCTTGGATCATAACACGCCCTACAAGCGCTGCTTTCGAAGCCGGGACGATAACTGAGTCATGCAGAGGGAGCGCCGGTATCCCATGCCGGAACGCCAGTTCCTCTAGGGTAGCAATGAGCCCAAGGCTCTCCCGGTATTGGAGGTCCGCCCATGTGAAGCCGCTATCCTGCCATTTTAGCAGGATCGGCAGTGCCTTCACGACGGCGGCCTTCACCATAGCGAACGGGTAGTCCCGTTGAAGCCGTGATAGCTCTTCTGTGGTGTAGTCCCAGTCCTTCTTTCTAATCCCGAATTCACGTTTCAGGTAGTCGATCTTTGACCCTTTGGGCCATTGCCGGGGTATCTTCCCCGCCCCCAAGGTGGCCGTCACGAACCGCTTCACCACGTTCCGGTTATCTATCCCCGAACCTGCATATAGATCGTCCACGTCGGGCAACGGTATGCCGAGAAGATGGTAGGCGATGGTCAGGTGACTGGCTGACACGTCCACTTCGCACACCCGCTCCCCATTAATGCGGATGCCCGGTCGTTTTTCTCGTTCCATGTTCTGGAAGTTGCCGATCGCATAGACTCGGCCACCTTTGTCATACCGGCCTTGGTTGAACTGGCGGAAAAAGCCTTCAAAGACGCAACCGGTGAAAACGTGCCGCGCGACGAAGCCGTTAAGCCCCTGCATCTGGTAGACCAAGGACTCCACCCTAGGGTCAGCCATATCGATAGGAAGGCGCCTCCCCCTAAGCGGATGCCAGAAATCGCTCTTCTTGGATGCCCTAAGCCTGACCGGATCACGAACCTGATCGGGGCTACCGGTGATGAACCGGAAGTGATCCCCATAGTTGGAAGGAGTGATGCCATACCCAAGCAGAAACTCGAATAGGGCTCGTGTTCCCTTCATGCGGGCTGCGGTGCCGTCGCCACCATCCTCCCGACGGGAATAGAAGCCTAGCTTGACCTCAATGAACCCCGCGTCCCTAAGTCCTTTGAAAACCCGGATAAAAGGACTGTAACCGATATAGCATCCCTTGAAGGAGGGCTTATGCAATGAGCGAAATAGGGATGAACCATCCTTCTTTGAAGCCAATCCTAAAAGGTCATTGAGGAACGACTCCAATGCCTTCCTTGTTTTCAGTGAATTATATTCCCATTCTTGATTCTGTTTTAAGAGTGAGAAAAGTCTGTCAACAGACTCATTCGCAATCAACGAGATAGCCTTACCGCTTAACAATAGGCCATCATCACTATAGTCTCTTTCTATAAGGTTTGAGCCACTATTTAATAATACAGACATGATATGTGTATCTATCTCTCTTTCCCTGTAGTTAACTGGTACCGTTTTTGTAAATTAGCGATATTCCGCCATATTGCCGGCGCAGGTGAGCAGGAGGGTATAGGCCTCGTCTAGATCGGGGCATTCATAGAGTGGGGTAGAAGGCCGCTCCATGATGTAGCGAACGTCACCGGCCAGCTTGGTTAGCTTCTCTGCGTTGGCACGGCACTCGTCACGTTCCCGTTGTAGGCGAGCATTCTGAAACTTAGATAAATCAGTCACTTAAATCTCCATAAGGCACACGTTTCCCCGGCTCGCCGTAGGGGTTCGCCGCGTTCATTAGGTCGAAAATGGGGACGCCCCCTCCCTTCCGGCGTCCACGGAAGGAAAGGGCCATGCAGGCATCGCTGACTGCAAACTGCCTCTAGCGTAGTATTCGCAGGGGGAAAAGCCTTTGAGGTTGCAGTTACTTCAGTGCGGATTGAGGTTCTGGGACGTTAAGGTAACTATAAGAAAAGTTTATAAGATTAGACGCTTTTGATGTTAAGGCCGATCTATTCTCGTTTATAATACGACAGTTTTTAACAAAGCAGGGAAAACCTCGCAGCGCGATGCGGTGACGGAGAACCTATTTAAGCTCACACGTGCGAAGACTGTGTTATGTGAATAATACAGAGGCGATTGAACGTTGGCGATGGGAAGCAATCTGCGTGTGCTACTAATACGCGGATATGCAGTACCGTTTATGCTTAGCTCCAAAGCGAACGTTGCATTGAACCGGACACCGGGAATCCGAGGCTCACAGCTTCCACCGTTGCGAATGGGGCGCAGCAGGTTGCGGGCGTTCAGAAACGGGGAAAGATGCTGGCGCTTCAACCGGCTCGCCGATCGATCACGCAATCAACCGTCTGCCTGTAAGGGCGGAGTGGATCGGATGCGGGGGAGGTCCAGCAGGGAGCAGGGCATCCGCTCCGAAGTGCTAACATAGCGAAGGGATTAGTTCCGTCTTGGACCAACCATTAACCATACACCCGACTTTACAAGCTGATAGCCCACCGCCATTGCGTTTGGGTTATCTCGGGGGGGGGCTTCATGAAAATTGGGTTGATGATCGCGGCAAGCGTTGCTGCGATGGTAGCTGGTACGGCAGATGCCGCCGTGATCCTGCTCAACAGTGTCGGAACGATCACATCGGCTGGCGCTTCATTTAGCGGTTTCCAAGGCCCGTATTCGAGCAGCGATCCTCAATTAGGGGATGATATTCGTCTTCAGGTGAGGCTCGATACGGACTCCGAGTTGCTCTCGGGATCAGCGGCATTTTGCTGTGGCAATTATAAACTAGAAAATGCCTCATTTCAGCTCACGGTCGGTGGCAAAACATATGACTATGGCTCTGACGGTAACCTATACATCTCGAACAATGTCCCTCTGTCACCCCAAGTTCCGACCCTTGACCAAATCTATTTGAGCTTGGGTGCTGCTTCAGGAATGAACCCGACGCCGTTTAACTTTGGCGATTCGCCATCAATATTTCTGTATCTCGTACAGTTCGATCCGACTGCAACGGCTCTTCCTGATGCCGACATGTCCCATCTTCCGCTCGGGCAATCGGCTTTCGCGTCACAAAAACTGACCTTCTCTGCATTCAGTTTGTATACTTACCAGATCGAGTCCAACAATATGCAGACGACGCTTTCACTGGAAAACGCCGTCCCCGAGCCCGCTACGTGGGCGATGTTCATCGGCGGGTTCGGCTTGATTGGAGCGGCGATGCGGCGGCGGAAGGTCCGGGTGGCGTTTGGCTGAGACTGTAAGAGGCTCGCACATCGGGATCGCGAAGTGGATCGCTGGCCTTGGGCTGGCGCTGGCGGGCAGTGCCCTGCAAGGTCAACCTCTCAACTATGGCAACCCAAACTACTGCTACGATCCTGCCCGATATTACGAGGAAGGGGTGACCAAATGCCCCAGTAAGAAGCCGGTGACCCGCCCTCGCAAGATCAAAACCAATCTCGATATACGGCGAGAAGCGATTGCGGCTTTCGAAAAGGAGGAGGCTGTGAAAGCGTCGGTCACGAAGCGCCGATAAAACCCTTAAAAAATGCCATATCGCCCACTTTACAATCCGATAGCCCACCGCCATTGCGCCCTGATATCTATATGGGGGGCTTCATGAAGATTGGACGGATGATCGCGGCGAGCGTAGCTGCGCTGACGATGGGTGCTTCACAGGTCGATGCGACCACCTACGTCAAATACACGCTGACGGGGGATGCATATTTGGTTCTCAATCAGGGTCCCGATCCAAGCGCCACGGCGAAAATCTACAACGTTGAATTTAACTATTATACGAACTCAGATGTTGGTCCCTCTTCTTTCCTGCTTTACGATAGTTCCAGCAGCCAATATGTCTCGACAAGCCTTACTGAAAGTTCGTTTTCAGTTTCGGCAACCAGTTCTGCTGGCAGCACGACTGTTTTAGCGAGCGCGAGCGGCGGCCAACCTTCGGTGGATAATCTGCCGTTTTATGACACTTTGATAAGCGGCACGCTTTCTCAAAGCAGCCATACCGGCAACCCCGCCTTTACGCTCCGGACGATTTCGACCGCGTTCTCTGCAACATCATTCACTGGTCTTAGCGCGCCGTCAGTCAGCACGGTTATTTCCGCAGCAAGCGTTCCCGAACCGGCAACATGGGCAATGTTCATAGGTGGCTTCGGTATGATCGGTGCAGGGATGCGTCGCCGCAAGGTCAGCGCCAGCTTCGCCTAACGCGATAGTATCTTTGCAAAGGCCATGGGTCGGGGCGGAAGGGTAGCGATCACTTCCGTCCCGTCTTTTGAACGATCAAGATACCGCGCAGACCGCCTTACGGCGGAGCAAGTGAAGCCAACTTCGATTGGCGCTGACACATTGGTCGCCACGCACGATAGATCGCTAGAATGCCCTATGAGAGCCGCAAGTCAAATTGCGCGGTGGTTGCGGGCAGAAGCTCGTTCCGCGGCCCTACGGGCCTTAAAACGGCTCTGATGCCATATTTTGCGCGCTCGAAAGGATCGGGCTAAAATCTACGCCATCGAACCGCACGTTTGCCATCATTTCTGAAAGGCGTTTAATCGTGCCCTGCCGAACGCTTCCGTAACCGGCGGTAACGCTAATTTGGTTATGGCCTAGGACAGTATGGTCGCCAGTTGCGGGTCGCGATCCGCCAGCCAACGCTCAACCACCGAAGCGCGCCAAGCGATCCGATTGACGCTTAGCCTCAACGGCGGCGGGAAGGCGCCCACTCGGCGCATCCTATGGAGAGTAGCCCGCGAGAGGTTCAGCGCGCGGCACACTTGTGCTTGCGATAGCATAAAGTCGTTCATAATCAATCCCGCCATCAAGTCATTCGGCCCTGAGTGGCCGGCGGGGTGACCATTTATAGACGGGATCGCGCCGTGGCAACCGTTACTCTTGCGGTTATGGCACCTCTACTTTCGAGATTACTTCCCATCTTGCATTGTATGTTTGGTACCGGACTCCGATGGCTCCCTGGGAGCTAGCTTTGCGATATGTGTCGACCAAATTTGCAAAGCTTCCCGCTTCTGTTCTGCGTACTCGTAGCGATCGTAGACGCCGGCCACACCGGCTTTGGAAGCGCCGGATACGTGATTCAGCAGCGCCTCTAATAAGTCGGTTGTAAGAACGTGATTCAAGCGCTGGCGATGGCCGATCGCGCGCAGTCCCGTTCGAAAGCTGCGGCGTAGATCGTGAGCTGACCAACGCTCCAAGGCGTAGCCGTCCGCAGCAGCGATATGTCGCGTCCTAAGCCAAAGCACCTCCTGCGCTTTTGAAACGCTATTGAAGCACCTGCGCGGTTCGAGAGAACTCGGGAAAACCCAAGGCGATTTCGCTGCCGACTTCGCGACTTTGAGCCGGTAAATGACGCTCTCGGGCAACGTCAGCAGGAAGGGCCGATGATTTTTTGTTCGCTCGCTCGGGATCAGCCAAGTCCGCTCATCCAGATCGAATTCCGACCACACAGCCTCTCTTGCTTCGGAAATACGGACTCCCGTATCCAACACGAGCCTCGTTATCGAGGTATAGGTGCGAACGTAAGACTTGGCGCCTGCGAGGCTATCGATCGCTTGCAGAAAATAGGCTAGCTCCCTGTCGTCCAAAACTCGCTCTCGGGTGGCCTGCGTATGGAGCCTAGGAAGGTATTCGGCAGGGCTAACTTTCAGGCCCGTCACAGCTCGAAGCTCCCGCGCGGCTCGCTTGAACATCGTTTTCGTCAAGCTTAGCAGTCGATTGCTTACGGCGGGTGCGCGGCCGAACACGTCCTCCACGATGGCCGCCAGATCGTCATGCTCGATATCGAATATGCAAGTCGAGCCAAGCGACGCCCTTAGATGGCTGTCGTAAAGGCGACGGGTCTCGCGCTTATCGCGAAGGCGTTCGACGTAGCGTGGGTCGTAATACGTATCCCAGAACCAGTTCAGAGTTTTTGTCTGGCGCTCTTCCAGAAGATCACGCTGCCGCGTCTCTTCGACTGCCTTGGCCTGGCGGTCGTCATCTAGATCGACCCCACGTTCCCGAGCCTGACGATGACCAATTGCCCATTCCCTCGCCTCGGCCAAAGAATGTGCTGGATAGCTTCCGAAGGTTTTTTTGACAGGTCGCTTCGTGACGGCGTGACGACCGCGATAGGCCCACGATTTCTTGCCGTTAGGCTGCACGATTAGCAGCAGGCCAGGGCACCCCGGATCGCCAATCTCCCGGCGTGCATCTGCCGCTTTTTCACTGTCCACCGAACGCGCGGTGAACGCCCTTGCCGCTGCCATCAAACCCTCGAATCAGAGCACAGTTTCGCGTCTCAGGGTAATCAATGGGGTAACAGACGCACAAGACAGCCTGCGGCCGGCCAAGACCGAATGCAACAGCTTAGACCCACGATCTTATTGTGATTATTAGATTTAATATGTGATTTCCTGTCTCATCCCGTGTCGGCCGGTGCCAGCTAACGAGACTTAGGAAACCGTTGCTCTGTCCTGCTGAGCTACCGGGGCCAGGCCACGCACACGCCGATCGCGGCGGAGCGGGCGGCGTCGCCTTAGCCGGTCCTGCCGATCGAGGACAAGCCGCGAGGGCTCGGCATCGAGTCCTCGGGCTATTGCACCTGCCCCGGCGGCACGACCGGGAAGGGCAGATGCGAGACAGCCACGCCATCCTCGGCCAGCGCCTTCGCCTCGGCGGGCGTCGCCTCGCCGTGGATGACGCGCTCGGGCGCGTCGCCGTCGTGAATCGCGCGCGCTTCCTCGGCGAAGCGCTTGCCGACATGCTCGCTGCCCTCCAGCGCCTTGGCCTGCGCCTGCGCGAGCGCACTCAGCATCGCCTTCATTTGCGCGGGCGCAGGCATGCCGCCCTGCACCGGCACCGTCGGCGCAGCCGGGCGGGTCGGCACGGGCAGTTGATTGCCCTTCGGCGCCACATTGGGCGCCATCACCGCTTTCGCCACCTCGCCCGATCCGCACAGGGGGCAGGAGACGAGCCCGCGTGCGCGCTGGCCTTCGTAATCCTCGGTCGAGCCGAACCACGCCTCGAACACATGCGCACGATCGCACTGGAGATCGAACACGATCATGCCGCGACCTCGACCGGCCCGATCGGGCGGCGATGCGCGAGCGCGGGCACGCGGCCGCGCACGTCGGCGACCCGGCCAAGATCGAGATCGACGAAGCCGAGGCCGGGCGCGTCGCCCATGTCGAGCAGCACCTCGCCCCACGGATCGATCGCAAGCGAATGGCCGAAGGTATCGCGCCCGTCTTCATGACGCCCCGTCTGCGCCGCGGCGACGACGAACGCGCCCGCCTCGATCGCGCGCGCGCGCAGCAGCACATGCCAGTGGGCGAGGCCGGTCGGCACGGTGAAGGCGGCGGGCACCGACAGGATCGTTGCGCCCGCATCGCTGAGCGCGCGATACAGATCGGGGAAACGCAGGTCGTAGCAGACCGACAGGCCCAGCCGCCCCCACCGCGTCTCGACCGCCACCGCCTGCGTGCCCGGCGCATAGGCATCGGATTCGCGCCAGCGCTCGCCGCTCGCCAGATCGACATCGAACAGGTGGATCTTGTCGTAGCGCGCGCGGATCGCGCCCGCATCGTCGATCACGAAGCCGCGATTGACGAAGCGCCCGTCCGCGCCGCCGGTGAGCGCGAGCGACCCCAGATGCACCCAGATGCCCGCCTTGGCCGCGGCCTCGCGCATCGCCGCCAAGGCGAGGTCGGTCTCCTCATCCCGGATCGAGGCACGCCCGCGCGTCCGGTCGCGATCGACGAGCCCGCTCATCTCGGGCGTGAACAGCATGTCCGCGCCGCCGGCGGCAGCCTCGGCCACGGCGTCGGCCAGCACGGCGGCATTGCGCGCCGGATCGATCCCGGTCGTCGTCTGGAGGATCGCCGCGCGCATCAGAGCCCGAGCAGGGGGTCGAGCTTGCCCGCGCGATTGAGCGCCGCCAGATCGTCCGATCCGCCGACATGGGTATCGCCGATGAAGATCTGCGGCACGGTCGTCCCGCCATTGGATCGGCCGAGCATCTCGGTGCGCTTGGGACCTCCCATCGAGATATCATGTTCCTCGAAATCGACGCCCTTGGACGTCAGGAGATGCTTGGCCCGGACGCAATAGGGGCAGAACATCTTCGTGTAGATCTCGACCTTGGGCATGCACACTCCTCTTGGCCTCCCGACCTATGTGCCGGGCGCCGATTGTCAACGGATCGCCCCTTCATCGGCTCCGTCCGCGCTCTTCACGACGCGCGCCCAGCAGGCGACCGCGACATGGGACGCCCCCGCCCGGCGCAGCGCCCGCGCACAGCCGGCGACGGTGGCGCCGGTCGTATAGACATCGTCGACGAGGATCACCCGCGCACCCTTGATCCTGGCTTTCGCCCCAGGCGCGATCGCGAAGGCGCCGGAGACGGCGCGCCGTCGCGCCGCCGGCCCCAGCCCGCGCAGCAGAGGCGTGCGCTTCGTCCGGCGCAACAGGTCGATCGCGACGGTCCCGCCCACCTGCCCGGCCAGCGCGCGGGCGATCAACGCCGACTGGTTGTAGCCGCGCATCCACAGCCGCCCGCGATGCAGCGGCACGGGCACGATCAACGTCTCGGGCGCCTGCGGGCCGATCGATCGCGCCGTCAGCCGCGCCATCGTCTGCGCGATTCCCGCCCGCCCGCCATGTTTGAGCTTCAGCGCCAAAGCGCGCGCGATCGGCCCGTAGGCGACGCCCGCGCGCAGCGAATCGAAGGGCGGCGGATCGGCGAGGCACGCGCCGCAGCGTGCATCCGCGTGCAGGGCCAGTTCCAGCGGCTCGGCGCAGACCGCGCAGGCAGGCCCGCCGAGGAAATCCAGCGCCTGCCAGCAGGCCAGGCAGAAGCCGTGATCGCCGCCGACGATGATCCCGCAGCCCGGGCAACGCGGCGGCAGCGCATAATCGACGATCCGGCGCAGGCCGGCGCGGACGATGGGCAAGGGCGCGAGGCTCGCCATCCGCCCCTTGTGCCGCACGCCCCCTCGCGCGCACAAGCGCGCCCGTGACCACCCCGCCCGACATCTTCGATCGCGATCTGCGCCGCCTGCGCCGCGACCGCGCCGCCCCCGGTTTCGCGAATCATGCCTTCCTGCGCGAGGCGATGGTCGAAGGCCTGCTCGACCGGCTCGATCTCGTGACCCGCCCGCTCACCGACGCGCTCGACCTCGGCTGTGCCGATGGCACATTGACGCAGGCGCTGCGCGCGCGCGGGCTGACCGTCACGCCCGCCGACGCCGGCCAGCGCTTCGCGGCCGCCGCAGGCGGCATCCAGTGCGACGAGGATCGCCTGCCCTTCGCGCCCGCCAGCTTCGATCTGATCGTCTCGGCGGGCGTGCTGGATACGGTCAGCGATCTGCCGGGCGCGCTCGTCCAGTGCCGCCGCGCGCTCCGGCCCGACGGGCTGTTCCTCGCCGCCTTCCTCGGCGCAGGCACGCTGGGCACCCTGCGCGATGTCGTCCGCGCCGCCGATGCGGTGTCCGAAGGCGGGATGCCGCAGCGTTTCCACCCGCAAATCGAGGTGCCGGCCGCGGGCGACCTGCTCGTCCGGGCCGGCTTCGCGCTCCCCGTCGCCGATAGCGAGGCGATCGACGTCCGCTACGGATCGCCGCTGAAGCTGATGGCCGATCTGCGCGGGATGGCGGCGGGCAACCAGCTTGCCGGCCAGGCGCCCCCCTGGCTCGGCCGCGCGCGCCTCGCCGAGATCGCCCGCCTGTTCGCCGAGCGCGCCGATCCCGACGGGCGGACGCGCGAGCGTTTCACGATGCTGTTCATGACCGGCTGGGCACCCGGCCCGAACCAGCCGCAGCCCGCCAAGCGCGGATCAGCGACGACGAGCCTCGCCGCCGCGCTCAAGCCACGCTCAGAGTAAGGCTTCGAGCAACCCGATGAGCGGCCGGTCCGCGGGCGGCATCGCCAGCCCGTGAAGCTCCAGCGGGCGCACCCAGCGCAATTCCTCGCCGTGCAGCGCCTGCGGCAGCCCGCGCCACTTCCGGCAGACGTAAAGCAGCAGGATCAGGTGCCGCTCGCCCAGCGCTTCGCTCGCGAAGGCCGCGGGCGCGAGACAACTGCCCCACGTCTCGATCCCCAGTTCCTCGGCCAGCTCGCGGATCAGCGCCGCCTCGGGCGTCTCTCCGGCCTCGACCTTGCCGCCCGGAAATTCCCACAGGCCCGCCATCGGCTTGCCCGCCGGGCGCCGCTGGACGAGCACGCGCCCGTCACCATCGACCAGCGCGGCCGCGACGACCAGCAACCGGCCGTCCGAAGGGCTTTCTTTACCCGAAACCATTACCGCGGACCGTGAACTGGCGAAATGCGGGCGACGAACATGCGACACCTCCTGACGAAGCTGTGCCGCGACGCACGGGGCGCGACCGCGATCGAATATGGCCTGATCGTCTCGTTGGTCGTCATTGCGATCGTCGCCGGCATTTCCAGCGTCGGCGGGGCGACCGGAAATCTGTGGGGCAACATGGCCAACAAGGTCTCCGCGGTCACGCCCAACACATAAACTTTTCGCTAACCACTTCTTTTCCAGCGTTAAATCTTCGGAAACCCTCTCGCCTTATACACAACCTCGCTGTCCCGACGGATCGGGGGACTGGTGGGGTCAGGCGCACATCGATTCGGTAATTGCTTGCGAGGAGTAGAGTATATGTTGAAGATCCGTAACTTCCTGAAGAACTCCAAGGGCGCGACCGCGATCGAATACGGTCTCATCGCCGCTCTGATCGCCGTCGCCGCCATCGGCGCGATGTCGACGCTCGGCACGAAGCTGAAGAACACGTTCTCGAACGTGTCGAACAACATGAACGCGCAGTAAGACACTCGCACGTTCGACAAAGGGGCCGGCGCGGGAAACCGCGTCGGCCTTTTTCGTTTGCCCGACCGCCCGGCCGCCCCTGACCCCGGTCAGGCGTCAGCGTCCGTCGTCAGCCGATTGCAAGAAACTTCGCGCGCCGCGCTTCGAGCAGCGCGGCAGGTGACAGCTCGCCGAGCATCGCCAGTTCCTCGCCGATCGCCGCGCCCAGCGCCGCGATCGCCGCCGGCTTGTCGCGATGCGCGCCGCCGATCGGCTCGGGCACGATCCGATCGACCACGCCCAGTTTCTCCAGATCCTGCGCAGTGATCTTCATCGCCTCGGCCGCGTCCGCCGCGCGATCCGACGTCCGCCACAGGATCGACGAGGCGCCCTCGGGCGAGATCACCGAATAGATGGCGTGTTCGAACATCAGCACGCGATTCGCGCCCGCCAGCGCCACCGCGCCGCCCGATCCGCCCTCGCCGACGACCGCCGCGACGATCGGGACGCGCAGCTCCAGGCATTGCTCGGTCGATCGCGCGATCGCCTCGGCCTGGCCGCGCTCCTCGGCCTGCACGCCCGGAAAGGCGCCCGCCGTATCGACGAGCGTCACGACCGGCAGCCCGAATCGCTCGGCCAGCTTCATCAGCCGGATCGCCTTGCGATAGCCCTCGGGCTTGGCCATCCCGAAATTGTGGCGGATGCGGCTCGCCGTATCGTCGCCCTTTTCGTGGCCGATCAGCATGACGCGCGTGCCGCCGATGCGCGCGAGCCCGCCGAGGATCGCCTGATCGTCGCCGAACGCGCGATCGCCCGCGAGCACCATGAAGTCGCTCGCGATGCCTGCGACATAATCGCGGAAGTGCGGCCGCTCCTGGTGGCGCGCGACCTGCGTCTTCTGCCACGGCGTGAGCTTCGCGTAGAGATCGCGCAGCACCTTGTCGGATTGCTGCTGGAGCTTGTTGACCTCCGCATCGATCTTCAGCGTCGAATTGGCGTCCGCGGTTTCGCGCAGTTCGTCGATGCGCGCGCGGAGTTCCGCCACCGGTTTCTCGAAGTCGAGGAATGCCACCATAAGCGCGGGCGGTTAAGAGCCGCGAGCGCGGGCGTCAATGTCGCGGCGCATCAGCCCAGCCGCCCCTTGTCCGCCAAAGGGTGCCGCGCATTGACGAGTTCGACCAGCCGGCGGCTGTCGACATGCGTGTAGATCTGCGTCGTCGCGATATCGGCATGGCCCAGCATCGTCTGCAGCGCGCGCAGGTCGGCGCCGCCCTCCAGCAGATGGGTCGCAAAGGCATGGCGCAGGACGTGCGGGCTGATCCGATCGGGCGCGATCCCCGCCTCGCCCGCCAGTTCGCGCACGAGTTGGTAGAGGCGAACCCGGCTCAGATGCGTCTTGCCCGACGGGAACAGCCACGCGCCGCCCGGCGGCAGCGTCGCCGCATAGGCCGAGACCGCCGCGCGCGCGCGATTCGACAGCGGCACGAGCCGCTCGCGCCCGCCCTTGCCCTTCAGGATTAGGAAGGGCTGGTCGGCGCGCACCGCATTGCGCGGCAGTGATACCAATTCGGTCGCGCGCATCCCCGATCCGTAGAGCAGCTCGAACAGGGCCGAGAGGCGCAGCGAGGCGGGGCTGCGCGCCTCCACAAGCCGTTCCTCGATCGCCGCGAACAGTTTGGCGACATCCTCATGCCCCAGGATCTTGGGCAAGGGCCGCGACGCGCCGGGGCGCGGCAGCGCGGCGGAGGGATCGTCGGTGCGCAGCCCTTCCTCGGCGAGGAAGCCGAAGAAGCGCCGCAATGCCGATGCCTTGCGCGCCACCGTCGTGCGCGCCAGCTCCATCCAGGAGGCGGCGAGCGTTTCCAGCGCCCCGGCATCCGCCTCGCCGAGCCGCCCGGCGAGATGTGCCGACGCACCCTCCAGATCGGTGCGATAGGCGATCAGCGTGTTCCGCGCTGCGCCCGCCTCGGCAGCAAGCATCTCCAGGAAGCGATCGATCAGCTGCCGATCGCCCGCCTCCGTCATGACAGGCGGGTCATGGCCTCGGCGGCGATCATCCGCGCCTCGCCTTCCAGTCCCACCGCGCGCAGCGCGCCGATCATCCGGAAGAAATCGGCGGGCGCGACCCCACTCCACGTCGGCGTCTGCAGCCCGGTCGCGACGAGCATCGCGACCGTGCCCGGCTGGTTGGCGGTCACCGCCCGGTCCAGCGCGCGGCCATAGCCGCTCTGCCCGCCGAGCGGCGTCCCCAGATCTTGCGCGATCTTCGCGGCATCGGCCGACGGCAGCCGACCGAGCGCGGCCAGCGCCGCCACCAACATCGCCGCATGATGCCGGCCGTCGTCGCCGGCCGCCTTGGCGATCGCACGGACGCGCTTGGCATCGATCGTGAGGCCGGGGCGCGGTGCGCCGACCGCGATCATCGCCCAGCTGCGATCCGCCGCATCGCCGCTCGCGCCGCCGATCAGCTCCGCCCAGCGATTCGCCTGCAGATCGAGCCCGGCCGAGAACATCGATCCGAGCAATCGGACATAATCCTCCTCGCGATCGGCCGAGGGCGCGATCCCCGCCGCGGCGCGCGCCGTCACGAGCAACGAGGCGTAACGCTCGCGCTCGCTCGGCTCGGCATCGCCGACGCCCTTGTCCCACAAAGCATGCATCGCGCCGAGCCGCGCGGCATCGTCGTCGCCGCGATAGGCGGCGCGCAGCCGCCCGGCGGGGCTTTCGGTATCCACGTCGCCCGCCTCGTCCATGACCCGGCTGTAAAGATCGACAAGCTCGCTGCTCGAGACCGAGCCCAGCACCGCCGCCGCGCGCGCGGGCGCGATCCGGTCGGCCGCGGCCAGCATCGGCGCACGCGCCAGCCAGCCCTGGAACCAGGCGGGCGCCGCCTCCAGCAGGGCCTGGGGGATCACGACGTTCAGCGCCGTCGCCAGTCCGAAGCGCCAGTCGGTCAGCGCATCCACCGCGGTCCAGTCGACCGTCACCGAGCGCCGTCCGCCGCCGCCTGCGGTCACGATCCGCTCGGCCAGCGCATGATCGATCGGATCGCCAGGCGGCGCGCGTCCGATCGAGGCGTTGGCGGTCGCGATATCGCCCGAGAGCGACGCGCACATCGCGCGCACCATCGGCCAGATCGGCTGGCCGCCGATCGTCTCCGCGCCGTCCGGCAGCGGGCACAGCCCGGCCGGATCGCTCGTCGCGAGCGCCGTCTGGACCGCGACGCGGCGCAGGCGCGGGCTGAAATTCTCGACGTCCACGCTCTGGACGAGGCTGCGCGCGGCATCCGCTTCGCCGAGGCGCAGCAGCAAGGCGGCGCGATCCGCGACCCAGTCGGCCTGGCCTTCGCCCGCGGGTGCCGGCGTCGGCGCGATCAGCATCCGGCGCAGCATGATCTCGGCCCAGCGCGAGGCGATCGGCGTCTGCACGAGCCGCATCAGCGTCGCAAGATAGCGCCCGTCGACCTCGCCGAAGGCTTGCGCGCCATAGCCCGAGTCGAGCCCGACCCGATCGAATGCGCGGCGCGCGGCCGGCGGCAGTTCCTCCGGCGGCGGCAACGGCTCCGCCTCGGTCACATTCTCCGGGCCATCGAGTGACAGTTCGAGCCCCGGAGCAGACGCGGCGTCGGGCAGGAGAGGCGTCGGCGTCGCTGTCGCCGGCGCGCCGGGCGCTGGCGCGGCCGCACCCGGTTGTGTGGCAGGCGCCGGCGGCGAGCTGTTGAAGCCGGGGGGCAGCAGCGATTCGGGCGATTGCTGCCCGATCGCGGGTGCGATCAGCGCGCCGCCCGCGAGAAGCGCGGCGACGAGCGTGAGGCCCGCCTTACTTGGCGGCTTCATTGCTGAGCGGCCGTTCCACGCGCACCTGCGGCACTTCGCGATCGAGCGAGGCAAGCGCGAACAGCGCCACCACCAGGATGACGACCAGCACGATCAGGATCAACAGCGGACGCGGCATCTCATCTCCCATCCGCGGCGCATGAGGCGTCGCGGCAAACTTCGGATCGCCCGCGGCGCGAAGCCCCGTGGCGAGGGGCTTTTGCCCGACGCGGGGCGCCTGTGTATAGCCCCCGCGCCATGTCCTCCGCCCCCGCAGCCCACCGCCATGCGGCAGACCGTTCGGTCGTGCTCGTCGGATTGATGGGGGTCGGCAAGTCGACGATCGGCAAGCGGCTCGGCGCGCGGCTCGGTTTGCCCTTCGCCGATTCCGATCACGAGATTGAAAGCGCCGCGGGCCTCTCGATCGCGGAGATTTTCGAGCGCTATGGCGAGGCGCAGTTCCGTGACGGCGAGCGCCGCGTCATCGCGCGCCTGATCGAGGGGCGCCCGAAGGTGATCGCGACCGGCGGCGGCGCCTTCATGCACGAGGCGACGCGTGCGCTGATCCTCGAACGCGCGACCGCCGTGTGGCTTGATGCCGATCTCGATGTGCTCGCCGATCGCGTGCGCCGCCGTCCGGGCTCGCGCCCCTTGCTCAAGAATCGCGATCCGCGCGAGGCGCTCGCCGATCTCGCCGCGCTGCGCAATCCGTTCTACGCGCTCGCCCAAGTCCATATCAAAAGCGAACCGCTGCCCCATTCGGCGGCGGTCGAATCGATCGTAAGGGCATTGCACGAATGAAGGACGTCATCGTCGGGCTCGGCGAGCGGAGCTACCCGATCCGCATCGAGGCCGGGCTCCTCGCGCAGGCGGGCGATCATCTCGGCCGTTTCGCGCGCGGCGGGCGGCTCGTCGTCGTCACCGACGAGAATGTCGCCGCCAGCCAGCTTCCCGCGCTCACCGCCGGCCTTCGCGGCATCGCGCTGGAGACGATCGTCCTGCCCGCGGGTGAGAGTACCAAGAGCTGGGCGATGCTGGAGAGCCTCACCGATCGCCTGATCGATCTCGGCGTCGAGCGATCGGACCGGATCCTCGCGTTCGGCGGCGGCGTCATCGGCGATCTCGTCGGCTTCGCCGCGAGCATCCTCAAGCGCGGCTGCGGCTTCGTCCAGATCCCGACCACCCTGCTCGCGCAGGTCGACAGCTCGGTCGGCGGCAAGACTGCGATCAACAGCGCGGCGGGCAAGAATCTCGTCGGCTCGTTCCACCAGCCCGATCTCGTGCTGATCGATCCCGACGTGCTCGCGACGCTCCCGCCGCGCGAGTTGCGCGCCGGCTATGCCGAAGTCGTCAAATATGGCCTGATCGACGATCTCGCTTTCTTCGATTGGTGCGAGGCGCATGGCGACGACGTTCTGTCCGGCGACGCCGAGGCGACCGTCGAGGCGATCGCGCACAGCGTCTCGGCCAAGGCGCGCATCGTCGGCGAGGACGAGCGCGAGACGAGCGGGCGCCGCGCGCTCCTCAATCTCGGCCACACGTTCGGCCACGCGTTGGAGGCCGAGACCGGCTTCTCGGACGTGCTGCTTCACGGCGAGGCGGTCGCCTGCGGCAGCGCGCTCGCCTTCCGCTTCTCTGCGGCGCAGGGCCTGTGCAGCCAGGAGGACGCCGCGCGCGTCGGCTTCCACCTCGCCCGCTCGGGCCTCCCCGCGACGCTGGCCGAGGCGCATGTCGATGCGAGCGGCGAGGCGCTCGTGGCGCACATGGCGCACGACAAGAAGATGGAAGGCGGCAAGCTCCCCTTCCTGCTCGCGCGCGGCATCGGCGAGACCTTCTTGGCGAAGGACGTGGATCTGGCCGAAGTGGCGCGCTTCCTCGACGGCGAGCGCTGAGCCGATCCGCCGGACTCAGCCCTCGGCGAGCACCTTCGGGGCGGCGCGCGCGACGAGCAGGAGCAGTCCGGCAAGGATCAGGAAGGCCAGCGACAGGCTCGTCCATTGCGCGACGAAGCCGATCGCGGCCGGGCCGGTGAGAACGCCGGCAAAGCCGATCGATCCCGCGGCGGTGAGCGCCAGATTGCGCGGCATGATCGTCTGGCGGCCGACGACGCTGTAGAGCAGCGGCACGACATTCGCGCAGCCCGCGCCGACCAGCGCGAAGCCTGCCACTGCTAGCGTCCAATGCACCGGCAGGATCGCGATCAGAAAGCCGACCGTCCCGAGCAGCGGCCCCAGCGACAGCATGACTCTGTCGCCGAAGCGCCGGACGAGCCCGTCGCCGGTCAGCCGGCCGACCGTCATCGTCGTCGCGAAGGCGACGTAGCCGAGGCCGGCGCGCGCCGGATCGAGGTGGAAATGCCCGGTCAGCAGGATGGCGCTCCAGTCGAGCACCGATCCCTCGACCATGAAGACGACGAAGCAGAGCAGGCCGATCACCAGCACCACGCCGCGCGGCCGCGCATAAGCCGGCCCGGCGGCGCTGCGCTCGTCGGTAATCCACGGCGCGGAGACGAAGAGCGCGATCACGATCGCCAGCGCCACGACCGATATGGCGAGCACCGGCGGCACGCCCGATCCCATCAATATGCTCATCGTGCCCGCGCCCAGCACGCAGCCGATGCTGTAGAAGCCGTGGAATCCGGACATCAGCCGGCGATCCAGCGCGCGCTCGGTCGCGATCCCGTGAAGGTTGCGCGCCGCGCTGATCAGGCCGAGCCCCGCGCCGAGCACGAACAGCGCCAGCGCCAGCGTCGGCGCGGACGGGGCCAAAGCGAGGCAGGGCAGGATGGCGACGACGATGCCGCCCGCGATCGTGAAGAGCCGGCGGCAGCCGAAGCGGCCGAGCAGCCCGCCCGCAAACGGCATCGTCGACATCGATCCCAGCCCCATCGCCAGCAAGGTGAGCCCCAGCGCGCCGGCGCTCAGACCGATCTTGCTCTGGACATGCGGGATCAACGGCGCCCAGGCCGAGATCGCATAGCCCGGCACCATGAACGCCAGGCGGGTCGCCGGGATCAAGCTCAGCCGCAAGCGTTCAGCCATCCGCCTCGACCGCATCGGCCACCATCCGCACCGGGCGGAACCCAGCGCGCTTCTTCCAGGTCAGCAGCCCCGCGCGGCCATGCTCCAGCGCGCCGTACAGCAGCAATCTCGCCCCCTGCGCCGCGGCCAGCTCGCCTGCAATCAGCCACTGGACGATTGCGCGGTGGAGCAGCAGCATCACGCCCTTCTCCAGATGATCGCGATGCCCCATGATCTCGGTATAATGGACGATATCGCCCATCCGCCACATCTTGACGAAGGCGACGAGCCGCTCGCCGACCTCCACCTCGCCCTGGCGATACCCGGGCTCGGGCAGGAACACGCCCCACCATATGATCCAGTGGACCGGGCAGGCGGGCCAGCCGAAATCGTGGCGCTGCGTGGCGGGAGTCGCGATCTTTTCGGGCTTGAGCAGCCAGTAATCGAGCACCGGCCCCGCCGATCGCATCGGCATCGAGGTGCGGATCGCGTGGATGTCGAAGACGTGGCTCTGGACGAGGAACGGCCGCACCACATAGCCTTCGCGCTCGGCCTTGCGGATCTTGGGCAGGGTCCGCGTCGATCGCGCCTTCAGCGCCGCGTCGAACGCCGCCGCATCGGGGTAGCGCGCCAGATCGATCACCATCGGCATCAGCCGCAGCGGATCGTCCCGCCCGGCGCGCCGCGCGACATAGCGCTCGACGAGGCGCGGCACCTTGCTCTTCACGACCGGGCACGGCGCCTCGCAATCGGCCTCGCGCCGCCAGTCGATCGCGACCTCGGGCACGGGCCCGTCGAAACCGAGTGCCGCCAGCCGCCGCCGGCGCAGAGCGAGCGCGAGCAGGGGTTCGACGAACCATTGATACGGGCGAAACCGCATCAGCGCCGCAGCGCCAGAAGCAGCCAGCCGACGATCATCGCGAGCCCGCCGAGCGGAGTCACCGCGCCCAGCCAGTGCGGCGCGCCCAGCGCCATCGCGTAGAGCGTCCCCGCGAAGATCGCGCTACCGCCCAGCAGCAGCCACGCGCCGATCCCGACAAGACCTGCCAAAGCGAGCGCCAGCACGGCCACTGCATGCACCATCTGATAGGTCGCACCCGTCTTGAGCCACTCGGCCGGTGCGCCCGATGCACCATGCGCGCCATAAGCGCCCGCCGCGACCGCGATCGCGCCCGACAGCGCCGCGAGCCGCCGGAGCAGCGAGGCGCTCACGGCTCGCGCGGCTCCATCACGTCGCTCGGCCGGAAGGTCAGCGCGCGCGCCTCCTCGGCATAGAGGCCCTTCTCCAACTGGATGCGCAGCCGCGCCTTGTCCTTGGTGCGATAGGCCTTCTCGATCTCGGCGACCTTCTTCTCGTCGACGCCGAGCGCGGTCAGCGCTCTGCGCCCCATCACGACCGCCGATTCGAACACCTCGCGGACCACTTCGGCCGTATCGAGCCCCTTATATTCGATCAGCGCGCGCCGATCATAAGCGCGCACGAAGATCGCAGCCTGGCGGAAGGTCTTGAGCGCGAGCTGCAATTCTTCGCGGCTCAACTGATCCTGGTCCATCGCGAAGACGATCGCGCGCGCATCGCCAGCGCCCGCCTGCTTCAGCAGATCGAGCCGCGTGCCGTCGCCATAATAGACCTTCAGGTTGAAGCGCGCGGCGACGTCGATCTGCTCGGCGTCCGAATCGATCGTCGTGACCTTGAAGCCGGCGGCGATCAGCATCTGCGCGACGGTCTGCCCGAAGCGCCCGTAGCCGACGACGATCGCGCTCGATTCGCCCGCGCTGTCGGGCGTCGCGAGATCGTCGCGCGCGGGGCCGGCGGCGGGCTCGTAGAAGCGCCGCGCGATCATCATCAGGAACGGCGTCGTCGCCATCGACAGCGTCACGACCGCGCCGAGCAGGCTCGCCGCCTCGGGCGCGACGAGCAGCGCCGCCTGCGCCTGCCCGAACAGCACGAAGCCGAATTCGCCGCCCTGGCTCAGCAGCAGCCCGAGCGCGAAGGCTTGCCGCACCGGCAGGCCGAACAGGCGGCCGATGCCGAAGATCAGGCTGGATTTGACGATCACCACCGCCGCCGCCAGCCCGATCACGAACAAAGGCCGCTCGGCGATAGCGTGCAGATCCAGCATCATGCCGACCGCGACGAAGAACAGGCCGAGCAGGATCGTCCGGAACGGATCGACATCCGCCTCCAACTCGTGGCGATACGGGCTGTCGGCCAGCATCACGCCCGCGACAAACGCACCGAGCGCGGTGGAAAGCCCGAAATAGCCCATCACCCCGGCCGCGGCGAGCACCGTGAACAGCCCGGCGGCGACGAACAGTTCGCGCTCGCCCAACCGCCCGATCAGCCGGAACAGGGGATTGAGCGCATAGCGGCCGACGACGACGAGCCCGACCACCGCCACGGCCGTATAGACGGCGAGCAGCCAGCCCGGCGGCGCGTTCGGATCGGCTGGCGCGCGGCTCAGCGCGGCGATGATCGTGATCAACGGCACGATCGACAGATCCTGGAACAGCAGGATCGAGAAAGCGCGCTCGCCCATCGGCGTGTTGAGCCGTCCGGCCGATTGCAGCATCGGCAGCACCTGCGCGGTCGACGACAGAGCCAGCGGCAGGCCCAGAGCGATCGCCGCCGCGGTCGTGAAGCCGGTGAAATAGAAGACCGCCGCCGACAGGGCGACGCCGCAGATCACGACCTGCACGAAACCGAAGCCGAAGATGTCGCGCCGCAGCCGCCACAGCCGCGTCAGGTTCAGCTCGAGGCCGACGACGAACAGCAGGAGCGTGATGCCCAGCTCGGCGACGCCGATCTTGCCCTCGGCATCGCCGACGAGGTGCAATCCGTGCGGGCCGATGAGGATGCCGGCGATGAGATAACCCAAAGTCGCGCCGAGCCCGAGCCGGCGGAACAGCAACACCATCGCCAGCGCCGCGCCGAGCATGACGATACCGTCGCGGATCGCTTCCTCGCTCATGCCGCCTCCGCCCGCCGCGCCTGCGCCACCGCCTCGGTCACCGCTTCGAAGGCCAGCCGGATCGAGGCGTGGCGCGCGCTGTGCGGGCGCGCCGGTGCGAAGATGTCGAGCCCGGGCCAGTCGCCCGGATCGTCGCGCTCGCCGGCCAGGAACGCGGCCAGCGCATCGCGCGCCGCGACGAGTTCGTCCTCGCTCCGCCCGATCACGTGCGCGCCCATCAGCGAGGCGGAAGCCTGCCCCAGCGCACAGGCGCGCACGAGCTGGCCGATCCGCTCGACCCGCCCCTGCGCGTCCAGCACCACGTCCACCGTCACCCGGCTGCCGCAGATCGGCGAGCGCCGCTCGGAGGTTGCCTGCGCATCGGCAAGCCGCTCGTGATGCGGGATGCTCGCCGCCAGCCGCAGGATCGCGGCGTTGTAGAGCGTCGCCGACATATCAGACCTTGCCGTCCGCTTGCGCGTTTGCGGGGCGATAATCCTCTTTCTTCAGGTCGCCGCGGCGCAGATGGACGAAATCGATGATCGCCCGCCCGCTGGCCGACAGCAGAGGATAGGTGCGCGAGGTCTTGAGCCAGTCCGGCCGCGCCGCATCCTTGCCCGCCCACACATCGAAGACGAGGTTCAGGGCGAGATAGGCGACCGTCGCGATCAGCAACCCCTTCAAGGCGCCGAAGCCGACGCCGAGCAGCCGATCGATCGGCCCGAGGATCGAGCTGCGCGTGCGCCGCCCCAGCGTATCGGCGATCATCCGTCCCGCGAACCAGACGATCCCGAAGATAGCGACGAACGCCACCACCGCCGCACCGCCGCGCGATCCGATCAGGGGGCCCAGCAGGCCGGTCACGGGCGTGTGCAGCATCTTCAGCGCGAAGATCGCCGCCGCCCAGGCGAACAGCGACAGCACCTCGCTGACGAATCCGCGCAAACCGCCGAGAACAGCGCCGCCGACGAGGAGGAGAAGAACGAGGATATCGAGCGTGGTCATGTCCCCCGCTCCTAACGCGGGGGCGGCGGGATGGCGAGTGCGCTGCGGCGGATGAGTTACCCCATCCGCTGCAATCAGCTCTGGAACAGGGCCAGCGGCCCGCGTCCCCCCGTGCTGAACGTCGCCCAGTTCGGGAAGACATAGGGCAGATCGGCATCCGCCACGCCATGCCAGCGCGCGATCGAGCCGATATATTCTTCTTGGCTGATGGTCGGGATGAAGCGGCCGTCATTGGCAATATCGTCGACGCCGCCCATCACCTGCGACGGATAGGTCCCGATCACCTGCTTGGGCTTCAGCGCCCCGCCCATCACGAGATGATTGTTGCCCCACGCATGATCGCTGCCGCCCTGGGCATTGCCCTTGTAGACGCGCCCGAAGTCACTGAGCGTGAAGCAGATCACATTCTCGTTGAGGCCGAGCGCCTTCATCGCCTTGTTGAAGCCCAGCATCGCGTTGGCGAGATCGGTGAACAGATTGTTTTGCGTTGCGATCTGGTTGGCGTGCGTGTCGTAGCCGCCCTGGCTGGCGAAGAAGGTCTGGCGGCTGTGGCCGAGCGTGCTGCGCGCCTCGATCATCCGCGCGACGCGGATCAGCTGGCGGGCGATGTCGCTGGTCAGCGCCGCGCCCGTCGTCGGATTGACGAAATACTGGTCCACTCCGCTCGTGGCCGACAGGATCGTATTGGCCTGCACGACCTGCGCATAAGCCGAGCTGAGCCCGGTCGCCGTCGTCTGCGTCACCGCGCCCTGGCCCGCGCCGTCGGCGAAGGCGGAGACCGCGCCGTTGCGCGCGAACAGCACCGGATCGGCCGAGTTACCCGAGACCGCGCTCTGCGTGACGACGCCGGTCGAGGGCAAGACGAGCGGCGTGCTCGATTTGCCGAGCAAGGCGAGTTGGCTGCCGCTGAACGACATCAGCGCGGGGATGCTCGACGCGCCGGCCCGATCGCTCAATCGCCCCATGAAGCCGTCGACGTTGATGTCGCGCGCGCGAATCCCCTGCCAATGCGCCTGCTCGTCCGAATGGCTCATCAGATTGACCGGCCGCAAGGTCGGGCTCGCCTGATATTGCGCCTTCGTCAGCGGCTGGAAGAGCGTGCCCGCATTGAGCACCACGTTCAGCCCGCCCTCGTCCCACACCGCCTTCAGCGGCGCGAGCGCGGGGTGCAGCCCATAAGTGCTGCCCGCCAGCGTCGTGAGATTGGCCTGCGGCAGGACGAGGTTCGCGACGCGTGTCGCGGCATAAGCCGCGTAGCGCGTCGTGTCGGTCGGGATCACCATGTTCCAGCCGTCATTGCCGCCGAACAGGAAGATGCCGACCATCGCCTTGTAGCCCGCGACGGGTGCCGCGATCGCCGCCGAGCGGCCGAGCTGGAGAAAGGCTGCGGTCGCGCCGGCGCCCGCCAGCAGCTTGCCGAAATCGCGTCGCGAGAGATCCATGTTCATCAGCGGTCGACCTGGAAGAGGGGGCTGGAGAGGACCGCGAACAGCATCGCCTGCGCGCGCTTGCGGGCCTGGAGAGACGGCGTCGCATCGGTGATCGCCTCGGCTGCGGCCTTCAGCGCGGCCTTCTGCGCGGCGCTCATCGTCCGGTTCATCAGCAGCAGATCGATCCGGTCGATCATCCCCGCCGTATCCGTCCCGAACGCCTCCCATGCCGACCAGTCGATCGTCGTGCCCGTCCCGCCCGACACCGCCGTATTGGCGGCGAACTCGTTGCGCGTGCCCGCCGCACCGATCGTCCAGTCATAAGCGAGGTTGCTGCGCAGGACCGAGAAGCCGGTCGTGAGGAGCTTCGACGCCGGGCTGACCAGGGTCGAACTGCCCGGCAGCGGGAAATCGGGCGGATAGAAGTTGAAGACGGACGGCGACTGGAACACCGGCTGGCCAAGATTGCCGTCGCGCGTCGAGAAGACATAGCCGTCGCTCGTCATGCCGACGATGCGCGCCCCCGACGTCATCAGCAGGATCGGCTCCTTGACCTTGCCATAATTGTCGCCGGTCGGCGCGGCGCCGCGCGCCTCGCTGTCGGTCAGGATCGCGCGGATCACCGCCTTCATGTCGCCGCGCACGTTGCTGCCGTTATTGGCGAAGACGGCAGCGACGCGCCCGACATAACCCGGCGTCGGATTGGCGGTGACGAGGTGACGGATCAGGAAGCGCGAGATGTTCGGCGCGGTCGATGCGTTGTTGAACGCGGCATCCACGGCGGCCGCCAGGCTATCCTGCTGCGAGGCGCCGGCGGGCACCGTCACGCCGAGGAACGTCTTGGCGGCGGTATCGTAGCGCGCCGCGACCTGGATCATCGGCTTGGTATAATCACGCGAATTGCCATCGGTGATCGGCGCGCCGTTCAGGCGAGCATAGGTCCAGCCGGTCAGCGCGCGCGCGACGCCCTTGATATCGTCGGGGGTATAGGTGGCGACGGTCGCGCCGGTCGCGTCCTTCACCGGCGTCCCGTCCATGTTGAGCTGGTCGGGGCCGACCGAGAAGAGCTGCAGCATCTCGCGCGCATAATTTTCGGACGGGGCGGACTTGTTGCTGTCCGCCATGTCGAGATAGTCGCCCATATAGCCGCTAAGCGTGACGTTCATGAGCAGATCGCGGTAATTGCCGAAGGACCCATCCAGCAGGATCTGCTGATAGGCGGCCGCGCCCGCAGTGTTGTTCACCTCGAGCGTCGAGGCGACGAGCAGCTGCGAAAGCGCGAAGGCGACGCGCTGGCGCAGCTGATCGGGCTGGCCGAGCGCATTCGCATAGAAGCGCATCGCCACCTGCTCGCGATTGAAATTGCGACGGACGCAGGTCGCATCCGTGCCGCAGCTGCCGATCACCATCGGCGTCGAAGCGAGATCGGCGTAAGAGCTGCCGGTCGCGGCGAACTGCTCGTCGATCCAGCCGGAAATGCCCGAGGCGATGATCCTGTCGACCACCGCCTGCGTCGCACCGAACGTCGCCTGCTTGGCGAGACGATCGGCATCGGCCTCCTTCTTGACCTTTTCGGCCGCCGCTGCGGCCGCAGCCGCTTCGGCGGCGCTGTTGTCGACGGCCGCGGTCGTCGTCGTGCCGCCCCCGCCGCCGCCGCCACCGCCGCACGATGTCAGAAAGGCGCAGGCCAGCACCATGGCGCCGGCAAGACCGACGCGCTTACGCTTCACCATCACTAAGCTCACCCCGCCTGCCCCGTTCCCCGCGAACGCGGGCAGCCACAATAGATCATAGTTAACGCCCTCCAGTCCGACAAGTCCGCCGGACCCAAAGCCAGCAGCCGGAAAGATGAAGGAAGGTCGTGAAAGAAGCGTTAACTCTCCGTTACGCCCCCGTCCCGATCCTTTACTTCGTTATGATCGCGTAACGTATTTATGTTGGAGATTTTATCGCCGGCGCCTGGGTCGGCGACCGGCCCTTCCAGCGCCCGACCACCTCGACGAAGGGCCTTCCATCCTCGGTCTTGCGGCGTTCGATCAGGCTCGTCAGCCGCTGGCTCGTGCCGCCGATCCGCGCTTCTGCGACCGACCAGAAGAAGGTCGCGGTGAAGCCGCAGCCGGGCGGAATCGCCGCCTGCTCCAGCGCGAAATCGTCGCGCGTCAATCGGCCGGTCCGTGTCCGCCGCGCGACCAGCCCCCGCGCCGCGACCGGATTGTCGACCAGCAAGGCCAGCAAGGGCTCGGACACGGCGTTCAGGTTGATGCTCGTCCGGATCGGCAGCACCGTGGCGAAGGCGGCCAATTTGGCGATCTCCGCCGGAGTCAGCCCGGCGGCGCTGAGTTCGGCGAGATCCGCGATCGGTCCGGTGACGATCAGATAGGTGGCGATCCGCTGCGCCGTGCCGGGTGTCAGATCGAGCGCGCCCGCCATCGTCGCGAGCCGTCCCTTGGTGATCGTATCGTCCTTGGCGAGCGGGTTGAGATCGAGCTTGCCCGTCGCATCGGTCACGATCATCGCGAAGCGACCGCCTTCGATCGCCGCGCCCTTCTCGTCGATATTGGCCCAGGGCTCGGTCGCATCGTCGCTGTCGGGCGCTTGCACCATGTCGCGGCGGAGCGCGGCGACCGCGGAGAGTTCGCCGCCGCGCGCGATCTGCACGGCCTGCGCCGCCTCGGCCATCCGCGTCGCGCGCTGCAGCCCGGCATCGTCTCCCGCCACCATGATCGCCAGCACCGCCGCCGCGAGCCCGACGAGGAGCAGCACGTTGACGAGCACCATCCCCTGCTCGTTTTCCGACCTCGCTTCAGGACAAGCGGTACTGCGGCGAAGGCCGGAGTGCTGGACAGCTGGCCGCGCCGTCGACTTTGCAGGGCTCCGGCCTTCGCCGGAGGAAGGTGAGAGCGGTCCTCTCATGGCATCGCCGGCAGCAGGATAACGCGTCGCACACTCCCGCCCGGCGTGCCGTCGCGCGGCGCGAGCCGCAGCGAGAGTTCCACCGCATCCGGCCGCCCCGCCTCGCGCGGCCGCGTCGGCACCGCCTGCCATCCGTCCGGCCGATGGAAGCGCCAAACCGCGCTCTCGACTCCCGAGATCAGCGCCCGCGGCTCCAGTCCGCGCGAGCGCATCAGCGTGTCGCCGAGCATCGCATAGCCGACCAGAGCCTGCCCGCCGCTCGCATTGCGCCGGAGGCCCACCGACGTTCCCATCAGGAACGGCCCGTCGCTGATCGCCCCGAAATCGGCGCTCACCAGATACAGCGCCCGATCCAGCTGCGCGATCCGGTCGAGCCTCTTGTCGGTCTTCTGCTGCACCGACAGCACCGTCTCGACCAGCGCGAAGGCGGCGAGGCTGATCAGCGCGAAGAGCGCGAGCGCAACGATCATCTCGACGAGGCTGAAACCGCCCTCGCCCGAAGCTCCGCCTGAATCTTCGTTCGTGCTGAGCTTGTCGAAGCACCGTCTTCTTCTACCCGGTAGAAGAAGGCAGGACGGCCCTTCGACGAGCTCAGGGCGAACGGGGGTCATGAGCAGCACCCATGCCTTCAGACCGCGCCCGGCGCGGCGAGCAGGTAGCGCCCCTTGGTCACCGCGAGGATCGCCATCGCCCGCGCCGCCGTCCCGTCCGCACGGAAGCGCACCGCGCCGCACACGCCCTCGAACACGCGCCCCGCCAGCAAGGCCGAGCGATCCATCGCCCCCGCGCGCCGCAGGCTCTGCGCGATCGTCACCGCATCGAAGACGAGCCCTGCTATCACGCCCGGCGCTACGCCATTCTGCTGCTCGAACCCTTCCGAGAAGGTCCGGAAGCCCGACGGATCGGGCGCGGACAGCCACGCGCCCTCGATCTGCGCGAGCGCGGCCGGCGCCGCATCCAGCCCGGCAAAGGCGCCGAGCAATTGCACGCCGCTGTCGCCCACCGCAGCCGCCGCCGTCACCAGATCGCCGCTCGCCAGCAGCGCATCGGGCGCGCTGGCCCCACGCAGGAACCCGCCCAGCGCCGCGCCCGTCGGCGCCATCGCCAGATCCATTCCCTCGCGCTGCGCCGCCGCCGTCGCTGCCGCCGCGACCTGCACGCCCCACGCATCCGTCCCCGGCAGCAAAGCCACGCGCCTGATCCCGCGCGAGCGCGCATAACGGAGCAAGGGCGCCACCGCCTGATCCGCCGTCACCCCGAGCAGAAACGCGCCGCTCTCGCGCAAGGCCAGATCGTTGCTGAACGCCAGTACCGGCACGCCGCCCGCGACCGTCACCACCGGCGCCACCTCGGCCGAGGCGAGCGGCCCGAGGATTAGCCGCGCGCCGCGTTTCAGCGCCGCCTGCGCCGCCGCCGCCGCGCCGGACGGCGTGCCGCCGGTATCGAGGATCATCAGCGCTTTCGTATCCTTGCCTTGCGCAAGCCCGCCCGCGCGCGCCATGCTGCGTCCCAACGCAGCGTTCGCGCCGGTCAGCGGCACGAGCAAGGCGGCCGGCGGCAGCGCTTTCGGTGCCGCGTCCGCGCCAAACAGGGACGGAACGCAGGATGCAACAAGGGCTGACGGCAGAGATAGCAGCAGCCGACGCCGATCCGGCCGCACGTCAGTTCGCTCCCTTGGCACGGGTCAAACACGCCTGGCCGTGGCTCGCGATCGGCCTCGCCGCATATCTGCTCGCGCTCATCGTCACCTTCCCCGCCCGCTTCGTGCTCGGCGCCGATCCGCGCTGGATCGTCACCGGCACCGTCTGGACCGGCGAAGCCGTGGTCGACGGCGCATATCGTGTCCAGTGGCGCTGGGCGCCGTGGCGCTCGCTCGCGAGCCTGGCGTTCGCCGCCGACGTGCGGATGACGGGCAACGCCACCGATCTCGCCGGCTCGGCAATGGTCTCGCCGGGCGGCACCCTGCTGGAAGGCTTTGCGGGGAGCGGCGACGGCGGGCTGCTCGCGGCGTTCGGCCCGGCCCTGCCCTTCGCCTGCGATAGTCCGCTCCAGATCAACCTGAAGCGCCTGCGCATTGCCGGCCCCCGCTCCGAAGCGATCGGCGACATCCGCAGCGCGGCGGGCAGCTGCACCCCGCTCGGCGGCGGACAGCCCAACCCCGTCCCCGCGCTCGCGACCCGGCTTTTGCCTCTGCCCGACGGCACGACCCGGATCGAGACCGCCCCGATCGGCCGCGAGCGCGACCATTTCTTCGAGGGCCAGATTGCCGGAGGCAGGCTCCACCTGACCCCGACACCGGCGGGCATCGCCGCCCTGCCCTTTATCCGGGGTCTGGTGATCGACGAAAGCATGTAAGCACCGCGGTACTCCGGCGAAGGCCGGAGCGCTGTATCACGAGCGATCCGCTTACCATCCAACGCTCCGGCCTTCGCCGGAGCACCGAGCGACCGGCCGCTCACGCCGCCACCAGATTGTTGAGGTTCACGATCGGCAGCAGGATCGCGAGCACCATCATCAGCACCACCCCGCCCATCAGCAGCAACACCGCGGGCTCGACCAGCCCGACCACCACCGTGATCAGCGCGTCCAGCTCGCGATCGAGCTCCCCCGCCGCGCGGCTGAGCGCCGGCCCGAGCCGCCCGCTCGCCTCGCCGCTGGCGACGATCGCGATCAGCATCGCCGGAAACACGCCCGCCTGTGCCATCGCCTGAGAGAGGCTCCCGCCCTCGCGCACCTTCGCCGCCACGCTCAAAGCCTGCGCGCGGACATAGCTGTTCGAGGTGGTCGCCGCCGCCGCGCCCAGCGCCTCGACCAGCGGCACCGCGCTTTGCACCAGTTGGCCGAGCGTGGCCGCGAAGCGCGCCGCGGCAAACTGGCGGACGAGCCGCGCCGTCGGCCGCCGCGTCGCGACTTCGCGATCGAAGGCGAGCCGGTTGGCGGGCACTCGCAGCCACCTCTGCCCGCCGATCACCGCAACGACGAGCAGGACCGCGACGATCCAGCCGAAACTGCGGATGAAATGGCTGAGGCCGATCAGCGCGCGCGTCAGGAAGGGCAGGTCCGCCCCGCGCGATTCGAACACGCGGACGATGTCGGGCACGACATAGACCATCAGCAGCACCATCATCGACAGCGAGACGGTCGCGAGCAAAGCCGGATACAGCAACGCCATCTGCACCTTGGACTGCGCCCGGTGCCGGCTCTCGACGAAGTCGGCAAGATGCCCGAGCACCTCGCCGAGCATGCCGCTCTGCTCGCCCGCCGCGATCGACGCGCGATAATAATCGGGAAAGGCCTGCGGCTGCTCGCTCATCGCCGAGGAGAGGCTCCGCCCGTCGAGGATGCTCCCGCGCATCTCCAGCAGCACCGATCGCATCCGCGTCGTCTCGGCCTGGTCCGCGACGAGCCGCAGCGCCTCCTCCACGCTGATGTCGCTGCCGATCAACGTAGCCATCTGGCGCGTCGCGGTCGAAAGCTGCCGCGCCGACACGCGCGGCCGGAACCAGCTTATCCCGCCCGCCGCCTGCCGCACCGCGTCGGCCCGCGCACCGGTCGCCTCGACCGAGACGGGCAACAGCGCCCGCTCGCGCAATTGCCGCCGCGCGCCCGCCGCGCTTGTCGCCTCGATCACGCCTTTCTGCGACTTCCCCGCCGCATCGACCGCTCTGTACGCAAAAGCGGCCATCAGAAGCGCCGCCCGTCATTTCGGCGAAAGCGCGAGTAAAAAAGATCGTTCACGCAGAGACGCGGAGACGCAGAGAGCAAGAAGAACGGTCCAGCTCCTCTCCCTTTTCTTCTCCGCGTCTCCGCGTCTCCGCGTGAACCAAATTCTTCCGTGCAAAGGGCGCGAAGGGCGGGAATCTGGCTTCTCGCTCCCGCAGGGCTGGCAAAGTGGGAAGTCCCGCTCACCCCGCCTCCTCGCGCGTCACCCGCGCCACTTCCTCGACCGTCGTCTCCCCTGAGCGGATCGCCGCCAGCCCCTCGTCCATCAGCCCCGGACCCTGCGCGCGCGCATGCGCGACAAGCGCCGCTTCGGGCGCGCCGTCATGGATCAAAGCCGCCATCGCCGCATCGACCGCGACGATCTCGTACAGCCCCTGCCGCCCGCGAAATCCCTCGCCGCGACACGCCGGGCAGCCGACCGAGCGCCACACCGTATCGCCCTCGGCAATCGCCCCGCCCAGCAAGGCGACATCGCGCGCATCGGCCGCCTCCTCGCGCCGGCACGCTTCGCATAGCCGCCGCACGAGCCGTTGCGCCACGAGCCCCACCAGCATCGGCGCGAGCAGATAGCGCTCCACCCCCATATCGACGAGCCGCGTCACCGCGCCCACCGCCGAATTGGTATGCAAAGTCGAGAGCATGAAATGCCCCGTCATCGCCGCGCGCACCGCGACCTCGGCGGTCTCTTGGTCGCGAATTTCACCGACCATGATCACGTCCGGATCCTGCCGCAGGATCGCGCGCAGCCCGCGCGCGAAGGTCATGTCGGTGCGCGGATTGACCTGCGTCTGGCCGATCCCCGCCAGCTCATATTCGATCGGGTCTTCCACCGTCAGTATGTTGCGCTTGCGATCGTTGAGCTTGGCGAGCGCCGCATACAGCGTCGTCGTCTTGCCCGAACCCGTGGGCCCGGTAACGAGCAGCATCCCGTGCGGCCGCTCCAGCAGCCGCTCGAACAAGGCCAGATCGCGCCCGTGCAGCCCGAGCGTCGCCAGATCGAGCTGGACCGATCCGCGATCGAGCAGCCGCATTACCACCCGCTCGCCATGCTGGGTCGGGATCGTCGAGACGCGCACGTCGATCTCATGCCCGCCGACGCGCACCGTCACGCGCCCGTCCTGCGGGATCCTCTTCTCGGCGATGTCGAGCCGCGCCATCACCTTGATCCGGCTGACCAGCAACGGTGCGAGCGCGCGATTGGGCTCGACGATATCGCGCAACACGCCATCGACGCGGAATCGCACGATCAGCCGCCGCTCCTGCGTCTCGACATGGATATCCGATGCGCGCGCCTTCACCGCCTCCAGCAGCAGCGCGTTGATCAGGCGGATGACCGGGCTGTCATCCTTCATGTCGAGCAGATCCTCGACCGCACCGACGCTGTCGGCCAATGCGGCGAGATCGGTATCCGCCTCGGCCGCGATATCCGCCGCCTCGCCCGCCGCGTCGCGATAATGCGTCTGCAGCGCGCGCTCGAACTCGACATCGGCGACATCGCGCCACGGCAGGGCGCCGAACAGCCTTTGCACCTCAAGCAATGCCGCCAGCCTGACGCCGCTACGGTGCAGGCAGACGAGCCCGCTCGCCTCCTCGATCACGAGCACGCCCTGCGCGCGCGCAAAGCCATAAGGCAACAGCGCGGCGCGCGGCGCGTCGTCGACGAGAGCGTCAGGCTGCGTCGACATTCAGCAGGCCTCCCCTACCTTTTTCCGTTCGCACTGAGCCTGTCGAAGTGCCGTTCTTCTCTTCGCGCCGACGGACGAGAAGCAGGGCAGTGCTTCGACAAGCTCAGCACGAACGGTCGGAATGATCATCATCATCCGCCCGCCAGCACGAAACGCGCCGTCACCAGCCCCGGCCCGGTCGCGCTCGCCTCGATCCGTGCCTCGCCGACGCGCAGGCTGCTCGTGCGCTCCAGATCGGCGACGAAGCGCAGCACCGCATCGAACGGCGCATCGGCGAGCACCACCGTCAGCCGCCCACTCTCGGGCTCCACGCGCTGGACGGTCACGCCCGTCGCCCCCGCGCTTGCTGCGACGATCCCCGCCGGCGGACCGTGGCGCGCCGCCGCACCCGCCATCCCCGGCCCCGCCGCGCGCAGCCGCATCGCCAGCATGTCGTAGGTCCGGATATCCGCGGTCGCCTGCGCGCGCGCCGTCTCCAGCGGCCGCACGACCAGAGCCATCAGGATCGCCAGCGTGCCGAGCGCCGCGAGCACGCCCAGCAAAACCTGCTCGCGCTGCGACCGCCCCGACCACCACAGGGTGCCCCGGTCCCACCACGGCGCCAGACTACCGAGCTTCATGCCGTCCCCCGGATCAGGAACGCGCCGACCGCCTTGCCGTCGCTCTGGCTCGCCGCGCCCGCCTGCGCCTGGATCCCCGCCGCGGTCAGCGCCGATCCGATCTGCTGCAGCCCCTCGATCGTCGCCGCCTCCACCTCGATGCTCATCGTGTTCGCGCTGCCGTCATAGGAGATGGCGTGCATCCGCACCGCCGATCCCAGCGGCTTCAGCGCCGCGCCGACGCGACCAAACAGAGGCAGGAAGCTCGACGGCCCCGCGCCGTTCGCGGGCAATATCTCCGCCGCGCTCGCCGCGACATCGTCGCCGATTACCGCGCCCGGCGCGATCTGCTGGACGATACCGCGCATCTCGCCCGCCTTGACCGAGGCGATATGCTGGACGGCGATCGTATCAACCCCCGCGATCGCGGCATGCGCGAGCGCCCCGGCCGCCGCGACCATCGCGATCCGCTGCCACAGCGGCGAGACCGCGCGGCGCGGCGCGGCATAAAGCCCCTGCCGCAGATCGAGCGCGGGCCGCGTCAGCCGCGCCGCGAGCGCATCCTCTTCATAACTGGCGGGCTCGGCCGGAATCTCGCTCGGCGACGCCTCGCCATAAGAAAGCGCGCGCGGCCTCCCGGCAGCCGCCCACGCCGTCGCCAGATTTTCGACGGGCAGCGCGAAGCCCGTCCCGTCCTCGACGCGCACCAAGGCCCGCCCCGCGGCGATATCAAGGCTCCATGCGCCCGGCGGCGGCACGGGCAGACCCAGCACGTCCGGTATCAGAGCCGCCTGCTCCAGCCCGAATTCGGCGAGCAGCGCGACGCATGCCCGCATCCGCTCGTGCGATACGATCCCAGCGAGATAGGTCTGCGCCGCCAGTTCCGCGCCGAGCGCCGCATGCACGTCGCCGATCGGCTGCGCGATCCGGTCCTCGATCGCGAAGGGCAAGGTCTCCAGCCGGCGTCGCTGATTGGCGATCGGCAGGCTCACGCTCAGCAGCAGCACCTCCTCGGCGGGCAGCAGCACGATCGCGGGCCCGACATCGAATCGCTCGAGATTCACGAGACTGTCGCCGTCGATCGTCCAGATGCCCGCGCCGGTATTCTCCGGGGCGAGGCTGGCGTCGTTCGGCCGCAGGGACAATGGCCTTCGCATAAGACCGGGCTATAGTAGAGACGATGAGAATGAAACCAAGCGGCTCCGCAACCGAAGTGTCGCATCTCGCCCCGAATGGCGAGCAGGGCCTCACCCTGGTCGAGATGATCGTCGTCCTCGCGATCATCGCGCTGGTCGCGGCGCTGATCGTGCCCAACATCATCGGCCGCCCCGATCAGGCCCGCGTCACCGTCGCGCAAAGCGACCTGCGCTCGATCTCCGCCGCGCTGAAGATGTACCGCCTCGACAATGGCGATTACCCGACCACCGCGCAGGGCCTCGCCGCTTTGGTCAGCAAGCCCGGCGGCGAACCCGCCCCGCGCAATTATGCGGCCGGCGCCTATCTCGACAAATTGCCCGTCGATCCGTGGGGCGATCCGTATATCTATGCCAGCCCCGGCGCGGACGGCGCAGGCTTCGATCTCGCCAGCAACGGCAAGGACGCCAAGCCCGGCGGCGACGGCCTCGCCGCCGACATCAAGCTTTCGAGCAACTAGATGCGATCGTGCCCTCCCGCTCAACCTGAGGAGGGACTGAGCCTGGCGAAGGCCCGTCTCGAAGGACGGTCACTGTCGGTGCCGGTCCTTCGAGACGCCGCTTCGAGAAGCTCAGCGGCTCCTCAGGATGAGCGGGTGGGAGCGCATGAAGCCGGCCTCACCCTCGTCGAAATGCTCATCGTCCTCGCGATGATCGGCGTGATGGCGGGCGCGGTCGTGCTCGCGGTCGGCCGCTCGGGCGGCGGGGGCGCGCAGGCAGAGGCGCGCCGCCTCGCCACCCGCCTCGCGCTCGCCGCCGACGAGACGATGGTCACCGATACGCCCTTGGCGATCGACTGGGATGCGCGCGGCTATCGCTTCCTCGGCTGGAACGGCACGGCTTGGGTCGCCAGCCGCACCCCCGCGCTGGAGCCGCACAAACTCCCCGCCGGCCTCAGCCTCGATGCCGCCGGCGCGCACCCGCTGCTGATCGGCGGCGACGGCGGCGGCGCGACTTTGGATGCGCATCTGAAGGCCCGCGATGAAGCCTGGCGCGTCCGCTTCGACGGCGTCAACGCCACCGCCGAACCGGATGCCGCGACATGAGCTACCGCCCCTGCTGCGTTCGTGCTGAGCGAAGTCGAAGCACGGACCACGAGCGTGCCGCTAACGGCACGTCCTTCGACTTCGCTCAGGACGAACGGGGAGGGGAACCGCAGGCAGGTTTCACCCTGATCGAGGCGCTCGTCGCGCTCGCGATCGTCGCCATCGCCGCCGCCGGGCTGATCGGCGCGACCGAGCGCCACATCGATACGGTGACCGGCATCGAACGCCGCACCGCCGCGCGCTGGATCGCCGAGAACAGGCTTGCGGAGATGGCGCTCGCGGGCGACAGTCCGGGCTCGGGGGAAGGGCCAATCGAGATGCTGGGGCAGCCATGGCGGGTCGCGACGACCTCGCGAGCAAGCGCCGATCCCGATCTCAGCCTCGTCGAGGTCGCGGTGTCGCCCGCGAACGGCGCACCGCTGGTTCGCCTGCGCGGCTTCGTCGATACGGGCACGCATCGATGACCCCGCGCCAGGCCAGGCTCGGCGCCAATCTCTTCACCGCGCTCGTCGCCGCCTCGGTCGGCGTCGCGCTCGCGGGCACGACGTGGCGGCTGCTCGGCGATCCGGGCCAGCGCCTCGGCGCAACCCCCGTCGCCGCGCGCCCCGCCCCGCCGCCCGACATTGCCACGCTCGTCGGCCTCTCACCCTTCGGCACCGCCGCCCCGATCGCGGGCGCGGCCGATACCAATGTGATCCTGCGCGGCATCCTGCTGGCCGTGCCGCGCTCGGCCTCCTCGGCCCTGATCTCCGTCGGCGGTGCGACCCCGGTCGCCTTCTACACGGGCAGTCAGGTCGCGGGCGGCACGATCGACGAGATCGCCGCCGATCATGTCGTCATCGCCACCGGGAGCGATCGCCGCCTGCTCGCTTTCCCCGACCGCGCCGGAACCGGGCCTGCGACCGCCGCGACGAGCGCGCCCACCGTCTCGGTCGCGCCACCTGCGCCCTCGCCACCGCCCGGCCCGAGCGGCCCCGCCCCGGCCGCCAATCCCCAGACCCTGCTCGCCGGCCTCGGCGCGACGCCCGCCGCCGATGGCTTCCACGTCAATACCCCCAGCCTGCAGATGAAGATGGCCGGCCTCGCCCCCGGCGACGTCGTCCAGCGCGTCAACGGCATGGCGATGGCCGAGCTGATGACCAATCCGGCCGCGCTCCAGACCGCCTTCACCAACGGCACCGCGCGCGTCGATCTCGTCCGCGCTGGCCAGCCCCTCACGCTTTCCGTTCCCCTCCGCTAAGGCCCGCATGTGACCTTTCGCCGCCCTCTTCTCCTGATCGCCGCGCTCGCCGGCCCGCTCGCCGCGCAGACGCCCCCGTCGGTGCCCGTGCCCGCCGTGCCCAACAGCCGCCCCGGCGACATCGTCGTCAACATGCACGATATCGAGATCGCCGCCGTCGCCGAGCAGATTTCGCGCCTCACCGGCCGGACCCTGATCCTCGATCCGCAGGTGCGCGGCACGGTCAACGTCACCTCGGCGATGCCGCTGACCGCGGATGGCGTGTGGGAATTGTTCCAGTCGGTGCTGCGCGTCCACGGCTTCGCCGCGGTGCGTTCGGGGCGCGCCTGGCGGATCGTCCCGCAGGCCGAGGCCGTCCGCGAGGCGCCCGGCTCCGGCGCGAGCGGGCAGGTCACGAGCCGCCTGATCCGCCTGCGCAACGTCTCGCCCGAGACCGCCGCACGCGTGTTCCGCCCGCTCGTTGCCCAGTTCGGCAGCATCGAGCCGCTGACCAGCCCCAATGCGATCGTCGTCACCGATTATGCCGACAATATCGCGCGGATCGAGCGGCTTGCCGCCGCGCTCGACGGCGGGCGCGGACCCGCCTTCGAATCGATCGCGCTCCAGGTCGCGAGCGCCAAGGATGTCGGCGCCGCGCTCAAGACGCTCTGGGGCGAAGGCGACACGAGCCCGCGCATCGCGATCGACGAGCGCAGCAACCTCCTCCTCGTCCGCGGCGACGCGCGCGCCGTCGCCGAGGCGCGCCGCATGGCCGAGCGGATGGACCGCCCCGGCGGCGCGAGCCCGACGACGCGCGTCTTCCGCCTGCGCAATGCCGATGCCGAATCGGTTACCGCGGTCCTGTCCGGCCTGATGGGCGGGCAGACGCAATCCGCCAATCCGGTCGCGCAGACCTTGTCTACCAGCCGCTTCGGCAACAGCATCAACAGCATCGGCGCGGGCAATACCGGCACGGGCACGACCGGCAGCCTTCCGACCGGATCGAACGGCACGAGCATCGGCGACGTGGCGAGCGCGCTCGGCTCGCAATCCTCGTCCGGCACCCTGGGGGCGATGGCGCAGAGTCTCGGCAGCAGCCAGTCTGCCAAGTCGACCGGCTTCTCGACCCCCGATCTCGCCGTCCAGTCCGCGCCCGAACTCAATGCGATCGTCGTGCGCGGCACGCCAGCCGCGCTCGCGCAGATCCAGCCCTTGATCGATCAGCTCGATGTCCGCCGCCCGCAGGTGATGATCGAGGCGGCGATCGTCGAGGTCACCGCCGATACCGCCGAGGCGCTCGGCATCCAGTTCGGCGCGGGCAACGGCCTGCCCGGCATCGACGGCGCGGTCAGCTCCTTCTCGAACATCGCCACCCCGCTCACCTCGATCCTGACCGCTCTGGGCACGCCGATCGGCACGCTCGCATCGGCTTCGGGCTTCACCGGCGCCATCTCCAGCGGCGACAATTTCCAGCTGCTCGTCCAAGCGCTCGGCAGCTCGACCAAGGCCAATCTGCTCTCTACGCCGAGCGTGACGACGCTCGACAATCAGGCCGCCGAGATCGTCGTCGGCCAGAACGTGCCCTTCCGCACCGGCAGCTACACGACCGACACAGGCAATTCCGTCACGCCCTTTACCACGATCGAGCGCAAGGATGTCGGCCTGACGCTCCGCATCATCCCGCGCGTCCACGAAGGCGACGTCGTCCGCCTCGACGTGAGCCAGGAAGTCTCGTCGCTCGTCGGCGCGGTCACCGGCGCGGCCGATCTCGTCACCAACCGCCGCTCGATCCAGACGACCGTGCTTGCCGATGATGGCCAGACGATCGTGCTGGGGGGGCTCATCTCGGACGACCGCACCAACACGAAGAGCCAGGTGCCCGTGCTCGGCGACATCCCGATCATCGGCAATGCCTTCAAGAGCCGCCAGCTCCAGCAGACCCGCCGGACCCTGTTCGTGTTCCTGCGCCCGACGATCCTGCGCACCGCGACGCAGGTCGCGAGCGTCTCGGCGGCCAAATATGCGCGCGTTCGCAGCGCCGAGGCGCAGCTCGACGATCGCTCCAGCCTGCTGCTCGATCCGCCCAAGGCGCGGCTGAGCCTGGAGCTGTCCGGGGTTTACTGAGGCGGCTCGTCGCGCGCCGGCAGGACCGCCACGCGCTCGTCCTTGCCACGCTTGAAGAAGGCGCGATCGGCAGCGACGCCTGCGAGCGTCCAGCCGTCGATCGTCTCGCCCGGTGCGATCGTCCGGATCGCGCCTTCGCCCACACGCACCATCACGAGCGGCGCCGACAACCGACCGACGATGCCGACGAGCTGTGGGGGGCCTGCCGTCGTTTTCGTAGGGGAAGCGTCCAGCCGGGAATCGGCGAAGAGCGGCTCGCGCAAAGGGTCGCCCGCGGTGACCGGGGCGAAACGGACCGCCACGACCGGTGTGGATCCGATCGCGGGTGCCGGGGGCCGCTCCCCGAGCAGCCACATGACCGTGATCAGGCTCAAAACGCAGGCGACGACCTGCACGGCCGAATCCACTGAGCGCCTCATCGGCGAAACTCGATCGGCGCCACCGCGCGCGCCTCCAGCCGAAGCGCGCCGCCTGCCACCGGCCGGATCGCCCAGCGCACGAGGCGCATCGCCGGGCGCTCGCCCTCGATCGCGCGGGCGAGCGCGATGAGCTGCGCCTCTGGCCCCCTCGCGTCGAAATCGACTGCGGCAAAGCCGGGCGCGGGCGGCGCCGGCAGCGACCGCACCGACAGCCGCAGGCCCACCGTCGAGCCGCGGTCCGCGATCAGCCGGACGAGCAATGTCGACGCCGAAGCCTGGTCCCGCGCGACGAGCCCCGCGCCATCCGCGGTTCGCAGCGCGACCGGCCGGACGGCGGCCAGCACCCGCACACGCTCGCGCCAGGCGGCGTCGCGCGCGGACACCGCCCAGCCGGCGAACAGCACCAGCCCGAGAAACACGGCGATCCCGAGCAACGAGCGCCTCATTCCGCTTTGCCCGCCAGCCGCACCCGGATCGTGCCGTCGTCGCGCGCCGCCTGTCCGCGCTCGCGAAAGCCGGCGAGCCAGGCATCGGCCGCGAGCGCGGCGCGCAGCGCATCCGGATCGGGCGCGTCGATCGCGATCTCGAGGCCGCCATCTTCGTCCCGCGCAGCCTCGGCGAGGCGGACATCGGGAGGCAGATGCGCGCGCAGCGCCGCCAGCGTCGCATCCAGCGGCGGCAGTGCCAAGGTCTTCGCCAACGCCGCGACCCGCTCCCGATCGCGCGCCACCGCCTCGCTTTGCGCGAGCAGCGCATGCGTCTCGGCTCGCGCCGCCGCCGCCTGCCAGAGCGCGCCGCCGGTGATGATCGCCGCCGCGAGCCCCGCGACGAGCAGGATCTGCCATGCGGCCGCGTGCCGGCGTGCCCCGATCGTCGCCTCGCGCGCACGCAGCGATCGAAATCGCGCGACGACCCGATCGACGAGACTGGCCGACGGCGTCAAATACGGCTTGTCCCGTAGAGGATTCGGCGCTGTCATGCCGGGTGGGATACAATTGTTTAATGGCTTTTCGCGCAAAAGTTCCGAATAGAGATCAAGATACGCGTGGGGGCGTCGGCTGGCCGCGACGGCGGTGCCGGGAACGATGGTGGCAGGGTAGATCAGGTGACGGGGCCGGCGACAGCAGGGAGCATCGATAAGACACGCCCGGCGGCGCCCCTGCGACCGGCAATGCACACGCGCGTGTGACGATGCTCGATTCGCCGATACCGAAACCAAAGAAGCGCATGCGATCCTCGCGGTCCCACGTCCCGTCCGATCTCCAGTCGCTCCGCCTGCGCCTGTGCCTGCTCGTGCTCGTCGTCGATTGCCTGGCAATCTTCGGCGGATGCCTGGCGGGCAATTTGATCCGGTTCGGGGATCTGTGGGCCGATCCCGGCGTGAGCCTCTTCGCCGCTGTCCTGCCTCTCTATGTGGGCATCGCGATCAATAGCGATGCGTTCGGCGCGGATACGCTGTCAGACGTCAATAGCGGCCTGTCCCGCGCGATCCTCGCTTATGTCTTCGCGGTCTTCGCCGTGCTGTTCATCGCCTTCTACATGAAGGCCGGCACCGAGCTGTCGCGCATGGCATCGGGCGTGGCGCTCGTCTCCACCTTCGGCACGCTCGCGGGAGGACGCCTGCTCTGCGCGGCCTATATCCGCCGCCGCACGGGCATGCATCTGTTCTACGATCTGATGATCCGCGACGGGGTCGATCTGCCCGCCCCGCCGAACATGATCGTCGTCGATGCCGCGACCGCCAACCTCCACCCCGATCTGCGCGATCCGCACATGCTGGATCGGCTCGCGGGGCAGCTCTACGGCGTCGATCGCGTCGTCATCGCCTGCCCGCCCGAGCGACGGCTGGTCTGGTCGCTGCTGCTGAAGGGCTCCAGCGTCAACGGCTATATCCTCTCGGACGATCTCGATACGATCGCGCCGATCGGCATCGGCAGCCTGTCGGGCCATTATACGCTGGCGGTCGCCTGCGCGCCGCTCGATCTCAGCCGCCGCTTCACGAAGCGGGTGCTGGATCTCGCCATCACCCTGCCCGCCTTGCTGTTCCTCTCGCCTTTGCTGCTGGCGGTCGCGGTCGCGGTCAAGATGGACAGCAGCGGGCCGATCCTGTTCCGCCAGCCGCGCATCGGCCGGGGCAACCGGATCTTCCTGATGTACAAGTTCCGCAGCATGCGGAACGATCTCACCGATCGCGCGGGCAACCGCTCCGCGTCGCGCAATGACGATCGCATCACGAAGATCGGGCGCTTCATTCGCGCGACCTCGATCGACGAGCTGCCTCAATTGTTCAACGTGCTGCGCGGCGAGATGAGCCTGGTCGGCCCGCGCCCGCATGCGCTGGGCAGCCTTGCGGGGAACGCGCTCTTCTGGGAGGTCGACGAGCGCTACTGGCATCGCCACGCGCTGAAGCCCGGGCTCACCGGTCTCGCCCAGATCCGCGGCTATCGCGGCGCGACGCCCCAGGCCAAGGATCTCGCGGACCGGCTCAACGCCGATCTCGAATATCTCGCGGGCTGGACGATCTGGCGCGACATCTCGATCCTGGCCGGAACGCTCAGGGTGCTCGTCCACCCCAACGCTTATTGATCAGGACTTGCGCGCGTCGACGACCGCCTTGGCGAGCGCCTCGTAGCCGACCGCGCCGCTGAAAAATTCCCCGCCGATCACGAAGGCCGGCGTGCCGCTGACGCCAAGCCGCCCGGCCAGCGCCATGTTCGAGGCGATCTCGGCGGTCACGTCCTCGCTTTTGCCCGCACGGGCGAGCTGGCCCGCATCGAGCCCCGCCGCAGCCGCGACCTTCGCGATCGTCGCCGCATCGGGACGCCCGGCCGCGAACAGCCCCTTGTGGAGCGGCAGATATCGCCCCTGCTTGGCCGCGGCGAGCGCGACACGTGCGGCAGACACGCTGTCGGGGCCCAGCACGGGAATCTCGCGCCACACGACCTTGAGATCGGGGTTCTCGGCGAGCAGCCGCGCGACGTCGCCGACGCTCGCCCGGCAATAGCCGCAGCTATAATCGCTGAACATCACGAGCGTGATCTTCGGACTCTGGCTCCCCGCCCAGGCGCTGCCGAACGGCTTCTCCAGCGCGGCGCGGTCCGCATCGATCGCCTTGGCATTTTCGCGCGACTGCAATTTCTGCATCGCCTCGGGGATGATCTCGGGATGCGCGAGGATATAATCGTGGACGATCGCCTCGATCGCGGCCCTGTTCGCAACCGGCGCGCCTGCCTGCTCGGCCAGAGCCCGCGTCCCCACGGCGCCGCCGGCAAGGCCGATCAGCCCCGCCGCGCCCGCCATCAACATTCCCTGTCTGCGCGTCACCGACGCTTTCCCTTCTTGTTCTGCGCTTCGTCGCGCGCGGTCAGCGCGATGTCCTGCGCGCGGAGATAATCGGGCGTGCCGACCGGAATGCCGCGCATCGCCATTTCCGCGCTGCGCATCGCCTGCACCGGATTGCCCTCCAGCCCGAACTTCTCGGCCGAGGCCAAGGCCGCGCGCGGCTCGTCCCCCAGCTTCGAATAGACGAGCCCCAAATTGTACCAGGCGAACGGATTTTCATTGTCGCGCTGGACCGCGACCTTGAGCACCTTCGAGGCTTCGGCGAGATTGGCCGGATCGTCGGTCGCGACCAGCGCATGCCCGAGCGTCGAGGAGATGAGCGGGTTGCTACCCGAACGCGCCGTGGCCTCGCGCAGCGGCGGAATCGCAAGCACCGGCTTGCCCGATTCGAGCAATATCTGGCCTTTGAGCTCCAGCAGATAGGGATCGTGCGGCGCGGTCGCGACGAGCCGGTCGATCTCCTGCACCGCGCGCTCAGGATAGGCGCCGCGATGCCACGCATAGGATCGCGCATACATCGCCGCCGGGCTCTGGTCGCTCTCGGGATATTTGCGCAGCACCAGATCGGGATCGTCCATATAGCCGATCAGCTTGCCCTTGATCCGCAGGAAGCGCGCCTGCAGCGCGGGATCGAGCGGCTGATTCCAATAAGGCTCGGCGGACAAGGTATCGCGCAGGAAGCGCTCGCGATCGTCGGTCATCGGGTGATCGACGTCATAAGTGTCGATCTTCGTGAAGCTGGGGGTGAGCCGATATTCCTCGCGCCGCAGCTTGGCGAAGAAGGTCACCATCCCCTTGCCCGAGAGATGCGCATCGGTGAGGTGGCGCACCGCGGAGGCGTCGGCGCTGCCCTCCTGCTGGCGGCTATAGGCCATGAATTTGCCCTCGGCCGCGCTCTGCCCGGCCATCATCGCCGCCATGCCCGCCTCGGGCGCGCCCGCCGCCATCGCCGCCGCGCCGAGCAGCAGCGAGAGCAGGGTGACGCGCATCGCCGAGGCCGCAGCGACGCCGGTGCGCACCGCATCGCCGCCCTCGATATGGCCGAGCTCGTGCGCGATCACGCCCTGCAGCTCGTTATAATTGTCGGACTGCTCGATCGTGCCTGAATTGATGTAGATGATCTGGCCGCCCGCGACGAAGGCATTGATCGAATTGTCGCCGACCAGCACCAGCTTCAGCGCGCCGGGCGAGAGCCCCGCCGATTTGGCCATGCCCGTCGAGATTTCCTCGAGAAAGCTCTCCGTCTCGGCATCGCGCAACACCGATTGCGCCATGGCGGGCTCGACGACCAGCAGCAGGCAGACCAGCCCGGCGAGCGCGATGCGGAGCGAACGAGCCAGGCGAACCATCGCCCGACCCTTCGCTCCGCGACGCTGAACCCCGTCTGAAGACACCGGTCCGGTCATGCGACCGGCGGCGTCAGGCGCCGAAGGTGCGCTGCCACCAGCCACGGCGGGGGCCGCCTTCCGCAGCGTCGGTCGTGTCGGCGGAAGGCTCAGCCTCCGCTTCGACAACCGCTTCGGGCTCTGCGATCGGCTCGACGACGGCGGTTGCGGCCGCCGCGCGGCGACGGCGCGGCGCCTTCGCAGGCGCCTCGACGACCGGCTCGTCGGCGACGGGCGCGTCGGCAACCGGGGCCTCGACGACATCCGCTGCGCGCGCGCGGCGACGACGGCGCGGCGCCGGAGCAGCCTCCTCGGCGATCGGCTCGGCGACCGGCGCCTCGGCGGCAGGCTCGGGGGCGATCGGCGCCGCCTCGACCTCGCTCGGCGCCAGCTCGGCCTCGGCCTTGCGGCCACGACCGCGCCGGCGATTGCGCGCGGGTGGCGCCTCGGCTTCCGCCTCGGGTGCGTCCGGAGCGGCTTCGATCGCGAGTTCGGGCTCGGCCGCAACCTCGTCTTCGGACACGGGCAGCGCCTCGGTCTCGCTCACAGCCTCCTGCTCGCGCGAAGCGCCACGACGGCCGCCACGGCGACCACGGCGGCCGCGACGCGGACCGCCTTCGCTCTCGACACCGATCCCGGCGGCTTCGGCCTCCGCCTCAGCGGCGGGCTCGCTCGTGCCGGCTTCAGCCGCCTCTGCGGCGTCGGCAGCGCGATCTTCCTGCAGTTCCTCGGCGGTCGGCTCGGTGCCGTCCTCGCGGCGACCGCCACGCCGACGACGGCGGCGACGGCGACGGCGAACGTCCCCGCTCTCGCCACCCTCCTCGCGCGCTTCCCGTGGCGCACGTTCGGGGCGCTCGCGACGCTCGCCCTCGGCTTCCGCCTCGGGCTCGAACTCGTCGGCCTCGTCCATCTCCTCGAGGAACTCGTCCTCGTCGTCCGGCTCGATGATCATCGGCGCGGGCAGGCGCGGCGCATAAGCGGGCGGCGGGCCGCCCGATTCCACCGTCATCCGCGCGCCCTCCGGCGTGCCGTCGCTGACGATGTCGATGGTGACGCCGTAGCGCTCCTCCATCTCGGCCAGTTCGGGGCGCTTGCGGTTGAGCACGTAGAGCGCCGCTTCCTGGCTGGCGCGCAGGCGGATCTGGCTGCCGCGGCCGCGCGCGGCCTCTTCCTCGAGCAGGCGGATCGCCTGCAGGCCGGACGAGCTGGCGGTGCGGATGAAGCCCGTGCCCTCGCAATGGTGGCAGACGCGGGTCGAGGCCTCCAGCATGCCCGTGCGCAGGCGCTGGCGGCTCATCTCGAACAGGCCGAAGCCGGAGATGCGGCCGACCTGGATGCGCGCGCGGTCGCTCTTGAGCGCGTCCTTCATCGCGCGCTCCACCTTCCGGTTGTTGCCGGAATTTTCCATGTCGATGAAATCGATCACGACGAGCCCGGCCATGTCGCGCAGGCGCAGCTGGCGCGCAATCTCGTGCGCGGCTTCCAGGTTGGTCGCGGTCGCGGTCTGCTCGATATTATGCTCGCGCGTCGAGCGGCCCGAATTGATGTCGATCGAGACGAGCGCCTCGGTCGGGTTGATCACGAGATAGCCGCCGGACTTCAGCTGGACGACCGGCTGGTACATCGCCGCCAGCTGATCCTCGACGCCGTGACGCTGGAACAGCGGAACCGCATCCTGATAGGGGAGGATCTTCCGAGCATGCGTCGGCATCAGCAGCTTCATGAAGCTGCGCGCGGCGCGATAGCCTTCCTCGCCCTCGACGATGACCTCGTCGATATCCTTGTTGTAGATGTCGCGGATCGCGCGCTTGATCAGGTCGCTGTCGCGATAGATTTCGGCGGGTGCCGACGAGGACAGGGTCTTTTCGCGGATCTCGTCCCAGAGGCGCGCGAGATAATCGAAGTCGCGGCGGATCTCCTGCTTCGTGCGCTGGAGGCCCGCGGTGCGGACGATGCAGCCCATCGTGTTCGGCAGAGCGAGATCGGCGAGGATCGACTTCAGGCGCTTGCGATCGCCGACATTGGAGATCTTGCGCGAGATGCCGCCGCCGTTGCTGGTGTTGGGCATCAGCACGCAATAGCGGCCGGCCAGGCTCAGATAGGTCGTCAGCGCCGCGCCCTTGTTGCCGCGCTCTTCCTTCACGACCTGGACGAGCAGCACCTGGCGGCGCCGGATGACGTCCTGAATCTTGTAGCGGCGGCGCAGGTTCTCGCGCCGCTTGCGCAGCGACTCTACCGCCGCATTGTCGTCGGCACCGGCCGAGGTCGGGCGCGGCGCTTCGCCTTCACCCTCGCCGTCGGCGTCATAATCCTCGGCGGCGTCCAGCGTCTCGCGCCCGCCGTCATCGTCCAGCCGCTCGACCTGCTCGACATCGTCGTCGTCATCGTCGTCATAGCCGCCGTCGCGCGCGCGGAGCGCTTCTTCCTCGGCGGCATGCTCGGCCTCCTCGCGGAGGAGCGCGTCGCGATCCTCCTTGGGGATCTGGTAATAATCGGGGTGGATTTCCGAAAAGGCGAGGAAGCCGTGACGGTTGCCGCCATAATCGATGAAGGCCGCCTGGAGCGATGGCTCCACGCGCGTCACCTTGGCGAGATAGATATTGCCCTTGAGCTGCTTGTGCTCTTCGGATTCGAAATCAAATTCCTCGACGCGGTTTCCCTTGACGACGGCCACGCGGGTTTCCTCCCGGTGGCGGGCGTCGATCAGCATACGCATGCTCATGTAAAAATCTCCGGGCGCCGCTGCGGTCTATTCGCGCGGCGCGAATCGACGGTGTCGCGCCGGGAGCGCCGGTGGCGCTGAGGGCGGCGATGCCGTGACATATGTTGAAAGAAATGGTGGTAAAAAACGCCTCTGCGGCACGGCCACCCGGAGCGCGATGCGCTCCGGAGACGCCCTCGCCCGCGTCGGCCTTCGCGACGTCGGACAGGAGGGAAAGATGGCTCATGCGGCTTCAACCTGACTGGGGACCGGCGCTTCTGAGCGCCGGTGCGTCCGGATGCGGGGCGAGGTTCGCCACGGATCGGACGGGACTTAGCTAGCATCGACCCGTCGCATCGGCAAGGGACGCTCCGGAGCCCGGGAAACCCTACGACCGGCCCGCCGCCGCCCCATCCCGCGCACGGATTCCCTTGTGGCTCATCCTCCGGTAGAGCGCCCGCCGTGCGCGCCATTCTGATCGCCCTCGCCTGTCTGGTGGCCGCGCCCGCCGTCGCCGCCGCGCCGCCCAACCGCGCGGTCGCCGATATCCCGCCGCGCCCGTCCCGCTTCAGGCTGCCGCCCGTCCTCGGCCCCGCCAAGGCGAGCCTGCCGCTCGTCGTGATCGATGCCGGTCATGGCGGCCACGACCCAGGCTCTTCATCGTCCGACGGCGACACGCACGAGAAGGATGTCGCGCTCGGCATCGCCAAGGCGATCCGCGACGAGCTCGTCGAGTCCGGCAAGGTCCGCGTCGCGCTCACCCGCTCGGACGACCGCTTCCTCGTCCTCGCCGAACGGCGCGAGATCGCCCGCCGGCTGCGCGCCGATCTGTTCATCTCGGTCCATTGCGATAGCGCGCCGAGCGCCAATGCGCGCGGCGCCAGCATCTATACGCTGTCCGAGACCTCCTCGGACCGCGTCTCGGCCGCGCTGGCGGCGCGCGAGAACAAGGCGGACGTGATCAACGGGGTCGATCTCAGCCGCGAGACGAGCGACGTCTCCTCGATCCTGATCGATCTTGCCCAGCGCGAGACGATGAACGTCTCCTCGGCCTTCGCGTCGCTCGTCCAGCGCGAGCTCTCGCCGCTCATCAGCCTCAAGCCCGACTTTCACAAATATGCGGGGCTGATGGTACTGAAGGCGCCGGACGTCCCCTCGGTGCTGCTCGAGACCGGCTATATTTCGAACGACGATGACCTCGCGCTGCTGACCTCGACCAGCTATCGGGGCAAGATCGCGACCGGGGTCCGGCGTGCGATCGAGGCCCATTTCGCCCGGCAGCGCATCGAGCGCGCCGAAGACAGGGAGGATATGTGATGAAACTTGTGCACCGTCTGGGAGCCGCCTTTCTCCTCTCCACCGCCGCGCTCGCGCCGGCGATGGCGCAGACTTCGATTCCGGCTGCCGTTGCCGACAAGGATCGCCCGCAGGCCGACAAGGATCGCGACGCCGATCGCAAGCCGGCCGAGATGCTGAAGTTCGCGGGCGTGAAGGCCGGCATGACCGTCGTCGATATCCTGCCCGGCGCCGGCTATTTCACGCGCCTCTTCTCCGACGTCGTCGGCCCCAAGGGCAAGGTCATCGCCTATGTGCCCGATGAAATGCTCGTGAAGAGCCAGGCCGCGCTGGAGCGCGCCAACGCCTTCGCCGCGGGCCGCTCGAATGTCGTCGTCATCCACAGTCCGCTGATGGCGCCGAACCCGCCCGGCATGCTCGCCGACGTCGTCTGGACCTCGCAAAATTATCACGATCTGCACAACATGACCGGGATCGATGTCGTCGCGTACAATCGGATCGTCTATGCCGGCCTCAAGCCCGGCGGCGTCTATGTCGTGCTCGATCATGTCGCGCCCGCCGGTTCCGGCCTGGCCGATACGGGCACCACCCACCGGATCGATCCGGCGACGGTGAAGGCCGAGGTGATCGCCGCGGGCTTCGTCTTCGATGGCGAGACCAAGGTCCTCGCCAATCCGGCCGACAAGCATGATCTGAAGGTCTTCGATCCGTCGCTGCGCGGCAAGACCGATCAGTTCGTCTATCGCTTCAAGAAGCCGAAGTAAGAGCGGCCGGAGGCGGGACGCGTGAGGATCGCGCTGAAGCGTGGTGGCGGCACGTCCCGCCTCTCGCCCTATCTGGGCAAGAGGTGGGTCCGCTGGCTGCTGGCCTCGCTGGGGCTGCTCGTCGCGGGCTGGATCATCTTCTGGTTCCTGTTCGTGCGCGGCCTGCCCTCGACCGACGCACTCCTGGCCTACGAGCCGCCTCTCCCGACCAACGTCCGCTCGATCGACGGGACGCCCGTCTACAGCTTCGCGCGCGAGCGGCGCGTCGAGCTCGGCTTCGATGAACTGCCCAAGCCGCTGATCGAGGCGTTCATCTCGGCCGAGGACAAGACCTTCTTCCGCCACAAGGGCGTCAACCCTCTGACCTTCCTCAACGGCGTCTTCGAATATGTGACGAAGTACGGATCGGGAGAACGCGCGCATGGCGGCTCGACGATCACCCAGCAGCTCGCGAAGAATCTCCTGATCGGCGACGAATATTCGCCGTCGCGCAAGATCCGCGAGGCCGTCCTCGCGGTCCGCATCGAGCAGGTGCTGACCAAGGAACAGATCCTCGAACTGTACCTCAACCAGATCTTCCTCGGCCGGAACGCGTATGGCGTGCAGTCCGCGGCGCGCGCCTATTTCGACAAGGACGTCGATCAGCTGACGCTCCCCGAGACCGCCTATCTCGCGATCCTGCCCAAGGCGCCGTCCAATTACGATCCCGATCGCCACGAGGACCGCGCCAGGGAGCGTCGCGCCTATGTCCTGCGCGAGATGCACGCCAACGGCTACATCACCGCCGAGCAGGAAGCGGCCGCAAACGCCGCGCCATTGGGCGCCGTGCCGCGTTCCGACGCGCGCCGCGACGAGGAGCGCCAGTTCGAAGGCCACTTCATGGAAGAGGTCCGCCGCGAGCTGATGGACCGCTACGGCGAGACCGACGAGAAGGGCAATCACGGCGTCTATACGGGCGGCCTATGGGTCCGCACTTCGCTCAACCCGGTGATGCAGAAAGCCGCCGAGCAGGCGCTGCGCCAGGGCCTGCTTCGCTATGATTCGGGCGGCGGCTGGCGCGGGCGCCTCGGTGCGATCGATGCCGGTCCCGGCTGGCAGGCCGCGCTCCGCAAGCTTAATCCGCGCACCGGTCTCGCCGAATGGCGCGCCGCCGTGGTCCTCGCCAAATCCGATGGTGCGGCGACGATCGGCTTCATGGACGGCAGCGAAGGCAAGCTGCCGACCTGGGGCGCGGCGCAGCCCAAGCGCGGCGTCGGCGGGCGCGCCTTCGATTTCCTGAAGGCGGGCGACGTCGTCCTCGTAGCGCGATCAGGCGATGCCTGGACGCTGCGATCGATCCCGGTCGTCTCGGGCGGCTTCGTCGCCGAGAATCCGCATACCGGCCAGGTGCTGGCGATGCAGGGCGGCTTCGATCCGCGCGAGCCGTTCAACCGCGCGACGCAGGCGCTGCGCCAGCCCGGCTCCTCGTTCAAGCCGATCGTCTATTCCGCGGCGCTCGAGGGCGGGATGACGCCCGCCTCGATCATCCAGGACGCGCCCTTCTGCGTGTTCCAGACCGCCTCGCTCGGGACGAAGTGCTTCAAGAACTTCACCGGCGGCTATGCCGGCCCGCAGACGATGCGCTGGGGCGTCGAGCAGTCGCGCAACCTGATGACGGTGCGCGCCGCGACGCAGACGGGCATGGACAAGGTCGTCGCGCTCGCCAAGGCGATGGGGGTCGGCGATTACCCGCCCTATATCGCCTATTCGCTCGGCGCCGGCGAGACGACGGTGCTGCGCCTGACCAACGCTTATGCGATGCTCGCCAATCAGGGCCGCAGCCTGAAGCCGACGTTGATCGATTATGTCCAGGATCGCCACGGCAAGGTCATCTGGCGTGCCGACACGCGACCCTGCGAAGGCTGCAACGCCAAGGACTGGAATGGCGGCGCGATGCCGCGCCCGGCACTGCGCGGCGCGCAGGTGCTGGACGCGATGAGCGCCTATCAGATGGTCCACATCATGGAGGGCGTCGTGCTGCGCGGCACGGCGACCGTGCTGCGCGATCTCGGCCGGCCGATGTTCGGCAAGACCGGCACGAACAGCGGCCCGACGAGCGTGTGGTTTGCGGGCGGATCGGCTGATCTCGTCGGCGGCGTCTATCTCGGCTATGATCGCCCGCGGCCGCTCGGCGGCTATGCCCAGGGCGGTACGATCGCAGCCCCGATCTTCCGCCAGTTCGCCGCGGTCGCAATGAAGGACATGCCCGTCGTGCCCTTCAAGGCGCCCGCGGGTATCCGCATGGTCCGCATCGATCGCCGGACGGGCAAGAAGGTGTTCAGCGGCTGGCCCGATCCGGCAGAATATAAGCCCGCGATCATCTGGGAAGCGTTCAAGCCCGAGAGCGAGCCGCGCCGCGCGATCGGCAAGCCTGAGCCCATCATCGCCAAGCCGACCCAGAAGGTGCGCTCCGACAGCGACTTCTTGCAGCGGGAGGGGGGCATCTACTAGATGCGCTCCACCAGTTTTACCCGTTCGGTTCGAGCAGCATCGAGCGAAGTCGAGATGCGCCCGTCGAGAACCCTTTCCTGAGGCGGTTCGCAGCCTTCTCGACTTCGGTTCTCGACAAGCTCGAACCTTCGCTCGAAGCGAACGGATCTTTGTGAGGACCGACTATCATGCGCGCCGAAGCGCAAGCCCATATCGACCAGATCGACGCCGCAATGGCGCTGGTCCGCCGCTTCCTCGATTGGGACCGCGCGCTGCGCCGGCTCGACGAGCTGAACAACCGCGTCGAGGATCCCAAGCTCTGGGACGATCCCAAGCAGGCGCAGGCGGTGATGCAGGAGCGCCGCCGGCTCGACGAAGCGATCGGCGCGGTCAAGACGATCAGCCAGGAGCGCGACGACACGATCGAGCTGATGGACATGGCGGAGGCCGAGGGCGACGAGGCGCTCGTCGATGAGGGCGTGGCGTCGCTCGCCGCGCTGTCCGAGCGTGCCGAGACCGACAAGATCAAGGCGCTGCTGGCCGGCGAGGCCGACGCCAATAACAGCTATATCGAGATCAATGCCGGCGCGGGCGGCACCGAGAGCCAGGATTGGGCCGAGATGCTCCAGCGCATGTACACGCGCTGGGCCGAGCGGCGCGGCATGAAGGTGGAGCTGATCGACTATCATGCGGGCGAGCAGGCGGGGATCAAGTCCGCTACCTTGCTGCTGAAGGGCGAGAATGCCTACGGCTATGCCAAGACGGAGAGCGGCGTCCACCGCCTCGTTCGCATCAGCCCTTATGACAGCGCCGCGCGGCGCCACACGAGCTTCTCGTCGGTCTGGGTCTATCCCGAGATCGATGACGATATCGACGTCAGCTACAACGAGAGCGATCTGCGGATCGATACCTATCGCGCGTCGGGCGCCGGCGGCCAGCACATCAACACGACCGATTCCGCGGTGCGCATCACGCACATTCCGACCGGCATCGTCGTCCAGTGCCAGAACCAGCGCTCGCAGCACAAGAACAAGGCCGAGGCCTATAACCAGCTCCGCGCGCGCCTCTACGAGCGCGAGCTGGCCGAGCGCGAGGCGGTCGCCAGCGCCGAGAATGCGACCAAGACCGACATCGGCTGGGGTCACCAGATCCGGTCCTATGTCCTTCAGCCCTATCAGCTCGTGAAGGATCTGCGCACCGGCGTGACGTCGACCGCCCCGTCGGACGTGCTGGACGGCGATCTCGACAAGTTCATGGCGGCGGCTTTGTCGCAGCGCGTGAGCGGCGAGACGGTGGATGTCGAGGATGTGGATTGAGGCCTGACCGCCCCTACGTCGCGCTTATGGGCAAGGCGCTCGGAATCGGCGCGGCGCTGCTCCTCGCCGCCTGCGGCCGGACCACGATACCGCCGACCCGCGACGCCGCAGGCTTTCCGCTACCCGATCGGCCCGTAGCCGGCATCGTCTCCGCCGCATGGTCCAACGAGGCTGATCGCGAGCGCGCCGGCGAAAGCATGGCCGTCATCGGGGCAGCGGGGGTACGGCCGGGCATGACCGTGGCGGATATCGGCGCCGGCGAAGGCTATTACACGCTGGCGCTGTCGAAGGCGGTCGGCGCGCAGGGAAAAGTCTTCGCCGAGGATATCGTGCCGAGCTACGTGTCGGCGCTGCGCCGTCGTCTGCGCGACGCCAGGATCGAGAATGTCGAGCTCATCCAGGGCGCACCCGACGACGCGAAGCTGCCCGCCGGCCACTTCGACCGCATCTTTCTCGTCCACATGTATCACGAGATATCGCAGCCCTACGGCCTGCTCTGGCGGCTGCGCCCCGCGCTGAAGCCCGGCGGACGGATCGTCATCGTCGATGCCGACCGTCCGACCGCGCGTCACGGCACGCCGCCGCGATTGCTGGCCTGCGAACTTGCGACGGCAGGATATCGGTCCGTCGATCGCCGGGACATGCCCGAAGCCGGCGGCTATCTGGCAATGTTCGAGGCGGCAGGCGAGGCCCCCGCCCCCGCCACGATCCGGCCCTGCAGGCCCTGACCTCGCGGGAGCGGGCAAAGCGTCACCGCTTCGGCGTGATCCGCATCACCGCGCCGGGATAGGCATCCTCGATCGCCCACAGCGCGCCGTCGGGCGCGACGGCGACGTCGCGGATGCGCTTGCCGAGGTCCCAGCGCTCCGCCGGCGTTGCACCGCCCTTGTCGTCGAAGGTGACGCGGCTGATCGACTTGCCGGCCAGCCCCGCGATCAACGCCGATCCGCTCCACTCCGGGAACATCGCACCGTCGTAAAAGGCGAAGCCGCCGGGCGCGATGACCGGCACCCAATATACGAGCGGCTTGGTGAGATCAGGCCGCGTGTCCGGGTGCGGGATCGGCGTGCCGCCATAGTTCATCCCGTAGGAGACGAGCGGCCAGCCGTAATTCTTGCCCTGCTCGATCAGGTTGAGCTCGTCGCCGCCGCGGGGGCCATGCTCGAGCTCCCACAGCCGCCCCTTCTTGTCGAACGTGAGGCCATAAGGCGTCCGGATACCCGACGCCCAGATTTCGGACGGCGCGATATTGGGCTTGCCCAACTTCACCATCGTCTTGACCGCCGCCTCGGGCGTCGGCCGATCGTTGATCGATTCGTAGAGGGGAATAGTCTGCGGGCCTGTCTTGCCCGCGCCGGGATTGCCGGGGGCTGGCTTGCCGTCGAGCGTCAGATGCAGGATCTTGCCCAACTCGCTGTTCGGATCCTGCGCCGGCCAGAAGCGCTGGCGATCGCCGACCGTGAGGAACATCGTCTTGCCGTCCGGCGCGAAGGCGATGATGCCGCCATATTGACCGCCCGAGCCCTTGGGCAGTTCGCGCCAGATGACCTTCAAGCCTTCCAGCTTGGCGGTCCCCGCCGATTCGACGATCCGGGTCCGCGCGACCGCGAGGCTGGCGCCGCCATCGCCCGGCTCCGAATAGGTCAGATAGATGAAGCGATCCTGCGCATAATGCGGCGAGACGAACACGCCGAGCATTCCCGCCTGCCCCTTGAACAGGACCGGCGGCGTACCGTCCACACGGGTCTTGGCGCCCTTCTGGGTGACGATCCACAAGCCGCCCGGCTTCTCGGTGATCAGCATCCGCGCGTCGGGCAGGAAGGCGATGCGCCACGGCATGTTGATCTGGGCGACCTCCGTCACCTCGAATGGCGGCTTGGTCGCGGCGATGCCGCCGGCATTGATCTGCGCGCAGGCCGGCGCGGCAACCGCGAATGCGATCATGGGAGCCAGGAACTGAATTCGCATGCTTGTCCTTCCGATGAATCTCGTGCCGCTTGCCGGAGGCCCGCGGCAGGTCTATATGGCCAATGTCCCCTCGACATTGGAAACTCTGGAGAGGCCGGTGCCGCCAGGTTCCGGCACGGGCCGGTGCATCCAAACGTCTCGAGAACCCATGACCGACATTACGACGATCGCCAAGCTGATCGAGCCCGAGGCCAAGGCCCTGGGCTTCGATCTCGTGCGCGTCGCTTTGTATGGCGGAAAATCCGATCCAGTGCTGCAGATCATGGCCGAGCGGCCCGATACGCGGCAGCTCGATCTCTCAGATTGTGAGAACCTGTCGCGGCGCGTGTCCGACGTGCTGGATGCCGCCGATCCGATCGAGGAGGCCTACCGGCTGGAAGTCTCCTCGCCGGGCATCGATCGCCCGCTGACCCGCCTCAAGGATTTCATCGACTGGGCGGGTTACGAGGCGCGCATCCGCCTCGCCGAGCCGCTCGAAGGCCGCAAGCAGTTCGACGCGACGCTTTCGGGCGTCGAGGGCGACAATGTCGTCATCTATGCCGAGCGCGTCGGCGAGGTTTCGATCCCCTTCGGCCAGATCGCCAATGCCAAGCTCATTCTGACCGACGCACTCATCAAGGCCACCGCCCCGCTCTCCACGGAAGGCGCGGACAAGATCATCGAAACGGGCGTCGCCAACGACACCGACGCCGACACGATTTCACAGGAAGGGTAACCGTACAAATGGCCACTGCAGCCGTTTCCGCCAACAAGGCCGAGCTTCTCGCCATCGCCGACTCGGTCGCGCGCGAGAAGCTGATCGATCGCGCCATCGTCATCGAGGCGATGGAAGACGCGATCCAGCGCGCCGCCAAGTCGCGCTACGGCGCGGAGAACGACATCCGCGCCAAGATCGACACGACCGTTGGCGATCTGCGCCTGTGGCGCGTCGTCGAAGTCGTCGAAGAGGTCGAGGATTATTTCAAGCAGGTCTCGGTCGCGGACGCGCAGAAGCTGCAGAAGGGCGCCGTCGTCGGCGATTATATCGTCGATCCGCTGCCCCCGATCGAGTTCGGCCGCATCGCCGCGCAGGCCGCCAAGCAGGTGATCTTCCAGAAGGTGCGCGATGCCGAGCGCGAGCGCCAGTATGAGGAATTCAAGGATCGCGCGGGCGAGATCATCGTCGGCACGGTCAAGTCGGTCGAGTTCGGCCATGTCGTCGTCAATCTGGGTCGCGCCGAAGGCGTGATCCGCCGCGACGCGCAGATCCCGCGCGAAGTGCTGCGCAAGGACGACCGCGTCCGCGCGATCATCCTGAAGGTGGTGCGCGAAAATCGCGGCCCGCAGATCTTCCTGAGCCGCGCGCACCCCGATTTCATGAAGAAGCTGTTCGCGCAGGAAGTGCCCGAAATCTACGACGGCATCATCGAGATCAAGGCAGCAGCCCGCGATCCGGGCAGCCGCGCCAAGATCGGCGTCATCAGCCGCGACAGCTCGATCGATCCGGTCGGCGCGTGCGTCGGCATGAAGGGCAGCCGCGTCCAGGCCGTCGTCCAGGAGCTGCAGGGGGAGAAGATCGACATCATCCCCTGGTCGCCCGACAACGCCACCTTCGTCGTCAACGCGCTGCAGCCTGCTCAGGTCTCGCGCGTGCTGATCGACGAGGAAGAGGAGCGGATCGAGGTCGTCGTGCCCGACGATCAGCTTTCGCTCGCCATCGGCCGCCGTGGCCAGAATGTCCGCTTGGCATCCCAGCTGACCGGCAAGGCGATCGACATCCTGACCGAGGCCGACGCGTCGGAGAAGCGCCAGAAGGAATTCGTTGAGCGCTCCGATCTGTTCCAGACCGAGCTCGACGTGGATGAGACGCTGGCGCAGCTGCTGGTGGCCGAAGGCTTCACCAGCCTCGAGGAAGTCGCTTACGTTGAGGTCGAGGAACTCGCGCAGATCGAGGGCCTCGACGAGGAAGTCGGCGGCGAGCTGCAGAACCGCGCGGTCGAGGCGATCGAGCGCCAGGAGGCCACGCATCGCGAGGCGCGCCAGGCGCTGGGCGTCGAGGATGCCGTCGGCGAACTGCCCTTCATCACCGAAGCGATGATGGTCACGCTCGGCAAGGCGGGCATCAAGACGCTCGACGACGTGGGTGATCTGTCGACCGACGAACTCGTCGAAAAGAAGCGGATCGAGCCGCGCCGTCGCAAGGAAGGCGCTCCTGCCCCGAAGGAAGACAAGGGCGGCGTGCTCGCCGGCTATGGTCTCTCGATGGATCAGGGCAACGAGATCATCATGGCCGCACGCCAGGCCGCCGGCTGGTTCGGCGACGAGGAGGTCGCTGAAGGCGAGTCCGACGGCGAGACGGAGGCGGAAGCCTGATGCCGTTCGTCGCGATCGAACTGGCGGGTGCCGCCACGCGCGAGCAGAAGGCGGCAATCGTCGCCGACGTGACCCGGTCGCTCGTCGAGCGGCTGGGCAAGCCGGCGGGCGCGGTTCAGATCGTGATCAACGAACATTCGACCGAGAATTACGGCGCGGCGGGCATCTTGCTCGCCGACCGGCCTGCGCCTCCCGCACAGGAGGTCGCGCCCGCGAATGTCGGACAATGAGCACACCGCTTCGGTAGAACCGATCACCCCCCCCCTCCCGCTCGCGGAAGGGGCCGGGGAGCCTGCGTCCGCCGCCGCGGCGGCGCTGGAAGACGATGACGAGCAGCCGCTGCCCGTCCACGGCAAGGGCGATCCCGAGCGGACCTGCATCATCTCAGGTCGCAAGGGTTCACGCGACGAACTGATCCGGCTCGCACTCGGCCCCGATGGCAGCGTCGCGCCCGACGTCCGCGCCAAGGCGCCGGGCCGCGGCGCGTGGATCGGCGTCGATCGTGCGACGCTGGAACAGGCGATCGCCAAGGGCCGGCTCGGCAAGGCGCTGGCGCGCGCCTTCAAGACCGCCGTCACCGTGCCGGTGGATCTCGCCGACCAGATCGAAAAGGCGCTGGAGCGCGCCGCGCTCGATCGGCTCGGGCTGGAAGCGCGCGCGGGCGCGCTGCTGACCGGCAGCGAACGGATCGTCGATGCCGCCCGCAAAGGCTCGGTCGATCTGCTGCTCCACGCGCGCGACGCCGCGGCCGACGGAAGCCGCCGTCTGGACCAGGCGCTGCGAGTCGGGCTCGGAACCGAAGGCAGTGGCGAGCAGGGACTCGTAATCCCGGCGACGCGCGCCATATTGTCGATGGCGCTTGGACGGGAAAATGTGGTACATCTCGCCTTGATCGCACCGGCTGCGGCTGCGCGCGTTTCTCACGCGCTGGGCCGGTGGCGCGGCTTTATTGGACGAGACGACCTCGGTCGGGATGGCGGCCCCTGAGCCTTGCGATCATTCGCAGGGCCTCAAGTGGCGCAGACAGGTTTTTTGAAGGGTTCGGGTTACTACATGAGCGATAACGACAAGCCAAAGCTCGGAATGCGCGCGCCACTCGGCGTGCGCCGCACGGTCGAGACGGGCAAGGTCAAGCAGAGCTTCAGCCACGGCCGTTCGAACACGGTCGTGGTCGAGGTCAAGAAGGCACGCGTCTTTCGCAAGCCCGGCGATCCTGCGCCACTCCCCGAGCCTGAGGTCGAGGCGGTCGTCGTCGAGCAGGCGGCACCAGCGCCAGCGCCCGTAGCGGCACCCGTTGCACCGCCGCGCCCACCGGCGCCGCCCGTCTCCACCCGGCCAATGAGCCCGCTGGAGCGTCGCGAGCAGCAGGACCGCCTGCTGCGCGAGGCCGACGAATCGCGCATGAACGCGCTGGAAGATGCGCGCCGCCGCGAAGAGCGTGCGCGCATCGAGGCGACCGAGGACGAGAAGCGCCGCGCCGAAGAGAAGTTGCGCGCTGCCGACGAGCCTGCCCCTGCGCCCGTAGAGGCGGCCGCTCCTGCCGCGGCGCCGGCTCCGGTTGGGGAAGCACCCGTCGAAGCCGTGGCTGCGGCCCCGCAGGAAGAGGCCGCGCCCAGCACGGCATCGGTGATCCCGCCGCCGCGCCGCTTCACACCCGTCATCGCGCCGAAGCGCCCCGAAATCGTCCGCCCCGCCCGCGGCAAGATCGGCGACGATCGCCGTCAGGCCGGCAAGCTCACCGTCACCCGCGCGCTCGAGGACGAGTCCTCGTCCGGCCGCGCCCGCAGCCTCGCCGCGCTGAAGCGCGCGCGCGAGAAGGAGAAGCGTGCGCATCAGGCGGGCGGTCCCCAGGCCAAGCAGGTCCGCGATGTCGTCGTGCCCGAGGCGATCACCGTCGCCGAACTCGCCAACCGCATGGCCGAGCGCACCGCCGATCTCGTGAAGGCGCTTTTCAAGATGGGCACGCCGGTCACCTCCAATCAGGTGATCGATCAGGATACGGCCGAGCTGATGGTCAGCGAATTCGGCCACAATATCCGCCGCGTCTCCGACAGCGACGTCGACATCCAGGCCGAGACCGATGTCGATGACGACGAGAACCAGCAGCCGCGCGCGCCGGTCGTCACGATCATGGGCCATGTCGATCACGGCAAGACCAGCCTGCTCGATGCGCTGCGCGGCACCGATGTCGCCTCCGGCGAGGCCGGCGGCATCACTCAGCATATCGGCGCCTATATGGTGACCCAGAAGGACGGATCGAAGATCACCTTCCTCGATACGCCGGGCCACGAAGCGTTCAGCGACATGCGCGCGCGCGGCGCCGACGTGACCGACATCGTCGTCCTCGTCGTCGCCGGTGACGATGGCCTGCGCCCGCAGACGATCGAGTCGATCGCGCACATCAAGGCGGCGAACAAGCCGATGATCGTCGCGATCAATAAGATGGATAAGCCGGGCAGCAACGCCCAGAAGATCCGCGAAGCGCTGCTGCAGTACGACGTTCAGGTCGAGGACATGGGCGGCGAGACGCAGGACGTGGAGGTCTCGGCGACCGCCAAGACGGGCCTCGATACGCTGATCGAGAAGATCCAGCTCCAGGCCGAACTGCTCGAACTGACCGCCAACCCCGACCGCGATGCCGAAGGCGTCGTGATCGAGGCGACGCTCGACAAGGGCCGCGGCCCCGTGGCGACGGTCCTCGTCCGCCGCGGCACGCTCAAGACCGGCGACATCTTCGTCGTCGGCGCCGAGAGCGGCAAGGTCCGCGCGCTCGTCGACGACAAGGGCAAGCAGGTGAAGTCGGCCGGCCCGTCCGTGCCGGTCGAGATCCTCGGTTTGTCGGGCGTGCCGCTGTCGGCCGATCCGCTGTCGGTCGTCGAGAACGAGGCGCGTGCGCGCGAAGTCGCGGCGTACCGCGCCAGCGTCATCCAGCAGAAGCGCACGACGACGGCTCCGGCCAGCCTGGAATCGATGTTCTCGGCGTTGCGCGACAAGCAGGCGCAGCAGTTCCCGCTCGTCGTCAAGGCCGATGCGCAGGGTTCGGTCGAGGCGATCGTCGGCTCGCTCAACAAGATCTCGACCGATCTCATCCAGGTCCGGATCCTGAATTCGGGCGTGGGCGGCATCACCGAGAGCGACGTGTCGCTGGCATCGGCCTCCAAGGCGCCGATCATCGGCTTCAACGTCCGCGCCAACGCCAAGGCGCGCGAGATCGCCACGCGGGACGGGGTCGCGCTCAAATATTATGACGTGATCTATGATCTGCTCGACGACATCCGCGCCGCGATGGCCGGCCAACTCGGCCCGGAATATTTCGAGACGGTCGTCGGCCGCGCCGAAGTCCGCGAAGTCTTCTCGGCCGGCAAGCATGGCAAGGCGGCGGGTCTGCTCGTCACCGAGGGCTTCATCAAGAAGGACCTGCGCGCGCGCCTCACCCGCGACGACGTCATCGTCTACAACGGCAAGATCGCCTCGCTGCGTCGCTTCAAGGACGACGTTCCCGAGGTTCGCGCCGGGCTGGAATGCGGTGTCACGTTCGAGGGATCGACCGACATCAAGGCGGGCGATTATCTCGAGACGTTCGAGGTCGAGGAGCGCGAGCGCGTTCTGTAAGGAAGGTCTGCCGGTCGCGGAAAAGCTTCGCGGCCGGCCGTTGCATCGCTCCCCTGGCCTCGCTAAGGGATCGCTCGCTGGTGACGGGGCTGTAGCTCAGATGGGAGAGCGCTGCAATCGCACTGCAGAGGTCTGGGGTTCGATTCCCCACAGCTCCACCAGTATAAATCATTGATTTACTTGACGATTACCGCACGATTGGGCGTGTGCACTTCCTCAGATGAAGTTGTTCGGCCAGATCACGGAGCGCCACATATGCGCCGAGGGTGATCCGTCGAAGCCCAGCCCATCCTCCGGCTCGCGAAAATGGCGACCGATGATGTCCGTGAAGATCTCCGGATCGAAGGCCGGGCCGCTGTCGAAGAAATAGGTGTCGTAAAGCGTGACCAAGCGCGCGCTCATATACCAGCGATGCCCGCGCGCATGTTCGGCATCGCGGCATATGTAATCGGGCGGCAAGAAATCGGCCCCGAAGAACGCGTCGTAACTCGCCGGATAGGCGTAGCCGACGGCCTCATCGGCGAAATAGCGCAATGGCTGGTGATATTGCACCGCCCAGGCGATCTCCGGATCGACATAGGGCGCGATCATCTGCGCGCCCCAATAGCCATGATCGGTGCGGACGAGGCAGCCGTTGGAGATGTCGTGCAGCAGGCAGGCGAGCACGATCTTCTCCTCCATTCCGTCGTCCAGCGCGCGCCTGGCGCTGACCGTCAGGTGGCGGATCACCATGTCCGACATCCGCAGCCGGAGGAAATCGACGAGCCTGGGCCGGTCCGGCATGCGCGGCAGCGCCGGATTGTCGCCCATCATGAAGACGTGCTCGGGATCGAGCTGCCCGAACATCGCCGGCTCGGGATCGGGCACCGACGTTCCGATCCGGCCGATGGGCGCGGGCACGATCATCCGGACGCGCCCGGCCTGCGGAAAGGGATCGTCGTCACACATCGCCGCGTCCTTCATATTGCAATGCGCGTCCGCCTATCAATCGACCGGCAAGTACCGCAGATTGCCGCATCCACCCCCAGATCGGGATAGTGCCGATGAACCTTGCGCCGAGCCGTCGCCAATTGCTCAAGTCCGCTGCCGTCGGCGGCCCTGCCTTGCTCGCATCGTCACAGGCGATCGGCGTCACCATCGGCGCACCAACGTCCCAGCCTGCCCTCGAGCCCCATTCCATTCCCGTCGCCGACCTGCCGAAGCATTTCGACGTCGAGCCCGGCTACCACAATCTCGAAGCCGGCTACTGGAGCATGATGCCGCGCGTCGTCGCCGAGGCCTTCGCAAAAGCCAATGTGGACGTGAACCGTGCCAGTTCGATCTATGCGCGCAACGTGCTGCCTGGCGACGCGACCTGGACGCATGACGGCCGCGCCGCGCAGGCCGCGATCGCGCGCCAGGTCGGCTGCCTGCCCGAGGAAATTGCGGTCACGCGCAGCGGATCGGACGCGCTGCAGATGCTCATCGCCAACTACAAGGGGCTGAAGCCCGGCGACGGCGTGATCTATTGCGACCTGGATTATGACGCGATGATCGGCGCGATGGAGTGGCTCGGCACGCACAAAGGCGCGCAGGTCGTCAGGTTCGCGATGCCCGAGCCGGCCACCACCGCCAACATCCTCGCCGCTTATCACGACGTCCTCACCCGCACCCCCAACGCCAAGCTGCTGCTCGTCACCCAGATTTCGAATCGCACCGGGCTGATCACGCCAGTGCGCGAGATCGTGGCGATGGCGCGGGCGCGCGGGGTCGATACGATCGTGGACGCCGCGCACGGCATCGCTCTGCTCGATGTCCAGATCGACGATTTCGGCGCGGACTTCGTCGGCTGGTCGGTCCACAAATGGACTTCGGCGCCGCTCGGCACCGGCGCGATGTACATCCGCAAGAGCCGGCTTGCCGATATTGAGATCGCGTTCGAGAATGCGCACATCCCCGCCGACAGCATCAATGCGCGCGTTGCCGCCGGCACGATCAACTTCGCCGCTGCGCTGGCGATCCCGACCGCGATCAACTTCCATTTCGCGGTCGGTGCGGCCGCGAAGGAAAAGCATATGCGCGGCCTGCGCGATCGCTGGGTGAGCCAGGTGCGCGACCTCAGGAATGTCGAGATCATGGTTCCCGACGATCCGGCGCGCTACTGCGCAATCACGAGCTTCCGCCTGAAGGGCATGAACAGCGACGAGCGCGCACAGGCCGTGCAGCGCCGCCTGTTCGAAAAGCATCGGGTGCTGACGATCTGGCGGGCCGGAGTCGCCAAAGGCCCGGTGATTCGCGTGACACCGGGTTTCTACAGCACGGCCGCCGACGTCGATGCGTTGGCGAGGGCGCTGCAGGCCGAGCACGCCATGTTCGCCTGATCCTCTAGAAAACTGTGGATCAGTCGGTACGTGCGGCTTGCGCGGACCGGGTGATTCCGCACAGTGCTGCCATGTCCCTCAGTATCGATCTCGGCACCGATCCGTCGGGTGCCCCCGCGCCGATCGATCTGGAGGAATTGCTCGCCACGCGGCTGCTGGTCCAGGGCAATTCGGGCTCGGGCAAGTCGCATCTGCTGCGCCGGCTGCTGGAAGAGAGCGCCGCCTGGGTACAGCAGATCATCATCGATCCCGAGGGCGATTTCGTCTCGCTCGCCGAGCATTTCGACCATCTCGTCGTCGATGCTGCCGACTATAGCGAGGGCGAAATTGCCGGGATCGCCGCGCGGGTGCGCGAGCATCGCGTGTCGATCGTGCTCAATCTCGAAGGCCTCGAGGTCGATGCCCAGCTCCGCTGCGCGGGCGCCTTCCTCAATCGCCTGTTCGATGCGCCGCGCGAGCAATGGTTTCCGGCGATCGTGGTGGTGGACGAGGCGCAGCTGTTCGCGCCGGCCGCGGCGGGCGAGGTCGGCGAGGAAGCGCGGCGCGTCAGCCTCGCGGCGATGACCAACCTCATGTGCCGGGGCCGCAAGCGCGGGCTGGCCGGGATCATCGCGACCCAGCGGCTCGCCAAGCTCGCCAAGAATGTCGCGGCGGAAGCCTCGAACTTCCTGATGGGGCGCACCTTTCTCGACATTGACATGGCGCGCGCCGCCGATCTGCTGGGCATGGAGCGGCGGCAGGCCGAGCAGATCCGCGATCTGGAGCGCGGCCAGTTCCTGGCGCTCGGCCCGGCGGTCTCGCGCCGGCCGCGCTTGATCCGGATCGGCCCGGTGCGGACCGGTACGCGCGGCGGCGGACCGGTGCTGGCTCCCCTGCCCACGCGCACCGGAGAGGAGCGCCAACAATTGCTGTTCGACATGCTGGAGGAAGAGCCGATCGCCAAGGCGCCGCCCGCGCCGGCGGTGCCGATGGAGATGCTGTTCCGCCCGCGCCCGATGGCGATCGCGGCGATGGCGACGGCCGAGCCGGCCGGGCCCGACGACGAGGCGCTCGCCGCCATCTCCGAGGAGATCCTCGCCGAGATGGTGCTGGACGAGGATGCGCTGTCGCGCGGTGGGGCGGCACTCTACCAGGATTTCGCGCTGCGCTGCCGGATGCGCGGCGCCGCGCGCCCGCCGCTGGCAGCGACCGCTTTCGCCCGCGCGCTGGCGCTGGCGCGCGCCGGCATTTCGGCGGCGGAGGCAGAGACCGAGTGGGCCGGCGCAATCGCGCTGGGCGATCGACTGCCCGAGGATCTACTCGGCCTGTTCCTGATGATCGCGCGGGCCGCGCGCGATTCGGCGCCCTGCCCTTCGATCGACGATCTGGCGCGGGTCTATGGCACGCAATCGCTGGGCCGGGTGCGGCGGCTCGTCGGTTATCTGGAAGCGCAGGGGATCATCGCGACGCGGACCGATTTCCGGGGCCGGCGATCGATCGGTATCCCCGAACTCGGCTGGTCGACGGGAATCGAGTGCGAAGCGGGGGAAACGCGCGACGGGCAGGCCGCGTGGACGACGCACTGACACATCACGACGGATCGGTCTCACCCGCCAACGGCAGATAGAGCCAGAAGCTGGCACCGCCCCCCGCATTATTCTCGCAGCCGACCGTGCCGCCGTGCCGCTCGATCACCGTCTGGACGAAGGCGAGGCCAAGGCCGGCGCCGCTCTGGTTGCGCTGGCTGCGATCCTCGGACGTCCTGAACCGCTCGAAGACGCTGCCGATCAGATCGGGCGCGATGCCGGCGCCCTGATCGGCGATCCGGCAAATGAGCATCGGCCGTGCCGCGTCGCCGCGCGGGGACGCGACCGAGCAGAAGACGCGGCCGTTGACCGGGCTGTGCTTCACCGCATTGTTGATGAGATTGACGAGCACGCGGCCGAGCAGGGCGCGATCGCCGCGCACGAGATGCTCGCGATCGTCATAGTCGGTCGTGATGTCGATGCCCGTCCGGTTGGCGAGCGCCCACTGATCGTCCGCCGCCTCGATCAGCAGCGAGGAGAAATCGAGCAATTCGCCGGAATAGGCCGCGGATTCGGCGCGGGCGAGCTGCACATAGGCATCGGCGAGGCTCAGGGTGCGGCGCGCATAGCCGGCGATCCGCCCGCGCACCTCGCGATCGTCGAGCCCCTGATCCAGGAGCGCGAGGATCGAAGCCTGGGGCGAGCGCATGTCGTGCGTGAGAAGCTGCAGTGCTTCCTCGCGCTGGCGCGTGGCCATGCGGATCGCGCTGATATCGGACAGTCGCGCGATCCAGCCGACGCGCTCGCTCTGCGCCGACGCCAATGGCGCGACCGCGACGACGAAGATGCGACCATCGCGCGCGACCAGCTCGCGCTCGCCCGCCTGCGCCAGCGGCACGGGCGCGACTGGCACGCGCGACAGACCATCCAGCAGCGCTTCGATCGTCGGCGCGGTATCGCCTTCCAACGTCGGCCCGAACAGATCGTGCGCGGCCTGGTTGGCGACGAGGACGGTGCCGTCGCGATCGAGCACGAGCGTGGGATCGGGCAGGCTCTGCAGGCTATCCGAGAAGAAGCGCCGCAGATCGCGAACGCGCTCGATAGCGCGTTCGAGGAGGTCGGTCTGCTCGGCGACGGGATCGCCGAACATGAAGGGATTACGCGCGACGCGCGGGGCGCCGGGCAAGACATCCGGCTCCTCGCCCAGCTCCTTCAACTCGCCCGACATGAAGGCGCTCGTTGCCGAGAGGCGCCGCCACGCCCACAGCGGATAGACAATCGCCAGCGCGGCCAGCCCGCCGGTCGGCGGCAGCCAGAAATTGGCGAAGCGCAGCGCGAGCGCGCTGCCCGTAAGCATCCCGCCCATCAGGCTGACGCCGATGATCAGGTTCACGCGCGGCGGCAGGCGCAACAAGGCGACGAGCAGGATCGTCAGCGGCAGCAAGGTGTAAGCGCCGATCATCATGACGCTGGCGGGGTGGATCAGATCGTCGCGGATCAGCCCCTCGACGACATTGCCGAGGATCTCGACCCCCGGCATCGCCGCGGTGCCGCCGCTGGCGGGCACCGGATATTGATCGCCAGAGCCAGCCGCGGTGTTGCCGACGAGTACGATCTTGTCACGGAAGAATTCGGGCGGGACCTCGCCCGCCAGCACGGAGCTGAACGAGATCGTCGGGAAGCGGCCGCCGAGCGCGCCGAAGCGAACCAAAGCGGGTGCCGCGAGCGTGAACTTGCCCTCGGGCAGCGCCGCGCCGCCGTGCCGCCGGAACGGCGCGGAGGGATGGCCGAACGCGGTCTGGTAGAGCGCCTCGGCGAGATGCGGCCACCGCTGGCCGCCGCCGCCCGCGACGAGCCCCGCGCGCCGGACGATGCCGTCGCCATCGAAGGTCACGACCGCCTGCGCGGCGCCATGCGCGGCGGCGGCGATCGGCGCGACCGGCCGCTCGGGATCGAAAGCAGCGCCGTTCGCGCCGGGAATGTCGAACGCGATCGGAAGCAGCACCTTGCCGCTCTCGCGCATCGCCGCGGCGAGATCGGCATCGTCATCGTGCGGCTCGACGAACAGGACGTCGTAGCCGATCGCGGCGGGGCGGGCGGCGGCGAGCGTGCGGATCAGGCTGGCATGGACCGATCGCGGCCAGGGCCAGCCGCCGATCGTGGAGAGGCTCTGCGTGTCAATCGCGACGATCGCGACATGCGGCTCGGTCGTCGCCGGGCTGAAGCGGATCAGGCTATCGTAGAGCAGATTGTCGCCCCGGGCGATCAGGCCCGCGGCGCTGGCGGTCACGACCGTGCCGATCGCGAGGATCGAGACGAACAGCCATTCGAGGAGAAGGCGGCTCCGCACTCCGCTTGGCTCCTACCCCGTCACGCGCCGACCCTATCGACCGCGCCTGCACCCTAACGACCGCTCACTACGAGGCAATCGCGTCTCGATCAGCCGCCGGTTGCAGGCGCCTTGCGACCGAGATCGCCCGGTATCGCGATATGATGATCATAGGGGATATCGGCCGAAAGGCCTTCCAGCCCGTGCACGTCGATCACGGTCGCGCGGATATAGTAAGTCCCGTTGGGGAGCGGCGGCACGACCGCCTGCGGCGTCTTGCTCGTCGTCTCGCTGCGCAGATCGCGGAAATCGGGATCGCCGGCCAGGACGAGGCGATAGGCGAGCGCTTCCTCCACCTTCTGGAACGAGAAGACGAGCGTGCCATCGCGGCGATGCCCCACGGGGCTCAGGATTTCGGGCGGGGGCAGCAAGGCGATCGCCTTGCCCGCGGACTGCTCGTCCGAGCGCGCGCCGAAGCCGGCATCGAGCCCGACGCCGCCATCCTTGCCATCGACGCCGACCGCGCCCTTCAGCACCTCGGCCGTCGCGGCCTTCTGGTCCTCGGAATAGGACACGCGGAAATCGGTGCCGCGCACCGCCGCGACCGAGACCGGCGTGCGGATCTCGAACGACGTGCTGCCGTCCTTGCTGGGCGTGACCTGCGATTCGGTGCGCCCGGCCTCCAGCGCCAGCACGCGCTGGACGCGATTGGAGACGAGGACCTTGCGCAGGCGGACGATCCGGACCGTGCTGAGCGACGGCAGGGTCACCGCGGTACCGTCGGTCAGCTGGAACGCGACCGATGCGTTGGCGCCGGTGGCGATGCGGATCCCCTCGCCGAACACCATGCCGACGCGCGCCGGGCCCTGTTGCCCGACCGAGACCTCGCCGCGAAAGGCGATGATCTTCGCGCTGAGCGTTTCGGTGCGCAGCAGTGCCGCCGGAAGCGCGAGCATGGTGCCGGGGGCCAGCCGCATCGGATCGCCGATGTTGTTGAGCCGCTGCACTTCGGCAGCGGAATTCGGACTGGTCAGATAGGCGGCGGCGATCTTCGGCAGCGTATCGCCTGCGCGCACGCGATAGGCGAAGGGTGCGTTGGTGCTCGCCGCATAAGGCTTGGGCGCCTGCGCGAAGACGGGCGCGGCGAGACCGAGCAGCAGAGCCAGCGCGGGCGCGAATTTCACCATGTCTCTCCCGCGGCCGGATCGATCTTCTCGAGCCGATAGCCATAGCTGTAGACGGGCACGAGCTTGTAGCCGAGCGCCGGGCGGAGCTTCAGCTTCTCGCGGACGCGCGAGACATGCACGTCCAGCGTGCGGGTCAGGAGTTCGGGATCATGACCCCATACCGCATCCATCATGTAAGACCGCGACATCGCCCGATCGAGATTGCGGAACAGCAGCAGGCCGAGTTCGAATTCCTTCGGCGTCAACGCCACCTGATCGCCGCCCAGCGATACACCGCCCGAGCGATGATCGAAGACGTGATTGTCGAACCGTTCGACGTCCTTGGCGGGGGCCGGATAGGAGCGGCGGAGAAGCGCGTTGACGCGTGCGATCAGCTCGCCGCCGCGCACGGGCTTCGCGACATAATCGTCGGCGCCGGCGTCCAGCGCCTGGACGATGTCCGCCTCGTCGGTGCGGCTGGTCAGGAACAAGACGGGCATCGGGCCATCGAGATGCGCGCGCGCCCAGCGCAGGACATCGATCCCGGCGACTTCCGGCACGTTCCAGTCGAGCACCATCATGTCGAATGTCTCGCGCTTCAGGCGCGCGAGCAGCGCCTTTCCGTCCCCAAAACACTGAACGACGTGCCCCGCCGACCGAAGCGTGGACACGACATGTTCGGCAAGCGCCGCATCATCTTCGAGAACGCCGATGCGCATGGGATAGGCCGTGAGCCTCCTGAGGGGACTTGTCTTCTCGCCACTAACCCAGATCGGGTCGTTCGCATAATCGCCGGGCGCATCGGTGCTGCCGGTGCGCAGCAGGGCGGCCGTGATGGGGGAGAAGGCGCCATCGAACGCGTCGCCATTCCGATCCTGAGTCACCATAGCATCCCCTGTACGCACACGATCCTGCGCGCCCGCATGACGGGCACGGCCGATCCGTTCCGCGGCCCGGCCGCGGTCTCCGTTTCGATGTCGATCAGCGGCCGATCATGATCTCGGCAAGACTGACGAAGATCAGCCAGGACGCGATCGCGCTGGCCATGCAGAACAGGAGGCGGCTGGACCGCCGCCATTTCCCGGCCATCTTCGCATCACGCTCGGCGAGATTCAGGAAAAATCCCTGAAAGCGGTGATCGTCGGAGAAGGACTGGGTCGGCATGGATGATTTCCCGGATGACGGGATCATCGATAGGAGGCGCGTTCCCGGCCGACAACACAGCAATCGTAAAGCATTGTTACGTTAACGCCGGGGATCAGCGCCGATTATGAGCGCTCGTCGGCCAGCGCGAGCAGATAGCGGCCATAGCCGGTCTTGGCATAGGTCTCGCCATGGCGGCGGAGCTGGGCGAGATCGATGAAGCCCGCCTCGAACGCGATTTCCTCGAGGCAGGCGATCTGCAGGCCCTGGCGATGCTGGACGGTGCGGACGAATTCGGACGCCTCCAGCAGGCTGTCATGCGTGCCGGTATCGAGCCACGCATCGCCGCGCGTCAGCGGCTCCACATAGAGCTCGCTCATCTCCATATAGAGACGGTTGAGATCGGTGATTTCCAGTTCGCCGCGCGGGGACGGCGTGATTCTCGCGGTGAGATCGCAGACGCGCTCGTCGTAGAAATAAAGCCCGGTCACGGCATGGTGCGACTTCGGGTATTCCGGCTTCTCCTCGATCGAAACCGCCTTGCCATCGGCATCCAGCTCGACGACGCCATAGGCCTTCGGATTGTCGACCCGGTACGAAAAGACGGTCGCCCCCCGCTCGCGCGCGGCGACCTTGCGCAGACGTTGGCCGAGGCCGGCGCCGAAGAAGATATTGTCGCCCAGCACCAGAGCCGCCGGGCCGCCGTTCACGAACGGAGCGCCGATCGTGAAGGCCTGCGCCAGCCCCTCGGGCTTCGGCTGGAGCGCATATTCGATCTGGAGGCCAAGCTGCTCACCGGTTCCGAACAAACGCCGATAATTGTCGAGATATTCAGGCGAGGAGATGATCAAGATCTCGCGGATGCCGGCGAGCATCAGCACCGACATCGGATAATAGATCATCGGCTTGTCGTAGATCGGCAAGAGCTGCTTGTTGACGGCCAAGGTCGCCGGATGGAGCCGCGTGCCGCTGCCGCCCGCCAGAATGATGCCCTTCATGCCGTTACTTCTCCTGAAACCAGGGTATCGACGATCTCGTTGATCGCCTCACGCCAGGGACGGGGCGTGATCCCGTAATCGCGAACGAGCTTGTCGGTAGCGAGACGCGAATTAACCGGCCGGCGCGCCGGCGTCGGATATTCGGCGGTGGTGATGGCCTTCACCGCGGGACTCGGGCCTCCCCGCACGGCGGCCCGCGCGAAGACAGCTTCGGCCAGCCCGTGCCAGCTCGCCTCTCCCGCATTCACGAAATGATAGGTGCCCTTGGGCGCTGCGGGATCCGTCAGCTGGCGATCGAGGATCGCCGCCACGGTCTTGGCAATGTCGAGCGCGGAGGTGGGGCAGCCCACTTGGTCCGCCACCACGCTCAGCTCAGGCCTTTGCGCGCCGACGCGCAACATCGTCTTGATGAAGTTCGCGCCGAACGGGCTGACCACCCAGGCCGTCCGCAGGATCACATGGGCGGGATTGGCGCTGCGGATCGCCTGCTCGCCGCCTTCCTTGGAGGCGCCATAGACGCCGAGCGGAGCGACAGGATCGCCTTCGGCATAGAAACCGGGCTTCGATCCGTCGAAGACGTAATCGGTCGAGAGATGGACGATCGGGATGCTGCGCGCCCTCGTCCCCGCGCCCAGCGCCGCCGGACCGATCGCGTTCGCGCGCCAAGCCGCGACGACATCGCTCTCCGCCTTGTCGACCGCGGTATAGGCGCCGCTGCTGACGACCGCAGCCCAGTCGCGGCTGGTGAGGCATGCCTCGATCGAAGCCGGATCCGACAGATCCAGCTCGGCGCGCGGCGGCATGACGAGCTCGAAGCGATCGCCCGCGATCGCGCGCAGCGCAGTGCCCACCTGCCCCGAACCGCCGGTGACGAGAATAGCTTCGGTCATGCGAACGCCGTTTCACGCGAGAGCAATTCGTCGAAATAGCCGATCGTGTGGACGAGGCCGTCCTTCAATTCGGTCGAAGGCGCCCAGCCGAGCAGCGCGCGCGCCTTGTCGATATCGGGCTGACGCTGCCGCGGATCGTCCTGCGGCAGCGGACGCAGCACCAGTTCGGAGCTACTTCCGACCATCTCAATCACGAGTTCAGCCAGCTGCCGGATCGTGAATTCGGCGGGATTGCCGATGTTGATCGGCCCGGTCACGCCGGTCGGGCTGTTCATCATCCGGATGATACCGTCCACCAGATCGTCGACATAGCAGAAGGAGCGCGTCTGCTTCCCGTCGCCATAGAGCGTGATCGGCTCGTTGCGGAGCGCCTGGACGATAAAGTTGGAGACGACGCGCCCATCGTCCGGCCGCATGCGCGGACCATAGGTGTTAAAGATGCGGACGACCTTGATATCTAAGCCGTGCTGGCGATGATAATCAAAGAAAAGTGTTTCCGCCGCTCTTTTGCCCTCGTCATAGCAGGAACGGGGGCCAATCGGATTGACGCGGCCCCAATATTCCTCGCGCTGGGGATGGACCTCTGGATCGCCATAGACTTCGGACGTCGACGCCTGGATGATCCGCGCGCCTGTCCGCTTGGCGAGGCCGAGCATGTTTATCGCGCCGTGAATGCATGTCTTGATCGTCTGGACCGGATCATACTGGTAATGGATCGGGCTCGCGGGGCAGGCGAAATTGTAGATCTCGTCTACTTCCAGATATAGCGGAAACGTGATGTCGTGACGAATGATCTCGAAGTTCGGATTTGCAAGCAGGTGGGCGACATTTCGGCGGCGACCGGTGAAGAAATTGTCTACGCACAGCACTTCATGCCCCTGCTTAAGCAGGGACTCGCACAGATACGAACCCAAGAAACCACTGCCGCCGCTTACGAGGATGCGCTTGCTCATCCGATGCTCCTACTTGCCTCATCCGCCGCGCGCCGCCGGGTGCGATACTTGCTTCAGTTACCGAGACCGACGCGCTTGACCGCCTGCTGCTCGACGAGCGGGCGCCACCACGTCTCGTTGTCGAGATACCAGGTCACCGTCCGCTCGATGCCGCTCGCGAAGCTTTCCTGCGCCTTCCAGCCGAGTTCGCGCTCCAGCTTGGACGGGTCGATCGCATAGCGATGATCGTGGCCGGGCCGATCGGTCACGTAACCGATCTGCTCTTCATACTTCTTCCCGTCCGCGCGCGGGCGGACGCGATCGAGCGTCTCGCAGATGCTCCTGACGACATCGATGTTGGTCTTCTCGGCGCGGCCGCCGATGATGTAGCTCTCGCCGATCACGCCCTTCTCGAACACGCTCGTCAGCGCGCGCGCATGATCCTCGACGAACAGCCAGTCGCGCACGTTGAGGCCCTTGCCGTAAACCGGCAGGGTCTCGTCCGCGAGCGCCTTCAGGATCACCAGCGGGATCAATTTCTCGGGATAATGATACGGGCCGTAATTGTTCGAGCAATTGGTGACGATCACCGGCAGGCCGTACGTATCGTGCCAGGCGCGGACGAGATGGTCCGACGAGGCCTTCGACGCCGAATAAGGCGAATGCGGATCGTAGGGCGTCTCTTCGGTGAAGAAGCCGTCGTCGGCGAGCGTGCCGAACACCTCGTCGGTCGAGATATGGTGAAAGCGGAAGACCGCTTTTTCCTCGTCGTCCAGCCCCTTCCAGTAATCCAGCGCGGCCGACAGCATCGAGAAGGTGCCGACGATGTTGGTCTGGATGAACTCGGCCGGCCCATCGATCGAGCGATCGACATGGCTCTCCGCAGCGAGATGCGTGATCACCTGCGGACGGAACTCGGCGATCGCCGCCGTCATTGCCGCGGTATCGCAAATGTCACCCTGCAGGAACGCATAGCGCGGGCTGTTCGCGATCGGATCGAGGCTCGCGAGATTGCCCGCATAGGTGAGCTTGTCGACGTTGAGCACCTCATGCGCGGTATCGCGGATCAGGTGCCGGACGAGCGCCGAACCGATGAAGCCGGCACCGCCGGTCACGAGGATGCGAAGCGAGTGAGGGGCGTCGGTCATGCGTCGATCGGCTCCAGGGGTATGCCATCATAATCGAAGGGGCTGTCGAGTTCGGCCAGCGTCGGCGCGATCTTGTCCTTAGCGGACAGGACCGGCTCGCCGGACAGCGGCCACGGCAAGGCGACGGTGGGATCGTTCCAGATCAGCGCGCCTTCCGCGCCGGGCGCGTAAAGGCCGCTGCACTTATATTCGACTTCGGTGTTCGGCTCGAGCGTGACGAAGCCGTGCGCGAAGCCGATCGGGACGAACAATTGCCAGCCATTCTCGGCCGAAAGCTCGGCGCCGACCCACTGCCCCCAAGTCGGCGATCCCTTGCGGACATCGACGGCGACGTCCCAGATCCGGCCACGCACGCAGCGGACCAGCTTGTCCTGCCCGTAAGAGGGCGCCTGGAAATGGAGGCCGCGCAGTGTGCCGACCTCGGCCGACATCGAATGATTGTCCTGCACGAAGGTGGCGCCGATGCCGAGCCCGGGATAGCGATCCGCATTGTAGGTTTCGACGAACCAGCCGCGCTCGTCGCCGAACCGCTTTGGCTTAATCAACTTGACCGGCATCGTGCCTCCCTGCGCCCACGAGCCCCGCTTAGCGCCGCATTCCCGACAAACAAAGCAACAAACAGTTGACCCAGCATCCGTGCGGCGCGAAGCGCTTCCCAGAACAATATCATGACCGTGCTCCGCCGACTTCTCCTGCCATGGTGGGCCCTCCAGCTCGCGACGAGCGCCAAATCGTTCTGCGACAATCCGCTCATCGGCTCCCCCAGGCTCAATGCGCGCGGGCTGCACATCGCGCGCGTCCGGTTGGCGGCACGAATGGCAGCGGCGCGGCGGCGGCGGCTTGCCCGGTTCGTCCCACCCGATCTTGCCGTCGCTTTTGATCGCGATGGCTTTGTCCTGATCTCCGACTTTCTCGCGCCGGACGCCTTCGCGGCGCTGCGGGAGCAGGCGCTCGCGGCCGCCCTGCCGGCGCGAGAGGTGATCCAGGGCGATACGGTCACTCGCCGCATCGGCATGGATTCGGAAGCGCTTGCCGCCATCCCTATGGCACGCGTGCTGCTGCAAGATCGACGCTGGCGTGGACTGATCCACTATGTGGGCAGCTATGCCAGCGAACCGCTGACATACATTCAGTCGATCCTCTCGCACCGCCACGATGCGCCGCCCGATCCCCAGGAGGCGCTCCATGCAGACACGTTTCATGCGACCGTAAAGGCGTGGTACTTCCTGACGGACGTCGCCGCCGACGAGGGCCCCTTCACGTACGTGCCCGGCTCGCACCGCCTGACGCCCGAGCGGATCGCGTGGGAGCAAGGACGCAGCGTGCGTGCATCAGTCGGAGACATCGACCGCCTCTCGGCGCGGGGGTCGCTCCGCGTCGAAGCAGCCGAGTTGCCCGGTCTCGGCCTGCCGCCGCCTCGCGCCTTCGCAGTTCCGGCCAATACGTTGATCGTGGCCGACACACACGGCTTTCATGCACGAGGGCCGTCGGTGCGACCATCAACCCGCGTCGAGATCTGGGCCTACGGTCGGCGCAACCCCTTTCTCCCATGGACGGGCTTCGATCCGCTGGGCATGCCCGGTATCGCCGAACGCCGAATCCCTTTTTATTGGAAGGCGATGAACTTGCTCGCGCGTTGGACTCCGCAACCTTGGGCCGATGTGGGGCGCAAGCGGCCAGCCGACGAATGAGTTGCGCGCCGACGCCGCTGCTACGTTCCCCGCCCTTTCCTTGGGTGAAGCCGCACATCGCCGCCGTCAGCCGTTCCACCCCATCGGCAGGCGCAGCACCCGATAACGCCAGGGTGGATCGGCTGCTTCATCTGATCCGCGAAGCACGGGTCGGCGGCGCTTTTTGGCAACCGCCAGCCCATTCCATTCAACCGGGTACCCTGGTGATCCAAGCCACGAGCGAGAGCGCCGCGCGGCACCTGCTCGCCGATGCGGGCAGAAGCCCGGCTATACTACTGTGTGGACCGACCAGCGCAAAGGCGTGGGATCTGTCCGTGTCACAGATGATCGACGACTCAACCGATCCGTGGAGCCTGCTCCGCCCGGGTGTCCGACTGGCAGCGGAAAGCAAAGAGTGGCGCCTGCTGGGCTGCCTTGCCGGATCGGAGATCGTCGGCGAAGCGCCGACGAACGCGATGATCGCCGACGCACTGCTCGGCAGCGTCGCCTATCGCGATCCATTCACTGGCCAGCCAACCAGCGCCGAAGCGACGGTCGCGCTCCTCGCCTTCTGGCGCGCGACGCTCGACGCCAATCGGGCAATCGGGGCCTGCTCGGGCATGGCATGGTGGAAGAAGGCGCGGATCGGCGAATTCCTGTGGACGGGGCGGCGACGCCCGCTCGTCTTCGCCAACCGTGACGAGTGCGGCGTGGCGGCGGCCGCCCCTGTTGGGGCCCTCGCCGTCTGGCCTTCACGGGTGACGCCGGACCTGCTCGCCAAAGCGGATGCGGCGGGCGTGCCGCTTGTCCGGATCGAGGATGGCTTCATCCGTTCGGTCGGCCTTGGCGCCGATCTGCTGCCTCCGTACTCCATCGTCGTCGATGCGGGCGGACTGTATTACGATCCCGGACCGGAAAGCGATCTCGAAAAGTTGTTGCTTACGTCCGAAATGCCGCCGATTCTGCTCGAACGAGCAAAGCGCATCACAACGCTTATCGTCGAGCGCGGCATCAGCAAATATGGGAGCGTTCCTCCGGCTGCGGCGCCGCCGCACACTCGCCGCACCGTGCTGGTCGTCGGTCAAGTCGAGGACGATCTTTCGGTTAAGAAGGCTGGGGGAGACGTTGCCGGGAACCTCGATCTGCTCCGTCGGGCGCGCGAAGCCGAGCCCGGTGCGCTGATCTTGTTCAAGCCGCATCCCGATGTCGATGCGGGCCATCGGGTCGGTCGGGTGCCAGATACCGAGGCGCTCGCCTTCGCCGACGAGATCGCGCGCGCCGAACCGACGCAGTTGCTCCTCGCGCGGGTCGATGCCGTTCACGTCCTCACTTCGCTGGTCGGTTTCGAGGCGCTCCTGCGGGGCCTGGAAACGCACGTTCACGGCCGCCCCTTCTACGCCGGCTGGGGCCTGACTCGCGATCATGGCTCGCCCTTCCCTCGCCGCGTCCGAAAACGCACGCTCATCGAACTAGCGGCTGCGGCGCTGATCCTTTATCCACGTTATCAGGATCCGGTAACCGCCTTACCCTGCCCGCCGGAGGTTTTGCTCGACCGCTTTGGTGCAGGGTGGAAGCCACGGCGGAGCATCATAGTCTCTCTCCGCCGACTTCACGGAAAGATCGCAAAGCTGATGGGGCGCGCAACGAGTTGAAAGTGTCTTATAGACCGAACGCGACCGCGACACCTTGATTGGGCGAAAACAGGCGATGTATTTATTTGAACCATCCCCTGGGATCTGGACAGTGGACAATGGGAACTTCTAGACGCTTTAGGCGCGACCGATCGATTGAACGATTTTTCTGCAGAGAAGGATTCCGATGTTTAATAGTGAACTGGGAGAAGTGCGCGACATCGGAGGCCTTGACGGCTTTGTCACGCACTCGGACGGCTTCGGCTGCGCGATGTTCGGCCCTTACACCTGGCTGCCCCAGGGCCGCTACAAGGTAATATTCAGTCTCGCGATGGCTGGCCCGCCAGTCGATGCATCTCGTTCAAGCGTCCTGATTGATGTCGTCACATCGGGGGGCACGGTAACTTTGGGCAACGACTCGATTGCACCGGGCGACCTCTCCAATACGTTCCGGACATTCGAAATAGAGGTAGCCATTCTAGAATATCGGCAGCTCGAGTTTAGAGTTCACGTTCCGGCAAATGGTTCAATCATGATATTGGCCGCTCGTTACGAGAAAATTGCAGACTATTCGAATGTTGATGTCGATGTTTACGGCATATCTCAAGACCCTTTCATGCTGGGGCATCAAGTTCGGCGCGTACTTCGGTTACTCCAACCGGCGCGCGCTATCGGCTATGACAAGGTTCGGCTCGGCAATATCGGAGATGGTGGGTACATCTGCCTGGACGATTTTGCCGACATCGACACCGCCTTTTCTTTCGGCATAAATGATGATGTGAGCTGGGATCGTGACGCAGCCGATCGGGGACTGACAATCTATCAATTTGATCATACCGTCGATGACCCCATGCCAAGCGATGATCGGTTCGTTTTCGAGAAGAAGATGATCGCGCCAGATCGCGGTCCCGATCGGGAGACGATTTCGGACCTGGTAAAGCATCACGACCGGGGTAATAAAAAACCCAATATCTTCCTGAAAATGGATATCGAAAACGCGGAGTGGAATGCCATCTTGGCGACCGATCGAGCTGAGCTTAGCCGGTTCTCGCAGATCGTATGTGAATTGCACTATTTCCAGGGCTTGTCAGACCCTGCACATCGCGGCGCCGTGTTCGAAGCGCTTAATAAAATACATCAAGATTATGCAGTTGTTCATATACATGCCAATAATTATGCTGGATGGTGTGATCTGGCTAACATAATCACACCCTGTGTTTTGGAAGTCACGTTCGCTAATCGCGCACTGTACCATTTTGAAGACACCGACGAGCTTTTCCCGACGGCGCTGGATGCAAGCTGCGACCCTGGCAAGGCGGACATGTTCCTAGGCAGCTTCCGCTTCTGAGATCCAAAGCTCGGCATCACGCATCACACTTAGGAAAGCGTGATGATCGACCAGTCGCTTCAGCGGAGCTGTGGGCGGCAGGTTGATTCACGCCGCCGGCACGAACTGTTTGTCGCTCCCGTCGAACCGCTTTCAGTGTCCGCGCGGCCTCCGGCAACGTTGCTGCGATCGTATCCGGCAGCACGCTGAAGCGTGATCAGCGGGCCGGATCAACCCCGCCGAATGGCGACGTTTCGAACTTCTGGCACAACTGCCAGTAGCCTCATCCAGCACTGTCGTGGCCGCCGGCCGTATCGAGGATCCCGTCCCCGGGAATATTGCCAGGAGGGCGGCTGCGGCGTCCATCCTACCGGCAGCGCGGTGCGAACCATGTCCGCGGCATAACATTTCTGCGCCACGATGGCGCGTTCCCGACATCATCGCGATCACCCTTCGGCCCTCGATATGTGTCTGGTTTGTGTCTACAATCTCGCGACGGTCCGTGTCACGACTTGGGAGAGGATTGTGGCAGAATACGATTATCCGGGCTCAAGCCCCACCTATGGCGTTACCGTGGAAAGCGGCGACGTGATGAGGATATTGTCCAACGGTTATGCATCGTCGATCACGATCAACCAGGGCGGGATCCAGTACATACAAGGCGGCGATGCTCTTGGCGTGACGGTGAATAGCGGCGGGGCCGCGCAGGTCGATTCAGGCCACGCCTCAAGCGTTACTATCAACACCGGCGGTGTTGTGCACGTCGATGGCGGGCGGATCGACAATCCCTATATAAACGGAGGAACTCTGTATGTAGGCGCCGGCGCGACGGAAGCGCAGGCGAACGTTGCGCACGGGGGCACAGAGTATTTAGGCGGCAGCACGATCGCTGCGACGGCATATGACGGGGGGCGCATTGTCCTTGATCAGCCCGGCTATCAGGGCGACACGGTTACGACCGCCAGCCTGACACCCAATTATATCGGATTGCTTACGATCAACGGTGGGGGAACGCTGGAGATCAAGAATGGGGTTACCTCGGGGCTTTACCTCCAAGGGGGGAACGTCGTCATCGATCCGGTGCGGTATGACAGCTCGGTGACGGGTAGTTACGATCGGCAGATTGGCATTCTTACGATCCAGGGAAGCACAGCGTCGTACCGACTACATGTTTTCGACCAGCAGAATCTCGGATTCAGCCTGTCTGCCGATCCATCCGGTGCGGTAAGCGTCGCTGCCGTGCAACGGCCGGTCTGTTTCTTACCCGGCACCCGCATTGCCACCTCGACCGGGTACATCGCGGTCGAAGCAATTGTCCCTGGACAGTTCGTCCGCACCAGCGACGGCCGCGATCGCCGCGTGGTCTGGGTAGGGGGCGGACATGTCTCAGGGAGGGACACCGATCATCCGATTATCGTTCGGCGTGGAGCGTTCGGCGACGGGGCCCCCTTCGCAGATCTCAGTGTGACTTCAGGCCACTCGTTCCTGGTCGATGGGCTGCTCATCCCTATTGGCCAATTAGTGAACGGCACGTCCATCGCACGGCAGCGCGAGATCACGTCTTATGAATATTTTCACGTCCAGCTCGAGCAGCATGCAATCCTGCTCGCCAATGGCGCCGAGGCCGAAAGCTATCGTGATGATGGCAATCGCCGCGCATTTGCGTGGAATGCCGGCGATCTGGAAGCAGACAACACGCCGTTCGCCCCGATTGTCTGCGACGGACCGTCCGTCGATTCGATATGGCAGCGCTTGGCCGCAAGAGCGGGTCTAACTTGGGATCGGCTGGATAGTGATCCCGATCTACACGTCATCGTCGGCGGTCAGCGCATTGCCCCCTCTCGCCAGCATGATGACACTTATCTTTTCGAGATCGAGGCGTGTGGCGAGATGATTCTTGCGTCAAAGTCCGTCATTCCTGCCGAGATTGGCATGTGCAGGGATCACCGGAGGCTCGGCGTCGCGATCCGCCGCTACTGGATCGAGGATGCGACGAGCCGAGACATGGTCCCGTTTCACTCCTCGGCGCTGACCAATGGCTTCTACGCTCCTGAAGAGAAAGACGGGATCCGATGGACGGACGGCTCCGCTGCGTTGCCGGCGCATGAGCGGCAGCAAGGCCGCCGCGTGACCCTAGGCGTCGAATTGGGCTGTCGCGCGCGCTATTTCTAGCGGTGCGTCAATTGATTGGGCGACACCGCGCCAACGGCTGCCCCTGTTATTTTAACGCCGATGTGTGTCCACCTGTGAGATTGGCCATCTTGCAGATGGACGCCGCGTGTCATCGTCGGCGTCTTAAATTCGCCGAAGCAGGACTCCCTGTTGATAGCCAAGCCCGATCAGGTCATCGTTGCTGACACGCTGAGGCACACCCGACGAAAGAACAAACGGCTCGAGACCCATAGCCGAAATGTCGCGGACGAACGCGGCGATATCGAAGCCGGCCAGACGGATCTGGTCGGGCGCCCATTCCATGACGATCTGGAGTTGTGGGTTGGCCGTGATTGTTGCCCGTGCGCCCGCCAGCGCGAGAGGCTCGGCGCCTTCGACATCGATCTTCATAAAATCGACCCGCCCAGAGAGATGATCGAGCAAGCCGTCGATACGGATCATCGACACCTGGAATGCTTCCTCAGGCGGTTCACGCATTTCACGCGTGAACTCGTCGCCGCATGCCGCCACGCTCGTATTGCCGGCTCGCCCCACGCGATGAAACAGTGTCAACTCGCCTTCGCGGTCGCTCGCAGCGACGTTCCATACCGCGCTCCGTTCATGCAACGCATTAATAAGAATGTTGTCGGCGGCCAGTGCGTGCACGAAAGGATTGGGTTCTAGGGCAATCACTTTTCCATCAAGTGCGTACTTGGCCATGAGGCAGGTGAAGTAGCCCAGGTTCGCGCCGACATCGATGCAATGGCTGTCGGGCTTGATCTCGCGCACAAAAAAAGAAGTGAGGTCGGGCTCGTAACGGCCTTCTGCAATCAGCCAGGGGCTAATGAGCTTGTCGTCGGCGTGAACGTATAAAATAAAGATGTGCACACCGGCGATGATTCGGAGGAGCACGCGATTATTGCCGACGTACGTGGCACTACTGCCGAGGCTGATGTGATCCAGACGCGCGACGATGTCATGCAGCCGCTGAAGCCGGCGTTCCGCCCTCACGCTTGGGAACAGCCCCCCTGCCTTCCGGACGACCGAACGCAATGTCAAAACCAAAGGCCCTACCCTTCCCAGCGGTTTAGTACTTCAGAACGGTTCAAGCTCGCATTATTTGACTAATCAGCGGCGCGGGCAGAGAAATGCCATAAACTGGCTCGGACCCGCCTAGCAACTCCTTCATACCCTTTGCTGCGGTATTGCCAAATGGCACGCCCGTGGCACCGATAGGCTCGCCCACCGCTGGATAGCGGAACGACTCTTGCGCAATCCCGCATCACGGCGCCAGCGCTCACGATGCGGCTGTTTAGCTGATTGCGGATCACCACTGCGCCTCTTCAATATCGCCGCCCACGCTCTGCGGAGCTTCCACTTAGTCCAGCTTGGCTTTGACGATGTGGTCGTTGCTACTTTCGCCGCCGCAAGGCGGACGAAAGGGCACTGCCCGTGTGCTCAGCTTAACCATCGCGGAACCAGCCCGCCCTGGTCAGCGCTTAATCAGACCGAACGAAGGACGATCTCTGGACGGCACCTTTATAACACGCGCCAGCAGGGATAATTCAGCGACCGGGCGTAGCAAGCTAGCTCGCATGGGTTGCCGCTGGAGAGCGCTCCGCTATAGCACCTTCAATAAGTATGGCTCTGTCGGTTGAGCCGTGTCGGAGCGTCGTTTTGAATAGATCGCGTCACGATTTCGGCGTCTCGGGGGGAGACGACGAAGCCTCCCAGGCCGGAGCGATCGCGATCGTTGGCGCGGCCTGCCGTCTTCCAGGTGCGCCCGATCTGGACTCGTTCTGGCAGCTGCTGATCGAGGGCCGCGATGCCGTCACGGAGATACCGGACGATCGCTGGAACAAGGCGCAACTGCTGCACCCCGAAAAGGGTCATCGCGGTAAAGCCTATACGTTCGCGGCCGGCACACTCGGCGACGTCTCCGGCTTCGACCCCGCATTTTTTGGCATCAGTCCGCGCGAAGCGACCCAGATGGATCCGCAGCAACGCCTGCTGCTGGAGCTGGCTTATGAAGCAATCGAGGACGCCGGAATCGACATGGTCGAACTGGCCGGACGAAATGTCGGCGTGTTCGTCGGTGGATCGTCGTGGGACTATCTGAACCTCAACGTCGCCGACGTTTCGACGACGGATCCCTACTCGATGATCGGCGTCACGCTTTCCATCCTTTCCAACCGCATATCTCACGTCTTCGACCTGCATGGGCCGAGCTTCACGATCGATACCGCCTGTTCCTCGTCACTCGTCGCGCTCCATCAGGCATGCGAAGCGATCCGTGCGGGCCAGATTGAGGCGGCTATCGTTGGCGGGGTCAGCCTATTGCTCGCGCCGCAGAGCTTCGTCGGATTCTGTGCAGCCTCGATGCTCTCTCCCAAGGGCCGCTGCCACGCGTTCGGCGCCGATGCCGATGGGTATGTACGCTCCGAGGGCGGCGGCATCGTTATCCTCAAGCCGCTGGCGGATGCGATCGCCGCGGGCGACCCGGTCCGCGCGGTGATTCGCGGCACTGGCGTCAATTCAGATGGGCGGACGACTGGCTTATCGCTGCCGAACCGCGATGCGCAGGCCGCGTTGCTGACGCAAGTCTACGGCCGCTTCGGCATCGATCCCGAGTCTTTGTCGTATCTTGAGGCTCACGGCACCGGCACCCAGGCCGGCGATCCGATCGAGGCCAATGCGCTCGGCAGCGTTCTTGGCAGGCCGCGTACGAATCCGCTGCCGATCGGCTCGGTCAAGACTAATATCGGCCATCTTGAGGCAGGCAGCGGGATGGCCGGCCTGCTCAAGGCGATGCTGGTGGCACAGCATGGAGCGATCCCGCCTTCTCTCCACAGCGCGGCGGCCAACCCCAATATCGCGTTCGACGAGCTTAACCTGCGGCTGGCACACGATTTAGAGCCATTGCCTGAGGGGCGACGGACGATCGGTATCAATTCGTTCGGCTTCGGCGGAACCAATGCTCACGCCGTGCTTGAATCTCGTTCGCTCTTTTCCGTGGCAGAAAAGGACGTCCGCAGACCTTCTGGAGACGGAGTGCGGCGGGACGACGCGCTGGAGGTGCTTCCGCCCCTCTTATTAGCGGCTCGGTCAGATGCTGCGCTTGTCGCTGTGGCGACACAGTGGCGCGATGTAATTCGCCGCACGGCCCATGATCGCCCCGCTCTTGCCGCCCTCTTTCGCGGCGCGGCGCGGCACCGCAGTCAGCACAAGCGTCGCCTTGTCGCGCTTGGCGCAGACGCGAGCGAACTCGACGCTGCGTTGAGTGCGCATATTGAGACCCGTGCCCATAGCCGGCTGGTCACCAACACAGCCGTCGCGGGTAAGATCGCGTTCATCTTTTCCGGCAATGGCAGCCAATGGGCGGGCATGGCATCTGACGCCATGGCCGGCAGTGCCGCTTTCCGTAATGCGTTGAGCATGGTCGACGCGGCGCTCCGTCCTCATCTTGGCTGGTCGGTGATCGATATGCTCGCTGCGGCCGACGCAGATCGCCTGCGCAATACGGACGTAGCCCAGCCATCGCTCTTCGCCGTTCAAGTGGCGCTGACGATCGCGTTGCGCGACTATGGCATCGAGGCCCAAGCGGCCATGGGCCATTCGGTTGGCGAAGTTGCTGCTGCGTGGGCAAGCGGCGCGCTGGATCTGGAAAGTGCGGCGCGCGTGATCTCGGCGCGTAGTCGCGCTCAGCAGGCGCGCCATGGCATTGGCGCGATGGCGGTGCTCGGCTTCGGTGCAGAGAATGCAGCAAAGGCGCTAGCTGAGGCTGGATTTGACCTGCGGGGCATCGAGATCGCAGCGCATAATAGCGGGGCTGCGGTCACAGTCGCCGGTCCGATAGACGTGATCGAGGCTTTAGAAGAAGAGAGCAAAGCGCGCGGCTGGCGCTTCACGCGCCTCGATCTCGATTATGCCTTTCATAGCGCCGCGATGGATCCGATCGAGTCGGATATCCGCGCCGATCTTGCCGATCTGGCACCTGGAAAGAGCGATACGCTCTTTGTTTCCACCGTCACGGGGCAGGCGCTGGACGGCACCGAACTAGACGCCGGCTATTGGTGGCGCAACGTGCGGCAGCCCGTCCTTTTCGCAGAGGCGGCCAAGGCGCTGGTCGCGGACGGCTACCGGATCTTCGTCGAGGTCGGGCCGCATCCCGTGGTGCAAGCCTATCTGAACGATGCGCTTCGGCTGGGTGACAAGGAAGGTCGCGTCGTGCCGACGCTCTCGCGCCGCCCGATCAAGCACGATCCGATCGCCGCCATTGCAGCGCGTGTCCACGCCGCCGGCGGAGACATTCGCGGCGGCGCCGTCTTTGCGGACATGGCCGAATTACAGGGCTTGCCCCGTTATCCCTGGCAGCGTGAGCGCTTTTGGGTGCCGCGTACCAACGAGTCGACCGATCCTGCGACCGTGCCGTACGATCATCCATTGCTCGGCCAGCGCGTCGGTCCGCAACCGCTAGAATGGGTGCGCCATCTCGGGATCGAGCAGCTGCCATGGCTGGCCGATCACGTTGTCGGTGGTGCGGCGGTCATGCCGGCTGCTGCGATGCTCGATCTGGCGCTGGCCGCGGCACGCCAGCGCAAGCCGGGCGCACTCGCATTGGAACTGCTGGAAGTCGAGATCGGCCGCGCGCTGGTGCTCGAACCGCATGTGATGCGCGAGCTTCGCCTGCGCGTCAGTGCCGCCACCGGTGAGTTTGAATTCGCATCGCACCCGCGCCTGACCGACGATCCGTGGACGATCCACATGTCCGGTCGACTGGTGGAGAGCGATTCGCTCGCGTCGTCGGGCAGCGTAACTGCCACCGAAACTGCGGCCTCCGCACACCTTTCCGGTGCCAGCCTTTATGCGCTAGCCTCGCGTCTAGGCCTCGATTACGGCCCAGCCTTCCGGGTGGTCGACAGCATCGACATCACCGGTGAGGACAGCGCGGTCGTTCGCTTCTGCGATGCCCCCGATCTCGGCGCGGGTTATCTACTAGCCCCCAATCTGCTCGACGGCGCGCTACAGGGCCTGCTCGCGCTCGCAGCCGATCGATTGGGCGAGGATATGGGCGTACTGCCGTGGCGATTCGGCAGGATTCGGCTGCTGACGCCCGAAGGTGCGGTGCCGGTTGAGGCGCGACTTGCCGTTACCCGCGTTGGTCCGCGTTCTGTACGCGCCAATGTCGCGTTGATCGATGCCGGCGGTGCGATCATCGCCGAATTGGTCGATTGCTGGTTCGTGCGCGTCGCGATGAGCCGCGGCTCACGTAACGACGAGCATTACTTTCATCCTGCGCTCGTGACGAGCCAGCTCCGGGGCAGCGTTGCTGCGACAGCCGAGTTGTCGATCGCCACCGTCATTGGCTCCATAGCGGAACCAGCCGTCGAGGAAGGTCGCCTGCTCGCCGATGCCTTCGCCTCGGCGATTGCCGCCGAGACGCTCCGCAGTTTGGTTCCCGGCTCCGGTCGGCTGTTTCCACAGGACCTGTTCCGAACTGGTCAGGTGTCTCCAGAAAGCCGCCCGCAATTTGATCAGTTGCTCCGTTGGCTCGCTGCGGACGGCCTCGCCGAACAGGATGGCGATGGATCATGGAGCTTCGCGACGCAGGACCTTCCACCTTCTGATGCGATCCTGCGCACCCTGCTCTACGATGCGCCGCTTGCGGTGGCTGATGTGGCTTTGCTGTCGCTCGCCGGTCAGACGCTTCCGGTGTTGCTGCGAGATGGGTCCGGTGTTGCGCCAGCTTTGCCGCCCGCGCTCTGGGACCAGTTCCTCAGTGATTCCCCCTCCGGTGAAGCCGGTATTGAGGCGCTCGTTGCGGCTGTCGTCCGAGCAGTGGCGAGCCGGCCCAAAGGTCACCCCTTCCGAATTCTTGAGGTCGGTGCGCGACGCGGTCGCCTGTCGCGCGAATTGCTCCGCCGCCTCGACGATCCCGAGCTTCGTCTCGTCGCGGCAACCACCCCGGACGATTTGCCCGCGCTTGCCGAAGCACTATCCAGTGAGCCGCGCGCCGGGGCGATCGGCTGGTCCCCGGGCGAAACGCTCGACGACGACCCATTCGACCTGATCGTTGGCATGCATTCGCTGAGCCTCGCCGACGATGGCGGCGCCAATGTCGCCAGCCTTGCGGCGCCGTTGGCACCGGGCGGATTCGTGCTCCTCGCCGAGCCCGGTGCCAACCGCGTATGGCCGCTGCTGCGCCCGTTCCTCGCCCCGCCGAGCGACGCTGGTCGCTGGACGGCGCTCCTTGCACGTGCGGGTTTCGAAAGCCTGCAATCGCGCCCGATCGCGGGAGGCCTCTGGCCGATGGATCTCATCGCAGGAAAGCTCTCCCGCGTGCAGTCCGCTGCGCCTGCCCCAACTCGCCCGATCCATGTAGTCTCGGCAGATGGTGACGAATTGGCTGAAGCCATAGCGGGTCGGGTGGATCGAGAAGTCCGCGTTTGCGGACTCGACGACATTGGCACTATCACCGGTGCTGTCGCGATCGTGTTCGGGACGCGATTGCCCAGACTCGAGGAGCGGCTAGCGCTCATTGCCGGGCTGTCGGCGCTGCCGATCGACGCAAAGCACGATATCACGCTGATCGTGCATGGCCGCGCCGACGGGGATACCGATGCGGCGGCTTTGATGGGTGCCCGACGCGTACTCGCGAACGAAGCGGCGCACGTTCGTTTGCGCCTAGTCCGTCTCGATCCCGATCTGCCGCTCGACGCGGCCGCCGCCTACGCGGCAGCGGAGCTTGCGTCGCCAGATGACGAGAACGAGATCGCGTGGACGACGCATGGGCGTGTCGTCACTCGCGTCAGGAACGGTCTGCCTGACGCAGAAGCAGTAAAGAGCGGGGCGCTCCGGCTCGCGATTCAGAGGCCAGGCTTGCTCGATTCGCTTGGCTGGCAGGAAGGTGACGTCACTGCGCCTAAGGCGAATGAGGTGGCGATCGAAGTGAAAGCTGCCGGCCTTAACTTCAGGGATGTCATGTGGTCGATGGGCCTGCTTCCCGACGAGGCCCTGCTTGACGGCTTTGCGGGTCCGACGCTGGGCTTGGAGTGCGCAGGGCTAGTCACCGCCGTCGGTGAAGGCGTGACGGCCTTCGCGCCCGGCGATCGGGTGATGGCGTTCGCTCCTGCTTCTCTCTCAACGCGGACCGTCACCGCGGCACATGCGATTATGCGGATGCCGGCGGGCCTCGACTTCGCCGCTGCCGCAACCGTGCCGGTTGCGTTCCTTACCGTAGCCTATTCGCTAGGCCACCTCGCCCGGATCACCTCCGGCGAGACCGTGCTTGTGCACGGCGGCGCCGGCGGCGTGGGCCTCGCCGCGATCCAATATGCGCTTCATCGCGGCGCACGCGTCCTCGCAACGGCGGGCTCGCCCGCTAAGCGCGCTCTGCTCCAAAATCTTGGTGTCGAGGCGGTGCTCGACAGCCGTTCGCTGAGTTTTGGTGACGACGTGATGCGGCTGACCGGCGGAGAAGGCGTCGATGTGGTGCTCAATTCGCTGAGCGGAGAAGCGATGCGGCGCAGTCTCGGCCTTGTTAAGCCCTTCGGGCGGTTCCTGGAGCTGGGCAAGCGCGACTTCTATGAAAATAGCAGCGTAGGTTTGCGGCCGTTCCGCCACAATGTCAGCTATTTTGGGATCGACGCGGATCAGTTGCCTCTTAAGCAACCAAAGCTTGCCGCAGACTTGTTCGACGAGATTGCAACACTTTTCGCGGAGGGCGCTCTCCGTCCGCTACCACACCGGACGTTCGATTATGCTGATGCCGAGAGTGCATTCCGGCTCATGCAGAGCGCCGGCCATATCGGCAAGATCGTGCTTACGCCGGGGCCGGTGGCGCCGCGTCGCATAACGACCGCTTGCACCTTCGCCGCGGGACCAGGCGTCTATGTCGTCACGGGCGGGCTCGACGGATTTGGTCGCGAGGCAGCCCGCTGGCTAGCCCGCAATGGTGCGCGCAAGATTGGCCTGCTGTCCCGCCGCGGACCCGCCATTGAGGGCGCCGACGCCCTCCTCGCGGACTTCGCTCAAATGGGAGTCGCTGCCAAGGCCTATGCTGTCGATGTCGCTGACGAGGCGAAGCTGGCCACCACGCTCGATATGATCCGCGCAGATCTGGGACCGATCTCGGGAGTGGTCCACGCAGCCGTTGCTATGGACGACGCGCTCCTCAGTGCATTGGATGCCGGACGCTTCGAGCGCGCGCTGGCCCCGAAGCTCCGGGGCGCCCTGGCGCTAGACCGGCTGACCCGCCAGGATCCAATCGACCTGTTCCTGTTATTCTCTTCAGTAACGACACCGCTCGGCAATCCGGGCCAGGGCAATTATGTCGCCGCCAATGCCGCGATAGAGGCGCTTGCCGAGCGCCGTCACGCAGAAGGGCTGCCCGCGCTTGCCATCCAATGGGGGCCGATCGGAGACGCCGGCTATCTCGCCCGCGAACTCCAAGTAAGCGAGATGCTGACCAAACAGCTCGGTGGCGCGCATCTCTCCGCACAGGAGGCTCTCAATCGCATACCGACATTGCTGGCTTCCGGGATTCCGGTCGCGGGTGTCGCAACGGTGCGCTGGGGCGCCATGAAGAGCCGCCTACCGCTCGTCGCCTCCCCCCTCTTCTCGGAGATGGCATTGTCCGGAACCGACGAAGCAGGCGAGATTGATCTCGCGGCCCTGCTTTCTGATCTCAGTCCGGAGGAAGCGCGCGAGCGCGTCACCGCCCTACTCGTCGAGGAGGTCGCGCGGATCATGAAGCTTGCGCCAGAACGCGTCGAGGCACAGCGCCCGCTCGCCGAGCTTGGCATGGACAGTCTGATGGCAGTCGAGCTTCGCCTTGCCGTCGAACATCGCTTTGGCCTGTCGATCCCGCTGCTTGCCCTGTCCGAAGGCGCGACGCTGTCGGCGATGGCTGGACGGATCATCCGCGGCTTGGGAAGCGAAGGGGATGGCGCCCCGACCGACGAGACGTCGAAGCTCTTGGAGCGCCTTGCTCTTCACGAAGGGTCCAGCGGCATCCCCACCGCAGAGGCAATACCGGCTGCGGAGCCCGGTATGGCCGCAGTTGCCGCGGGAGCGCCTTGATCTGGCCGCATGCTCGTGCGACCGATCCTCCATATGACTGATTCCTTCGGACTTTCCGGCGCTGCCAAGGCCCAGCTCCTTGCGCGGCTCTCGGCGCGGCAACCCGGGCCACATATTGAAGCTCTTCCGGAGCCACGTGCGCCCTTAGGCCGCAGCGACGTCGCAGGCGACATCGCGATGGTCCAGCGGGCGGGCGATGCACTCGGAATCGCCAATCCCTATTTTCGCGTCCACGAAGGCATCGCCGGGGCCCGATCGACGATAGAGGGCCAAATCTACGATAACTTCGTGTCCTACAATTATCTCGGCCTCAACGGGAGTCCGCGGGTCTCCGACGCCGCAAAGAACGCGATCGATCGTTACGGCACCTCTGTTTCGGCAAGTCGTATTGTCTCGGGCGAGCGCCCGATCCATCTGGCGCTGGAGGAGAAGCTCGCCGCCATTTACCGGACCGAGGATGCGCTGACGTTGGTCAGCGGCCACGCGACGAATGTCACCGTCATCGGCCATCTCGTCGGCCGCGGCGACCTGATCGTGCATGATGCGCTGTCGCACAATAGCATCGTCCAGGGGGCGCTGCTGAGCGGCGCCCAGCGAATTGCCTTCCCGCACAACGACATGGACGAGCTGGATCGTCTGCTCGGACAGGCGCGGTCGGGTGCCGATCGAGCCCTGATCGTGGTCGAAGGCCATTACAGCATGGACGGCGACATTCCCGACTTGGCCCGCCTGATCACAATCGCCCGCCGCCACCGCGCGCACATCATGGTCGATGAGGCACATTCGCTCGGCGTGCTGGGCACCAAGGGCCACGGCATCTTCGAGCATTCCGATGTTGATCCCGGCGAGATCGATGTGTGGATGGGCACGCTATCCAAGACCCTTTCGGGCTGCGGTGGCTACATCGCCGGCAGTCGCCAGCTCATCGAATATTTGCGCTATTCGGCCCCGGGCTTCGTATATTCGGTCGGCCTGCCACCCCCCATCGCCGCCGCCGCGCTGGCCAGCTTGGAGATGATGGCAGCCGAGCCTGAGCGGATCGCCCGGCTCCAGGCGAACAGCGCACGTTTCCTCAAGACGGCTCGCGCGCACGGCCTCGATACTGGACTGTCGATTGGCAGCGCGATCGTGCCTGTAATGACTGGCAGTTCGATCGTAGCTGCTCGGGCTGCCGACGCGCTGTTCGCGCGAGGCATCAATGTCCAGCCGATCATCTATCCCGCTGTGCCAGAACAGGGCGCGCGGCTGCGCTTCTTCATCTCGAGCCTCCACGAGCAGGAACAGCTCGATCGTGTTGCTAGGAGCGTCGCCGAAACGATCGCTGAATTACGCGATATGCCAGTCGATCTCACTGATCTGGCGAACCGGCTTGCGGCGCGATAGGAGACGGCGCCGGTAAGGTACTGGATGTCAATGTCGTCCTCATCGACCCAAGAGCCCGAGATTATCCTCGATTTATCGCGCCTGTTGTCCCGCGTTTTCCACGCGACGCCGACGGGAGTGGATCGCTGCGAGATGGCCTACGCTCGGGGATTCCTGGCTGCGGCGCCACAGCGACTCCGCTTTGCTGCAGTCCATCCCAGCGGATTTTACGGCAGGATTCCAAGCGCCAGCGTGCTGCGCTTTCTCGATGCAACAGAAGAGAGGTGGGATCATCAAGGCTTTGCGTCCGTCTGGGAGATGCGCCGCTTTGCGATGAGCACCCTGACCGCTCTTCGCCCACGGATACATCAGCGCGCGCCCGACGCGCCACGACCATTCTACGTTCAGGCGTCCCCTAACAATCTGACAAAACCAGATCTCGTGGCCAGCATTCTTAAACGAGAGCGCGCGCGATTCGTTTGTCTCGTCCACGATTTGATCCCCCTCCAATATCCTGAATATGCCCGGCCCGGGGGTGCGGCAGAGCATAACGTTCGCATTCGGACGATCCTAGATTATGCGGACGGGGTGATTGCCAATTCTCAGGCGACGCTGGAAGCGCTCCAGCCGTGGATGCATATTGTCGGCCGGGAGCCGGCAACCGTTGTTGCTCATCTTGGCACGCACCTGCACCAGCAGGCAAACTCTCCCCGACGGCCGAATGCCCGCCCTTATTTCGTCTGTATCGGGACCATAGAGCCACGAAAAAATCATCTGCTGCTGCTCAACCTGTGGCGACGCATGGCCGAGGAGTACGGCGCGCTCGCGATACCGCGCCTGATCATCATCGGGCGCCGCGGCTGGGAAAACGAGCAGGTGGTCGATATGCTAGAGCGTTGCCCGGCTCTGAAAGACTGCGTCGAGGAGGAGGGACGGCTTTCCGATAGAGAAGTCGCCGCGCTGTTGCCGGGCGCGTGCGCGTTATTGATGCCGTCCTTCGCCGAAGGATATGGCATGCCGATTGCGGAAGCCCTCAGCCTGGGCGTGCCAGTCATTTGCAGCGATCTTCCGGTGTTTCGTGAAGCGGGAAGCGGCATACCGGAATATCTCGATCCCCTCGACGGGATGGGGTGGCTTCGCGCCGTCTCAGATTATGCGCAGCCCGACGGCAAAGATCGAATGGCGCAGTTAGAGCGTCTTAAGCGATGGGCGGCGCCTACGTGGCCCCAGCATATCGCCATCGCTCTCAAACTGTTGCATAGGACCCGTGCATGAGTACCCGCCCCCTGACCGCCGCGCGTGAAACGACGTTTCTAGAAGCGCTTGCTACCCAAGCGCGCGTCATCGGGGCGCTGATTTTGCGCGAACTTCATACGCGCTATGGCCGGGAGAATGTCGGCTACCTCTGGATGATCGGCGAGCCGATGCTCCTTGCAACCGTGATCGGCTCACTCCACGGGGCCAGTGGACATGGCAATCCGTACGGTGGCGACATGAAGCCCGTGCCCTTCGCGGTTCTGGGCTACACGACATTCATTCTGTTCCGGGGAATCGTCAATCGCGCAGAAGGCGGTGTCGAGGCCAATGCATCGCTTCTCTACCACAAACAAGTTACCGTGTTCGATATCAATCTGGCCCGGGGATTTCTTGAGTTTGCAGGCGGTTTCGCAACATTCGCCATATTGATGAGCTTGCTCGTTCTCGTTGGCATGGCAGACTGGCCTGCGCGCCCACTACCGCTCCTGATGGCATGGTTTCTTATGTTCTGGTATGCAATGGGTCACGCCTTTCTTATTTCGGCGATCACCTATGAAAATCGGACGGTCGGCCGGCTTGTCCATCCCTATAGTTATTTCATGGTCGGGTTATCCGGTGCGTTTCTGCCATTGCACTGGCTCCCGCATCCCTATCGGGAATGGCTCGCCTGGGTGCCATTGACGAGCGTTTTTGAACTGGTGCGATACGGCTGGTTCCAATCTGCTAATTTGGACGAATTTTCAGGTCGGTACTTGATCGGCTCCTGTATGGTGCTGACGTGGGTTGGCCTCGTCATGATGCGTAGACTGCGCGAGCATATCCATCTGGCTTGAAGTCGGTATCGGTTGAGGATCATAGGTAACGCGATGAATATGCATGGCATTATGAAGCCGGCGTTGGACGAAACGGATCTTCGTCGATCGAGTACGCTCGACAATGTCAAACGCTGGATCTGGCAACGCCGCGTATTCGGACTGTTTGTGGCTTTTCCGACGATCGTATTGGCTGCATATTTGTTTTTGATCGCGTCCGATCAGTACGAGTCGGAAGCGCATTTCATCGTCAAGTCGGCCAATACCACTACGGTGCCAGGCACCGGCATTTCTCAAGCATTGAGCATGGTGACCGGTTCCACCTCATCAAGCGGTGATGCAACGAGTGTTGCCGATTACCTGACGTCGCACGATGCAGTCTCTGCACTTCGCGCGAAGCTCGGCCTCGTCGAACGGTTTCATCGCCCTGAGATCGATTACTTAAGCCGGCTCCGGAAGGATGATCCCACGCCAGAGCAACTTTTGAAATATTATCGCAAGCAAGTCGCTGTCCATTATGATGGCGACACCGGTATTACGACGGTCAAAGTACATGCCTTCACGCCCACAGACTCTTATGCGATCGTTCGCCGATTGCTCGAACTGGGTGAACAACGCGTCAATTTCCTCAACCATCGATCCTATAACGATGCGATAGAGACATCGCGCAAGCAGCTCGCCGATGCGGAGGCTGCCCTCGCGAATGCGCAAGGCCGGCTGACCAGTTACCGACAGACGCGGCGTGATATCGATCCCGAGGTTTCCGGACGTGCGCAGATCGGTCTCGTTTCCACGCTGACCGGTCAGCTCTCGGGCGCCCGCGCGCAATTGTCCGCCATGGGATCGATGATCGATCACAACAGTCCTCAGTATCGTGCGCTGGCTTCGCATGTGTCCGCACTCGAGGCGCAACTCGCCGCGCAATCGGGAAGGCTAACCGGGGGCAGCAACACAATCGCGGCGGGCATCGGCGGCTATGAAGACCTGCAAATCCGTCAGCAGTTTCTCGCCAAGCGATACGAGGCGGCTGCAGCGAGCCTCGACAAGGCGCAGGACCAGGCCCTGCGGCAGCAGCTTTATCTGGTCCGCGTCGTGGATGCCAACATGCCGGTCAAGGCGCTCTTCCCCGAGCGGTGGAAGATCCTTGCGACCGTCACGATCGCGCTGCTCCTTGCTTATTCGATTGGCTGGCTGATCGTCGCCGGTGTCCGTGAGCACGCGGCCTGAGGCCGGCCTTCGTTCGGGGTCGGAAATGAGCAGCGAAGCAGCTGTCCCCAGACCGGCGGCCTTTCTCGATCGGGACGGCGTGATTAACATCGACAATGGTTATACCTACCGTCCCGAGATGCTCGTCTTCACGCCGACCGCGATCGAGGCGATCCGCAATCTTAATCAGGCGGGATATCTCGTCATCGTCGTCACGAACCAATCCGGCGTTGCGCGCGGGCTTTACAGCGTCTCAGATATCGAGCGATTTCACGAAGCGATGCAGGCAGAATTGCGTCGGCACGGCGGTTGGATCGATGCATTCTATTATTGTGCGTATCACCCGAACGGAATCGTAGCGGAATTCGCACGCGAACACGAGGATCGGAAGCCAAGCCCCGGCATGCTCATTCGGGCGATGAACGAGTGGCCAATCGATCCGAAACTCAGCTTCATGGTCGGCGACAAAGATAGCGATGTCGAAGCCGCACACAGAGCGGGTATCGCAGAAATCAAGGTGCCGGCCAACGTTTGCGATCTCGCTGCGACGGTTTACCCCTTGATTTCGAAATTGGACAGGCGCGCCATTCGCACAGCCGGAGAGATGCATGACCCTCGAAGCTGATCCAGCCCAAGGTGCGAATCTTGAAGCCTACCACGAAGCAGTCGTCGAGCGGGCGCTCCCATTGTGGGCGGATGACGGCTTCGATCGACAACGTAATCGCTTCCGCGAGCGACTGGACTGGGGGGGCAAGCCTGTCGACGTCCCGCACCGGAGCATGGTTCAAGCACGCCAGATCTACGTTTTTGCTCATGCGGCGAAGTTAGGGTGGTTTCCCGACGGCGGCCCACTTGCCGAAGCGGCGATGAGTTCGCTCATTCGAACCTTTGGCAGGGACAGCGACGGCACCACCTTCTTTCTCTTCTCCGCCGATGAGAATGGGAGCATCGTCTCCGACGTGCGAGACGCTTATGCTCACGCATTCGTTCTGTTCGCCATTGCTTCGCTCTATCAGCTCAACAACGACCCCAGGCTGCTCGATCTGGCCGATCGTATCGTCTCCTTCATCGACAGAAATCTCGAGGATCCGAGCCATGGCGGCTTATTCGATTCGCTTCCGCTAAGGGACGGCATCAAGCGGCAGAATCCGCTGATGCACCTGCTCGAGGCATATCTTTTTCTGGACTCGGCGGCTTCAGGCCGCGGCTATATCGATCGCGCATCGGCGATTATCGACCTTTTTAAGCAGCGGCTCTTCAAAGCCCAACCTGGCGTCCTGCTAGAATATTTCGAGGCGGATTGGCGGCCGCATCCCGATCCGATCAGGGCATCCGTATTCGAGCCCGGCCACCATTTCGAGTGGGTGTGGCTTCTCGATCGCTTTGAGCAGGTTACGGGCGCGGACCAGAGTAGCTGGATTGAGGCACTGTATCGCACAGCATGCGAAAGCGGCTTCGCGCCCAACCAGCTCATCTTGGATGAAGTCGACACGGCGATGCTGCCAGTGAAGTGCTCGCATCGGGTGTGGCCGCACACCGAAGCGATCAAGGCCGCTGTTGCCCGCCACGAAAGGGGAGATCGTTCCGCGGCAGCGTTCGCCGATCGGATGGCCGGCCGGCTCTTGCAGCACTTTCTGGACCGCCCTTTCGCAGGCGGATGGCTCGACCATCTCGATCGTGGCGGCCGGGCTCTCGTCGATTATGTACCCGCGAGTTCTCTGTACCACCTGTTCCTCGCGGCCACCGAGGCCATGCGGATTACGTCAGTCGCCTCTCGCCTCCAGCCGACGATCTGAGTATCGGTGCGCGATGCTAAGCTATCTCGATATCTTTCCTAACTTTCGTGTCGCCGTTATCGGCGACGTCATGCTAGACTGCTACATGTCCGGCGAGGTCAGCCGCATTTCACCGGAGGCCCCGGTCCCGGTGATGCGCGTGCTTTCGGAAAATGCCGTTCCTGGCGGAGCTGCGAACGTCGCTGCAAACCTGGCGACGTTGGGGATGGGCAGCAATCTAGTCGGGTTGGCCGGCCCGGATAGCGCCCGCGACGAGCTTGTCGAATGCCTGCGCACGAGGGGCGATGTCAATTGCAGTGGCGTGCTTGCGGTTCCGGGCCGGCGGACGACCCGCAAACTCCGCATAATTGGTGCCCATCAGCAGATTGTCCGCGTCGACCATGAAGACGTCGAGCCTTGCGCCGGTACGGTCGAGGCTCGCCTCATTAAGGCCGCGCTCGACGCGATCGACGGGGCGCAAGTCGCCATCCTCTCGGATTATGGGAAGGGCGCCTGCTCGGACGCAGTACTCCGCGCTGTCATCGATCACTGCAACGGTACCGGCAAGACGCTCCTCGTCGATCCGAAGCGCCGGGATTTCGCAGCGTATCGTGGCGCCACCGTCCTGACGCCGAACCGGAAGGAACTGGCCGACGCTACAGGGCTGCCATGCGAGACCGACGAGCAGGCAGCGCTCGCAGTGGCGGCAGCCCAGGAGGTTTGTGGCGCGGATATCGTATTAACTCGGTCTGAAAAGGGCATGTCCTTTTTCCCAGTCAACGGATCGCCGACGCATCTCGCGACGGTCGCGCAGGATGTGTTCGATGTATCGGGTGCCGGCGATACAGTGGTTGCAGTGCTGGCCGCCTCGGCCGCTGTCGGTATGCCCTTCGTCGAAGGGATGCGGCTTGCCAACCACGCAGCCGGGATCGTTGTGTCCAAGGTCGGCACGGCCAACGTAAGCCGCGACGAGCTTGCCGCATCGATCAGCATCGATGTTGCTCATCCCGATGTCCATGACGGTCGCTTGACGACGCTTGAGGATGCCCTCGCGCTACGCCGTCAATGGGGGCACCAGAAGCTCACAGTGGGATTTGCCAACGGGTGCTTCGACCTTCTCCACCCAGGACATGTGTCTCTGATCCGCCAGGCAGCGGACTCCTGCGATCGATTGATCATGGCTTTGAATTCCGACGCTTCCGTCAGGCGCTTGAAAGGACCGACGCGTCCCATTCAGGACGAGAATGCACGAGCCGCCGTCATGGGCAGCATCAAAGGCGTCGCTATTGTCGCGCTATTCGATGAGGATACGCCGGGCGAGCTCATTAAGGCGCTTCAGCCCGACGTGCTCGTCAAGGGATCTGACTACACGATCGACCGGGTCGTTGGCGCCGACCTAGTTCAAGCACGTGGCGGGCGTGTGGTGCTGGTCAATCTCGAGGAAGGGCATTCGACCTCGCGACTCGTCAGTCGCTCGACGGATAGCGGCGCTCAAGTCGCAGCGGCCTGAGTGGCTGGCGACCGGGGCGATCGGGGGCTGCCTCGGAGCGTGGGCAAGATCAGTACATTGCTGCGAAACATCGTCGAACTCGTCGGTTCCAGACTACCCACGCGCTCGCGCGCGGGGCTGGTCCAGAGGCTTGTGGCGCGTGCCAATGCAGAACGCGACACACAACGCTACCTGACGGCCTCGGCGTTTTATGAGGAGGCTCTTCGACTTTCGCCGAGCAATGCCCGAGTCCATATCCAATGCGGCCACATGTACAAGGAGGCCGGTGATTTTGCGCGAGCAGAAGTCCATTATAACCGGGCCTTGTTCTTGCTGCCGGATGATCCCGATTTGAGTCTGCAGCTCGGTCATTTCTACAAGCTCGCCGAGCGTCCGACAGAGGCAGCGGACGCCTATCGCCGAGCTGCAGCGCAGCGCCCCGGCTGGGTGGAAGCCGAAGAAGAGCTGAAGCGCATCTCGCAGGCTGATTTCTGGCGGGTCCTGGGCGAATCGCCGGTCGAAGGCGTCGTACCTGAGTTGCTGCCGGCAGGCCGTCTAACCGCACCACAGCAGCTACGCGAAGGGTTACATGTAACGAGGCTCGGCGGGACTCGGCTCCGGAGCGCGAACGGCGATCGCAGGGCGCTCCGCGGAGTAGAGGCAGTGCGCGGTTTCGTGATCTGCTCGACCTTGTTGAAGGAGGTCACTCTCGCCGTCGATGGGCACATCGTCGCCCGGGAGCCCCTCCACGCTCACGAACTCGCAAGGCAGTCGAAGTACGTGTTCAATATCTGGCACGACTTCTCGACGGCTTCCCTTGGAGAAGCGCAGATCGAGCTGCGAGTTTCCGACGGTCGCGGATGGAGCCGCACTCATCGCGTCGTGCTGGAAATAGCGTTGCCGCGAAGCGACCCCCTGGCAGCCGCGTCCGATGCGATCATTCCGCTCCCCGTGCCCGCCGAGCAGCTCTTGGAAGATGCGATAAACGCTCGTCCAAGCGTGGTGCGAACCGCGGCTCGCGCGATCTTCATGGAACCGCCCAAAACCATCCTCGTACAGCGCGCCGATCAATTGGGGGATCTTGCCTGCTCCGTACCCGCCCTTGCGCGACTGCGATCCCACTTCCCCAAAGCCCAGATCGTCGCTTTGCTGGCCCAATCGAATGCCGATCTGGGTCGCACGCTGCCGATGATCGACGAGGTGATCGTCGCGCCGTTCATCGAGGATGTCGCCGACGGTCCGCGGACGATGACCGCATCCGCCCAAATGGAATTGCGCCGAACGCTATCGCGATACTGTTTCGACATCGCGCTCGATCTTGCCGAAACGAGCGGCTCGCGCCCGTTGCTCCTGCTTTCCGGGGCCCGATTTCTCTATGGCTTCAAAGCGCGCGAATTTCCATGGATGACGGCAGGCTTCGAGCTCGGTGCTCGCGATCCGGGGAATGATCATGAAATGGCGGCAACGGCACAGAAGCTGGTAGCGCTGGTAGACAGTCTTTCCACCCTCGTGGGAAACAATAGCGAGCCAGCACCGCGGGCATTGCCGGCAACGTTGCTCGCGCCCTTCGGAATAGACGGCACGACCCGCTTTGTTGTGCTCCATTCGGGAGCGCGCCTCGCGTACAGCCGCTGGCCGGGCTTCCGGGCGCTGGTAAAAATACTGGTGGAGCGCACCGACCTAACGGTCGTGACAATGGGCGAGGACATTGCCGATCTGCCCGACCACGAACGGCTGAAACGCATTTCCGGCCTGTTACCCTTCGATGCGTTCGACGCCTTGCTAGGGAACGCCATGGCCTTCGTAGGCAACGATTCAGGTCCGAAGCATCTCGCTGCGCTACGCGGTATTCCGGTCGTGAGCCTTCATATGGCAAGGTTGAATTGGAGCGAATGGGGACAGACCGGGATCGGTTCGATTATTAGCAGGCAAGTTCCGTGCGCAGGATGTGGCATCGGCCCACGCGAAGAGGAATGCGGCAAAGCGTTTGCTTGCATCCGCGCCATCCAGCCTGAAGAGGTCTTTAAGGCTCTGCTGGACTTACTGCCCGCCCAACAAGCAAACTAGGCCACGTCCGTCATGACGCGCCGGCCACGATGACCTTATTTCAGCCGTGCGCCAACTTGCGCGCGCCACTTGTCAGTGCAGTCCTTCAGGAAATATAGGCCGGCACTGCTAATACCTTGCTCGTACATCTGTCGTAGCTCGTCTCGCATGCCGCCGGCACTGAAAACCTCGTTGCGATCTGGCACATAGAGCCACGCGAAATGGGGCTCGATTTGATCTACAAAGGCATCGATCGGAACGCCGGCGACGTCGCGGATGTGGTGCGGCAGAAATTCGACGCTCAATGCCTGCGCTTTCGACAAGATTCGTGGCATCCCCTTGAGCGCGAAGAACTCTGATCCTTCGATGTCCATAATGATTAGATCGTAGCTTTTCCCACCGCAAATTTCATCAAGCGGAAAACAATCGACCATCACCTGCTCGGGATCGTCATAGAGGTAGAAGTCGCGGTCGACCAAAGGCTTCCTCTTCGATCCGCCGCTGTTTTCCCGATTGATCAGAAACGGAATCTGCCCCCGGGTTTCACCGGCCGCAACCTTGTGGAGAGTGACATTCCAGCATGCATTCACGCGAAGATTGGCTTCGGCGAGGCGCTGCGTGGAGGGGTTGGCCTCCACCGCGTCCAGCGAGGAACAGAGCTTGGAAAGTGGCACGGCCAACGAGCCGATGTGCGTTCCAACCACCAGCACATTGCTATCGGGCTGAATGAAAGTCGCAGCCAGTGCGAGTTCATCTTCTCCATATTCGCCGGTCTGGAGCAATGCGCCGGTGACGGCACTATCCTCCGGATCTACCACGAAAAGGCCGCGCTTCGCCTCGACGACTAGGCCGAAAGCGTTAGGGCCGAACGATGCGAGCTGTCGCCGGCGGTCCCGGCCGGCGGCCGCGCGCCCTTCCCAGCTAGAAAGATCCACCGGCTCGCCGCGGTTCAACCGCTGGAACTCGTCGGTCGACATCAGGTAGCGACCCAAAGCCGCCCGATCGGAGAATCCCATTTCCACATGATATTGTACGAGCGCTGGTTCCGGAGTCCTGCCCAAGATCAGCTCGATCGCAGCTGTCACGTCTTCCGCTGTGATCCCCATAGCGTCGGCAACTCTCCGTCTCAGTCGGCGCACCTATGGATGCCGCTCCGCGGCGAAGCAAGGCGCCTTCAAGAAGCGCGCGTTGAGTAGCTCGCCGAGTTATTCAATGTCGCCAACCCAGCCGGGGCTGGTTTTCCGCTCGTAGCCGAGTAGGGGTGCGGCGTCGTTTAGAGTGAAATCGATCGTATCAAGCAAGCGGGAGACCGGGGTGTCGTTGCTGAGCAAATTCTATGAGACGTCCCCGTACGAAGGATTCGATCCCTCCGATTACCCTTCGGATCTTCAGGGTTGGGGATCGGACGATCCCATCTTCCGGGACCTCATCGCAGCCATCCGTCCCAAGGTGATCGTCGAAGTCGGGACTTGGAAGGGCGCGTCCGCCATACACATGGCCGGGATCACCAAGGAACTCGGGCTCGATACGACCATCATCTGCGTCGATACGTGGCTCGGATCGCCCGAACATTTTCTCGCCCAGCAACCCGGCTGGAGAGAGTCGCTGCTCCTACAGAACGGCTTCCCGCGGCTCTATTACACCTTCCTGAGCAATGTGATCCGCGCGGGCTTTACCGACCGGATCATCCCGCTCGCGAACACGTCGGATAATGCGGCCGTGATATTGGGGAGCGTCGGGATAAAAGCCGATCTCGTTTACATCGACGCTGCGCATGAAGAAGAGCCGGCCTACCGCGATTTCCAGAACTATTGGCGCTTGCTCAGCGATGACGGAGTTCTGCTGGGCGACGATTATATTTCGTGGGATGGCGTGACAAAAGCGGCGAACCGCTTTGCCGTTGACGTTCAATGCCCGATCGTGGGCAAATGGAGTAAGTTCGTCATTTCCCGCAATCCTGCCGTCCGGCCCAGTATCGCATTTGGCGCGTAAAAATGGTGCTTACGGAGTACGCAGGCGGGCGTTAGCGTCGCATACGGTTTCAATAGGCGACCCATAAGCTCCCTCGTTTACTTTCGTCATCGTCATATCGGCGCGACGCTGATCGCGTTGACGTTTTTGCTGCCGCGACCCGGCCTGCCGGCTTCGACGCCATTGCGGAGAACGGCAAGGATAATGATGCCGTAACGCCGGCGCTCTACAGGCCGGAACAGTCTGCGCGCGAAACGCTTCGTCCTTGCCCTTGTGTGGACGGTTGCAATCCGCCTGCCGGTCGGACAATGGCAGGGTCTCGGCCGTTAGGCCTCCGCACCTGCACGGGCAACAAGAGTGATAGCAGCATGATCGTCGTGACCGGCGCCGCCGGCTTCATCGGCTCGAATATCGTATCGACGCTAAACGAGCGAGGACGCGACGACATCGCGGTATGCGACTGGGTCGGGTCGGGCGCCAAATGGCGCAATCTGGCCAAAGCCGGCTTCGTCGACTGGATCAGTCCGCCGGATCTCCTAAGCTGGCTTGAGCGTCGGACCGACGTTGACGCCATCATCCACATGGGCGCCATTTCCAGTACGACAGCGCGGGACGGTGATGCTGTCATCGCGACCAATTTCCGTCTCTCGCTGGACCTCTTAGAGTTTTGCACGAATCGGGAGACCCCGTTTCTCTACGCCTCCTCTGCAGCTGTGTACGGAGATGGAGAGCTGGGCTTCGACGATGACGCTTCTCCGGCTGCGGTACGAGCGCTGCGGCCGCTCAATTTGTATGGTTGGAGCAAGCGCCAGTTTGATTTCGTCGTGGCCGATCGGATCGCCCGCGGTGCGCCGTTTCCTCCGAGCTGCGTTGGTCTGCGATTCTTCAATGTCTTTGGGCCGAACGAGTATCACAAAGACGAGATGCAGAGCATCGTAGCCAAGATTGCAGGGCCGATCGGACGGGGCGAAGGTATCACCTTGTTTAAGAGCCACCGTGAGGGGATCAACGATGGCGATCAGCGTCGGGACTTCATCTACGTCAAGGACGCGGTGGCGCTCGCCCTTCACCTTCACGACCGGGGCACCACTGGCATTTACAACGTCGGGACCGGGCAGGCCCGCTCGTTCCGGGAACTCGCTATCGCGACCTTCGCGGCTTTTGGCCGCTCGCCCCAGATCGATTACGTCGATATGCCGGAGAGCATTCGCGATAAATATCAATATTTTACGCAGGCATCGCTTGAGCGAGTTCGAAACGCAGACTTTGCGACGCCGTTTTTCAGCCTCGAAGAGTCGGTGGCCGATTACGTGCAGTCTTACCTCGACCGAGCCGATCCTTACCGGTAACGGCTAGGCAACAGACCTGCTCGCCGCGCCCAGATGCGCGACAATGTGCGCGCGCGAGGGATCGCCGAAAAAGCCTGTCGAGCAGGACGCAAGCGAAAAGGCGTCTTCGGCGAGAGCCTTGATCCGGAGACCGACCTGCGCATTCCAGCCGAGCGTCTGGCAATGATCAAATGCTTCCCCGGCTCCCTTCAGATCGCCGCTCAACCCGAGCAAATCGCCCAGGATGATCCATTCGGACGAGTCGCCCGGCGCCAGGCGAGTGAGCGCGCGTTGGGAAGCCACGGCCGCATCGACGTCGCCGGTGCTGAGCGCCGTGTCCCGGGCAGCCCAAGCCCATTCCCTGGTATGGAGATCTTGAGCCCTCCCGATCAGGCTTTGCAGCGAGCCCGCCGCCCCGCGAAAATGAACGATCCGGACGATCTGGCGCGCCGCATAGGGCGGTGCCTGCACCGTTAGCGCGATGAGCCAGGCCACCTCTTCGTCCACAGCAAGAGGCTCGACACTGGCGACCCGAATGAAAGCCGGTAAGTCGCGCCCATCCCGGACGAGCCGGATGACATTCGACAGACAAGGGCCGAGCCCTCCCCAACCGAGCCGGATCGTCTGAGCGAAGGCATCATCCCAACCGAGAGCTGCCAATTCTTCAAGTCTGCGCGCAAGCCGTTGCACGCGATCATAGACAACGATCATCGTCATCGCAGCAGGATCGGCGTCGATCCGCCGAACCTCGCGTGGAAGGCTCCAACGCGCGACATCGGACATCAGCCGTGAAAGGGCGACCATGTCGGAGTCGGAGCCAGCTTGTAGCATCGCCGGAAGGACCAATGCCAGATCGCTGCTCACCCGCGCGTAGCCTGCGAGCGAGAGCGGTTCCGCTTGCGGGATTGGTTCGCTGGAAACCCGCAGCGGTGGGGTCACCGCCAGCAGGCGTCGCAACTCCAAAAGACCCGTTTCAACCATCGACGCCGGAGCGACTGGCTCATCCCGAAGAGCGGGAGCTCGCCACAGGCCGGTCTTCTCAGAAATCGCTGCTTGCCAGCGCAGAGCCTCCGGGGAGAGCCCCTGTTCAAGCGCTGCGACGCCGAAGAGCAATAGCGCGCTCTCGCGCTCGCCTGCAACTAATGCGAGTTCGGCTAAATCCAGGATATCCTGTAGCGGCGCATTGGCGGTCAGCATCGCGGCATTCCGGCGGAACGCGTCGTCAATGAGAGTTCGGGTCAAGTCGGTCGGAGGCCTCACCATTACCCCGCTTCCGATCGAGCAGGATCCGACAGCGGAACGGATTCGGCCAAGACGGTTTTGATAGCCTGCATTACCTCCGCCGTCGTAATATTGCGCAAGCAGACGAAATCTGCCCCGCATTCCTCGGCATCATAGTGGATCATGCAACCCGCGCAGGGAACCTTGCGCGAGATGATGTATCCGCTGCTTTCCTGGCCCCACTCATTCCAGTTAGTGCGCGCCATGTGGATGCTCACCACCTCGGCCCCGCGAAGCGAAGCAAGATGTTTCGGCCCCGAATCATTGCCGGCGAAAACCGCGCAATTCGCGAGCAATGCGTCGAATGCATCGTAACTGAGCCTGGGTGGCATCAGGCTGAAGCGCCCGGAATTTTCGAGCTCAGCGGAGAGGCCAGGACCTTTGCTTTGATCATCCCGCAGCATGACGACATCCAGGTCGGTCTCGCGCAAAATCGCTTCGGCCAAGGCATTGAAATAAGGCCAACGACTGAACAACAGGCGAGCGCCATCATGCACCACGGCATAGCGGCGGCCCGGACGCAAACCCAGACTAGCGAGGGCCTCGTCAGAAGGGTGTGTTCGACGCACGACGTTCGGTTCGCTGCGTGCAAGAGCACCCAGCCATTCCATCATGCCCAGCATCTTGTTCGTGTGCGGCACGACTTCATAGCCGTTCCAGCGATCGTGCGTATTGCCTTCCAGATCGAGACTGAGGCCCGGCACGTCGTCGCCCGCCCGGAAGCCGTACAGAAAAGGCGCGCCGCTCAGCAGCAGAACGCGGCGAGCCCAGCCGTTTTCCGACATGTCGATCGCCATGTCGAACCGGTAAGGCTTGAACATCTCGACCAGTTCACGCTGCTTTTCCAGCGGCATTATCCGCCGGCGCTGGTCCCAGTCTTCGGGAAAATCCGTGACCAGAACCTCATCGAACAGACCGAGATCGCTCGCCAGATCCCGGTTGGCGTTGCTGACAAGCCCTACGATCCGCGCTTCGGGAAAGAGCGAACGCAGCCGCCGCAAAGCGGGAACGGAGACGACCATGTCGCCCAGCTGGTCGATCCGCTGCACCAAGATCGTACGCGGTGCCTCCGCCAGCAAAGCTCGTCGGGCCGAACGAATTTGCGAAGGCCGTTCGTTTATCTGCTGTTCGATCGGGCGAGGATCACCAGCGTCGATTTCGACGATGCCGTCGAGCTGGGGATATTGCGCCTCGGTAAGCGCCGGCTGAATCACGATCTCCTCGTGATGTGTGTAACGGCGGTTTTTGACATCCGTGATCCGGATGCCCACGTCATACCGTCCGGGCAGATCGAGACTGAAATCGATCCACGCGTTGAAGATGTATTTCATCAGCTCGGGCCGATGCTTTTCCCGCTTGATCTCATGGCCGCCATCAAGCGGCCCGCGATGACGCGCGATGCCGTTTACCAGGATCAGCACTTCGACGAGCGGCGTCGGCGAAATGCAGAATCCGCGGACGGCCTCGACGCCGCGAAGAGTTCTCCTCGTGCCCCAGTTGCTACGCTCGGAGCGTCCGAGACTCCGGATTTCGATACCTTCTCGATGCGCATGTAACAATTCGGCCGGGGGCCGCGGGAGAAGGTCGCGTTGGACCGTGAAACCGAGCGACGCCGACAATGCTGCAGCCTCAGCGCCGACGTCCAACACCACTGTTTCGGCATAGGTCGCCGGCTGATCGGAAAGGCCATCCAGCCTCACGAGTTCCTCTCGCACCTCCGTCCACTCCGGTCGGAGCGAAAGCGCGCGTTGATAGGATGTGACCGCTTCCTCGCGCCGTCCCGCGACTTTCAAAAAATGACCGAACTGCAGCGCGAGATCGGCATCCTCGGGCATCAGCCGCTCGGCGGAGCGATAATGCTGCTCGGCTCGCGCAAGATCCCCGCCTTCCTTGAACATATGGCCAGCCTGAACGTGAAGGTCCCCACGGTGTGGCAAAAAGCGTAGCGCTTCTACGTAAAGCGCTGCCGCTTCGAGGAAGCGCCCTGCATCGCGGCGCTCGTTGGCGCGCGCGACGAGTTCGCGAGCCAGGCGGCGTTGCGGAATGAATTTAGGAATCAACGGCATCGTTGTTCAAGCGTTTCGCGCATCGAGGCCGCCAGCGCGCACCGTCGCATCAAATACCTCGCTCACCGAAATATCACGAATGCAGGAGAAATCCTGGCCGCACTCTTCGGGATCGTGAAAAAGCGCACAGCCCGCACAAGGTACGCGCCGACTGATGATGACTCCGCCTCGTTCCTGCCCCCACTCCTTCCAGTTGATGCGCGCTGTGAACAGGGTCACAGCTGGCACGCCTCGAAACGAGGCCAGATGCTTCGGCCCGGAATCGTTCCCGACGAGCACTGCGGCATGGGAGACAAGTGCGTCGAAATCGTCGAAGCTTAACCGCTCGTCGAGCAGAATGAAGCGGGCATCGTCGAGCAAGCGCTGAGACAGCCCCTCTCGCGCCGACGGATCCTCAGTCATCATAACGATCGTAGCGTCCGTTTCATCCAGCAGCCGCACGGCCAGTTCCGCATAGCGAGGCCAGCGTGAGAATTCGATGCGTGCGCCCATGTGAAGTACGGCATAGCGGTCGTTTCCGCCGATCCCGAACCGATCGACGCGTGATCGATCTAGATCCTCACGCCGAACCACCTCGAAGCTGTCGCGCAGAAGCGCTCCCAGCGTTTCGACCAATGCCAGTGTTTTAGCCGAATGGGGCACCCGATCGAGCCTATTGCGCTGGTCATGGGTGTTCAGCCCAAATTCCGCGGTCAGCCAGGGCCAGTCGCCACCACCGACACCATAGAGGAACTTAGCGCCCGACAGCAGCAACAATGGCCGCGACACGTCCGACTGGGACAGATCGATAGCAAGATCGAAAGCGTACGGCTCCAGTCGCTCCCGCAGGGCCTCCTGTTCGACAAGCGGCATCAGGCGGCGGCGTTCGACCTTGTCGTCCGGAAAATCGATCACGATGATCTCGTCAAACAAATCGAGCGTGCGCGCCAAATCGGCATTCGCAGCCGTCATCAGACATACGAAGCGCGCGGAGGGCATGAGCTCCCTCAAACGCTTCACCGCGGGCGTAGAAGAGATGATGTCGCCAAGTTGGTCGGTCCGCATCAGCAACACGTTTTTCGGCCGTTCCGAAAACAGCGAACGCTCCGCTGGGCGCACGATGCTCGGGAGAGCCCGGATCTTTCGCTCCAGGGATACAGGATCGGGTTCACGGACCGGCACTTCGGCATCCGAGCCCGAATTTTCTTCGAATGGCGAAGGCGCGATTACGACGGCTTCTTCGAAGCTGTAAATCTCATGCTCTATGTCAATGCACCGGATCGTCGCAGTGTATCGGCCCGGAACCATCCCAGACACATCGATCCACGCATTAAACACATATTTAAGCGACCGGTTCGTATCGCGCGCATGATAGAGCTCGTATCCGCCGCGCAATGGACCGCGATATGCTGACAGCCCGTTGAACAGGACCTGTATCTCGGTGACCGGCCGGGGCGAAATGCAGAATCCTCTGACAGCCTCTACGCCTCGCAACACGCGAGTGTTGCCCCAGAAGCTCCGTTCGGAACGACCGAGACGCTTAATCTGCAGACCTTCCGGATAATCCTGCAACAGAGCGGCAGCCTGTCGCGGCGCAAGCTCGGGTATCAGCCGCGCAATCTGGTCGGAAGTTAAAGTATCTGCTGAGCCGAACAGATCGACCGGCAGCGCGAGTGAGTCATTCGCGGCCCTGTCCGTTCCCTGTGCATCCTGCGGGCCGCGAGCAAACTGTAGCTCCTGCAACTCCCGTTCGGCGGCAAGCCAGCCGGGCTGCAGCGCCAAGGCGCGTTCGTAGCTGCGTGCCGCCTCGTCCAAACGTCCGGACACCTTATAAAAATGGCCGATCTGGAGCGCGAGATCCGCATCGTCGGGTAGCAGCCGCAGGGCAGTTGAATAAGCGCGCTCGGCGCGTTCCAGAAAACCCGCCTCCTTCAACATATGGCCATGCTGGACATGGAGGCCGGCTCGCTGCGGCATCAGACGGGCCGCTTCTGCGTAAAAGGTAGCCGCCTCAGCGAAACGACGCTCTTCGCGCGCTTTATCACCCTGCTGGATCAAGTGCTTTACGATCGTGCGCGATCTGAAGCGAGAAGAGCGCAATCTGTCGAAAAACATGCGGTAAGAGGCGCCTCGATCGGAAACCGAGCCGTAGCTTTGCCGGGCTGGTTACGTCAATCGGAGTTTAAGATCCATCAAGCCACGGGGAGCATGATCACGCGTCGGTGCGCGATGCCCTTCCCTGAAAATCATGGATGCGATCGAGCAGGCCAGCTGCCGTACGGCCTAGCTGCTCGGCCTGCAGGTCGATGGTTCGCTGCAGCTTGAGAAGTTCGATCTCAAGCTTCGTCTGCGCGCGAAGGCGATCTTCCTCGGCCTTGCGCAGCTCCTGTTCAAGTGCGCGAACGCGCTCATCCGCGCTGGCCTGGTCTATGCCTCGGTCGCGTCGCAAATCATCAATCAATGCGTGCAAATCTGCACATTCGCGGCGGCGATCTTCCTCGCGCGCCTCCGAGCCAGCAAGTCCGTCGCGCAACGCTTGGACCGCTTCTTCAAGCCGCCGAACGTCTCTTGCCCGCGCCAACCATCGCCGCATCGTCAAAATCCTGCCTGCTGAACGCCCGCGATCTGCCGTATCGCCCGATCCGTTTTCCGCGCCATCGCCAGCATGACCGCATCTGCGACAACCGCCGGTTCGATCAAGCGAAGACAGGCGCGATCGTAAGGACTTTGGCTATTATGGTCCAACTGGCACGGCGAACAGCCAATCGCGCGTGAGACAAGGATCACGTTGTCGCCAAGCGGTCGCCATTCGGCGCGTTGATGCGACCCGCCGAACACGCACACCGTAGGAACGCCGAACGAGCCACTGAGATGGGCGATGCCAGAATTGTTGCCGATGACGCAGCCGGCGCCCTTGAGCTCTTCGACCAGGGCCGCCCAAGAGAGTCGGCCGCAATCGTTGAAAACGCGATCGGCTGGGTGCGGCCGTACGACATCGTTTGCGCGCAACCTTTGGCTCGCCGTGCCCACAACACATATTGTCCGGTCGTGCTCGACCCGGTCGAGCAGGCATCCGATCAAAGCGCCGTAATGCTCAGCCGGCCAATCTCGTATGTCGCTATTCGAGAAAGGGGCGAGGATGATATTCTTCATCGCGCCAGCATCTCTCCTAACACCCCGAACCGGCCCAGCCGGTTTGCCACAAGCTCGATCAGTAAGAGCTGATATTCGGACTGATGCAGAACGCTCGCACCGCCCTCGCGAATCAGCCGGCCGCCATAGAAACTGAAGCTAAACGCCGCTGCATCGCCTACTGTCCAAATTCTGAACTCGAAGGAAAGGCTCGGTTTCTCTACTATGAAGGCTAGCTTCCCCACGTGGTCGCTTGGCGAAATGATTCGTTGCACGATTGGTTTCGCATCGATCGCAACGTCCAACGTCAAAAGGCCGGTCTCGCCCCGGTTGGGCTCGATAAAGGGCTCAAATTCATAGCGACCGGGCCGCAAGTGAAAATAAGGCCCCCACACGAGAGCCGACGCCCGATCAATCGTTTTGCTTACGAACTTGAGGCGAAATTCGCTAGCATCGGCAGAAGCCTGCCACGAGAAGTCGCGATGTCGCAGCACATCCTCTCGGGCCGCCTCAGCTTCGTTGCGCGTTTGATTGATGGGCAGAAAGATGTCCAGAAACGGGAATTGCGAGCGGGCCCCGACTCCCGCACGCAACTTGGCATCCACCTTGGTTAGTAGGAAGCGCGTATCGGTATCGGTGCGCATATCGATCGCGAGATCGAACGTGCCGAGCCGGAGTTGCTCGAACAGAGCGGTTTTGCCCGGAACGTCCACCTCCTCCTCTGTGGAATTCCGCGGAAAGATATCGAAAGCGATGACTTCGTCCGCCAGACTCGAATTGCGCGCCATCTCGACATTCCATGAGCCGACAATGAGCGTAATGTGCGCGCCGGGAAACCGCGCTCGAGCCTTCTCCAGTGCGCTTAGTGACATGATGAAGTCACCGAGATGGTCCAGCTTCAGGATCAAAATCCGTCGATGCGGCGGCTGCGACACGGATTCGACCCTTGTCCGCTTGGGCTCGAATGCGTAGTCGGGCTCCGCACTTCGGATCTTGCTTGGCGCGAGCGGCGGACCGAGCCTCCATGTCGGACGATCAATTTTCTCGAGAATTAGGAGAATGTCGCTCGCACCGGATGGGGGATGGTCGGCCGCCACCCCATAGTCATAGCCATTATCGTCGTCGCATAGCAGTCGGACGCGATAACTGTTCGCCTCGAGGGCTTCCTCGACTTCAGCCATCAGCGAGTTGGGCGTGTACAGGCGACGTTGCCGCGGGTTCCACCTTGATGGCAGGCTGAGCAAACGCTCATAGAGGAAGGTGTGTGGCACGGTGATAATAAGATGGCCGCCGGAGCGTAAGACCGCGAACCAAGCGCGGAACATGGCCCGATAGTCGGCTACATCCTGAAGAAGTCGTGGAGCTAACAGCGTCGCTAAGCCGTCGCCTTCGACGAATAGGCGATCGGCTGACACTTCAACCCACGGACTATGAATGTAAGGAGCAGCCCGGTGTTGTTCGGTAATGCTCGCGGGGAAAGCGCCTACCTCCGGCTTTTGTGAGACGTCCACGCTTTCAATCTTTCCTCTTCAAGTTGCTTAGATAGGCCCTCGTACGTCTCAAGTCCATGTCGGCGGCTTCAGCATATTGACCGGGACCGATTGTGCCGCCCCCTTAGGAAAACGGCGCCGGAGGAGTCGGATCCCGTCGCTCGAGATTGAAAAGTTCATCGATCGTTTCTTCAAGCGGGATGAGAGGTTTCCAGTCCAGCACGGAACGCGCACGCGACGCATCCCCCACCGCGCGCGGAATCTCGACGGCTCGAACGCGATCCGGTGATGAGATGATGGTGAGGGGTCTTCTCGCGCGTTCAATTAACCGATCCAGCAGTTCGAAAACCGCGATCGGCTGGCCCGACGCGATATTGAGGATCTCACCTTTCCACGCCGGACGCTGGAGAGCGAGAACATAGGCTCGCACAACATCGCGCACGTCTAGAAAATCGCGAACGGCGGAAAGATTACCCACCTTGATCTCTGCCGGTCCACGTCCCTGTTCGGCAGCCACGATTTGGCTGATAAAGTTCGGGACGACAAATCGGTTCGATTGTCCGGCTCCAATATGATTGAAGGGACGGAAACGAACGACTGCCAGTCCCATATGCGCAAACTGCCCCATCAGGAGATCAGCCGCCGCCTTTGCAGAAGCGTAGTAATTCAGAGGATTGAGCACAGCGCCTTCGTCAAGCGGGTCGTCAGTTTGACTGAAGGACTTGCCGTAGACTTCAGAACTGCCGACGAAAGCCATCCTGCAATCGGGGCTATAACGCAAGGCAGAGCGGGCAACATTCATACTTCCCTGCAAGATAACTCGAAAGGCAGCTTCGGGATCAATGTCGGCATCGGGTACGAACGACAAGGACGCGAGGTGGAATATTGCCGCGGGTGCGAACGTCCGTACGAGTTCGTCGACCTGCTGCGCGTTGGTAGTGTCCAAAGCCTGATCGACGCCACTGCGCAGCCGAGCCGAAGTTGCGACGATGACGGCTTGTGGCATCGCGGAGCGCAAGGCGTCTATGAGGTGGCGGCCGACGAAGCCACCAGCACCGGTGATCACGATTGGACGATCAGTCATGCGGACACTGCCGCCGCCGAAGATCGCGCAGCAACACGATAACCGAGCAGCACTCAATATCTTGTAGGCTGCGCGTCACCCGACGTCCGAACGCGCTGTCATAGAAAGCCCCCAACAAATTAAGCGTCGTTCCTGCCCTCGCAAGGCCACCGGCCATTGCCGTTACTGGACCCAATGCGCAAGCTCTGCGCTCAGCAAAATCGATGGGCATAAGGCTGATGCCTGGCGCGACCTACTTGAGTCGCCGCATAACTTCATTCCAACGGGACGCAACATCCGCTGGCTCAAGCGAACCGGGCAGCGGGGTCCCACGCGACCGCTCATATGAGGCAAGCCGCTGCTGATAAAGGGCTAGGGCGAGATGTAGTTCGTCCCGTTCAGCCGCACCATGTTCGAGCGAGGTAAGCAGTCCGGCGCGGACCTCATTGTCGGCGGCAACCGCGGCCTCTAGCGAGGCACCGTGACTGAGAGATGCCCTGAGCGCCTCTTCCACGGTCGCGAGCTCAGCTTCAAGTGTCGAGCAGCGATTTAAAACCTCACGTGATTCCCCAAGAAATCTCTCGTGATCTTGGGCCCTCTGCTCCGCCTCCGCCGCTAGTCTGTCCCGATCACGCCGCCATCGGCCATGTAGAGCGCCAGCCTGCGACAAAAACGCCCGATAGCGTTCGGCGAACTCCGCGATGCGCCTTATACCCAGGTCGAGCAGGACATCAGGCGCCCTGACGATTGATCCGTCGTGGGCGGCCAGGTGGAGCAGCGAAGCCACCATTTGTTCGACACGTTCCAGATCGAGGACGAGGAGGTCGGGCGCCGCGATCGTTGATTTCGCGCCTGCGACCGAAAAGGGAAGACCCGAGTGAGCCGTGACGGCTGTCTCCAGTGCGGCGCGCTCTTCGGCGCCCTCGGCCAACCCATCGAGGCTCACGACCAGATCGGCGTCCAGTCGGGCCAGATGCTCCAAATAAATGTGAAGGACCAGAAAGCAAATCAAGACATCGTCGTTGGGCCGCAGGCCATCCGTATCCGCGAGTTCCGCACTGCGGGCAAACCGCTGCAGAGTGTTTGCGACCGGGTCGGCAGAGGTGCTGAACACCGTCGTTAAAACACTGCGGAGAAAATAATCGTTCCCAGCCGCGAACTGGTCGGAATAAGAAAACCACTGAGCGAGCAGAGGTCTGACCAGCGCGATATGGAGGCCGCCATGCGCTCGTTTTAGCGCACCAATCCGCGCGAGGCTGCGCGTGCAACTCAGCACTGGAACGCGGCCCGCGACGTGGGCGGCGTTGATCAGACTTGCCGTGTAGCACCGTTCCGCATCCGAGAGCACCGGGTCGCCGATCTCGTCCTTTGCCGGGAAAAAGCGAGCGAGCGCCATCCCTGATTCATAATGGCAAACGCCTCCGTCGGCCGCGATCAAGGGCGCAAACTCTATGAAGTATGGGGCGGTCGGCGGGTGATGCGAATTCCACTTGTCATGAGAGTGATTCAGCGTGTCCAAACTCAGCGTCGCCAGATATTCGTTAAAAATCTCGTAATATGCACAGAATTTGGTATTGGTTCGGAAAAGCGACCAGAGCCACGTGGAACCAGTTCGAAATGAAGAATGAACAAAGATAGCAGAGCGCGCCTCAGAGGCTCCGTTTTCGGCCGCTTTGACATTGACTGTCGCGGGTGATCGGCGACGGCGATCGCCCACTTTAACCACCGCTTTGCTCAATCCGCACCGTTTTGATACTTAGATTTGTACTCGTCGCTGTGAACCGCCGCAAGGATTAGATCGGTTCGTTCTCTATGATCCGCTATCATCTGCGTAATAACCTGTTCGCTCTCGGGCAGCCGACCCAGAACTACGCGATACACCCAGATCACCTGATCTCTCGTCATCGACACGACATTTCTCCACCATATCGCTTGTTCGCGGGACGTGTCACTGAGCCCTCTCTCGGGTCAACGACCGCTTGAGTGCCCTCGCATAACGTTCATGATTAGCTCAGGGCCGCACGCGCACATCTTCCCGCCTCGCATCGCCGCGATTTTCCGCCTTGTGCAGTTGTAGCTTTTGCTCAAACTCCAAAGCAACCGCCGCCACCTCCGCACGTTCTTCTTCTAGTCGCGCTTCATACTCGCGGGCGATCTTTTCGATCTCTCTCCGCAGGTCATCCATCGCCTCCCGTTCTCGCAAGGCCTGGTCTAGATCTGCGAGTGTGACAGTGAGCTTCGACTGGAGTTCTCCGACCGCAGAACGCAAGCGATCCCGTTCAAAGCGCAGTTCCTCTTTTTCCAGCCTAAGTGATCGCTGATCAGCTCGAAGATCGACGATCGCCTCACCGAGCTTTAATAGCTCCAGCGCATCGCGACTCCAGACATCTCGCTTCACCTGCGATGCCGGAACAGGCGGTCGCGCCGGATCGTGGAGGCCTGGTACCCCGCCGTGTTCCTTTTCGTCCATACTCACCACTCTTATTCCTCTGCAACTGGGCCGTCGCTACGCGCCGAGTTCCGCAAGTCGAGCCGCCTGCCGCTGCTGCACGCTGGCCAATCCGAATTCGGCTTCCAAACGCTTCTTCGCGCGCCCGACTAACGGACCGTGCGTGCCGGCGCCCTCGAAGACAGTCTGCATTTGCCACGCTGCATGACAGAGGTCCGGATCGGCCCACACGCGCCCTTCCCCATGCGGATACTCCCCTGCCTGGAGCGGCACCAGCCGATAATCGACTGGGAAGCCAGTCGCGTCGCTCACCAGCTCGGTTGAAGCGGAATAGTCGGTTGAGATCACCGGTACACCCAATGCCATTGCTTCGGCGATCAGCAAGCCGAGGCCTTCGCTACGATGAAGCGACACGACGCAATCCGCGCAACCGATCAGGCCCAACATTTCCGCCCGACCGAGTTCGCCATCGATAAACCGGATATCCATGTCCGTCGGCACGGCAATGCGCAGGCGAGCGAGAGCACCTGGCACTAGCGACGAGTTGACGCACTTGATGACCAGGGAGACGTCGCGTGCCCGCGATGTCCCGCCGAAAGCGAGCTTGAAAGCGTCGATCACGGCCAGAGGATTTTTGCGGCCGCTAAAGGAAAGGAAATCAAAAGAGAACATAAAGACAAAGCGGCCGGACGGTAATCCGAAATGGGCCCGTTCAAACGTCTTGGCGCGGTCAAATCGCAGCGCTATCGGCATGTATTGGACCGGCTTATTGACGCGCGATATCAAGGCGCTTTGAATGAAGCGCGTTGGCGCCCAGATCTCATCCACGCGATCAAAGGCCGAAAGCCAAGCCTCCGGAAAGCTCGACAGTTCCCAGAAAGGAACGCAGATCCGGTACGCGTCCTGACGGAGGCGATCGCGCATACCCTCCTGAACATATGGGAGCTGATCGGCATTAATGTTGAAGATCTGCACCCTGCCGCTCGCAGATTCGCTTAGCAGGTGTTCGCAACTATTATTGTTTCGCGTAGAAGCGACATTCAGAGATACGTCTAAACCCTCGCTATTGTAAGGCCCTTCGGCGAAAGACTGCAGCGTCAGCCGTCCCACTTCTCCGACGCCTGTGTCGGCACGAAGATATCCTATCACGGAAACGTCAATCGCCTTGGAATCGCGCGATGGAAGAGCTCGTCGGGGCCGCCGTCGCGCAGAAGCAATGCGATCGACCGATGGTTGGACGAGGCGCGGATCAATCCCCGCATCGTGCGCATGGCCAAGAAACCAGTGCAACAAACCCTGCACTCCGCTCACGTCGTGCAGGTTAAAGGATTCGCGCAAATACGGCGATTCTAACCAGAGCCGTTTCATCAAATTTGTGCAGACGATCCCTTGGGGAGCATTCGCCACGCCGGCCGCCGGCGCACTTAGGTAGCCCGCAAAGGTGGCAAAAGGATCCCCGTCCCAGACAGGAAATTCCTCGCGGAACAGCTTGCGCGCCACAAGCGGGATGCTGGCACCGCTCTCAAACTTTCCAAAAGCGTAATTACCACGCGGAACGCGACCCAGTCCGTTCTTGACGAGGTCTGACTTGTAATTATCTAGTAACCCGAGAAGCGATCCACCATTATTACTGGCGAACATCAGCGTATGTTTGGACAATTGCTCAGAGGCGCGAGGATCAAAGCCGCTGAAGTGGAAAAAGACAAGAGGCTCGCCGTCGACTAGCCAAGCGCCATCATCCATCGCTAATTCCCGCTGAGACAGATTCCAATAAGCGACGTTTAGCGCGGTCTGTCGCAGCACGATGGTACGGTCTAGGAAGCCTGGGACCAAGTCCATGAATTTTTGATCGACGAATACGCCCTCATCTTGAGCATTGAGGCATTGATAACGGAGCCGACGCGCCCACCACCGCAACACATCCTCAACCGCATCTGATTTGCGGAAAGCCGCAAATCCAAGATTGTAGACGCCTGCTTTCATAAATGAAATATCGTCCGGAGGAAGCAAGTTTTCCGCCGGACGTGTTACATGCGGTGTAAAGACCGCATTGTCTCCTCTATTCAAAAGATCAAACACCGAAGTCAACGGGGAATATATCTTGATGTCAGGATCGAAATAGATGACGGAGTCATAACCGGCCGCAAAAAGGTGAAGAAACATATACGGCTTTACGGCCGTATTGAACTCCATGATATCGTAGCGAAACGCGAACCCCTGCAGTTCCGTGATGCCAACCTTGGCGACGGGGACAATCGTGCAAGCATCGGGATAGAAGCCTGTAAGGGTAACTTCCTCATCAGCAAGACACAAAAAGTGATCGGCGTCCGGATGATGTGCAACGGATGATTCAATCAACGTTCGGGTGTAAGGCATGTAGTTATTGGAGCTGATCGTAAAGATTGCAGCTTTCGAGGAGCCGACGCCCTCATGGTCCGAGATAGCCATCACGTAGCTCAATCCCCGTATCTCTAGGCCCAGCGCTTTGCGGCGCATTGACTAATCTCTGCGCCCGCTCGATGCTTCGAGTGGGCAGCGATCCATGACACTCCCATCAACGATTTTCCGTCCTTTCGCTCAATGCGCTCAACCGCCCAGAAAACGCGACACGCGGACGAGGTCGGCATCCACCATTTCAAAAATCATTTCTTCTAAAGAGACCTTCGGCTCCCAGCCAAAAGTTTGGCGCGCCTTCGTTGGATCTCCGAGCAGTATGTCAACCTCGGAAGGCCTGAACAGATCAGGATCGATCACCAAATGATCAGACATATTTAGACCGGCGCGGGCAAACGCAAGTTCACACATTTCCCGCACGCTCGTCGTGACACCGGTTGCAACTACATAATCGTCCGGCACATCCTGCTGTAGCATAAGCCACATCGCGCGCACATAATCCCGCGCATGCCCCCAGTCGCGCTTGGCATCGACGTTACCGAGGCGCAATTCGGTGGCCAGACCCAGTTTAATCCGAGCCACACCGTCTGTTACTTTCCTTGTTACAAATTCGATGCCGCGCAAGGGGCTCTCATGGTTAAACAGGATGCCAGAGGAAGCGTGCATCCCAAAGCTCTCGCGATAGTTGACAGTAATCCAATGCCCGTAAAGCTTCGCAACCGCATAAGGCGATCGTGGGTAAAAAGGCGTCTTCTCGCTTTGCACTGGGTGCTGGACGAGGCCGTACATTTCGGATGACGAGGCTTGGTAGAAACGGGCTGAACTTCCAGCGAGACGGATCGCCTCGAGCATGTTCGTGACACCCAACGCGGTTATGTTGCCGGTTACGAGCGCCTGAGACCAGGAGGTTGCCACGAAAGATTGCGCGCCCAGATTGTAAATTTCGTCGGGCTGCACCTGCTGCACCACGCGGACGAGAGATCCCAGATCGGACAGGTTCGCATCATGCATGACGACGCGGTGGGCGATCCCGAGCCACCGAAGGCGATGATCGGCGACCCCGAGATGCGACGAACGCCGCACGATACCGTGCACTTCATACCCCTTCCCAAGCAGAAATTCGCTCAGATAGGCACCGTCTTGGCCCGTAACACCGGTGATCAACGCGCGCTTCGACATATTTTCCATGGTCCTTTCGGCGCGTACGCCGCCGCTTCGCCGATATCGTGAGCGAGCCGGCGGGCTTTGACCTACCGGCAGACGGCTTGCAAGAGCTTGCGGCCAACCCCTAAGCCCTCGCCTTATGGCAGCGCCTCCGCCAATTTGTCAGCTAAGCGCCCCATGGAGACTTGAGATGCAAGCTCCACAAGCGTCCGAAAATTCGCATCGAGCGTATCGGCCTGCCGGCGCCGGTCCTCCTCAAGCTGGACCAGGGATTTGCGACTGAGTTCGTCGATCAGGCGCAAGCAGGTCGCGAGCCGCTTGTCGGCGCAAGCGATGGTATCATAGCTGGGATCGGCCATCTCGCCCATGATCAGACCAAGGCTCGAAAGCCGCGCCAACTGGCCGGCCTGACCAACCAAGACAAAGGGGCAGCGATTAGCGATGGCCTTGAAAGGCTTTTCGGTAACGCGGTCCACACGGCCGACCCCGAAGTCACTTTCCGTGATAACCGCAAAACCGACATGCGCGTATATATCAGCCAAGATCGTGCCGAAGACATAACTCAGATACTCATCCTCGGCAGTCCGATCAGCTGTGAGCGGCACCTTGCGGGCCAGTTCCGGCCATTCTGGCATCAGGTCAGTCAAACTCGGCCAGCCGAGGCTCGCGAGATAGGAGCCCATTCGCTCTTGCTCATCGGAGGGCAGCGGCCGAGCATCCGGCATAAATGAGGCATGACTACTGGCAAGTTCGCCGTTTCGCTGAAGCTGCAGCACCACCGCGGCACGATGGGCCTTAAATACACGATTGTATGTGAGCAGCTTACTGCTCACTTTCGGCTCCGGGATCGGCTGCATTAAAGCCTGCTCCAACGACCCAGCCTGATCGACGAGCTCAGCTGCAATTTTATAGGCCCAGTAGTCGTATATGAACAGATTCACAGGCGCCACGTTTCGGCTATTGCACCACGCCCTGTAATCCTCGGTAAAAAGGTGATTTGTTGTTACGACAAGAACGCGCGCAGGCGCGATCGAAAGCTCCTCCAGTATCCGGTGCAGCCCCTCAGCGATCTTTTCGCTGAAGCTCCACCCTTCGGTCGCACCGTCGATGAGCAGTGTAGCGCCTGATGCGTCGGCGTCCCGGAATTCGCTAAATTGCTCTCCCAGACGAGAGCTACGGTGAACATCCGCCAGATCGCTATGATCGGCCACGGCACAGCTGAAAATCTTCACGCGGCCCTCGCCCTCGTCGAAGAAGATTCGTTTCGTTCCGTGAAGCAAATGAAGTGTCGGGCCCACATGAGGGTGGGTTGTCGGCACAAGCGCTTGGAAGGTCGTCCTCACCGATTATTTCCTGACACGGCATCGGTCCGCCACGCCTGTCGGGAGCTGCTAAGCCACTGGTTCATTCGTGCTGTCCCTCGTACCAATCGAGCGTCGAACGAACTCCTTCCAAAAGGGAGATACGGGGCGCCCAACCGGTGGCGCGTAACCGCTGCGAATCCATGACCTTACGCGGCGTTCCGTCGGGCTTAGAGCCGTCAAATCGGAGCTGCCCCGTGTACTCAATCGCTTCGGCGATGACCTCGGCAAGCCCGCGAATACTCACCTCCTCACCGCTGCCACAATTGATATGCTCGTATCCAAAATAGGTGTCATGACAGTGGACGACTGCCGATGCGAGATCGTCGACATGCATGAACTCCCGCAGCGGCGTGCCCGTCCCCCAAATCTCGACGTCCGGGCTGTTATTCCGCTTCGCCGCGACGAACTTGCGAATGAGCGCCGGCAACACATGACTGCTCTGTAGATCGAAATTGTCACCAGGACCGTAAAGATTGCATGGCATGACAGACACATACTTGCGGCCAAACTGCCGCATGTAGGCTTGGCAAAGCTTCAGTCCAGAAATCTTGGCCACGGCATACCATTCATTGGTAGGCTCCAAGGGTCCAGTTAGAAGGCTGTCCTCGCGAATGGGCTGGTTAGCCATTTTTGGGTAAATGCATGATGAGCCTAGGAAAACCAGCCTATTGACGCCCGCCAGATGCGCGGCATTTATGGTGTTGGTTTGGATGCAAAGATTGTCATAAAGAAAGTCGGCGGGCAGCGTGTCATTGGCCAGGATGCCGCCAACCTTCGCAGCCGCAAATATGATAGACGAGGGCTGATTTTGCTGCATCCACGCTTCAACAGCAGCCTGGCTGCGCAGGTCGAGCTCGCTGCGGTCGACGGTGATGACCCGCCGACCCAGCGTACGCAGATGACGGGTAATGGCACTGCCCACCATCCCGCGATGACCCGCCACCCAAATTGCCTCTTGCATCACCCAATCCCTTGCCGATGCATGCGCGCTAGCATCCGGTCCCTCGTTCTCCAACCGCGATCTTTTCCGTTGCGCGAATGCCCAAGATCTTGGATGCAGCGGGAATCTCGCCCATCCAGCGCAGCTCGCGAAGCGTTTTGGTCGGCGCTTTGGAGACCAGGTTTAGATGGTGGCACTTTCGTCGATTTTAGCAGATCACGGCTACCGGCCCCGCGCGGTTCTTCACATCGGAGCCAACACCGGCGCTGAACTGGAAGAGTATCGTAGTATCGGGATTGGCAGCGGCCTGCTGATCGAGCCGGTAAGCCGTACGTTTGCCTTGCTCGAGGAAAAGATTGCAAACTTCCCCGGCTTCGTAGCGGAGCAAGCGCTTATCAGCGACGCAGATGATCAGGAGCTTACGATCCGGATCAGCTCGAACATGGGGGAATCGTCTAGCATTTTGGCGCTCGGAACTCATGCCCAGCATTTCCCTGGCATCACCGTTACCGATGAGGAGACGCTCATCTCCAGGCGGCTGGACAGCCTCCTGATTCAGCGCGCGGAGATCAATCGATATGATCTCTGGGTCGTGGACGTAGAGGGCGCCGAGCTTCACGTTTTGCGTGGAGCGCGTGAGGCCCTTCGGGCCGCCAAGATCATCATGATCGAGATCCACGACGAGGCCACACACGAAGGAGCGCCGCACTGGAGCGAAATACAATCCTTCCTGGAGCCGTACGGCTTCAAAATGAAGGCCATGAACATCACCCGTTACGGCTTCGGCGACGCATTGTTCGTGCACAACAGTGTGAGCGTGCGTGCGCTCGGACCCTCGGCTGACGACAATTTGATCGATATTGGCAGCAAACGCCCGTGCTCGCAGAGCAGCCTATCAATTTGGTCACAATCAGATGATGCCGCTCGCGCGTTGACGAACGAGGACGAGGATTTTGCTTTTCATACCGAACTGGAAGATAATCCTTGGTGGTGCGTGGACCTGGAAGAAGTTCGCGCTGTCAGTCTGATCCGCATCTTTAATCGAGAGGGCGCCCGCGAGCGCGCCTTTTCACTTCGGGTCGAAATTTCAAACGACGGCCAGAATTGGACAAACATTCACGAGAACAACGGATGGTATTTCGGCGGGTCCGCAACCGGTCCGCTTGACTTAAACCCGAAGACAGAACACTTTCGATATCTTCGTTTGAGCTTGCCGTCGCGAAATTATCTTCATCTGCAGCGCGTCGAGATTTTTGGGCCCCGCATGGTGACTGCGCCCGAGCGTTAGCGTCGGACAAGTTCTTTCGCGTTGCTTTCGCCGATGTCGGTCGATGCGAAGCGCATGAGCTGCTCACAATTGCTTCGAATTTCTGTCTCGTAGCACTGGGTCGCCGCCAGCGCCTGCCCATTCCGCGCTATCCACTCACACCGCGCCTCATTTGCAAGACACCATTCGATTTTTTCCTCGATGTCCGACAGATCTGCTTTTATCGGCACATAATGCTCCCAGGGGCGCACCCTATCGTAAAACCACTGCTCGTAAGGCGACGCGACCTTCAGCACGCAGCAGCCGAGAATCATTTTTTCGAGGAAGCTCCAGGCGTTTGCATGCCCGTCGATATCGATTGAATACCGATATTTGCTGAAATCGGCCATATGCCACATCTCGCCCATTAGCTGTTCCGCCGCCAGGAACGCGTTGATCTCACCCGGCGAATAGACGCTGGCCATTGTCGGATGAGCGCCGGAAAGGCGAACATCGGCGGCACTAAGGTCTCGACAGGCCAACGCCATTTTGACCCGCGGAATATCGGAGGGTGATTGGAAGTTGCCACCGCCCGTCACCGAACCGCGCCATGCGATCATCGCTCGGCGATCGGCCCAAACCGGCGCATACTGCTGCGCCTCCCAGCGCAGCTGCGCGTAGCCACGATGATTAATGTAGTAAACATCGGGCATTAAGCCTACGGCGCCTTGCCCTTGGACATTTCGCCCGAAGGCGAGCGATCGCACGCCCGTCAGCGCCCGGTCCCAAGTCTGCACGAAAACAGTGTAGATGTTTCCCGGGTCGAAACCGTAGACACAGGGGTCGCGATTTAGCTCGGCGGCCAACGCCTCCATGTACAAAGTCACCGCATAGGTGGCGCCGGCGTTCAAAAGCCACCCCGGAGCGCTCACCTGCACTCTGCCGCCGGCGATCCGGACCATGACCCCCCACATCTCAGGCGTTCCAATAAGCCGGCGGCACAGCTGCCCAGCGTGCGCCATCCAGAATGAAGTCGATGTCGCCACCGTCGCGACGCGTAAGACCCGCAATCAGTTGATGCATCGCTGCCGCGTCGGCCTCGCTCCCTGCGAGCCGGCCGCCGGGCGGCAATTGATCCAAAGCCCAAGCGAGCACGGCCGGAAGATCGGGATGATCCCGCATTTCATGCATATAAAGGAGCCGTGGCTGGAAAGGCGCTAAATCCGGCCACTCTGTGTGCGGGTTCGCAACCGGGTTTGCGAGCGCCTCCTGCTCCTCGGCGGGCGGCAGGCCGATCGCTATCACGTCCAGCCGGTCGAGATCGGCAGCCAGCGCGGTAAACATCCGCTCCCGGTCATGAGCCAGCACGAGAATGGGCGCTCCCTCATCGAGATCGTTCAGAAACGCGATGTCGATCGGAAGATCCATATGGGAGGCGGTGGCTGATGGCGCCGGATCGGCCCCACCGCCGCAGGATTCCAGATAGCGAAGCGGATGAAGGTGAGGAGCGGCACGCTGCTGCAGTTCTAGGAAGCCGCATCGCGCGGCCTCGATCTGCGCAGGCGTGAAGGAGATGCCAGCACTCTGGCCCAAGCTCCGCATCGACTCCAGCGGATCGCAAAGCACGCGCTCGATAGAAAGCACCGCCAGGTCCGGTCGAAGCGCGCCCTGCCGCCCCGCTTCGGCGTAACATTGGCGCTTCGCCGCGGAGCCCGGAACATGAGCCGTGACTGCAAGCCGCACTGCATCAAGCGTTTCCGATCGGATCTGTACTCGCAAGATGGCGTCTTCGGGCGCCGGGTCGCTGGGACCGGTAATCAGCCTGGCGGCAATCGGCGGATCCCCAGCGCGGAGTATCCGGCTGCAAAATTCGAAAACCGCGCTGTCTGCCGGATGCGACAACCCGGTGAAAACCACCTCACGCACATGCTCCAGCTCGGTCGAGCCTTGTTCGTCGGAGTTCATGGGATCGTGCGGAACCAGCGCGCCAGTTTAGCGGAACCGAGCACAGTGCAGCGCACGCAAGCCATCACAATCTCATCTTTTTCGATTGGCTCGCCGACCAGGAAGCTATCTGTTGCTTCGACGGCAGGGTTAGGGGCATTTAGCCTCATGCTCAAGCGCTTTAACGTGTCGGACCAGCTGCATTTCGCGGAGCTGTCGGGCGATTACAATCCCATTCATGTCGATGCCGATCACGCCCGGCGGACGGTTGCCGGCACATTGGTCGTCCATGGGATACATCTGCTACTTTGGGCTCTGGACACCTTCGCCGCGGAACGCGCCGCAAGTGATGAGATCAAAAACCTGCAGGTGCAGTTTTCGCGCTTTGTGCACGTCGGCGAACTCGCTGAGGTCCAGGTCAGCCGCGAAACGGACAAGGCTTTCCAACTTCGTATTACGGCGGGGGGGCTGCTGCGGGCTCTCATCACCCTGACGATCGGCCCGGAGGATCCCGCACCTGTACCGGCTCCCGCGGAAGGAGCGCAATCCCATACGCCATCCCGCCCGATAGATTGGCCCATTGCCGAGTGGGTAGCGAAGCAAGGGATCGTTCCGTTCGCTAAGGACGCGGCGACCGTCGCCTCTGCATTTCCCGCCGCAGCGCGCTGGCTCGGCGCCTCCCGCCTGGCCGGCCTCGCTACGACAACCCGCCTCGTCGGCATGGTCCTTCCGGGACTTCATTCAATTTATGTGGGACTTAACCTCCGCTTCCATGCGAGCGGCGCCGAAGTGTCTGCGATACGCTTTCATGTTGATGAGCCCCGACACGGCCTGCTCACCTTGCAGGTGGCCGGAGCCGGCCTGGTGGGGTCGGTCCAATGTGTAGCTCGCGCCGCACCGGTCGCCCAACCGCGCATGGTTGATCTGCTCGAAAAGGTCGGACGCGCCGATTACGCCGGTGCAACCATACTGGTGGTAGGCGGATCGCGCGGCCTGGGCGAGCTCGTCGCCAAGCTTCTAGCAGCGGGCGGGGCTGACGTTACAATCAGCTACAGCCGAGGTCGTGACGATGCGGAAGCCGTAGCAACCGAAATCCGGAAAGCGGGGAGTATGTGCCGAACGATGCACTTCACCGTACAGGAACCCGCGGCGCCGCAGCTCGCGGCTGTGGACTGCGCCTTCGACTATATTTATTATTTCGCGGCGCCGACGATCGCACGCCCAAACTCCGCCTTTTTCGACGGCGATCGTCTCGCCGATCTCCAGGCCTACTTCGTGGGTGGTCTATGGAACTTGGCGTCGGCGATCCGACACCAAAAGGGCGGCGCTACCCTTTTCTATCCTTCGACAACGTTCCTTGACGATCGACCTGGGGGCATGGCCGAATATGTCATGGCAAAGGCAGCCGGCGAGCTGCTGTGTGACGAGATCAACCGGACGATGTCCCCTCTTCGCATCGTTTCGCGACGGCTACCGCCGATTGCTACCGACCAGACGGCGGGGCTGACCGGCCTCGCGCCGGCGGTCGATACTATCCTGCCGATCATCGCCGCGGTTCAGCGCGGAAGCGAGCCAGCCCTGACGACGACGCGGTAGATTCCGAGCGGTTGTGCCAAGCACGTCTTTAGCCGATCTTCGCCGCCACGACGCGCTGAAGATCGCCAACGTTCTTGAGCGTGTCGATCTCCGAGGTCTTCATCTTGATATTCCAGTGATCCTCGACTGCGACGATCAAGCTGATGTGCTTGATCGAGTCCCATCCTTCGACATCGTCCGCCATCGTTTCCGGCGCCAGCACGATTGAATCGTCGCCGAAAAGATCACGGAAAATGTCGGTCAGCTCCGCCATGATGGCCTGATCGTCCACGTCATTCGCTCCTGATGGTGATGGGGAAATCGTGTGCGGTCTCGGCAACATCCCGTCGGTACAAGCGCTCCGTATCGCCGGGCTGACCCGGTAGAGGCGTGAACCCCAGCCGGTCATAATGATCCGCTACCATTCCGTTTTGTGCTGTCCTACGGAAACAACCGACGAGTTCGGTCGCGCCGTGCGCAATTGCCTGCTCCACGACGACGGCCAAGGTTGCCTCTTCGACACGACGGCCAAGCACGCGACAACTCATCAACCAAGTGTCGAGGAAACAAAGACCGGCACCATCGACGCGGCCGATTATCACCGCGATGATCCCATTGTCGCCGAAGCGATCGGTAAGACGGAACTGCAATCCGAACGCCGAAGGATCGGTCATCACGGCGGCAACCTCGTCCTCGGTGTAGCGACGCGTCGTCAGATTGAACTGGTTGGTCTTGTTAATGAGCTGCACAGTACGAGCCAAACCCACCCGATCGAATGTTCGCCAAGAGAGCGCCATCTCGAGCGAAGCGAGATAACCATTCAAATCTGTCGCTTTGGTCCGAGAGGCTTCCCGCTCCCTATTCGTTTCGTACAAGGCCGTCCTGCCTCGATCTTCTGCCGTGATTGTAAGCCCTTCGAAGTAGCCGGCGTCCGCGAGGCATCGCGCAAACAGTGCCGGATCCTCCGGCAATTCGGGCACCGACACCATCGGAAGCTCCCGCCGAACCAGGTTCCGCTCGAAGGGATTGTCATCGACGAAAACGAGCGAATCCAGGCCGATGTTGAGCTGGCGGGCAATCTCCTTGAGGTTGCTCGCTTTGTCGTCCCAATTGGCTACGAAAGCTGAGAAACGGGAGCGCCGCAACACCATGTCCGGATGGTGTTCGAACGGCGAAAGGGCATTGGATTCATCGTTTTTGGAGCAAGCTGCCAGGAGTATGCCGCGTCGTTCCAGCCCAGCCGCATAGGTCTGAAACGCGGCGAACGCTTCCCCAAGCGGATCACCCTGCCCCACGACGATGCCTTGGAGACCATCGTCCCCGATCACGCCGCCCCACAAGGTGTTGTCCAGATCCAGTACCAACGCCTTCGAGGCCCGCCCTTGTCCAGCAGCTAGCAGCCGGGCCACCAGATCGCCGTACAGCGGCGCCGCGCGCGGTGTTATCTCCTGCTTCGCTCGATGCCAAAGAACAGGATCATGCCAAGCATCGAGACCGAGCTGCGTTGCCCATGCATCGATCGCCAGCAAACCGACGCCCTCCGCACCGACGATTGCTCTCAAACGGGCGTTCATTTCAGCAGCGATCGCTGCGCGCGATCCCGGCAAGTTCTGCTCATTCGATCCCAAAAGCGGCGGAAAGACCGGAAGCACCGTCTGCTGAATGATCTGTGCGCCGAACGCAGCGCGCGCTGAACGCCAGAGACTCTGGAGGAGATCACAGCGCTGATGCACAACGGCCTCGGCACTCTCTGGATTAAGAGCCGGATCGACATCGCCGACGAGATGACCGGCATCCAACGCGAAAAGGATGGCAGTCGGGGCAAAGCCGTACAGCCCGGAGGCGGGATTGGCGAGTTCTTGGCGATACTGCCCATAATCGGGCTCGTAGAGCGTAATCCACAGACCGCGCCTGAGCCCAGCGACACGTAACGCACTTGCGAGTTGGGCCGTTGTCGACGAAGCCAAGACAGCAAGACGGATTGGACGCGTGGCGAGGTTCACCGGTGGCCCATCGCCGAACAATCGCATGAGCGCCTTGTCGAGACGACCGACGCGGACAAAATCTAGCTTCACGCCTGCCAGCGCAACCAGCGCGTTCCAAGCCGCCTCGCCGACTTCCGACCGCTCGATCTCGGCGATACGGACGGACCAGTCATCTATAGATGGCAACCAATAGAGGTTAGCGCTGGGCCCGGACGGAGAGGTCAAGAAAACACCTTGGATGATCGGATGGATCGGCTCAAACGCCTGCGCGGCCTTACGCCTGCCCTCGTGAAGCAATCAAGCGTTGCGCGATGATCCCTGTCGGTCGAAGATCGTACTTTCGACGACCCGCCAGACGTCCTCGGGGCTGATGTCGGACATGCAACGCACACCGATTTCGCATTGACTGGCCGAAGCCTTCGAGCACTCTTTGCAGGCAATATCCGCTGCCGCCCAACTGCTCCGAACGCCGACGGGACCCCACCTGAGCGGATCATGCGAAGCCCCGAAGATGGCAACGGTAGGAAGGCCGACGCGCCCGGCAAAATGGGTCGTCCCCGTGTCGAGACCGATAAAACCATCAAGCTTGGCAAGAACCTCACCGAGATCCTCGATTCGGCAACAACCAGTAAGATCGATCGTCCGCCCCCCAGCACTGAGTTCCGCTATCAGCGCCCGGACCTGCTCTGAGTCGCTTGGTCCTCCTAAGAACACGATATCCACGTTTGGTTGATCGAGAAGCCGGCGGCAGAGCTCTACGAAAGCGTCGTGCGGCCATAGCTTGGTTTCCTTATTCGCGCCGATCGCAACGCCTATGAACTGACGCTCTCGCCTCAGCAGGCGTCGCTTACGCTGCACGAGTTGCTGGACCGCCGCTGCTGCCGTTGAATTTTGCCGCGGCTCCCGCAGTCGATCGACGATCTCTGTTGAAGAGGTGACGAGACTCGGCGCATGCCGGAGCGCCACCATTGCGGCGAGATCGATCAGCTGAAGCTCAACATGCTCAACCGGCAACTCGGGAGAGCGAGCCTGCATGCAGTGGAGCTCGACAGATGCGATTCTTAAGCGCGTGGGATCGCCGCTCCCTTCGCCCATCGCGGGCGCGACCTCGACGCGGATCGGCTCCGCACTATCCACAAGTTCAATCTCGAAAGGCGTTTCGAAGAGTCCTGATTCGCAAACAGCCTGTGCCGTCGAGATCCGAGCCACCACCTGCCCCGGACGAGCCCCCCCTATCGTGAGTGTGAGTGGCACCCAGTCTTCTGGCTCACCCACCCACACGCGCAGGACACCGCGATATCGGCCAGCACGAAGGAGAAACGGCGCCGAGCGGGCAATACGTCCGACCGACGTCAGCTCGCACTGCATCGCCAGGACAACCGGCTCGTCGCCCGATTTGAAAAGGTGGGAGGCCTCTCCACCTCCTCCTGTGAGCCACACTCGTGCCTCTGTGTGACTCACGCCCGTATGACCCTGGACCTCCACTAGGAGGTCTACCTTCGGCTGGCTTGTCGAACATAAGAGGTTAAAGGGCGCACGGCCGATCGTCGTCCAACGACCCCATGGCTCCCAGTCAAGCCAACCTGGACCGAACGCCATTTCGGATCGATCGATTGTAACGAGAGGCTCAGCCGTCAAAGCGGGTGTGCCGCCAGCGATTGATTGCCGCATGTGAATGGCGCGAAGGGCGGCACCGAGCGGTCGATTGTCCGGAAACCCTTCATCACTCGGCGCCCATACGGCATCGGTCGAGAGTTCGATGTCCACCCGGCCCACCGTACCGGACAAACAAAGCCCCTTCTCGTCGACCGTATGCCCCATTCCACCCTCAAGATCACAGGGGCGAAGACTAAGGCTCGTCATGCCGGTATCGAATCCGCGATGCGTCACGGGCAGGGCGACGTCTAGATAACTGTAGGTCAGCAGGTCGCCAAAACCGGCGCGGACGTCCGCCTCGAAGATCTTGAGAAGCGCGCGTGTATCTTCGTCACGCCGAAGGTCGATCGCCAGGTCAAACCTCGGCAGCGCAAGTGCACGCAGCCCATCAATCGCCTCCCGACGACGTTGCTCGCGCGTATCACGATCCATATCGCCGAGGCTGTTTTCAGCAAAGAGATCGACCGGGTAGATCTCGTCAGCAATCTCCAGCCTGCGGGCTAACCCAACATTCCATGGCCCACAGATCAAAGTGATGTGCGCGTCGGCAAACGATTTTCGCAGGAGCATCAAGGCCGGCGCAGCGATCAGGAGATCCCCGATATGATCAGGCTTGATGCAGAGAATACGGCTGACAGGCCGTTTGACGGGCGCCCCTCCAACTACCACCGCCCGAACGCGAGGGGCGTCAGCGTCGGGAAGTGCAATCGCCGCCACCCGCCTGGTCACAATCAGTTTTTCTGCGTCAGCACTCGCGCCGTTACGAAAGGCGTGAAAAGCTGATTGATGATGCTGACCATCTTCGTCGGCCGATTGGCAGCCGCATTGGCGATATAGATCACGTCCTTGTCGCGGATAGCAAACTTCTGGGCCAGGAAATAACTAGCCGGCTCCATCATATTCAGGCGATAGATAACCGGCTGTGCCCTCGCATCTGACTGCGCCATGGGATCATAACGGAACAGAAAGACGGCGGAAGGATCAGCGCGCTCATCCTGCGGCCCACCGGCGCGGGCTACCGCCTCTGCGAGCGACAGGTCGCCGGTTTCGAATGCAACTTGCGAAACGCGGGTCGTTGCCCCGAGCACGATGAAGCTGCGAGGCCGCTTGATGAGCTCGATGCGATCACCGGGGATCAGAACGAGATCATCGGCTGCACCGGCACGAATGCGGCCCAGACGCTCCTCGACCGTCTGGCTACCGCGATTGAAGCGAACCAGCGTGTCCTCGGAAGAATTGGCAGCTCCGCCTCCAAGAGCGATCGCGTCGAGGAGCCGCTCCCGTTGCAAGGTCAGTTCGAACCTACCCGGCTTGCGAACGTCGCCGCCGACATAGACAGTGCCGCTCAGGTTCGACCGGACGGCAACCACGGCTTGCGGGCTCTGCGACTTGCCGCGAAGTCCGCGGACGATCATGTCCTGGATCTCCGGGGGAGTACGTCCGGCCACTTGCAGCCGGCCGATATATGGAAGACTGATGCCCCCCTGCCGATCCACAACGATCGCGGGAAAAGTCACATTTCGCGCGCCCGAATCGAAGCCCTGCCCTACTTCTCCGCCGCCGGACGTCCCGAAAAGCGAAACGCCGACCTCGAAAATGCCGATCCCCAAAACGTCACCGGGCCCGACCACATCGTTACGGCCCTCGGCAGCAAGACCTGCAAGAGTGGGCGCCGCGCGATCGACAACGTCCGCCTTGGCCTCAATTTCCGCCAGAACGGGTGCCGTGATGTCCGCGATTCGAAAACCGATTGTGTTGCCGCTGCTGTTAACCCGGCGCTTTATTTCCCCCGCGGTGGGGCCGCTGGCAGGCAATGTTGCGCACGCGCTCAGCGATCCCAACAATATGGTGACAAGCCCCGTGCGGAGGGGAGCGGAGAGGCGGTAAAGCATTAAGGTCGGAAATCCTCCGGACGTGCGCCTGAACATGAGGGCGAGCGCGTGCTTTCGGCGACGCCCTAACCAAGCCGGCTTCTAGTGCCCGCTCACCGCCGGATCAATCGAGCATTCAGAAGGATCGCCGCTGCAGGCGGCTATGCACCTCGCTAGCCTCCTCGATCGTGTCGAAAAAGACCACCGACCCCCCGTAAACCACGGCTCCGCGCTTGCAATATTGCTTGAGGGAGCCGGGATCGTGGGAGATCATGATGATCGATGCGTGATCGCGGCGGTGAAGCAGCGCCTCCTCCGATCGCGCCCTAAACCGCTCGTCGCCGGCGCCTGTAACCTCGTCGACCAGATAGCATTCGAAGTTGATCGCAAGCGACACACCGAAGGCCAGCCGCGCACCCATGCCAGCCGAATAGGTTTGTACCGGCTGATGCAGATAGGGTCCGAGCTGTGCGAAATCTTCGACAAAATCCAGGAGTTCATCCTCGGGCTGATTATAGATGCGGGCGATAAAGCGAGCGTTGTCCGCACCGGTCAGACTGCCCTGAAAGCAACTGCCGAAGCCGATAGGCCAGGACGTGTTCATCGTCCTGGTGATCGTGCCAGTGGATGGCTGCTCGACGCCGCCAATCAGCCTCATTAACGTCGATTTGCCGGCACCGTTCGCACCGCAAATCCCGATGCTCTCCCCACGCTGGATGGTGAAATTCAGATTATTGTAAACGCGCTTCTCGAATTTCCTGATGTGATAGGTCTTGGAAACATTCTCGAATCGGATCATGCAAGCGGGACCTTGTAGCCAGATCGACGCTGCGGAAGCGCCGATCGCTGTTCCCATTAGCCGGTGATGCCCCAAGCGCCAAATCTACGACTGTGCGTTGACGGGCGGATGCTGGCTCCAGGGGGGACAGGCGTCTCCACATATGCACGGTCGATTGCTACGGCACAGCGGGGCATTTCCCCGTCCGCCCTCATACTCCACGATCAGTCGACGCAAGGTTGGTTGGCGGGAGGTCGGCTCCGTCGATGGGCACGCGCGCTGCTCCCCCTCTCAGCGCAAGCTCACGCCATAGGGGACCATATCCTTTTCGCCCCCGACCTTTATCGGCTCGCCCAAGTCTATTTCGATCTGCATGGCCGGCTCTTGGAAGTCCGCAGCCCGATAGAGGGCGGCATTATGCACTGGACCTACCCGGTGCCGCTTCGGCTAGTCGGCTGGCGCAATGTCTATACCATTCACGATGCGATTCCCCTGGCACATCCTGAACTCAGTCAGATCGATCCGGTCCGGCATCGCAAGCTGCTTTCGCGGATCGTCGATCAGGCGGACGGCATAGTCACAGTCTCCAACGCTGCTCGGGGCGAAATCGCGAACGAGCTGGGCATAGAGCCCGCGCAAATCGTGAATTGCAGCCAACCCGTCAGTCCGGCGTCCGACGGAGGACCTCCGCCGGCGGGGCTGACGTCTCGCAACTACCTCCTCGCGCTCGGCTCCGTCGAACCTCGCAAGAACGTCCAGCGCTTGCTGAAAGCGTATGCGGCTAGCCAAGTGCGGATGCCGCTCGTGGTCGCGGGCCCCGCGTCGCAACTCTATCCCGATCTGGAAGCCGCTATCGCAACGACCCCGGGGGCCATTCGCCTACCGGACGTCGCAGCGGGCGATCTCGGTCGACTGATATCCGGCGCTCGCGCGCTGGTCATGCCGTCGCTGGCCGAAGGCTTCGGCCTGCCGGTCGCCGAGGCGATGGCCTTGGGGACTCCGGTTATAACAGCCTGCCGCGGCGCGCTGGCGGAGACTGCGGGGGGGGGAGCTTTGCTCATCGAACCGACAGACATTTCAGCGCTTGCGTGCGCTCTTCAGCAAATAACAACTGATCCAGACTTGTGTCGTCGCCTCTCGGAGGCTGGGCTTCGGAATACCAGCCGTTTCTCGCCCGCAATGTTCGCTGGCGCTCTTGCTAGCTTCTACGGTGATCTGCTTGCCGCCACGTCGCACTCACGATAGCGCCGCGCGAATGAATCGGATGCGAATCGGGATCGACGGCTACAATCTTGCTCTCCCAAATGGCACCGGCGTCGCGACATACGGCTACACGCTCGCATCCGTTCTCAAAGCAAGCGACTTTGACGTCGAAGGCGTCTTCGGCATCGATGCCGGAAAAGATGCCGCACTGCGCGAGATCCTATTCTTCGAAACGCTCGGCAAATCGCCGGTCGAGCGATCGCTCGAACAGCGCCGGCAGGACAAACGGGCGCTTCGTCGCCGAGCACTCAATCCGTTCGCCTCACCTCGGTTGGACGATGTGCCGCTGAGCGGGCGCGTGGTGACGCAACCGCTCGCGGATCGTCTCCCGGCGTTCGACCGCATCATGAGCGCTCCGCGCCTTTTCGATCTCGCACATTGCCATTTCGCTTATTACGGTCGCCTACTGCCGATCAGGATGAGCACCCCGCCTCCGATCATGCACTGGACCTATCCGATCCCAATACGGCTCGTTGGTGCCCGCAACATCTATACATTGCACGATCTGGTGCCGCTTCGGCTTCCCTACACAACGACGGATCCCAAGAGGCGCTATCGCCATTTGATTTCTAGGATCGCCGCAACCGCCGATCATCTGTGCACGGTGTCGGAGGCAAGTCGTAACGACATACTGACCGAGTTCGGAATGAACCCCGGGGATATCTCGAACACTTATCAAGCCGCCATCATGCCGCCAGGAACGCTCGCCAGGACAGTTGCCGAAGATGCCGCAGTGATCGAGAACATTTTCGGCCTGCCTCATCGCGGCTATTTCCTGTTCTTTGGAGCCATCGAGCCCAAAAAAAACGTCGGGCGCCTCATCGAAGCCTATCTTTCGCTTGGGTTGTCGACACCGCTCGTCATCGTGGGCGGCCGAGGTTGGCAGAACGAGGGCGAACTGGCGCTTCTCGGCACCGCCGCCGGGACGAGCGATGAGGAAGATCAGATCGGCAGCGTGAACGCCCGCGATCCATCACGGCGCGTTATTCGGCTGACGCATCTCTCCCGGTCCTTGTTGTTAAAGCTGATCCGTTCCGCGCGCGCCGCCCTGTTTCCCTCCATCAGCGAAGGCTTCGGGCTTCCCATTTTGGAAGCGATGCAGCTCGGCACTCCGGTGCTTACCTCGAACATCAGTGCGATGCCCGAACTTGCCGGCGACGCTGCCGTCTTGGTCGATCCGTACGACACGTTTGCGATCGCTCAAAACATCGCGCACCTCGACACAGACCGGAGCCTGCGCGAGCGGCTGAGTCGCGCTGGTCCTCTTCGCGCCGAGCATTTTTCACCGGAGCGTTACAGCACGCGCCTCAGGACAATGTATTCCGAGGTGATGGCCGCGCCCCTCAGGTGATAAGCGCGGCTTTTCTGCAGACGATGCCACATGCCGAGAGACCGTTCGGTCCGACGATCAGCTTACGGTCGTCGATCCGGAATTCCGCGACGTCGTGCCCACGCGAGATCAAGATGATACAAATCCGCTCGATGTCGCCCCGAGCGAACGGCCCGACCGTCTCGCCGCTAGGATCATAATCGATGACATGCACGGCCAGGCCACCGGGACGAAGAGCGGCCATCGCCGCTTCGATAAACCGAACGCCTGCGGCTGCGGAACCGAGCCGCGAACACAAGCCGTCGGTCCATAGAAAATCGTAGTTGACCACCTCCGGCGAGAGAGGGTCTAAAGCGGCGACCCGTGTGGAAACACCAGATCCGCCAAGCGCCTCTCGTTCGGGCGGAATGATCGCATCGACATCACAGCCCTCTGCCGTCAATTTCTCGAAGATGGCCTCCTCTTCGCAATCGAGCCCGGCGCCTCGCGCGCCAGGCCTCAAGAAGCCATACGCCCGCACGGCTTGAACGACATAGCTGCTCTTCCAGCGAGTCAGCGCCGTCGTTCGATCGTGAGCTCCGCCAAACCACTGCCGGGCGTCCAATCCGCGCAATTGCAGATCCGTCGCGAGTTGGGTGACCGGCGTCTTCAGCGTTGCCGGCGCAAGCGACACGAGCTCCGGTGTGGCGAGGCTCTCTCCGCCGAAGGCAGTGTTGCGTGCTTCCGCCACCACCTCACGCATCTCGTTCGGGTCCGCCGGACGATCAAGCACCACCTGCAGGTCAGACGCCTCCGCGTCCGTGTCGCCGATTATGCCGCCATACAGAGCGTAGATGACACCGTGAAAAGCCTCGAAACGCAACTGGTGAAAGCCATTGACTGCCACCAAGCGATTCAAGGCGATCCGTTCGGCCGTTGCGAGGCGCGCATGCTGTTCGCCAGCGGACAGCATGTGAACGCGCAGATTCAAGGTGCCCGTGGTGGCCTTCAGCGAACCGAAATGCACTTTGAAGTGCGCAATGCCCTCGGCGACCACTACGTAAGGCGTGTGAAAAGCGTAGTCGCCGTCGGGCGCCCCTTCGCCGCCAAGGCCATTGATCCGGCTAGCCATGCCAGGAACATAGGCGAACGGATCGAGCGCAAGTTCGCCCATCGGGGCACTGGTTTCGACGCTCATGATCACCTAATCGATACAGTCCGAACAGTGTCGCCCTCCTCCGAGAGCAATCCGCGACTGCCTCTACGCTCGCCCTCGGCGAGTGGCAACGCGCGGAAAGGCTCATCTTGACCGGGCTGTTGGGGTATGTTTGACGGCCCCTGCCTTAGCAATGGACCATTGATGCTGAATTTGAATTTGGGGTTGCCCGAAACGATCGACGGGCGATCCTGCCTGCGCACCCTACCGGGTCCGTTCGGCCATGCCGTTTATGGTCCATACGAGCAGCTCAACGCCGGCGAGTATCTCGCGGGATTCCGGATCAGCAGCGACGAGCCAGCTTTGCCCGAAAAGGTGCTGCTCGCCGTGATTGACGTTTCGTGCGCCGGCGGCAAGCAATTGCTAGCCCGGCGGGAAGTTCGGAGCACCGATCTTGCGGACGGCAGCGCGTTCACCGTCCCGTTCACAGCCGCCGGTCCATGCCGTGCCGAATATAGGGTGTGGGTCAGCGGCAAGGCGTCTCTTCTGATCGAGGACAATCGTTCTGCCGTGCCGGTGATGCGGTCAACGGATGGCGCGGTAACCTTGAGCGACGACGCGCACTTCCCGGAAGAGGCCGGCGCATCGGTTCCCTTTTTCGTCGAGAACCGGCAGTTCCTCCGGAATCTCTATGACCAGGGGATAGCGATCCGTATCGTCGATGGCGGCGTCCGCGCGGTTGTCGGCGGGATTGTACTCCACGGTCGCTCTCTCGACGATCTCAGGTTCGTTGGTGAACTTTTCTTTGAAAATGCGTACAACTTCGGGGTCGATCGTCAGACGGCCGTCTTCGATGTCGGCATGAACGTCGGGCTGGCGGCGCTTCACTTCGCGCGCAAGGCAGAAGTCGCCGAAGTCCACGCCTTTGAGCCATTCCCGGAGACGTTCGAACGCGCAATAGCGAACATCGCGCTGAACCCGGCCTTGTCGGCCAAAATCAAGCCACATCATGTCGGACTGTCCGACCGAGACTTCGATGGGCCAATCCTGATCAACGACAAGGACGATTCGGGGGCGATGACGACGGTCGGGGTCGAAGGCGGCGTCGCAGTTCAGCTTTCGTTGCGCGACGCCGGGCCACTTCTTGCCCCTCTTATCGAAGACGCGATCGGGCGCGGCCTCGAGGTAATTCTGAAGGTCGATTGCGAAGGCTCCGAGTTCGCGGTGTTCGAATCACTGCAGCGCAATGGTCTGCTCGGAAAGATCAGGGCGTTCCTCGTCGAATGGCATTCGATGTTCGACGGGAAAACCCAGGAAACGCTCCTCGCCCCGTTGCGTCAGGCCGGTTTCCTCGTTTTCGATCGATCGCCTCCGGTCGGGAACGGCTTCTTCTACGCAGTCCGGATCGTCGAATAAGCGCCCCGCGCGGCGTCGCGGACCGCAATCAGTTCGGATAATAGCCGCTCGAGTTCCTCAAGCGGCATCGCGTTCGGCCCGTCCGACAGCGCCTTCTCGGGATCGGGATGCGTTTCCATGAACAGGCCGGCCACCCCGACCGCCACCGCCGCGCGCGCGAGCACGGGCACATATTCGCGCTGTCCGCCCGAACTGGTGCCCTTCGATCCCGGCAGCTGAACCGAATGCGTCGCATCGAAGACGACCGGGCAATCGGTATCGCGCATGATGACGAGCCCGCGCATGTCGACGACGAGATTGCCGTAGCCGAAGCTCGTGCCCCGCTCGGCCACGGTGAACGCCGGATCGGCGATCCCGACCGCGGCCGCGGCGGCGCGCGCCTTGTCGATCACGTTGACCATGTCGCCCGGCGCCATGAACTGCGCCTTCTTGATATTGGCAGGCCGGCCGCTCGCCGCAACCGCCTCGATCAGGTCGGTCTGGCGGGCAAGGAAAGCCGGCGTCTGCAGCATGTCGACGACCTCGGCGACGGGCTTCACCTGCCCCACATCGTGGACGTCGGTCAGCACCGGCAATCCGGTCTCGGCGCGGACCTTCTCGAGGATCCGCAAGCCTTCTTCCATGCCGAGCCCGCGGAAGGACGCGCCGGACGAGCGGTTCGCCTTGTCGAAGCTGGATTTGTAGATGAGCAGGATGCCCAGCCGCTCGGCGATCCCGCGCAACGTCTCGGCGACCGACAGCGCCAATGCTTCGGTTTCGATCGCGCAGGGGCCCGCAATCAGGAACAAGGGCTCGTCGAGCCCGACGGGCCGCCCCAGCAGGGTCGTGCGGCTCATGCCTGCGCCGCGCGCCGCAAGGCCAGCATCCGGTCCTCATCGGCGGCGCCGGCCAGGATCCGCTCGGCGGTCGTTGCGCGAATGCCGTAGCTCACGCTCAATTCTCCCAGCGTGAAGCCTTGCGCCATGATGTCCTCCAGAAATGCCATCGGATCCTCATAGCGGACGGGCGAGAATTCGAGAAAGATGGTGAGCGGCCGCCCGCGTCCGAACAATCCGGCCATGCCGCGCCAGATCCGCTCCTCGGCGCCCTCGACGTCGATCTTGATGACATCGGCGTCGAGCAGATCGCCGAACCCGTCCAGCCGGCGCGAGATCATCCGGATTCCCTCGATCTCGTCGCCCGCATGGGTGATGAGATGCGCGTTCTTGGGCTCGCCGTCGGGCACGCGCAGCACAGATGCCTCGCCGTCCAGATCCCATAGCGGATCACGGTGGAGCGAGATGCGGTCGGCCAGCCCGGATCGCGCGGCGCTTTCGACGAGCAGATCGGCCATGATCGGGTTGGGCTCGAACGCATGGACCCGCCCGCTCGCGCCGACGCGCTCCGCCATCAGCAGCGAGAAATAGCCCAGATTGGCGCCGATATCGATTGCGACCATGCCCGGCTTGAGCACCGCCTCCAGCGCCTCGGTCAGCCACATCTCCCAATAGCCGTCGGCGACCAGGCTGCGCGACAGGCCCTCGTCGGACGGATCGATCAGCATCGGCGTTGTTTCGCGCACGGTCACCAGCGTCCGGCCCGCGTCGATCGGCTCGGCGCGCGTCAGCGCGCGGCAGCGCCGCTCGCGCAGGCGCCGGCGGATTCGCCGCGCGATCGAGGCCGCCTCCTCCAGGAAGGTCGGCGGCAGGCCCGGATAGGCGCGTGCCACGTCACTCGATCCCCCGGCACGCCAGCGCCGTCTCGATCACGGGCGCGTCCTCGGGATTGTTGAGCTCCCAGATGTCGCAGCCTTTGGGATCGACCTCGACGACGCGCACCGGCACGCGCATGTCGAGGAAGCGGATCTGCTCCAGCCCCTCCAGCAGCTCCAGCGGCGAGGCCGGCGCAGCGGCATAGCCCTCCAGCGCGGAGCGGCGATAGGCATAGACGCCGACATGCAGGAACAAAGGCAGCGTGGGATCGCCGATGCGCGCCCGCGGGATATGCGGGATCACCGATTTCGAGAAATACAGCGCGTCGCCGCGGCTGTCCGTGGCGAGCGTTGTCCCCCCGACGCAGCCCTGCGCCTGATCCGCGAACAGGCGCCGCTGCACCTCGGGCGTCGCGCGGATCGCCGGGGTCGCCACCTGGATCGTCGGATCGGCCGCCATCGCCTCCAGCAATGCCGTCAGGAAATGCGGCGGCGTCAGCGGCGCATCGCCCTGCAGGTTGACGAAGATGTCGATGTCGTCGGGCAGGGCCGGCAGCGCGGCGGCACAGCGCTCGGTGCCGTTCGCGCACTCCTCGGGCGTCATCGCGACCTCGGCCCCGAAGCCGCGCGCGGCTGCGGCGATGCGATCGTCGTCGGTCGCGATCACCAATGTCGCGATGTCGCGCACCTGACAGCCCGCTTCCCAGGTCCGCCGGATCAGCGGCTTCGCCTCCCCGCCTGCGCCGATCAGCAGGGCGAGCGGTTTTCCGGGATAGCGGCTCGAAGCGTAGCGGGCTGGAATAAGGATTGCGGCGGTCAAGCGAGCCCCAGCCGCAGAAAGTCGTGAACATGAACGATCCCGACCGGTCTGTCCGTCCCATCATCTTCGACAGCGAACATGGCGGTGATTTTATGCTTGTTGAGAAGCGTCAGCGCATCTTCGATCAGGCAGCCGGGCGACACCCATTTGGGATCGGGCGTCATCATGTCCGTCGCCTTCCCCTCGATCAGACTATCAAAATGGCGCCTCAGATCGCCGTCGGTGATAACGCCCACAAGTCGCCCATCGCGATCCACGACGCCAGTCATACCGAAGCTGCGCGACGTCATCATCATGATCACGTCGCGCATCTCGCAATCTTCGGTCACGATCGGCATCGCCGCATCGCGATGCATGATCGCCGCTACCCGCATCATCCGCTTGCCGATCGCTCCGCCCGGATGGAGCTCCTCGAATCCCGCACGGGAAACGCCTCTGACTTGCATTGCCGCGAGCGCGAGTGCGTCGCCTACCGCCATCATCATCGCTGTCGATGTCGTCGGCGCGAGATTAGCGGGACACGCCTCCCCGACCGATGGCAACAGGATGCCGACATCGGCCTGACGCATCAGAAGTGATTCGGCTCGGCCGGCGACAGCAATGATCGGCACACCAAGCTTCCTCGCATGGGCAACCACAGGCTGCAGTTCGCTCGTTTCGCCCGAATTGGAGAAAGCGATCAGCCCGTCGCCCGGCGCCAGCATGCCGAGATCGCCATGTGCCGCTTCTGCAGGATGAATGAAGACCGACGGAAGACCAGTGGACGACAATGTCGCCATCACTTTCCGCGCGACGTATCCTGACTTGCCCATTCCGGTCGTTACGACGCGTCCGCGCAACGACAGCAATATCGATACCGCCTCAGCAAACCGGTCGTCCAGCGACGCCGAAAGCGCTAGCAAGCCATTAGCCTCGGTCGCGATCACCTGTCGACCGTAAGCGACGAGATCGGCCGGCGGCAGGTTTATGCGCGCAGGTGCGCTATCTTGAGCGGGCAAACGCTCCTCCTAAAATCTCTTGTCGAGCAGCCCCTTAGCTCGTTGGCGCCGCACTTGCGAGCAACTTCATGCTCAGGAGGGGCAAGGTCTTGAGCAGGCGCACGAGAGCGATGGAGCGTCGAAAAAGCGCGCTTTAGCCATCGGAAAGCACCATCTACAGTGCGGCGAGGAACGCGTATTTTTCCTGATGGGACAGGATGAATCCGTAGACGCCCGACGCCAGGCTGCCGATCTCGTGCGGCAGAACTCATTTTACACGTCTTCGCGCTTGAAACTGGCGCTTGATCGCGTAGCCATCCTGCGGAACGATCGCCGCGCCCGAAGCGCGTTTTTTACCCGCTCAGTACCAAGACAGCACCCGGAACGAAAAACATGGAAGTTGGGACAATGAGGCGAAAGCAGGTAAGGGTGATAGGGAATTGCCAAGCTTGGGCAGTTGCTTCTTTTTATCGAGATTTCGTCGGAGCCCCCAACGGCGAGGATGTCAAGGTCGTTGACGATCTCGGCTTGGACGCTGCGGCGCTTCGCGTCGCTGTGCAGGACGCGGATGTCGTAATTGTCCAAGAGCGCGATTTCAAACACGGGCTTTCCAAAGAAGAATTAGGCGGCAACCTGGACGTCTTCGGTTTCCCTTTGGTGATGGCCGGCTTCATGTGGCCGCATGCCAATGAACCGCACATCAACAATGTAAGTGAATGGCCGATTTCCGACGGGCCTTATCCTTCGCAAATGGGTGACAGCTATCTTAATCGTCTTATCAGTAGGGGAGTTTCCCCCGAAGACGCCCTCGACCAGTATCTATCGCTAGACATTGCGAAGGCAGCGCATATCGATCGGTTGATGGAACTCTACCTCGATCGCCAACGTCAGCGTGATGCGGCAGTAGGGTTTAACATCGCTCCGATCATAGAAGCAGAGTTCAGAACCCGGAAGCTTTTCCTGACCGCCGAACATCCGGATGCGTGGCTGTTCGGCGTGATAGCGAAGCAGTTGTTCGAATCCATGAACGTGCCTGGAGACATCATCAGCAACGCGCTCAGCACGCTTACCCGTTCGCCCTTCCCGCCGACCGAACTCGCCCTCCACCCGGGTGTGATCAAGCACTTCGGGCTGACGTTCGCCGATCAAGATGACACGTATCGGTTTGCCGAAGAGGGGCGGATCACGTTCAGCGAATACGTGCTTCGGTACATGCGATACGAGAGCAATCCGAAACTACGCGAAGCAATCTACATGGCTGGAAAGGAAGATCCTTCCCTAACCCTCCAGAGGCTAGACCAGGCATTGGTGGGGTCGCCACAATCGATCCGGGCGCACAGTTCGCGAGCCGAGATGCTCCGGCTTCTCAATAGACTAACGGAAGCCGAGGCGGCGTATCATGAGGCCATTCTGCTTGATCCCGACAATGCGGATCTGTACGTCGAATTAGCTCGAATGCTCTCAAGAGCCGGACAATGCGACCGTGCGGAAGAGTTCGCGCGTATCGCGATCGCCAAGGAACCGGCGCACGGCGGACCCTATGTCATGCTCGCAGAGGCGCTTATTTACAGTGGGCGCATCGCAGAGGCCCTGGAGCCGGGCAGACGCGGCATTCGACTGTCTCCCGGGGACGCGCATGGTCATCGCATGTACGCGATCGCGCTTCACGCAAGCGGGCGCCTTGAAGAAGCGGAACAGGTCGTTCGGCAGGGTCTCCTCATCCAGCCATCCAGTGCAGATCATCGAAATTTGCTGGCGGAAACGCTGGAAGGGCAGGAGCGGCGTAGCGAGTCTCTCGAAGCGTTAGAGGATGCCTTGGAAACGGGTTGCAAGAACGATCAGACTTATTCTCTCCTTGGCAATTTCCTCATGCGCGCCGGCGAACTGGATCGCGCGGAACAGGTCTTTTCCGAAGGAGCCGATCTCTATGGTCATTTCCGCCCGGATCTTCGCGATTGCGCACGGCAGGTCCAGCAGATGCGATCCATGGCGTGAGATGTAGGCGCTGAACACCATGGTACTGCTGGGTTTTGCGATCGTCGGCCAGCTTAGGTCGGGCCAGAGCCCCTGCGTCGCGGGTCAGGCGACGAACGATATGCTGGCTGATCAGGTCGGCCAACCCACGGTAAAATCACAAGGTGACGGACTAACATGATCAAATGGGTGCTGGCTGCTGACAACGATGCGATCCGCACCGCCTGCGGGGAAAAGCGTGATCAACACATCACATCGACATCGCACGAAGGCTGCCTGATCTACGGTCCATATTTGGAAATACCCGCCGGTCATATGAGCGCTAGGCTCACGATCGCGGGGGCAGCCCGCGGCAACGCCACGATCGAGATCACAAGCAACGACGGCCAACGGACTTTGGCCAGAAGCAACGTCGATCTGGATCGATCGGGGGACAGCCTTTTCATAGAATGTGATCTCGACACGCCGGCTCTCCGCACCGAGATTCGCTTATTCGTTACCAAGGACAGCATTGTTTCGGTGTCCGGCCTCGAAATCGACGTTGAAATCCCGGAGCCGGCGTCACCGGCCCTCGACCGCCCAGTGGGGCAGGAATCCCGCAAGACGTTCGCCGACAAGGTCAGCAATGGCTTCATCGGTCGGTATCTGGGCGGCAGGTCGGTACTAGAAATAGGCTTCCGCGGCTATGGCGATCAGATCGTTTTGCCAATCGTGCCGCAAGCGATTGGGATCGATATTGACTATCAGGGATATGATGGCCGAGTTCTCCCCTTTGCGAATGAAAGCGTCGACAGCATCTACACGAGTCATTGTCTCGAGCATATCCCGGACTATAGGTCCGCTTTTGCTGATTGGTATAGGGTATTAAAAGTGGGGGGATATCTAGTAATATCCGTTCCACACCAATATCTTTTCGAGAAACAGCGATACTTGCCCTCCTTCAGCAATACCGATCATAAGCGGTATTACACTCCGGAATCGCTTTTAGCGGAAGTCCGTGAATCTTGGCCAGAGCAAAGCTACAGGGTCCGCCATTTGATCGAAAATGATCGCGGCTTCGATTATACGCGATTCCCAGACGAACCGTCACCCGGCTGCTACGAAATCGAACTCGTCATTGAGAAAATGAGAATACCCTCTTGGCGCCTCGATGACGGATCGGTCCGGCCATATAGCGCAGCCGAGTTTCACGGGCATGGGCCAAGGCCAGACCGTTGGAGCATCGATATCGATTTTGCGTCGTCTGAACCGTGCAAGGTCTGGGGTCCATATGCCCGACTGGTCCCTGCTGCTTATGAGGCGATCTTCTTCTTTGAGAGCGATTTCCGCGGCGAGAGCCTGTCAGGTGACATCACGCTTGACGTCGCGGTTAACCGGAACCGAACGGTGACGCGAACCCTGTCTGGGAAAGAAGGTGCGGACTTGCTTCGCGAGGGCGTGATCAGCGTCCCGTTTCAGGTTGCCGACGATGTGTCGCATGTGGAATTCAGAACATTCACTGGCGAAATGCCGATGGACGGCAATTTGACTTTCAAGGGCGTTGACGTGCGGTTCCAGCGTGATTGATAAGTGCGTGATGCCTCCGCAATTTTTTTTGCTGTCGGGCCAAAAGCCGCTCTTGTCCAAATTATCACACCCCGTTTTGCCGCTACAGGCCGCGTTGCGATCCGGAAAATTATGATCCGCATGCTGGTGCTCGACGTCGATGGAGTGCTGACCGATGGCGGCCTCTTTTATGGTCCCGATGGGGAGCAGCTGAAGCGCTTCAACGTGCGCGACGGGCTCGGCATCAAGCTGCTTCAGCAAGCGGGCGTGACGATCGCGATCGTCAGCGGCCGATCCTCGCCGGCGCTCGCCCGCCGTGCCGCCGAACTCGGCATCGCCGAGCTTCATTGCGGGGTCGGCGACAAGGCAGCCGTGATGTCGGCGCTCCAGACCCGCCTTGCGACCCCGCCTGCCGACACCGCCGCGATGGGCGACGATCTCCCCGATCTGGCGCTCTTCGCCGGCGCCGCGCTCCGCATCGCCCCCGCCGATGCCGAACCCGAACTGATCGCCGCGGCGGACCTCGTGACGCGGCGCGCCGGCGGGCATGGCGCGGTGCGCGACGCCGCGGTCCACATCCTGGCGCTGAACGGCAATGCCGCGCTGGCCGGCGGGCCGACCGTCGCGCACGGGTGACGGTCTTGGCGCAAACCCGCCCCGCTTCCTACATGATGCGCGTGATGCCGCTCTTTCCGCCTTCTTCTCCTTGCCGGACCGCGCCATGTTCGGCGCGCTGAAGCGGCTCGGGCGCGGCGGCGGCAAGCTGGCCGAACCCGATCCGTCCGATTTCGCGCCGACTTTGCCCGAGGGCGAGCGCGTCTATGCGATCGGCGACATTCACGGCCGGCTCGATCTCCTCAACGATCTGCTCGGCCTGATCGATCTGGATGACGAACAGCGCGGCGCCGCCCGCACCACGCTCATCCTGCTCGGCGATCTGGTTGATCGCGGCCAGCATTCGGCCAGCGTCGTCGAGCGCGCGCTGCGCCTCCAGGCCGCGGGCGATCGCTTCCACGCGATCAAGGGCAATCACGAGGAGGTGATGCTCGGCGCGCTCGCGGGCGACGAGGCGGCGATGCGCCTGTTCCTGCGCATCGGCGGCATCCAGACGCTGGAAAGCTATGGTGTCGGCCTCGACGATCTGCCGAGCGGCGAGGAGATCGAGACCCTCATCCAGCGGATGCAATCGGCGGTGCCGCGCGAGCATGCCGCCTATCTCGCCGGCATGGAGGACAAAGTCGAGATGGGCGATTATCTGTTCGTCCATGCCGGCATCCGCCCCGGCGTGGCCATCGCCGATCAGGATCCGGTCGAGCAGCGCTGGATCCGCGACGCCTTCCTCGATCACAAGGGCGGGCACGGCGTGATGGTCGTCCACGGCCACAGCATCACCGCCGAGCCCACGCTCCTGCCCAACCGCCTCGGCATCGATACCGGCGCTTATTATAGCGGCGTGCTGACCGCGCTCGGTCTCGAGGGCACCGAGCACTGGGTCTTGCAGACGCGGCCCACCGGCGATGAGGCGACCGGCGAGACGGGCGACGATTGAGCGACGCCGCACCCCACCTCGCCGCGACGTTGATCGTGATGCGCGATCGCGCGGAGGCGCCGCCCGAGCTGCTAATGATCCAGCGCTCGGCGACCATGCGCTTCGGGCCGGAGGCGTGGGTGTTTCCGGGCGGCCGGATCGATCCCGGCGACGTCTCGCTCGCGGCCTCGCGTCTGCCCCCGGGCGCCGATCCCGACGATCATGCCGCGCGCATCGCCGCGATCCGCGAGACGATCGAGGAAGCCGGTGTCCCCATCGGCCTCGATCCCGTGCCGGACCCGGCGACGCTCGCGGCGCTGCGCGCTGCGCTCCACGCCGGCGAGGCCTTCGCCACGCTCCTCGATCGTTTCGGTCTTCGCCTGCTGCCCGAGGCGCTCCATCCTTTCAGCCGCTGGTGGCCACCCGAAAGCGCGCCGAGGCGCTTCGACACGCGCTTCTATCTCGCCCGCGCGCCGGACGAGGCGGTGCTGGATGCCGATGGCGGCGAGACGGTGGCGATCTGCTGGACGGCGGCCGAGGCGATGCTGGCAAGACCCGACGCGCGAATCCTGTTCCCGACGCGCTGCAACCTCCACCGGCTCGCAGCATGGAGCGATTTCTCAGAAGCTGTGGCGGACGCGGCCGCGTATCCGGCCGCCACGATCGTCTCCGAGCTCATCGAAATCGGAGAGGAGCGCTTCGTTTATATTCCGGAGGGTCATGGCTATCCGGAAACCCGGCTCGATCTGGCGAAGGCGCTTCGCGACTGATTCTCAGCGCGCCGGCCGGCTCGCCATCAGCCCCAGCAGGCGGCCGGCGATATCCTCGGCGGCGATGTCTTCGCGCCGGGGATCGGCGGCATTGCCCACTGGCCACAGCGCATAATCGGTCCGCCGGTCGCCAGCACCGGTGAACGCGCCCGCCAGACTCGGCTGGTGATCGCCGTAGAAGCCGAGCCAGCCTTTGCCATGCTGCTCGATCGCCCCACGCAGCACCGGGATCATCGCATCGGTTGCCTCGGCATGGCGCAGCCAGCGGCCGATCGTCTTGCGGTCGGGCACCTGCCACGACGGGGGCAGCGGCGACGGCAGGACATGATCGTGCGATCCGTCCCACGGCCCGTGATTTTCGATCGTCACGACGAACAGGAACAGGTCCGGTCCCTCGCGCGCTATCAGGTCCGCGGCGAAACGCGCGAGCGCGGCGTCCGTGACATATCCGCCGTCGCGCTCGGCATCGACGAACGCCTCCTCGCCGATGAAGCGCTCGAAGCCGAGCATCGGCATCACTTTGTCGCGTGCATAGAAATTGCGCGCATAAGGGTGGACGAAGATCGCCTTGCAGCCCGCCTCGCGCGCCGCCTGCGCGAGCGACGGCAGCGGCGCCTGCGCGAAATGCTCGTAGGGGTTGAAGCGGTCGAGCCCGAGCGCCTCCGGGCCGATCCCCGCGACCGCCGCCAGCTCGCTGCGGATCGTGTTCGCGCCCCAGCAGGGCACGGTCAGCCGACCGGACAGCGCTGCTTGCGCTCTTAGCTGCGCGAAATGCGGCAGCCGATCGGCAAGGTCGGGATGGAGCCGGCGGGCATCGACGAACGACTCGCCCTGGAGAAGCACGACCGGCCCGACGCCCTTCGGCCATGCCGGCAATCCGCGTGCGCGCACCGCTGCGCGCCGCGGCTCGCGCTCGTCGCTCGCCAGCGTGGCGTGGACGATGCAGCTGGCGAGCAGCCCCAGTGCCTTCGCGTCGATCTCGGGATCGCCCGTCGGCGCGAAGCTGCGATAATAACCAGCGAGCCTGCCCCGGAGCACGGCGCTCGCCGGAACGACGAAGGCAGCGCGCCCGATCGCGGCCGCCAATGCCGCCAGCCCGATCTGCACGAGCAGCGGCAAATGCCACAAAGGCGGCTCCGCCCGCAGTATGCCGGCTACGAGCGCGGCGATCGCGATGGTCCCCGCGACCATCTGCGCGGTGCCGACGAAAGCGATGTAGAAACGCGGGTGGCGCACGACCTCCAGCAATTCGGCGCGGTCGGCGAACACGACCGGCTCGTCGAGGATCGCGCGCTTCACCCGATCCGCGACGCCCAGCCCGATTCCGAGCGCGACGATGCCGATCCCGGCGACGATCGGCCGCGCCGTCGCCAGCGTGAACAGCAGGAAGCCCAGGAGCGGCGCCAGCGCATCCAGCGCCAGCGGCGCGGGTCTCCGGCCGATCACCGGCGCGCCGACCATCCGCCGCAGCCCCGCCCATGTCACCAGTGCGAGCAGAAGCCCTATCGCGAACCGCGCGGCCATAAGTGCGGTCAGGCGCCGGGTTCGATGTGGAAGCGGAAGCCGCGCACGATGCGATCGCCGATCGCCGCCGGCATCAGGTCCGCCGCCTGCTGGCCGAGCGCGAGCAGCCGCGGATGCGTGACGCGCGCCGCGCGCCGATCGATGCCGCGCGTGATCACCCGGACCATCGTGTCGAGGCTCGTCATGAACGGCGTCGGCCCCTTCCAGCGATCGGTCATCGGCGTGTCGAAGAAGCCGGGCACAACCACCGTCACCGCCACGCCCGCCGGCGCGAGCAAGGCCCGCAGCGCCTCGCCATAAGCGCGCACGCCGGCTTTGCTGGCGCTGTAGCCGGGGCTGTAGGGCAGGCCGCGCAGCGCTGCGGTCGAGGACACGACGACCAGCTGCCCCGCCTTGCGCGCGATCATCGGCGCGATCAGCGGCTCCATCACGTTCATCGTCCCGAGCAGGTTGGTCCGCACCTGCAAGGTCGCGAGCTTGTGCCCCTCGGGCGCGCCCGCTTCGCTCGTTCCGGCCGATACACCCGCGGCGGCGATGGCGATGGCGAACGGGGCGACCGCATCCTGTTCGGCGATCCACGCGCCGATCGGCGCCGCCTCGGCCACGTCGAACAATCCGGTGACGACCTCGGCGCCCGCCGCGCGACAGTCCGCCGCGGTCGCCTCCAGCCGCGCCGCATCGCGCCCGATGAGCGCGAGGCGAACGTCGGCGGCCGCATAATGGCGCGCGAGCCCGGCGCCCAGGCCGCTCGACGCTCCGGTAACGAGGATGCTGCGGCGCGCGGTCATCCGCGCGCGGAGGCGGCCCTGACCCCCTTCACCGCCACCCCCGGCGCCGTCCGCCGCACGACCGGCGCGCCCGGCGCATTCGCCTCGATCCGCCCTGCGGCGCCTTCGATGAGCATGTCCAGCCCCTCGTCGCTGAAATAGCCGCCATGGATCAGGCAGCGATCGACGAGCACGCGGCGAAACGCATCGAACACCTCGGCCACGGGCGCCTCGGGCTGGCGCCAGAAGGTATCGAGCCCCGCCTGGTGCGTGATGCGCGCGATATTATAGACCGCCTCGCCTAGCACGATCGTCGGCACGCCATAACGCAGCGCGAGCGTGCCGGTGGTGCTGTTGACGGTAACGACACCGCGCGCGGCGCGCACCAGCGGATCGATATCCGCCCATGCGATAAAGACCACGCGATCGGCGATCCCGAGCTTGGCGGCGGCATTGAGGGTGCGCGTTTCCCAGTTCGTCAGCCCATTGTCGAGCGGGTGGCCCTTGACGACCAGTAACGTATCCGCCGGGCCATGCGCGGCGAACGACGCCAGCACATGCTCGATCGCGGGCTGTATCCGTTTGAAATCGGAATGGACCCGGATCTGATAGTCGCAGTCGAGCTGCAGCGGAAAGACGAAGAAGGGCTGCCCGCCGGCGTTCAGCCGATCGATCGTCGCGCTCGATCGCCGCATTCCGCGCCGCTTGCGGACCAGCCGCGCCGCCCAGCCCGCATATTCGACGAGGATGTGCCACGGCCGATGCGTCCGATAGCCGGGAAACAGCGGGGTCAGCAGGAAGCTGCTGAGATTGTAGGTCAGATCCTCGCGCGCGCGGCGGCCGAAGAAGGAGGCGATCGGCGCATGCTCCTCCAGCGGCGGCAAGGCGCGTGCGGCGCGGAGATAATCCTCGGGATTGCGCGGCAGCTTCGAATGGCCGTTCACACCCTCTGCCTCGACCGTCACATAATCGGGACGGATATAGCCTTCCTCGAAGACATGGACCTGGATGCCGCGCGCGCGCGCCACGGCGATCGCAGCGGCATGGAGCGGCCGGCAATCGCCGAACAGCACGAGATCGGTCGCGGGCGCACGGTCAAGATAGGCGTCGAGGAAGGCCGGCCAGCGCGCCAGCGTCCCGCGATAATCGGTCGCACCCGGCGTCCGCCAATAGAGCTTGTCGCCGCCGTTGAAGTTGATCCGGCGGACGCCATGTCCGGCGTCCGCGAGCCGATGGCCCAGCAACGCGAAGAAGGGACCGGCCAAGCCCTGAAGAAACAGAAACTCTCGGCGCCCTTTTCGCCGGGAAACTCGATCCAAGGCCACCATCCCCGTTCTTTGCACCGGCATTTCGTCCGGCACAAGCATCCGGCGATGTTGCGGCGCGATAACAGACATGATTGGGCCAAACTATGGCAAACATGCCATTTGCTAGGCCGCGGTGACGCGCTGCGGACGTTGCGGTCAGGCGGGCCGCAGCGACTCGATGACGCCGCTGCCCGGATAGGCGACGAGCAGGTCGGCGCTGCCGGGAAGGCCCAGAACCGCCCCGTCCTCCACCATCCACACCGTCCCGGCCTCGAAGGACTCGCCGTCGATCGTCCCGTCCTCGGCCAGCGGCACGAGCCACAAGGGCCGCCCGTCGCCCGGCAGCGATGTCTCGATCGCGCCGGTCCACCGCTCCAGCACGAAGGCGGGTCCGTCCGCGAGGATCTGGCGCCCGGGCGAAAGCTCGTGCGCCTTGTAGGGCGCGACATAGGGCACCGGATCGCTCACCGCGATGCCGTCGGTCAGATGCAGCTCGCGCGCGCTGCCATAATCGTAGAGCCGATAGGTCAGGTCCACATTCTGCTGGACCTCGACCAGCGTCAGCCCGGGTCCGATCGCGTGGACGGTGCCGGCAGGCGTATAATAACTGTCGTCGCGCTTGACCGATTTCCAGTCGACCAGTTCCTCGATCGTCCCGTCGAGCGCCGAGGCGCGCAGCCGGTCGCGGCTCATCACCTCCATCGTGCCGATCGCGATCGAGGCGTGCGGATCGGCATCGAGCACCACCCACGCCTCATCCTTCCCGCGCGGATAGCCGCGCGCCTGCGCCGCCGCATCGTCGGGATGGACCTGGATCGAGAGGCGGTCGCTCGTGAACAGATATTTGATCAGCAGCTCCGGGCCGCCCTTCTCGCCGTCCTGCGCGCCCGGCACCTCGAACCAGATCTCGCCGACCGGATCGCCGCCCTCGGCGACGCTGTCGAAGGCCGGCCACAGGTCGCGACGCCCCCAGGGCTTCTCGACACGCTTCGTGGTCAATTTGGTGGCGGGCATCGCGGGCTCCGAACGGCAGGGGTGGCGTGATGGCGGAACGCATCATGCGGCCGAACGTCGGGAAAGGCGATGACGTTCCTGACACCCGCTCGCCTGATCGCGCCGCTCGTCGCGATCGGGCTGTTGGCTCTGGTCTGGCTGCTTTTGCCCGGACCGCCGGGCCGCTCGGCCACGCTCGATCTGGGCGAGCCTATCGGCAGCGTCACGCACCGCCGGCTGGCCGGTCTCGGCGAAAGCGGAGCCTGCCGTGCCGCACTCGATCGTGCAGGGATCGCCTATCGCGCGATCCCGCCCCGCACCGCCCCCGATACATGCGCCTTCGATGACGGCATCGCCTGGCGCCCCGGCGGCGCGCGCGAGGCGCTGTACGCCCCGACCGCGCCAGCTCTGGCCTGTCCGTTGGCGGCGGGCCTTGCGCTGTGGGAATGGGATATCGTCCAGCCCGCCGCCGCGTCGCTTCTCGGCAGCCCCGTCGTGCGCATCGATCATTTCGGCAGCTTCGCCTGCCGCCGCATCTATGGGCGCGAGAGCGGCGCGTGGAGCCGGCATGCCCGCGCGCAGGCGATCGACGTCGCCGGCTTCCGCCTCGCGGACGGCCGCCAGATCACCATCGCTGCGGACTGGAAAGGAGAAACACCCGAATCGCGCTTCCTCCATCGGGTGCGCGACGGCGGCTGCCGGGTTTTCGGCACGACGCTCTCGCCCGATTACAATGACGCGCACCGCGACCATCTTCATCTGGACGAGGGCGGGACGGTCTGGAGCCTTTGTCGGTAATGCGCGCGAACAGCGCGATCAGGCCGGCGCTGCCCGCATCGATCGCCATGGATTGGCGATGATCAAATCACCCCACTTGGGCGGCACGGATCAATTCGGCAACGCGACCTCGACCTTGTCGACCCACTCCGGATAGAAGCAGGGCGCTCGGCTCGACCAGCCGGGCGCGGTCGCCGCGGCTTCACTGATCGACTGGAGCAAGGCCCGGCGCTTTTCCGGGTGCAAATGCGGCAGCGCCGCTGCAGCGCAGAACGCACCCGGCAGCCAGGGGCGGATCGATCCGCCGAGCAGCCGTTCGTACAGGAAGCGATAAGCGGCGAAGCTCGTGATGCGCCCTTGCCCGAGATCGAAGGCGGAGATCGTCACGAGCGGCGAGAAGAAAGGCTCCATCTGATCGAGCCCGCTGTCGTCGGGGATATGATCGCGGATATGATCGAGCCGGCAATAGATGCGCGACTGCGCCTTGATGCTCGCCGATTCGACAATATCGCGCGACCAGCGCGCGGTCGCGTCGCTCCGGCCGAGGCCGACATCCAGCGAGCGGCGGATGTACCGTTGCGTGGACGAGGGGAAGGTCGCGAATTCCTTGATCTCGGAGAGCGCCATCGCGCCATCCGCCGGTTTCATCTGCTGAGCCATCTCATGTCTCCCGCCAACAAGCCGCGAGGAACCTGCCACGGAGATGGTATCCGGGCCGTTAACCGCGGGTGTCTTGGGACGAATGAATCACATACGGTGCTGCGATGCAACATTGCGTCGAAGGAATGACGGATTGGCGACCACTGTGTTGCGATCGCGCATCTGTGGATAAGATGCGCGATTGCATAATCTGGCCGGCAGAGGGAATTTCTGCCGGATTCCGTCGTCAGTGATGATCCGACGAGATCGCCGCTTCGGCCTCGGGATCGTAACCGGAGGACGGTGCGGGATCCTTGCCCTTGCCGGGCTGCGTGTTCGATGGCGCGTCCGAGGTCGGAAAGCTTTCGTCGAGCGCGATATCAAGCTTGGCATCCTCGTCACTCGGATCGCGCTGGAGCCGCTTGCTGTCGCTCGCATCGTTCGCGGGGCGGATTTCGGTGGGTTCCGGGGTCTCGGTGGCGGGGTCGCTCATGACACTCTCCTTGTTGCCGGCTGTTCACGCACGACCGGCGACTCGAAGGGACCAACGCCCCGCCGATACGGCCGTTCCGCTCCGGAAACCTTGCCGCAACAGGGCCGCCGGGCCAGAAGCACGCTTTGCTCCCAGTCCGAGGCCGTCATGCGCTCCTTTCTTCTCGCTTTGCTGCTCGCGCTGCCCGTGCCGGTGCTCGCCGCCAATCCCAAGCCGCCCGAGCCCGCCAAGGCGGACATCGCCCCCGCGCCGCTGTCGGCCGATCGCTCCGTCGCGCAGAGCGTCGTCATCGCCGGCGCCACGATCTCGTATCAAGCAACAGTCGGCACGCTTCCCCTGTTCGATGCCAAGGGCAAGAAGACCGGGGAGGTCGTGTATACCGCGTATGTCGTTCCCGGCCGCGGCCCGTCGCGCCCCGTCACCTTCGCCTTCAACGGCGGCCCGGGCGCGGCCTCGGCCTTCCTCAACTATGGCGCGATCGGCCCGAAACGCGTCCAGTTCGGCGCGCAGGGCGATGCCCCTTCGGACAGCGCGCAGGCGCGCGACAATGCCAATAGCTGGCTCGATTTCACCGATCTCGTCTTCATCGATCCGATCGGCACCGGCTATAGCCGCAGCCTGCTCGACGAGGCGGAAGCCAAGAAGACCTTCTTCACGCCCGACACCGACATCCACTATCTGTCGCGCATCGTCGCCGACTGGCTGACGAAAAACGGCCGGATGACGAGCCCCAAATATCTCGTCGGCGAAAGCTATGGCGGCTATCGCGTGCCGCGCCTCGCTTATTATCTCCAGAGCCAGCTCGGCGTCGGTCTCAGCGGCATCGTCATGGTCTCGCCCGCGCTCAGCATGACGACGCTGGACAGCGACGTGACCACCTTCGCGCCGCTGCGCTACATCACGAGCCTGCCGTCGATGGCGGCGGGGCAACTCGAACGACAGGGCAAGCTGACGGGTCCGGAGGCGCTGGCAGACGTGGAGGCCTATGCGCGCGGCGAATATGCGGTGGATCTGCTGCGCGGCCGATCGGATCCGCAGGCGATCGAGCGGATGACGGCGCGCGTCTCGGCTTATACCGGCCTGGATCCCAAGCTCGTCCGCCAGCTGCAGGGCCGGATCGAGATCCGCACCTTCCTGCGCGAGGCGCATCGCGATACCGCCGCGATCGGATCGATCTACGATTCGAACGTCACCGCCTTCGATCCCTATCCCGAATCGCCGGACAACAAGGCCAACGATCCCTTGCTCGATGCGATCGTGGCGCCCGTCACCGGCGCCGCCGTCGATCTGATGACGCGCACCGCGGGCTGGAAGATCGAGGCGCGTTACAATCTGCTGTCCTACGATGTCGGCAATGCCTGGGATCGCCAGGCCAATCGGGACGAGGCGATCGCCGATTTGCGCAAGGCGATCGCGGTCGATCCGAAGATGGCGGTGCTGATCGCACACGGGATGGACGATCTGTCCTGCCCCTATTTCGTGAGCCGGCTCGTCATCGATCAGATGCCGACATTCGGCCGCGCGAACCGCGTCCAGCTCGCGCTCTATCCGGGCGGCCACATGTTCTACAGCCGCGCCGACAGCGGCGCGGCCTTCCGCAAGACCGCGCTGGGCCTCTATCGCCCCTGACAGGGCGCGACGATCATCCCGCCTCGCCGGGCGGGATGACGTGGCTCTAGCCCTTCTTGGGAAACAATCTCGCCAGCACCGTCTCGGCGACTCCGCCGAGCGCGGCTGCCAACGCATCCTGCCCGGCCGATCCCTTGGCCGCATCCGGCTTATCCGCGCTGGCCGTAGTCTTGGGCGCAGGCTTTCCCTTTGCGCGCTTGGCGCTGATCGCCGCCTGCGCCGCGGTCGCCGCGATCGACAGCCCAACCGCGATCGCCTCGCGCCCGGCCGGGGAGTTCGCCGCCGCGACCAGCTTCGCGCCGGCCTCGCGCAATTCCTCGACGATTCCCGCGGCGCTCGCCGCCTCGGGCGCGGCCTTGGCCTTCTTGTGACCCTTGGCCTTGCCGCTCTTGCCGGCCTTCTTCGCCTTGTCGCCCATCGCGTGTCCGCCTCTGTACTGTCTGGCCAAGATAAGACACTCGCGACGCCACGCAATGCCCGTCATCTGCCCGAGCGCGGCACCGCCTGCGCGCCCGGCTGCGGCATATCCACCGTCACCCCGACGTCGGCCCACGGCACCTTGCCGTCGACATAGACCTGGATCGAGGGCGGCGGAAAATCGGGATCGCCGAACGCGCCGACCGGGATGCTAACCGTCCCCGCGCGCATCGCGACGCGATAAAGAACCGTCGCCCCACAGTCGGGGCACAGCTCATATTCGATCGGGTTGCCGCTATCGCCGATCCGCGACCAAGTCTTCGAGATCCCCTCCTGCCGCACCGCCGCCGCTGGCCATGTCGTGTTCCACGCAAACGCGCTCCCCGTGCGCGCCCGGCACGCCGCGCAATGGCAGATCGAATTGCGGATCGGCTCGCCGGCGGCATACGCCTTGAGCTGCCCGCAGCGACAACTCGCGGTCCGTTCGGTCATCATCCACCTCCGTTCGTCCCGAGCGTAGTCGAGAGCCCGTGCCAAGTGTCCCGGCTTCTCGACTACGCTCGAAGCCTAGCCAGGCTCTCGACTTCGCTCGACACGAGCGGATTGTGAAGTCCCCTCTGCGCGCGCGCCACTTGCCCCACCCCCGACACGCCACTAGGCTTGCCCCCAAGTACCGGCGGCGCCTCGCCACCGGCGAACCATAAGAGCATGTCGATGGCAGAGCGGTCGCAGCAGGCGGCGCCTCGGCCGGCCGCGGGCGGTCGGGCCCCGGGCATATCGCCCCGACGCACCCGCGCCTGGCCGCAGCGGCACACCTATGCCGCGCTCGATCTCGGCACCAACAATTGTCGCCTGCTCATCGCCCGCCCCGAAGGTGACGGCTTCGTCGTCGTCGATGCCTTCTCGCGCATTGTCCGCCTCGGCGAAGGCCTCGCCGCCACCGGCCGTCTGAGCGATGCGGCGATGGACCGCGCGGTCGAGGCGCTCGCCATCTGCGCGGAAAAGCTCAAGCGCCGCCACGTGACTTTGGTCCGCTCGGTCGCGACCGAAGCCTGCCGCCGCGCCACCAACGGCGCCGATTTCATCGGCCGCGTCGCCCGGGAGACCGGCATCCGCCTCGAGATCATCACCGCCGAACAGGAAGCGCGTCTGGCCGTCATCGGCTGCCATGCCTTGCTGGAGCCCGGCGACGGCCCCGCTTTGGTCTTCGATATCGGCGGCGGCTCCACCGAACTCGTCCTGCTCGCCGAGGGCGACGCGCCCGTGCCCGAGGTCGAGGACTGGTTCAGCGCGCCGTGGGGCGTCGTCTCATTATCCGAAAGCGAGCCGCATGTCGGCGCGAACGAAGCCGAGCTGCGCATCGCTTATGCGCGAATGAAGCAGCGCGCGACCGACGCCTTCGCCCCCTTCGCCGCGCGCCTCGTCGCCGCCGCCAAACGCCCCGGCCGCCTGCTCGGCACGTCGGGCACGGTGACGACGCTCGCCAGCCTCCACCTCGATCTGCCGAGCTATGATCGCAAGAAGATCGACGGGCTGATCGTCGCCTCGGACGATCTGCGCGCGGTCAATCACCGCCTCGCCGGCCTGTCGATCGACGAACGCGCGACCTTGCGCTGCATCGGCACCGAGCGCGCCGATCTCGTCGTCGCCGGCTGCGCGATCCTAGAGGCGATCCTCGATCTGTGGCCGGCCGAGCGCCTCTCGGTCGCGGATCGCGGCATCCGCGAGGGCATCTTGCGCGGGCTGATGGCCGCCGATGCGGTGCCGGCATGAGCCGCGGCGGATCCGGCGGCAAGCAGCGCGTCAAGACCGCGCGCGGGCGCTCAGCCTCATCGGTGCGCTGGCTCGAACGCCAGCTCAACGACCCCTATGTGAAGAAGGCGCAGGCGGACGGCTATCGCAGCCGCGCCGCTTATAAGTTGCTCGAGCTCGACGAGCGCTTCGGCCTCATCAAGGGCACGCACCGCGTCCTCGATCTCGGGCTGGCGCCCGGCGGCTGGAGCCAGGTCGTGCGCCGCCTCAATCCGCAGGCGACAATCGTCGGCATCGATCTCCTCCCCGTCGATCCGATCGACGGGGTCACGATCCTGCTGATGGATTTCATGGACGAAGACGCCCCCGCACGCCTCGCCGAGGCGCTGGGCGGCAAGGCCGATCTCGTCTTGTCGGACATGGCCGCCAACACGGTCGGCCACCAGCAGACCGATCATCTGCGCACGATGGCCCTAGTCGAGGCGGGTGCCGATTTCGCCGGCGAGATCCTCAATCCCGGCGGCGCTTACGTCGCCAAGGTCCTCGCCGGCGGCGCCGACCACGGCCTCGTCGCGCTGCTCAAGCGCATGTTCACGACCGTGAAGCACGCCAAGCCGCCCGCCAGCCGCAAGGATTCGTCCGAATGGTATGTGATCGCGCAAGGGTTCAAGGGCCTCGCCCCGAAGCCGGACGCCGAGGCCGAATAAGCGGCGGCGGCTGTGCGCTCAGCGAAGCGCCAGCACATCGCCCTCGATCGAGACGCTGCGGAAACGCTCGAGCATGCTCTGGCCCATCAGGCCGAGCCCGTCGCCGCCCGGCACGATCATCGCCGGCACGTCCGCGAACGTCTGCCCGCCGATGTCGATGCGGTCGATCGTCGCCCGCGCCATGCGCACGACCCCCGAACTCGTCTGCAGCCGCCCATCGAACGCGAAATCGTCGACCTTCACGCCCATGCGCCGCGCCTCGCGCGCCGAAAGCATGATCGCGCTCGCGCCCGTATCGACGAGCAAGCGCACGCGATGGCCGTTGATGTTCACCGTCGCGTAGAAGAAGCCGTCGTCGCTGCGCTCCAGCCGCTGTCCGTCATTGGCGGGCGGGGCCGGTGCCAGATCGGGCGTCGTCTCGCGCACCGGCGCGGCATGCTGCGTCGCGCCGAGCGTATACGCGGTCGGCACGACGGCGGTCAGCAGCGACGCGACGCCCGCGACGGTCAATCCTAGATGGCCGGGCATGACCACCCTCCCGCTTGCCGCCGGAGCGCGCCTAGCCGATCCACGAGAACCATCCGAAGAAGAGCGCGATCGGGGGCACCCAGCAGATCAGGCCACCGACGAGCAGCAGCAGGACGCGCATCCGCGCCGACCATTGCTCGATCTCGGGATCGACGAAGAGCGCTCTTTCGCGCTCGGTCCAGGGCTGGTGAACGACCGGCGGCGCGAGATTCGAGCGCGCGCCGAACTCGCCCCACACGATCTTGGTGCGCTGAAGCTTGCGATGGACCTGGCGCGGATCCAGCCGCCGCTCGAACGTGCAATCGTAAAAGATTCCGTCGCGGCAGACGACGGTGGCATATTGCTCGCCAATATCGCCGATCTCGATCATCACGCGCGCGCCTTGCGGCATGGCATCGTGAGACTCGATGACCACACCATCCGGCGACAAAGCGTGGACGACGACGGGATGGACAAGATCGGATGCGCCGTTGATCTGCGCGGCGATCCGCGTGCGACGCTGCGGCACCGGCGAAAAGGTCTCGCGCTCTTCGCGGACCAAAGCATTGAAGGCCATATCGACTTCCTTCCCGAATGGATCGCGGAGATCCTTTTTAGGATGGACGAGAAAATGCCGCCTTCATGACAATCGTTCCGCAGTCTTACAGTAAACCAACTAACTTGGGTTAATCATTAAAGGTTCAAGATTGGAATCTCTCGATTCTTTCTTGAAACGTTAACAGGTGGGAAGAGATATACACGATTAACATTATGTTATATTGCTCGATACGCAGCATCAAAAACATTAACGATTAGTTAAATATTTTGAACCGGGCAATTCGTGCATCGGGGCTATTAGCGGAAAACACAGTTCGTCTTCTGCCGTATCAAGAATAGCTAGAAATCGATGCCGGCCGCGACTCCGGATGCGCGCCCAGCCCGCCGGCTTCACCAAGCTCCGCTGTCTCCCATCGGCTGGAAGCTTGGCGATCATGGACGAATTCGAGCGTAGGTTGGCCCGCGTCTATGCCTGACGGCGGAGACGCTTGGCGACGAAGGCGAACGCCTTGAGCAGCAGGAAGGCCAGCCCGAACAAGGCGAGCGGCCACAGCACCATCATCAGCAGGCCGAGGAAATAGAAGCTGCCCGCCCCCATCTTGCTCTGCACCGCCCAGTAAAGCGGCTCGGCGATCACGTAGATCGAGAACCATGTCGCCACGAACACCACCGCGATGAGCGCGATGGCGACGAACCACAGGAACAACAGGACGAGCCCGTCCTTCACGCCACGCCCCAGCCGCATCAGGCGCGCACTCCGCGCGCCATCGCCGCCGAATTGCTGCGCAACGCGGTCAGCACCACCTCCACCATCGCATCGGCATCGAGCCCGGCCTCCGCATATTGCTTCTCGGGCTTGTCATGCTCCTGGAACGCATCGGGCAGGCGCAACGTGCGCAGCTTGAGCCCGGCATCGATCAGGCCTTCGTCGGACGCGAGCGTCAGCACATGCGCGCCGAGGCCGCCGACAGCGCCCTCTTCCACCGTGATCGCCACTTCGTGCGTCGCGAGCAATTTGCGGATCATCTCGCGATCGAGCGGCTTGGCGAAGCGCAGATCGGCCACCGTCGTCGAAAGCCCCTGCGCTTCCAGCCGGTCGGCGGCGATCAGCGCATCGCCCAGCCGCGTGCCCAGCGACAGGATCGCCACCGTCTTGCCTTCGCGCACGATCCGGCCCTTGCCGATCGCCAGCCGCTCGGGGACGGCCGGAATCGCCACGCCGGTGCCGTTGCCGCGCGGGTAACGCACCGCGATCGGCCCGCTGTCGTGCAGCGCGCAGGTGTGGACCATATGGACGAGCTCGGCCTCGTCGGCGGGCGCCATCACCACGAAATTGGGCAAGGTCGCCAGATAGGTGACGTCGAAGCTGCCCGCATGCGTCGCCCCGTCCGCGCCGACGAGCCCCGCGCGGTCGATCGCGAAGCGCACCGGCAGATTCTGGATCGCCACGTCATGCACGACCTGGTCATAGGCGCGCTGCAGAAAAGTCGAATAGATTGCGCAGAAAGGCCGCATCCCCTGCGCGGCCAAGCCAGCGGCGAAGGTCACCGCATGCTGCTCGGCAATACCCACGTCGAACGCGCGCTCGGGAAACGCCTTGGCGAAGCGATCGACGCCCGTGCCCGAGGGCATCGCCGCGGTGATCGCGCAGATCGTGGAATCGCGCTTCGCTTCCTCGACGAGCGCGTCGCCGAACACGTTCTGGTATGTAGGCGGCCCCGCCGGCGCCTTGGCCTGCTCGCCCGAGACGACGTCGAACTTCTGGACGCCGTGATATTTGTCCGCCGCCGCCTCGGCCGGCGCATAGCCATGCCCCTTGCGGGTCACGACATGGACGAGGATCGGGCCTTCCTCGGCGTCGCGGACATTCTCGAGCACCGGGATCAAATGATCCAGATTGTGGCCGTCGACCGGCCCGACATAATAGAAGCCCAATTCCTCGAAGAGCGTGCCGCCCATCGTGATGCCGCGCGCGAATTCGTCGGTCTTCTTGAGCCCCTCGGCCAGCGGCCGCGGCAGCCGCCGCGCGAAACGCTTGGCGAGATCGCGCAGCGTCAGGAAGCGCCGCGACGAGACAATCCGCGCGAGATACGCGGACAAGCCGCCGACCGGCGGCGCGATCGACATGTCGTTGTCGTTGAGGATCACGACGAGCCGGTTGCCCGCCTCGCGCGCATTGTTCATCGCCTCATAGGCCATGCCCGCCGACATCGCGCCGTCGCCGATCACCGCGATCGCCTTGCCCGGCTGGCCCGCCAGCTTGTTCGCGACCGCGAAGCCCAGCGCCGCCGAGATCGAGGTGGAGCTGTGCGCCGCCCCGAACGGGTCATATTCGCTCTCGCTGCGCTTGGTGAAGCCGGAGAGCCCGCCACCCTGACGCAAGGTGCGGATCTGGTCGCGCCGCCCGGTCAGGATCTTGTGCGGATAGGCCTGGTGGCCGACGTCCCAGATCAGCCGGTCGCGCGGCGTATCGAACACATAATGGAGCGCCACGGTCAGCTCGACGACGCCGAGCCCCGCGCCCAGATGCCCGCCCGTGACCGACACCGCCGAAATCGTCTCGGCGCGCAGCTCGTCCGCCACCTGGCCCAATTGGTCCGCCGCGAGGGCACGCAGTGCGATCGGCGTCTCAATCGTGTCGAGCAGCGGGGTGTTCGGGCGGTCTGTCATGGATGGAAGCGACTCTTTTATCAGTCGGACGGCTTAGGCCCGGCGCACCGGCATTGCTACCCCGCGAGGCCGTCCCCGCGCTCAGGCGGCGCAATCGACGCAGCGGCCGCGCACTTCGATCACCGGGCGTTCGGGCGCGAAGCCGGAGGCGGCGGCGGCTTCGCGCACGCTCTCGGTCAGCCGGTCGTCGTCGACATGCGCGATCCGTCCGCATCCGTCGCAGATCAGGAAGATGCAGTCGTGGCGGCAGGCGGGATGCGCGTTGACGACATAGGCATTGGCGCTCTCGATCCGCTGCGCGAGGTTCTTGGCCACGAACAGATCGAGGATCCGATACACGCTGTTCGCCGCCACGCGCCGGTCCTGCGCGCGGCTCACCGCCTCGGCGATGTCATAGGCCGACGCGGGCTTCTCGAACCCCGCCAGCGCCTCGAACACCTCGGCGCGCATCGCCGTCCATTGCTCGCCCGATGCCTCGAGCGACGCTTTCGCCGCGGCGCCCAGCGCGCTGCCGGAATGGACGGTGTGGACATGGGCCATATCATCCAAGTTAGGTCCGCCACGCCCCAGCGGCAAGCCGAGCGATTGACGGCGCACGCGCCGCACCATAGCCCCCCTCCATGTCGCTCCGCCCCGCCACGGCCCGTCCCCGCCCGCGCGCGCTCGGCCATTGGCTGCTCGTCGTCGCCTTGCTGGTCTTCGCGATCGTCGTCGTCGGCGGCGTGACCCGGCTCACCGAGAGCGGCCTCTCGATCACCGAATGGAAGCCGATCCGCGGCACGATCCCGCCGCTCACCCAGGCCGAATGGCAGGCCGAATTCGATGGCTACAAGGCGATCCCCCAATATCAGACCTTCAACCAGGGGATGACGCTCGACGGCTTCAAGCGCATCTTCTTCTGGGAATATCTCCACCGCCTGCTCGCGCGCACGATCGGGACGGTGCTGGCGCTGATCCTGATCACCTTCTGGTGGCGGCGCTGGATCCCGCGTGGCTATGGCTGGCGGACCTGGCTGATCTTCGCGCTGGGCGGGCTGCAGGGGCTGATCGGCTGGTGGATGGTCGCGTCGGGCCTCCAGAACCGCACCGAGGTCAGCCATTTGCGCCTCGCGACGCACCTGCTCGCGGCAATGCTCATCTACGGCGTGCTGATCTGGACCGCGCTCGATCTGTTCGCGCTCGCCCGCGCGCCTTATGCGAAGCGCGCGAAGCTCAAGGCGCTCCCCGCGCTCGCAATCCTCGCGCTCGCAATCCAGCTCGCGCTCGGCGCCTTCACCGCGGGGCTGCGCGCGGGCTATGCCTTCTCGTCCTGGCCGCTGATGGGCGGCAGCCTGTTCCCGGCCGGCGGCTGGCAGGCGGGCGCGGGTGCGCTCCACAATCTCGTCTCGAATCCGGTCGTCGTCCAGTTCGTCCATCGCTGGTGGGCGTTCGTCGCCGCGCTCCTGATCCTGCTCGTCGCGCGCAAGGCGTGGCGCCGCGGCGCACCGGCGCGCGCGCAGCTTTTGCTCGCGGTCGTCGCGCTCCAGATCACGCTCGGCATCGTCACCCTGCTCAGCGGAGTCGATATCGTTCTGGCTGTCGCACATCAGGCGGGCGCTGCGCTGCTGCTCGCGGCGTTAATCTGGACATCGCACACGCTCGGCAGCCCCGCTCGGCGCTGACCCGACCTACGATTCGCCTCCCCTCCCTGGAAGGGAGGGGCCGGGGGTGGGTCGGCCCGATCAGGCATCACACCCCATATCGAGGCACCCACCCCTCGATCCCCTCCCTGCGTGCAGGGAGGGGAAGAAACGCCCGGCAAATCAGGACCTTCCCGTCCGACCGGGGCTAAAAACGCCCCTCAAATCCTTACGGTACTCCAATACCTCTCACAAACACCCTCGTAATCCTTGACTTTTTTGGCCCTTCGCAGCATTTGGCCGGCGTCGGCGCTGTCCCTCGCGGGGTGGCGCCTGCTTGTTTTGAGGGGCGCCGGGCTACGGTCACGAACTCCTCCTGGAAAATCGAGGACTTGAGCCCATGAAGGCGCTGACCAAGACCACCAAGGTGGCGACGCCCACCACGGTGGAGAAGAAATGGCATCTGATCGACGCGGACGGCCTGGTCGTCGGCCGCGTCGCATCGATCATCGCGAACATCCTGCGCGGCAAGCACAAGCCGAGCTACACCCCGTTCATCGATTGCGGCGACAACGTCATCGTCATCAATGCGGACAAGGTGCGCTTCACCGGCAAGAAGCTCGGCCAGAAGGTCTATTACAAGCACACCGGTTATGCCGGCGGCATCAAGGGCATCACCGCTGCCAAGGTGCTCGACTCCAAGTTCCCGGAGCGCGTGCTGGAAAAGGCCATCGAGCGCATGATCCCGCGCGGGCCGCTGGGCCGCCAGCAGATGCGCAACCTGCGCGTCTTCAAGGGCACCGAGCATGATCACACCGCGCAGAACCCCGAAGTCATCGACATCGGTAGCCTCAATCGCAAGAATAAGGTGGGCGCATAATGTCCGACGATCGCCAGTCCCTCGCTGATCTCGCGGCGCTGACGGGCCAGGCCCCGGCCGCGGTTCCGCAGACCCCCGTCACCACCGGTGCCGGTTCCGACGACGCCGCCGAGGCTTACATGTCCGGCCAGATCGCCGAGCCCGCCGCGCCGACGATGCCGCTGCGCGAGCAGAAGATCGACAAGCAGGGCCGTGCTTATGCCACGGGTCGCCGTAAGGATGCGGTCGCCCGCGTCTGGCTCAAGCCCGGCTCGGGCAAGATCACGATCAACGGCCGCGATCAGGAAGTGTATTTCGCACGCCCGACGCTCCGTCTCGTCCTCAACCAGCCGTTCGGCGTCGCCGAGCGCGAGGGCCAGTATGACGTGATCGCCACCGTCAAGGGCGGCGGCCTCTCGGGCCAGGCCGGCGCGGTCAAGCATGGCATCAGCCAGGCGATCACGCGCTACGAGCCGATCCTGCGCGCGCCGATCAAGGCCGCGGGCTTCCTCACCCGCGACAGCCGCGCGGTCGAGCGCAAGAAGTACGGCAAGGCCAAGGCGCGCCGTTCGTTCCAGTTCTCGAAGCGGTAAGAAACGGGCGGCTTCGGATTGCACAAGCAATCCGAAGACTCGCCACGACGGGCAGCGAAGGCGGCACAGCCGCTTTCGTCTGACGCCGTGGCCGTGGCACACGGCCAATCAGAAAAGGTGGTTCCGGCACCCCGGGGCCGCCTTTTTCTTGTAAAATTCGTGACGGCCCCGGAATATCGCTTTTCCGCACTGCAATATGATCTACGTTGGCCGCATGAGGGCTCTCCGGGGGTTCGGTCCGGGGGGATTGGCCAGCTTCATCCTTGCAGGCGTCTGCGCCTTGCTCGCCGTCGGCGAAGGGATCAGCCGTTGGTCGGAGACGACCGATTATCCGCTGTTCCGGCTCGATCCGCACATCGGCTATATCGAGCAGCCCGATCAGTCCGGTAGCCTCGGCCGCGTCAACGACTGGGCCTATAACGACAAGAGCATGGGCATCGCCGCCCCGTTCCGGCCGTCGCCCACGGCGCCCGATACGCTCCTCGTCGGCGACAGCATCGTCAACGGCGGCAATCTCTATCGCGAGCGCGACAAGCTCGGTGCGCGGCTGGGCCAGCGGCTCGGCGCGGTCTGGCCGGTCGGCGCCGGCAATTGGTCGCTCGGCAACGAATCCGCTTATCTCGATCGCCACCCGAGGTTCTCGCCGGCATCGATCGGATCGTCCTCGTGCTGAATTCGGGCGATTTCGGACGCGTCCAGCCGTGGTGGTCGTCGCGGGTGCATCCGCTCGCGCACCTGCCGTCGCGGCTGGCCGAGACGATCGTCCATTTCCTCCTCCCCCGCCCCGACAATCGCGAGTCCGAGGGCGATGTCGACTGGCGTCCCTGGTGGCGCGGTTTCCGGCAACGCTGGCCCATGCCGGTCGTGATCGTCGCCTACCCGACGAAGGACGAGCTGCTCCGCCACGATCCTGCGGCTTTGCGGCACGCCGCCAGTCTCGCCGGCCCCGGCGTCCGCATCCTCGATGCCGCGCGCGATCCCCGCTGGCGCGCGGATCTCTATCGCGACGATCGCCGCCCCACGCCGGAGGGCAATGCCGTGCTCGCCGCGATCATTGCCGACAGCGCGCCCGAGCGCTGATCGAGCCATGCTCAGGGGTGGTGGGAGTGCGTCGGCATGCTAGGGCATGATCATGTCCCAAAACCCCAGACTGGCCGGTATCGTCGATGTAGATGGCGCCTCCTATGAATGGGAGGTCCGACGCGAGCCCCAGTGGAGCGAGACCGAAGGCTGGCAGGGCATGACCATCGCTTTGCTGCAGCAGGACTCCCAGCGCGGCGCGCTGCTGGAATTCCCGCCCCCCAAACGCCTGCTGAAAGGGCTGCAGAGGGGGCGGCTCCAGGTCAACGACGCCATCCTCTCGCGCGGCATCCGCGCCGCCTTGCTGGCCGGCTGGGAGCCCGCTTCGCGCGGGAAGACCATGTGGTTCAGCGTCGACGCGGACGGAAACTGATCGTCGCTAGCGAGGCGGCTTTGGCGAACAGCGAAACGTGGTGAAAGGCGTCTTTCGGCTCCCCTCCCTGGAAGGGAGGGGCTGGGGGTGGGTTGCCATCCACCTGTGCGCTCTGCTGGACAGCAACCCACCCCTCAATCCCCTCCCTTTCAGGGAGGGGAGGTAACGGCGGCAAATGGTGGAGGCTGTGTGAGAACGGCTTTCCCCTGGGACGCCGCGAGGCGCGCGAGCGTGTGTTGGCTCAGGCTTGCATCGCGGCCATCAGCTTGTGCGCGCCGAGAAGAGCGATGGCGCGCTTGATGTTGTAGGCGAGGATGTGAAGGCTCGCTTCGGTCGCGACGTTCTCGAGCCTTCGGGTTTTGAAGTGGCTTCGACCCATCCAGTCCTTGATCGTGTCAAAGACGTGCTCGACCGTGCGTCGTCGGACCTGCATGGCGCCCGGCATCCCGTCGAGGCGCGCCTGCATGGCCTCGATAACCTCCTCGTGCTCCCATCGCTTGATGCGGCGCTCGATACCCGCGGTGCAGTTCGCCTTCATGGTGCAGCGCGAGCGGCAGGCCGGTGTGGCGTAGCCGTGGAGCGTCATACCGTGCTCGAGGCTGGAGAAGCGCCGGGTCATCGTCTCGCCGGCCGGGCAGCGGTAGGTGTCGCTTGTCAGCTGGTAGACGAAGTCCTGCTTGCCCCAACGGCCATCGGCTTTGGCGCCCGAGGTGAGCGGTTTGGGAAGGATCGGCACAATGCCAGCTGCTTCGCATGCTAGCACCTCCGGGCCTGAGAAGTAGCCCCGGTCTGCAAGCACGGTGAGCGCATCAGTGCCCGTGGCCTCGCGTGCCTGGCGTCCCACGTTCGCCAGCGACGTGCGGTCGTGGCCCAGGTTGACGACCTCGTGCGCGACGATGATGTGGCTACCGGTATCGACCGCCGCCTGGAGGTTATAGCCGACCTGGCCGGTACCCGTGCCGGCGGAGGCCATCGCGCGGGCGTCGGGATCGGTGAGCGAGATTTGCCGGTCAGGTGATGCCGCGACCGCCTGCTCCATAACTTCCAGTTCGCGCATCTGGCGCCGCAGTTCATCGAGCCTCGTCGTCAGCCGCGCCGTGCGTAGCTCGGCGGCCTCGCTCTCCTGCCGGTCGGCTGTGTCGAGCATGCCGAGGTAGCGCTCGATGCTGGCGTCCACCTGTTCCATACGGCGCCGGATTGTCACGGGTGTGAAGTTGCGATCACGCGCGTTCACCGCGCGCAGCCGGCTACCATCCACCGCCACCGTGCCGCCCGCGATGAGACCCAGGTTACGGCAGACGAGCACGAAGCGGCGGCACGCTGCCTGGATCGCGCCAAGTCGGCGATCGTCTTGAAGTCCGGTGCCAGCTTGCCCGTCAGCCACATCAGCTCGACGTTGCGACCCGCCTCGCGCTCCAACCGGCGGCTCGACTGCACTTGGTTCAGATAACCGTAGATGTAGAGCTTGAGCATCGTCGCCGGATGGTAGCCCGGCCGTCCCGTCACCGCCGCGCCTACAAAGCCGAGCGCCATCAGATCCAGCTCATCGACGAAGACATCGACCACCCGTACCGCGCTGTCATCGGCAACATAGTCGTCCACGCAGTCCGGTAGCAGCAGCCTCTGCCGGCGGTCACAGCCCTCGATGAAACGGCTCATCCCAACGCCTCCATCAGCGTTAGAATACTACCACATCACCACGTTTTCACACAGCCTCGGTGGAAAGCGGACAGGCGACTTATTGCCGGTTGGCGATCCGCGGCCGCTTCAATCGGCCTCGCGTTTGTCAAACATCCACGCGGGCAGGTCGAATGCCTCTCCGTCCGCTCCCTTTGGAGGTTGGCCATAAGTCGTGACGAAGCCTTCCTCCCAGCCGGTGAGGCCGACGTGAGTTTCATGTATCGCGAAGCCCTCCGGATACTCACAGAAGCCCGGTTTATCGCAAAGTTTAGGTATCACCGACTCAGCTTCCTCGCGGCTCGCAAATTCCAATTCTTAACTCGGTATCTTGCCGATGATCGTACTCGCGTGTGAACCACAAACTAAATAGCAGCACACCTTGATCCTCGGTTGGCCACGGTGCCGCTGCTTTTAGCATGAACGGTCTCGGGCGCGAACGTCGACAACTGGGGCGCTCGCAGACAGTCCGTTTTCAGGCCAGCCTTCGAGCGCGACGCCAGGTTACCCGCCACCCGATGCCGCTCGCCCCTGATCTACGAGGCGCTCTTTGCCTTCCGATCGATCAGAACGGCCTGCTGCCACCTGCTGGGCGCCTTGTCGGTGCGGTGGATGCACCCTGCCCAGCAGCAGGGTCGCTTCTTGCCCTCCAGCAGTTCTTCGGACGTCCGTTCGATGCGACGCGGGCGCGTCTTCGCCTGCTTCGCATCCTCCACCCAGCAGATGAACTCGTTGCGGCCCAGCGGCGTCAGGCTTTCCCAGAGCGCCAGCACCTCGGGATCCGTGCGCAGCGCCGCCTGCAGATCGTCGCCCGCCCGATGGACCGTGCCCTGCGCAAAAACGTCCGCCATGAACCCTCCGAGCGTCGCCCCGACAATTGGGCCTTTTCTCGCTCGCCGAAAAACGAATGTCCACGTCCGGTCCGCACGCACCGATGCCGATCGGATGTCCGCTCACGCGTCCGCGCGCGTGCGTTTCAGCGGTGATCCGCTCCGATCGCGCACGATTTCCAAACGACCTCGCAAATGCGCGTCATCCGCGTAAGCCAAACCCGCATAATGTGCTGCATTGCAAAATGACGGTTGCCGTGTGCGCCGTCGTGCGACACTAAAGCGGGATGGAACAGGCGCGCACGAGACGGGGGGTCAGCCAGATCGGCGTCGTCGCCCTGCTGCTCGCGCTCGCGATGCGCCTGCTCGTCCCCACCGGCTTCATGTGGGACACCGCCGCGAACGGCGGCGCGCAGCTCGTCCCCTGCTCGGGCATGGCGCCCGCGCCGGCTGCCCACGCGATGCACCACATGGCGATGCCGGGGCAGCCGCACGAGCGCGGCCATGACGGCGGCGACACGTCCAATCGCGAATGCGCCTTCGCGGGGCTGGCCGGCGCGCTCGATCTCGCCGATCCCGTCGTCGCGCCGGCGGCGCCTCTTCTCGTCGCCGCCGTCCTGCCTATCCTGTGGGCGCGCGCCGCCACGCCCGGCCGCGGCCTCGCCGCGCCGCCGCCCCCGTCGCGAGGGCCACCCGCCACCGTCTGATCGATCGTCCGGCGGCCTCGGCCGCCGCTTGCTCATCGGTTCGGAAGGTTTTCCATGTCTGTTTCCCCACGCGCCCTCGCCGGCGCTCGCGCGCGCCTGTTCGGCGCCGCGATGCTCGTTGCCGTCGCCACCCCCGCTCATGCCGCCAAGGACGATCAGTCCCAGGACATTCTCGTCACCGCCGCGCAGACCGCGGCCACGATCCAGAACACCCCCACCGCGCCCGTCACGATCGATGCCGCGCGCATCCGCACCACCGTCAATGCGGTGAATGTCGAGGACACGCTCAAATATCTGCCGAGCCTGTTCGTCCGCAAACGCCATATCGGCGACACCCAATCCCCGCTCGCGACGCGCACCTCGGGCGTCGGCGCCAGCGCGCGCAGCCTCGTTTATGCGGACGGCGCTCTGCTCTCGGCGCTGATCGGCAACAACAACACCAATGCCTCCCCACGCTGGAGCCTCGTCTCCCCGCAGGAGATCGCGAAGATCGATGTGCTCTACGGCCCCTTCTCGGCCGCCTATCCCGGCAACAGCATCGGCGCGGTCGTCAACATCACCACCCGCCTGCCCGATCATCTCGAGGGCACCGCCACCGCCGGGATGAGCCTCCAGACGTTCAGCCAATATAGCACGCGCGACACGCTCCCCGCGCGCCAGATCGGCGCCACATTGGGCGATCGCTTCGGGCCTTTGTCGATCTTCGCCAGCGCCGATCACGTCTCCAGCGACAGCCAGCCATTGCTCTACGTGACCGCCGCCACCCCGGCCGCGACCTCCACCACGGGCACGCCTGCGACGGGCAGTTTCGCCGACGTCACCCGCCTCGGCGCGCCGATCCGCGTCGTCGGCGCGAGCGGGATCGAGCGCCAGCACCAGGACCGCTACAAGCTAAAGGCCGCGCTGGACGTCACGCCCGACATCCACCTGACCTATGTCGGCGGGCTCCTGCTCGACGAGACCATATCCTCGGCCGAAACCTACCTCACCGCCGCCGGCGCCCCCGCTTATGCCGGCACGTTCAACATTGATGGCCGCGCTTACACGCTGGCGGCCACGGCCTTTGCGTCGGGCATTTACACGCGCGAACAGCGCCACTGGTCGCACAGCCTGACCGCCAGCGGCTCGGCCGGCATGTTCGACTGGCAGATCATCGGCACGCTCTTCGATTACGACAAGGACGTGCAGCGCACCCCCACCACCGCGCCACCATCCGCTCTAGCGGGCGGCGCCGGCACGATCCTGCGCCTCGACGGCACCGGCTGGAAGACGCTCGACGCCAATGGCGGCGTCCATCTCGGCGGCGGCCACCGCATCGGCGTCGGCGCGCATGTCGACGGCTTCGAGATCAAAAGCAGCCGCTATCTGACTACCGACTGGCGCACGGGCAGCGAAGGCGCGCTCGATCTCCAGTCGCTGGGCAAGACGCGCACGATCGGCCTGTGGCTGCAGGACGCCTGGGACATCCGCCCCGATCTGACGCTGACCGTCGGCGGCCGCACCGAATGGTGGCGCGCTTTTGATGGGCTGAACTTCTCGCGCGCGCCCGCGATCGCCAGCCTCCAGCCGACCCGCACCGCCGAGCGCTTCTCGCCCAAGGCGACCTTGGCCTGGACGCCGATCCCCGGCTGGACCGCGCGCGCCTCGTTCGGCCAGGCCTCGCGCTTCCCCACCGTCGGCGAACTCTACCAGATCGTCACGACCCCGGTCCCCGCCACGCCCAATCCGAATTTGAAGCCCGAGCGCGCCCGCTCGGAAGAACTCGCGCTGGAGCGCCACAGCCTCCACGGCACCGCGCGCCTCGCGCTCTTCGACGAGGTGATCGACAACGCCCTGGTCTCCCAGACTGGCCCCCTCAACGGCACGACCACGCTCGCCACCTTCGTCCAGAATATCGACCGCACCCGCGCGCGCGGCATCGAGGCCTCGTTCGATCGCCGCGATCTGCTCGCCGGGTTCGATCTGCTCGGCAGCGTCACTTATTCGGACGCGAAAACGCTGAAAGACAGCGTCCTCCCCGCCGCCGAGGGCAAGCGCCTGCCGCAGGTCCCGCGCTGGAAGCTCACCGCCGCCGCCACCTGGCACCCGATCGCCCCCGTCGCGCTGACCTTGGCCGGCCGCTATGCGAGCCGCCTCTACGGCACGATCGATAATAGCGATCCGATCGGCCACACCTATCAGGGCTTCGAAGGCTATTTCATCCTCGATGCGCGCGCGGTCTTCGACGTGACGCCCAAATGGTCGCTCAGCGCGGGCGTCGATAATCTCAACAACAGGAAATACTATCTCTTCCACCCCTTCCCGCAGCGCACCTTCACGATGCAGGTGGGGTACAAGCTTTAGAGCTTCTTGCTCTCGCACCCGCTCATCCTGAGGAGCCATTGAGCGAAGTCGAAATGGCGTCTCGAAGGACTTGGACCGACATCGCAGGTCCTTCGAGACGGCCCTTCGCCTGCGCTCAGTCCCTCCTCAGGATGAGCGGGGTGGAATACGGTCAGTTCGAGCGACCACCGGCCGCGCATTCGCCCCGCTCGCGGTCGGCCCGAAGCGCCGGATCGCAGGTTCGCCGGGATGCGCGGTCTCTATTTCCCGTCCAGCGCCTCGATCGTCGCGGTCGCGAGCGGCTCGTTCCGCATCGCCAGCGCGACCTTCTCGGCCCCCTCCATCGCGCGCAGCACGTTGCCGCCCGCAAGCTTGGCGACATCGGCATCGCTCCAGCCCCGCCGGATCAGCTCGGCCAGCAACGCCGGATAGGTCGAGACGTCCTCCAGCCCCGTCGGCAGATCGCTGACCCCGTCGAAATCGGAGCCGATGCCGACATGGTCGACCCCCGCCACCTTGGCGACATGCGCGATATGATCCGCGACCATCGCCAGCGTCACCGCGGGCCGTGGATGCGCCGCGTCCCATGCCTTCAGCGCCGCCGCCGCCTTGTCGGGCTCGCCGATGAACATGCCCCCGAACGGCGGCGCGTTGAGCCGCGTCCTCTCCGCCGCGCGCTCGGCGCCCCACACGCGATAGTCATGCGAAACATAAGCCGGCGCGAAGGTCACCATCACCACGCCACCGTTCTTGGCGACCAGCTTCAGCACCTCGTCGGACACATCGCGCGGATGATCGTCGACCGCCCTCGCGCTCGAATGCGAGAAGATCACCGGCGCGCGCGACACCGCCAGAGCATCCTTCATTGTGCTTTCGGCGACATGGCTGAGATCCACGAGCATCCCCAGCCGGTTGAGTTCCCTGACCACCGCCTTGCCGAACGGGGTCAGCCCATTATGCTTGGGATCGTCGGTCGCGCTGTCCGCCCAGTCGATCGTTACCGCATGCGTCAGCGTCAGATAGGAGGCGCCCAGCGCCCGATAGGCGCGCAGCACCGCGAAGCGTTCGTCGATCTGCCCGCCGCCCTCGACGCCCATCATCGAGGCGATCCGCCCCGCTTTGTGGATCCGCCGCACGTCGGCCGCGGTCGTCGCCAGCTCGAACACGCCCGGATTGCGCGCAACGATGCTCTTCACGAGATCGATCTGCTCCAGCGTCTCGATCACCTGTTCCTGCTCGGGCAGATTGGCGCCGACATAGACCGACCAGAATTGTCCGCCGACATGGCCCTGCCGCAGCCGGGCGATGTCGGTCATATAGGCGGGCAGGCTGTCGAGCTTCATCGTCCAGCGCTTCTCGCCGTCGCGCCCGCGCAAGCTTTCCGCCCAGTCGTTATGACCGTCGATCATCGGCGTCTGCGCCATGATCCTCAGCGCGCGCGCCATCGCCGGGTCGGCCGGCGGCGGCGCGGCGAGCGCCGGCAAAGCGGTGAAGGCGAGAAGGGCGGCGGCGAGGGGAGCGAGCTTGGTCATGCTTGCACGATGCAGGCCCGCGCTGCGCCGCACAAGAGCCGGCTCAGATCACGTCGGCGACGAGCCCCAGCGCCTTGGCCTCCTGCGCCTCGATATACCAATTGGCCGGTGCCTTCTCCAGCACCTCGTCCATCGTCACCTGGCTGTCGCGCACCAGATTCTCGAAGCCCTCATTCTGGATCGCGATCGACGCCTCGATCTCGTGCAAGGCCGCCTTGACCGTCGCCACGCACGTCGTCAGCGGCCCCTCGATATTGAGCCGCTTGGACATCTTGCGTTCGTGGATCATCAGCCGCGTGCCGCGCGTCAGATAGCGGTTGGGCGTCGCGAAGAAGCTCATGAAGGTCGTCCCCGCCGAATAGATCGCGGCCTTGCCGAGGAACACGAAGCGGCGCTTGCCCGGCTCCAGATCGCTGTGGAAGCGGACATCCTCGCCCATCATCCGCGCGACTTCGGGATCGCCGCCCAGCGTCGACAATTCGATGACGACGAGCCCCTCCTCGGGCGCGGCGGCGAGCTGCTCGCGGAAGCGCGCATACATGTCGTAATCGACCGACCCGGACAGCGCGATCGCGGGCGAGCGGAACATCGGCGGGGCAAGCGGCTGGTCTGTCATGGGATATACCGGCTGAGGAAAGCTCGCGCCTGAACACTCCGGCAGCGATCCGGTTGCATCGCCGGCTCGGCGCAGACCTATCCCCTGCGATGTCGGGCGCCGGACGATCGGGGAGAAAGGCAACTCCGCTGCGTTAGTCCATGCGCCACGGAGCGCCTGCCCGCCATCGTTTCCCCTCGCCGGCGGGCAAGGCGGAAAGAACCACAGGAACGACGAACTGAAAAGGACCGCAGCCACCGCACGCGCATTGCATGGCCCGGATGGACCACAAGCGTGGCAAAAAGGCACCACAATGGCGCCCGGAACCCCGCTTTACCGCGCGGGCGATGGTCTCCGCGGCGACGAACCGCGAATCGAGGGGACGATCGGGAGACGCCGCTGCGGTGTTTGATAACAAGCGCACCCAGCGCCACATGGACGGCCAGCCCTTCCGCTCATTGTGCGGCATGGGACACACCAATCTGCAGGCTTCACCAGGGAAGCGCTATTCGCTCTGGCAGACAGTTCCGCGAGGGTTCACGAGACCGTCGCGCGCATCAAACGCCAAGCTGAGCAGATTGTTGAGCTCAGGGCCCGCATCCCGAAGCTCGAAGCGCTGATCTCATCGAGCAGCAGAAGGAGATGATCGGGCGGCTCCGGCGCCGTTCCCCGCTGGCGAGCGGCTTCGCCCAGGCCCTAAGGCTGGCCTTCATGCGATCGATAACGATTGTCGAAGCGGCTCTTTTCCGTATGACGCCGCACGGATTGGTACGGGGCGAAGCGCGAGGAGCTCCGGCCTCAATAGCAAGGAGCCCAAATTGGAAAGCCCCTATTTCCTTCTGGATGAAGTCAGTCGCGAGGTCGCTGCAGGTCGGCATCGATAGATTATCGGCGGGCTTTGGGAACAAATAGGAGCGTTGCAATTCGAGTTTCTGAAGAACCAAGGTCTTCAGCCCGACCATACGCTGCTGGATGTCGGCTGTGGCTCGTTACGGGGCGGCGTACATTTCGTCCGCTATCTTGATCCTGGGAATTATATTGGGCTCGACATGAGCCGATCACTTCTGAACGCTGGCTATGACATCGAATTGGCGTCGGCGGGGATACAGGATCGGCTACCTCGGGAGAACCTGATCTGCGATAGCAGCTTCAAAGTCCCATGTGCGTCAGGCACACTCGATTTCGCGTTGGCGGTTTCTGTTTTCACCCATCTGTCGCTGAACCGCATTCGCCAATGTCTCACTAACGTAGCGCCCGTGATGCGGTCGGGCGGCATGTTCTATGCGACCTTCTTCGAACTCCCCGAAGCGACGGCGCGAGGGAAGCCAGTGCAGCACGCTGGCGGCGTTGTGACATCGGACGTGGACGATCCATATCATTATAGTTTGCAGGATTTGGCCTATTTGGTCGAAGATCTGCCATGGAGGCTTCAGCCGATTGGAGCGTGGAACCACCCGCGCGGCAGCATATGATTGCTTTTGAGCGATCCGATGACGCGGCGTCACGGGAGACCTCAGAGCGCCAGTAAACGGCATCATCGCCAGTTCGGCGACGGGGGCACGCGATCAGTAGCCGAACCATCCTCGTGGTCTCCCGGCGGGATCGATGTTCCGCGCCGTCCGTTGGATCCTTATGGGCTTCACAATAGACTACGACGTTGGCATCCTCGGCGCTCTCCTGATCGGGGCGCTGGGCATCGTCGGCATGATGGTGCTCGCCATCGTGTTGACGGCTGCGAAACGCGCGCACGACGATATTGTCGAAGATGAGGGCGAAGATCCCGATCTCATCGCCTGAGCAGCGGCTCAGGCCAGATCGGCGCCCGCGGCGCCCTTCACTATGAGGCGCCTACTGGCCGATGGCATTCTCTGCGATCAGTGACGGCTCGCTAACGCTTCCTGCCATATCTCCGTAAGTTGGCCCTCGGTTTGATCCGTAGAGCGCTGCCTTCGGCATACAGGGGCTGAGGGTCCGGCCATGTTGCATTCCGTGTTGCATGGCGCCGCCGGGAGCCGAGCGAAATCCCTGCAAAATCAACGGATTCGCCGGAACGCTGTTGCACGGCGCGTGCGACACGACAGCTCGCGACGCCGGGGCCCTTAAGGGGTTGATTTTATGATGAAAACCGCTGGATGCCCCGTGAGGATTCGAACCTCAATTAACGGAGTCAGAGTCCGTAGTCTTACCTTTAGACGACAGGGCAGCGTCAGCGGAGGCGGGCGACATAGGCAGGGGGCCGATTCGTGTCAACGTGGGCAGTCTTAGAGCAAATGGCCCTGCCGGACGGTTTTCTCCGGGGCGGTGCGTTTGAAAGCGGCGGCGGGGTCGATCCAGGGAATATCGGGCCGCTTGCCCTGGAAAAGTTCGGCCAAAGTCAGGATCTGGAGGCGCGGATAGCATTTGCCGGTCGCCTCGGCATGGAACACGCCAACCGCAGCCGCCTCGCGCTCCATCGGCTTGGACGGCAAGGCCTTGGTGATGAAGAGGCCGATCGGCGCCTTCTCGCGCTCCATGGCTGAATGGAGATCCCGGATCATCGGCACGCCGACCGTGTCGCCGCCCTTGACCGAGACGAGAGCCTTCTCGGTGCGTTTGCCGTCAGGCTTGAAGTAGATGATGCCGTCGACTCCGCCATCGGCTCCCTTCTTCCTGCCGCCGAAGGGCATGGCATCGACCATGCTGACCGCCCACCATTGAAACTGAGATTTGTCGCGGCGGGCCAGATCCTCGGCAGAAGCAAGATCCTTGGGTGTGCCCTCGACCGTGAACTCAGCGCTCGGAAAAGCGGACTTTACCCGCCGTTCGACGAGGCTGATCGCGAGATGGGTCACGTCGATCCCGATCCACTGTCGACCGAGCTTTTCGGCGGCAAGCACGGCAGTCCCGCACCCACAGAAGGGATCGAGCACCACATCGCCGGGGCTCGACGATGTCGCGATGATCCGCTCTAGCAGCGCAAGCGGCTTCTGGGTCGGATAGCCCAGGCGCTCCTGCGCATTGGCGGACAGCGGCGGAATGTCATCCCATAGCGACTGGAAGCGCTCACCCGGGCTTTCGTCCTCATACATTTTCAGGCGCAGCGCACCGCCGGCCTTCGTTGGGAATGCAGCCGGCGTTCGGCGTCGTAACGCTGCAGGCGCTCCCGGTTGCACGACCAGCCATTGGGATGCGGCTGGTATGTCGTGCCGTTGGATGCTGTGAATGGAAAATGGAGGTTGGGCCGCGCGGAGGGATTGCGCAGAGTCACCGATTGCCAGCGGCGCCCATCGGGATCGACACTTCCATATTTGCTGCGGGCTTTGTCGCCGCTGATCTGCCGATATTGCTGGTTCCAGCAATATCGATCGGTCTTGGTATAGAAGAAGATCGCGTCGGTGATGTCGCCATAGGCACGGCCAACATTGCCGTGCGCGAAGGTCCGTTTCCACGCGATTTCGGTGCGGAATTTCTCAGGTCCGAACACCCCGTCGAGCAGCAGCTTGAGATAGTGACTCGCGGTCGGATCGCAGTGCAGATAAAGGCTGCCTGTCGGCTTCAGCACCCGGTGCAGTTCGATCAGTCGGACCGCCATCATGGTCAGATATGCCATCATGTCGTTTTCGCCGAGAAACGTCCGCAAGGCATTGAGAAGGTCGAAGGCCTTGCTCTTACCGCTTCGCGCGACCTGATCGAAGGCGTCTTCGGCCGTGTCGTTCCAGTGCCAGCTATCCTCGAAGGCCTGGATCTGGGCATGTTGCGCATCGATCCGCGTGCGCATGGCTTTGGGCGGCGCGAAGATGATGTTGTAGCTGGCGTTGGAATTGAACGGCGGGTCGAGATACACTAAATCGACGCTCTCGTCACGAACGTGCGCGCGGAGAATGTCGAGATTGTCGCCATAATGCAGTCGATTGACCAATCGACACCCCTGAGTTCAGGGGTTTACCTTAAGGATGGCGGCACTGCCGTTCAGACGGAGCTTGCTCCGTTACGGACAAAACGGCATTATTCCGATCCGTAACGGACCATACTTGACTTGTATTTTTAATCGGCTCGTCATTCCAAGCTAGTCGTGGAAGCATTCCGTACGGTGCCAATGAAGGTATCGCGGATCCGGCCGATCCGTCGCCCTGGCAGGAAGCCGCGCCCGGCGATCGTGGTAGATAAGGCGCTCCACGCTCTCGCGATCGTTGATCGCCCGCGATCGAACATCCAGTGGATAGTGCCCGACAGCGCGATTCCATTGTTGACGGCGTCCGGGCCGCCCGCCTCGACGCTCATGACGTGCGCGGCTTCCGTTTCGGCCCGCCCTCCGCCGTTGATGAGCTTCATGCCAGTCAGCGCGCACTGCGATCCTTAGGCGTCGAGGACCCTCTTGCGGAACTGCTGGTTCCGCACCGTCCGGTTGACGAGCATCCTGGCGCGATCGACCGGACCATCCCATGGAACCCGGTCTTCCCCGAACTGCTGCAACAACGACGCATCGTCGTCCACGTCGCTTCGCGGCAACACCTCGTCCTCCGTGATCAGGCCGAGTTGAAGGATATGGTCGAAGTCGGCGTCCGAGATCGCGCGAACCGGCTGCGTCGCTCGAGCGCTGTCGAGCCCGCCGTCCGGTCGGAGCAATCCGCGCTCGACGAGTTGGCCGTGGCGATAAAGTGGCACAGCGCGACCGAACACCACATAGCTTCCGAGCCGATTTGCGCGCGGTGCACATGCGGCCGGTCTCGATCCGGTTCGATGCGCTGCACGCGCGCAGCCGCCTGATAGCCGCCGCGATCCTGATAGAGGATCCATTGATCGACCGTGCGCGCCGCCGTCCCCAGCCACTCCAAGGGGAAAGCGAAACTACGCTCCGGCAGATCGCCGGAGCGGTGCCGCGGCGGGAGGAGAAAGACGCCCTTGCTGGGCATCGCTGGCTCCACGTCGGGCATCGGACCGAGCCAGCGATAGGTGCCGCGATCGAGAAATTCGAGCAGCCCTGCGTCGCGAAGCTGCTGCAGTTCCCGCCCGAGCGTCTGGGTCGGCGTGCTGCCGGCGGTCCGCGTTTCATCGATGATCGCGCCGACCTCCGCATTGATCAGCGCCCGGCGCGTAAACAGCGGAGAGCCGGTTCTTGCGACGTGGCGGTGTATCGCCCGAGTCACCGCTTCGGTCCAGATCCGCATGCCAGCCCCCCCCCCTCGCGCGATGGATATCGCCAGGCTTGCCCCACCGAAAGCAAGTTTCGCATACCGGAGCGAGGTGGCAACCCCGCCCCCCGCTTCCTACATCCTCGGTCTAGCCTCCCCGCCGGAACGGATATAGAACAGACCCATGAGTCTCACCCACATCAAGGTGCGCGGCGCGCGCGAGCATAATCTCAAGGGCGTCAACGTGGATATCCCGCGCGAGACGCTCACCGTCATCACCGGCCTGTCGGGCTCGGGCAAGTCCAGCCTGGCCTTCGACACGATCTATGCCGAGGGCCAGCGCCGCTATGTGGAATCGCTCTCGGCCTATGCGCGCCAGTTCCTCGAGCTGATGCAGAAGCCCGATGTCGAGCATATCGAGGGCCTCTCCCCCGCCATCTCGATCGAGCAGAAGACGACCTCGCGCAACCCGCGCTCCACCGTCGCCACCGTCACCGAAATCTACGATTATATGCGCCTGCTGTGGGCGCGCGTCGGCGTGCCTTACTCGCCCACGACCGGCCTGCCGATCTCGGCGCAGACCGTGTCGCAGATGGTCGATCGCGTGATGCAGCTGGCCGAGGGCACGCGCTTCCTGCTCGTCGCGCCCGCGGTGCGCGGCCGCAAGGGCGAGTATCGCAAGGAGCTGCTCCAGTGGCAAAAGGACGGCTTCACCCGCGTCCGCATCGATGGCGAGACGCTGGAGATCGAGGACGCGCCCGCGCTCGACAAGAAATTCAAGCATGACATCGACATCATCGTCGATCGCCTCGTCGTGCGCCCCGGCATCGAGACGCGCCTCGCGCAGAGCTTCGAGACCGCGCTGAAGCTGGCCGAGGGGCTCGCTTATGCCGATGTCGTCGGCGAGATCGACGCGAACGCCACCGCCGCCAGGGAGGGCATCAAGAAGGGCATCAAGGCGCTTGCTCTGCCCGAAGGTGTCGCCGATCGCCTGACCTTCTCCGAGAAGTTCGCCTGCCCCGTCTCGGGCTTCACGATCGCCGAGATCGAGCCGCGCCTGTTCTCGTTCAACGCCCCCCAGGGCGCCTGCCCCGCCTGCGACGGGCTCGGCGAGAAGCTTTATTTCGATCCGCAGCTCGTCGTCCCCAATGAGGGCTTGTCGATCAAGCAGGGCGCGGTCGTCCCCTGGGCCAAGTCCAACCCGCCCAGCCCCTATTACATGCAGGTGCTGGGCAGCCTCGCCAAGTCCTATGGCTTCACGCTCGAAACCCCCTGGAACGAGCTGTCCGACGAGCATCGCGCCGCGATCCTCACCGGCACGAAGGGCAAGGCGATCCCGCTCACCTTCGTCGACGGGCGCAAGAGCTATACGGTCAACAAGGCGTTCGAGGGCGTCATCGGCAATCTCGAGCGGCGCATGTCCGCGACCGAGAGCGCGTGGATGCGCGAGGAGCTCGCCAAATATCAAAGCTCCGCGCCGTGCGAGGTGTGCGAGGGCGCGCGCCTCAAGCCGGAAGCCCGCGCCGTGAAGATCGCGGGCGAGGACATTTCGATGTCGACGCGCCGCGCGGTCGGCCCCGCGCTCGCTTTCTTCCGCGCGATGCCCGATCACCTGAACGAGCAGCAGACCCAGATCGCGACCCCGATCCTGAAGGAGATCGTCGAGCGGCTCGGCTTCCTCGACAATGTCGGGCTCGATTATCTCAATCTCGATCGCACCTCGGGCACGCTCTCGGGCGGCGAGAGCCAGCGCATCCGCCTCGCCAGCCAGATCGGCTCGGGCCTCTCGGGCGTGCTCTACGTGCTCGACGAGCCCTCGATCGGCCTCCACCAGCGCGACAATGATCGCCTGATCGTGACCCTCAAGCGCCTCCGCGATCTCGGCAACACCGTCATCGTCGTCGAGCATGACGAGGATGCGATCCGCACCGCCGATTATGTGATCGACATGGGGCCGGGCGCGGGCGCGCATGGCGGCCAGATCATCGCCGAGGGCAGCCTGCAGGACATTCTCGATCACCCCGACAGCCTCACCGGCCAATATCTGTCGGGCCGCCGCATGGTCGACGTGCCGACCACGCGCCGCAAGGGCTCCGGCAAGAAGCTCACCGTGAAGGGCGCGCGCGCCAACAATCTCAAGGACGTCACCGCGTCGATCCCGCTCGGCACCTTCACCTGCATCACCGGCGTCTCGGGCTCGGGCAAGTCGACCTTCACGATCGACACGCTCTTCGCCTCGGCCAGCCGCCAGCTCAACGGCGCGCGCATCCTCGCCGGCCATCACGAGAAGATCGAGGGGCTCCAGCATCTCGACAAGGTGATCGACATCGATCAGTCGCCGATCGGCCGCACCCCGCGCTCGAACCCGGCGACCTATACCGGCGCCTTCACCCAGATCCGCGACTGGTTCACCGGCCTGCCCGAGGCGCAGGCGCGCGGCTACAAGCCCGGCCGCTTCAGCTTCAACGTCAAGGGCGGCCGCTGCGAGGCGTGCCAGGGCGATGGCGTGCTCAAGATCGAGATGCACTTTCTGCCCGACGTCTACGTCACGTGCGACGTGTGCCACGGCAAGCGCTACAATCGCGAAACGCTGGAGGTGAAGTTCCGCGACAAGAGCATCGCCGACGTGCTGGACATGACGGTCGAGGATGCGGTCGAATTCTTCAAGGCCGTCCCCGGCATCCGCGACAAGATGGCGATGCTCGCCGAAGTGGGCCTGGGTTATGTCACGGTCGGCCAGCAGGCGACGACGCTCTCGGGCGGCGAGGCGCAGCGCGTGAAGCTCGCCAAGGAACTGTCGCGCCGCGCGACCGGCAATACGCTCTACATCCTCGACGAGCCGACCACCGGCCTCCATTTCGAGGATGTCCGCAAATTGCTGGAGGTGCTCCACGCGCTCGTCGAGCAGGGCAATACGGTGGTGGTGATCGAGCATAATCTGGAGGTCATCAAGACCGCCGACTGGATCATCGACCTCGGCCCCGAAGGCGGCGACAAGGGCGGCGAGATCGTCGCGGTCGGCGTCCCCGAGGATGTGGTGAAGGAGCCGCGCTCCTATACGGGGCGGTATCTCAAGCCGTTGCTGGAGGCGAAGGCTGTGGCCGCTGGGAAGCCGGCCGCCAAGCCCAAGCCGACGCGCAAGACGAAGGCGCTCGCGGCGGAGTGAGCCTCCCTCTCCCCTTGGGGGAGAGGGCCGGGGTGAGGGCGCGGGGGCGAAGCCGCGTCCGACATTGACGCATCCCGGAGGTCGGAGCACATTCGCGCCATGACCGAGCGCATCGTCATCGATCCCGAAGTGTGCGGCGGCCGCCCGATCGTCGCGGGCACGCGGATGCGCGTCTCCGACGTGCTCGACGCGCTGGCCTCCTCCGTCACGATCGACGAGCTGCTCGGCGACTTCCCGTATCTGGCGCGTGAGGATGTGCTCGCCTGCCTCGCTTATGGCGCACGCGCCATCGATCACGCGGTCGTCAAAGCGGCCTGATGCACTTCCTGATCGACGCACAGTTGCCCCCGGCGCTGTGTCCGTGGTTCGAGGAGCAAGGTCATACGGCAGCGCATGTTGCGGACATACTCGGCGGCCAGTGTCCGGACCGGTTGATCGCGGCACGCGCGGCGCAGGATCGTGCGATCCTCGTCACCAAGGACGACGACTTCCGGCTCCGTTTTCCGCCGGAAGATTATCAGCTTCTCTGGCTGCGCTGCGGCAACATCACCAATCGCGCGCTGCGTCTCTGGCTGGATGCCCGCTGGATCACGATCGAAGCGCGACTGCAGGAAGGCGATCGGCTCGTGGAGGTGCGTTAAGGCGCTTCTCGTAGGGGAGTGCGCCGGGGTGAGGAGCAAACGAGCGCGCAGCCCTCGTGACGCCGGAAATGGCATAAGCTATATTCCCCGCATGACGCGCCTCACGCCGATCGAGTCCGAATTCGCGACGAGCGAGGATGCGGAAGCGCATGATCGCTGGTTCCGCGAGAAGGTTGAGGTGGCCCTGGCCTCGACCGCGCCTCCGGTCGCGCACGACGAGGTGATCGCCGAAGCCAGAAAGATCATCGAAGCGCGAAAGGGTGCCGCCTCTCGTCGGGCGAGTTGAAGCCCGCGCCGATTTTTCGCCATCACTGAAGCGGGCTACCTGACCTGCCGCCGGCCGCAAAGTTGCCTATGCCTGCACCGGCCACCAAGGCTACCTACTGCGAACAAGAATGCGCTGTTAGAGCAATTGGTCCGCTGACGGGCAGTGGCAGCGTGGCCGTTGCAACGTTGAGCTAGATAACTGGCTCGACAATTGATGCGCCAGCCATATGATTGCGATCGCATCGGGGGAGCGAAAATGAATTTAGCAAGATCGATTTCATCTGAGACAGAGTCTGCCGATGAGGACATTTTGGACATCGTTGTTATAAGTTACACCACAGTGGGTGTAGTAAACGGCGTTGGCCAATCGACTGTTCAGGTAGAAGCGCGTGAGATTCTTATTCCGGACAGGAGTTCCGCCAGTTATAGCGTAAGATTCGAATTAAGCTCTGGCGGCGATTATCCACAGGAAACGTTCGCGAGCGTTGCATATAAGGATATTGATCGTCTGACATCTATGTCAAAAAGATTGGAGACAACGTCCATATCGACAGATCGTTTTTCGTTTTCCGAAGTACAATATGAAATTGGTGATCTAAAAATAATTGTTTTTAATACGGACCGAGGAACGTCTATGGCTATAATAAAATCCAGCAATGTTTCGGTGACTTTAAGTTCACCTTCTAAACTGTCTGCTTTCACGGCGCTTATTGAAAAGGCAAGGGCTCATCTTGATATTAATAAGGTGCCGTAGAGAAATCGTTGCTCTACGAGGGGTGCTACGAACTTATGGAGTTAAAAGGTAAGGCCCCATTGCATTTCGCAAAGCCACATTAATCTGGATCTGCCCGCTCGCCCTGCTTTCCCGAAATTTCTCAATCCGTCGGGATCGAGGCGCAACGTCACCTGCTGCTCGGGCAGCGATCGCGCGACGCCGGGCGGATCACTTCCCGCCCACGCGCAGTTCGGCAACCGCCGCCAGCTCGGGTGCGTCGTCGGGGTCAATCCAATCGCCGTCGATACAGGCTTGGTCTCGCTCTAGCCTACTTTCGCAGCAGGTCCGGCAGATCCGCCACGTACGTCTTACCGTCCTTGTCGCTGAGCCACGGATCGCCGAACTGCTTGTGATGCGGCGGCTCGCCCTCCCGCGCCAGAGCCGCGCGCACCGCCGCCCGCTCCTTGCGGTGCTCGCGGCATTTGAAAGGCTTGTCGCTGTAGGCCGCAATGCCGATGAAAGGCGCCTTGCGCCGGCTGTCGCTCATCTCCGTCTCGCATCGAACGATGGTGGTTTTCGGGTGTCAGGATAACCACCAACCCCGCGGACAGCAGCCCATCTTGCGTTTCGCTCCGGCCGAGGCGGCAATCGAGGCAAGACCGCCGATCACACTTTACCATTCGGGCGACCGCGCTCCTAGTCCGTCTCAACCGAAATGGACCAGCTATCGCTGAAGCGCGGCCTCGCACGCCGCCCGCAGCGGCGGCAGATCGGTCGTCACCGTGTCCCAGATCACGCGCACGTTCACGCGATCATATTCGTGGCGCAGCATATTGCCGAGCCCACGCACTTGATGAAGCGCCGTCTCCGGCGCGATCCGCGCCAGTCGCTCGGGGCCGAGCCGCACCGCCGCCTCGGTGATCCGCTCGATGCAGCGCTCTACGGCATCGCGCACAAGCTCGTTGGCGATGAAGCCGTCGAAGTCGAGCCCGTCCACATGGCGCGCAATCCGCGCGGCATTCTCGACGATGTCGCCGATCCAGTCCCGCGCGCGCTCCTCGGAAGGAAAGGCGTCAGAAGACGGCGACACGATCCCGCTCCACCCGCTCGCGCAGCCGATCCTTCTCGATCGGCTCCGCGAGCAGATCGACCGACACGCCCAGCATGTCCTCTATCCGCTCGCGGATCGCCGCGAAGTGGAACAGGCCGATCGACCTTGCCCGATCAAGCCGCACCACCAGATCCACGTCGCTGTCCGGCCCCGCCTCGCCGCGCGCGGTCGATCCGAACAAAGCAAGGCTCTCCAGCCCCAGCGCGCGCAGCTCGGGTTCGTGGGCCATGAGCCGATCGATCGCGGTCTGCCGGTCCATAGGCGCGATTGTGTGGTTCGCCGCCCGCAGCGTCAAGCGCGCCGCACCCAAATCCGCGGCCCCGCGTTGTGCTTTTTCTCCCCCGAGACGCGAGGTTTTCCATGAGCATCTTCGATAGCATCAAGCACGCCATCTTCGGCGACAAGGGCCTCCTCGGCACCGGCATCGGCGCCTCGCACCCGCAGACCACCGCCGCCGAGCCGACCTCGGCCGCGCCGCCGCGTCCCGCCATCCCGATGGGCCAGGCGCCCGTCTCCGCGACCCCCGCCGCGGCGCCTGCCGCCGCCCCCGTCGATGTCGAGGCGATCCTGAGCCAGAAAGCCGCGGCCTATGGCAAGCCCAACAACTGGCAGACTTCGATCGTCGATCTGCTGACGCTGCTCGGGCTCGATTCCAGCCTGACCGCGCGCAAGGAACTCGGCCAGGAGCTGAACGTCCACGCCGGCGCCGACGGCAGCGCCGAACAGAATATCGCGCTCCACAAGGCGGTGATGAAGCAGCTCGCCGCCAATGGCGGCAAGGTGCCGGCCAGCCTGCTGGATTGAGCTGTGGCGGGAGAGGGAGGCCCAGGCCTCGCTTTCCCCTCATTCCCGGCCCCGCTCATCCTGAGGAGCCACCGAGACCGTCGACGTGGCGTCTCGAAGGACCGCGCCTGCGAAGATTCTTCGAGACAGGCCTCCGCCAGGCTGAAGTCTTTCCTCGGCATGAGCGGGTCGGGGCCGTTTCGGCAGATCGCCCGCGACGCTTGAAAAAGCCCCTGTAGGATCGCCAAGCCGCTGTCCTACAACCCGGGACGTGTGATAGCTGGCGAGTCCCTTTCCGCAGAGCCAGGAACCGGACGATGCCCCGCCAAGCCCCCGCCGCCGCGTTGATGGGCCGCATTGTGCCCCGCTTTCCCGCCGCCGCCTCGGCCGCGCGCCCGATCGCCGCCGCCACTGCCGCCGCCAAGCGCGTCATCCTCGTCCTGCCCACCGTCGCCGGCGGTCCGGCCCGCACCCGCCGCCGCCGCCGCCGGCCCGGCGCAAGCCTCCTCTCCCCGCACACCCCCACGCACATGCCCTCGCACGGGCGTGCGCGCGTTGACCTGCGACTCAGTGTGACTCACTTTTGCTCCAGGCGCCTCGCCGGGCCCGATTCGCCGCCCGCCCGGCGCGCTCCGAACCCCCGCGAAAGGCCGTTCGGAGGGGGGACGTGCCGTGAACTTCGTGAACTTCCGCGCCGCGTCCGCGCCCCTCTGCGGCTCCGCGCGTCGCGCCCCGGAAATGATCCGGAGACTTTTCCCGCGCATCCTGCTACCATCCGGTCAACCTATTCCGGTTCGCGCGGCATCGGACGCGCTGGAGACCCATCCATGTCACGCGCGCTGAACCTCGATGCTCCGCAGGAGCACGTTCTGGAGACGTGCATCAAGCACAAGGCCGCGATCACGCAGATCGAGACGCTCGTCTCGGGCGGCACGCGCGTCGTGCTGAAGACGGCGGACGCCGCCGCGATCATCGCCCGCGCCTACAAGAAGCAGATCATCGGCGGCCCGATCACCCGCACTCCCAGCCGCACGATCCACGCGTAACGCGTCTTCCCCGTTCGGTTCGAGCGCAGTCGAGAACCCGCCAGCTTCGAGCGTGTCGAGAAGCGCCCCACGGGCGCGTTCCCGCCGGGCTCGAAGCGAACGGAGGACGGGAAAAACCCCGGACCACTGGCATTTTCGCCGATTTGCTCCTACATCACGCCTGCTACCCTGTCGCAAATCGATGGTCTTTGGCGCTTTGCGGCCCTTCTGCCCTTCTTTCCCTGCTCCCGGCACGCACGAGGCAGCCCGACGAGCGGGCGGCCGACCAGCAAGGAAGACCTTCATGGCCATCACCGGCACCGTCAAATTCTTCAATGCCGACAAGGGCTACGGCTTCATCGCGCCTGAGGACGGCACCGCGGACGCCTTCGTCCACATCTCGGCCGTCGAGCGCGCGGGCATGAACACGCTCTCGCAGAATCAGCGCCTGACCTACGAGCTCGAGACCGGCCGCAACGGCCGCGTCAGCGCGATCAACCTGCAGGAAGCCTAATCTTCTGATCCGGCGCGGCGCGGTCCCAGGGATCGCGCCGCTTCCTCTCTTCTTCGACCATTCGCCTATCCGGAGACACGATCCACGATGAGCACCGAGAGCGAACTCTGCCGCGCCCGCGCCGCCCAGGCGCGCTCCGAAGCCGATGCCTCCACGCTGGACAATGTCCGCGATCGCTGCCTGCGCGCCGAAGCCGCGTGGATCGCCATGGCCGAACGCGGCGAGCGCGCCGATACGATGCGCGCCGCCATCGCCGCCTCTCGCGCGGTCTGATCCTGCCCGGCGGGGCGTCCGTCCTGCCCACCTTCGCGCTGTCCTACAGCTTCGGCCGGCGATAAGCTCGTGCCGTCGCGCGGTCCGTTTCGCGGATGGATCGATCGGCCGGAGCGGACGTTCGCCTCAGCGAATCCATCGCCGAGGTCCGTCATGAAACCCTTGTTCGCCGTCCTGCCCGCTCTGCTGCTGGCGCCCACCGCGCTCGCCGCACCCAAGCCCGCGCCCGGTCCCAACTGGAACCGCGGCACGCCGCTGACGGTCACGATGACCAACCAGGGCTTCGTCCCCGCGCGCCTCGCGCTGCGCCAGGGCGGACAATATATCTTGCGCATCCGCAACCCCAGCGATCGCACGCACAGCTTCTCGGCCAAGGAATTCTTCGGCCTCGCCCGCGTCTCTCCGGCGGATCAGGCGTGGATCCCGCGCAACGAAGTCGAGCTCAAGCCGGGCCAGAGCGCCACGCTGCACCTTGTCGCACCGACGACGCCGGGCGCGATGTACTATTTCAAGAGCACCCGCGTCGCGGATGCCGCCACCAAGTTCAAGGGCGCGATCACCGTCCGCTGACCCGTTTCATCCGAAGGAAAAACGCATGATCACACGCACCGCATCCGCCCGCTACGAAGGCCTCGGCAAGGACGGCAAGGGCCATATCTCCAGCCAGTCGGGCGTGCTCGAAGAGACGCCCTACGGCTTCGGCACGCGCTTCGGCGACGAGAAGGGCACCAACCCCGAAGAGCTGATCGCCGCCTCGCACGCCGCCTGCTTCACGATGGCGCTTTCGTTCGCGCTCGCCGGCGCGGGCTTTAGCGAAGGCACGCTGGAGACGACCGCGAAGGTCAAGCTCGACAAGGAAGGCGAAGGCTTCAAGGTCAGCCGCTCGGATCTGGAGCTGACGGCGAGCATCCCCGGAATCGACGCCGAGAAATTCGCCGAGATCGCCGCGGGTGCCAAGGCCAATTGCCCGATCTCGAAATTGCTCAACGCCGAAATCACGCTGACCCACACGCTTAGCTGATCGACCTCAGGGCAGACGCCGTGCGCTGATGATCTTCACCGGCTTGCGGATCGTCTGCCCGAATGTCGCGATGTCGAGCCCGCCCGGATAGGTCGGCATCGCGAGGATCCGCCGGGTGATATCCATCCCCGACACGACATGCCCGAACGCCGCATAGCCGGCATAGTCGCCTGCCGCATCCAACCCCGGTGCCGCGCCCAGCGTGATGAAGAAGTCGCCCATCGCCGAACCCGGCTTGTTGCGCGCCATCGAGACCGTTCCGTCGAGATGCTTGAGCCCGGTCTTGCTCGTCGGCTCATGCGCGATCGGGAAGAAGGAATTGCGGATATTGGTGTCGATCCCGCCCTGGATCAGCCCCTTCTCCGGATGGCTCTTGCCCCGCGCCGCGCGGTAGAAGACCGTCCCGTCGAACTTATGCGCGTCCACATAATGGAGGAAGTTCGCCGCGGTGATCGGCGCGCGCTTGGCCTCCAGCACGATCACGATCCGCCCGATCTCGGTCTTGATCTCGACCTTCGGGAGAGGCGCGACCGCCGAACGGCGCGGCCCGGCGGTGGCGCCAGGCGTGGTCAGGCTGAGCAGGAGCGCGGCCGCAAGGCCGGCGCGAAGCATCGCGATCACGCCTCCGGTGCGAGACCGAAGCTGACCTCCAGGAAGGAGGGCACGGGCCCGTTCCAGCCCACGTCGGGACCGTCGTCGCGATCGGCGCGATGATCGCGGCGCGGCTGCTCACGACGATGCTCCTCGCGGCGGGGCTCGTCCCGACCCGGTTCGTCGCGGCGGGCGCGCTCGGGGCGCGGCTCGCGGGCTTGGCGGGGCGGACGGGCTTCGCGCGGCTCACGGCCAGGGGGCGCTTCCGCCGCCGGCTGCTCGGGCACGGCCTCGACGATCTCTTCGCGCGGTGCCTGGACCTCGCGCGGCGCTTCGCTCTTGGGCTTCTCGCGCCGGCCACGGCCGCGCTTGCGGTCGCCGCGCGGTTCTTCCGCCTCGACGGGCGCGGCAACAGGCGCCGTTGCCCGCGCTTCGGCCGGCTTGCCGCCGCCGACGCGCTCGATCTTCGTGCCCTGGAGCTTCTCGATCGCCTCGATCGCCTCACCATCGTCGGGCGTCACGAGCGTGAACGCCTTGCCGCTGGCACCGGCGCGGCCGGTGCGGCCGATCCGGTGGACGTAATCGTCGGCATGCCACGGCACGTCATAATTGACGACGTGACTGACGCCCTTGATGTCGAGCCCGCGCGCGGCAACGTCGGAGGCGACGAGGATGTTGATCTCGCCCGCCTTGAAGCGGTCCAGCTCCTTGATCCGCTCGGCCTGTTCCATGTCGCCATGGATCTGGCCCGCGGCCATACCGTCGCGCCGCAGCGAGTCCGAAAGTTCGCGTACGGTGGTCTTGCGGTTCGAGAAGATGATCGCGGTGCGGACGTCTTCGGCGGCGAGGATCGCGCGCAGCGCCTCGCGCTTGCCGCGGGACGAGGTCTCTACCAGCCGCTGCTCGATCAAGGTGTTCGTCGTCGCCGGCCGCGAGACCTCGACCTGCTTCGGGTTCGACAGGAACTTGTCGGCCAGCTTCTTGATCGGCGCGGGCATCGTCGCCGAGAAGAGCAAGGTCTGGCGCGTCGCCGGAAGCTTCGAGCAGATCTCTTCAATATCGGGGATGAAGCCCATGTCGAGCATGCGATCGGCTTCGTCGATGACGAGGATCGAGCAACCCGAGAGCAGGATCTTGCCGCGCCCGAACAGGTCCATGAGCCGGCCCGGCGTCGCGATCAGCACGTCGACACCCTTGGCGAGCGCCTTCTGCTGATCGCCCATTGAGGTGCCGCCGATCAGCAGCGCCATCGAGAGCTTGTGATATTTCCCGTATTTTTCGAAATTCTCGGCAACCTGCGCGGCCAGCTCGCGCGTCGGCTCAAGGATCAGCGAGCGCGGCATCATCGCGCGGGCCCGGCCATGCGCGAGAACGTCGATCATCGGCAGCACGAAGCTCGCCGTCTTGCCGGTGCCGGTCTGGGCGATACCGATCAGATCGCGGTTCATCAGGACAGGCGGAATCGCGCCGGCCTGGATCGGCGTCGGCTCGGTATAGCCGGACTCCCCGATCGCGCGGAGCAATTCGTCGGAAAGGCCGAGATCGGCAAAGGTCATGGGCGCTCGGGGCTTGGGTCCGGCGGCCTCGATGCGAGGCGGTTACGGTGACCCGGCGCTTGGTCAGAAAGTGGCCGCCAAGTCAAGGAGAAGCCGATTTCGTTAATCGTCCTTCTTCGGCGCGAGCAGCCGGAAACGGTTGATCGCGCATTCGCCACCAGCGCGCGAGCGCACGCTGTCCCGGTCGGAACAGATCATCCCGTCGGCGGTCGGCACGATGTAGAAGCCCGAATAATAATCGAGCGCAGGGCACGAGGAGGCGAAGCGCGCCCGCATTCGCTTGCCGCCGCGCAGGACGAAATCAACGCTGTTGCCCGCGACCACTGCCGCGCCGAGAACGTCGGCCATCGGCACGCAGCGCGGACCCTTCTTCTCGACCAACTTCACCGGCGGCGGCGGCGGCGCATTGGTCTGGACGCGCACGACGACGCGGCTGCGGATCGTGAGCTGGGCCATGAGCAGGCGATCGGTCTCGGCGGCGGCCGCGCCCGCCAGCAGGCCGGCCCAAAGGAGCCCGGTCAAGATTCGCTCACTCCCATGTCGCCACCGCGTTCCCCTCCGCTTGTTTAATCGCGGATGAACTGGCGGAAGCAAGCCGAGGACGGGTAAGGCACTGTGTTATGAGCGCCACGCCTTCCCCCGCCTTCCTCGATACTTTGGCCGACCTGCTCGGTCCGCGCGGCTTCACGACCGCCCCTGCGGACCTCGCGCCGTGGCTCACCGATTGGCGCGGCCGGATCACCGGCGCCGCGGCGGCGCTCCTGTCGCCCGCCGACGCCGCCGAGACGCAGGCTATCGTCCGGCTGGCCGCAGAGGCTGGCGTGCCGCTGGTGCCCCAGGGCGGCAATACGTCGATGGTCGCCGGCGCGACCCCCGATGCAAGCGGGCATGCGCTGATCGTCTCGACGCGGCGGATGCGCGCGATCCGTTCGCTTTCGCCGGACGATAATGTCGCGGTCGCCGAAGCCGGCGTGATCCTCGCCGATCTTCACGATGCGGCCGAAGCGCAAGGGCGACGCTTCCCCCTCAGCCTCGCCGCCAAGGGGTCGGCGACGATCGGCGGGCTCGTCTCGACCAATGCCGGCGGCACGCAGGTGCTGCGCTTCGGTACGATGCGCGCGCTTGTGCTGGGGATCGAGGCGGTTCTGCCCTCGGGCGGGCTGTTCGATGGCCTGTCTGCGCTGCGTAAGGACAATCGCGGCTACGATCTGCGCCAATTGCTGGCCGGCGCGGAAGGCACGCTCGGCATCGTCACCGCCGCTAGCCTCCGCCTCGTGCCCGCCGCCGCGGCGCGCTCAGTGGCATGGGTTGGGCTCGACGACACCGAAGCCGCGCTGACCTTGCTGCGCCGGATCGAAGCGCGCCTAGGCGATACGATCGAGAGTTTCGAGATCGTCCCCGCCGAGGCGCTCCGGCTCGTCCTCGCGCATGTCCACGGCACGCGCGCGCCGCTGGCCGGGGCGCATCCGTGGAATTTGCTGATCGAGGCGACCGCGCCGGAAGGCGCCGCCGATCCGCGCGACGCGCTCACGGCCGTGCTCGGCGATGCGATCGAGGCGGGCCTCGTCCAAGACGCGACCGTGGCCGCGAGCGAAGCGCAGGCGGATGCGCTGTGGAAGCTGCGCGAATCGGTCTCGGAGGCCGAGCGGGTCGACGGCGTCGCCGCCAAGCACGATGTCGCTTTGCCCGTCTCGGCGATGCCGCGCTTCCTCGTTGCCGGTGCGGATACGGTCGAGCGGCGCTTCCCGGGCGTCCGCGTCTTGGCCTTTGGCCATCTTGGCGACGGCAACGTCCATTTCAACGTGCGCGCGCCGCTCGGCGCGGACGACCGCGCCTGGCTCGCCGCCGAGGGCGCCGCGATCAGCGCTTTCGTCCACGATCTGGTCGGGGTCGAGGGCGGATCGCTCTCGGCCGAGCATGGCATCGGCCAGACCAAGCTCGCCGAATTCGTCCGCACCGCCTCGCCCGCCCGGCTCGGCGCGCTGCGCGCGATCAAGGCCGCGCTCGATCCGGCCGGCATCATGAATCCCGGCAAGCTGCTGCCCTGACGCCACACGTCCGGCTTGCCACTCTGTGAGGCACGCAATAGGAGCGCGGCGATCCTGTGGCGGCCTCGCCGCTCCACTTTACTGCCAAGTCCAGGAGTTCCCGATCATGGCGAGCGCGCCGCAAACCCAGAGCCTGCCCCTGTTCTACAATGATCTGATCCCGCTCTCGAGCGTCGATCATGCGTCGTACAAGGGCCGGGCGATGGAAAACCTCGCGGTGATGGCGAACACCCATGCCATGCCGCTGACGGTCGAGGAATTCATCGTCGCGCAGCGTCACCTGCCGATCGTCTTCAGCGCCGGCGAGGAGCCGTTGCCGCTCGCTCTGTTCGGCCTGAACGAGGGCGTGAACATGTTCATGGACGAGAATAACGATCTTCGGCCGGATGCCTATCTGCCGGCCTATATGCGCCGCTATCCGTTCATGCTGGTTCGCCTGCAGCCGGATCGCGAGGATCTCTCGCTCTGCTTCGATCCCACGTCCGGCCTGCTCGGCGACTTCGAGGAAGGCACGCCGCTCTTCGTCGACGGCCAGCCATCGGAAGAGACCAAGTCGACCCTCGCTTTCTGCGAGCAGTTCGAGATCGGCGTCCAGAAGACGGTCAATTTCATGGCCGAGCTGAAGGAATATGATCTGCTGATGGATGGCGAGATCACGATCGAGCAGCAGGGTGTCAGCCAGCCCTTCATCTATCGCGGCTTCCGGATGGTCGATGAGGCCAAGCTGCGCGATCTGCGCGGCGATCAGCTGCGCAAGATGATGCAGTCGGGCATGCTGCCGCTGGTGCACGCGCATCTCTTCTCGCTGCAGCACATGCCGACGCTGTTCCAGCGCCAGTTCGAGGCGGGCAAGGTTCAGGCGAACGGCTGAGGCCGGCGCGGCAGGCAAGGCAAAACCTTTCGACGGGCTTGAAACTTTCCCAGCCTGTCCTTAGTTATACCCTTGCCCACCGCGTTCCCCCTTTCGCGGTTGGGTATTAGCGCACTCCGGTGCGCTCCTCCCTGAACCTTGGCCACCCTGTGCGAAAGCACGGGGTGGTTTTTTATTCGGCAGCCTTCGCCTGGGTGATACCCGCCAGCGAATCGACGGCATCCCAGCACAGCTCGGTGAAGATCGCCGCGATCCCAGCCAACCGATCGGACGGCTCGCGCAGGCCCGTCTTGAGATAGAGGCTGCGATCGATCTCCACCTGGATCGCATGCACGCCTTCGCTGGGGCGGCCATGATGTTCGATCGTGAAGGCGCCGGCATAAGGTGCGTTGCGCGTCGTCGGCAATCCGTGGCGCAGGCCCGCGCCGACCGCCGCTTCGGACACGTTGAGCCCGGCGCTCGCGCCATGGCGATCCCCGATCACGATCCTCGCCGCCATGCGCCCCGGCCGGCCAAGCGACGGCATCGAATGGCAATCGACGAGCAAAGCAAAGCCGTGCCGCTGCCTTGCTGCCGCCAGCGCGTCCGCGATCGCGCGATGATAGGGCGTATGGAGCGCGGCGATGCGCGCGCCGATCTCGGCCTCGTCGGGGAAACGTCGCCACAGCGGACGCCCCGCGATCCGGCTCGGCACCAGGCCGAGGCCGGCGCGGGCGCGCGGCGAGGCGGCAGCCGCGTCCGGGTGGCCCGCGTCGGCCTCGCCCCGGTTGAGGTCGATCCACGCTCGCCCGTGCGTCGCGACGATCGCAACCGCGCCGGCCTCGACCGCCGGGCTCACCAGCCGGTCCGCGTAGCGATCCTCCAAGTCTTCCAGCGTCCGCCAGCCGACCGCGCGCGCCTCGCCGATCGCGCTGGGATAATGGCGGCCTGCATGCGGCACGGCGATCACCAGCGGGGTCTGCGCCGAAGCAGGGCCCAGCCGCAGAAAGGGCGGCGGTGCCGGTGGCTGGGAAAGCGTCATGATTCGGAAACGTTAACGGTTCGGCCGGCACGGGGGAACCGCTGGTTTGTCTGAGCCGTCGCCCCGTTTCCGGCCGCGCGATCGTTTCTTGCGATAATGCAGGCTTTTATCGCCACACCGCCCCGGTTCGGGCCCGTCTCGTCGCGAACGGGTCCGATCGGATGGACCGACTAGAATTTATCAACCATTCAAGGCATATTCGCCTGCGATCGCGCGACGATGGCAAAAGAGCTCCCATGATACGAATCCTGCTCGCAGAGGACGATGATTCGATGCGCGTCTATCTGGCGCGTGCGCTCGAACGCGTCGGCTATTCGGTCGTCGCGGTCGATCGCGGAACCGCGGCGCTGAAGGTTCTGGAGCATGAGAGCTTCGATCTGCTGCTCACCGATATCGTCATGCCCGAACTCGACGGAATCGAACTGGCGCAGCGTGCCGCCACGATCGATCCGGCAATGCGCGTCATGTTCATCACCGGCTTCGCGGCGGTCGCGCTGGAGGGCGGACAGATGCTGGAGCAGGCGAAAGTCCTCTCCAAGCCCTTCCATCTGCGCGATCTCGTCGGCGAGGTGGATCGCATGTTCGAGATCGGCAGCGCCGCCGACATCTGATCGTCGTTGACGAAATAGCGGCCGGCTCGGCTTGCGCCCCGCGAATCCCTCGGCTAGGGGCCGCGCAACGGGCGTGTAGCTCAGTGGTAGAGCACTGTGTTGACATCGCAGGGGTCGCAAGTTCAATCCTTGCCACGCCCACCAGTTTAAGGTCGCCAGGTCTCAGGATCTGGCGGCCTTTTTCTTTTGCGGGAGCTTTGCGATGACGGCGCTGGTCGGCGGGATCGAGGCAGGCGGCACCAAGTTCGTCGTCGGGATCGGCACGGCCGAGGGCGGATCGCGCGTCACCGCCCGCATCGCCACCACCGGTCCCGACGAGACGATCGCCGCCGCGCTCGCTTTCTTCCGCGAGCATGACGCCGCGCTCCCCGTCACGGCGATCGGCATCGCCGGCTTCGGCCCGCTCGATCTGGATCCCCGCTCGCCGACCTACGGCCATGTCCTGGCGACGCCGAAGCCGGGCTGGCCGGGCACGGACCTGCGCGGCCGGATCGCGGCCGGCGCCGGCGTCCCCGTCGGCATCGAGACCGACGTCAACGCTGCGGCCTTGGCAGAGGCGCGTGCAGCAGGCGACCTCGCCGATCTCGCTTACGTCACGGTCGGCACCGGCATCGGCGTCGGCCTCGTCGTCGCCGGTCGCCCCGTCCACGGCGCGGGTCATCCCGAACTCGGCCACGTCCGCCCCCGCCGGCATCCTGCTCACGAAGGCTTCGCCGGCATCTGCCCCTATCACGGCGATTGCCTCGAAGGGCTCGCCTCCGGCCCCGCGATCAAGGCGGCCTGGGGTGTCGCGCTCGACGCGCTGGCGAGCGACCATCCCGCGCATGGGGCGGTTGCCGATTATCTCGCCCAATTATGCGCGACGTTGCTGCTCGCGGTCGCGCCGGCGAAGATCGTGATCGGCGGCGGCGTGATGGGCGACGGCCACCTTCTGCCCGTGATCCGTGCGCGAACGAGCGCGCTCATCGCCGATTATCTGCCGCAGACCGGGCCGGATGCGCTTGAAACCCGGATCGCCGCCCCCGCCTGCCGCGAACCATCCGGCCTGATTGGCGCCTATCTCGTCGCGCAGGGCGTCCGATAAGGCTTTCGTCCCGTCGCTTTCCTGCCTAGGAGCAAAAGGCTGGGTGATCCGTACATGATCGTCCTCACGAGGAGATCGGACGCTGTCGTCGAAACCCAGCATCGAATCCCCCGCCTCGGTAGCGGGCGACGACCTCGACCTGACGGCCTGCGATCGCGAACCCATCCATGTCCCCGGTGCGATCCAGCCGCATGGGCTGATGCTGCTGGCCGATCGCGAGACGTTGCGCGTCGTCGGCGGCGCGGGCGACATCGAAGGGCGGCTGACACCGATCTGGCTCGATCGCCCGATCGAGGCCCTGCTCGCCCAGTCGCTCGATCGCTACAGCCTCGATGCGAACGATGCCGTCCCACTCGCCGTCGTCCCCGGTCGCAGCGAGACGTTCGATGCCTCGCTCCACATGTCGGGCGATCTGCTCGTCGTCGAGCTGGAGCCCGCGCCGACCGAGCCACGCACGGCCGTGGCCGCTTTGGCCGAACTCGATCGGACCGGCGCCCAGTTCGAGCGCGCGGCGGATCTCCAGGCTCTGTGCGAGCGCGCCGCCACGGCGTTCCGCCGGGTCACCGGCTTCGATCGGGTGATGATCTATCGCTTTCTGGACGATGGCGCGGGCAAGGTCTTGGCCGAGGATCGCGATCCCGCGCTCCATTCGTTCCTCAATCACCATTTCCCCGAAGGCGATATCCCCAAGCAGGCGCGCGCGCTCTACGTCCGCACGCCGGTCCGGGTCATTCCCGATATCGATTATGCGCCGATGCCGATCCGCCCGGCCGAGCTTGTCGACACCGATCTTAGCGGCGTCGGCTTGCGCAGCGTCTCGCCGATCCACCTTCAGTATATGCGCAACATGGGCGTTCGCGCCTCAGCCTCGATCTCGATCGTCAAGGACGGCCTGCTCTGGGGCCTCGTCGCCTGCCATCACAACAGCCCGCGCCGGCTGAGCTATGAGACGCGCGCCATCTGCCAGACGATGGCGGGCGAGCTCGCGCGCTTCATCCGCGCCAAGGAGGAGGCCGAGACGTTCCGCGAGCGCGTCCGCCTGCGCAGCGGCGAGGATGCGATTCTTGCGGGGATCGAGCCGCACCTTTCAGTCGACGCTTTCTTCGCCGAATATGGCGATGATCTGCGCCAGCTGCTCGGCGCGGACGGCTTTGCTGTGATTCAGAACCGCTCGCTCTCGACGAGCGGGCGCTGCCCGGGCGACGATGCGCTGCTCAGGCTCGGCGAATGGCTGCTGACGCGCACCGTTGCCGAGCCGTTCGTGACGCAGCGCCTCGCCAGCATCTTTCCTGCCGCCGCGGCCGATCGCGACATTGCCAGCGGCGTGCTCGCGGTGGCGCTGTCGGGCGACGCGCCGATGCTGCTCGTGTGGATTCGCGCCGAGGAGCCGACGATCGTCGAATGGGCGGGCAATCCGCACAAGGATGTCGAGAATGATCCGGCCGCGATCCTGACCCCGCGCACGTCGTTCGAGGCGTGGAGCGAGGAGGTGCGCGGCTGCGCGCGGCGCTGGACGCGCGGCGAGGTCGAGGCGGCCGGCCGGTTGCGGACCCAGCTGCTGGAACTGCGACAGAGCCGCCGCCTGCGCGAGCTCAATCGCGAGCTCACCGCGACGCTCGCCGAGAAGGACAGCCTGATCCAGCAGAAGGATCACCTGCTGCGCGAGGTGAATCATCGCGTCCAGAACAGCCTCCAGCTCGTCCAGTCGTTCCTCGCGCTCCAGGCGCGCGGCGGCGAGGAGACCAATCTCGCCGACACGCTCAACGAGGCGCAGCGCCGTATCTCCGCCGTCGCGCTCGTCCATCGGCGCCTCTACCAAGCCGATCATCTCGAATCGGTCGATCTGTCGCGCTATCTGGAAGAGCTGGTCGGTGAGATGCAGGCGGCGATGGGCGCGGAGTGGGCGCACCGCATCACGCTGAATCTCGCGCCTTTGCTGATCTCCGCCGATCGCGCCGTCCATGTCGGACTGATCCTGACCGAACTCGTCATCAATGCGAACAAATATGCTTATGCCGGCCAGCCCGGACCGATCGAGCTGACGCTCGAGCAATATCGCAACAGCTTCCGTCTGATCGTTGCTGATCAGGGTTCGGGCAAGGCGACGACGGGCGGGCGCCAGGGCTTCGGCACACGGATGATGACGGCGATGGTGTCGCGGCTCGGCGGGACGATCGAGCAGTTCGACAATCGTCCCGGGCTACGCGTGATCGTCAGCGCCCCGATCGACGAATGATCGCCGGCAGCTCGCGCTTCAGAGCGCGACCGCCGCACGGCGATAGAGATCGAAGGTCGCGCGCGCCGCGGTGACCGCCTCCGCGATCCAGGCGTCCCCGTCGGCGGCCTGGTCGAGCGCCCCCAGGAAACCGCGCCATTCGCCGGACTGATGCGTGTCGGCAAGATAGGCGGTCGGCAATCCTTCGCCGACGCGACGCGCCAGCATCCCGCCGCCGAGCCGCGAGCCTTCGATCACATAGGCCGCGCCGAACCCCGCCGCCGGCGTCGATCCGGGCGAAAAGCGCAAGGGCGCGGGGATATCGAGGCCGAGCGCGGCCAGATCGCTCTCGATCAGCGGCGTGCGCGGCCGCTGCGCCGGCAGCGCCGAGAAATCGGCCAACGCCCGCTCCACCGCCGGCAGCGCGCGCGCATGCGCGAGGAGGAAGCGCCCATAAGCGGCGCGGTCGCTGAAATCGACCTCGCCGAACGCCGCATCGACGCTTTCATGATCGGCAGCGGTCGCCGCACGCAATGTCTGGACAGCATTCATTTGCCCGGCATGCCTGCGCCCGCCGCCCTCGTCCAGCGCGGCCGCCCAACATGCTTCGACACGCCGGTCGCCCGGTGTAGAGCATTCCCCATGCAATTCGACGATCAGCTCCTGCGCTATTTCGGCACGACCGATCTTGCCGCCATCCCGTCCGAAGCGCTGGCGCCGGGCGCCGAGCGGATGCGCGTCGATCTCGGCATGGAGCGCGACAAGGGCCGCCGCTTCGCCTTGTGGGCTCTGCTCTTCATGCTCGGCGCCGCGCCCGATCTGGACATCGCCTTCCCCGATCCCGCGGATCGCGACGCAGCACGCGATTTCATGGATCTGGCCGACCGCGCCGATCCGGACTGAGCCTCAAGGCTGGAACGCGTAGACTGCACGCGGACCTGCGTTTCGATCGGCGCGCGCCGCAATATACGCCGCGGCGGGCGGCGGCACTGCCGCCGAGGCAAATCTTCGCTGCCCACGCTTCGTTCAACTTTTGTGGACGCTCGCGTCGTCATCCGCCAAGGGGATCGGCGAGGGAGCGGCACATGGCGGCGGGAACCGGCGCCAGGGCGCCACGCGATCTGACGACAGGGCCGATCACACGCACCCTTTTGCTATTTTCGCTGCCCACGCTCGGCGCGAATATCCTCCAGTCGCTCAACGGATCGATCAACACGGTCTGGGTGGGCCGCTTCCTGGGCGAGGCCGCGCTGGCCGCGACGAGCAACGCCAACATCATCATGTTCTTGATGTTCTCGCTCGGCTTCGGCTTCGGCATGGCCGCGACGATCCTGATGGGCCAGAGCATCGGCGCGCGCGACATCGTCGGCGCGCGCCGCGCGCTGGGCACCGGCGTCGGCATGTTCGCGATCATCTCGGTGCTGATCGCGATTGTCGGCTGGCTGTCGGCCGACGCGATCCTGCGCGTGCTGGCGACGCCGCCGGCCGCGCATGCGCTGGCGCTCGCTTATCTGCGCGTGATCTTCCTCGGCCTGCCGCCGATGTTTCTGATGCTGCTCTTCTCGATGGGGCTGCGCGCGATCGGCGATGCGATGACGCCGTTGCGCTTCATGATCCTGAATGTCGTGCTGGATGCGGGCCTCAATCCGGTGCTGATCCTCGGCCTCGGGCCCTTCCCCCGCATGGGGATCGCCGGCGCCGCGACGGCGACCTTGATCGCCAATTACGGGGCGCTGCTCGGGCTCGTCCTCTACATTTACGCCAAGGACATCGCGATCCGTCTGAAGGGCCCCGAACTGCGCTTCCTCCTGCCCGATCCGGCGCTGCTCCGGATCATCGTCACGAAGGGCCTGCCGATGGCGCTGCAGATGCTCGTTATGACCTTGTCCGGCCTCGTCATGATCGGCCTGATCAACCGTGAGGGCGTGGACGTCGCCGCCGCTTATGGCGTCGCCCAATTGCTGTGGACCTATGTCCAGATGCCCGCGATGGCGATCGGCGCTGCCGTCTCGGCGATGGCCGCGCAGAATATCGGCGCGGGCGCGTGGCACCGGATCGATCGCATCACGCGATCGGGCATCCTCGTCAATCTTGCGCTGACGGGCAGCATCGTCGCCTTGCTGCTTCTGTTCGACAAGCCGGCGCTCTCACTGTTCCTGGGCAGCAACAGCCCCGCCATCCCGATCGCCCGGCACATCCAGTTCCTCGCCAGCTGGAGCTTCATCATCTTCGGGGTGACGATGGTTCTGTTCTCGGCGGTGCGCGCGAACGGCGCGGTGATCGCCCCGCTGCTGATCCTGGCGGCGGGCGTCTTCGGCGCGCGGCTGGCCTTTGCCTGGGCGTTCCTGCCATTCGGGCAGGATATATTGTGGTGGAGCTTCCCGGTCGGCTCCAGCGTCACGGTGGTGCTGGCGCTGCTTTATTATCGCTTCGGCGATTGGCGGAAGCCGGGCCTCGTCGCCCGCACCGTCCACGCCGAGGTCGTTGCGGAGGGCGTGGCATGAGCGAGAGACTTCAGCTTCACGAATATTCGCCGTCGGGCAATTGCTACAAGATCCGGCTCACCGCCGCCCTGCTCGGGATCCCTCTCGAGCGGCACGAATATGATATCCTGAAGAGCGAGACGCGGACGCCTGCCTTTCTAACCGAGGTCAACGCCAACGGCCGCATTCCCGTCATCCAGATCGGCGATCGCTTCCTGCCCGAAAGCAATGCCGCCTGCGCCTGGCTGGCGCATGGCAGCCGCTTGATCCCGAGCGACCGGTTCGATCAGGCCGACATGCTGCGCTGGATGTTCTTCGAACAATATAATCACGAGCCCAATGTCGCGACACTGCGCTTCTGGCTCGCCATGATTGGCGAAGCGGCGCTTTCCGATTCCCAGCGCACGCAGATCCCCATCAAGCGCGCAGGCGGGGAGGCGGCGCTCGGGCTGATGGACGAGCATCTGACGGACCGCGCCTTCTTCGTCGGTGAGAGTTTGACGCTCGCCGACATCGCGCTCTACGCCTACACGCATGTTGCGGGCGAAGGCGGCTTCGATCTCGGCGCGTATCCGGCAATCGGTCGGTGGCTGGCGAGGGTCGCGGCAGAGCCTGGCTATCTCGCGATCACCGCCTGACCGTCAGCACCGCAGCCCGGAAAAAACGGATCGCCGTCGCTCGCGACTCGCGTTTGCACGCGTGGCGATGGGCGGCTCCTGGGCGATCTGCTTCCGGCGGCGATGCCTAACACTTGCTTGCGAGCCCCGCGCCATCTACACCTGACGCCATGCCGAGGCCGCTCCGTTGGGGCGGCCCTTTCTTTATCTGGAGGATGCCGCTCGTGGCTCAGCCGCTCATGCCCCACGCGACCGCCTCGTGGCTGGTCGACAATACGTCCCTCAGCTTTCAGCAGATCGCCGAATTCTGCGGGCTCCACATCCTGGAAATCCAGGCCATCGCCGATGACATGGCTGCGACCAAGCTGACCGGCCGCGATCCGCTGCGCGCGCACGAGCTGACGCAGGACGAGATCGACAAGGGCCAGAAGGATCCGAACTACAAGCTTCAGATCCTCAAAGGTCCGGATCAGCAGCGCCGCACCAAGGGCCCGCGCTACACGCCGGTCTCCAAGCGCCAGGATAAGCCGGACGGCATCGCCTGGATCATCCGCAACCACCCTGAGGTGTCCGATGGCCAGATCTCGCTGCTGATCGGCACCACCCGCACCACGATCGCCGCGATCCGCGACCGCAGCCACTGGAACATCGCCAACATCACGCCGAAGGATCCGGTGACGCTCGGCCTGACCACCCAGCGCGATCTGGACACGACCATCGCCAAGGCGGCGAAGGCCGCCGGCATGGAAGCCCCGGTCGATACCCGCCTGGAGGGCGATCGCGAGGCTTTGATCGAACAGCTCCGCAACGAGCGCGACAATGTCCATAACGGCGTCGTCGCGAACGAGCCGGTGCTGTCCGACGTCGATGCGCTTTTCGGTAAGCGGAGCTGAGGCCCGTCCCTGATCGCTTGACCCTCGCGCGGCGTCTCGCCAATACCCGGCCGGCCCGATGACCGACACCGCCGCCATCGCCGACCTTTCCTTCGAGGATGCGCTCAAGCGCCTCGAGGCGATCGTGCATCGCCTGGAGAGCGGCGAGGCCAGCCTCGAGGAATCGATCGCGCTCTACACCGAAGGCGCAGCGCTCCGCGCCAAGTGCGAGGAGCGGCTGCAGTCCGCGCAGGCGCGGATCGAGAAGATCACGCTCGGCCCCGACGGCGCGCCGCGCGGCACCGTCGCCTTCGATGCCGGCTGAGGCCGGCATGGGCGCGGTGGTTCCGCTCGGCCTGAAGGCCGCCCTCGACGAGATCGCGGCCGAAGTCGATCGCGGCTTCGATCGGCTGCTCCCCGTCCCGAACGATCCGCGTCGCAATCTCTACGAAGCGATGCGCCACGCCGCGATCGGCGGCGGCAAGCGGATGCGCCCGCTCCTCGTTCGAGCCGCGGCCGACCTCTTCAAGGTCGATCCCATTTGCTCGGGCCGCGTTGGCCTCGCGATCGAATGCGTCCACGTCTACAGCTTGATCCACGACGACATGCCCTGCATGGACGATGACGATCTGCGCCGTGGCCGCCCGACCGTCCACCGTGCCTTCGACGAGGCGACCGCCGTCCTCGCCGGCGATTCGCTCCACGCGCTCGCTTTCGAGATCCTCGCCGAACCCGAAACGCATCCCGATCCCTTCATCCGTGCCGAACTCGTCACCGAACTGGGCCGCGCGAGCGGGCCGGCGGGCATGGCGGGCGGGCAGATGATGGACCTCGTCGCCGAGACCGAGACCTTCGATCTCCCGACCGTCACCCGCCTCCAGCAGCTGAAGACCGGCGCGCTGATCGCTTTCAGCCTCGAGGCCGGCGCGATTCTCGGCCATGTCCCGCCCGAGGGGCGCCGCGCGCTGCGCGGCTATGCGCGCGACATCGGCCTCGCCTTCCAGATCGCCGACGATCTGCTGGATGTCGAAGGCCAGGAGGAACTGACCGGCAAGGCGGTCGGCAAGGACGCCGTCGCCGGCAAGGCGACCTTCGTCTCGCTGCTCGGCGTCGAGCGCGCCAAGGCGCAGGCGGCGATGCTGGTGGAGCAGGCGATCGGTCATCTCGCGAGCTTCGGGCCCGAGGCCGATCTGCTGCGCGCCATCGCCCGCTACGTCGTCGAGCGCGACCGGTGATCCGCACCGCCGTCTATCCGGGCACCTTCGATCCCCCGACGCTCGGCCACATGGACATCATCGGCCGCGTCGCGGGCATGTTCGACCGGCTCGTCGTCGGCGTTTTCACCAATGCCGCCAAGTCGCCGCTGTTCACGATCGAGGAGCGGCTGGCGATCATGGAGCGCGAGACCAGCGGCCTCGGCGGCCGGATCGAGGTCTGCTCGGCGCAGGGGCTCCTTGTCGATTTCGCGGCGTCCGTCGGCGCGGTCGCGATCGTGCGCGGCCTGCGCAACGCGGCCGACTTCGATTATGAGGCGCAGATGGCCGGGATCAACGGCCAGCTCGCGCCCGACATCGAGACGATCTTCCTGGTCGCCGAACCCCGGCTCCAGCCCATCTCCTCGACGCTCGTCAAGGAGATCGCCCGCGGCGGCGGCAGCATCGCCGCCTTCGTCACCCCCGCCGTCGCCGCCGAGACCAATGCTCGGCTGGGCCATTGACGCTCTGAAGAGGTCTTTCGCATGCGCTTGTTCCTGAAATGCGCCGCCGGCTTCCTGGCGTTCCTCGCCGCCGCGCCGTCTCTGGCGCAGGCGACGGGTCCGTCGGGGCTCGCCGAGCCCAAGGCGCCGCCCACGACCGGCACCTTCGCCGCGCCCCCCGCCGCCGATCCGGCCAACATCCTCAACATTCAGCTTTCGACTGGCGGGACCGTCTCGATCCTGCTCCGGCCGGACAAGGCCCCGCTCGCGGTCGAACGCCTGAAGGTGCTCGCAGCGCGCCATTTCTACGACGGGTTGACCTTCCACCGCGTGATCGACGGTTTCATGGCGCAGGGCGGCGATCCCAAGGGCACGGGCGAGGGCGGCTCCGACCTTCCCGATCTGAAGGCCGAGTTCAACGATCTGCCGCACGTGCGCGGCGTGATGGCGATGGCACGCGCCGGCGCGCCCGACAGTGCCAACAGCCAATTCTATCTGATGCTCTCGCCCAATCTCGGGCTCGACCTCAAATATACGATCGTCGGCCGCATCTTCCGTGGCATGCCCTATGTCGATCAGATCGCGAAGGGCGAGCCGCCCGCCAATCCGACGCGGATGGTCCGCTTCTGGTTCGGCGATCCGCCCGCGGATTCGGCCACGCCGCCGGTCGCCACCGCGCCGGCTGCGGATCTCGCGACCAAGCTCGGCCTGCCGACAACCCTCCCGAGCAAGCCTGCCGCCGCGAAGGCGCCAGCGAAGCAGTGAGGACGGCCTCGCGCAGGCGCTGAACGACATGCGCGTCGACCTCTTCGATTTCGATCTTCCGAACGATCGCATCGCGCTCCGGCCCGCCAGCCCGCGCGATGCGGCGCGGATGCTCGTCGTCGATGGCGATCAGACGACGGATGCGATCGTCCGCGATCTGCCGTCTCTGCTCCGCGTGGGCGATTGTCTCGTGTTCAACGATACGCGCGTGATCCCTGCGCAATTGGAGGGGCGGCGCGGCGAGGCCCGCATCGGCGCGACGCTCCACAAACGCGAAGGCCCGCGCGCCTGGATCGCGTTCGTGCGCAACGCCAAGCGCGTCCGAATGGGCGATCGCATCGATTTCGGCGAAGGCGTGGCTGCACTCGCCGCCGAACGCTTCCCCGACGGCTCGATTCTGCTCGAATTCGAAGGCGACGAACCCGTCGAAATACTGCTGGAGCGCGCGGGCCGCATGCCGCTGCCGCCCTATATCGCCGGTAAGCGGCCGACCGACGCGCGCGACGCCGACGATTATCAGACGATGTTCGCGACCGAACCCGGCGCCGTCGCCGCGCCCACCGCGGCGCTCCACTTCACGCCCAGCCTGATGGCGGCGCTCGCCGAACGCGGCGTCGAGCATGCGACGCTCACCCTCCACGTCGGCGCGGGCACCTTCCTCCCCGTCAAGGTCGACGACACCGATGCGCATGCGATGCACGCCGAATGGGGCCGGATCGACGCCGCAACTGCCGCCCGCCTCAACGCCGTTCGCGCCGCCGGCGGGCGGCTGATCGCGGTCGGCACGACGAGCCTCCGCCTGATCGAGAGCGCGACCGACGCAGCCGACCGCGTTCAGCCCTTCGAAGGCGACACGGCGATCTTCATCACCCCCGGCTACCGCTTCCGCGGCATCGACGGCCTGATAACCAACTTCCACTTGCCGCGCTCGACATTGTTCATGCTGGTGAGCGCGCTGATGGGCCGCGAGCGCATGCAGGCCGCGTACCGGCGTGCGATCGAAAACGACTACCGATTTTACTCATACGGCGATGCCTCGCTGCTCCTCCCTGAATGTGGTGCAAGCAAACGGTAGCGTGCCCTGAATGGTACTGCAGCAACGTTCTTGAATGGAAGCCATCGCGGTCAGCCTGTCGCGAGCGACAGCCCGCCTCCTCCAAGCGTTCGGCAGATATTTGACATCGTCAACTATTCGCAGATAAGCAGCTCGTATGGACCAGATCGAGACGGTGCGGTCGTTCAACCGCTTCTACACGCGCGCTGTCGGAGCGCTGAGCCCGCGCTTCCTCGATAGCGAGATGTCGTTGCCCGAGGCGCGGCTGCTGTTCGAGATCGCGCAGGAGGATCGCGCGCTCGCCGCCGACATCGGTCCGCGGCTCGGCATGGATGCCGGCTATCTCAGCCGTCTGCTCGCGCGCTTCGAGAGCCGCGGGTGGATCGAGCGCCCGCGCGATGCCGCCGACGGCCGCCGCCGCCCGATCCTGCTCGCCCCCGCCGGACGCGCGCTCTTCGCCGATCTCGATCGCCGCCAGCGCGCGGCCGTCGTCGCGATGCTCGAGCCGCTGGCGCCCGCCGCGCGCAGCCGGGCGACCGAGGCGCTGGGGGAGGCGCAGGCCTTGCTCTCCGGCCCACCGCCTGCGCCGACGATCCGCACCTTCCGGCCCGGCGACATGGGGCTGATCGCCGCGCGTCAGGCAATCCTCTATCAGGAGGGCTGGGACTGGGGCCGGCCGATGGAGGTGCTGCTGGGCGAGGTCACGACCGGCTTCCTCCGCGATTTCCAGCCCGGCCGCGAACAATGCTGGGTCGGCGAGGTCGGCGGGCGCATGGCGGGATCCATCTTTTGCACGGACGGCAAGACGCCGGGCCTTGCCAAGCTGCGCCTCCTTTATGTCGAGCCGTTCGCGCGCGGCCTGGGCCTGGGCGAATTGCTCGTCGATGCCTGCGTCGGCTTCGCGCGCGACGCGGGCTACGAGACGATGGAATTGTGGACGCACACGATCCTGACGAGTGCGCGTCGCATCTATGCCGCCAAGGGGTTCCACCTGACCCGCAGCGAGATGCACGACCATTTCGGCGAGCCCGTCCAGGGCGAATATTGGCGGCTGAACCTCCGGCCGGACTGATCCGGATCGGACTTCCCTCAGGCAGCCCGCGATTCCTGGTGGGGATCCTCGGCCGGGCTCGGCGGAGCGAATATCGACATGCGCGGCCGCGGCCAACTGCGCGACGGCTTCCAGGCCCGTCCGCCCGACAGGCGCGCCGGCATCGAGATCGCGCCGGCTATTTTCGCCATCGAGATCGGAACCAGCAGCCCGGTGGTCAGCATCGCGGCAAAGAGGAGCAACATCCCGGACTCGGGCGCGAAGCGGTAGACGACAGTCCGGGCGAGGCCTGCTGCCGCAGGATGCCAGAGATAGACGCTCAGGCTATATTCGCCGAGCAGGTTCAGCCCCCTGATCGCGGGCGTATAGCGGAAAAGCAGGAATGCCGTCGCTCCCCCGCCCATGCAATAACCGAGTGTGGCCGGCTGGCCCGGCATGTGAAAGATGAGCTGGTTGGCGATATATCCCAGCAGATAGATGAGGACCGCGCCTCCCGCCAACCGATCGAAAGCGGGACTGCTGAGCACAGCCGCCCGATCGCGGAAAACCATTCCGATCAGGAAGAGCGGTGCAAGCGTCAGCGCGCCGCCGAGGCTGAGGAAAGGATGATAGGCGGATAACGCGCAAAGGGTGCTGAGGCCGAAGGCACCGAGCAGCAGCGAGATCCAGTCCGGCTGCCACACCGCATCGCACAGCGCGATCACGAAGAAGATCACGAGTAGCGACTGGATATACCAGAAATGCTCATACGCGAAAAAGAGCGCCCTCGGCAGCGGCACGGTTTCCCCCATCGCGGCATGGATCTGCTGGAACACGACCAACGCCAGCACGGCCGGGACGATGAGGCGCACCGTCTTGGTCCGAAAGAAAGGTCCGAGCATGTGCCGATTTGCCAACCGGCGGCGGGCATAGAGATAGCCCGAAACGGTCGCGAGTACGGGCAAGCGCAGGAATGCGAGACCGGCCGCAAAGGGATGAAGCGGCGATTCGGCAGGAAGACGCATGCCATCGCCCGGGCCGGGACCGATCACGTGAAAGACGACCACGAGCAGGATCGCCAGTCCCCGGACGGTATTCAACCGCGCCTTGTCGAAGGTCAGCAGCGTCCGCCCGTGGGGCGCTGAAACAATCGGATCTGGCCCGAATCCGCGCGCCATCGCCCCTCCCCGGCACCGACCGCCGCAGCCCCAACCGCGCAGAATGCCTCCAAATCGACATGTAACGATTTGTATATGTCGCATCAAGCGCGCCGCGCGTCACAGCCCGATGGGGCGGGACGTGACGCGCGCGTCCCGGGCCATTAAGGCCCGGCCGATGACGGACCGTCCCCGCTTCGCCTTCACCCTTCACCACACCGACGGCAAGGCGCGCCTTGGCGAGATCGCCATGCAGCGCGGCGTGATCCGCACGCCGGCCTTCATGCCCGTCGGCACGGCCGGCACGGTCAAGGCGATGAAACCCGCCGACGTGCGCGTGACCGGCGCCGACATCATTCTCGGCAATACCTATCACCTGATGCTCCGCCCCGGTGCCGAGCGGGTCGCGCGGCTCGGCGGCCTGCATGCGTTCAGCGGCTGGGAGCGGCCGATCCTCACCGACAGCGGCGGCTATCAGGTGATGAGCCTGTCGGCGCTGACCAAGCGCAGCGAGGATGGCGTCGCCTTCAAGAGCCACCTCGACGGCTCCGCGCACATGATCAGCCCCGAACGCTCGATCGAAATCCAGCGCCTGCTCGGCTCCGACATCGTCATGGCCTTCGACGAACTCGTGCCGACCACCTCGACGCGCGACGTCCAGGAAGCGGCGATGGCGCGCTCGATGCGCTGGGCCGAGCGTTCGCGAAAAGCGTTCGACGGCGGGATCGATCACGCCGCGCGCGCCGCCATCTTCGGCATTCAGCAGGGCGCGCTCGATCCGGACCTGCGCGGCCGATCCGCCGAGGCGCTGAAGGGGATCGGCTTCGATGGTTATGCGGTCGGCGGGCTCGCGGTCGGCGAGGGTCAGGAGGCGATGTTCGCCTGCCTCGATTACGCGCCCGGCATGCTGGACGAGGCCAAGCCGCGCTATCTGATGGGTGTGGGCAAGCCCGACGACATCGTCGGCGCGGTCGAGCGGGGGATCGACATGTTCGATTGCGTGCTACCGACCCGCTCGGGCCGCAACGGCCAGGCCTTCACCTGGGACGGCCCCGTCAACATCCGCAATGCGAAATGGGCCGAAGATCTGTCGCCGATCGATCCGGACAGCCCCATCGCCGGCTGGAGCCGCGCCTATCTCCACCATCTGGTGAAATCGAACGAGATGCTCGGCGCGATGCTGCTGACCGAGCACAATCTGTGGTTCTATCAGCAGTTGATGGCGAGCCTGCGCGAGGCGATCGGCGCCGGGCGACTGACCCTGTGGGCCGACGCATTCCGCGCGCGTTACAAGGGCCAGGCGAACGCGCCAGCATGACGCGTCACGGCTGATCATCAGTCTGCGGTTTCATGCCGCAAAGCCGATCCCATAAGGGGAGCCGGTAGCGCAGGACGATCGCGGCAACCGCTTGGGCCACGAAGCGATCACGGGTCGCTACGAAGACATCCGACCGACACGCAAGGCCGAGACGGCGCGTCGCCCGGCCAGATGCGTTAGCGCGTAGCCGCCGATGATGGCGACGAGCGACACGAGGATCCCGGCCAGCAGATCGGCGCAATAATGCGTCCCCTCCACGGGGGTCGCCAGCAGCATCGCGCCGTTGAGCGTGATCAGCGGCCAGCGTAGCGATCGCGCACGCCAAGCCGTGGCGATGAACAGAGTCGCGCTCGCCGCATGGAAGCTCGGCGCGCAAACAAGCCCGCGCAGCTGGCCGGGATCGATGCTGTGCAGCGCATGATCGCGCAGCGCCGGGATCAGCTCCGCCTGATAGAGCGCGCTGACCGGCATATAGGGCACCGGCCCGTGCCACAGGAAGGCGAGCGGCCCTTCGGCGGGCATCAGGCTGAACAGCGACAGCGTCAGTACCGCCGCCAGCCAGAAGGAGAGGATGAACCGCCGCGCATCGGCCTGCCGGCCGGTCGCCGCGAAATAGCCGAGCAGGATGACCGGCGTCACGAAGATGCTGTCATAGACGCTGCGCCCCAGCATCTGCAGCGCCGGATGCGCGGCGACGACATCGTACCAGGCGATCCAGTTGAAGCGCAGCTGCTGGTCGATCGCGGCGAGCCGCGCATCGGCAAAGCCATGGTTGATCGCCGCGATCGGGTAGCTCGCCATCGCGCCTAGCAGGCAGATCGCGCCGAACAGGCCCAAATATTCGCTGAAATCGCGTGCCGCACGCGGCCAGCCGGCAACGGCCTCGCGGAAGATCGTGCGGACGGCGACGATCACGATCCCGGCGGCGCAGATCGTCGACGTCCCCACCGCCAATGGGCTGATCGTCTCGTCCGTCCAGAGCATCAGCCACACGAAGCCGAACAGACTGAGCGCCAACGCCCCCGCGAGCCAGATACCGGGCAGCGCGATGGCAGGAGCGCCGGCCGCCGGCTCGTCGCGATCCGAAAACACCTTGCTGATCTGGGCGGCGGTCGTGCTGAACGGCATCTGGCGGCTGGCCCACTTCTCGTCGTGCCGGCGTCGATCCGGTCGAATGTCATCGAAACGTCATCCTGTGCGGCCTCGTGGCTGAACCGGATATGTCGGAACGCGGATCTTTCAGGCCCCTCCCCTATTGCGCCGCAACATGCTAGGCGCGCCGCCATGCTCAACATCAATGGCATCACCGTGCGCCTCGGCGGCCGCACGATCCTCGACGGCGCATCCGCGACGCTCCCGCCCCGCTCCCGCGTCGGCCTGATCGGCCGCAACGGCGCTGGCAAGTCCACGCTCATGAAAGTGATGATGGGCCATCTCGATCCCGACAACGGATCGATCGAGATGCCGCGCGGCACGCGCATCGGCTATATCGCACAGGAAGCGCCCCACGGCGCCTCCACGCCGATCGAGACCGTGCTCGCCGCTGATACCGAACGCGCGACGTTGCTCGTCGAGAGCGAGACCTGCGAGGATCCCGATCGGCTCGGTGACGTCTATGAGCGGCTGATCGCGATCGACGCGTATACCGCCCCCGCGCGCGCCGCGGGCATACTCGTCGGCTTGGGCTTCGACGAGGAAGCGCAGAGCCGCCCGCTCGACAGCTTTTCGGGTGGCTGGAAGATGCGCGTCGCGCTCGCCGCGCTCCTCTTCTCGAATCCCGATCTGCTGCTGCTCGACGAGCCCTCGAACCATCTCGATCTGGAAGCGACGCTCTGGCTGGAGAGCTTCCTCAAATCCTATCCGGCGATGATGGTCGTCATCAGCCACGAGCGTGATCTGCTCAACAACGTCGTCGACAACATCCTGCATCTCCAGGGCGGCAAGGTCTCGCTCTATGCGGGCGGCTATGACGCGTTCGAGCGCCAGCGCGCCGAGCGTGCCGCCCAGGCTGCCGCTGCTAAGGCGAATCAGGACGTCCAGCGCGAGAAATTGCAGGATTACATCGCGCGCAATTCGGCGCGCGCCTCCACCGCCAAGCAGGCCCAGTCGCGCCAGAAGATGCTCGCCAAGATGCAGCCGATCGCCGAGCTCGTCGACGATCCCTCCTTGAGCTTCGACTTCCCGGATCCCGAGGAATTGCGTCCGCCGCTGATCACGCTGGACCTCGCCAGCGTCGGCTACGGCGACACGCCGATCCTTGAGCGGCTCAACATGCGCATCGATCCAGACGACCGCCTGGCTCTGCTCGGCCGCAACGGCAACGGCAAGACGACGCTCGCACGCCTGCTCGCCGCGCAGCTCGCGCCGATGGACGGGACGATGAGCGCGTCGGGCAAGATGAAGGTCGGCTATTTCACCCAGTATCAGGTGGAGGAGCTCGACGGATCGGACACGCCGCTCGCGCATATGACGCGCGTGATGAAGGGCAAATCGCCCGCCGCGGTGCGCGCGCAGCTCGGCCGATTCGGCTTCTCGGGCGACAAGGCGGTCGGCGCGGTCGGCAAGATGTCGGGCGGCGAGAAAGCGCGCCTCGCGCTCGCGCTCATCACTCGCGATGCGCCGCATCTGCTGATCCTCGACGAGCCGACCAACCATCTGGACGTCGATGCGCGCGAAGCGCTCGTCCAGGCGCTGAACGGCTATAAGGGCGCGGTCATCCTCGTCAGCCACGATCGCCACATGGTCGAGCTCACCGCCGACCGGCTGGTGCTCGTCGACAGCGGCCGCGCGGTCGAGTTCGATGGCAGCCTCGAAGATTATACCGCCTTCATCCTTTCGAAGGACGGCGGCGGCAAGGGCGGCACGAAGGGCAAGGCGAAGGACAAGAAGGCCGCCGCCGAGGCGCGCGACAAGGCGCTCGCCTTGAAGAAGCGCGTCAGTGAGGCCGAAGCGAAGATGGCGACTTTGACCGCCGAGCGCTCCGCGCTGGATCGCGCCATGTTCGATCCGAAGACCGCCGACGCGGCCCATGCGAAGTTGTCGATGAGCGAGCTGATGAAGAAGCGCGCCGACGTCGCGACCGCGCTCGACGAGGCCGAGGCCGCATGGCTGGCGCTGACCGAGCAACTGGAAACCAGCGCCGCCTGAGCCTGCGCATCGTCGTGATGCCGGGCATTTGGGGCCGCGACGCCCCGGCGCGGTATCGAGGAAATGGTAGCGGGAGAGGGACTTGAACCCCCGACCCCAGGATTATGATTCCCGTGCTCTAACCAGCTGAGCTACCCCGCCACTTCCTCGGCGGAGGCGCGCCTATAGAAAGGGGTCGCTCCCCGGTCAACATATCCGCGCACCGCCAAGGAACCGCAGCCTCGCCCTCTCGTTCGCGCCTCGATTGCCTCTAGGAGCTGATGATGGACCTGCTGACGCCGCTCGAAACGATCTGCCGCCTCATCATTCGCGCACGCGAGATGGAAGCGCAGGTCCCCTCCAACGATACCGACGACGAAGAGGACCCGACCGATTCGGACGATCCCTTCGCCGTGATGGACGACGATGCCAACGAGGCGATCGAGGAAGAGATTTCCGCGCTCCTCGACGATCTCGGCGAGGATCAGGTCCAGGAGATCCTCGCGCTCGCCTGGGTCGGCCGCGGCACATATGATGCCAGCGAATGGACCGAAGCGCTGGAAGAAGCGCGCGATCCCGATTCCGAGAGCCCAGTCGATCAGCTGCTCGAGATGCCGACGCTTGCCGGCTATCTCGATGCGGGCCTCGCCGCCTTCGATCTGAGCTGCGCCGGCATCGGCCAGCTCGACTGACCATATCGCCGGCGGTCAGCCGCCGGCGAACATATGGCGCGAGAGCGGCTCCCACGGGCCGCCTCGGTAAACATAGGTGCCGATTCCGATGATCCGCACCGGCCTTTCGCGAAATGTCGCGCCGAGCTCGCGCATCAGCGTCCGCGCCGTCTCGGCCGATACCTTGTTCTGGATCGTGACGTGCGGGCGCCAGCCCGCCTGATCCTGCGGCGTCAGCATCCCGACGAAAGCCTCGGCGATGTGCGCCCGCACCTCTTCCAGCGCAGGCGATGCTATCCTGATCGCAACGCCATTGCCGAGCGACATGAGCGCGGCAGCTCGTGCAGCGGGCGATACCGCGGAGCGCGTCAGGGTCGAAAGCCGCTGGCGAAGCTCATCCGCTGCCGAGGGCGGCAGATGATGGAACAGCGTCAGATGCGCGGAGAGCTGGTTGCGCTCCGGCGGAAAATGCGCGCGACGCAGGCCGTCGAGCCACGCAAGATCGGCCGGCGCGAACAGCGCCGAGACGATGATCGGCGCGGAATCAGTGGGCACCGGCGAGCGCCGCGGTCACCGGCCACCGTGCGCGATCGAGCGCGGGCCGCGCGGCGAGATCCGCCTCGCTCAGCTTTGTCTCGAGCCCGCCGTCATGATAGACGCTTTCGCCCCAGCCGATCGCATGCAACGTCTCGCCGACGCCGCCGACACCGCCGCGGCTGACGACGATATATTCCACCTTGCCTTCGGCGCAGGACGCCATCGCCTCGATCGCCGTGCCGATCGCGGATCCGCTTTGCCCCTTCACCGGCTTGCCGGCGAGCGCGCCGATGGGAAACAGGGTCGGCTTGGCGGTCTGCGCACTCTCGTCGCGCGCCGCCTGCGCACCGTCGTCATAGGCGCTCTGCCGGCCGAGCCAGCGCCAGATTCCGACCAGATCGACGAGCAGCAGGAACGCGTTCGACAGCAGCAGATTGTTCTGCCCGGTCGCGAGCGCATCGATGATCCACGCGACCGCGCCGATCGAGAAGACGACGAAGCCCCAGCCGGTCACCCGCGCGCCCAGATTGGCCGCGGTCATCATCGCCGCGATCATCGTCGCGGCGGGCGCCACATAACTGGCTATGGTCTCGAGCACGGGCGCATCTCCGGTGGGGAGCAGGCCTAACGAAGCCGAAGCGGCTCCGATCCGGATCAGATCTCGACCTGGCTGCCCAGCTCGACGACGCGATTGGTGGGCAGCCGGAAGAATTCCATCGCGCTTTCCGCGTTGCGCAGCATCCAGGCGAACAGTTTCTCGCGCCAGATCGCCATGCCCGGCCGCGACGAGGCGATCAGAGTCTGCCGGGCGAGGAAGAAGCTCGTCTCCATCATCTTGAAGCTCGGCCCGCAATCGGTGGTGCGCGCGAGCGCGGCCGGCACGTCGGGATCGTCCATGAAGCCGTAGCGCACGACGAGCCGCCAGAAGCCCTGCCCCAGATCCTCGAGGAACAGCCGCTTCGACTGATCGAGATAGGGCACGTCCTCGATCTTCACCGTCAGCAGGATCACGCGCTCGTGGAGCACCTTGTTGTGCTTCAGATTGTGGAGCAGCGCGTGCGGCACGCCGTGCGGGCTGGAGGTCATGAACACCGCCGTTCCCGGCACGCGCGTCGCCGAGCCTGCCGCCGAGCGGACGAACACGTCGACCGGCATCGTCGCCTCGCGCATCCGCGCGATCATCAACGCGCGGCCCCGCGCCCAGGTGGTCAGCAGCGTGAAGATGATGAAACCGATCAGCAGCGGGAACCAGCCGCCGTCGGGCACCTTCGTCAGGTTCGCGGCGAGATAGGCGAAATCGACGAGCAGGAAGAGGGCGAGCAGGGGCGCGCCGAACCACGGCTTCCACTTCCACAGGCTGAACAGCACGACGCCGATCAGGCAACTGTCGATCATCATCGCTCCCGAAACGGCGATGCCATAAGCTGCGGCGAGGTTGGACGAGCTCCTGAAGGTCACGACCAGCACCATCACCATCACCATCAGCGCCCAATTGATGCTAGGGATGTAGATCTGGCCGGCGGCGCTGGAGCTTGTGTGGATGATCCGCAGGCGGGGAATGAAACCCAGCTGGATCGCCTGCTGCGTGACCGAGAAGGCGCCCGAGATCACCGCCTGGCTGGCGATGACCGTCGCGACGGTGGCGAGGATCACGAGCGGCAGCCGCACCTGCTCCGACGCCATCAGGAAAAAGGGATTGTGGACCAATGCGAGCGCCTGCGCCGGTGTCGCGGCGAGGATCATCGCGCCTTGCCCCAGATAGTTGAGCATCAGCGCGGGCAGCACGAAGACGAGCCAGGAGACGCCGATCGGCTTGCGCCCGAAATGCCCCATATCCGCGTAGAGCGCTTCGGCGCCCGTCACCGCGAGCACCACCGAGCCCATCGCCAGGAAGGCGCGGATCCCATCGTCGACGAAGAAACGCACCGCGTGCCACGGATTGAGCGCGTAGAAGACGCCCGGCTCGGCGAGGATGTTCACGATCCCGAGCACCGCGAGGACGAGGAAATACAACACCATGATCGGGCCGAACAGCAGCCCGACCTTGCCGACGCCGCGCGACTGGATCGTGAACAGCCCGAACAGGATCGTCAGCGCGATCGGCAGGATGAACGGCGCGAAGCCGTGATTGACGACGGCAAGGCCCTCGACCGCGGTCAGCACCGACATCGCCGGGGTGATCATGCTGTCGCCGTAGAACAGGGCGGTCGCGAACACGCCGAGCAGGATCAGGCCCTTGGTCCAGCGCACCTTGGTCGATGCCGAACGCGAGATCAAAGCGAGCAAGGCGAGGCTCCCGCCCTCGCCCTTATTGTCCGCGCGCATGATGATCATGACATATTTGACCGTCACGACGATCATCATCGACCAGAAGATCAGGCTCAGCACGCCGAGGATGTTTTCGGGTGTCGGCGCCAGCCGGTGATGCCCGGCGAAGGTCTCGCGGAAGGCGTAGAGCGGGCTCGTGCCGATATCGCCGAAGACGATGCCGATCGCGCCGAGCGCGAGCCGCGGAAGGCCCTCCTTGGGCCCATGAGTCGACGCCCCCGGCGAAGGCTCCAGCGGATCGGCATTGTTCTGAACGGCGATGTCGGTGGACATCCGTTACGCGATCCTGACTGGCCCGCTGCGTCTTCGCAGGCGCCGACCGGAAAGGCCCAGCGGCAGCGGGCGGCGCGGTATCACGCGCGATGAACCGCGGCAACAGCGACGGGACCCCGCTTCCGCGCTATGCATTGAGCAGGGGTAGTCCGGAGAGAGACGATGAAGATCGGCGTGCCGAAAGAGATCAAGAACCACGAATATCGCGTCGGCCTGACGCCCCCCTCGGTCAGCGAGCTGGTCGGCGCGGGACACGAGCTGATCGTCGAGACGGGCGCCGGCCTCGGCATCGATTTCGAGGATCAGGACTATGTCGATGCCGGCGCGCGGATCGTGCCCGGTGCCGATGCCGTGTTCGATGCGGCCGAGATGATCGTGAAGGTGAAGGAACCGCAGCCGATCGAGATCGCGCGCCTGCGTCCGCACCACCTTCTCTTCACCTATCTCCATCTCGCCGCCGACAAGCCGCAGGCGGAAGGGCTGATGAAATCGGGCGCGACCTGCATCGCCTATGAGACGGTGACGAGCCTGCGCGGCGGCCTGCCGCTGCTGAAGCCGATGTCCGAGGTCGCCGGGCGCATGTCGATTCAGGTCGGCGCGCATTATCTGGAGAAGGAGCAGGGCGGACGCGGCGTGCTCCTGGGCGGCGTCCCCGGCGTGGCGCCCGCACGCGTCGCGATCCTCGGCGGCGGCATTGCCGGCGTGAATGCCGCGCAGATGGCGGTCGGCATGCGCGCCGACGTAACGATCTACGACATCAACAATGATCGCCTTGCCGAACTCGACATGTTCTTCTCCAGCCAGATCAAGACGGCCTACGCCTCGAAGGCGGCGATCGCGTCGGCCGTCGCCAAGGCGCATCTCGTCATCGGCGCGGTGTTGATCCCCGGGGCGGCCGCGCCGAAGCTCGTCACGCGCGACATGCTCAAGACGATGAAGCGCGGCTCGGTGCTCGTCGATATCGCGATCGATCAGGGCGGCTGCTTCGAGACGAGCCACGCGACGACGCACGACGATCCCGTCTTCGAGGTCGACGGCATCATCCATTATTGCGTCGCCAACATGCCTGGAGCGGTCGCACGCACCTCGGCCTTCGCGCTCAACAACGCGACCCTGCCCTTCGCGCTGAAGCTCGCCAATCTCGGCGCCGAGGCGGCGATGGCGGCGGACCTGCATCTGGCCAACGGGCTCAACGTCTCCGGGGGCAGGATCCGCCACGCCGCCGTCGCCGAAGCGCTGGATCTTCCGCTCGGCTGACGGGAACAGGGAGGGAACATCGGCGTTGGATCGGGCAAGGAGAAACGCCATGATCGACAACCCGAAAAGCCACCCGACCTCGAACGCCGAGAAGGATCCGGACGACTGGACGACCGGCGACGAACCGATGACCGGCGCGCAGGCCTCCTATCTCAAGACGCTGAGCGAGGAAGCGCACGAAAAATTCGAGGATGGCCTGACCAAGGCCGACGCGTCGAAGCGCATCGACGCACTTCAGGAGGAAACCGGGCGGGGAAAATAGCTGTCTTCACCCCTCCCTGAAAGGGAGGGGCCGGGGGTGGGTCGGCCGCTTGCGACGACCTCACCTGCCGACAGCGCCCCACTCCTCAGTCCCTTCCTTTTAAGGGAGGGGGGAGGCTAAATCAGCATTCCACCACGTTCACCGCCAGCCCGCCGAGGCTGGTCTCCTTATATTTGGAGCGCATATCCTCGCCGGTCTGTCGCATCGTCTCGATCACCGCATCGAGGCTGACGATGTGCCGCCCGTCGCCATGCAGCGCGAGATAGGCGGCGTTGATCGCCTTGATCGCGCCCATCGTGTTGCGCTCGATGCATGGGATCTGCACGAGCCCGCCGATCGGATCGCAGGTCAGCCCCAGATTATGCTCCATCCCGATCTCGGCGGCATTCTCGATCTGCTCGTTGGTCGCGCCCAATGCCGCCGCCAGCCCCGCCGCGGCCATCGAGCACGCGACGCCGACCTCGCCCTGACAGCCCATCTCCGCCGCAGAGATCGACGCGCGCTTCTTGTAGAGAAAGCCGATCGCCGCCGCCGTCGTCAGCAGCAGGCGACTTCCCGCCCGCGTCGGCGCGGCGGTGAACACCTCATAATATTTGAGGACGGCGGGCAGCACCCCGGCGGCGCCATTGGTCGGCGCGGTGACGACACGCCCGCCCGCGGCATTCTCCTCGTTGACCGCGAGCGCCCACAGGCTGACCCATTCGAACACCGCCGAAGGATCGCTGCGCGGTCCGCGCGCAAGCAGGCGATTGTGGAGATCGCGCGCCCGGCGGCGGACGTTGAGCCCGCCGGGTAATATCCCCTCGCCCTTCACGCCGCGCTCGATGCAATCGAGCATCGCGCCGCGCACCGCATCGAGAAACGCATCGGTCTCGGCGGCCGGGCGCCAGGACAGTTCGTTGCGATCCACGATCTGCCCGATCGAAAGCCCCGTCTTCTCGCCGATCCGCAGCAACTCCTCACCCGAGCTGAACGGATGCGGCAGCGTGAAGTTGACGCGCAGCGGCGGCTCGCCCTCGCGCAGGATGACGCCGCCGCCGATCGAGAAATAGACGGCGGCCTCGGTCCGCCCGTCCGCGAAAGTCGCGGTGAAGCGCACCGCATTGGCATGCCCCTCAAGGAAGCGCCCCTTGTGGAAAAGCAAGTCAGTCTCTTCGACGAACGGTACCGGCACACTGCCGCCGAGCTGCAGCCCGCGCCTCTCGCGGATCGTGGCGACCGTCTCGGCGATGCGATCGGGATCGGCGGTCTCCGGCGCCTCGCCGGACAGGCCGAGCAGGATCGCGATGTCGGTCGCATGGCCGCGCCCGGTCAAGGCGAGCGATCCAAACAGCTCGGCCAAAACCCCGACCATATCCCCGCCCGCGATCGCACGCTCGGCAAAGTCGCGCGCGGCGCGCATCGGGCCTACTGTGTGCGAACTCGAGGGGCCGATGCCGATCGTGAACAGCTCGGTCAGGCTGATCGCCTGGCCGACGTCGATCCGCTCGATCACGCGCGGTGCGCGCTCTTCATCGGGCAAAAGCGAAGCGCTGGGCACGGGCGGTGGTTTCCGGTCGATGGGAGTGCGGAACGGCCTTTCGCCGATCTCAACGCACAAGAGCGTGACAACGCTCGACCGTCAACCTCAACATCGCGAAACCATTAAGGCAGGGCTCGGAATTGATGATATCCGGCGCGACGAGCTCAATCACCTATGCAATCCATCGCGACAAGCCAACTGAAAGCTCTGCCATTGTTCCGCACCTCAGCCCGACCCGCGCTTGCGCGCGTCCCGCCGGATGCTTAGTCGCCGCCCCTCGCCCATCGAAAACCAAGGGATTCGCACCACCATGTCGGACATTATCGCGGCCGAGCAGCTCCGCCTGTTCATCGAGCGCATCGAGCGGCTCGAGGAAGAGAAGAAGGGCATGGCCGACGATATTCGCGACGTTTACAACGAAGCGAAGAGCACCGGCTATGACGTCAAGACGATGCGCTCGATCGTCCGGCTGCGGAAGATGGAGAAGCATGCCCGTGACGAAGCGGAAGCGTTGCTGGAAACCTACAAGGCGGCGCTCGGCCTCGCTTAAGCGTCCGCAATGGGCCGCCCGCCCGTGAGCCAGATGCACGTGACGCGTGCTTCGCTCGCGCTGCTAGGCCGCCTGCGGGGGCCGATGCTGGCCGCGTTGCTGGCGGTCACGATCGGGACCAACCTGATCGATTTTGCGACCGCGCCAGCGGCGGGCCAGCGGCCGGACATGGCGTTCGCGCTGGCCGCACTCCTCCGCGTCGCGCTCGTTTTCTGGATCAGCTTCGTCGTCCAGCGCCGCATCGTCGATCCGCGCGGCGGCTTCCGGATCGGGCCGGACTTCTGGCGCTTCAGCCTTCTTCAGATCCTGCTGCTGATCGGCATGATCGCGGTGCGCGCCGCGACGCTGAAAGTCACCCCGCCCGCGCCGGCTCTCGCCGGAGAATGGCTCGCCAATTTCATCGGCCTCGCCGCCTGGGGCTTGATCGCAATCCGCCTGCTCGCCTGGAACGCTGCGCTCGCCGCCGGCGCACCGCTTGGCGATCTCGGCCACCTCTGGCGCAACCTGCGCGGACATGATGTCAGCCTGCTGGGCGCATTCGCGATCCTCGTCCTGCCCTTCGCCGCTTTGCACGTCGCCTTCACGCTGATCAGCGTGCGCGTCGAGATCCCGCGCGGGCCGCTCGCTTTCCTGGGGATTGTCGACGGTCTCGTCTCGGCGCTGCAGCTCGCGCTCAGTTGTGCCGTCGCTGCGGTCGCGCTGCGACTGGCGACGGGCGGCGAAGCGCGCTAGAGCGCGCCATCCTATCAGCCCGAAGAGCGAGAAGAAGCCGCCATGGCCGGCCACAGCAAATATAAGAACATCATGCACCGCAAGGGCGCGCAGGACAAAAAGCGCGCCGTCCTGTTCTCCAAGCTCAGCCGCGAGATCACCGTGGCGGCGCGCGCGGGCCTGCCCGATATAGCCATGAATTCGCGCCTGCGCTCGGCGGTCATCGCCGCGCGCAAGGAGGGCATGCCGCGCGACAATATCGAGCGATCGATCAACAAGGCCGCCGGCAACGAGGGCGAGACCTATGACGAGATCCGCTACGAGGGCTTCGGCCCGGGCGGCGTCGCGCTGATCGTCGAGACGCTGACGGACAACCGCAACCGCACCGCAACCAATGTCCGCCTCGCTTTCTCCAAGAATGGCGGCAATCTCGGCGCGCCCGGTGCGGTCAGCCACGGCTTCGATCGGCTCGGGCTGATCAGCTATCCCGCCAGCGCGGGCGATGCCGAGAAGGTCTTCGAGGCGGCACTCGAGGCCGGCGCCGAGGATGTCGAGAGCAACGAGGACGGACACTCGATCTGGACCGCGCAGGAGAATCTGCACGAGGTCGCCAAGGGGATCGAGCCCGTGCTGGGCGAACCCGAAGGCATCAAGCTGGTCTGGCGCCCGCAGACCAGCGTCGACGTCTCGGCCGAAGATGCCGAAACGCTGATGAAGCTCATCGATGCGCTGGACGATGATGACGACGTCCAGAACGTCTCCGGCAATTACGAGATTTCGGACGAAATCATGGAGACGTTGGGCTGATCCTGATCGGCTTCGATCCCGGGCTCGGCACGACCGGCTGGGGCGTTATCGCCGCCGAGGGCAACCGCCTCTCCCATATCGCCAACGGCCAGATCAAGACCGACAGCAAGGCGGCGCTGGCGGCGCGGCTGGTCGCGTTGCACGAGGCGCTCTGCGCGCTCTTCGCCGCTTATCATCCGGGCGCAGCGGCGGTGGAGGAGGTGTTCGTCAACACCAATCCGCAATCGACGCTGAAGCTGGGCCAGGCGCGCGGCGTCGTCCTGCTCGCCGCTGCGCAGACCGGGCTCGTCGTCGGCGAATATGCGCCGCGGCTCGTCAAGAAGGCGGTCGTCGGCACCGGCGCCGCGGAGAAGACGCAGGTCCACGCGATGGTCTCGCGCCTGCTCCCCGGCACCAAGATCGCCGGCGCGGATGCCGCCGACGCGCTCGCCGTCGCGATCACCCACGCGCACCACCTCGCCACCGCGCGCCGCATCCCCACATGACCAGACACCGTTTGGTTCGAGCAGCTTCGAGCGAAGTCGAGAAGCATCCGTCGAGAACTCCACGCGCCTTCTCGACTACGATCTCGGCAAGCTCGATCTTCGCTCGAAGCGAACGATAGATTACTTTAGACCGACACGATGATCGCTTGCCTCTCCGGCCGTCTCGCCGAAACCTCCTCGGACGCCGCCGTGATCGACGTGGGCGGCGTCGGCTATCTCGTCCAGGCCTCAGCGCGCACGCTCTCGGCGCTTCCGCCCAACGGCGGCGACGTCATGCTCTTCACCGAGATGCAGGTGCGCGAGGACGCGATCACGCTGTTCGGCTTCGGCTCGGCAGGGGAGCGCGACTGGTTCCGCCTGCTGACCTCGGTCCAGGGCGTCGGCGGCCGCGTCGCGCTCGCGATCCTCTCGGTCCTCGATCCCGCCGAACTGTCGCGCGCGATCGCCGCGGGCGACAAGGCGATGATCGCACGCGCGCAGGGCGTCGGCCCCAAGCTCGCCCAGCGCATCGCGATGGAGCTGAAGGACAAGGTCGGTGCGGCGAGCCTGGGCGCGGGGCTGGCTGCGAGCATCGCGCCCAAGGGCAGCAACAGCGCCGACGCGGTGTCCGCCCTCTCCAATCTCGGCTTCCGCCCGGCCGAAGCCGCCACCGCCGTCGCCGCCGCAGCCGAAGAACTGGGCCCGGATGCCGGCCTCAACGCGCTCGTCCGCCTCGCGCTCAGGAAAGCCTCGAGATAGTGCCCCCCGTTTGCCCTGAGCTTGTCGAAGGGCCGTCCTTTTCTTCCGGGGATTTGTCCGGAAGAAAGGACCGTGCTTCGACAAGCTCAGCACGAACGGGATGGGAAACGGGTTTTCACCCGCCGCCACGCGGCGATGATCGCATCGGCGGTCACTTCCGCATCGTCGAGAGTCGTCGCCGAAGAGCTGACCGAGATTCGCATCACCCATTCGCCGCGCCACAACGCGCCACCCGCGAACAGGATCGCATCCGCCTGGATCTGCTCGATCGTCGCGAGCGTCGCGGCATCGTCATCCCCGAACCGGACCATCACCTGATTGAGTTCGACCGGCGCGACGATTGCGATACCGCGCTCCGCGGCGAGCCGCCCGGCGATCCGCGCCGCGATCGCGCAGCATCGCTCGACCATCTCGGCGACGCCGCTCCGGCCGAACTGGCGGATCATCGCCCAGGTCGCGAAGCCGCGCGCGCGGCGCGAAAATTCGGGCACGAAGGCCGAAGGCTCGCGCTCGCTGTCCGCGGCAGGCGGCATGTAGCTCGCCGAAAAGGCCATCGCCCGGCGATGCGCCGCCGCATCGCGGACGATCGCATAACCGCAATCATAGGGTGTCTGCAGCCATTTGTGGCCGTCGGTCGCCCAGCTGTCCGCGCCGTCGACGCCCGCCGACAGATGCCGCAGCGTCGGGCTCGCCTGCGCCCATAGCCCGAACGCGCCGTCGACATGCAGCCATGCGCCCGCCTCCCGCGCGATCGGCACGATCTGCGCGAAGGGATCGTTGGCGCCCGTATTGAGCTGGCCGGACTGCGCGATCACGATCGCCGGCCCGGTGCCCTGCCCAAGCGCCTTCGCGAGCGATTCCGGCCGCATCCGGCCCATCTCGTCCGCATCCACGAGCGTCAGCCGTCTGGCGCCCAGCCCGAGAAATTTGAGACCGGAATGGACGGTCGCGTGCGCGTCGGCACCGATGAGGACGCGGATCGGCGGTGCGCCGAACAGTCCGTCCGCCTCGACGTCCCAGCCGACGCGCGCGAGCACTTCGCTCCGCGCCGCCGCGAGGCACACGAAATTCGCGACCGTGGCCCCCGTGACGAAGCCGACCGATGCCTCGGCCGGCAAGCCGAGCAGGTCCAGGAGCCAGCGTGCCGCCACCGCCTCCACGGCCGCAGCAGCCGGCGCGGACGCGATCGCGGTCGCATTCTGGCCCCAAGCCGCGGTCAGCCAATCGGCCGCCACGCCCGTCGGATGCGATGTGCCGATCACCCAGCCGAAGAAGCGCGGCGCGGTCGAGCCGCGCAGTCCCGGGGTCGCCTGCGCGATCAGCTCGCTCAGAATCGCGGCCGGCTCCGCACCCGCATTCGGAACCGGACCGTCGAATGCGTCCAGGATGTCGCGATAGCTCGCGGTCGGAGTCGTCTCGGCAGTCGCGATCCCGCGACGATAGGCGATCGCGGCCTCCGCCGCCTGCGCCATCGCGTCCAACCCCGCCTCGATGCTCATCGTCCGCCCTCCGCCATCCTGCGTCATCCACCGCTCTAGCGTGGCGAAACGATGGCGCATCCCGGTGCTTGCGCCGAAACCTCACCTGACTCCCGTTCGTGCTCAGCCTCTCGAAGCACCGTCCTTCTTCGCCGAACGGAAGGAAAAGTCAGTCCTTCGACAGGCTCAGGACAAACGGTGATTCCACTTGGTCGATCCTCGCTCTAGACCGAGCGCATGTCGGACGAAGATCGCCTGCTAAACCCCGCGCGGCTCGCCGACGATGCCGATGCCGCGCTGCGCCCGAAGACGCTCGCCGAGTTCGTCGGCCAGAAGGCGGCGCGCGACAATCTGCGCGTCTTCCTCGATGCCGCCAAGGCGCGCGGCGAGGCGCTGGATCACGTCCTCTTCTTCGGCCCGCCCGGTCTCGGCAAGACCACGCTCGCGCAGATCATCGCCCGCGAGCTCGGCGTCGGCTTCCGCGCCACCTCCGGCCCGGTCATTGCCAAATCGGGCGATCTCGCCGCCCTGCTCACCAATCTCGAGGAAGGCGACGTCCTCTTCATCGACGAGATCCATCGCCTCGCCCCCGCGGTCGAAGAGATCCTCTATCCCGCGATGGAGGATCGCGCGCTCGATATCATGATCGGCGAGGGGCCGTCCGCGCGCTCGGTGCGGATCGATCTGCCGCGCTTTACGCTCGTCGGCGCGACGACCCGCCAGGGCCTGCTGACCACGCCTTTGCGCGATCGCTTCGGCATTCCCGTCCGCCTGCAATTCTACGATGTCGGCGAGCTGCAGCAGGTGGTGTCGCGCGCCGCACGCCTGCTCGGCCTTCCGCTGACCGCCGACGGCGCGCACGAGATCGCGCGTCGTTCGCGCGGCACCCCGCGCATCGCCGGCCGGCTGCTCCGCCGCGTCCGCGATTTCGCGCATGCCGCCGGCGACATTGAGGTTGATGCGAAGGCTGCCGACGCCGCACTCACGCGCATGGAGGTCGACGGCCTCGGCCTCGACGCGATGGATCGCCGCTATCTGCTGATGATCGCCGACATCTATCGCGGCGGTCCGGTCGGAGTGGAGACGCTCGCGGCAGGCCTCGGCGAGCCGCGCGACACGGTCGAGGAGGTGATCGAGCCCTTCCTGATCCAGCTCGGCCTCATCGCGCGCACCGCGCGCGGCCGCTGCCTCAACGGCCGCGCTTGGACCCACCTCGGCCTGCCGCCCCCCGCTAACAGCCAGGACGGCCTGTTCGACGCGTGACGGCCTTCACTATTCCGTTCCGATAAGGGCTAGGCACGGCCCAAACAAAGAGGGCCCGCCGGATCGCTCCGACGGGCCCTCCTGATTTCAGCCCAGCCGGTCAGCCGGGGCCTGCCTCGTTCAGCGGCGATCGCCCATGAAGCGCAGCAGGAACAGGAACAGGTTGATGAAGTCCAAATACAGCTGCAGCGCGCCCATGATGACGGTCTTGCCGATCATCGCCGAGCCCTGCACCTCGAAATACAGGCTCTTGATGCGCTGCGTGTCGTAGGCGGTGAGGCCCGCGAACAGCAGCACGCCGACGAAGCTGACCACCAGGTCCAGCGCCGAGGACTTCAGGAACATGTTGATCAGGCTGGCGACGACGAGGCCGACCACGCCCATGATCAGGAACGTGCCGAAGCCCGACAGATCCTTCTTGGTCGTGTAGCCGAACAGGCTCAAGCCAGCGAAGGCGGCGGCGGTCGCGAAGAAGGCCTGCGCGATCGACGTGCCCGTATAGACGAGCAGGATCGTCGAGAGCGACAGCCCCATCAGCACCGCATAGCCCCAGAACAACGCCTTGGCGGTGCTCTCGCTGATCCGGTTGATGCCGAAGCTCAGCCACATGACGACGCCGAGCGGCGCGAGCATCACGACCCACTTCAGCGGGCCGCCATTGATCACCATCTGCGCGGCATAGCTGTTGTTCGCGCCGTCGGTCGCGGTGTTGTACGCGAACAGCAAGGCGACGATGCCGGTCAGCAGCACCGCCGACGACATGTAATTGTAGACCGAAAGCATATACGACCTGAGACCCGCATCGCGCGCGCCTGCGCCGATGCCGACATTGGTCGACTGGGCGGGCGTGCCCCATGGGTCGGACCGGTTTGCCATCTCGAAGAAACTCCTCTCGCGCCCACATCGGCGCTGACTGCGAATATCGGCTCATATCGCCGCCGATTCAAGAGAGACGATGCGAGTTCGGCCGCACGAACCGGGCGCCGCACGTCGCGATCGGGTGGCGCGCCCCACAGTCGAGCCATAGGATAGCGGCCCGGAAATATTTGGGAAACACGAAATGGCCCGTCTGTTCGTCGCCTTGAGGCCGCCGCCGGCGATGCGGGGGCTTCTGCGCGCGACGATGCACGGCTTGTCCGGCGCACGCTGGCAGAGCGACGAGCAGCTGCACCTCACGCTCCGTTTCATTGGCGACGTGGATCGGGATCTTTATGCCGATGTCGTCGCCGCGCTGGCGCAGGTCGACGCGCCGACATTGGCGCTGGGCGTGGAGGGCGTCGGCGTCTTCGCGAGCCGGGGACGGCCGCACAGCCTGTGGGCATCGGTCCCGGCCCCTCCCGATCTCTCGCGGATCGTGAAAGCGGTCGATCGCGCCCTGCTCGGCGTCGGCATCCCTTCCGAAACCCGCGCCTTTCGCGCGCATATCACGCTCGCCCGGCTGGGAAGCAGCACGCCGCCGATCGACCCCTGGCTCGCCGCGAACGCCGGCCTGCACGTCGAGCCCGCGCCCTTCGCACATTTCTATCTACGAGAGCATCCTGGGTCGGGACGGGTCGAGCTACGTCGTGGTCGGGCGCTACCCACTAGACTGATCCGACCTCGGCGCGGTCACCGCGACTGCCCCAGAGGGCCCGCCGATCAGCGGACAAAGAAAAAGGGGCCGGCGTTTCCGCCGACCCCTCTGTCTGTGATCGCCTTGCGGCGGATCGGGTCGATTACTGACCCGCACCCGGACCGAAGGTGATTTCCACGCGCCGGTTCTGCGGCTCGCGGACACCATCGGCCGTGTCGACCAGCGGACGGCTCTCGCCGAATGCTTCGGTCGCAAGCGCCGTCTCAGGCACGCCCTTGCTGGTCAGGTAAGCCTTGACCGAGTCCGCACGACGCTGGGAGAGACCAACGTTGTACGAGTCCGAACCGGACTTATCGGTGTGGCCGGCCAGCATGACCGAAGCCTGACCCGTCGTCGCATAGGCCTGAGCCGCGTTGTCGAGGATCGAGGAAGCCTCCGGCGTGATCGCCGACTTATCCCAGTCGAAGAACACGATGAACGGACCAGGCGTCGCCGGGGGAGGCGGCGGCGGGGGCGGAGGAGGCGGCGGCGGCGGCGGCGGCGGCGGGGGAGGCGGCGGCGGTGCGGCCGGCTCGCCGAAGTTGTAGATCAGGCTCGCGAGAAGCGAGTGAGACCGGAACTTCGCCTTGGTCTCGCCAGCGGCCAGAGCGTTGAACGTGTTGCCAGCAACACTGACGCCATAGACGTTGAAGAAACGGTACTTCGCGCCGACGTCGATATGGTCGGTGACGGGATACAGCACGCCGGCCAGGACCTGCCACGCGAAGCGGCTGTCGCTGCCATCGGCGTACGGAATGCCGCCATACAGGCGATAGGCGTCATACTTGACGCGGGCGATACCGGCACCGGCGCCGACATAGCCGTTGATCGAGTCGTCCGCACCGAAGTTCAGGAGCGCGTTGCCCATGAAGCTCAGCACTTCGGTCGAGCCCGAAGCGTAACCGAAGTAGCGGCCGGCAGGCAGGCCACCGATGCGGGTCGTGGTCTCATGACCAGCCGCCTCGGCACGCTTGTAGCCGACTTCGCCCTCGAGGCGAACCATGCCCAGATCGTAGCCGACGACGCCGTCGACGTCGAAGCCGGTCTTGTGGTTGGCAGTCGCGGCGGGTGCAACGGCACCGATGTTGATCTTGGTATCTTCGACGATCATGCCGCCGCCTTCGATACCGACGTACCACGCCTTGTCCTTGGCCATCGCCGGCGCGGCGAGCGCCGTGGAGGCCAAAACAGCCATCATGGCAATTCTGCGCATCTGAAACCCCTTTTTCTTCACGGTGCTCGCAGGGAGCAGCGCGTACCTAACTATCACCATGTTTTTACGCAAGACGCAAGAACCTGGACTGTTGCCGGAATGTCTCCGATGCCGCTTGACGCGCATCGTTTCCAGTCAGCGAACAGCCCCTAAACACAGATCATGGCCGCGGGTTTCATGCCTTCGGAACTTTTTTAGGAACTGATCAAACCATGTGTCCTTAATGTCACAAGCACGGCCGCCAAAGCGGCCCGTGCCTCCGTGTCGATTGTCGCCCCGCCGCCCGGATTGGCGATGCCCGAAAGCCTCGGTCCCACCAGCTGCACGCCGCCGATCGTCAGGGCGGAAGCGGCAAGTGCGCCGCTGCCCCAGCCCGTTGCGCCCCGCTCGATCCGCAGGCCGTTCGTCCGCAGCCGGAGCGCCACGCCCTCGCGCGGGCGCAGGAATCGCCAGCCGCCGGCCGTCCACAAAGCGATCTCGTCCGCATGGCCGGACCAGTCGCCCGTCGGCATCGCCCCCACGATCCAGCTCTGGCCCTGCTCCGGCGCAGTCGGAGGGACGGTCTGGCCGACGGCTTCCACCATTCCCCCCACCAGCCCGTCCAGCAGCAGGAGCGCCTCGTTGTGCAGCGCTTCCTTCTGCGCCTGCCCCTCCTGGAGCAGCGGCAGGGTCAGGCGCGGCGTCGTCTCGCTCATATTGGGATCCTTACAGCGTGAAGGTGTGCGCCGCCGGCGGCAGCGACGCGCCGAGTCGCCCGATCTGGCTGATAGTGACCGTCAGGGCGCCAGGTCCGTCGCGCAGCTCCGGCGGCTGGTCGTCGGCCGCATAATCGAAGCTGGGCGATGTCACGTCGATGGTCCGCTCCGTTCCACCGCTCGCCAGCGTCAGCCGATAGAGCTCGCTCTCTTCGCCGAGCGGCACGTCGGCGCCGTCGAGCCAGGCCCAGCCGCGCCGGCTGCGGCGGATCCAGTCGATGCGGATTGCGCCGCCCGCGAGCCTGCGCGCGCGCAGCGCGACCGGACTCGGCGGACGAACGCCCCGCCCGATCACGATCGCCGCGCGCGTCGCGGGCGGCCCGGCATCGCCGGGCCCGATCGCGCTCACCGCGATCGGACCGCCCAGCGCGGTGGCGGGCAGGTCGATCGGCAGCAGCCGCCCGGCCTCGATCAGCACGAACCGCTCGTCCGTCTCATGCCCCGCCATCGCCCACTCGCTGCCGAACCGCCCGCGCAGCAGTCCACCGAGCCGCCACCGCCGCGGCGCGATCTGTTCGGCACCGGCGAACGCGATCAGCTCGTCACCGATCAGCGCGAGGTTCCGCCCGTCGATGAGCGCCGCATCCCCGCCGCCCGGCACCGTCATATTGTCGTGGAGCAGCTCCACCTCGATCGAGTTCGCCCGATCGAAAAGCTCGGACGGGCCCGGCGCCGGCGCGCGCGTCAATGTGCCCATGACCGCGGGCGGCGCGGTCGTCGCGAATGTCCGCCAGCTCGCGCCTCCGTCGAGGCTCAGGCTCGCGGTCGCGCGGCGACAGCGGGTGCCCGTCCCCGCCGCTGCGAGCCAGAGCCGCGGCGCGTCGCCTCCGCCACTGCCGTCGAAGGCGGGTATGTCGAGCAATTCGATCACCGTCGTCCCCGCCCGCGCGTCCGCGCCGGTCGTCGCCCGCCCGGGCGAGGCGCTGGCCGCCACCGCCCCCGGGCCGATCCGCTCAAGGTCGAGCTCCAGCGCCATCCGCTCCAGCGTCCAGCTCGCGATGCGCCACGCTGCGCCATCCAGCGTCACGCGTCCGCCGGCGCGCAGGTCGAGCCGACGCCAGGGCAGGCGCACCGTCGCGCGCTCACGCCCGCGCCAAACGCGCATCAGCGCGGCCTCGGCGAAACCCTTGGCCGCGCCCGCACCGATGGCCACCGGCAGCTCGATCCGATTGCTGCGCAGCGCGATACCGTCGCGCCGCGCGCGCTGGAGTCCCGCCTGATAGTCGCGCTCGGGCTCGTAATAGGCGATTGCGACCTCGTCGGGCAGAGTCGAGGCGGCGCGCCGGTCGCGCACGATGCGGCTCTCGCGCCGATCGTCGACGCGCGCGCCAAGTTCCTCCGGGTCGATCATGCTCGCGCTTGCATCGTCCAGCCGAAGCGTCGCGCCGTCGTCGACGATCGCCAGCGGAAACGCATCGCCCAGCGCCTCGATCGCACCGCGCACGCTGTCCCCGCCCGCCGCATAGCCGCCCACGGCCGTACCCGTCTCGCCGACGACTGCGCCTTCGCTCAGCGCCGCCACGATCGTGCCGACATCGACATCGCCCGCATCGGCCTCCACCTCGAACGTGAGCGAGCTCCGGGAAGGCATCCACATGAGCCACCCGCCCCCGCGCGTATAACGCCTGCACCGGTTCGGCCCGCGTCACCTTGCCGTGCGACGCATGCACGCGCCGCACCGGGAGGCCGGCATCCGCCGCCAGCAGCACGCTCTCGACCATCGCTCCGCCATTGTTCGCCTCGGCCACCACCCGATCCGCACCGTGCCGCGCCGCCGCGCGCGCAACCGCATCCGCCCAGCGCTCCGGGCTCAGGCCCTGGACGCTCGCGTCCTCGAGCACATAGGCCCGCCCCGCCGCGTCCAGCCCGGCGACGACGATCCCGCACGCATCGCTCGCCGCGCCTGCTCCCGCGGGCGGATCCACCCCGATGACGATCCGCACCAGCGCCGGCGCGGCCCGCACCCGGCACGCCTCGATCTCGGCGCGCCGCCACAGGGCGCCCTCGATCTCCTCGATCAGCTCGCCGTCCAGCTCCTGTCGCCCGAAGCGCGTACCCGCATAGGTCTCCCGCATCATGTCGAGGAAGACGGGCGCGAGATGCGCCCGATTGTCCTGCGTCCGCCCGCGCGTGACGATCGTGCCCGCCTGCCCCACCAACTTGCGCACGAGCGGCACGGCGCGGGGCGTCGTCGTCGCCACGATCCGCGGATCGCTGCCGCCCCGCAAACCCATCACCAGATTGTCCCACGCATCCATGCCACGCGGCCATTTGGCGATCTCGTCGCACCAGGCGAAATCATGCTGCGGGCCACGCAAGGCTTCCGGCTCGCCTGCCGAATAGAGCAAGGCCTGCGAGCCATTCTCCCACACCAGCCGCCGGTTCGACGCCTCATACTGGATCTGGCTCCTGTCGGGCGCGACCGCAAGCACGCCGCTCTCGCCCTCCACCATCACGGCGCGCGCCTCGTGATACGAGGCGGCGACCAAGGCGATGCGACTGCCCTTGTGCGTCTCCGCCTGCATCCGCACCCATTCGGCGCCCGCGCGCGTCTTGCCGAAGCCGCGCCCGGCGAGGATCAGCCACGTCCGCCAGTCGCCGTCGGGCGGCCATTGCGCGGCGCGCGAGGCGTAGACCCAGCGATCGATCAGCGCGAGCACCTCGCGCGCCGCCGGCTTCAGCCGCCGTCTGCCGGCATCGTCGAGCGCCGCGATCCGTTCCGCCGCCGAGGCGCCCTCGGGCAAGCACACCGCCTCGTCGCGCCGCGCCCCGATCCGATCGACCAGCGCCTGCGCGCGCAACCACGATCCGCCTGCCGCCGTCATCCCGTGCCGCCCATCCGCCGGTTCATCCGGCTCAGCCGGGCCAGCAGCACCTTGGCTGCCTCGGCGTCGCTCAGTGCGATCGGGGCAGAGTGTCCCGTCACGGTCGCGCGATGCTGTCGCAGCAGGCTGAGCGCCGCGGGGGCCGAGAAGGCGCGCAATCCTTCGGCTTTGTCTTACGATACACCGTTCAACGCGCGGTCCAGCAGCTCCGCCTCCAAGCGAACATAACCTTCGCTGAGTGCCGCGGCCCAGCCTGCGCGGAACGCGTCGGACGTCGTCCGCTTGCGGTACACGCTGCCGGACGACAGGCCGGAGGCCTTGCTGGCCTCGCGAATATTGGCCGTCTGGCCCAGCGTCTCGAGAAACAGCGCCTCGCGCTCTGCGCTCCAGCGCACCGGCGTGCGCGACGGCGCCCGGCGCGATCGGACGATCGTCCGCTTGCCCATGTCCCAACTCCCATTTTCGATGCTCCCCAGGCTTTGCCGGGGACCGCGCTGCACGATGCGGTGGAGGGGGCACGACCCGTTTGTCCAACCCTCTCCGCCGATCGGGAGCGGGGTCGCACGACCACCGCCAATGCGTTTCCGCCCGCCCCGCCAGGATGTAGGCTCTTGCCATGATCGAATTTGACGAGCGCAGGCCGTGGGATCGCTCTGCGATACTGCTGCTCATCGGTCCCGGCGGTGCGGGCAAATCCTCGCTGAGCCGCGCGCTGGCGCCTTTATTGGGCTATGATCTGATCGATCTCGATGAGGAGTTCAGCCGCCGGATCGGCGGGATCGACGCCGTCATCCGCGACGAGGGCTACGCTTCCTACAAATCGCGCAACTCGAGGCTGGCAGCCGCACTCGCGGCGGACGCCGTCGACCGGATGATCCTGGTGACCTCGTCGGGCTTTCTGACTCGCGACAATCCCGAGCCCGCGCTCGCGGCGAACCGCGGCCTGCTGGCGGATTGCTATTCGATCTGCCTGCTGCCCTCACGCGATCTCGAACAGGCCGTGGCGACCATCGTCGCCCGCCAGCTCACGCGCCCCTTCGCCCGCGATCGATCACGCGAAGAAGCGACGATCAGGCACCGTTACCCCACCTATGCCACCTCGGGCGATCTGATCCTGTTCTCGGCCGAGCCGCCGGCAGCCATCGCTTCTGCGGTTGCGCACCGTCTGTCTGCGGCTCGCTGATTGCCTCCGATCGCCGTCGGCGCATTTCTCCAGCGTTCCTGATCCCTAGACGATCAGCGGGGCGCTGTCAAGCATTTGTTTATGGTTTGTTCCACATCGCGTTCGTGCCGTACGCGAAGAAAAGGGGCCCGCTCCCTGTGCGGAAGCAGGCCCCATCCCCCCTCTGACCGGATTTAGAAGGCGACGCCGATCGCCGCGACGACGCCGCCCTTGGCGACATTCTTGCCCGAGAAATCGACCGCCTCGCCCTTCTTGAAGTCGGTATCGACATAGGCGACCGAGAAGGTCAGGTTCTTCCAGGTGTAAGCCGCCGTCAGGCTCCAGTCGGTATAGTTCTTGAGGCCCGCGGTCAGGTACGAGCGGCCCCAATTCTCGCCGAGATGGCCGGTCAGGCTCACGCCCGTACCGGGGATCCCGCCCGACAGTTCGGCATAGGTATAGAGATTGTCCTCGCGCGCGCTGCTGCACAGGCCGCAGCTCAGCGCATGCTGCTTCCACGAATAATTGAGGCCGGCCTTGGCGGTCACCGGGCCGAAGGTGCGCGAGACGTTGGCATAAGGCTCGAAGAAGTCGGTATTCCCGCTCGGGCCCGGATAGTAATAATAAAGCAGGCCGACATCGACGGTCGTGCCGTCATAGGTCTTCTTGTAGCCGGCATAGAGATCAATCTCCTGGTCGCTGCCCGCCGCGACATAATCGTCGATCGAGGAGCCCCAGGTGCCGACGTAAAAGCCGCTCGAATGGCTGACGCCGAGCGTGCCCTGGATCGCCGGATTCTTGTCCGTCTGGCTGATGCCGCGGAAGCGATAGTCGCTGGTCAGCGTCGCGCCGCCGGTGATCGTGAAGTCGCTGGCGGGCGCGTCCTGCGCCAGCACGGGCGCCGCGTAGAGCGCCGCGGCGAGGAGAGTGGAGCCGACGAGAATCGAGCGCATGGATGTCCCTTTCGCAAATTGCGTCATGTTCCGCTGCGCGCCGGTCGCGTCCTCACCTCTGCCTCCTTTTGGGAGCGGGGGAACTGCGTTCCGGCCCACCGGCATTGACGCAATATGTTGCTGGGCACAACGGCGGGAAGCCGCGCTTTCCTCAGGAAGTCACGCTTCCGTTGCGATTCAGCAACAGTTTAGAAACGTGGGATGAACGAATGCGGGAATCCGGCAACGAACGGCCGACTGCCGTCGTGAAACTGTGCGGTCCTCGTAGTGGCGCGAGGCCTGGACCCCGCCGGTCGTCAGCCCGCGATCCGCGCGAACCCCGCCTCCAGATCGGCGATCAGGTCGTCCGCATCCTCCAGCCCGATGTGCAGTCGCACGAACGCGCCCTCCGTGGTCCAGGGCCTTGCCGTGCGGATCGGCCGCGGATCGATCGGCAAGGCCAAGCTCTCGTAACCACCCCACGAATAGCCGATCCCGAAATGGCGCAGTCCATCGATGAAGCGCGTCCGGCCGGCATCGTCGGCCTGCTTCAGCGAGAAACTGAACAACCCCGACGATCCGCGGAAATCGCGCGCCCACAGATCGTGCCCCGGGCAGGACGGCAGCGCCGGGTGCAGCACCACGCCCACCTCCGCCCGCCCCCCGAGCCAGCGCGCGACCTTCAGCGCCCCCGCCTCGTGCGCGCGCAGCCGCAGCTCCATCGTCCGCAAGCCGCGCAGGCACAAAGCGGCATCGTCCGGCCCGACCACCTGGCCCAGCCCCTGGCTCGTCTTGCGCACCGTCTCGAAGAATCCGGCCCGCGCGGTCGTCGCCCCCATCATCAGGTCCGAATGGCCGCCGACATATTTGGTCAGCGCGGTGATCGAAATATCCACGCCCAGCGAAATCGCGGGCAGCAGCAGCGAGGTCGCCCACGTATTGTCGATGAGACTGACGATCCCCGCCGCGCGCGCCTTCGCCGCGATCCCTGGCACGTCCTGCACCTCGAAGGTCAGGCTGCCCGGGCTTTCGAGGAACACCGCCTTCGTGTTCGGCCCGAACAACGCCGCCACCGCGTCCGCGTTGAGCAGCGGATCGTAATAACGCGTGACGATCCCGATCTTCTTGAGGATCCCGCCGCACACCGCGCGCGTCGGCTCATAGGCCGTATCCACCATCAGCAGCTCGTCGCCCGGCGCGAGCACCGCGAGCAACGCCGTCGCCACCGCCTGCGCGCCGGACGAATGGAGCACCGTGCCCGCCGCGCCCGGCTCCAGCTGCGTCAGCGCCTCGGCCAGCGCCCATTGCGTCGGCGTGCCGCGCCGCCCGTAATAGAGGCCCGCATCAGGATTGCGCCCCGCCGCGCGCAGCGCCGCGACATCGTCGAACAGGATCGTCGAGGCGTGCCACACCGGCGGATTGACGATCCCGCGCGTCCATTCCTTGCGCCGACCGGCCGTCGCCAGCAACGTCGCCGGCCGGTCGCCCTCGTCGCTCATGTGACGCTTTCCTTGGGCGTCTGCGGCAGCGCGCCCCACTCGCTCCACGATCCGTCGTACAAAGCCCACTCGCTCTTGCCCGCCAGCGCGAGCCCGAACAGCAGGATCGATGCGGTGATCCCCGATCCGCACGTCGTCACGATCGGCGCGTCGGGATCGACACCGACGGCGCGGAAGGCGGCGAGGATCTCGTCGGCCGATCGCCAATTGCCCTCGGCATCGAACAGCTTCCCGTAGGGCAGGTTGTACGCGCCCGGCATATGCCCGCGCGCTACGCCCGGCCGCGGATCGCCCTCTTCGCCACTGAAGCGTGCCGCGCTGCGTGCATCCACGATCTGCGCCGCGCCGATCGCGACGAGCGCCTCCATCTCCTCCAGCCCGCGCACCAGCGCCGGATTGTGCCACGCGGTCGCATGGCCGCCGCCCGGCTCCCCGGCAGGTCCGGTCTCCAGCGGCCGACCTTCCGCCTTCCACCGCGCGAGCCCGCCGTCGAGCAGCGAAACATGCTCGAAGCCGAACAGCCGGAACAGCCACCAGGCGCGCGCAGCGGTCTTGTGTGGCGCCTGGTCGTAGAGCACGACGCGATCGTCGCTATCGATTCCCAGCGCACGCAGCCGCGCCTGGAACTGCTGCGCGGGCGGCGCCATGCTCGGCAGCGCGCTGGCATGGTCGTGCAGCTCGCCCAGATCGAGGAACAGGGCGCCCGGCACATGCCCGCTCTCGAAATCGGCGCGCGCGTCGCGCCCCGGCTCCAGCGCATAATAGGTCGCATCGAGGATCGTCGCGCCTGTGTCGGCGGTGAGATCGGCGGGGGTCATCAGGATCTTCATCGCCGAAAACTAGCCGCCGGCTCCCGCCACGTCACCTCCCCCGATGACGGACGCCGCCCGATTGCCTACATAAACACGATGAGCCTCACCCATCTTGGCCAGCCTTCCGCGCTGCCCGCCTCGCCCGAGGCCGCCGTCCTCGATTATGTTCCCAACCCGCGCACGGGCCGGCCCTATCTGGTCCGCTTCACCGCGCCCGAATTCACCTCGCTCTGCCCGGTCACCGGCCAGCCCGATTTCGCGCATCTCGTCATCGATTATGCACCCGGCGCGACGATCGTCGAATCCAAGTCGCTCAAGCTGTTCCTCGGCGCCTTCCGCAACCACGCCGCCTTCCACGAGGATTGCACGGTCGGCATCGGCGAGCGCCTAGTCGCCGAGATGGCGCCGCTCTGGCTGCGCATCGGCGGCTATTGGTATCCGCGCGGCGGCATTCCGATCGACGTCTTCTGGCAATCGGGCGCGCCTCCCGAGGGCCTCTGGCTCCCCGATCAGGGCGTCCCCTCCTATCGCGGCAGAGGCTGAATCCGCCACCCCACCGCGCCCCAACCCGTTCGGTTCGAGCGAAGTCGAGAACCCCCAGCATCGAGCGAAGTCGAGATGCGTCGCCACAGGAACCACGCATGAAAAAATTGCCAGCCCTCCTCGCCGCCGCCCTCCTTGCCACCCCGCTGGCCGCGCAGACCCCCGACGCCGCGATGCGCACAAGCCGCCAGATGGCGGCGCTCCCCGAGATCCAGCGCTACGCCGCGATCCGCCGCGCGATCCAGGATAACGGCCTGTGGTGCCCGCGCGTCGCCGCCGCCGCCTTTCAGCAACCGATCAAGAATCTCGCCATGTGGGTCGCACGCTGCGACGCGATCACGGCTCCGAAGAAGACGCTCGCCGGCACGATGCCTAAGTCGAGCGAAACCTACGGCGTCTTCATCGGCCCCGACGGCACCGTCCAGGCCGGCCAATGCTCGGAAATCACGAAGGTCAAATGGCCCGCCTGCCGCCCCCTGCCGGCAACGCCCGCACCGAAGAAAGGCTGACGCCGCGCTTCGAAAGACGAAAGAAGCTGATTTACGCAGAGGCGCGGAGGCGCAGAGACGTCCCGCGCGGCGCAGGCGCATCGAGTAAAATCACCGGTTACAGTAACGGACGAAGGCGTCGGCGAAGACCGACACCTCTGCGTCTCCGCGTGAATCAAATCTTCTTTAGTTCGCCACCACAGCCACGGTGATCCCCGCCGCCTTCGCCTCGCTCAGATCGAGATGCCACACGCCGGGCGCCAGATCGAAGCTCACGATCTTGGCGATGCCCGAGCAGGCCGGGCCATGCCCGTGCGCGGTCGATGGCGCCTCGCCCGCCGCGCGCAGGACCGAGATCCACGCCCCTTGCGACAAGGCGACGCGATACGTCCCCGCCTTCACCACCGTCAGCAGATAGGCGCCCGCAAAAGTGCCCGGCTTGAACGGCCGCGCGCCCGCCACCGGCGGCGGCACATCGACGCGCTTCAGCGTCAGCGCCACGGCCTTGCCGATCGCCGGCGCGCCCGTCTCCGGCCGCCCGAAGCTCTCGAACCCCGGCACGATCTCGGCGCGCACGCACACCGGCTCCGCCTTGGGCGCCTCCTGCGCGAAGACAGCGAAAGGCGCGAGCGCCGCGAGAGCCAGCCACCGCTTCATGCCAGCTTGATCTCCCGGAGCCGCTCGTAAAGATAATCATGCGCCGTGATCGGCACCGGATACAGGTTCGGCCGCTCATCGCTCACGCAGCCCGGCAGCGTCTCGATCAGATAATCGGGCCGGAAGTGGAGGAAGAACGGCATCGAGTAGCGCGCGAAGCCGCGCCGCTCGGGCGCCGGGTTGAGCACGCGGTGCGTCGTCGATCGCAGCACGTTGTTGGTCAGCCGCTGCAGCATGTCGCCGACATTGATGGCCAGCTCGCCGGGCTTGGGCTGGACGGGCAACCAATTGCCGTCGCGGTCGAGCAGTTCGAGCCCTGCTTCCTCCGCGCCGAGCAGCAGGGTGATCGTGTTGATATCCTCGTGCGCGCCCGCGCGGATACTCGGCCCGTCAGGCCCCATCGGCGGATAATGGAGCAGCCGCAGCACGCTGTTGCCGTTCAATATCGTCGCGTCGAAGAAATCGGGCGTCAGCTCCAGATAGCGCGCGATCGCCTGCAACAGCCGCCGCCCCGCTTCCTCCAGCGCGTCGTACAGCGCCAGCTCCGCGCGGCGGAAGCCGTCGATCTCCTCGGGCCAGACGTTGGGCGGCATCACCGCCTCGAGCGGATCGCCCTTCGGCAGCTCGCGCCCGACATGCCAGAATTCCTTCAGGTCGTGCGCCTTCGCGCCCTTCGCGGTCTCGATCCCGAACGGAATGTAACCGCGCTGGCCGCCGCTGCCGGCATTGGCATAGTTCCGCTTCACCTCTTCGGGCAGCGCGAAGAATGCCTTGGCCTTCGCATCCGCCTCGGCGATCAGCTCGGGCGACACGCCATGATCGGCGACGATCGCGAACCCGTAGCGCGCGAAGGATCCGCCCAGCGCCTGCGCGAATCCGTCCGGATCGCGCACTGCATCGGCGAGGCTGACGGTGGGGACGATGGGTGTGTCGAGGATCGTGGCCATGGCGATGATGTAGGCCGCTCGATCGCTCCCCTCAACCGCCCAGGTCGTAACGGGACGGGCGACGCTGGCGCCCGTCCCGACTTCGTCACGCCTTCTTGCGCGCCCGCTTCGGAGCGGCGGCGGCGGCGACATCCTCTTCCTCGTCCGGCTGGTCTTCGCCGGCCTCGGTCAGCGCCTCGCCCAGCGCCTTGAGCTTGTCGCCATATTTATCGGCCTTGTCGGCGATCTTGGTCGTCGCCACGCCCAGCCGGTGGACGAGCGCATGGACGCGGTCCGCGTCGGGCTCGGGCTTTTCGAGCTGCTTGCGGAGCGCACCGAGGTCGCGAAGAATGCCCTTCGCACCGGGAATGTCGACTTCAGCCAGCGCCGCTTCCCAATCCTCGACCATGTCCGCGCCCTTGGTCGGCTTGGTGTCGTCGAGCCCGCGATTGATCGCGTTCATCGTTCCGGCAAATTTGATCGCCATCCGTGTGATCCTCTCGTGCAGGGAAATCCCGTCTGCCAACGAGGTGCCCCGCCGTTAGGTCCGCCGGGGGAGGCCGCCTGATCGGAAAAAGACTTATGGAACAAACAGATGGTGGAGGTGTGCAGGAACGTCCGCCTTGGACGCAGAGAAACGCACCCTGCCGTTTGCGTCGTCTAGCGCTTGAACAATCCCCCCAGCAGCCCGCGCAGCAATTGCCCGCCCAATTGCCCCGCCACCTGCCGCCCCACCGACGATGCGACCGAGCGCGCCGCCGACTGGATCATCTTGTCGGTGAAGGTCGGCTTGGCCGCCTCCCTTTCGGCGGCGACTCGCGCGCGCTCCTCGGCCTTGGCCTGCGCCGCCGCCGCACGCTCGGCCTCCTTGTCGCGGCGCGCCTGCTCGGCGGCGTCGAGCTTGGCCTGCGCCGCCGCCGCCTTCGCCGCCTCCGCCTGCTGCTTGGCGAGTTCGGCATCGGCCTTGGCCTTCTCGACCGCCGCCTTCGCGTCGCCCGCCTTGGCAGCGAGCATCTCGGCCGCCGATTCGCGATTGACGGCGGTGTCGTATTTGCCCGCCACCGGAGAGGTCGAGACCATCACCGCCCGCTCCTTGTCGGTCAGCGGCCCGACCCGTGAGCAGGGTGGCCGGATCAGCGTGCGCGATACCGGCGCCGGGCTGCCGTCGGGGAGCAACAACGAGACCAAAGCCTCACCCACCTTAAGCTCGGTGATCGCGGTCGCGACATCCACGCCGGGGCTCGCGCGGAAGGTCTGCGCCGCCGCGACGACCGCCTTCTGCTCGCGCGGGGTGAAGGCGTTGAGCTTGTGCTGCACGCGGTTGCCGAGCTGCCCGGCGACATCGTCCGGCACGTCGATCGGATTCTGCGTGATGAAATAAACGCCCACCCCCTTCGAGCGGATCAGCCGGACGACCTGCTCCACCTTGTCGATCAAAGCCGGCGCGGCATCGTCGAACAGCAGATGCGCCTCGTCGAAGAAGAAGACGAGGCTGGGCTTGTCGGGATCGCCGACCTCCGGAAGCGTCTCGAACAACTCGGACAGCAGCCACAGCAGGAAGGTCGCATACAGCTTCGGCGCGGCCATCAGCTTGTCCGCGGCAAGCACGCTGATCGTCCCGCGCCCACTGTCATCGACGAGCATCATATCCTTCACGTCGAGCGCGGGCTCGCCGAAGAAGCCGTCGCCGCCCTGCGCTTCCAGCTGCAGCAATTGCCGCTGGATCGTCCCGACCGTCGCGCGCGTGACATTGCCATATTTGGCGGAAAGATCCGCGGCATTCTCGGCCGCCCACTGCAGCATCGCCTGCAGATCGGGCAGGTCGAGCAGCAGCATACCCTGCTCGTCGGCGACCTTGAAGACGAGGTTGAGCACGCCTTCTTGCACCTCGTTCAGCGCCATCAGCCGTGCCAGCAGCAGCGGCCCCATCTCGGAGATCGTGGTGCGCACCGGATGACCGCTCTGCCCGAACAGATCCCAGAAGATCACCGGATTGTCGGCATAGGCCCAAGAATCCGGACCGGGGCCGGTCATCCCGATCTCGGCCGCGCGCGCGGCGAACGCCTCGTGCGTCTTGGCCATCGCCGAGCCGGCCATCGCCAGTCCCGCCAGATCGCCCTTCACGTCGGCGACGAACACCGGCACGCCCGCTTTGGAAAAGCCCTCGGCGATCCCCTGCAGCGTCACCGTCTTGCCTGTGCCGGTCGCGCCCGCGATCAGCCCGTGACGGTTGGCACGCTTCAGCTCCAGCGTCTGGCGCTGCCCTTCGGCGGTCGCGCCGACGAAAATCCCGGTCGGATCCGCCATCTTCTTCTCCTCGTGTCGCCCGAACCTAAGCGCCGCGCCGCGGCCAAGTCGAGCCGTCGCACGCCGCCTTCACAGGAGTTTACGGTGCGCGGCCTTGCCCAAACAAAAGGGAGGCCGGATCGCTCCGCCCTCCCCGATGTCATGCGACGGACGCACGCGATCGCAGGCTTATTTGCCCGCGAGATCGACGCCCAGATATTGCGCCGGGCGCTGGCCGCGCTGGACGAGCAACAGCACGGTCTTGAGGCCCGATTTCTGCGCAGCGTCCACGGCGGCGGCAGCCTCGGCCACCGTCGTCACGCGGCGCTGGCCGACCGCGACGATGATGTCCTTCTGCTGGAGCCCCTTGCTCGCCGCATCGCTCGACGGATCGACCGTGGTGATGACGACGCCGGTCGTATTCTCCGCAACGCCGAGCTGGCGGGCGATGCCCGGGCTCATCGTCTGCAGCGTCACGCCGAGCGCATTCTTGATCGACGGCGTCTCCTGGCCGCTGCCCATCGGGCCGTCATCGTCGCCATCACCCTCGGCGCTGGCGAGCTGATCCTCGGGCGGACGCTGGCTGACGACCGCGGTCGTCGTCAGCTTCTTGCCGCCTCGCAGATAATCGACCGGCACGCGGCTGCCGATCGGCAGGCCCGCGACGATGAACGACAGCGTATTGTCGGGCGTCACGTCGGTGCCGTTGACCTTCACGATCACGTCGCCCTGCTGGATGCCCGCGCGCGCCGCCGGCTGGCCGGGCTCGACCCGCGCGACGATCTCGCCGACATCCTTAGGCAAGCCGAGGCCGGCCGCAATATCGTCGGTCATCGGCTGGATGACGACGCCGAAATAGCCGCGCTTCGGGGCCGTGCCCTTCATCAGCTGGAGGATGACGGGCTTGGCCTGCTCGGCGGGGATCGCGAAGCCGATGCCGACATTGCCGCCGGTCGGCGAATAGATGGCGGTGTTGATGCCGATCACATTGCCGTTGAGATCGAACATCGGGCCGCCCGAATTGCCCTGGTTAATCGCCGCGTCGGTCTGGATGTAGCGATCATAAGGCCCGCTCCCGATCGAACGGTGGATCGCAGAGACGATGCCCGCGGTCACCGTGCCGCCCAGCGCGAATGGATTGCCGATCGCGACGACCCAATCGCCGACGCGCGCCTTGGTCGAATCGCCGAACTGCACGAACGGCAGCCCCTTGGCCTCGATCTTGAGCACCGCGAGATCGGACACCGCATCCTTGGCAACGACGGTTGCGGTATATTCCTTGCGATCGGTCAGCGTCACCTTGATGCTGGAGACGGTCACCTTGCCCTGATCGGTCGGCACGCCCGAGATCACATGGTTGTTGGTGACGATATAACCGTCTTCGGAAATGATGAAGCCCGAGCCGAGCGATACGGCTTCGCGCGTCTGCGGCGTGGCGGGAGCGCCGCCGCCGCCCTGTCCACCCTGGCCGCCGAAGCGCTTGAAGAAATCGTCGAAGGGCGTGCCGGCAAACGGATTCTGCTGCTGGCGGACCTGCACCTTCTGCGTGGTCGAGATGTTGACCACCGCCGGCTGCAGCTTGGCGGCGAGATCGGCGAAGCTCATCGGCGCGCCGCGCGGGGCGACGGCGGCCATCTGCGACGGCGCATTCTGCGCGACCTGCGCGCCCGCGGGCTGCTGCAGGGTCACGGTCGCGGCCGCGCCGCCCAGAAGCGTGGCGGCGGTAATGGCGTAGGCGTATCGCACTTGGGCAATCCTCCTGGGAAAAAATACGCCCGGCCGTGAATCTGGAGCGTCGGGCGGCGTCGTCAACCTGTTGCGTACGGGCTGAACGTATTTTGAACGGGGACGGGCCCGCCCGGCGCGGGCCCCGTCACCTAAGGCTTGCCGCCCCGGAACTGGCGCAGATATTCGCTATCTGGCGAAAGGATGATCTGGCTGCTCCCGCGCGGCTGATCGTCGTCGGTGCCGAAGGTCGCGCGATAGCTCTGCATCGCCCGGTAGAAATCGTAGAATTGGGGATCCTTGCCGAAGCTCTCGGCATAGGTCTTGGCAGCATTGGCGTCCGCCTGGCCGGTGATGATCTGCGCCTCGCGCCGGCCCTCGGCCTCGATCGACTTGGCCTCCTGCTGGCGTGCGGTCCGCATCCGGTTGAACGCGCTTTCCAGCGGCGCGCCGTCGGGCAAATCGGCGCGCTTGATCCGCACGTCGACGATCTCGGCGCCATATTGCTGCGCGACGCGCGCCACCGCGGTCTTGATGTCTTCCATCATCTCGCCGCGCTCGGGGCTGAGCAGATCCTTGAAGGGACGCTTGCCGAGTTCGTTGCGCAGCGCAGAGCCCAGGATCGGCTTCAGCGCTTCGCCCACGCGCCGCTCGCTGCCCGCCGAGACGAACATCCGCACCGGATCGACGATCCGGTAGCGCGCGAACGCGTCAACCTCGAGCCGCAGCTGGTCGGTCGACAGGACCGCCTGGCGCTGCATATCGAAATCGAGGACGCGCTTGTCGACCCAGACGACCGATTCCATGAACGGGATGCGCGCGACGACGCCCGCGCCGGTCCGGCCGAATTCCTCCTTGGAATCATAACCGTTGGCGATCCGCTTCGGCAGGCCGAAACGCAGGATCAGCGCCTGCTTGGTCTCGGGCACGACGATGAAGATGCTGAACAGGAAGCCCAGCACGACGAGCAGGAGTCCGCCCCAGAAAAGCGGGCTGCGGCGCACGGTATCGACCAGATTCACTTCGCGGCTCCCTTGGGCGGGATCGGCAGATAGGGGGTGACGCCGCCGGCCTCGAGGATCGTCTTGTCGGTCTTGGCCAGCACCTTCTCCATCGTCTCGTAATACATGCGCCGGCGCGTCACTTCGGGCGCCAGCTTGTACTGGGCATAGGTCTGGTCGAACGCGATCGACTCGCCCGATGCCTTGGCGCCGACCTGCGTCGCATAAGCGCGCGCCTGGTTCAGATAGGATTGCGCCTGCTGCTGCGCGGCGGACACTTCCTTGAACGCGTCCATCACTTCGCTCGGCGGATCGGCCTGCTTGATCGCGACGCCCTGCACAGCGACGCCGGCGCGATATTCGTCGAGCAATTCCTGCATCCGCGCAGCGACGCGCTGCTCGATGATCGCGCGCTGCGGGCCGATCGCGGCGTTCAGCGTCACGCTGGAGATCTGCTCGCGCATCGCGCTCTCGGCGACTTCGCGGATCGTGCCGTCGGGATCGGCGAGCTCGAACATGTAGAGTTCGGGATCGCGGATGTTCCAGCGCACCGAATAAGCGAGGTCGATCATATTCTCGTCGCCGGTCAGCATCAGGTTCTGGCCCGATGCGCCGTCGGCGCCGCTCTCGATATCGATGACGTGGATATTGTCGACGTCGATCTTGCGGACGATGTCGATCGGCGCGGGCAGCGAGAAGCCCAGCCCCGGCTGGAGCATGCCGACATAGCGGCCGAAGCGCGTGATCACGCCGCGCTGCTGCGGCCCGATCGTGTGCGCGGTCGTCAGCGCGATCCACAACAGGATCAGGCCCAGCACGCCCCACAGCCAGATGGAGCCGCCCGGAAGCTGCGGAATACCGCCGCCCCCGCCGCCGCCGAAGCGCGCACGGCCGCGCCGCACGAGCGCATCGAGCGCCGAGGGACCGGGCTTGCCCGACGCGGGCTTGCCAGCGCCCGACCACGGGTTGCGCGGCGGACCGCTTCCGCCGTCCCCGCCGGACCCGCCGCCCCAGGGGCCGCCTTCGTTCATCACCGCACCGGTTTCGCCGGCCTGACCGCTTGCATCCATGAACGCGTTATAGGGGGCGAGGACACGGAAAAACAGTGCTTGGCCGATGAGAAGGATTTCGCCGCCGCCCCGGACTCCCCTCCCGCTTGCGGGAGGGGCCGGGGGTGGGCATGGCGCTGACGAGCTAAAGCCACCCCCTCTTATTGGCCGGGGCAGCCCACCCCGGCCCCTCCCGCACGCGGGAGGGGAGAAGACAATGCCCGATCAGAACCACCTCCTCGCCGCACTCGATACCGTGCCCGACCCCCTCACCGGCCAAGGCCTCGCCGCCTCCGGCCGCGCCTCGGCGGTGCGGTTGGAAGGCGCCCGCGCCGACGTGATCGTCGATGTCGCGGGCCTCGCGCCGCCTGATCGCAAGACGCTGGACGCCGCGGTTCGCGCCGTGCTCCTTGCCGTGCCCGGAGTCGCCGAGGCGCGCGTGCTGCTCACCGCCGAAAAGCCCTCGCGCCGCATCGTCGCGATCGCCAGCGGCAAGGGCGGGGTCGGCAAGTCGACCGTCGCCGCCAATATTGCGGTCGCGCTCGCGCGGATGGGGCGCAAGGTCGGATTGGTGGATGCCGATATCTACGGCCCCTCGCAGCCGCGCCTGTTCGACGCGCATGATCGCCCGGATGCCAAGGACAAGATCATGTTTCCCGTCCCCACCCGCTGGGGCGTGCCGATCCTGTCGATGGGCCAGCTGATCGAGCCGGGCAAGGCGATCGCGTGGCGCGGGCCGATGGCGGCGGGCGCGCTCAGCCAGCTCGTCGATGCGCATTGGGGCGATACCGAGCTGCTGATCCTCGATCTGCCGCCCGGCACGGGCGACGTCCAGCTGACGATGATCCAGAAGCACCGCCCCGTCGGCGCGATCATTGTCTCCACCCCGCAGGATCTCGCGCTGATCGATGCGACCCGCGCGATCGATCTGTTCTTCAAGGCGGACATCCCCATCATCGGCCTGATCGAGAATATGTCGGGCTATGCCTGCCCGCATTGCGGCGAGATCTCCGATCCGTTCGGGCAGGGTGGCGCCGAGACCGAAGCACAGGCGCTCGGCCTCCCCTTCCTCGGCCGCATTCCGCTCGCCCGCGCGATCCGCACCGCCTCGGATGCGGGCACCCCGCCCGCCTTCGGCGACGATGCCGACGCCCAGCCCTTTCACGCGATCGCGCGCGCGCTCGATGCCTGGCTGAACCCTTCGCCCTCCCCGGTGTTCTGAACCCAACACCACCCGTTTGCCCTGAGCCTGTCGAAGGGCCGTCCTGCTTCTGATCACCCGCCCGAAAAAAAGGACGGTGCTTCGACCAGCTCAGCACGAACGGGGAAAGCTGGAGGTCAGATCATGCCGCTCACCGCCGAAGCCGATATCGCCCAGTTGCTCGCCGAGACCCGCACCATCGCGGTCATCGGCGCGTCCGACCGCCCCGACCGCCCGAGCTGGGGTGTGATGCGCGTCCTGCAGGATTGGGGTTATCGCGTCCTGCCCGTGAACCCGCAGATCACGGGCGAGCATGTCCATGGCGAATATGTCTGGCGCGATCTGGAGCAGATCGGTGAGCCGATCGACATGGTCGATATCTTCCGCCGCCCCGCCGCGGCCGGCGAAGCGGTCGATCAGGCGATCGCCGCCGGCGCCAAATCGGTGTGGATGCAATTGGGCGTCGTCAACGAGGAAGCGGCCGCGCGTGCCGAGGCCGCCGGGCTGAAGGTGGTGATGGACCGCTGCCCGGCGATCGATCTGCCGCGCTTCAACGTGCCCAAGAAGGGCTGAGCAAACCCTCCCCTGCAAGGGGAGGGGAACCATGCGCAGCATGGTGGAGGGGTATCGCGCTATCGAGAGGGCGACACCCCTCCGCCATCGCTTGCGCGATGCCACCTCCCCTTGCAGGGGAGGATCAACCTACCCCAACGACCGCATCAGCAGCCGGATCGCGCTCCCTGCGAACACAAGGGCCGCGAAGAAGGCACCGGTCGCCGCCGCGACGGGGGCGACCCACACGAACAGCCCGATCACGATCAGCGCCGCGCCCATCGCCGGGAGCGAGGGTCGTCGCAGCAGCCAACCCATCGGCAGGAAATGCGCGCCGAGGACGACGAGCACCGCCGCGATCGCGCGCCCGTCCTGTCCATTGCTGCTCAGCACCCAGCCGTAGAGCAAGGCCGCCACCGCGGTGACGATGTTCACGCGCCGCACCCAGCGCGCCACCTGCGGTTCGAGCGCCTCGGGCATCGCTGGTCGGGCGCGCAGCCGCCGTGCGGCGATCACCGTCAGCCCGATCGCGAGGATCAGGAAGGCGATCGCCGGCAGCGGCGAGACGCTTCCGCCCGCCGCGAGCGAGACGAGCGCCCAGCCCGCCGCATAGCCCGCGTGGATCAAGGCGATCCGAAGGGAATCGCCGCGCGGCGCGCCTCGCATCAGCGCTGATCGGCGGCCTGCGCGCGTTCGGCGAGCCGCTCCAGCGCGGCGGGATGCAAAGCGCGGCCGCTGGCGAGGATGCCGAACACTTCGGGCACGGGCTTGTTGTAGCGAATCTCGCGGCCGAGCGGATCGGTGACGATCGCCCCGGCTTCGGCGGCGATCAAAGCCGCGGCGGCGATGTCCCATTCGCTGCCCCAGCGGAGACTCGCGCACAGATCGACCTCGTCGCTGGCGACCATCGCGATGCGCAGCGCGATCGAATTGGGGCGCGGCATCGCCACCAGATCCTGATCGACCTTGGGCAGGGTGTCGGCGGGCACGCGCGCACCGGGGATCGTCGTGCGCATGCCGGCCCGGAGGGGCATGCCGTTGAGCGTCGCCCCGCCGCCCGCCGCTGCGATCCAGGTCTGGCCGCGGGCGGGCGCTTCCAGCACGCCGATGATCGGCAGGCCGTCCTCGACCAAAGCGACCGACACCGACCAGCCCGGCCGCCCGCGGACATAATCGCGCGTACCGTCGATCGGATCGACGACCCAGACGCGCCGCGCCGCCAGCCGGTCCGCATTGTCGGCGGTCTCTTCGGAGAGCCAGGCGGCATCCGGATCGATCGCCATCAGCCGTTCGAGCAGCAGCGCATCCACCTCGAGATCGATCTCACAGACAGGATGGTTGGGCGACTTGTCCCAGCGGCGATAATCGTCCGTCGCCCGCCTTGCCGCGAGCGCCCCCGCCTCCCGGGCGGCCTCCGCGATCGCGGCGATCAGATCGGCGTCAGGCGCCGGCAACGGTCATCCCGTCGATGCGGATCGTCGGTACGTCGTGCGCGCGGCGGAAGACGAGGTCGTCGGCCGCGGTCAGATGCAGGAACATCTCGGGCAGGCAGCCCGCCGCGGTGACTTCGGCGACCGGCTCGGCGAGCTGGCCGTCGCGGATCGCGAAGCCCGAGGCGCCGCGGCTATAATCGCCCGTCACCATATTGACGCCCTGGCCGATCAGCTCGGTGACGAACAGGCCGAGCTTGATGTCGCCGATCAACTCGGCGACCGACAGCGCGCCCTTCTCCAGATAGAGATTGCTCGTCCCCGCGCCGGGCGCACCCGATCCGCCGCGCGTCGCGTGGCCAGTGGGTTGCAGATCGAGCTGGCGGGACGAGGCGCTGTCGAGCAGCCAGGTCGTCAGCACGCCATCCTCGATCAGGTCGATCGCGTGCGTCGGCAGACCCTCGCCATCGAAGGCGCGGCTGCGCAGGCCGCGCAGGCGGTGCGGATCGTCGCGGATCGTGATCCCCTTGGCGAAGACCTGCTGGCCGAGCTTGCCGAGCAGGAAGCTCGTCTTGCGCGCGATCGCGGCGCCGGTGACCGCGCCGGCCATATGGCCGATGAGGCTGGAGCCGACGCGCGGATCGAACACGACCGGCATCGGCCCCGACGGCAATTTGCCCGGATTGAGCCGCGCCACGGTGCGCTCGCCGGCGCGGCGGCCAATCTCCTCGGGCGCCTCCAGATCGGCGAAGTGGCGCGAGGAATGATAGCCGTAATCGCGCTGCATGCCCGAGCCTTCGCCCGCGATCACGCTGGCCGAAATGCCGTAGCCGCTGGACGAGAAGCTGCGCAGGAAGCCGGTGCTCGTCGCTAGCGCCATCGCGGTACGGCCGGCGCTGGCGCCCGCGCCCTCGCTGTTGACGACGCCTGTGATGCCGCGCGCCGCATCCTCGGCGGCTAGCGCCAGCGCGCGCAGGCGATCGGGCGCGGGATCTGCACCGTCGTCGCCATCAATTTCGGGCGCGTCGCCTTGCAGCAGCAACTCCGCGGGGGCGAGGCCGGCATAAGGATCCTCGGGCGCCTCGCGCGCCATCGCCACCGCGCGCTCGACGAGCGCGGACAAGGCATCGTCGGTCAGGCTGGAGGAGGAGACGCTGGCCGAACGCTGGCCGACGAACACGCGCAGCCCGATATCCTCGCCGTCCGAGCGCTGGACATCCTCGAGCAGGCCGAGCCGCACCTGCACCTGCGTGCTCTCGCTGCGATAATAAACGGCATCGGCGGCGTCGGCGCCGGCCCGGGCCGCAGCCTCGACAAGGGCGGCGACGCGATCTTCGTTGGCGGAGGTCATCGCCTGCCCTTAGGCACCTAAGCCGCCGAACGGAAGGCGGCGTGCGTGATCGGGTGTAGGCCCGCCGTGATGGGAGCTGGGGCGACTCCCGAGATGCAAGCGCCTACGACAGGGGGCACAGCCGCCTCCATCACATATCGGGAACCCGCATGACCCTCGATCATCCGCGCAAGCAGCGGCTCGCCGCCTTCATCCGGCGCGTCTGGGACGAGGGCGACGCGAGCGCGGCGGACGAATATCTCGCGGACAGCTACGTGATCCGTCACGATCCGGGCGATCCGTGGGACGGGATGACGCTCGACCGCGCCGGCTTCCGGGATCGCGTCGAACGATCGCGCGCCGCCTTTCCGGATCAGCGCTTCGATATTCAGGAGCTGTTCGCGGACGGCGACAGCGTCGTCATGTCGTGGCTGTGGGCGGCCACGCACCAGGGCGATCTTCCAGGCTTTCCGGCATCGGGCAAGACGATCCGGATGTCGGGCGCGACCGTCTATGGCTTCGACGCCGAGGATCGCCTCACCGGCCACTGGCAGATCACCGATCGGCTCGGCGTCTATCAGCAGCTTCAGCGGAATATGCTCGCCGGTTAGGGCGCCTCGCCGCGCTCCAGCCGCAATCCGGCCCAGACGAAGCTCGACGCACCCGGCGCCGCGGCCGGCGCGACCAGTTCGAGCGACTGCGCGCCGGCGAGGGACAGCGTCACCGGCGCGCCATCGGGCACGGCATCGCGGAGGCGACGGCCGTCCACATAGATTGCGTAGCGGGCGAGGCTGGTGCCCGTCGCGGTCGGGCTGATGCGGATCGCGCGAAATTCCTGATCCAGCGCGATCCGAAGCCGGGATCCCGCTGCGACACCCAGGGCCGTGCGGTCCCTCCGGCCGGCGATCGTGATCGGCTGCCCATCCGGGAGATATCCGATGCGGGCGCAGATCCAGTCGCGCTTCGTGCTGCGATCGGCAGCCTTGAAGCCGGCATCGATCACGTCGATCCGCGCCGGTATCTCGTCGGCAAACGCCGTATCGGGCTCGGCCGGCTTGCCTATGACCGTGAACAAGGTAGTTTCATGCGGTGCCAGCTGCGCCTCGATCCGGCCGCCGGGCACGCGCTTCGTCTCGCGCCGCCAGACGTCCCGCGCCTCGGCGGGTGCCGTCGGATCGAGATGCAGATCGGCCAGATCGACCGCGAGCGAAAGCGGCGTCGCTCCGCGATTGATCAAGGCGACGGCTTTCCGCCCCGCGCCGGCCAGCGGCTTGACGATGATCTCGCCTTCGTCGGTCGCCGACAGGATCACGCCCTGGTGGCCGGCGGGATCCTGATCGATCGCGATGACCTCACGATTGCCGACGAGCGCATCGATGGCGGGATCGGCCTTGGCGAAATCATAACTGAGCATCAGCGGCGCGGCGATGATCGCCCACATCGACAGATGCGCGCGGGCCTCGGTGAGATGCGCGCCATCGAAATCGCCATTGCCGATCTCCAGCAGATCCGGATCGTTCCAGTGACCGGGCCCGGCGAAGAGCGCGCGCGGCGCGGCGCTATCGAAATTGTGCAGCATCGACGCCCAGTTCGGATGGATGTCGGCGCTGGTCCGCCACATCTGCCCGGATCGCCCCGCCCAATCGTTCACGTCCGCCTCCCCCCAGGCGCAGATTGCCAGCAAGGGGGGAGCAGCCGGCGCAAAGGCCCGCAGATCCCGGACAAAAGCGGCATAGAGCGCCGCGAGGCCGGCCGGATCGGACTCCATAGGCTTGTCCCGCACGATCATCGGCGGAAAGGCCCGATACAGGCCGTCGCGCACCGCCGGCGTCGCCGCCGCATAGTCCGCGACCCCGCAGGCATCGACCTTGACGAAATCGAAGCCCCAGGCCGCGAACATCCGGGCATCGGCCGGACCATGCCCGAACAGGCCGACCTCCCGCTGATCGCGTGTGCCTTCGGGCAGGTTCGGGCTTTGCGCGTCCCAATGCTGCGAGCAGGTGTTGCGCCCGATATCGGTGTAGATTCCGGCCTTCAGGCCCATGCCGTGGAGGCGCTGGACGAACGGGCGGAAGCTGGTGCCGCCATCCGCTTGCGCGGCCGATGGAAACAGGTTGGTCCTGATCCGGATCGCCGACGGTGTGCGGCGAAGCCACCAGCCATCGTCGATATTGACGTAAAGATAGCCGGCATCGGCCAGCTTCAGCCGAACCAGCGCCTCCGCGGCCCGGAAAATATCTGCCTCGTCATAAGCGAGACGAAAGACGTTGAACGGGTTCCATCCCATGGGCGGCGTCGCCGCGAGCGGCGCGCGCGTCGACGGCGGACCGCTCGCCTCCGCTACCGTGCCGCCAATAGAGGCCAAGGCGATTCCCATCGCCAAAGAGAAGCCGCTTACTCCGATCCATCGTATGCCCGCCGCCAATGATCGCATCGCAATCCGCATCGCCACCACTTCACTCCGCCTCCGCGCGCCGATCGAAGTTCGCGCGCGCCGCCTGGATCGTCTCGTAATGCGTATCCGCCCACATCCCGATCGCCTGCATCGGCGCGCGCAGCGAATCGCCGAGCTCGGTCAAAGCATAATCGACGCGCGGCGGGATCGAGGGCGTCACGGTGCGCGTGACGAGCCCGTCGCGCTCGAGTCCGCGCAGCGAGAGCGTCAGCATGCGCTGCGAAATGCCGCCGATCTGGCGCTTGAGCTCGTTGAAGCGGCGCGGACCGCCGCCGAGAACCATCACGATCAGGATGCTCCATTTGTCGCCGATCCGTTGGAGGATAGGCGCGACGCGCGTGCAGCCAGCATGATCGGGTGCGGGCGGCAGCGCCTCCCCGGCGGTTACATCCTTGTGCGCGAGTGACAAAATAGTGCCTCCTTGTGGGCGACCGGCCTGGTCACATATCGATCCTCGGTCACATATATATACCGGGACACGTCATCATGAAACTGCTCCAGATCGATTCCAGCATCCTCGGCGAGAATTCGGTGAGCCGGCAGCTCACCGCCGCGATCGTGGATCAATTGCGCGCGTCCGATCCGTCGATCGCAATCGTCTCGCGCGATCTTGCCGCCGATCCGGTGCCGCATCTGACGCTCGCGACCTTGCCCGCGGCCAATCCGGATGCACGCGCCGACCTGGATCAGTTCAAGGCGGCCGACATCGTCGTCATCGGCGCGCCGATGTACAATTTCACGGTGCCCAGCCAGCTGAAGGCGTGGATCGATCGCATCCTCGTGGCGGGCGAAACCTTCGCTTATGGCGACAATGGTCCCAAAGGCCTTGCCGGCGGCAAGCGCGTGATCGTCGCCGTCTCGAGCGGCAACGTCTATGGCGCGGGGACGGCCTATGCGAGCTACGACCATCTCGCGACCTATCTGCGCGCGGTGTTCGGCTTCATCGGCATCGAGCCGGAGTTCGTCACCGCCGAGGGCATCGCCTTCGGGCCGGAGCAGCGCGCGGCATCGATCGAACAGGCTCTGGGGACGGTTTCGGCGCTGGCGGCTTAGGCTCTTCGCTCTCGTGCTTTCCCGCTCATCCTGAGGAGGGACTGAGCCCGACGAAGGCCTGTCTCGAAGGACCGGCACCGTCGCGCACGTCCTTCGAAACGCCATTTCGACAAGCTCAATGGCTCCTCAGGATGAGCGGGGAATTGCTTGGCCTAAGCCGAAGCCGCCCCCACCACCGCGCACGCCAAAAACATCAGCAGCCCCGCGAAGCGATTCGATCGAAAGCGGGCGAGCGCGTCGGCCGGGTTTTCCACACGGAGCCCGGCGACCTGCCAAGCGAGATGCGCCCCCATCGGCAGCAGCCCGGCCAGCGCAAGCGGCTCGGGCCGGACTTGCCAAAGGGCGATCCCCCAACACGCCAGAGCCGCCGCGTAGAATCCCGCGACGCCACCCCGCGCATGGCTCCCAAGCGCACGCGCCGAGCTCTTCACGCCGGCGAGCGCATCGTCCTCCAGATCCTGCAGCGCATAGATCGTGTCGTAGCCGATCACCCACCCGATCGATCCCGCATAGAGCCAGGCCATCGCCGGCGCGAAGCCGCCCGTCGCCGCCGGCCAGCCGACGAGTGCCGCCCACGAGAAGACGATGCCGAGCCACGCCTGCGGCCACCAGGTGATGCGCTTCATGAAGGGATAGGCCGCGACCGGAGCGATGCTCGCGAGCGCGACGATCTGCGCGGGTCGCTCCAGCCGGAGCAGGACGACGAGCCCGATCAGCGACAGCAGACCGAGCCAGGCCCAGGCGAGCTTCAGCGACAGCCTGCCGCTCGCCAGCGGCCGCGCGGCGGTGCGCGCGACGCGCCTGTCGAGATCGCGATCGACGATGTCGTTATAGACGCAGCCCGCGCCGCGCATCGCCACCGCGCCCAGCGCGAACCACAACAGCAGATCCCAGCGCGCGATCGCCTGCCCCGACAAGGCGATCGCCCAGGCGCCCGGCCAGAAGAGCAGCCACGCGCCGATCGGCCGATCGAGCCGCGCCAGCTGGACGAGATCGCGCGCGACCGCGGGCAGGCGGGCGACGCCGCGATGCTCGCTGTCGGGGACGAGGGTGTCGCTCATGCGCGAATCAGCGCAGGCGCTTGACGAAGACCCCGCCGTCGCGGTTCTCGATCTGGAAGTTCGGCACGTCCTCGATCAGATCGGACAGATGCTGATAGCCGTAATTGCGCGTGTCGAAGCTCGATCGGTTGCCCGCGAGCTGGCCGATCGCGGACAGGCTCGCATAGCCGCGCGCATCGCGCTTCACCGAATCATAGGCGTCGATCAGCAGCTTGAGCACGTCCTCGCCGACCTGCTTCTTCTTCGGCCGGCCTGCCGGCGGACGCGCGCCGATCGCGCGCGGCAGCGTATCCTCGAAGGTGAGTGGCTCCTCCTCGGGCGCGGCCGCGGCATCGGGGCCGCCCCCGCCCAAGGCGCCGACATCGATGAAGCGCGTGCAGGCCTGGCGGAAGCCCTCTGGCGTGCGCGAGGTGCCGAAGCCGTAGACCGGGATTCCGTCCTGGCGGATGCGCATCGCCAGCGGCATGAAATCGCTGTCCGACGACATGATCCCGAAGCCCTCGACGCGGCCGCGCGCGAGCAGGTCCATCGCGTCGATCGTCATCTTCATGTCGGTCGCGTTCTTGCCCTTGGTCAGATCGAACTGCTGCTGCGGCTCGATGCCGTGGCGGATCGACATGTCGCGCCAGCCCTTGAGCGCAGGCTTCGACCAGTTTCCGTAGACGCGCCGCACATTGACCGTGCCGAGCTCGGCGAGAACGGTCAGCACTGGGTCGATCGTCGAGGCGGACGCGTTGTCGGCATCGATCAGCAGCGCTACGTTGAGAGTGGCCTTGTCCATGCGGACGGTCGTCGCGCGGATCGGCGCGTGATGCAATCGCGCAGATGTCCCGGAGATCCATGCCCGCCACCCCCGCCTGGCCGCCCGCCTCCACCCCGCGCCTGTATGTCGAGGCTGTGCTGGCCGAGGGGCTGATGCTCGTGCTGGAGGGCGCGCAGGCCAATTATCTCGCCAATGTGATGCGGCTGAAGGCGGGTGATCCGGTGCGGCTGTTCGACGATTCCACCGGCGAGTGGCTGGCCGAAGTGGCGGATGCGGCCAAGCGGAACATCACCCTGCGGCTGACGACGAAGCTGCGCGCGCGCGAGGCGGTGCCCGATATCTGGCTGCTGTTCGCGCCGCTGAAGAAGGACCCGCTCCATTATCTGGTGGAGAAGGCGACCGAACTGGGCGTGGCGCGGCTCCAGCCGGTCGTCACGCACCGCACGATCGTCGACCGGCCCAATCCCGAACGGCTGCGCGCGCACATGATCGAGGCGGCCGAGCAATGCGACCGAACCGCGCTGCCCGAACTGGCCGAGCCGGTGAAGCTGGCGGCGTTGCTGGCGAGCTGGCCCGCCGGACGCGCCTTGCTGTTCGCCGACGAGGGCGGCGGCGAGCCCTTCGCCGACATCGCGCCCGGCCCGGCGGCTTTGCTGATCGGCCCCGAAGGCGGCTTCACCGAGGACGAGCGCGGCGCGATCCGCGCGCACGCCAGCGCGACGCCCATCTCGCTCGGCCCCCGCATCCTGCGCGCCGAGACCGCAGCCGCGGCCGGGCTGGCAGCGTGGATGTCGCGCTTCGGCGACTGGCGCTAGACGCCGCCTGTCAGCATATCGATCGCCGAGGTGATAGCGAGGCGATGCGCGCGTGCCGTCCCGACCGGATTGCGCAGCACCGAGCGTGGCAGAGTCGCCGGGAGATGCGCCATCAGCACGTAGCCGACGCCGTCGATCTCTAGCATCGGGTTCAGTCGACTAGGGAAGATATAGACTGTGCCTTCCGCCACGAGAGGAAGAACGAGACGGGTCGTCAGGTCGCGCAGTAGATCCGATTGGCAATCGACGAACAGACCACCCGCCCCGGCGAGCCGGTAGAGATCAAACTGCGCCACACGGCAGGATCATATATCGCGCGAGCGGGTGACCATTCTCTTCGTACCACCGATTGAGCGCTGCGATGCCGTCCGCATTCTCGGCGCGCCACGCTGACCAGCGGGCCTCGCGATCCGCGTCGCGAGTCTTGTCTTCCACGCCCGTTGCTATCGCGTCGTCGGGTTCGTGCGCAGGCCGGGGCGCGTCCATCGCCATCTCCTTCGAACCCGGAGATATCGCCTGTCGACCCGCTCGCGCAACCCGCTGGCGCAAGGCTTTGCGCCAAGCTATCTGCCCGCGCATGACGACGCGCTCCGCCGACACTGGCCCCGACCCTCTCATCGAAGGGCGCGACGATCTGATCGGCGTGTTCGTCAAGGGCGAGAAGCCCAAGGACAGGTGGCGGATCGGCACCGAGCACGAGAAGTTCGTCTACTGGACTGACGGCAGCCACCGCGCCCCCTCCTACGAGGAGAAAGGCGGAATCCACGCGCTGTTGATCGGGATGACCAAGTTCGGCTGGGAGCCGGTCTATGAGGGCGAGAATATCATCGCTCTCTCCGGCCCCGACGGCGCGATCAGCCTGGAACCGGCCGGGCAGTTCGAGCTGTCCGGCGCGCCGCTCGACAATCTGCACGAGACCTGCGCCGAGACCGGGCGGCATCTCGCCCAGGTCAAGGAGATCGGCGACAAGCTCGGCATCGGCTTCCTGGGCCTTGGCTTCTGGCCCGACAAGACGCGCGCCGAACTGCCGATCATGCCCAAGGGCCGCTACGAGATCATGCTGCGCCACATGCCGCGCGTCGGATCGCTCGGGCTCGACATGATGCTGCGCACCTGCACGATCCAGACCAACCTCGATTATTCGAGCGAGGCGGACATGGTGAAGAAATTCCGCGTGAGCCTTGCGTTGCAGCCGCTCGCGACCGCGCTCTTCGCGAATTCGCCCTTCACCGAGGGCAAGCCCAACGGCTATCTGAGCTACCGCAGCCACATCTGGACCGACACCGATCCGCACCGCACGGGCATGCTGCCGTTCGTGTTCGAGGACGGCTTCGGTTACGAGCGCTACACCGATTACATGTTGAACGTGCCGATGTACTTCGCCTTCCGCAACGGGGGCTATGTCGACGCGTCGGGGCTCGATTTCCGCGACTTCCTCGCCGGCAAGCTGCCGGTCCTGCCGGGCGAGACGCCCCGCGTCGCCGACTGGGTCGATCACCTGTCGACCGCCTTCCCCGAGGTGCGCCTCAAATCCTATCTCGAGATGCGCGGCGCCGATGGCGGCCCGTGGAACAAGATCTGCGCGCTGCCGGCCTTCTGGGTCGGCCTGCTGTACGACGATCAGGCGCTGGATGCAGCGTGGGACGAGATCAAGCACTGGACGATCGAGGACCACAACCGCATCCGCGAGCAGGTGCCGCGGCTCGGTCTCGCCACGCAGGGCCCGCGCGGGCGCAATTTCCAGGAACTGGGCAAGCGCATCCTCGACATCGCGCATGCGGGGCTTGCCGCGCGCAATCGCCTCAATGCGGCGGGCGACAACGAGACGGGCTTCCTCGATCCGCTGCGGGAGATCGTCGCCTCGGGGAAGGTGCCGGCGCAGCGCCTGCTGGATCTTTACGAAGGCGAGTGGGCGGGCGATCTGTCGCGCATCTATGCGGACATGAGCTTCTAGCGGCGGGCGCCGTCGGCGGGTCTAGCGGCTGCCCACCGCGCGCCGGTGAACCCCGTTCACCAGAGCATCGAGCCGGCCGCCCGAAATTTCCTCGCCGCCGCCGCGCCAGATCCGGAAGAAGCCGCGATTCTCGGACGGGCACAGGATCGCCTGCCCGATCGCCTCAAACAACGTGCCGGCGCCTTCGGTAAGGATCGGCAATCCGCCGCGGCGGACGCATTCCGGCTCGTTATCCCGGCGCCAGGTGACCCGCTCGTCCATGTCCAGCGGAGAGAATGACATTGGGTCTGCTCCCGATCCTTGGCCGCGCGTCTTCCAGGGCTGGAGCGGGTAGCGGGAATCGAACCCGCGTATGAAGCTTGGAAGGCTACCGCTCTACCATTGAGCTATACCCGCGCGCCGCGAGCGCTCCTGCCATCCAAGGGCGCCGCGCGTCAACGCGCTAAATCGTCCTGCCGCATCGTTGCGGAACCGTTGCTTGGCCGATGCGTCTGCCTCCCGCTCCCATCTGGGGCAGGAGACTCCTGAATGTCCATCAAGGCTTTTTTCGCGGCGGCCGGCCTCGTCGTCGCGACCGCAGCAATCGTACCCGCAGCGGTCTCGGCGCAGGGCATGCATCGCGACGATCATCGCGGCCCCGGCGGCCCGATGGTCCGTCACGATAACCGCCGCGACATGCGCCACAATATGCGCCGTCGCCCGGTTTGCCGCGTAACGTGGGTGCATCATCGCAAGGTTCGCCGCTGCCGCTAAGCGACCTTCGCCGTGCTGGCGGGCCGAGCGAATGACGCTCGCCCGCCGGCCGGGGTTGACGGCCCGCACCGGCTTCGCCAATGAGCCGCCTCCTTCGGGACAAGCCTCTGGACAGGTGGCCGAGTGGTTAAAGGCAGCAGACTGTAAATCTGCCCGTGCAAGCGTACGCTGGTTCGAATCCAGCCCTGTCCACCAGAGCTTCGAAATCGGCCCTCCCGATGAACCGAAGCGCCGGTCGCGGATTGAGCCGACATGGCCCGCACCCGCAAACTTCCGACCAAGCCCACGTCGCGGACCGCGATCGAGCAGGCCGATCTCGTCACGGCGCACAAAGCCGGGCAATGGCGCGATCATCCGATCATCAAGCGTCTCGGGACGCTGAGCGAACTGGCCGACCAGCCGCAGCTCTATGCGATCTGCGCATCGACGGTGGCGATCGGCGTGCTGCGCGGTAACGGACGGCTGGCGCGCGCCGGGCTGCGGATGCTGGCCGCGGAATGGCTGGCCACCAAGGCCAAGAGCTTCATCAAGCATCGCGTGGATCGCTCCCGTCCGCACGTGCCCGTCAATGGCGGGCATTATCGCATGCAGACTGGCCATAGCCACGAGAGCGCGCTCAACTCTTTTCCGTCCGGCCATACGGCGGGCGCCGTCGCGGTCGCGCGCGCTTATGCCAGCGAATATCCCGAACATGCCGGCCGCGCCGCGGCGATCGCCATCTTCGTCGGCGCGATCCAGATCCCGCGCTGCGCGCATTTCGTGAGCGACGTCGGCGCAGGCGCGGCGATCGGCCTGGCGGCCGGATCGCTCGCCGCAAAGAAGACGGGCCAGCCGACCGACGAGGCTTCGGCGCAGATGGGCTCGCGCTCGGGGCGATGACGCGCTAATCGCCCCGGCATGCGCCGTGGTCATCGTCCTTCCCAGCCCGTTTCCGGAAAGCCTCGCTTCTGGGGCCGTCATGCCGTCTCCGCGGCTCTCGCCAATCCCGAGCGGACGATCCGCCGGATCTGGGCGACGCGCGAGGCCGCCGCCTCGTTCGGCGCGTTTCCCGAGAGCGTGCCGATGAGCTTCGCCGAGGTCACCGATCTCGCGCGGCTCGTGCCGAGCGATGCGCCGCATCAGGGCATCGTCATCGAGGTCGATCCGCTCGAGGATATCTGGCTGGTCGATCTGCTGGAGCGCGGCGCGGGCAATGATCGCCCGCTTGTGATCCTCGATCAGGTGACCGATCCGCACAATGTCGGCGCGGTGCTGCGCTCGGCCGCCGCCTTCAACGCGCTCGGCATCGTCACGCAGGACCGGCATGCGCCGCCCGAATCGGGGGCGCTCGCGCGCTCGGCATCCGGCGCGCTAGAATTCGTGCCGTGGGTCCGCGTCGTCAATCTCGCGCGTTCGCTCGGCGAGATCAGCGAAGCGGGCTTCTGGCGGATCGGGCTGACCGGCACCGGCCGCCGCACCTTCGCCGAGGCGATCGGCACATCGCGGATCGCCTTGGTGCTCGGCGCCGAGGGCGAGGGCATGCGCCAGAATACCGAGGCGCATTGCGACGAACTCGCCAAGCTGCCGATCAGTCCGCTGGTGGAAAGCCTGAACATCTCGAACGCCGCCGCCATAGCGCTGTACGCGCTGGCGACGCGGGGGTGATTTCTCGCTTAGTCCTCTTCGGCGATCCGCACGGCGAGCCCGTCGACGGCGGCGCTGAAGGGCACCTGGCAGGAGAGGCGCGAGGTCTCGTCGCGGAAGTCGGAACTGTCGAGCAGGTCGTTCTCGTCCTCGCTCATTGCCGGCAATCGGTCGGCGAAGGCCGGATCGACATGGATGTGGCAGGTCGCGCACGAGCAGCAGCCGCCGCACAGAGCGAGCAGCTCATCGATGCCCGCGTCGCGGATGACCTCCATCACCGACAGCCCCTCTTCGCCCTCGATCTCCTGCGTGGTTCCATCGCGCAGCGTGACGATCAGCTTGGGCATGTGCGGGCTCCGAAATATGTAGCTTTGCGGCGCTCCTATGGCGGCGGATGCGGCGACGCAAGCGTAGGTGCGGCATGGGCCTGAACGCCAAGGATCTGCGCAAGGGGCTCGATGCGCTCGCCCGGATCGAGCCCGCCTTCGCGAGCGGATTGGCGGCGTTCGGCTATCCCGACACGCGGATCAGCGCGCCCGGCCATGTCAGCCTGCTGCGGACGATCGTGGGCCAGCAGGTCTCGACCGCATCGGCCAATGCGATCTACGGACGCCTCGAAGCGCTGATCGGCCCGGAGATGGATCCGGCCAAGCTGGCCGCGACGCCCGATGAGGATCTGCGCGCGGTGGGCCTGTCGCGCCAGAAGATCTCCTATGTGAAGAGCCTTGCCGGGCTGATCGCGAGCGGCGAGCTCGATCTTGCGCACCTCCCGGCCGACGATGAGGAAGCGATCGCGCAGCTGACCAAGATCAAGGGCATCGGCCGCTGGTCGGCCGAAATCTACCTGCTGTTCGCCGAGGGTCGGCCGGACATCTGGCCGGCGGGCGATCTCGCCGTGCAGATCGAGATCGGGCATCTGCTGGGACAGGAAGAGCGACCCGCCGAGAAGCTGGTGCGCAGCCTCTCGGAAGCGTGGCGGCCCCATCGCGGCGCGCTCGCGATCTTCGCCTGGCACCATTATGGGCGCCGGCTCTCCGCCAAGGGCGCGGACAAGGCCCCGATCTAGGGGCGGGCGGTGTTCAGATGATCCGTTTGCACTGAGCTTGTCGAAGTGCCGTTCTTCCTTCGACCGTCGCGAAGAAGGACCGTGCTTCGACAGGCTCAGCACGAACGGGGGCGAGGAGCCGCTGCCTTATGCTCACCCCCTCGCCGCCAATATCTGCTCGGCCAACGCGTGGTCGCTCGGCTTGTCGACGTCGATGCCGGCCTCGGCGAAAGGCAAAGCCACGGGCCGCGCGACCATACCGACCTTGCGGCCGACCGCGAGCATCGCCGCGTCCAGCGTGATCGTCCGCGTCAGCGCACGCAATGCGAGCCACGGGCCGAAATGCGCGATCAGCTTCACCGCTTTCTTGCGATCGCGTTCGACCTCGCTCCACAGGGTGAGCGCGGCCATCGCCCGATCGGAGCGGAGCACGAACAGGTTCGCGCCCGACCAGGCCTCGCCCCTGAACTTGAGCCAGGTGCGCTGGTTGCCGGGATAGGCCGCGAGCAAGGTCCGCCGGCCGACAACGCCGACCGCCACATCCGCGTCCGCCCCGCTGGCGAGCATCGCCTCGATCATCGGCACGGTCAGCAGGGGATGGTCGGCGGTCGTGACCAGCACTGGCCAGGGCGCGGTGGCGCTGCCGGCAATCGCGGCGACGCTGGTGGCAATCCCCGAGTCCGAATGGGCCGTCTCGATGCGCGGCTCGTCCGCCAGCCACGCGCAATCGCCGTCGAACAATAGCTCGGGCGACTGCGCCATGACGATCACGCGGCCGATCTCGGGCACGGCGAGCAGGGTCCGCGCGACGCGGCTCAGCATCGCCTCGCCCCCGACCTTGACCTTCGCCTTCCAGCTTTCGCCGAACGCATGCGCGAGCGGATCGACGCCGGGCCGCTGGCCCGCGAGCAGGATCGCCGTCCAGACGGGATCGCTCATCCCAGCCAGCTCTTCACGGGCCGCCCGCGCGCGCGCCAGATCAACGCCTGGAGGAGCTGGACGAGATGGACGGCGAGCGAGGCGATCGTCCAGACCGCGACCGCGATCAGCCCCCAGTCGGGTCGACCGATGAGCAGAAAGGCCGTCAGGATCGGCATGTTCGGATTGCGCCGCGCGGTGATCAGCCGGAACCAGCTGTCGAAGCGCCGCCAGACGTGGATGTGGATGCCGAACAGAGCGATGAACGCCCCTTCGATCAGCCTTTGCACGATATAACCGCCGAGGATCGCGACCATGCACGCCCAGAAGACATGGTCGGTGAGCGGCCGGCCATAAGCGACGAGGCCGACTCCCCAGCCATACCACCAGAAGGGCGGGTGAACGAGATCCATGCCGTGATCGAAGACATTGCCCCAGGCCGACGAGGTGATCGTGCAGCGCGCAAGCTTCCCATCGACCGTATCGAGGATCATCATGAACAGGCCCGCGGCGAGCCCCGGCCAGTAATCGCCGGTGAAGAAGCACCAGGTGGCGATCACGCAGAAGACCGCGCTGACCGTCGTCACCTGATTGGGGGTGACTCCCCACCGCGCGCACCAGCGCGTCATGTGGAACGCCCATTCGGGCCACATATATTTGGTCAGGATATCGGTGACGCCCTTATAGGCACCCCAATAGCTCGCCCGCTCGATCGCCCCGACCGAAGCGGGGGTCAGCTTTTCGAGGAACGGCCGCTCGCGCTTGCGCAGCGTCTGGTTCTCGAGCTCGGTCGTTTCCTGCGGGATCGCGTCCAAAGCGTGCGGATCGGGGCGCTCGGCGGTGACATGCGCGATGACCGGAACGCCGTCGCGCGTGATCGCATGGCCCGGGCGCGCCGCGGCATATTTCAGCCACAGCGGATCGAACACATAATCGAGATCGACGATCAGCGCGTCGCCGCCTGCCGCCGCCTCCGCCAGATCGAACCCCTGCGCGGCGGCGATGCGCCGCAGCCGCTCATGCGTCGAAAGGCCCCAGATTGGTGTCGCGTTCTCACCCGTCGGCACCAGCGGCGGAAAACTCATTCGCTTTTGCCCCAGATACGCAGGAACGCCTCGACCGCGGTTTCGACATCCCGTCCGGGCGTCGAACTCGGCCCGCCGACGCGATGCCAGATCACGTCCGAAAAGCAGCCCGCCTGGCACAGCGACAGGAATTGGCGGGCCGCGATCTCCGAATCTCCCACGCGCAATCGCCCCGTCGCCATCTCATCCGCGATATAGCGGGCGAGCCTCTCCCGCGTACGCGCCGGGCCGCGTTCGTAAAAGGCCTTGGCGAGCGCGGGAAAGCGATGCCCCTCGCAGGCAATCATCCGCTTCAGCGCGCGCGCATCCTCCGACAGGATCTTGGCGAGGAAGACGTCGCCGAAGCGCTTCAGCGTCGCACCGGTGCCGCCTCCGGTCAGAAGCGCCTCATCGAGCGCCTCGCTGAAATCGCCGACGAGGCGATCGACGAACGCCTGGAACAGATCCTCCTTCGAGGGAAAATGGCTCCACAAGGTCGTCTTCGATCCGCCGCAGCGCGCCGCGATCGTCGACATCGACGTCTCGGCGAATCCCTGCTCGAGGAAAGAGCGCTTGGCGATATCGATGATCGCCTCGCGCCTGTCCTCCTTGCGCCGGCTGCGCTGATCCCTCGTGGTGATATCCGACATAACGATACTATACAGTACACTTTCCTGTTGACAAGCCGCGGGCCGAAGCGCAGGCGCCGCAACCGTACTCTATGGTATCACACTCCTTCTCCTGGCGCACCGCCGCCCTGCTCCTCGCCGCCGCGCCGGCGCTGGCCGCCTGCGTGCCGAATCTCGGCCCAGCGCCCAAGCCGCGCTCGGCATCATCGCTTGCCAGCGCCAGCGCGCTTCCCGATCAGCAGGGCCAGTGGCCCGGCGAGGGCTGGTGGCAGGCTTATGGCGATCCGCAGCTCGATGCGCTGATCGCCGAAGGGCTCGCCGGATCGCCGGACATCGCCACCGCCGCCGCGCGCGTCGCGCGGGCCGAGGGCATGGCGCAGGCCGCAGGCGCCGCGGGCGGGCCGACGCTGGAGGCCAATGCCAAGGGCGGCAGCACCAAGCAGAGCTACAATAACGGCTTCCCCAAGGAATTCGTGCCCAAGGGCTGGAAGTCCACGGGCGACGCCTCGGTCCGCCTCGGGCTCGATCTCGACCTGTTCGGCCGCAACCGCGCCACTCGCCGCGCCGCCTTGAGCGAGCGCGATGCCGTGCGGCTCGACGCGTCCGCGGCGCGGCTCGCGCTCGCCGCCTCGATCGCGGGCGCCTATGCCGATCTGTCGCGCCTTTATGCCGAGCGCGACGTGGCCGAGCAGGCGGCGCGGATCCGCTCGGAGAGCGCCAAGCTCGTCGCCGATCGCGTCGCCAACGGCCTGGATACGGAGGGCGAGCGCGCGCAGGCCAATGCCTCGGTCCCCGCGACCCGTGCCGACATCTCCGCGCTCGACACGTCGATCGAGCTCGTCCGCCACCAGCTCGCCGCGCTCGTCGGCGCCGGGCCCGATCGCGGGCTGGCGCCCGCGCGGCCGAGGCTCGCGGGCTCGGGCGCGGGGTCCTTGCCCGCCAATGCCGGCATCGATCTGGTCGGCCGCAGGCCCGATGTCGCCGCCGCGCGTCTCCGCGTCGAGGCCGCGGACCAGCGCGTGAAGGCGGCGAAGGCGGCCTTCTATCCGGATGTCAGCCTCTCGGCGCTGATCGGCGTCCAGTCGCTCGGTCTGTCGAAGCTCGTCGAGCAGGATTCGATCTACGGCAATGCCGGGCCGGCCTTGTCGTTGCCCATCTTCGATTCGGGGCGCCGCTCGGGCGATTACCGCTCGTCGCGCGGCGATTACGACGCCGCCGTCGCCGATTATGACCGCGTCCTGCTGGGCGCGCTGCGCGAAGTCGCCGATGCGGTGAGCAACCGCGCCGGGCTCCAGCGCGAGGATAAGGACGTGCGCGCCTCGCTCGCGCAGAGCGAGACCGCTTATCGCATCGCCCGGCTGCGCTACGAAGGCGGGCTCTCCACCTATTTGTCGGTGCTCACCGCCGAGGATGCGGTCGTGGCCGCCCGCCGCCGCGTCGCCGATCTCGAAGCACGCGCCTTCACGATCGATGTCGCTCTCATCCGCTCGCTCGGCGGCGGCTTCGCCAGCGAACAAGGAAAAGGCTGATGGCCGAAGACAATCCCCAGATTCCGCCGGAAGTGAAGCGGCAGGAGGAAGCGGCCAAGCCGGTCGAGGCCAAGCCCGCGCCGCAGCCGGAGGCCGCCAAGCCCGATCCCGCCGAGCAGAAGGCCAAGCGCAAGCGCTGGCTGACGATCCTCGCCGCCGTCGTCGCGGTGATCGCGGTGATCTTGCTGCTCTATCATTTCCTGATCGGCGTCCGCCACGTCTCGACCGACAATGCCTATGTCGGCGCCGATACAGCGCAGATCACGCCGCTGGTCGCAGGAGCGGTGACCGAGGTTCGCGTCGCGAACACGCAATATGTGCGCCAGGGCGACATTCTCGTCGTCATCGATCCGGCCGATGCGCGCGTCGTCTCCGAGCGGACCGCGGCCGATCTCGCGCAGGCGCGCCGGGAACTGGGCCAGACCCGCGCGACGGGCGGCAAGCTCGACGCGCAGATCACGGCGCGCGATGCCGATATCGCCCGTGCCCGTGCCGAGGGTCTCTCCGCGCAGGCCGATTTCGAGAAAGCGCGCACCGATCGCGATCGCCGCGAGAAGCTGGCGGCGGCCGGCGCGGTCTCGGGTGACGAACTGACCTCGGCACGCAACGCCTTCGCCACCGCGCAGGCGCGGCTCGGCGTGGCCAAGGCCGGCCTCGACCAGGCGCGCGCGAACCGCGCCGCCGCCGTCGAGGAGCTGAAGGCCAATCAGGCGCTGACCGCCGGCCCGACCGAGACCAATCCCGACGTCGCCGCCGCGCGCGCACGGTACGACGCCGCGCAGCTGGACGTGAAGCGCACCGTCATCCGCGCGCCGATCTCGGGCATCGTCGCGCAGCGCAACGTCCAGATCGGCCAGCGCGTCGCCCCCGGCACCGCGATCATGACGATCGTTCCGGTCAACACCATGTATGTCGATGCCAATTTCAAGGAAGGCCAGCTGCGCAAGGTCCGTGTTGGCCAGCCCGCGACGATGACCGCCGATCTCTATGGCGGCGGCGTCGAATATACGGGCAAGGTCGTCGGCATGGCGGGCGGCACCGGATCGGCCTTCGCGCTGATCCCCGCGCAGAATGCGACCGGCAACTGGATCAAGGTCGTCCAGCGCATTCCGGTGCGCATCGCGCTCGATCCCAAGCAACTGGCCGATCACCCGTTGCGCGTCGGCCTCTCGATGGATGTCGATATCGACGTATCGGAGCGCTGAGCGTGGCGAGCGCGGCACCCGCAGCAAAGCCGCAGGCGGGGCCTTTGGCCAATCCCTGGCTGGTCGGCGTGGTCCTCGCGCTGTCTAACTTCATGGTGGTGCTCGATATATCGATCGCCAACGTCTCGGTGCCGCACATCGCCGGCAGCCTCGCCATCGCGCCCGATCAGGGAACGTGGGTCATCACCTCTTATTCGGTGGCCGAGGCGATCTGCGTGCCGCTGACCGGCTGGCTCGTCGCGCGCTTCGGCACGGTGCGAACCTATCTCGTCGCGATGACCGGGTTCGGCATCTTCTCGGTGCTGTGCGGCCTCTCGACGACGCTCGGCATGCTCGTCGCGTGCCGGATCGGCCAGGGGATCTGCGGCGGGCCGATCATGCCGCTGACCCAGACCCTGCTGATGGCGGTCTTCCCGCCGCAGAAGCGCGGCCAGGCGATGGGATTATGGGCGATGACCACCGTCGTCGCGCCGATCGCGGGGCCGCTGCTCGGCGGCCCGATCAGCGACAATTGGTCCTGGCACTGGATCTTCTTCATCAATATCCCGATCGCGATCATCTGCGTGGTCGGGTCCTTCTTCAACCTGCGCAATCATGAGACGCCGACGCGGGCGGCGCCGATCGACGTCGGCGGCATGGCCCTGCTGGTGATCTGGGTCGGCGCGCTCCAAATCATGCTCGATATCGGGCGCGACCATGACTGGTTCGCATCGGACATGATCAAGGCGCTCGCGATCGTCGCCGCGATCGGCTTCATCGCCTTCGTCATCTGGGAGCTGACCGCCGATCAGCCGGCCGTGAACCTGCGCGTGTTCCGCCATCGCGGCTTCTCGATGTCGCTACTTTCGCTGTCGCTGACCTATGCGATCTTCTTTTCGGCGATCGTCGTGACGCCGCAATGGCTGCAGGGCGCGATGGGCTATACCGCGACCTGGTCGGGCTATGTCGTCGCCTGGCAGGGCCTGTTCGCTGTCGTGATGTCGCCGATCGTGGGCAAATTGGTCGGCATCACAGATCCGCGCCGCGTCTATTCGCTGGGCGTGTCCTGGATGGCGATGACGATGCTCCTGCGCGCCAATTGGTCGACCGATGTCGATTACTGGCATCTCGCCGTGCCGCATCTGCTGCTCGGGATTGGCATGCCGATGTTCTTCGTGCCGGTGACGATGATCGCGCTCGCGGCGGTCGATCCCGCCGAGGTGCCGGGCGCGGCCGGTCTCCAGAATTTCGCGCGGACGCTCTCGGGCGCGTTCGGCACCTCGATCGCGACCACCATGTGGCAGAATGGCGCCGAACAGCAGCGCGCCGAACTCGCCAATATCATCAATCCCGCGATGTTCGAGCAGCAGGCGGCCGCGGCCGGCCTCAGCGCGGAGCGCATGCGCGGGCTCCTGGAGCAACTGGTGATGGGCCAGGGCTTCGCGCTGTCGCTGGTCCACATCTACCAGGTCGCGGCTGCCTTGTTGTTCGTGAGCGCGACGTTCGTCTGGTTCGCGCCGCGCCCGCGCGGTAGCCCCGCCGCGGGGGGCGGACACTGAGCCGCCCGGTCGATCGCATCCCGCCGATGTCGCAAAAGCGCCTTATTGCATGGGCAGGACCGCCAACCATATCATGACGGCCAGACAGGCCGGTGCAACAATTCGGGATACAATCGAACGTGGCGACCAAAGCGCTGAAGCCCGGTTTCTGGCGGCGGGAGCATCATCTGGACCGGATGAACCTGCGCCAGCTGGTCGTGGCCTATTTCCAGTATCCGGCGGTGATCGCCTATCTTGCGCTGAGTGCGCTCTCGATCGGGGTTTTCGTTGCCCGCCCGGCGCCCGTGCTGCCGACATTGGCCGCAGTGATCATCTCGGTGCTGCTCTACCCGCTCGTCTGGTACGGGCTGCATCGCTTCGTCCTGCACAGCCGCTGGATGTTCAAGGTACCGATGCTCGCCGCGACCTGGAAGCGGATCCACTACGATCACCACCAGAATCCGAACCATCTCGAGATATTGTTCGGCGCGCTGCACACGACGCTGCCGACTATCTTCCTCGCGACCGCCCCGATCGGCTGGGCGCTCGGCGGCCTCGGCGGAGCGGCCGCCGCCTTCGCCACCGGGCTGCTGACGACCTGCGCCTATGAATTCTGCCACTGCATCCAGCATCTGGCCTACAGCCCCAAGCATCCGATGCTGGTGATGATGAAGCAGCGCCACATGGCGCACCACTTCCACGACGAAAGTGGCAATTTCGGCATCACCAATTTCTTCTGGGATCGCCTGTTCGGCACGAGCTACGCCAAGGTGAGCGAGCGCAAGAAGAGCCAGACGGTCTTCAATCTCGGCTACACGCCCGAGATCGCGAAGCGTTGGCCGAAGGTCGCGGAACTGTCGGGCGGCGTCGCCACCGGCCACCCCGCCAGCCGCATCAAGCACTGAGCACCGGCATGAGCGAAGCGGCGACGATCCGCCCGGTCGTGACGAAGGCCGACAAGAAGGCCTTCGTCAATCTGCCGTTCCGCCTCTATGCCGAGGATCCGGCCTGGATCGCGCCGCTGAAGGATGAGGTGATGGGCCTCATCACCCCGGGCAAGAATCCGTTCTTCGAACATGCCGAGGCGCAGCTCTTCCTGGCCGAGCGCGACGGCGAAGTCGTCGGCCGCATCTCCGCCTCGATCGATCATGCCTGGACGCCGATGCCTGCCGACAAGGGCGGCGGCGCGGACAGCGGCAATTGGGGCTATCTCGACGCCGAGGACCAGGAGGTCGCCCGCCTCCTGATCGCACGTGCCGAGCAGTGGCTGCGCGAACATGGGGTCAAGCGCTCGATCGGCCCGATCAGCATGTCGATCTGGGAAGAGCCGGGTCTCCTCATCAAGGGCCACGACCAGCCGCCGACGGTGATGATGGGGCATGACGATCGGCGCTACGAGGCGTGGGTCGAGGCTGCGGGCTATGCCAAGGTCAAGGACCTGCACACGTGGGAACTCGACATCCGCGTGCCCTTCCCGCCGCTCATCCAGCGTATCATCTCGTCCGGCGAGAAGAATCCGCGGATCGTCGTCCGCAAGGTCGACAAGCGCAAGTTCGCCGAGGAAGCCGCGATCATCCTCGCCATCCTCAACGATGCGTGGAGCGACAATTGGGGCTTCGTGCCCTTCACCGAGAGCGAGATCGCCTTCGCCGGCAAGAAGATGAAGCCGATCATCTTCAACGATCTGGTCCGCATCGCCGAGCTGGACGGCGAGCCCGTCGCCTTCATGATGACCTGGCCCGATCTCAACGAGCTGCAGGCCGATCTGAACGGCGAACTGTTCCCGTTCGGGTTCATCAAGTTGCTGTGGCGGCTCAATGGCGGCTTTTCGGGCAAGCCCAAGGTCAAGACGATGCGCGTGCCGCTGATGGGCGTGGTCAAGCGCCTCCAGGCGAGCCGGATGGCGAGCCAACTCGCCTTCATGATGATCGAATATGTCCGCCGCGACGCGGTGGCCTTCTACGGCTCGACGCGCAGCGAGATCGGCTGGATCCTCGAAGACAATCAGGGGATGAACTCGATCGCGACCTCGATCAATTGCGAGATCAACAAGACCTATCGCATCTACGAAAAGGCGCTTTAGCCTCAACGCGCGCTGTCCGAAGACGCTCGGCGGTAACCGGGCGCTTGGGCCGGACAGGTCAGCGCAGCGTGATCCATGTCGGCGCGTGGTCGCTGGCCTTCTCCTTGCCGCGCGTCGCGCGATCGACGCCGGCATCGACGAGCCGGTCCGCCGCCGCCGGGCTCAGCATCAGATGATCGATGCGGAACCCCGCGTCGCGCGGCCAGGCGTTCATCGTATAATCCCAGAAGGTATAGACCGGGCCGCGTGGATGGATCGCGCGGATCGCGTCGGTCCAGCCGGCGTGGATCAGCCGGCGGAAGCAGGCGCGGCTTTCGGGCTGCGAGAGCGCGTCCGCCGCCATCCGCGCCGCCGAGAAGACGTCGTCGCGATCGTCGGTCGGGATCACGTTCCAGTCGCCCGCCAGCACGACCGGCCGCTCGCTCGCGAACAATGTCTCCGCGCGCGCCAGCAACGCCTCGAACCAAGCGAGCTTGTAATCGAACTTGGGGCCGGGCTGCGGATTGCCGTTGGGCAGATAGAGCGAAGCGACGATGACTCCATCGACCTCGGCCTCGATATAGCGGCTGTGGCTCGGATCGGGATCGTTCGGCAGCCCGCGCATCGTCTCGATCAGCGCGGCTTCGCGCGCGAGGATGGCGACGCCGTTCCAGCTCTTCTGGCCGTGCCAGATTGCGCGATAGCCGGCGGCGGCGATCTCCATTTCGGGGAAGCGCTCGTCGGGCGCCTTCAATTCCTGGAGACAGGCGACATCGGGCTTGGTCTCGTCGAGCCATTCGAGGAGACGCGGCAGGCGCGCGCCGATGCCGTTGATGTTGAACGTCGCGATCTTCATGGGGCCGGGCATAGCGGGCGCTTGGGCCGCTCGGAAACCCTTTCCGTTCGTGCTGAGCCTGTCGAAGCACCGTTCTTCTTGTCCTGAAAGGACGGCCCTTCGACACGCTCAGGGCAAACGGCACGACATTGCCTAAATGGAGAAGCTGGTTCCGCAGCCGCAGCCGGACGCGGCATTCGGGTTGGTCACCTGGAACGAGGCCCCACCGAGATTCTCGACATAATCGACCGCGCTGCCGCGGACGAGATCGAGGCTGACCGAATCGACGACGAGCGTCACGCCGTCGCGCTGGGCGACTTCGTCGTCACCCTCGACCGCGTCGGCGAGCCCGAATTTATACTGGAAACCCGCGCAGCCGCCGCCTTCGACGGCGAGGCGCAGAATCGCGGGCTTGCCTTGCTTGCCCGCGATCGTCGCCACGCGCTTGGCGGCGGAAGGGGTGATATCGATCGCGGTGTCGCTCATGTCGTCGAGATAGGGTGCGCCGCTACCGGCGGCAAGCTCACTCGACGTCGTCGGGGCCACCAAGCGCGATCGTGGTGGCGCGCTGCTGCTGCGCGACGACATAGTCGCCCGCCTGCAGGAAGGGCACCGGGTTGACGGCATGGCCGTCGATGCGGACTTCGTAATGGAGGTGCGGGCCGGTCGAGCGGCCGGTGGAGCCGACGAGCGCAATCAGATCGCCGCGGTGCACGAGCTGGCCCGAATGGACGAGGATGCGCGAGAGGTGGCCGAAGCGCGTCTGCACGCCCTTGCCGTGCGCGACCTCGACGAGATTGCCATAGCCGTTCGACCATTCGGCCTTGTCGACGATGCCGTCCGCGGTGGCATAGACCGCGGTGCCCTGGGGTGCCGCGAGATCGATGCCGGCGTGCATCGCGGCCGAACCGCGGAACGGATCGGAGCGGACGCCGTAGCCCGAGGTGAAGGTCGCGGCGTTGATCGGCTTGGCGGAGGGGACGGCGATCACGCCCTGGCCGATCTGGTCCTGCTTCTTCCAGCCCATGAACATCGCGTGGAAGGCATCGTCACCGCCGGAAATCGCGGCCGCATCCTCGATCGAGTCGAGCGCGGCGCCGTCGGCGACGATCTTGTCGCCGACCTGCGGGGTCATCACGGTATCGGCAAAGGCCGGAGCTGCGGCGGTCAGCAGGCCGAAGGCGGCGAAGAGACGGACAATCGAGCGGACGGTCTTCGAACGTGATGCAGTCATGCGATCCCCGGCGTTGGCTTGTCCCGCATGAGAGCCCCCGCTCCCGCACGATCAGGTTAAGCGTCCGTCCTGGAGAATGCCCCTCCCGCGACGACGACTGGGGTCTGTCGCTTTGGTTCCGGGGCTGCAAGCGATGCGTAAAATTCCGGCGTCAGACCGGCAGCTAGCCGCGCCGAGTCGTTGAAAGGGGCTTTTATCGCGCCTTTAAAGTGTCGCACGACGAGCTCGCGCCACTGTTCGGCGGGCTCGCGGCCCGCATTCCGCGCGGACGATTCGAACCATTTCATCCCCGTGGCGACGTGTTTGATCTCGTCGCTAAGGATGCGCGCCAGAATCCGCGACGAAACAGCGTCCCCGACCGCATCGAACCGCACGATCATCTGCGGCGTGACGTCGAGCCCGCGCGCCTCCAGCACGAGCGGGACGACCGCGAGCCGCGCGCCGGCATCATGCGCGGTTGCCTCGGCCGCTTCCCACAATCCGTCGTGCGCGGGCAGGTCGCCATAGGCCGCCCCCAGCGCGCGCAGCCGCCGGTCGATCAGCGCGAAATGCATCGCCTCCTCGGCCGCGACCCGCATCCAGTCGTCGGCGAAGGCGCGCGGGAACTGCCCGCCGAAGCGGCCGACCAGATCGACTGCGAGATCGATCGCGACGCATTCGATATGCGCGATCGCATGGAGCAGGGCGATCCGGTTGGTGAGGCTCCCGCCCTTCTTGCGCTTGGGCATGTGCGAGGGCGGGAGCAGTTCGGGCCGCCCGGTGCGCGCCGGACGCGCGGGCATCGCCACATCGAAGACATGCGCCAGCTGCCCGGCGTGCCAGCCGCGCGCCGCCGCCCGCGCCGCCATCACCTTGGCGCGCGGATCGGCGGTGAGCAGGACATCGCGACAGGCGGCGCTAAGGGTCGCCGGTGGGATCAAGCGCTCTTCAACGCGCGCGCTGCCGCCAGCACCGTCTCGACATGGCCCGGCACCTTCACCTTGCGCCAGATCTTCGCGATCGTGCCGTCGGCCGCGATCAGGAAGGTCGCGCGATCGATGCCCATATATTTGCGGCCGTAGAGGCTCTTCTCGATCCACGTGCCGAAAGCCTCGCACACCGATCCGTCCGCGTCGGTCGCGAGCGGCACGGTCAGCGCATGTTTGGCAGCGAACTTGGCATGATCTTTGGGACTGTTCTTCGAAATGCCGAGCAGGCCGGCCCCCTCCAGCTCGAACGCGGCGAGATGCTGCGAGAAGTCGATCGCCTCGCGCGTGCAGCCCGACGTATCGTCCTTCGGATAGAAAAACAGGACAAGCGTGCGCCCGAGCAGCGAGGAGAGCGGCATCGCGCTGCCGTCGCCGGCCTGCAGCGTCACGTCGGGGGCCTTGTCGCCTTCGTTGAGCATCGCATCGTCTCCTCGGTCGCGCCCCCTCTAGCCGAGCCCGGCGACGCGGCGCCACTCCCCCGCGATCAGCGCGCGCGCCTCCTCATAAGCCGGCACGAAATCCCCCCACGCGGCGAGCCCGCACGCCTCGGCGACAAGCGCACGCGAAGCCTCGGAGGGCGCGGCCCCGCCAGGCGCGACCAGCCGCAGCACGATCAGCATCCGCGTCAGGAGCGCCAGCGCATCGGCGAAGCCAGACGCAAGCAAGGCGGCCGTCTCCAGCGCCGCCGCCGCGGCAGCGAGATCGGGCGTGATCGCCTGCCGTTCGCGCAGCTGGAGCAGATGCACCGCGAATTCGGCGTCGATCAATCCGCCCTCGATCAGCTTGACGTCGAACGGTCCCGCCGGCGGCTTGTGGATCGCGATGTCGGCCCGCATCTTTACGACGTCGGCCGCCAAGTTCGCCGGATCGCGCGGCCGGCGCAGCACCTGATCGATGATCGCCGCCAGCGCCGCCCGTGCGCCCTCCGATCCGAAGACGGGCCGCGCGCGCTCCAGCGCCATATGCTCCCACGTCCAGGCGCTCTCCGCCTGGTAGCGCGCGAAGCTGTCGAGCGAGACGGCGAGCAGCCCCTGCGTGCCCGAAGGCCGCAGCCGCGTATCCACCTCGTAGAGCGGACCGGCCGGCGTCGGCACCGACATCGCCGCCGAGACGCGGCTGGCGAGGCGGTTGAAATAATGCGTCGCGCCGAGCGGCCTTGGGCCGTCCGATTCCGCGAGAAAATCGCCGGTGAAAAGATAGACGAGATCGAGATCCGAGGCATGCGTCAGCGTGCCCCCGCCGAACCGGCCGAGCGCGAGGATCACGAGTTCGCCACCCGCGATCCGGCCATGCGCGCGCTCGAACTCGGCGACCGTCGCCGCCGCGAGCACGCCGAGCGCGGCCTCGGCAACGCGCGCATAGCCCGCGCCGATCGCGAGCGGATCGGCGCTGCCCGCAATCGCCTGCACGCCGAGCGCAAAGCGGCGCTCGCCGACCTGCGCGCGGACTCGATCGAGCAGACCCTGATAATCCTCGCGATCCTCGCCCCGCGCGAGGATCGCCGCGAGCGCGGGCGTATCGGGCTGCGCCTCCAGCGCGCTCGCATCGATGAGCCCGTCGAGCAGGCTGGCGCGCCGCGCGAGATCGGCTGCGAGGGCCGGCGCCAGGGCGAGCACGCGCACGAGCAAAGAGAGCAGGCTCGGCCGCGCCTCCAGCAGGCGAAACAGATTGAGCGCGCTCGGCAGCCGCCCGACCAGATCGTCGAAGCGCATCAACGCCGCCTGCGGGTCTGCGGCCTCAGCAAAGGCCGCGAGCAATGTCGGCAGCACCGCTTCCAGCGCGGCGCGCGCGGGTGCGCTGCGGGTCGTGCGCAACTGGCCGGTCCGCCACGTCTCGATCCGCGCCGCCCCCTGCGCGGGATCGGGGAAACCGCGCGCGGCGAGCATCTCTTCCAGCGCCGGGCGCGAGTCCGGCAGCGGCGAGGCGTCGTCCGATTCCAGCGCGTCGTAGAGCCGGCCGACCGCTTCGGTCGGCGGCGTCAGCAGCGCGACCAGCGCCGCGCCGTCCGCAAGACCGGCGAGCCGCGCGACATTGTCGAGTTCGGCCGGGTCTTCGGGCAGGAGATGCGTCTGGCGATCCTCGGCCATCTGCAGGCGATGCTCGATCGTACGCAGCAGGCGATAAGTCTGGCCGAGCGCCACGGCTTCGGACGCATCGATCCGGCCGGCGGATGTTAGCGCGGCCAGCGCATCCAGAGTCGCCGGGGTCCGCAATGCCGGCTCTCGGCCGCCGTGGATCAACTGGTGGATCTGCGCGAAGAATTCGATCTCGCGGATGCCGCCGCGCCCGCGCTTCACATCGTAGCCGGGCGCCGGCGCCTGGATCTTGCCGTGATGATCGCGGATCCGGCGCGAGAGATCGCGGAGCTCGCCGATCGCCCCATAATCGAGAGAGCGCCGCCAGACGAACGGGCGCAGATGATCGAGCATCGCCTGTCCCAGCGCGATGTCCCCCGCCGCCGCACGCGCGCGGATGAAGGCGGCGCGCTCCCAAGGCAGCGCGCTCGATTCATAATGGGTGATCGCCAGATCGATCGGTACGGCGAGCGGCGTCGCCTCGGCGGCGGGGCGCAGGCGTAGATCAACGCGCAGCACATAGCCCTCGGCGGTCTGCTGCTGGAGCAACTCGACGATCCGCCGCGCGATCCGCTGCGCCGCCTCGCCCGGCTCCTCGCGCGGGCGGCACCAGAGCGTCCTTGGATCGAACAGCAGGATCGGATCCACGTCGGACGAATAATTGAGCTCGCGGCTGCCCTGCTTGCCGAGCGCCAGCGCGACGAAGCCGGCGCTGCCTTCGCCGCCGCGCTCGGCGATCGCGGCGCGGATCGCGCGGTCGAGCGCATGATCGGCAAAGGCGCTGAGCGCGGCGGTGACCGTCTCGAATGACGCTCCGGCGAGATCGGCGAGCGCCACCGCGAGCGCCACCGCCTGCCGCTCGCGGCGGAGCGCCAAACCGTCGTCGCGCTCTGCATCGCCCTCGGCGCGCGCCGCCGCCAGCGTCGCAGCGAGCCCCTCCGCCGCCAGTCGATCGACGACGTCGCGGCGGCGCGCGACGAGCCGGCGGAGGAATGGCGCATGCGCCTCGGCCAGCGCTATCGCCGACGAAAGTTCGGGGAGCCGATCCGCGTCCGTCACATGCCCCGCCGTGCCAAATTCGTCCGGACGCAACTTACGCCCGATCCGACCGTTACGCTTAACATGGGTCTAGTAAGCCATTTTGCGTCGTCCGGAGAGGGCGGAGACCGGAAACCGGCTTCGGTGCCGGCGCCTTCCGCCTATCAGGGCGTGAGTTCGGCGCTGCGCAACAGCTTCTCGCTGCCGCCGCTGTCGGACGAATTCGCGCGGTTGCTCGCAAAGCTCAAATAATCACGCCGCGTCCGGCGCGCCGGACGGGCACCGCGCCGATCATCGGCCGCGGCTGAGCGTGTCCACTTCGCTCATGATCGCCTGCAGCGCCGTTTCGTCGGGCTTGTTCGAATGCAGGCGGCGCGAGGGCAGATCGCCACCGCTCATCAACTGCTCGAGCGCCACCCGGCCGCGCGCGACACGGCTCTTGATCGTACCGACCGCGCAGCCGCAGATCTCGGCTGCTTCTTCATAGGCGAAGCCCCCCGCGCCGACGAGGATCAGCGCCTCGCGCTGCGGCTGCGGCAGATGCAGGAGCGCGCGCTGCAGATCGCCGAGATCGACATGGCGATCCTGGCTCGCGGGCGCGGCGAGGATCTTGTTCGCGGTCAGATCGTCCCACTCGCCCTTGAAGCGCGCGCGGCGCATCTGGCTGAGGAAGAGATTGCGCAGGATGATGAAGGTCCAGGCGCGCATATTGGTGCCGGCCTGGAAGCGCTGGCGCGCCGCCCATGCCTTCAGCAACGTCTCCTGGACGAGATCGTCGGCGAGATCGCGATTGCCCGAAAGCGAGCGGCCGAACGCGCGCAGGTGCGGGATGACCCGCGCCAGCTCGGCTTTGAAGTCGGTATCGGAGAGAGCGACATGCTCCACCGCTTCGGCGGGCAGGTCCTCTTGGGCTTCGGTCATATCGTGATCATTTCCCGGCGACGGGCTGACAATGCCTCGGCATCGCTCAAAGTGGGGCGGATCCGGTGGAACCGCAAGGGCCGCACCGCACGCGCCTCGGCTACCACCATATACGCAGGATCACCACGAACAGGATGATCACCAGTGCGAGGCTGATCGGCAACACATAGCGGGTGACATGGTTGGAGGAGCCGCCACGCGCCTCGGTCCGCGTCAGATGAATGTCGTCCTTGTCGGCCATAAGGCCCTCCGCATGCGATCGTTACTGAGAGCCAACGGTCGCATGCGGCGGGGGTTCCCTATGTTCAGGCGGGCACGGTCGCCGCGTCGAAGAACAAGGCCTGGCTGATCGCCGCCTTGACCGTCGAGCGCTGGAACGGCTTGGTGATCAGGAAGGTCGGCTCGGGCCGCTCGCCCGTCAGCAGGCGCTCGGGGAAGGCGGTGATGAAGATCACCGGCACCGAGAATTCGGCGAGGATGTCCTTGACGGCATCGATGCCCGAACTGTCGTCGGCGAGCTGGATGTCGGCGAGCACGAGGCCCGGGCGCTGCGCGAGCGCCTGCGCCACCGCCTCGTCGCGCGTGACCGCGACGCCGGTGACGTTGTGGCCCAGATCGCGGACGATCGTCTCCAGGTCCATCGCGATGATCGGCTCGTCCTCGATGATGAGCACGTCGGCGCGCGTCTGGCGCTCGATCTCGGCGATCGCATCGCGCACCATTTCCTCCACGTCGCTGCTCTCCTCGTCCATCAGATAGGCCGCATCTTCAGGCGTGAAGCCTTCGAGCTGCGTGAGCAGCAAGGCTTGGCGCGAGCGCGGCGTGATCTTGGCGAGCCGGGCATTGGCGATGCCGGCGTGCGGATCGCCCTCGTCCGTCTCGTCCGCGTCCTCGTTGACCGAATCCCAGATCCGCTGGAACGTGCGATACAGGCCGAGCCGGACATCGACGTCGCGCGGGAAATCCTGCGGCGCGGCGACGATCGCCTCCAGCGTGGCGCGGACATAGGCGTCGCCATGCTGCTGGGTGCCGGTCAGCGCGCGGGCATAGCGACGCAGGAACGGGAGATGAGGGGCGAGATCCTGGCCGAGCGACATGGGCGACTATGCTCCTGACGAAATGAACTGAGTTGAGATAAGCAGATTAAAGCGCGAAACGCACGAGATCGCGGATCGCCGCGACGCTCGCGCTACCAAGCAAACTTTCTTGGCGCAGGGGTGGAACCATCGTGTCACACTTTTGTTTCACCGCTGATGTGCATCCTCGCCGACAAGCCCCAATAAGGCAGTCGACGGGCCGATCTTGGCATCATCGGCGCGTCGGCGAACCGGCACGGTGTGGGGATAACAGGCGTTGAACAACCACGGACGGTCGAACCCCAGGGGTTCCAAGTGATTCAGGGGGCGAACGGCTTGGTCGCTGATAGCAAAGGGCGGGGCACCAGCGGCGGGGACAAACCTGCCCGCAAGAAGAAGCCTGGCGGTCCGGACTCGCATGTCGCGAACGCGCTGAAGACCGCTTATGAAGAGACGGTCGGCGAAAGCGTGCCGGACGAGTTCATGGATCTTCTTGGCAAGCTTAGCTGACGGCGTGTAGCCGTCGCCTCCATGTCACCCGAACTTACTGGATATCGATCCGTGATCGCCCGATTCTCGAGCGGCACGAAGATGCTCGTCATCATGACGGTGGCCCTGCTGCCGCTCGGCATCGTCGCCCTATTCGCGTCCATCCAGTCGGCGCACGACAAAAGACTCCAGCACGAAGGCGACGCGCGGCTGATCGCGACCGCCGAGGCACGCCAGCTCGATCTCGTCATCATCCGCAGCGCCAATGTCGTCCGCGCCGCCGCCTTCGCGTCGGGCGGCGACGGCACGCAATGTTCTAGGATCGTCGCCCGGGTCGCGCATGCGCTGCCGAATGACGCGCGCTTCGCCTTCTTCGGCCCCGACGGGCAATTGCGCTGCGCCAGCACGGGCTTCGGCTCGGGGGATCTGCCGCCCGTGCGCGGCAATATCGGCATCGAGCTGCTCCTGCTGGACAAGCCCGGCGGCATCCGCTTCACCGTCGGCGCCAGCGACGGCAGCTACGGCGTCGGCGAATTGCCGCAGGCGCAGCTGGCCGGATCGATCAGCGGCTCGGGGGGCAACCAGTCCGTCCTGCTGCGCCAGGGCGCGGCGCGGCTTCCGCTCGTCGGCGCGCATCCCGCCGGCCCGCTCGATCAGCCGATCACCGTCAGCGCGCCGATCGCGGGCGGCCAGATCAATCTGGTCGCGACGATCTTCGCCAGCACGATCTCGGTGATCGAGGTGCTGCTCGTCCTCCTCCCCCTGCTGATGTGGGCCGCGGCGGCGATCATCGGCTGGAGCGTCGTGCAGGGCCTGCTGCTGCGCCCGCTCGGCCAGCTCCAGCGGTCCGTCGCGCAGCTCGGATCCGAGCCTCTGTCCTTGCCCCGTCTCCAGACCCCCGCGACCGAGATCAGCGCATTGGCCGATTCCTTCCGCCACGCCGCCGAGCAGATCGCGACGCGCGAACTGGCGCTGGAAGAAGGTCTCTCCCGTCAGGTCCGCCTCACGCGCGAGGTGCATCACCGCGTCAAGAACAACCTCCAGGTCGTCGCCAGCCTGATCGCGCTTCACGCGCGGGGCTCGAACGGCGATGTCGCCGCCGCTTATGCCTCGATCCAGCGTCGGGTGGATGCGCTCGCCGTCGTCCATCGCAATCATTATGCGGAGCTCGAGGAGAATCGCGGGGTCGCCTTGCGCTCGCTGATCGGCGAGCTGACCTCCAACCTGCGCGCGACCGCGCCCCCCGAAGCCTCCCATTTCCACATCACGCTCGATATGGCGGCGGTCCATGTCAGCCAGGACGTGGCCGTGCCCGTCGCCTTCCTGCTCACCGAGATGCTGGAGCTGCTGATGATCGCGGCACCCGCCGATCCGGTGATGATCAGCGTCCGCACCACCGATCGTCCCGATCGCGCGCTGATGACGATCCGCGCCGCCGGGCTCGCCTCGGCGGCGGCGACCGGGAGCGCCGCGCGCCAGCGTTTCGATCGCATCGCCGGCGGCCTCGCGCGCCAGCTGCGATCGCCGCTGACGCTCGACGAGGATGGCGGGCGTTATGCGATCGAGATCATGATCGTGCCGGACGAGGCGCAGGAGATCGACTGAGCAAAAATTTTCGGGCCGCCGCTTATGGGCCGGAACCATGTTCGGCCTAGCTTGTTCTCACCACAGGACAGCGACCTTTTGCCCCCCCGCTCTCGCTGTCTGATCAAATGGGCCCGGACGCGCCGATCCTCCCCCCGGCGGCGCCTCCGGGCCCAAATTGTTTTTGGGGCAGACCTTCCGCCTCCATTTCCTGTTCGGACCGCCAGCGGAACAAGCCCCGATGTGGGACATTGATCGCACGGTCCCGCCGGTCGGGACGGATCATTCACGGGAGCATCACATGGTTCGCAAGACATTCGCACTGGCACTGGTCGCCGGCACCCTGCTCGTCTCGGCGTGCAACACGGTTTCGGGCGCGGGCAAGGACGTCTCGTCCGCCGGCAAGGCCGTCAGCAACACGGCCGAAAAGAGCAAGTAAGCCTCAGCCGACATGAAAAGGGCGTCGCTCGAAGGAGCGGCGCCCTTTTTCGTGCCCGTGGTCAGACGGCCGCGTCTTCCGCGGCTTCGGGCTCCTGCCGCGCGCGCTTGCGCTCGGTGAACCACATCGCGATCAGCGCCAGTTCGTAGAGCAGGATCAGCGGCAGCCCGAGCATGATCATCGATCCGATGTCGGGCGGCGACAGCACCGCCGCCACCGCCGTATTGCCGACGATCGCATAGCGCCGCACCGACACGAGCTGCTTGCGCGTGACGAGCCCCGCCTGCTCCAGCAGCATCAGCAGCACCGGCACGAGGAAGGCGAGCCCGAAGCCGAACAGGAACTGCATGATAAAGCTGAGATAATTGCCGACCGAGGGCAGAGCTTCCTGCTGGATCCCGCCGAGATTGCCCTGGAAGCCGAGCAGGAAGTGCAACGCCATCGGCACCGCGACATAATAAGCGAGCGCCGCGCCCATGATGAACAGCACCGGCGTGGCGATCAGGAAGGGCAGGAACGCATTGCGCTCCTTCTTGTAGAGGCCCGGTGCCACGAACTGCCAGATCTGGTTGGCGATGACCGGAAAGCTCAGCATCGCCGCGGCGAAGAAGGCGACCTTTACCTCGACGAAGAAGGCCTCGAAAATCTGGGTGTAGACGATCTTGCCCTGGCCCGCGCGCACCAGCGGCTGGACGAGGAAGGCGAAAATCGGCCGCGCGAAATAGAGGCAGACCCCGAAGGTCACCGCCAGCGAGACAATGCACCAGAGCAGCCGCCGGCGCAGTTCGATCAGATGATCGAGCAAAGGCGCGCGCGTATCGTCGAGATCTTCGCTCATGATCGCGCCGGGGGCTCCTGTGCGTCCGCCGGGTACGGCGCGGGATCGGTATGTTCAGGCGCCGGAAGCTGGCCCGGCTCGGTGGTGACGTCGCCTGCCGGCGGCGGCAGCGGCGTCATCGCATAATGCGCGTCCTCCGATTCCTCGGGCGGCACGGTCGGCGGGTGCTCGGCCATGATCCGCGCATTTTCCGCGGCCCATTTCTTTTCCATCTCGTCGAGCTCGGACTGGCGGATCATCTCGTCGAAGCCGGAGCGGAAATGGCGCGCCACCCCTCGCGCCCGGCCGACCCACTGGCCCACGACGCGCAGCGCGCGCGGCAGATCCTTCGGGCCGATCACGACCAGTGCGACGATGGCGACGAGCATCAGCTCCGAAGGCGCGATATCGAACATGGGATCGCCCTTAGAACGGTTGAGAAGCCACGGCTATTCCCGGCCTGCGATGAGCTTGTCGATCTTGCGTCCGTCCATGTCGACGATCTCGAAACGCCAGCCATGTTGGCTGAATATTTCGCCGGTCGTCGGCAGGTGGCGCAGCACCGACAGCGCAAAGCCGGCGACCGTCGCATAATCGCGATCGTCGGGCAGATCGATGCACAGCCGATCGGAGAGGACGTCCGCCGAGGCCGATCCGGAGATCAGCCAGCTGCCGTCCTCTCGCTCCACGAACGGCGGATCATTCTCGTCGTCGCTGTCCGACGCGAACGCGCCGCCGATCGCGGCAAGCAGATCGACCGGCGTCACCAGCCCGTCGAAATGACCATATTCGTCATGGACGAACGCCATCGGCACGTCGGCCTCGCGCAGCACCTTCAGCACGTCCATCGCGTCCATTTGATCGGGCACGACGGGCACCATACGCACCAGCGTCTCGATCGCCGGCTTGGTGTCCGCCAGCGACGCGCCGAGCAGGTCGCGCGCCTGAACGACGCCGATCAGCGCATCCACCGTGCCCCGCCCGACCGGCATCCGGCTGTGCGGCATTTCGAGCAGCTGCTCGCGCACCTCCTCGGCGTCGCCGTCGAGATCGATCCACTCCACGCTCGTCCGCGGGGTCATCACCTCGCGCACCGGCCGGTCGGCGAGGCGAACGACGCCCGAGATGAAGGCGCGCTCGCTCTCCTCGATCACGCCCGCGGTCGAGGCTTCGGCGACGACGAGGTGCAGCTCCTCGGCGGTCACATGGTTCGACGATTCGCGATCGAGCCGCAGGAGATGGAAGATCAATGCGCTCGATCGATCGAGCACCCACACGAAGGGCGCGCCGACGCGCGACAGCCACAGCATCGGCCGCGCGACGAACGAAGCGATGAGCTCGGGCTGGCGCAGCGCGAACTGCTTGGGCACCAGCTCGCCGACGATCAGGCTCAGATAGGTCGTGCCGATGATGACGAGGACGAAGCCGGTCTGCGCGGCGGTATCCGGGGCCAGCCCCAGCGGCAGCAGCAGTTCGCCGACCGGCCCGCCGAGGCTCGATCCCGAATAGGCGCCGGCGAGGATGCCGATCAGCGTGATGCCGGTCTGGACCGTCGACAGGAACTTGCCCGGATCGCCGGCCAGCGCCATCGCGACGCGCGCGCCGCTGCGGCCCCTGCGCGCCAGCGCCTCCAGCCGCGGCCGGCGCGACGAGACGATCGCCAGCTCGCTCATCGCGAAGACGCCATTCAACACCATCAGGAAAAGGATGATGGCGAGATCGGACCAGGGGAAAGGGTGTGCCATGGGCGCAGACCGGCCTTACCGTCGCCGAGTGGCGCACGGCAAGGGCAACATGCGGATCAGGCCGCGAAGCTTGATGGACGTCCGGCCGCCGGGATTTCAGGGGATTGCCGATCCTTCAGGCTGTCGGCGAACTGTCCGGCGCGCTCCTGTAGCAACTCCGATCGCCGGCCGAGATCGCCCGCCACGGTGGTCAACGCCTTGGCGAGGCTTTCCGACGAGCCGATCACCCGATCCAGATGGTGGATCGCGCCGTCCGTCTCGGCGAGGTGCGAGCTCGCGCTCGCCACGGCGGCGCGGATGTCGGCGGCCACCACCGTCTGCCGATCGAGCGCGGAGCGCGAGGTCGCGGTGACCTGCGTGATCTCCTGCACGATTCCGCGGATCGCATCGATGCCCGATGTCGCGGTCTGCGTATTGCCCTGCATCGTCCGCAACACGCTCGCGATCGACTGCGTCGCCGTCGTCGTCAGGTCGGCGAGCTGGTTGACCTCGTCCGCGACGACCGCAAAGCCGCGCCCCGCCTCGCCGGCGCGCGCCGCCTCGATCCGGGCATTGACCGCGAGCATGTTGATCCGTCCGGCGAGCGCGACGACGGTCGCAACGACATCCTCGACTGCGCTGGCATTGGCGCTGAGATCGTCGAGCCGGCGCACCAGTTCGTCGATCGTCCATTCCGCCCGGCGCGTGGAATCGACCGCTTCGGTGACGCCCGCGTCGAGGCTGCCCGTCGCCAGTTCCAGCGCGGCATTGGCGGCGATGACGGTCTGGATCGCGCGCATCGATCGGGTCGCCGATTCGACGACGACCGCGGCCGCCCGCCGCCCGGCGGCCGCCTCGCTCTCCAGCTCGATCGATTGCGCGGCAAGCTTCCCGGAAATGGCCGAGACCGGGCGCAGGGCGGTGTCGAAATCCTGTTCGAACAAGGCGAGCGTCGCCAGCGCCTGCGCGCGAGCCTGCGCCTTGCGCTGTTCGCGATCGGCCTCGCGCTCTTCCGACAGGCGATGCACGGCGCCCTCCTGCTCGCGCAGGCGGATGAGCAGGGCCTCGGCATCGGCGCGGGTCGTCGCGGCCAGTGCCGATGCGGCGCGGCTGTTGCTCGCCTCCGCCTCGGCCTCCGCCTGCTTCTGGCGCAGCAGCCTGCCAAGCCGCCGCGCAAGCACGAACTGGCCGTAGCCGACGAGGATCGTCGCCACGATCAGCGCGATCATCGGCAGCGCAGCGCGCCGAAGCATCGTCGCGCCCGGGCGCCGCGGCGTCCAGACGATGCGGCCGCCCTCGGGATCGGGAAACATGTCGATCGAAGGATGTCCGCCGATTTCGGACGCGGGCACCCAACGCAGCCCCCGGATCGTCGAGGAGCCGGCGATCTCGTCGAGCAGCCGGCCGGCGACGGGTTGCAGCAGCAGCAGATAGCGTTTCGCATCGCTCTGCCGCGCCAGCGCGCGGTCCATCGGCCTGATCCGCGCGACGCCGAGAAAATAAGGCTGGGAACGATAGACGATCCGCGACACGGCGGGCGTCTCCGTCGCGTCCGCCAGCGCGCGGAGACGGCGCAGATCGAGGTGAAAATCGCGAAGCTCGGGCGCCGGTCCCTTCGCCCAATATTGGTAGCGCACCCGGTCGCTTTCGTCGGTCAGATAGACGCCGCTCATCGGCATCGTGAAGGTCGCCCACACCTCGCGGCCGATATTCGCATTCGCCCACTTTTCGTCCGACGCGACGACCATGTGCGCGAAGATCTCGTCCCAATAGGCATAGCCCTTGAGCCAGCTGCGGAAATTGGCTTCGCGTGCATCGAGCGCGGACGAGATGGCTTGCCGGCCATAGCCGAACGCGCTGCGGTCCTGCTGTCGTGCCTGGGAGAGGCCGAAGATCGTCAGCGAGCCGATCAGGATCAGCGCGACACCCGCATAGCTGAGCGCGATCTTGGTCTCGAAGGCGAGCGCCGCGCGCCAGCGCCGTGCAATTCGCCAGACGTCCACGATGTCGCGCAATCCTTCTCAGCGTGCACGGGCTTGTCGCATAACGAGGTTAACGAAGCGTTGAGCGGAGCTCAGTCGGTCATCGCCTCCGCCGCCAGCGCCTCCGCCTCGATCAGCAGCGCATCCTCGGTCGATCCCGCCGTGACCCGCTCGCGCCCGATCAGCACGAGCACGGGCACCGCGAGCGGCGAGACCTTGGGCAGATCGACATGCAGCATCGTCCCCGCCGCGCGATCGAGCAGATCGGCGAGCCTCCCCACATCGGTCATCCGCGCGCGCGCATCGTCCCACGCCGCGCGCAGCAGCAGATGATCGGGCTCGTACTTGCGCAGCACGTCGTAGATCAGGTCGGTCGAGAAGGTCACCTGCCGCCCGGTCTTGCGCTTGCCGGGATGCTGCCGCTCGACGAGCCCGCCGATCACCGCCACCTCGCGGAAGGCGCGCTTCAGCAAGCTCGATTGCTGGACCCAGTCGACGAACTCATGTTCGAGGATGTCCCTGTCGAACAAGGGCGCGGGGTCTGTCACCGGCTCGAGGCTATAGGTCGCGATCGCATAGTCGCTCGCGACAAAGCCGATCGGTTTGAGCCCCGCCGTCTCCATCCGCCGCGTGATCAGCATGCCGAGCGACTGGTGCGCGTTCCAGCCCTCGAAGCTGTACACCACCATGTAGTGCCGCCCCTCGCGCGGGAAGGTCTCGACGAGCAGTTCGCCGGGCTTGGGCAGCCGCGAGCGCCGCGCCTGCATCTCCAGCCATTCGCGCACGTCGGTCGGGAAGCGCCCCCACTGGCTCGGATCGTCGAAATAACCCCGCACCCGATCGGCGAGATTGGTCGAGATCGGCATGCGCGCGCCGCCATAGGTCGGGATGCGCGCCGGGCGGGAGGTGGCGCGCACGACCAGATCAACGGTGTCCATCCGCTCGACCTCGAGGCTGAGCCCGGCGAAGAAGAAGGTATCGCCGGGCGAGAGCGTCGCGGCGAACCCCTCCTCCACCTTTCCCAGGCCCCGCCCGTTCTTGAAGCGCACCGTCAGCATCGTCGCCTCGACGATGATCCCGGCGTTCATCCGATATTGGGCGACGAACTGCGGATGGCTCACCCGCCACATCCCGTCCTCGCCCTTCGTCAGCCGCTTGAAGCGGTCATAGGCCTTCAGCGCATAGCCGCCGGTGGCGATGAACTGCAGCACCTGGGCGAAGATGTCCTCGGCCAGCGCGCTGTATGGCAAGGCCGAGCGCACCTCGGCGAGCATCGCCTCCTCCGTGAAGGGTCCGGCGCAGGCGCAGCTCATCACATGCTGGGCGAGCACATCGAGCGCGCCGGCGCGAAACACCTCATGATCCAGCTCGTTCGCCTCGACCGCGTCCAGAGCCGCGCGCGCCTCCAGATATTCGAAGCGGTTGCCCGGCACGATCACCGCCTCGGAGGCTTCCTCCAGCCGGTGATTGGCGCGCCCGATGCGCTGGAGCAGGCGCGACGATCCCTTGGGCGCGCCCATCTGGATGACGAGATCGACATCACCCCAGTCGACTCCGAGATCGAGGCTCGCCGTCGCCACCAGCGCGCGCAGCCGTCCCGCCGCCATCGCCCCCTCCACCTTGCGCCGCGCCTCGATCGAGAGGCTGCCATGGTGGATGCCGATCGGCAGCTTCATCTCGTTGACCGCCCACAGATCCTGGAAGATCAGCTCGGCCAGGCTGCGCGTGTTGCAGAAGATGATCGTCGTGCGGTGCGTCTCGATCTCGGCCATCACCTGCGCGGCCGCATAGCGCCCCGAATGGCCCGACCAGGGCACGCGATCCTCGGGCAGCAGGATCGCGAGATTGGGCTCCGCGCCCGGATCGCCGATCACTTGGGTCACCGCATCGATATCGCCGTCGGGCGCGAGCCACGCAGCATATTGATCGGGATCGGCGACCGTCGCCGACAGCGCGACGCGCCGCATGTTCGGCGAGAGCGCCTGCAATCGCGCCATGCACAACGACAGCAGATCACCGCGCTTGCCCCCGGCAAAGGCATGAACCTCGTCGACGACGATCGTCGAAAGGTCGGCGAACATGAAGGCCGCGTCCGGGTGGCTGATCAGCAGGCTCAGCGATTCGGGCGTCGTCAGCAGCATGTGCGGCGGCTTGGCGCGCTGGCGCGCCTTGCGGTCGGAGGGCGTATCGCCGGTCCGCGTCTCGACGCGGATATCGAGCCCCATCTCGCCGATCGGATCGAGCAGATTGCGCTGCACGTCGATCGCCAGCGCCTTCAACGGCGAGACATAGAGCGTGTGAAGCCGGTCGATCGGCTGTTCCGCCAGCTCGACGAGGCTCGGAAGAAAGCCCGCCATCGTCTTGCCCGAACCCGTCGGCGCAATCAGCAGCGCATGCTGCCCGGCCTGTGCCGCGGCGAGCATCTCGCGCTGATGCCGGCGCGGCGCCCAGCCCCGCGTCGCGAACCAGTCGGCGATCGCGCGCGGCAGATCCTCCCCGGCACGGGAAGGGGGACCATCCGCAGGATGGTGGAGAGGGGGCGCCGGCGGGGTCACCCTCTCAAGCTAAGGGCATGGCAGCGTAATTACGACCGACGCTTCCATCGGCGATGCCGTGCTCCGGCGCAGGCCGGAGTGCTGGACGCAAGCGACGCACTTTACGCTCCAGCATTCCGGCCTGCGCCGGAATATGGCGGTGTCCGCCAATCAGAACCGCCCCATATCCGGATCCGTCACCTTATCCTGCCGATCGATGCTCCGGTTGAGCGCGCGCGTCGCCTCTTCGGTGCGTCGCATGTCGGCTGCCGTGCGCCGCTTGTTCATGAGCGTCGCCCAGAGCAGGACGATGGCGAGAATGAAGCCGCCGATCGCGGCGACCGTACCGATGCCTTCCATGACTCTCTCCTCTCCCTGCCGGATCAACGAAGCAGCAAGCCCCGGTATCCGGGCGCGGTGGAACTGCGGGCCTCCACACCCATTTGATCAGCGAATGCCCCGCATCGGCGCCTGGATCGAACCGCACCCGCAGGGGCTGTATCTGCCGTCGGCCGACGCGTGGATCGATCCCTCGACGCCGCAGGAACGCGCGCTCGTCACGCATGGCCATGCCGATCATGCGCGCGGCGGTCATGGCAGCGTGCTCGCCACCCCCGAGACGCTCGCGATCATGGACACGCGCTACGGCGCGCAGAACGGCCAGCCGATCGCTTATGGCGAGAGTATCCGGCTCGGCGACATCGACGTGAGCTTCGTCCCCGCCGGCCATGTCCTCGGCTCCGCGCAGATCGTGCTGGAGCGCGGGGCCGAGCGGATCGTCGTCTCGGGCGATTACAAGCGCCGCCCCGATCCCACCTGCCCGCCGTTCGAGCCCGTCCCCTGCGACATCTTCATCACCGAGGCGACGTTCGGCCTGCCCGTCTTCCGCCACCCCGACACGAGCGCGGAGATCGATCGCCTGCTCGCCGCACTTCACGCCAATCCCGATCGCTGCGTGCTCGTCGGCGCCTATGCGCTGGGCAAGGCGCAACGGCTGATCATGGAATTGCGCGGGCGCGGCCACGATGCGCCGATCTACATTCACGGCGCCATGCAGCGATTGTGCGATCTCTATATCGAGCTCGGCGTGCCGCTCGGCGAGCTGCGCCTCGCCACGGGCATCAAGGCCGCCGAGATGAAGGGCCATGTCGTCGTCTCTCCGCCCTCGGCGCTCAACGATCGCTGGTCGCGCCGCCTGCCCGATCCAATCACGGCGATGGCCTCGGGCTGGATGCGCGTCCGCCAGCGCGCCGTGCAGAAGAATGTCGAGCTCCCCCTCGTCGTCTCGGACCATGCCGACTGGGACGAGCTGACCGACACGATCGCCGAGATCGGTCCCTCCGAAGTCTGGGTCACGCACGGCCGCGAGGAGGCGCTCGTCCACTGGTGCATGACCCGCCAGATCAAGGCCAAGGCGCTCGATCTCGTCGGTTTCGAGGACGAGGACGACTGACTCAGGCGAGCACGCCCAGCAGCCGCGCCCGCCGCGCCGCCACGTCGGCCAGTCCGATCGGCGCGACCTTCGGCGTCCGCGAACCACAATTGGTCAGCCCGCGCGCACCGAAATAATCGCCGGCGTCGCAGCATGCGTTGACCCCCGCCCGTGTCCAGAAATCGAGCGCGATGTGCAGCGATACGGCCGGATCCGCCGCTAGCTCCGGATGCGCGACAAGATCGATTCCCAGCCGCGCGCCCGCCGCCCGATAATTGTTGCGGAAGGTCAGCTGCAACATGCCCCGCCCGCGATAGCGCCAGCCGTCGCCGGGGGCGACATTGCCCTCCGCCGGCCGCGCATAGACGCTGTTCGCTATCGCCTCGGGCTTGCCCGCCAGCGCCGCCGCTCTGGCATTGGGACGCTTGGTCGGGGCCTTGGGATCGAGCGCGAAGCGTCCCGGCCAGGTCCGCGCGAGCCCCCGCCGCCGAATAGCGCAGATTCTCCTCGAAGCACCGATAGCCGCCCGTCTCGTGCGCGGTCTGCGCGACGAACTCCGCCAGCCGCGCGGGCGTGGTCATTCCGTAGCGCGCCAGATGTTCGGCACCGGCGGCACCGATCGCCGTCAGCACCGCATCGGGCGGCCGCTCGGCCGCAAAGGCAAACAAGGCGGTGTAAAAGCCGGAACCGCCTTTTTCACCAGCGGGATAGCCCAATGCCGCCAGCGTGCGGCCGCTCATGTCGAATCGGATCATCCCGATGATGTGCCGAACCGGATCCTACATTGATCCAACAATCGCGCAGAACCGACGCGGAACCGCCGACGCTTTCGAAACGTCTCGGCGGGATGACCGAAACCTCCGCCACCAGCCCCGCCGCCAAGAATTTCGTCGGCCTCCCCTCGGCCGATCTCGATGCGCTGGCCGGCGCCAGGGTGGTCGTCCTCGGCGCGTCCGAAGCCTCGCCTTATGTAGCGGGCGAGCGCAGCCACTCGGCCGACGGTCCGGCGATGCTCCGCAAGGCATCGGCGCAGTTCGGCGCGTCGCTCGGCCAATATGATTTCGACGTCGACGCCACGATCTTCCCAGACAAGGACGACAAACGCGGCTGCGTCGATGCCGGCGACGTCCCGACGAGCGCCTGGGAGAGCGAGGCCAATCGCGAGCGCATCCGCGCCGCCGTCGCCAAGATCCTCGAGGCCGGCGCCGTGCCGATCGTGCTGGGCGGCGATGATTCGGTGCCGATCCCGGTCATCGCGGCCTATGAAGGCCATGGCCCGATCACGATCCTGCAGGTCGACGCGCATGTCGATTGGGCCGATGTGCTGAAGGGCAATCCCTACGGCTATGGCTCGACGATGCGCCGCGCGTCCGAATGCCCGGCGGTGACCGCGATGGTCCAGGTCGGCATCCGCGGCCTGGGCTCGGGCGAAGCTTGGCAGCATGACGATGCGCGCGCCTTCGGCTCGAAGCTCGTCTCCAGCTATGCGTTGCACGAACAGGGCCCCGCCGCGGTCCTCGACCATATCGAGCCCGGCGCGCGCGTCTTCCTGTCGATCGATTGCGACGGGATCGACCCCGCCGTCCTGCCGGCGGTCAACATGCCGACGCCGGGCGGGCTGACCTATGAGGACATGGTCCGCATCCTGCGCGGGGTGGCCGCCAAGGCCGAGATCGCCGGCCTCGCGCTCGTCGAATATGTCCCCTCGCGCGACGATCGCCACCAGCTTTCGGGCCTTGTCGCCGCCCGGCTCGCTGCCGTGACGATGGGGCTCGTGCTCGGACGTTAAAATCGTATCCCTCGATATCTCACACCGATTTTTGCCATTGGATCGATCAATCGCGTCCCGGCACTGATCGCGCAGCAGATGGAGAGACGCGATGAGTGACCCCCGCAACCGCAAGACGCTGACGACGACCGCAGGCGCCCCGATCGGCGACAATCAGAATGCGATGACGGTCGGCGAGCGCGGGCCGCTCCTGCTCCAGGATTATCAGCTGATCGAGAAGCTGACGCATCAGAATCGCGAACGGATCCCCGAGCGCGTCGTCCATGCCAAGGGCTGGGGCGCGCATGGCACGCTCAGGATCACCTCGACCGAGGTCACCCGATACACCAACGCCAAGCTGTTCGACGAAGTCGGCAAGGAGACTCCGCTCTTCCTGCGCTTCTCCACCGTCGCCGGCGAACAGGGCGCGGCCGATGCCGAGCGCGACGTGCGCGGCTTCTCGATCAAATTCTATACCGAAGACGGCAATTGGGATCTGGTCGGCAACAACACGCCCGTCTTCTTCGTGCGTGATCCGTACAAATTCCCGGACTTCATCCGCACGCAGAAGCGCCATCCGCGCACCAATCTGCGCTCGCCGACGGCGATGTGGGATTTCTGGTCGCTCTCACCCGAAAGCCTCCACCAGATCACGATCCTCTTCTCGGATCGCGGCCTGCCGGTCGGCCCGCAATATCTGAACGGCTATGGCAGCCACACCTTTTCGTTCTGGAACGATGCGGGCGAGCGCTACTGGGTCAAGTTCCACTTCAAGACCCAGCAGGGCCACAAATTCTACACGAACGACGAGGCCGGCGAGATCATCGGCAAGAGCCGCGAGAGCTATCAGGAGGAGCTCTACACCGCGATCCACACCGGCCATTTCCCGAAATGGACGATGTACGTCCAGATCATGACGATCGAGCAGGCCGAACAGACCGACTTCAACCCGTTCGATCTGACCAAGGTGTGGCCGCATGCCGATTTCCCGCTGATCGAGGTCGGCGAGCTCGAGCTCAACCGCAATCCGGAAAATTATTTCGCCGAGGTCGAGCAGATCGCGATGAGCCCGTCCAACGTGGTCAAGGGCATCAGCTTCTCGCCCGACAAGATGCTCCAGGCGCGGATCTTCTCTTATGCCGATGCGCATCGCTATCGCCTCGGCACGCATTACGAGGCGCTGCCGATCAACCAGCCCAAGTCGCCGGTGAACCATTATCACAAGGATGGGCTGCTCCGCTTCTTCGCCGACAACGGCAATCCGGAGGCTTATTACGAGCCGAACAGCTTCGATGGCCCGGCCGAGGACCCGTCCTATCTCGAGCCGCCGCTGCCCGTGAACGGCGTCGCCAAGCGCTATAATCACCGCGAGAATAACGAGGATTTCAAGCAGCCGCGCGCGCTGTGGGCGATGTTCGACGAGGGCCAGAAGGGCCGGCTCTACGCCAATCTGGCGGCCGCGATGCACGGCATCCCGCAATTCATCATCGATCGCCAACTCGGCCATTTCGAGCAGATCGATCCCGCTTATGCGCAGGGCGTCCGCGATGCGCTCGCCCACATGGATAAGGCGCACGAGAAGCAGGAAACGCAGAAGGACGTGGATCGCATGGCGCTGCCCCAGAGCGAGGGCCCGCGCTGATCGGCTGAACGAGGTTCGGCGAATGGCCCCCACCCATTCGTCGACAGTCGCCGGGCGGGAGCCGCAACCCGCCCGGCGGCATTCACGATATCAATGGCCCGCTTGCGGACCCCGCTCGAGGCCCGAGAGCGCGAGCTGCTCGTCGATCTGCGCCATCAGCCGGTCGAGACCCGCCTGGTCCTTCGCCTCGGCGCGCGCGACGAGCACGTCCTGCGTGTTCGAGGCGCGCAGCAGCCACCAGCCGTCCGGCGTATTGACGCGCGCGCCGTCGGTCCGGTTGACGTCGGCGCCCGACGTCTCCAGCCGATCGAGCACCTCGTCGACCACCGCGAACTTGCGGCTCTCGTCGACCTGGAAGCGCATCTCGGGCGTGTTGACCAGTTCCGGCATCGCCCCCTTGAGCTCCGTCAGCGTCTTGCCCGACATCCGCACCGCGCCGAGCAGGCGGACCGCCGCGTAGAGCGCGTCGTCGAAGCCATACCATTCGTGGCGGAAGAAGATGTGGCCGGACATCTCGCCTGCGAGCGGGCTGTCCGTCTCCTTCATCTTGACCTTGATGAGGCTGTGGCCGGTCTTCCACATGAGCGGCTCGCCGCCCAGTTCCGCGATCCGGTCGTAGAGCATCTGGCTCGCCTTCACGTCGGCGATGATCGTGCTGCCGGGCAGCGCCTTCAGCACCGGCTCGGCCAGGATCGACAGGATCTGGTCGCCCCAGACGACGCGGCCGAGCCCGTCGATCGCGCCGATCCGGTCGGCATCGCCGTCGAAGGCGATCCCGAAATCGAGCCCCTTCTCGGCGACGAGCGCCTTCAGGTCCGCGAGATTCTTTTCCTCGGTCGGATCGGGATGGTGGTTGGGGAAGCTGCCGTCGATCTCGGTGTAGAGCAGATGATGCTCGCCCGGCAGCTTCTCGACGAGCTTCTCCAGGATGCGCCCGCCCGAGCCGTTGCCATTGTCCCAGCCGATCCGGAACGCGCCGCCCGCATAGCCGGCCATCAGGCGATCGACATACAGATCCTCGACGAAGGCATCGGTGACGTCGCCCGTGCCCTCGTCCCAGTCGCCCTCTTCGGCCATCTTGCCGATCGACTGGATGTCCTGCCCGAAGAAGGGCTTGTGCTGGATGACCATCTTGAAGCCGTTATATTCGGCCGGATTGTGGCTGCCCGTGATCTGGACGCCGCCGTCCACCTCCAAGGTCGCCTCGGCATAATAGAGCATCGGCGTCGGCCCGAGCCCGGTGCGGACGACATCGACGCCGCTGTCGGTGAGACCCCGGATCAGCTCGTCGCGCAGGCTTTCGGACGAGACGCGCCCGTCCCAGCCCACCGCCACGCGCGTACCGCCGGCGCGGCGGATGTGGGTCGCGAAGCCGCGCCCGATCGCATAGGCGTCCTCTGTCCCCAGCGTCTTTCCGACAACGCCGCGAATGTCATATTCGCGCAGAGAAGTAGGGTCGAAGCGATGCGTCATGGATCCTCCTGGAGGGCGTCAGGCCGGAATCGGCCGCGCGTTAATCGCCATAGTAACGTTTATCGTTTCACATCCGTTGCGAGCAGCGCATCGCGCGCCTGATTTATTTCGGTGGCAAGATGCGCCGAGCCGCCCACGTCGGGGTGGACGCGCTGGATCAGCCGGCGATGCGCGGCGCGGATCTCCTCGGCGCTGGCGCCGCGGCCGACATCGAGGAGCGCCCGCGCCCGGTCCGTCGACATGCCGCTTTCGGCCGCGCCGCCGCCGCGCTTGCGGAACCACAGCCACCAGCCCGCCCCGCCGATCGCGACGAGCGCGGGCAGCGCCTCGCCCCGGCTGAACAGGCGCATGCCGATCAGCGCCGCGACGACCGCGGCGACATCGCCGAAGCGCAACGTCTTCCAGTCCCGCGTCTTCCACGCCCAATAGGCGATCCCTGCCGCCGCGAGGAGCAGGAGGCCCATCATGCGGGCTCGGCGACCTTTTCGGCGGGCTCCAGCACAGGCAGCTGCAGGCCGGCGATCAGCTCGCGCAGCTCCTGCCGCGCGGCGATATGCGCCATGCCCGCCTCCTGGCCGATCGCGCCGAGGTCGAGCAGGGTCAGTCCCTTGGGGAAGAGCTCGCGATAGATGACGCGCTCGGACAGGCCCGGGATCGTGCGGAAGCCGACGCGCTTGGACAATTCGCCCAAAGCCGCCGCGACGCGCTTCATGTTGCGCGCTTCCAGATGCTGGAGGCGGTTGCGCAGCACGATCCAGTCGACCGTCGCGCCGTCCGCCTTCGCACGCGCCTTGCGCGCATCCCAGACGATCTCGGCATAAAAGCTCGGCCGCGTGACCTTGAACGTCTCGGGGTGGACCTGCCCGATCAGGTCGAGATCGACGAAACTGTCGTTGATCGGCGTCACCAGCGTATCGGCCGAGGAGATCGCGGTGCGGACATGTTCGTTGTCGTTGCCGGGCGTATCGACGACGATGACGTCCATGCCCTCGGCAAGCGCGTCGATCCGCTCGGCGACGGGCACGCCCTTGGCGGCGTCGAACGTCTCGTAGCGCACCGTCGCCAGTTCGCGATCGAGCGTCTTGGCCATCGCCGCGCGATTGTCGAGATAGCGGCCCAGCGTCCGCTGGCGCGTGTCCATGTCGAGCGCCGCTACCTTGCGGCCCGCGCTGGCGAGCGCGATCGCGACATGGACGGCGCTGGTGGATTTGCCGGATCCGCCCTTTTCGTTGGCGAAGACGATGCGATGTGCGGCCACGGAAGCGCTCTTACCCTCTTGGAACATGGGCCGTGGGTCTAGGCGATGCCCATCCGCGCGGCAACGGACTCCGAAAAAGCGTCACAGCGCCCCTCAAGGTTCACGAAGCGTTGTCGTTAATGAGCAGGAAGGCAGTTGCGTAAAGGGATGGTGGGCATGAGCAATCTTTTCGGAGTGAACGGCGCCGAAGGCGTCCGGACCGCGAGCAGCGCGGAAGCCGCATTCGATCTCGGCATGGCCTATTCCAGCGGCAGTGACGGCCTGCCGCTCGATCTGGTCCAGGCGCATCGCTGGCTCAACGTGGCGGCCTTGTGCGGCTATCGCCCGGCTCTGGCCTGGCGCGCCGAGATCGCGGCCGAAATGGAAGGGCGCGAGATCGTCGAGGCCCAGCGCCTCGCCCGCGCCACGATTACGCAGATCGAACGCAAGGCGGCCTGATCCCCGATTGGCCGTTCGGTTCGAGCAGTATCGAGCGAAGCCGAGATACGTCCGTCGAGAACCGTCTCGATTACGATCTCGACGGTGCTCGATCTCCGCTCGAAGCAAACGACATGGGATCGCCTACCCCTTCCGGAACGGCAGCTCTTCGGCGAGCGCCTCGACGTTGCGCTCGATCGCCGCGCGCTCCTGCGCCAGATAATCGTCCACCGCGCGCCGGAAGCCCGCATCCGGGATGAAGTGCGCGGACCAGGTCAGCGTCGGCTCATAGCCTCGCGCCAGTTTGTGATCGCCCTGCGCCCCTGCCTCGACCGTCTTCAGCCCGCGCGCGATCGCGGCATCGATCGCCTGATAATAGCACAGCTCGAAATGGAGGCACGGCACCTCCTCGATGCACCCCCAATAGCGCCCGTACAGCGTCTCGCGGCCGACGAGATTGAGCGCGCCCGCGATCGGCTGGCCATTCCGCAGCGCCAGCATCAGGATCACCTTGTCGCCCATCCGCTCGCCGAGCAGCGAGAAGAACGACCGCGTCAGATAGGGCGTGCCCCACTTCCGCGCGCCCGTATCCTGGTAGAAGCGCCAGAAGGCATCCCAATGCCGCTCCTCGATCTCGCGCCCGGTCAGATGGACGAAGTCGAGGCCCTCGCGCGCGGTCGCACGCTCCTTGCGGATGCCTTTGCGCTTGCGCGATGCGAGCGCGCCCAGGAAATCGTCGAAGTCGCCATAGCCCTGATTGGCCCAATGGAACTGCGTATCGGTGCGGATCAGCCAGCCCGCCGCCTCGAACAGCGGCACCTGCTCCGGCGCGAGGAAGGTCGCATGCGCCGACGACAGATCGTTCTGGACGACGACGCTCTCCGCCGCCGCGATCAGCGCCGCCGCGAGGCTTTCGTCGCGCAGCAGCAGCCGCGGCCCGGGCACGGGCGAGAAGGGTACCGCGATCTGCAGCTTGGGATAATATTGCCCGCCCGCGCGCTGCCAGGCGTCCGCCCAGCCGTGATCGAACACATATTCGCCGCGGCTGTGCGTCTTGGCATAAGCCGGCAGGATTGCCGCCGGCCGCCCCTGCGCATCGTCGATCGCGATCGGCACGGGCTGCCAGCCGGTCCGCGCGACCGCGCTGCCCGAATCCTCGAGCGCGGACAGGAAAGCGTGGCTGACGAACGGATTGTCGTCGCCCGCGCAGGCATCCCAGTCGGGCTGCGAGAAGGCGGCGATCCCGCCCGCCATCCGCGCCACGACCTCGCTCACGCGATCAGGCCCGGACGGCGAAGATCGCGTCGATTTCGACCACCGCGCCCAGCGGCAAAACGGGCACACCCACCGCGCTGCGCGCATGCTTGCCGGGCTCGCCGAACACCGCGACCATCAGCTCGGACGCGCCGTTCGCCACCTTCGGCTGCGCGCTGAAGGTCGGCGCCGAATTCACGAACACGCCGAGCTTCACGACCCGCTCGACCTTGTCGAGCGATCCCAGGGCTGCCTTCACCTGCGCCAGCAGCATCAGCCCGCAGCGTTCCGCCGCCAGCGTGCCATAGGCCTCGTCGCGATCCTCGCCGCAGCGGCCCGCCATCAGCGCGCCGTCGCGAAACGGCAATTGTCCGGAGACATGCAGCAGCCCGCCGGCCAGCACGGTCGGCACATAGGCCGCCACGGGGGCGGCCGCCTGCGGCAGCTCATGGCCGAGTTCGGCCAGCCGATCGTCGATGCTCATCCGTTCATCATCCTCATTCAGGCCGCAACCGTCTCGCCCTGGAAACGCGCCAGGACCCAAACGACCGCTTCGGCCCAGTCGTCGATCCGCGCATGCGCATCGGGCGCAGGGCCGACCTGCGCGGCGATCTCGGGCTCTGCGATCATGTGCAGGCGGAACACGTCGGGCGTGGCCTTCGCCACCGCCGCGTGATGCACCGCCAGATCGTCGACGAACACCGCCACCGACGGGCGATATTCCGCGACCAGTCGTGCGACGGGATCGCCCTTCGATCCCATGCCGTTGCAGATCACGCGATGCTCGATCCCGAAGCGCGCGAGCTGATCGACCCGGCCGGTCAGCGATTCCTCGCCGAGATTGGTGAGGACGACGATGTCGGCGACGTCGGCGATCCGCTCCAGCGCTTCCCGCGCATGCGGCACGAGCGTCTGGCGCGTCATCTCGGTCCGGAAGAAACCGTCGAGCAAAGTCCACATCTCGCTGTCTGCGAGCAAAGACCCGTCCGATTGCCGTCGCGCGGCCTTCGTGAAGAAGCCGCCGTCGGGGCGGAAATCGATCGCATGCGCCTCGTCCAGCCACGCGGTCATGTGCCGCACCATATGCAGCAGCACTTCGTCGCAATCGGTGATGAGCAAGGGCCGGCTCATGCCTGCAACTCGCGCGCCGCCGCCTGGATCGACTCGGGTGCCAATTCCAGCGCCTCGGCGCACGAAATCAGGTCGCTTTCATGCCCCGCGAGGAAGGCGACGACGGCGGCGTGCAGCGAGGGTTCGGAAATTCGTGCCCGGAGATTTTCGGGCTCCAGCCCAGTTAGCGCCAAAAACCGCGAAGCCCGGTCCGCATCGCCCAAAATCCAGCCGAGCGCGCGCAACGCAATGGTTGGCGCGTCGTTCCCGCCATGCAAGACTTGGGATCGTTTCGCCGTCGTGATCGTTTTGTCGCGCATAGAGTGTGAGGGTTCCGTGGCGAAGAAAGTGCTCGTTGTCGAGGATAACGAACTCAATCTGAAGCTGTTCTGCGATCTTTTGCGGGCGCATCATTTTGTGACGGAACCGGTGCCCGACGGGCGCGAGGCGATCGATCGCGCGCGCCATTTCGCGCCCGATCTCATCGTCATGGACATCCAGCTGCCCCACGTCAGCGGCATCGAGCTGATCGAACTGCTGAAGCGCGACGCGGCGCTCGCCGCCATCCCGGTCATGGCCGTCACCGCTTATGCCGCCAAGGGCGACGAGGAGCGCATCCGCGCGGCGGGCGCGGAGGGCTATATCTCGAAGCCGGTGACCGTCAGCAATTTCATGGCCGCCGTGCGCAAGCTGATCGGCCACGATCCGGAAGCCGTCCCCGATCATCGGGCCGCATAAGCAGGCTCCGGCCGGCTTAGCTGAACTGCTCTTTCAGCGTCAGCATCGCGATCGCGGCCTGCGCGGCCTCGCCGCCCTTGTTCTTCTCGGTCATCCGCGCGCGCGCCAGCGCCTGCGCCTCATTCTCCACCGTCAGGATGCCGTTGCCGATCGGCATGCCGTCCAGCGTCAGCGCCATCAGCCCGCGCGCGCTCTCGTTCGAGACCACTTCGAAATGATAGGTCTCGCCGCGGATGATCACGCCCAGGGCGACGAAGCCGTCATAGCGCCCCGTCTCCGCCGCCATCGCGATCGCCGCGGGCACTTCCAGAGCGCCCGGCACGGTCACCGTCTCGTGGCTGTGGCCCGCCGCCTCGATCGCGGTGCGCGCGCCCTCCAGCAGCAGGTCGTTCAGGTGCGTGTAGAAGCGCGCCTCGACGATCAGGAACGACGCCATCAGAAGGTCTCCGGAATGGGCCGCTCGCCGACGACGTTGATGCCATAACCCTCGATCGCGACGATGTTGCGATGCGCGTTCGAGAGCAGTTCGATATCGTGGACGCCGAGGTCCGCCAGGATCTGCGCGCCGATCCCGTAGCTGCGCAGGTCCATCTCGTCGCCCCCGTCGGCGACGCGCGCGGTCGGCTCGGGCCGGTTGGCCAGCAGCACGATCACGCCGGCGCCCTCGCGGCCGATCTCGGCCATGGCGCGCTGCAGCAGCCGCTTGCGCCCGCCCTGCTGGCCCAGCATGTCATCCAGCACCGAGATGGCGTGGACCCGGCACAGGGTCGGCTGGCCGTCGATCACGCGGCCCTTCTGCAGCACCATATGGTGCGCGCCGTCGGTCTTGTCGCGATAGGTGAGCAGCTTCCAGTCGCCGCCATAATCGGAGACGAAAGGCGCCTCCTCGATCTTCTCGACGAGATGATCGTAGCGGCGGCGATAGGCGATCAGGTCGCGGATCGTCCCGATCTTGAGCGCGTGGCGCTGCGCGAAGGCGACGAGGTCGTCGAGGCGGGACATCGTCCCGTCCTCGTTCATCACCTCGCAGATCACGCCCGAGGGATTGAGCCCCGCCAGTCGCGAGACGTCCACCGCCGCCTCGGTATGCCCGGCGCGCACCAGCACGCCGCCGGGGCGCGCGACGAGCGGAAAGACATGGCCCGGCGTCACGATCTCGTCCGGGCCGTTGCTGGCATCGGTGGCGACCGCGATCGTCCGCGCGCGATCCGCCGCCGAAATGCCGGTGGTGACGCCATGCCGCGCCTCGATCGAGACGGTGAAGGCGGTCTCGTGGCGCGTGCCGTTGTTGCGGCTCATCAGCGGCAGCCCGAGCTGGTCGACCCGCTCCTTCGCCAGCGCGAGGCAGATCAGCCCGCGGCCGTGCTTCGCCATGAAATTGATCGCGTCGGGGGTCGCCATCTGCGCCGGGATGATGAGATCGCCCTCATTCTCGCGATCCTCGTCGTCGACGAGGATGTACATCCGGCCGTTGCGCGCCTCGTCGATAATCTCTTCGGGCGAAGACAGGAAAGCGTGGCGCAGCCGCGCGATCTCAGCGTTTGCGGGCATGGTTCAATTCCTCCATCCGGCCGAGATAGCGCGCGAGCACATCGATCTCGATGTTGAGCGCGCGGCCGGGCTGCAATGTCTCGAAAGTCGTCATCTCGGCGGTGTGCGGGATGATGTTGAGGCCGATGATCGAGCCGTCGGGCGTGTCATCGACGGTGTTGACCGTCAGCGAGATCCCGTCGAGCGCGACCGATCCCTTGGCGGCGAGATAGCCCGCCAGATCGTCGGGCACCCTGACCTTGAGCGCGATCGAGCCGCCGACCGGATCGGCGGAGACGATCATGCCCACGCCATCGACATGGCCGGTCACGATATGCCCGCCCAGCTCGTCGCCGACGCGCAAGGCGCGCTCCAGGTTGATCTTCTGGCCCTCCGCCCAGACCGCGCCGGCGGTCCGCGCGACGGTCTCGCCGCTGACGTCGACCGCGAACCAGCCCGGCCCCTTGTCGACGACCGTCAGGCAAGCGCCCGAGCAGGCGATCGACGCGCCGAGATCGATCGAGGCCGTGTCGTAACGCGTGCCGATGCGGACACGCAGATCGCCCTTTTGCTCGATCGCGTCGACCGTGCCGATGTCGGTGATGATGCCGGTGAACATGATTCAGCAATCTCTAGTGGCGGACGCGCTCGTAGACTTCGAGCCGGTCGCTGCCAAGCATCCGCCCATCGACCATCCGCCACCGTTCGTGCGCGTCCGCCAGATCGCCGAGCCCGATGTCGCCGAGCGCCGCCTTGCCCGCCCCGATCAGGATCGGCGCGCGATAGAGAAGCAGCCGATCGACGAGATCGGCGCGCAGGAACGAAGCCGCCGTTTGCGCCCCGCCCTCGACGAACAGGTGATCGACGCCGGTAAGCGAGGCGATGTCGGCGAGCGCGCCGAGGATCTCGCCTCCCCCGCGCAAGCGGGCATCCAAACTGTCTTCTCCGCGTCTCTGCGTCTCTGCGTGAACCAAATTTTCTTTCATGCGGAGACGCGGAGACGCGGAGAGAAGAGAAGAAGCGCCTCCGGCATGATCCCCGCTGTCGCGGGAATGAGTGGAAGAAAGGAGGATGCGCCGCGGGCTCCGTGCCTCCAGCCCCGCCAGCCGCACGTCGAGCCGCGGCGCATCCGCCTCCCACGTTCCACGCCCGACGAGGATCGCCTCGTGCCGGCTCCGCTCCAGATGGACATGCGCGCGCGCCGCCTCCCCGGTGATCCAGCGGCTCGATCCGTCCGCGAGCGCGATCTGCCCATCGAGCGACGTCGCCAGCTTCAGTGTCACGAGCGGCCGCCCGAGCGCGCGCCGCGTCAGGAACCCCGCCATCGCCCGCCGCGCGTGCTCGGCCAGCAGACCGGTCTCGACCACGATCCCCGCTGCGCGCAGCCGCGCAAATCCTTCGCCCGCCGTGCGCGGATCGGGATCCTCGATCGCCGCGACGACCCGCGCCGGCCCCGCCGCGATCAGACCATCGGCACAGGCCGGACCGCGCGGGCTCTCATGCGCGCAGGGCTCCAGCGTCACATAGACCGTCGCGCCTTGCGCCGCCGCGCCCGCCTGCGCCAGCGCCATCGCCTCGGCATGCGGCCGTCCACCCGGCTGGGTCCAGCCGCGCCCGACGACGCGTCCGTCCGCCACGATCACGCAGCCGACATTGGGATTGGGCGCGGTCCGCCCCCGCCCGCGCTCGGACAGCGCGAGCGCCGCGGCCATCCATCTTGCGTCGGGCGTCAAAGCCCCCAGCGGGTCATCGCATCGTCGACCTTCTGGAACTGGCGACGCTTCTCGGCCTTGTAGGTATCGACCACCTTCTGATCGATCTTCTGCTGCTTGATAATCTCCGCATCGGTGCGGTTCGCGGACCAGTCCGCCGCGTAGATCGTCGAGGCGCCGGGCAGCACGCCGTGGCGCGATTCGAGGACGAAGCCGGTGATGATGATCGATGTCATCCCCACCGCCATCGCGCCGAACACCAGCTTGTGGCGCCGGCCCACGGAGAAAAGGCCGCGCAGATCGGCAAGCAGCTCTTTCGGCGGCGCAGGACGAGGAAAATAACCCATGCGCGCCAAGATAAGCGGTTGGCAGCGCAGATGCCAGCCCGCGCAGATCCTCCCCGGCACGGGGAGGGGGACCATGCGCAGCATGGTGGACGGGGCTCCGCACCAGCGCAGCGCCCAGCTGAGCTCCCCCTCCACCAGCCGATGGCTGGTCCCCCTCCCCTTGCAGGGGAGGATCTACCGGCTCGCCGCCCTCAGCCGTTCGACAGCCAAAGCCTTGCCGATGAGCGGCAGAAGCGCCTTCATGTCCGGGCCGTGATCCTGCCCGGTCAGCGCCTGACGCAAAGGCAGGAACAGCGCCTTGCCCTTGCGCCCGCTGCCGGCCTTGAGCGCGCCGGTCAGCGCCGACCAGACGTCAACATCCCACTCCAGCGATGCGGCGACCTTTGCCGCCTCTGCCAGGAAATCACGATCCTCATCGCCGAACGCCGGCGCCTCGATCGCGCCCGACAGCACCGCCAGCCAGTCGCCCGCCTCGGCGACGGTCGAAAGGTTGGGCGCGATTGCCGCCCACTCCGCCGCCCCGATCCCCGCCGGCAGCCGGTCCGCCACCGCCGCGAACGGCATCAGGTGGATCGTCCGCGCATTGAGCCCGGCCAGCTCGTCGAGATCGAACCGCGCCGGCGCCCGCCCGAATCGCGCAAAGTCGATTCCCTCGATCAGAGCCGCCATGTCCGCCACCGGCTCGACCGGATCGCTCGTCCCGATCTTGGCCAGCAAGGCTGCCAGCGCCAGCGGCTCGATCCCGCTCTCGCGCAGCGCATCCGCCCCCAAAGCGCCCAGTCGCTTGGAAAGCTTGCCCTCGCTCCCCGTCAGCAAGGCCTCGTGCGCAAAGGTCGGCGGCGTCGCTCCAAGGGCTGCGAACATCTGCAGCTGCAGCCCGGTATTGGTGACATGGTCCTCGCCGCGCACAACGTGCGTCACGCCCATCTCGATATCGTCGATCACGCTCGGCAGCATGTAGAGCCAGCTGCCATCCTCGCGGCGGATCACCGGATCGGACTGCAGCTTCGGATCGATCCGTTGCTCGCCGCGGACCAGATCCTCCCACACGATCGGCGCGTCATGATCGAGCTTGAAGCGCCAGTGCGGCCGCAGCCCGTCCGCCTCCAGCGCCGCGCGCTCCGCATCGCCCAGCGCCAGCGCGGCGCGATCGTAGATCGGCGGCAGTCCGCGCCCGGCGAGGATCTTGCGCTTCAGGTCCAGCTCCTGCGCACTCTCATAGGCCGGATAGACGCGCCCCGCCGCGCGCAGCCTATCGAACTCGCGCCCGTAGAGCGCGAACCGATCCGACTGGCGCACCTCGTCATCGGGTACGAGCCCCAGCCAGGCGAGATCGGCGCGGATCGCTTCGGCATTTTCCTCGGTCGATCGTTCGGCATCGGTATCGTCGAGCCGCAGCAGGAAGCAGCCCGCATTCTTGCGCGCCCACAGCCAATTGTGGAGCGCGACGCGGATATTGCCGACGTGAAGGCGGCCCGTCGGCGACGGGGCGAAGCGGGTGGTGATGCTCATATCAGGCCGGCGTGCCGGAGGTGCGCGCCGTCTGGCTCGATGCGCCGGCGCCGAGCAGGCGGCGCAGCGTGTCGGTCGCGGGGCGCAGCAGTCGCGCGATCGGCGGCTCGATCTTCGCCGCGACGACCCAGGCGAGGGCGAGCATGAGGCCGAGCACGAGGATCGGCAGCAGAATCGCGGGCAATCCGGGCAGCGCCCCGCCGATCCGCGCGATCAGGCCCACGCCGATCGCGCTGTGCATCAGATAGAAAGGGTAGCTGACGAAGCCGAGCCACAGCACCCACTTCGCCTCCAGCGCGCGCTGGAGCAGCCCGACATGCTGGACGGCGGCGAACAGGATCAGCCCGGCGAAGAGCGCGGCGCGCGACGATTTTTCCATGCCGCCCGGTAGCACCGTCGTGCACGCCGAACACAGCCCGATCGCCACCGCCATCCAGAACAGCCCTTTGTCGCTGTGCACGCGTGCCTTGAGGAACAAGGCGCCGCTCGCGAACCAGCCGAAATTCTGCAGGCCCGCATGATAGAGCAATTTTATCGCCGGGGCCGCCCAGGCAAGGTGCAGCTGGATCGCGATCGGCGTGACGATCAGGCTGAACGCGTACAGCAGCAGCAGCCCGGCGATCGATCGCGCCCAGCCCAATGGGAAGAACATCAGCCCAATCACGACATAGAAGAGCGCCTCGACATAGAGCGACCAGAAGGCGCCATCCAGCGAGCGCGCCGGCAGCGCGAAATAGTGGAAATAGAAAGGGTTGGTCAGCGTCAGCCCCGGCAGCAGATCCACCGGCCGGGGATCGCCCCCCGGCATCGCATCGCCCATCGGCAGCCGGCACGCATAGATGACGAGCGAGGCGACGAGCATGCCGGGAAACAGCCGGACCCAGCGCCGCAGCGCGAAATCGACGAAGCCCGTGCAGCGCTCCAGCGTCAGGAAAATCACATAGCCCGAGATCAGGAAGAACAGGTTCACCCCCGCCCAGCCGTAACGGACCCCCGGCCACCATTCGAACGCCCGGTCATAGGGCAGGTGCATGTGATAGATCGGCCCCAGATAATGCCAGGCGGCCGTCATCAGGATCGCGATGCCCCTCAGGCCATCGAGATAGCCGATCCGCTCCTGTCCCTTGTGCATTCCGCCCCGTCGCCCTCGCAGGCCGCGGCCTTACCAGCGCGCCTGCCTGCTTGCCACCCGCCGCATGATCGTCCGGATCAGGCCGGCCTCGCCTTGAACAGGGCCAGGCCGAAGCCGACGAAGATCAGCCCCGTCAGCCGGTTGAACCCCCGCTTGATCGCCGGACAGCTCAGATACCGGGACAGCGAACGCCCGCCGAAGGCATAGACCGCATACCAGAAGCTCTCGACGACCGCGAAGGTCGCGACCAGGATCGCGAATTGCGGGACCTGCGGCGCGGCCGGCGTGACGAACTGGGGCAGGAAGGCCGCCGCGAACAGGATCAGCTTGGGATTGCTGATTCCGATCGCGAATCCGCCCCGGAAGATGGCCGCCGCCGATACGCTCGGCCGAAGCGGTGCGCTCTCGACATCCAGCGGCGCGACCTCGCTGCGCCACGCCTTGATGCCGAGGAAGATCAGATAGGCCATGCCCGCGTAGCGTAGCACCGTGAACGCGCCGGGCACGGCCAGCAGCAACGTCGCCAGCCCCGCCGCCGATGCCGCGAGCACGGTCACGACCGCCGTCAGGCACCCGGCCATCGCCGCGACGCTGCGCTTCATCCCCATCTCGACGCTGCGCGACAGGATGTGGAGCATGTTCGGGCCGGGCGTCCCCGACAGCAACACGACCGCGACCACGAACAGCCACCACGTATGGAGCGTCATCCCGATCCCCCTTCACCCGAACAGCCACAGCCCCAGCATAAGCCCCGGCAGGAAGGCGAACAGTCCCGCCAGCACGGTGCTGCCATAGACGATCGTCATGCCGCGAACATGCCCCGCGATCCGGCCCCGGCGCGCGGACCGGATCGCGCGCGGCACGCCGATCACGACCATCAACGACAATATATGGATAGGTCCCAGATGTCCGAGCATGCCGGTCAGCCCGAAGCTGGTCAGCGCCGCGAGCATCATCAGCACCGCCCACAGCCTGCCGAGCCGCTTGTGCAGCCGATCGCCCTTGCGCCGCAGCAGCACCCACGCGCCGAGCGGGATGGCGGGGATCGCCGTGGCGAGATGGAGCGGCAGCCAGAGCGTCGCGATATCCGTTGTCGGCGACCCGAGCGCGAAATGGCGGGCGGCGGCCGATATCAGCAGCAGGCTGACAAGCCCGGCGCCGAGCGCGATGAGCCGGCGCGGCGTGGTCGGGATCGTGGGGTAAGGCATCGGTGCGACGAGGCTGGTCATGACGGGGCTCCTTGATCGCCCCGTCCTGATCGATCCCGCCTCGTCCTCAACCGCGTCTGCGTCGATCGGGCTTCGCCCTTCGCGGGCCAGGCAGATGTACAATTCGCGAAGCGCCGATGGTACGATGTCTGAGATGGCGAGCGTGCGCGACATTTCTGCCGAACTGCTGGTCATGGCCGGGCTGGGGCTCGTTCTCGGCCTGCTCGGCCCGTTCGGGACCTTCGCGATGCCCGTCGCCGCGCGCGTTGGCATGTGGCTGGTGATGGCGATCGGCGGCTATGCCTGCTTCCGCCCCGTGATCGGCGCGGGCCGGTCGCTCGCGGAGCAGGCGCATCTGCCGCTGGCGCTCGCCATCGCTCTGGCCTGCATCGTCGCGGCGGTCCCAGTGACGCTGATGGTCGCCGTTCTGTTCGGTCAGGGCCTGGAGCCTGCCGCGCTCACGGAAAGCTACCCGTACGTCCTGCTCGTCGGGGGGCTGGCGACCGCGATCCAGTTCCTCCTCTTCGCCCGCACGCCTGCACCCGCCTCGTACGCCCCGCCCATCTCCCTCGCGGCGCCTACCGAACCTGCTCCGCTCCCCGCCGCGCCGCCCGCCTTCCTCGATCGCCTCCCGCCCCATCTCTGCCGCGACCTGCTCTGCCTGGAGATGGAGGACCATTATGTCCGCGCGCACACCACGCTCGGCTCGACGCTCATCCTGATGCGGATGCGCGACGCGGTGACCGAGGTTGGCGGGGTCGAGGGCGAGCGCGTCCACCGCAGCTGGTGGGTCGCGCGCACGGCCGTCGCGGCGACGCTGCGGCGCGAGCGCGCGACGCTGCTGACCCTCTCCAACGGGCTCGAAGTTCCCGTCGCGCGCGACAGCGTCGCGCTCCTCCGATCGCGCGGCTGGCTGTAACGAGATTGCCAAACGGCGCCTCGCGACTATGAGCGGCCGCAAGTTTCAGGGGCACGCGGCATGAAGTTGATGACCGGCAACGCGAACCGGCCGCTTGCGCGGGCGATCGCCGACTATCTCGAAAACCCGCTGACCGAAGCCTCGGTCCGTCGCTTCGCCGACGAGGAGGTGTTCGTCGAGATCCACGAGAATGTCCGCGGCGAGGACGTGTTCGTGATCCAGTCGACCGGCTATCCGGCCAACGACAATCTCATGGAATTGCTGATCTGCATCGATGCGCTGCGCCGCGCCTCGGCCCGCCGCATCACCGCCGTCGTCCCCTATTTCGGCTATGCCCGCCAGGATCGGAAGCCCGGCCCCCGCACGCCGATTTCGGCCAAGCTCGTCGCCAATCTGATCACCGCCGCCGGCGCCAACCGCGTCCTCTCGGTCGATCTCCACGCCGGCCAGATTCAGGGCTTCTTCGATATCCCGACCGACAATCTCTATGCCGCGCCGGTCATGTCCGAGGATATCAAGGCGCGCTTCGGCGACCGGAACCTGATGGTCGTCTCGCCCGACGTCGGCGGCGTCGTCCGCGCCCGCGCGCTCGCCAAGCGCCTCAACAATGCGCCCCTGGCGATCGTCGACAAGCGCCGCGAGCGCGCCGGCGAGAGCGAGGTCATGAACATCATCGGCGACGTCTCGGGCCGCTTCTGCGTCCTGATCGACGACATCGTCGATTCGGCGGGCACGCTCTGCAACGCCGCCGCCGCGCTGCGCGATGCGGGCGCGGAGGATGTCGTCGCTTATGTCAGCCACGGCGTCCTGTCGGGCGGCGCGGTCGCGCGGGTCGAGGGATCGGCGCTGCGCGAACTCGTCATCACCGATACGATCGCGCCCAACGAGGCGGTCGCCGGCGCGAAGAAGATCCGCGTCAACTCGATCGCGCCCCTGCTCGCCGAGGCGATCCGTCGCATCGCCGATGAAAGCTCTGTCTCCTCGCTCTTCGACTGAGCGCGGCGTCAGCCGCGGGCGCGGCCCATCGCCGTCGCGCGTCGGCGACGCAAGCCATGTCCGATCAGCCCGAATCCGGCGACCATCATCCCCCATGTTGCCGGCTCCGGCACCGCGGCGCTGTCCTCGAAGGCCATGATCACGCCTCCGTCCACCCGGCTCGCATAGAGGCCGGTTCCCCCCGTCACCTTCGAGGGACCGGCATATTCCAGCCCGGCCGTGCCGGCCGTGATCGCATTGGCGGTCACGATATCGGCGGTCCGATAGCCGCCTTCCGAGACGGTGTTCGACAGCCGCATGCCGCTGCCCAGCGCCGCCAGCGCATCGTTCACATAGTTGTTGAGCGTCGAAAGGCTGCCATTCTCGCCGGTGATCAGGATCGTGCCGCCGCGGGCCAGATAGCGGCTCATCGCGCCAATCTCCGCAGTGGTGAAGGCATTGTACGGGGCGAAGGCGAGATACAGGCTCTTTCCGGCCAGATCGGCGTCCGTCACTTCGGCGAACGTGCCGATCGAGGCCGCGGAATAGCCGATCATGTTCCAGTAGCCGGCGGTTTGCGCGCCGACATAGCCGATGTCGGTCCAGCTGCTGTTCTGGACAAGGATCGGCGACGATCCCGCGATATTCTTCAGGAACTGCAGATTGGCCGGATTGTCAGCGATGCTGCTGAAGATGTTGCTGTCGCCGGAAACGATCAGCGTGGCTTGCGCGCTGCCCGTGAAGAACAAAGCCGTCGCACATAATAAAGGCAGGGAAAGCCGCATATCGTCATCTCCGATATGTTCTCCTGTGAGGATGGTGTGCCAGCGGAACGGCGGAGTCAAATATGGGATGGCGGCAGGCCGGGGATGTTCCCCGCACGCGCGTGGCGCTACGCCCCGCTGCATGACCGATGCCGACATCCTTTTGATCGAGCGCCTGGCCGATGCCGCCGGCGCGGCGATCCGCCCCTTCTTCCGCGCGCGCTTCACGGTCGAGACCAAGCCCGACGATTCGCCCGTCACCCAGGCCGATCGCGCCGCCGAGGCGGCGATCCGCGCCATTCTGGAGATAGAGCGGCCCGACGACGGCATCATCGGCGAGGAATATGGCACGGTGCGCGAGGACGCCGCGCGCCAGTGGGTGATCGATCCGATCGACGGCACGCGCGCCTTCCTCGCCGGGCGTCCGTTGTTCGGCACGCTCATCGCCCTGCTGGAGGAGGACCGCCCGATCCTCGGCCTGATCGACCAGCCGATCGCGCGCGAGCGCTGGCTGGGTGCGGCAGGGCGCCCGACTTTGTTCAACGGCGCACCCGCGGCCACGCGCACCTGCACGACGCTCGCCAGGGCGCATCTCGGCACGACCGCCCCCAACCTCTTCCCCGCCGCCGATCAGCCCGGCTTCGATTCGCTGCGCGGCCAGGTGCGCGACACGATCTGGGGCGGCGATTGCTACAATTACGGGCTCGTCGCATCGGGCCATCTCGATCTCGTCGTCGAGGCCGGGCTCAAGCTCTATGATTTCGCGGCCCTGGTTCCGGTCGTCGAGGGCGCGGGCGGACGGATGACCGACTGGGCCGGCGAGCCGCTCGGCCGCGCCAGCGACGGGCGGGTCATCGCCGCGGGCGACGCGGCGCTGATCGAGGCCGCGATCGCCGCACTGACGATCTAGGCACCCCGATCACAGCTTCAGCTTGATCGGCTTCTTGCTCTTCTCGGCCTGAACGTCCGCGCTCTTGCCGCCGCCGATATCCTTGCGCGCCTTGCCCTTGTCGGTCCGCTGGGCGGAGGCGGTGGCACCCGCCAGCACCGGGCCGCACGCCGCATTCTTGGCATCGCCCGGATCGACGAAGGCAAGCATCGCGCCCACCGGCCCCGCCGCGACGCCCAGCGCCACGCCGACCCCGCCGCGCAGCAGCAGCTCGGGCGTCACGATCTGGATCGCCGGCGCCGCGAAATGGCCGCCGATGCCGACGGGCGACTGGCCCGAGAACAGGCTGAACTTCTTCGCGTCGGCGCGGAAGGCGAGGCTCATCGATTCGTCGCGGAAGCTGAAGCCGCCCTTGGCGGTCATCACGTTCTTGCTCGTGTCGATCAGCACCGGATCGGCGGCGGCGATGCCGTCGCGCACGGTGAAGCCGATCAGCCCGCAATTGATCTGCACCGGCTCCTTCAATTTCTTCTCGAACATCTTCTGGACGAAGGTGCCGATGTCGAATTCGGAGAGCTGGGTGTAGCTCGTCCAGAAGGTGCCGCGCGGCAGGATCACGGCGATGCGGCCGTTCGACGTCGCGAGCGACTGGCGCACCGTATCGCCGGTCCCGCTCATCTTGACGCGCGCCTTGATCGTGCCCGTCGTGCCGCCATTGTCGACGCCGAACTTGGCGAGCAATTTGCCCATCGGCGTCGGCGACATGCGGATGTCGTAATCGGTGAACACCGCCGGCTTGCGCGCGTCGATCGCGATGTCGCTGTCGACGTGGCCGCCGGCCATGTCGAAATTGAGCGGCGAGAGCTTCAGCAGCGAGCGATCGAGATCGAGCCCCAGCACGATGTTCGAGATCGGCACGAACGGCTGCTTGATGTCCGCCACCTTGTAGGTGACCTTGGCATCGAACGCCTTGATCGCGTCCACGCGCAGCGGCGCATCGGGCAGGATCCGCGGATAGGCGCCGCGCGGGCCCTGCGTGGTCGCCGCCGCGGTCGCGCCCTGCGTCGCCAGCGCGTTCGGATTATAGCCGATGAACGGCCCGATATCGATCATGTCGACGCGCTTCGAGGCGAGGTCGGCGGCGAGGAACAGCCGCTCGTCCGTCCCGCTGCGCGGTACGGTCACGGTCATCGCGCCGCCGATGTCGCTATTGCCGTAGCTGCCGGCGATCTTCGTGAACTTGTAGTCCTGGCCTTCCTTGGTCAGGTGCGAGCGCAGCGAGTAAGCGCGCGTATCGGGCACGGCAATGCCCGCCAGATCGAACAGGTTGCGGATATTCTGGCCGCGCACGCGCACCGAAAGGTCGGCGCCCTCGATGACCGTCGCGCCCGGCAGCGTGCCCGACACGTCGAGGCTCGTCTTGGCGGCACGCGCATGCAATTCGAACTGGTTGCGCCCGCCCGCGAGCACTTCGTTGGGCGAGGTCTGGCTGCCGTTGAGCGTGAACGGAATGCCGCGCGCGGTGCCTTCGCCGTCGAAGCGGATGTTGCTCGCGAACTTGCTGTTCTGGGCGTCGATCGCCGCGAATCGGACGTCTGCGAAGATCCGCATCGCCGCATCGTCATAATGGACGCCGGTCCCCGCGACCGAGGCGCGGCGGATCAGCGGCATCTGGAAGGGCGTGTCGCCCGCGAAGGTCCAGCTATTCTTCTTGTGCGCCTTGTCCCATTCCAGGTCGATCGCGCCATTTTCGAGATTGAGCCACTCGATCTGCTTCTTGCCGAAGATCAGCGGCAGCGTCTCGATCCGCGTGTCGATCAGCTTGGACGAGAACAGGTTCGGCTTCTTCGCCCATTCGGGATTCGAGACGGTCATCCCCTCGGCGAGGAATTTCATGTCGATGGGATCGAAATAGAAATTGAAGTCGCCCGCGACACGGATGTCGCGCTCCATATATTTGCTCGCGACCTTCTCGAACGTGTGCTTGAGAAAGCGGCCCTTGGTGACGAACAGCACCAGCCAGGCGAGGAACAGCAGCCCGAAGAGGGTCGCCAGGACCGACACGACCGAGGCGATCGCGGTCTTGACCGGGTCGCGGCGGACGGGCGCGGGGTGAACGATGCGCGGATCGTCCCCGATGGACGGATGGCTGGCAATATCGGTCATTCCGGCTCCAACATCCGGAACCGGCCCCGGTTCCGGTTGCGAATCTCGGACGGCTCACCTATAGGCGCCGGCTTCCAAGCGATTATCGCGAGAACTGCCCGGCCAGTGTGGGCTGCCGTGGCCGTTCCTGATCGCCTCGACAAGGAGACGAAAATGCCCAAGCTGAAGACGAAGAGCGGCGTCAAGAAACGCTTCAAGCTCACCGCCACCGGTCTGCTGAAGCACGGTGTCGCCGGCAAGCGCCACCGGCTGATGAGCCACAACGCAAAGTATATTCGCCAGAACCGCGGTACCTCCGTGCTCGCCCATGCCGATACGGCAGCGGTGAAGCGCTGGGCGCCCTACGGCCTCAAGTAAGGAGTAGCGGGATATGGCACGCGTCAAGCGCGGCGTAACAACGCACGCAAAGCACAAGCGCATCCTCGAGGATGCAAAGGGCTATTACGGCCGTCGTAAGAACACGATCCGCATCGCCCGCCAGGCGGTGGAGAAAGCGGGGCAGTACGCTTACCGCGATCGTAAGGTGAAGAAGCGCACGTTCCGGGGCCTCTGGATCCAGCGCATCAACGCCGCGGTCCGCGTCGAGGGCCTCACCTATGGCGTGTTCATGCACGGCCTGAAGCTGGCAGGCGTCGATCTTGATCGGAAGATCCTTGCGGATCTGGCGATGAACGATGCCGGCACGTTTAGCGCCATCATCGCGCAGGCCAAGGCGGCTCTGCCGGAAGGAGCGCGGGTCGCGGCGTAAGCCTGCAACCTGAGCCTTCCAGAAGGGCGCGGCGGCCGAAAGGCTCCCGCGCCCTTTTCTTTTGTCACCCCCGTCGCCTAAGGCACGCGCGAACAGGGCCAGCACATCCTCATGACCGATACCGAGACCCAGCAGGCCGAGCTCGTCGGCGCCATCGCCGCCGCGCCCGACGCCGAATCGCTCGAGGCGATCCGCATTTCGGCGCTCGGCAAATCGGGCTCGATCACCGCGCTCCTGAAGACGCTCGGGGCGATGTCGCCCGAGGAGCGGCAGGAAAAGGCGCCTGCGATCCAAAGCCTGCGCACCGCCGTCGCCGATGCGATCGCGGCGCGGAAGGCCGCGCTGGACGGCGCCGCGCTCGATGCGCGCCTGGCCTCCGAGCGGCTCGACATGACGCTCCCCGTCGCCGCCACCCCGCAAGGCTCGATCCACCCGGTCAGCCAGGTGATGGACGAGCTCGCCGAGATCTTCGCCGATCTCGGCTTCGCGGTCGCCACCGGTCCCGAGATCGAGGACGACTGGCACAATTTCACCGCGCTCAACATTCCCGAGACGCATCCGGCGCGCGCGATGCACGACACCTTCTATTTCCCCGACGTCGATGCCGAGGATCGGAAGATGTTGCTTCGCACGCACACCTCGCCCGTCCAGATCCGGGCGATGACGCAGACGCCGCCGCCGATCCGCATCATCGCGCCGGGCCGCGTCTATCGCTCGGACAGCGATGCCACGCACACGCCGATGTTCCACCAGGTCGAGGGCCTCGTCATCGATCGCGGCATCCATCTGGGGCATCTGCGCTGGACGCTGGAGACCTTTCTCAAGGCCTTCTTCGAGCGCGACGACATCGTCCTGCGCCTGCGCCCGTCCTACTTCCCGTTCACTGAACCGTCCGTGGAGGTCGATGTCGGCTATTCGGTCGAGAAGGGCCGCCGCGTGATCGGCGGCGATCCGACCGGTCCCAATGGCGGCTGGATGGAGGTGCTCGGCTCGGGCATGGTCCATTCCAAGGTCATCACCGCGGTCGGGCTCGACCCGGCCGAGTGGCAGGGCTTCGCCTTCGGCTGCGGCATCGATCGCCTCGCCATGCTCAAATACGGGATGGACGATCTGCGCCCGTTCTTCGACGGCGATCTGCGCTGGCTGCGCCATTACGGGTTCCGCGCGCTCGACATTCCCACGCTCAGCGCGGGAGTCGGCGCATGAAGGTCTCGCTCTCCTGGCTGAAGGATCATCTCGAGACCGAGGCGAGCCTCGATCAGATCGTCGACGCGCTGACCCGCATCGGCCTCGAGGTCGAGGGCGTCGAGGATCCGTCGGCCAAGCTTGGCGGCTTCCGGATCGCGCGCATCCTCACCGCCGCCCCGCACCCGCAGGCCGACAAGCTCCAGGTGCTCACGGTCGATTCGGGCGACGGGACTCCGCTGCAGGTCGTCTGCGGCGCGCCCAATGCGCGCGCGGGCCTCGTCGGCATCTTCGGCCAGCCGGGTGCGATCGTGCCCTCCAACGGCATGGAGCTGCGCGTCGCCGCGATCCGCGGCGTCGAATCGAACGGCATGATGTGCTCCTTGCGCGAGCTGGAGCTGGGCGAAAGCCACGACGGCATCGTCGAGCTGCCCGCGGACGCGCCGATCGGCACGCTCTATGCCGAACATGCCGGCCTTGCCGATCCGGTCGTCGATGTCGCGATCACGCCCAATCGCCAGGATTGCATGGGCGTGCGCGGCATCGCCCGCGATCTGGCCGCCGCGGGCCTGGGCAAGCTCAAGCCGCTCGACGTGCCGGCGATCAAGGCCAAGACGCCCGCACCGCTGGGGATCGCCACGCTCGATCCCGAAGGCTGCCCGGCCTTCTTCGCGCGCGCCGTGCTCGGCGTCACCAATGGCGCCTCGCCCGATTGGATGCAGCGCCGCCTGCTGAGCGTCGGCCAGCGCCCGATCTCGGCGCTCGTCGACATCACCAATTATGTAATGTTCGATCTCGGCCGCCCGCTCCACGTCTACGATCTCGCCAAGCTGACCGGTGGCCTCGTCGCGCGCAAGGCGACGGCCGGCGAGAGCGTGCTCGCGCTCAACGGCAAGAGCTACACGCTCGACGAGACGATGACCGTCATCGCCGATGACGTGCACGTCCACGATATCGGCGGCATCATGGGCGGCGAGCATTCGGGCGCGTCCGAGGCGACGACCGACGTGCTCATCGAATGCGCCTATTTCACGCCCGAGGCGATCGCGCGCACCGGCGGCAAGCTGGGGCTCACCAGCGACGCACGCGCGCGGTTCGAGCGCGGCGTCGATCCCGCCTTCCTCGCCGACGGCCTCGCCATCGCCACGCGCCTCGTCACCGAAATCTGCGGCGGCAAGCCGACGCAGGCGATCGAGGCGGGCGAACCCCCGCTCGGCCGCCATACCTTCCGCTACGATCCCGCCGCCACGCAGCGTATCGCCGGGATCGAGGTCCCCGCCGATCGCCAGCGCGCGATCCTGCAGAGCTTGGGCTTCGGCATCGACGGCTCCTGGACGCTCAGCGTGCCGAGCTGGCGCCGCGACGTCGACGGCGTCGCCGACATCGTCGAGGAGATCGTCCGCATCGAAGGCCTCGACAGCGTGCCCTCCGTCGCGCTCCCCCGCGCCGACGGCGTCGCCCGCCCGACCGCGACGCCCGAGCAGAAGCTGGAGCGCGCGATGCGCCGTGCGGCCGCCGCGCGCGGTCTCGACGAGGCGATCACCTGGAGCTTCCTGTCCGAAGCCGACGCCGATGCTTTCGGCGGCGCCGCCTGGACGCTGGCGAATCCGATCAGCGCCGACATGAAGGCGATGCGGCCGTCGATGCTCCCCGGCCTCGCCGCCGCCGCGCGCCGCAACCGCGCACGCGGCGCCTCCAGCGTCCGCCTGTTCGAGATCGGCCGCCGCTATCTGAAGGACGGCGAGCGCCCAACTCTGGGCCTCCTCCTCGTCGGCGATCGCGCCGCGCGCGATTGGCGCTCGGGCAAGGCGACCGGCTTCGACGCGCTCGATGCCAAGGCCGAGGTCGTCGCTTTGCTCACCGCCGCCGGCGCGCCCGCCGATCGCCTGCAGGTGATGGAGGCGACCGCCCCCATCTGGCATCCCGGCCGCTCGGCCTCGCTCCGTCTGGGTCCGAAGACGATTCTCGCCGAGTTGGGCGAGCTGCATCCGTCCCTCCTCAAGACGCTCGACCTCGACGGGCCGGCGGTGGCCGCCGAAATCTATCTCGACGCGATCCCGGCGCGCCGCGAGAGCGGCCGCATGCGCCCGGCCTTCGCCCCGCCTGCGCTCCAGGCCGTCACCCGCGACTTCGCCTTCGTCGCCCCCCGCACCCTCCCCGCCGACAGCCTGCTCCGCGCGATCCGCGGCGCGGACAAGGCGGCGATCGTCGATGTCGCCCTGTTCGACATCTTCGGAGGCGCAGGGCTGGCCGAGGACGAAGCGTCGCTGGCGGTGGCGGTCACGCTCCAGCCGGGCGAGAAGAGCTTCACCGATGCGGAGCTGCAGGCGATCTCGGCGAAGATCGTCGCGGCGGCTGCGAAGGCCGGCGCGAAGCTGCGGGGCTAGCACCCCGACCGCTCATCCCCACCGCTCATCCTGAGGAGGGACTGAGCGAAGTCGAAGGCCCGTCTCGAAGGACCCGCACCGTCCCATCCGTCCTTCGAGACGCATTTCGACAAGCTCAATGGCTCCTCAGGATGAGCGGTGTTGGCTTAAAAGCCTATTTCCGCAGCAGAAACACCGCGTGTTCGGCGCGCAGGTTCGCCGCCCCGCCGGTGACGCTGCGCGCCCCCGACAGGAACCACTCCCCCTCCACGATCACGCCCCGCTCGGCGATGAAGGCGCGGAAGTCGTCGATCGTCAGCTGGTGGATATTCTCGGTCTCGTACCAGCTCACCGGCAGCGCCGGCGTCACCGGCATCCGCCCGCCGAACAGGAACGAGGCCCGCACCCGCCAGTAGCCGAAATTCGGGAACGAGACGAACACGCGCGCCCCGATCCGCAGCAGCTCCGACAGCACTCGATCGGGCGAGCGCGCGGTCTGCAGCGTCTGGCTCAGGATCGCATAATCGAACGCCTTGTCGGGATAATAAGCGAGGTCGGTCTCGACATCGCCCTGCACCACCGACAGCCCGCGCGCGACCGCGGACGAGACGTTGCGCGCATCCAGCTCCACCCCGCGCACGTCCGCCCCGCGCAGATCGCGCAGGCTCGCCATCAGCTCGCCGTCCCCGCAGCCGATGTCGAGCACGCGCGAGCCCTGATCGACATGGTCGGCGATGATCGCGAGATCGGGACGCAGGCTCATGCCGAATTTTTGAGGGTATTCAGGAAAGCGGGATCGATCCGCTCCATGTAGAAATCCGGCCGGATCGGCGCATGATAGCCGAGCTTGGCATAGACGCCGTGCGCGTCACGCGTCGACAGCGCCAGCCGCCGGATCCCCTGGAAATCGGGATGGTCGAGAAACCACTGGACCATCGCCCGTCCGAGACCCTGCCCCCGCCCGGCTTCGTCGACCCACACATCGGCCAGCCACGCGAAGGTCGCATGATCGGTGATCATCCGCGCGAAGCCGACTTGCCGGCCGTCCCGATAGGCGCCGACGCAGTGCGATCCGGCGATCGCCTTCTCCACCCGCTCACGCGCGATTCCCGGCGACCAGTAGCTCGACGCGAGCCAGCCATGGATCCGCCCGATATCCAGCCGGTCCTTGTCGTCGCTGATCTCGATGTCGCTCATGCCGCCGCCCGCAAGAAGCCGTCGACGACGCGGAACAGCTCCGGCACGTCGAGCAGGAAACTGTCATGCCCGAACGGCGCCGACAGCTCGACGAAGCTCGCCGCCGCGCCCGAGGCATTGAGCGCATGGACGATCGCACGCGATTCGGCGGTCGGATACAGCCAGTCGCTGTCGAAGCTGACGAGGCAGAAGCGCGTCTTCGAACCGCGGAACGCATCGGCGAGCCGCCCGCCATGCTCCTCGGCGAGATCGAAATAGTCCATCGCGCGCGTGATGTAGAGATAGGAGTTGGCGTCGAAGCGATCGACGAAGCTCAGCCCTTGGTGGCGCAGATAGCTCTCCACCTGGAAATCCGCGTCGAAGCCGAACGTCTTGCTCTCGCGCGCCTGCAGCCGCCGCCCGAACTTGTCGGTCAGCCCGGCTTCCGAGAGATAGGTGATGTGCGCCGCCATCCGCGCGACCGCGAGCCCTGCCGACGGCCCTTCCTTGCTCTCGTAATATTGGCCGCCGCGCCAGTTGGGATCGGCCATCACCGCCTGCCGGCCCACTTCGTGGAAGGCGATATTCTGCGCCGAATGCCGCGCCGCGCTGGCGATCACGACCGCCGAGCGGACGCGCGCCGGGTAGGTCGCTGCCCATTCCAGCACCTGCATCCCCCCCATCGATCCGCCGACGACGGCGGCGAGGTTCCAGATGCCGAGATGATCGAGCAGCAGCGCCTGCGCGCGCACCATGTCGCGCAGCGTGATGACCGGGAAGCGCATCGCGAAGGGCACGCCCGTCGCCGGATCGATCGAGGCCGGCCCCGACGTGCCCATGCAGGAGCCCAGCACGTTGGCGCAGACGATGAAGTGCCGCGCCGGATCGATCGGCTTGCCTTCGCCCACCATCCGCGTCCACCAGCCCGGCTTGCCCGTGCGCGGATGCGCCGAGGCGACATGCTGGTCGCCGGTCAGCGCATGGCAGATCAGGACCGCGTTCGCGCCGTCCGCATCGAGCGTGCCATAGGTCTCGTAGGCGATCTCGATCTGCGACAGGCTGGCGCCGCCGTCCAGCGTCAGCGGGCCGGGCAGCGTCACGCGCCGGTTGAGGCCGAAGCGTCGATCGTCGAGGGCAGGCGCCGCGAGCATCGGGCGCGGCTAGGTCGGAGGCTCTTTGCTGTCAACAAAGGCGGCGGGTTGGGTTTTCGGCCGGCCTGCTCTAAGGCGCTGCCTCCTTACCGCCATTCCTCCTCCGCTCATCCTGAGGAGCCATTGAGCGAAGTCGAAATGGCTCTCGAAGCCCGTCCTGAGCGACTGCCTTGGCAGGCAGTCGAAGGGGATCCTTCGAGACGGGCCTTCGCCTGAAGCTCAGTCCCTCCTCAGGATGAGCGGTGGGCAAGAAACGAAGCCTGCTTATGAACGCCCCCACGCCCAAGCCCTGGATCGCCGCGATCGCACCCTATGTGCCCGGCCGCGCGACGACCGACGATGGCCGCAAGGTGACCAAGCTCTCGTCCAACGAGAATCCGCTCGGCACGAGCCCGCTTGCGCGCGCCGCCTTCGCGGACGCCGCCTCCGCGCTCGAAATCTACCCAGACGGCGCCGCGGTCGCGCTGCGCGAGGCGATCGGCGCGCATTACGGGCTGGAGTCCGAGCGCATCGTCCACGGCACCGGATCGGACGAGGTGCTTCACCTCGCCACCGGCGCCTTCGCCGGGCTTGGTGACGAGGTCCTCTACGTCCGCTACGGTTTCTCCGTCTATCCGATCGCCGCGCGCCGCGTCGGCGCGGTGCCGGTCGAGGCGCCCGACAGGGATTATGCGACCGATGTCGATGCGCTGCTCGCCGCCGTCACCGAGCGGACGCGCGTCGTGTTCGTCGCCAATCCGAACAACCCGACCGGCACTTACACGTCGCGCGCCGAGCTCGCCCGGCTGCATGCGGGGCTCCCGGCCGATTGCCTGCTCGTCGTCGACCAGGCCTATACCGAATATCTCGATGCCGAGGACGAGGATGGCGGCCTCGAACTGGCGCGCACCCAGCCCAATGTCATCGTCACGCGCACCTTCTCGAAGATTTTCGGGCTGGCGGCGGGCCGCATCGGCTGGGGCTATGGCCCGGCGCCGGTGATCGAGGCAATGCAGCGCATCCGCGCACCGTTCAACGTCGCCACCGCCGGACTAGATGCGGCGATCGCGGCGCTCGGCGACAGGGATTTCCTGACCGCGAGCAAGGCGCACAATGATCGCTGGCGCAGCTGGTTCGCCGACCAGATTGCCAGCCTCGGCAATGCCGGCGTCCGCGCCGTGCCGAGCAAGGCGAATTTCATGCTTGTCCTGTTCGAAGGCCCGCTCTCGGCCGAGACCGCCTACAACGGGCTGATGGCGCGCGGGCTCGCGACGCGCTGGCTGCCCGGACAGGGTCTCCCGAACGCGCTGCGCATCACGATCGGCGAGGAAGCGGCGATGCGCGCGGTCGTCGCCGGCCTGCGCGAAATGATCGACGAGGTCGGCGCCTGATGCTGCCCTTCGCGCGCGTCACGATCCTCGGGCTCGGGCTAATCGGTTCGTCGATCGCGCGCGGCATCCGCGCGACGATGCCGACGGTGCGCGTCACGGGCTATGATGCCGATCCCGCCGTCCGCGCCCGCGCCCGCGCGATCGATCTGTGCGACGATATCGCCGACACCGCCGGCACCGCCGCGATCGATGCCGATCTCGTCATGCTCTGCGTCCCCGTCGGCGCGATGGGCGCCGCCGCCCAGTCGATCGCCGAGGATGTGCCCGCAGAGGCGATCGTCAGCGATGTCGGCGGCGCCAAGGTCTCGGTCGCCACCGCGATCCGCCAGGCGCTGCCGAACAATATCGTCGTCCCCGGCCACCCGGTCGCCGGCACCGAGCATTCGGGCCCCGATTCGGGCTTCGCGACGCTCTTCAAGGGCCGCTGGTGCATCCTGACGCCCGAGGGCGACACCAATCCGACCGCGGTCATGCGCATCTCCACTTTCTGGGAGTCTTTGGGCGCGCAGGTCGAGATCATGGACGCGCGCCACCACGATCTCGTCCTCGCCGTGACCAGCCACGTGCCGCACCTGATCGCTTACTCGATCGTCGGCACCGCGTCCGATCTGGAAGAAGTCACGCAGAGCGAGGTGATCAAATATTCGGCCGGCGGCTTCCGCGATTTCACGCGCATCGCCGCCTCCGATCCGGTGATGTGGCGCGACGTGTTCCTCAACAATCGCGAAGCTGTGCTGGAAATCCTCCAGCGCCTGACCGAGGACGTGACGATGCTCCAGCGCGCGATCCGCTGGGGCGACGGCGATGCCCTGTTCGATCTGTTCACGAAGACCCGCGCGATCCGCCGCTCGATCATCGAGCAGGGTCAGGACGATGCCCGCCCCGATTTCGGCCGCGCGCATGAGTGATTTCCACCCCTCCAACCCCGTTCGGTTCGAGCAGCTTCGAGCGAAGTCGAGAAGCGTCCGTCGAGAACTGTTCTCGACTTCGTTCTCGGCAAGCTCGAACTCCGCTCGAACCAAACGGAAATGAGTGAAAAACTGACATGACCAAACCCCTCCGCATCGCGCTCGCCGGCCTCGGCACGGTCGGCGCCGGCGTCGTCAAACTGCTCGACGCCAACGCCGCCCTGATCGAGCGCCGTGCCGGCCGCGCGATCGAGATCACCGCCGTCTCCGCGCGCGACCGCACGCGCGATCGCGGGGTCGACCTCTCCCGCTTCGCCTGGATCGACGACACCGCCGATCTCGCGCGCCGCGACGATGTCGATGTCGTCGTCGAGCTGGTCGGCGGCTCGGACGGTCCGGCGCTGACGCTCGCCCGCGCGACGATCGCGGGCGGCAAATCGTTCGTCACCGCCAACAAGGCGATGATCGCGCATCACGGGCTGGAGCTCGCCACCGCCGCCGAGGCCAAAGGCGTCGCGCTCAAATATGAAGCCGCGGTCGCGGGCGGCATCCCCGTCATCAAGGGCCTGCGCGAGGGTGCTGCCGCCAACGAGATCGACCACGTCTTCGGCATCCTCAACGGCACCTGCAACTACATCCTCTCGACGATGGAAAGCCCTAGTGTTTCTGGGCACGGCCGCGATTTCGGCGACGTCCTCGCCGAGGCGCAGGCGCTGGGCTATGCCGAGGCCGATCCCAGCTTCGACATCGACGGCGTCGATGCCGCGCACAAGCTCTCGATCCTCGCCAGCTTGGCCTTCGGCGCGACGATCGATTTCGATTCGGTCGCGATCACCGGCATCCGCCACGTAAAGGCCGCCGACATCGCCGAGGCGGCGGCGCTCGGCTACAAGATCCGCCTCGTCGGCCTGGGCGAAGCAACCTCGAAGGGCCTGTTCCAGCGCGTCCATCCCTGCCTCGTGCCCGTCGATCACCCGCTCGCGCACGTCACCGGATCGCTCAACGCGGTCGTCGCCGAGGGCAATTATGTCGGCCGGCTGCTGTTCCAGGGCCGCGGCGCGGGCGAAGGCCCGACCGCCAGCGCGGTCGTCGCCGACCTGATCGATATCGCGCGCGGCGAAACCGGCCCCGCCTTCGGCATGCCCGTCGCGAGCCTCGCGCATCTGCCCGCGGCACCGGCGGGCGAGCGCCGCGGCCGCGCCTATCTGCGCTTCACCGTCGTCGACAAGCCGGGCGTGCTCGCCGAACTCACCGCGGCGATGCGCGACGCGGGCGTCTCGATCGAAAGCCTGATCCAGCGCGGCCCCGCCGCAGACGGCGGCGTGCTGATCGTGCTCGTCACGCATGACGGCCCCGAAGCGTCGGTTGCGCATGCGCTGGAGAAGCTCGAAGGCTCGCCCAGCCTCATCGGCGCGCCGATGTGGATGCACATCCTCGACAGCTGAAAGCCTTACTCCGGCGGACTTGTCTCGCTGAGCCTGGCCTTCTCGGCGGCCGCCTGGTCGGCCGCCGCCTTGGCCTTTTCCTGCGCGTAAATCATCTTCAGCGTCGCATTGCGCATCTTCACCGCGCGGCTCATCCCGAACGTTGCGACGGTGATGCCCGGCCGCACCGGAATCGGCCCCGAGCCGGCGTCGGGCCGCGCGAACTCGCCGGGATGATGCGCCGGGCCGCGCTCGTTCGGCAGCGGGATCCGATCCGGCGAGCGACCGGTCGCCGCGCAGACGACGATCTCGCCCTTCTTGTGCCCGCACAGGGTCGTCGGCGGTCGCGCGCCTTCCTTGACTCCGCACGCCGTCGTCTTCTCGCCATTCGCCTTGCGGCACGTCACCGGCGCCGGCGCGCGCGGCGGCGGCGGATCGTCCCGGTGCGTGTAGGCGATGGCCTGCTCGGCCGGCGTCTGCCGCGGGATCGCAGGCACGGGCGGCCCCGCAACCGCAGCGAGAGCAGGCCCGGCCAGCGTCAGCGCGATCGCCAGCGCTACCGCGCGCATCTCCTCAAGCCTCGGCATCATCGCCGATCTCTGCCCGATCCAGGCTTAATCGGCCTGGAACGGCTCTGCCTCCGCGAACGGCAGCGGCGCCAGGTCCGGCCTTACCCAGTCCCGCCGCGCCGCCACCGAGAAAAGCCTCTCGCGGCTCCAGTGAACCAGCGGCCAGCCCGAAATGCCGAGCGGCCCCGCCATCAGCGCATCGACCGTCTCGTGCAAAGCCTCGCCCGCCGGGCGTTCGGCCAGAAACGCCCGCGCCGCCCCGATCGAGGCCTGCGTAATCGTCTCGTGATAGCCGTTATGATCGTCGTTCACCCCGCCGACCGAGGCGTTGTAGGCGCGGATCAGCGCGGGCATGTCCCGCTCCGGCACGATGTCGGGCCGGGCCCCCAGCAGCCACAAGGTCGTCGCGAAGTGCGCGGCGTGCGTCCATTCGGCCTTGGGCAGGCTCAGGTCCAGGAAAGCGGTGCCCAGCCGCGCGATCGCGTCATCGTCGGAATAAAAGAGGCTCATCTCGGTCTCCGAAAGTCGCGCTAGAGTGCCCGGCTTTTCTCGACAAGGGTACAAGGCCGTCCTATCGCCTGCGCTCCGGCAGTAAGGGGATAAGCAGCGTGGCAATTACGGCTTCGAAGGCGCTCGATCGCGTTCTCGTTCTCGAAATGGTGCGCGTCACCGAAGCTGCGGCGATTGCCGCCTCCACGCTCGTCGGGCGCGGCGACGAAAAGGCCGCCGACCATGCCGCGGTCGAGGCGATGCGCGCCGCCTTCAACGAACTCGATTTCGACGGCACCGTCGTCATCGGCGAAGGCGAGCGCGACGAGGCGCCGATGCTCTATATCGGCGAGAAGGTCGGCAAGGCATCGCCCGGCAGCCCCAAGATCGATATCGCGCTGGATCCGCTCGAGGGCACGACGCTGACCGCCAAGGCCTGGCCGAACGCGCTCGCCGTGCTCGCCATCGCCGAGGAAGGCGGGCTCCTGAATGCGCCCGACGTCTATATGGAAAAGCTCGCGATCGGGCCGGGCTATGCGCCGGGTCTCGTCAGCCTCACCAAGACGCCGACCGAGAATATCCAGGCGATCGCCGCCGCCAAGGGTGTCCAGCCCAACGAGATCATCGCCTGCGTGCTCGATCGCCCGCGTCACGACGCGCTGATCGCAGAACTGCGCGGCCTCGGCGTCGGCATCATGCTGATCCCGGACGGCGACGTCGCCGGCGTCATCGCCTGCACCGATCCCGATACGACGATCGACATCTATTTCGGCTCGGGCGGCGCCCCCGAAGGCGTGCTGGCGGCGGCAGCCCTGGCCTGCGTCGGCGGCCAGTTCCAGGGCCGGCTGCTGTTCCGCAACGATGACGAGCGCGGCCGCGCCGCCAAGTGGGGCGTCACCGATCTCGACAAGATCTATGAGCTGCAGGATCTGGTGAAGGGCGATGCGATCTTCGCCGCGACCGGCGTCACCGATGGCTCGCTGCTCCAGGGGGTCAAGGTCCGCAAGGGCGTCATGACGACCGAAAGCATCGTCATGCGCGCGAGCTCGGGCACGGTCCGCCGCGTCAAGGGCGAGCATCGCCGCTAAGGCCGCTCCGATGCGCGTCGCGATCCTCGGTCTCGGCAATATGGGTGGTGCGATCGCGCGCAACATCCTGAAGGCCGGGCACGACCTCACCGTCTGGAACCGCTCGCCCGACAAGGCGGCGGCTCTTGTCGAGGGCGGCGCGACGCTCGCCACGACACCGGCCGAGGCGGCCGCGCAGGCCGAGATCGTCTTCACGATGCTCGCCGACGATCGCGCGGTCGAGGCGGTGACGTTCGGCGAGGACGGCCTGCTCGCAGCCGACCCGCTTTGCCTGCATGTCGGCCTCAGCACGGTCAGCCTCGCGCTCGCGCGGCGGCTCGCGGAGGCGCAGGGCGATCGCTACGTCTCGGCGCCCGTCTTCGGCCGCCCGCCCGCGGCTGAGGCCGCGCAGCTCAGCATCGTCGCCGCCGGCGCGCCCGCCAGCATCGCCCATGCCCAGCCGGTATTCGATGCGATCGGCCAGAAGACCTTCGTCGTGGGCGAGGACGCGCCCGCGGCGAACCTCGTCAAGCTGTGCGGCAATTTCATGATCATGTCCGCGATCGAGGCGATGGGCGAGGCGATGGCGCTCGCCGCCAAGAACGGCCTCGACAAGCAGGCCTTGTTCGATGTGCTGACCGGCACCCTCTTCGGCGCCCCCGTCTACAGGAATTACGGCCCGGCGCTGATCGAGGGCACATACCGCCCGGCGGGCTTCCCCGCGCCACTGGGCCTGAAAGACATGAACCTAGTCGCCGAGGCCGCGACCGGCGCGCGCGTGCCGATGCCGTTGCTCGGCGTGATCCGCGATCACCTGTTGCAGGCGATCGCGCGCGACGGCGACGATGTCGATTGGTCCGCGATCGGCAAGGCGATCGGAGACAATGCCGGGCTTTGATGGCTTGATCGCCTCAACCAAAGCATAAGATATCGCGTATCTGTGGGGGCAGACGGGGAGATGAGGGTGCGCCTGATCTTACGCAGCACGGGCATTGTGGCAACGTTGCTCGCCCTGCCCGTCCTCGCCTCCTTCACCCCCATCCCGGTCGAGCAGCAGGTGCTCGATGCGCTCAATCAGGCGCGCACCGATCCAGCCGCCTATATCCTCCAGCTCAGGAAATATCGTGGCTGGTTCAAGGGCGACATCGTCAAGATCCCCGGCTCGCCCGATCTCGTCCGCACCGCCGAAGGCGTAAGCGCGGTCGACGAGACGATCGATTTCGTCGGCGATATCAAGCCTATGCCCGCCGCCGCAGGCTCGCCCGTGCTGAAGGCGGCGGCAGCCGATCATGTCGCCGAGCAGAGCCGCACCGGCAAGACCGGCCATTATGGCGCCGACGGCTCCTCCCCCGGCGATCGCGTCACCAAACGCGGCGGCGGACCCTATACGGCCGAGGTCATCGCCTATGGCTCGATCGACGGCGTCGATACGATTCGCCAGTTGATCGTCGACGATGGCGTTCCCGATCGCGGCCACCGCACGATCATCTTCTCGCCCGAGCTTCAGTTCGCGGGCGTCTCGTGCGGCAAGCATCCCGAATTCGGCACGATGTGCGTGATCGATCTCGGGATGAACGCCGATGGCACGCTGCCCAGGTCGCTGGTCGGCAAGAGCGCCGCGCCGCCGCGCTAGATCGGATCCTCGGCAGGCACGACCAAGCCACGCACGATCAGCAGGAGACGCGCCCGCCCGTCTTGGAGCAGGGGCGCCGCATCTTGGTGAGCCACCAGCTCGGCGGCGCGTCCGGATCGAAGGTCGGCGGTTCCGCCTGCGGCGCGCTGCGGGCCGGAGCCTTGGTGTCGGCGATGCCCTGATCGCCGCCGAGCGCGGTCAGCGCGAGGATCAACGGAAGAAGCAGCAATGGCATGCCGGTCACTCCCCATGAGCATGTAGGAGCCGATCCGCTTCGGGGCTCTCACTCCATATACGGCGCAAACTCGAAAAAGACTATGAGAGGCGGAATACGCCCCGACAGGCATGAAAGTGGCGCATTTCGTGGTGTCCGATCGCCCGCTACAAGGCTGCAATGCGCCTATCTTCTTCTGCTGCCGTCGGTCCGGCGGCAGCACTCCCCAGCGTCGCCTTCCTGTTCCTCGGCGAGACGTTGCTCATCCCGCATCTCTGGCCGATTGCCGAGGCGCTCGCCCAGGCGGCGCCCGATCTGGCGATCCACATCTGGGTCGCGACCTCCGCGCATGAGCGCCTGCTCGCGCCGTGGGCCGCCGCGTGGCCGAACATGTCGCTCCGCCGGGCGCCGGGGTTTCGCGATCTGCCCGATCTGCCGCCCGGCGCCAATCCGCCTTTGCCGCCCAAGCTCCCGATGCTCGCCCGCCTCGCGCCGCTGCTCCGATCATCGGCGGTCACGGTCTGCGCCGAGCAGACGAGCTTGTGGATCCCGTTCCTGGCCCCCTGGCTCGGGCTGCGCTTCGTCAAGACGTCGCACGGCGTCGGCTCGATGAGCGCGCGCGACGATCGGCGACGGCGTGCCGCGACGCGGATGCTCGTGCCGAGCGAACGCGAGCGCACGACCTATCTCGCGCGCGGTTTCGATCCCGCACGCGTCGTCGCCACCGGCTATGTGAAGGCGAGCTTCCGGCAGCGCACGTCCGCCGCCGCGCTCTTCGCGACCGATCGGCCGATCCTGCTCTATACGCCGCACTGGCAGCGCCACCGATCGTCCTGGTGGGCGTGGGGTCGCGAGATCGTCGCCTTTCTCGCCGCGCAGGATCGCTGGAACGTCATCCTCGCCCCGCACCAGCGCCTGTTCGAGCACGACCCCGAGGCGGCGGCCGTCCTCGAGGCGGTCGCGCACCTGCCGCACATGCATTGCGACCGGCAGAGCTTCGCGATGGTCGACGGCAGCTACACGGCCGCGGCCGATCTCTATCTGGGCGATTCGTCAAGTCAGGTCGTCGAATATCTTGCCCGGCCGCGCCCCTGCCTGTTCCTCAATCCGCAGAAAATCGACTGGCAGGCGACAGACGACCATGATTTCTGGCGATGCGGGGACGTCGTCGATCGGCTGTCCGATCTGGAGGACGCGCTCGCCACCGCATCGAACCGCCATCCGATCTATGCCGCGACGCAGCAATCTTTCGCGCAAAGCTCGCTCGGCGACACGTCCGATCAGGCCCCAAAAAACTGTGCGAAAACAATCCTGTCCCTCGCGCAACGTTGATTGCGTTTTTTGCATCTGCGGCGGAATGTTTTTAATTTGCGATTAACCGATGCGATCCTATCTGCGCTGCACCGCACACATCGTGCGGTTTCAGTGGAGAAATGTTGTGTTGAAGTTCGAAGGTGCCACCTCGCTCCTGATCGCGATCGTCGCGCAGGCGTTGGTGGTCGGCGTCATTCTCACCGCCTGAGCGGTGAGAAGCGGAGCGGTTGACGGCCATCTGGACCGTCCCGCCCCGAAGGCCCCTCGTTTCCGACACCACATTCCCGGCAGCCTCGATCAGGCAGCCATCCCCCCAAGCGTCCCAGACACGAAAACGCCCGCGGATCCTTGCGGACCCGCGGGCGCTGTCTCGTCGCGATGAGGGCGGATCAGCCCTCGGCGACGGCCTTGTCGCGCGTGTCGCGGCGCTCGGCGATACGCGCCGCCTTGCCGGTCCGGCCACGCAGATAATAGAGCTTCGCGCGCCGCACGACGCCCTTGCGGACGACGTCGATCGAATCGATGTTCGGCGAGTAAAGCGGGAATACGCGCTCGACGCCCTCGCCGAACGAGATCTTGCGCACGGTGAAGCTGCTGCCCATGCCCTTGTTCGAGCGCGCGATGCACACGCCCTCATAGGACTGGACGCGCGAGCGCTCGCCTTCGACGACCTTCACGCCGACCTTCAGCGTATCGCCGGGGCGGAATGCGGGAATGGCGCGCTTCTCGGTGAGAGCGGCAATCTGCTCGGCTTCGAGCTGCTGGATGAGGTTCATCTCATTCGTCCTTCTTTTGCCGCGCACCAGAGGGCGACTGGACCCGAGCGCCGATATGGCGCTCCCAAAGATCCGGCCGCCTTAGCCGTGTATCGATCTCGGCCCGTGACACGCGCCACGCCTTGATCGCCGCATGATCCCCCGATCGCAGCACTTCGGGGATCGTGCGGCCCTCCCACATTTGCGGTCGGGTATAATGCGGATATTCGAGGAGGCCCGCTTCGAAGCTTTCCTCGTCACCGCTCGAAGCCGCGCCCATTACTCCGGGAAGCAGCCGAATACAAGCATCCAGCAGCACGATCGCCGCGGTCTCGCCGCCGGACAGCACATAGTCGCCGATCGAGACCTCCTCGATCTCCCGCCCCTCGAACAGCCTCTGGTCGATCCCCTCGAACCGACCGCACAGGATCGCGACCCCGGGCCCCTCCGCCAGCGTCCGCACGCGCTCCTGGCGGAGCGGGCGCCCACGCGGCGTCATCGCCAGCAGCGGCACGCCGGGTTTGGCCGTCCCGTCGATCGCCGCGGCCAGCACATCGGCGCGCATCACCATCCCCGCCCCCCCGCCGGCGGGCGTATCGTCCACCGAGCGATGTTTGTCCGTCGCGTAATCGCGGATCTGCACCGCATCGAGCGACCATTTCCCCTCGGCCAGCGCCCGCCCGGCAAGGCTGATGCCGAGCGGTCCGGGAAACATCTCGGGATAGAGCGTGAGGACGGTAGCCTGGAACATCAGCCCCCTTACCATCCCCGCTCGTTCTGAGGAGCCACCCAGGCTCTCGGTGCGACCTCAGGCTGCGCGGCGGATCGAGAAGGTCAGCCAGCTCAGCACCAAGCCGCCCGCAAAGGTCACCCACGCGATCTGGACATTGCCGGCCTGCGTGACCGCGCTGGTGGAGTGAACCAGCGAGAGCAGAGCCAGCGGAAAGATCGCCGCCGCCGCGAGCATCGTCGCCGCCATCACCGGGCGCGACGGGCGCGGCATGAGCTTCAGCACCAGCAACGTCAGCGCGACGGGCAGGCCGAACGAGAACAGCATCATCGCGACCGCGGGAAATCCAACCATAAGCTCGGCCTTGTCTGTCGGGCGCCTCAGGGCGCCTGTACGGTATATTCCAGCGCCTGCAGCCGCACGTCGGGCGTCGGCGCGCGCTGGACGCGCCCGGCGATCCGGCCATGCTCGCAGCTCCACACGAACTTGCCCTCCATCGCCGAGACGGGCGCGACGGCCTCGTCCATGTCGCAGGTGCCGACTTCCTTCTTGAGCCCTTCGATGAGCGTCTTCCAGCGCGCCACGTCGCGATCCATCAGCATGTTGTTGGCCAGCGGCGCCGCCTCGATCCCGCTCGTCCGCCACACGGCGCGTGCGGAGTCATAAGCCGATGCCAGCCCGGCGCTGACGGCGGTCGTGCGATCCTCGAGCACACCCGCTTTGTTGAGTGCCAGCAGCGCGCGGAACGCCGGCAGTGACGCGCCGCCATAGGTCTTGCTAGAGAAGGCGAAGAAGCCGACGCCCTTGTCGGGCAGAAGGATCACGACCGAGCCGTAACCGGGATAGCCGCCCGTATGCGTGACGACGCGGCCGAGATCGCAATCGTCGAGGACGCGCCACGCCATGCCGTAGGCGCTCGCCTGCCGGCAGGGTGCCCCGCCATAGGCCGCGTTGCGCATCCCCGCGCCGACGAAATTCGCGCCGGTGACGATCTCGCGCACCGTCGCCCGCTTGACCGGCCCCGCATCCGCCCCATCGCGCGCGGGCCAAGCGGCGAGCAGATACTCGACCCACTTGGCATAATCGGTCGCACTGGTCTCGACGCCGCCCATCGCCCCGAACGCGCCGTCCTTCATGTCCGGCTCGCGCAGATAGGCATTGTCCTGCCAGCGATAGCCGATCGCGCGGCGAGCGATCGGCGAGGCGAAGATGTCGTAGCCCGTCGCGCTCATGCCGAGCGGCGCCATCAGATGCGTGCGGATATACTCCTCGTAACGCTGGCCCGAGACGTTCGAGACGATCCGCCCGAGCGTCGCATAGCCGAGGTTGGAATATTCCATGCCGAGCCCCGGCGCGCGCGCGAACGGCACGCCCGCCTTCAGCAGGGCGGTGAAGTCGGCCTCGGGCATCACCTGCTGCCGATCGCCCCACGGATTGTCCTCGACGAAGCCCGCCGAATGGGTGAGCAGGTTGCGCACCGTGATCTTCGGGCTGTCCGCGGTCGGATAATGCCAGCCCTTGAGCTCGGGCACATAGGTCTCGGCCGGCGCGTCGAGCACGATCCTGCCCTCGTCGCGCAATTTCAGGATCGCGAGCGCGGTGAACGCCTTCGACATCGAGGCGATGCGGAACAGGCTGTCCGGCGTCACCGGCTTCTTCGAGACGACGTCCTGCACGCCCGCCCCGCGCACATGGACAAGCTTGCCGTCGACGACGAGGCCATAGACGACACCCGGCACATGCGCGTCGATCGCCCAGGTATCGAAGATCCGGTCGACCTCGGCGAGCGCCGCCTTGTCGGGCGCCGCGGCCATGGCATGCCCGGCTCCCAGCAGCATCGCGCAGAACATCAGCAACCGGCCCAGCATCGTCACGTCCCCCTGCTTGCCCGAACCGGATAGGGCATCGCGCCGCCCTTCGTCACGCCCCCACCTTCGGCGCCACGAATTCAACGAGCGCGGCCACCACCGCGCCCGCCACCGCCATGCCGATCACGACCGGTACCCAGACATGAGCGAGCGCGGGATCGCCTTCCCAGAGCAACGCCGCGACCAAGGCGAACGGCGGCAGCATTACGCGAAACAGCGCCGCGATCGCCCGCGTCACCGGCGCCAGCCCCCGCTTGCGCGCGCCCACCTGCCCATAAGCGACGAGCACGAGATAGGTGGGAACGAGGAGCATGAAGAAGATGTCGAGGGTCACAGCGGCAAGGTCCAATTCTCGATCTTGAGGCCGGGAATGTCGGCAAAATCGCGTTCGTTGTTGGTCGCGAGGATCAGGCCGAGTGCCGAGGCGTGCGCGCCGATCAGGCGATCGAAGCTGCCGCGACGGAAGCTCCCGGTTCGCGCGATCGAACCATATGCCTCGCCCGCCGCCCGATCGAACGGCTGGACCAAGACGAACCGGCTCAGCGCGGCGAGACGGCGTTTATCCCCCTGCGGATCGGCGGAATTCTTCGCGCCGACCGCCAGCTCGCCGAAGGTGACGGCCGACATGGCGAGCGTACCCGGCGCGGACGCGTTCATCCGTGCCTGCAGTGACGCGCTGCGGCCCAGTGCGAAAACGATGCACACGTTGGTGTCGAGGAGGTGCGTAAGGTGCATCAGGCGGCGCGCGGCGGACGGCCCGCGGCGCTCCAGTCACGATCGGCCTGGTCTGTTTCGCCTCGCCCCTCGCTCATGAAATCGGGGGAGAAGCTGCCGAACAGCGAATCCAGCGTCAGTTCGTCCGCTTGCGCGCGACGGACCTCATAGCTGCCATCCTCGCGCGCGATGATGTCGAGCTCCTCGCCGGGCTGGAAACCCCACGATTTCGGGATGCGGATCGCCACCGAATTGCCCGACTTGAACACCTTCGCGCGATATTCGTCGCTCATGCGAGCCTCCGTATATACAGGCCGTATATACTAGATCACGAACGCCGCGTCCACGACCAGCCGCTCGGCATCCCAGCGCGGCACCGCGGTCTCGTTCATCGGCACCATGAAGGTCGCGCCGCTGTCGCGTGCGATCTCGATCACGTCGCCCGCGCCGAAATTCTCGACCGCCACAACAAGGCCCAGCGCCTCGCCCGCATCGGAGACGCAGGGGAGCCCGATCAGATCGACATGATAATATTCGCCCGCCGGCAGGGCCGGCAGCGCCGCGCGCGGCACGGTCAGCTCGGTGCCGCGCAGAAGCTCGGCGGCGTTGCGATCCGCGACGCCTTCGAAGCGGGCGATCGCCCCGTTCGATCCTTCGCGCAGCGAGGTCAGCCGCAGCGCGCGGCCCGATGCCCGGAAATCGGGATAAGCGCGCAGATCGTCGGTGAAGAGCTTGAGGCGGCACTCGCCGGCGATGCCGTGCGCGCCGATGATGACGGCAAGCGTCACCATCCGCTCGCCGGCCGCGGGCTGCGCGTCAGTCGGGCGAGCCGCTGCCGCCGGAGGGGGCGTCGTCGGCCCCCTCGGCGGGGTCGGGGGCGGAAACGCCTTCCCCTTGCGGCTTTCCGGTGGCCGGCTCATCCGCGCGCGGCCCTTCGGCCGGCTCGGGCTGCGCCGGGGCAACGGGTGCGGTGGACATCACGACTCTCCTGAAACACGTTCACGAGAGCCAACGCGCCGTCCACCGATCCGTGCCTCAAGCCTCGGTCGTCTCTTCGGCAGCGGCCTCGGCAGGCGCTTCCTCGACGGGCTCGGGGGCCGGCGGATTGGCGGCGGCTTCGGCCTCGGCAGCCTTGGTCGCACGCTCCTCGGCGCGCTCCTTGGCCTTCTCGCCCGGCTCGCCCTTCTTCAGGTTGGAGCGCGCGGCGCGCTCCTTGAGGCCGGCCGCATCGAAGAAGCGGGCAACGCGATCGGTCGGCTGCGCGCCGACGCTCAGCCAATGCTTGGCGCGCTCGGTGTCGAGCACGACGCGCTTGGCGTCATCCTTGGCGAGCAGCGGATTGTAGGTGCCGATCTTCTCGATGAACGCACCATCGCGCGGCGCGCGCGAATTGGCGACGACGATGCGATAATAAGGGCGCTTCTTGGCGCCACCGCGCGACAGGCGGATGGAAACGGACATGGTATCTTCCTTCTTCTAATTTCGGTTGATCAGCGCTTTTTCAGGAAATTCTGGAAACCGGGCGGCAGGCCCTGCGGATTGCCGCCGCCGGGCAGCCCCGGCATGTTGGGCAAGCCCCCGCCGGGCGGAAGGCCGGCGCCCTCCATCATCGCGTTGAGGTCGCCCCCGCCGCCTCCGAAGAGCTTGGCCAGCCCCTTCAGGCCGCCCATCTTCTTCATCTTCTTCATCATGCCGGCCATCTCCTGATGCATTTTCAGGAGCTTGTTGACGTCCTGCACGGTCGTGCCGGAGCCCTTGGCGATGCGGATCTTGCGCTTGGCGGCGATGATTTCGGGGCGCGCGCGCTCCTTGGGCGTCATCGACGAGAGCACCGCTTCCAGCCGGACGAGATGCTTGTCGTCGGCGGCGCCCGTCGCCATCGCCTGCTTCACCTGCTTCACGCCGGGCAGCATCGACGCGAGGCCCGAAAGCCCGCCCATCCGCTTCATTTGGTTGAGCTGGCTGCGCAGATCGTTGAGGTCGAACTTGCCCTCGTCCATCCGGCGGGCAAGCGCCTCGGCTTCCTCCACCTTGATCGTCTCGGCGGCGCGCTCGACGAGGCTGACGACGTCGCCCATGCCGAGGATCCGGCCGGCGACGCGCTCGGGATGAAACTGCTCGAGCCCGTCGAGCTTCTCGCCCGTGCCGATGAACTTGATCGGCCGGCCGGTGACCGCGCGCATCGACAGTGCCGCGCCCGCGCGCGCATCGCCGTCCATGCGCGTCAGCACGACGCCGGTCAGCGGCACCTGATCGGTGAAGCTCTTGGCGACGTTGACCGCGTCCTGGCCGGTCAGCGCATCGACGACGAGCAGGATTTCGGTCGGGCTCGCAATGTCGGCGACCGCCTTCATCTCGTCCATCAGACCCTGGTCCACATGGAGTCGGCCCGCCGTGTCGAGCATCAGCACGTCATAGCCCTGCAGCTTCGCCGCCTGCAGCGCGCGCCGCGCGATCTCCACCGGCGTCTGGCCGGCGACGATCGGCAGCGTCTGCACGTCGGTCTGCCCGCCGAGAACCGCCAGCTGCTCCTGCGCGGCGGGGCGATTGACGTCGAGCGACGCCATCAGCACCTTCTTGGCGCCGCGCTCCTTCAGGCGCTTTGCGATCTTGGCGGTGGTCGTCGTCTTGCCCGAACCCTGCAGGCCGACCATCATGATGATCGCGGGCGGCGTCACGTCCAGCATCAGGTCGGACGCTTCCGACCCCAGCATCTCGATCAGCGCGTCATGGACGATCTTGACGACCTGCTGGCCGGGCGTGACCGACTTGAGCACATTCTGGCCGACCGCGGCCTCGGTCGCCTTGTCGACGAACGCGCGCACCACCGGCAGCGCGACGTCGGCCTCGAGCAGAGCGATCCGCACTTCGCGCATCGCCTCGCGCACGTCCGTCTCGGCCAGCGCGCCCCGGCCGCGCAGACGATCGAACGTCGCGGAAAGCCGATCGCTGAGACTGTCGAACATAGGCTTCGAACTCACCTTGCCCGCGGCGAAGCGGGACGCGATTTGCCCCAACGCAAGACGCGCCGGCGGACGAAACCTCGTCGGCCGGCGTGCACGCTCCCCAAGGGAGTCGCGCGGATTCGTCTCGTTCGTCGGGAACGGATGCCGGCGCCACTAGCCGAAAGGGCGCCCGGCGGCAAGATCGCGAGCGCCGCCGCCGAATTTTCCGCTTTGCAATGTAGGATTTCCTGTGAGATCTGGTCTGTCCGCTTTCCCGAAGGAGCCGGACATGACGCCGCGACATCTGCCGCCCTCCCCCCGCTGCGAAACCGCCTTCGTGCGTGGTCCGACGCCCGTCGCGAAGCGCGCCGGCCGCTGCGTTCCGGACGAGAAGGAGCCGCACCGGGGGGTGACGTAGTGTCAACTTTGTCAACTTCCGCGCCGAAGCCGATCTCCATCTCGCGCGCCGACGGCCCGGCCGGGCCGCATCGGCGCCCGGCGATCCGCGCCGCTTCAGCCCGCCGGCTCGCGATCCTGCTGGCCGCGCTCTTCGCTGCGCCGATCGCGCAGGCCGCGCCGCTCGTCCTCGAGTCGGCCGGGCTCTCGCTGCCCTCCGGCCAGCATATTCGCTTCGGCATGAAGGCCACCGCCGCGACGGCGCTCGCCACCGCCGCGCTCGGTCCGCCGGTCAAGCGCGGCATCTATCCCGATTGCGGCCAGGGCATCCCGATCGCGCATGTCCATTACAAGGGCGAATTGGAGCTCTCGTTCATCGCCGGCAAATTCGTCGGCTGGACGCTCGACAGGCCCGGCCCGAAGACCGCCAAGGGCATCGGCATCGGCGCGACCTTCGCCGACGTCCGCCGCGCCTATCCCGATGCGGACGTGGATTTGTTCGACGATTGGGTGCGCTTCACCACCGAAAACGGCCCCGGCGGCTTCCTCGACGGCAAGGGGCCGAAGGCGAAAATCGTCTCGCTCAACGCCGGCCAGACCTGCATCGTCGATTGAGATGCTACCCTACCCACCGTTCGTGTTGAGCGTGTCGAAGCACCGCCCTTCTTGTTCGGAAGAAAGAGCAGCCCTTCGACATGCTCAGGGCGAACGGGGATTCGGTTCGCGCCTCAATCCTGCGCGGCAGGCTCCGGCCCGACATGGACGTCGATCGCCAGCGCCTCGTGCCCGCCGCCGATGCGCAGCCCCGAGATCGGCGCGGCCTCGCGATGATCCAGCCCGATCGCGACGCGGACATGCTCGTCGCGCGGGCAGCAGCCCTCGAACGCATCGAAGCCGATCCAGCCATAGCCATCGATCCAGATTTCGGCCCAGCCATGCGCGGCATGGCCGTCCGATTCGTCCGGCCGATAGAGATGTCCCGCCACATAGCGCGCGGGCAGGCCGACGGTGCGCGCCGCCGCGATCAGCACATGCGCATTGCCCTGCGGATCGGCGGCACGCGCCGCGAACCGCGCCGCCGCGCTCTGGTCGGTCGCGGGATGCACCGCCACGGGTTCGAACAGGTCGGCCAGCGCCTCGGCCAGCGCGTGCGCGCGCGGCTGGGGCTCGGCCGGCAGCCCGAGCGTTTCGACATAGTCGATCAGGGCGGCGTCCGCCTTCGTCAGCGGCGTCGATTGCAGATAATAAAGCGGCGGCAGCGTCTCGGTCGAGCCGATCACCATGCCCGCGCGATCCTCGGTCAGCACCTCGCCCGAAACCTCGATCGCGATCCGGTCGAGCGGCCCGTCGATATAGAGCATCGTCGTCTCGTTGCCGTAGCCGTCGCGCGCCGGCTTCAGCCGCGCATCGCGATCGACATCGATCCGCCACGAGACGATCGACTGGCCGGCATGGTTGCCCGGCGTCAGCCGCAGCAACTGGACGAGCCGCGCCTGCGGCTCGGAAAAGCGATATTCGCTGCGATGTTTGACGAAGAGGCGCACGATACGCGCTTTAGGCGAGCCGGTGCGTCCGCGACAAGCGCGCGCACCATTCGTCAGCCGCGGCGACGCGATCGGCCGACGGTTCGGCGACCCGAGGCGATGCCGGCCAGCCCGAGCAGCATGATCCCGAGGCCCGTCGTGACGCTGTCCGAGACGGCGAAGGTCGGGGCAAAATTGAACACGACGTCGTCGCCCTTCGCTGCCGATGGATCGGCTTGGGTATCTACATCCGTGACCGGGAAGATTGCCCCGGCGCGGCCAGGTGATGGCGCGGGCTGGCACGCGAACGCAGGCGCGTCGATCGGTGCATCGTCACACATCCCGCCTTCCGTCGCGCCGGGCGGTCCATCGGATATCAGAAAGACGGTCGCTCCCAGCGGCGCGATCAGGAGATCGAGGGCGGCGACGAACAACAGCAAGCGAAGCATCGGAACACGGTCTCCCGTCGCACGGCCTGAGGGCGCGCTCGTTAACTATACGGACGCGCGGGCCGTTTCGGCGACGCGCGCAAAATCGGGATCAGGCGGGGGTTCCGACGGGCGGGACCGAGGCGAGCAGCGTGCGCCATCCGTCGATCGTGACGCTCCGGCGATATTCGTCCTGCATCTCCGCCGTCAGCACCTCGATCATCTGTCGGCCTTCGATCCACAATTCGATGACCCCGAAGGCGCCGCCGCGCTTGCGATATTTGGCAGGCCAGCCTTCGCGCGCGGCCAGCGCGATCACAGCCGGCTCGTCGAGAATCGTCGCGATCGCGGCATGGGTCGCGGTGAGGTCGTCGCGACCGGTCGCCTCGCCATGCGCGTCTGCGTCGCCCGCGCTTTCGCGCAGGACGACGTTGATCGGATAGCATTCCAGCGCGGTGCCGCGCTCGTCGCCCGCCAGCGCGATCCAGCCATTGTCGGACACCGGCGGAAACGGGAACGCCTCCCCGCCCCAGAGTTCGGCGACGACTTCGGCGACATGACGCGGATCCCGCGCGGCGATGGACATGTGGAACAGCATGAGCAGCCCGTTTCGATTCGTTTCGAAGCCGGCTTGTGCAAACTGGCACAATTCGTGTCAATATTAAATTGACACAGGATGTGCCATTTTATATCGGGCCGCATGAGCGACAGCGATCCGATCCCTCCCGGTGCCCGTGCCCAGAAGAAGGAGGAAGCGCGCACGGCCATCGCCGATGCCGTGATCGCTTTGCTGGTCGAAGGCCGGCTCGATCTCAACCACGATGCCGTCGCCGAGCGCACCGGTCTCGCCCGGCGGACGGTTTATCGCTACTTTCCGGATCGGGAATCGCTGCTCGGTGCCGGCACCGATCGGGTCCGCCAGCTCGCCGGGCCCGGCGTCGCCTTTCCGCGAAGCGAGGCCGATCTGACCGGCCAGTTGGAGGCGATCTACACCGGCTTCGACAAGATCGCCCCGATCACCACGCTCGTGCGCTCGACTCCGCAGGGCCGGGCCATGCGCAAGGCCAACAACAAAGTCCGCGTCGAACGCTACCGCGCCGCGACCGCCGATGCGGTCAAGTCACTGCCGCCCGACGACCAGACGCTCGCCACGGCGATGCTCCAGGTACTCCACACCACGCCGTGGCTGGAGATGCATGACCATTGGGAGCTCTCTGGCGAGCAGATCGCGCGCGCCACCGGCTGGGCGATCCGCACGCTGCTGGCCGATCTGCGCGCCCGCGGCAACCGCCCGCTCGACGAATGATCAGCCGAAGCGGAACTGCGCCGCGATCGCCCGGTCCAGCCGCGCATTCTCGACCAGGAAGCCCTCCAGATATTCGTGGAGGCCGTGCGCGAAGACGCTGTCGATGCTGGTCCGGCTCAGCATCGCCTGCCGCTGCCGGCCGAGCCGATCCGCCTCGCCCTGCCGGCCCAGCCGCCGCCCGATGAAGGCGAGGTGGCCGACGACCTCGTCCGACGATCCGGCAAGGCTGCGCGGCAGTTCCGATTTGAGGATCAGCATGTCGGTGACGAGCCAGGGCTTGAGCTCGTCATGATAGAGCCAGCGATAGGCGGTGTTGGCCGAGACCGTATGCAGGATCGTCGTCCACTGGTCGCGATCGATCACGCCGCCGATCTTCTCGCCCTCGGGCAGCAGCAGGTGATATTTGACATCGATCAGCCGCGCGGTGTTGTCCGCGCGCTCCATCGCCGCGCCCAGCCCCAGAAACGCATAGGCCTCGTTGCGCAGCATCCGGTGCAGCGCGCCCTCGAAGCCGCGCGTCTCGGCGCGGATTCGCTCGATCAGCGACAAAGTCTCGCGCGTGTCGCCCATGTCGGTCACGTTGCGCAGGCCGAGCCAGGCGCGGTTGACCGTCTCCCACGCATCGCGGGTCAGCGCGGTGCGCACCGATTTCGCGTTCCAGCGCGCCGCATCGAGGCAGGAGCGGATCGAGCTCGGATTGTCCGCCGCAAGCATCAGGAAATTGGAAACCGCACGCGGGCAGACCTTGGCGCCGGCCGCCGCAAAGCCCTGATCGGCCCCGACGACGAGCAGGGCGCTTTCCCAGGCGGTGGTGCCCGCCGGACGCGCGGACAGCGCATCGAGACGGACGGTCGCCTCGATCAGGCGCGCGGTGAATTCGGCCCGCTCCACATAGCGGCCGATCCAGTAGAGCGAGGCGGCGGTGCGCGAGAGCATCAGCCCTGCCTCTGCGTCTGGCCGGCGGGGCCCTGCGACTGGAACTGGCCGGGCGTGTCGGACAGGATCAGGCTGTCCTTGGTGCCGCCCCCCTGGCTGGAATTGACGACCAGCGAACCCTCCTGCAGCGCGACGCGCGTCAGCCCGCCCGGCACGATATGCACCCCGTCCGCGCCGCTGAGCACGAACGGCCGGAAATCGACGTGGCGCGGGGCGATGCCCTGTTCGGTCAACGTCGGCACGGTCGAGAGCGCCAGCGTCGGCTGGGCGATATAGCGGTGCGGCTCGGCCTTCAGCGCGGCGCGGAAATCCTCGATCTGCGCCTTGGTCGCGGTCGGCCCGACGAGCATCCCATAGCCGCCCGATCCGTCGACCAGCTTCACGACCAGCTTCTCGAGATTGTCGAGCGTATATTGGAGCGCGCCGGTCTCGCGGCAGCGGAACGTCTCGACATTGGGCAATTTGGCCTCGCCGCCCGAATAATATTTCACGATCTCGGGCATGTAGCTGTAGATCGCCTTGTCGTCGGCGATGCCCGTGCCGGGCGCATTCACGAGCGCGATATTGCCCGCGAGATAGGCCGCGATCAGCCCCGGCACGCCCAGCAGCGAATCCGGGCGGAAGAACAGCGGATCGATATAATCGTCGTCGATCCGCCGATAGATCACGTCGACGCGCACCCGCCCGTCGATCGTCCGCATCCAGACGATGTCGTCATCGACCTCGAGATCGGCGGGCTCGACCAGCTCGATTCCCATCGAATCGGCGAGGAAGCTGTGCTCGTAAAACGCCGAGTTGAAATGGCCGGGGGTCAGCAGCACGCACACCGGCTCCGATCCGCGACCGCGCGGCGCGACCGATCGGAGCGTATCGCGCAGCTGATCGGGATAGCGATCGACCGGGCAGACGTTGAAGCGGTGGAAGATCTCCGGGCACAGCCGCAGCATCGCCTCGCGATTCTCCAGCATGTACGAAACGCCCGACGGCGTGCGGGCATTGTCCTCCAGCACCCAGAAATCGTCGGGGCCGGTGCGGACGAGATCGATCCCGCAGATATGCGCGAAGATGCCGTGCGGCGGCTTCTGTCCCGCGAGGAAGCCGCGGAACTGCGGATTGGCGAGCACCAGTTCCTGCGGGACGACGCCGTCCGCGAGGATCCTGCGCTCGCCATAGATGTCGGCGAGGAAATGGTTGATCGCCTCGACGCGCTGAACGAGCCCTTCCTTCAGCCGGCTCCACTCGGCGCCGGTGAAGATGCGCGGCACGATATCGAACGGGATGATCCGCTCGGAACTGTCCTCGTCGCCATAGACCGCGAAGGTGATGCCCAATTGACGGAACGCGGCCTCGGCCGCCTTCTGTCGGCGATCCAGTTCCTTGTCCGGAGTTTCCTCCAGCCACGCCCCCAGGGCAGCAAATTCAGCGCGGGGCTGGTCGCCACCATTCCCGAAAATCTCGTCAAAAGCGATCGGAGAGGACATCTGGCTCCTGGGTCTGGGAGGATAGAGGTTAGACTGCAACGCCGGAGGGCGCTGCACAAGTGCCTAACGTCGCAGTGCCGCAGGCGTTTCCTGCGGCACTGCGCCTCCCATAATCGTCCTAGGTCAGAGGCCGACCACCCCGCCGTCATTCTTGGTGATCACGATCGTCGCCGAACGCGGACGGACCCCCGTTGCGGCGGTGCCGCTCTGGTTGGCCGGCCAGTTGCTCGTGATGTTGCTCGGGCTGCCATTCTCGCCCGGATGCTGGATGTTGACGAACAGCGAGCGGCCGTCCGGCGTCGAATCGATGCCGGTGATCTCGCATTCCTTGCAGCCGACCAAGAAGCGGCGGAGCGCGGTGCCGGGCGCCCTGCCGACGCGCGTCGCCTGCGTGCCGGTCGTGGCGCCGATCGTGTTCGTGATCGTGCGCACGCCGCCATCATTGACCGTGCCGGGCTGCGCGGCGAGCAGCATGCAGTTGGTCACGTCGGTGTAGGCGCCGTCGTCGGTCTCGATCCACATGACCGGGCTGACGAGACCCGACGCGTTCGACGAGCGCCCGAACCACAGGCCGTCCGGCGACGAGAAATCATTGGTCGCGTCCAGACCCGACAGGTTGATGTTGGTCGGGTTGAGGTCGCTGCCGGCGCCGAACGCGTAGATATCCCATGCAAAGGCCGTCGCCTCGCTCGTGTCGCCGGTCTCGCGCAGGCGGATGATATGGCCGTTGGCGTTGCCGTTGGTGACCGTCCCATTGGTGCGCGGATCGGTATAAGCGCGCGGGTTGGGCGCATCGGTATTGGCGACGGTGCGCGAGCTGTTGTTGGTCAGCGTGCAATACATCTCACCCGAGACCGGGTTGATCGCCGTCCATTCCGGGCGATCCATCCTCGTTGCGCCGAGCACGTCGGCAGCGAGCCGCGCGTTGATCAGCACGTCCGCCTGGTCGGCAAAGGCATAGGTGGTGTTGCTCGCGGTAATGCCGCCCTGCCCGAAGATCAGCGGCAGCCAGGTGCCCGTCCCGTCGGCATTGAACCTCGCGACGTAGAGCGTGCCCGTGTTCAGATATTTGTCGCCGGTGGCGAGCCGGTCGGTCGGGCTCGCATCGGCCGCGACCCAGGGCGTCGCCGAGACGAACTTGTAGATATATTCGTTCTGCGCATCGTCGCCCATGTAGAAGGCCGGCCTGACGCCGACGATCGTGCGGCCCGCCCAGCAGCCCTCGTGGTTCATCCGGCCGAGCGCGGTGCGCTTGCGCGGCACCGACGTGTTCGTGAACGGATCGATCTCGAGGCACCAGCCGAACTGGTTGGCTTCGTTGCGGAAATCGCCCGAGCCGTCGGCGGCAGCGCCGGGCTGTACGGTGATGTTCCAGCGGCGGTAGATCGTGCTGGCCGCATCGGCGGGGGTGACCGTCGACCAGGCATAGTTGCCCGGGCGGTTTTCGGGGATGCCGTAGCGGGCGAGGCTGACATTGGCTTTTGCGGCAGCGCCGCCGCGTGCGGCCACGTCGCCCGTGTCCCGGCGGAAATAGCCGGCCCAATTCTCTTCGTTGGTCATGTAGGTGCCCCACGGCATGTAGCCGTTGGCGCAATTGTTGATCGTGCCCCGCCCGGCGACGCCGGTCGGCGAGAAGGCAGTGCGGAGCGCGGCATTGCCGGCCACCGGACCCACGAAGCTCGTCGGCGTAAGCGGCGTAACGCGGCGGTTGAGCGTTCCGGCCTGGACATAGGACCAGGCACCGCTGAGCGACGCGCGGACGATCTCGACGACGGAGACGCCGTGGCACTCCATCTCCTTCAGCGCTTCGCCCTCGGGACGCGCACCGCCGACGGTCGTCGCGCCGTTCACATGGAGATAGGCCTGGTTGATATTCTCGTGGTTGAGCACGAGCAGGCCGCGCAGGCTGTTCGCCGGATCGGGCGTGTTGCCGGTCGCGGCGAGGCCGAAATAGGACATGCCGTCATGATGATCGCCGGCGCGGTTCGCATAGCCCGTATCGGTGCCGTTGTTGGCGAAGGCTGCGGTCGCGGTGTTGATCGGATCGCCGAGCCGGTAGAGCACGGTGACGCTGTAACCATCAGGCACCTTGACGATATCGTCGAGGCTCTTGGGGACGGCGACGAAGCCGATCGCGGCAGGCGTGACGGTAACGGTCGTATCCGCCGTCAGCGCGCCGCTGCTTGCGGTCGCGGTGTAGCGGAAGGTCAGCACGGTCGACGCGGAGACGCTGGGCGCGATGAAACTCGCCGTCGTTGCGGTCTTCGTGTCGAAAGTGACGGACGGCCCGCTGACCTGCGTCCAGGCGTCGGCGCCAGCGGTGGCGTTCGTGGTGGAGCCAGTGAGCGTGACCGCCTTGCCCGCGCTCGTCGTGATCGCGGACCCGGCGTTGACGACGGTACCAGAGCCGAAGGCCGGCGGGTCGCTGTCGCCGCCGCAGGCGGAAACCATCCCGCCGAGCGTCGCTACCGTCAGCGCCGAAATGCCACCGAACAGCGTCTGCCGACGCGAGTAACGCTGGTCGATCAGCTCCTGGATCGTCGGATTGGCGCTGGTGTTGGTGTCGATCAGGCCATCGTCATAATGGCCCGCGCCGCCGAGAACGTCTGTCATCCTGAATCCCCCTTGAACGATTTGGCGGGGAATTAGCTGGCGGCAGCGACAGTCCCGTTGCGGGACTATTTCAATCCGATGACAGATGGGGGCGGGCGGGCACGGGCCCGCCCGGACATCGGTTTAGGCGACCTTGGCGACCTCTTCGGGTTCGCGCAGCACGTAGCCGCGGCCCCAGACGGTCTCGATGTAATTCTCGCCGCTGCAGGCCAGGCTCAGCTTCTTGCGGAGCTTGCAGATGAAGACGTCGATGATCTTGAGCTCGGGCTCGTCCATTCCGCCGTACAGGTGGTTCAGGAACATTTCCTTCGTGAGCGTGGTGCCCTTGCGGAGCGAAAGCAGCTCCAGCATCGCATATTCCTTGCCGGTCAAATGGACGCGGCTGCTGTCGACTTCGACCGTCTTGGCATCGAGGTTCACGGCCAGCTTGCCGGTGCGGATGACCGACTGGCTATGCCCCTTCGAACGGCGCACGATCGCATGGATACGCGCGACCAGCTCCTCGCGGTGGAAAGGCTTGGTCACGTAATCGTCGGCGCCGAAGCCGAGCGCGCGGACCTTGGCGTCGGTCTCTGAAGTACCGGATAGGATCAGCACAGGAGTCTGGACGCGGCTGACGCGCAGCTTCTTGAGAACATCGTAGCCGGTCATGTCCGGCAGGTTCAGGTCGAGGGCGATCAGGTCGTAATCATAGAGCTTGCCCAGATCGAGGCCTTCTTCGCCCAGATCGGTCGTATAGACATTGATGCCTTCTGCGCCGAGCATGAGCTCGATGCTGCGTGCCGTGGTGGGATCATCCTCGATCAACAGAACCCGCATGTGCCTAACCCTTCGTTACCACCCCTGACAGGCCCCTGCCCGTCGCTCGTTCATACATATGAACAAGAGAAGTTAATGGACCTTTAAATTCAATATCGCGACGTAAATGTTAGTAAACAAAGTTGGTACCGCTCAAGGAGGCGTTCGTGCCGCTCTTGTGCTAGGGAGCCGCATGAATCTGCCCATCCTGTTCGAAGACGCCGAAGCTCTCGTGATCGACAAGCCCGCTGGCCTCGCGGTCGATCGTCCCCGCGCGGGGGGCGATTCGCTCGACGCGCGACTTGGCAATCTGCGATTCGGTTTCCAGCGACCGCCCAATGCGGTCCACCGCCTCGATCGCGATACGTCGGGGTGCCTGCTTCTCGCGCGCAATCCCAAGGCGATGCGCCGCTTCGCCGCCACCTTCGAGGAACGGCTGGTCGCCAAATCCTATCTTGCGGTCGTCAAGGGCGAGGTTCCGCCCGAGGGTGAGATCGATCTCGCGCTGACCAAGACAAGCACGGCCGAAGAGGGCTGGCGCATCGTTCCAGATCCGAGTGGCAAGCCGGCGGTGACCCGCTGGCGGACGATTGCGGCGAACGGCGATCACAGCCTGTTGCTGCTCACGCCCGAGACGGGCCGTACCCACCAGCTCCGCGTCCATCTCGCCAGCGGCCTCGATCGCCCGATCGTCGGCGACCCCGTGTACGGGCGCGGCGCGGATCTCGGCATGATGCTTCACGCATGGCGGCTCGTCGTGCCGCGCGGTGAACGCGCACCGATCAAGGCCGAGGCGCCGATCCCGCAGCGCTTCGCCGCCTTCGGCTTCTTCGCGGATTCGCTCGATGGCATCGACTGAGCCACCTGCCTTGCCCGAGAGCGCACTGGAGGAAAAGTTCCTCGCCGCGACCGGGCCGGGCGGGCAGAATGTGAACAAGGTCGCGACCGCCTGCCAGCTCCGGCTCGATGTCTATGCGCTGCGACTGGCGCCCGACATATTCGATCGGCTGAAGTTGCTCGCCGGCAGCCGCTGGTCGCAGGGCTCGATCCTGGTGACGGCGCGGCGCTTCCGGACGCGCGAGGCGAATCGCGAGGATGCGCGACACCGGCTCGCCGAAATGGTCGCGCAGGCCCATATCCGCCCCGAACGGCGCGTGAAGACCAAGCCGAGCAAGGCCGCCAAGGCTCGCCGCGTAGAGACCAAAGCGCAGCGCGGCACGATCAAGCAGGGCCGCGCACGCCCCCAAATCGACTAGGATGACCTTGATGTATCAGTTCGAGATTGCCGGCTCCGACAAGGCGACGCTCTATCGCGAGCTTGCTCAGGCACTCGATGCGCTCACCGCCAACGAGCCGGACGCGATTGCCAACATGGCCAATGCCGCCGCTCTGCTGTGGGAATATCTGCCCGAACTCAACTGGGCGGGCTTCTATCGGAACGTGGGCAATGAACTCGTCCTCGGGCCGTTCCAGGGCAAGGCCGCCTGCATCCGCATCCCGTTCGGCAAGGGCGTGTGTGGCACCGCGGCGGCAAACCGCACGGCGCAGCGCATCGAGGATGTCCACGCTTTTCCTGGACATATCGCCTGCGATGCCGCGTCGGCGTCCGAACTGGTCGTCCCCATCGTCCAGGACGGTCGGCTGATCGGGGTGCTCGATCTCGACAGCCCCGCGCTTGCCCGCTTCGATGCCGAGGATCAGGCGGGGTGCGAGACGCTAATGAGGCTGCTCGGCCCGCGCATATCGGCTTCGTAACAGTCCGATACACACAGGCGCGAGGGACCGGATTATACGGTCCGTCATGAACAGCATCCTTCGCCCTCTGCTTCCGCTCCTGTTGCTGGTGCCGCTGATGGCGGCGGGCTCCGCGCGCGCCGCTGTCCCCGCCCCGTCGATAGCCGCGCTAGTGGCACAACCGCTGCGCCTGCCCCCGCCGGTCCGGTCTAGCGGCGAGATCGTCCGCGCGGAGCGCGCATCGGTCGCCCGCCTATTCACCGTCTCGGCGCTATCCTGCGTCCGCACCGGCAATCGGATGGTCTGCTAGAAATCCAGCTTGTCGTAATGATCGGGCGGGGAGATCACCTCCATCCGCTCGGCAAGGAGGGGCCGGAAGCTCGGCCGGCTCTTCATCCCCGAATACCAGTGGCGCGTCCGCTCGTGCCCGCGCCAATCGATCCCCCCGAGATAGTCCGCGACCGAGATGTGCGCCGCGGCGGCGAGATCGGCGAGACTGAACAGGGGGCCTGCCATCCAGCGGCGATGATCCAGAAGCCAATCGACATAATCGAGGTGGCTGTTTGCCCCGCGCATCGCATCGCGCAGCGCCTTCGCATCGGGGGACTGGCGGTGGACGAGCCTCTTCTCCATCCGCTCGAACATCAGCGGACGCACGACTTCGTCATGGAATTTGCCGTCGAACCAGGCGGCGAGGCGGCGGACCTCGGCGCGGTTGGCAGCCGTCCCCGGCAGCATCGACGCGCGCTCGATCGTCTCTTCCAGATATTCGCAGATCGCGCCCGAATCGATCAGCGGTGCGCCGGAGTTCTTGTCGACCAGCACCGGCGTCTGCCCGGCGGGATTCATGTCGATGAATTCGTCGCGCTGCTCCCACGGATTTTCGCGAATGAGCTCGCACCCCTCCCCCTTCTCGCCCAGAAGAAGACGGACCTTGCGCGAGAACGGACAAAGGGGAAACTGGTAGAGCTGCCACATGCTGATGCCACGTTATGGGAAGCTCGCGCCGGATTCCAGCGCAGCGAACGCGCGGCTCCGCTATTTTTGCAGGCGAAGCGCTCGCGGCCTTTTGCCGATGCAACTTTCCTAAGCGCGTTTCCGTAGCTTGCAGGCGCCGCGATGGCCGGCGCTCTCGAGAGGACGCACAATGAAAATCCTGCACACGACGATGCTGGCGCTCGCCGCCACCGCGCTCGCTCCCGCCGCTTTCGCCGCGAACCCGATGGTAGGCGGCGCCGCAATGTATCCGACGAAGACGATCGTCGATAACGCCGTCAATTCCAAGGATCACACGACGCTGGTCGCGGCCGTCACTGCGGCCGGGCTCGTCGATACGCTGAAGGGCCCCGGCCCCTTCACCGTATTCGCGCCGACCAACGCCGCCTTCGCCAAGCTTCCCGCCGGCACGGTCGATACGCTGGTGAAGCCCGAGAACAAGGCGACTTTGACCTCGATCCTCACCTATCATGTCGTCTCCGGCGCGATGACGTCCAAGGATATCATGGCGGCGATCAAGGCCGGCGGCGGCAAGGCCACGCTGACCACCGTCCAGGGCGAGCCGCTGACCGCGAGCATGATGGGCAAGACGCTGATGCTCACCGACGCCAAGGGCGGGATGAGCCACGTCACGATCAAGGACGTCATGCAGTCCAACGGCGTGATCCACGTCGTCGACACGGTGCTGATGCCGTAATTGCTGCCCCCTCCTTGAGGGGAGGAGTTGGGGGTGGGTCGCTATCTATCGGGCGGTGCGATCCGCCCAGAGCCATCCACCCCTCGATCCCCTCCCTGCGTGCAGGGAGGGGAAGCTGTTTCAGAATTCCTGGGCCTCGCCGCCGAAATTGAGCCGGCGCGTCACGCTCGCGTCGAGCACGGCCATCACGAAATAGGCGAAGCTCCAGCGCAGGCGATCGACGATTCCCGCCTTGGCCAGCAGCGCCGGCGTGATCTGCCGCGAATCGGCCATCTCGCCTTCGAAATAGCGCCGCATGTGCGCGGCGACGGCAGGATCGTCGATCCGCAGCATCAGTTCCAGATTGAGGAACAGGCTGCGCATGTCGAAATTGGCCGATCCGATATGGACGACCTCGTCGATCACGTAGAGCTTTGTGTGCAGGCGCTGTGGCTGATATTCGAACACTCCGACGCCGCGCTTCAGCATCCGCTTGAACAGATGCCGCGCTGCCGCGACCGCAACCGCATGATCCGATTTGGACGGCGTGATGACGCGCGCCACCCCGCCGCGCTGCGCGACGCGCTCCATGCGCCGCATCATGAGCGGGTGCGGCGCGAAATAGGCAGAGATGATGTCGAGCTTCTGCGCATGCTGGATCTCGTGCTTCACCGTCCGTGCCCAGGGCGAAAGCTTGCGCGTCGGCCCGCCCAGCAGCCAGCGGACCGGGCCGCCCTTCGGCTCGCTCCATGTCGCGAGTGCCTTGCGCAGATCGCGCAGCCGCGCTTTGGGCTGGTGCGTCCACTGCGCGAGCGCGTCGAAATAGCCGACGAGGCGCGTCGCCGCCGGCCCCTCCACCAGCAGCCCCAGATCGCGCCAGCCGGTCTCGTCCTCGAAATAATCGTCCTGGATGTTGAAGCCGCCGATGATCACGCGCTCTTCGTCGGCCAGCGCGAGCTTCTGGTGATTGCGCAGCAGATAGCGCCGCCCGTAGCGAGGCAGGAAACGGCAGACGTCGGCGCCACCTTGCGAAAGCGCATCGAAGAAATCGGCGGGGACCGAACTGCCGAAACCGTCGACGATCACGCGCACGTCGACCCCGCGGTCCAGCGCCTGCTTCATCGCATCGCGCACCTGCCGGCCGGACGCATCGTCGCAATAGATATAATAGAGAATGCGCAGCGACCGCGCCGCCCCGTCGATCAGCGCCAGCAGCGCGGCCAATCGCGTGCTGCCGGCGATGAGCGGCGTCAGGCGATCGCCGTCGACCTCGAAGCTCGGCGCGCCGCCCTCGCCCGCGAGATTGACTTCCGGGGCGTCATTCATTATCTGGCCGGTCCTTCCGAAAGTCCGAAAATTCTCATAGCGGAGCGTTGGCATGGCGCGCGTAACGGTCGAAGATTGCGTCGACAAGATTCCCAATCGTTTTGACCTGGTGTTGCTGGCGGCTCAACGCGCCCGGCAGATTTCCGGCGGCGCCGAACTCACGATCGATCGCGATCGCGACAAGAACCCCGTCGTCGCGCTGCGCGAGATCGCCGAGGAGACGGTGGTTCCCGACGAGCTTCAGGAGCTGGTCGTCTCCAATCTGCAGCGTGTGCAGGTCGATGACGAAGACGCGCCCGACGCCGTCGGCTCGCTCGCCGCTTCGGCCGAGGCGCTGCGCCTCACCGCCGCCGCGCCGCCGCGCAACCAGAGCCTCGGCGCCGATTACGAATAAGCGAATGTGGCCGGCGCGCGACGCCGCCGGCCTTTTCGCGCTCTAAATATCGCTGCGCGCTTGCCTTGAGGCGCGCGCACCCCCCATCTTGGGAGGGTGCTACGCCAATATGAGCTTATCGACCGGGTCCTGAGCTACGATCCGACGGCCAACGAGGCCTTGCTGAACCGCGCCTACGTCTTTTCGATGGCGGCGCATGGCAGCCAGAAGCGCGCGTCGGGTGACCCTTATTTCAGCCACCCGATCGAGGTGGCCGGCATCCTCACCGATCTCCACCTCGACGACGAGACGATCGCGACCGCGATCCTCCACGACACGATCGAGGATACGGTCGCCACGCAGGAGGAAATCGAGGCGAAGTTCGGCCCCGCGGTCGCGCGCCTCGTCGACGGCGTCACCAAGCTCTCCAAGATCGAGGCGCAGAGCGAGAATGAGCGCGCTGCGGAAAATCTCCGCAAGTTCCTGCTCGCCATGTCGGACGATATCCGCGTCCTGCTCGTGAAGCTTGCCGATCGTCTGCACAATATGCGGACGCTCCATCACATTCCGAAGCCCGAGAAGCGCCGCCGCATCGCCCGCGAGACGATGGATATCTATGCGCCGCTGGCCGAGCGGATCGGCATGTACGGCTTCATGAGCGAGATGCAGACGCTCGCTTTCCGGGAGCTGGAACCGGAAGCCTATGCCTCCATCACGAAGCGAATGGAGCAGCTGCGCGAAGGCAGCGGCGATCGCGTCGCGCGGATCACGTCGGGACTCAAGCTGCTGCTCGGCCAGAAGGGCATTGCGGCCGAGGTCCAGGGCCGCGAGAAGCAGCCCTTCTCGATCTGGCGCAAGCTCGCCGAACGCCATGTCAGCTTCGAACAGCTGACCGACATCATGGCCTTCCGGTTGATCGTCGACGATCCCGAGCAATGCTATCGCGCACTCGGCATGATCCACCAGCGCTGGCCGACCATTCCCGGCCGCTTCAAGGATTATATCTCGACGCCGAAGCGCAACGGCTATCGCTCGCTCCACACCGCGGTCATCCATTCCGAACGCGTCCGCATCGAGATCCAGATCCGCACGCAGGAGATGCACGAGCAGGCCGAACATGGCGTCGCCGCGCACTGGGCCTACAAGCAGGGCACGCCGATGCGCGGCGACAGCTATGGCAGCTGGATCCGCGATCTCGTCGATCTCGTCGATACCGCCGCGTCTCCCGAAGAGCTGCTCGAGAACGCGCGGATGGCGATGTACCAAGATCGCATCTTCGCGTTCACGCCCGCGGGCGAGCTGATCCAGCTGCCGAAGAATGCGACGCCCGTCGATTTCGCTTATGCCGTCCACACCGATCTCGGCGACCAGACCGTCGGCGCCAAGGTCAATGGCCGCGTCGTGCCGCTGCGCACCGTCATCCACAATGGCGATCAGGTGCAGATCCTCAAATCGAAGGCGCAGGAGCCACAGGCGGCGTGGGAGAGCTTCGCGGTGACCGCCAAGGCGCGCGCCGCGATCCGCCGCTATGTCCGCCAGAAGGACGAAGCGGAGTCGGTAGCGCTCGGCCGTCGGCTCTACGAACAGATTATCGCCCGCCTGCCTGCACAACTCGCGCCTGACGCGCTGTCGCTGGCGCTCAAGCGCCTGCGCCTTCCCGATGCGGACCGGCTGATGGGCGCGATCGCGCGGCGCAAGCTGACCGACCAGCAGGTCATGGAAGCGCTGATGCCGGGCTCCGCCGGCGAAGGCCAGCTTCCGGCCAAGCCCGCCAGCGCGCCGCGCTCAATCTCGATGAAGGGACTGACCCCCGGCGTCGCCTTCACGCTCGCGCCCTGCTGCACGCCCGTGCCGGGCGATCGCATCGTCGGCGTCCGCCTGCCCCACGCGCCGGTCGAGGTCCACGCGATCGAATGTCCGGTACTGGCAAGCGCGCAGGAAGAGGATTGGGTCGATCTTGCCTGGGGCGACGGCAGCGAGGGCGGCACCGCGCGGCTCCAGGTCGTCGTCCGCAACGAGCCCGGATCGCTGGCGGTCATGGCCGGCATCTTCGGCGCGCAGGGCGCCAATATCGTCAATCTCAACCTCGCCCAGCGCGACGCCAGCTTCCACACCTATCAGGCGCTGATCGAGGTCCACGATCTCCAGCATTTGACCCGCATCCTCGCATCGCTGCGCGCGACGGATGCGATCGTGCGTGCCGAGCGGATGGAGCGGGCGGTGGCGGTCGCCGCGGAATAGGCTTTCGCCTCACGCGGACGGCGGCGTGCTGCTCCGGACTTTCTGGCCGATCTTGTCGAGGATGCCGTTGACGAAGCCCGTCTCGCGCTTGTCGTAGAAGGCGTCGGCGACATCGACATATTCGGTGATGACGGCCTTGGTCGGCACGTCGATCCGCGCCATCAGCTCGTACGTGCCGGCGCGCAGGATCTGGCGCAGCGGCTTGTCGAGCCGGGCGAGGTTCCAGCCCGTCGCCAGATGCGCCTCGATCGTCGCGTCGATCTCATCGCTGCGGGCGGTCACGCCGCGGACAAGATCGTCGAAGAAGGCGACCTCGGCCTGCGTATAGCGCTCGTCGTCGATCTCGGCGCCGAGGCGGTGCTGGTGGAATTCGTCGAGCAGGCGCGCGAGCGGCGTGCTCTCCATATCCTGCTGGTAGAGCGCCTGCACCGCGGCGAGACGCGCCGCCGAACGCGAGCGCGAGCGCGCAGCCCCGCTCACAGCCGCACCGCCACCGAGGCGGCATGGGCAGGCAACCCTTCCGCATGCGCCAGCGCGACCGCGGCCGGGCCGATGGCGCGCAGGCTCGCCGGCGTGCACGCGATGAAGGAGGTCCGCTTCATGAAATCCAGTACCGACAAACCAGAGGAAAAACGCGCGCGCCGCCCGGTGGGCAGCACATGATTGGGGCCGGCCACATAATCGCCGACCGCCTCCGGCGTGTGGCGGCCGAGGAAGGCCGAGCCGGCGTGGCGCACCCGATCGAACAGGGCGTCCGGATCGGCGACGGCGAGTTCGAGATGCTCGGGCGCCAGCCGATCGACCAGGGGTAGAGCGGCGTCCAGCGTGGGCACGAGGATGATCGCGCCGTTCGCCTCCCATGCGGTGCGCGCGGTGACACCCGTCGCGAGACGAGCGAGCTGTGCCTCGATCTCCGCCGCCACCGCATCGGCGAAGGCGGCATCGTCGGTGAACAGGATCGACTGGCTCGTCGGATCATGCTCGGCCTGGCTGAGCAGATCGGCGGCGATCCAGACGGGATCGTTCGCGCCATCGGCGACGACGACGATCTCGGAAGGTCCTGCGACCATGTCGATCCCGACCACGCCGAACAGCTGGCGCTTGGCCTCCGCCACCCAGGCGTTGCCGGGGCCGACGATGACGTCGACGGCCTTCACTTTGTCCGTCCCGTAGGCGAGCGCGGCGATCGCCTGCGCGCCGCCGATGCGGATCACCTCGTCGACGCCGGCGATCTCGGCGGCCGCCAGAACCAGCGGGTTGATCTCGCCGCTGGGGGTGGGCGTTACCATCGTCAGCCGGCCGACGCCCGCCGCCTTGGCGGGGATCGCGTTCATCAGCACCGACGAGGGATAGGCGGCGCGCCCGCCGGGGACGTAGAGCCCGGCCGCGTCGACCGGCCGCCAGCGCGCGCCGAGGCGGACGCCCGCCGCATCGATCTCGTCGCGATCGGCGGGGCGTTGCGAGGCGTGATAGAGCGTGATCCGCTCGGCGGCGAGTTCGAGCGCGGCGCGCAAGTCGTTGTCGAGCCCGTCGAGCGCGGCACGGCGGGTCGCGCGGTCGATCTCCCAGCCGCCGGCGTCCAGATCGTGGCGGTCGAAGCGCTGCGTATAATCGCGCACTGCCAAATCGCCCTCGCTGCGGACGCGCGCGACGATCGCGGCGACGTCGCGCGAGACATCCTCGTCCGCCTCGCGCCGGGCATTGACCAGCAGATCGAAGGCGCCCGCGAAATCCGGCGCTGCCGAGTCGAGCCTAAGCGGCACTCTTGCGCTCCACGGCGGCGCGGAACGCCTCGATCAAAGGGAGCACCTGCGCCGCGCGCGTCTTGAAGGCGGCGCGGTTGACGATCAGTCGCGCCGAGACATCGGCGATGCGCTCGACCTCGACCAAACCGTTCTCGGCGAGCGTCCGGCCCGATGAGACGAGATCGACGATCCGGTTCGACAGGCCGAGCACGGGCGCGATCTCCATCGCGCCATTCAATTTGACGCATTCCGCCTGGACGCCGCGCGCCTCGAAGTGGCGGCGCGTGACGTTGGGATATTTGGTCGCGACGCGGACGTGGCTCCAACTGCGCGGATCGTCCTTCGCGGCCATGTCGGCGGGCTCGGCCACGGACAGCCGGCAGTGGCCGATGTCGAGATCGACCGGCGCATAGAGCTCCGAATAATCGAACTCCATCAGCACATCCGAGCCGACGACGCCGATCTGCGCGGCGCCGTGCGCGACGAAGGTGGCGACATCGAAGGCGCGCACCCGGATCAGGCCGATATCGGCGCGATCGGTGGCGAAGCGGAGCGCGCGGCTGGCCTCGTCGCTGAACGCCGGCTCCGGGTGGATGCCGGCGCGCGCGAATAGCGGCATGACCTCGGCGAGGATGCGCCCCTTGGGGACGGCGATGATCAGGGGCTGGCTCATGGGAGGGCGCGCTTTACTTGGCCCGCCGGTGCGGAGCAATGCTGGCGAATGGCGGACGAAGCGACGAACCGCGACTCGCTGCGCTGGCAGGCGGAATTCTGCGCCAAAAGCGGGATGACGATCATCACCCGCATCTGCGCGGGGCTCGCCGAGGCGCTCGACCACAATAGCCGGACGGGCGCCCGCGCGCTCGAGTGGCCGGGCGATCCGATCGCCGCTGCGCTGCCGCTGCGATTGGTCGGCGGACTCCATGCGCTTTATCGGGCGCGCCGCGTGCTGGCGCCGGTGTTCGAGGGCGGCGAGACCGATCCGGTCGCGATCGCCGCCGCGATCGGCGCGACGCTCGTCGCGCATGACGACGAACTCTATCCGTGGCTCGACGGGCCGCCGCAGACCAACGAGGCGGCGCGGTCTGCGGTGCTGATGGCCGGGCTGCTCGCGCTGGCGGAGCGGTTTCGCGACGGGCTGGGGACGCCTGTGCGGTTCGAACTGCTGGAGATCGGATCGAGCGCCGGGCTCAATCTGATGATCGACCGCTACGGCTTCGATCTCGGCGGCGTGCGCGTCGGGCCGGAGGATGCGCTGATCCGGATCACGCCCGAGTGGCGGGGCCCGCCGCCGCCCGATGTACCGATTGAGATCGCGAGCACACGCGGCGTGGACATCGCGCCGATCGATGTCGCGGACGAGGCGGCGGCGGAGCGGCTGATGGCCTATGTCTGGATCGACCAGCAGGACCGGCTGGAGCGGACGACGCAGGCCATCGCGATGGCCCGCGCCGGCCCGCCGCGTCTGGAGCAGGGCGACGCCGCCGGCTGGCTGGAGGCGCGGCTGGCCGAACCGCAGGCGGAGAACACCGCGCGGGTCCTGATGCACAGCATCGTCTGGCAATATCTGCCGGCCGAAGGGCAGAGGCGGATCGAGGCGGCGATGGCGGCGGCGGGCGCGAAGGCGACGCCCGAACGGCCGCTCGGCTGGGTGCGCTACGAAGCCGATCGGGCGCTGAAGACGCATCGGCTGACGATCCGGTCCTGGCCGGGCGAAGGCGCGGCGGAAGATCTGGCCGGCGCGCATCCGCATGCTGCGTGGGTGAGCTGGGAGGGGCTGGCGCCGGATAGCGGCCTCGTCGCCCGGTGCGGACATTCAAACGCGCATACGGCCCTGCGACGGCAGGGTCGGTAAAGGTTCCCGGCGGATCGAATGGCGGCGGCGAGCCCGATCCGAAATCCCGGTTTTACCGTATCTTGCACGAGCGAAGTTGAGGAAGTTGAGGATTGCGTGCGCTTTTCGCTAAACCGGCGGCGCGGCTTATGCTGATGCTGAGAAAGAGCCAGCGGACGGAATATTGCGCGCCGCCCCTGTAGGACAGCGATTTTTGCTCCGCAGGCGACCGGCCGCGCTTCCACCACTTCCTGCCGTTCGCGCCGGCGAACGCGAGCACCCAAAGCGGTCTGTCGGCTTTCGCCCAGATGTTGCCGTTGGTTGATCGACGACGCTTGCCCGTTAGCCGCCCCACGTTCATCTTCGTTCCGCGAAAGCTTGCATTGGAGCCGCTAAACATGCCCGAGATTATCGCGTCTCGTCAGATGTTTGTCAGAGACGAGGAGCGGTTCGCTCCGATGTTGATCAGCGTATCGAAGCCCGAAGAGGCAGAAAATGGCCTTTTCTCTTGCCATGTCTCTTTTACAGGCACGCCAAAATACAATGCGAATATCAAAGGGGGGGACGCTATAAACGCCCTTGAATGCGCGTTGTTATACATCGACGGCATCTGCGCTAACAGCGAAGATCCCGAATTTCATTCGGAGGAAACCGGCGGGCGGCACAAGGGGCGTCCTCTATAGCGTTCATAGGGCCAAAAGCCGACCGTCTCAAAACCACCAAAAGCGGACATCAGCGTAACGCATTTCGACGACGGTCAGCACGCCAGCACAATGCTATCTCGCTACGAAGAGCCGGCTACCAGACGCTGAGCTCTATCAGCATCTCCGGCAGGTCTTCCGGGAAGAACGGCTCGTCCAGCGCCGTCAGGTCAGCGGCATCGAACCAGCGCCACTCGCGCATCACCGCTTGTTCCAGCGCGGTGTGGCCGCCGGTCGCGATATGCGTATCCTCGGTGCGGACGAGGAAATAGCGCTCGTCGGCCGAGACGGGGACGCCTTCGATCGTGACGAATTCGGCGTGGCGCTGCGCGACCTGTTCGCCGCACTCCAGCACCAGCCCGGTTTCCTCGCGCAGCTCGCGGACGGCGGCCGCCTCGTAGCTCTCGCCGGGATCGACCGCGCCGCCCGGCGTACACCAGAAAGGCGGGCGATCCTGGGGGACGAAGCGGAACAGCAAGGCCCGCCCCGCGGGATCGACGAGCAGGATGCGCGCGGCGGGGCGCAGCGCGCGCGCCGTGCTCACTCCCCGTCGAGCTCCGGATAATGGCGGAAGATGCCGTTCGAGAAAGGCTGGCGCCGATCGCTGGCGAGATAATCGGCCAGCTCGGGCAGCGCCACGACCGCATCGTGCAGCGCGATCAGCTTGGGTGTATCGCGCGCGACGGTCGCCATCCGCCGCGGGAAGGCGAAGTTCAGCCCCTCTATCAGCTGGAAAAGCGAGAGATCGGCATAGCTCCACGCATCTCCATTGAGCCACGGCCCCCGATGCGCGAGCGCGCGTTCGAACCAGTTGAGGAATTTGGGTAGGCGATTCGCCCGGAAATCCTCGGCGCGGCGCAGCGCCTCGGTCTTCTGGTCCTCATAATAAGACCCGATCTCGACCGGATGATGCGTGTCGTGGACCTCGGCGACGACATCCGCGATCGTGAGCTGGCACTGGTTGGTCCACAGCCACCCCGCCTTGTCGGGCGGGGACAGGCCATGTTCGGTGCCGAGAAAGGCGAGGATGTTGGCGACCTGCGCGATCACGAGCCCGTCGACGACGATATATGGCGGGGCGAAGGGCGGGGTCTCGCGCGGCTCGGCCAGATCGCGCGACAGGACGGCCACGCCTTCCTCACCCGCCTCGATCGCGACATCGCGATAGGGGATCCGGCCCGCCTCCAGCGCGAGGCGGACGAACTCGCCGCGGCCGGGAATGCCAGGCCAATAATAGAGATCGATGAACTGGGGCGTCGCATCGACATTTTCCTCGACGGCCTCCACCGGCAGAACGCGGCGGTGATCGACGCGGCCGGGCGATTTCTTCTTGCGCGAGAGCGAGGCCCGCGGCGGATGCGATTTGCTGCTCATGCCTCCCCCGGTGCCTTGGCCTTGATCGCGAGCGCATGGACGCGCTCGGCCAGCAGCCCGGCGAGCGCCTGGTTGACGAGGCGATGGCGATCGACGCGCGACTTGCCGGCGAAGGCATCGGCGACGATCTCCACGGTGAAGTGGCTTTCGCCGCGCGCATCATGGCCCGAATGGCCGCGATGCTTCTCGCTATCGTCGATCACGGCGAGCCGTTCGGGGGCGAGGGCGGAGCGCAGGCTCCGTTCGATTTCGGCGGCCACAGGACCGGTTTCAGAGGCTGTCATGCTTCCTATATAGGCCGTTTTGCCGGGAGGATCGCAAGTGGCGGATGGCGCGAGGAACACACGCTTCCATGGCAGGGTGCCCGGGGAACGCGTCTGTTCGGAGCCCGGCTGCCTAGAGCCGGGCGAATTCCGCGCGCCTGCCGACGGCCCGCGCGGCGGCTTCGACGGGCCGGGCGAATGGCGCTTCCTGTGCCTCGATCATGTCCGCGCGTTCAACCAGCGCTACAATTTCTTCACGGGCATGACCGCGGACGAGATCGCCGCGCAGCAGCGGCCTTATGCGGGCTGGGAGCGCGAGACGCGCGCTTTCTCGACAGGCGGCGCGGATCGCCCGCCGAGCTGGGCCGATTTCGTCGATCCGCTCGACGCGATTCAGGCGCGCTTCCGCGCGACCCGGCCCGCCGAGCGCCAGGATGGGCGGGGTCTTTCGGGCGACGAGCGCAAGGCGCTGAAGGTGCTGGGGCTGGAGGTGGACGCCGATCGCCGGGCGCTGCGCCAGCGTTATTCGGAACTGGTGCGGCGCTACCATCCCGATCGCAACGGCGGCGACCGGAGCCACGAAAGCGCGCTGCAGGCGGTGATCGAGGCGTATCAGACGCTGCGGAGTGCGGCGGCGTTTGCGTGAGCCTGGCGAAAACGATCCGCTCATCCTGAGGAGGGACTGAGCCTGTCGAAGGCCCGTCTCGAAGGACCTTCAACGTTGCGTGCGTCCTTCGAGACGCCATTTCGACTTCGTGCCTGCGGCACGAAGTTTATCCTGAGCGCCTGCCTTAGCAGGCAGTCGAAGGGCTCAATGGCTCCTCAGGATGAGCGGGGATTTTTGTGGCAAGGTGTCACGCCAGCCGCTTCGCCACCGCTTCCCACTGCTCGGCGACTTTGCCCCAGCCCGCCTCGAAGCCCATCGTCTTGTGCTGTTCGAGCGCGTCCTTCGTCCAGTGGCGCGCGCGGCCGCGGTAGAGCGTCTTGTCGCCTTGCGGTTCGAACTCGAAGATGCCGACCATGAACGGGCCGGCGGGCTTCCAGCCGGCCTGGAAGGCATCGGTGAAGACGATTTTGCGCTCGGGAATCACCTCCAGATAGACGCCGTCGTTCGGCACGACTTCGCCGTCCGGCCCATACATCGTCACCAGCGCGCGGCCGCCCGCGCGCAGCTCCATCACCTGCACCTCGGCGCGCCACGGCGGCGGGCAGAACCAGTCGTTCAGGTGATCGGTATAGGCCTTCCAGACGGCCGCGACCGGCGCGTCCATCAGCCGCTCGACGACCAGCTCGAGCTCGTCGACCGTCTCCATGCCACTGCAGCTCATGCCTCTTCTCCCGCGAATGCGCGCGCGATCCCCGCGACGTCGATCTTCTGCATCGTCATCATCTTTTCCATCGCGCGTTTGGCGGCGGCGCGATCGGGCGAGGTCATCGCCTCGTTGAGGATGCGCGGCGTGATCTGCCAGGAGAAACCCCAGCGATCCTTGCACCAGCCGCAGTCGCTCTCCACCCCGCCATTGCCGACGATCGCGTTCCAGTAACGATCGGTCTCGGCCTGATCCTCGGTCTCGACCATGAAGCTGACCGCCTCGTTGGGCTTGAACATCGGCCCGCCGTTGAGGCCGAGGAAGCGCCGGCCGAGGACGGTGAACTGCACCGTCAGCTCCATGCCCGCCTCGCCACCGGGAAAATCGGTCGCCGCCTCGGCGGCGCGGCCGACATGGCTGTCCGGAAAGACGCTCGCATAGAAGGCCGCCGCCTTGCTCGCCTCGCCATGATCGAACCACAGGCAGTTGATCATCTTGTCCATGATCGCTCCTCAGGGTTTGGGCGCGACGAAGCCGACCACCGCGCCCTGCGGATCGATCGCCATGATCACGCGCTCGCCGCCCGGCACTTCCATCGGCCCGGTGACGATCCGGCCGCCCTCGGCCTTCACCGCCGCCACGCAGACATCGATATCGGGCACGCGGAAGTAGAAGAGCCACGCCGGGACGGGCTGGCTGGGTTGCTGAGGCATCATCGCGCCGAACGGCTCGCTTTGGCTGGTGTGCCGCAGGAAACTATATTCGCCCATAGCGCCCATCGGCATCGCGCCCTCCTCCACGAAGCCGAACAGGCGGCCGTAGAAAGCGAGCGCTGCGGCGTCGTCGGGGGTGATCAGCTCGTTCCAGCTGCAATGGCCGAGCTCATAGCGGCCATAAGCGGTGCTGCGCTCGTCGGGCTCGCCGCGCATCACATAGAAGCTGACGCCCTGCGGATCGGCGAGCAAGGCGAAGCGGCCGACGCCCGGCAGATCATGCGGCGGCATGTAGATCGCGCCGCCGGCCTGTTCGACCGCGGCGGCCGTGCTATCGACATCGTCGACGCCGAGATAGCCGAGCCAGGCGGGCGGCATCGGCGCGCCTTCGGGGATCTTCATGAGCCCGCCGGCGGGCCTGCCGTCGGGCGCGGTCAGGATGCGATAGTCCATCGGCGAAGGCTCGCCGTTGAGTTCGGCGCGGGCGATCGTCCAGCCGGCGACTTTCTCGTAAAAGGCCTGCGCGGCGTCCGCGTCGCTCGTCAGCAGCTCGTACCAGACCCATTCGCCCTGGCGGTTCCGGCTCATGTCTGTCTCCTTATGCGTCTAGGATCGGGGCGAAGCCGCCAAAGATCATGCGCCGGGCATCGAACGGCATGTCGGCGGGCGGCGTCTTCATCCGCGGATCATCGCTCACCGCCTTCATGCCGGCGTCACGCGTCGCCTTGTCGGGCCATTCGAGCCACGCGAAGACGATGCTCTCGCCGTCTTCGGCATGCGCCGCGCGGTAGAAATCGGTGGCCTTGCCGCGCGGCACGTCGCTGCCCCAGCCCTCGACATAGCGGGTCACGCCATGATCGCGGAACACGACCGAGGCGGCGCGCGCCATGTCGAAATAGGCGTCGCGGTTCGCGTCGGGCACGGGCAGGACGAAGCCGTCGACATAGGACATGGGGCCGCCCGCGCCGTCTTCGATGACCACGTCGAACGCGCCATAGACCATGCGCTTGCCGTCGAAGGGCGGCGGCGCCATCGTCTCCATCCGCGGATCGGCGCGGATGCTGGTGACGGCGGCGTCATAGGTCGCACGATCGGGATATTCGATCCAGCTGAACAGGATTGTCTCATTCGCCTCGCGCAGCACCGCGCCGTGGAAATCGTTGATCTTGCCCTCGGGCACATCATCGCCCCACGTCTCGACCATCCGCGTCGCGCCATACTGCTTGAACATCGGCACGGCTTCGGTCGCGTGATCGACATAGGCTTGGCGATTGGCGGTCGGGACCGCAAGCAGGAAGCCCTGGACGATGGTCATGCCGCCAGCCCCTGCTTCTCGAGCCACGCCTGCATCGCCGGTGGCGCCTGCCCGGTGAAGCCCGCCATCTGCGCGGCGAGCGCGCGCTGGAAGGCGGGGCGGGCGGTGCCGCGCGCAACATAGGTCTCCAGCGTCGGATGCGCCGCGAGCAGGGGATCGCCTTCGAGGATGCGGAGCACCGCGATCATCAGCAGATCGCCCGCGCTGAATGCGGCGCGATACCAGTCGCGTGTTCCCAGGCGATCTGCGGTCTCGGCGAGCCGCTCGGCGATGCGCTGCTCGATCGCGGGCAGACGCGGCTTGGACCAAGGCTTGTCGATCTCGAACAAGGTGGCGATCGCCTGATCCATGATCGGCGGCTCGACCGTGTTGAGCGCGGCGAACGCCCATTCGGTGGCGTGCGCGCGGCCGGCCGGATCTGCGGGCAGCAGATCGCCTTTGCCGGCGATGTGCAGGACGATCGCGCCGGATTCGAACAAGGTGAAATCGCCTTCCTCATAGGTCGGCACCTGGCCGTAGGGCTGGAGACTGCGATGTTCGGGCCGCTTCTGCTCGCCCTGGCTCAGATAGCGCACGTCATACGGCTGGCCGACCTCCTCCAGCGCCCAGCGCACGCGCAGATCGCGGACCTGGCCCTTGGCGAAATCAGGCACCCAATCATAAGCGGTGATGACGGGGTTCATCCTCTCTCTCCTCGTTTGTGACTGGGGGACGCGGGCTAGGCCGCGACCGGCTCGACCGCTCCGCCTGCCATCGTCTGCTCGGCGGCGGCCATGTCCATATAGAAGGGTCCGTAGCCGTGGCCGTCGGGATCCTCGAAGGCGCGCGAATACATGAAGCCCATATCCTCGGGCTCGTGCAGCTCGCGCCCGCCCGCGGCGAGCGCCGCCTTGGTGAAGGCATCGACCTCGGCACGGCTATCGAAGGCGAGCGCGAACAAGGCGCCGCTCTGGCGTTTCGCGTCGATGATCTCCTTGCCCGTGAAGGTCCGGTAGAAATCGAGGCCGAGCAGCATGACGTGGATCGTCTCCGACCAGATCATCGCCGAGCCCTGCGCGTTCGAGAACAAAGCATGTTTCTCAAAGCCGATCGCCTCGTAAAAAGCGGTTGCCGCCGGGACATCCGCGACCGGCAGATTCACGAAGATCTTTTTCGCCATCGTCACTCTCCTGCGCCGATTCGGTTTGCGCAGGATGACAAGGCGAGTTATTAAAAACAACCATGAAGTTAGATAAAGTGACCGAGCCGGAAAAGAGGGTGCCGAAGCGCTGGTATGACGATGCCTGCGGCACCGCGCTGGCGCTGGAACTGGTCGGCGAACGCTGGTCGCTGCTGATCGTGCGCGAATTGATGTACGGCCCGCGCCGCTTCGGCGAGATCAAGGCGGCGCTGCCGGGGATCAGCGCCAATGTGCTCACGCAAAGGCTGGAGAGCCTCGAGGAGGCGGCGATCCTACTGCGCCGCAAGCTGCCGCCCCCCGCCAACGTTCAGGTCTATGATCTGACGGCTTGGGGGTGCGAGAGCGAGCCTGCAATCATGGCGCTCGGCAAATGGGCGACTCGCTCGCCACTCCACGATCCGACCTCCTACATGAGCGGCGCCTCGCTGATGATGTCGATGCGGACCCTGCTCGTGCCTGGGCGGATGGGCGACCTCGCCTTCACGCTGGGGCTGAGGCTGGGTGCGGACCACTTCACCGCGACGATCGGTGGGGAGGACATCGTGGTCGCGCGCGGCATGGCCGAGGCGCCCGACGTGACGATCGAGGCCGAGACCGCCTTTCCGATCCTGGCGGTCCTGTACGGCAAGCTGCCGCCCGAGGCGATCGAGGCCGAAGGCGGCCTGCGCATCGGCGGCGAGCGCGATCTGGCGGCACGCTTCGCCGGCCTGTTCGAGTTGCCCGCCAAGATCGCGTGAACCCGATGCAAAGCATTGCGATCACCGCCCCGCCTGCTTAGGCACCCGGATGACGACGCGCGCGTTCTGGTGCGCATGCACAAGGCCCCGAGGTTCGAATGAGCGACATCCCCAACGTCCAGCCCGACAGTCGCGAGGCGACGGTGCTCGATGCGCCGGACAAGATGATCAAGGTGCGCGAGGCCTTCGGCATCGACAGCGACATGGAAGTGCCAGCTTTCTCGGAAGCCGACGAGCGCGTCCCCGATCTGGACCCGGCCTATGTGTTCGATCCCGAGACGACGCTCGCCATCTGCGCCGGGTTCGCCTTCAATCGCCGGGTGATGGTCCAGGGCTATCACGGCACGGGCAAATCCAGCCACATCGAGCAGGTCGCCGCGCGGCTCAACTGGCCGACGATTCGGATCAACCTCGATGCACATATCAGCCGCATCGATCTCGTCGGTCGCGACGCGATCGTGCTGCGCGACGGCCAGCAGGTCACCGAATTCCGCGAGGGCCTGCTGCCCTGGGCACTGCAGACCCCGTCCGCGCTCGTCTTCGACGAATATGATGCGGGCCGGCCCGACGTGATGTTCGTGATCCAGCGCGTGCTGGAGACTGAGGGCAAGCTGACCCTGCTCGATCAGAATCGCGTGATCCGCCCCAATCCCTGGTTCCGCCTGTTCGCGACCGCGAACACGGTGGGCTTGGGCGACACGACCGGCCTCTATCACGGCACCCAGCAGATCAATCAGGGGCAGATGGATCGCTGGAACATCGTGATCACGCTCAACTATCTGCCGGCGGCAACCGAGGCGCGGATCGTGCTCGCCAAGAGCGGCGAATATGACAAGCCCGACGGCAAGAAGACCGTCGACAATATGGTCAAGGTCGCCGAGCTGAGCCGGCAGGGCTTCATGGCGGGCGACATCTCGACCGTGATGAGCCCGCGCACCGTGATCTCGTGGGCGCAGAATGCGCTAATCTTCGGAGATATCGGCTTCGCCTTCCGCCTCTCCTTTCTTAACAAATGCGATGAGGCGGAGCGCGCGCTGGTGGCCGAATATTATCAGCGCGTGTTCGGCAAGGATCTTCCCGAAAGCATCGTGGCCAAGAAATAAGGATGGCCGAACGCACGCCCATCGAAGCCTTTCGCGAGGTGCTGGCGGGCACGGCGCGGGCGATGGCGCACGAGCCCGAGCTGGAGCTGAACTTCACCTCGGAGGCACCTTCCGCCTCGTTCAAGCAGGTCCGCGTGCCGATGCCGGCACGCAACCTGCCCGCCGAGCAGGTCGCCGAGGCGCGCGGCTTCGCAGACGGCTTCGCGCTGCGCGAGCGGCATCATGACGCGAAGGTCCACAATCGCAACGCGCCCGCCGATCCGACCGCGCGCGCCGTCTATGACGCGGTCGAGCAGGCGCGCGTCGAGGCGCTGGGCGCGCGCGCGATGGATGGGGTGCGCGCCAATCTGACGCAGGCGCTGGAGACGCGGCTGCGCTCCGATCCGCTGACGCGCGCGCGCAGCAAGGCCGAGGTGCCGCTCAGCACCGCGGTCGCGCTGCTGGTCCGCGAACGGCTGACCGGCGACGCGCCGCCTGCCGCCGCGGAGGCGGGCCTGGGCTTCGTGCGCGACTGGATCGAGGACAAGGCCGGCGGCGGGCTCGACGCGCTCGGCCTCGCGCTCGACGATCAGGCCGCCTTCTCCGTGCTCGCCAGCCGCCTGCTGCAGGATCTGGAGCTGATCGAGGCCGAGGTCGCGCCGAACGAGCAGGAGGAAGCCAGCGAATCCGAAAACGAGGACGATTCGGACGAGGGCGGCGAGAGCGAGCAAGACGAGGATCAGCCCGGCGAGGCGGGCGAGTCGCAGGCCGAGCAGCGGTCCGAGCAGGGCCAGGACGGCGAGGAGGAAGCCGCCGGCCAGGAGCAGCAGGAAAGCGAGTTCGAGGGCGAAGGCGAGATGGGCGAGGAAGGGCAGGACGGCATGCTGCCGACCCGCCCGAACCGGCCCAGCGCCGACATGCCCGGCAGCATCGACTATCAGAGCTACACGACGCGCTTCGACGAGATCATCGAGGCGGGCGAGCTGTGCACCGAGGAAGAGCTGACGCGGCTGCGCGCCTATCTCGACCAGCAGCTCACGCATCTGCAGGGCGCGGTGACCAAGCTCGCCAACCGGCTCCAGCGGCGGCTGATGGCGCAGCAGAACCGGAGCTGGGATTTCGATCAGGAGGAAGGGCTGCTCGATGCGGCGCGACTCGCGCGGATCGTCGTCAGCCCCGGCCATTCCTTGTCCTACCGGATCGAGCGCGAGACCGATTTCCGCGACACGATCGTCACCCTGCTGCTCGACAATTCGGGATCTATGCGCGGGCGGCCGATCTCGATCGCGGCGATCTCGGCCGATATCATGGCGCGCACGCTGGAGCGCTGCGGCGTGAAGGTGGAGATATTGGGCTTCACGACGCGCGCCTGGAAGGGCGGGCAATCGCGCGAGGCATGGCTGCAGGCGGGGCGACCGACCGCGCCGGGGCGGCTCAACGATCTGCGCCACATCGTCTACAAGCGCGCCGACGAGCCCTATCGCCGCGCGCGCAAGAATCTCGGGCTGATGATGCGCGAGGGCCTGCTCAAGGAGAATATCGACGGCGAGGCTTTGTTGTGGGCGCACAGCCGGCTGATCGCGCGGCCCGAGGAGCGCAAGATCCTGATGGTGATCTCAGACGGTGCGCCGGTCGACGATTCGACGCTGTCGGTGAACTCAGGGAGCTATCTGGAGCGGCATCTGCGCCAGGTGATCGGCTGGATCGAGACCAAGTCGCCCGCGCAGCTGGTGGCGATCGGAATCGGGCATGACGTGACGCGCTATTATGCGCGCGCGGTGACGATCATGGATGCCGAGCAACTGGGCGGCACGATGATCGAGCAATTGGCGGGGTTGTTCGACGACGCGAAATAGGGTTTGGGAGCCAATCTCTTCCTCCGCTCATGCTGAGGAGAGACTGAGCTCGGCGAAGGCTCGTCTCGAAGCAGCTCTCCGGACGTCCTTCGAGACGCCACTTCGACAAGCTCAGTGGCTCCTCAGGATGAGCGGGGTCCGAATGGGGGCAGACGCTCAGCAGTCCCGGTCGATCGCGCGGCCTGCCAGCGCGCCGACGCCGGCGCCCACGAGCGCACCCGTCGTGCGATCGCCGCGACCCGCTACCGAATTGCCGAGCAGGCCGCCCGCAATCGCGCCGAGGATCGTGCCGCCGGTGCCCTTGTCGCAACGGCCGCGGCCGCCACGATAATTGCCGCCGCGGCGATCGTCGCGCCGGCTGCCATAGCCGCGATCGTCATAACCACGGCGATCATAGCCCCGGCCATAGCCGCGCTGATCGATCTGCTGATAATAGCCCGGCTCGCCGCGCCAGGACTGCGCGTCCGCTGCGGCGGGCACGCTGAGGACCGCCGCGAGCACTGCTCCGGCAAGGCCGATCCGCTTGAACATCGCCACTCTCCTCATACGCGGCCCTGGAGCCGGGGATGGGAACCCATCCACGACTCGCTTATGGCGCGTCGTGGCTGAGTGACGTCTGAATAAGCCCGTTAGCGGAGGTTCAGCCTCCGCCGACGCGCATCAGGCAGCGATCTGGGACTTTTCGATCTCGCGCTTCAGGCGACGCGCGCGCAGCGAAAGCTTCTCGCCCGCCGTCTTCAGCAGCCAATTGTCGAGGCCGCCGACATGCTCGACCGAGCGCAGACCGTGCGTCGAGACGCGCAGACGCACGCCCTTGCCCAGCGCGTCGGAAAGAAGCGTCACGTTCTGCAGGTTGGGCAGGAACGTCCGCTTGGTCTTGTTGTTGGCGTGGGACACATTGTGGCCCACCTGCCGGCCCTTGCCGGTCAGTTCGCAAATACGCGCCATGCGCTCAAATCCCGTTTAGATCGGTGTTTCCGGAAGGTGGCGGCCCATAAGGAAAGCCGAAGCGCGCGTCAAGTTTCGAGGCGCGCGAACGGGCCGAGTGCAACCGGAACGGGTGCGAACCGTTGTCGCGCAAAACGTAAAAAGGATCGAGCCATGCGCGCCATCGTCACCCTCCTGGTCATCGTCGTGATCATCGGCATCGTCGGCGTGGCCACGGGCTTCTTCAAATTCTCGGGTTCGGGCGGCAGCCTGCCGAAGGTCGCGGTCTCCGGCGGCAGCCTGCCCAGCGTCAACGCCGATTCGGGCTCGATCTCGCTCGGCACGAAGAAGGAGGCGGTCTCCGTCCCCGACGTGACGGTCGAGACGAAGAAGACCTCGGTCGACGTGCCGACCGTCGCCGTGCGCAAGCCCGAGTGATGGCGGCGCCCAAGCCCACGATCGGCCAGATCGCAGCCGCGATCCTGCTGCCGCCGCTCGCCGTCTATCTGGCGCGCGGGCTAGGCCCCACCTTCTGGATTGGCGTGCTGCTGACGATGTTCTGGTGGGTACCGGGCGTCATCTACGCGTTCGCCGTGCTGTTCGCGCCCGATCGGATACCGGGCATCGTGCGCGGTTGATCCGATTCGGGCGGGCATGACCCCTGCCCCGCGCGCCGGCGCACGAAAACGAGCCCTCGCCGCCCCTACGCGGCGGTTTCCGCTAGAAATCGGCCGCGCCTTATTGCTGCATTGCGGCGCAGGAGCGAAATCGACACATTCCCTGCCGGGGATCGGCAGGGGACGTGCTCGGCATGACGGATTTGGGGAAGACGCCGACGCGGCGCGAGTTGCTGACCGCGATCGGGATGATCGGCGGGACGGCGGCGCTGTATCAGGCGATGACGACGATGGCGCATGCCGCCGAAACGCAGTTCGCCGGCCCGCCCAATCTCTCCGGCGCGCGCAAGGGCGCGACCGTGATCGTGCTCGGCGCAGGGCTTGCGGGCATGCTCGCCGCATATGAGCTGACCAAGGCCGGCTATCGCGTCCGGATCCTCGAATATCAGAATCGCGCGGGCGGGCGGAACTGGTCGCTCTATGGCGGCGACACCTATACTGAGCTGGGCGGCGCGACGCAGAAGGTGCAGTTCGCCCCCGGCAATTACCTCAATCCCGGCCCGTGGCGGATCCCGCATCACCACCGGACTTTGCTTCATTATTGCAAGGCGTTCGGGGTCAAGCTGGAGCCGTTCATCCAGTTCAACCACAATGCCTATGTCCATAGCGACGCGTTCGGCGGCAAGCCGCAGCGCTTCAAGTCGCTGGCCGCCGACTTCGAGGGCAATGTCGCCGAATTGCTCAACAAATCGATCGACCAGAAGGCGCTGGATGCGACGCTGACCGCGGAGGATCGCGACAAGCTGAAGGAGGCGCTGCGCGACTGGGGCATGCTCGACAAGGACATGCGCTACACGAAGAATCTGCGCTCGTCCGAGCATCGCGGTTTCGATCGCCCGCCCGGCGGTGGCGTCAACGGATCGCCGATCCCGTCAGAACCCTTCGCGTTCAAGGACGTGCTCGATTCGCGGATCTGGACGCAGATGGCGTTCTTCATGAATTACGAATTCCAGACGACGATGTTCCAGCCGGTCGGCGGCATGGGCATGATCGGCAAGGCCTTCGGCGCACAGGTCCAGCCGCTCGTCACCTTCAACGCCAAGGTCAGCAAGATCCTGCAGGACAAGAAGGGCGTGACCGTCTCCTATACGGATACGAGCACCGGCCAGGCGCAGACCGCGCGCGCCGATTATTGCGTGTGCACGATCCCGCTCGGCATCCTCAACCAGATCGAGAGCAACCTCTCCGATCCGCTGAAGGCGGCGGTCGCGGCGGTGCCTTATTCCAACTCGGTCAAGATCGGCCTCGAGATGAACCGCCGCTTCTGGGAGGAAGACCAGGCCATCTATGGCGGGCACAGCTTCACCAACCAGGAGATCAGCCTGATCTCCTATCCGAACTTCGATTATCTGAAGGACGGGCCGGCGGTGCTGCTCGGCGCCTTCGCGAGCGGGATGGGCGCGTATCGGCTGGGCGGCATGACGCCCGAGGAGCGGATCGAGACGGCGCTGGCGCAGGGATCGGTCTTTCACCCGGCGCAGTATCGCAAGGAATATCGCAACGGCGCCTCGGTCGCGTGGAGCCGCGTGCCCTGGACGATGGGCTGCTGCGCGCGCTGGAACGAGGATACGCGCAAGCAACATTACCAGACGCTCGTCGGCATCGACGATCGCGTCGTGCTGGCGGGCGAGCATGCCTCCTATGTCGGCTGCTGGATGGAGGGGGCCCTGCTCTCGTCGATCGACGCGATCACGCGTCTGCACAAGCGCGCGCTGGAGGCCTGATCGATGACCAAGACGCACCTCCGCATCGCCGCCGCGCTCGTCGCCATGCTCCTGATCGCGCATCCCGGCCGCGCCGACGAGCCGGGTCCGGGCGGCCAGAAGGTGCCCAAGCCCGTGACCGGCGAACAGGTCTATCGCACGGTCTGCCAATCCTGCCACATGGCCGACGGCAAGGGCGCCGAAGGCGCGGGACGGATGCCCGCGCTCGCCGCCAATCCGCGCCTCGCCGCGGCGGCCTATCCGATCGTGATGATCGCCAAGGGGCGCGGCGCGATGCCCGGCTTCGTCGGCACGCTGAGCCCGGCGCAGGCCGCCAACGTCGTCACCTATATCCGCACCCATTTCGGCAACGCCTATGCCGCGCCGGTGACCGAGGCCGAGGTGAAGGCGCTCTATGGCGCGCCGCCGCCTGCGGAGCGCTGATCAGGCGAGCATCTCGCGCACCCGACTTGCGAGCGCGTCCATCGCGAACGGCTTGGTGAGCAGGGCCATGTTCGGATCGAGCTGGCGACTGCCGATCACGGCATTCTCGGCATAGCCGGTGATGAACAGGACGCGCAGCTCGGGCGAGAGCGCCAGGGCCGCATCGGCGACCTGACGCCCGTTCATCTGCCCGGGCAGGCCGACATCAGTGATCAGCAGATCGATGCGCGCGCCCGATTGCAGGATGCGCAAAGCCGCGGCGCCGTCACCGGCCTCCAGCGGCGTATGGCCGAGTTCCTCGAGTACCTCGACGACCAGCATCCGCACGGTCGGTTCGTCATCGACGATCAGGACGGTGCGCGCGTCGGCGCTGGCGCCCTCGCCTTCGATATCGCTTTGCGCCGTCAGGGGCTCGTCGGGCACGGCATCGCCATGATGACGGGGCAGATAGATGCAGACCGTCGTGCCGGTTTCGAGCTCGCTATAGATGCGGACCTGCCCGCCCGACTGGCGCGCGAAGCCATAGATCATCGACAAACCGAGGCCCGTCCCCTGCCCGAGCGGCTTGGTCGTATAGAAGGGATCGAAGGCGCGCGCCTGGACCTGCGGCGTCATGCCCGTGCCCGTATCCGTCACGCACAGCGAGAGATATTGGCCGGGCTCGAGATCGCGCTCGCGCGCGGCGCGCTGGTCGAGCCATTTGTTGGCGGTCTCGATCGTGATCCGGCCGCCATCGGGCATCGCATCGCGCGCGTTGATGCACAGATTGAGGATCGCATTTTCGAGCTGATTGGCATCGACCAAGGCGGGCCACAGGCCCGGCGTGCCGACGACCTCGACATGGATAGCCGGGCCGACCGTGCGGCGGACCAGTTCCTCGATCCCCGAAATCAGACGATCGACGGCGACCGGCTTGGGATCGAGCGTCTGCCGGCGCGAGAAAGCGAGCAAGCGGTGCGTGAGCGCAGCGGCGCGCCGCGCGGCGCCCTGCGCGGCGCCGACATAGCGATCCAGCTCGCCGAAGCGCCCCTGCGTGACGCGGATCTGCATCATCTCGATCGCGCCCGAAATGCCGGTCAGGAGATTGTTGAAATCATGCGCAAGGCCGCCGGTGAGCTGGCCGACCGCCTCCATCTTCTGCGCCTGGCGGAGATGCTCCTCGGCGGTCATCAATTCCTGCGTGCGCGCCTCGACCTGTTCCTCCAGCGAGGCGTTGAGATCAGCCAGCTCCTGCTCGGCCCGGCGCCGCTCGACCGCGTCGCGCGTCCGCTCGGCGACGTCGCGGACGAACGCCAGCTCCTCGGCGGGCCACGGGCGCGCGGCCTCGTGGTTCAGATAGAGCAAGGCGACGAAACCGCCCTGTTCGGTCAGCGGCATGTTGATGAAGCTCTGCGCCGAAATCGCCTTCAGCGCATCGGCGGTGTCGCGGGTGCGGGGGTCGGCATACGCATCCGACACGGCGACGGTCTCGCCGCGCTTCAGATTGTCGATATAGGATCCGTAATCGCGGAATTCGAGCGTGCCGGCCAGCGTCTGGATGCCCGGCGCATTCCAGTCGCGCTCCACCACGATCGTCTCGGCCACGGGATCGATCGTGCCATAGCCCGCGCGGCTGACGCCCAAGGTTCGCCCGAGGATCTCGGCGGCGGCATAAGCGAGATCGGCCGCCTCGCCGGACTCGCGCAGGCGATCGTTGAGCTCGACCAAGGCGGCGAGACGCAATTCACTGGTTTTGCGCGCATCGATATCGAAGCTGACGCCCGGAAAGCGCAGCGGTACGCCATCGGGCGACAGCAGGACCTGCCCCTGTGCCGCCACCCAGCGCGATCGGCCATCGGGCCGGACGAGGCGATATTCGGCGTGGAAGGGCCCGCCCGTCCGCAAGGCCTGCTCGATCGCCTCGCCCGTCGCCGGCAGATCGGCGGGGTGAATGTGCGCCATGAACTCGGCGATCGGCGCGCCTTCGCGCGCGACGGCACGATCAACGCCGTAAAGGTCCGCAAAGGGCGGATCGGCGGTCACCCGATCGGCCTGGATGTCCCAATCCCACGTGCCGATGCTGCGCGAATCGCCGCCTGGTGCGCCGGGGAGCATGCCGAGATCGATTTCGCGCGCGACCTGCCGGGCGAGCGCCTCCAGCGCCAGCGCCTGGCGGGCGTTCAGGCCGCCGGCACGCGGCGCCACATCGATCGCGCAGAGGCTGCCGAGCGGCTGGCCATGCAGGCCGACGATCGGGAAGCCCGCATAGAAGCGGATGTGCGGCGCATCGGTGACCAGCGCGAAATCGCGCGTGCGCGGATCGGCGGCGAGATCCTCGATCTGGAAAAGGCCGTCCTGACGGATCGCCAGCGCACAGACCGAGGTCGCGATCGGCGTCTCGCACGCATCGACGCCGACCTTGGCCTTGAACCACTGGCGATGCGCATCGACGAGACTGACGAGCGCGATCGGCACTTCGCAAAGGCTTGAGACAAGCGCGACGATATCGTCGAAGCGCGGCTCGGGCGGCGTATCGAGAATCCGCGCCGCCGCCAGCGCGGCGAGACGATCGGCTTCGGTAAGGGCAGGCTGGGAGACGGGACGGTCTTTCATGGACGTATGTGGCAATAACCCTGGTTAAGCCCGGAAGCTCCCGCAAAATGACGCGCTACTGCCGGGCGAACCGCTTTACGACGCAGTCCGCCTATGCGAGCCAGACGTGATGGACGAGAGCGTGGAGGACAAGGCGCGCGCCGCGGCGCTGGCCGTGGGCATCGATCTGCCCGCGGCGTGCGTGCCCGGCGTGATCGACAACCTCGCGCTGTTGGCCTCGCATGCGGCGCTGCTGGATCGCTTCCTAGCCGAGCATCCCGAGATATGACGATCGCCGGAATTGCCGCCGACGTTCGCGCGGGGCGGTGCAGGGCCGTCGACATTGCGCGCGAGGCACTCGATCGGCTGCGCGCCGACCCGTATGTCGCGGTGACGCAGGTGCTGGAGGACCGCGCGCTGGCCGAGGCGGCGGCGGTGGACGCGATCGTGGCGGGCGGGGGCGACCCCGGGCCACTCGCGGGGGTGCCTTATGGCGTGAAGGATCTGTTCGACGTGGCAGGCTTGCCGACCACGGCGGGAGCACGATCGCGGATCGATGCGCCGCCCGCGATCCAAGATGCCGAGGCTATCGTCCGCCTGCGCGCGGCGGGCGCGGTGCTGACCGCGACGCTCAACATGGACGAATTCGCCTACGGCTTCGCGACGATCAACGCGCATTTCGGCACCACCCGCAACCCGCATGATTCTGCGCGGATCGCCGGGGGCTCGTCGGGCGGATCGGCGGCGGCGGTCGCGGGCGGGCTGCTGCCGCTGGCGCTGGGATCGGACACGAACGGTTCGATCCGCATCCCGGCGGCGCTCTGCGGACTCTATGGGCTCAAGCCGACGCACGGCGGACTGCCGTTAGAGGGTGTCTATCCGTTCGTCGACAGTTTCGACGATATCGGGCCGTTCGCGGCCGATATCGCCGGGCTGCGGATCGCGACCGAAATACTGTCCGGGGCAAGTCTCGCCGCGCCGGTGCCGACACGCATCGCGATCCTCGGCGGCTGGTTCGCCGACAATCTCGCGGATGACATGACCGCCGCGCTGGCGCGCATCGCCGCATGTCTCGGCGCGGGCACGGCGGAGCTGCCGGCGGTCGATGTCGCGCGCTCGGCGGCGTTCCTGATCACCGCGCACGAGGGCGGGACCTTCCACGTCCCCGCGCTCGCGGATCATGCCTTGCTCTACGATCCGGCGACGCGCGACCGGCTGATCGCGGGCGCGACGCTGGCGGAAGGAACGGTGGCGAAGGCGCAACGCTTCCGGACATGGTTCGCCGAGCAAGCCGATCGGCTGTTCGACGCGTGGGACGTGCTGATCGCGCCGGCGACGCCCTGCGCCGCGCCGACCATCGCTGATCCGACGATCCTCGTCGGCGGGCAAAAGGTGCCCGCGCGCGCGCATCTCGGCATCTACACCCAGCCCCTGAGCTTCATCGGCCTGCCGTCGCTGGTCGTGCCGCTGCGCGATTGCGGGCCGCTGCCGCTCGGGCTCCAGCTCGTCGGACCGCCCGGGGGCGAGGCGCGGCTGTTCGCGCTGGCCGAAAAGCTCGAGCGCGACGGCGTCAGCGGCGGCTGGCCCGCCCCCGGCTTGTAAGGGCGAGTCTCTCTGCTAGACCCTTGAACAAACACAAAGGCGAGGATGTCGGGGCTGCGATCGGGGGACGGCATTTGACGATAAGGTCGGCGGGCGACACGAAAGCGGCGGGCTGGCTGGAGCGCCGCTTCGAGCTGGCCGAACGCGGCACCGATGTGCGCACCGAGATCGCCGCGGGCGCGACGACCTTCCTGACGATGGCCTATATCGTGCTTGTCAATCCGGCGATCCTGGGACAGGCGGGAATGCCCGTCGCCGCGGTCGCCGCCGCGACCTGCTTCGCCGCCGCCTTCGCCAGCATCCTGATGGGGTTCGTCGCCAACATGCCCCTCGCGCTCGCGCCGGGCATGGGACTCAACGCCTATTTCAGCTTCACCGTCGTCCAGGGGATGGGCGTGCCATGGCCGATCGCCTTGGGCTGCGTGTTCGTCTCGGGGTTGTGCTTCCTTGCGCTGACGCTGGGCGGGGTGCGGCAGGCGATCGTGCGCGCGCTGCCGCCGCATCTGCTCGCCGCGACGGCCGGGGGGATCGGGCTGTTCATCGGCTTCATCGGGTTGCGCAACGCCGGGATCGTCGCCTCGTCGCCCGCGACATCGGTGACGCTCGGCAATCTCCATGCGCCGGGCGCGTGGCTGGCGATCCTCGGACTGCTGATCATCGCCGGCCTGAGCATCTGGCGGATCAAGGGCGCGATCCTGATCGGGATCGTCGCGACGACCGCTCTGGCCTGGGCGCTGGGCGACGTGACGATGACGCCCGCGCCTTATGATCTCGGCGCGATCGGCGGGACCGCGTTCAAGCTGGATCTGGCGGGCGTGCTCGGCTTCGGCGGCAAGGCGGGGCTCGGCGTCGTCGAGATCCTGTTCGTGTTCCTGTTCGTCGACCTGCTCGACAATATCGGCACCTTGGTGGGCGTCACGCGCCGCGCCGGGCTGACCGGGCCCGATGGCGAGATCCCGAACCTCAACCGGATCCTGATCGCGGATTCGGTGGCGACGATGGTCGGCGCGGTCGCGGGCACATCGACCGTGACCTCCTATGTCGAAAGCGCGGCGGGCGTGGAGGCGGGCGGGCGCACCGGGCTGACCGCGATTGTCACCGGCATATTGTTCCTGCTGACGATGTTCGTGGCGCCTTATGCGCAGCTCGTGCCGCTGGCCGCGACCGCGCCGGCGCTCATTCTGGTGGGCGCGCTGATGATGTCGCCGCTCGTCGATGTCGACTGGCACGATCCGATGGCGGCAATCCCCGCCTTCCTGACCGTGGCGATGATCCCGCTGACCTTCTCGATCGCCAACGGCCTCGCCTTCGGCATCACCGCGCACGCGGCGCTGCGGATCATCCGCGGGCAGGCGGGCAAGAAGGATGCGGCTTTGCTGATCCTGGCCGGATTGTTCGTGGTGCGCTTCGTCTGGCTCTCGGCCGGCTGATGCTCGAGACGCCGCGCAGCGACCGGGGTATGGTCACCTCGCCCCACCACCTCGCGAGCCAGGCCGGGCTCGATATCCTGAAGGAAGGCGGGACCGCGATCGAGGCGGCAGTGGCGATGGCCGCGTGCCTGGCCGTCGTCTATCCGCATATGACGGGGATTGGCGGCGACGGCTTCTGGCTGATCGCCGAGCCCGACGGCCGGGTGCGCGGGATCGACGCCTGCGGACGCGCGGCCCGGGCGGCCGATCCGTCGCTGTATGCGGGTCATGCGGCGATCCCGACGCGGGGGGCCCTTGCCGCCAATACGGTCGCTGGGACGGTTTCGGGCTGGGAGGCGGCGCTGGTGATGGCTCCGGGCACGCTGCCGCCGGCGCGGTTGCTGCGCGACGCGATCCATTATGCCGAGGCGGGCGCGCCGGTGACGCGCAGCTTCACGGAGACACTGGCGGCGAAGCGGGCCGAACTGGCGGGGCTTCCCGGGTTCGGAGAGGCTTATGCCGTCGAGGGCGGTCGGCTGCGCCAGCCGCGCCTGGCAGAGACGCTGCGGCGGATCGCCGGGGAGGGTCTCGACGCTTTCTATCGCGGGGAGCTGGCTGCGGACATCGCCGCCGATCTGGCCGATATCGGCAGCCCTGTGACCGCCGCCGATATCGCCGCGCACCGCGCGAGCGAAGTCACGCCGCTGTCGGTCGAGGCGTTCGGGGCGACGCTCTACAATCTCCCGCCGCCGACGCAGGGGCTCGCCTCCCTGCTGATCCTCGGGGCGCTCGATCGGCTCGGGACGCTCGGCCCGCAGGACGGGTTCACGCATATCCACCTGCTGGTGGAGGCGGTGAAGCAGGCGTTCCTGATCCGCGACACGCATGTCGGCGATCCTGCGGGGATGACGCTCGATCCGCAGGCGTTGCTCGACGATCAGGCCGCGCTGGAGGCGATGGCAAAGCGGGTGGATCGCGCGCGCGCCTTGCCTTGGCCGCAGCCGCCCTCGGCGGGGGACACGACCTGGTTCGGCGCGATCGACCGCGAGGGGCGCGTCGTCAGCGTGATCCAGAGCATCTTCTTCGAATTCGGATCGGGGATGGTGCTGCCGCGCACCGGCATCGTCTGGCAAAATAGGGGCTCCAGCTTCCGGCTCGCCGAAGGGGGCTGGAACCCGCTGAAGCCGGGCGCGAAGCCCTTCCACACGCTCAATCCCGCGCTGGCGCGGTTCCGGGACGGGCGGGTGATGGCCTATGGGACGATGGGTGGGGAAGGTCAGCCGCAGACGCAGGCGCAGATCTTCGCGCGCCATGTCATCTATGGCGAGCCCTTGCAGCAGGCGGTGACCGCACCGCGCTTCCTGCTCGGGCGGACATGGGGCGAACCGAGCGTGACGCTGAAGCTGGAGGATCGCTTTCCGCCCGAGACGGTGGCGGCGCTGGTCCAAGCGGGGCATGACATCGAGATGCTGCCTGCCTTCACCCCGACGATGGGCCATGCCGGCGCGCTCGTTCGCCATGTCGACGGGCTGCTGGAGGGCGCGAGCGATCCGCGCAGCGACGGCGCGGTGGCGGCGTGGTGAGCGCCCCGATCCCAGGGGGCGCCCGGGCGAAGGCGCGCTGCGATGCGCTTGGGGTCGCGCCCTATAGCGACAGCGATACCGGGCTGTTCCGCGCGTATCTGACCCCTGCCCACGCCGCCGCGCAGGAGGCGATCGGGGCTTGGATGGTCGGGGCGGGAATGGTCGTGCGGCTGGATCAGGCCGCCAATCTGATCGGGCGCTACGAGGGGTCGCAGGCGGACGCGCCGGTGCTGCTGTTCGGCAGCCATATCGACAGCGTGCGCGATGCGGGGCGCTATGACGGGCCGCTCGGGGTGATGCTCGGGATCGAGGTGGTCGCGCGGCTGAACGAAGCCAAGCGGCGCCTGCCTTTCCCGATCGAGGTGATCGCGTTCGGCGACGAGGAGGGCTCGCGCTTTCCCGCCTCGATGCTGACCAGCCGGGCAGTGGCGGGGACGTTGGAGGCGGACGCGCTGGAGGTGGCGGATCGGGATGGGGTGACTTTGCTCGATGCGCTGGCCGCCTTCCCTGCCCGTCATGCTGAACTTGTTTCAGCATCCATGGCCCGCCCTCTCGACGTGCCTGCCGGTGGCGAGGACGGGAGTTGGACCCTGAAACGAGTTCAGGGTGACGGATTTTTGAGGGCGGCGCGCACCTCCGGCTCGGTGCTCGCTTATGTCGAGCCGCATATCGAGCAGGGGCCCGTGCTCGAGGCCGAGGGGCTCGCGGTGGGGACGGTCACCGGGATCGCCGCGCAATTGCGCTATCAGGTGACCGTCAGCGGCACCGCCGGCCATGCGGGAACGACCGCGATGGGGCTGCGCCGCGACGCGTTGACCGCTGCTGCGGCCATGATCCTGGCCGTGGAGAGCGAAGCCCTGGCCGCGGGCGGCGACGTGGTCGCGACGGTCGGGCGAATGGCTGTCGGCCCGGGCGCGGTCAACGTGATCCCGGGCAAGGTGGAATATTCGATCGACGTCCGCTCGGGCGACCCGGCCGCGCGCGACGATGCGGCCGCGCAGATCGTCGACACGATCGCCGACATTGCCGAGCGGCGCGACGTGGAGTTCAACATCGAGCGGGTCCAGGACCTGCCCGCAGCACCCTGCGATCCGAAGCTGATCGCCCTGATGGATGCCGCGATCGCGCGCTGTGGCCAACGGCCGCGCCGGCTGGTCTCGGGCGCGGGGCATGATACGATGGTGATGGCAGCGCTGGCGCCGACGGCGATGCTCTTCATCCGCTGCGCGGGCGGCGTCAGCCACAATCCCGCCGAGAGCGTGACCGACGCGGATTGCGCGATCGCCCTCGACGTTCTGACCGCCTTCGTCGATCTGCTGGAGCATGATGTCCTTGCCTGACCTGTTTCGCGAGATCGATCCGCCCCAGCGGCTGCTGATGGGCCCCGGCCCGGTCAACGCGCATCCGCGCGTGCTGCGCGCGATGGCGGCCGATCTGCTCGGCCAGTTCGATCCCGAGATGACCGACTATATGAACGAGGTGATGGCGCTCTACCGCCCGATCTTCGGGACGGAGAATCGCTGGACCTTCCTCGTCGACGGCACCGCGCGGGCGGGGATCGAGGCGGCGCTCGTGTCGATGGTGTCGCCGGGGCAGAATGTGCTCGTTCTCTGCTTTGGCCGCTTCGGATTGCTGCTGACCGAGATCCTCGATCGGATCGGCGCGATCGTCGAGATCATCGAAGTGCCGTGGGGCGAAATCGTCCCGCTCGACCAGATCGCGCAGGCGATCGAGCGCTTCGGGCCGAAGCTCGTCGCGACCGTGCATGGCGATACGTCGACGACGATGGCGCAGCCACTGGAGGGCCTGGGCGACCTCTGCCGCGCGGCGGGCGTGCTCTCTTATGTGGATGCGACCGCGACGATCGGCGGGATGGAGATCGCCGCCGACCGCTGGGGCGTGGATGTCGTCACCGGCGGCCTGCAGAAATGCCTGGGCGGGCCATCCGGCTCGGCGCCGATCACGATCTCGGACATGGCCGCCGAGCGCATCTTTTCGCGCCGGCATGTCGAGCTCGGACTGCAGACGGCCAAGCCGATCGAGAATCGCGGGCGGCGGATCGGCTCGAACTATTTCGATCTGGCGATGATCATGGATTATTGGTCGGAGAAGCGCCTCAACCATCATACCGAGGCGACGACGATGCTCTACGGCGCGCGGGAATGCGCGCGCGTGACGCTGGGCGAAGGGCTCGAGGCGCGGTTCGACCGCCATGCCGCCGCGGGCCGGGCGATGACGGCCGGGCTGCGCGCGATGGGCCTCATCGTCTATGGCGACGATCGCTACCGGATGACCAACATCACCGGCGTCTATATTCCCAAGGGCGTGGACGGCGAGGCCGTGCGCCGGCGGATGCGCGAGGATTTCGAGATCGAGATCGGGACGGCCTTCGGGCAGCTCGCCGGCAAGATCTGGCGGATCGGCGCGATGGGCTACAATGCGATGAAGCATAAGGTGCTGATCACCCTGGGCGCGCTGGAGGCGGCGTTGCGCGCGGAGGGTTTCCAGGCGCCGCCGGGGGCGGGTGTCGATGCCGCGCTCGCGGCATGGGGCGAATGAAAGCGCGCCTCTTCCCGTTCGTCCTGAGCGAAGTCGAAGGACGGGCCACGGGCGTTGCGCTGGCGAGCACGTGCTTCGACTTCGCTCAGCACGAACGGATTTTATGGCGTTCGGGGGAAAGCGCCGCGTGAGTAACCGCGATCTCGTCGGCTATGGCGCCTCGCCGCCCGATGCGCGCTGGCCGGGTGGCGCGCGGGTCGCGGTGCAGTTCGTGATCAATTATGAGGAGGGCGCCGAAAATTCGGTGCTCAACGGCGACGAACGCTCCGAAGGGTTTCTGTCCGAGATGGTCGGCGCGGCGACGCATCCGGCGCGGGCGATGGCGATGGAGAGCCTGTACGAATATGGCAGCCGCGCGGGCTTCTGGCGGCTGCACCGGATCTTCACCGAGCGAGCCGCGCCGGTGACGGTGTTCGGCGTCGCCAAGGCGATGGAGGCCAATCCGCAAGCCGTCGCGGCGATGCAGGCCGCGGGCTGGGAGATTGCCAGCCATGGGCTGCGCTGGATCGACTATCAGAGCGTGCCCGAAGAGGTGGAGCGCGCGCATATCGCCGAGGCCATCACGCTGCATACGCGGCTGACCGGCGAGCGCCCGCTCGGCTGGTATCAGGGGCGGACCTCGCCCAACACCGCGCGGCTCGTCGCCGAAGAAGGCGGCTTCGTCTACGATGCGGACAGCTATGCCGACGATGTGCCTTATCATGCGCCATCCGGGCAGTTGATCGTGCCCTATACGCTTGACGCGAACGACATGAAGTTCGTCGCGCTGAACGGCTTCACCGCGCCCGACCAGTTCTTCGCCTATCTGCGCGATACGTTCGAGCAATTGCGCGCCGAGGGCGGTCGGATGATGTCGATCGGGCTGCACGGGCGGATCGCCGGCAAGCCCGCGCGCGCGGCGGCGGTGGCGCGCTTCCTCGATCATGTGATCGCGAGCGGCGACGCGTGGATCGCGCGGCGGATCGACATCGCGCGGCACTGGCTGGAGGTGCATCCGGCATGAGCCCCGCCCCCTGCCCGCAGGGCCTCTCTTCCTCCTTCTCCTCCGCGTCTCCGCGTCTCTGCGTGAAAAGAATTTGGGTTCACGCAGAGGCGCAGAGACGCAGAGGAGAGAATGAGAGCATGGCCCTGCGGGCCGATGCAAACGGGGAGGGTCAGGCATGATTTTCAACGATCCCGAGACCGTGGCGGCGGTGCGCGCGGCGTTCGATGCCTATGAGGCGGCGCTGATGGCGGACGATGTCGCGGCGATGGATGCGCTGTTCCACCCTGCCGACACGACGGTGCGCTACGGCGTCGGCGAGGTGCTGTACGGGATCGACGAGATCCGGGAATTCCGGAAAGGGCGCGGCGGATCGCCGCAGCGCGTGCTGGAGCGCGTCGAGATCGCGACCTTCGATACCGATCTGGCCATCGCCAATGCCGAATTCCGGCGCGAGGGGGATCCCCGGCGTGGGCGGCAGAGCCAGACATGGGTGCGCTTTGCGGACGGCTGGAAGGTCGTTTCGGCGCATGTCTCGATCGAAGGGAGCACGTCGTGACGATCGACGAGATCAATGCGCTGGATGCGGCGGGCTTCGTCGCGAAATTCGGTTTCCTGTTCGAGCATAGCCCCTGGATCGTGCGCGAGGCCGAGGCGCGGCGACCGTTTGCCGACATCGCGGCGATGGAGGCGGCGATGGCGGACATCGTCACGCAGGCGCCGCATCTCGACCAGCTCAAGTTGCTGCGCGCGCATCCGGAGCTGGCGAGCAAGGCGGCGGTCGACAAGACGCTGACGCAGGCCTCGAACGCCGAGCAGGCCTCGGCCGGGCTCGATCGGCTGACGCAGGACGAGTATGACCTCTTCCACGATCTCAACCGCCGCTATCGCGAGCGGTTCGGCTTTCCGTTCATCATCTGCGTACGGCTGGCGGACAAGGCACAGATCCTTGCCGCGATGCGCGAGCGGCTCGGCAATACCGAGGACTACGAGATCGAGACCGCGATCGGCGAGATCGGCCGGATCGTGCATCTGCGGCTGAAGGATGTGCTCGGTTGAAGATCGTCCCCCCTGCCTCCGTTCGTGCTGAGCGTAGTCGAAGCACGGGCCCCGAGCGGTGCCGCTTGCAGCACGTCCTTCGACTTCGCTCAGGACGAACGGATGAATATTCGAGGAGGGTGGCATGAGCCTCGCTGCCCTCGAAGCACGCGTCGCCGCCGATCTCGCCGCGCTCGATCATGGCAAGCCGAGCTGGGTGCGGCCGCGGCGCGAGGCGTATGACGTGGTCATCGTCGGCGGCGGGCAATCGGGTCTGGGGGCGGCGTTCGGCCTGCTGCGGGAGCGTATCTCGAACATCCTGATCATCGACGAGAATCCGGCGGGCTACGAAGGCCCGTGGGACACCTATGCGCGGATGATCACGCTGCGCACGCCCAAGTCGATCACCTCGATCGACCTCGGCATACCGAGCCTGACCTTCCGGAGCTATTGGGAGGCGCGCGCGGGCGCAGCTGCGTGGGAGGCGATCGACAAGATCCCGCGGCGCGACTGGATGGACTATCTGCGCTGGTATCGCGCGGTGCTCGATCTGCCGGTCCGCAACGACGTGACCCTCGAACGGATCGAACCGCAGGACGGCGGCGTACATCGCCTGCACGTGACCGGGGCGGGCGCGCCCGAAGGGGGCACGATCCTCGCGCGCAAGGTGATCCTCGCGACGGGCATACAGGGCGGGGGCGAATGGCATGTGCCGGGCTTCATCCGCGCGGCACTCCCCGCCTCGCGTTATGCGCACACGTCCGAGGCGATCGACTTCGCCGAATTGCGCGACCAGCGCGTCGCGATCCTCGGCGGGGGCGCGTCGGCGTTCGACAATGCGCAGCATGCGCTGGCTGAGGGCGTCGCCGAGGCGCATGTGTTCCTGCGCCGGCCTGAGATGCCGCGCGTCAATCCGATCCGCTTCATGGAATCTTCGGGCCTCGTCGGGCGTTTCGCGGGGCTGGACGATGCGGGCAAATATCGCGTGATGGAGAGCTTCTTCCGCCGCAACCAGCCGCCGACCAACGACACCTTCTCGCGCGCGGCCGCCTATCCGGGCTTCACCCTGCACCTCGGCGAACCGTGGGAGAGCGTGCGCGAGGAGGGCGATGCGGTGATCGTCGAGACGCCCAAGGGCGCCTGGCCGTTCGATTTCCTGATCCTCTCGACCGGGCTGGTCACCGATCCCAAGCTGCGGCCCGAACTGGCCGAGCTCGCCGACGACATATTGCGCTGGCGCGACCGCTACGACGCGCCTGCCGACCTCGCCAATCCGCTGATCGATGCGCATCCCTATCTGGGGGCGGGGTTCGAGATGCAGGGGCGCGACGCGGGGGCGGAGGCACGCGTCCACGGGCTGTTCGCGTTCAATTACTCGGCTTTGATCAGCCTGGGGCTTTCCGCGGCGGCGCTGTCGGGGCTCAAATATGCGGTGCCGCGGCTCGTCGAGGGGGTCGCGCGCCAGCTGTTCCTGGATGACCGCGAGGCGATATTGGGCGACTATGAGGCCTATGCGGAGCTGGAATTCGTGAGCGACGGGCTGACCGGGGAGAGGCGCGCATGAGCCTGTCGACGCACGTCCTCGACACGACGCACGGTTGCCCGGCCGCGGGCGTATCGATCCTGCTGGAGGCGGGCGGCGCGATCCTGTTCGCGGGCGAGACCGACGGCGACGGGCGCTGCCCGGGGCTGAAGGGGCTCGCCTTTCCGGTGGGATCGTATCGGCTGACCTTCGCGGTCGCGGATTATTTCCGGTGCCGGGGCGCGACGCTGCCCGAACCGCCCTTCCTCGATCGCGTGAGCGTGGACTTCGGGATCGCCGATGCGGGGGCGCATTATCATGTGCCCTTGCTCGTCTCGCCCTTCGGTTACTCCACCTATCGGGGGAGCTGAGATGGGCGTACGCTTCCTGCTCGACGGCGATGTGATCGAGACGGGACCCGTCGATCCGACGATGACCGTGCTGGAGCTGCTGCGCTATCGGCTGCGGCGGACGGGCACCAAGGAAGGCTGCGCCGAGGGCGATTGCGGGGCGTGCACCGTACTGGTCGGCGAACTGCTCGAGCCGGACAGCTCGATCGTGAAATGGCGCGCGGTCAATGCGTGCATCCTGTTCGTCGGGATGATCGACGGGCGCGCTTTGATGACGGTCGAGAGCCTCGGCGGGAGCGCGCCGATCCAGCGCGAGATGGTCGCGCGGCACGGATCGCAATGCGGCTTCTGCACGCCGGGCTTCATCATGTCGCTGCACGCGCGCAGCCTCGGCGCGAGCGGGAGCGAGCTGCCGGTGGCGGACGTGATCGCGGGCAATCTGTGCCGCTGCACAGGCTATGGGCCGATCCTCGCGGCGGGCGACGCGGTGCCGCCGGCGCCTCATCACGACGGCGCGCTGGTCGATGCACTCTCCGCGATCCAGCGCGCGGAGCCTCTGTCCTTCACTTTTGACGATCCGCTCGTCGGGCACGCGCGGAGCTGGTTCGCGCCGCGATCGATCGACGAACTGGCCGCCTATCTCGCCGATCGTCCCGAGGCGCGGATCGTCGCGGGGGCGACCGATGTCGGTCTGTGGGTGACGAAACAGCAGCGCATCCTCGACGAGATCGTCTGGGTCGGCGACGTGCGCGATTTCGATCTGATCACGCCCCACGACGACGGTTCTTGGACCTTCGCCGCAGGCGTCCGCTATGCGAGCGCGCACGCGATCCTCGCTGCGATCCATCCCGAGCTGGGCGAGCTCGTCCGCCGGATCGGCGGGCTGCAGGTGCGCAATTCGGGGACGATCGGCGGCAATATCGCCAATGGCTCGCCGATCGGCGACATGCCGCCGGCATTGATCGCGCTCGGCGCGACGCTGGTGCTGCGGCGGGGAGACGCGGTGCGCGAGATGCCGATCGAGGCGTATTTCCTCGATTATGGCAAGCAGGACCGGCGGCCGGGCGAGTTCGTCGCCGCGGTCCGCATCCCGCCTGCGCCGCCCTTGTTCCGGATCGCCAAGCTGTCGAAGCGCTTCGACAGCGACATCTCGGCTGTGTGCGCCGCGTTCGCGCTCGACATCGTCGATGGCGTGGTGCGGACGGCACGGCTCGCCTTCGGGGGGATGGCGGGCATCCCGAAGCGCGCCGCCGCAGCGGAGGCCGCGCTTGTCGGGCAGGCGTGGAGCGAGGCCGTGGTCGAGGCGGCCGCGCTCGCGCTCGCGCAGGACTTCACGCCGCTGAGCGACATGCGCGCCTCAGCCGCCTATCGCCTGCTCGCCGCGCAGAACCTTATCCGCCGGCTGTGGATCGAGAGCGAGGCGCCGGAAGAGGCACTGTCGGTGCTGGCGCTGGCCGATGGCTGAGCGCGATCCGCCCCGGCTGCGCGCGGTGCGCCAGTCGCTGCCGCACGACAGCGCCGAGGCGCATGTCGCAGGAGGCGCTGTCTATGTCGACGACATGCCCGAGCCGCCGGGGATGCTGCACCTGGCGTTCGGCCAAAGCGCGCATGCTGCGGCTACGATCGTGGCGATGGACCTGTCGCCGGTGCGCGCTGCGCCGGGCGTGATCGCGGTCTTCGCGCGCGACGACATTCCCGGCACGAACAGCGTCGGCCCCGTATTCGACGACGACAAGCTCTTCGCCGAGGATGCGGTCTATTGCGGCGGGCAGGCGCTGTTCCTCGTCGCCGCGACCAGCCCGACGGCGGCGCGGCGCGCGGCGAAACTGGCGCGGATCGATTACGAGGTCGCGAGCCCGCTGGTAACGATCGCTGCGGCGCGGGCGGCCGGATCGGTGCTCGAAGACGCGCAGCATATGACGCGCGGCGATGCCGATGCTGCGCTCGATGCTGCGCAATACCGGATCACCGGCAGCCTGGAGATCGGCGGGCAGGATCACTTCTATCTGGAGGGCCAGATCGCGATCGCGACGCCGGGCGAAGGCGGCACGATCCACATCCTCTCCTCGACCCAGCATCCGAGCGAGATCCAGCATATCGTCGCGAAGCTGCTCAAGCTCACCCATGCCGACGTAACCGTCGAGGTGCGGCGGATGGGCGGCGCGTTCGGCGGCAAGGAGAGCCAGGCGTCGCTGTTCGCGGCGGCCTGCGCGCTCGTCGCCGCGAAGACCGGCCGCCCCGCCAAATTCCGCGTCGACCGCGACGATGATATGGTGATGACGGGCAAGCGCCACGATTTCACCGCCGATTACGACGTCGGCTTCGATTCCAACGGCCGGATCGAGGGGATCAGGCTGGAGCTCGCCTCGCGCTGCGGCGCGACCGACGATCTGAGCCGCGCGATCAACGATCGGGCGATGTTCCACGCCGACAATTGCTATCATCTGCCTGCGGTCGCGATCGTCAGCCACCGGTTGAAGACCAATACCGTCTCCAACACCGCTTTTCGCGGCTTCGGCGGGCCGCAGGGGATGCTGGCGATCGAGCGCGTCATCGACGCGATCGCCGATGCGGTGGGCCGCGATCCGCTCGAGGTGCGGCGGATCAACCTCTACGGGCCGGGGCGCGACGTGACGCCCTACCATATGCAGGTGACCGACAATATCGCGCCCGAGCTGATCGAGGCGCTCGCCGCCTCGTCGCGCTACGCGGAGCGGGCGGCAGAGGTCGCGGCGTGGAATGCCTCGCATCGGATCATCAAGAAGGGGATCGCGCTGACCCCGGTCAAGTTCGGGATCAGCTTCACGACGACGCATCTCAACCAGGCCGGCGCGCTGGTGCTCGTCTATGCGGACGGATCGATCCAGCTGAATCACGGCGGGACCGAGATGGGCCAGGGGCTCTATATCAAGGTCGCACAGATCGTCGCCGACGTATTCGCGGTGCCGGTAGAGTGCGTGCGGATCACCGCGACGACGACGGGCAAGGTGCCCAACACCTCGGCGACCGCCGCTTCCTCCGGCGCCGATCTCAACGGCATAGCCGCGCAGCGCGCGGCGGAGACGATCCGCGACCGGCTCGCGGCACTGGCCGGCGAGCTTCACGGCTGCGCGGCGGACACCGTGCGCTTCACGAGCGAGGGCGTACGCGCGGGCGAGGCGCTCGTGCCGTTCCATGATCTGTGCCGGCAGGCGCATCTCGCGCGCGTCTCGCTCGCCTCGACCGGCTTCTACGCGACGCCGGACATCGCCTATGACCGCAAGACGCACAGCGGGCGTCCTTTCTATTATTTCGCCTACGGTGCCTCCGTCTCCGAGGTCGCGATCGATACGCTGACCGGCGAGCACAAGGTGCTGGCGGTCGACATCCTCCACGATGTCGGGCGCAGCCTGAACCCTGCGATCGATCTCGGCCAGATCGAGGGCGGGTTCGTGCAGGGAATGGGCTGGCTGACGACCGAGGAACTGGTGTTCGACGATGCCGGGCGGCTGCGCACGCACGCGCCCTCCACCTACAAGATCCCGACCGCAAGCGACCGGCCGGCGCGGATGGAGATCGCGCTCTGGGACGGGCGCAACGTCGAGCCGACCGTGCATCGCTCCAAGGCGGTGGGCGAGCCGCCCTTGATGCTGCCCATTTCGGTCTTCTCCGCGCTGACCCGTGCGGTTGCCGCCGCGGCGCCGGGCAAGGGACTGCCCGCGCTCGATGCGCCCGCGACCCCCGAGCGCATCCTGCGCGCGATCGGCGAATTGCGCGCGCGAGCGCCCACGTCGGCAGCGCTGTGACGGAGCTGCTCAAAACCCACGCCACCGCCCGCATCACCGTGCTCGCCACCGAAGGTTCGGCGCCGCGCGGGCCGGGCACGGCAATGACGGTGACGGTCGACAGCGTCGACGGCACGATCGGCGGCGGCAATCTCGAATATCGCGCAATCGAACAGGCGCGGCTCCTGCTCGCGCATCCCGAAGGCAAGTGGCGCGTCCAGGATTATCCGCTGGGGCCCCTGCTCGGCCAATGCTGCGGCGGGCGGGTACGGCTGCTGATCGAGCGGATGGACGAAGCACTGCCGGACGGGACCGTGCTCCATTTCGCGCCCGATCGCGTGGCGCGCGAGCCCGGCGACGCGCCGCCCCTCTCCGCGCGCGGCACGCGTCCCGAGCCCGGCGAGCGCTGGGCGGCGCCTGCCGATATTCCCCGCACGCCGCTGATGCTGTTCGGCGCGGGCCATGTCGGCCGCGCCGTCGCGCGCGCGCTGGACGGCCTGCCCTATCTGGTTGGCTGGTACGACACGCGGCCGGATTATGCCGATCTGCCCGGCGTCACGCTCTGCACCGACGACGCGATCGAGGAGTGCGTCGGCGAATTGCAGAGGCATGGTGCGATCCTGATCATGACGCACGATCATGCGCTCGATTACCGGCTGGCGCGCGCGGCCTTGAGCGGCGGCGCGCGCTATATCGGGCTGATCGGATCGCACACGAAGCGCGCGCGCTTCGTCTCGCGGCTCGAGGCCGAAGCCATCGACGTGACGCGGCTGACCTGCCCGATCGGCCTCCCGGGCATCGCCGGCAAGGAGCCCGCCGTGATCGCTGCCTCGGTCGCCGCGCAACTGTTGATCGAGTGCGCGCCGTGACGCCGCTTTTCGCTTTTCCCGCGCAGCGGTTCCCTTCTTTTTTTTCTCTCCGCGTCTCCGCGCCTCCGCGTGAACCCCCTCTTCTTTCACGCAGAGACGCAGAGACGCAGAGGGCGACAAACGAGGGTCGGCCTTCCGCTTCCGGGGGCATGGCGATGGGCGCGTCGGCATGACGGTTCTGGGCATTCGCGCGGAGTTGCTGGCGGTGCGCGGCGATCCGGCGGTCGCGGGCGAGGAGGCGATCGTCCATCATGCCGACGGGCTGATCGTGATCGAGGATGGGATCGTCGCCGCATATGGCGATCATGCGGTGCTGGCGGAACGGCACCCGACGCTGGCAATCGAGGACCGGCGCGGACTCCTGCTCGTGCCCGGCTTCATCGACTGCCATGTCCATTATCCGCAGACCGAGCGGATCGCGGCACATGGCGCGCAATTGCTCGACTGGCTGGAGCGGCACATCTTCCCGGCCGAGCAGGCCTTCGCCGACCGCGCGCATGCCGACGACGTCGCGGGCTTCTTCCTCGACGAATTGCTGCGCAACGGCACGACGAGCGCGCTCGTCTTCGCGACCGTGCACGCCAGCTCGGTCGATGCGCTGTTCGATGCGGCGCTCGCGCGCGACATGCGGATCATCTCGGGCAAGACGCTGATGGATCGCGAAGCGCCGACGGCCCTGTGCGACACGGTCGAAAGCGGGCGCGCCCAGAGCGAGGCCCTGATCGCGCGGTGGCGCGGGCGCGGGCGGCTCGGTTATGCGGTGACCCCGCGCTTCGCTTTGACCTCGACGCGGGCGCAGCTGGCAAGCGCTGGCGAGCTGCTCGCCGCGCATCCCGACGCGCTGCTCCATACGCACCTGTCCGAGAATCTCGGCGAGATCGCCGCGGTCGGCGCGGCCTTCCCGGAAGCGGCGGACTATCTCGACGTCTATGCGCGGCACGGGCTGGTCGGCGCGCGCTCGGTGTTCGCGCATGGCGTGCATCTCGACGACGGGGCGATGGCGCGGCTCGGCGCGGCGGGATCGGCGATCGCCTTCTGCCCGACCTCGAACCTGTTCCTCGGCTCCGGATTATTCGATCTGGCGCGGGCGGATGCGCGCGGCGTGCGCGTCGGGATCGGCACCGATGTCGGCGCGGGAACGAGCTTCTCGATCCTCCATACGCTCGGCGAGGCGTACAAGGTCTGCCAGATGCGCGGCGCCAGCCTCGATCCGTTCCGTGCCTTGTGGCTCGCGACGGGCGCCGGCGCGCATGCGCTGCACATCGCGGATCGCGTCGGCGGGCTGGCGCCGGGGCAGGAGGCCGATTTCGTGCTGCTCGATGCCGCGGCGACGCCTTTGCTCGCACGGCGAACGGCAGGGCTCCCGCTCGCCGAGCGGCTGTTCGCGCTGCAGATATTGGGCGACGATCGCGCAGTGGCGGAAACCTGGGTCGCCGGGCGCCCGGCGCACCGGCGTCAGGCGTTCGCGAGCGGCTCCGACGTGACCAGAGCGGCGGCGACGGCGCCGGCCAGGCCCGCCAGCGTATAAGGCTTTCTCAGCACGTCGTGGCCCGAGAAACTGTCCGCCTCGCCCGCCTCGCCGACATAGCCAGTGACGAACAGCACCGCGAGGCCGGGATGCCGCGGGCGGACCGCGCGGACGAGTTCGGGCCCGGTCATGCCCGGCATCAGCACATCGGTGATCATCAGGCGGATGTCGCTGCGCTCGGCCAGCAAGGCGATCGCCTCCTCGCCCGATCCGAGCAGGATCGGCGCGTAGCCGAGCTCGACGAGCGCTTCGCCCGTGGCGGAGCGGACGCGGACGTCATCCTCGACGACGAGGATCGCCGGCACGTCATCCGACGGCAACCGCTCGGCAATAGCGTGTGCAACGGGCGCTTCGGCCGCCGCCACCTCGCCCCGATGGCGCGGGAGATAGAGCGAGACGGTCGTGCCCACGCCCTCGCGGCTCTGCAGGATCACGTCGCCGCCCGACTGGCGCGCGAAGCCGAAGATCTGGCTGAGGCCGAGCCCCGTCCCCTCGCCGACCGCCTTGGTCGTGAAGAAAGGCTCGAAAACGCGCTCCAGCACCGCTTGGCTCATGCCCTGGCCGTTGTCGGTGACGGCGATGCGGACATAATCGCCGCCCGCGAGCACGCCGATCGCACCTTCGCGCACGCGCGCATTGGCCGCCGCCATGTCGAGGATGCCGACGCCGCCCATCGCATCGCGCGCATTGACGCAGAGGTTCAGGATCGCATTTTCGAGCTGATAGGGATCGATCCAGACCGGCCACAACCCGGGTTCCGACTGGATGCGGACCTCGATCCGCTCGCCGATCGTGCGATCGATCAGGTCCTGCATGCCGTGGAGCAGCTGGCCGCCGTCGATCGCCTGCGGCAGCAGCGGCTCGGCGCGCGCGAAGGTGAGCAGGCGCCGCGTGAGCGCGGCGGCGCGGGTCGCCCCGTCCATCGCGCTGTCGAGGTGGCGAGAGGCCTCGGCCGCCTGATCGATGACGCGCTTGCGCGCGAGCTCTAGCCCGCCGATCACGACCGCGAGCATGTTGTTAAAGTCGTGCGCGATGCCGCCGGTGAGCTGGCCGACCGCCTCCATCTTCTGGATCTGACGCAGCTTGGTCTCGGCTTCCTCGCGCGTCGCCGCCTCGGCGACGAGCTTGCTGTTGGCGGCGCTCAGCTCCTCGGTCCGCTCGGCGACCGCGCGCTCGAGCAGGAAGGCGCGGTCGAGCTCGGCCATCGTCTCCTCATTGGCGATGCGGCGTTCGTTGAGCGCGGTGACGAGCATCCAGCCCGCGGCGATCGCCGACAGCATCAGCACCGCGCCGACCGCGGACATCATCTTGGTCAGCCAGTTCGAGCGATAGGCCGAGGCCCAGGCCTGGCTGTCGCGCTCGTCGAGCAAAGCGCGCTCGCTGTCGATGATCTGACGGAGCAGCAGGGTGATGTCGAGCACGTCGTCCGATCGCGCGGCGCGCCCGAAGATCGAGAGCGCGGCGCTGTTCTGCTTATAGTTGAGCCGCGTCGCCGAGGCGCGCAGTTGCTCGCCGCGCCTCTCGTAGAGCGCCTGCAGCTTCTCGATCCGGGCCAGCTGCGGCGGATCGCCCGCGACCAGATCGTGCAACGTGGCGATCTTGCTGCCGGCGGTCTGCCATTCGTCGTAGAAAAGCGTGCCTTTCTCGCGATCGGTATTGATGATCGCGCGGCCGAGCGCTGCCTCCGCGCGCGCCATCGCGCCATCCGCCTCGCCGGTCAGGAGGATGACGTTGAAACTGTGCTGCTTGCGGTTCTGCGCGGCCTCACGCTCCTCGCTCGACCGCTGGACGAGGATGATGAGCGCAGCGAGCAGCAAGGCGGCGAGCAACGTGAACAGCCCGGCGAGCACGCGCGCGCGCAACGGCCCGGCATCGGCCCTGGCGAAGTCGCCCTGCTCCATCATCGCATCGTCTTACGCCGCGGTTTGCCGCCGCGAAAGCGGAAGCGTCAGCCTATATGCCCGATCGCGCGCCCGGCGGCGGCGAAGATGGCGAGGATCTCGTCGACCTGCGCGTCGCTATGCTCCGCGCACAGCGAGCAGCGCAGCAGGAAGGTGCCCGCGGGCGTCGCGGGCGGGCGCGCCAGATTCACATAGACACCGCCTTCCAGCAGAGCCTGCCACAGGGCGACCGCGGTCTCCTGATCGGAGAGCATGATCGCGATGATCGCCGATTGCGCGGTCTCGGTCGCGATCGTGAAGCCCAGCTCGCGCAGCCCCGCATGGAGGCGGCGGCTGTTCTTCCACAAATGCGCGCGCTTGTCGGAGGCGTGCATCAACTTGCGGATCGAGGTGGCGGCGGTCGCGACGACCGACGGCGGCAGCGACGCGGTGAAGATATAGGGCCGGCAGACGAGGCGCAGCACCTCGAAATCGGGATGGTTGGAGACGCAGAAGCCGCCGACCGTGCCGACCGACTTGGAGAAGGTTCCGACGACGAAATCGATATCGTCCTCGCAGCCCATCTCCTCATAGACGCCGCGGCCGTTGGCGCCGAAGAAGCCCATGCCGTGCGCCTCGTCGCACAATATCATCGCGCCATGCTTGCGCGCGACGGCGACCATCTCGGGCAGCGGCGCCACGTCCCCGAACATCGAATAGACGCCCTCGAGCACGACGAGCTTGCCTGCCTCGCGCGGCAGGCGGCCGAGGCGCTTGTCGAGATCCTCGACGCTATTGTGGCGGAAGCGAACGATCTCGGCATTGCCGAGCCAGCAGCCGTCATAGATCGAGGCGTGGCTGTCGGCATCGAGGATGATGTAATCGCCCTTGCCGGCGAGCGTGGAGATGATGCCGAGATTGGCCTGATAGCCGGTCGAGAAGACGATCGCGTGATCGGTCCCGTAAAATTCCTTGAGCGCGTCCTCGCACTCCTTGTGGCCCTGATAGGTGCCGTTGAGCACGCGGCTGCCCGTCGTGCCCGCGCCATATTCGTCGAGCGCCTTCTTGCCGGCGGCGATGACGTCCGGATCGAAGGTCATCCCCATATAATTGTAGGTGCCGAGCAGGATCGTGCGCTTGCCCTGGATGATCGCCTCGGTCGGCGACAGCACGCTCGTCATCACGATCGAGAAGGGATCGCGCACGCCGGTGGCGAGCAACGCCTCGCGCTCCTCGACCAGCGGGCGGAAGCGGGCCATCAGATCGCGGCCGGCGGGGGGCAGAAGATCGGTGGCGGCGATCGCGTCGGGGGTCTCGATCGAATCGCTCACTTGGCGGCCTTCAGCTTGGCCACGGCATCGGCGAGCTGGCCGACCGTCTCGATCTCGGCCTGCATGTTCATCGTGATCAGGATATCGAACTCGTCCTCGACGGCGGCCACGAAATCCATGACGGTCAGGCTGTCCCACTCCAGATCGCCGGCGAAGGTCGTTCCTTCGGTCAGGATCGCGCGCTTCTTGTTGAAAGGCTCGATCTGCTCTGCAATCTGGGCGAAGATATCGTCGCGCTCGCTCATCGGGGTCCTTTAGGAATGACGTGCCTGCTTGCCAAGCGAATGCGGCCGCCTTGTGACGCGCGCCCTTGCCACTTCCGGGATCATCGATGACCGAGCCTTTCGTGCCGAAACCCCCGGCCACGCCCGCCAATGCGATCCACATGATCCGCACGACGCAACAGGCGCATTACACGCTGAGCCAGATGGCGGACCAGAAGGCGTCGATTCTGATGGCGGCGACCTTCGTGATCTTCACGATCACGATCGGCCAGTCGCGCGAGGGTGCGGGGCCGCCGCTGGCGCTGATCGTGCTGGGCGGCTTCGCCTTCCTTTCGGCGATCCTGACGATGCTTGCGGTTCTGCCGGCGACCAAGGCGCGGCCCAACGCGCACCCCAATCTGCTCTTCTTCGGATCCTTCACACAACTGGATCAGGAGGAATATGTCCGCCGGATGCTGATCGCGCTGGAGACGGATGAGAGCATCTTCCGGACGATGGCGACCGATGTCTATCAAAACGGAACGGTGCTCGCCCGCAAGAAATATCGGCTGCTGGGCTATGCCTATCGCGTCTTCCTCGTCGGGCTGACGGCGAGCCTGCTGACGTTCGTCGCGCATTATCTGTGAGCTAGAGCCAGCCCTCGGCACGATACCAGGCGGCGGTCTCCGCGAGGCCCTGCTCCGTTTCCACTTCGGGCGCCCACAGCTCCGCCGGCGGCCGCCGCGCGGGCGAGGCGGTCCAATCGGGATGGCAGAAATAGGCGACGCGATCGGGCGTGAGCTTGGCGCCGCCGCGGCGGATGAGACCGTCGGCCGACGCGCCCCAGCGCAGCAGCCGCTGCGGGATCGGCAGAGGCAGGATTTTCTTCCGGCCGATCGCCTTGCCGATCAACCGGACGAAATCGGCATGCGGCCACCCGCCGTCCCGCCCGTCGTCGGGCTCGAAGATGCGCGCGATGCTAGCGGGTTTCTGGATGCAATCGAGCAGCAGCCGGGCGAGATCCGCCACCGCGATCACCGACAGGTGCCCGCCCGGGGGCAGCGGCACGACGCCCAGCCGGGCGACGCGGAACAGCTCGAGCAGTTCGCGATCGCGCGGGCCATAGATGGCCGGGGGGCGGACGATCGTCCAGTCGCCGCCCGAGGCGATCACGCTCTCCTCGGACGCGCATTTGGAGCGGCCATAAGCCGAGAGGCCCGGCTCGCGCGCCGCAAGCGAGGAGACATGGATGAAGCGCTTGATCCCGGCCTGCGCCGCCGCATCGATCATCTTTTCCGTGCCGACGACATTGCCGAGGTGGAATTCCTCGTCGCTGCCATTAATGACCCCGGCAACATGGATCACCGCGTCGCAGCCCTGGACCAGCTTGGCGAGGCTCTCCGGTCGATCGAGCGCACCTTCGATCCAGACGATCCCGCTGCGCGGCGGCTGCGGCCGGCGGGTCAGCGCGCGAACCTGATAGCCCCGCGCGAGCGCCAGATCGATGAGCGTGGCGCCGACGAAGCCGGTGCCGCCGGTGATCGCGAGGACGCTCATACCAGCACCATATGATCGCGGTGGACCATGGCGGTGCGCGGCGCATAGCCCAGCAGTTCGCCATGCGCATCGCTGCGCCGGCCGACGATGCGCGCGGCATCGGCCGCATCATATTCGGCAAGGCCGCGCGCGAGCAGCTGGCCCTGCGCATCGCTGATTTCGATGACGTCGCCGCGCGCGAACAGGCCCTGCACGTCGGTCGCGCCCGCGGCGAGCAGGCTGCGGCCGTCGCGCAGCGCCCGGGCGGCACCGGCATCGACGACGATCCGCCCGCGCGCGGTGAGCCGCCCGGCGAGCCACGCCTTGCGCCCGCGCTTGGCCTCGCCGCCCCAGAATAAGGTGCCGATGCCCGTCTCGGCGAAGCGCGCGAGCGGATGATCGAACCGGCCCGAGACGATCGCGAGATGCGCGCCCGAGCCTTGCGCGATGCGCGCGGCCTCCAGCTTCGAGATCATGCCGCCCGATCCCATGCCCGATGCCGAGCCACCATCGGCCATCGCCCGGATGCGGGCATCGACGACGCGAACCTCGGACACGAGAGTGGCGGCGGGATCGACACCGGGATTGGCGGTGTAGAGCCCGTCTATGTCGGAGAGCAGGATCACGCCCTGCGCGGCGGCCGCCTGCCCGACGCGCGCGGCGAGGCGATCATTGTCGCCGAAGCGGATTTCCTCGGTCGCGACCGAATCATTCTCGTTGATTACGGGGACGACGCCCAATGCGAGCAGCCGATCCAGCGTCGCCGAGGCGTTGAGATAGCGGCGGCGATCCTCGAGATCGTCGAGCGTCACGAGCATCTGCGCGGCGACGCAATCGGACAAATGCAGCAGTTGCGCCCAGGCCGAGGACAGGCCGATCTGCCCTGTCGCGGCGGCCGCCTGCGCATCTTCCAGGCTCGCGCGGCCGCCCTTCGCGAGGCCGAGCACGCGCGCGCCGAGCGCGATCGCACCCGAGGAGACGATTGCGACCTGCTGGCCCGCCGCGCGCCGTTCGGCGATGTCGGCGACGACGCTCGCCAGCCAATCGCGCCGGATATGACCAGCCTTGTCGACCAGCAAAGCCGAGCCGATCTTGACGACCAGCCGCGGGCAGCACGCGGGCGAGAAGACCTCCGATATCAGCGCGGATGAGCTCAGAGAGGCGACCACGGCTCCTCCGAATCCTCCGCGGGATCGGGCCCGGCCTCGTCGTCGATGATTTCCTTCGCGAGCCGTTCCAGCACGGCCTCGACCCCGTCACCGCCCGCACCCGACAGCAGCATCGGCTCGATGCCCGATGCCTTGGCGAGCTTCTTCGCGAGCTTGGTGACCTCCTTCGGCTCCAGCGCGTCGATCTTGTTGAGCGCGAGCACTTCAGGCTTGTCGATCAGGCCCGCGCCATAGGCATCGAGCTCGGTGCGGACCGTCTCCCATGCGCCGATCGGATCGTCGCCGGTGGCGTCGACCAGGTGCAGCAGCACGCGGCAGCGCTCGATATGCCCCAGGAAGCGATCGCCGATGCCGGCACCGTCGGCCGCGCCCTCGATCAGCCCCGGAATATCGGCGACGACGAACTCGCGCCCCTTCCAGCTGGCGACGCCGAGCTGCGGGCGGACGGTCGTGAACGGATAATCGCCGACCTTCGCGCCGGCATTGGTGACCGCGTTGATGAAGGTCGATTTGCCGGCATTGGGCAGGCCGACGAGGCCCGCATCGGCGAGCAGCTTGAGCCGCAGCCAGACCCACATCTCCTCGTTCGGCCAGCCCGGCCCATGCTGGCGGGGCGCGCGATTCGTCGAGGTCTTGTAGGTCGCATTGCCGCGCCCGCCATCGCCGCCGCGCAGGAAGACGCGCTTCTCGCCCGCGACCGTGAAATCGGCGAGCACGTCCTCCTTGTCCTCGGACAATATCTGCGTGCCGACGGGCACCTTGATGACGAGATCGTCGCCGCCCGCGCCCGTCCGGTTCGATCCCGCGCCGCCATTGCCACGCGGCGCGCGGAAATGCTGGGTGTAGCGAAAATCGATGAGCGTATTCAGGCCGGGGACGGCCTCGAAGATGATGTCGCCGCCCTTGCCGCCATTGCCGCCGTCGGGGCCGCCATATTCCATGAACTTCTCGCGCCGGAAGGAGACGGCGCCGGGGCCGCCCGCGCCGGAGCGGATGAAGATCTTGGCCTGATCGAGAAAATGCATGGCGAGCGCTTAGCGCCTAAGGGGCGGAACGTCCAAAACATCCTCCCCGGCACGGGGAGGGGAACCGTCCTGTCCCGAGCGACGCCGCAGGCGGCGTCGAAGGGCGAAGCACGGTGGAGGGGGCTCACCAGCCGCACACCCCCTCCGTCATCGCTCCGCGATGCCACCTCCCCGTCCCGGGGAGGATCTTCCCTCACGCCGCGAGCGGCGCCGCCTGTTCGTCGGCGACGGCCTCGCCGCGCGCGAAGCGCGGGCGGATGAGACCGCGCACGTCCATCTCGCCGCCGCGGCCCAAGCTGTGCATCCGGCCGATCTCGCCGGTCGGGCGGAAGCCGAGCTTGGCCAGGACGCGGCCCGAGGCGGGATTGTCGAGCGCGTGGGCGGCGATCAGGTGCGGCAGGCGCAGCGTCTCGTCGCAGGCAGCGATCAGCGCGCGGCCCGCCTCGGTGGCATAGCCGCGCCCCCAATGCGCGCGCGCGAGCCAATAGCCGAGCTCGGGCGTGTCGTTGACGCCGTCGCTCAGGCCGATTCCGCCGATCAGCTCGGGCGTCGCCCCTTCGCGGCGGAAGATCAGCATGTGCGGGCGATCGTGGCGCTGCGGCATCGCCAGGAAATGCTCGGCATCGCCCAGCGCATAGGGCCAGGGCGCGCGCGCAAGATTGCGGACGACGGCGTGATCGCCGATCGCGCGGCTGAGCGCGGGTGCATCCTCGATCCAGCCCGGCCGGAGCAGCAGGCGTTCTGTTATGGCGAACATGGGTTACTCTCCCTGTTTTCTGGTTATCACCCGTGCATTACGCACAGACGACAAACCCGGTTCAGGGAGACAAGAAAAAGGGAGCCGGTACGACCCGTCTCCCTATCGATCCGCCTTTGCGGATCTTCGGGTCGCCCTTGGGACGACCCGTTTTCACGTTCGTCCGATTATTCGGCGGCGAGCGCCGTAATCACGCTCACATATTTGCGGCCGAGCTTGCCCTCGTGGAACGCCACGCGGCCCTCGGAGAGCGCAAACAGGGTGTGATCCTTGCCCATGCCGACATTGACGCCGGGATAGACGCGCGTGCCGCGCTGACGGATGATGATGTTGCCGCCGATCACTTCCTGACCGCCGAACTTCTTCACGCCGAGACGACGGCCGGCCGAGTCGCGACCGTTGCGGGATGAACCGCCTGCTTTCTTATGTGCCATGAGTCGCTAGCTCCTTACGCTTCAGCAGCCGCTGGCGTTTCCGCCCGGGCCTGCTTTTCCGGCGCCTTGTGGTCGCCGATCGCGGTGATCTTCAGGATCGTGTGATACTGACGGTGGCCGTTGCGGCGGCGATAATTGTGACGGCGGCGCTTCTTGAAGACGATGATCTTCTCGCCGCGGCCCTGCGCCACGATTTCGGCCGAAACGATCAGGCCCTCGACCGACGTCAGGTCGGTGCCGTCGCCCGCGAGCAGCACATCGGAGAGCGACACGGCAGCGCCGGCCTCACCCTCGAGCTTCTCGACAACGATCTTGTCTCCAGCGGCAACGCGATATTGCTTGCCGCCCGTGCGCACGATTGCGAACATGGGCCTCATCTTTTCAAAATCTGGATCGCGCGCAGAAAGCCACGAGGGACACACCCCGCGCGAAGAGCGGCGCAGCTAGGAGATCGGCCTGATTCTGTCAACCCGAGTCCGGCGTCTTCCTTAAGGGGGGTGCGCTGATGATCGGGCGCGGCGCTCATGCTCCAGCGACCCACCCCCGGCCCCTCCCTTCCAGGGAGAGGAGGCGAACTCAGGGCGCAGTCACCGATCGCACGCGGCCATTCTCTTCCAGGAACTTCTGAAAGCAGCCGGACTGGCCGAAGCTGCCGATCGGGTTGCAGCTGTTGGGGATGCCCTGGCGGCTGACATTCTCCAGCACCTGCGCGGTGCCGGCCCAGCTGCCGTCGCGCGCGGCATTATATTCCTGCTTCCGCAGCTTGGGCGGGATCCGGTAGCGATCGCTCTCGGGCTGGCGCGCGCAGACGACGATCTCGTCGTCCGAACTGCGCGGGCACGGATCGTTGCCATAGACGACCAAGGTCGACAGCCGCGTGGCCGGCGCACCCTGCGTCACTTCGGCGCTGACGGGTGCGGTGGCGAGCGCGGACAGGAGCAGCAGGCCGGCGAGGCGAATCACCTAATTGTCGCCCTTCAGCACGGCGCGGACGCCGGTATCGCCCGTCGTCGTCGAGTCGGTCGGCGCGCGCGTCTCGGTCGCATCGGCCTTTCGCTGGTCGCGCGCCTCGTTCATCATCTTCGACCAGCAGCCGCCCCACCCGCCCGCCCCCGTGGCGGTGCAGCTGCCGGTGCCGCTCGCGCCGACCGACTGGAGGCTCTTGGCGCGATCGGCCCAGCGATCGGCGGGGCCAGGGTTGGTCGTGCGCAGATCCTCGGGGATACGATAGCGGTCGCTCTCGGGCTTGCGCGCGCAGACCACGATCTCCTCGCCGGCCTTCGTCGTCGGGCACGGATCCTTGCCATAGACGATCAGCACCTTCTCGTTCGCCTGCGCGGCGGCGGGCGCGGCGAAACCGAGCCCGGCGAAGGCGGCGGCCGTGGCAGCGGCGATCAGAAGCGGCTTGGACATGAGCGTGGGCTTTCCTGACGGGAGAGGATCGAAACGCGCGACAGCGCGGTCATATCCGCCGCGACACGGCGATGGCGGTGCGGCAGCCGAGCCGGATCACGGCCGAGAGCAAGGGATAGGCCGGCGCGCGCTCGGCCCCCGCGGCCAGAGCGGTCTCGCGATGCTCGACCTCCTCGGCCTGGAATTCGGCGATCATCTGCCCGAGCTTCGGATCGTTGGACCCCAGCGTGCGGCGCTGATCCTCATAATGGCGATCAATCTCGGTCTCGACCGCGGCGGTGCAGGCCATCGCCGCCTCGGGCGAGATCAGGGCGGTCACCGCGCCCAGCGCATGGCCGGCGACATGCCAGACGGGCGCGAGCAGGGTCGGGCGGACGCGCCGCTCGGTCATCAGCGCGTTGAAGCGATCGAGGTGATTCTTCTCCTGCGCGGCCATGCGCGCGATCGCGCGCGACGCCGGGTGGCGATCGCCGAGGATCGCGAGCTGGCCCGCATAGATGCGCGTCGCGCCATATTCGCCGGCCTGATCGACGCGGATCATCGCGTCGGTCTCGGTGCGGGAAGGCGGGATCAGCGGGCCGGGCGCGTCAGACATAAAGCCCATATGGCGATGCCGCCCGCCAACGAGAAGAGCGCGTTGAAACCGGCCATGCTGACGCCGAACAGCGTCCAGGCCGCCGTGTCGCAGCGGATCAGCGGGGCGGCGAGCAGGGCCTTCAGCGGATCGCCACCGCCGAGCGCGACGCTGGTGCAGCGCGTGAGCCCCGACCACCAATGATATTCGACCCCGGCATGGAAGATGCCGATCGCGCCCGAGGCGAGGATCGCTAGGCCGGCGAGCAGGACGAGCCCGCGCGAGAGCTGCCGACTGCCGCTTGCCAGATAGGCGAGCACCGCGGGGACGAGCGCGGCATAATGCGCCCAGCGCTGCCAGTGGCACATCTCGCACGGATAGAAGCCGCCGATCAGCTGGAAGCCCCAGGCGCCGGCGAGCAACAAGGCGGGCACCGCCAGTGCCAGCGCACGCGCCGGCGCCAGCATCCCTGCGGCGGGCGCGGCAGTCACCTCAGTCCGTTGGTGCTGAGCGTGTCGAAGCACTGTGCTTCACCTTTCGCGGCAAAAGAAAAAGGACGACCCTTCGACAAGCTCAGGGCGAACGGAAAAAAGAGCGCGCGCAAGCTATCGTTTGCGCGGCTTGGCGGCACCCGGCAGCGCCGGTGCCTCGGCCAGCGCCGTCTGGATCGCGGGCGTGCCCAAGCGGGCGATCGTCTTGACCGCATAATCGAGCTGGAAGTCGGTCACGTTCGCCTTCTTCAGCTGGTCCGCCGTCTCCTCGAAGCGCGGATCGGGCTTGCCGTCATCCTCCAGCAATTTGTCGTCGGCCTTCACCTCGTTGATCAGATGATGGCGCAGATCGGATTCGCGCATGCGCGGGCGGCCGCGCCGATCCGCATCGGTGATCTGCGGCACGATGATGTCGGGATCGATCCCGCCTTCCTGCACCGAACGGCCCGAAGGCGTATAATAACGCGCGATCGTCAGGCGTAGCGCGGTATCGTCGGTGAGCGGCATCACCGTCTGGACCGAGCCCTTGCCGAACGAGCGCTCGCCGAGGATCAAAGCGCGCTTGTGATCCTGGAGCGCACCGGCGACAATCTCGGCGGCCGAGGCCGTGCCCGGATCGACGAGCACGACGACGGGCAGGCCATGCGCATCGTCGCCCGGCCGCGCATAATAACGCTGGATATCGGTCTTCTCGCGGCCGCGCTGCGAGACGATCTCGCCATGATCGAGGAAGCTGTCCGAGACCTCGATCGCCTGATCGAGCAGGCCGCCGGGATTGGCGCGCAGATCGACGACATAGCCGAGCGGGCGATGGCCGAGCGCCTTGTCGATCGAGACGAACGCCGAGCGGACGCCGGGGCCGGTCGCCTTGGAGAAGCTGTTGATGTTGATGATGCCGACATCACCCTTCACCTCCCACTTCACCGCCTTGATCTCGATGATCTCGCGCTTCAGCGTGACGTCGAACGGCTTGTCGCGGCCGGGACGGACGATCGTCAGCCGCACGTCGGTGCCGGCCGGGCCCTTCATCTTGTCGACCGCATCGTCGAGCTGCTCGCCGTAAATCAGCTTGCCGTCGACATGGGTGATGTAGTCGCCGCTCTTGAGGCCGGCGCGGGCAGCGGGCGAATCCTCGGTCGGGGTCACCACCTTGATGACGCCGTCCTCGCCCTGAACGGTCAGGCCGACGCCGCCATAATTGCCCTCGGTCGTCGTGCGCATATTCTTGAAATCGCGCGCGTCGAGATAGGAGGAATGCGGGTCCAGGCTCGCCAGCATCCCGTCGATCGCGCCCTTGATCAGCGTCTTGTCGTCGACCTTGTCGACATATTCGGCCTTCACGCGCTCGAAGATCGACATGAACTGGTCGAGCTCCTTGTAGGTCTCGACATCGCTCGCGGCGGTGCCCGCGGTGAAGGCGGGGATCAGCGCCATCGCCGCGACGAGGCCGGCAGACTTCAGGAACAAGGATTTACGCATCACGATCCTTTTCGAACATGGCACCTTTCTAGCGGCTTTACCGAGTGCAGGAAACAAGGCTGCAGCGCGCGAGGGTCAACGCGCCAGCGCATCCGCCATCGCGACGATATCGACCGGCCGGCCATCATGGCGCAGCTCGATCAGCAGGCGGCGCCCCGATCGGCCGACGGCGGCGCCCTGCGCCAGATTGGCGCCCAATTCGGTCGTCGTCCGCGCGAGACCCGCCACCAGGCTCGTCCAGCCGCGGCCATGATCGAGGATGACGATGTCGCCATAATTGCGGAACGACCCGGCATAACGAATCCGGCCCGCGGCGGGCGCAACGACGAGCAGTCCCTGCGGCGTCGCCAGCGTCAGCCCCCGCGCCTTGACCCCATCGGCATCGCGCTCGCTTGTGCCCGCGAGCACGCGTCCGAAATCGGGTAGCCGGTACAGCGCCTTCGTCGGCCGCACAGCGCGCGGCGCAGCGGCATCGGCCGGTAATGAAGGCCCCGCCAGCCCGCCGAGCCACTGATTGAGGGCGCGATCGCGTCGCGAATCGCTGAGCGCCGAGCCCAGCGCCGCGCTTTCTTCGGCGAGACCGCGCAGTTTCTGCCCCTCGGTCTCCGCCGCGTCGGCGAGCAATATGCCCCGTTCGGCGAGATCGGCGAGCGCCGTGGCGAGCTCGCGTCGTCGCTCGGCGAGCAGGCGGCGCGAGGTTTGCACAGTCGCCAAGGCGTGCGTCGCCCGTTCGCGAAGCAAGGATCGTCGCGCGAGTTCCGCCGTGAGCACCGCATCCCGTGCGGCGATCTGCGCGCGGATGTGCCGGATCAGCAGTTGGAGGTGCGCGGCTTCGGCGACGGTCGCGCCGTTCGCCAGCGCCAGCGCGGGCGGCCGGCGCGCGATCCGCGCCAGCGCCGCCGTCATTCCCGCGAGCGGCGCGCGCGTTTCGGCGACCCGTAGCGCCTGGCGCTCCTCCGCTTTCGCAGCGCTATCGGCGGCGCGCTGCGCCCTGCCCAGCGCCGTCTCCGCCTCGCGGACCTGCCGTGTCAGCACGGCCGCGCGCCGATCGGCCGTGGCCGTGGCTGCGGCATTGCGATCCCGCTGGACGGCGAGCGCGGCGGCGCGCTGCGCGGAACGCGCCTGCGCTTCCTTCGCCCGGCTGAGCGCTACGCTCGCTTCCTCCTCGCCCGGCGGGACGGCCATCGCCGCCGTCGCCAGCAGGAGCGCGATGGGGAAGGCCTTCATCCTTCGCGGTGATAGGGATGGCCGGCGAGGATGCTCGTCGCCCGCCAGAGCTGCTCCGCCAGCATCGCGCGGGCCAGCATGTGCGGCCAGGTCAGCGCGCCGAAATTGAGCAGCAGATCGGCCCCGGCCCGCGCCGCATCGTCGAACCCGTCGGCGGCGCCGATGAGGAAGCGCGCCTCGCGCACGCCATCGTCGCGCCAGCGGCCGAGCTTTTCAGCGAACGCGACCGAGCCCAAAGCGGCGCCTTTTTCATCGAGCATGATCGTGACGGACGAGGAAGCCGGCGCGGGCACGCGCCCGCCGCTATCGGGGAGTTCGGTCACCTTCGTCGGCCAGGCGACGCGGCCGAGATAGCGTGCGACGAGATCCGCCTCGGGCCCGCGCCCGATCCGGCCGCGGGCGACGATATGGAGCAGCACGCCCGGTAACTAGATGGAGGCGTGGCGCGCGGTCAGGCGGCGCCGAAGCCCGTCTCGGCGCCGGGGACCGGCGCGTCGCCGAATGCCCACATCCGCTCGAGATTGTAGAAGCTGCGCACTTCGGGGCGGAACAGGTGGACGATGACGTCGCCCGCGTCGATCAGGACCCAATCGGCGGTCGGCATGCCCTCGACTCGCGGGCTGCGCCCGGTCAGCGCCTTGATCTTCTCGACGAGCTTCGCCGCCATCGAGCCGACCTGCCGGCTCGATCGGCCGGACGAGACGACCATATAATCGGCGATGCTGGACTTGCCGACGAGCGGGATCGACACGGTTTCGACGGCCTGATCATCATCCAGCGAAGCCAGGATCATGTTGTGAAGCAGATCGCTACTGTCTTCCGGTTCGGGCGGGGTCAGTGGTTGGGCGGCAGCGGGCAAGGAACCTCCTGGGGAAGAACGCGGCGCGTCAGACGATCGCGCGGCGTGGGGGATATGAGGGGCGAGAACCAGGCGGGCTTCATGGCGCGCGCCTGCGTCGCGGATCGTGGGTCGGGACGGAATCGCAACAGCACAAGCGCCGGCGTACTCCACTTCGTCCAATCTTTCTCCTGGCGTGCAGGGCGGACGAAGCGCCGCAGCCAGCCCATCGCAGGTGCGTTGAGGGCAGCCCTGTCATAGCCGGGACGGGCGACGACCGCAATCGGCATGGTGCGCGCGATCTTCCGCCAATCCTTCCACAGGTGGAACTGGGCGAGATTGTCCGCCCCCATGATCCAGACGAAGCGGCGGCGCGGATAGAGCCGCACGAGCCGGGTGAGCGTATCGACCGTGTAGCGGGTGTGGAGCCGCGCCTCGATCGCGGTGGGCACGATCCGCGCGCCCCGCGCCATATGCTCGGCCGAGGCGAGCCGCGCGGCGAGCGGCGCCATGTCGTCGACCGCGTCTTTCAGCGGATTTCCGGGCGAGACGAGCCACCAGACCTCATCGAGGTCGAGCGCCTGCAACGCGGCGAGCGAGATCGCGCGGTGGCCGGCATGCGCGGGATTGAACGATCCGCCCAGGATTCCCGTCGGCCGGCGGGGTGCGCTCAAGGCCGGATCTGTCCGGTCCCGCGCACGAGCCATTTGTAGGTCGTCAGCCCCTCCAGCGCGACGGGGCCGCGCGCGTGGAGCCGCCCGGTGGAGATGCCGATCTCGGCGCCAAGCCCGAATTCGCCGCCGTCGGCGAACTGGGTGGAGGCGTTCCACATCACGATCGCCGAATCGACCGCGGCGAGGAAATGCTCGGCTATGGCCTCGTCCTCGGTGACGATCGCGTCGGTATGGTGCGAGCCGTGCGCCGCGATATGCGCGGTCGCCCCGTCGACGCCGTCGACGAAGCCGACCGCGAGGATCGCCTCAAGATATTCGGTGTCCCAATCCTCGTCGCTCGCGGCGATCGCGCGCGGCTCGATCGTGCGTATCTCGGGCGTGCCGCGCAGCTCGCAGCCGGCGTCGGCGAGCGCCGCCAGGATCGGCGCGGGATCGGCGAAGGCGCGATCGATCAGCAGGGTCTCGGCCGCGCCGCAGACGCCCGTGCGGCGCAGCTTGGCATTGACCGCGAGCGCGAGCGCCTTGGCCGGATCGGCGGTAGCATCGATATAGAGGTGGTTGATCCCGTCGAGATGCGCGAGGACGGGCACGCGCGCCTCCTCCTGCACGCGCGCGACGAGCCCCTTGCCGCCGCGCGGGATGATCACGTCGATCAGCCCCTGCGCGCGCAGCATCGCGCCGACCGCGGCGCGATCGGTGACGGGCACGAGCTGGATCGCGTCGGCGGGCAGCCCGGCCGCCTCCAGCCCCGCGACCAGGCAATCGTGGATCGCGCGGTTGCTGGCGCGCGCTTCGGATCCGCCGCGCAGGATCACGGCATTGCCCGCCATCAAAGCGAGCGCGCCGGCATCGGCGGTCACGTTGGGGCGACTTTCATAGATGATGCCGACGACGCCGAGCGGTACGCGGACGCGGGCCAGACGCAGCCCGTTCGGCCGCTCGACCGCATCGATCACCGCCCCGACGGGATCGGGTAGCGCAGCAACATCCTCGAGTGCGCGGGCGACGCCTTCGATCCGGCGCTCGTCCAGCAGCAAGCGATCGAGCAGAGCCGCCGACAGCCCCGCGGCGCGGGCGCGCGCGACATCGTCGGCATTGGCGGCGAGAATCGCCGGCGCATCGGCGCGGAGCGCGCGCGCCGCCCCGATCAGCGCGGCGGCCTTCTGCGCGGTCGGCGCGCGCGCCAGCTCGGTGGTGACGGCGCGCGCGCGAACCGCCATTTCGTGGACGAGGGCAGCGGCGTCGATCGGAAGCGCGTCGGTCATGCCGGCTATTTAGCATGGTCGCGGCCCTGGACCAGCAGGCGAGACTTATCGACCTCCCGAAAATTCCGCGCGCGATTGGCGCGGCCCGCCGAAGATTGGCGCGCCTTGCGAACGCCTGCCGCCGAAAACGTCCGGCCACGCCTTCGCAAGCACTTGGCACGATCCGTGCTGATGGGGGGACATGCGATCGGACCGTCCGATCGGCTCAACCCCAGGAAGAATATTTTCATGCTCACGACCAAAGGCTTCGCCTCCGACATCGCCGTCGCCCTGCTCGGCTTCGTCGCCAGCGCGACCTATCTGCTTGCTGCCGCCGCGCCGTTCGCGGCGATCGCCTGACGCGCGGACGGGAGACGCACTCATGGCAACCCTGCCGAACCAGGCCGCCGATCCGCGCATCGCGCATCACCGGGACAATCTGCTCGGCGTCTGCGCGGCGCTCGGCGAAATCACGCGGCTCGATCCGTTGCTGTTCCGCATCGCCTTCGTCTTCGCGATGCTCGGCCTCTCGTTCGAGATGACGATCGGCGTCTATCTCATCGCCGCGCTCGCCTTCTTCGTGGCACGCCGCTGATACCGGCGTGCCACGCATCGCCCAAAACAAACGCGAATTTCCGAACAATTTGATTCGCCGTCGAATTTCCGGTAAATCTGGTTAACAACTTCGTGATGAACGTGGTTGATGCGGGTTTAAGACTTTCTTCACCGCCTGTGGACAATTTTCGCTTGGTGATCTCGCTCAGCCTTCCTCTTGCGATCGCAATCTTCGCGGCCATCGTCGTCGCGATGCTGACGGCGTGCTGGCTCGGCATCAAGCTGGCGGGACGATCGACGAAGCGGGCCAGCCTGCTGCAGAGCCAGAACGCTCCGGCCGAAGCCGCCCCCGTCACCCAGCAGCAGCAACTTGCCGACGATCTGGACGCGGCGATCGTGCGCGGCCAGCTTTTCCTGGTTCACCAGCCGAAGATGCGCGCGCGGACCGGACAGATCGAGGCAGTCGAGACGCTCGTGCGCTGGCGCCACCCCGAACATGGGCTGATCAGCCCGAGCGACTTCATCGGCATGGCCGAGCAGCGCGGCGAGATCCGCCGCATCACCGAATGGGTGCTGCGCCAGGCGATCAACGAGCAGCGCAGCTTGGGCGCATGCGGCCACATGATGCCGTTCAACGTCAACGTCTCGGCCTACCTGCTCGCCGATCGCGAATTCGCGCAGTGGATGCTGGACACGATCCGCACCGCGAGCGCGCCGATCGGCATCGAGATCACCGAGACGGCGATGATCGCCGATCCGGCGGGCGCGCTGCGCAATCTCCATCTGTTCGCCGACGCCGGAATCCGCGTCGCGATCGACGATTATGGCGCAGGGCTTTCCAGCCTCGCCTATCTGAAGCAGCTGCCGGCGCGCGAGCTGAAGATCGATCGCATGTTCATCTCCGGTCTGTCGACGAGCCACCGCGATCCCTTGCTCGTCCGCTCCACGATCGATCTTGCGCACGCGCTGGAGATGGAAGTGACGGCCGAGGGCGTCGATTCCGCCTCCACCATGGCGCTGCTGCGCGTGATGGGATGCGATCTCATGCAAGGTTACCTCATCGCCAAGCCAATGCCGCTCGGCGAACTGAGGGCGTTTCTCGATACGCGCGATGCAGCGGGGGAACCCGCAATCCCCGTCGCTTTCCCGTGGGCAAGAGCCGCGGCAGCGACAGGACAGGAGGGTGCCGGGGAGGAGGCGGTTAAAAAACAGGCTTAAGCCCTGCTTAACTTTTTTGCTTTACCATACCGGCCGCCTCAGCTACACGCTGAGTCGAAGGCGCTGTCGTGCCTTCGACAGGAGGCCTCGATGTACAACCCGTTCTGATATCAGACCATCGCGTCAGAGTTTCTCGGCAACTATGTCGAGTGTCTTCAGCATCTTACCCCCGACGACCGATCTAGCATCGGATCGAAGCGCGGCTTGAGAGAGCGGCCTTTTGCAGGCCGCCTTCCTGCCCACTAGTCGGGATCGACCAATTAACTGGTTGCCGGCTAGGCTCTGTTAACCCGACCCGTTCATGGGGCAGGATAGAGACAGAGATGAGAGCCGTTTTTCGAACGATTTGGATCTTTCTTGCTCTTGCGGGGGCAGGGATCGGTGTGTCCAAAGCCGCTATTCCCGCGGATGTGCAGGCGCACCTCACGCACGGGCGTGCGGTCCTTATGCAGCAGCCCGAGCAGGCGCTCGGCGAAGGTGAGATGGCCCGACGGCTGAGCCGTACCATCCCTTTTCGCCGCGATCAGGCGGTTGCGCTCGCCGCGTCCGATTGGTTGCGGATTGCCGCGCTGCTCAACCTCAATCGGCTCGCCGAAGCTGCACGCACGACCGACGAAGCACTGCGCGGCCCTATCGCGCGGATTGCACCTGATTCGGTCGAGTTCGCCGACCTTCTGGTCATGCGATCCATCTCTGCGCGGAGCAGCGGAAATCTTGAACGCGCGCTCGCCGATTCGCTGCGGGCTTACCAGATCTTTTCGACGACCGGTCAGAAGCGCAGCCAGTCGATCGCATTGTCGAGCATTGGTTCGATCTATCTCGTCGCCCGCGACTATCCCAACGCGCTCCGTTATTATGCTCAGGCCGCGGATGCCTATCGCGCAGATGCAGCCCTCCTGGTCGCCGCATATGGCAATCGCGGTGTGGCGCTTAAGGAGATGGGTCGTTTTCCTGCCGCCGAGCAGGAGTTCGAACGCGGCTTTGCCGTCGCCCAACGGCAAGGCAGCCCAATGCTTCAGGCCCGCATTCTCGGCGACTTGGCCGTTACCCAGGTCCGCGCCGGCCGCCTCGACGCTGCCGACGCTTCGGTCCGAAGAGGTATGGCGATCCTCGGGAAGGTCCCCGATCAGGATTTCACCCCGTTCCTCCTCGGCGCCGCCGCGCAGCTTGCCGAACGCCGCGGAGATTATGACGAGGCGGCGCACCTGATCGACCGGATCTTTCTGAAAACCAGACTTGCAGACACGCCGGCCGAGCTCCGAGAGTTTCTCGAGACGGGTTACCGCATCTTCAAGGCGCGGGGCGACGATCCGCGCGCGCTCCAATATCTCGAGGCCTATAAGCTCGTCGACGATCGTGCCCGTTCGCTGGCGGCCTCGGCCAATGCGGCGCTGATGTCGGCGCGCTTCGATTTCGCCAATCAGCAATCTCGCATCGCCCAGCTGCGCGCCAACGAGGTGCGCCAGGAGGCGACGATCGAGCAGGCGCGCGCGCGCACGCGCGCGATCATCCTCGGCGGCCTGCTCGTCGCCACCGGGATCGTCTCGTCGCTCCTGCTGTTCGGGTTCGTCTCGATCCGCCGCAGCCGCGATCGCGAGCGCGAGGCGAACGAGGAGCTCAGCACATCCAATATCGAGCTGGAGAAGGCGCTCGCCGCCCGCACCGAATTTCTCGCCACGACCAGCCACGAGATCCGCACGCCGCTGAACGGCATCCTCGGCATGACGCAGGTGCTACTCGCCGATCGCGCGATCGATCCGCCCGTCCGCGAGAAGATCCAGCTCGTCCATGGCGCCGGGCAGACGATGAAGGCGCTCGTCGACGATATCCTCGACGTGGCGAAGATGACGAGCGGCGAGATCCGGATCGACAAGGCGCCGATGAACCTGCGCGCGCTGCTCCAGGATGCGGTGCGCGTCTGGGAGGGCCAGGCGGTGACCAAGGGCATCACGATCGCGCTCTTCGCCGACGACGTGCCGGACGAGATCGTCGAGGACGAGGTGCGGCTGCGCCAGATCGTGTTCAACCTGATGTCCAATGCGGTGAAGTTCACCGATCGCGGCGAGGTGCGGCTTTCGGCGACCACGACAAGCGCCGGAGAGCCGGGCGGCGGATTGGAGCCTGCCCAGCGGCTCCGCATCGCCGTCGGCGACACCGGCATCGGCATCCCCGCCGACCGGCTGGACGACGTCTTCGAATCCTTTCGCCAGATCGACGGCGGGACGACGCGTCGCCACGGCGGCACCGGCCTCGGCCTGTCGATCTGCCGCAATCTGGCGCGTGCGATGGGCGGCGACGTCACGGTCACGAGCATTCTCGGCGCCGGCGCGACCTTCACGCTGGATCTGCCCTACGCGCCCGTCGCCAAACGCACGCGCCCCGCTCTGCCCGATGGCGAGCCGAAGCGGCTTTCCGCGACGCGCCTGCTGCTCGTCGAGGCCAATCCGCTGAGCCAGAGCGTGATGCGCGCCGTCCTGACTCCGCATGTCGCGACACTCGCGGCGCGATCGGGCGCGGACGAGGCGATCGGCGCGATCGAGGCGGGGGAAGTGGACCTCGTCCTGATCGATGCCGCGACGATCGGATCGGACATGATCGAAGCCGGCAAACTCGTTTCGGCCGGATTTCCCTACGGAACCCGCCTTGCGCTCTTGTGGCCCTCGCCCGAAAGGGCGATTGAGGAGGCCGCCGCCGCTCACGGAGTCGCCCTGTTGATCGCCAAGCCTATCAATGCCGCCGAGCTCGTCGCGAGGCTCAACGGCCTCATGACAGGAGACATCTCGCCCGCCGGCATGGCGGCGTGATCGACGCAGGTTCAGTCAAGTGAATATCCTATTCGTCGAAGACGACGCGATGAATCGGCGCGTGGTGCGCGATATGCTCACCGTGGCCGGCGCTAACATGGATGAGGCGCCCGATGCCGAAACCGGGCTGCGCATGATCGACGAGCGCGATTACGATATCGTGCTCATGGATCTGCGCATGCCGGGCATGGATGGCCTGACCGCGATCCGCCATCTGCGCGCGCGCACCGACGCGAAAGCCAACGTGCCCGTCATCGTCGTGACCGCCGATACCGCGATCGACATCTGCCAGAATTGCGTGGACCAGGGCGCCGACGAGGTGATCCTGAAGCCTGTGGCGATGAGCAAATTGTTCGATGCGATCGGCCGGCTGATCGCGCGCGGCAACCAGTCGATCATGCTCGCCTGACCGGCGGGCGGCGCGTTCAGTCGCGTCGCGTGGCGAAGAAGGCGCGGAGCTGGCCGGCCGCCTCGGCGGCGCCGATGCCCGCATAGATTTCGGGACGATGGTGGCAGGTCGGCTGGCCGAACAGGCGCGGGCCATGCGCGACCGCGCCGCCCTTCGGATCCTCGGCCGCATAATAAAGCCGCGCGATCCGCGCGAGCGCGATCGCGCCCGCGCACATCGCGCACGGCTCCAGCGTGACCCATAGATCGCAATCGTCGAGCCGCGACGTGCCGAGCGCAGCCGCGGCGCGGCGGATCGCGACGATCTCGGCATGCGCGGTGGGATCGCTATCGGTGCGCATCGCATTGGCCGATGTCGCGACGACCCCGCCAGAGCGCGCGATCACCGCGCCGACGGGCACCTCGCCGGCATCGCTCGCGGCGGCGGCGAGATCTAGCGCGAGACGCATTGGCGGGGGAAGCGGGAAGGCCATGGCCCCCTATAGCAGCGGCGTTCGGAAATGCGCTTATGGGCGAGCGACCGCCGGTCCGGTCGCAGCGGGGGAGGCGCGCTCGGTTTCCGACGTCAGCGCAAAGCCAAGATGGGCGCCGAAATCATCGGAGCATGGACGGCAACTTCGCCGATTGGGTTGGGGGCGGGCACCTGGCCGATACCGTTTTCCATTGCTGCGCTCCCGACCGGCATTCAATCTCTCGCGTCGCGTATCGCTTCCAATTCGGCCAACCGCACCGGATCGTCGGCCGCCAGTGCTTCTTCGAGATAGAAACGGTAGGGGATGTTGCGCACCACCTCTTTCACCTTACCGCTATCTTCCTCGGCGACGATCGCGAACGCGTCGATCAGTTCTCGAAGAAACCCTTTGTCCAGCGTCTCAAGCTCAGCCGCCAGCTCTTCCATCATTTTGGCGACGGCATCAGGATCGACAACATCGTCGTCGGCAAGTTCGAAGAATACGACAAAGCTGGCGATAATGCTGGCGACTTGTATGGCTATCATGGTTTCATCACTCCGACTCCAGATCGACGGGCAGAAAATGATAAATCTCATGAAACGAAAGTGGTCGCCGCGCTCATAGAAGGATTTTAGCTACAATGATAGGTACAGCCGGCATCTGACCGAGGCGCGGTTTCATTCCGCCGCCTCATTCCCCCTTACGTTTAGTCCTTGGCCTCGCGAATGGCGTCCAGTTCGGCTAGCCTCACCGGATCGTCTGCCGCCAGTTCTTCTTCGAGATAGAAACTGTAGGGGATGTTGCGTATTACCTCTTGCACCTCACCGCTATTTTCCTCGGCGATGACCGCGAACGCGTCGACCAGTTCGCGAAGAAAGCCCTTGTCCAGCGTATCGAGGCCACTCCCCAGATCTTCCATCATTTTGACGGCGGTATCGGGATCAACAATGTCGTCGTCGGCCAGTTCGAAGAATACGACAAAGTTCGCGATGATGCGCGCGACTTGCATGGCTATCATGGCTTCACCACCCTGACCTTGATGTTGGTGACGTTCATTTTTTTAAACAGCATGAGCGCTTTCATTCGCTGCTTCTGATCGGGAACCTCCCACGTTCCGATGACATTATGTCGCCTCAAGACCTCCGATTGTCGCAACAGTTGAGCCCGAGCGTGCGGAGCGTCCACAATCTTCCACTTCCGGTCGATCACGTAATCGCCCTGTACGCCATCGAACTTTACCGCTCGTTCCAAGCCATTGGGCAATTTACGCTTCAATGTCGGCGCTTGCCCTGCCTGTGCCCCTGGCGCTGCATCATTATACGCTGCCCAAGGCTTGTCGCGGTCAAGTGTCTCCTTCGCCCAGCCGATCTCCGGCGGGTCGTAGGTCGGCCGCAGCCTTGCCTTGCGAAGGCCGCGCAGCGCGGAAACCTTGGAGAGCGCCGCCCCTGGTGCGAGCGTCAGTGCGGCGTTGCCCACAACATATGCGCCAGCACGACCGATATCGCGCGCCGAGGCGTTGGCAAGCGCGTCTGCCGCACGCGAGATCTGAACCCGAGCCGGCACATCGTCAGCGGCGATCCCGGCATCGATCATGCCTGCAATACCGAGAGCCGCATTGCGGACGGTCGTGACCGGGTTCGTCGTCAGCGCGGAACGTACACCCGTCACCGTTTCGTTAGCGAGATCGCGAAGCTCTCGACCGGCACCGCCGACGAACTCGGTGACGGGGTTCGACTGATTGACGAGTCGCAGTCCCGGAACAACCTTAAGCGGCACTATGGCCGGTCGCCGATCGATGACCCCCGCGTCATTTCCCACCCGTTGCTGGGCGCGTGGCGCTTGCACCTTTGGCGTTGCCGGGATCCGCGGCCGGTTGCGATCGCCGATGCTCGGCCGGCCGAAAATGCCCGACGCGCGACCGCTGATTTGGTCGGCCGGATCGGCCCCGCCTGTGCCAAACCGACGTCCCGTGCCCGCGAAGGTGAACCTGCCGTCGTCCGGATCATGCCAAGGATTGAACTTCAGTTCGACCCTGTCGATCCGCCCCGCCGGCGACCGGCCCGTCCGCAACCAGCCGACGAAAGCGCGCCGGCCCATCTGCCCCTGAATCTCGTCCATGTGCCCCCCGCTTCACCGTAGCGGTCAGAACATTTGAGGAACGATTTCCAACAAGTCAATAAGCTCCGCGCGCGCTGCGATTGGGTCGGTTCCATATCGGATGAGGTTCACGAAAGTGGTACCAGAGGACTTCACGGTCCCACGTCTCGTCTCGATGTTATCGGATAGAAGCGCCTGGGTCGTGCCGCAATCCGGAGGCTTACCGGCTCCCGAGTTCGCGCCCGAAAAATTGCGGCCCGTCAGTGTCAGATTGGCTGTCTCGCATCATCCATACGCGGATCCTCTGATGGCAACGCGTCCATAAATCTGGCCGCTCCAACCCGATCACTTCGCCGTTCAGCCAGCTTTCTATTTTCGCCGGCTGGCCGATCCCGGCAGGCGCGGAGACCTGTGCTAGTCAAAGCAGACATATTCCGCCCCCCGGCGCGCTCCCCGGACATGCGACCCTACCTCGTCTCGTCGGAAAAGCCGAACGGGGCGCGGCGGCGATGATAATCGTCGGGCAGGATCTGCCGTCCGATGGGTGGCACCGCGCGCGCTCGGCATTGGTCGCGCTGACACAGTGCGCAGGTGATGCCGATCGGCGTGAAGTCCGCCGCCAGAGGCGCCGGTCGCCCGCGCGTATAGATCAGCCGATGGGCATCGTCCGCCGCGCAACCAAGCGCGATCGCGCGTTGAATTCGCGGCGCGAGATGGCCGCCGCCACCCGATGTGACCAGGCGCGCGATCGAGAAGAAGCGCTGGCCGTCCGGCAGTTCCAGCCATTGGGTCACGATCTCGCCGTGCGTGCGGAAGACGTCGTGGACAGACCAGAGCGCGCAGCCGCCGCCATGGCCTGCAAAAGGAAAGCCGGCACCGTCCAGACGCTTCGAGACATTGCCGGCGCTGTCCACGCGCAGGAAGAAGAAGGGCATATGCGCCTGCCCCGGGCGCTGGAGCGTGGTCAGCCTGTGCGCCGTCTGCTCGAAGCTGGTGCCAAACTGCCGGGCGAGCGCCTCGATGTCATATTTCTTGTCCTCGGCCGCCTTCGCGAACGCCGTTTCCGGCATCAGGATTGCCGCCGCCGCATAATTCGCCAGCGCCCGCCGGCCGAGCCGACGCCCATTCTCCGTCGTGAGGACCGCGCCCTCCAGCGCCGCGTCCAGCACCGGGCCGAGCTCGAGATAGGCAATCTGAAGCGCGAGCTGGAAGGCGCGGCTGTCGCGGTCCAGCGCCTCGTCGATATGGATCGCCCGATTATGCGGATCATGGCGCCGCACCGTCCCCATCATCACCGCGGTCGGCAGATAGCGCACGCGCAAGCCATGGCGCGCGACGATATAGGCAGCGATGCCGTCATGCCCTGCCAGCGCGGCTGCGATCCTTTCGGCCGCATCGTCGAGCGTCGGGAAATTGTTGCGCTTCGCCGAAAGGAAGCGGCGAACCTCCGCCACCGCATCCCCTTCCGCAATCTCTCTGCTCACCGACCGATCGGCCAGTGCGCGCTGCTCTTCGCGATACGCGGCATGAAGACGTAGAAAGGCCTCGGCGATGCCGGGATAATTGGTCGCCACATCGGCTCCCTGCAGCGGCGGCAGGTCCAGGTCCGCGAACAGCGGATCCTTGAACACCGCCTGCAATCGAGCGGTGGATTCCTCGCCTCCGTCACCGGCGAAATCCGCCATGTCGATCCGATAGGTGCGCGCAAGCCGCAACAGCGTGTCCGCCGTGAGCGGCCGCTGATTGCTCTCGATCAACGAGACATATGACACCGACACGCCGAGGTCCGCGGCCATACCCTGTTGAGTGAGCCCCAGATCGCGCCGCAGACGCCTCAGCCTCGGCCCCATATAGGCGGCCCGGTCCCCAGCCATTCACCCTCGCCTTTGTAAAATCGCGACCGTTTTACAAGATCTGGCTGTAAACATCCACAAGTCTACATCGGACGCTCTGATCCTGCAGCGGGCGGGGCGCTAAGCACGGCTATCGATCACCGCGAAAGCCGACCGCCATGACATATCACAGCCGCCTTTCCGAAGCCGCCGCTACCATCGCGCAGGCCGGCTCTCCCTGGGCCGGCATCGATGCCGACGCCGTCGCGCGGATGCAGCTCCAGAACCGCTTTACCACCGGCCTCGATATCGCCCGCTACACATCGAAGATCCTGCGCGCCGACATGGCCGCTTATGACGCGGACCCGGCCAATTACACGCAGTCGCTCGGCTGCTGGCATGGCTTTATCGGCCAACAGAAGCTGATCGCCATCAAGAAGCATTTCGGAACCACGAAGGGCCGCTACCTCTATCTTTCGGGCTGGATGATCGCAGCGCTGCGCTCCGAATTCGGACCTTTGCCCGATCAGTCGATGCACGAAAAGACGAGTGTCCCGGCGCTGATCGAGGAACTCTACACCTTCCTTCGCCAGGCGGATGCGCGCGAGCTGGGCACGATGTTCCATGATCTCGATGCGGCGCGCGATGCCGGCGACGCCGCCGCCGAGGCGGCCCTCGTCGCGGCGATCGACAGCTACGAAACGCACGTCGTTCCGATCATCGCGGACATCGACGCCGGCTTCGGCAATGCCGAGGCGACCTATCTCCTCGCCAAGAAGATGATCCAGGCCGGAGCCTGTGCGCTGCAGATCGAAAATCAGGTTTCCGACGAGAAGCAGTGCGGGCATCAGGACGGAAAGGTCACCGTTCCGCACGAGGACTTCCTCGCGAAGATCCGGGCCTGCCGCTACGCTTTTCTCGAGCTGGGGGTCGAGGACGGCATCATCGTCGCGCGTACCGACTCGCTGGGAGCGGGCCTGACCAAGCAGATCGCCTTCAGCAAGGAAGCCGGCGATATCGGCGACCAATATAATGCCTTCCTCGACTGCGAGGAGGTGACCGATATCACCACGCTGCGCGGCGACGTCGTCATCGAACGTGACGGCCGGCTCATGCGGCCCAAGCGCCTGGCCTCGAACCTGTTTCAGTTCAAGAGCGGGACCGGCGCGGACCGCTGCGTGCTCGACTGCATCACCTCGCTGCAGAATGGCGCCGACCTGCTCTGGATCGAAACCGAGAAGCCGCACATCGAGCAGATCGCTTCGATGGTGGACCGCATTCGCGCGGTCGTGCCCGACGCGAAGCTCGTCTACAACAATTCGCCGAGCTTCAACTGGACGTTGAACTTCCGGCAGCAGGTCTATGATGCCTGGATCGACGCCGGAAAGGACGTCTCCGACTATGAGCGCGCCGCGCTGATGAGCGTGATCTACGACACCACGCCGCTCGCGGCCGAGGCCGACGAGAAGATCCGCACCTTCCAGAAGGATGCGGCGAAGCGCGCCGGCATCTTCCATCACCTGATCACGCTGCCGACCTATCACACGACGGCGCTGAGCATCGACAATCTCGCGCGGGAATATTTCGGCGAGGCCGGCATGCTCGGTTACGTCGCCGGCGTGCAGCGCAAGGAGATCCGCGAGGGCATCGCCTGCGTCCGTCACCAGAACATGTCGGGTTCCGATATCGGCGACGATCACAAGGAATATTTCGCGGGCGAGGCGGCGCTGAAGGCCGGCGGCGTCCACAACACCATGAACCAGTTTGCCTGAACCAGCCCCAAGCAAAGGATGACGACCATGACGATGCAGACCATGTCTCCCGAGCCCGCCCGCGCCCGCCCGGTCTTCTCCACCGAAGATGCCGAGCTGCTGAAGACCGCCGTCCTCGCTTACCTGAAGGCCAATGAGGACAGTCCCGTCTCGGTCAAATACAGCAATCTCTATCACCGCCTCGGGCGATTGGGCTGATTGAGACGACGCGGGACGATGTCGATCGGGCCGGCCGCGCGTCGCACGCCGCCTGAGCGATTCGTCGGGATCCGTATCTTGCCCGGCACAGGTTTCAAGCCGCCGGCTTTCTGGAGCGGCATGGGTGGGGACCTTGACCCCGCTTACCGGACGCCGCTCGCAAAGCGTGACGCACCGCTCGAATGGCGGCGCGTCCTGGTGAGATCGGTTGCCGGTCCGCACGATGCCAAGTTCGTCGCGACCCTTTCGAATGCCAACTTTGCGGCAGAGCATCGCCGCTCGCCACCGGCCCTGCCCCGGTCGCGTCAGCGCTCGGTTTCGAGCAGCTTGTCGATCGCGATCGGAAGCGATCGAACCCGCTTGCCCGCCGCGTGATGGATTGCGCTGGCGGCGGCGGTGCCGACGATGCCGATCTTGCCGAGGCCCTTCAAGCGGAGCGGCGTCGCGTCCGCGAAGGCCTCCTCAGGAACGCCATGCCCATGACTGCGCCACCGAGTAGCTGGCTGCGCGCGGTCTTCGGGTTCATGATCCGTCTCTTCGTCGCTTGCGACGACAATCACCCTTGGACCAAAAGGTGAATGGTGCCCAGAAGAGGACTCGAACCTCCACGACCTTGCGATCGCCAGCACCTGAAGCTGGTGCGTCTACCATTCCGCCATCTGGGCACGGGGTAGGGGGCGCCTTTAGGAGGCCCGTCGACGGCTTGTCAACCGAAGCGCATCGCAGCCCGCGGCGCACTTGCATGCCGAAGGCGGCGGGGGCATTGCGGGCGCGACGGCCGCTGCGGTGCGGCAACGGGATCGGGAAGCGACAGATGGTGCCCTTGGTGACGCTGTTCGGCGGTGGCGGCTTTCTTGGCCGCTATGTCGCGCAGGAGCTGTTGAAGACGGGCGCGCGCGTCCGGATCGCGGAGCGCGATCCCTCGCATGCGCATTTCCTGAAGCCGCAGGCGGGCCTCGGGCAGACGCAGTTCGTCTCGGCGAGCATCACCGATCCGGCCTCGACGCGCCGCGCGGTCGAGGGCGCCGACGCGGTGATCAATCTCGTCGGCGTGCTCGCCGGCGATTTCCAGGCATTGCATGTCGAGGGCGCGCGCATCGCTGCCGAGGCTGCGAAGGCAGCCGGCGCGAAGGCGTTCGTGCAGATCTCGGCGATCGGCGCGAACGCGAGTTCGGATTCGGCCTATGGGCGCAGCAAGGCCGAAGGCGAAACCGCGGTCGCGCAGGCTTTCCCGGGCGCGACGATCATCCGGCCCTCGATCCTGTTCGGGCCCGAGGATGCGTTCGTGAACAAGTTTGCGGGGATGGCCTCGCGGCTGCCGATATTGCCGGTGATCCGCGGGACGGTGCGCTTCCAGCCGGCGTGGGTCGCCGATGTCGCGCAGGCGATAGCGCTCGCCGCGCTTTATCCCGAGACGCATGCCGGCCAGACCTACGAACTCGGCGGTCCGCGCGCGATCTCGATGAGCGAGCTCAATGCGTGGGTGTCGGCCGCGATCGGCCGCAAGCCCACGCTGGTGCCGGTGCCCGATGCGGTGGCCGCGGCGATGGCGCGGTTCGGCGGCTGGCTGCCCGGCGCGCCGATCACGACGGACCAGTGGGCGATGCTGCAAACGGACAATGTCGTCGCGCCCGGCGCTTCCGGCTTTGCGGCATTCGGGATCGAGCCCAAGCCGCTCGAGGCGGTCGCGCCGTCTTGGCTGGTCCGCTATCGCCGGCAGGGCCGGTTCAGTTTGAACGCCCCCGCCTGATCCGACGCCCCCTCCCCGACCGGAGTTTTCGATGAGCGTGACCGAACCGATCCTCCTCGGCATCGTCGAGGGGCTCACCGAATTCCTGCCCGTCTCGTCCACCGGCCATCTGATCCTCGCCAGCGCCCTGCTCGGCTATGACGAGGAAAAATGGGCCTTGTTCAATGTCGTCATCCAGCTCGGCGCGATCCTCGCGGTGATCGTGCTTTACTGGCGGACCTTCTGGGCGGTCGCGGTCGGCCTGATCAAGCGGGAGCCCGTGTCGTGGCGGTTCTTGCGCAACCTGTTGCTCGCCTTCCTGCCGGCGGCCGTCGTCGGGCTCGCATTCCACAAGCAGATCGAGGCGTTGCTGGGCCGGCCCGACGTCGTCTGCGTGGCGCTGATCGCAGGCGGCATCGCGATCCTCGCGATCGAGCGGCTCGCTAAGCGACAGGATATCGTCGGCGTGTCCGAGCTGCCGGTGCGCACGAGCCTCGGTATCGGCTTCATCCAGTGCATCTCGATGATACCGGGCGTTAGCCGCTCGGGTGCGACGATCCTCGGCGCGCTGTCGCTCGGCGTCGAGCGGCGGACCGCGGCCGAATTCAGCTTCTTCCTCGCCGTGCCGACGATGCTCGGCGCGACGGTGCTGGAGCTCGCCAAGAACGGCCATGCGATCGGCGCGCCCGGCCAGGTCGGCCTGGGAACGATCGCGATCGGCTTCTTCGTTGCGTTCGTCGTCGCGCTGGCGGTGATCCGCGGCTTCGTGACCTTCGTCTCTCGCCACGGATTCGGGCCGTTCGCCTGGTATCGAATCGTCGCCGGTGCGGTCGGGCTCCTCTGGCTCAAGGGATTGGTATAACCGTTCCGGCCCCTTTTGGCCGCTAGCTTGTGTCCTGCTAGCGTAAAAAGCGCATCGCCAGCCCGATAATAGGTAAGCATAGTTTACCTAACCCTTTGACTCCCGGCGTGCATTTTATATGTCGGCTCCTGCGAGGGAGCGACGTCGATGGCCATGCTGCAATTTCCGAAGATCGGGCAGGTTTACCCGGAAAAGCGCACGGCGGACGAGCGCGCGCACGATTTCGACGAGATCTCGCGAGTCTACGCGCTGGCCAAGGCCGAGGAACAGTCGTCGCGCTGCTCGCAATGCGGCGTGCCGTATTGCACGACGCACTGCCCGCTTCACAATCACATCCCGGACTGGCTGCGCCTGACCGCCGAGGGGCGGCTGCGCGAGGCCTATGAACTGTCCAACGCGACCTCGACCATGCCCGAAATCTGCGGCCGCATCTGCCCGCAGGATCGGCTGTGCGAGGGCAATTGCGTCATCGAATTTTCGGGGCACGGCGCGGTCACGATCGGATCGGTCGAGAAGTTCATCACCGACACGGCCTGGGAAGAAGGCTGGGTCGAGCCGCTGACGCCGGGGCCGGCGCGCGGCCAATCGATCGGCATCATCGGCGCGGGGCCTGCCGGCCTCACCGTCGCCGATCTGATGCGCGCGCGCGGCTATGAGGTGCATGTCTATGACCGTCACGATCGCGCGGGCGGGCTGCTGACCTACGGCATTCCCGGCTTCAAGCTGGAGAAGCCGATCGTGATGCGCCGCGTCGACCGGCTCGCCGCCGGCGGCGTCGTCTTCCACCAGGATTTCGAGGTCGGCCGCGATGCGAGCCTCGCCGAACTGCGGGCGAAGCATGACGCGGTCGTCATCGCGACCGGGGTCTATAAGGCGCGCGCGATCAAGGCGCCGGGCGTCGGCGCGGACGGCGTCGTCGAGGCGCTCGATTATCTGACCGCGTCGAACCGCAAGGGCTTCGGCGACGCCGTCCCCGCCTTCGACGCGGGCGCGCTCGATGCGGCGGGCAAGAACGTCGTCGTCATCGGCGGCGGCGACACCGCGATGGATTGCGTGCGGACCGCGATCCGCCAGGGCGCGTCCTCGGTCCGCTGCCTGTATCGGCGCGATCGCGCGAACATGCCGGGCAGCCAGCGCGAAGTGAAGAATGCCGAGGAAGAGGGCGTCGAGTTCGTCTGGCTTGCCGGCCCGGAAGCGTTCCACGACACGGACGGCACGGTCTCCGGCGTGCAGGTCGCCAAGATGCGCCTCGGCCAGCCCGATGCGAGCGGGCGCCGCGCACCCGAGGCCGATCCCGGCGCCGAATATCGGATCGAGGCCGATCTCGTGATCAAGGCGCTCGGCTTCGATCCCGAGGAACTGCCGCGGCTGTTCGGCGCGCAGGAGCTGGCGGTCACGCGCTGGGGCACGATCCGGATCGATCACAAGACGATGATGACGAGCGTGGACGGCGTGTTCGCCGCGGGCGACATTGTGCGCGGCGCGAGCCTCGTCGTCTGGGCAGTGCGCGACGGTCGTGACCTGGCCGATCGGATGCATGCGTGGCTCAAGGAGAGGGCGCCGGCCGTGCCGGCGGGAGCGCTGGTGTCGGCATGAGGAGGCTCGCCGTCTTCCTGCTCGCGGCCCTGCCGCTGCCCGTCGTCGCGCAGGCGCCGGCCGCGCCCGCCTCCGCCGCGCCGGTCGATCCGGCGGCGCTGGCGGCCGCGCGCGAGTTGTTCGAGGCGAGCAACATCCGTGCGACGATGCGCGACAGCAACGAGAAGACGATCGCGCAGATGCGCTCGGGCCAGGCGCTGAGCGTCTATGTCGACCAGAATCCGCAGATGCGGATGAAGCGCGCGACCAATCCGCAGGCCTGGGACGCGGCGCTCGCGCGGCTCGGCACCAAGCAGGCCGCGATCATGGAAAAGCTGCTCGCCGAGCTGCAGCCCGAAGTGGAGGAGCGCACCGTGCGGCTCTACGCGCAGACCTTCTCGACCGCGGATCTGAAGGCAATCACCGCTTTCTACCGGACGCCGCTCGGCCATCGCATGATCGAGAAGATGCCGATCGTGCTCAGCCAGACGATGAGCTGGGTGCAGAGCGAGATTCCCAAGCGGATCGGACCATCGATGGCCGCGCTGCAGCCCGAGATCCAGCGCGAGCTGACGCCCCTCATGTCCACGCCGAATTGACGAAGGACGGACGATGACGACGACCTCGATCCATGATGTGCCCCTGCCCTCCGCCGACGAACGCGCGCGGATCGCGAACGAAGGCATGTACCGCCCCGAGTTCGAGGGCGATGCCTGCGGCGTCGGCCTCGTCGCCGCGACCGACGGCAAGGCCTCGCGCCGCGTCGTCACCGCCGCGATCGATGCGCTGAAGGCGGTCTGGCATCGCGGCGCGGTCGATGCCGACGGCAAGACCGGCGACGGCGCGGGCATCCATCTCGACATCCCCGCCGCTTTCTTCGACGATGCGATCGAGAGCGCCGGGCAGCGCCCGCGCGCCAACCGCCTCGCCGTCGGCATGATCTTCCTGCCGCGCACCGATCTGGGCGCGCAGGAAGCCTGCCGCACGATCATCGAGAGCGAGATCATCGATTTCGGCTACACCATCTATGGCTGGCGCCAGGTGCCCGTCGACATTTCGGTGATCGGCGACAAGGCGATGCTGACGCGCCCCGAGATCGAGCAGATCATGATCGCCGGCCCCCTCCCCGACGAGGAGAGCGAGGCCGAGTTCGAGAAGAAGCTGTATCTCGTCCGCCGCCGGATCGAGAAGAAGCTGATCGAGGCGCAAGTCCAGGGCTGCTACATCTGCAGCCTCTCGAACCGCTCGGTCATCTACAAGGGCCTGTTCCTCGCCGAGGAGCTGTCGGTCTTCTATCCCGATCTGCGCGACGATCGCTTCACGAGCCGGGTCGCGATCTTCCACCAGCGTTATTCCACCAACACCTTCCCGCAATGGTGGCTGGCGCAGCCGTTCCGTTGCCTCGCGCACAATGGCGAGATCAACACGATCCGCGGCAACAAGAACTGGATGAAGAGCCACGAGATCAAGATGGCCAGCCTCGCGTTCGGCCAGCATTCGGAAGAGATCAAGCCGCTGATTCCGGCGGGCGCCTCCGATACGGCGGCGCTGGACGCAGTGTTCGAGGCGATCTGCCGCTCGGGGCGCGACGCGCCGACCGCCAAGCTGATGCTCGTCCCCGAAGCCTCGGCCGGCGCGGACCTGCCCGACGACGTCGCCTCGATGTACTCCTATTTCGCGAGCGTGATGGAGCCGTGGGACGGCCCCGCCGCGCTGGCGATGACCGACGGCCGCTGGGTCGTGGCGGGCGTCGATCGCAATGCGCTGCGTCCGCTCCGCACGCTGCGGACGGCGGACAATCTGCTCATCGTCGGCTCGGAGGCCGGGATGGTCGTCGTGCCCGAAAGTTCGGCGATCGCGAAGGGGCGGATGGGCCCCGGCCAGATGATCGCGATCGATCTGCTCGAAGGCCGCTTCTACGAGGATGCCGAGATCAAGGCGCGCATCGCCGGCGAGGCGCCCTATGGCGAATGGGTCCAGGGCTTCCGCACGCTCGCCGATCTCGCGGTGCCCGCGGGCGATCACCTGCCCACGTGGACGCGCGCCGAGCTCGTCCGCCGCCAGGTCGCGGCGGGGCAGAGCATCGAGGATATGGAGCTGATCCTCGCGCCGCAGGTCGAGACCGCCAAGGAGGCGATCGGATCGATGGGCGACGATACGCCGCTCGCGGTTATTTCGGACAAGCCGCGGCTGATCAGCCACTTCTTCCGCCAGAATTTCAGCCAGGTGACCAACCCGCCGATCGATTCGTTGCGCGAGACCCGCGTGATGAGCCTCAAGACGCGCTTCGGGAATCTCGCCAACATCCTCGATACCGAAGCGCAGCAATCGGGCGTGCTCGTGCTGGATTCACCGGTCCTGACGAGCACCGACTGGGCGACGCTCAAGGCGCATTTCGGGCATAGCCATGCCGAGATCGACTGTACCTATGCCGCGAACGGCGGCCCGGATTCGCTGCGCCATGCGATCGCGCGCGTCCGCGCCGAGGCCGAGCAGGCGGTGCGCGAGGGCAAGAGCGAGCTGTTCCTGACCGACGAGGGCGTTTCGCCCGAGCGCGTCTCGATCGCGATGGTGCTGGCGGCCGCCGGCGTGCACACGCACCTCGTCCGCAAGGGGCTGCGCTCCTATGCGTCGATCAACGTCCGCTCGGCCGAATGCCTCGACACGCATTATTATGCGGTGCTGATCGGCGTCGGCGCGACGACCGTGAACGCCTATCTCGCCGAGGCCGCGGTCGCGGACCGGCATGCGCGCGGCCTGTTCGGCGATCTCGGCCTCGCCGAATGCTTCAAGCGCTGGCGCAAGGCGATCGACGAGGGCCTGCTCAAGATCATGTCGAAGATGGGGATCGCGGTGATCTCCTCGTATCGTGGCGGCTATAATTTCGAGGCGGTCGGCTTGAGCCGCGCGCTCGTCAACGATCTCTTCCCCGGCATGCCGACCAAGATTTCTGGCGAGGGTTATGCCTCGCTCCAGCTCTCGGCGAAGCTGCGCCACGATCCCGCGTTCGACAGCGACGTGACGACGCTGCCGATCGGCGGCTTCTATCGCCAGCGCGCCGGCGGCGAGGCGCATGCCTATTCGGCGCAGCTGATGCACCTGCTGCAGACCTCGGTGACGAACGACAGCTACAGCCAGTATCTGCAATTCTCGCGCGGCGTGCGCGATCTGCCGCCCATCTATCTGCGCGATCTGCTGGAGTTCAACTGGGCCAAGGAGCCCATCACGATCGACAGCGTCGAGGCGATCACCGAGATCCGCAAGCGCTTCGTCACGCCCGGCATGAGCCTCGGCGCGCTGTCTCCCGAGGCGCACGAGACGCTGGCGATCGCGATGAACCGGATCGGCGCGAAGGCCGTCTCGGGCGAGGGCGGCGAGGACAAGAAGCGCTACAAGCCCTATGACAACGGCGACAACGCCAATTCGGTGATCAAGCAGATCGCGAGCGGCCGGTTCGGCGTCACCGCCGAATATCTGGGCTCGGCCGAAGAGCTCGAGATCAAGGTCGCGCAGGGCGCCAAGCCCGGCGAAGGCGGGCAGCTGCCCGGCTTCAAGGTGACCGAGATGATCGCCAAGCTGCGCCATTCGACGCCGGGGGTGACGCTCATCTCGCCGCCGCCGCACCACGACATCTATTCGATCGAGGATCTTGCGCAGCTCATCTACGATCTGAAGCAGATCAACCCGCGTGCGCGCGTGTGCGTGAAGCTCGTCTCGTCCGCGGGCATCGGCACGGTCGCGGCGGGCGTCGCCAAGGCGCATGCCGACGCGATCCTCGTCGCCGGCAATGTCGGCGGCACGGGCGCGAGCCCACAGACGAGCGTCAAGTTCGCGGGCACGCCGTGGGAGATGGGCCTGTCCGAGGTCAATCAGGTGCTCACGCTCAACGGCCTGCGCCACCGCGTGAAGCTGCGCACCGACGGCGGGCTCAAGACCGGCCGCGACATCGTCATCGCCGCGATCCTCGGCGCCGAGGAATTCGGCGTCGGCACGCTGAGCCTCGTCGCGATGGGCTGCATCATGGTGCGCCAGTGCCATTCGAACACCTGCCCCGTCGGCGTCTGCACCCAGGACGAGGCGCTTCGCCAAAAATTCGTCGGCACGCCGGAGAAGGTCATCAATCTGATGACCTTCATGGCCGAGGAGGTGCGCGAGATCCTGGCGCGTCTCGGCGTCGCCAGCCTCGACGAGATCATCGGCCGCACCGAATTGCTCCGCCAGGTCAGCCGCGGCGCCGAGCATCTCGACGATCTCGATCTCAACCCGATCCTCGCCAAGGTCGACGCGCCCGATCATCATCGCCGCTTCCAGCTGAGCACGTTCCGCAACGACGTGCCCGACAGCCTCGACGCGCAGATGATCAACGATGCCAAAGCGGTGTTCGAACGGCGCGAGAAGATGCAGCTGACCTATACGGTGCGCAACACGCACCGCGCGGTCGGCACGCGCTTCTCGGCCGAGATCACGTCGAAATACGGGATGGACACGCTTGCCGAGGGTCATGTCCATGTGAAGCTGCGCGGCTCGGCCGGCCAGTCGCTGGGCGCCTTCGCGGTGAAGGGCCTGACGCTGGAGGTGATGGGCGAGGCCAATGACTATGTCGGCAAGGGCCTGTCCGGCGGCACGATCATCGTCCGCCCGACCGTCTCGTCGCCGCTGGAGAGCCGCGCCAACACGATCATCGGCAACACCGTCCTCTACGGCGCGACCTCGGGCAAATTGTTCGCGGCGGGCCAGGCGGGCGAGCGTTTCGCGGTCCGCAATTCGGGCGCGACCGTCGTCGTCGAAGGCTGCGGCGCCAATGGCTGCGAATATATGACCGGCGGCACCGCCGTCATTCTCGGCCGCGTGGGCGAGAATTTCGGCGCGGGCATGACCGGCGGCATGGCCTTCGTGCTCGACGAGGAGGGGACGTTCCCGACGCACGCCAATCCGGAAAGCATCCAGTGGCAGCGTCTGGCTTCGACCTATTGGGAGCAGCGCCTGCGTTCGCTGATCGCGGCGCATGCGATCACGACCGACAGCAAATGGTCCAACACGATCCTCGACGATTGGGATCGCTGGCGGGATCGCTTCTGGCAGGTGGTGCCGAAGGAGATGGTCACGCGGCTCGATCAGCCGCTCGACGATCAGGAGGCTGCGGCAATGGTGGCGGCGGAGTAATCCGCCGCTGCCACCTGCTTCTGTGACCGTCATCCTGAACTTGTTTCAGAGTGACAGCACTATACGGGGTTGCTCTGGCCTAACGAGACCCAGCTTGCGCCGGGATGACGTCGCTGGGGCGCCTAAGCTTATTCCTTCCAGCCCCAATAGAGCTGGGCCGGCGGGATGTTGATCGGCTCGAAGGCGTGATCGATGCGGTCGAACGCCAGCGCCATGAAATCGCGGCACTTCGGATTGAACTGATAGACGAGGAAGGCGCCGCCGACGCGGAGCGCGGCATGCGTTTCGTGCGCGATCTTGGGGCCCACGCCCGGCGGCAGCGTCGAGAAAGGCAGGCCCGAGAGGATGTAATCGGCGGACTCATGACCATTGTCGGCGATGATCTGGCGGACGTCGGTGGCCGATCCCAGGACGGGTACGAAGCGCGGATCGTGGAAGCGATCGCCGAGATAATCGATGAACTCGGCATTCGTATCGATCGCGATATAGGTGCCGTCCGGCCCGAGCCGATCGAGGATCGCCTGGCTGAACGTCCCGACGCCCGGCCCGTATTCGACGAACAGCTTGGTGTTCGCCCAATCGGTGCGCGACAGCATGTTGGCAATGAGCTTGTTCGACGACGGAATGATCGATCCGACCATCACCGGGTGTCGCAGGAACTCCCGGAAGAACATGCCCATCGGCCCGAGCTTGGCCGTGCTGCGGCGCTCCGCACCGCGCTTGAGCACCTGCTCCCCCGAAGGTGACGTCATTGCGTAGTCCCTTTTACATTATCGCCTTGGACCCGTCGCAAAAGCGCAACGCAAACGCAAGCGGGCCTTGATCGGCTCAACGCACCGCCCCCGCAGAGAGTTCACGAAAGAGACGAAGCGTTCCGGGATAGCGATGGTCTTCCCCCTGCTTCCCTGAGCGGCAGTACGAGGCAGGCCTCAGAAAAGCGCCCGCTCACGGCCGGCCCCACGAGGCGACCACGCGCGTTCCTGCTCGCACCAAGGAGGACATCATGGCCGATCCCAGGAATGACGCAGACAAGACGACCGGCGGACCGGTCGTCCATATCGAGACCCCCACCCCCGACGAGACGCCGGGCGTGCCGGTTGCCCCATCGGAAGACGAGGACATGATCCGCGACACCGCCGTGCAGGGCGACGACGAAGACTGAGGCTGGAGCCCCGGCTAGGTCCGGGGCTTCAGCATTCCGGGCGAGACGAAGCCGATCGGCTGCAGCGAGAGCGAATCCTGCTTCAGCCGCGACTGGATCTGCTCATATTCCTGCTCGATCTCGGGCGTAACCGATGCGCGCGTATCCTCCAGCGCCAGCGCGAAATGCGCGGCGGTGACGATCTTGCTGGCGAGCGATTCGCGCAGCGCATGGAGTCCGGCGCGGCGGACGAGATCCTCGAGATCCGCGCCGGAGAAGCGCTCGGTGCGGCGCGCGAGGAAATCCAGATCGACATCGTCGGCGAGCGGCATCCTGCCCGTGTGGATGCCGAGGATGCGGCGGCGCCCGCTCTCGTCCGGCACCGACACGTAGATCAGCTCGTCGAAGCGGCCCGGGCGCAGCAAGGCCGGGTCGATCAGGTTCGGGCGATTGGTCGCGCCGATCACCACCACCGACTGCAACTCCTCAAGCCCATCCATCTCGGCGAGGATCGTATTGACGACGCGCTCGGTCACCGCCGGCTCGCCCAGACCACCGCCGCGGGCTGGAACGAGGCTGTCGAGTTCGTCGATGAAGATCACGCAGGGCGCGACCTGTCGGGCGCGCGAAAACAGTCGCGCAATCTGCTGCTCGCTCTCGCCATACCATTTGGAGAGCAGGTCGCTCGATTTGGTGGCGATGAAATTGGCCTGCGCCTCGCGCGCGACCGCCTTGGCGAGCAGGGTCTTGCCCGTCCCCGGCGGGCCGTAGAGCAGGAAGCCCTTGGCCGGACGGATGCCGAGCCGGCGGAACGCGTCCGGATCCTTCAGCGGCAGTTCGACGCCTTCGCGCAGCCTCTCGCGCGCCTCGTCGAGCCCGCCGACATCGTCCCAGCCGACATTCGGCGCCTGCACCATCACCTCGCGCATCGCCGACGGCTGGACGCGCTTGATCGCCTCCTGAAAGTCCTCGCGCGTCACCGACAGCGTATCCAGCACCTCGGGCGGGATCACCTTCTCCTCGAGGTTCAGCTTGGGCATGATCCGCCGGATCGCCTCGATCGCCGCCTCGCGCGCCAGTGCGGCGAGGTCGGCGCCGACGAAGCCATAAGTCTGGCGCGCCAGCTCATCGAGATCGACTTGATCGCCCAGCGGCATGCCGCGCGCATGGATGCCGAGGATCTCGCGCCGGCCGCGCTCGTCGGGCACGCCGATGACGATCTCGCGATCGAAGCGGCCGGGGCGGCGCAGCGCCTCGTCCAGCGCCTCGGGGCGGTTGGTCGCGGCGATGATGACGAGGTTCGCGCGCGGCTCCAGCCCGTCCATCAGCGTCAGCAATTGCGCGACGAGCCTTTTCTCGGCCTCGCCCGTCGTCTGCCCCCGCTTGGGCGCGATCGAATCGATCTCGTCGATGAAGATGATCGAGGGCGCATTCTTGGTCGCCTCCTCGAAGATCTCGCGCAGGCGCTTTTCGGACTCGCCATAAGCCGAGCCCATGATCTCGGGACCGTTGATCAAGAAGAAGTGCGCGTGGCTCTCATTGGCGACCGCGCGCGCGAGGCGAGTCTTGCCGGTACCGGGCGGGCCGTAAAGCAGCACGCCCTTGGGCGGATCGACGCCGAGCCGCTGGAACAGCTCGGGATAGCGCAGCGGCAGCTCGACCATCTCGCGCACCTGATCGACGGTCGCGCCGAGCCCGCCGATATCGTCATAGGTGACGTCGGCGCGGCGGCCGCCATCCTCGCGGACCGGCGCATATTCGGTGCGCAGCTCGACGTCTGTGTTCTCGTCAATATGGACGATGCCCTTCGGCGTCGTCGAAATCACGGTCAGTCGGATCTCCTGCAGCGAGAAGGCCGGCGCGTTGAGCATCGTGCGCAGCGCGGACGGCATATTGTCCTGCTCGAGGCGCTGCTGGCCCGTCGTGGCGACGACATCGCCCGCGGTGATCGGCCGCATCCCGAAACTCCGCTTCAGCGCCTCGCCCGAGCCCTGCAGACGCAGATTCTGCTGCGCCGGCGCGAACACGACGCGCTGCGCGGGCGTGCTCGCCGCCTTGCGCACCTCGACGAAATCGCCCGAACCGACGCCGGCATTGGCACGCTGCAGGCCATCCAGGCGCAAGATGTCGAGGCCTTCATCCTCGGAATAAGGCAGCACCGCGCGCGCGGGCGTGCCCCGGCGGCCGACGATCTCGACGACGTCGCCTTCGGTCAGCCCGAGCGCGCCCATCGTCGCGCGCGAAAGGCGCGCGAGGCCGCGGCCGGAATCGTCCGGGCGGGCATTCGCCACCTGCAATTTGCGTGCTTCGCTATCGGCCATCCTGCGCTCTCCTCTCGCGGAAAATGCAGATAGGAAGGCGGCGCCGCATTGCGAGCGCCGGCCGCGCGGATCGCATGTGCACAAAAAAAGGGCCGGCCCCGGAGGACCAGCCCTTAAGTCTAGGAGAGGATGCCTGAAAGGCCTGTTCCTTATGTTGGCGGGTTGATTATGTTGCAAGTGCGAACGGCGTGTATGCGGTTGCGGAATACGCAATTTGCATTCATGCCTCTATCTTGCTTGGTGCAACCGACACGGACGAGGCGGTTTTCATGCGCAGGCTCCCCCCGCTCACAGCGGTTGAGGCATTTGTTCAGGTGGCGCGGCTTGGCTCGGTAAAAGCCGCCGCAGAGGAGCTTGCGCTCTCGTCCCCTGCGCTGAGCCGACGGATCCAGGCGCTGGAGCGTTTTCTCGGCCGCCCTCTGTTCGCGCGCCGGCATCAGGCGATGGTACTCAACAGCGACGGCCAGCTACTGCTCGCCCGGATCGCGCCCGCATTGGACGCGCTCGCGGTTGCGATTGACGCAACCACCGGCGAGACGGAGCTGCTCCGGCTCCGGCTCAGTTGTCCGCAGCTTTTCGCGTCGCAGCGATTGTTGCCGGGGCTCGCGAAGCTCAAGCAGGACTATCCCGAACTCCATATCGACATCGACACGCAGCCGCATGCGCTGACGCGGCTGGGCGAAGGGATCGACGCCGCGATCGTGCTCGCGCGCGAGATCGAGCCTGCCTTTTACAGCCGCCGGATCGCCTACAGCAACATCGCCGTGATCGGGCAGAGAGCAGCGCTCAGCCATATGTCGGGTCGCGCCGCCACCGACATCGCGCAGGCGACCGTGCTGATCCACCGCGACCTGCCCGAACTGTACAACGAGTGGCGCGATGCGATCGGCGAGCCGGAACTGGAGCCCGCGGCCTTCGATCGGTTCGATTCGGGGGCGTTGATCCTGGAGGCGGCAGCTCAAGGGCTGGGCGTCGCCTTCATGCTCGAGGAGCATGTCGAGCTCGCGCATGACGAGCGTCTCGCCAATCTCGTCCAGACCGAGGTCCAGTCGAGCTACGGCTACTGGTTCGCCTCGCGGCGGACGGCGCTATCGAACCGCGCCGTCCGCATCTTCCACGATTGGCTGTTCAGCGAATTCCTGAAGGACCGTTGAGCGATCCTTCAGGACGGTCCGTCGTCAGGCGACCGTCGCGGTGACGATCTTGCCCGGCGTGCGCGGCGGCTCGCCCTTCGGCAGCGCGTCGACAAATTCCATGCCCGACGTCACTTCGCCCCAGACGGTGTACTGGTTGTCGAGGAAGGTCGCGTCGTCGAAGACGATGAAGAACTGGCTGTTGGCGCTGTTCGGATTGCTGGAGCGCGCCATCGAGCAGATACCGCGGACGTGCGGCTCGGCCGAGAATTCCGCCTTGATGTCGGGCTTCTTCGATCCGCCCATGCCGGTGCCGGTGGGATCGCCGCCCTGCGCCATGAAGCCGGGAATCACGCGATGGAAGACGACGCCGTCGTAAAAACCTTCCTTGGCGAGCTCGACGATGCGCGCGACATGGCCGGGAGCCAGATCGGGCCGCAGCTTGATGACGACATCGCCACCGGAGTCGAGCGCCAGCGTCAGCGTTTCGTCAGCCATAAGAATCTCCTCAAATTCAATTGGCGCGGCGATTAGCAGGACTTGGGCCGGTCGCCACCCTTATCCGAGCCGATTGCGCATTTCGCGGCAAGCGGGGCTGACAGCGACACGAGCCCAGCCTAAGCGAGCCGCTGTTTCGATGCACGGCCGGGAGATGGTGCGATGAGCGAGAGCGAGATCGAGACCATTGCGATGCGGCCCGCGCCATTGCCCCTGGATACGGCCCATGATTCGGAGGCCCGGCTGACACCGGAATTCGTCGCCGCGGTCATCGAGAAGGTCGAGGACGGCGACACCGAGGGCGCCCGTGCGCTCGTCGAGCCGCTCCATCCGGCCGACGTCGCCGACCTGTTCGAACTGGCGCCGCGCGAACAGCGCCAGGCGCTGGCCACCGTCCTCGGCATCGACGATCTGCTCGACGCGGACGTGCTGGCCGAGATGAACGATTGGGTGCGCGAGCAGCTGATCGAGGTGCTCACGCCGAGTCAGGTCGCCGAGCTCGCCACCCAGCTCGATACCGATGATGCCGTCGCGATCATCGAGGACATGGAGGAGGAAGACCAGCGCGCCGTCCTTCGCGCGATGGAGCCCGACGATCGCGCCGCGATCGAGGAGGCTCTGTCCTACCCCGAGGAGAGCGCGGGCCGCCTGATGCAGCGCGATCTGATCGCGGTGCCCGAGCATTGGAAGGTGGCGGACGTCATCGCCTATCTGCGCTCGAACGACGATCTCACCACCGATTTCTGGGAAGTGTTCGTCGTCGATATCGCGCACAAGCCGGTCGGCACCTGCAAGGTCAGCTGGGTGATCCGCGCGCCCGACGATGCGCCGATCGCCGACGTGATGGCGCGCGAACAGACGCTGATCCCCGCCGAGATGGATCAGGAAGACGTCGCGCTCCGCTTCCAGAAATATGCGCTCGTCTCCGCCGCCGTGGTCGACCGGGCAGGCCGGCTGGTCGGCATGATCACGGTCGATGACGTCGTCCACATCATCCAGGAGGAAGCCGGCGAGGATACTCTGCTGCTGTCCGGCGCGGGCGACGGCGACATCAACGAGCCGATCCGCTTCACCGTCCGCACCCGGCTTACCTGGCTGATCGTCAATCTCGGCACGGCGATGGTCGCCGCCTCGGTCGTCGGCCTGTTCCAGGGCGAGATTGCGCGCTTCGCGCTGCTGGCGGTGCTGATGCCGATCGTCTCGGGCATGGGCGGCAATGCCGGCACGCAGACGCTCGCGGTGATCGTGCGCGCGCTGGCGACCAACCAGCTGACCAGTTCGAACACCGCGCGGATGATCGGCCGCGAATTCCGCGTCGCGCTCGCCAATGGCGCGGCGCTCGGCACGCTCGTCGGGCTGGGGACCTATGTCTTCTACGGCAATCGCGATCTGGCCTTGGTGATCGCGATGGCCATGATCATCAACAATCTCGTCGCGGGGCTCGCGGGCGTACTGATCCCGATCGGGCTGGAGCGCGCGCGCGTCGATCCCGCCGTCTCCTCGGCGGTGTTCGTGACGATGGCGACAGACGTGATGGGCTTCTTCTCATTCCTCGGCCTCGCCACTCTGTGGGGCCTCGGCGGCTAGCGGCAACCGGGATGGCGCCCCATATCGCCGCCGTGCCTGCCCTTCATCTTACCAAGGTTGCCGTCGGCTGTTCCGAACTGAGCCTGCTCGAGGCTCGCCTCTCGGGCCGGGCCGAAGGCAGCGAGACGCATATCGTGACGCGCTACCGGCCGACGCGCCACGCCGAGCTGATCGGCGGATCGCTCTACTGGATCATCAAGCACCATCTCGTTGCGCGCCAGACGATCCTCGGCTTCGCGGAGGAGGAGAATGGCCATTGCCGGATCCGGCTCGGGACCGATCTCGTCGCGATCCGCCACCGCCCGAAGCGCGCGCACCAGGGCTGGCGCTATCTCGTCGAGAGCGACGCCCCCACCGATCTGGCGGGCGGGGAGGATGGCAGCGATGCGCTGCCGCCCGAGCTCGCCGGCCGCCTCGCGACACTCGGGCTGATCTAGAGCCTGATCAGCTCCCGCAGCGGACGCTGCCCGGCCCCATCTTGGAAACCTGGCAGCGCGGGTGGCCGCCGATGCGCACGTCGCCCGGCCCCATCAGCTTCACGGTCGCCGTCCTGAGCGCGGTGACCGCGACATCGCCCGGCCCCATCAGATCGACCGAGACGTCGTTGACCGTCCACTGCGCGCCGCGCACGTCGCCGGGGCCCCGGCCGATGATGCGCGCGCTCCCGCTCTTGCCCGCGAGCTGGATATCGCCCGGGCCCGACAGGTTCACCTCGGCGCGGCCTGCCTCGACCTGATCGATCGAGAGATTGCCCGGCCCGGCCAGCGCGATCGTGATCGCCGGCGCGCGGACCGCATTGACATGCATGTCGCCCGGCCCAGCCAGCGCGACGCCCGAGAGACGTGGCGTGGCGACGTTGATCGTAACGCGATCCTCCTTGCGCAGCGTGAAGGTCTGGAACCAGCGGCCGCGCTCGGCATCGATGACGAGCTCGCCGTTGCGGACAGAGACGCGCAGCCGTGCGAGCAGATCGTCCTTGCCGATCGCATGGACGCCCAGCGGTGCGCCGCTGCGGACGACGACGTCGAACGGCACGTTGCTGCGGACGCGATCGAACCCGCCGACGGGAAAGGTCCGCGTCGCGGCAGCCGCGGGGCCGCTCGCGGCGGCAAGAAGCAGGCCGACGCCCAGAATGATCCGCATATCGATCTCCACTGTGTTAGGCCGACAATACAGACTCGCGATCGTTTCGCAAGCGATCGCACTTGGGTTCGCACACGCAATATGCTTCCTTGCGCGCCGGGAGAGGCCACAAACTTCGGAGAAAAGCCTCATGGATCGTCGTTCGTTCATCGGCAATGCCGCCGCGCTCGGCGCGCTCGGCCTCGCCGCGCGCCCGCAGCGGCTGCTCGCGCAGGCCGTCGCGCCTTTGCCGTTCGGGAGCGCGCCGATCCTGCCGGTGCAGGCGAGCCCCGATCGAATCTTCCGGACGACCGTCTGCCTGCGTCCGTTCCGCGCCAAGGGACCGCGGCTGGAGGTGGAGAAGATCGCGGGCAAGCGCGTCGTCCACCATTATGGCCATGGCGGCAGCGGCTGGTCGCTGTCCTGGGGATCGGCGCTCGATCTGCTGCCGCTGGCGATGGCGGATGCGCCGAAGGAGATCGCCGTCGTCGGCGCGGGCGCGATCGGGCTGACCACCGCGATCACGCTCCAGCGCGCGGGTGCCAAGGTCACGATCTATGCGGCGAGCCGCTTCCCCGACGTCCGCTCCGCGCGCGCGACGGGCACTTGGTCGCCCGATTCGCGCGTGGCGATGGCCGACGCGGTCGCGCCCGACTTCGCGGACCGATGGGAGCGCACCGCGCGCGCCTCCTTCGCGCGCCACCAGAGCTATCTGGGCCTGCCCGGCGATCCGGTCGACTGGACCGATCGCTATAATCTGTTCGATGCGCCACCGCCGGCTGCCGGCAATCGCCCGCATGTGGAAGGGGCGCTCCAGTTCGTCGAGCTGCAGGCGCGCACGCGCGATCTCCAGCCGATCACGCGGACGCTGGCGCCGGGCACGCATCCGTTCCGCGTGCCCTTCGTGCGCCAGACGACCTCGATGATGTTCAACGTCGCCGATCTCGCGCACACGCTGGAGACCGATTTCCTGCTCGCGGGCGGTCGCTTCGTGCCGATGGAGCTGCATGCGCCGTCCGATTTCGCGAAGATTCGCGAGAAGGTGATCGTCAACTGCACCGGCTATGGCGCGCGCGCGCTGATGCGCGACGAGAGCATCATTCCCGTGCGCGGCCAGATCGCCTGGCTGATTCCGCAGGCGGGCGTGCGCTACGGGCTCTTCTATCGCGACGTCAGCGTGCTCTCGCGGCGCGACGGCATCGTCGTCCAGGGCGTCGGCATGGACGATTCGTTCGGTTATAACGACGCCAACGAGAGCCCGGATCGCGCCGCCGCCGAGCAGTCGGTTAACGTCATCGCCAGCCTGTTCGTGCCACCGACGACTGCCTGACTTTCACGCATCCCTCCGGATCCACTCATCCTGAGGAGCCCCTTCGACTGCCTGCCAAGGCAGGCGCTCAGGACAGCATTGAGCTTGTCGAAATGGCGTCTCGAAGGACATGCGCGACGGTGCGCGTCCTTCGAGACGGGCCTTCCCCTGAGCTCAGTCCCTCCTCAGGATGAGCGGCTCTGCGCAAGGCAAAGAAAAAGGCGCGGCACCGAAGCGCCGCGCCCTCTCTCTCAACGAAACGGCCGAAGCCGCGCCGCCTTACTTGTTGTGGATCGCCGCGGCTGCGCGGAGGATGTCGAGGATCTTGACCTGCGCCGCCGGCTCGTCGACCGCTTCCATCGCCGCCAGCTCACGCGCGAGACGGCTCGTGGCCGCCTCGAAGATCTGCCGCTCGGAATAGCTCTGCTCGGGCTGGTCCTCGGCGCGGAACAGATCGCGGACCACTTCGGCGATCGAAACGAGATCGCCCGAATTGATCTTGGCCTCATATTCCTGCGCGCGGCGCGACCACATGGTGCGCTTCACCTTCGGCTTGCCCTTGAGCGTCGCCAGCGCATCGGCCATTTGCGCGTTGGACGAGAGCTTGCGCATGCCCACGCTCTCGGCCTTGTTGGTCGGCACGCGGAGCGTCATCCGCTCTTTTTCGAAGCGGAGCACGTACAGCTCCAGCTTGGCACCGGCGATTTCCTGGCTTTGCAGCTCGACGACACGGCCCACACCATGCTTGGGGTAAACGACATAATCGCCGACGACGAAGCTCAGCGCCTTTGCTGCCATGTAGGAAGACCTTTCTGAACGGTCTGCCGGTTCCGCGGCATCCCCGCAGGGAACGGGGACGCGAGACTGCGGAACGGGATTAGCGACCTGTTAACGACTCGTGATCGACGATGGCTTTGGAAAACATCGCCTTCGGCCTGGCTTATAGCGCAAAATCCGTCGGATTGCCAGCTTTGCACGTGCAGCATGGCAAAGCGGCGCTCACGGCCGATCGTTACGCCTTAGTCGCCCTGGCCGGGCTCCGGCGAGAAATGCTCGTCCAGCTTGTTCTTCACGTCCTTCCACTCGTCCGCGTCGGCCGGCGCTTCGCGCTTGCGCGTGATGTTCGGCCACTGCGCGGAGAAGGTCGTGTTGAGCTCGAGCCACTTCTCCAGCCCGTTCTCGGTATCGGGCAGGATCGCCTCGGCCGGGCACTCCGGCTCGCACACGCCGCAGTCGATGCATTCGGAAGGATTGATGACGAGCATATTGTCGCCCTCATAGAAGCAGTCGACCGGACAGACCTCGACGCAGTCCATATATTTGCAACGGATGCAGGCGTCGGTGACGACGTAGGTCATTCTAAGCTCCCGGGGACGGCTGCGCGCATATGGCGCGGTCCGGCCCCAAGTCAACCGGAGGCGGGCGCTCCGGCGGTCTGCGGGGCGAGATCCGTATAGCAGGCCCGGGCTTCCTCGGCCGGTCCGCGCCGTACCGGCAGCGCCTCGATTCGCAGCACGCGGACGCGATCGCCCAGCGGAAAACCCAGCACCATGCCCGGGCGGACGGCCACGTGGCTGCGATCGATGACCCGCCCGTCGATGCGCAGACGCCCCTGTTCGATCAGCGCCTGCGCGATCGTCCGCGACTTGGTCAGCCGCGCGAACCAGAGATATTTGTCGAGCCGCACCTAGACCGGGCGCCCGTCCACAGAGGGAGAGAGCCGCACTAAAGCCGCAGCCCCGCCAGCGCGCCGAAGGCGTTGCCGGGCCGCGGCTGCACGGGCTGCGGCTTGGGGCGCGCCTGTGCGGGCTTGCCGCGCCACAGCCAGCCCTCATCCGCACGCCGGAAGCCCAGCGCCAGCATCAGCTGCTGGAAGCTCGCCGAGCCGAGCCCGAGGCTGACCGGCAGGCCGGGATCGGGCGCGAAGGGCAGCCGCCCGCCTTTACCGTCCGGGCGCGCATCATGCGCGTTGCGCGCGAGCCGCTCGACCTGATCGACGCGCAGCATCTGCGCGCCGAGCGGGCGGAAGCCGGCGATCATGAAGGCCGTGCAGGTCGCGGCGTCCGCCGGGGTCGCGACCGAGACCGCGCCCGAGGGCGGCAGCACGGTCATCGTCCCGCCGTCCTGCGCGGCGGCGAGCGCCAGCCGCCAGCGTGCCGATTCGGGCTTGATCAAGGCGGGCACGAAGATGTCGAGCGTGCCGATGCGGATGCCGAGCCGCGCGATCGTCGGCCGCAGCGTCTTGTCGAGCGCCTCCAGCACGGACTCGAGCCCCCGCCGCGCCAGCACGCCCGAGGCTTCGGCCAGCGGCGCAAGCAGAGCGCGTACCGCCGCCGGCTGCTCGCGATCGCGCGCGGCGGCGGTCAGCGCGACGAGCGGCGCGAGGTGGCGGCCGATCCCCTGGTCCAGCCAGCGCGCCAGCCGCTCGCACACCGCGCTTCGCTCGGCGGCCGGCAGCGCCTCGACCGCGCGATGGAGCTCGATCCGCGGGTGGAGCAGGTCCTTGCCGCGCGTCAGCCGCGCGACGACGTCGCCCTGCCAGAAGAGCGCGACCGGGCGCCCCGGATCGGTCGCGAGGCTGAAGGCGGCATCCTCGTCGGCGGCGAGCGCGCGCGCGCGGCGGACAAGCTCTTCGCCCAGGCGGCGCTCCGCCGCCGCCATCAGTCGCTTCATGTCGATATGGCGTGCCTGCGGATCGGCCTTGAAGCGGAAGCCGATCAGCGCGCCGATCGCCTCGCCGTCGACCGAGACGGTGCCGTCCTCGGCGACCTTCATCGGCAGGATGTCCGATCCGCGCGCGCCGAGATCGCGCATCAGCACGGACGTGCGCCGATCGACGAAGCGCTGCGTCAGCCTCTGGTGGAGCGCGTCGGAGAGCTTCTCCTCGATCGCGCGCGTCCGCTCGACCCACTTGGCCGGATCGGCCATCCAGTCGCGGCGATGCGCGATATAGGCCCAGGTGCGCACACCCGCGAGCCGATCGGACAGCGTCTCGACGTCGCCCTGCACGCTTTCCAGCCGCACCAGTTCCTCGGCGAACCACGGCACGGGCAACGTCCCGTCGCCTTCGCTGCGATGGCGGAAGATGCGCGCGACGAGGCGCGAATGCGGCTCCGCGCCGGTCTTGCGGAAGTCGGGCAGCCCGCATGCGTCCCACAGGCGCGACACCATCTTCGTGCCCCTTGCCCGCTCGCGCACCCACGGCTCCTCGGCGAGCCGCTTGAGCACGGAGAGATCGATCGCCTCGGGCGCGGGACGCAGCACCGGATGGACCGGCCGCCGCTCCAGATCGCGGATCAGATCGTCGACGCTGGCGAGGCTCGGCGCGCCCTCGCGCCAGTAGAGATGGTCGAGCGGCGGCATGCGATGCTCTTCGATCGCGTGGACCTCCTCATCGTCGAACTGCGCCGATCCGCCCTCGAACGAGAGGGTCCCGAACGTGCCGTCGCGCTGGTGCCGCCCAGCCCGCCCGGCGATCTGCGCCATTTCCGAAATGCCGAGCCTGCGGACCTTGCGCCCGTCGAACTTGCGCAGCGAGGCGAAGGCGACATGCGCCACGTCCATGTTGAGCCCCATGCCGATCGCATCGGTCGCGACGAGATAATCGACCTCGCCCGCCTGGAACATCGCGACCTGCGCGTTGCGCGTGCGCGGGGACAAAGCGCCCATCACCACCGCCGCGCCGCCGCGCAGCCGCCGGAGCATCTCGGCGACCGCATAGACCTCCTCGGCCGAGAAGGCGACGACGACCGAGCGTTTGGGCAGGCGCGACAGCTTGGTCGTGCCCGCATAAGAGAGCGTCGAGAAGCGCGGCCGGGTGATGACCTCCGCCTCGGGCACCAGCGCCCTCAGCATCGGCCGGAGCGCCTCTGATCCCAGCAGCATCGTCTCCTCGCGTCCGCGCGCGCGCAGCAGCCGATCGGTGAAGATATGGCCGCGCTCGCGATCGGCGGCGAGCTGCGCCTCGTCCAGCGCGACGAACGCGAAATCGCGCTCGAATCCGCCCTCTCGCCCGCCCGAGACAGGCATCGATTCGGCGGTTGTCAAAAACCATTGCGCGTTGGGCGGGACGATCTTCTCCTCGCCCGTGATCAAGGCGACCGATTTCTCGCCTTTGATCGCCACGACGCGATCATAGACCTCGCGCGCCAGCAGCCGCAGCGGGAAGCCGATCAGGCCCGAGGAGTGCGCGCACATCCGCTCGACGGCCAGATGCGTCTTGCCGGTATTGGTCGGCCCGAGAACCGCGACGAGCGGCTGGTCGGCAAAGCGCGTCATCTCGGGACGGAAGATGGCCGATCCGACCGCAAAAGCAAGCGCTGCCGGCATCGGCCTGCGATGAGCCGAAGTTCCCACGCTTCGTCGCCGATATGATTCACTTCGTCGCAGCTTCAACCGGCAAATAGGTGGATTAGTTTGACTTTAACCTTCTTGATTCACAGTCATGCCGCCAGCGTCCGCATGGCAGAGACGCATGTGACAGGGATGGACTGGGGTTGATGTACCGGCAGGGGAGCGAAGGGCTGACGGGCGGGGGCGCTGGCGCCGTCGCGTTGCGCAGCCGTGGCTTCATGCGTTTCGACGCCTCGGTGGTCCGGCGTGGGATCGATCGGACGCGCGATCTGGATCTCGTCGTCGATCTCGGCGCGCGCATCGGCAGCGGCGAATGGTGGCGCGGCCTCGCCACCTGCACAGCTCTCTGCGCCTCGGCCTTCGCGCTCGCCCCGAGCTGGCATCCGATCGCCGGCCCGACCGCGCCGGCGTTAGGCGAAGCGCAGCAGCAGGAGATGCGCGCGCAGGCGATCGCGCCCGCCGCATATGGCGCCGACAGCGGCCGCGCCGCCGCCCCGACCAAATTCGTCGAAGCGCTCACCGACACGCCCGAGCGCCCCCAGATCGAGATCGCCGCGACATTGGGCACCGGCGACGGCTTCGCCCGCGTCCTGACCCGCGCCGGCGTCGGCGAGGACGAGGCCAAGCGCACCGCCGATCTCGTCGCGAGCGCGGTCTCGCTCGGCGAGATCAAGCCGGGCACCAAGCTTGACATGACGCTCGGCCGCCGCCCCAACCGGAAGGTCGCGCGCCCGCTCGACAAGCTCGCCTTCCGCGCCAAGTTCGAACTCGCGCTGGAGGTCAACCGCAACGCCGGCCAGCTCCAGCTGCTCCAGAAGCCGATCGCGGTCGACGAGACGCCGCTGCGCATCCAGGGCCGCGTCGGCTCGGGGCTCTTCTCGGCCGCGCGCGCCGCCGGCGCGCCGCCCAAGGCAATCGAAACCTATCTGCGCGCGCTCGGCCAGCATCTCTCGGTCGGCAGCATCCGTTCCAACGACCGCTTCGACCTTATCGTCGAGCATCGCCGCGCCGCCACCGGCGAGACCGAGACGGGCGGGCTCCTGTATGGCGGGCTCGATTCCGGCAAGAAGGTGCTCCGCCTGCTAAAATGGACCGACGGCGGCAAGGAACAATGGTTCGACGCGGCCGGCGTCGGCAATACCAAGACCGGCGGCATGAAGATGCCCGTCCAGGGCCATCTGACGTCGGGCTTCGGCGCGCGCTTCCACCCGATCCTCGGCTATAGCCGGATGCATCAGGGCGTGGATTATGGCGCGCCGATGGGCTCGCCGATCATCGCCGCGACCGACGGCACGGTCCGCTTCGCCGGCTGGCACGGCGGCCATGGCAATTATGTCCAGCTCGCGCACAGCGGCAACATGCAGACCGGCTATGCGCATATGAGCCGGATCATCGCCAAGGTCGGCCAGAGCGTCCGTGCCGGCCAGCTGATCGGCTATGTCGGCTCCACCGGCCTCTCGACCGGCCCGCATCTCCATTTCGAGGTGTTCCAGAATGGGCGGGCGATGAACCCGATGGCCGTCAAATTCTCGCAAGCCGCCCAGCTTGCGGGCGCACAGCTGACCCGCTTCAAGGCGACGCTGTCGCGCTTGCTGTCGGTGCGCGTCGGCGGCTGACACGATCCCGGGGTCATTGGCGCTGAAACGAATCGCTGAAGCATAGCGGCTTTCGGCCCGGGCGCCCTGCCGCTACAGGCTCGCTCCATGCCCACCCCCGATCCCGCCCTCCGCGAAGCCGCGCTCGTCTCCAAGGCCTGGCCGTATGAAGAGGCGCGCAAGCTGCTCGCCCGCTACCGCGAAGGCCCCGCCAAAAGCGAGATCGTGTTCGAGACGGGCTACGGCCCCTCGGGCCTGCCGCATATCGGCACGTTTAACGAAGTGCTGCGCACGACGATGGTCCGCCGGGCCTATCAGGCGCTGTCCGACGTGCCGACCCGCCTTATCGCCTTCTCGGACGACATGGATGGGCTGCGCAAGGTGCCCGACAATGTCCCCAACAAGGAGATGCTGGCGGCCTATCTCGGCAAGCCGCTGACCGCGATCCCCGATCCGTTCGGCACGCACGAAAGCTTCGCGCATCATAACAATGCGATGCTCCGCGATTTCCTTGATCGCTTCGGCTTCGATTACGAGTTCGTCTCCTCGACCGAGCGCTATCGCGCGGGCGCGTTCGACGAGGCGCTCAAGGGCATATTACGCCACTATGACGCGATCATGGGCGTGATGCTGCCGACGCTCCGCAAGGAACGCCAGGCAACCTATTCGCCTGTGCTCCCGATCAGCCCCAGGAGCGGGATCGTCCTCCAGGTACCCGTCACCGTCGTCGATGCCGAGGCCGGCCTCGTCCGGTTCGACGATGAAGGCGAGACGATCGAGCAATCGATCCTCGCCGGCGGCGCGAAGCTTCAGTGGAAGGTCGATTGGGCGATGCGCTGGGTCGCGCTGGGCGTCGATTACGAGATGGCGGGCAAGGATCTGATCGACAGCGTCCAGCAATCGTCGAAGATCGCGCGCGTCCTCGGCGCCCGCCCGCCCGGGGGCTTCAATTACGAGATGTTCCTCGACGAAAATGGCGAGAAGATCTCGAAGTCCAAGGGCAATGGCCTGAGCCTCGAACAATGGCTGAGCTACGGCCCGCAGGAAAGCCTGTCCTACTTCGCCTATCGCGAGCCGAAGCGCGCCAAGCAGCTCCACATGGGCGTGATCCCGCGCGCGATCGACGATTATTGGAAGTCGGCGACCGATTATGCCGGCCAGACGATCGACCAGCGCCTGAGCAACCCCGTCCACCACATCCATGACGGCGCGCCGCCGCTCGCAGCACCCCCCGTCAGCTTCGGGCTGCTGCTCAATCTCGTCGGCGTGCTCGGCGCCGAGGCGACGCCCGATCAGGTCTGGGCCTATCTTAGCCGCTACGCGCCGGGCGTAACGCCCGAGACCGCACCGTCGCTCGCCGCGCTGATCGGCCACGCGATCGCCTATCACCGCGACGTCGTCGTCGCCGGCCTCGCCCGCCGCGCGCCCAACGACAAGGAAAAGGCCGCGCTCGCCGATCTCGACGCGCGCCTGGCCGCGATGCAAGACGGCGATGCCGAGGCCTTCCAAAACGAGGTCTACGAAGTCGGCAAGGCGCATTACGGCAAGGAGGCGCTGCGCGACTGGTTCAAGGCGCTCTACGAGACGTTGCTGGGCTCATCCCAAGGCCCCCGCATGGGCAGCTTCATCGCGCTCTACGGGCTGGAGAACAGTCGCAAACTGATCGCGAGCGCGCTGGCGGGCTGAGCGACGAGCGGCGGCTTCTGGTAAAGGCGGTCATTTGGCTCCCCTCCCTCTAAGAGCATCAGGTGAACAGCGCCCCCGCGCTGTTCAGGTCATGCTGGGAGCATGACCGACCTGATGCTGGGTTGGGGGTGGGTCGCTATTCAGCGATGCGCCCGGCCGGACAGCAACCCACCCCTCAATCCCCTCCCTTTCAGGGAGGGGAGGTAACGGCGGCAAATGGGGCGAGAGCGGACGGGCGCATGCCGACGTCCTGATCACCGCGCATCCGCCGATAATTTGCCGATAATCGCCGCCACGCCCGCCCGGATGCCCGCGCCGAGCCGTCCCTGCCTGAACGCGGGGATGACCTTGGTAGCGAGAACCGTCTGGCAATAGCGATTGGTCAGGCGCCGCTCCAGCCCGCGGCCGACCTCGATGCGGACCTTGCGCTCGTGCGGGGCGACGAGCAGCAAGACACCGTCATTCGCGCCCCTGCGTCCAACACCCCAGCGGTTCGCCAGCCGGCGGGTGAAGATGGCGATATCCTCCCCATCCAGTCGCGAGACCGTGACGACCGCGAGCTGGTGCGCGGTTCGCTGCTGGAATCGATCGAGTTCGTTCGTCAGCAGCGCGCGTTCGTTCGCGCTGAGCAGATGCGCCTCGTCCACGACGAAGCCGGTGAAGGCGAGGCTCGACGACAGGGATCGAGGCACCGCCGATGCCGATCGCGCGATCGACGGATTGGCCCATGACGCGAGCGTCAGGACGGCAAGAAGGCAGTTTCGGACCATTGCGCCCCTCCGCCGGTCAATCTCGCGCAGACAAGCAGAGCGCCGGCTCCTCGGCAAATCCCCCGGGCTAAAGACGGCGGCAATCCGGTTCGAAACGGTTATTGCCTCGCCCTTCCTTCCCGGAAGCGCCCAAGCCTGACGAAAGATTTGGAACGCCGCCGTAACCTTCCACGTTGAGCGCGCATGGCCACATCAGACACGCGCACGCTCCGCCTCGGCAACCGCATCGCGCCGCCGCGCTTCCTCCTTTTCATCGCGCTCGTCGCGATCGGGGTGCCGATCGGCGTGTCGCTCGCGGGCTGGCGGCTCGGCGGGATGGCCGCATTCGATGTCGCGGCTCTGATTTTCCTCGCCAGCTGCACGCCTTTGCTCGGCAAGGAAGCCGACGACATGCGCCAGCTCTCCAAGCGCAACGACGCCAATCGCTTCGGGCTGCTTGTGGTCACCGGCATCGTCTCGATCGCGGTGCTCGTCGCGGTCGCGGCCGAGCTTAACCAGAAGGGCACGCCCAAGCCGATCGAGGTCGCGTGCGTCATCGCCACGCTCGCCATCGCCTGGGTGTTCAGCAACACCGTCTACGCGCTCCATTATGCGCACCTCTTCTACACCGAGAATGCGAAGGAGCGCGGCAAGGACAGCGGCGGGGTCAGCTTCCCCGATACGGACGAGCCTGATTATTGGGACTTCGTCTATTTCGCCTTCTGCCTCGGCATGACCTTCCAGACCTCCGACGTCGAGATCAACAACGGCACGTTCCGCAAGACCGTGACCGCGCACTGTCTCGCCGCGTTCGTCTTCAATCTCGGGGTGATCGCCTTCACGATCAACGTCCTCGGCGGATCGAGCTAGGCGCCGGTTCGCGAAGGCTGGACAGCCGCGCGTCACCGGAGCAACAGGCGCTCCATGATCCCTCCGCTTCGCGCTCTGCGCCTCGCCGCCCTCGCCGGCGCCGCTCTCTGCCCCGCCATCGTCGCGGCGCAGGTCGATCCCGCCGCTACCGGCACATCCAAGCCGCAGCCCGTCCCGATCATCGACACGATCGCGCCGCCGCGCGACGTCGCGTATCCGGGGACGATCACGCTGAAGGTCGATGCGACCGACGTCGTCCACGGCGTGTTCCGCGTGACCGAGACGATCCCGGTGGCCTCCGGCCCGCTGACCTTGCTCTTCCCCAAATGGCTCCCCGGCGATCATGCGCCGCAGGGGACGATCGACAAGCTCGGCGGGCTCGTCATCACCGCCGACGGCAAGACGATCCCCTGGACGCGCGATCTTGTCGACGTCTTCGCCTTCCATCTCGACGTGCCCGCCGGGACCACCGCCATCACGGCCGCGTTCCAATATCTCTCGCCCACCGCCGAGAATCAGGGCCGCGTCGTGATGACGCCCGAAATGCTCAATCTGCAGTGGGACTCGGTCGCGCTCTATCCGGCCGGTTTTTACACGCGCGGCATCACCTTCAAGCCGAGCGCCGTCTATCCGGAGGGCTGGACCTCGGCGACGGCATTGCGCCCGTCCGGCCCCTCCACCGCCAAGGGCGGGCTGATCGATTATGCCCCGGTCGCGTTCGACACGCTCGTCGATTCGCCCGTCTTCGCCGGCAAATATGCGCGCACCGAGACCTTGTCGCCGCGCGTCACGCTCAACGTCTTCGCCGACAAGCCGGGCAGCCTCGCGATCACGCCGGACGAGCTGAAGATCCACCGCGCGCTCGTCGATCAGGCGACCAAGCTCTACGGCGCGCAGCATTACGACCATTATGATTTCCTGCTCGCGCTGACCGATCGGCTCGGCGACATCGGGCTCGAACATCATCGCTCGTCCGAGAACGGGCACGATCCGGATTACTTCACCAAGTGGAAGGACAATCCGGCCGGCCGAGATCTGCTCGCGCACGAATATACCCATAGCTGGGACGGCAAGTTCCGGCGCGGCGCGGACCTGTGGACCCCCGATTTCCGCACGCCGATGCGCAACACCTATTTGTGGATGTACGAGGGCCAGACCCAGTTCTGGGGCAAGGTGCTGTCCGCCCGATCGGGCCTGATGAGCCAGGAGGAGGCGCTCGACGCGCTCGCCGTCACCGCCGCCACCTACGAATATCTGCCCGGCCGCGCCTGGCGGCCGCTGATCGACACGGTCAACGACGAGATCATCAATCCGCGCCGGCCGATGGCCTATCGCAATTATTCGCGGTTCGAGGATTATTACGAGGAAGGCCAGCTGATCTGGCTGGAGGCGGACAGCATCATCCGCGAGCGATCGAAGGGGCGCAAATCGCTCGACGACTTCGCGCGCGCCTTCTTCGGCGTGAAGGACGGCGACTGGGGCGAGCAGACCTACGATTTCGACGAGATCGTGAAGACGCTCAACGCGGTCCAGCCTTATGACTGGGCGACCTTCCTGAAGGAGCGCGTCTTCGACGTCCGCCCGCATGCGCCGCTCGAGGGCATCACGCGCGGCGGCTACAAGCTGGTCTTCACCGACAAGCCGGGCGTCTACCAGACATCGGCCGCGGAGAAGAGCAAAACGGCGAGCTTCACCTATTCGCTCGGGCTGTCCGTGGGCAAGGAAGGCGCGGTCACGAACGTCGTTTGGGACGGTCCGGCGTTCAACGCGGGCATCACGATCGGCACCAAGATCCTCGCCATCGCCAGCCAGGCCTATTCGGACGACGATCTGAAGGAGGCGATCACCGCCGCCAAGGGCAAGACCACGCCGATCCCGCTGCTGATCAAGCAGGGCGACGGCTATCGCACGGTCGACGTGACGTGGAATGGCGGGCTGCGTTACCCGCATCTGGAACGGACGACGAAGGGGCCGAGCAGCTTGGACGCGCTGTACGCCCCGAAAAAGTAGTATCTCGTCTCCCGTTCGTGCTGAGCCTGTCGAAGCACCGTCCTTCTTCCGAGTAAGGGAGAAAGACAGCCCTTCGACAAGCTCAGGGCGAACGGATCGCGCGCAGCAACGTTAGGAGCCTGAATGGGAACGCCGGCCAACACCCTTTTGCTGTTCGGCGTCACGGGCGATCTTTCGCGCCGGATGCTGCTGCCGTCTCTGTTCAATCTCGATGCCGACGGGCTGCTGCCCGAAGGCCTGCGCATCTTCGGCACCGCGCGTCAGCCGATCGGCGACGAGGGCCTGCGCGAGACCGCGCGCGCCGCGCTGGAGCCGATCATCGCCGAGCGCGGGCTCGATCGCGCGATCCTCGATCGCTTCGTCGGGCGCCTTTCCTATGTCGCGGCGGACGCCTCCGATCCGCAGAGCTTCGGCGCGCTGGGCGATGCGATCCGCGATCGCGCGAGCGGCGGCATCGCCATCTTCCTCTCGACCGCGCCCAGCCTGTTCGAGCAGACGATCGCCGGTCTCGAACTGGCCGGCCTCGCCGGTCCCGAGACGCGGCTCGCGCTGGAAAAGCCGCTCGGCCAGGATCTGGCGTCGAGCCAGGAGATCAACGACGCCGTCGCGCGCGTCTTCCCCGAGGACCGCACCTTCCGGATCGATCATTATCTGGGCAAGGAGACCGTCCAGAATCTGATCGCGCTGCGCTTCGGCAATGTCCTGTTCGAGCCGTTATGGAACGCACAGGGCATCGATCACGTCCAGATCACCGTCTCCGAGACGGTCGGCCTCGAAGGCCGCACCGGCTATTTCGACGGCATGGGCAGCCTGCGCGACATGGTGCAGAACCACATGCTCCAGCTGCTCGCGCTCGTGGCGATGGAGGCCCCCACCGAATTCGCCGCCAATGCGGTGCGCGACGAGAAGGTGAAGGTTCTGCGCTCGCTCCGCCCGATCGACGCCTCGCTCGTGGCGAAAGAGACGGTCGTCGGCCAATATGTCGAGGGCGCGGTCGGCGGGAAGCCCGTGCCCGGCTATGCCGACGAGCTGGGCGCCCCATCCGAGACCGAGACGTTCGTCGCGATCAAGGCGCATGTCGATAATTGGCGCTGGCACGGCGTGCCCTTCTACCTGCGCACCGGCAAGCGCCTGCCGACCCGGAAATCCGAGATCGTCATCCAGTTCCGCGCGGTGCCGCATTCGATTTTCGCGGGCCGCAGCGCGGCGCTCCAGCCCAACCGGCTCATCATCTCGATTCAGCCGGACGAGAATATCAGCCTGACGATGATGGCGAAGCAGCCCGGCCTCGATCGCGGCGGCATCCGCCTGCGCGAGGTGCCGCTCGACATCCGCAGCCTCAACGCCTTCGCAGACGTCCGCAAGCGCATCGCCTATGAGCGGCTGTGGATCGATCTGATCGAGGGACTGCCGACGCTCTTCGTCCGCCGCGACGAGGTGGAGGCGCAATGGCAATGGATCGACGCGATTCGCGAGGGCTGGGCCGTCAACGGCATGGCGCCGAAGCCTTATGCCGCAGGCACATGGGGCCCGGCCGCGGCGATCGCCCTAACCGAACGAGATGGAGTGAGCTGGCATGATTGAGGCTGAATGGTGGGACTATGAGTCGCACGACGAATGGGTCGATGCCGTCGCCGGCGACATCGGCTTCATCATCGAGAGCGCCCTCGACGCGCGCAAGGATTGCCTGCTCGCGCTCTCGGGCGGCAAGACGCCGATCGCCGCTTACCAGAAGCTTGCGACTCAGAAGCTCGACTGGAAGAAGGTCACGATCATTCCCGTCGACGATCGACTGGTGAAGGTCGACGATCCCGCCTCGAACGTCGGCATGCTGGCCAAGATCTTCCTGCCCAGAGGTGCGCGCGTCGTGCCGCTCGGCGCCGACAACAAGGATTACAAGCAGGCCGGCGCCGCCGCCGATGCGCGCCTACAGGATCTGCCCTGGCCGCCCGATCTCGTGCTGCTCGGCATGGGCGAGGACGGACACACCGCCTCGATCTTCCCCGGTCCCGATTTCGAGTCCGCGCTGGATGCGCCCAAGGCGCGCCGTGCAATCGGCGTGATGCCTGATCCGCTGCCCAAGGATGCGCCGTTCCCGCGCGTGACGATGACGCGCGCGGCGATCCTTTCATCGCGTGCGCTGATGATCGCGCTGACCGGCGCCAAGAAGCGCGACGTGCTGGAGCGCGCGATCGAGGACGGTGCCGGCTCGAAGCTGCCGATCGGCCGCGTGCTGGCCGAGGCCGAGCAGGCGATCGATATTCACTGGTCTGCGGAATAGGAACCGGCGGATTGTGTCGATCGCGGACGTTTCCCGATCGACACAATCCGGCAACATGAGAAACTCAGGCGAGCGGCCCCGAATAGAACCAGCGCCGCGTCGCCTGCGTGCGCACCAGCAGGCAGCCGCAATCGCGGCACGTCGTCTGGATCGTCGCGCTCGTGATGTTGCGGACGGGAACCCGCTTGGGCCGATGATAGCCATCGGCGCAGATCTGCGCCTCGATCTTATATGCCGTCGCCATCGTCCGTGCCTCCGTTTGTCCGGAGGTGGGCCGCGAACGTCACGGCCGCATGTCGCGAATATTTCGGCGCTGTAGGAAAAAGGCCCGGCTCGGGGGAACGAGCCGGGCCCACATCGTCGGCGATCGGGGATCTCGCCGAACCGGGCCGCACGCACCAGGGAGTCACGGCGGGCGGACCGTGAGGGCAAGATAGGCGCTGCGCCCTTCCGGTCGAGAAGCTTCTGCTTTGGTCGCCCAAAGATTCTCGCGGTCAGCCCGCGCTGGTTCCTTCCTGGCCGGGCAAGCCATCCATCTCGTCCGGCGAGTTCGGGTCCGGACCCGTCGGCCGGGGCGCCAAAGGCGGCAGCGGCTCGCGCCGGGGAATATAGCGCGGACCCCGTCGGGGCGGCAGAGGGGGTCGCGGGCGCGGCACGGGGAGATCCGCGGGCGGCTCCTCGCTTGCTACGGGCGCATCGCCGCGCTCAGGCACGCCGACGCCACCGATCTCGATCGGGGCGGTCACCGACCGGCGTCCCCTCCAGGCGCGCGCTTCGTCCGTTTCGCTCATCCCGATGGCATAGCCCGCCTGCGGCCGGGAGCAACGTCGTTTCGGGCGACGGCGGCGATCACCGCTTTTGCGTCCCGGCGGGCGCGAGCCTATCCTCTGCGGGATGACCGATCCTCGCCAGCCTGACGCCCTGTTCGCCGAAGCGCGGAGCCAGCTCGACCGGCTCATCGCCTTCGACACCACCTCGCGCCTCTCCAATCTGGCGCTGATCGAGCATGTCGAGGCCGAACTCGCCACGATCGGCGTGACCGGCATGCGCGTCGCCAATGCCGACGGCGGCAAGGCCAATTTCTACGCGACGATCGGCCCGATGCTGCCCGGCGGCATCGTCCTGTCCGGTCACACCGACGTCGTCCCCGTCGATGGCCAGCCCTGGTCGAGCGATCCGTTCGTGCCGACCGAGCGCGACGGCCGGCTCTACGGGCGCGGCACCTGCGACATGAAGGGCTTCCTCGCGCTCGCCCTCGCCGCGGCGAAGGCCGCCGGCACCGGCGCCCCGCTGTCCCGGCCGATTCACCTCGCTTTCTCCTATGACGAGGAGATTGGCTGCCTCGGCGCGCCCTCCATGATCGCCCGCATCGCCGAGACGCTGCCCGCGCCCGCCGCAGTCATCGTCGGCGAGCCGACCAACATGGAGGTGGTGAGCGGCCACAAGAGCATCTCGACCTGGACCGTCACCGTTACTGGCCACGAGGCGCATTCCAGCCTGACCCATCTCGGCCTTTCGGCGAACATGGTCGCGATCCGGCTGATGGGGCTGCTTTCGGACATCGCCGACGGGCTGCCCCACGCGGCCGATCCGGCCTCGCTCTTCCACCCCCCGCATGCGACGCTCACGATCGGCGAGATGCACGGCGGCACCGCGGTCAACATCCTCGCGCGCGAATGCCGCTTCGTCTTCGATCTGCGCTGCCCGCCCGGGGAGGATCCCGACGCGATCGTCGCTCCCTTCCTAGAGGCGGCAGCGCGGCTCGACGCCGAGATGAAAGCGCGCTTTCCCGAAACCGGGATCGCCGCCGTCCGTCGCTCCGCGACCCCGTCCTTCGCCCCCGTCGCCGACAGCCCGGCCGAGCGCATCGCCCGGCGGCTCGCGGGCGACAACGGCCCGGCGCGCGTCGTCTCCTATGCCGCCGAGGCCGGGCAATTCCAGGGCGCGGGGTTCGCCACCGTCATCTGCGGGCCGGGCTCGATCGAGCAGGCGCACCAGCCCGATGAATATGTCGAGATCGCGCAACTCGAGCGGGGCGCGGCATTCATGACACGCCTACTGGAAATGCTCGCCGAATGAACGGCTTGGGCTTTCACACCGGACCCGCGATGCGATAGGGTGAGACCCAAGAGGAGATCGCCATCCGCCAGGTCGCCGCACTGCCCTATCGCGTCGAGGAATCGGGGTCTCTTAGCGTCCTGCTGGTGACCTCGCGCGACACGCGGCGGTGGGTGGTTCCCAAGGGCAATCCGATCCGCGGCCTCTCCGCGCACGAGGCGGCCGCGCAGGAGGCGTTCGAGGAAGCCGGCGTGCTCGGCATCACCTGTCCCGCGGTTCTCGGCCATTTTCACTATGACAAGCGCAAGCGCGACGGATCGACGCGGCTGGCCACGGTCGCGCTCTATCCGGTCGCGGTGACCAAGCAGATGGCCGACTGGCCCGAGCGCGACGAACGCGAGACGCGCTGGTTCGATTTGGCCGGTGCGCAGGACGCTGTCACAGAACCGGAACTTAAACGTCTTATCGGCGGGTTCCGCGCGCCTATAAGGCGCGCTGGACGGACGGCGCGCATATTGTCATGGGCCCGGAATACGAGCGGGGAAAAATTCGCAATGTTGCGCTGGTTCCAGGCGTTGATGCCCAAGCAGGGGCGATTCTTCGATCAGTTCGAGGATCACGCAAAGACTTTGGTGGCGGGCGCCGATGCGCTCGCCCGGCTGTTCCAGGGCGGCGGCGACATTCCCGCACTCGTCCGCGAGATCCAGGATCGCGAGCATGATGCCGACGCGATCACGCGCGACGTTCTGCAGGACGTGCGCCGCATCCTGATCACGCCCTTCGATCGCACCGCCATTTCCGGGCTGATCGCGGTGATGGACGATTCGATCGACCAGATGAACAAGACGGGCAAAGCGATCACGCTCTACGATCTGAGCGAGTTCGAGCCCGCGATGCGCGACATGAGCGGCATCGTCGTCGAGGCTGCGCGGCTCACCGCCGAGGTCGTGCCTCTGCTCCGCTCGATCGCCAAGAACAGCACGCGCATCCTGGAGCTGACCGCCCGTCTCGTCGAGATCGAGGGCGTCGCCGACGACATCCACGATGCCGGCCTCAAGGCCCTGTACCAGCGGAGCAGCGGCCCGGAGATGAAGGAGTTCATCGTCGGCCGCGAAATCTATTCGCATCTGGAAAAGATCGTCGACCGGTTCGAGGATGTCGCCAACGAGATCCAGGGTCTCGTGATCGATCACGCCTGAGCAGGCGGCAGACATGACCATCCTCGCCATGCCGCTGCTGATCGGTCTGATCGGCCTCGCGCTGCTGTTCGATTTCCTAAACGGCCTGCACGACGCGGCCAACTCGATCGCCACCGTCGTCTCCACCCGCGTGCTGAGCCCGCAAGTGGCGGTGCTGTGGGCGGCCTTCTTCAACTTCGTCGCTTTCTTGGTCTTCAGCCACGCGGTCGCCTACACGATCGGCAAGGGCACGATCTCGCCCGACATCGTCGATGCGCGTGTGATCTTCGGCGCGCTGATGGGGGCGATCAGCTGGAATCTGATCACCTGGGCGCTGGGGCTCCCGTCCTCCTCCAGCCATGCGCTCGTCGGCGGGCTGATCGGTGCGGGCGTCAGCAAGGCCGGCGTCGCCGCGATCGTCTGGTCGGGCGTGCTCAAGACCGTGGCGGCGATCTTCCTGTCGCCGCTGATCGGGCTGCTGCTCGCTTTGTTCATGGTGCTCGTCATCTCCTGGCTGTTCCGCCGCTTCACGCCGGCGGGCTCGGATCGCGTCTTCCGCCGCCTGCAATTGGTCTCGGCCGCCGCTTATTCGCTCGGCCATGGCGGCAATGACGCGCAGAAGACGATGGGCATCATCACCGTCCTGCTGTTCTCGCAGGGCATCTATCAGGGTGAATTCCACATCCCGCTCTGGGTTGTGCTCTCCTGCCAGGGCGCGATGGGCCTCGGCACGCTCTTCGGCGGCTGGAAGATCGTCCATACGATGGGCTCGAAGATCACCCGCCTGACCCCGGCGCAGGGCTTCTGCGCCGAGACCGGCGGCGCGATCACCTTGTTCCTGGCGAACTTCGGCGGCATCCCGGTCTCCACCACGCACACGATCACGGGCGCGATCGTCGGCGTCGGCGCTGCCAAGCGCGTCTCGGCGGTGCGCTGGAGCGTCGCCTCCAGCATCGTCGTCGCCTGGTTCCTGACGCTGCCCGCCGCCGCGCTGATCGCCTCGGCCGCCTACTTCCTGGCTGGCTTCTTCGCCTAAGCAAATTCCTCCCCGGCACGGGGAGGGGGACCATCCGCAGGATGGTGGAGGGGGCTTTCCACGCGCGGCTGCGCTGGACGGATAGCCCCCTCCGTCATCGCTGCGCGATGCCACCTCCCCGTCCCGGAGAGGATCGGGGATTCCGCTGAGGCTGCTCCCGGGCTACAAGCCCCCATGGCCGCATTTTCCGTTACCCGATCCATCCTCGGCCAGCCCTGGCGCTGGCGCGGCCTGGCCGGCGAAGCCGACAGCACGCCGGACGATCTGATTGATCAGTTGCTGATGTCGCGCGGCGTCGCGCGCGACGGCCTCGCTGCGCATCGCGAGCCGACGATCCGCGGCTTCATGCCCGACCCTTCGATCTTCCGCGACATGGACGTCGCCGCCGAGCGCCTCGCCCTTGCGGTGGTCGAGGGGCACCCGGTCACGATTTTCGGCGATTATGACGTCGACGGCGCGACCTCGGCGGCGCTGCTGATCCGCCTGCTGCGCGGGCTCGGCCTCTCGCCTGGCTCCTACATCCCCGATCGCCTGCTCGAAGGCTATGGCCCGAGCGGCGACGCACTCGCGGCGATCGCGGCGGGCGGCGCGCAACTGATCGTCACCGTCGATTGCGGCGCGCAGGCGTTCGAGGCGCTCGCGCAGGCGCATGCGGTCGGCGTCGAGGTGATCGTCGTCGATCATCACAAATGCACCGCCGAGCTTCCCCGCGCGCTGGCGATGGTCAATCCCAACCGCCTCGACGAAGGCGAAGGCGCGGCGCACGGCCATCTCGCCGCGGTCGGCGTCGCCTTCCTGCTCGGCGCCGCCTTGCTGCGCACTTTGCGCGCGCGCGGCTGGTTCGCGACGCGCCCCGAGCCCGCGCTGATCGAACTGCTCGATCTCGTCGCCTTGGGCACCGTCGCCGACGTTGCCGCCCTGCGCGGCCTCAACCGCGCCTTCGTCTCGCAAGGCCTGAAGGTCATGCGCCAAGGGCGCAATATCGGGCTCGTCGCGCTCGCCAAGGCCGCCGGCCTCACCAAGTCGCCGACCTGCACCGATCTCGGCTTCGCGCTTGGGCCCCGCATCAATGCCGGCGGGCGCGTCGGCAAATCGGACCTCGGCGTCCGCCTGCTCGTCACCGACGACGCAGATGAAGCCGCCGAAATCGCCGCCGAACTGGATCGCCTCAATGGCGAGCGCCGCGCGATCGAGCAAATGGTGACCGAAGCCGCCGAACTCGTCGCCGCGACCCAGGCCAATCGCGCCGTCGCGGTCGTCTCGGGCGACGGCTGGCATCCGGGCGTGATCGGCATCGTCGCCGGCCGGCTCAAGGAAAAGCTTGGCCGCCCCGCGATCGTCATCGCGCTCGACGGCGCGACCGGCAAAGGATCGGGCCGCTCGATCTCCGGCGTCGATCTCGGCGCCGCGATCCTCGCCGCCAAGGAAAGCGGGCTGCTCGTCGCCGGCGGCGGCCATGCGATGGCGGCGGGCCTCACCGTCGAGGCGGCGGCGATCGACTCGCTCGCCGATTTCCTCGACGAACGCCTCGGTGCCGACGTCGCCCGCGCGCGCGACGATCGCGCACTCCTGTACGATGCGGTCGTCAGCGCACGTGGCGTGGCGGGCTCGCTCGTCGATGCGCTGGAGGCGGGCGGGCCTTATGGCGCGGGCTGGCCGGCGCCGCGCATCACCACCGGCCCGGTCCGGATCATCAAGGCCGACATCGTCGGCAACGGCCATGTCCGCGCGATCGTCGCCGGCGACGATGGCGGCTCGATCAAGACGATCGCCTTCCGCCAGGCGGACTCGCCGCTCGGCCTGGCCCTGCTCGGCGCGGGCCCGCACCGCCGCCTGTGGCTGGCGGGCCGCGCGCGCCGCGACGACTGGTCGGGCGGCGACAAAGCCGAGCTTCATCTCGACGATGCGGCCTGGGCGGATTGACCTTCCGCGCGCGCTTGCCTAAGCGCCGCCCACCCGGACGGCCCCTTCGTCTAAGGGTTAGGACGCGGCCCTTTCACGGCTGAAATACGGGTTCGAATCCCGTAGGGGTCACCAATCCCATCTGATTATCCTTTCTTTTCAGGTGGCTGCGGCTTCGTTTTGGCTAACTCGCCACCACGGTTAGCCAAAAAGCTATTTGAAAGGCGCGTCAAAGCACCTGTCGCCAGCCTTTTTTGATCGGCGCCGGCAGTGTACGTCGTCACTTCAGCATCGCCCTTCCAATCGCCAGCGGCTTTGATCGCCTGCTGGGATTCTCCTTCTTCGGCCAAACGTCGTGCCATCGCCTTCCGCAGCCCATGCGCCGTGCATTGGGGCAAACCAGCCTCGTCGCACCATTCGCGCATCTTGTTGCCAAAGCCGGCCCTGCTGAAAGGATTGCCCGCCTCAGTGACGAGGAACGTTTTGAATCCGACGCGCTGCATAGCGGCGATCGCTTCGGTCAGCTGCGGCGCGGCAGGCACCCACATCTCACGACCGGTCTTTCCAGGCCGGAAATTGATCAGACCCTCTTTCAGGTGTTGCGGGCCAAAGAGGCGGGTGTCACCGCGACGCTGCCCCGTCCAAAGCATGATTTCGAGCGCCAGCCTGGCGCGAGTGCCTAGGCCATGCCGAGCTTGATATTGCGCGATATCAGCCTCAGTCCACGAATAGAACCCGGCCGTCTTCGGGGCCGCAGTGTGCTCGGCCTCCTCGACCGGATTGGATGAGATCCACTCTAGGCGTTTGGCATAGGCAAAGAGGCGCCGTAGCTGTTTTCTCAAACTCTGGGCGGCAAAGGGCCCGCCGACCGTGCGGCCGCCTTTTTCGGTTTTTTGCGAACGCTTAGCGAGAATCGCCTCGATATGCTGCCATCCGAAATTGGCGACTAGGTCATTCGCGAACTCGACGCGGAAGCTTTCGATCAGCAGGCGGCGCCGGCGCTGGTCGTCGGCTCCACCGCGATTGAAATTCCCGCTTCCGTAATAGCGCGCCACGAGGTCGCCCACGGATCGCGGAACACAGCGCCCAGCCCCTGCCCGAATCTGCCGACCAGCCTCGCAAGCTCCCAGCTCCTCCCGGAAACCGGGTGTGTCAGGTGGATTCTTGAAGTAGTAGGTCGCGTGACCCGATTTCCTCCAACGCCAGTGGATCTTGCCGTGGCGATCAAAGAAGTGGCTAACGCCTGGGTACCGCCGCTTCGCCTTCACCTTGGCAGGATCCGGTCCAACGGGTTGCCTGGCAATGAAGCCTGCGCTTCTCCGAATATCACGCGAATGTCGCCCGACGACGCTTCAACCACACACGCGCAGGGCTTCAAACCTGCAGCGACTGCGGCCTTAAGCATGCGCGTGGCGTCCGCCTGATTAAACGACGAACGCCGGGTCACGTAATCACCGGAAAAGGACTAAAAATAACCGCTAGATTTATTGCCACAGTTACAGGCTGATGCCGAAGCGAAGCTGGCGGCTCATATCCACGAACTAAATCAGTCGTATCCGGCTCGGATTGGTCCAAAAACCAAAACCATTGCCCTTCATCCTTAGGTGATACACAAGAACACAAATCCGACCAAAGGTCTAACTTGTCTGCATCCCGGCTGCTTAAGGCTAAAATTAAGCTGAAATATCGCGTGGCTTCGCATTCCGTCAGCTCTCCACGTCGCATTGCGAAGCACAACTCGCTGTCTTCAAACTGCCCGCTACCTCGGGATAGTGAAAGGCGCCTGACGTGATCCACGGCTACAGGTATTGATCTTCCGAACTCGGCCGTTGACTGGATCTTATCAGCCAATCTCGTCATTACGGAAATGTTTGTTCCGACGTCTCGCATCGCCTTAAGAATAGCGGCGATTCGACCTTGGAGGGCGTCGAATTTGCGATGGTTCCCTCGCCCGTCGCCGCCTGAGATCGGGACCAACAAGCGGCGCTTAAGCCAAAAGCTCAGAACGTCATCCTCGACACCGACGGATGAAGAGACCTCGCGGCGAGTATAGGTTGGCGCGTCCATAGCAGTCCCATAGGACCAAAAGACCTTAGCGTAAAGGTCCATAGGACCTTTCCCCGCCGATCGCACCGGCGGGTGTAGCTCACCGGCGGACGATCGGCTGAAAATCAGTCTCCCGTATCAGGTCGATTTTCTGACGGACCACGTCGCATTGATCAAGACCACACCGTAGCAACGATGCCACGAGGTGCCATTCTGCAGATTGGGTGAGCGTCTTCAGCTCCCCGCCGCGACCGATCAGGTACTTTTCAAAAGTATCAAGAACGTAGCTAGCTGCCGCAAACTGCGACTGCGCATTTTCAGCGGCGCCGTCTGCCTCGGCAACATGGCCGTCGAACTCAAATTTAGCGTTCCAAGCGCTGGCCGCATCGCTCCCATCGCCCTGCTCGCGCCCTTCGAAATGGTGAGTCATGTTCATATTTTCGTCTCTCGATATGGCCTGTCACAGCCAGCCAGGTGACGGACCTTGGCGCCGGGAGAGTGACAGCCGGCCGAGAGACCGGTGGAGCGTTTTTACCCGAAGGCTATTGCATGGCGCCCCGCTCCCGACATAGAAAGTCGGTGAGCAATGGACGCCAATCCACGCTCTCAGTGTTCAGCGATCGTTCCGCGCCAACGGGACGGCCGCCTATCTCGGTCCGGGCTGTCACACCCATCGAATAGATTGCACGATCGACCGGCAGGCTTCAAGCCCAGCCGGCGCATCGTTGCGTCCATGGGACATGGACCTTCTAGGACGACCGCTCCGAACCCTGCGGCGGCCGAGCGCCACCCTTCCGAGCATTCGGGCTTATCCTCCCAACTGTTCGAGCTGTTCGGCTAACCAGTGGTGTCGTGCCCTGCGGAAGCATCGCGAGGGTCTTCGCAGCTGTTCCTATCATGGCGCTCGGCGCCTCTCCGTACACGCGAAAAGCTAACGCCGCAGCTGCGTAGAGCAGGGCATGCACGGCCGTTGCCGCGTCGGGCGCATTATCGAGCGCCGCTTGTCGAAGTCCACCGGCCAAGGCGGCCTGTTCGTCGTTCAGTCGCATGGTGTCTCCTATGCTGCCACACCGGCCACGGTGATCGCCTGACCGCCGCTGGCACTGGTGACGTTCTCCAGCTTCCTGTTGATGCCGCCGGTGTTGCTAGCGATCGTCGCATTCGCGTTGTCGTTGCTCTCGCGCATCCTCGCGACTTCCGCGCGGAGCGCCTTCACCTCCGCTATCAATTCGTCGCTCGTCGACGCCGGCGCCGACGCGCTCTGCGACGTCGCGAGCGCGGCAAACATGTCATCGGTCGAGGTTACGCCAGATCCGCCAATATGGCTGATGAGGCTGTATGTGTCCTCGAGACTGGCGGCAGTCTGCGCTTGGATGCGATCCAGCTCCTGCCGGCTGGTTGCCGCATCGGCCGCCGCATCGAGGAGCGAGCGAGAGAGGCCGGTGAGCGTGCCAGCTGCCGCCTGATCACCGCCACGCGCCAGCGAGGTCGCCGCGTTGAACTGGCCAAGGATGGCGGCGAAGCTGCCCCCGGAGGTGGCGGCCTCGATACCCCGGATGCGGTCGATTTCATCACGAATGCCATCGCCGACAGATGTCCATGCATCCTTCAGCTGTTCTGCCGCCTTGGCCGCGTCCTGGGCGTCGCTGATCGCGTAGATCTGCTCTTGCAGGGCACGGTTTGAAGGATCGAGCTTTGCCAGCTCCGCCGCCCGGATCGCGGCGGTATCCCCCGTCAGTTGCAGCAGCTTCGATTGCAGATCCTGCTGCTCGGAAAGGATGTCTGCCGCCGATTTAGCTCCTTCCAGCGACGTCTTCAAATCGGCGAATGCGGGAGCCATTTGCAACAAGGTGGCATAGGTAGCCCGCCCAGCCTCGGTCGTGAGATCCTGGGCTTCCACCAATTTACGGAAGCCCGCGAGGGTGTCAGGCATCGCAACGTCAAGTGCGGCAAACGTCTTGCCCAGCTGCGCGGCCGTCGCCGCAGCCCGTTCCTGATCGGTGTAGAAGGTTTTGAAATAGGCATCGGCCGCCCCGGTGAGCGAACTAAGGCTATCGAACTGATCTGCCAGCCCCATCTTTGCGTCGAGGCCGAGTGCTCGTGCGCTACTTCCCAAGAGGTCGAGCGTGTTCGAGACCGTCTCTACGGTCGATGCGACGCGTACCAGCGTTTCATAGGCTCCCTCGCCGACTTTCTGAAAACGGCCCAATCCGGGGAAGGCGGCCTCCGCCATGCCATCCGCCGCCGCACCGAAAATCGCGGACAGTTTGTCCTCTATCTCCGAGCCGGTAAGCCCCTGAAGGTCGACCCGGCCAAGGTTCAGAACGAAGCCGTCCACCTTGCTCGCAATGTCAGCAGTAGCAGCCCCGAGGGGGCCAGCCGCAGCGACGATCGAATCGTCGAAGCTCTTCAGGATAAGCGCAAATTGCGCGGATATATCGTCATCGATCGCGCCGCCATATGCGGTAGAGTACTTAGTGCTCGTCGTGACGCCGAGGATCTTCTTCTTTTTCTCAATATCAGAATAAGTCTGAGCATCGAAACCAGAACCGAGAATTTCTTCGATCGACTGCGCGCCCGCATAGATCCCACTGCCGACAATGGTGGTCTTGCTACCAAAGAGCTTATCGATCACGCCGCCAAGCAGGCCGCCGATAACCGGCACTACCGCTTTGACCACGCTCGAAAGAGCCGTGGCATGAACGCCAACGTCGACGTCGGCCGAGGCGTTAAGATTGCCCGACCGGACTAGAACGGTTGCGAGCCCACCGATCTGAGAATCAATGCTCTTTAGCGACGCCGCCATCTCGCGCGAGTAATTCGCGGTTATCGAATCCACCTGATGAAGCAGATCCAGCGAATGCTTGATTGATGCGGACTGCGCCGATGAGTCGCCTAGGACCGTACCCGCGCCAAGGTTCGATTTTGGCGCGGTCGAACTGCCATGCCCACCGCTGAAGCCGAGAGAAGCCATCACGGTCAGCATCGCGGCGACCGCAGCAAAGCCTGCCGGCCCGAGCGTGTCGAACATATGGGCTGCACCGGCCGCAACCGATCTGGCGGTTCGAACGAGCTGAGCCGCCGCCAGGGCACGTTCCGCCACCTCGGCGGCAGCAGCTCCCTTCGTTCCTTCATCGAACATGCTGCGCGTGGCGCTCGCGAGCCCAGCCGTCGTTTCGAGTTGGAGGGTCAGCATATCATGTCGCTTCATCGCGTCTGTGCTGGCTTGATTTTCGATTGCGTGCGCCCGCTCGCCATATTGGGCAAGGATCCCGATGGTGTCGCCGATCGCCCCGCCAACCATTCCGAAGGCGTCCGACATGATATTGGCCGCACGGCTCGCTTGGTCGGCGAGGCTCGCGAGCGCATCTTGTTCGGCGCGGATAATCTCCAGCAGACGGTCGTGAGCTTTCGCCTCGTCCGCCAGCCCCTTCAGATCTTGGCCTAAGCCGGTTATCTTCACGGGCGCGTCGAAGGCGGCAAGCATCTTCGCCGTCTCCATGTGATCCTGTCCGCGCATGAACGATGCGGCATCGAGAAGCGCCCCGGCTGCCCTCGTTGCAGCCGCCTGTTCGCGTTGCAGCTTGGTCGCCTCGCGCAATTCCTTGTTGTGCTCGCGGGTCGCGGCGGCGGCCGTTTTGTCGGAATCCTGAATGGTCTTGAGGGCAACGTCCGCTTCGCGAACATGGGCCTTGTACTCGGCGAGGGTCTGATTCCCCTCGACGTATTCGTGCGTGAGGCTTCGGAGCGCGGCCGTGTGAGCGATCGTGGCCGCCTTGCCCTTGTCGAGCGACGCTGCCACCTCCTCACGGGCCATATAGGCGGACGCGGCACGCAATCCATCTTCGGCCGACAAGAGCGCCTTGCTCGAAGCTGCCAGCTTGTCCTGAAGTCCGCCGATCTGCGCGAGCTGCATCGGGAGGCCGAGCGCGGCGATGTCGCCTCGATCGCCGCCGATTACCATGCGAGTCTTGGTCGCCTCGTAGTCAGCGACCGCGCTTTCAAGCCGCGCTTTTGTCAGCCGACGGGTCGCTATCTCCTGCTGCGTCAACGCCATGACGCTGCGCGCCGCCATTTGAACGCGAGACGCTTCCGTCTGGATATCGGCGCCGGCGGCTGTGTTTAGCTCGCCGAGTGCATCGGCTAGGCTCAGGGCCTCCTTCTTGTGCCTTTTCTCCGCCTCGGTGGCCTTGTCCTCGCTGTTTGCCAGTGACATCGCCAGCGACGCCGCTGCCACCATCGCAATGCCCCAGGGCCCAGCTAGGACACCGATCAGGCCCTTACTTTCCCCGGCTATAAGGCTGAGCGCCTGCACGACCTGCCCGCCTTGCTGGGCAAATATGGTGCTGGCCTTCGCCCCGGAGCCATAGCTGGCCGCCACATCGCCGAGGTTCATGGACAGCTGTGAGAAACCGGCGCGCTGCGCACCGGCACTGGCGATGACCTGTACGCCGCGCTGAGTGATCAGCGCTTCGGCCCGCGCCATCTCCTCCGCGCCGAGGCCGGCCGCCAGCATCACGCGACGCGCCTCTGTGATCTCTTGGTTCAAGCGCTCTTGAGCGGCGGAGGCGGGATCAAGCATGGCGCGAAGGCGCTGTAGAGCTACAGCGTCGTTCTGAGCGGCAGCTTCCTCCGCGCGCATGGCCGCCACTCCTTGGCTTACCTTCGTCTCGAACATTTGATGAGCGATAGCAGCATCCCGGACCGCCACCGTTTCCATGCGAGACGCTTCCGCCGCGGCGCGCTTGGCCGCGGCGAGGGTGAATTCCTGATCGCGGAGACGGCCGGCCAGCTCGGTCAACCCAGCGGTTTCGGCAGCGGTGGCCTGCGTCTCCACCTTCATCGTGCGCATTTCATCCCGCGTCTTTCCAAACGACGCGGTTTGCCGTTCGAGCTGGGCGACTAAACTTTCACCGGCCTTCTCGATTTTAGCGGTTTCTCGCGACACCGACATTCCGAAGGTCGCAAATTCAGCGGTGGCGGGGCCGACGTTCACCATTCCGGCGGTCGCCTTGGTGATCTTGTCGGCCTCGCGCACCGCACTGGCAGCCGTTGTGCCGATCAGATCGTCAAGCGTCCTCAGGCCGCTGAAGCTATCGCCCATGTTAATGGCGAAGCCGACTTCAAGCGTCGGCGATCCGTCGTCCATCTTGGCCTCCAAAACTGTGCGGCGCCGCTCGATTGAACCTCTTGCTTACCGGCACCGCCGGCCCGCCCCAGGCATCGAGCTTTTCGCTATTGGCCGCGCCGCGTCAGCCTCAATGAAAGGGGCGGTCGCACCTGCCGGAGCGCGCAACGCTCCTGCCGGCACTATCCGATCCGTTAAGCGGCGACGGTGATCTTCATCACCTTGATGGCCTCGCTATTCAAAATCGAGCCATGCACTCGCTTGCGGAAATACCACTTGATGATCCCCTTCGTGGTGTAAGGATCGCGAAGAATATTCAGCTGCGTTCGATCGCCGATCACGTACCCACGCTGCCAGTTGCCGAAGGCAAGAGGGAAGTTACCAGCCGCCGTCGTTGGCTGCATATGTTCGCATTCAATTACCGGGTACCCAAGAAGCATGCCGGGGACATCTTCACGAAACGACGGAACCCAGATTGGTTTACCGTCGCCGTCTTTCAGCTTGGCGAGAGACGAGAGGAAATCCGACGACGCGAGCCATGCGACGCCTGGAGCCTGACGATAGCCGGCCTTCACCGCGAAGATCATCCGCACAAGCAATTGAAGGATCAGATAACCGCTAAGCCCGCCGTAACCTGCGTTGGCGCCCCCCGGCATTTGGTCGGCAGGGGTATCGCTGGGAATATACTGGATCACGCCAGCACGGCGAGAAGCATCCGGGTCCAGCGCCGGCGGGAGATCCGGAGCTAGAAAGCCTGACGGCTTGCGCTTGCCGTCGCCGAAAATGAAGGCTTGGGTCTCCTTCTCGGCGATCGCATCGACGACGTTCTCTTGGATGAAGGCTTCCATGTTGATGATCGCGTCATCAACAAGCTCTTCGCTCGCGCTGGGCAGAGCATAGACCGTCCCGCCCGGCGGGGTGACGGCGGCCAGCTGCGGGCCATCGGTATCGGCACGCTCCTCCAACTCGCCGACCCACCCGGCCGTCGCTCCACGACGATTGACCGGAATTACCGTGCTGCCGCTTGTGAAATTGACCACCCGTGCAACGCGACGGATCGGGGACTGCCGGAGAACGAGCGACTCGATCTCGGCACGCAACACCTCCGGCACGAGGAAGCCGCCATCGGGATCGCTCATTTCGCGCATGGCGGAGGTATTACCGCGCAGAATAGCGGCGACCTGCGTGCGATCAGCCTCGGAAATGCTGAGCCGCCGCCCAATCATGGACTGATCGACAACGGCAGTGTCAGACGGGAGCCCGGCAAGGCCCGATCGGGCGACCGAACCTCGGCTCTGCGAGCTGAGCGCGGTTACCGCGTCCTGCAACGTCGAGATTTGGCCCTCAAAGCCGGAAAGCGCCTGGTCGATGCTCTCGACATGGCCTCGCAACAGATCTTCAATCTCGCTCATTTCGTGCTCCTGTGGAAACGGGAAAGGGAATTCTTCGCGGCGGTGAGGATGGACCGCACCGCGTCATCATCAGCGTCGGGCTTGGATTGGATCGCACGCCATGCGGCAGCGGCGGCGGCTTTCGCCTTGCGGCTGGAGAGGCCAGCGCTGTGCAGGATCTCTTCGATATCGCGCGCGCCGCTCATGCTGCTGACGCGGAGGATCGGCGTGTTGCGATTGCCCGGAACGGAGACCAGACTGATTTCCAGCAGATCGGCTTCAGTGATCACTGTGCCGCGCATCTCGCCGGGCTTGTGCGCGGCGGCCGGTTCGGTTTTCTCGTGCAAAGCACCGGTCGAAAGGAAGCGGATCGCGCTCGCCTTCACCAGCGAATAGGCTTCCGCGCCATCGGCCGTGTCCCGGACGATCTGCCCGCGCACCTTCAAGCCACTGCCTTCGGGTTTGATATCGAGCCAGGAGCCGACCGGCCGCCTGAAATCGTGATGGAGGAGCATCGCCGGCATCGTGCCCGCCTGCTTGTGGGCAGCGAGGGACTTGCCGAACGCTCCCGCGACATAACGGCGGCCGTTGCGGTCAAGCTCGCCATCGTCAAAGGCGGCAATGCCCGTGAGGATGCCAGCGTCATCGAGGCCGGTGATCGATACAGTGGGGGCGTTGGTTTCCATGCGCTCAGTCCGACAGCTCGCCACAAAGGGCGTTTGGTAAGCCGTCGCCGGGCGCGCATCTCACGCGGTAGGCGGAGGTGTCGTCGCGCATCACACGCGTTGACCGTGACGTCAGTAGCACCCCCAGAAGAAGAAAGGAAGAGGGTGTCATCGAGTGAGATGCGCCGCCGCAGTGTCGAGAGCGTGCTGACGGTCGAGCCGGTCGGCTTCTGCTCGCAACAGGCCGGCGACGGTCGAACTTTGCCCGTAGTGAGCAAACATCGCAACGAACGTCGCAGCGGCCGCGCCCAAAACGATATGCCGGGGCTGAGCATCAAGCTCAGTCTGCAGGGCCAAGCGGATACGGCAGGCGATCGCTTGCGCGATGGCGGCCTGCTCGGGCGTGTGGTCGGTGGTAGTCATCGTTGGTCAATCCTTTTTGTTCGGGAAATAATTGATCGTCCGAAGCGGCAGCTCGTCGCGGGGCGAAGTTGGTTTGCGAGCGCCGCCAGGACAGCCGGAGAAGCCCGATGAGCATTGTCGGAGATCAGATCTGAGTTTGGCCGGCCCAGCCGCGCCTGAGCGCGCCCTGAGCTGGCGGACCTGAGGATTGAGGGCGAGGGCGCATCGGAAAACACGATGCGAGGGAAAAAAATCTGCGGATGCGAACCATGCGGGTGTTGGGCCGGCAGACCTCCTCGACTTTTGCCCCCACCCCGCCGCTCGACGTCTCGGGCGTTGGCACCTGCGCTGCTGCCGGCCAGCTGCAATACCCAGGGAAGGCCATTCCCTTTCTCTCTTTGATGAATAGATGAATAGTACACACATCATCGCACATGCCTGCACACACATATGGGACAGTCTTCGCAAAACTGTGTCGACTGTTCAGACTGTTCTTCAACGCTGTGAAATCAACGAGTTAGGCGATGACCAGTTGACGAACAGACGAACAGTTTGCGCCCTTGTTTGCGTTCAATCTACGCCTTGACAATCGTCTCGAATTATCCATCAGCCGGGCTAATTACCTTAAATGACGAATGGTTGGCTGGAACTGTTCATCAACTGTTCGGCGGCTCAGATTCGACATCACCGAGCGCGAGTTGGAGCTGTTGTACGCCGACGATGATCTGATCGAGCTGTCGCTTCAGCGCAGCCCGGCTCGGTGCTGATCGGGCTGCCTTACCGAACGCTACATCCATGTACTCCATGCGGCTCGACTTCATCAGGCGATGGCCAAAGCCGCCCATGAAGCGGCTTAGCTCGCGGTACCCGATCGATCCGCGATCATTTGCGCCTGCCCATTCCATGTAAGCGGCGAGCAGATCAGCGGACGCTATTCGGCCACCCAGCCGGCGACAAAGGCGAATATTGTAGAACTCAGTGAACCACGTACGTGCAGAGATCCGCCCTGCATGGCTGGAATGCTGTTCAAACAAGGGAAACCTCCCTTAACTTCCCATATGGGAGGGATAATGGGAGGGTTAAGTCATTGAGATACTTAATGACGGGAGGGTGGGAACGTAATTGGGGGTCGTCTCGCACGCATGCCCGCCTCTGCGCCCACGCTACATTAAGACCACCGCACAGCCTCCCAAGCTCCCAATCTGCCATCTTGTAGCTGTTATCGTTGGATATTTCCCTCCCGGGATATCCTCCCATAGGCGGGAGCGTGGGAGCTTGCCGTTCATATTGGCATGCAGGAGAAATAGGGGCGCGGGGCCGCAACGACCACAGGCCCAAAAGGTTAGCCAACGCTTTGCAGAACCTTCGCGAGCGGAAGGGGTCGGCCGGCAGCGTTAGCCAAGTTAAACCTTTGAAGTTGTTTGTTTCACGCAGCCCCGTAGGGGTCACCATCCAGGCGTCAGCGCCCGACTCGCCGTCCATCAAGCGAACGGCATACCGCTCCGCGACGCCGTCCAGCATCGTCCTCTGCGAGTTTTTTTCTGGACGTCGTCCGCCGCATTGATGAGCCACGAGAGGTGCGCCCAATAATCCGCGACGGGGTCCTCGCAGTGCAGCCGCTTCTGCTGCACCTCTGCCGATCGTGATTCCCGCTTACACGGCACCGGCTTGGCGCTCCGCATCGTGCGCGCGAAATCGCCACGAGCGAGATGCCGGTCATGCCGATGGGCCGGGCAAGGAGCGGTTGCGCTTCGACCCGCTTACCCGTGATGCCCGCCGCTCGGCGAACTGGTGCATCCTGGCAGGCCCTGCAGCGTGGTAGCTCGTCCGTCCCTGCGGTCGACGCAGAGGGCGAAGACCCGCTTTTCGCCAGCGTGCGCGGAAATGGCAGGCAATCTGGTTGCTCACAGACTATGGTCACCCGTTCGCCATGGTCGCGGGCCATCGCCGGGCCCTGCGCGACGGGACGCGCCCGGCGTAGCCACCAATTGTCAGAGCATCACATCTACCCACAAAGCCATTGACAGCCGCCAGCGCGGAGGTATCGGATATACGGGGCAATGTTCGTATATCCGATAAGATGGACGAAGGGCGATGGTTGCAATGGGGGCTTCTCGTTCCGCCGGCTTGATCAACGGGGATCATGTGAACGCTGACCGCGGCGCGATCTTACCGAGGGCGCCGTCATATATCCTCGCTTTCATACTGTTCCTGACTGGCGTTTTCCTACTGTCGGGCGGGATCTATCTAGCTTGGCTCGGCGGATCACTTTTCTTCGCGGCCGCGGGATTTGGCCTCGTTGTCTCGGCCATCCTGATCGGGCTCAGACAACCGCTCGGCGTCTTGATATTTTTCTTCGTGTTCGCAGTCACGATACTATGGTCGCTGTTTGACGTCGGGCTGGACTTCTGGCCGCTTTTTTCGCGGCTTTTTGCGCCTGCCGTGCTCGCGGTCCCGATATCGCTTTTATTACCGGCGGGTTGGCCTCGGGGATCTACCGCCGTCCATCGCACGTCACGCGTCGTAGCCGGTGGCACCGCGCTCGCTCTCGTTGCGACACTTGCCGCGACCTTTGCCACGCATGGCGACGTCTCGGGCACGGCCGCGTCTGCGCCGGTAGCGGGCAAGGGGGTCTATTTGGCGCGGGGAGGAGATTGGGAGGCGTGGGGGCGCACCGCTGCCGGCACGCGCTACGCGCCGCTCAATCAGATCACGCCTGCGAATGTCGACAAGCTGACGGTAGCCTGGACGTATCGGACCGGGGAAATTCCGTCCAAGGGCGAGGCGCATGTCGTAACGCCGCTCGCCATAAACGGCACCCTCTATGGTTGCACCCACAGCAGCCGCCTTTTCGCACTCGACGCTGAAAGCGGGAAAGAGTTGTGGAGCTATGATCCAAAAGCGATCGGCCACACATTCCCGCGCTGCCGCGGCGTCGGCTATTTCGATGCGACCGCGCCGCTGCCAGGTGCCAGCAAGGCAGCGGCCCCGGATACCATTCCGGTATCGTCGACATCCCCCTGCGCAAGCCGGATAATCGCCTCGACCGTCGATGCGCGACTTATCGCGGTCGATGCCAAAACCGGCAAGCTCTGTAGCGAGTTCGGCACGGAAGGCATCGTCGATCTGACGACCGGGATCGGGGACATCAAGACGGGATTCTACTTCCAGACCTCTGCAGCGACCGTTGCGCGGGGGGTGGTGGTCGTCGGCGCAAGGATCACCGACAATCAGGACGTGAGCGAGCCATCGGGCGTGATCCGCGGCTTCAGCGCGCGCACGGGCGCGCTGATTTGGGCATGGGATATCGGCAGTCCGGCCACAACAGGTTTGCCTTCCCCGGGCCAGACCTACACGCGCGGCACGCCCAATATGTGGGCCCCGCCGGCCTATGACGACGCGCTCGGGCTGATCTATCTGCCGACCGGTAACGCGACACCAGATTTCTGGGGCGGCAAGCGCAGCAAGGAATCCGACCGCTACTCCTCGGCGGTCGTGGCGCTCGATATCGCGACGGGCAAGGAGCGCTGGACCTTCCAGACCGTGCATCATGACGTGTGGGATTATGACGTCCCGGCGCAGCCTTCGCTGTACGACGTGCCGGATGGCCATGGCGGCACCCTCCCCGGCCTGATCCAGATCACCAAGCGCGGGGAGATCTTCCTGCTCGATCGCCGCACGGGCAAGCCGATCGCGCCGGTGGTGGAGCGCGCGGTGCCGCAGGGGGCCGCACCCGGCGATCGCCTGTCGCCCACGCAGCCCTTTTCCATCGGAATGCCGGCGATCGGCACCGAGCCACTGACGGAATCGCGGATGTGGGGCGCGACCCTGCTGGATCAGCTCGTCTGTCGCATCCAGTTCAAGAGCGCGATCTATCAAGGCGCGTTCACGCCCCAATCGACGACGCCGTCCGTCCAATATCCCGGCTGGGCCGGCGGGATGAACTGGGGATCGGCGTCGGTTGCCGAAAATCTGGGATATCTGATCGTCAACGACGTGCGCCTGCCGATGATCAACCGGCTGATACCGCGGGCGGAATACGAAGCAGGCGTGAAGCGGAAATCGCTCCAGCCGATCATCGCGGCGCAGACCGGAACACCGTTCGGGCTCCAGCAACAACGCTTCCTGTCGCCGCTGGGCGTCCCGTGTCAGGCACCGCCGTTCGGCACGATCACGGCGATCGATCTTGCCACGCGCAAGATCGTCTGGTCGCACCCGCTCGGCACGGTCCGCGATACCGGCCCGCTCGGCATCCCCGTCGGGCTGAACATTCCCATCGGCATGCCCACGCTCGGCGGCCCGATCACCACCGCGTCCGGCCTGATCTTCATGGCGGGGACGCAGGATTACTACATCCGTGCGCTCGACGTGCGGACCGGCAAGGAATTGTGGAAAGGCCGGCTGCCGGTCGGCGGCGAAACCACCCCGATGACCTATGTGGCACCCCGTAGCGGGCGGCAGTTCGTCGTGATCAGCGCCGGCGGAAACCGATCGACCGAAATTCGCGGCGATTACATCATCGCCTTCGCGCTTCCGTCGAGCGGGCGGCATTAAGCGCGGCGGGCGCGGGCGGCGAACGGCCGCAGCGTCGGGTCAGCGGAGCCCTGGCGTCCGTCGGCCACGATACACCGGCCCCGTGCTGCCGCGGACGATGAGTTCGTAGTTCAGCAGCATCCGCCGATCGCTGGGATTTTCGGCGAGCATCAGGCCCACCGCGGCATAGGCAAGATCGTGGACCGGCTGATCTATCGTCGTCAGCGGTGGCCAGACCGCGCGTGCCAGATCGGTATTGTCGAATCCCGCGATCGACAATCGGCCGGGCACCGATATCTCCAATTGATGCGCCACGGCGAGCGCTCCGGCCGCCATGTCGTCATTGCTCGCGAAGATGGCGGTCGGACGCGCCGGCCGGGTCAGCAGGATCTGGGCCGCTGCCGCCCCCGATTCAAAGCTGTAGCGTCCACCGATCACCAGCGAAGGATCGAAGGCGATCCCGTGGGCTTCGAGCTCGGCGCGATAGCCGGCGAGCCGATCCGCCGAGGAGGAGTGATTTTCGGGGCCCTTGATGAGCGCGATCGAGCGATGGCCGAGTTCGATGAGATGCCGAACGATTTCTCGCACCGCGCCGACGTCGTCGATCGCCGCGACGAGACCGCGCGTCCTACGCGCGCCGGGTGCTACGCGCACATACGGAAGGCCGCGCCGCTCGAGCTCCTCGACCAATGCCAGGGATTCGGTCACCGGCGGTGTCAGGATGACGCCATCAAGGCGAGTTTCATCGATCAGCGCCAGAACATCGGCAACCAACGTCGCCGACTCGCTGTCGACCGGCTGGACGAGCAGGCGATGGCGAAGCTCGTCGCAGCGTTGCCGGGCGCCGGTCTGGAGATGATAGCTGTAATAGGGGCTCGGATTGTCGAACAGCAGGCCGACCTGGAAGGACTTGCGCCCCGCCAGCGCCCGCGCGGCGTGATTCAGCCGGAAATTGAGGCTGGCGGCGGCCTCTTCGACGCGCCGTCTGGTCTCGTCGCTGACATGCTTTTCATTGTTCAGGACGCGGCTGACCGTCTTGAAAGAGACTCCGGCGATCTTCGATACTTCCTTGATCGTCGGACGGCCCGCCACGTGATCTCCTCGCCCGACGGTTCGCCGGGCCACAAAAGTCTATCGGCCGAGCGAACGGCCGCAGGGCGACCGCCATTCGGCTTTGGCTGCCAGCCCGGTGGCGCAGGAGCACGCGCGGGACTGGGCCCTATGTGCCATCCGTTCGGCTCCTGTCGATACGGGATCGACGCGGCCCGCCGCTCGTGCGCTCATCGCCGGCTCTCCGAAACGTTCGTCCCCTTGAACCGACGCGTCGCAACACGGACGGATTGGACGGGCCCAAGCGCCATCGCGGACGTGCCGAGGGCGAAACCATATTGTCCCCCGGGCAGCGTCCATGCCGCGTTCGACCAATCGGCCAGCAGCCGCGGATCGATCTTCGTGGTGAGCGTCCGCGTCTCGCCCGCCGCGAGGAAGACCTTGTCGAAGGCGACGAGCCGTCGCGCCGGCTTGCCGTCGCGACTGACGAGATAGAGCTGCGGCACATCGGCACCGCTCCGCTCGCCGACATTGCTGACCGTGAACGTCGCGGAATAGTCTTTCCCGGCGTGCAGCTTGAGCGCTCCATAGGCAAAGCGCGTGTAGCTCAGGCCGTGCCCGAAGGCGAAGAGCGGGGTCTGCGATCGGCTCGCATACCAGCGATAGCCCACATCCGCGCCTTCCGTGTAGCTGACCGCGAGCTGCTGCGTGCCGTCGTCCAACAGCCCGAGCCCCGGCGGGCTCGCGCGCGGCGCCTGGCCGGGATCCATCGGAAAGGTTATCGGCAGGCGCCCGGACGGATTGACCCGGCCGGTCAGCACGTCCGCGATCGCTGCGCCCCCCATCTGCCCCGAATACCAGGCTTCGAGCACCGCCCGCGCCTTGCCGAGCCACGGCATCGCCACGGGATTGCCGGTCTCCAGGACCACGACCATGTTGGGGTTCGCGGCCGCCAGGATGTCGATCAGCCGATCCTGGCCTTCGGGCAACACCAGCGACGGATGATCGATGCTCTCGGACTGCCATTGGTTCGCGAAGACGAGCACCAGATCTGCACTGCGGGCCCGCACGGCAGCGACTTCGGGCGCGTAGCCCGTATCGAAGTCGATCTGTGCCCCGGGCAGCTGCGCTTTCAATTCTTCCCAGGGCGACGACGGCATCACGACCTGGAAGCCGGCGACCTGAAGGTACGGACTGCCCCCGTACGGAGCTCGTATCACCACGCCGCCCACCGGCGTCACCTGCGACGAACCGCTCCCCGACCAGACGCCGCGATCCGCATACCGACCGACGACGAGGATCCGCTTCGCGGACGCGGCGAGCGGCAATATTCCGTCATTCTTGAGCAGCACCATGCCTTCGGCCGCGATCTTGCGGGCGATGGCGGCGTGCGCGGGAAAATCGATCGGAGTCTCCACGATCGCCTCGTCTGCTCCCACGGCGTTCAGCGATCGCAGGATCCGCTTCACCGAGGTCGACAGAGCCTGCCTCGCGATCGTACGCCCCAACGTCGCGCGCAGCGGCTTATCGAACCAGACCTGCGTATCGAGCTGCGCGCCGGATTCCTGATCCAGCCCGTGCAGCATGTCTTCGGGGCCGTGCACTGCCCCCCAGTCGGACATGACCCAGCCCTTGAAGCCCCACTCGCGCCGGAGCACCCCGTTCAACAGCCAGTCGTTCGAGCAGCTATGGACGGCGTTGATCTTGTTGTAAGCGCACATCAGGGCTCCGGGCTGGCCCCGCTCGATCGCGATCTGGAAGGCCAGCAGATCGGATTCGCGCAGCGCGGCCTCCGATATCTTCGCATCGATCGAATGGCGAAGCGTCTCCTGCGAATTGAGCGCGAAATGTTTGACGGTCGAGACGACGCGCTGGGACTGGACCCCCGCGATGGACTCTCCTGCCAGGACGCCGGCGAGCAGGGGGTCTTCACCGAGATATTCGAAATTGCGGCCACCATACCAGTCGCGCGTCAGGTTGACCCCGCCCGCCAGCAGGATGTTGAAGCCTTTCGAGCGGGCTTCAGAGCCGATCATCGCGCCGGACTGCCGCGCGAGCGCGACATCGAACGTCGATGCCAGCGCAAGGCCGGATGGCAGAGCGGTCGCGAAGCCATCCGGGCGCAGCCCCTTTGGATTGGTGATGCCGAGCCCGGCATCGGTTTCGAAGATGGGCGGCAATCCCAGCCGTTCGATGGGCGGAAAGTAGCCCGCGGTCGGTTTGATATTGGGCGGTGTCGGCGCCGGGCCCTTGCGCGACGGAACCGGCATGTAGCCCCACACCACCGACAACCGCTCGTCATCGGTCATCTGCGCTTCCATCCGTGCCGCTTTGGCATCGGGATCGGGATCGGGCACCCGGGCCATGATCGGGCCGGCGAACGACGCCGACAGGACAGCCCGGAGAATAACGTATCTCACATTCGACCCCTGTTCTGCTCCCTGGCAATGTTGCCAAGGAAAATAGGCCGGCGCCCCCAAGAGAACGCCGGCCGAGTTCCGGTGCGGGCTACGCCACCGCCGGGGGAGGAACCGTTAGAACGTGACGCCGGCGCGCAGGCCGTAGGTCCGGGGCTCGGCTACCTGAACGCTGGAGCGCGTGCCCACAGCGATGGTCGCGATCGAGATGGTGTTCTCGATATTCTTGACGAAGCCCTGGATGTACCAACGCTTTCCGGGCGCGTTGTAGGTCAGCGTAGCGTCGGTCTTGGTGAAGCTGGGCTGCGTGTAGAAGTTGCGCGTGCCGATGCTCAGCAGGACGTAATTGTCGCTCAGCCGGGTCCGTATGCCGCCAACGATTTCACCCGCCGATCCGAGCGGGATGGTGTGCTGATAGCCAGCCATCACCGTCCAGCGCGGCGCGCGATCCAGAGATCTGCCCGCGAAATTGAACGGCGGCAGGGCGAACTGGCTGTAATGCGCGTCTAGATAATTGACCCCGAAATCAACCTTGTCGTTTCGGCTCGGCTTCAGCACGCCTTCGATCTCGACGCCGCTGATCTTGGCCTTGCCGCCGTTCAGCGTGACCTGGCACGTCAGGCCGCCTCCGCAATCGTTCCTGATCTGCGTGAGCTGGATGTTGCTATAATCGTAGTGGAAGGCCGAGACGTTGAGGCGGACCGCATTATCGAGAAGGCCGGCCTTGATACCTGCTTCATAGGCCATCAGCGTTTCGGGATTATAGTACAGAGTGTCTGCGTCGAAGACGCAACCGGTCGCGGTGCCGATCTGGCACCCGTCATTGAAGCCGCCGGCCTTGTATCCCGTCGACACGGTTCCGTAGACCAAGGTCGATGCATTGACATCGAAATCGAGGCCCGCGCGCCAGGTCGTCTTCGAAAACGTGCGTTCCGCGTTGTTGTTGGGCACGGCGCCCGGTGGAACCGCGCAGGTGAAGAAGGACGCGCAGTTCACCGTATAGCCAACGCGCGATTTGTCGTCATGCGAGTAACGGGCGCCGCCGGTGGCTCGCAGCGTACTGGTGATCGAATAGGTCGCCTGGCCGAAGAAGGCGTAGGATTCCGCCTTGGTCGGCACCTGGCTGAACGCCAGCGTCGGCCCGTCGCCATTGGCACCCGGATTCGGACGGCCGCTCAGCAGCTTCAGAATGATGTCCGAATCTTCCTTGAAGTAATATCCGCCGGCCTGAAACTTGAGCGGGCCCGTGCCATTGGTCGCCGCGCGCAGTTCGTGCGAATATTGTTTGTACGTTCCGTCGAAGGAGTTCCGAAAGGAGTTCAGCGAGTCCGCCGAGATACGTGCGTCCCCCTCGTTGCGCTTCAGTTCGCGATAGGAGCCGACATAGGTCAGGCTCACCGGGCCGACTTCCTGCGTCAGTTCGCCGCCGATCCCGGCGGTGTGGTTGCGGCGGAAGAGATCCCAGGCGACCGATGAATTCTGGGTGAGATATTCCCTGGCCGTCCGGTTCCGATAGACCGGATCGACGCCCGTCGCCGTTGGCGCGAAGAAATTGTAGAGCGGCAACAGATCGTAGACGTTGCCTTTGATGTCCGAGTAGTCCGCGCGAATTAGAACTTCACCCGTATCCCAAGTGAAGAGGCCCTGAATCCGCCCCGAGAGATTCTTGCGGAACGGATCCGCATCGCTTGTGAAGTTCGGGCCGAACCGCAGGTAATTGTCGCGCTGATCGAAATTGACCGAGGCGCGGAAGGCCAGGCGGTCGGACGCCGGAATATTGAGGACGGCACTGCCCTGATAGGCGTCATAATTGCCGACGGAGATATCGGCCGATCCGCCGAGATCGAAAGCCGGTCGATTGGTGATCACGTTGACGAGACCCGCCGTCGTGTTGCGCCCGTAGAGGGTACCCTGCGGGCCGCGGAGCACCTCGACACGCCCGACATCGAAGAAGCTGACTTCCTGCGCTTGGGCGCGCGCGATGTAGACGCCGTCGAGCAGAAACGCTGCCGAAGGATCGCCCTTTTCGCTGAGATCGGTACTGGTCACGCCGCGAATGGTGATCTGAAGACCGCCATTGTTACGGTCGATCGAGATATTGGGAACCTGATCGGCCAGAGCTGTCGGATTGGTGATGCCGGCGGCGCGAAGACCCTCGCCCGTGATCGCCGAAATGGCGACCGGCGTTTTCGACAGAAGCGATTGTGTCCGATTCGCGGTGACGACGATGTCGGCTGTGTAATTGGGATCGCTCACCGGCGCCTGTTGGGCGGCCGCTGGAACAGCGCTCAATGCCAGGATCGACGCTGTTCCAAGATAAGTGATGACTTTCATATTCCCCCTCCGAGAGCTCGTTGAGCTGTCCGCGGCTTCGTCCGTGTATGCGAACTTCTAGCCGGATTTAGGAATATGGCCGGATCGGTCGTCTGTCAACGTTGACAGTGAGACTTGGTTTGTCGCCGTGAACGAATGCGTCGTCTGCAATATCGCAGGAGGTGAAGAGCTAGGCGGGCGGCCCGGCTGCGGGGCGCTGCTGCTCTCGAGAGATGCCACCCACGGCCGCCGCAATCGCCGCGATATGATCGCGGCGGCGGTGTTTGGAACCGCAGCAAAAAGTCCGCAGGCGCAGACCTCGGCTAGGCCGCGCGCAGGGCCAGCCGGAATGGGTCCCGCCCGACGTTAGTGAACCGCGCGGGAACCGCCTGCGACACGCACGACGCGCGCCTGTCCGGCGCAGATCGCGAATGCGCACAGAATCGCATAGCAAAGCGCGGGGACGATCAGCGCGAAACCATAGCCGTGCGTGTCCGACAGCAGGCCGACGAGCAGGGGCATCAACGCACCGCCGACGATGGCGGTGCACAGCAGCCCCGATGTCGATTCCGTGCTCGCGCTCGTGCGCTCCAGGGTGAGCGAGAAGATCACCGGGAACATGATCGAATTGAGGAACCCGATCGCTAGCGCGACGAACCCGCCGCCGACGCCCCCGAAGGTGACGACGTAGAGACACATCCCGGCCGCAAGCAGCGTGTTGCAGGCCAACAGCAGATGTGCGCGTATCTTCGTCAACAGCAGCGAACCCAACGCCCGACCGACCATCGCTCCGCCCCAGTAAAAGGCGACCGCCTTGCCCGCCTCCTGCAGGGACACGCCGGGCACTCCGTCGCTGCCCATCAACCAACCCAGGAGCGGCACGTGGAACGGCGCATCGGATCTGCCCCACACGGCGTCGCTATTCAGGAACAGCGCCATCTGCGTGCCGATCGAGACTTCGGCGCCGACATAGAGGAATATCGCAATCGCGCCGGCAATGGCCCAGCGCGACCGAAGCGCGGAGAACAACCCGACTGTCGATCTCGACAGAGGCGCGGCCTCCGCGACAACCCGCCGGCTGAGCCAGAAAAACAAGGCAAGCGCGGCGATCAGGGCGCAGATCCAGACATATGCGGTCGTGATTCCCGCCAGTGCCTGCGCGCGGGTCTCCATCGTGATGCTCGAATCCCGCTTCACCTCCACGCCCGCCAGAAACAGATGCGCGCCGAGCAACGGCGCGAGGAACGTCCCCAGCGAATTGAAGGTCTGGCTCACGACCAGCCGGAAATGGGACTTGGCCGGATCCCCGAGAGCGGCTGCAAGCGGGTTCGCCGCCACCTGCAGCACCGTAATCCCGCTCGCCAGCGCGAACAGGCCAAGCAGCACCAGCCAATATATCGCAAGGTTCGCGGCCGTGAGCATGATCAGGCAGCCAAGGATCATCATGACGAGCGCCGCGAGGATCGAGTGCACCGCCTTCAATCGTGAAACCACCGCCGCGGCTGGGAACGACACTACGAAATAGGCGAAGAAGAAGGCGAAGGCGCTCGCCTGTGCTTGCAGGTCGCTCAGCGTGAAGATGCCCTTCACCGCGGCGACCAAGGGATCCACAAGCGCCGTGATGAATCCCCACGAGAAGAAGAGGGTGGTGACCGTCGCAAAAGCAGAGGACGCGTGCCTCGAGCGGCCAATTACCAAGCTCTGTCTCCGTCAATGCTCTCGCATCGGTTTGCGATCCGTCAGTATCAAACTGGTCTGACAACGCTGACAGTGTCAAGCCCGAGATGTCGCTACTGGCCGGGCTTTTGCCTGCGCAATAGATACCTTCCCTGATCCCGACCGATAATACGCCATAGTGCGCGGCCGCTGCCGAAGCCTGTTTGTCGTGGTACGAACGTGTTCGCTCGGATCGACGGCCCAGGATCAGATCCTATCGGTGGGAATATAGCGTCACCCCCGGCGCCAGACCCTGCGCACGGAAGATCATCGTCCCGCCGTCGCCGCGCTCGTCCCAGGCGAGGATCCGCAACTCGCGCGTCCCCGGCACGAAGGCGAGGCTGGACACGCGCAGGAAATGCCCTGCCTCGCGGCCCGGAATCAGGATCTGGCCGATCGGAACGCCATTCTGATTGAACACGAGGACCCGCCCCTGCTGCGTCATGGTCACATAGACATTGCCGTCGACGTCCGTCCGCATCGAATCCGGGCCGCGCCCCGTAAAGTAATACGTGGCATGGACCCGGCTTATCGTTCCAGGTCCGGAAAGCTCCGCCCGAAGCAGGCGCTCGGTCGCATATTCGGTCGCCCAGAGCACTTTCCCGTCCGGACTGAGCGCGACACCGTTGCCCATGCCGATATTGGGAATGACCGTCTTCACGGAATGATCGGCCGGCGAGATATAATAGACGCCGCCGCTCCCGACGGTCGCGCTCCCGCGAAAATCGGTGAAGTAGATCCCGCCGTCCGCGTCCAGCACCATATCGTTCGGCGCATAGCCGCCGCTCGCGGGCAGGATGGTCTCCGCGCGGCCGTCCTTGGGGTTCACGCGGAGGACGCGACCGCTCGGCGGCCGGCCAATGCCCGCTATGTAGATCATGCCGTCGATATTGATGGCCGTGCCGGACGGGAATAAGGTCGCATCGGTGAAGACCGTGCTGAGTTGTCGCTCCGGCGTCAGGCACATCAGATGGCCGCCGGCGATGTCGTGGAAATAGAGGTTGCCGCCCCGATCGAACGCAGGCCCCTCCACGGGCATCGCCTTATCGGATACCTTGAAATACGGCTCCGCCACGGCCTGCGGCAGACCGCGCTCCGACATCGGGATCGGCGCCAGGCCGCGCGTATCGTCCGTATAGGACAAAGACGCGCTTGGACGCGAGGCTGCCTCTGCCGAACCGAACCCGGCCGCCAGTACGATGGTCGCCGCCCCACCGAGAATCAGACGGATCACACTGCACGTCATCGGCTCGCCCCCTTATTTGCCGTCGATACTGAAGGCGAGTAGCGCATTGCCCGGCTGCCCGTAGCGACCGCCGGAATTGACGAATATCATTCCCCCGGCAATTGTCTGGGCGCCATGGTCGATCGTACCGCCGCTGGATTTCGTTCCGTTTACGCCATCGAAGCTTCGGCCCGTGTCGAAATCCCACACGAGCGCGCCATCGTTCGTCGCATAGGCGCGGATGTGGCCATCCCATGACCCCGCAAAGACCGCGCCTGGCATCGCCGCCACAGCCGCGCTGTAGGCATTGGCGCAGGCGCCGATCCAGCTGCACGCCGGCTTCGGCGCCGGGCTATGCCAGAGCAGCTTGCCGTCTGCCGCCGCGATCGCATTGATGCCGGGCCTGGCCGCCATATCGTCGCCGGGCCTGACGGGAGACGCTATGCCCGTATCAGCGATCGGGACATAGATGGCCTTGCCATCGGTCGCGCCGCCCCATTCGATACCACCCAGCTTCCCGCCGCGCCCCAGGCGAGCCTGCCAGACGATCGCGCCACGGCGATCCGGATCCATCCCATAGACAACGCCATTCTTGTTGAGCGCTACGACGATATCCTTGCCGTTCGCGGCGCGCACCAGCAGCGGCGAGGCGCCGAAATCATGATCCGGCCCCACTTCGCCTGCGGGGCAGTTTCCGTGTCGCGTGCCGGCATCGCAGCCGCTGACGTAGATGTCGTTCTTGATGACCTGCGAGACCCAGCGCTTCTTGCCCGTCGCGAGATCGAACGCGACAACGGCGTCGGACGCGTCCGAGCCGGGATCGCTATAATCGTCGCCCGTGGTGACATAGAGAAGCTGACGCTTCTCATCGATCGTCGGGGCATGCCAGACCGCCGCACCGGACGGCCCCTGCCGCCGCGTGCCGGCGATCGGCGCGACGGGCTGATCGATTGCGCCGGTTTTCCAGATCGTCCGCCCGGTGGCGGCATCGACCGCCGCCACACTGCCCTGGAACGTGCAGCAGACATATTTCGGGTCCGCAGCGAGGACTTCCTCTCCGGAAGAGAAGCCCATGTAGAGCGTCCCCTTATAATAAGTTGGCGATCCGGTCAGACGCACCGCCCGGTGGTCTTCGGGACGGACATGCCACAGCACCTGGCCCGTCTCGGCATCCAGCGCGTGCATGTCGCCATACCAGCCGGTGGTGAAGGCGGCGATCTTCCCCGACGGAAGTTTGGCGAGCACGATCATCGTGCGCATTGGTGCAGCGAGATCCCTGGCCCAGATCGTGCAACCGGTGCGCGCATCGAGCGAGAAGGTTATACCGGCCATATTCGAGACGAACACGCGGCCCCCGACAACCGTCGGCTCATTCGAGACGCCGACCGGATAGGCGAACGCCCATTTCAGCTTAAGCCGCGGGATCTGCGCCGCGGTGAAACCGGGATCCGCCTGATAGCGCGCGTTGGTCACGCCGGCGGCACCCCAACCGTTCCAGCCGCTTCCCGCCAATGTCAGCGGAGCGGGCGCCGCCTTGCACCTGTTTGCCATGGAGTCGAGATCGGTTGCCGTGCTGGGCGCGCGGCCGATCAGATAGGTGGCGACGGCCTTCTTGTCCTCGAGGCTCACGTCTGCCGTAATCTCCCGCATCGCGCCCACCGTCAGCGCGCGGAGGATATATTCCGGGGAGCGGGTCTGGGTGAGGAAGGCTTTGCTGGGTGCACGGCTTTCCGGCTGATCGTGACATGCCGCACACGCCCGCTGATAGACGTCCTGACCGCGTTTGTTCTGCACGGCGAGGCCGGCTGGCGGATCGGCGACCGCGGCGCCGCCGGCCAAGCCGACCAGGACCGCAAGCCAGATCAACAAGCTACGCATGTCATGCCTCCGTGGCGCGCCGAGATCTTGCCATTCGACGATTACGTTTCAGGCGGGGTGAATGGCCGGCCCGACGCGAACCGGGAATATCGGTCGGCCGCAGATCGGCTGCCGGCAATTTCACCGCGGAATGCTCGAACAGTGCGTACGGCGAGCGATCGGCGAATGATGGCTCATTTCGATGCCATCGCGACGCTTTCCGCAAAATCGAGCCGGTCCTTCCGAAAATCGCTTACGGCCTTCGGTCCCGATGTGGAGAAGGTAAGCGTCATGTTCGTCTGGGCTTCGTAACGCGGCCACCGAACATTTCCCGCGGTGCCGGGGGCCGACGTCTTCGCGAAGTTGGTCCAGAACGTCATCAATTCTTCGGAAACGCGCCTGTCGTCGACATTGGCCTCACGGGGCGGATCCTGCCCATCCGCAAACGTCCCGAACACAAACGGCACCTCTGCGCCGTGCGGAACGCCCACGAACCTGCCCGTCATCGCTGATGGGAGATAGCCGAAATTATAGTGCCAGCTCGGCAACCCGTTGCGCGCGTGCAACCGGGCCAGTTCGCGCGACGGCTCCACGTGATCGGCGTCGCTTGCAAAGTCGATTGCTGCGACCTTCGGATCCGTGCCGTAGATCGCGATGAGCCGCGCCCGCAGCGGCCCTGCGCGGGCGATCGTCGCGTCCGGATCATCGAGGATCGCCTGCACGCCGCATCGCTCGCAGCTGTTCGCGCCGACGATGTAGGGCACCTTGGCTTCGTGACCCGCGGCAAACGCTTTCGCGATCGGCTCCGGCAGTAGGATCCCGTCAAGGATCGCGCCGGGCTCGCTCGTCAGGGGCGCGACGAACTGATCGGCGGGTAGCGCGCGTAAGGCCTTGAGCGCCGCTGCGTCCGTTCCCGGGACGCCCAGCTTGGCGGCAAGCGCGAGCCCGGCTTTCTCCCCCGTGACGGCCGCATCACCGCGGACCGGATAGACGGCATTGCGCGTAAGGTTGCGGCCTAGACCGGATTCGGAGATCGCCTTGGCGAACAACCCTCTGGAAAGAGGCGACACCATCAACGTGTTGACCGATTGGCCGCCGGAGCTTTCGCCGAAGAGGGTGATGTTGTCGGGATCGCCGCCAAACGCGGCGATGTTGGCCCTGACCCATTTAAGCGCGGCGATCTGGTCCATCGTTCCATAATTGGCCGTTAGCCCGGTCCCCGCTTCGGCACTCAGTGCCGGATGCGCGAAAAACCCGAGGCGGCCGAGGCGGTAATTGAACGAGACGAGGATCACGCCCTTCTGCGCGAGGTGCGTTCCGTTGAACATCGGGGAGGTCGAGACGCCGGCGACGAAGCCGCCGCCGTGGATCCACAACATGACCGGCAGCTTGCCCCCCGCCTCGGCACCGGCCGGCCGCCAGACGTTTACGAACAGGCAGTCTTCGGACTGGATCTTCGGCGATCGGTTGCCCGAGCCCTGGACGCAGGCCGCCCCGGGCGCGGTGGCATCGCGCACGCCGGACCAGCCCGCCGCCGGCCCGGGCGGGCGCCAGCGATAGTCCCCGACCGGGGGCTGCGCGAAGGGAATGCCTTGAAAGGCCTCGACTCCGTCAGCGCTAGTTCCGCGCAGCGCGCCTTGCGAGACGCGCACGACCAACTCGCCGGACGCGGCGGCCGGCAATCCCCCGCAGATCAGCGTTAGTGCCGCGCCGAGACTCGAGCCGGCGGACCACCGGATGTTTGACGCCATTACCCTCCCCTTTACGCGGCTAGCGATGATCTACCGTCACGCGTTGCAGGCCAGCATCCAAGCAGCCTATTCGACAAATGCACGTAAATGCGTTCAATTGTTGGCTATTACGAACTTACCGGGATTTGCGTGGCGGTCAATCGGCGCTCGTCAATGCGACGCGCCCCGCAGATGGCAGGGCGGACGACTGAAAGACTGAGGAGCGCCAGAGGGCGCCTCAGACGGCTTCCCGCGCCGCGTCCGGATTTTGTGCCCACTCGCCGACGCGCCGGAGCAGCAACGCGCTCATCGCCTCGAGCCGCGGCTTCAAGCTGGGCGTCGCTCCGACGAGCGCAACCGCCGCCAATCCCTTGCGCGAAGTCCCCGGTACGACCGTGGCGAGCGCGCAGCGCGTCCCGGACAGCCGCACATTTTTCGCCACGCCGCTTCTCTTGATATCCTCATATTCGCTGAGGAAGGCCTCCACCAACGGCGCTTCGATCCGGGTCCGGCGACGCAGGAAATCCTGAAGTTCGCTCTGGGGGCGCGCCGCGAGCAGCGCCTTGCCCGTCGCCGTTGCTAACAAGGTCCGCCGTATTTCGCGACGCGCCTCGATATCGCTGATCGCGTCCCTACCGGCCTCGGCGATGTAGATCAGGTGATCGCCGGCCCCGACGCCGAGGAAGACGGCGAGACCGGTTTCCTCGTGCAGCGCAGTCAGCCGGCTCAGGCTTATAAGGCCCGCGCGAACCTGCCCACTCGCCAACGTCAGGCCATGCATCGCTGGACCGAGGAAGATGTGATGATCCTGTTCGAGCAGCCAACCGGTAGCGAGCAGCCCCTTCATGAAGCCGTAAACCGAGCTTTTCGGCGCGCCGATCGTCCGTGCCAGATCCGCAAAAGTGAGGCCGGGGTTGTAGACGACCTCCTCCAGTATCTGCGTGATCCGATCCACGGTGCGGTGGTGCTGGGGAGTTCGACCGATATCCCCTGCTATATCCGTCACCGCCACCTCCCCGCTCATCGCATTCGGACCTGCTTCTTCCCATGCGGGCCGTCTTTTTGACGGCACGGTCATCTACAGGAAATGCCCCGCCGCCCGACCGTCGGCCCGACATCGTCAAACCGCGTGCCATTCTTACGGAAAAATCTCGTCGTGGCGTTCGTATTCTTGAACTAATGGTCGCATATCGATATTGCCATGCTTTTGAAAGCGATGGACATCGCGACCGATGGGAAGGAGGAAGGCGATGCGAAAGGTGCGCGAAACGTACCGGCGGCGCCCCTCCCGGCCATCGGCGCTGTCGCCTATTCGTTCGGCTGCGATCCGCTGCAGCAGCACCCGCCCGGCAGTGAGCGTCAACGTCTCCAGTCGAGACGGCGACGCGCTCTCGAAGGAGCTCATGGCTGAACGGAGACGTCCCGCCCTCCACGACGCAGATCTCGCCTTCCAGGACCCAGCATGAAATTTCAGACGCCTGCCGGCAAGAATCCCATCGATCGAATGAAGGTGGTGGGCAAGCCTCACGACCGCGTGGAGGGACCGCTGAAGGTCACCGGCGCGGCACCTTATGCCTATGAGAGGCATAGCGTCATAGCGAACCAAGCTTATGGGGAAGTGGTCGGCGCAGCGATCGCGAAGGGCCGGATCATATCTATCGATCTCGCCGAAGCTCGCCGGGCCGCGGGCGTTATCGCGATTCTGACGGCGGAGAATGCGGGCGGGATCGGTCGGGGAGATTTCATCTTCGCCTCGCCTCTCGCCGGGCCTTTGGTCGAACATTATCATCAGGCCGTCGCGGTCGTCGTTGCCGAATCGCTGGAGCAGGCCCGTGCAGCGGCGGCGTTGGTGCGGGTCGATTACGATCGCGCGGACGGCGTGTATGATCTGTCGTCCGCAAAGGCCGGTGCCACAAAAAGGGCCAGTGTGCCGGATGCCGCAATCGGCGATTTCGCGACTGCTTTCGCCACCGCGCCGGTCAAGCTCGACGCGGTCTATACCACGCCCGACCAGAGCCACATGGCGATGGAGCCCCACGCGACGATCGCGGCGTGGGATGGCGATCGGCTCAACCTGTGGACCTCGGTTCAGGCACTCGATTGGGCCATGCGCGATCTGCCGAAGATACTGAAGATGCCGCGGGACAAGGTCCACATGAGTTCGCCCTATATCGGCGGCGGCTTCGGCGGAAAGATATCGTCGATGTCCGATGCCGCCCTCGCGGCGCTCGCCGCGCGGGTCGCGGGTTGCCCCGTCAAGCTGGCGCTGACCCGGACCTTGCTGGTCAACAATACGGTGCACCGGCCGGCCACGATCCAGCGTGTCCGCATCGGCGCCGCGCGCGACGGCAAGATCCTGGCGATCGGGCACGAAAATTGGACGGGCAACCTGCCGGATGCCTTCGTCGAGCAATCGACCGTGCCAACCCCCTCCCTATATGCCGGCGCGAACCGGCTGGCGACCACGCGCGTGGCCGTGCTCGACCTGCCCGAAGGCAGCTCGATGCGCGCGCCCGGCGAGGCACCGGGCATGATGGCGATCGAGATCGCGATGGACGAACTGGCCGAGCTGCTGGGAATGGATCCGATCCAGGTGCGGCTCGTGAACGATACGCAGGTCGATCCCAGCGATCCGAACCATCCCTTCTCCACCCGCCAGCTGGCCGAATGCCTGCATGTCGGTTCCGAGCGCTTCGGCTGGAGCAAGCGCGCGGCCAAGCCGGGCGCCAGGCGCGAGGGCCAGTGGCTGATCGGCATGGGCGTCGCCTCGGCAATCCGCGGCGCGCGGACGCGGACATCGGCGGCGCGCGCCCGGCTCGACGCGAAGGGCATTGTGACAATCGAGACCGACATGACCGACATCGGCACGGGCGCCTACACGATCCTGGCGCAGACGGCCGCGGAGATGATGGGCATCGGGCTGGACGACGTGGTGGTGAAGCTGGGCGAGTCGGACTATCCGGTGTCGGTCGGCTCGATCGGGCAGCGCGGCGCGGCGAGCGCCTCGGGGGCCGTCTTCGCCGCCTGCACGAAGCTGCGGCAGACGATCGCCCAGCAGCTTTCGCTTCCCGAAGGCGACGTGGATTTCGTGGATGGCCATATCGTCTCCGGAGGCCGGCGCATTCCACTGGGGAAGGCCGCTGCCGCGGGTGAGATCGTCGTGGAAGATGTCCTCGAATTCGGTCCGGAGATGCCGAAGAAATATGCACAGCAGGCATTCGGCGCGCATTTCGTCGAGGTCGCGGTGCACGCATCCACGGGCGAAATCCGGGTACGTCGGATGCTGGCGGTCTGCGCTGCGGGCCGCATCCTCAACCCGAAGACTGCGCGCAGCCAGGTGATCGGGGCGATGACGATGGGCGTCGGCGCGGCGCTGTCCGAAGAACTCGCGATCGACACGCGCTTCGGCTATTTCGTCAATCACGATCTCGCCGGATATGAGGTCGCGGTACATGCCGACATCCCGCATCAGGAAGTGATCTTCATCGACGAGGTCGATCCGACGATCACGCCGACGAAGGCGAAGGGCGTCGGCGAGCTGGGGCTCGTCGGTGTTGCCGCGGCGGTCGCCAATGCGATCTACAACGCCACCGGGGTCCGCGTGCGCGATTATCCGATCAGGCTCGACAAGTTCATGGACCGGCTTCCGGCGGTCGCGTGAGCGACTCGCTCGCGCTTCGGTTGCTGCGCACGGAGCGATGCCGACCGCTGCCGCTTGGACGATATCGGTTGTCGGGCGGTTCGGAAGCCGTATATGTTGCGTATATCGGTTTTAGTTGCCGCATATACGGAACGATTGGACCGAGTTTGATACGGGCGCGCTTGCGGAACAGGCGAAGGCGGTCAGCGCGATGCACGTGACAGCGATCGAACGATAGGACTGGAGTTATGGATATCTTCCGCGAACCGAAGGTCAGCCGACGAGCCGTCATCGTGGGCGGCGCGTCGTCCGCCGCCGTTACCGCCCTCGTGCCAGCCTCCGCGCAGGATGCGAAGCCCTCGACGCTGGCCGCTTCGGTGCCCGAGATGCTCAAGGTATCGTTCACGGTGAACGGCAAGGTCCGCGAACTGGAGCTGGATACGCGCACCACCCTGCTGGACGCGCTGCGCGAACATATCCAGCTGACCGGCACGAAGAAGGGCTGCGATCAGGGTCAGTGCGGCGCCTGCACGGTGATCGTCGACGGGCGGCGGATCAATTCCTGCCTGACGCTGGCGGTGATGCACGAGGGTGACAAGATCACGACCATCGAGGGGCTCGGCGCGGTCGGCGATCTGCACCCGATGCAGGCGGCTTTCCTGAAGCATGACGGCTATCAGTGCGGCTATTGCACGCCAGGCCAGATCTGCTCGGCGGTAGGGATGCTGGCCGAACTCAAGGCCGGCGTTCCGAGCCACGTGACGGCGGATCCGGCGGTCGGGCCGAAATTCTCCAACGCCGAAACGCGCGAGCGAATGAGCGGCAACATCTGCCGCTGCGGCGCTTATTCTAACATTCAGGAGGCGATCGCAGAGGTCGCTGGAGTGCGGTCGTGAAGCCTTTCAGCTATGAGCGTGCCACCTCCCCCGCCGATGCGGTGACGCGCGCCGCCGCCAAGCCCGGAGCCCGGTTCATCGCCGGCGGCACCAATTTGCTCGATCTCATGAAGCTCGAAATCTCGACGCCTGCGCATCTGGTGGACGTCAACGGGATCGGCTTGGACACAATCGAGAAGACGGCCGATGGCGGGCTGCGCGTTGGTGCGCTCGTCCGCAACACCGATCTCGCCAGCCACGCCGCGGTGACGAAGGGCTATCCTCTGCTCTCGAAGGCGATCGTCGCGGGCGCCTCGGGCCAGCTGCGCAACAAGGCGACGACCGCTGGCAATCTGATGCAGCGGACGCGGTGCCCATATTTTTACGACAAGAATCTGCCGTGCAACAAGCGCGATCCGGGCACAGGCTGTGCGGCGGCCGGCGGCTATAGCCGCGGCCATTCGGTGATCGGCGTCAGCGGCAATTGCGTGTGCGCCTATCCCAGCGACATGACGGTCGCGCTGCATGCGCTGGACGCGACGGTGGAGATCATGCAGCTCGATCGCACGACCCGGACGTTGCCGGTGCGCGACTTCCATCTTCTGCCGGGCGACGACCTACCGGTAGGGGAATTCGCATTGAAGCCCGGCGAGCTGATCACGGCGGTGGTCTTGCCGAAGCCGGTAGGGGGCAAGCAACTCTATCACAAAGTCCGCGATCGCGCCTCCTACGCGTTCGCGCTCGTCTCCGTCGCGGCGATCATCCAACCGGACGGTACGGGTCACGTGGCGTTCGGCGGCGTCGCTCCGAAGCCGTGGCGCAGTGATGCGGCGGACGCCGCGCTGCCGCGGGGGGCCAAGGCCGTCACCGACACGCTCTTCGCAGACGCAACCCCGACAGACCAGAACCAGTTTAAGCTGACGCTTGCCACCCGTACGCTCGGCGCTGTGCTGATCGACGCCAAAGCGAGCTGAGGCACGCGGCCGAGCCAGCGAAGGCCATCGCTCGGGGCCGTCGCCTGACACCCCATATCTCCCCGGCGCGGCAGCTCTTCGCGCGCATAACATGGTGATATCGATGGATTATGTTGCCCCGTCGGCGGAGCAGATTCTGGCTCTGCATGTCAGCGCCGGTATCGAGGAGCTCGCCGCGCACCAACGCTTCGCCGCCGCGGATGCGGAACTGGTCGGGGCGATCGTCGAGGGAATAGGTGCCTTCGCCGCGGGCGAGTGGGCGCCACTCAACCGCGTCGGCGATACCGAGGGCGCCGTCGCCCGCGGGGGCGAGGTCTCGCTTCCGGCAGGGTTCCGCGAGGCCTATGCCGCTTATGTCGAGCAGGGCTGGAACGCGATCGCCGGGCCGACCGCCTTCGGCGGCCAGGGCCTGCCCTTTGCGCTGGCCTGCTGCGTGCTCGAAAATTTGGGTGCCGCCAACATGGCATTCACCCTCCTCCCGATGCTCACCGTCGGCGCGATCGAGGCGCTCGACCACCACGGCAGCGACGCGCAGAAGGCACTCTATCTGGAGAAGCTCGTCAGCGGCGCGTGGTCGGGTACGATGAACCTGACCGAGCCGCAGGCCGGCAGCGATGTCGGCGCGCTACGCGCCACGGCGACCCCGATCACCGAAGGGCCGCACGCTGGAAAGCACCGGATCAAGGCCACCAAGATCTTCATCACCTGGGGCGAGCACGATCTGGCCGAGAACATCATCCATCTCGTGCTGGCGCGCACGCCGGGCGCTCCTGCGGGATCACGCGGTGTCAGCCTGTTTGTCGTACCGAAATATCATGTCGAGGCCGATGGGAGCCTGGGCGCGCGCAACGATGTCCGCGTGGTCAGCATCGAGCACAAGCTGGGCATCCACGCCTCGCCCACTTGCGTGATGAGTTTCGGCGACGACGATGATTGCATCGGCGAGCTGGTCGGGCCCGAGCATGGCGGCCTGCGGGCGATGTTCACGATGATGAATTCGGCGCGGATCAACATTGGTTCGCAGGGCGTGCAGATCGCGCAGGCGGCTCTGCAGCAGGCGATGGCTTATGCCCGCGATCGCGTCCAATCGGTACGCGCGGGCGCCGCCGATCGCACGCCCGTGGCCATCATCGAGCATCCGGACGTGCGGCGGATGCTGCTTCGGATGCGCGGGCTGACCGAGGGCGCACGAGCGCTGCTTTATTATACGGCTGGCCAAGTCGATCGCGGCAGTCTGGGCCAGGCCGGCGCCGCGGCGCGCGCCGATCTGCTCGTCCCGATCCTGAAGGCGTGGGCGACGGACATCGGCTGCGAAGTCGCCAGCCTCGGCATCCAGATCCACGGCGGGATCGGCTATGTCGAGGAAACCGGCGCCGCCCAATATTATCGCGATGCCCGGATCGCCCCGATCTACGAAGGCACCAACGGCATTCAGGCGGCCGATCTCGTCACCCGCAAGCTGGCGATGGAGGGCGGTGCGGTGCTCGCGGCGCTGATGGCGCAAATCGGCGCCGATTGCGCCGAAGAAGCCAATCTTGCCGCATTGGCCAGCGAATGTGCTGCCATCGGCGTCTGGATGCGCACCGAGGGCAGCCTCGACGATCGCTTGGCCGGCAGCGTGCCGTTCCTGACGATGTGCGCCGTGGCGGTGGCGGGGTGGCAGCTGCTGCTTCAGTCGCGTGCCGTGCGCGGAGCGCAGGGATCGATCGCGCAGACCAAGCCGATCGTCGCGCGCTGGTTCCTCGATCATCTGGTGCCGGAGGCGATGGGGCACGCCGCGGCCGCGCGGGGCGGCTATGCGCTCCTGGCGGGGCTCAACGCCGAGCTGCTGGCATCCTGACCGAGATAGCCGCGATACGAGGGTGGAGGCGCCGGAATGATCCGCCGCCGCCCCGAGGTGCTTTGTTCCGACTATCAGGAATGCGCGGCAAGGAAGGCGATGATCGCCTGCCGCTGCGCGGCATCTGGCACGCTCATCGGCATGCGGACGCCCGGGATCATCTTGGATGGACCGGCCAGATACTGATCCAGTTTCTGCTTGTCCCACGTGATCCCGGAGCCCTTCAACGCGGGCGAATAGGCATAAGCCGACGAACCGGCCTTGGCGCCGACGATGCCTGCGAGGTTCGGGCCCATCATACCCTTCGCCCCCGGCGCGATCGTGTGACAGGCCTGACAGCGTTGCTTGAACAATTGCTCACCCGTCGGGGCGGTCTGTGCCGAAGCGATCGATGCGGCCATGCAGGAAAGGCCAAGAACAACGACGGTCTTCGTGACGTGCAGACGGATCATGAAAGGCTCCTTTCGAGCGTCGGAGAACGCGCGACGGTGGGCAGAGAGAGATAGAGCGGGGATGGCGGCGATCCACGATCGATCGCCGCCATTTAACGCGGTCAGCGCTTGGGCAGCCTAACGATCGCCGTGCCAGGCATGCAATTGTCGCCGCGCTGATTCATCGCCCATGTCTTGATCTTGACGACGTGATTGCCTTCATCGTCAATCTCCTTCGCCTCGATCCGGCCGCCCAGACGGACGACGTCGGAAAGATAGACGTGCGCGCGATACTGGGACGTGGCCTGCTTGATCTCGCCGTCGTCGCCCATCCAGTTGGTCAGCGAGTGAAGCTGCCAGCAGGTGCGCTGGATACCCACGTCATAGGCGGCCTGCGCGCCCTGCAGGCTGGCGGCATAATCATTGTAGTGCACAGAATAGACCGGCTCCAGGGCATGCGTCTTCGGATCGCGGAATGCCCATTTCGGATGCTTGCGGTAGCGCTGCAGCGAGATGCGGTGCGCGGCGATGCGCGGGATCGGCGCGGCCCCCGCCGAGACGAACGCTATCTCGTCGGTCAGGCCGATCGGCCCCTTGGTGACGAGATCGAGTTCGTCGCCGACATTCACGTCATCCCAATAACGTGGCGTCGCGCCGCGCGGCACTTCGGCGAGCATATCGTTCTCGATCTGCTCGATCTGCTCATCGGTCCAGGGATGCGGCAGCTCGATCTTGCGCGATTCACGGCGCGCCTGCATCTCGGTCCGCTCGAAGCGCATCCGCGAGCAGATGAACCGGGCGATCAGTTCGCCGTCCTGGTTCCAATATTCCTGCCGGATATAGTCCTTGATCCGGCGGCCGGCGAAGTTGCTCTCGCTGGGACCGTCGAAGCCGTCGAAATAGACGCGCGGCGTGATCTTGTCGCCTTCGCGGATCGGGCGGAAGAAATCAATGATCGTCTCGGCGTGGAAGCCGCCGAGGCCGGGCCAGCCGAACTGGACCGAGGCCATGCAGGCGAAGATGAAGCTCGGCGGCGCGATCAGGCCGCCATGCACGGTTGTCGCGCCATAGGCTGGATCGGTCCAGAGCGGGTTATCATCGCCGATACCCTCGCACATGCGCAGGATCGCGATCCGCGTCGCATATTCGTTGTTGATGCAGGAATCGGTCCGCAACTCGGTTCCGATCAGACCGCGCATCCTGTCGAGGAGCTCATCCGTGAACTGGCCGGTCGCGAGCTCTTTCGTAATCACCGCATTCTCAGCCACATCACACTCCGTGTTTCTATATACGAATAGCTACTCGTATATACGCATGCGTTATAGTGTGGTCGCGTTTTGTCAAGGTGATGCGGCCGGTGCCGCCGTGCGTCGGTCCAATTCGAAGCGGATCGATACGCGATCGGATCGGAGATATATTTCCGCTGGCGCGCTGACCGGGCGCGGGCGGGCGTACCCACCAGCGCCCGTCTGGCACGCTCACGCAGGACCCGGTCAGAGGCGGAAGCGCAGTCCGGCGCGAAACGTGCGGCCCTCCACATCGTAGAGTAACGCGTTTGCACCGCTGAGCAGCGCATTGCTGCTGACGCGCGGGCTGCCCGGCGGCGTATTCAGGATGTTGCGCACGTTGACGAACGTCGTCGCACGGACGCGGCCGACATTGATGTCGTAGCTCAACGACGCATCCGCATACACACGGCCGGGCAGCCGGTTCTGGCTATAGGTCGGGTGCGCGGTCGTGCTCGTCGGACAGCCGGATGTGCAGGTGATCGCCGTGTCGTTGATGGTCCCGCTCGGGAAGGCGCGCAACGTGATCGAGCCCATGATCGGATCGGTACGGTAGGACGCGGTGGCGGTCGCCCGCCAGTGCGGCGGATTACCCGCGCCATTCTCGCCGACATTGTCCGTCGGGACCGAGAGGCGTGTGTTAACATATTGCTTCAGATAGATGGTGGCGTTGCCGTGGAAGGACAGCGTACCGGGAGCGCCCGAGAAGGGGGCGGCCAACGGTATGCTGTAACTCGCCTCGAAATCGATGCCGCGCGACTGCTGGACGGCGAAGTTGATGCTTTGCGAGATGACCTGGGTGAGGATCCCATTTTCGCGCACGATATTGCTGCACAGCTGCGGGGCCGTGCCATCGAAGCACAGCAACAAGGTCTGTGCGACCGTGATCGAGGAGATCGCATCGCGAATCTTGATGTCCCAGATATCGGCCGAGAAGCTGAAGCCGCGCAGGAATGACGGTTGCAGGACGATGCCGGCAGCGGTGTTGGTCGCGATCTCCGGCTTCAGGTCGGGATTGCCGATCGACGTCTGATTGAATGCAAGCGAGGTATTCGTGAAGGGATCGAAGGCCGTCCCACGCGTACTGACCGGCGGCGAGAAGGTTTCGATCAGGTTCGGGGCTCGAATGTCGCGCGATCGCGTCGCGCGCAGCTTGATGTCGGAAATGGGCGAATAGACCACGCCCAGTTTCCACGTCGCGACAGTGCCCGCGCGACTATATTTCGTGTAGCGCACCGCACCGTTCAGATCGAGGCTGTCGGCCCAGGGCTGGTTCTTGAAGATCGGGATCACCGTCTCGAGCGCGGCCTCCGAAACCTTGGTCTGGCCCTGGATTCGACCGTAATTGGAGATGATGTGATCGTTGATCAGCGATCCCGCATCCACCGTCGAATTGGCGCTGTTGCGGCGATGCTCGGCGCTGATCGCGATCGAGACCGGGCCAGCCGGAAGCGAGAAAGGCTCGCCCGAGATCGAGGCCGAATAGACGTCCTGTTCGACGGTGAGATCCTGCCGGCTGGGTGTGCCGATGTAATCATAGGCTGCACCGCCGATCTGGTTCACGCCTGTGCCCATCGCATTCCAGGGCGCGCACCCGTTGGTTGGGTTGGTCAAAGTCGATCGGCAGACGATCGCGCCGCTGACGGGATCGCGCACGGCATCCACCGCGAGCGTATAATTAGCGCGGGAGATGTTGCGCGGATTGACCAGCAGTGCCTTGGTCTGGCCGTCCTGCGCATAGACATCCCACGACCAGCTGGTGCCGAGCAGGTTGACCTCGCCGGTCGTTCCGATCTCCAGGATACGTCCGGTGCGCTTGGTGCGCTGCTGGATCCTTCCCGAATCGCCGTTGAGCGTGCCGACGCGGATCGTCGTGAGGCCGTTCGCCAGCATCTGCGCGCGCACGTTGGCGGGCAGGAACGGATTGTCGATGCGGATCAGTGGCCCGTTGGTATTGAGCAGGAAGCCAGGGACGAGATCGGCGAAGGTGGTCGTCCGGTTCCACGAAGCCTGGGCATAGACGTTGACGTGATCGGCGATGTCGAACGCGGCACGGCCGAACAGAGAATTGCGGGTCTCTTCCGGCGCGATCGAGCCGCCCCGCCGGGCATCGTTGCGCGCCCAATCGCCGCCGCGCATGTAGGCGTCACCGACGATGTCGCCATAGGCCTGCTGATAGGTGGCGCCGCCCTCTCCGAAGGCGGTGCCGCGAAGTGGGCCCGAGACGATCACGCCGCCGGGGCTGGCATTGGTATAACCGACACTTTTCAGGATCAGGAATTGCGGCTGGCCGTTGGTCGGCGTGTAAGCCGGGTTGACGAAATTCTGGCCGCCGTCCTTGGTCCACTTGCGCTTGCTGTTGCCCTGGATCCCGCGATCGTCCGCGCGTTCGCCGGAGAGCAGGATATGACCACGGCCATCGGCAAAGCCCGTGCCGCCGGTCAGCGAGACGCGATAATTCTCGCCGTCGCCATAGGTGGTCACACCACCGGACACCTCGCCTTTCAGCCCGGAATATTTCTTGTCCATGATGAAATTGACGACGCCCGCAACCGCATCGGACCCGTACACCGCCGACGCGCCGCCCGTGACGATATCGACGGTAGTGATCAGCTGTTGCGGGATCAGGTTCACGTCGATGTCGCCCGCCGGATGAGCGGGCGTCACGCGGTGGCCGTCGAACAAGACGAGCGTGCGATTCGCGCCGAGACCGCGCAAATTCACCGAATTGATGCCGGTCGTCGCGACCGCCCCCGCCGCCAGCGAGGAGCGGCTGTTACTGCTGCCGACGAAGGCCGGCAGCGTCGTCACGAACTGGGCGATGTTCGAATTGGCGCTGGTCGCAAGCCGCTCCGCGCCGATCACCGTAGTTGGGCTGGGCGCCTGATAGCCTTCGCGGGCAATCCGCGTGCCGGTGACGACGATATCGGATACCGCCTCATGCTCTGACGGCGCGACCTCCGCAGCCGGGGCCGCCGTTCGCGGAGGAGCCGGCGTTGCCGAGATTGGCACCTGTGCCGCTGCCGGCGCCATGATGAGGGGCAGCGCTACACACGCCACGGTCGCACATAATCCTGCCTTTAGGGTCCGCTTGCCGGTCCCGCCGAAAGCAGTCGCGCGGAATTCCTCCGTCATATCCATCCCCCTCGCTGTTCGACTTTTATTCCGTATATACGGATCATCGATTTCTATTGTGAACTTATGAGCTATTCTGCTTATGTCAATCGGCGGGTTCGCCAACCGAGCTGGACGGCGGAAAGACGGTGCGATCGGCGGCGCTATGGCGGAATATGGTTCCGGAGCCGCTGACTGCGCGGCCGCACAGGGAGGGCGTGATGCCGCAGACAGCCGGACGGCCGGATAAGCGAGGCGGGCGGGGTTTGGCGCATCCTGTGCCGTTTTCCGCTGATCGCGATACTCTGCGTGGCAAGGCTGCCGATCCGGCCATGAAGACGACCGCCCGCCTTGCCGATATTCTCCACGGAGGTTCGACCCATGAAGTTTGAGACGCCCGCCGGGACCAACCCCATCGATCGGTTGAAGATTGTCGGCAAGGCGATCAACCGCGTCGATGGCCCGATGAAGATAACGGGCACGGCGCCCTATGCGTATGAACGCCACGACGTCGCGGCCAATCAGGCTTATGGCTACATCCTCGGCAGCGCGATCGCCAAGGGACGGATCGCGCGCATCGATTCTGCCGATGCGAAGGCCGCGCACGGCGTCCTCGCGATCGTCACCACGCTGGACATGCCTCGGCTGACGCTAGGTCGGATGAACACCGCCTCTTTGTTCGGCGGACCGGACGTCCAGCATTATCATCAGGCGATCGCCGTCGTCGTCGCCGAGACGTTCGAACAGGCGCGCGCCGCCGCGCAGCTGCTCCGCGTCGATTATGATCGTGCGGACGGCAAGTTCGATCTCGCGGCAGAGGCGGGATCCGCGCCCCTGGTCGGCGGCGGCGGCCCCACTGCGCCCAAGGAGAACAAGGTCGGCGATTTCGCCGGCGCCTTCGCGGCCGCGCCCGTCCAGCTCGACGCGACCTACCGGACGCCGGACGAAAGCCACGCGATGATGGAGCCCTTCGCCACCATCGCCGCCTGGAAAGGCGAAATGCTCACGCTGTGGACATCCAATCAGATGATCGCCTGGAACAAGGCGGACGTCGCCCGCACCTTGGGGCTGAAGCCGGAGAATGTCCGAGTGGATTCACCGTTCATCGGCGGCGGCTTCGGCGGAAAACTCTACACGCGCGCGGACGCCATCCTGGCGGCATTGGCGGCGAAAGCCGCTGGCCGGCCGGTCCGCCTAGCGATGCAACGGCCGCTCATGATGAACAATGCCACGCATCGGCCGGGGACGATCCAGCGTATCCGCATGGGCGCGACGAAAGACGGCAAGATCATCGCGATCGCGCACGAAAGCACGTCCGGCAATCTGCCCGGGGGCAAGCCCGAAAACGCGATCCAGCAGACGCAGATCCTGTATGCCGGCGCGAACCGGCTGACCTCGATGCGTCTCGCGCCGCTCGATCTGCCGGAAGGCAATGCGATGCGGGCTCCCGGCGAAGCCTCGGGGCTCATGGCGCTCGAGATCGCGATGGACGAAATGGCGGAAAAGCTTGGGCTGGATCCGGTCGAATTCCGAATCCAGAACGACACCCAGGTCGATCCCGCCAATCCGCAGCGTCCCTTTTCGAAGCGGCAGCTGGTGGAATGCCTGCGCCGGGGTTCCGATCTGTTCGGCTGGCGGCGGCGCGATGCGAGACCGGGGGCGATGCGCGAAGGGCGCTGGCTCATCGGCATGGGCATGGCAGCGGGCATTCGCAACAATCTCGTCGCGAAGTCCGCCGCGCGGGTGCGCCTCAGCGATCGAGGGATCGTGACGGTCGAAACCGACATGACCGACATCGGGACAGGCAGCTACACGATCATCGCGCAGACGGCGGCGGAAACGATGGGCGTGAGCATCGACAAGGTCGTGGTGAAGCTCGGCGACTCCGACTTCCCCATCTCGGCGGGTTCGGGCGGACAGTGGGGCGCGAACAGCTCCACCGCCGGCGTCTATGCGGCCTGCCTGAACCTGCGCGAGGCCGTCGCACAGAAACTGGGCCTCGATGCCACCGCAGCGAATTTCGAAGACGGCAAGGTGCACGACGGCCATCGCAGCATCCGGCTCGGCGACGCGGCGAAGGGCGGCGAACTCGTCGTCGAAGGCGTCATGGAATATGGCGATCTCGCCCGCCAGTTCCAGCAATCCACCTTCGCCGGTCATTTCGTCGAGGTCGCAGTGGACGGCCTCACGGGCGAGACGCGCATCCGGCGAATGCTGGCGGTGTGTGCGGCGGGCCGGATCCTCAATCCCAAGACGGCGCGCAGCCAGGTGATCGGCGCGATGACCATGGGGGTCGGCGGCGCGCTGACGGAGCACCTGGCCGTCGATCCGCGCTTCGGCCTGTTTGTCAATCATGATCTGGCCAATTACGAGGTGCCCGTCCATGCCGACATTCCGCACCAGGAGGTCGTCTTCCTCGATGAGGTCGACGACAAATCCTCGCCGATGAAGGCCAAGGGTGTCGGCGAGTTGGGGCTGTGCGGTGTCGCCGCGGCGATCGCCAATGCGGTCTATAACGCAACCGGAGTTCGCGTGCGCGACTATCCCATGACGCTGGACAAGCATCTGGATCGCTTGCCGGCGATCGTCTGATAAGCAGGCGCTACGGTGTCGGTTACGAGCGGCGTGCGGCGCTTCAGGGCCATCGAAACGCGATCGTTTCGGTCCCTTCGACATTACCCGCGCGGTCGTAACGCACTTCGACGATAACACCGTCGCCTGATTGGTCGACGGTCACCACGGTGCTGCATCGCGTTCCATAGACCGGATCGCTGACGAAGATTTCGCCGGGATCATCGGCATCGGCCGCAGGAGAGGCCGGGTCTCTCAGGTCCGCGAGAAGACTCGCCCGATCGAACGTCGCGTCGTTCAGCCATCGCTCGACCATTGATCCCAGCCGCCGCGATTTGCGCCAAGGGCGATCGAACGGACCATTCGAAATGCCCAAGATGCCGGGCGCCAGTCTTCGACATGCGGGCGTTGGCCGATTTGACAGCAGATCGGCCTCCGCCCCGCTGACCGAAATCGCCTGAAACGGGCCGAACCCCGCCAACCGATCGATCGCCGCACCTTCGTATTGCTGCTGACCAAGGGCCAGTCCGGTGACCAGCAGGCCACGCGACGTCCATTCCGGATCCGCAGGCTGCTGCCGCTGCTGGCGCAGGTTGGTGACGGCCGCGAAGCGGCCCTGTTCGGAGACGGCGAGCCAAGTCCCGCGCCCGATTAGGTCGCGGCCGGCGATCAGATCGGAATCCGGCCAGCGGTGGAGCTTCTCGGCCGGCCTGTCATGATATTCGTCACGATTGGCGGCGACGACCAGCCGCCACCGGGGATGCGCCTGCCAAGCAATTGCGATCACACACATTAGCCGAGCCTCGAATCCCGCGGCGGAAGCGCCAGACCTTGGCCGGCGAGGCGAAGGGATACTAGCCGGCCGACAAGCGACAGAGCGATGATACGGCTCGATCAGAACAGACCGAAGCCTGCTTTAACGGACGAGGCGCCCGGTCGGCCGACGTTCGCGATTACAAGATGGCGGCCGACGCGCGCCAGTCGGCCAATTCTTCCGCGCTGTGGCCGAGCCAGGTGCCGAAGACCTCGTCGTTGCAGGCCCCCAGGGGAAGGCTCGGCTCGAGTTCGCGGCGCCCGGTTCCTTCGAAGACGAAGGGCGAGTGCGGCAGGACAACGCGCCCCAGTTCCGGGTGGTCCACCCACTGAAGGCTGCCGCGGGCATGCATGTTCTCGTCAAGGATGACTTCGGACAGATGCCGCACCGCCGAGCAGGGCACCTTCCTCGCGAGGAGCCAATCGGCAATCTCTTGGCGGGTATGCTGCCGGGTCCAGGCGCCGACCAGATCATCGACGGCGTCGATGTTGCGCACTCGATCCGTCCGCGTGGCGAAGCGCGGATCGTCGGCGAGGTCCAGGCGCTCCATCACGTCCAGGATCGACCGGAAATGCACGTCGCCCGGCGAATTGATCACGACATAGCCGTCCGTTGTCGGGTAAACGTTGTAAGGCGACACGCCGAGCCCGCCATGACGGTTTCCGGTCCGCGGCGGCGCTGCATCCCCCCGCGCGTGAAGCATGCCCAGATTGGAGGCGAGCGAACAATAAGCCGCGTCCTGCATCGACACTTCGAGAACCCGGGCGGTACCCGTATGCTCACGCTCGTACAGCGCGGTCATGACGGCGCCATATAGGTGGATGCCCGCCAGAAAATCGCACAGCGCAGCGCCGGACTTGACCGGCGGCTGGTCGGGAAAGCCCGTGGAATCGATGATTCCGGACATGGCCTGCATCACGAGATCCATCGCCGGATAGCTCTTGTACGGGCCGGTCTTGCCATAACCGGAGCTCGACGCAAAAATCAGTCGCGGGTTGACCGCTTGCAGCACGTCCGGTCCGATGCCGAGCCGGTCGAGCACCCCCGGCGCAAAGTTCTCGACCAGAATATCCGCACGCGACACAAGCTCCTTCAGCAGCTTGATGCCTTGTTCCGATTTGAGGTTCAGCGTGACCGGCTTCTTGTTCGAATTGAGCATGGCATAAGAAAAATCGGCGCCGCCCATGTCGCCCCGGCTGCGCAGCGTCTCGCCATGTAGCGGCTCGACCTTGATGACCGTCGCGCCACCCAGCGCCATCAGGAAGGTGGCGTAAGGCCCGTTATAGACATGGGAGAGATCGATGACGGTGATGCCCGACAGCGGATACCGCTTGTCGCCAGCCGAAGCCTGGCCCTCTGGATTCCCAAGGCCGGTATCGACGACATCATTGCTCGACATTTCGATCATCACTTCCTCACGTTTCATTACGCTTCCGCACCTCGCACCCTGGAGAGCCAAATCGCGCTTGGTCTCCCCGGAACTGGGCCGCTGCTCAGCAGGGATGTGCGGCGTAGCGGCGCCGTCCGCGGGCAACCGAGCCGTGAGATCGCTGCCCGCAGCGATCTCGTGCCGGATCGTCTATCCACGCTCCATGCTCCGCTCCATACGATAATTCCGCATATGCGGAGCAGATATCGTATATCCAACACTATTGGATCGATCGGGCATGTCAAGCAGGCTGCGCGGCTGGCATGGGTTCATCGACGGAGCCCAGGCGGCACGAAGGACACGCGGTCTCATCGCATGACCCCAGCGAAGGCATCGAACAGCCCCCGGCAATCCGCCAGTCCATCCATCCGGACCGCGACCATCAAGGCGCGTTCGACGTCGGCACCGGGCAGAGATCCGGTCCATTTCTCCGCGAGATCGTCCCATGTGATTTCGCCCCGGGTGCTGTATCCGCGCGGGCTATCGATACGCAGCGAGAAGCGCTTGCCGGCCCGGGTCGCAATCGTCACGCGTGCGCCGCGCCCGTTCGGGAATTCGCGGTCCAGATCCGGATCGACCTTCGCCGAGACCAAGGGTCGCAACCGTGTGTAGATCGGATTGTCGAGCATGCTCGGAAACGGCTCGTCGATGATCTTGAAACCGCCACCGGCCATGTAGGCGGCGACCATGTCCTGCACCGAAATGTTGTGCATGTCGCGATTATCGACGGTCTTCAGCGGCCTGGCGGGCATGCCAATTTCGACCGACTGAATCGTCTCGATCGCGATCTCATGCTGCTTCAGCAGCGTCAGCGCCGCCTCGATCGGCGTGTGGATGGGCTGCCCGGCATTATAGAATTTGAAATTGCCGCTCATGATCTTGAAATCGGTGCCGAGCCCGCGCGTGACCATCGCGCGCTCCTCCGGAACGCCCCACGCGGCCAGGACCCCGCCCTCGGTGCCGATAATGTCGTCGTGCCCCTCCAGCCCGATCTCCGCCATCCACGCCGAACTGATCCCGGCGAAGGCATATTGGCCGTTGCAGAAGGATTTGCTGATGTGCCGCCTTTCGGCGAACAAGGCGACCAGACCGTTGGCCTGGAAGGTCGCCAGCGCCATTGCGTGACGATGATTGTCCGCGCTCAATCGCAACAGTCTGCAGGCGGAGGCCGAACAGCCCAGCGCGTATAGAAAGTCGCTGTGAACCTGATCGCGGTCCCTGACGGCAAACGTACCGCCACACGCCTCGACGAGCCGCACGCCGACATCGTATCCGAGCACGACCGCGTTGATCAGTTCGGCCCCGGACACGCGCTGGCGTTCGGCCATGGCGGACGCGGCGTGCACGATCGAGGCCCCCGGGTGTCCGCCGACGACGTGGGTGCCGTCCACCTCCTCGCCATGTCCGGCCGTGCCGTTGGCCAAGGCGACATAATGGGCCGGTCCGACCTGATCGGTGCCGTAGATGCGCGCCTCCGGCGGGCCTGCGCCGAAACGCTGCGCATATTGCGCCGAGAGCCGTCCGGCATCGGTGCGCCTGCCGAAATAGGCGCACGCAATCTCATCGAAGATCACCTTCTTCGCGCGCTCGCGGACCGCCTTGGGTAGCACGTCGAACGAGGTTGCCGCGGCGTAACGTGCCACAGTCTCGGTCAGAGTCGTCCCCCCCGCCCCGGCGACGACCGCCTCCGGCTTCGCCTTGGATGGCGATTGCGCGAAGGCCCCGAACGATGCCGCGCCGCCAAACGGAGCGGCCGCGAATGCGAGAACTCCCGCGCCTTTCAAAGCGGCGCGACGATCGAGTCGGGGCCCATCGTCTCGCCGACCCGGGCCGGGGCCATCCTCGCGCTCTTCAATCATGTCGTCTTCCCCGCGATCCCGACCCGCGCCGTGGCTGGGGCATCCTCACTTCTGCAAGGCCCTGATGACGTCCGCGGCGAACGTCTGGATCTTGAAAGCGGAAGCTCCGTCAAAGCCCCGCCGGACGACCACCAGATCCTGCGAAGGGACGATCACCGCATATTGCCCGCGAGCGCCGAACGCCGCGTAGGCCACGGGCGGCAGCCCCTCCATGCCGCCGTGCAGCCAGAATTGGGCGCCGTATCCCGCGTCGCCGCCGATGCTTCCCTTGGGCGGCTGGGCAGGCGCCGGCGTCGACACATAGGCGCTCCAGCCGGCGGGGAGGATCCGCTCGCCGCGCCACACGCCATCAGCCAGATAAAGCAGGCCGAGCCGGCCGAAATCGCGGGCCGTGCTCCAGCACTGGCCCGACACGATGAAATCGTTGTTCCAGTCCGTTTCCAACGTCGTGCGGGTCATGCCGATCTTCCACAGCAATTCCCGATACGGAAAGGCCGGATAGGCGGCATCGTCGTTGATGGCCTCGCGCAGTGCGCGGACGGCGAGGTTCACGTCGGTGCCCGCATAAACGAAGCGGGAACCCGGCTTCCAGTTCATCTGATTGAGTGCCGCGATCTCCGCAATCGCCGCGCCCGACCGATAGATTTCCCGCGACGGATCTTGCGCCCCGTCCGAATAGAGCCCGCTTCCCATGTGGAGGAGATCATCGATTGTGATCGCGCCGCGCGGATCTCCGGGGCGCCGCCATTCCGTCAACGGCGCCTTGCGATGCAGATCGAGCAGCCCTTTTTCGACACCCACGCCGATGAGCGTGCCGCCCAGGCTCTTGCACATCGAATTGGTGCGCGCGGCGATGTGGGGCGCGAACCCGTGCTGATATCGCTCAGCGGCGATCCTGCCGTCCTTGACGATGACGACGCCCCAGGTGATCCCGCCATACGCGCCCGGTTCGTCCTTGAACGCTTCGTCGATCACGCGTTCCACCGCCTGCCTGCGCCGGACGGGCAGTCTCGCAAGCGCGTCGACATCGCCCATGGGCCACCGGCGATCGTCGAGATCGGGCGCGCTCAGGGCTGGCCGCAGCAGACTATGCGCAAAATCCTTGGTCGCGCCGATCGGCAGCATCGCACAGCCCAGCGTCGGCCGGGCCACGGCGATACGCGGCGGCATGTCGCTCGCGAACCTGACGGAGACCGTCTTCTCCTGCCCGTCGACGGTCACGTTCGCATCCAGCGGCGCTGCGGGATTGCCGTTGGTGGCCAGCGTGCCGTCGATCAGTGCGCGCGGCGCCTCCGTCGCGAAATAGCCCGTGCATAGATGGAGCGCAGTTATCCCGGCGGCCTGCGCGCCGGCATGGCGAAGATCGCTCGGGCCCGTCTCCGCGATCGCAGCGGAGCCAGCCGCCATGGAGAGGCATATCGCGCCGCTCATCACCCGGAATCGCCAGGTACGGCGCGAGAGCCCGGCCGTGACGGCGTTCGCGCGCCGATCGCACGCCCTGCCGGCGGATGTGCCAGATCCGCCGGGGGCAATGCTGCACGAGGAAAGCCCTCCATCGTGCAGGCGACACCTTTTCGTCACAGCTTGAAGCGCACGCCGCCCCGGAACGCGATGCCATCGACATCGTACAGAATGGCGTTCGCGCCATTGGAGAAAGCGTTTCCGGTGACCGACAGCCCCGGATCCCGATTGGTGAGATTGCGGATGTTCAGGAACGTCGTGACCGTCTTGGAACCGCCGACGTTGATGTCGTAGCTGAACGCAAGATCGAGATAGAATCTGCCCGGCATATGATTGTCGTTGATCGTCGGATGATCGGTGGTGCTGGCGGGGCAGTTGGACGTGCACTCGATATAGTTGGCGAACTGCTTGCCCGCGCTCAGGCCGCGGCCGGTGACCGTCATCCTGAACGCGTCGAGATGATAGCCGAGGGATACGGTCGTGCGCCACAACGGGGGATTGGTGCCGCTATTCTCACCGAGAGCCTTGCGCGGAGCACTGATGCCGTTGTCGATCGTATCCTCCAGATACCGCGTGAAGTTCGCGTGCAGATCGACATTTCCGGGCAAGCCGATGAAATCGAGATCCTTCCGGTAGGTGGCCTCGAAGTCCAGCCCCCGCACCTTCTGGCTCGCGATGTTGATATTCTGGCTGACCACCTGGGTGACGACGCCGTTCACGCGCGTGACGTTGTTGCACAGGGCAGGGTTCGAGCCATCGAAGCAAAGCAGCAGCACGTCGCCTGCCGAGATGATCGAGATCGCATCCTTGATGTTGATCGACCAATAATCAACCGATGCGCTGAACCCTTCGATGAAGGATGGACGGAAGACCGCGCCGACGCCCAGCGTATCCGCCTTTTCCGGCTTCAGGTTGCGATTGCCGGTCGTCGTCTGATCGAAGGCCGGCGTCGTGTTGGTGAACGGATCGAAGATCGATTGCCGCGCAGTGTTCGCCGGCAGGAAGGTTTCCTGCAGATTGGGCGCCCGGATATCGCGCGAGCGCGTGGCACGGAAGGTGATGTCCGGAATGGGCGAATAGGTGACGCCGGCCTTCCACGTCGTCACGCTGCCTGCCAAGCTGTACTTCGTATACCGCGCGGCGCCGTTCAGTTCGAGCGAATCCGCCCAGGACTTGTCCTTGGCCAACGGAACGACCGTCTCGAAAGCGGCCTCCTTCACGTTCGTCGAACCGTCGATCGGCGCATAGTTCGCGTAGATGTGGTTCGTGGCCAGCGAATCTGCGTCGACCGTTCCGAACGCCTTGTCCTTGCGATACTCGGCCGAAAACGCGACCGAAACCGGCCCCGCCCAGGTCGAGAAAGGCTCGCCCGACAGCGAGGCCGCGACCACCGTCTGCTCGACCTTCAGATCCGAAATGCTCGGCGATCGGATATAGGCGACCGCAGCGCCGTTCGGATCGTTCACCTCGGTCCCGAGCGCGTTATACGGGACGCAGCCGTTCGCGGGATTGGTCAGCGTAGAGCGGCAGACGATGGCGCCCGACGCCGTCCGCACCGCATCGGTCGCAAGCGTATAATGGCTGCGCGAAATGTTGGTCGGGAAGCTGACATGGTTCTTGCTCTGGCCATATTGGCCGTAGGCATCCCAGTCCCAGCTGCCGCCCAGCATATCGAACTTGCCGTCCGCACCCGCCGTGTACGACGTCGCGATCCGCTGCGTCGTCTGGTTGTTCAGACCCAGATCGTAATTGAGCGTTCCCACCCGGATCGACGTGACGCCCGCCGCGACCATCCGCGCCCGGACGCTAGCCGGGAGATAGGCGTTGTCGAGCTGGATCAGCGGCCCGCTGCTCCCGATCATGTAGGACGTCGTCGACACTGCGTCGGTCTGCGATTTGACGTACGAACCCTGCGCGTAGAAATTCAGGGCGCGGCTGACTTCGAAGCTTGCACGCCCGAACGCCATGCTGCGCTTTTCCTCAGGCGCGATCGCGTTGGTCGGGCGCAGATCATTCGCCTGCCAGCCGCCGCCGCGCATGAACGGATCGGCCTGGATATCGCCGAAGTTCAGCGCATAAACCTGTCCGCCCGGCCCGAACCCCGTCCCGCGCAGCGGTCCGGAGCTGACGACACCGCCCGGAGCGGAGGTCATGTAGCCGATATTGTCGTAGACCAGGCGCTGCGGCTGGCCGTTCGTCGCCGTATAAGCAGGATTGGCGAGCAGCTGGCGACCGCGGCGCGTCCAGCTGCGCGCGCCGGGATCGATCCCGGCCTCGTAGGCACGCTCGACGGCTGCAAGGATATGGCCGCGGCCGTCGGCGAAGGCGACGCCTCCGGCCAGATTGGCCTTGTAGCTTTCATTGTCGCCGTAATTGGTGATGCCGCTCGAGACCTCGCCCGTCAGCCCCGTCATCGAACGGTTCAAGACGAAGTTGACGACGCCGGCGACCGCATCCGATCCATAGGCCGCCGACGCACCTCCGGTGACGACGTCCACGCGCGAGATCAGCGCCTGCGGCAAAGCGTTGACATCGACATAGCCGAGCGCGACCGCCGGCGTGACGCGATGGCCATCAAGCAGCACGAGCGTACGGTTGGGCCCAAGCGAGCGAAGATTGAGCGAGTTGATGCCGGACGTGCCGTTCGCGCCGGTCGTCGTGCTCGAACGGCCGCTGCTGGAACCGGCGAAGACCGGCAGATTGGTGACATATTGCGCAATGTTGGGGCTGGTACTGGTCGCGAGCTGCTCGGCGCCGATCACGGACAGAGGTGTCGGCGATTGGTAGCCGTCGCGGACGATGCGCGAGCCCGTAACGACGATATCCTGCGCCTGCTGGGCGTTCGCCTGTGGTGGGGTAGCCTCGGCCGCCTCCGGTGTCTCCCCGATCGTCGAAGACGCCTGCGGAGCGGGGGCGCTGGCCGCCGCGGCGGGATTAGCCTGCGCGCAAGCCGCCGAGGCATTCAGCCCGAACACAGCTGTTGTGGACAACAATACCGCTAAAGCTTTGCCACGCACGAATGACAGCGCACGAATGTCGGACGACGTGTAATTCATGGTCATTCAGACCTCCCCTAGAATTTGCCAAAGAAATCGCGATTTTCGCGACAGGCGTTATTTTGTTATTATTGTCTGTATTATGCGCCTTAGCGCCGAATAGTCTTAGATATTATCCTAAATTCTCGATTACCATTGCAATTCCCTGACCGCCGCCGATGCACATCGTCACGAGCCCATATCGGCCGTTGGTGCGCTGGAGTTCGTACATCGCCTTGATGGTCAGGATCGCGCCCGTCGCGCCGACCGGATGGCCCAAAGCGATGCCGGAACCATTGGGATTGGTTTTCGCCGGATCGAACCCGAGCTGCTGCGCAACCGCCGCCGCCTGAGCCGCGAAAGCCTCGTTGGATTCGATGACATCGATCTGGTCCAGATTCAGGCCGGCACGCTCGAGCGCGATAGGGACGGCCTTGACCGGTCCTATGCCCATGACGCTCGGCTCGACGCCGGCATGGCCCCAGCCCAGAATGCGAGCCATCGGCTTCAGTCCGTGCTGCGTCACCGCGCTTTCGGATGCGAGCACGACGGCGGCGGCACCGTCATTGATGCCCGACGCGTTGCCCGCCGTCACGGTGCCGTCCTTCGAGAAAGCCGGCCTCAGCGCCGCCAACGCCTCGATACTTGCATCGCCGCGCACATGCTCGTCGGTGTCGAAAAGCCGCATACCCTTGCGGTCCTTGATCTCCACGGCGACAATCTGCTCTTGAAATCGACCCTCGGAGACCGCGCGTGACGCGCGCTGCTGGCTCTCCAGCGCGACGCAATCCTGTGCCTGGCGGGTGATCTGATAATCCCGGGCGACATTCTCCGCGGTGATGCCCATGTGAAAGTCTTCGAAGGGATCGCTCAACCCTTCCAGCAAGGCGTCGGACATGGTGATGGAGCCCATCTTGCGGCCGAAGCGGGCATCGCTGACGACATGCGCCGCACGGCTCATCGTCTCGGTCCCGCCGGCAACCGCAACGCCGCACTCGCCCAGCGCGACCATCTGCGCTGCGGACACGATCGCCTGGAGGCCGGAACCACATTGCCGGTTCAGCGCGAGTGCGGGCGCCTGGACAGGTATGCCGGCCTTCACGGCGGCGACGCGTGCGACATAGCCGTCGCGCGTGCTCGTGGTGATGCCCTGTCCCAACACGACGTGCTGGACGTTCTCGGGCTCCAGCGCCGCACGCCGCACGGCTTCCCTGATGACGATCGCGCCGAGCTCGGCCGGCGAGAAATCCTTGAGGCTTCCGCCGAAGCTGCCGATTGGCGTCCGTGCGCCGGCGACCAGATAAACTGGTGACATAGGGTCTTCCTGGCTCACGCCGAGCGTCGCAGCGTCAGGGCGACGCCACGTTCACTAGGCTCAGTAAAAGCTGGACGAAACGAGGAGAGGATGATCAGCCACCAGTCGTCGGCAGAAGCATTTGTCATCGATCAGATCCGACACGTTCCGAGCGTTTTGCGAAATCCGCCGTACGTCCGGCACCTTGCGAGCGTCCATTTCGAATTGCGGGATGCCGCCATCACCAGAAACGATTTGGGAGCGAGTACCTGCGCAGGCGCGCTTCGTTGGCGGGAGATCGAGAGATGGCGCTTCGCTCGAGGCGATGTCAGGTCGCGCGATCGAGCCGCGTGCCGGCGGTTGCGCAATCGACCAGCAGCGACGAAAGGCGAAAATCCGAGCCCAGCCGATCGGCATAGTGATCCAGCTTCGCGACGATGACCGACAGTCCGACCTTGTCGGCCCAGAACACCGGACCGCCCGTACGACGCGGCCAGCCATAGCCATAGACCCACACGACATCGATATCGGATGCCCGCTGCGCGATGCCCTCTTCCAGGATCAGCGCCGCTTCGTTGACCATCGTATACAGCGTGCGGACGACGATCTCGTCATCCTCGATGGCCCGCGGCTCGATGCCGGCCTTCGTGCGGAACGCGGAGACGATCTCGTCGGTGATGGCCGACGGCGTGGGACGGCGGCGATCGTCATAATCGTAATAGCCAGCCTTGGTCTTCTGGCCCCATCGCCCCTGGGCGCAGAGCGCATCGGATATGCTGTCGATCCGTTCCGGATCCCGATGCCAGCCGATATCGACCCCGGCGAGATCCGCCATTTGGAACGGCCCCATCGGCATGCCGAAAGCGGTGTGAACGCGGTCCACCTGCTCGGGCGTGGCGCCTTCCAGCAAAAGCGCCTCGGCATTGTCCTGCCGCGGGATCAGCATCCTGTTGCCGATGAAACCGTAGCAGACGCCGGCCACGACCGGAATCTTGCCGATGCTGCGCGCCAGCTGCATTGCCGTCGCGATCACGTCGGGTGCGGTTGCGGCGCCGCGCACGACTTCCACCAGTTTCATGATGTTCGCCGGGGAAAAGAAATGAAGGCCGACGACATCGTGCGGACGCGCGGTGGCGGCGGCGATCTCATCCAGATCGAGGTAGGAGGTGTTCGAGGCCAAGATCGCCCCCGGCCGCGCGATGGCGTCGAGGCGGGCGAAGATCTCCTTCTTCACCTCCATATTCTCGTAGACGGCCTCGATCACGAGATCGCAGTCGCGTAGCGCCTCGAAATCGAGCGTCGGCGACAGCAGCTTGACCGCGGCATCGCCCGCTTCCGCGGTGATGCGGCCTTTGGCGACCGAACCTTCATAATTGGTGCGGATGGCGGCCGCGCCGCGATCGAGCCCTTCCTGTGCCATATCGAGCAACGTCACCGCGAAGCCCGCCGACAGGAAATTCATCGAGATGCCGGCCCCCATCGTGCCCGCGCCGATGATGCCGACCCGTGCGATCCGGCGTCGCTCCACGTTGCGCGGCAGGCCCTCGATCTTCATCGCGGTGCGCTCGGCGAAGAAGATATGGCGCAACGCCTGCGATTCCGCGCTGACCATCAGGCGATCGAACAGCGCCCGTTCCAGCGCCATGCCCTCGGCAAGCGGAAGCTGCACCGCGCCCTTGATGGCCTCGATGCAGGCGGCTGGCGCCTCGAATCCGGCGATCGCGCGCGCATTCTTGGCCGCGAACGTCTCGAAGACGGCCTCATCGACCGCGACCGTCCCGTCGCCCGTACGGCGGACGGAGTGTAGCTCGCGTGCATAGGCGATGGCAGCCTCCGCAAGCGCCGCCGCCTCCGCGAGGCGATCGATCAGCCCGAGACCGACTGCCCGGCCGGCATCGATCGGATCGCCCAGCACGATCATGTCGAGCGCCGGGCCAGCGCCCACCAGCCGGGGCAGCCGCTGGGTGCCGCCGGCGCCCGGCAACAGGCCCAATTTCACTTCGGGCAGGCCGAGCTGCGCGTCGGGCGTCGCGATACGATAATGGCATGCCAGCGCGACTTCGAGCCCGCCTCCGAGAGCGGCCCCATGAATCGCCGCGATCACCGGCTTGGCGCTCGCCTCGATCGCGTCCGCCACCTCCGGCAGCGCGGGATCGACCAAAGGGGCACCGAATTCGGCGATGTCGGCGCCCGCACAGAATAGCTTGCCGGCGCCACGAATGACGATCGCCTTCACCCTGCCGTCCGCGCCGGCCTCCGTCACGGCCGCCATCAATCCGGCCCTGACGTCGAGGCCCAAGGCGTTTACGGGTGCATTGTCGATCAGGATTTCAAGAACATCGTCGTGGAGCTTTGTTACGATCATCGCCAGTCCTTGACGCGAGAGTGGGTATGCCGGCCCAGTTCGGGACGATGACGTCTCTTGTCCCGAAGAGCCTTGATAGGATGGATCGGATCAGCGGATCGATGCGCGTCTAGCGACCGACATATTTCGGCTCGCGCTTCTCGACGACCGCGGCGACAGCTTCTTTCTGATCGGCCGTGTTCTGAACGATCGCCTGATAGGTGGCCGACAATTCCAGGCACTCGTCGATCCCCATGTTGACCGACTTGAGGATCAGCCGCTTGTTGAGCCGCACGCTGATCGGGGGGAAGCCGGCGATCGTCTCGGCGAGCGCCAGAGCCGCCTCTTCCAGTTTGTCGGGCTCGACGACGTGCGTGGCGATACCCCACTCCTTGGCTTCCTGCGCATCGAGCACCCGACAGGTCAGGGCCATTTCGAGCGCGCGCGGCAGGCCGACAATCCGGGGTAGCAACCAGGCGCCGCCGTCGCCCGGCACCAGCCCGACGCGGAGGAAACTTTCCGCAAACTTTGCGTGCGTCGATGCCACGCGAATATCGCACAGACATGCGAGATCGTTGCCGGCGCCGATCGCCGCGCCGTTCACCGCCGCGATCACGGGAATGTCGATGCCGAGGAAGCATTTGGTCATCTGCTGGATGTTGCGGCGATACCCCTCGGCCATTTGGTGAGGGGTTCCGCCGAACATCGGATCGTCGCCTTCCAGCATATCCTTGACGTTGCCGCCCGCGCAGAAAGCCTTTCCGACCCCGGTCAGCACGAGGCAGCTGAGCCCCGCATCGCCATCCGCTTCGCCGATCACGGCGATCAGCTCATGAATGAGGTCCGTAGACAGCGCATTGCGCGCGTCCGGATCGTTGAGGCGGACGATCGCCACGCGTCCCCGACGTTCGATGGTCACTTTGCCAGCCACTCGAACTCTCTCCTTTATATGACGACGACGGGCTCAAGGCCGCTGCACTCAAGTACCGGTTCGTCCCGCAGAAAGGCCTCGATCGCGCACGCGACCGCGTGCGGCGCATCGTGGTGCAGGTTGTGACCCGTGTTTGAAATCGCGGCCAGCGAGATGTTCCGGAAGTAGGCCGCCCTCGCGCTGACCTCCGCCGGATCGCTGGTGATCGCGTGAGCACGGTCGTCAGTGGACAGCAGGGACAAAACGGGCGCCGTGATGCGCGACCAGCACTGGCCCCACTCGGCGGCGTCGTGCAGTGTCGGAAATGCTCGCTCGAAGGTGATGTCCTTGGCCCAGACGAAGCCTCCCGCCGGCAAAGGCCGCGAAAGATGTTCCGCCAGAAATTCGGATTGTACCTCGCTCAGCCGCGGGTTGGCGCGCCGCAACCGCTCCGCCATCGCTGGCACGGTTGGATAGGGGCGGATCGAGCGCCCCGGCCGCGGCGCATTGAGCATCCGCAGCAACGTGTTCACGATCGGGACCGGGCTGAGATCGAGCAGATTGCCAAGCGCATCGAGAAGAACCAGCCGCGAGACCTTTTCCGGCCGTAAGCCGGCGAAAAGGCTTGCAACGTTCGCGCCCATCGAATGCGCCGCCACGATTGCCGCGCGATCTGCGAACAGCTCTTCGAACAGGATATCGAGATCGCCGACGAAGTCGGACAGCCAATAGCCGCCGGGCGCCCGATCGGTCAGCCCATGACCGCGCCAGTCGGGCGCGATGAAATGCCAGTCCCCTTCCATCGCATCGACGAGGAATTGGAACGTGCCCGATGCATCGCGCCCGCCATGGAGCAAGAGGATGATCGGCGCCCCCGGCTCACCCCATTCACGCAGGTGATACCGCAGGCCGCGGACATCGGTGTGGCGCGATCGCGACAGGCGGCGCGGCGCCCGCCAGGAATGCCCAGATCGGGTCATCTCGCGATACTAGAGACAGGCCATCGGCCAGCGCGCCAGGCCCGTCACCAGGCCTGCTCCATGAGCGAGAGGCAGGTCTCGGGAGTCACGGCCAGCGGGTTCTGCGTGTAGAACCAGTCGCCGGACGCGGTATCGCGGATCGAAGGAAGATCCTCGCGGGCAATGCCGATGTCGCGCAGCCGCGACGGCACGCCGAGGCTCGCGAAGAAGCCCGCGCACGCGTCCGCGATGCCCGACGCCAACCCATCCGAGGCCGTAGACACGCCGAGCACTTCGGCCAGATCGGTCAGTCGCCCTTCCGTTGCCGACGCGTTGAACCGCAGCGTGTGCGGCAGCATGATCGCGTTCACCACGCCGTTTGCGACATGGAAGCGCGAGCCGACGCTGTGGCCGATCGCGGAGGCGAGCCCGCCCGCCGTCACGTCCGTCCCCTGTCCTACCATCAGCGCGGCCAGCATGAGTTCGCCCCGCGGCTCCGCATTCGCGGCGTCCTCGATCAGCGCGAGATTGCGCCGGATCAGCCGGATCGCCTGCAGGAGCATCGCATCCGCGATCGGCTGCCGGCTTTTCGATTCCAGGCCCTGCACCGCGGCACCGAATGCGTCGAGGGCGGCATCGCGAATGAGGCCCGCCGGTGTGGCTGCGAAAAAGCGCGGATCGAAGAAGATCGCCTGCGCCCGAGCCTTCGGATCGAAGAGACTCAATCGGCGACCTGCTTCGCCGGTGGTAACCGCCGCGCCAGCCTTGGCGTAGGCTGTGGTCGGCGTGGTCGGGACGATGAATTGCGGGATCTTCGGCGCCGCGAGCTTGGGGCTGCGCGGCGGCTTGCCGGGCTCGAAGACGGTGCAAAGCTCGGACGCTTCCTTACCTTCACCCAGCATGATCGCCGCGGCTCGCGCCGAAACCACCGCCGATCCGCCGCCTAATGCGACAAGCGCATCGGCATTCACCTCTCGCAGCATCTCGACCAGAGCCTGGACCGCTGACACGGGTGAGTGTTCGGCCACTCCGTCGAAGCTTCCCACGCACAGGTCGCCCAGTGCCGCCTTCAGCGTCGAGACGCCGGGTTCGGATCGCGCCAGAGTGCGTCCCGACAGGATCACCGCGCGGCTACAGCCGGCCCGCTTGAGCTCACCTGCAATCTGCTCGATGCAGCTTTCGCCATAAGAGACACGCGTCGGCGACGGCGAATGGCGGAACGAGAGCATCATGCCGCGTCTTCCTTTACTAGCACGCTGGCCGAAAAGCCGTGGTGGTGGTGGACGCTGGCTCGGGTGCCCGCTGGTTGGGAAGACGCCGACGTCGCATCTGGCTGAGCCATTCCCCGGTTCCAACTTCGTCTGGCCTGCGCCTGATAGGCCGCACCCGCCACATGGCGAGGTGCAGGAATCCGTATATACGAACCATTAATCGTACTTACGGATAGGTGGTCGGGTTTGTCGCCGCTGTCAAGATCGTCTCGCCGCGCGGTCAAGCCTGCGAGACACGCTATCTGGCCCATGTCCAACAGATCGAGCGCCGAGACTTGCCGCTGGACGCCCACCGGTGCATGCTTCGGCTCCGCGCCGGCAAAAGAGACATATTTATCTCTATGAAACGACTTGCATCATCGCTCGACGAACCGACCGACGACCTGGACGCGCTGTCCGACGATGTCGTGGCGGATGAAAGCGCGGCGGATGGAAAGCGTCGGGTTCGCGAACCGCAAAATCATCGCACCGTCGATCGGGTCACGCAAATCGTCGAAGAGGTCGTCTATCATCCTGGCATGATGTTCGCCGAGCTCGCGCGGGCTTTGAACGCGCCGAAGAGTTCGGTCTACGGATTCATCCAGGGCCTGCTCGCCAAGGGTTGGCTCTACGAACAGAATCGGCGCTTCTATCTCGGACCCGCTGTCCATGGCCTGACGCTGGCCAGCGGCCACATGCGCGCGGGCGTCGTCAATCACGAAGATATGATGCGGCTGCATGAGGAAACTGGCGCCGCTGTCTTTCTCGCGGTGCGGGCCGGTAACGACATCATTTCGATCGCGGAGGCGGGCAGCGATGCCATCGGGGATTTCGAAGCGCGTTCGAATATTCGCCGGTCGATGATCGCCACGGCGGGCGGCAAGGCCCTTCTCACCTCACGCCCCCACGCCGAAATCCAGGCCTTCCTGCGCAACCGGCCCGCTGCGGAGCAGGAAATGGTTGCCGCGTACCTAGCCGAATATCAGGACATCCGGAAAACCGGTCTGGCGATCAACATTCGCCTTTCCGGCACCCGGTTCGCGATCGCGACCTGCCTCAAAGACAAATCTGGCGACGCCGTGGCCGCCGTTACGCTGGTTGGCAGTGCAGATGTCCTGCAACCTCGCGAGAAGGAATTGGGCGAGCGTCTGCTCGAGCATGTGTCCGCATGGTCCCGCAAGTCGGTAAGGCCGCGAGAGGCGGTCTGACCACCCTTCGGGGTCATCGCGCGATCAGCGCTCAATCGGACCATCGGTGGTCGGTCGGCAGGACCTGACCTGACGCTTTTCGCGCATCGCAGCCACTCAAATTGAATTTGACAATCCCCGCATACACTCCGAAAAGTGTCGGTTATGCGATAGATTGTTCGTAATTATGAACCGAGACGTAGTGGTGGCCCTCTTTTCCTGCTCGGGGAGCCGGCGAGCGGCTGCTTCGACGCAGGGGATCAGGCGAAAGGGAGGCGAACGGGTCTGGGCGCGAGCCCGTCCTGCTCCGTTGCGCGGCGTACCTTACCTGGAGAGCGACCAATGAAGTTCCGCGTTACCGTCGTGCTGGCGGGGCTGGCTTTGGCACTGCCCGCGCAAGCGCAGGTACGTCGCTCGATCGCTCCGAAGTCGATGCAGGCTATTGCTCCGGCGCTGGCGGACTATACCGACGATGTCCTGTTCGGCGATGTCTGGATTCGACCGGAATTGAGTCCCCGCGATCGCAGCCTGGTGACGCTGTCCGTGCTGATCGCGACGGGCAAAAGCGCGCAGCTGGCGGGACATCTCAACCGCGGTCTGTCGAATGGCCTGAAGCCAGCGGAAGTCTCCGGGATGGTTACCCAACTGGCTTTCTACACCGGCTGGCCGAATGCGGTCTCGGCGTTGAGCGTGATCGAAGAAGTCTTTGTCGAGCGGAAGATCGACATGGCGGCGCTGCGGGCGGCGGCGGCCGTGCCTGCCGCCAAGACCGGGCCGCGGCTGCGCGAACCGAACCCGCAGATGACCGCGGCAGCGCCGAAGTTCGAAGAGCTCACCGCCAACGTGATCTACGGCAGCCTGTGGCGGCGTCCCGATCTCAGCCCTCGCGACCGGAGCCTCGTCACGATCGCCGCGGCCGCCGCCGGTGGCGACGACACGCAACTCGCTTCGCATATTCGGCTGGGCCTGACCAACGGACTGACGAAACCCGAAATCATCGAGGCACTGACGCACCTCGCTTTTTATGCCGGTTGGCCCAAGGCCAATAGCGCCATTCGCATTGCGATCGCGGCGTTCGCCGATACCGGGAAGGATGGCGCCGATACGGCGAAGCCGGTCGATGCCGCCCCCACGCCGAAATTGACGGTGACGCATCCGGGCAAGGATCCGACCGCGGCACCGGCAAGCAACTTCACCGGCTCCACCACGATGACGTCGCGGTTCGAAAGCACCGGCGATGCGCAGTTGCGCGGCTCGACCGCCACGTTCGCGCCGGGCGCGCACACTAACTGGCACTCGCATCCGCTCGGGCAGGTGCTGATCGTCACCGCCGGGCACGGCTGGGTGCAGGCCGATGGCGACGCCGTTCGCGAAATCAATGTCGGCGACGTCGTCTGGACCGCGCCCAACGTTCGCCACTGGCACGGCGCCACCAGGACGAGCTCAATGAGCCACACTGCCATCTCGCCCGCCAAGGATGGCGAGACGGCGACGTGGATGGAGCCGGTCAGCGACGTCCAATATCACGGACCGCGCTGATCCCCACCATCGCATGACCAAGAGGATCTGATGCAGCAACCGACAGCGACACGAAGCAGCGCGCCGAAAATGCGAGCCGACTACGCATGGTTCCGGACGATGGCGACGCGGTGGATGGACAATGATGTTTACGGCCACGTCAACAACGTCGTCTATTATTCTTTCTTCGATACGGCCGTGAACGCGATGCTGATCGAGAATGACCTGCTCGATACCGGCGCGAGCCCGGCCATCGGGCTGGTCGTCGAAACCGGCTGCACCTATGCGGCCCCGCTCTCCTTCCCCGACGACGTCACCGCCGGTGTCAGCGTCGCGCGGATCGGCACTTCCAGCATTCGCTATGACGTGGCGCTGTTCGCGCCCGACAGCGATCGTCCGGCTGCGACCGGCCACTTCGTCCATGTCTATGTCGATCGCGACACGCGGCGGCCCGTCCCGGTGCCTGACCATATCCGGTCGTTCCTGGAAACATTGACCGCGCGCCATGCCGACGCAGCCGGCGAGGCCGCGCGATGAAGATCAGGGCCGCCGTATTGCGCACGATGGGTGCGGCGCACCCCTATGCCGACAGCACGCCGCTGCAGATCGAAACCGTCGAGCTCGACGCCCCCGGCCGCGATGAGGTGCTGGTCAAGATCGAGGCGGCGGGTCTCTGCCATTCGGACCTGTCCGTCATCAACGGCAGCCGCCCGCGCCCGATGCCGATGGCGATCGGGCACGAAGCCGCCGGCGTGGTGGTCGAGGTGGGCCCCGGCGTCGGCGATCTGGAGCCGGGCGATCACGTCATCATGGTCTTCATGCCGAGTTGCGGCCACTGCCTGCCCTGCGCGGAAGGGCGGCCGGCGCTGTGCGAGCCGGGGGCTGCCGCCAACGGGCATGGCGCGCTCCTCTCCGGTGGCATCCGGCTCCACGAGGATGGCGAGACCATCCATCACCATCTCGGCTGCTCCGCCTTTGCTGATTACGCCGTCGTGTCGCGCCGGTCGCTGGTGAAGGTCGACAAGGATCTCTCCTTTACCGACGCCGCCCTGTTCGGTTGCGCGGTCCTCACCGGGGTCGGCGCTGTCGTCAACACGGCCGGCGTCCAGCCCGGGCAGAGCGTCGTCGTGATCGGCCTCGGCGGCGTCGGCCTTGCCGCCGTGATCGGTGCGATCGCGTGCGGCGCCGCGCAGATCATCGCGGTCGATCTGTCCGACGAGAAGCTGGCGCTCGCCGCCGAGATCGGCGCGACCGCCACCGTCAACGCGGCGGCGCCCGACGCGATCGAGCAGGTTCGCGCGCTGACCGCGGGCGGCGCGGATTTCGCCTTCGAGTTTGCCGGCGTCGCCCGTGCGCTCGAAAATGCGTACAAGATGACGCGGCGCGGCGGCACCACGGTCACGGCCGGGCTGCCGCCGCCGGACGCGGTGCTGCCGGTGAATATCGTCAGCCTCGTCGCCGAGGAGCGGACCGTGAAGGGCAGCTATATCGGCACCTGCGTGCCGGTGCGCGACGTCCCACGCTACGTTGCTCTCTACAAGGCCGGTCGGCTGCCCGTCGATCGGCTGCGCTCGGGCGTGATCGCGCTCGATGACATCAACGAAGGTTTCGATCGGCTTCACGACGGCAGCGTCGTGCGGCTCGTCGTCGGCTTCTGACGCGAAGTGATCCGATGCTCGATAGTGTGAACCGCCCCGTCCTCTCGGACGACAGCCTTTTCCGCGAAGCCAATCTGATCGGCGGCGAATGGGTACAGGCAGCGGATGGCGCGGCGATCGCCGTGACCAACCCCGCCAATGGCCGGTTGATCGGCCATGTGCCGTCTCTGTCCCGCGCAGAGGTCGCCCGGGCCGTGGATGCCGCGCACGAAGCGCAGGCGGGCTGGCGCGCGCTGACCGGAAAGGAGCGCGCCGCGATCCTGCGCCGGCTGTTCGATCTGATGATGGCCAATCAGGACGATCTGGCACGGATCATGACCGCCGAGCAGGGCAAGCCGTTCGCCGAGGCCAAGGGCGAGATCGCCTATGCCGCCGGCTTCATCGAGTGGTTCGGCGAGGAAGCCAAGCGGATCTACGGCGACACGATCCCGGCGCCGCGCGCGGGCCAGCGGATCATCGTCCACAAGGAGCCGATCGGTGTCTTCGCGGCGATCACGCCGTGGAACTTCCCGACCGCAATGATCACCCGAAAGGCCGGCCCGGGCTGGGCGGCCGGCTGTACCAGCGTGATCCGCCCTGCGAGCGAAACGCCCTTTTCCGCGCTCGCGCTGGGCGTCCTCGCCGAACGCGCAGGGATGCCGGCGGGCGTTTGCAACGTCGTCACCGGATCCGCATCGGACAGCGGCAAGGAATTGTGCGAGAATCCGAAAGTCGCGAAGCTGTCCTTCACGGGCAGCACGCGCGTCGGCTCGATCCTGCTCGCGCAATGCGCGCCCACGGTGAAGAAGACGAGCATGGAGTTGGGCGGAAACGCGCCGTTTATCGTCTTCGACGATGCCGACCTGGACGAGGCGGTGAAGGGCGCGATGATGTCCAAATATCGCAATACCGGCCAGACCTGCGTCTGCGCGAACCGCTTCCTCGTCCAATCCGGCGTCTATGACGCATTTGCCGACAAGCTCGCCGCGGCGGTGTCGGCGCTCAAGGTCGGCAACGGCATGGACGACGGCGTCACGCAGGGCCCGCTGATCAATGAAGGCGCGATCGCCAAGGTCGAGGAGCATGTCGCCGACGCGCTTGCGCACGGCGCGCGGATCGCCGCGGGCGGGCGCCGCGGCGCGCTCGGCGGCACCTTTTACGAGCCGACGATCCTGATCGACGTGCCGCGTACCGCCCGGATCTTCTCCGAAGAGACGTTCGGTCCCGTCGCCCCGTTGATCCGCTTCGAAACCGAAGCGGAGGCGATCGAGATGGCCAATGATACGCCGTTCGGCCTCGCCGCCTATTTCTACAGCCGCGACGTCGGCCGGATCTTCCGTGTCGCCGGGGCGATCGAGGCGGGGATCGTGGGGATCAACGAAGGCATCATCTCCACCGAAGTGGCGCCGTTCGGCGGGGTCAAGGCCTCAGGTCTAGGCCGCGAGGGTTCGAAATACGGGATCGAGGATTATCTCGAAATCAAATATCTCTGCCTGGGCGGCATTGATCTTTGATTGGCGTCGTCCCTGCCGCAAAAGAGGACCAGCCTGCCGGCAATTGCGTGCATCCGGCATCGCTCCGGTCCGCGCTGGCGCAATAGGCGTGCTTCCGATCGGCCCGGCATAAGGCCTTTCGATCACGCGGATGCGGGTCGCATGTTGACGATCCCACCAACACGGATCGCCCCTGTTTCGCGACCAATCATCGCAGCCGGGCAGGGGCGCCGATTGACTCCGTTCGAGGGCGCGCGCACAAACGTAAATACGGTTGCCCGTGCGCAATTGCGGAACAGGTCGGGCTGCCGGATGGTGTGAATGGGAGAGGAAGCGTGGGAAGCTGCAACGGTTTCGCGTCGCGTGACACGCAGGAGATGAGGGCCGTTGCCCCGCGCGCGCGCCGGAGGCCCGCATGCTGATCGATCTCGCGCAACTCCGGACCTTCGTCGTCGTCGCCGAAGAGCAGCATCTCACCCGCGCGGCCGATCGACTGTATATGAGCCAGTCGGCCGCGAGCGCGCATGTCCGCGCAATCGAAGACCATTTGGGCGTGCAGCTCTTCGTACGCACGAACCGCAGCTTGGAACTGACGCAGGCGGGCCACCTTCTGGCGCAGCGTGCCAAGATATTGCTGCGCGAGGAAACCCTGTTCACGTCCTTCGCTCGCGAACTGAAGGGCGAAGTGGAAGGGCAGCTGGTCGTCGGCACTAGCAGCGAACCGGGCACCGGCATCGGCGAATTGCTGGCGGCGCTTCGCCTCGATCATCCGCTGATCTCTGTCGATGTCGTCGCGCGGCCCTCGTCCAGCGTTCAGCGCGGCCTGATGAGCGGCGAACTGGATGTGGGCATTCTGATCGGTCAGCCGATCGAGCCCAACTTTTCTTATCGTGCGCTCACCCGGGTCGCGTATCGCGTGGCGGGACCCGCCGCCTGGAAGGATCTGATCGACGCGGCTGACTGGTCCGCGCTTGCCGCCCTGCCCTGGCTGACGCCGAGCTCCAGCTCGGCCTATTCGGTGATGCTGAGCGATATCTTCGGCAGCAAGGGGCTGGAGTTGAACAGCGTGCTGCGGTTCGACAATTCGTCCGTCGGCCGCACGATCCTGAAAGCCGGCGCGGGGATGATGCTCCTGCGGGAAGACCATGCCTTGGAAGGCGAGAGGGAAGGCTACCTCGCCATCTCACCAATCGCTTTTGCAGAGACCGGACTGCACATCGCCTATCAATCGGCCCGCAAGGAGGATCCCCTGATCCGCGCCTTCCTGGATGCCTCGCGGCGTCCGTGGCCCGATGCCAAGCCAGCGGAGCAGCCGGAAGAGGCCTTCGCTGCCGTGGGCGACAAACAACCTCGCATCGCATCCTCACGCCTCACCAGCCCCGACGCGAACGGGACGCCGCCCTGGTCGACCGCCTACGGCTTCAGACCGACTGACTTGCCCGTTCGATCTCCTCGCGCGCTGCGGCGCTGACGAGCTTCTTATCGACCTTTCCGGTGTGATTGGTCGGCAGCGGTTCGTCCTGCAGGCGCCAGCGCGTCGGTACGGCGAACGAAGCCAAGGTCGAGCGAAGCCGAGTGCGGATCTCATCCACGGTCAGATCGCCCTCGGTGACGACGACGGCCATCACCTCTTCGCCGAGATCGGCATGCGGGATGCCGAACACGACCGCTTCCACCACGCCCGGCACGGTCATCAGCGCACGCTCGACAGCGACCGGCGCGATATTCTCGCCGCCACGGATGATCATTTCCTTGCTGCGGCCGGTGATCCACAGCTGTCCGTCTTCATCCAGCCGCCCGAGATCGCCAGTGTGCAGCCACCCGTCCGCATCGATTGGCGACTCGTCGATCCCGAAATAGCCGCTCATCTGCGTCGGCGAGCGCAGCAGGATTTCCCCATCGGGCAGGCCCGGATGCTCGAGGAACGAGATCTCGACGCACGGCAAGGGCCGGCCGGTCGAGCCGAGCTTGGCGATGTCTTCCGAGCCCGCCGCCGCCGTCGCCTGCCCGCCATTCTCGGTCAGGCCGTAGCCGGTCGGAATACGCGGGCTGACGCTAGGAAGACAGGTGCGCATGCGCTGCATCAGTTCGGCATGAACGGGTGCGCCGCCGATGCTGATCGACCTGAGGCTGGAAAGATCCCTGCCACCCACGTCTGGATGATCCAGCAGGCGCGAGACCATCGTCGGCACTGCATTCCAGCGGTTGACCTTGTGCCGCTCGATCAGCTCCATCACGTCCTTGGGATCGTAGCGGCCCTTCGACAGCACGATCGTGTCGCCGACCACCACGGCCCGCAGCAGCGCCTGCATCGAGCCAACGTGGAACAACGGGCCGGTCAGCAAGGTGACGTCATGCGCACTCTCGTCGATCTGGTGCGGGAGCTTGCGCGTGACGTGAAGCGTCATGTGCAATCGCGCGAGCACCGCCCGATGCGACAGCACCACGGCCTTCGGCACGCCGGACGTTCCCGACGTGAAGATGATCATCGCCGTGTCTTCCTCGCTTCCGCCGTTCCCGGCGATCGCGTCGACGTCCCCCTGCCCGTTCGGATCGACGGCCCACGTCCCGCACGGTACGCCGGCCGGCATCTTCGCGGCGATGGACGCATCGGCCAGGATCAACTTGGGTGACAGCAGCGCCATGCCCGTCTCGATCTCCGCACTGCTCCACCAGGTGTTCGCGAGCACGGGCACCGCGCCTGCGCTGAGGCAGGCCCAGAAGTTCACGACCCATTCCGGGCTGTTCCAGCCGAGCACGAACACACGGTCGCCTGCGCCAATGCCCGCCTGCGTCAGCTCGGCCACCTTCGCGGCGATCGCGCGCCGCAGCTCGGCGAACGTCAGCGCCTGATCGCCTTGCGCGACATAGGACCGTTCGCCCCAGCGGCCCGCGAAGCCGAGCAGTTCCTCGACCCGGCGCGGACGCTCCACGTACATCTTGTACGAGATCCCGCCGACCACTTCGACGGCGATCTCCTTGGACCAACGGGCCTCGGCCACGGACATGACGATGCGGCCTCAGGCTTCGCGGGCAGGAAGCACGATGATCGCGGTCCCCGGCATGCAATTCTGCCCTCGCTGGTTGATCGCCCAGGTGGTGAGCTTCACGATGTGGTTGCCCAGATCGTCCACTTCCTTGGCGTCGATCCGGCCGCCCAGGCGCACGACGTCCGAAAGGTAGACGTGCGAGCGATACTGGCCGGTGATCTGCTTCAGCCAACCCGCGTCGCCCATCCAGTTGGTGAGCGAATGGATCTGCCAGCTCGTGCGCTGAATGCCCACGTCATAGGCCATCTGCGCGCCCTGCAGCGAGGCGGCATAATCGTTGTAGTGAACCGAATAGACGGGCTCCAGCGAATGCGTCTTGGGATCGCGGAACGCCCATTTGGGGTGCTTGTGATAGCGCTTGAGCGATACGGAATGCGCGGCGACACGCGGGATCGGCGCCGAACCGCCGGCGATGAAAGCGATGAAGTCGGTCAGGCCCAGCGGCCCCTTGGTGATGACGTCGATTTCCTCGCCGACCTCCACGTCCTCCCAGTAGCGCGGCACCGCGCCGCGCGGCGCCTCCTTCAGGATGCCCGCCTCGATCTCCTCGATCTCCTCATCCTTCCAAGGATGCGGCACGGTGATCTCGCGGGTTTCCGCGCGCTTCTGCATCTCGCCGCGCTCGAAGCGCATGCGAGAGCAGATGAAGTCGGCGATCAGCTCGCCATCCTGGTTCGTATATTGCTGGAGGATATAATCCTTGATCCGGCGCCCGCCGAAATTGCTCTGCTCGATCGGGCCGTCGAAGCCCTGAAACTCGCAGCGGCATTCGATCTTGTCGCCCACCTTGATCGGGTTGTGGAAATCGATCTTGGTCTCGCAATGGAAACCGCCGAGGCCCGGCCAGCCGACCTGGATGCCGGCGAGGCACGCGAAGATGAAGCTCGGCGGGGCTATCAGCGTGCCATAGTCCGTCGTCTCGGCATAATCGGCTTCGGTCCAAAGGGGATTGTCATCGCCGATCCCCTCGCAAAAGCGCAGGATCGCGGTCCGCGTCGCATATTCGTTGTTGATGCTCGCCGCGGTCCTCAGATTGGTCCCGATCAGCGCCCGCATCGATGCCAGCATCTCGTCCGTGAACTTCCCGGTCGCCAGTTCCTTGGCGATGGCGGGGCCCTCTTCGGTCGTCGTCGTGGTCGCGGTCATAGGCTGAGCTGGTTCCATTCTGTGAGACAACAAGGGCTACGCCCGCGTCGGGATGGTCGTCCATGGCGTTTTGACGAACACGGCCTTCGCCAGATCAGGCCCAAATGCGCCTTGGCCGGTCGAAGCCATGATCGAGTTCAGAGATCCCTTCCATTCGTCCGCCTTCGCAACCCTCCCGTCGCGATCATCGGCAGAATACAGGCAACCCCAAAGTTAGTTCGTATATACGCATGACAATCTGCATAAACGAACTTGTCGGTGTGAGACGCGTGTGCCAGTCTTTACGCAGCATGCGAGAGGGTCTTTGAATGGCTAAAAAGTCATCTAGCTGGTTGGAGGCGCGCTGGATCGCCGCAATCGTTTTACTGGCAGTATACACGCTCCATTCGCTCGATCGGTACGTCTTCGGCGTCGTGATCGAGCCGCTCCGCCACGAATTTCACCTGTCGGATGCGCAGCTCGGGGCCATCGGCGGCTCGGCACATGCCATAGGTTTCTGCGTCTGCGTTCTACCCGTCGGCTGGCTGATGGATCGCACGAACCGCGTGAAATTCCTCTCGACGATGCTGGCGATCTGGAGCGCCGTATCGGGTCTGGGGGCGTTCGCGACGGGTTATTGGTCACTTTTCACGATGCGCACCGTCGTAGGCGCGGCGGAATCGTCGACGGCCTCGGGCACCCAGTCGCTCGTCGCCAGCATCTTCCCCGTGAAAGAGCGCGCCAGCGCCATGGGCCTGGTGCATTCGGGGTTGGCCCTTGGCACCGGTCTGGCGTTCGTCATCGGCGGATTCGTCGCCCAGCATTTCGGATGGAGGGCGGTCTTCCTCGTGGTCGGGCTGCCCGGCATCATCCTTGCGGCCTTCATGTGGCTGAAATTTCCCGAGCCGTCCCGCAGTCTCGAAAATGGCGACGCCGGCCACGCCGTTTCGATGTGGCAGTCCTTCAAATTCTTCCTGCGCACGCGCAGCGTGTTCTTCAACACGATCGGCCTCGCCATCGTCGCGATGAACATCGCATCGATCTGGATCTGGATCACGCCGATCCTGGTGCGCGAACAGGGATTCAGCCTGGCGACGGCCGGCCTCATCGTCGGCATCGCCGCCGGCGTGCTGAAGTTCGCATCTACCGCCTTGTCGGGCTTCCTGGCGGACTGGGTCGCGCGTGGACGGGTGGATCGGCTTTGGATCGTGCCTTCCTGCGCGCTCACCCTGTCGGTTCCTGTCGCGTTCGGCATCGCCTTCGCGCCATCACCGATGATTGCGGCCTTGCTGGTGTTCGTGCTCGGGCTAACGCTGGGCACCCATTACTCGGCTCCGAAGGCTGCGATCGTGACCGCGACGCCCCCGCGGATGCGCGGCTCGATCGCCGCGCTGCAGGAGCTTGTGGCGAACCTGGGCGGCGCCGCCATCGGGCCGCTCATTACCGGCATCATCTCCGACAAGCTCGGCGGGACAAACTCGGTCAGTCTCGCGCTTGGCGCCACGGTCAGCCTCAACCTGATTGCCGCCGCCAGCTTCTGGTTCGGAATCCGGAACAGTTCTGCCAGCACCAGCGCCCCTGATCCGGGCGTCGTAGAGAGCGTGATCGCACCGCGCTGAGCCCTCCCCGAGGAGCTGGTTTCGGTATCGACGCAGCCCCCTCGGACGAGGCTATCGGCGATGTCGCCTGATCGACGCGCAATCTGCCGAAGGTGCGCGTCGCGGTGAGAACGTGCGAAGCGCGTCAGTCGTAAAAGGCCGGCTCGTGCAGCAAGCGTTGGGACAGAGCCAGATCGTGCGCTATCCAGACCTGCGCATTCAGGCTTTTCGCCAGCGCTGCGACCATCGCTCTCGACTGCGGGGTTTGCGTTCGGCGTTCGGCGTCGGGCATCCGATCGAGCATAGCCTCCTCCTTGAAGTGATAGAGGTCGCCGGCGAGAATGATGGGCCCGGTATGCGGCAGGTTCACGACTGCTACGCTATGCCCCGGTGAGTGGCCGGGCGCCAGTTTGATGACGACGCTACCATCGCCGAACACATCGTAATCATCGCCGATGAGGATCGTCTTGGCGGTTTGGAGATCCACCCAATCCTGCCTTTCGCGCGTATAACCGTCCGGACCGAACATGAAGTCGTGCTCCGCCTTCGAAACGAGCCAGGTCGCGGTCCGCGCAAAGACGTTGCCATTGCCGCTATGATCCCAATGTGCATGCGACAGCGAAAGATACGTGATTTGGTCGGGCCTATACCCGATGTCGGCAAGCTGCCCGACCAGGCTCCGCATCCTGACGACCGAAACATGCTTGTTCGGTTGGAATTCGCCGAGAGGCCGCCCCGTCCAACGATCCGAAACGCCCGTGTCCCAAAGAAACGTGCCTTTGGGATGCACGATCAGAAAGCACATGTTCGCCATGATCGTGGTGGCGACCTCGTCACGCGTCAGATTGAAGCCTTCGGGGCTGTCCGTCGCTAGTGCGCCACAATCCAGAACGTAGAGCCGCGGCGCGGAAACGACTGGCATCGGCGGCGGTTCGCCCGACGCGGAAGTCGGGAGCATGGATGCTGCCAAGCAGTACAGAACCAGCTTACCAAGTCGCGCCAGTTTCATGACAGTCCCAGCCAGTCATCCATGATCATGCATCTATCATATGGTAAAGCGATCACCCGCGATTACCACCGTCTTGCATCGGCTGTGACCGCTGAGCAAGTTCATCGGCATGGCGCAATATGCGCCCCATGATTGTTGAATGTTGAGCCAAGACGGCCAGCTTCACTCACGCACCGATTGGTATCGGTCAGCCGTCTGGCCCGACTCTAGACGTTCCGAGAGATCGCGCGACCGTTGCCGAATGCGAAGATCCTCTGCCGAACCTGATCGTGTTTGGGCGGCACGGACCGTAATGCGCCACAAGGCCAGAACGTCCATGCCATGCTGTCGCTATTGGTCGGAGACGACGTTCTTATACCATTCGGCGTAGCATGTGTTCTTCGCCATCCGCCGGTTGAGATCTGGGGCGCCGTCCGTCCACCAGGGAGACCCACGTTCACCCAGCGCGACCTTGGCCTTGTCGACCGCGGCATGCGCTGCTGTCTCCGCCGCACCGTCTCCCGAATGCCGTGCGCTCGCCACGGCGCGGCGGGCCGCCATCAGCTCGTCGACGAGCCCCTGCCGCCGTTCGGACGGGAGATGCGGGTCGGCGGCGCGCCATAAACGGCCGCGGACTACGATGTATCTCCCGTCAGGTGTGAGGGGTGGCCCAGACGGGCTGCCGGTCTCATCGCCGTGCTTCGTCAAGCGACCGCTTCTTGCGGGTCGCCTTGGCGTCGCTCACCTCGCTCCGATTGTCGCGTAATCGCCCTCTTCTCCAATTCTCGCACGGGAAGATCAGCTTGCGCGTCTGCCGACCGTTTGGCCAGATCCGGCAACCGACAGTCCGAGCCCCGCATTCCGGCCTGCGAGGCGATCGCCGCATCTCTGCTGGCCATGGTCACGCCCGGCGATGAGGTGCTGCTGATCCAGCCGCTCTACGATGCCTATCTGCCGCTCGTGCAGCGCGCGGGCGGGATCGCGAAGCTCGTGACGATGCAGCCGCCCGATTGGGTTTTGCCGCGCGAAGCGCTGCGCGCGGCGATCGGCCCGCGCACCCGGCTGCTCATCCTCAACAACCCGGTCAATCCACTCGGCAAGACGTTCGACGCCGACGAACTCGCCTTCCTCGCCGATCTCTGCATCGCCCACGATCTGATCGCGATCTGCGACGAGGTCGGGGAGCATGTAATCTTCGACGGCCGCAGCCACCTTCCCCTGATCGGCCTGCCCGGCATGGCCGATCGCGCGGTCAAGATCGGCTCCGCCGGCAAGATCTTCTCGCTCACGGGCTGGAAGGTCGGTTTCGTATTGGCCTGCCCGGCCCTGCTCGGCCCGATCGCACGCGCTCATCAGTTCCTCACCTTCACCACGCCGCCCGCGCTCCAGATCGCGGTCGCCGAGGGTATGGCGAGGCCGCCAGCCGAATTCGCGGCGATGCGCGCAGGCTATCAGCGCTCGCGCGACCGCCTCGCCGCAGCGCTTGCGGCCGGCGGCTATGCCGTCCTGCCCAGCGCGGGCACCTATTTCCTCACGATCGACCTTGCCGCTTCTGGACTGGACGAGCGGGACACCGACTTCTGCACGCGCATCGTCCGCGATCATGGCGTCGCCGCGATCCCGCTCTCGGCTTTTTACGCCAAGGATCCGCCCCGATCGCTCGTCCGGCTCTGCTTCGCGAAAACCGACGACACGCTGGACGAGGCGGCCCGGCGCCTCGTCACCGCCCGGCTATCGCTCCAGCGGTAAGCGGCGCTACGCGCCGTCAGAACGCCGCCCGTTCCCTCCTCACGCTCTCCGCGACGAAGTCCGCGACCGCACGGATGCGGGGGACGCGCGCAAGATCCGAGTGCAACACCATCCAGTAGCTGCGCACGACCTCCACCGTCTCAGGCAGCACCCGCACCAGGCGCATATGCGGGCTGACCGCAAAACAGTGCAGCAAGCCGAAGCCCAACCCCGACGCCACCGCCTCCATCTGCGCCGCGACCGAACTGGAGCGGAACACGCACGTCTTGGCCAGCGACCGATCAAGATTGCGCAGCTCGGGCAGGTCGATCAACTCCTCGATATAGGAGATGAACGGCTGTCCCCGCAGCGCCGCCAGCGAGGCGATCGGGCCGATCCGCGCGAGCAGATCCTCGGACGCATAAAGCCCGATCCGATAATCGACGAGACGCGCCGATTGCAGCCGTCCCTGATCGGGCCGGTTGAGGCTGATCGCGATGTCAGCCTCGCGCTTCGAGAGGTTGACGGTGCGCGATTCCGGCGCGAGCTCCAGTTCGATCCCAGGATGCTGCGCGTTCAGATGGCGCGCGCGCGGCGCGATGAAATAGGTCCCGAACGCCTCCGGGGTGGCCAGGCGGACGATCCCAGAGACCTGTCCGTCCTGCCCCTCGACGCGTCGTCCGGCCGCCAGCACCTCTTCCTCGATCCGCTCGGCATGTTCGATCAGCTCCAGCCCGGCCTTCGTCGCCTGCACGCCGCGCGGAGAGCGATCCAGCAGCCGTGTGCCGATCGACGCCTCCAGCGCGGTAAGTCGCCGTGCCAAAGTCGTATGGTTGAGGCCGAGCGCGCGCCCGCTCGCGACGAAGCTGCCGCTGCGCGCGACGGCAAGCAGGATGCGCAGATCGTCCCAATCGAACATGCCGACAGCATTCGCTCAAACGCACAACCGTTGCGCGCTCAAGCGCCATATCTACACATAATCGCATAGGCTATCGTCGGCCCCATAATCAAAGCGAGAGGATCCCCGAATGCGACTGATCCAGCATTTCATCGATGGCGCCGCGACGACGACGCCCCCGGCCCGTCTCGGCGACGTCTACGATCCGGCGTTGGGCAAGGTGCAGGCACAGGTCGCGCTCGGCAATGCGGCCCTACTCGACGAAGCGGTCGCGAACGCCAAGGCCGCGCAACCCGCCTGGGCCGCGACCAATCCGCAGCGCCGCGCGCGCGTGATGTTCCGGTTCAAGGAGCTGATCGAGCAGCATATGGACGAACTGGCCGAAATGCTCTCGCGCGAGCATGGCAAGGTGATCGCGGATTCGAAGGGCGACATCCAGCGCGGGCTCGAGGTCGTCGAGTTCGTGTGCGGCATCCCCCACCTTCTCAAGGGCGAATATACGGAAGGTGCCGGGCCCGGGATCGACGTCTATTCGATGCGCCAGCCGATCGGCATCGCCGCCGGCATCACGCCCTTCAACTTCCCGGCGATGATCCCGCTGTGGATGTGCGCACCTGCGATCGCGACCGGCAATGCCTTCATCATCAAGCCGTCCGAGCGCGATCCGTCGGTGCCCGTGCGGCTGGCCGAGCTCGCGCTGGAGGCCGGCCTGCCGAAGGGCATCCTCAACGTCGTCCATGGCGACAAGGAGATGGTCGACGCGATTCTCGATCATGCCGACATCAAGGCGGTCAGCTTCGTCGGATCGTCCGACATCGCTCAATATGTCTATGGCCGGGGCGCGGCCAACGGCAAGCGCATGCAATGCATGGGCGGCGCCAAGAATCACGGCATCGTCATGCCTGACGCCGACATGGACCAGGCCGTCGCCGACATCATCGGCGCCGCTTATGGCTCTGCCGGCGAGCGCTGCATGGCGCTGCCGGTCGTCGTGCCGGTCGGCGAAGAGACCGCCGTGCGGCTGCGCGGCAAGTTGCTCACCGCGATCGCCGATCTGCGCGTCGGCATCCCGACCGATCCCGATGCGCATTACGGCCCCGTCGTCGGCGCCGCGCACAAGGCGAAGATCGAACACTATATCCAGATGGCGGTCGAAGAAGGCGCCGAGCTCGTCGTCGACGGCCGCGGCCTTTCGCTCCAGGGCTATGAGGACGGCTATTTCCTCGGGCCGACGTTGCTCGATCGCGTGACGCCGGACATGCAGAGCTATCGGGAAGAGATTTTCGGGCCCGTCCTGCAGATCATGCGCGCCAAAACCTTCGAGGAAGCGGTCTCGTACCCGACCAATCATCAATATGGGAACGGCGTCGCCTTGTTCACCCGCAACGGCGATTTCGCCCGTGCGTTCGCGGCGAGCGTCGAGGTCGGCATGGTCGGCATCAACGTGCCGATCCCGGTGCCCGTCGCCTATCACAGCTTCGGCGGGTGGAAGCGCTCGGGCTTCGGCGATCTCGATCAATATGGCATGGACGGGATCCGCTTCTACACGCGCACCAAGAAGGTCACGCAGCGCTGGCCGAGCGGCGGCGCGGTCCTGGACCAGAGTTTCGTCATTCCGACGATGGGCTGATCATCGTCGGCGCGATGCCCCGAGGCTTGACGCTTAGACCCCGAGGGCTTCTCTAAACGCCGGAGGGCGGACCCGCGTCCGCGACCAGATCAGAGGACGCCATGAAGCCCGGAACCAAGCTCAAGTCGGTCGTGTGCGACACCGAAGTGATGGTGATCCGCGCCGGCGACGGCGTTGTTTCATGCGGCGGGGCGCCGATGACGGAGGAGCGGCCGGCCGAGCGCGGCGCGATCGATCCGGCTTTCTCGGAGGGCACGCGCGTCGGCAAGCGCTATGTCGATGCGGCCGGCACGCTCGAACTGCTGTGCGTGAAGCCGGGCGCGGGATCGCTTGCGAGCGACGGGATCGCGCTCACCACCAAGGATGCCAAGCCGCTGCCCGCATCCGACTAGTCCGCGATGAATATCTCGCTTTTCCTGCAGATGGCGGCGGATACCGACGCCGACCGGATCGCCTTGGTGTGCGACGGCCGGCGCTGGTCGTATGCGGCGCTGCATCGCTCCGCGCAGGGTGCCGCGCGGAGCATCCGCGAGAGCGGAGCGACGCATGTCGCGCTGCTCGACGAAGGCAGCGAGGCGTCCGCAATCGCTCTGTTCGGCGCGGCGATCGCTGGCATCCCTTATGTGCCGCTCAATTACCGGCTCGCCGATGCGGATCTCGGCGCGCTGCTCGGCCGGATCGCGCCGGCTTTTGTCATTGGCGATGTCGATCGCGTTCGCCGGCTGAGCCCCGATGCCGGCCACATCGCCCGGACGCGCGCCGATTTCGTCGCCGAGGCCGAAGCGAAAGCGGAGGGCCCCGAACCGGACGAGACCGACGAGACGATCGCGATTCAGCTCTTCACCATGGCGCATTTGCCGCTCTGGGACAAAGCGGCGCTGGACAAGGAAGCGCGCCGCTGCATCGACATGGGGCTCAAGGGCTTCGTCCTGCCCGACACGCCCGAGCGCGTCGGTGTCCCCTCCTATATGCGCGATTATTGGGACGATTTCCTCGATCTGTGCAGCGCGACCGGCACGCCGATCAATTTCCACCTCAACGCCGCGATGGATCCGACGACGCTGACGTGGGACGGCTTCGTGTTCGAACAGACTTTGTCGGTGGTGGCGACGATGTTCTCGATCGGCAACGTCGCGACGCTCGGCAACTGGATGGTCAGCGGCCGGCTCGACAAGCATCCGGGCCTCAAGATCGGGCTGATCGAAAGCGGGATGGGCTGGATTCCGTTCGCGGTGGAAGCGCTCGAGCATCAATTTCAGGAGATGCTTCCGCATCGTGCGGGCGGAGTACTCAAGAAGGCGCCGTGGGATTATTTCCGCGACCACTTCTTCGGCACCTTCTGGTTCGAGACGATCGGGCCGCAGCTGCTGCTGGAGACGATTGGCTTCGACAATATGATGTTCGAGACCGACTTCCCGCATCCGACCTCGCTCTATCCGGGCGTGCAGGAGCATATCCAGAAGGCGCTCGGCGGCTATGATTATGCCGTGAAGAAGAAGATCCTCGAGACCAATGCGGTCCGGATGTACAATCTGCCCTTCTGATCCGTCCGGCATTGCCCGTCTTCCAGCGGAGGGCGGGCGGCGTGGCATCACAGCGGCTTTGGGGCGTTCATGAGCGAAGAACCGGACGAGACGCTGCGCGCCGTCACCGATCGGGTGATCGAGCTTGAGCAAGAGGTGGACGCGTCCGGCGTCGCCGCGATCGACGGCAGCGAGCTGGAATGGAGCCGGGCGGCGCTCCACAAATGGGTCGACGAGATGATCGGCGTCGTCGTGTCCCCGGGTCTCGGTCGCGTGACTGTGATCCACCCCGGTGGCCAGCGCTCGTCGATCGCTTCGGCGACATTGCCCTATGCGATGAGCCGGCCGCCTCGCTGACGGACGTTACGCGGCCATCTCGCGTGGTGTTACGAACGCCGCCAGTCGGCCACGAATGATCGCCTCGGCGTCGGCGACGATGCGATCGATCAGCGCCTGGCAGGTGGGCACGTCGTGGATCAGCCCCTGCACCTGTCCGGCCCAGACCAGCCCCGCATCGAGATTGCCCGTCTCCAGCGCCTCGCGCCCTTTCGCCCCCGACACGAGCGCGCGGATATCCTCGAACACCGCCTCCGCCGGCTGCGACAGCGCGACGACGCGCTCGGATATGCTGTTGCGCGCGACGCGCCCCGTATTGTGGAACTTGCGGAAAATCAGCCGCGTGTCGCGCTCATCGTTCGCGACGATGAATGCCTTCACCAAGTCATGGATGGGCGCCTCCACCGTTGCGCAGAAACGCGTCCCCATGTTGATGCCCTCCGCACCGAGCGCGAGCGCCGCCGCAAGGCCCCGCCCGTCGCCGAAGCCGCCGCTCGCGATCATCGGGATCGTCACCTTGTCGGCGGCGGCGGGGATCAGGATCAGCCCCGGAATATCGTCCTCGCCCGGATGGCCCGCGCATTCGAACCCGTCGATCGAGATGATGTCGACCCCCATCCGCTCGGCCGAGAGCGCATGCCGCACCGCCGTGCATTTGTGGAGCACGGTCACGCCGTGGCTCTTGAATTCGTCGACATGCTCCTGCGGCTTGTGGCCCGCCGTCTCGACGATCGTGATGCCGCTCTCGATGATCGCCCGGCGATACTCGGCATAAGGTGGCGGCGAGACCGAGGGGAGGATCGTCAAGTTCACGCCGAACGGCGCGTCGGTCAGCGCCCGGCAGCGATCGATTTCGCGCCGCAGATCGTCGGGCGTAGGCTGCGTGAGCGCGGTCAGAATACCGAGCCCGCCCGCATTGGACACCGCCGCCGCCAGCTCGGCCCGGCCCACCCACATCATGCCGCCCTGGACGATCGGATGCCGGACCCCGAGCATGTCGGTGATGCGTGTCGTCAATGCCATTACAGCGCCTCCAGGATCGTCACATTGGCGATGCCGCCGCCCTCGCACATCGTCTGCAGGCCGTAGCGTTTGCCGCGCGCGCGCAGCGCGTGGATCAAGGTCGCCATGATCTTCGTGCCCGAGGCGCCGAGCGGATGGCCGAGAGCAATCGCGCCGCCATGCACGTTGAGCCGGTCGGGATCGCCGCCGAGCGCATCCAGCCACGCCAGCGGGATCGGCGCGAATGCCTCGTTGACCTCGTAGAGATCGATATCATCGAGCGTCATGCCGGCGCGCGCCAGTGCGCGCGTTGTCGCGGGGATTGGCTCCTCCAGCATGATCACCGGATCGCCGGCGGTCACCGTCATGTTCACGATCCGCGCGATCGGAGTCAGGCCATGCGTCTTCAGCGCGCGTTCGCTGACGATCAGCGTCGCCGAGGCGCCGTCGCAAATTTGGCTCGCATTGGCGGGCGAGATGACGCCGCCGTCCTGCAGCGGTTTGACCGATCCGATCGACTCCAAAGTCGCGTCGTAACGGATGCCCTCGTCGGTCGTGTGGAAGCCGCCATCGATCGCGAGCGGGACGATCTCCCGATCGAACGCGCCGGCCTGCGTCGCCGCGGCCGCGCGGCGATGGCTTTCGAGTGCGAAGCGATCGAGCCTCTCGCGATCATAGCCATATTTGCGAGCGATCATCTCGGCGCCCTCGAATTGGCTGAATGCGGCGACGCCGAAGCGCGCGCCGATCCGCGCGCTGAACGGGCCGACCCCCAGTCCCTCTTTCTCATGCAGCGAGATGTTGCTGAACATGGGCACGCGCGTCATGCTTTCCGCGCCGGCGGCGATGACGATGTCCTGCGTGCCCGACATCACCGCCTGCGCCGCGAATTGCACGGCCTGCTGCGAGCTCCCGCACTGCCGGTCGATCGTCACCGCCGGGACGCTTTGCGGCAGACGCGAGGCGAGCACCACGTTGCGCCCGAACGCGAAACCCTGCTCGCCCGCCTGGGTCACGCATCCGACGATCACGTCCTCGATCGCGGCCGGATCGATCCCCGTGCGATCGACGATCGCGTTGAGCACCTCAGCACCCAGATCGGCGGGGTGCCAGCCGGCCAGAGCGCCCTTGCGACGCCCGCCGGCGCTGCGGACCGCATCGACGATATAGGCCTCGGCCATCTCAGGCGCCTCCGGAGAAAACGGGCTTGCGACGATCGAAGAAGGCGGCGACGCCTTCGCGGCTGTCGGCGGTGCCGCTCAGTGCGGCGATGCTGCGCGTTTCGCGCTCCAGCTGCCCTTCGAGCGACCCGCCATAGCTTTCGAGCAGGAGCGCGCGCGCCGCCGCGACCGCGTTGGTCGCCGCCGCCGCGAGCGTCCGCGCCTGCTTCAGGCCCTCGTCGATCAGGTCGTCGTCGCTGACAATCCGGGTGACGAGCCCGATCGCCGCCGCTTCCTCAGCGCCGACGCGGCGATTGGCAATGAGCATCTCCTGCGCCCGCCGCAGGCCGATCAGCCGCGGCAGCAGCCAGGAGACGCCGCCGTCCGGACTGAGCCCGACGCCGCCATAAGCCGCGGTGAAGTGCGCCGATTGCGCCGCCAGCACGACATCGCCGCAAATGGCGAGGCCCAGCCCCGCGCCCGCCGCCGGCCCGTTGACGAGCACGAGCAGCGGCTTGGCCATGCGCATCAGCCGCGTCACCGCCATGTGCAGCGTGCCCGCCAGTTCGCTCAGATAGGCCGGGACCGTGACGGTCGTCGTCGCGAAGCCGGCAATATCGCCGCCGCCGCAGAAGAGCTTGCCGGCGCCGGTCAGCACGACGCACCGGATCGCCGGATCGCTGTCGCAGCGGATCGCCGCCTGCAGCAAAGCCTGCGCCAGCGGCAGATCGATCGCATTGCCCGCCGCCGGACGGTTGAGCGTCAGCGTCGCGATCGCATGGTCGATCGACAGCAAAACGGGGGGCTCACTCATCGGCTTCCTCTTCGTCCCACTTCACGGCCGACGCGCGCCTTCGACCCCAGCGTCAGGCCAGCTCGATCGCCATGGCGGTCGCCTCGCCCCCGCCGATGCATAGGCTCGCGACGCCGCGCTTGAGCCCGCGCGCCTCCAGCGCGGCGACCAACGTCACCAGGATGCGCGCGCCGCTCGCACCGATCGGATGGCCGAGCGCGGTCGCGCCGCCATTCACGTTGAGTTTCTCGGGCGGAATGTCGAGATCGCGGGCGGCAATCATCGCCACCACGGCAAATGCCTCGTTCACCTCGAACAGATCGACGTCCGCCGCCCTCCAGCCGGCCTTGGCCAGCACCTTGCGGATCGCAGGCACGGGCGCGGTCGTGAACTTCGCCGGCTCGTGCGCATGCCCCGCCTGCGCGACGACCGTGGCGACGATGGGCAGGCCGAATTTCTCCGCCACGCTCTGCCGCGTCATGATCAGCGCCGCCGCACCATCGGAGATCGACGAGGCGTTGGCCGCGGTGATCGTTCCATCCTTGAGGAAGGCGGGTTTGAGGCCCGGAATCTTGTCGGGTTTCGCCTTGCCCGGCTGCTCGTCCGTGTCGACCAGCACCGATCCGCCCCGGCCGGCGACGCTGACCGGCGCGATCTCCCTGGCGAAGGCGCCCGATCCGATCGCCGCATTGGCGCGCTCCAGCGAGCGCACCGCATAATCGTCCTGATCCCCGCGCGTGAACTGATAGTCGCGCACCGCATCCTCGGCGAAGACGCCCATCGCCTTGCCCGGCTCGTAGGCGTCTTCCAGCCCGTCCATCATCATCGTGTCGATGATGCGATCATGCCCGATCCGCGCGCCCGCACGATGCTTCGGAAGCGCATAAGGCGCGTTGGTCATGCTCTCCATGCCGCCGGCGACGACAATGTCGGCGCTGCCCGCCGCCAGCGCGTCATAGGCCATCATCGCCGCCTGCATGCCCGATCCGCACATCTTGTTGACCGTCGTCGCCTCGATCGACTGCGGCAGGCCCGCGCCCAATGCCGCCTGCCGCGCCGGCGCCTGGCCGAGGCCCGCCGGCAGCACGCAGCCCATGTAGATGCGGTCGATCGCCTCCGGATCGACCCCCGACCGCTCGACCGCCGCGGCAACGGCGGCCGAGCCGAGCTCGGTCGCCTTCAGCGAGGAAAAGGCACCGTTGAAGCCACCCATCGGCGTGCGGGCGTAGCTGACGATGACGACGGGATCGGCCATGGCGGTCCTCCTTTATCGATTCAAAGCGCGCGGGCGATGACCATCCGCTGGATATCGGACGTACCCTCGTAGATCTGGCAGACGCGGACATCGCGATAGATCTTGGCCACCCCGAACTCCTCGAGATAGCCATAGCCGCCCAGCGTCTGGATCGCGCCCGAGACCACCGCCTCGGCCGTCTCCGACGCGACGAGCTTGGCCATCGACGCTTCCTTGAGGCACGGCAGCCCAGCATCCTTCATGCTCGCCGCATGGAGCACGAGTTGCCGCGCTGCCTCCAGCCGCGCCGCCAGGTCCGCGAGACGAAAGCCGACCGCCTGATGCTGGATGATCGGAAGGCCGAAGCTCGTCCGATCCTTGGCATATCGGATCGCGATCTCGATCGCGGCGTCGGCCATGCCGATACATTGCGCGGCGATGCCGATGCGCCCGACTTCGAGGTTCGACAGGGCGATGCCATAGCCGGCGCCCTCGGCACCGAGCCGCAGCTCGTCCGCGACGAACAGATCCTCGAAGCGGATCGCGCAGGTATCCGACGCGCCCTGCCCCAATTTGTGCTCGACCTTGTCGACCGTATAGCCCGGGCTGTCGGTCGGCACGATGAAGCCCGAAATGCCGCGCTTGCCCGCCGCCGGATCGGTGATCGCATAGACCATCGCGATCCCGGCTATGCGGCCGGACGTGATGAACTGCTTGGCGCCGTTCAGCCGATAGCCGCCGTCGCATTTCTCGGCGCGGGTGCGGATCGCCGAGGCATCGGAGCCTGCATCGCTCTCGGTCAGCGCGAACGCGCCGATCATCTTGCCGGCAATCAGATCGGGGAGGAAGCGCGCCTGCTGCTCCGCCGTGCCGTCCTTGATGAGACCCGACACGATCAGGCTGTTCTGGATGCTGACGATCGTCGAGAGCGCGCCGTCCGCCGCTGCGATCTCCATCAGGGCGAGGGCATAGGAGATATAGTCCGCGCCCGCGCCGCCGACCGCCTCGGGCGCGGTCATGCCGAGCAGGCCGAGGCCTGCCATCTCCTCGAACAACGCCGCTGGGTAGCCCTTGGCCGCTTCGAACGCCGCGCTGTGCGGCCTGATCCGATCCTGCGCGAAGCTGCGGACGGCGCCTCTTATGGCATCCTGGGTCTCGGAAAGAATCATGATGCGCCTGTCGGATCCTACTCACGAGTAGATTGTATTCCGAACGGTTTCCTGTCAAGAAATTTGCGCGATGAGCGAGGCCCGTTTGAACACTCCCATATCCCCTTTCCCCTCCCGCGAGCAGAAACAGGAGGAGCGCGCCGCGCGGCGCGCCGCGGTGCTGCGCGCCGCCGTCCGCATGTTCAACGCACGCGGCTTCCACGCGACCTCGCTCGAAGATGTCGCGACGAGCCTCGGCATCTCGAAGCCGACCATCTATCACTATCTCGGCAACAAGGATCAGGTGCTGCTCGAGTGCGTGACGATCGGCCTCCAACAATTGCTGGAAGCGGGGGCGGCGGCGCGCGCGGGCCCGGGTACGGGCGCCGATCGCCTGCAGAGCTTCCTGCGGCGCTATGCCGAGATCAACATGGACGATTTCGGCCGATGCGTGATCCGCACCGGCGAGGAGGCGCTGACACCGGAGAGCGTCCGCCGCTTCCGCGATCTGAAGCGCGAGATTGATACGGCAATGCGCGAGCTCATCGAGGAAGGCGTCGCGGATGGATCGATCGCCCCCGTCGATCCCAGGCTGCTCGCCTTCGCGCTCGCCGGCGCGCTCAACTGGCCGGCGCGCTGGCACGACCCGGCCGGCCCGCAAAGTCCCGGCGAACTGGCGGACCTGCTGGTTGCGACGCTCGCCACCGGGTTCCTGCCGCGCTGAGCCTGGCCGCAGCGAGCGGTCGCGCCGTCGCTAGGGGGACGATACCGCAGGGGCGGTTCCGGAGCGCAGTGCGCGAGAGGTCGGTATGATGCGCATCACGATCCGACGTTGACGAAATTCATGCCCTTCCCGTCACGGGCTTCGACGGAAACCGTATCGAGTGTCAGCCCCCGCACATTGTAGGCGACGAAGCCGTGGGCGCCGCGCGCCGTCACATTCTCGAAGCGTATGTCCTGCAGCGGGCTTTCCGGAAGCCCCGCCAGATAAATCGCATTGCCGCCCACCGTTTCCAGCGTGATGTTCTTGAACAAGATGTTGCGGATGAGCGCCGTGCCCTCGTCCTTGGGCTTTGCGGCGTGTGGATCGGGAACGGGGGTGCCGTAGAACTGGTCGACATAGAGCGCACCGCGAAACCAGGTGCCGTCGCGATGCTCGTCGCTCTCATATTTGAGCGTGCAGTCGCGATAGGTGACGTTCTCGATATGATTGCCGCGGCCACGCGGCGCCTTCACGCTGGCGATGCTGAACGTATTCTCGAACACGCAGTCCTCGACCAGCACGTTGCGGACGCCGCCCGCCATCTCGCTCCCCATGGCGACCCCAAATCCGCTGTGGAAGCGGCAGTGGCTGATGCGCACATTCTCGCTAGGGATACCGACGGCGCGGCCCTCGGCATCGCGTCCGGACTTGATCGCGATCCCGTCATCCTGGCTGGAGATATCGCAATCGAAGATGAACACGTCGCGACACGAATCCGGATCGAGGCCGTCGCCGTTCACCATGTGGGGATATGGCGTGCCGGCTTCGTCATATTTGGTGTGGATGCTGACGCCGTTGACCGTCACGCCGTTGCAGTAGATCGGGTGGACGCACCAGAAGGGCGATTGCCGGACGGTGATGCCCTGCAGATACAAGCCGTCCGTGTCGCGAATGCAGATGACCCGGCCACGCTCTGCCGCCTTTTCCGCCAGCTCGTTCTGGCGGAGGATCGAGCCGTTGCCGTTGATCGTCCCGGCGCCGGTGATCGCGATGTCGCGCCAGCGTCCTCCCTTGGCGTCTCGCGTGCCGATCAGGCTGCTGTAGCAAAGCTTCTCTTTGCCTTCCGAGCGATAAGTCATGACCGGATAGTCTTTGGGGTCGGTGCTGCCCAGCAGGACTGCGCCCGCATCGAGGTGCAGCGTCATGTCGCTCTTCAGAAACAGCGCGCCCGATACGAATATGCCGGCCGGAATGCGGACCAGGCCGCCCGGCGGACAGGCGTCGATCGCCTTCTGGATCGCCACCGTGTTCAGCGTCCTGTCGTCGCCCACCGCACCGAAGGTCCGGATGTCGTTTGCCTTGGGCTGGGCCTTTGTCGCCAATCGCAATGTCGCGCTTTGCAGGACGCTCCCGCTAGCGTCGCGCGCGCGGACAGCGATCTCATAGGTCCTCGCGGGGCGAAGGTGCTGGAAGGTATGATCCCTGTGCCGGGTCGTTCCGGCGAGCTTGCCGTCCAGATAGACGTCATAGCCTTCCACCTCCAGATCGGTCGGCTCGTCCCAGACGATGGCGATGCTGTCGGATGTGCGGGCCGCCGGCGGGCACATCAGGTTGAACGGCCCCGAACCGCGCGCGAGGCCTGGCAGGGGGGCGGCGGGCATCGGTCCCGCGGGAGTCTGCGGCGCGCCTGCCGCCTTGCCGACAGCCCCCAACGAAGCGACGCTGGCAAGTGAGCCGAGCAGCATCGTGCGCTTGTCCACAGTGAGCATCGAATTCCATCTCCGCGTGGGGGCTGCCGCGCCCTTCCATTATGATCGGCCTGCCTCCTTATTATCGAGACCGCGCCAAAAGTAATATAAATCGGACACAGCGACCGGAGGCAGGTGGACCTTAAGGACATCAACGCGCCGTACCCGCCACTCTGTGAGCGGACCGGCGATTGACGGCATCCCCACGGCGCCCGTCAGGCGCCCTTACGGCCCTTGAGCGAGGCCACCAACGGGGTGACGAGCACGGCGAGGATCGCGATCGCCGCGGCGACATGGCCGACGCCCGCGAGCCCCAGGTGGAGAATAACCGACCCGCCGATGATCGCGCCCAGGCCGATCCCCGCATTGGCCATGGATACGTTGAGCGTGCCCGCCAGCGCCTGCGCGTGGCTCGCCGACTGCATCACGCGCACCTGACAGATCGGATAGAGCGCGGTGTTGGCGATGCCCCACACCGCGAGCGCGACCGCCAGCCAGCCATGCGAGCCCGCGACCAGAGTGGTCGCCGCCATGCCGATCGCCAGCACGAGCGATGTGATCGCCGTCACCAGCAGCGGCCCGCGGGCTACGAAATGGCCACCCAGCCAATTGCCGGCGAGCCCGACGATGCCGAAGCCCATCAACCACCAGCCGACCTCGCCGCTCGGGATGTGCGCGATCTGCTCGAGCATGTCGGCAAGATAGGTGTAGGCGGTGAACATCGCGGTGAAGACGATCACCGACAGCACGACATTGCCGAGGAAATAGGGATCCTTCAGGATCCGCGCCTGCTCGGCCAGCTTCACGCGCGCGGGCCTGGCCAGCGTCGGCATCACCACGAACAGCAGCACTGCCATCAGCAGCGACAGGCCGGAGAGGCCCCAGAACGTCCCGCGCCAGCCGAATGCGGTCGAGGCGAGCGTCCCGAGCGGGATGCCCAGCACCATCGCGCCGGAAATGCCGAGATAGACGTTCGCGACCGCCTTGCCCGCTTTCTCGGGCCCCGCAAGCTCTCCCGCAGTCTCGCTCGCCGTGCCCCAGAAGACCGGGAGCGCAAGCGCCGGCAGGAAGCGGGCGAGACCCAATATCCAGATGTCGGGCGCGGCGGCGGCCAGCGCATTGGCGCCCGCGAAGATCAGCAGGATCGTCACGAACAGTCGCTTGCGCTCGAAATGCGAGAGCATCGCGGTCAGGAACGGCCCCGCCAGCATGACCGTGAACGCGAACAGCGTAACGAGCTGGCCAGCGACGGAGATCGAGATGCCAAGATCGCGGGCGAGGCTCGGCAACAGGCCGACGATGATGAACTCGGTCGTGACGATGACGAATGCGGAGACCGCCAGCAGCAGCACCGCGACGCCATGCCCCGCGAACTTCGAACCTGCGGGCGCGGCGACAAGGGGGGTGCTGATGGACGACATGGGAAACTCCTGTGATCGTCCGCTTTACACGCGACACAAAAGGAGATCGTGCGGCATTAATTCGCGTATCGAGCGACGGAAATTCCACAAAGGAGCATGGCATGATCCCCTCGGAACGTCTCAAGGGCATCGAGGCCTTCGTCTGCACCGTCGATGCCGGGAGCTTCACGGCCGCGGGTCTCCGGCTGAACCTGACCAACTCGGCGATCAGCAAGAGCGTCGGCCGGCTGGAGGCGCGACTGGGCAGCCGGCTGTTCGAGCGGACAACGCGTCGGTTGACGCTGACGGACGTCGGTGCGGCCTTCTACGAGACCTGCGTCCGCGTGCTGGGCGATCTGGCCGATGCCGAGGCCGTATTGGCCGCGCACCGCTCCGAGATCGTCGGGCGGCTGAAGATCGATCTTCCCGTCGCATTCGGGCGGATGCAGGTCATGCCAGTGCTGCTGGCCTTCGCCGAGCGCCATCCCGGCCTGCGGCCCAGCGTTACCTTCACCGATCGGGTGATCGACATCGTCGAAGAAGGGGTCGATGTCGCGGTCCGGATCGGCACGCCCGCTACATGGCCCGACAATCTCGGCCATCGCTATCTCGGCAGCGAGCGGGTGATCTTCTGCGCGGCGCCGGCCTATATCGATCGACGCGGCGTGCCGGATTCGGCGGACGATCTGTCCCGCTTCGACTGCATCCTCTACGGCCGCGCCGACGGCAGCACGATCCGCTGGCGCTTCGGCGCCGGCACGGCGCCGGTCGAGGAACGGACGATGGCCGGTCGTCTCGTTCTCGGCAGCGCCGAGGCTCAGGTCGGAGCGGTCAGGGCCGGGTTCGGGATCGCTCAATTGGCGACCTGGTTGATCGAGGAAGAGCTCGAACGCGGAGAATTGGTCGAGATACTGCCCGAGCTCGCGACCGCGGGGCTGCCGCTGCATCTCGTCTGGCCACGCCGGCGACAGTTGAGTGCGAAGGTTGATGCGCTTGTGGAGGCGCTGAGTGCGGGTCTGCGGATCGCGTGACGGTTTGGGGCATGGAT